>NZ_JAXHBT010000003.1:0-109802 GCF_042768335.1 Ruegeria meonggei | reverse complement strand
ACTTCGATGTGGCTGCGGTTCCGCTGCCAGCAGGCGGAGTGTTGCTTCTCACGGCGCTGGGTGGCTTGGTCTTGGTTCGCCGCCGTAAAACGGCATAACAAGACCCCAATAACAGATGTTATGGTAAAAGGGCTGGAAACGGTCCTTTTATTTTTGTGTTTTGCTCAGATGGACCTTCCGAGCGCCTGGCACAACATCCAGATCATGCGCGTGCATCTGAGACGGATTAAAATTGCCGTCGCCCGCACGATCTCACCCGATGATGCCAGTTTCTTGCTGGCAAGCACTTTGGGCGTATGCACCACTGCGCTTGCTGGCATGGCTAGCCCGCGCAGCGCCCAACTTAGACGCGCCGACAAACTCGTTCCGTTCAACTGATAGGCTTCTTGCGTTGTCCGGCGCCATTTGGTCTTGAGCGCGGGCCAGTCCTGTCGCGACGGGTGGCTGACTCGAAACCGGTCTTCATAAATCAGAGTATACCCGCGCGACACTGCCCGCATGGTCCATTCCCGATCTTCCGAGACGCCGTTGATAAACCCGCCAATCGCGTCGAACACATCGCGCCGGGTCAGCAGATTGCCCGCGCCGGAAAACCCCTGAACCTCGATATATCTGCGGAAGTTGAAGGCAAAAACTGCCTCGAACGCCTCGGCACCGCTGCGTGGTGGTGGGGTTTCGTCAAAGACGTCAACCCGCCCTCCGATGAGATCGGCCCGGTCTGCAATCTCGCGGCCGACCGCCAGCCATTCAGACGCTGGCACACAATCGGCATCGATGAAGAACAACCGCTGCGCCGTGGTTTCGGCCACGCCCCGATTGCGGGCATGTGCTGCGCCCTTTTGGGTTTCGGTTATGAACCGCACGTCTGGGAAGGCCTGGCTCATCCCATCCAGCGAGATCGGGGAGGCATTATCCACGACCACGATTTCGGTGTTGGCGACGTCATTCTCCATCAACGCCCGCAGGCAGCGCTCCAGCCTGGGAAGATCGTTGTAATGGGGAATTATGACCGCATCAGCCGGAACCGGATCAGTAAGAGCCGTAACCATAACCGAAAGCCTCGCTGATATAGCGACATTTGGTCAGCACGATGCCCATGACCTTTGTAAGTTCCGCCAGCTGCTGTTCTGCCACATCAATATGGTCGATGCTGGTTTCTTCGGCCGCACCCAACAGCAGGGCACAGTCAACGTTCTTCAGAAACCCGTGGCTGTCATCACTCGCCATCAGCGGCGGGGTATCGAACAGCATGATATCCGGCTGGTACTCTTCTTCGATCCGCTCCAGCGTTTCGACCATTGCCCGGCTTTGCAGAATCTCAGCCGGATTGCGCGTCGGAGAATAGTTCAGCCCAAAGATGACATTCTGGCCATGACGCAGCGCATGCTGCTGAAACGAAATGTCTCCGTGAATGACGTCGGCCATGCTGTGATTGCCCGTCTGTCGCAGGATGTCGGCCAGCCCCATGCGCCGCATGTCGAAATCGATGACAATCGTACGCAGGTCCTTCTGCCGACCCAGGCTAAAGGCCAGATTGGCTGTGGCCGTGCTTTTGCCGCAGCCGCTATAGGGGGATGTCAGGGCCACACGACGCCAGCCGTTGGACTGAATCTGCTGCAGCATCTTTGTTCGCAACATGTCGTAAGGCGCGGCCTCAGCTCCGCCGTGATAGGCAACCAGGCGATTGCGCGTAATCAGATGCTGATCAATCTGCAACTCTGGCAGAGCATCCCAGGCCCCACCTCTGCTTTCCGGTGGAGCAGGCTGCTGAGCCACGGGCAGTTCAGGCGGTTCTGTCTGGCGGCCTGCGCGCTCATCGCGGGCTTTGCGAATTGCCTCCTGAAGACGGTCCATTATGCCCTATCCAATCCTGTAGAAGCAAAAATCACCAGTAAACCTCCAACTTGTCGATCACTTTCTCTGCGATCAGATCCAGCGGCAAATAGTAGGTATGCACGGCCCAGACCGCTGCGGGCGCGCCGATCAGAATGGCCAAAACGACCATAATCCAGACGACCCGGCGTCGGATCATCTCACCGCGTGAAGGTGCATAAGGAATGGTCGCGATTGGCCACACATCCAGCTTGTTAATCAGGTCTTCGGGCCGGCGAACGGATCGGTTCAGGACCTCCAGCAGCAGAACCAAAGCGGCGCCCAGCAGAATTCCAAAGGCAATACCCCCTGCTGCAATGAACATGCGGTTGGGCTTTGTTGGTGAACTTGGTGCCACCGGATATTCGATCACCGAAATGCGCTGACCCTGCGATGTCACTTCGATCCGTTCACCGGTCGATGCCGCTGCCAAACGATCGACAGCGCCGTTGTACTGGGCCTGGATGTTGTCATGATCACGCTGCAGTTCGGCCAGCGTGATCGCGTTGGCCGGGGTCTGGTCGATCGTCAGCGTCAACTTGGCAAGGCGATCCGCAATCGAAATCCTTTGATCCTCAAGGGCCGATATCTGGGAATCAAGCTGGGCCAGTTGCAGGTCCAGTGACGAGTTGCCTGTCTGAGGGTTGACCTGCGCGGTATTGGCCGCCTGCTCGGCGGCAACCGTTTCTTCCAGCTTGGCAATTCTGGCCCGCAGAAGCCGTATCTGTGGGTTGGCTTCCGAATAGATCGCGCGCTTCGCGTCAAGCTCGTTCCTCAACTGCGCCAGCTGCAACTGCGCGGGGGTTCTGTTTTGCTGCGCTGGTGTAACGATCTGGCCGGTCGAGCTGTAAATCTCCAGGAGTTTTTCCCGCTCGCTTTTTTTGGAGAAAATTTGCTGATCTGTCTGTTCGAGGTTGGTCTGCAGCGCCCCTTGCTGTGCCAACCGGAACTGCAGGCTGCTGGGCAGGGCACCGGAGTTCTCTCTTTCGAATTCCAGAATACGAGCGCTGCGTTTATCCAGCTCGTTGCCAAGACGTTCCACTTCCTGCTGGAAAAAGCTCAGCGTATCTGACGCGCGCCCCTTGCGGTAGGACACGTCGAGCTTCTGGATTTCCGTTAGGTATTCATTGAGCACCCCGGCGGCAATCTGACCGGACCGGGCCTCAAAAGAAATGCTCATCAGACTGGCCTGATTCAAGCCCGAGTTGATGCGGATTCGGGTGTTCGCCCGCATCGCGTCAACGATTTGATCCGGGGTTGCTTCGTCTTGGCTGGGCAACACGGAAAGCTGGCGGGCGATATCCAGAAGGACTGGCCGCGTCAGCAGGCGTTGTTCAACGATCTGAAGCTGTTCGCCTGCAGAAGTATTGACTGTGCTGGCCGCAAGGTTGCCCGGAATCTGAGGGGATTCAACAATCAGCCGCATCTGCGACACATATGTCGACGGCAAAGTCATCGCGATGATGACTGACGTCATCGAAACAACCAACGCCACAATGAGGAAATACGGGAGTCGCCTCAGAAAAATGGAAGAATAGTAACGAACGGGACCCATTTCAGACTATCAGCTCCTTCTCTAGTGAGTTCCCACCAAAGAACACACCATCCTCGCTCACCTGATTTACGACGCCTTCATCCACCTTGTCCGCTTCACTTGTCCAGGCATAGAGCAGGGCGAAATCACAAAACTGGTTCACAAGACGCGGCACACCGCGTGTCTGCTGGAAAATCATCTTGCAGGCGTCTTCCGTGAACTCTTCGCCCGAGCCGCCGGCGATCTTCATTCTGTGTTTAATATAGCGTTCGACCGAGGCCTCATCCATCCGTTCCAGATGAAAACTTGCGGCCACCCTCTGCGTCAGCTGGCGCATCTTGGGGTCCAAAACCATATCACGCAACTCGGGCTGGCCGACCAGAACAAGCTGGATCAACTCATCCGTGTTGGAGTTGATGTTGGTCAGCATACGGATTTCTTCCAGACCTTCGACCGTCAGATTCTGCGCCTCGTCGAAAATCAGAACCACGCGCCGCCCTGCGGCATATTCTGATACAAGAAAATCCTGCAATGCCCGAAACAGCTGCACATAGGTTGCATCTTTTTCGATCGGAAGGCCCAAAGCATGTAACACCCACTGCAACAGCTCTCCCCGCCCTTCCTGAGCATTCGAGATCAATCCAACCGTGATCGACTGTTCCAATTCGCTAAGCAGGTGTTGAACGAGGGTTGTCTTTCCTGCGCCAATCTCGCCCGTCAGCACCGTGATCGGTGCGCCGCTCATGATGCCGAATTGCAGGACAGAATAGCCGCGCTTGTGCAGCGGCGACCAATACATGAACCCAGGGTCCGGAAGCAGCGTGAAGGGTCGCCGGTCCAGCCCGAAGAAGTCTAGATAAAACCCGTCACTGGACGCCATTGCACCACGGTTGCCTTCCGCCTTGTCAAACCTGATCTTAGCCCCCCTGAGATCACCTGAAATCGCACCCTGAACCACTAGTAAACCCTTATACAACGCAGTTTATCACATGAACTAAAAAAGCACTTGGTGACTACTCTGCCATAAAATCAAGATAGTGAGCATTACTAAAATTCACAGTCACCAAATAGACGCTTTCGCCTGCCCAATCTGATGGAATCTAAGTGATTGTCTCCCCAACACCCTTGCGCAGACTGCCTAATTGAGCAGCAGTGAGACTCAAAAGCCGCCGCTCGCCAGAAATGCACCTTATCCCCCAAATTGGAACCAAAATTGCCAAATATCACTCATTATCCCCACCTACGAACAAATACGCTGTATGTATTGCCCGGTTGGCGTAAATATTTTGCATTGGCAGCCTTCAGTACGCCCGGGTTGTCACGATCTTGGGAAGACCCTCATCATTATTAATGTTTTGCAAGCTGGCAGGAATTTGTTAACACTTGGTCACAGGCGGTCTGCCGGTTATGTGAGTATGGGCAGAACTTAAACAGACATAAAAATATAATACTTTTTGTATATAAGTAAGTTTGAGGTTGAGCGTAGTAAGGTCTTTAGTTTTGTAAGTGGTTCTTGAATATGAGTTGTGTTTTGGGGGTTTAAATAGTGACAAGTCATTCGAAAGAGGTAGCCAACGCTGGCGCGGGCTATCCTGACATCTCTGTTGTGCGGACCTCGGCACAGTCTCCGGGGTTTTACAGAAGTATGGGGAAGCGTGTCTTCGACATTGTATTCGTGCTGCTTGCGACTCCGTTTGTCGCGCCGTTGGTTTTGGCCCTTGCTGTATTTCTGGCCTTTCAGGGCGTCACGCCGTTTTACCGGCAGGAACGGGTCGGCAAGAACGGTCGGGTGTTCAAGCTGCTAAAACTGCGCACCATGGTACATGATGCCGAGACAGTGCTTAAAGACCATCTGGCGGCCAATCCCGAGGCGCGGAAGGAATGGGACCGGAATCAGAAGCTACGCAATGACCCGCGCATCATCAAGTTCGGCTCGTTCTTGCGGAAGTCCTCAATGGATGAACTGCCGCAATTCTGGAACGTGTTGGTGGGCGATATGTCCATGATCGGACCCCGGCCCATGATGGTGGACCAGCAAAGCATATATCCCAGCACAACCTACTATTCGATGCTTCCTGGTATCACCGGAGCATGGCAGGTTTCAAAGCGGAACAATTCCTCGTTCGCCGAACGCGCGCATCACGATACCGAGTATTGGAAGAACATGTCCTTCTCGTCGGATGTTTCTATCCTGATGAGGACGGTTTCTGTTGTCCTGCGCGGCACCGGCTGTTGACGTCAGGACCCGCTGCCGGGTGTAATCAGATCGACCACGTATCCTACGGCGCCGGGTAAATGAGCATGTCAATAATAAGAAGAATGTACCTTCTGGCCAGCAATCGTCTGGCAATTGTTTTTCTGACCCTGTCTTTGGTTCTAAGTGCATGCGACTCGGCCGAGGAGCGCGCAGAAGCCCATTTCCAGGCTGGCCTGGCCCATCTGGAGGCAGGCGATGTCCAGCGTGCGTTGGTCGAATTCAAGAACGTATTCAAGCTGAACGGCCAGCACAAAGAAGCCCGCCTGACCTTTGCCCGACTCGAGCGCGACCGCGGCAATATCCCCGTCGCCTATCGGCAATATCTGCTGCTGGTCGAGCAATATCCGGACAATCTCGAAGGACATCGCGCCCTGGCCGAGATGGCTTTGGAAACAGCAAGCTGGGAAGATTTGCGGCGCCACGCCGGGGTGGCAAAAGACCTTGCCCCCGATGACATCGAAATCAAGTCCCTCAACAACACACTGGCCTATACCGAGGCCGTCAAGGCCAACAATGCGGTTGAGGCAAACCTCACCATCGACGCTGCCCATGAAATACTGAATGAACGCCCCGACCTGATGACCGCGCGGCAGATCGTCATCGACGATCTGGTCCGTTCTAAGGACTGGGCGGCCGTGTTGGGAGAAACCGATACGGCCCTTGGCTTTGCACCGCAGCAAGGCAATTTGTACGCCATCAAACTCCGTGCCTTGCAAGAACTGCAAGAACCTGAGGAAATCGAAAAGCAGCTGATGCAAATGCTGCAGGTCTTCCCTGAAGACACAAGCGTGCAGCAGACGCTTTTCGAACACTATGTCGACCAAAACAATCTGGATGCCGCCGAAGGCGTTTTGCGCGACAAGGCAGAGCCCGAGGCGCAGGATTCGTTTTCGATACAGAGGCTCATAGCGTTTCTGGCAGAGCATCGTGGCACCGACGCAGCAATTGCCGAGTTGGATGGCATCATCGCGACGGGCGGGATTAATACGCCGCGTTTCAAGACCATGCGGTCGGCTCTGAAATTCCAGCTCGGAGACACGCAAACCGCGCTTGGCGAGATGCGGGAATTGCTTGAAGGTGCCGAACGGACCACACAGACCCGCGAAAGCGAGGTAGAGTTCGCCCGGATGCTATTGATTGTCGGTGAACCTGCGGAAGGTCGGGCTGTGATCGAGCAGGTCCTGACCGAAGACCCGACACAGGCCGAAGCTGTGAAACTGAAGGCAGCCTGGCTGATCGAAAAAGACAAAACCGGCGACGCAATCGTGCTTTTGCGCGAAGCGTTGCACCAAACCCCCCGGGATTCGCGGCTTATGACCTTGATGGCCCATGCGCATGAGCGCAACGGCGACCAGGAACTAATGGGCGAAATGCTGGCACTTGCGACAGAGGTTTCCCAGAGTGCACCGGAAGAAACACTGAACTATGCCCAGCACTTGATTACAGGGGGCGATCTGGAAATCGCCGAACGCATTTTGATCGACGCTCTCAAGCAAAATCCTGAAAACCCGGAATTGTTGTTGGCACTCGGCGGTGTGTATCTGAACCTGCAGAACTGGGAGCGGCTCGAAGTGGTGCTGAACACTGTCCGCGATCTGGACGAACCCGATGCGCTGCGGCGGTCAAACGAGCTCAGAGCACAGATGCTGTCGACCCAGGAACGCAAGGATGAACTGGCGGCTTTTCTGGAAGAACTGGCAAACGACCCTGAATTCGGCCTGTCCGCCGATATTGCACTTATCCGCCTGATGCTGACACAGGGCGACGTGACCGGTGCCACCGAACGCCTTGATGAGTTGCTTGCGGAAGACCCGGACTCGTTGAACCTGCGTTTTGTGAAAGCCCGTGTTCTGACCGGTGAAGGCAAGTTCGACGAAGCCGCGCAGCTCTACCGCGCGATCCTCAAAGATCGTCCGGATGCGATCCGCGCCTGGACCACCCTGTTTTCACTGGAGATTCAGCGCGAACAGCCAGAGCAGGCCCGAGCCGTATTGAAAGAAGCTTTGGCCACCCTGCCGGAAAACCCCGATCTTTTGATGCTACTGGCAGCGGAGCACGAACGCGCCGGAGAACTGGACCAGGCGATTGCGGTCTATGAAAAGCTGTACCCGCTCAGCAACCGATCTCTGGTTGTGGCCAACAACCTGGCAAGCCTTCTGACGACCCACCGCAGCGATGACGAAAGCCTGCAGCAGGCGCAGCATCTGGCGCGACGACTGCGTGGTACAAGAATACCCACATATCAGGATACCTATGGCTGGGTTGCCTATCGGCTGGGCCGCTATGAAGAAGCACTTATTTATCTCGAACCTGCGGCCAGAGCCTTTCCGGACCAGCCTCTGGTTCTTTATCATCTGGGCAAGGCCTACGCCGCAGTTGACCGGAAGGAAGACGCCCTGCGCGCATATCAGGCTGCGCAGAAGACCGGGGTTGCCTTAAATCTTTCCCCAACACTTGAGGAAGAAATTGAACAATTGAGCGCTGCAAACATCGCCGGGCAATAAAAAAGAGCGCTGCATTTCTGCCGCATCTTGCCCTCTTCAAATATCCTGTGGATTGTTTTGCAAGCTACCTGAATGCATAAATAAAGGGAAAAGTGAGAGATTTGAATATGCGCACAGTTATCGGATCATTAATCGCCCTTGTCATTGCCATGTTCGCGGCAACGGGATCATCCGCACAAGGCTCATATCAAATCCAGCCGGGTGATGCGCTTCAGGTCGAGGTTCTGGAAGATCCCACCCTCAACCGAACCGTTCTGGTTCTGCCTGATGGCTCTATCAACTTTCCACTTGCCGGCTCGTTGCGGGCCGCGGGTCAATCCACCAACGGGTTAAGCTCATCTCTCTCTTCGGCGCTGTCCAGGAATTTCAATACGCCGCCGACCGTATTCATCTCGATCGCATCGCTTGCACCGCCTCCCTTGCTGGGCGGGCTTGCCCCGACCGGACCAACGATCGAGGTCTTCATAATGGGCGAGGTCACCATACCTGGAAAATATCTTGCCTCCGAGGGTACAACAATTCTTCAGGTTTTGGCGCAGGCCGGCGGCCTGACCAACTTCGCGGCTCGTAAACGCATCGAATTGCGTCGGGCTGACACTAAAACAGGCGTGATGAACAGATACACTTATAACTACAAGGGCTCGGGCGGTGGCATTCAAGGTAATACCATACTTAAACCCGGAGACGTTGTTGTCGTACCAGCACGCCGCTTGTTCGAATAGGGGCTATACAGGTGGGCAAATTCAGGAACAAGCTGTCCTCTGCGCTGGGGGGCGGGGTCGCTTTTGCAGTTTCACTGACGCCAGCAATCGGTCAACAGGCACTCGTACAGCAGACGACACTGCCAACAACTGCTGCGCAAACGACCCTGCAGCAGACTACTGCGCCATCAACGGTTGTGCAGCAAACGCCCAGCCAACAGTTAATCGCGCAACAAGCCCTACGAAACCCGGCCCGTCAGGTTGGTTTGCCCACGACCATCCAACCGATCGGTACGGGGACCGGTTTGAGCGTCACCCTAGATTACCTGACATCGCTCAAACATGACAATAACCTCAGGCTGACGGACCCATCGCTTGGGTCGACAACGTGGTGGGAAAACACACTGGCCCTGAGCATCCTGAGGCAGGCATCCGATTCCTCTCTGGCCCTTGATCTGTCAGGTCTGTACCGGATCGCCAACGAACCGATCATCGGGACTGAATCGTCGTTTTCAGATCCCTCCGCGCAGCTGGCGTATCAGCGTACCCGCCTGAACAGCCAGTTTGGCCTACAACTGGAGTATCGTGAACAGGACCTGGCCTTCAACCGGTCGCTGACGGACACCAACCTGGATGGCATCATCAACTCGGCCGACGTGATCGGTACCATCGGCGATCAGATCAATACCCGCGCGGACCTGAACTGGGTTGTGGGACTGAACGCGCCCCTCGGGTTCCAGTTCGACTACAGCCACCGCGAACGCCGCTATAAGGACACGATTGACCCAAGCCTGTTCGAGAACAGCTCAGACGATTATACGGCGGCCGTATTGTTTCGAATTTCCCCAATTTTACTGGGGAACCTGACTGTCGATTACAGAGATTTTGAGGCCGATGACAGCGCCCAGACCGATCGGCAGACAACAACCGTTTCAGCAGGGGGAACCTACAACATTTCCTCCGTTACCACCGTCAGCGCCAATGTCGGCTACAGCCAGGTGGACAATACAGAACGTGCAACCAACACGAATGATGTAACCGAAGACTACGTCTGGAACTTCGGCTGGAACAAAACTCTGCCGGACGGAGTTGTCACCGCTCAGATTGATCAGACATTCGGCGTGAACGGATCCAGAATAAACGCAACCGCCGGACGCAGCTATCAGCGGGCCAACGGAACGCTGAGTTTCGACGCCGGATTTACCCGTGGGCCATTTGATGAGGTTACTCCGATCGGTCAAATCGACTATTCGTACCAACTGCCTAGCTCCCGGATCGGGGCGACGATCCAGCGCCGGGTAGGCACCAGCACAGACAGTCTGGAAACTCGTCAGACGCTGGCATTTCTGACATATGACTATTTCATCAATCCAGTGTCCGGCCTTTCCTTCAGCCTTGATTTCATCGATCAGGAAACAGAAGGATCCGGCCCGTCAAACCCGCGTCAGCGCGGCACGTTCTCTGCGTCTTATTCCCGCGTAATTACAAGAGATTGGGCGATGAACGTGGGATATGAATACGAAAAGGATGATCAGAACGGCTTTACGGCAAGTTCAAGCTCGGTCTTTTTGACCCTTGGACGGCGCTTCACCCTCAAGCCCTGACCCGCATTCAGTCCAGATTGAAATTCAGAACAATCGAACGCTGGAAGGCAAATTGGTTCAAACAAAGATCAAAACCCTGCGATCCCGGACCACCGTAATTCCAGATCGCATCTGATTGTGCATGATGAAAAGCAATGCAGCATTTCGAATCGAATGACAGCCGCAACAAGATGATTGAGGCGGCACGAATGTCCCTGCCGGCTATCAACGCCGCGGGGCTGTTCTGGTTTGTTCTGCTGCTGGTCGGATCAGTGCCGGTTTTCTGGATCGGAATTGTCTCTCTGGGCGCGGCATGGAGCACCCCGGAATACAGCCACGGACCGCTGATCCCCATCATCTCGCTGTATCTGTTCCTGCGCGAGCTGCGCAATTACCCCCCCGCCACTCCAGAGGCTCATGACCGCTGGCCGGGCATCGCGGTCATCGCCGTGGCCCTAGCCATCGCCATTCTCGGCAATCTGGCGCGTATTCCGGATATCGTCACCTATGCCATGATCATCTGGGCCGGCGGCGTCATGCTGGCAGTGTTCGGCTGGCAGCGCGGCAAATACCACCAACTGCCCGTGATCCATCTGGTCTTCATGCTGCCCTTGCCGCAGTTCGTCTACTGGAAGCTGACGATCTTTCTGCAATGGGTGTCGTCCGAGCTTGGGGTCTGGTTCGTACAGCTAGCCGGTGTCTCGGTCTTTATCGAAGGCAATGTCATCGATCTGGGGGTCTATAAACTGCAGGTGGCCGAGGCCTGTTCCGGGTTGCGTTACCTGTTCCCGATCCTCAGCTTTTCGTACCTGTTCGCCCTGCTCTATCGCGGCCCGGTCTGGCATAAGGCTGTGCTTCTGATCTCGGCCGCGCCACTGACCGTCCTGATGAACTCGGTCCGCATCGGCGTGATCGGCGTTCTGGTCAACCATTACGGCATCGAACAGGCCGAAGGGTTCATGCATTTCTTCGAGGGCTGGATCATCTTCCTGCTCTGCGTCGTCATTCTGTTTCTCATGGCGATCGGTTTGCAGCGTCTTGCCCCCTATCCAAAACCGTTTGCCGAGACAATCGACCTAGATACCGAAGGGCTGGGTACCATTGCACTGCGCGTCCTGAGCATCCGCGCCTCGATGGCGCTGGCAGCAGCAGCCCTGCTAACACTTGCAGTGTCGACCGCCTGGGCCTTGCGGCCGGCCTCGGACGTGGAACCCATCGAACGCGATCCGTTTGCCCTGTACCCCCGTCAGCTTGGCGGCTGGTCCGGGTCGACCACCAGCCTCGATTCGAAGGTCGAACAAACTCTGGGCGCCAGCGACTATCTCAACGCCACCTATATCGACACCGGATCCGGTGATTTCGTGAACATGTTCGTGGCCTTCTACAACAAGCAAACCGATGGCGACGGCATCCATTCGCCCGAGGTTTGCCTGCCAGTTGGAGGCTGGGAAATCTTCAGCCTCGAACCTTATGAGATCAATCCCGGCAACACCCCTTATGGCAGCTTCACCGTCAATCGTGCAATCATCCAGAAAGAGCTGTCAAAACAGCTGGTCTATTACTGGTTCGAACAGCGCGGCAAGCGCATGGTCAACGATTTCCGTGCCAAGATGAGTGTCATTCAGGACGGGTTCACCATGGGCCGGACCGATGGCGCATTGGTCCGCTTTGTGACCCCCATCCTGCCGGGCGAGACCGAAGCTGGCGCGGATGCAAGATTGCAGCGTTTCATGGAACCCAGCCTGAACCAACTGCCCCGCTTTGTCCCGCATTGACAGCCAGACCAGATACCACGAACAGCCCATTCTTTTACCCGGTTCAGCATTACGCACTTACAGGAGATGCATTCAACGCAATATCAATTTATACGGCTGCCAAACCTTTGCCTCATGGTAGGTGTATCTAAAACTTCAAACCATTTCTGAACATAATAACTGTATGGTGAGGTGACTCTGATTGTTAGCCGAAAAAAACGTTCTGATTATTGAGTATATGAAAAAAGTATGAGTGTACGGCAAAGATGAATACGTCGATCCGAAGTGACGGCCAGCGCACGGTTCTGGCGCTGACCATATTCGTCAGTCTCATTCCGTTGTTCGTAACGCCCGTCCTGCCTCTGACCGATTTCTATGCCCACATTGCGCGCTACTATGTTCTGGCAAACCTGTCGGATTCGAAAGCGCTGCAGCAGTATTACGAATCTGCCTGGCAACTGCTGCCCAATCTCGGCCTCGATATTGTGGGCGTGAGCATCATGAAGGTGCTCAACCCGCTGCTTGGGGCCAAGCTGATCGCCGGGCTTATCATAGCCGCCCCCTTTGCCGGTGTCCTGTACCTGTCACATGTCCTGCATGGCCGGATCACAACGCTGAACGTGCTGCTGGCCGGGCTGGTGGCCTATAACCATATCCTGATCTGGGGGTTTTCGAACTTTCTGCTTGGGTTGGGCGTTCTTTTGGGCGCCACCGGATACTGGATCGCGACACAGGATCGCCCGGCACGCCAGCTGCTCGTGACCTCTGCCCTGGGTCTGTTGCTGTTTTTCATCCACGGCTTCGCATTTGCACTATGGGGCCTGCTCCTGGGCATGGTCGAGCTGTCACTTGCGCTTCGGGCCGGTTATCCGGGGCTTTCCACACTTGCGCGACGGGCTGGCAGGCTGGCCTTGATCGCCGTCGCCCCGGTTCTACTGTTTTTGCAGACCAAAACCGCAGGGGGCGGCGCGACCTCTCCGGTTTCAAACCTTCTGGCACATGCCGAAAAAGGAACCTTGTGGGATCGGCTGAGTACCGAGGTTTTTGTGCGCATCGACGGTTTTCTACGAGTGGCGGATTCAACCTGGCGCTCGTTCGATTATGGGTTCGGCGTTGTTTTGTGGGGCGCGCTGATCTGCGGCCTGCTGGCCGGTGTCTGGCACATTGACAAACGCATGAAACTTGCCGTTGCGCTTTGCGCCGTGCTGGTTCTGATCATTCCGCCCAACCTGTTTGGTGTCGGACATCTCAGCGAGCGTACCCCACTTCTGTTGCTGACGCTTCTGGCGGCCAGCCTCTCTCTGAATCCGGATACAAAACTGTCTTACCGGCAGGCAGCGATCGCAACGCTTGCCGGGCTGTTGCTGGTTCGAAATCTGGTGTTGACCACCGGGTGGTATCAGGATGGCAGGAACTACGAGGCATTCCTCGATGCGCTCAACACCCATGACACGCTCAGCCTGGGGGCGGGTGCCTACCTGGAAGATACCAGAAACCCTCATGTCTTCAGACCCAGCTGCATCCCCTTGTCTTTTCTTATGGTGTTCAACGGAACTGCTGTGCCGACATTTGCCAATCCCACACAACAACCAATTCGACTGATTGGCCCATTGAGCGATATACAGAATGCAACCCGGCAAATCAGCGGGGATTCCGAATACACGGTGCCTTCCGCTCTGGCTGTCTTGTCAGAGGCACAGGCGGATACCGTTGTAATCTGTGCGGTGGATTCCTTTCGACAACAGGTCGATGGTTTCAGGATACTGGCCGCAACCGAGCCGTGGACGTTGTATCAACGCATAGCAGCCCAATAGCCCCAACTTCAGGATACTATCGACCCCGAGACTCATTGATGAAAGCAAGCGCTACGAACATATCACCTAAGGAGACTGCCAGGTTCATTGCGGACCGCACGGATGGTCGCGACAATAACTTCAACCTGATCCGCATTCTTGCGGCCAGTGGTGTGTTGGTGTCGCACGCTTACCCCATCAGTTGGGGAGGATCAGCCCCTCAACCCCTTGAAAACCTGCTGCACGGCCTGACATTAGGAACGGTTTGCGTGTGGGTTTTCTTCGCCATTTCAGGGTTCTTCATTACGCGTAGCTTTGATCGGCAACCATCAATTGTTTCGTTCCTGACAGCCCGGATTTTACGGCTGTATCCCGCCCTTGCCACGGTACTTGTGGTGACCATTCTGGTCGCCGGTTTCGTGCTTACATACGCCAATCCCTCTGTGTTCTGGGCAGCAACCGGAGAATATTTCGTCCGCAACATGCTGTTGTTCGACTTGCTATACGGCCTGCCTGGCGTGTTTGAAACCAACCCCGGTGGTGCAGGCATCAACGGCTCACTCTGGTCATTATCCTATGAAGTCACCTGTTATGCCGGTGTCTTTATTTGCGGTCTTCTTGGTCTTTTGGGGAATCGAAAGGTCTTTGCCGGATTAGTGCTGCTGTTCCTGTGCATCTACGCCGCAACAATGGTTCTGGATCTGAACACGCGTATCGAACAACTCGCAAAGCTTGGGCTGACATTCCTCACTGGAATGGTGTTTTACATCTGGCGCAACAAAATCCCACTGTCATGGGGCATGCTCGCCGGGATGACAGCCGTGACAGTCGCGTCCTGGTTCACACCGCTGTTTATGCCCGTGTTCGCTGTTGGCCTGTCTTATACCGTATTCTTCGCGGGATATGCCAAAGTACCGCTGCTGCTGCGCTACAATCGGCTGGGCGATTATTCCTACGGCGTTTATATCTACGCCTTTCCCATCCAGCAGATGGTGGCGCAATCGGGTGTAACGACGCCAGCCATAAACATGGCCATCTCGCTTCCCTTCACTCTGATCTGCGCCATTCTTTCCTGGCATCTGATTGAAGCTCCGGCCATGAAACTGCGGCATCGGATCAAAGCGCCTGCACGCATTAAGGCCAAACCTGTCATCAAATAAACGAGGTCGGCCCCCTACCCTTTCCAGATCCGCTTGTAGGCCGCAATCAGAGCGGGCACCTGATGAGGCCAAGCCATTTCAGCCTCAACCCGGGCGCGGCCGTAGCTGCCCATGACAGCGCAACGTTCCTCATCCGCCAGCAATTCGGTGATCTTATCCGCCATATCGACCGGATCGTTGGCGCGCGCATAAAGCGAGGCCTCCTGCGCCGAATAGCGCCCCTCGGTCACGTCGAATTGCACGATCGGCTTTTCGAACGCCATGTATTCGAGGATCTTGTTCATGGTGGATTTGTCGTTCATTTCGTTCACCCGGTCCGGGTTCACGCAGACATCTGCGGTCGACAGGATCTCGAACAGGTCCTGATCCGGCGCGCGGCCGGTGAAGGTGACGTAATCCGACAGGCCCATCGCGGTGGATTGTTCCTGTAATTTCTCCAGGCTGGGACCCCCGCCTACAAGGCAGAACTGGATATCCTCGCGCCCCTGCACCTGCACCAGATGCGCCACCGACTCCAGCAGCAGGTCGATGCCTTCCTGATCGCCCATCACGCCAACATAGCCCACCATATACTGCCGCCCGTTGCGCCATTCCGGGTTCGGGGGCAGATGCTGCAAACGGCTCAGATCGGGCCCCGAGCGGACAACAAAGACATCCTCGGGCGCCATGCCGCCCCGTTCGATGGCAATCTTGCGATAGCTTTCATTGGTTGCAATCGACACCCGCGCCGAGGCGAAGGTCAGCCGCTCGAACGTTTTCATCAGTTTCCAGAAGAACCCGCGCTTGTCGAATTTGGCCTCGTAAAGCTCGGGGTTGATGTCGTGGTGGTCGAACAGATAGCGCACGCCAAACAGCTTGAAGGGCAGCGCCACCAGAAAGATCAGATCGGGCGGGTTGCAGCCATGGATGACGTGAAAACCGCGGGTGAACTTGATCTTCAGCGCCAGCCAGCTTTCCCAGAACAGTGCCGCACCATATTCCAGCAGATACCCCATCGCGCCACTGGCATCCAAAGGCAGCGGATGACGATAGACCTTGATGCCCTCATCTTCCCAGACACGTTCCTCATGACTTTTTCCGGTGGGACAGATGACCGAGACCAGCGCGCCTGCGGCGGCCAGCGTGCGGGCCTCCATCCAGACACGGCGGTCGAAAGGCACGGGCAGGTTTTCAACCACGATCAGAACCTTCAACCCTTTCAGGGGTTGGGTCTGGCGCAGCTCATCGAACGAGATTGGTTGAACGGCAGGCGGCGGGCTAGTCATATTCATAGGTCCGCACCACCTGCGTATCGCCAAGGCTCAGATCGTTGATAATCCGGTTCGAACCGATCACCAGATCCCAGGGGCCAGCCTCGGCCGTGGCCCGGCTCACCAGCAGGCTGTCCATATTGGGCAAATGGGTAAAGGCATAGCCCAGGTTCTGGCCTCGCAAATCAGCGGGTTCGATGCCCGGATCATAGACCGACAACTGATAGCCTGCGTCCAGCAATCGCCGCGCGATATCGACATTCGGGCTTTCGCGCAGATCATCGGTGCCGGCCTTAAAGGCCAGCCCCGCCATCAGCACCCTGCCCCCATCGGGTAACCGAGCCATGATGTCCTGCGCCTGATAGGTCTTGTGCGCCTGATTGGTCTGCAACAGGCTGTCGATCAGATGTGTATGCGCGCCCACCTCACCCGCGATGTGTTGCAACGCGCGGACATCTTTGGGCAGGCAAGACCCCCCGAACGCACCCCCCGGACGGGTGTAATAGGCCGAGATATTGAGTTTGGTGTCCGAGACGAAAATCTCGTGCATGGTTTTCGCCGACACGCCCATCCGGTGACAGATGCGGCCGATCTCATTGGCAAAAGCCACTTTGGTTGCATGCCAGGTGTTGTCGACGAATTTGGTGATCTCAGCCTCCTCAAATGCGGTGTAGAACACCGGGGCATCCAGACCTTCGTGCAGGGCGTCCATCACCGCCGAGCGATTTCCATCCGCCGTGCCCACCACGATCTTGGGCGGGTTGAAGTAATCATCGACTGCCGACACTTCGCGCAGGAATTCGGGATTATAGATGATCTCGACCGCCTGGGCCGCCCGGTTCCCCAGCGTGTTCCGGAAGATCGGCTCGATCAACTGGCGGACCGTGCCGGGCCGGAAGGTCGACCGATACGCCACCGTTAGCGGCCGCGCCCGGTCGGGCGAAACGGTCTCGGCAATCTGGCGCGTCACCTCGGCCACGAAATCCATGTTGTGTGAGCCATCGGTCGAGCTGGGCGTGCCCACGCAGACAATGGCCAGATCCACATCCCCAAGGTCCGGCATTTCAACCACCGCCCGGATCAGGTTCTTGCCAAGCGCCTCGGTCAGAAGTCCGGCCACTTTGGGTTCCTTGATCGGAGGCTGGCCAGCATTAATCTCCGAGACCTTGTCGGCATTCACATCAATGCCGACCACCTCGTGTCCTTCACGGGTCAGACAGCATGCCGCCGTGAAACCCACATACCCCAAACCAAAAATCGCAATCTTCATACCGTAATACCGCTCTAAAACTCAGCACCTAATTATCTATCCTGCCGCGACCAAAGACATGCAAACCGTCGCGCTTGGCTTCTTTCCGCATTTGGTGTCCAATTCACGACACCAATTGAGAATACACTTTGAAACAGAATTCAATGTACTGGTACGAGATATGAGTATCATCTGATAAATGAAACAAAACCGTTGCGAGGCACATACAAAATAGCACTATGCGGGCAACTATCAGTCGTCCGCTCAGAATACCAGAATCGCGATCCAGCACGTCTCAGGACATCCTAAAGAATTGTAGATTTGGAAACACTAACGCAGTAATGCGCCGTTTGTTGTGAGTTTAGAAAGTTAATGACTTGAAGCAGCCGCCCGATCCTGCTCCGGCTAAAAGCACGTCTTCCCGCACGTCCGCTCTTGCGGTGGGGGCGACCACATTGCTTGCCTCCAGCCTTTTCCGGCAGGTGCTTGGATTGATCACCCTGATCGTGATTGCCCGGCTATTGTCGCCCACAGATTTTGGCATCGCTGCCTATTTCCTGGTCGCGACAGCCTTTCTGGAAATGCTGTCGCGGCAAATTTCGATGGTCCTCATTCGAATTGACGACGTCACCCAGGATCATCTCAGCACGATTTTCACGTTTCAGGTGATCCTCGGCATTGCCGCAGCGCTGCTGTTTTACGCCACCAGGCCCCTGTTTCCGCTTATCGGGTTGCCCGAACTGACACAGCTTGCCCCGGTTCTGTGTGTGTTGTCCCTGATCATCGCCCTCAGAAGTCCCCGCTTCATCCTGTATGAACGCAAACTACGCTTTATTTACGCCGCCGGAGAAGAGACGATCAGCCGGATCGTATATGCGATCATCGCGATCAGCATGGCTTTGATCTGGCGCGACTTCTGGGCAATCATCGCCGCCAATTTCTGTGCACTTGCGACGCGCAGCATTTGGACATTCTGCATGGCCCCAATGACCGTGCGCCTGTCATTGAAGCGCTGGCACGACTGTTTTTCGTTTTCAGTCTGGACCACCGGCGCGCAGATCGCTCAGTTCTTCTCGAAAAACATGCCTCAGCTTATCATTGGTGCCACCCTGGGACTTTCCGATGCCGGTGTGTTCCGGTTGGGAAATCGGCTGAGCACGCTCGTCACAACGCAGTTGTTCGCCCCCCTGCAGCGTGTGCTTTATCCGGGGCTTGCAGACATATCCCGCAATACTGACCGCCAGGATGAAGCGTTCAATCGGCTGAACGAGTTGCTTCTGGCAATTGTATTGCCGATTTCAGTCGGAATGGCACTGGTCGCCAATTACCTGGTGATTGTAGTGATCGGCTGGCAATGGCTGGGTGCGGCTCAGGTCATTTGGGTTCTGGCACCGCTCAAAGCGTTGGAAACACTGCAGGAAAATGTCCGATCGGCATCCTATGTCGAGGGTTCGACCAAACTTCTGTTTATCAGAAATTTTTTCCTTCTGACCCTCGTCTGCATGCTGATGATGGCCGGTGTACAGTTCGGCTTTATGGGTGCGTTGGCCGCGGCAGGCGCAGCCAGCACCGCCGCCATTTTCACAACACTGCTCATCGCCAAGCGATATGGGACGCGCACATTCTTTGGGCCAATCACCGTCGCCTGGCGGTCGATTGTGTCAACGCTGGTCATGATTGCGGCCATTCTTTTCGTCGACAGCGCGATTGGCAATCAGGACCAGATCGGCTGGGCGTTCGACACACTCGATGATCTGCCGCTGCTGCGCTATCGCTTCGCAGTCAAAGTGCTGATCGGCGCCTTTGTATATACCGGGACACATTTCCTATTGTGGCATCTCGTCAAACGTCCCGAAGGCTTTGAAAGTCTGGTTCTCAGATTTGCCCGAAAGATACGCAACCGCATTTTGAACCCGAATGCCAAGAAACATGGCCCGATGGAATCGTAACAGTGTTTTGCACCGAATGTTCTTTGAAATTCTGTGATGCCACGGCCACAAGGGCCGACGGCGCAGCGCAGCATCTCGGCGATGGAACAGGGTGGTCACTGTGAAACCCTCACCTGCACCTCAACTTGATCTCAGTGTCATCATTGTGAACTACAAAACCAGCGACGTGACATTGAAGGCTATACAGTCGGTTTTGGATCATCCCGGCAAACTGAATCTCGAGGTGATCGTGGTCGATAACGATTCACAAGACGGCAGTGTCGCGGTATTGCGCGCAGCCTTTCCGCAGATAACAGTCCTGGATACCGGCCATAACGGGGGATACGCATGGGGCAACAATGTCGGCATCCGGCGGGCCCGAGGGCGCTATCTGCTGGTCCTCAATCCCGATGCGCTGGTCTATGACGGCACGCTTGAGAGTGCGGTTGCTTATATGCAGGAAAACCCGGAGGTCGGCATTCTGAGCGGCCATGTTTCACTTGAGAACGGCACACAGCAACCAACCCTGTTTCGCGAAGTCTCGTTAAGCAAACTGTTCTGGGGCCTGGTGGTGCCAAACCGCATTCTGCGCCGCAGCCAGATGTTCGGCGATCAGCGCTATGCCTCTCTGGCGCGCGACACTGCGCAGGACGTCGAGGTTGTCGCCGGATGTTTCATGATGATTTCTCGAGAGATCGTCGAAAAGGTAGGCATGATGGATGACCGGTTTTTCATGTATAGCGAAGAATCCGAATGGTGCTGGCGGGTCCGGCAGGCCGGTCTGAAAGTGCGCTACAATCCTGATGTGCGCCTCATGCATTATGGCGCTGTATCAACCGGTCAGACCTCACCTTGGAAATCTGTTGAGATCGCCAAGGGGCACATCCTTTTTCTGCGCTTTACCCGGGGACCAGCAATCGCGTGGTTTGGAACCGTGCTTATGGTGTTGGCGGACCTGCTGCGCGCCATCTGGTTCCTGCCCCTCAGCCTGATCCGCCCCGGCCATGAGGGGACCCGGGCCTGGCGCGCGCGGCTGGCATTCTTGTTTGGTGCCTTGTTCAGGCAACCAAAAGGGCAGACCCCTCCGCAACCCGATATTGGCATGGCGACATGAAGGCGCTGGCCAAATCCGCCCTGCGCGGCACGGTGCATACCGTTCTTGCCCCGATCGAGGCGCAGATGCTGTCCCGGCACCCCGAGGCGAAATGGCCCCACATATTTATTCTGGGCGCGCCCCGGTCAGGGACCTCGCTGTTTTACGAGCTTATGACAACACAGTTCGCGTTTGCCTATTTCACCAATCTGGCGCACCGGTTCTATAAGACTCCTTTGGCGGCCACCAGGATCGGGCGGCCTTTCATCTCACGACACAAACCTGCCTATCAAAGCGATTATGGCCATATTTCGGGCTGGGCCGCCCCAAACGAAGGGGGATGGATCTGGCAGCGTTGGCTGGAAGACGGCCCCTGGGTGGACGAGAGCAGGATTGTGGAATTGCCGGTGGGTGAAATCAGATCGACACTGGCCGGAATGTCGTACCTGTCTGCGGCCCCCTTCATCAATAAGAACGTGATGCATTCGAACCGCGTGCGGCTGCTGGACGCCCTGTTCCCTGGCTGCTTGTTTCTGGAGGTTCAGCGCGACGCCAGAGACACCGCCAGATCCATCATCCGGGCGCAGCGGCGCAATAAGGGGCCCGAGACGGACGAGGATGAATGGTGGTCCGTGCGCCCGTCAAACGCCAGTGGCGACACAGATATCGAACGGGCCTGTCATCAGGTCCTGGGGGTGGCCCAGGATATCGAACACGATTGTGCTTATGTCGGAGCAGACCGGCATTTCAGGGTCGATTACGCAGCCCTTTGCACCAATCCCCAGAATATTTTGTCCGACGTCGCCCAGTTTCTTTCGGATCGCAATGTCCCCACCCTGCCGCTGAAACAAGACCCTGCTCCTGAGACATTCTCCCTGCGGCCGTCCAAGCCGCTTTCACCGGAAGACGAGGCATTTCTGGACGATGTGCTTCGGCGCACGCCAACCGGAGCGGCGGTCTGATGGCGCAGGAAACGCTTTCGCTGCGCCCGGTCGCGCCCGAGGACTGGCCCCATGTCAGTGGCCTGTTCGACGATCTGACCTATGAGCAGAGCCTAACCTATGCGCAGGCAGCCGCGGGCCGCATCGGTGCAACGGCGGAATTTGTGGTCCTGTGCGACACGCAGGACAGACCGGTTGCCGCCGCCTGTCTGCGGATCAAAAGAATCCCGGTTCTGAACCGGGGCATCGCCTGGATTGCGGCGGGCCCGCTGACATGTGCCGCTGGCCAGCAGGAGCCCGACCCGGCAATGATCCAAACCATCCTGTCTGGGCTTCGCGAGCATGTGCATGCCTCGGGGCACATCCTGCGCTTGCGATTTCCGGTACAAGCCTCTCCTCCGGAAGATGCGATCACACGGGCAGGGTTTTCGCCAGCCCGGCAAGCTGACCAATATCGGACTGTGCTCATCGACCCGGATCAGGAAGATGACAACCTGATGCGTGCCTTGCATGGCAAATGGCGCAATCCGCTGCGCAACGCCCTGAAAGCAGGGCTGGAGCTTGAAACCGGCCCGATCCGGGACCTGTCAGACCGCTTTTCACGCCTTTATGAACAGGTCCGGGACGCCAAGGGATTTCAGCCCGATATTCCGCCGGACTTCTACTATGCGCTGTCGGGCAAGGATTTCGACCATGACGTCCTGATTGCACGCAAGGACGGCGAAGATATCGGCGCGATGACAATCGGCGTGTCCGGTCCGAACGCCACCTATCTGTTCGGAGCCACATCTGATGCCGGGCGGCGGCTCAATGCCGGGCACTACCTGATGTGGCAAGCCATGCTGTATTGTCACGAACGGGGGGCGAAATGTTTCGATCTGGGTGGGATCGATGCTGAGGCGAATCCAAGTGTCACCCGTTTCAAACTGCGAACGGGGGGCTCGGATGCCATCGCATCCGGCCCTTACGAGGCCCGGCCAAACGGGTTTGGTGCTAATCTGATCGACCTGGCTGAAACCCTGCACAAAAAGTTGAAATCCTGACATGCCCCGACTGATCGGCCTCAACTTCCACGGAATAGGCTCTCCCGCGCGCGAGTTGGAGGAGGACGAGGCCCCCTATTGGCTGTCAGAGACGCAGTTTACTGAGATTCTGGATCGGGTGGCAGCCAGCCCCGATCCGTCGGCCTTCGTTCTGACCTTCGATGATGGCAATCTGTCGGACTACGAAATCGTCCTGCCCGCCCTTATACAACGGGGCCTGACAGCGCGTTTTTTTGTTCTGACAGGGCGGCTGGATGAACCCGGATCACTGGCGCGCGACCACGTCACGGCCCTATTGGCCTCCGGGATGGGTGTTGGCAGCCATGGGATTGACCATGTCGCCTGGAGCGACCTGGATGCGGCCGCACTTGAACGGGAAATCGTCCAGTCACGCGATGCCCTGCAGACATTGTGTGGCCACCCGGTGACCGATGCCGGAATTCCGTTCGGCAAATACAACGCCCGTGTTCTGCGCGCCTTGCGCCGGAATGGCTACAGGACCGCATTTTCAAGTGATGCCGGATATATGACCGATACCGCATTTCTGCGGCCGCGCACCTCGTTGCGCGGGGATATGACTCAGGCAGAGATTGGCGCGATTTGTGCCGGGCGCATGCCGGCTGTCCGACGTTTGCACCGCGCAGCCGGCATGATCAAGAAGCGCATTCTGCCACTGCGCTGAGCACTGCTCACACAGCATCCTTCGATCCTGTAACAGATGAACGGGCATAACCGAACTTGTCCAGAACATGCCCCAGCTCCTGTTCGATATAGGCCAGATGCGCGGGCTCCAGTTCGTCTTTCCACTGTCCACTGCGTCCACTGCGGATATGCGCCCGTTCGTTGGTTTTCGTGGCCGAAACCTTGCTGCGCTTTCCGGCCTCAAACAGACGCATCAGACGAACGCCCAGTTCATGCTCTTTTTTTTTCAACCCAAGGAAACTGAAAATTTCCGAGTATAGTTCATCACGCTTATCCCCCATCAGATCGTCATACGAGACCTCGAGGATATCCGGGTCATCCAGATCCCAGTTCTCAAGCGTTTCGCGGCTGAAAAAGATAAAATGCCGGATTGTCATGAACAGGCCTTCAGTCTTGTCCACCGCCTGGAGCTTTTCCTGATACGTCTGCCCGCTTTCATCCGGGACATGAGCCCAAAGTTCGTTCGTCCACAAGTGATAATGATAAGACGATACGATCATATCGCGCGGATCCCGCATGATATGTATTCCTCGGTAGGGGCCGATTTCAGACCAAGGCGTCCGGCTGTGCGTCGACAGGAAAACTCTGGTCTTCGGTTGCGGAGCGTCTTTTGAAATATCTTCGAACCGGGCGTTCAGCCCAAAGGCCAGAAGCTTGAGAACCGCCTTGAAATAGGTGGTCATGGCCTTGTGATGCGTGCCGACAAATATTTTGGGCTTTTCTCCCTCCAACCCTCGCGCACGCATCCTGCACGCCAGTAAAAGCGGCATCATCTGCCAGAACTCAGGGTTTTTCAGCAGCCCGTAGTTTTTGCGAAACGAAATGGGAATCTGTGTCAGTTTTTTCTGCAACTCTGACCGCTTCGGCTTGCGGCCAATCCCGGCATCTGTCGTGATCTTGCTTTTCTGAACGGACACCTGACGACTTCCTTGTACACCTATCACCGAACGCGCCGCACACTGCGCCGCCAACTCTTGTCTGCTTACGTGCCCTCAGGCCCGAACCGCGTATATCTTATCCGCCGCGTGCGGTGCTGTTTCGCCTCGACCTGCGGTTGGTCGCTTTCTTCCTTGGCATCGGCCATCCAAAGCCCCGCGCCCAACAGGAACATCAAAAGACACGATGTGGCATCCCAGACATGCACTGTGATGGCTGCGATACAAAATCCTGACAGAGCGAAGAGATACCCCAACCGGTAGCTGTCCAATCTGCTGGACAGCTGAGCGCGCCCTAGGATCACGAAAACCATAACAATGGCCGACACGATGAAAATCAGCGACGGCAACCCATAGCGCAAAGCGACAACCAGCCAGAAATTGTCAACGCTTCCAACCATCCAGCGCGGGCGCGACCATTCGTTGAACCCGATCCCGAATATCGGATTGTTCAGGATGTCATCAGAGGAATAGGTGAAAATGCGAATCCGGTTGAAAGCCGTCGATTTTTTAATCGTCAGATACGCCGCAAAAAGCTGAGCCGGAGGCCTGTTCGCAAAAATCTCAAGGAAAATATACAGCCCGGCAAAGAGATACAGCAACAGGTTCCACTTTTTTTGGAGGAACGAGAATACGGTCTTCCAGGTCATTAATGCCATCTGAACGGCAATCGCCAGCCAGGCGCCCGACGACAAGGATACGAAAGTGGCAAGCAAGACGCTGCCGGCCCGGCTGACCTTGTAGGTGAACCCCTTGCCATATCCCAATACGTACCAGGCCAAAGAGAATGCGACGCTGCAGAAAACACCATACAGGATCGGATGCGGCATCGAACCCTGCGCCCTGTAAAAGCCCAAGCGCGGTTCCTCTTGCACGATGTTATAGACGTTGCCGATCTTGCTGAATATCTCGAGAATCAATGATCTGTCCGTAATAAACTGATGGACGCTGAACGGCAGCATGAGCAGTACGGCAATAAAAATCCAACGCACGAAGGTCCGAAATGCGTGCTCATCCCGTATCATCCAGCGTGCGATAAAATACGGGCTGGTTGTCTCGATGAATGAGATACCGATATATTCCCATCGCCACAGGGCATGGTGGTAGAAAATCGCCAACGCGCCCCACACTGCATAGCCCAGCACCAGAAAATCCGGCGCGTAATACCCGCCCGAACCATCAAGCCAGCGGATCAGGGCCGGAAAAAAGAAAACCAGCAGAACAATGCGATATCCGCTGAGTTGCAGCCCCGCGACTTCAAAATAGAGCGGGAGTATAAAGCCAAGAAACAGCAAAGGCACGACAAACGGCCGGGACGTGCGCCCGGTGCTACCACCCGTCGCCTGCAAACCCCTTCTTGTCGCTGTCGATACCGCCAATGGAACTCACCACCACTCTGCGTACATGTTACCAGATATATTCCTTATCTGCCTGTTATCCCGAATACTGGTCACGGACAAAAATCACTTTTGATGAATACTATGATTATAACAGGTTTTGTTGGGTCAAACCCGGACCGGAATCGGGTGTGATTATGCGACAACATCCTCAAGCGCTTTCCGGTGCAAAGCAATGTCCGCGGCATAATGGTCCTGCACAAAATCCCGGATTTCAGGCTCGTCAAAAACGGAAGGTGCGGACGAGACATTTGGTTTCATTAATATTTTTCGGGCCGAGACGCGCAGCTTTTCATATATCGGACCGGGCAGAACCCGCTTGGCAACGGCGCTTCCCGCATACATGGCGCGGCTCAGGCCCTGATAGCGAAATACCGTGGTGCGATTGGCATGACCAATCTCCAGCGTATCGGTGCCGATATGACGGGCCAGATCAGAAACGAAACAATCCATGCGTTCGACAGGGTATAGGTTCCTGACTATGCGCCTGCCATCGACCTCGACGAAACCGGATTGTCGAGCGAAATGTATATAATCCGGCGCGATCACCGCCGGTTCTGACTGAAGATAGGCGATGACCTTGCCGATCTCGTCACGGATATCGCAGTCATCTAGCTGCGCGAATTCCTTGTCCAGATACATCTTGGCCCGTTGCGCCATGGCGGACCGAAACCTTTGAAACGGGTCGCGCACAAGCGCGTAGCTTTCGTAACTATCAAACTTTCCGAACGCTTCGGGATCCAGCTCGCGCAGCAATGACAACGGCAAATGTCGAAAGTCGATTTCGCCCAATTTTGGATGATGCTCCACGGTTTTCAGGAATCGGCTGTCGGCATCATGAAAGGGTAAAACGGCATTTCGTACCGATGTCCCCGCGCATTTGGGGATGTGGATGAAAATAAAACGATAATGGTCAGATAAAATCATAAAGCGAAACCATGAACACGATACAGAACCTACATAGCGTTATGTGGAAAGAACCCGCAAAAGACCAGATATGGAAAACAAAGACGGGGCGCAAAAACTGCGCCCCGCCCAAATTTGTTTCGTTTTGTCTGTGGCCGAACGCACTGGCGTCACGCAATCAGAGTGTCATCCAGAACCGTCGTATTGATAAACTCAACTTCATCATCGATCGCAAATGCACTGACTTCGCCATCAATATCGCTACCCCACTGGGATCCAAGCGTCCAATCCCGATTGCGTGCACTGGTAAAGTCGAAATCCACGCCAGTTTCATCAATGACAACCTGATCATCAACAAGCACCTGCAAGCGATCCGCATCTTCATCCACCAGAACGGTGATCTCGTGCTTGTCGAGGTCGTTCAGGCCGATGTCCTTTGCCTTGAAGCCTTTATGGAACTTGGCATCATTATTGGCGACATTCACAATCAGGCCATCATCTTTGAGAACCAGGCCGATTTTCTTGTGGTTCCAGACAAGGCGCTGTGAGCTTCCATCGGCCTCATCCCGGGTGAATTCGACCGTAAACCCAAGCTGACTGGAAGATTCAAACTCTTCAAGCCGGCCCATATTTACGTAATCGTCATTGCCGTCGAACTGTATAGCCGGTCCGGATCCAGTGTTCGCGACGGTCGTATCCCCCCTCAATGCGATTTCGTCTTGGCTTAGCAATGTCCTGATATCCAGAACGAAATCATCGAAAACCATCTGAGTGGATTGGCCCACATCTGGTTGTGTAGTCCCGCTGTCCGGCTGGGTGGTCCCGCTGTCCGGCTGGGTGGTCCCGCTGTCCGGCTGGGTGGTCCCGCTGTCCGGCTGGGTGGTCCCGCTGTCCGGCTGGGTTGTCCCACTGTCCGGCTGGGTGGTCCCGCTGTCCGGCTGGGTGGTCCCGCTGTCCGGCTTGATCGCTCCACTGTCAGGCTGGGTTATTCCGCTGTCCGGCAGGGTTATTCCGCTGTCAGGCTGGGTGTTCGAGTTACCCCCTCCGGTCGTAGCAGTCCCAACCCAGTTATCGTAAGACATTGGAAACTGTTGAGCCAGATCTGATCCCGCATTCAAGTTGTCAATGGCGCTGCCTGGTTTGACACCAAACTGGTTGTATCCGTCATTTGCACCAGTGGCGTGGTACGTGAACACGTCATCATAATAACCCGATGCGTTCGGGTTAGTGTTCTGAATGAATACGTTGCTGGTAACATTCCAATCCGACTGGCCGTTGTATCCGGTGACACTGGAAACGACGTTCTGGTCAATCGTGACATTCTGCGAGGCACTCGACACGTTGATCTTCGGTATCGATACGCCGCCGGTCAGCAAACCAGGAACCGCCACAACCGTGTTGTTCGAAACTGTCAGATCCTTGGCGCCCGACACGGTAATCCCGTGCGTGTGCCCGTTGTAGATCATGTTGTCTTCGATCAGCACATTTGTGTAGAAATTGGACGGATCATCGGGGTTGACTTTTCCGCTACCCATGAAGATTGCCTGGGCATAGTCGCCAGAGCCCATATCGATGATGTTATCGCGAATAATAATGTCGCTGCTTGGCCCCAACAGTTTCGAAAACTGGATGAAGTCTCCGTGGTCTCCAGAATTCAGAGACCGTTCAAAGTCATGGATGTAGTTGCCCTCGACCAGAACGCCCTGATTGCCATCAAGATACATCCCGTCCGACCGGATCGAGTGCATATCGTTGCCCGAGACCGTCACATTGCTGCTGGACCCGATGTTCATCCCCTTCAACCAGTCCGAGAATTCGTTGTTCGAAATGGTAATATCGGAACTGCCACGGACGTGCAGGCCCATACCCCAGCCGTAACCGTCATCGGTCGGAGAGACACCCGTCGCCCAGTCACCCGAGAACGTGGAGTTATCGATGGTGATGTTCGAACTGTTCTGAATCTGAAAGGGCTTATAGCTTTTTGGCTCTCCGCCAAAAGTGTAATCGAAGTTTATTTCTTCGAATGCGATATTCGACGCGCCGTTCAGCTTCATCGCCGAGATAGTGGCTGGCGCATTCGCATCAGCCGACTTGATTGTTACAGTCGATGCATAGCTGGCACCGGTATTCAACGTGCCATAATCACCTGCTGCAAGCAGTATCGTTTCCCCACCTGTCGCCTGTGACAAAGCCTGGTTCAGCTCCGCCGCAGAGGTTACCGTGATTGTCGTCGACATATTTCACCTTCTGTTTCATGGGCGCTGTGAGTGGCAGCGCAAGAGATCCCGCACACCCAGGACAGAGGGAACAGTCGCACAAGGGCGACAGATTGGCCGAAATATGGCTATGTTTGGAAACTGTTGCCTGTACTGGGACAATCTTGCCCCATTGCCTTCATTTCCGAGTAAACTGGATACTCGATACCGGGAATTGTTCCTCATCCCTTGGTGGTAGCTAAGGGTTTGGAGAATTGATTCCGCTAGCGCAACAATGGACACAAAATTGCCACTATTCAGGCGTGTCCTCGCGTATTTACGCTAGGCATCGGCAATGAGTTGCTGGGTGCCCCTACGTCATTTCCTTAGAAGACCTCGCAACTTGCGTCATGCAGTCTCACACCGATACAAATAAGGCTTTTGATGGAATGAGACCTGACGGGGGTGCACACATCAGGGATTCCTTTTGTCGTCACGGATGCGTCACCGGGCACCGGCGTGGTACAGGCTGGAGGCAGAAAATAATCGCACCCCGGGGGCGTGGGCCCGTCTGTTCGTATCGCCCTGTCGGAAAATTCTGAATCCATAAGGATCGACCAATCAAAGAACCCTGCGTCATTTGTCTCCCTATTCACAACAGTAAGCGCGATTTTTCCGCTCAAACAGATCGCAAAACCGGCGCTTGTGTTCTGAAGCCCGTGAATTGCGTTCATTTGCCAAAAAAATTTGCGACAATGCCACAGTCCGGGTGTATAAATTAACAAAGTTGGTTTCCCTGACTGGTTGTACAGGGCGGCGTATGAGTTCTTAGAGTTACCCGAATGAGATGATCTTATTATGATCGATATTGAGGCACGCCACGAAGTCCAGGGGGGCAGCAATCGCAACTTTGGATTTGTTTTTGCAGCAGTTTTCACCATCATTGGTCTCTGGCCGCTGATCCATAGCGGGGGTCTGCGGTACTGGGCGCTGGCTATCGCGGTCGCGTTTCTGCTGATCACCTTGCTGTGCCCGTCGCTACTGTCGGGCGCCAACCGACTGTGGACAAAGTTCGGCCTGCTTCTGGGCGCGATTATTGCCCCCATCGTTATGGCTTTGGTCTACTTCCTGACCGTGACGCCAACAGGACTGATCATGAGGGCTTTAGGAAAGGACCTTTTGAGACAAAAACTAAACAAAGATACGAATACATATTGGATTGAGCGCACGGAAAACGTGGGCCCAATGAAGAATCAATTCTAGGAGTGTCAGATGTCGTTTCTGGTAGAGATGTGGCAATTTCTCAAAATTCGAAAGAAATTCTGGCTACTTCCGATCCTCATCATGATGGTGATTTTCGGCGGGCTGATCGTGCTCAGCCAGGGTTCGGCTATCGCCCCGTTCATCTATACTCTGTTCTAGGTTCTGACCGTGACCGCAATTCTCGGAATATCTGCATTCTACCACGATAGCGCTGCGGCCATTGTTGTCGACGGCACTTTGGTTGCCGCTGCGCAGGAAGAACGTTTTACGCGCAAGAAGCATGATGCGGGGTATCCGTTTCATGCGATCGAATATGTTCTGGCCGAAGCCGGGCTTAAAATTGGCGACGTCGATCACATCGCCTTTTATGACAAGCCGTTTCTGAAGTTCGAGCGCCTGCTGGAAACATATGTCTCCTACGCTCCGCGCGGGCTGAAATCCTTTCGGATGGCCATGCCGGTCTGGCTGCGTGAAAAGCTGTTTCAGAAAGATTTACTTAGCCGGGAACTGCGTCGGCACGATCCCGAATTTCGACCCAGCGACCGGCTGATGTTCAGCGAGCATCATTTCAGCCACGCTGCCAGCGCGTTCTTCCCCTCGCCTTTTGAAGAGGCGGTGGTTTTGACGCTGGATGGTGTCGGCGAATGGGCGACGACGACCTTGGCGATCGGGCGTGGGCGGGAGTTGAAGATTGAAAAGGAAATCCATTTTCCGCATTCGATCGGCCTGCTCTATTCCGCGTTCACGTATTACACGGGTTTCAAGGTCAACAGCGGTGAATACAAAGTCATGGGGCTGGCCCCCTACGGCACGCCCCGCTTCAAGGATGTCATTCTCGAGAAACTGATCGACCTGAAGGACGACGGGTCCTTCAGGCTGGATATGCAGTATTTCAACTATGCCGTTGGCCTGACGATGACTAACCAGCGTTTCGCGGACCTGTTTGGCGAGCCCGTACGCCAACCGGAAAAAGACCCACTGACCCAGTTTCACATGGACATCGCGGCTTCGGTTCAGGCCGTCACCGAAGAGATCGTTCTGCGGCTGACCCGCTCGGCCGCGCAGGAATATGGCATCGACAATCTGTGCATGGCCGGAGGGGTGGCGCTGAATTGCGTCGCCAACGGTCATATCCTGCGGGACGGCGCGTTCAAAAATATCTGGGTGCAGCCTGCCGCCGGGGATGCCGGTGGTGCGGTTGGGACCGCTTTGGCCGCGTGGCATACGGAACTGCAAAACGAGCGTCAAAGCGACAGCGCCTCGGACAAGATGAAAGGGTCTTATCTGGGACCGGAGTTTGCGCAGGATGACATTGAACAGCGTCTGAACGTCATCGGTGCAAAATATGAGACGCTCGAGACTGATGCCATGATCGCCGAGGCGGCGGCGGCTCTGGTCGATGGTAAGGCGCTTGGCTGGTTCCAGGGGCGGATGGAGTTTGGACCCCGTGCGCTTGGGGGTCGGTCCATTATCGGCGATCCGCGGTCCCCGTCGATGCAAAAGACGCTGAACCTCAAGGTGAAGTATCGCGAAAGCTTTCGCCCCTTCGCCCCTTCGGTTCTGCGCGAAGATGTAAACGACTGGTTCGAACTGGATTATGACAGCCCATATATGCTGCTGGTTGCGGATGTTCAGGAAAAGCTGCGCCGCGCGATGACGTCCGAGGAAACGCAGCGTTTCGGGATCGACAAGCTGAACGTTGTGCGCTCGGACATTCCGGCGGTGACGCATGTCGATTATTCCGCCCGCGTGCAGACCGTGCATGCCGAAACCAACCCGCTGTACCACGCGCTTATTTCTGAATTTAAGCAGCGCACCGGGTGCCCGGTTCTGGTCAACACCTCCTTCAACGTTCGGGGAGAGCCGATCGTTTGTACGCCCGAAGATGCGTTCCGCTGTTTCATGGGCACAGATCTGGACATGCTAGTTGTTGGCCGCTGCATTCTGCGCAAACCGGATCAAGACGAGGCGCTGAAACAGGATTACAAAGAAGCGTTCGAGCTTGACTAGCCCAGGCATCTCTCATCGCGTTGGTCCCGACGCATTCAACATATGTCCGCCTGATTTCGATGCGTGAGGCAGAAATGACGCTCACCCGACCCAAATTCGACTACCGGAAGCTGCTTGGAGTTTTCCTGGTGGCCGCAAGTGTGGGGTTCAACAAATGGTCGGTGCAGGCATTGGCCACCTCGGACGGGCAGATAAACTCCGAGCTGTTCATCTACGCGATCATCGGGATTCAGATTCTGCTGGGAACTATGGGGCTGTCTTTTCTGAACCTCGAGCGACAGCGCCTGTGGCTGGCTCTGATCCTGCTTGGTTTTGTTCTTTATGTCTGGGCTGCAACGCGCCAGCCCACCGAAAGCTTTGAGCATTTCTTTCTGGCCTATCTGCCGCAGAGCTTCTATCTCAATGTCCTACTCAGCATAGCGGCGCTGCTAGCATATGTTTTCACAACCCGGAATGACCGACGCCGGGACATCGCCCAGAACGTTGCACTGAGTGTGGCGACATTTGGGTTTGTGGCCCTGTTGATCGAACTGCCCGCCCTGACAGGTTTCATCGACTACCGGCAGGTCTTTATCCCCAAAGGGGTAGGCCTGACCGGCCCCCACAATCGGATCTACGAGCCGGGCGGCTTTTTCCACCGCCCCGCAAACGATCAGTACAGCGAGGTGCGACCGGGGGATTCCGTGTTAACGCTGGGCGCGCAGACGAACCGCTTGTACGAGGCGGACTACACCTATGATCAGAACGGTTTTCGCAACAGCACCCCAATCGCAAATCCCGATCTGCTGCTTGTCGGCGACAGCTTTATCGAAGGGTACAAGGTCGGGCAGGATGCGACCGTCACCGAACAGATCATGCAGGGATCGAACTATACGGCCATAAGCCTCGCCCAAAGCGACTACTCGCTTTACCACGGGCTGAGCGCGATGCTTCACTATCTGGAGGACTATTCGCCCAGGGTTGTGGTCTGGTTTCTGTTTGAGGGCAACGATCTGCCTTACTTCCCGATCAGCCATGACAAGTTTGTGTCCCGCAGTGCGGCCTCTGCCGAACCGGCCCGGTTCAGCGAGCGGTCGTTCTTTGGCAGCCTGTCTTCCAGTCTGGCCTCGTGGAGTTCGCTGGCAGTACGCAGCCTGCAGCAGGACAACTATGCGCGGACCCGATCCGGCAATTTCCCCGATGTGGCGTGGTCCGATGAAACAGCAATGTATTTCGACTATGGCCCTCCTGAACGGGCCGAGACGCGCCTGCCCTATCTGAAGGACCTGTTGGTTCAGGGGGATGCCCTGGTTCGGGAAAACGGCGCGACACTTCTGGTCGCGCATATCCCGATGAAAATCGATGTTTATCGCGACCTGCTGGCATTTCCCAATGACAGCGTCGTGCAGGACTGGGTGCCTTTGGAACTGGCCGCCGAGCTTCAGGCCTGGGCAGATGAGAACAGCCTAAACTACATGGATTTAACGCCTGCCCTGCAGCAGGCCGCCGCTGACGGGGCATTGGTCTATTTTCTGGATGATGCGCATTGGACCCCGGAAGGGCATCAGGTCGTCGCGCGGACGGTCCTTGATCACCTGACGATGAAAGGCTGGTTGGATTAGGGTGCTGGTATGAAAATTCTTTCCTTCAAATCCGGGCATGATGGGGCGGTCGCAGGAATCGACGCACCAAATCAGCACCTGATGTTTTCCTATGAAGCCGAGAAAGACAGCCTGCCCCGAAACTCGCCCATCGACCCGAATACGCTGATCGACGCCGGGCTGTGGTTTAACGAACTCCCTGACGTTCTGGCCCTAAGTGGCTGGTCGACACCGGGTGAAAGCCACACGGTCATATCCGGTGCCGGAAGTTTCGGCATCGACGAAAGCGCAGCCATTGTCGGGACAAAGAACTTCTTTGGCAAACGGCTGGACTATTATTCTTCCTCGCATGAACGGTCGCTTATCTGGGCGACCTATGCGATGTCGCCCTTCGAACAGGGCGAGCCTTGTTATGTGCTGGTCTGGGAAGACGAACTCGGTGATTTCTATGAAATCGACCGCGATCTGAAGATACATCACAAGGGGCGGGTACTGACCGTGCCCGGACGCCGGTTTTCCTTTCTCTACGCACTTGCGGACCCCGCTTTTACGGGGGGTCGTGAAACGCTGGGAAAGGATTTTTCCAGCAAGCTGCAATCCGCCAGCGCGCATGGGGACGCAAGCGCCAACGACGGTGATGCGCCGGGCTTGATTGACGCGCTTTTAAACAACGGCGCAGAATCCGGTTTCCTAAACAAGGATACGTTCAGGGACTCGCCCTACCACAACATCGGTGTCGCCTCGCCAAGGTTCCACAACCTTGCGGCCAAATATTCCGAGGCGGTCTTTTCCCGCTTCCATGACTTCGCGAAAGCCAATCTGACCAAGCGCTATCCGCTGCTGATTTCCGGGGAATGCGGACTGAACTATCGCTGGAACACGCGCTGGCGGGACAGCGGCCTGTTCCGCGATGTCTTTATCCCTCCGTGCACCAATGATTCCGGCTGTGCAATCGGCACGGCGGTTGATGCCATGCGCCATTTCACGGGGCGGGCCAAGCTGGACTGGACGGTGTACGCGGGTCAGCCCTTCAACGACGATCGGGGCGAGATGGAAGGCGTCACCAGCCGCGAGTTGAACTTAAGCGAGGTTGCCGCCGCACTGCAGGACGGGATGGTCATCGGCTGGGTCATGGGAAATTGTGAAATCGGCCCGCGGGCGCTGGGAAACCGATCAATCCTCGCGGCCCCGTTTTCGACCGAGACACGCGACCGGGTGAACAGGATAAAGGGCCGCGCGGGCCGCGCGCCGGTGTCCCCCGTTTGTCTGGAGGACGATGTGTCAAAACATTTCGACTGGTCAGGTCCCTCGCCGCACATGCTGCATTTTCAGCAAGTAATCGATCCAAGGCTTAAGGCCGTAAGCCACGTGGATGGATCAGCCCGGGTGCAGACCGTGACAAAAGACCAGAATGCAATGCTGTATGACCTGCTGACCGAGTTCAAGGCAGCCAGCGGCGCCGGCGTCTTGTGCAACACATCGCTGAACTTCAAACGCTCGGGCTTCATTAACAAAACGAGTGACCTGTACAAATTCGCGCGCACTGTCGGGCTTGACGGATTCGTCGCCGGAAGATCGTTCTATCGGTTTTAAAGGGCGCTCGCGAGCTGGTGAAGGTGCCGTCATAGACAAGGCTTTTGCATGTCCGTAGTGTTTTCCCTGCCACCAATGTTATGAAGAGCGACCGCCCATGCGAAGCACATACATCTCTGTTGGCATCCTGTTTTGCTCCATTCTTTTGTTAATGGCACCGGCAACGCCGTTGCTTGCGGCACCAGCCTGTTCCGGGGCGAACACCGCGTCGGAAACCCTAAACGACCAGATCATCCAAAACGCCAAGAACCTTTCCGAGGCTCTCAGGACTGCCGGCGGCGGCGAAATCATAGTGCTGGCCGGGGGAAATTATGGCGCTTTGAATATCAAGGCAGCCTTCAAAACCCCGGTCTCGATCCGGTCCGCAGACCCCAGTTCTCCGGCGTGTTTCACTGAGCTGCGCCTGAACGGAGCCGGAAATCTGACACTTGATGGGTTGATGTTCGACTATTCCTACAAACCCGGTGACAAAAACCGCGTCAACCACTTCAGCATCCGGAACAGCCACAAAATCACCATCAGCAATTCTGTGTTCGATGGCGATTACAAAGCAGGCATTGGCCACGGCCGGGGCCTGCTGATTAGGGACAGTTCCAAAGTCACCATTTCAAACAGCGTTTTTCGGAAGTGGTGGAAAGCGCTGACCGGTGTTCATAGCACATATCTGACAATTCGCCGAAACCAGTTCTATGACATCCGGGCCGATGGAATGATCTTCAGCGGCATGGATGATCTGGTGATCGAACTGAACAGGATGCACAATTTTCGCGCCAGTACCAGCCGCGACCACCGGGATATGATCCAGCTGATACGGAGCACAAACCGGGGCAGTTCCAATATCGTGATCCGGGACAATATCTTCGATATCGGAGCCGGAGATTACACCCAGACGATTTTCATGGGCAAAAGCGGGAAGAATACGAATGACCCCCTTTTGCGTCACAAGAACGTCCTGATTGAAAACAATGTGATCTACAACGCGCATCTGCATGGGATTTCGATCCATGCGGCAGACAATCTTTCAATCCGCAAAAACTCGATCATTCGGGTGCGCCAGGCGAATGATGGCAAGGTCACGATCCCACGCATAAATGTATCGGCATCAACCTATGTCGTGATCGAACAAAACGTCGTCGGCGCCATCAACGGCTACCAAAATCAAAAGGACTGGGCAGTACTCAACAACGCCATCGTTCAAGACCAGTCCCCTTCAAAGCCCGGATACTATGACCGAGAATTCATCTACTATGCGACCGGTGCCGCCAATGGCTTTCATGAATACGGGGTGCGTCCCGGCAGCGAAATTGACCGCCTTAATGCCGGTTCCACACTTGTTAAAAATTACCCGACGCGCCGTTAGATACGGGGTTGAGAGGCCCAAAAATTGAACTGTTTTAAGTACAATAATTCCCTTTAGACGATCCACGGAACCAACGGTACAAAAGCTTGCTCTACCCTGCCCCCAATCATCACTCTGCGGCCCTGTCATGATCTCGGACCTTAAAAACAAAAGCCTGTTTTTCAGGTTCCTCGGCATCAGCGCCCTTGGCACAACCGCTGATTACCTGCTGGCCTTGTTGCTGGCTGCGATTCTGCTTGCGCCGCCTGTCCTTGCATCGACCTGTGGCTTTGCCCTCGGCTCGATCATCAATTACTGCGGGCACAATATCTTCAGCTACGAACATACCAGCCAGAGCACAATCTCGGTCCGGGGATACGTGAAGTACTTTATGGCAGTGGTATCCTCGCTGGTCGTGCGGCTCGCTGTGGTTGCGGGGTTGGGCTATGTCACCGCCCTGCCCTTCTGGTTCATCCTGCTGGTGGCGATCGGCGCGTCCTTTGCCGTCAACTATGTGATTTCAACCCTCTGGGTATTCCGCAAACCGGGTTAGGTTCGACTCGGCCCTGCGCCCCCGGTATAGTACAAAGACCGCCGCGATCAGGCCGAACCCGGCCAGAAACGCGCCAACCCATTCGCTCCAATGTCGTGGAAGGGTGATCCTGACATCCGCGTCAGTCGGGGCGAATGTGACAAAGCCATTTTCCGGGTCCGGAGAGAGTGTCAGCGGAGTTCCATCTGTGGTCTCGGCCTTCATATGTGACCAATATATCAGCACAACGCGCAGCGGTGTTTCTGATTGCCCGAGGTCTTCAACGCGAACGATCCATTGGCGCGGTGCCTCCTGAACAGGCTGGATGAAACCAGACCCCGCAGCTTCGATTTCGGCCGCAAGCTCCAGCATGTGCCGCGACAATCTCCAGATCGGCTGCCCTTCGGCTTTCACGTCTTCGGCAAGCGGGTTAAATACCGCTGGCGGTAAGTATTCCGGCGCACCAATCATCGCAATTGGTTGCCCGCGCGCCGCAATGCCTTTGGTAATGCGATCCGGCAGCAGCATCCCCACAGCAAGGAAAGAGATCACCAGCGCCCCAACACCGACCCATGCAATCCGGCGCGAACGTCGGTCCGAGGCAAAGGCAGCGCTCAACACACCTATGGAAAGGGCAAGCGCCAGATCGGAAATCAAAGTCAGCCGGTAGGGAAACTGGACCTTCGCAATGATCCAATTATCCCACAGAACCCGCGAGAACGAGCTGTTAAGCAGGAGGACAAGAATTGCAGGCACCAACGCCCAGATGATCAGGTTTCTTCTGGTTTCGCCCGCTGTAATCAGGATGGCCAGCCCGGCCACGGCGGCGGCGGTCAATTGGCATATCAAAAGGGCAAGCTTGTACATGCTTTCAGGAAGGACATCCGCCCCGATCAGATACCAGCTTTCGGGAATGAGCTCCTGCGTATAAAGGCCTTCGGGCGACACGTCCCCAAGCAAAATAAGGGCAGGCAACCAATAAAATGCGGACAAGGCGATCCCGGAAATCCCCATGATGGCCAGTATGACAAGCGACCGGACAAAGCGGGTCCGGTCGGTCAAAATCCACACGGCGACGATAACGGCCATAACGTGAACGACCAAAAGCAAGGTTGGAAGATGGCTGAGGCCAAGCCCTGCAAGCCCAACCGGCAAGGACCAGACCGGCCGATGGTCACGCAGGGTCACAAGCACCCCATGCCCGACAAGGGGCACGAAAACATAGGCCGCAAACTCACCCGCAGCCTGACGGACCATCCAGTCGATGCCCACATGATAAGGGGCAAGCGCCCACACGAAGGCAGCCACCAATGCAGGCTTTAGGGGCAGAAACTGCCGGCTAAAGATCCAGAACGTCATACCCGACAACCAGCATAGGAAGCCGCCGGACAACCCAAAAAGCACCTGCGGGCTGCATCCCGGACAAACCCACTGTGCCGGACCAACAGCGATATAAAACGGAAGAGGCGCATAAAAGAAAAAATCGAACCCTCCGACTCCATCCCAAAGGGCAGGTAGGAACCGGGGATAAATCGCACCAGCACTCAGCGCGTCCGCAAAGGCCACCGTCCAGCTCATGTTGAAGCCGTAGGAATGCCCCATCGGTGTGCCAATCACCGCGAAGACCAAAAGACTGACAGCCAAGGCCGCCAGCGCGGTTAGCCCGATCCAGACGTTGCTGCGCACTGATTTGTCTCTCCCTACTCGGCCGGAACTGAGCCTCAGTTTTTTCAGATTCCGGACGGGACCGCGCCGGAACCGGTTGAGCGAAGGGTATCACTGAAAAAGAAAAAATGCCCGACTCATCGCCGAATTCTTTGAACCCGCCGCCAAACCGTGATCATTTATTGCCAGAGATAAGAGACAATACATTTGCCACGGTGCCGCTGAACATGAACATACCCCCCCCCCAGTCACGGGCAGCCACAGCCGCCGACCCGACTACGCCGACGCTGAGCATCGTCGTTCCCATGTTCAACGAAGAAGATACCCTGCCCGCCCTGTTCCATCGCCTTGGGCAGGCGATGGATAAAATAGGGGAAAGCTATGAAATCATATGCGTCAATGACGGCAGCACAGACGGCACCGCCAGAGTGCTGGCCGAGGCGCATGACCGCGACGGTCGTATCAAAGTGCTGAATTTCTCGCGCAATTTCGGAAAAGAGGTTGCACTAACGGCTGGGCTGGATGCCACCTCGGGCGCGGCTGTCGTTCCGATTGACGCCGACCTGCAGGATCCGCCCGAACTGATCGCAGACTTTCTGGAAAAGTGGCGCGAAGGGTATGACGTGGTTTATGGTGTCCGGCGCAATCGTGAAACAGACACTGTGCTGAAACGCTGGTCAGCGGCAAAGTTCTATCAAACAATCAACAGGTTATCCGGCGTTAGTATCCCCTCCAACACCGGGGATTTCCGCCTTATGGACAGGCGCGTCGTTGGCGCGGTCGGTCGATTGCGGGAACGCAATCGCTTCATGAAGGGGCTTTTTGCCTGGGTTGGGTTTCGGCATGCCGAGGTCTTTTATGACCGACCCGAGCGCATCGCCGGTGAAACCAAGTTCAACTACTGGCGGCTCTGGAATTTCGCACTGGACGGGATCACGGGGTTCAGCACGGTCCCGCTGCGGATCGCCGGCTATATCGGAATGCTCACCGCTATTGGTGCGATCTTTTATGGCATCTTTCTGATCGTGCGGACATTGATCTACGGCATTGATGTTCCGGGCTATGCCTCTCTGATGGTCGCGGTTTTGCTGATCGGCGGCCTGCAACTCATTGTATTGGGCGTGATCGGGGAATATCTTGGGCGCCTCTACGAAGAGTCGCGAAAACGCCCGCTGTACATCGTAGAAAGCAGCTTGGGTCTGACACAGGACAAATAGTTGTTTTATGCGGCGTGCGGCAGAAGCCTCATTTTTATTTCAATCGGTTATATTCAAGAAGATTGTTCACAGTCTGAACACTGCCCAACCGCCTCGATTCACTTGCGCCGATAGACAAGAACCCGCCCATCCCCAAGCGTTCCGGCGAAGGCGCGTACGAATTCCAGTTGCCCCTCGACATCTGTCTCCAGCCTTGGAATGACACGGAACATCCGGTTCGGAAACAGAACCACCAGCGCCATAGGTCCGGGCTGGGCCATCGCCTGGTCGTAACCATCCGCATCACCGATGGTTGTCCAATCCGCGCCGAAATGGCTTTCGAAAACCGGACCCCCGGGGTTGATGGCGTAAACCCGTTCGGATGGCCCGCGCGTTCCTTCCACAAAGTCGAAGGCCCCGGCCAGATCCTGCTTGGGTGCATCATAGTTGCGCTGCACCAGAAACACAGACACGACAACCATTGCCAGAACACCCGCGGCAAACAGCACCCGCCCTAGCTGAGGTCGCTTTAATAACCGCGCCACAAGACCGGCCCCATATCCGCAGCCGACAACGACCAGAACGATGACAGGGCCAATATCGACGAAGAAGAACCTCGGCCAGATCCGCATGTCCAGCGACATGAGGATGGCCAGCGTCACCGCTATATGCATGGCAATGGCGACAAAAAACAGCGGCTGCGCCGAATGCGTCCCTAATGCGCCAAAGGCAATTGTTGCCAGCCCAACGATGGCCACGATCAGCGTCAGGGAACCGGTATTGCCGATTGTGGTTCGCAGGCCCTCTACCATGGTCCAGACCGGGCTCTGGTAAACCTGCATTTTGTCGACGGCGGATGTTGCTGAAATCTCGCCCATGGTGTTCAGGAGACTGGGCAAAACCGGCAGATAGGCCAAAAGGGTCAGAACCAGCGCGATAGCAACGCCGATCAGCGGCCGCAGCACCCATTCGCGGGTCAGGGTATCCCGTCCAAACCCCGTCACCAACGAGATCAGCCAGACAAGCCCTAACGCGACAAAGAAAAACGCGCCGGTCAGATGTGTGAAAACAGCGGCGGCGGCGGTTAGCCCAAAGGCAATCCAGGTTCCCATCGCCGGGCGATGCACACCCCGCAGAAAGAGAACGAGGCCAAGCACGCTCCAGAAAGCAAGCTCGGTATATCCGCGCGCGTTCTGTGAGAACCAGACCTGATGGTAGGACAGCGCCACAAGCAGGGCGGATACATGCGCGATCCTGGTGTTGGCGACCTCTTTGGCCAGCCACCAAATCGCAGCGACCGTACCGACGCCGAACAAGACGGCCGGGAAACGATAGGCCCAGGCTTCCTCCCCGAAAATCTGCGAGAACAGCTTGGCCTTCATGCTGAAGAAGTAATGATGGTTCATCGAGTATTCGCGCATCATGTCGCTCCAGGGCAGGCGAACATGTGTGTCGACAGTCCAGATCTCATCATACCAAAGCGGTGTGTTCAGCCCCGCAGTCCTCAGCACTGCAGCAAGCAGGAGGATGAACAGAAGAATTGCCAGATCATTGCGGCCAATCGCGGGGGATGGCGGGGTCATGTCAGATTCTCCGATCACACTCGCATCTCCGGGCACCAAACCAATCCTGACCTTGCGCGGGCCAGGCACAGCCGCTCGCTGAAACCTGCCTGATTATTCCCGTTCCCAGGCCATGCGTCGAAGCGAATATACTGGCGCTGGTGCATTTTGATGTGAACTGTCTCTTGATTACAGACATTTTCAATACAAGACCCGGGTTGTTGAAGGGTTGAGAAATTCGACCTTATGGATATGCCTCAGTGTACAAGCGAAGCGCGTCAGTTCTGCAATAAATGCTGATCCAGCAAGACCGGCATAATCCAGTTTGCACCAAACTCGCTTAGATGATCGTCATCGCGGTAAACGGGGCGGCCATCCAGTTGGATACGGCAGAACTCCTCGCATAAAATATCGGCCGGGCGCGCAAGTGCTACGCCGAATTCCCGACCGGCTGCCGCCAGAATTGCGTAAGAGCGGGTGTTGCGGTGGTCAAACTCCTCCCGTGACGGGGGCACGCGCAACCGGGTCCCGAACGCGGCGCTGCCCGCGAGGGCATCGGGAACGTTAAACCCGATCTCTGGGATCGACCCGACGATAAGAACCTCGATGCCCCGGCCTCTCAGCCGCTGAAGAAGCCGTTTCAGACCCTGTTCCACGTGTTTTGGATTATCCGCAATCCCGGTGGGGCGCTCATCACTTGCTGCCAGAACAGCTGATTTACCCTCTTCCCCAGAAACCCGAACGCCTTCCGTCGCCAAAGCCCAACGTGATGCCACGACAACCGCATCGAGATCGGGCAGCTGTTCGATATAGCGCGCCACCATTTCATTATAGGTGTCACACCCGTGAACGGGCGCCATGTCAGCACGGCGAACCCCCAGCAGCGCAGGGCAGCCAAACTTTACAAAGGCCTTCCCCGGTATGCCGTTGTCTTTCAGCCAGGAATTTATGCCCGGAAGCAAAGACCCTGCGTGGGAATCCCCCCACACGACAACACGGGGTCCTGCTTCGGCCTGAACAGGTGCCCCTATCTTACAAGGCTCCTCTCCCTCAACCCATCGTCTGCACGCATCCATCAGATAGTGGGATTCCTTGAACTTGTTCATTTTGGCCGCCAGCTCGGCGGGAACCCTGCTTGGGACACCCTCTTTCGCCACCAGAGTAACGGCCAGCCCCAATATAAGCGCGGCACCGATGCCAGCGCCTGCAAAGATACGGCCCCTTGAAAACCCGCCCTTGCCTGCGGGAATGCGGAAGGGCCGCTCGATCAGGTACATGCTTGCCGCCGCAAGCAGGACAGACAGCAAAACACAGGCCAGCGCCGTCATCACCGGCAGGTCCGCGCTGCCGTTTTGCACTCGGGCCGCGACAAGGATCGGCCAATGCCACAGATACAGCGAATAAGAGATTAGCCCGATCCAGACAACCGGACGCAAAGCCAGCAACCTGCCAGCAATCGAGGTGCCGTGCATTCCTGCCCAGATCAAAAACGCTGCACCGGCGCAGGGCGGTACGGCCATAAAACCGGGGAAGGGCGTATCCTCGGATATCAACACGATGCTGCCGGCGATCATGACCAGGCCGATCAGCCCAATTGCCTCGGCGGCCCACGGGCGGCGGAGCGCCGGAAAGGCTCCGATTGCCAACAGCGCTCCTAACCCCAGTTCCCACACCCGCATCGGCGTGAGATAAAAATTAGCAATCGGCGCGGCGGTCGTGGCCCATATCGAAAGTCCCAGGGATATGAGTGAAATCACTGCAATCACACCAACCCAAAAGCTGCGCGATTGCTTTGCCATCAACCACAATAATATTGGAAACCCAAGATAGAACTGCTCTTCAACCGCCAGAGACCAGGTATGAAGCAGCGGCGCCAGTTCGACCCCTCTGCCAAAGTAATCCCCCGCCGCATCCCAAAACCACACGTTAGATACAAAAAGCAGCGTTGCCGCGGTGGATCTTGCAAGCGCGTCGTACTGGCTGGGCAACAAAAGAAACCACCCGACGGCCAGACAGGCGACAAGCACGGCGAAAAGCGCCGGTAGGATGCGTCTGGCCCTGCGTTCGTAAAAGGAGAGCAACGAGAACTGACCGTCGCGAATTTCCCGCGTCAAAATTCTAGTGATCAGAAAGCCGGAGATGACGAAAAATATGTCCACACCTACGAACCCGCCCGGAACCGTGGCAAAGCCAGCATGGTGCAGGACAACGGGAACTACGGCGACAGCGCGAAGCCCGTCAATGTCCGGCCTGTAGGAGATTTTCGACACTCGGTTCACATAAACCACTTAACCCAGAAAATTTTCACCACTTCTATTTGCTTCAATCAGGTTTCAGGGTGCATTTTTTGGGTCTGACTGCAAGCCTTGCGCACCCCGGCCCAACGGCCTGTTCGTTTATTTCAACAACCCATCCAGATAGGCCCCGTATTCATTCTTGGCGAACATCTCTGCCCGCTGGCGCAGTTCTTCCTCGTTGATCCAGCCCAATTGCCAGGCGATCTCTTCCGGGCAGCCGGTTTGCAAACCCTGACGTTCTTCCAGCGTCCGCACGAAATTGCCCGCGTCCAGCAGGCTGGCATGGGTGCCCGTATCCAGCCAAGCATAGCCGCGCCCCATGGTTTCGACCCTAAGCTGGCCTTCTTCCAGATACATCTGCAACAGGTCGGTAATCTCCAACTCTCCCCGCGCCGAGGGCTGTACCTTTTTCGCGCGCTCAGGCGCGGAACCATCGAGGAAATACAGGCCCGTCACCGCATAGTTCGACGGAGGCGTCGAGGGTTTTTCAATGATTTCCCGCGCCCGTCCGTCCTCATCGAACGCCACCACGCCATAGCGTTTGGGATCAGCCACGTGATAGCCGAACACCGTTCCGCCTTCGACATGACTGTCAGCCGCCGCCAGTAACTTGGGCAGGCCATGACCGAAAAAGACGTTGTCCCCCAGCACCAGCGCCGAGGGCGCGCCGGCCAGGAATTCTTCGGCGAGGATGAAGGCCTGCGCCAGGCCGTCGGGGTTGGGTTGCACTACATAGGTCAAGCTGATCCCCCATTGGCTGCCGTCCCCCAGCGTGCGCTTGAACTGGTCCTGATCCTGCGGGGTGGTGATCACGCAGATATCGCGGATACCGGCCAGCATCAGCACCGACAGCGGGTAATAGATCATCGGCTTGTCATAGAGCGGCAGTAGCTGTTTTGAGACCGCCATCGTGATCGGATACAGACGGGTGCCCGATCCCCCGGCCAGAATGATGCCTTTGCGTGTACTCATGATGCGTCTTCCAGTTCTCTCAGAATATCGCTTAAGCCCTGCCGCCAGTCCGGACGTGTGATACCGAAACTTGTTTCCAGTGAGGAGCAATCAAGGCGGGAATTCAATGGCCGTCGCGCGGGGGTGGGATATTGGCTGGACGGGATGTCCGTTACATCACAATCAGTCTCTAATTCGCCAAATATTGCGCGCGCAAACCCGGCCCAGCTGACATCCGGCGCGCCCGAAAAATGGTAGATACCCGCCTTGTCCGCGTCTTCGGTTAGCTGTTGTGCCATGGACAGGCATGCCGCTGCGATATCCCGCGCGGGGGTCGGGCCGCCGATCTGATCGGCAACAATAGATAGCTGATCCCGTTCAACCCCCAGCCGCCGCATCGTCTTGACGAAATTGTTGCCGTGGGCCGACACCACCCAGGAGGTGCGCAAAATGCCATAGGCGCCGCCGACCCGCGCGATCCCCTGCTCTCCGGCCAGTTTCGAGCGCCCATAGGCCCCCAGCGGCCCGGTCGGATCACCGGGTTTCCATGAGGCCTCACCCGACCCATCAAACGCGTAATCCGTCGAAATAGAGACGAAAGGGATGCCCAAAGCAGTGCACTCTTGTGCCATTGCTGTGGGCGCATCCCCGTTGATCACAGTTGCCAGTGCCTCTTCTTCCTCGGCCCGGTCCACGGCGGTATAAGCCGCCGCGTTGATCACGGCCTGCGGCATGGTTGCCCGGATCGCGGCGGCACAGGCCGCAGGATGCGTTAGATCCGCTGCCATACGGTCCAGACATTTCACGCCATCATGAACAGCCAGTTCCTGCGCAACCTGCCCGGTTTTGCCAAAGACAAGTATAGTCATGCCTTCACACCTAGCCGTTGACCGACGCCGTCACGGCCCTGCAGCGCCCGCCACCAGCTTTCATTGTTCAGATACCACTGCACGGTTCTTTCCAGCCCTTCCTCAACGCTAACAGAGGGCCGCCAGCCCAGCTCTTCCCGGATGCGGGTCGGATCGATGGCATAGCGGGCATCATGCCCCGGACGATCAGCGACAAAGGTGATCAGATCGGCATAAGGCGCAGCCCCGGGGCGCAGCCGGTCCAGAATACCGCACAGCATCTGCACCAGTTGCAGATTGGTACACTCGTTTTCGCCACCGATATTGTAGCTGCGCCCAACCTGGCCCTTTCGAACCACCAGCAGTAGCGCCTCGGCGTGGTCTTCGACGTATAACCAGTCTCTAACGTTGGACCCATCGCCATATATCGGCAACGGCTTGCCCGCCAGAGCGTTCAAAATGGTGACTGGGATCAGCTTTTCCGGGAAATGATATGGGCCGTAATTGTTGGAGCAATTCGTCAGCACCACCGGCAGCCCATAGGTTTCACCCCAGGCGCGCACCAGATGATCGCTGGACGCCTTGCTGGCTGAATAAGGCGAACGGGGATCATAAGGTGTCTCTTCAGTGAACTGTCCGGTTGCGCCTAGCGAGCCGTAAACCTCATCGGTGGAGATGTGGTGGAATCGGAAACTGCCCGGCCTCCCCTGCCCTTCCCAGTATCCTCTCGCCGCTTCCAACAAGGTATAGGTCCCGGTGACGTTAGTTTCGATAAAGGCACCGGGCCCGTCAATCGAGCGGTCCACATGGCTTTCCGCCGCCAGATGCATGATCGCGTCCGGGGCATGGGCGGCCAGCGCGCGGTCCATGGCGGTCTGATCCCGAATATCAGCCTCTAAAAAGGAATAATTTGGATGATCTGCCACTCCGACCACGTTCTCAAGACAGGCCGCATAGGTCAGCGCATCCAGATTTACCACCTGGTGCCCGTCTGCGATCGCCCGCCGCACCACGGCCGAGCCGATAAAGCCCGCGCCACCTGTCACCAGAAGCTTCATGAGGCGCCCTCCCAGACAAACGGGCTGTCGAAATCGACCAATGCAGGCGCGGCCTTGTCCTTATCGGACAGCACCGGAGCGCCGGTCAGCCCCCAATCGATGCCGCAACTGTCCCAGCGCACCGCTCCATCGCAGTCCGGAGCGTAATAATCGGTGCATTTATAGCAAATCTCGGTGTCAGGCTCTCGTGTCACAAAGCCATGCAGAAATCCTTTGGGCACCAATAGCTGTTTTCCATTTTCCGCCGTCAGATCCACCCCGACCCACTGCCCATAGGTCAGTGAACCTTTGCGGATATCGACAACAACGTCGAACAGCGTCCCTCGCCCGCAGCGCACCAGCTTGTCCTGAGCGTGAGGTGGAGATTGAAAATGCAGCCCACGAAGGGTGCCGACCCCGGCGGAAACCGAGTGATTGTCCTGCACGAATTCCAGAGAGATTCCATGCGCCTCAAGGGTTTTGCGGTTCCAGGATTCGGAAAAGAAGCCGCGCGCATCACCGAACCGCCTCGGCGTCAGGATCAGGACGCCCGGTAAGGCGGTATCTTCAATCTGCATCTACTCAAAACCCATTTAACACAACATGGTCATAGCAACTGAATACTGGGCTGTCATGAAAGGGATACGAATAGAACAGACCGTGTTGCAACCAAAGATCAACCCAGCCTCTGGCCACAAAGACAGGCTGGATGCTACGCATCGGCAATGGGCGGAATGAAATCCGTTGCCGATTGTGTTGCGCCCTCTTCCTGGATACGTCAGACTGTAACGCGCTTTGTGATCGCCGAAACCAGATCACCCACATTCTGGAGGTTTGCAACCTCTCCGGTGCTGAACTCAAGCCCGGAAAAGGCTTTCTCGATGGCAATCAGCAACTGGATGTTCGTCAGCGAATCCCAGTCCTCGACATCTTCAGCAGTGGTCTCGGGGCTCAATGTGATCTCGTCATCCTCGAAGACGTCCCGAAAGACCGATGTTAAGCGCTGCCATACCTCACTCTCGGTCACGCAAAATCCTCCACTATTTCAATGTTAACTGGAAACGGCTCGAACCCGGCAAGGTTTCGGGTCCACTTTGTGGCGTTATCTTCCGCAATACCGTCCCTCTCAAAATTGAGGTCGGCATAGAGGTTTTCGACCAGACCGTTCTTTGCCGTTGACCGATAGATTCCCCTGACATGCGAAATCCCGCGACGCGCGGCTTTCTGCATCAGATAATTCGCCATTGCAAATTCGGCACCCCGTTTGAAAACGCGGCAGCTCATCAGCCAAAGGTCGAGTGTAAGCGTGTCGCCGTCCACCGTTCCGGCGGCAACGCTGATAATGCCATTGTCACCAAAGGTGTCCTTTAACCTCATATAGGCGGTGAGAGCGGTGTCACTGGCGGCTAACGCCTCGACCTCGGATCGTGTCAGCCGCCGGGTGGTCAAGTTAAACTGGTTGGTTTTGTTGATAAGCTGCGTAATCCGGTCCAGATGCTCTGGCTCGAACGGGCGGATCACGGCTTTCTGGTTCAACGAGCGCAGGTAGCTGTCATAATCCACCGCGCTTTCCGCAAGCTCCGTGCGCGAGCGGTTGGCGGCATATTGTTCGGATTTATTACGGTCCTCGCTGGTAATCTCGATCGTCTCAAGCCAGCCCGACCGGCTGAGAAGATTTGGGTATTCTGAAGGGTCTGCGCCCAGTTCCAGCACGCGTACTTCCGGTAAGCTCTGCCGCACCAAGGCACGTTCCGCCGGGTTATCATCGACAAAGACGATCGCATCGAGCCCGATGTTCAGCTCTCTTGCGATGGCCGCGATGCTATCCGGCTTGGGCCCCCAGTTCGCCTTGAACGAAACGAAGTCGGCGAATTTCAGCGCCATGTCATCCAGCTTGTCGAACGGCGCACGCGCGTTGTCTTCTTCGTTTTTTGAGGCCACGGCAAGCAGAATGCCCCGTGATTTCAGCTCTAGCAGGTAGTTCTGGAAAGCCAGGAACGCCTCACCTTCCGCACTGCCCTGACCAACCTTTATACCATTCACTCCGTCATCCCCGACAACGCCGCCCCACAGGGTATTATCGAGATCAAGCACGATACATTTCGAAGTCTTGCCATAGATGGCTGCGATGATCCCCGCCGTGTCGCGCACAAGCGGAATCATGCAGTCAAACGAGACGGGTTGCTTGGCGTGGTACCAAAAACGGGGGTCGAACCATTGCTGGACCCCGTGGCGGGCAGAGAGAAGTTCCACGTCTAATGTATGGACAAATTTCGGAGCCTGTTCAGCCAATAGCTGATTGATCCGGCGCACGAAATTGGTTCGATCCCAAGGAAGACGACGGCTGAGATGACCGGTCACGGATGTCGGCGGCAGATGCAGGTTGCCAAGTATGATGTCAGTGCCGGTTTCCCGGTTGAACGTTATGCAGATGTTGTTCAGCCACAGGTCGACGAACCGGTTGGCCAGAATCGCCACGTCTGCTTCTGTGTCGCCCACGGCAGGCCATTCCGTGATGTCGGGCAGCCCAAGCAGAAGAATTGCAATCTGCGGTATGAAACTGGCAGTCGCGCTTGCCGGGTCCAGAAGCTCGGCGACATGGGTGTTGAAGTCCGGGCGGTGAATGCGGGCGCGGATACCAAAGCTGTCGAGTTCGGCGCGAAGAGGAATCTCAAGGAAATCCGTCGTCGCGCCGCTCAGAAGCGCGATCCGCAATTCGTTGCGCCCGTCTTCGCTGGTGACCCGGTCGATCTTGCGCCATTTGCGGCACAAAGAGAGATAATCCTGGATGGATTCGGTTGCACGAAGAGCACCCAGAACCTGAGTCCGCGCTGTATCGCAGGCGGCATCTATGCCGGTATACTCACGCCCGGCCCTAACATCAAAAACCACTTACCCACCCCCAAAATTTAGGGTACCTATTCAAACAATATCATTAATCGCAGTAGCGTCGGAATCCAATTCTCTTACTTATATACGTTATTTCAGTAACGATTGCACCCAAACTATGACACGGTCTGTCAGGCGCTGCGATCCTTTCGGTAAAGTATGTTCAGCGTCGAAAAACTCACTATCGTCCGTGAAGGTACTCAGATCGAGGAACGGCGCCCCGCCAACACCATCTCGGATCACCCCGAGGTAGTCGTCGTACTCGAAAGCAAAACGATCGCGGGAGTATGACCTTTCCGGCATATTGACGACCGCCACACCAATTCCGTGCTCGCTGAGGAACTTCATAAGCTGGCGTAAACGCTCAGATGCAGCGTCACCATTCGCACGCGCATCCCAGTCGAAAACGGATTCCCACCAGCTGCCGGACATATAGACGGCAAGGTCCGCCTCGCTCAGACCAGCGGTTCTGGCGAATTTATACGGTGAAACGGAGCGGAGTTGCCTCTGAACGCGGGCTTTCCAGAAGTTCAGCAATCCGGCCTTGCGCAAGATGGTTTCACCAAGCGGCCATTCTTCGACGGAACGTCCGAAATGCCCTGCCCACGCACGCAGCGCAGTGCGGAAACGCTCGGGCTGCTTGCCGATGAACCGCATTTTGGCCAAAACGGCACCAAACGCAGATTTTTTTTGCAGCACGACCCCATTCGGACCAGTAGTAATCGACCAGGCACTGTAGGTATCGACAATCGTTTTCATAGGCCGCTCGGGTGGAAGGTTCGCAACAAACCGGGGCCCAAGACCAAGGATCACATAGTCCGGCAACGCATCTTCACCATAGGCAAACTCGATGAGCTTCAGCGCAATCATCACGTCTTCGATTGTTCCAAGGCTAATACCGCCCTGGTAGATGTGATAGTTGGGAAAAGCTTCCTGCATCTGTCCCCAACGCAGGTTCTCGCGCATCGTGGACGGTCCGGTCAGCATAATGACCGGCTTGCCCTGCGCCACAAACTGCGACGGCAATAGAAAGCGGTACCAATCCTCCTGTTTGAACGGAAACATATACAAATTGCGCTCGGCGCTGATGGCCAGCCAGACAAACCCTGTGAAGATCAGTGCAACGATGGCCCCAATAGTGCTAAGGGCCGCGACCGAGAGGCGCAGTTTCCTAGAAACCCGTGTAGACAAAGTCGACCTCCGTCGCGGAGAAAACAAAAAGGACACTGATGAGGCTAACCGCGACGAGGATCTTCAGTGTCACCCGAAGAGACCGGTTGGGAAAAAGGGTCGACCACATCACATAAGGCCTTTCAAAAGCGCAACCACGCTTTGCGTGTCCAACTGGAAGAACAGGAAAGCAAAAGCGGCCGCGTGAAATGTAATCGCCATTCCGACAACCCGTCCGGGCCAGCTTGCCCTGATCTTACGCAACCGCTTCTTGCCGAAACGCGCCGTCAGGACATGATCCCATATCCGGTAGATGGCGAGCCACGTCCCGTGCACAAGACCAAAGATCAAAAACCCGATTGTGGTGCCGTGCCAGAGGCCCGAGACAAGCATGGTCAGCATGGCAGCAATGATACCGGCAGCCAGCGGCAGACTGGCGAAAGAACTGGAACTGAGCGCCTTTTTATACACCGGGTTGAAGACATAGTCGGTTAACCACAATGTCAGAGATCGGTGCTGGCGCAGCCAGAAATCCGCAATGTTCTGAGCTAAATACGGGTTGTTGAAATTCTCTGGCGGGCGAATGCCCATCAGGCTGCCGATACCGATCACTACATCGCAGTAGCCCGAGAAATTCATGTAGAGGAAAAAGTAGAAGGCCGCCAACTGAACCCAGAATTCACTCAGGCTCAGCGCAAGGACATCGGTATTAGGCTGAAGCGCGAAACGGAAGAAAAGCGTTCCGATAACGTAAACTTTGACCAGCCCCCAGAGTATCCTCAGTCCGGCATCAAGATGGGCCTCGTACGTCATCTCAATGGCGCGGCTTCGGTCTTCCCATTGGTCGCGAAAATCCTGATACCGCTGGATTGGACCCATCATGAACGTGGTGAATGCCAGCAAATAGTTCGAGTAAATGGCGGGATCGATGCGGTCGATGACACCCGACCGGGCATCGATCATCACATGCAGGATACGAAACAACAGAAAGCTCAGACCTACTGTTTGCAGGAATGATAACCGCACTGCGTCAGGCAGGAACAATCCCAGGAACTCGTAATCCAGCATGTATATGAAAACGAGGATCAGCAGGGTCGCCGACAGAATTGCCCCCCCTCTGGATGCCGTCAGATGCACACGGGTCAGCGCCCACCCCAAACCGGAAAAGAGCAAAGTCGAGGCCAAACCGATTGGGCCGAGAAGCGCAAAAATGAATGCAATGTTGGCGCTAAGAAAGCCAACCGTCCGCACATACCCGGTCGAAGACGCAACCAGAATGATGGTAAACGCCGAAAACAACAGAAATTCCCAAGACAGCAGATCAATAAACATAACACTCTGGAATAAAACTCAAAAAAGAAAACTCTTAACCCTTTCCCACGTGTTGAATCCCGAACAAATCAGACCTTAAAACAGCATATTTTAGGTAAAAAACCGGACCACTAACATGCACATTGCTTGCTAGTTTCTTCGCATTTTTGAACAAGTCAATTGGAATCCTTGTGTTATTTCCGCGCAGACTTCATTGTCACTTTCTCTGGAAAAGAGATGAGAGACACTCCGGGACGAGTATCATGCAGCGCGACCCAGCGCCCGCCCGGACCGCAGGAGAGCCGTGAAGAGGCCAGACAAAAGCGGCTGGCCTACTGCATCATAGACAACGCCATTCCCTTGAATCGGCGTTCTGTGTTATGGGCATGATGCTACTTTGTTAAGGGGTTTGCGGTGTTGCGAATTGAGGTTCAGGACCAGTCGAAGGCTATAGACAACAAAACCGGCTGCGGGTTGGACTGAAACCGGATGTGGCGCGTCATTGGTATCAACATCCTGATCCTTGCGGTGCTTCTGGTTGGCCTAGAAGCCGCGCTTGCATGGCTTGTTGCACGGGACTCTCCGACCGGTATCCGTTCCGTTGATCGGTTGGTCCGGAAAATCTACTGGGCGAATGTCTCGTATGTGCAATACCTGCCGGATTGTGCGCGTTACGACTCTGATCTGAGCTACACGTTGCGGCCCGGAAGCTGCGTTTTTGAAAATACCAGCTTCTCAACTGAGCTCGACGTGAATTCGGCAGGCTATCGCGACAGCGAAGCCTCCCTTGATGCGCCCGAGATCGTGGTTCTGGGCGATAGCCAGGCGATGGGTTGGGGTGTCAGGCAAGGGAAGACCTTTGCTGACGTTATCGAGGCGGAAACCGGGCGCAAGACGTTGAATACCGGTGTGTCGTCTTATGGCACCGCCCGAGAGCTTATGACGCTGAACCGTCTCGACCGCAGCAACCTTAAGACGGTGATTATCCAGTACAGCGACAATGACGGCTACGAAAACCGCCGCTATCTTTCTGAAGGTACGCTGTCGGCCATGCCGGAAGAAACCTATGCGCAACTTGTCGCCGGAAACGAAGAGGCAGGCGGAGGCTTCGGGCACTATCTGCCCGCCCTCTTTCAGGAGGTGCGCGGGCGGTTCGGCGGCGGCGAGGGCGAAGACGAAGACAGCGAACTGCCCATGGCTGAGCTGAAAGATCCCGATGTTCTGATCGAAGTTCTGACTAACTGGGATTGGGGAACCACCCCGCCACAACTGATTGTTTTCGATGTAAACACAGGTGGCCGGGGCGGACATTTCACAGAGGTCCTCTCGACCGCCCCAAATCTTGGCCTTTTGCGATCAAAGGTATCTGACTTACAGATTCTCCATACGCCGGACATACTCGATGCGGGCGATTATCTTTTCCCGGATGGGCATTTGTCGGAAGCGGGCCATCAAAAGCTTGCTGATGCAATTGTCGACGTGATTGCCCCGAATTGATCCCCCGACACAGCACATTGCGGTCCTTCAACTAAGCTTTGACAGGTTTGAAATGCCTCTGAATTTCGCTAAAATTGGGGTCGGCTTTGCAGGAAGATATTGCTTGATGGTGTCGATTTATACGGTTGAAAGATGAACGGTGCCAAAGCCCCATTCTGGGCTTTGTATCTTGCGGCGGCGGTTGTTGCAGCCCTCATGTTCCTGCCAACAGCTGGGATTGGTATCGCGCAATCAGGCTTCAACCCCGACGAATGGAGGTTTGCCGCCGGTCTCGAAACCGGATTTGCCGAAGTGCATGGCCGCTGGGCAACGCATTGGGCGCATGAGGTCCTCTTTGGCTGGGACACGCCAATTGCCATTCTGATCTTTATTCTTTTTGCAGCCTTGTTCGCCATCTCGGTTCTGATCGCGCACATGGCTGTTGCGCCGACCGGACCGGCGATGGCGATAGCGTCTGTTCTGCTAGTTTTTCTGGCAGGGTTTTCACATGTCTATTTGACCGCCGTTTTACATTTTCAAACGCAGGCTCCTTGGTTTTGCCTGGGTCTTTTGGCGTCTGTGGGGGCCATGACGCTGATTGCGCCCGCGCACGTAACTTCACCCTGGGGTCTGGTCTTGCGGGTCATTGTGGCAGCCGAGCTTCTGGCCATCGCGATCGGCTTCTATCAGAGCTATGCGCTGTTGGGTTTTCTGGTCCCGGTCATTGTGCTGATCCGCGTTGACCGGTACGGCCACTGGGACAGCCTGCTCTGCCTCTGTCGTGTCCTTGCCGCCTCGGTGGTTGCTCTGGTGCTGTATCAACTCCAGTTGCGGGCCACCATTTCGGTTCTTGATCTCATCCCCAATTTTCGCTTCTCGGGTGGCGTAGATCAAACTGTGATCCTTGAGAAACTGTCCGCCTTGCCCCGGATTGAAAGGCGGATTCACAGCGGCGGGCTTGTGGGTATGCCCCACCCGTATCGCGGTATTTTCCTGCTCACGGCTGCAGCGGCCTGCGGAGCAGTGCTGATGGCGGCCGCTTGTGCGCTTGTTGCGCCACGCGCCTTTTCAGGCGGGGGATGGTTCGGGGCGGTCCGGGTGCTGCTGGGCGGGTACGGCGCGCTTTTCATCCTGCCGGTTCTGATCTGGTTCCTCTATCCGGAACCCTACCTGATCGGGCGAACCATCGGGTTCATGGGCTTTGTCTTTGCCGGCGTCGTTCTGGCCTGCACCACGGTCTTTGCAAATGGGCTGGCGGGGCGCCCCGCAGCCCGGCTGATCCCGGCAGGGGGGTTGACCCTGGTGCTGGTCTTTGGCCTTGGTCAGGCGGTGGCCTCATCGCATATCTGGCCTTTGTTTCAGCGTGTTGCAGAACAGGATGTTGATCTTGCCGAGGCGATTGTGAAACAAGCCCGGTCTATTGACGGGTTTGATATCAAATCGACCCCGATCCGCTCTGTTGGCGGCCCCGCCGATCAGAACCAAAGATTCGGCAGCTTTCAGACCCCAAGCACGTTTGGCCGCGACATCGACATGAATTCCATTTTCCAGATCCTCTATGGCGCGACGGATTATGCCGGATCGGTGCTGGCCCCCCCAAAACCCTGTAGGGCCTTCCCGGAAGGAAGCTCTGTTTTCATGGCCGAAGGCACGCTTTTCGTCTGTCTCGAAGCGTCCGCTCCCCTTTCGGCAAAATCCACTTGCTTTCCGTTGGGCGCAGGCAGGAACGGTGCGTTGTGCTATTCGGGCACTATAGCGGTTCTGATTGGTCAAACCTGCGCCGACATAGATCCCGGCAACGGTCAGATCGTTGTCACTCAGATGGATGAGGCCGGGGCGCAGTTCAGGCAACATCGCTTTTATTCGCAGGCCCTGGCCACTGAGATGAACGGTCTTTGCCATCGGTTTATAGAAACGGCAGGCGAACCATTTTCGGCATTAAGCATTGAGAGCACGGGCGCGGAACCTGGGGCGCACTGGGCTGTCAAACATAAAGCTAAGGACGCCCGCACACTGGAAGAGATTTTCCTGCCCCCCACGAACCGAAATAATCCGTGACTAAGCACCGGCTTTGACAACAGTGCGCAGCGTCTTTCCATTTTGATGAGAACTGCCTTAGCGAAGTTCCGGCTTTCACCGGAAAAATCAATCACACTGATAAGAGCCTGGACTACATTCCAGCCAGTCACCAGACCCGCCCAGGATTGGTCGATCCCTTTCTGCGCTTCCCGGAAGGCAAGCTCAAACAGGTCAGCCGCCGTTGTCATGTGTCGACGTCCTCGGTCTCATCGCGTCGATCATCATCCATCCAGTCATACTCTCCAAGAGGAAACCGGGGGTGATTTTAGAAATCCTAATTTTCTCAAATTACCCGCGGAACAGTTTTTCTCTTGGAGGCAATCTCCACGCCGGGGAAAGGGGGCCCGCCCCTTTTTCTGCCAGCAGGCGTGGGTGTCGATGGACCGGCGCAGGACAGCCATGCATCGCATGGGTTGCCCAAAAAGGCCCGTCACTTTCCGGCACGATCAAGTTCATTATGGCATTCCCTGCGGGCCTCAGAGCGCTCGATTTCCCGCCGCTTACGCGGCGGGTGTGGCAGGGCTGACTGCTGCCGCATTGTGGTAGGTAGGTTCGGCGATTAAATGTATGACTTCTTCTGATCGAAGCAGGTCAGCAGGAACCTACTTCCCAAGATTTTTGGTTCTATCCGCCCTGGATCTCGTACCAGTCTCAAATCACGTTTCGCAGCAAGTCCCGATGGGCGCTTTCTTCCAATGCCCCATAGATATCATGCGCTTCCTGCAGGTGGGCGGGATCGAAATGTTTCGCGGCAGCCACGTCAGGATTCGAATGAAAATACTGTTCGAAATCCTGGCCATCAGGCGAAAGGTCAAGGGCGTCATACAACCCCTCCATCGCCGCCTGAGGAGAAGCGCGCAGATCGTCCTGCAGGAGAAAGATGCATTTGTCCTTATATGCAAGCAGGTCGCGAAAGGCGCAGGTCCAGTATTGCAGCCAGTAATCCGGCGTGTGGGTGTCCTTTTGTTTCGGTTCGAAGCCGGGAAACAGGAAGGGTTTATGCAGATTTCCGAACTCGAAATGGCCGATATCGGCCATGTAGCGGGTCACAAAACTGTCCAGGGACTGCAATTTGCTGAAGTTGTCGTGTTGCCGCAGCAGGGACTCTGCGTGGCTTTCAGGACGCCGCACCGGAACAACAATCCTGCAATCAGGGAAGGATTTTAGCAGATAAGGAATCCGGGCAATGTTGGCATTGTTCTTCGAGCAATAGCGCGTTTTCTGAACACTCTGTGACCCGGCCTGCACATTGCGCGCCCGGATAATGCTGCTCATGTGGTGACGCAGAAACCGGTCGGCCTGGTCATCTGTGTCCGCGACCTTCCACAACGCGATCGACGACCTTTTGTACCTTTCCGGCCAGAACATTTTCCAGATGACCTCCTCAAAGGCCTCTGCGCTCTCAAGGTCGATCTCCATTCCGTCCCCGTGGGCCCGCTGCTGCCGCCGCACGCCCCGCCTCTGGCCACCGGCCAGCTTATTCCACAGCACAGGGGCCGTCACAAAAGGCATATCCCGGTAAGTGTGCGTCGCCACTTCGGGCGCATCATGCAGCGCGTTGAGAACCGCTGTGGTGCCGCCTCGCGCAAGGGATGTCACGAAAATGGGTTTCGCTGCTTCCGGCTTCGCTGGGCGTGGTATCAGGCGCGCCTCGATCCGTGCGGCTGCTTTCTGAACGGTCGGGCCCGAAAAGGCTAGGTTGTGAACGAATTGATCCACCGGCGAATATTGGGACCCGCCATTCTCGTGCGGCGTTTCGCTGCGACGCAGGCGGCTGACGATTTTGACCGCTGCGAACGCCAGGACCGACACGATGACGATGTAATCCAGTCGCAGCATGACATCCAGAACCGCGCTGCCGGGCACGAGGCCAGCGAAATCGGCCAGCAGGATAGGCAGTCCCGCCGCAGCCAGCGCCAGAGCAATACGCCATGTCAGGTTCAGGCCGCCCAGGATCAGCTGCACCCCTGCCCGCCGTGCCGCAGCTTCCTTGGCATCGTCAGACAACTGGTTGTCAAACAACGCAGCCACGCCTGCCATGCTTGCGCCAACGATCTTGTGGGCAATTTCCGCGATGTTCGTCCACCACAAGGCTATAATGAACCCCGCAACGGCCAGCAGCGAAACGGCTATGGCCTGTATCATTGCGCCGGGTCGGTCTCGTTGCCTGCGTCAGCCGGGCCTTTCTTGCCGCGAAGCAGTCGCTTGAGCGGAAACCAGACCAGTCCTACCATAAGAAAGATACCACCCAGCACCACGGCGATCGTGACCGCAATAGCCCCCAGCCCGGCACCGGGGCCGATATAGGCGTGCGCCGGACTTGCCAGCATCAGAAACGGCACCCCTGCGAACAGCCACAGCGCGATCAGACGTCCCCCCGCCCAGGTTTTCGTAAACCATTTCATTGCGTGCATTCCTTCCAATCAGTTTCAAAATAACTCAATGGGTAGAGTTTTGCATTGGTGATCTCACCCACAAATTCGTCGTCGTATTTATTGACATATTCCCAGACCACAGTGCCAGCACCATCCACTTCCAACACACGCCCCGCGTCGAATTCGGTGATCAGAATTCCACCATCGTCCAGAATCTCATGCTGTCCCCGGATGACCGACAGCATCTCCTGACCGGGCTTGCTGCCGAAAACAACCTCGACCTTCCGGCTGACCGGGTCGATGGTCATGATGTTGGTATCCCGAGGCGCATCCAGCCGTGTTTTGTCACTCCGCGTGTAAGACGTCAGGTATGCGTTGTTGTTGAAGATCGAGATTTTTCCATCCGGGAGAAACTCGGGATCGTGCTGCCGGATCCAGGGGCCGGTCTGATGCCACTTCACTGTTCGCGTGGCCGGGTCCAGAACTATGACAAGGTTCAGCCCCCGCATCGAAACAACCCAGTCCCCGGCATTAAACAGCGGGAACCTGTCAGCCAGGTCCGACGGCAGTTCATCAATCTTGTTGGCGTGAAGCAACTCGCTCCGGGTCACCCCCCTCGTTTTGAAGTCCTGATTGTTGGCCGTCAGCAACGCGGTCAGGCCACTGTCCATGATTATGTCGGGGATCGACATCCGTTCCAGAACCTGCCCCTGTTCGTCAAGCCTCAGCACCACATCTTCCCAGATCGGCGCATCCGTTTCCGCAGTGAAAAAAGGCGGAAACCGATCGGCAACCTCGGCGGCGGTCCAGTCGTCGCGGCCAATCGTCAGATATCCGCCCTGTTCAGACGTCACCAGCGAATGATGAGATTGCTCGTTGAGCGCCCAGAGCAGATTGGAACACTGATCCAGCTTGGCGGTTCCGCAATATTCGTAGCTGAACACAAGGTCGCCCTTCGGCGTCAGCAGTGCCCCGTGCACATCTGTTTCTAAAGGGGTGCCAAGACCGTCACAGGGGCGAGTTCGGGCATCGGGGTAATGTTCGAAGTAATTCAAGGACCATTTGCGGATCACACTGCCATCGCGGCTCACAAGCCGTGCCTGGTTCTCGCCGTCAAAGAACCCCATCAGCAAGATGGCGTCCTTTCGATCCGCTGCGTTGTTGACCATGACGCCATCGCCCTGCCCGCGAGAGGGTTGAAGATGTTTATGAAAAGCCGCTCCTGTTAGGGACTGTTCGACAAACACCGTCCTGTACACGAGCCGAATCTGAGGAGCCGGCGGCCATTGCTTCATTTGCGCAACGATCCCATACAGGATGGATGCGCAAACGATGGCGAGCAACAGGCAAGTCCAGAACAACCGTTCAGGCAGTCTTTCAACGAAGTGCTTCATTATGTGCGCCTCAAACCCTCTAACACTGAACTTAATACCCGGTAACGCATCCGCCTTGCGGTTTAAGACTAAACCTCTTGGCCAAAAATTAGGAACATCCGGCGCCCATATTGCAAGACTTTCGTGACTATGTCGCGAAATCCGCTGGATTGTTGCTTGATCAGGCACTTTTGAAGTTGCAGCGCCCAAAGCGGGAACCGCCTGTCAAATACTCGGCAAAAAGCCCCACATCATAACCGGCGCGCCCCCAAACAAGCGCTTCGCGTGGATTTAAGCTTGATCGCCGCCAACCAAAAATCCAACGTTGCCCCATAGATCTGTAGATTGGGGTTCTGTGATTATGTCTGATCGCCTACTTGCATTGCTGTCGCTGGCTTGTCTGTTGGCAATCACGTTCCTGGCGGGACTTGTATCTGCCTATCTGTATCTGGCCCCTTACAGGATCGCCGTTCAGGCATGGGAAGAAGTCAAAGCCTTCATGAAGGAGCCTGATCGGCTGATGCCGGTGCGGTATGATTTTGAAGGTGTCCGCGTTCACGATGCCACCGCTGTTGCCCCCGGCTCAACGCTGATCACATCGTATTTTCCGGAATTCGACTGGCATGCAGGTGTCCGGCTGATTGATGATTCCGGCACCGTCCTGCATTCTTGGGCGCCCGATCCGGGCGAGATTTTTGGCGGACGGCATAACTACCCATACATTCACGGCTCGTATCTTTTTCCCAATGGCGACATCCTGTTCAACTTCGAATTCATCGGGATCGCTCGGATGTCGGCCTGCGGCGACGTGTTGTGGGCCCTGTCAGAGCCACGGGCGCATCACTCCATCTCAGCGAATGATGACGGCTCGTTCTGGGTGTCCGGCAATCAGGAACTACGTTCCCGCGCCGGGCGGGAGGAAGAGCTTTTGGAAATCCTGTCCTTCCCCGTCTACGAAGATTACTTCATGAAAGTAAACGCCGATGGAGAGGTTCTCAAATCCATCAGCTCGATCGAAGTGTTTGAGAAAAACGGTCTAAGCGACGTGTATCTGAGAACGGGCAGGCGTTATAATGGCGACATCTTTCACCTCAACGACATAGAAGAGCTGTCACCGGGCATGGCCGATGAATATCCGTTGTTCGATGCGGGCGACATCGTCGTGTCCCTGCGCGATCTTCACATGGTCATGGTTCTTGATCCAGAGACGCTGAAGGTGAAATGGCACACCTATTCAGACACGCTGTTTCAGCACGATCCCGATTTCATCGGTGATGGATGGATCGGCATCTTCGACAACAATTTTGACCGAACCGAAGGTGGTGATCTTCAGGGTGGATCGCGCGTGGTCGCAATACAACCCCACACGCAAGAACGCGCCATCCTCTTTCCCACACTGCCCGACCAGCCATTCTACACCAAATGGTCGGGAAAATGGCAAAAGCTGCCCAACGGCAATCTGCTGCTGACCGAATCCCGCGCAGGTAGGGCGCTGGAGGTGACCAGCGCGGGCGAACCCGTCTGGGAATGGGTCATGGACCGGTATGACGCAAATCATGTGCCCGAGGTGATGGAAGCAACCAGATACCCAATAACAGCAGAAGATGTGGCCGCTTGGAACTGCCCATGACATCAGACAGTGTTTCGCGCGCGAAACACAGGCAAGTGCCTCTCTCCGATGATAACTTAAGGGGTAGGATTTCAGGTGATTGGTGTCTAACTAAAACTGTTTTGCGTTATTTTGGGGTTTGAGGTTACGAATGCTGCGACGAATTCTAAGCGAAATTGTCAACGACATTCCTGATACGCGCCTAAAGCTTTCCCAAAACCTCGGACGTTTCAAAGCCTGGCTTGTCGCCAGCCGGGCCGATCTGGGCCTTGCTTTTGTGATCAGCCTTTTGGTTGGAATGGGGTACTGGTTTCTGGCCAGCCAGATTCCTCTGGCCTTGATCGACCCGAACCGCGATGCATGGGTCTGGTTCGAGGCCGATCTGATCCGGGTGCATCCGGTGATGCTGGATCGCTATGCCAACAATTATCGAACCAATGTCCACCCGTTGCAGGCTATAATCATGTACACGCCAACCAAGGCGCTGATCGTGGCGGGTCTCTCTGAACGGCTGGCCGTTCTCGGCGTACTCTCAGCAACGGCAGGCCTTTGGAGTGCGTCCCTGTTCGGTGGGTTCCGAGGACTTGGCCTGCCCCGCTTTGACGCCATTGTTTTCACGGCTCTGGGCGCGGTATCCAGCGCAGCTATCTTCTGGATGCCCATACCAGAGGTGCATGCCTTTGCCGGTTTGACAGTGACGGTTGCCCTGGCTTTCGGGACATTGATGCAGCGCGGAACGGTACCGCTGATATTGCAGTCGATTTCCAGCGTGATTGCATTTTCGATGACGATCACCAACTGGATGGCCGGCATTCTGACCGTACTTGCCTCCAATTCATACAAACGTGCCTTCCGCATTCTGGTCGATGGGTTTGCAATCGCAACGATCGTCTTCACCCTTCAAAGGGTCGCCTTTCCGCGCTCGGATTTCTTCATTCCACGCCTCAAATCGGAATTCGCCTATGTCCTGCACGATCTGGCCGGTGGCCCACTGGATAAAATCCGGGCTTTCTTTGCCTATTCCATCGCCATTCCCGACGTGCCGTTTCTAGACAATCCAGTCTTCCCGGAATGGATGCGCCTGTCCGTACAGTTTTCCCCCATTCACACACTGGCGTGGATTGGTCTTGCGGGACTCGTGCTATGGGCCATCGTGTTCATCACGGGTGTGACCCGGGCCATCTTGACCCCGGGGCGAAATGCGCCGGTCGCGCAGGCTTTGCTTTTATACCTGCTATTCGAAGGGGTGCTGCATTTCTTCTACGGCGATGAGACGTTTCTGTATTCCATGAGCTACGTCCCGGCGATGTTCCTGCTGGCCGGGTTTTCCGTGCTTGGAAAAGGCCGCCTGTTCTTTCTGACCACGGCGGTCATTGCCGTCCCATTCCTGGCATATAACAACATCTCCGAGTTTCTGCGTGTCACATCAGATTTGCAGGTCCACGCAGATGCGCTGTTGCAAGCCTCAGGCGCGGTCGGCGATTGACCAGGCCTCACGTTTCTGTGGTTTAGCTATCCCAGATCTATGCCGTCCAGGCCTGCAGCCATTCGCGCAGTTCCGCATAAAGCTCATCTGATACACCTCGGCCCGACAACGTGAGCTTCGCAGCATCGCGGCTAAGCTGCAGACGGATATCCCCGATTTCCTCTGACACTGGCCCGTTGGTTTCCGGGCAGGCAGGCTTTGGTTGTGACGCGCTGATTGCACGCGTTAGAGCCGAAATTTCAGCGTCCGGGGTCGGGGATGGAGCAGCGTCCAGCGCTTTGATAATGCGCCCCGTCCGTTTCGGATCCTCTTTCACCACCTTCGCAATCGACAACCCCAGCCGTTCAGGAATAGCCGAGGCAAAGCGCAGATGCTCATCCAGCGCGTGATAGATCGCGACAAACGACCCGATCTTGGACCGTTTGGCCCGGCTGGCCGATGCGAACAGCCCGCGCAGGGCGGCGGCCTCGTCCGGGTAGACCCCCTGCTCAGCTGCACGGGCCACGATCCGAGCGCGTTCGTAATAGCTCAGCCCGACACGGATCTCATTTTCCTCGACCATGGCCACATAGGCGTCCGAGGCGCTCTGTGGCTGTCTGAGGAACGCCCGCACGGTGGCAAAACGTGCCTCACCTATTTCCTTCGCCAGCGCCCGCAAGGCCGTCATGCGCCGCCAGCCCGAGATCAGGCCGTATTGCCCGCCTTCCAGTTCCACGACCTCGATCGGGGTTTGTTGCCCGCGCGTCTTCAGGCTTTCCTTCAGCGCCGCCATCTCGGCGTCATCGGCGGCCATACGGTCACGTACAAGATGGGTTTCTTCGATAGCCTCCAGCGGCAGATCCTGCACCAGTCGGCCCTCGGCCCGAGCAGCACGCAACTCTTCGGACAGTTCTTCCAGTGCGGCCTGGGCGGCTGTGGCACCGGCCACCTGCGCAACCGGAGGCGCGGATCGGGGCATGTCGGCAGGAAACATGGAATTCATCCCCGGGGCAGGGCGGGTGTCATCCAGGTAATCCGGACGGGCAGGGGTCAGTCGTTTGCGTTTTGCCATCACTTTTTCCTTTTCCTGCGCCAATCAGACTCTGTCCTGGAGCACAACAGATGTGTTTCGCGCGCGAAACATGTTGGTCAGAACGTCAATTCCGGCGTTCCTGCCTCTTCGTTTTGTTGTGCCAGTTCCTCGCGCCGCCATACCCCGATCAGCAGGCGTTTAAACGAGGCATAGGTAGCGTCAAAAGTTTCCCGCCCGCGCACATAAGTCTCGCGGTTGAAATCGCGGTAATCGGCCTCGTAGATACCATTGACCTGTTCCCCGGCCTGCCCGATCAACGCTGTATACCCCTGCCAATGAGGCGACAGGGTGCGGCCCAGATAGGCTTGCATCAGCCCCGCCAGTTCCGCTTGCTGGCTGCCGTCATAGCGGGTGATAACTGTGCGCACCGCATCCCATTGAAACGCCATCTCGGGCCGTCCCAGCGCGCGGGCGGCCATGTTCTCACCGTCTTCGATGGACTGAAAGGTGGAGTGCAGCATGTCGAAGAAGCGGCCGGTTGAATCAAACTCCAGAAAAGAGGCCCCCATGGGCACCAGCAGGATGTCTGAGGCCGCCAGTCCGTTGATCGTCAAATACCCCAGCGCGGGCGGTGTATCGATGAAAACGATGTCATAGTCGTCCAACACGCCATCCTCTTCCAACGTGTCAGTCAACGCATCCCACAGCTTCCAGCTGCGGCCCTGCATGCGCCAGACAGGGATCTGGAACTCGGCCCAATAGAGGTTCAGCTGAGCGCCGATCAGGTCGATATTCGGCCAATGGGTCGACTGAATCAGACTGTCGCTGCGGACTTTCAGCGCGTCTGACAGCGTATCGTCGATCGGGTGCGGGGCTTCACCCCGGTCAAGCCGCCCTTGATTGTCACGGCGCAGATGGGTGGCATAGTGGCGCGCCAGCAAAGGAAACACGGTCTGCCATTCATCCGTCACCTTGCCGCCAAAGATCGATGTCATCGACCCCTGGCTGTCCAGATCGATAACCAGCACCTTGTAGCCATCCAAAGCCGCAGACATGGCCAGATGGGCGCAGGTTGAGGTCTTGCCAACACCACCTTTGAAATTCGCAACCGAGACGATCTTGGCCGGCAGCCCCTTGGGGCGGTAGGGGCGGTACTCTTTGGCTTTGGATCCTTCCGAGGCAAAATGCAGGCGCAGGCGCAGGACTTCATCCAGCGTAAACCACTTGGCCCCGCCTTCGGTTTCCGACTGGCCCTGCGGCAAATCGGGGTTGCCCTTCAGCACCCGACGGAAATGAGCGGGTGCGACAGGGATCAAATACTTGGTGATTTCCCAGGTTGAAAACAGGCGCAGCTTTTTCTGACCGTCATCTTCTAACCCTCGGCTTGCGAGGTCGGCTCGGCCCCGAGTGCACGCATCAGAAATGTCCGCGAAATCATGTGTACCAGTGGGGCCACCAAGTTCCTGATGCGCCAAATCCGGATCGATATTGAAATACGGAGGGAGTCCCTCTGATGTGTTTGCTCGCATTGAAATGTGCCTGTGTGCTGCGTTTTTTTCAATATACCACAAAAGGAAGCATATGGAAGCATTGTGAGCACAAAACCGAGTTTTCTAAGCAAAAATAAGGGGTAAAAGCTGTTTGTGTGGTGGATTTATAGCGCGTTGCAAAAATTTGTTTAGTTAGAATCTTGTTATCTTGTAGTTACAGCATTTTATTAGATCTTCTAACCATAAGAAAAAAAACAGATTTTTATGTTTTCTGATGAGCTAGGTGAATCTGATCCCACGAAAGAGTGACTCTGAACCCACGTTGGACTGACTCTGAACCCACGATCCGGCGGCTTTACGCTTCCTGTGGATAACTTTACGGTGGGCGTCAATAAAACCACGAACGAAGATTCGGGCAGGATACATGGGCAGGGCAGTATGAGCGGGGCAGGGGCGTTGTTGCCTGACCGGCATCCAACGGGCGATTTTTTTGTCTGCGATATTTTTGATGCGTTACCCAAGAGTGATCTTGGGTCGATGGAGCATCCAATGTTTTCGCTCTCGACCCGGCCGGATCGGCGGATCCTGAATTACCAACATAACGGGGTCGAGATCACGGTGACACCTTCGGTGCGCGGCCTGGCGACGATTTATGACAAGGACATCCTGATCTTTTGCATCAGCCAGCTGATGGCGGCGATCAATGCGGGTCGCACTGTCAGCCAGGTGCTGCATCTTACGGCGCATGATCTGATGGTGGCCACCAATCGCGAGACCAGCGGTGACGGCTACAAGCGCCTGCGTGAGGCGTTCGAGCGGCTGGCCGGCACAAGGATCACCACCAACATCGTCACCGGCGAGACCGAGACCACCACCGGCTTTGGTCTGATCGAAAGCTGGGAGATTGTCCGCCGCACCCGCGCGGGTCGGATGGTCAGCGTCAGTGTGAAACTGTCGGACTGGCTGTTCCGTGCCGTGCTGGCGAAATCCGTACTGACCCTCAGCCGGGATTATTTCCGCCTGCGCAAACCGCTGGAACGGCGGGTCTATGAGTTGGCACGCAAACATTGCGGGCGTCAGCGCGAATGGCGGATCTCGGTCGAGGTGCTGCTGAAGAAATCGGGTTCGGCCTCACCCCGGCGGGTGTTTCGCAAAATGATCCGCGACATGATCGCCGCCGATCATTTGCCCGATTATGAGATGACCGAAGAGCCGGGCGACTTGATCCGGTTCTCGCGCCGGGGTCAGGTGGTCGAAGGGCTGGACAAGCCGGTGCTGCCGTCAGGTGCTTTGGAGGAGGCCCGCGCGATGGCGCCGGGTCGGGATGTTTATGCGCTGGAGGCGGACTGGCTGGCCTATTGGGCCGCGTCGGGTCGCCCACAGATCAGAAATCCGCAACGGGCCTTTCTGGGATATGTGGCCAAGAGGGTCGCGGGGCGGGACTGATGGGTCAGCCTGAATAGGCGTGGCCTTGTTTCTGCGCGCGCGCTTTCATCGACCGGGCGGTGCAGGCCACGAGGACGGCCGCTGCGATAATCAGCCAGCCGGACAGCGCGTAGACCCCCAATGCTATCAGGATGGAATAACCGGAGAGCAAAGCCATCCCACCAGCGCCAAGGCCGACAAGGACAGCTAATCCAATAATTCCCAGCATTCTTCCAAGCCCTCCAGGTTATAGCCTTGGCCTTAGCGCGATCCCAAGTGGGCGGCAGCCATGCCATGGGCAAATACCCATTTACAATTCCGGCACGGAATCATGGCAAAACTTTGAACCACCTGGGGTTAAAATTTGGTTATTGGATACCCGATGGGGCACTGCCCCATTACTCGCTCGAAACTACGTATTATTGAGGCATCAGGATGCCTGCACGAATTGTTTCGTAAAATCTTTACACGGGCAATGCGGGATCGAAAAGGCCGTTAAAACGTGCAAGTCTCCGCCTGTGTGCGATGACGTGGGGTAAACTTTGTCGGTCAGACCTGTTTGACCTGAGACAGGACGAAGACACCGGCGATGACAAGTCCGATGCCCGCGATTTTCTGCAGGTTCAAGGTCTCGGAAAACAGAAAGTAACCAACGATCAGAATACCCACCATCGCAAGACCCGTGACGGCGGGGTAGGCGATGCTCAGCTCAAGGCCGCGGATGGCGACGATGAAGCTGCTCAGCAGCAGCAAACCGCTGACCAGACCGGTCCATGCCCAGGGCGAGGCCACAAGGGTGCGAATGTCGAAAGGCCCTGAAAGCTGCTGTACGGCCAGCTTGAACGAAACGTTGGTGCAAATGTTCGCGCAGACCGCAACGAGCAAGGCAGACCAGTATAGCGACATAGGTGTTCTCCTTCGTGTTCAGATCTGCAGACCGGATCCTTGATCAAAAGACCAGATATTTGGCAGCCAGAGTGACCAGCACAAAGGCCGCACCGACCATGAGGCTGATCCTGTCGCGCAGGGCGTACAGAACCGGGTCGTCCGCGACCCGCCCACGCCGGGCACCGACCCAGATGCGGTTCCCCCAGTACAGAAGCAGCAGGCACAACAGCCACAGGATTTCGGGTGTCCGGTAAATTTCCTGCACCTCGGGGCTGTTGATGTAAAGCGCCAGAATGACAACGGCCGCGGTGATATTGGCCACGCCCAGGCTGAACATGGTTTCGCTGTCGGCATGGGAATAATCCCGGCCGTGAACATTACCGTCCTCTTCCGGTGCCGCCGCCACCTCGATGTATCGCTTCAGATAACCGAGGCTGACAAAGACGAACATCGAGAACGCCAAAAACCAGGACGACAGGACGATGCCGGTGGCTGCAGACCCTGCAATGACGCGCAGCGTATAAAGCGATGCCAGCACCATGACGTCCGCAGTTGCGATCTGCTTGAGCCAGAAGGAATAGGCCATGGTGATGATCAGGTAGGCGATCAGCACAACTGCAAAGACAGGCGGCAGAAAGGCCAGCGTCAGGGCAAAGCCGGTAACGGGCAGGGCGATGGCGCCGACAACGCCTGCATGTAGGGACAGGTCTCCTGATGGCAGCGGGCGGTACCGCTTGCTTGTGTGCAGACGATCAGCAGCCAGATCGACCAGATCGTTCAGGAAATACACCCCCGACGCACAAAGGCTGAAACAGATAAAGGCCAGAAGGGACGCAAGAACCGACGAAAAGGGCAGATACTGCTGAGAGGTGAAGATTGGCGCAAAGATCAGGGCGTTCTTTGCGTATTGATGCGGCCGCATGGATTTGACAAAGGCCCGCCATAGCGGCGGGCGCGATGTAACGACTTTCTCGGCTGTGCCCGAAGCTTGCGCGGTTGCCACGTCGGATTTCGGAGCATTGACGAATATGCCCGAGGCAGAGGCGGCCCAGATCGGACTGTCGGCTGTGCTGTCTCCGGCATATGCAAAGGTCTCATCACCGGCTGCATTGCGTATGGCGGCCAGTTTGTTGGGCCCTTTCAGATTGTGATCGGCATCCGTTGCCAGTACGGAGTCGAATATCCCCAAGTGTTCAGCAACCTTATCGGCGTAAATGCGGTGCGAGGCCGTGGCGAGCACCAGTTGCCTGCCATCCGCTTTCTGCTGTTTCAGGTATTCAAGAAGCGAAGTTTCGAACGGAAGCGCCTCGGCTTTCAGGTTGACCTCCTGGGCGATGCGTTCTTTGGCGTAGGGAATACCTTTGAACAGCCACAGGATGACGGAGAAGATATTCAGCGGGTTATTTTTCAGGAACTGGAGGATCGCCTCGACAAAAAGATCAGTTCTGATCAGCGTCCCGTCCAGATCAACAAAAATTTTCTCGGGCTTGTCACTCATTACTGGAATTCTACTTCTGACGGTTACATCATTGAAAGTAAGTAATTTTATTAACCTTTTTTCTGTTCTGAAAATGCCGAATGTGTTGCGCAGGGTTTATGTGTTCAGAGCTTGACGAGCCTGCCCCCGGTCACGGTAATCCCTGTTTTTTCAAAGACATTGCGTGTGTCGAAGACCAACGTCGCCTCGCGCGCGACCAGATCGTAATCGGGGGCGCTGTGATCGGTGATCACGGCCACAGCCGCATAGCGTTTCAGATTGTCCGCCGTCAGCGGCTCGGAGGTCTGGCCTGCAAGTTGCGGGAATTCCCCCCCTTCGGGCAGACTGGGAAAGTACGGGTCATGATAATCCACCTTGGCCCCCAGTTTCTCCAACTCATCCAGCAGCACCAGCGCGGGGCTGCGCCGGGTGTCCTCTACATCACGCTTATAGGCGATGCCCATCAGCAGGATGCGTTGTCCGGTCAGAGGCTGTCCGGTTTCCGACAGGGCCGAGCCATTGCGCGCGGCCAGTTCTGCAGCCATCCGTGCGGCCAGCAGTGATGGCACGGCATCGTTGCTGGAGCGCGCTAGATTGATGATCGGCGTGTCTGATCCCGCATCCGCCGCGCGCCAGGCCAGATAGGCGGGCGACACCGGAATGCAGGCCCCACCAATGCCTGGACCGGGATAAAAGGGCATAAAGCCAAAGGGTTTGGTGGCGGCGGCCTCGATCACTTCCCAGACGTCGACCTCCATCGCTTCGAGCGCTGTTTTCAACTCGTTGACCAAGGCGATGTTAACGGTGCGAAAGCTGTTCTCGACCAGTTTCACTGCTTCGGCCGTGGCGGCCGAGCTGACCGGCACGGCGCTGGTGACGATGGCGCGGTAGAATTCTTCGACCAGTTGCCGCGACAGCGGGTCGTCGGCCCCAACCACTTTGGGGATGCTGTGCGTGTCGAATTTGTCATTGCCCGGATCTTCGCGTTCGGGCGAGAAGGCCAGAAAGAAATCACTGCCCGCGCGCAGGCCACCCGCTTCGAGAATTGGCTGAACCAGGGTCGTTGTGGCACCGGGCCAGACGCTGCTTTCCAGCACCACTAACTGACCGGGGCGCAGATGCTGCGCAATGGTCTGGGCGGCAGAGGCGACAAAACGCATGTCCGGGTCTTGTGCGTCGGTCAGCGGGGTCGGGACGCAGATCAGGATGACATCGGCCTCGGCCAGTGCGGCAGCGTCCTGTGTGGCGCGGAACTTGCCGCTGCTGACGGCTCCGGCAATCCGGTCCGACGCCAGATAGGAAATGACCTGATCGCCTTGATTGATCCGCGCGACACGGTCGGGGTTGAGATCAACACCGGTTGTGTCGAACCCTTCATCATAGGCGGTCAGCGCCAGCGGCAGGCCGACATAGCCCAACCCCACCACAGCAACCCGTGCGTCACGGGCTGTGATAAGCTGTTTGAGGGACTGATGGTGCGAGGTTTCGTAGTTCATAATGTACCCTGATCTTACAAAGTCAGACTAAAATCAATTCGCGGTATGGCCGCCAAAATGTCCGACCCTTTCCACGGATAGGGCGGAACGGGTGCGAATCCAACAAATTTGTCTGCCCGGTTCGAGACCGCAGTACCGTGTTTCCCAGTAGGGCTCAATTCCCTGCCTTTAACGGCATTGTTGAGGTGACTTTGACAAAGCCAGACCCAAGGAATTTTTGTCACTTCGGGTGTAATGCCTGCCGAAACGACGCTTCGGCCAGTTCTGCGCCCTTGTCCCAGCTGAACCGCGAGGCCTGTGTCAGCGCCTTTTGCGACAGATCGTTTTGCAGGCCGGGCTCGCTTAGCAGGCGGATGGCCTGATCGGCCAGGGCCTGGCTGGATAAGGGGTCGAAATACAGCCCGCCATCACCCACCACTTCCGGAAGGCTGCCCCGATCCGAGGACAAAACGGGCGTGCCGCAAGACATCGCTTCAAGTGCGGGCAGGCCGAAACCTTCCCAGAGCGAAGGGAAGACCAGCGCATCGGCGGCATTGAGCAGGGCGGCCAGTTCCGGGTCATCGATCTCGCCGGTGAATACGATGCTTTCAGATCGGGCTGCGTCGGCGGCGGCGCTGGCCCTGAGGTCTTCGACATTGTCCCAGAACCGCGCGCCGGTTGTGCGCCCAACGATGGCCAGACGTGCATTTGGCACGTGCGCCAGGATGGCTGGCATCGCCTCGATCAGACGCAACACGTTCTTGTGCCGATTGAACCCGCCCACATAGACCAGCAACGGGGCATCTGCAGGAATACCGTATGTCTGGCGTGCCTGCGCCAGAAGCTGCATGTCCTGGATTTGCCGAAAGATCGGCTCGGCCCCTTCGGTGATGATGTCGGTGCGATCTGCGGGGATGTGCAGGATGCGTGCCAGATCATCGGCGGACGCCTGCGAAATCGTCATGATCCGTGTGGCCTGTTTCTTGGCTAGCCAGCATTTCGCCTGCCACAGCCGGAAGTTCAGTTTTTTGGGAAAGATGAGGTCGGGAAAGCGTTCGGGAATGGTGTCGTGATAGCACACCACCGTTGGGCGTCGGGCGGGCAGGGGAAAATAAGAGTAAACCGCCGGGTAAAAGAAGACATCGCAGTCGATGCGCCGGGCTGCCCTGGCCATTGTCAGCAGATCGGCCCCGCCCCGGGCTTTGGCGCCCGATGAGGCCTCGGACATCGACAATTCAGACCCTGCTATGCAGGTTTCGACCCCATCGGGAACGGGCCGTGTCGGTTCCTGATCGAACAGAAGCGTATAGCGAAAGCCTGTATCGCGGGCGGCCAGAGCGGCGACCAGATTGCGGGTGAACCGGCCAAAACCGCGTTCGTTGTCCCAGGGGGTGGCGTCAATGGCGATATGGGTCAAATGTCTTTATCCCTGATAACGTGTTGTAACTGATTACAAAAACTATTTTCCGTATCTGGAGCGCAGATAGCTGTGGGTGGCGGCGAGTCCGGCCTCAAGATCATATTCCGGTGCATAGCCCAGCCTGGCACGGGCACGGTCGATCCGACACTGACCGGTGGTTGAGAACAGGTCCAGCATATAGCGATCCGGGTAAACCTCATCCTGCTGCGGCAACCGTCGTTTTACCATTTGCACCAGTGTCTCGAACCTCTCTCGGCCAATCCAGCCCCGCGCAGCGGCGCTGATCCGGGCGGCCAGCGGCGGTGTATCGGGTATCTTGCCCGGTTCTTCCTGCGGCAACCGGGCCGTGAGGTGCGAGATTGGGACATGGCGAACCGTGCCCCGGCCGATGATATTGGCATAGCCGGTCAGCAAATCCGACCAGGCAAAAGGGGCCGCGCCCGAGATGATGAACCGCTCTTGCCCCAACCCCTCCAGCACGGCGGCGCGCAGCATAGCCTGAACCAGATCGTCGACGAACACGGCATTGCACAGTCCTTCGGGTTCCGGCAGCACCACACGGCCAGCGGCCATCCAGTCAGCCAGCCGATCAGTCCACAGCATGCTACCCGGGCCATAAACCAGTGTTGGCTGCAGGAGCGCCACTGGGCAATTCCCCTGTATCAGAGCCTGTTCCATTGTCAATTTGGCCTGCTGATACGGTGTGCCCCCGGTCTGGAACAGCGGGCTGTCCTCGGTCAGATCTTCCTGTGGCCAGCCGTCATAAACAACGATGGAGCTGATATGAATGATCCGCCCGACCCCTGCGGCCTCAGTGGCCTGTCTGAGAGCGTCGAAAGTATCAAGGTTGTCGGCTGCGGGCGCGCGCATGTCATAGGCAAGGTGAAACAGCACGTCCTGACCGCGCAGCGCAGTTTCCATCGCGCCCGGGTCGCCAAGCGCGCCCGTCGCGACATGCGCTCCCATGGCCTCGAGCGTGCGCGCGCCGTGGCGGCTGCGCAGCAGGGCGGTGACTTTGGCGCCAGCGTCCAGCAGGGCCGGGACAAGCCGTTTGCCTATAAAGCCGGTTGCCCCGGTCACGAAGACGGACTTGCCGTTGAGTTGTTCCGGTCCAGTGGCTTTCAAGGCGTCATGCCCCTTTTCGATTATGATGCTCCGGCGCGTGCTACCTTTCAGAAACCTAGCGTGGAGGTCGAGCCTATGCTACTCCGCTTGAAGGTAAATTGTTGTTAGAGAAGCCGGATGTAGCCCAGTTGTGCACCCGTGATTGTTAAAGAGGAATTTTATGAAGATCGGTGTGATCGGAGCGGCCGGAAAGATCGGCCAGATGCGGGTTCAGAACATTCACGAGTCTCCTGACGCTGAATTGGCAGCGGTTCTGGATCTGGAATTTCACCGGGCTGTGGCTGTTGCGGACGGCGCGCCGGCTTTCACCGATCTCGACCGGTTCTTTGCCACACCGATGGATGCGGTGGTGATCTCGACCCCGGCGCATGTGCGCGAACCGTTGTGCCTGCGCGCCTTTGACGAAGGGCTGCATGTGCTGACCGAAAAGCCGCTGGCCCCAACAGTCGAGGGCGCAAGGCGGATCGTTGATGCGGCGAAAAAGGCGGGCAAGGCTTTGGGGGCCGGGTTCAACATGCGCTACTACCCCTCATTCGCACATGTCAAAGAGGTCGCGGCATCGGGCGAGATCGGAGAGATCGACCATGTCCGTGTCTATGGCGGCCATGACGGGCTGGGCCATTTCACCCATGACTGGGAATACCAGGCCGAGTTTTCCGGCGGCGGTGCTCTGTGGGATGTGGGCATCCACATGACCGACCTGGCGCGGTTCATTCTGGGCGAGATTACCAGTGTTTACGGCGTGGCCACCAACACGGTCTGGAACGTCCCGGGGTCCGAGGACAACGCGGTGGCGATCTTCAAGAACCCCGACGGCATTCCGGCGATCTATCAAGCCTGCTGGAACGACTGGAAAGGTTATCAGAGCGTGATTGAGGTCTATGGGTCGCGCGGCATGGTGCGCGGGGCCTATGCGCCGATGCAGAACCTTGTGATCACCATGGACAAGCCGGGCGGGGCACCCAAAAAGGTGCGCAAGTTCTACCCCGAGATCATGGTGCGCGAGAAACTGAAATCCTGGCAATCAACCGCCATCCTGTCTTTTGGCAACGAACTGGCTGATTTCATCCGGCTGACCCGTGGGGAAACCGGTTTGAACTGTGCTGATGGCCATGCCGGCCTGCGCGCGGTTGAGATTGCCGCCGCCGTGCCGGAAAGCACGCGCAGCGGCCAGCCGGTCGAACTGGAAAATCTTGGAGACATGACAATCCAATGAGCAGCGATCCGACCCTTTCCATTGTTCTGACCATCGTACAAGGCGGCAGCTATGTGCGTGATTTCCTCGAAGCGGTGCGCAGTTTCGACGATCCGCCGCCTCTGGATGTGATCATCCCCTATGACGCCAGCGTTGCGGATGTGGCGCAATATGCTGATGACTATCCCGAGGTACGGTTTCTGGACCTTGGCGTGATCGACCCTATCCGTCCGATCACGTCCGAAGCAGGCAAGCACGAGCTTTATGACCGCCGCCGCTCGGCCGGGCTGGCTGCTGCGACCGGTGACATCATCGGTATTCTCGAAGACCGGGGCCTGCCGCAATCCGACTGGGCGCGCACTATTGTGCGTCTTTATGCGGAAACCGGCAAAAACGTGATCGGCGGTGCGATTGAATGCATGGAGCCAGTCAGCCCTCTGAACTGGGCCTTTTACGTCACCGATTTCGGCCGCTACGGGCGACCGTTCGAGACCGGTCCGGCGGATTGGGTGTCGGACGTGAACCTGACCTATAGCCGTAAGGCATTGGATGAGACGCAGCACCTGTGGAAAGACCGCTATCATGAGCCGATCGTGCATTGGCACCTGATCGAACAGGGCGAGGAGTTGTGGCTGTCAAACGAGGTGGTCGTGCATCACCACCGGCCCAAGGCAACCTTCCGGGAATTGCTGCCCGAACGCTTTGACTGGGGCCGCCTGTTCGGTGAAATCCGTGTGCGCAATCAAAGTAACGCAAAGCGGCTGATGCTGATCTTGGCGGGGCCACTGATCCCGCCGCTGCTCTGGGTGCGTCATTATAAGCTGCAGGCCAGCAAGGGGCGGGGGGTGCGTTATCTCAAGGCGTTGCCTTATGTCATGCTGTTGTCAACGGCGTGGACCCTGGGCGAGGTTTGGGGCTACATCACCAAACGCCCCTGATCTGCTGTCACCTCTGGCAGCCCGCCAGATCGTAATAGGTTTTTTCGAACTGGCGGTGCACCCAATCGGGATCGAACCGGTCCTCGCGGCTGCGCTGCAGGGCGTTCTCAGCCAAGGTTTGGCGACGGTCTTCATCTGACAGGACATCCGCAACCGCTGTGCAAATCGCGTCGATATCGCCGATGGGCACGACTGCGCCGACACTGTCGTCGATCAACTCAACCACGCCGGAACAGGCGGTGGCCACAGCTGGGGTACCGGCCTGGAACGCTTCGGCGATGGTGAAGGGCAGGGCCTCCCACCGCGAGGTCAGCAGGAACAGGTCCGTCGCGCGCAACAGTCGGATTGGCTGATCGGTGCGGCCAATGAATCGCAGGTGCTTCCCAAGCCCTTTTTCCTGTGCCAAAGCGTGCAGCTGCGCCTCGTCCGGCCCGTCACCGGCAACAATGAAGCGAAATCCGGGATGTGTCTCTTTCATCCGCGCGACGCAGTCGATCAGGATGTCGATCCCTTTCTGTGGCAACAGGCGGGCCAGCGTGACAATCAGCCTATCGCCATCCCCGAGCAGTTCGGTCCGCAGGCTGGCAATGTCTTCTGCACTGTCCTCGGGTGGGGGGGTGACGCCCAACCCGAGGACCTTGAGCTTGTCCTGCGGCACATTCCCTATGGTGGCCAGATCTTCAGCCGAGCGGTGGCTGGGTGTGATAACCAAATCGCATTTTGCGGCAATCCGGCCGAATGCGGCGATCCGCTCTGGCTCGGATCCGTGATAGGTGACTGCGACGGGGATACGCCGCCCGGTCCGGGCCAGATTGGCAACCAACGCAGGAGCGGATTCATGGCAATGAATTAGATCCACCCGATTTCCCGCCAACCAACGTCGCAGCCGCCAGGCCGCGAGTGCCGTATGACGCAGCCGGTTGGCAATGCCGCCGCCGTCACCCGCGACATAGCGGGTGGGCAGGTCAAGGAAATCCGGCTGCTGGTTAGGTCCCGCCCAGATATCGGCCGTTCCTGCCAGCGTGACGCGATGATCATGTGCCTGTAGCCAATCACTCAGCCCAAGGATATGCCGGGTGATGCCGCCCATGCCGAACTGGGTGCCCATTTCGACGACATGAAGGGGGTTTGAAGGGGGAGAGCTCTGCATCTGAAGCGGGTTCGGGCCAATTTTCTGAACTATTTCCCGATCATAGCATGCGCGCGACATTTGCACATGCTGTGGTCACTGCCTGTAGCAGCCCGCATGTATTTGCAGCATGTCCGCAACACCAGTGGTGAACCGGGTGCCCGCATGGCTTGTGCCTTTCGATTGTCGCAGGGATCGTGTTTCATACCGAGAAGTCATTGGTAACCTGGTATTTTTCGCATGCAGTCATTGCGCATTTTGATGTTCACCACATTTTACCCGCCGTATTCCTTCGGAGGCGACGCCATAGGGATTCAGCGCATGGCCCGGGCGCTTGTTGCGCGCGGTCACGATGTGACAGTGGTACATGACGAGGATAGCTATCTGATCCTTGGCGGTAAACCTCAGCTCGAAGGTCCGCCTGATGGGGTCCGGCGGATCGGGTTGCGCAGCCGCAATGGCATGATGTCGAACCTGCTGACCCAGCAGTTGGGCCGCCCGGTGGTACATGCCGCCCGCATCCGTCAGATTCTGGGCGAACGGCAGCCGGATATCATCTGGCACAACAACACTTCTCTGATCGGTGGGCCCGGCCTGTTGCCGATGGGTGAAGGGCTGAAAGTCTATGAGGCGCACGAACACTGGCTGGTCTGTCCGACCCATGTTCTGTGGCGGCACGGGCGCGAACTGTGTGATGACCGTCAATGCCTGCGCTGTGTGCTGAATTACAGGCGTCCGCCGCAGCTCTGGCGCTATACCGGGGCGCTGGACCGGGCGCTGGATCATATGGATCTGATCATCGCCAAAAGCGAATTCAGCCGCGCCAAGCATCGCGAATTCGGCCTGCGTCAGGACATGCAGGTGCTGCCCTATTTCCTGCCCGATCTCGACCAGACGGCCTTGCCGGAACCGGCAGCGCATGAACGCCCCTATTTCCTGTTTGTCGGGCGCCTGGAGCAGATCAAAGGGTTGCAGGATGTGTTTCCGGCCTTTGACCGCTATCCGGATGCCGATCTGCTGATCCTGGGCGATGGCGACTATGCGGATGAATTGAAGAAACAAGCTGCGGGCAATGATCGGATCAAATTCCTGGGACGCAAAACCCTTGAGGAACTCAATGCTTATTACAGTGGTGCCATTGGATTGATCGTGCCGTCGGTCTGTTATGAGACATTCGGCATCATCCTGATCGAAAGTTTCCGGCTGGGTACACCAGTGATTGCCCGGCGGCTGGGCCCGTTCCCCGAGATCGTCGAGCGCGCAGGCGGCGGGTCACTGTTTGAAACCGAGGACGATTTGATTGCTGCAATGCGCGATCTGCAACATCAGCCCGACCGACGCGAAGGGCAGGGGACTGCCGCGCGTAACGCGTTTCTGGATATCTGGCACGAGACTTCGGTGCTTGAGGCCTATGGGGCCGCGCTGACCCGTGCGGCATATGACAAAGGCGACCGCGCGCTGGCTCGGGCGCTCGAGGCCGGAGCGTTTGAGCGTGGGGCCGCCCCTGTCAGATCAGAACGGGCTTTCCAATGAGCTCTGACAAAAGGCCGACAAACTCGTTTCCGGGACGCGTTGCCCGATGGATGTTTGGACTGTTCCGGATCATGCTGTCCGGGGTGCTGGTGGTCTTTGTGATGCTGATCGGGCTCTTCCTGCTGGCCGTGGCCGCGAACACGGCGCTGCGCGATCTTGAGTTCACCATGCGCGCGACGGAAGAGCATGAACGCCTGCCTGAACCTGATCTATCACGTCTTCAGCAGGCCGCGCTTTTTGTAACGGCGCAGGTGCTGCCATTGCGTCAGCCCGGATATCATTTGGTCACACCCGGCCGTGTTTTCCGGGATTGCGCCGAATGCCCGGAACTGGTCGAGGTTCCGGCAGGCTATTTCCTGCTCGGCTCTCCGATCTTTGAAAAAGGGCGCTATGCGCATCTGTTTATCTACAGACCCCTTCGGACACAGCTGAAACATGCCAATCGGGAAGGACCGAGGCGTCTGGTTCGCATCCCGCGCCCGTTGGCCTTTTCCCGCTATGAGATCACGTATGGGCAATGGAAACAGGCGCAGGAAGATCCAGACTGGCTCGCGATCACCGGGCGTGAGCCGTATTTTCCTGAGCTAGAGGCGGGCTATCGCGACGACCAGCCCATGACGCCGACAGAATGGAGCGATGCAAAAGCCTATGCCGCCTATCTGAGCGCCAAGACGGGGCAGACCTACCGTTTGCCAACGGACGCGGAATGGGAATACGCCGCCCGGGCCGGATCCGTGACGCGGTTTCCATGGGGCAATGAGGTTGGGAAAGACAATGCTGTCTGCATCAATTGCTCTTCCATATGGCCCGAGCGCACGATGGCGCCGGTGGGCTTGCATCCGCCCAATGATTTTGGGCTTTATGACATGCATGGCAACGGCTTTGAATGGGTCGAGGATTGCTATGAATCCTATCATGATCCCGTGAAGGCCGACGGCTCTGCCTATGTGCAGGACGAGTGTGAATTCCGGGCCATGCGGGGTGGAGGGGCGTACTCACAGGATTGGCAGAGCCGATCCGGGTTTCGCGTCGGGCCACATCACTACAATCGTGGCTATGGACATGCCTTTCGTCTTGTTCGCGAGATGGGCTAAGGGGCCAGCGTTCCAATCCGATGGGCATTGGCCATGACCGAAAAGGTGATGGTGGTGGCCGGAATGCTGGGCAGGCTTGAGGCATCGACAAGATGCACCCGTGACAGCCCTTTGGGTCGTCCCAGGATGTCGGACTGTCCCGAACTGGGCGCGTTGGCCATCGGAACTGAGCCGCCGACGTGAAAGCTGGATCCCACCTCGCCGGGGCGGCGGGCAAAAGCCAGCGGTATGAGCCCGGCACGTTTCAGGACCTGCGCCAATTGGGACGTTGCCTGCCCCAAGACGTTTTCGGTTGCGTCATTGGTTTGCACAGTTGGGACAAGCCGTCCATCAGTGGCCAGCAACAGATTGATCCGGGCGGAATGGGCCGAATGCAGAAACGCCTGCGCCACGATTAGCCGCCGCGCCAGCATCCGCCACAGGGGGGCCGATCCCGGCAGTTTGGAGCCGTAACTGTTGATCAGGTCATGGGAGTAGAACTCGTTCCAGGTATAGACCTGCGCATGGACCAGATGGGGTGAGATTCCTGGGTCATCCAGTTCGATGAACATCTGCGGCAGGGTGTGATAGGGCCGCCGGTCCGGGCGGCGCGGTGCGCGCCAGCGGTGCAGGCTGGGCAGAAAGAAATGCTGGCTGTCCTGTAGTTGCAAGCGGGCTGCGGGGTTCGGGGACGACGTCAAAAACAGCCGCGCCGTTTCCAGCACTCCGGCGGCAACAAAGATACGGGTTGCCTGCAAGCTCTCGCCATCCTCCAGTGTCACGGTGACGTGGTCGGGGTGTTCCTCGAACCGGCGGGCCAGGCCGGTGCGGTATTGAAAGGCCGGGTTATGGCGCAATTCAGCCAGCGTTTTCTGGGCTGAATAGATGTAGCCCCAAGGGCACCCATGCAGGCATTGGCCGCAATATTGGCATCCGGGGTCAACGGCCAGACGCGCCAGTCCGACATGGGCGCCCAATTCCGACAGGTTGGGTTTTTGGCTGTCCCAACGCTGCAGCATCTGCTGCGCCTGCGGGGATGGGGTCAGCGGCACCCGGTCCTGCATCGAAAGGGCAGGGAACAGGGTCTGCAACGCATCCGGCCGACCGCTTATGGGCAGAAATTCGGCGACCGCACGGTAATGCGGTGTCAGATCCTTCATGCTGATCGGCCAGTCGGCGATGTCTTCGGCGCGGTTGGGCAAAACCGCCGAGCCCCAGAGATTGGACAATCCGCCCACCGCATGTGAGGCCCGCAACCCGATCTGTTCGGGTGACACCAGCGTTTCGGCCCCCGGCACCATGGCGAAATCCGACCCGAACCGGCGCACCTGCCCGGGCGGCGTGTCGAATTGCGGCGCCTGCCAGCTCTGCACATCCGCGGCAGTCCAATTGTCGGGACCCGAGGCGGCCAACCTGTTGCGGCGGTCCTGCGCCGGGGCGTCCAGCTTGCCGCCCCCATCCAGCATCAGAACCTGTCGGCCCCGGGCCAGAAGGGCGGTGGCCACGGAGACGCCCGCGGGCCCCGATCCGATGACCAGATCAGTCACGGGTCAGAACCGGATCGGTCATGCGGAAACCGGGCGTTTCATCTCGGCGACAATGTCGTCGATGATCTGCTGCAGCGACCGCATGGGGCGGAACCCGGTCACGCGCTGCAGTTTTGAAACATCGGGCAGGCGGCGCTGCATATCCTCGAACCCTTCGGGATAGACGGTGTCATAAGGCACGCACTCGATTTCCGAACTGGACCCGGTGGTGCGAATGACCTGTTCGGCCAGGGCGCGGATCGTGACCTCTTGATCGGTGCCGACATTGAAGACATCGCCGCGTGCCTCGGGAAGGGTCATCAGCCGGCACATGGCCTCGACCACATCGGCCACATGGCCGAAACAGCGCGATTGCTCGCCGGTGCCATGCACCATCAGAGGCGCGCCCTCCAGCGCGGATTTCACGAAGTTCGGCAGCACCATGCCATAGCGCCCTGTCTGCCGCGGGCCAGTGGTGTTGAAGAAGCGCAGAACCGTGACCGGCAGGTTGGATTCCCGGGCATGGGCCAGCGCCAGAAACTCGTCCAACGTCTTGGCGCAGGCATAGGACCAGCGCAGGTTGCGGGTGGCGCCGATGGTCAGGTCGCCCTCTTCCTGAAACGGGAAATTTGTGCTTTTGCCGTAAACCTCGGAACTGGAGGCGATGAAGGTATGCGTCTTGTTCACCAGCGCGGCGTCCAGCACATTCTCGGTCCCGGCCACATTGGTCAGGATCGACCGGCTGGGTTTGTCCATGATCAGCTTGACGCCGACGGCGGCGGCCAGATGAAACACCACATCCGCTGGGCCAACCAGATCGGCGACCAGCTGGCGATCAAGGATGCTGCCTTTGACAAAGGTGCAATCCGGGTGGTCGGCCACGGTGGCAAGGTTGGACAGCAGCCCGGTCGACAGGTCATCAAGGATCGTGACCCGATGCCCTTCTGCGATCAGCCGTTCCGTCAGATGGGACCCTATGAACCCGGCGCCGCCGGTAATCAGAATATGCATGTGTTTGTACCAGTCACTGTGTAAGAACCAATTTTACCACGATTTTCCCCGCATCATCGAACGGACGCCGCGCATCATCTTGCGTGCTGCAAGATAGGGGCCACCGCGTCCGGCCAGATGCGCCTGCCAGCGGGCGATGTTGTTGAAATAGAACATCTCGAGCCGGGGCAGGTCGAGGATGTCATCTTTCGGTCCGGCCACGCCCAGCCTGGTGCCGACCGAGGTGTCGTAATGCTGCGCGATCCGGGCGCGCACATCGGGGTTCGACGCCCCATAAGGCGGTGCGAAATGTCGGATGGGCTGGCCGAGCCGTGCGGCAATGTCCTGACCGGACCCGCTGACTTCTTCTTCCAGCATGAGCGCATCCAACGTGGTGAGATCAGGGTGGTTGACACTATGCGCGCCAAAACAGACCCCTTCGGCAGCCAAGGCCTCGACTCTGTCCCAGTTCATCAGGGGACGGGGCGGGATGTTGCCCCCGGCCCAGCTGTCGGTGCCACCCATCAGCCCCGAGGGCAGATAGACAATCGGGCAGAAGCCATGATCGCGCAGGATGGGCCAGGCGGTGTCGGCGAAGTCCTGGAACCCGTCGTCGAAACTGATGATCACCATGCGGGGGGCAGGTGGGTTGGCCAGCGCATCCGGGGTTACCACCGGCAGGCCGAATGCCGCCAGCGCCTGCATCTGTGCGGCAAAGATATCCGGCGCGATTGAGGTCGGCCCCGGCGCATCCGAGATCGAATGGTACATCAGGATATCGGCCTGCCAGGCGGACATGGGTCAGTCTTCCACCACATGGGTGGCAAAGACCTCGCGATACGTATTCCATTTCGCGCGGTCGACGCCGCCTTTGGCATCGATGCAATCCGCCGCGCCATAGGCCATGGCAAAAGCGTGGTGCGTATTGTCATGGGCAAACAGCCCTTGCCGGCCAAAGACCAGCAACCCTTCAAAACCCGAAAGCCACTGATCGACCGTATCGAACCTTGCTTCATAGCCCACATCATAGACCGGATAGGCATGGCCCAGCCGTCGGGTTTCACAGCGGCGCACCGGAACGGTAACCGGCAGGCCCAGCTGGCCCAGCCATTTGGTGAATTCCTGCCCCAGCTCCTCGTCGGACATGGACCACCATTTCTCATCCGGGTCGCAGGGCAATTCGGCGCACAGCACGGTCACGCCCTCTGGCGCGCCGCTAGCGTTATAGTTCTTGGGTTCCGACATGCGGCTGATCGGGATCGACAGTTCCGGGAAGTAATGAGCATCAAACTCGGTGAACTGGTCGGTCTCAAGCACCAGATACAGCAGGATCATGCCGCGGAACCGGATCGCGCGGGCGGCTTCAACCACCTCGGCCGGAGGGTCGCCGATCAGGCGCGTCAACCCGGTCAGCGGAATGGTCGACAGGATCAGATCGCCGCTCAGTTTTCGCTCGGTGTCACCGTCGCGGATCGTCAGGCCGGTGATGCGATCGCCATCTCGATCGATGGCGGTGATTTCGGTGTTAAACAGGAAGGTGGCACCGTTGGTTTCCGCACTGTTGCGCATCGCGTCCGAGATTTGCCCAAACCCCTTGCGCGGATAAAAGAACCGGCCCGCCGTTTCACTGCGCAGGCCGGGCAACAGGCGCAGCATCTTCATCAGGATTTTGCCGACCGAGCCGCTGCCGACCCGACGCTCGGCCAGTTTCACCGCCAGCTTGTCCGGGTCCAGCCCCCAAAGCTTGCGCACGTAAGGGAAGTAGAAATTGTTCGAAATCGTCGGCCCCAGCCCATCATAAAGCACGGTCGAGAATGTCTCGGGCCCCGTGTTTTTCTTGCGGAACGGTTTCAACACCATGTCGCCGATCAGCGACAGGGCAAAGGGTTTGGGCAGGCGCATCAGCGCATCGGTCAGCTTCAACGGGAAGTGAATCCATTTGCCGCCCAGCCGGATGCGGCCATGGCGCGGGCGCAGCAGCAGATCGTCGCCCAGCAGGTTTTTTACATCCTGCAGCACCTCAGGCTCTGCCGCCGGGTGAAACCGGTGCGAGCCATAGTCGCAGATCACGCCCTCAACCGGGAACGAGGCCGAATTGCCCCCCGCAACAGCAGCGCGTTCAATCACGGTCACGCGGGCCTGTCCGGTCAGGGCATGGGCCGCGGCCAGACCGGCGGGGCCCGCGCCCAAGATAATGATTTCAGGCTTGTCGCCTACGGGCTGGGAAACATCCGTCACTTGCACTCTTCCTTTTGGGAATTTTCCGGGGCGCTGAACCGCATCCCGGACATGGTCAGAACCAGCGCGCCAAACCCGCCCGCTGTAAACAACACAACCTGCCAGACCAGCCCTGCGGCAACCACCGCAGGGACGCTGGCACCGAAGGGGGCCAGAAAGCCCGCCAGCGTCGCCTCGCGCAGACCCAGCCCGTTCAGGGAAACCGGCAGAACCGCGATGATCTTGGCCAGCGGCCAGGCGAATATCCACGGCCCCGCCGCCACATCGACACCCGCGGCCACGGCCAACCACCAGGCCAGCAGGACCAGCAGCAACTGGATCAGTACCGACGCGATGAAGGCGATACCCAGCGTGCCGGGCCTGCGCCCCAGATCGGCCAGCGCGTCAGCCAGGCGATGGGCAAAGCCCTTGCCGGGCAGGGACGGGACAAGGCGCCAGGGCAGCGGCAGCAGGCGCGGCAATGCAACCATCCCCGCCAGCCCCCCCAGCAGGATCAGCGCCACCGGCCAGATCGTATGCCCACCAGCCGCGCTTTCCCATGTCAGCACCAGACCCAGACAGGACAGGGTCAGCAGGGCGATCATGTCGATCAGCCGGTCGACGGTCGCACCCGCAACGACCTGCGCCCCGTCTTTCATGGCGGCCTGCGCCAGACCGGCCCGCACCGTGTCGCCGCCGATTGCGCCGGGCAGGCACAGATTGGCGGCGAGCCCCGCAAAATGCGCCCGGATCGCCAGCGGGGCTGGAATCCCGCGCCCCAGCAGCAGCCACCATTTCAGCGCTGCCGCCACATGGGCCAGCAGGAACAGGACCAGCACGCAGGCAAAGACCCAGATTGGGATCGCCTTCAGCGCCGCCACAATCGCATCTGCCGGCAGGATCCAGAACAGGATCGCCAGCACCAGAACCGATCCGGCCACCCGGATCAGCCAGCGTCGTTGATTGGGATCAGAGAGCATTCTGTCGCTCACATCACGGTCTGAGATGCAGCCGCGAAATCATGTCGGCAATCAGCCCCAGCGACCAGATCATGATCGCCGCCAGGAACGAGAACACCGCCGTTTCACTGAGGTTCCAATAGAACATGTCGATAATGAACTTCACCGTGCCCAAAGTGAAAAAGGCCAGCCCCAGCGGGATGAACACCCGCAGCGGGTTGAACAGCGTGCTGATGCGCAGGATCAGGATGATGAAGTTTAGAAAATCGATCGGCCGGATTTTCGACTTGCCCACCCGCTTGCCGTATTCGATCGGCGTATAGATCATCCGCTTGCTGTTTGATGTCATGCACAGCGTGATCGTGGTGGTGAACGAGAAATTCTGCGGCAGCAACGGCAGAAACGGGATCAGCTCGGATTTGCGGAACACGCGCAGGCCCGAGTTCAAGTCGTTGATCTTGCGCTCGGCCAGGAACGACGCAAAGGCGAACAGGAGTTTCTTGGCTGGTCGCCGCAACAGCGGCACGTTCTTCATCGCCGCGCCGCGGTCACCCACGACCATGTCCTGATCCCGGCACATGGCCAGCATGCCCGGCAGATAGCGCGCGGGATAGGTGCTGTCGGCATCAAGGATAGCCACATATTCATGCTGCGCCATCCGCACCCCGCGCTTGAGGCTGGCCCCATAGCCGGAATTGACATCGTTGAAGGTGACGGTGGCGCCGCTGGCCTCGGCCTCGGCGCGAGTGTTGTCCTGGCTAGCATCGTCGACCACGATGATCTCATAGGGAATGCCCAGCGGTTCGAGATGGACGCGCACATCCTCGACCGTGTGGCGGACGGCGTTTTCCTCGTTATAAGCGGGGATGACCACGCTCAGGCTCATGCCTGACGTGTCCGACGCATCGGTTGTGGTGTTGGCCGGGGTGATCTGCTCGGCAACCTTGTTCATGAGAATGAAAACCCTTTACGTACTTAATATGTATTCTACCCGGCCTCGCCCGTGTGGCATGTGTGGTCGTTCCGGGCGCGACGGGCTTAATTCCTTCTGCCGCCCATAGTATTCAAACACAGACAGGCTGAATATAGACAATAATTTTGACCAAATTCGATCTTTCGGGCGTCATGTTGTACACGTCGCCCACAAACTGTCATCCTGCCTTGTATTTCAATGCTTTCAACCGTCTCTGCGCTTGTGCGGTGGCCTAACAACAAGTTTGCTAAGATATTTGGGCGCCTGAGACCCTGTACGCTGTTGAGCGAATGTTTCCAAACCGGCCCTTATCAGAGCTTAAGCGCCGGTTTGATCCCGAATTCAATGGGCTGCTCTGATTTGCGGCGCAGGTGTGCGACCGGGACGTTGGCAGGTGTCTCGACAGTGTTGTCTCTAAACCGATACGCTACCACTCAGAATGCCGGCGGTTTCGTGTGGCAGTAGGGCAGTGGGAAGGATTTTGATGTCACGGGGGCGGCGTTTCACCAGCGGCGTTGCTTGGATGTCCGTTGGCGTCTGGGCCGAGCAGGCATTCAATTTCATAATCATTGCCATCCTTGCGCGCTTGCTTGGAGCCGAGGCCTTTGGCCTGGTGGCAATGGCCGCCGCCTTTGTCCTGTTTTCCGAATTTCTCGTCCGCGAAACCATATCTGAGATTTTGCTGACCCATGACACGCTGACGCCCGAGCGGATGAACTCGGTCTTTTGGCTGCTGGCGCTTCTGGGAGCTGGCCTGACCGCGCTGATTATTCTGGGTTCAGGGCCGGTCTCGGGGTTTTATGACGAGCCGATTGCCGGGCAATTGCTGATCGGGTTGTCGCCGACGGTGCTGATGATCTCGCTTACGGCGGTGCCGGTGGCGCTGTTGCGGCGCGAGATGCGGTTTCGTGTTCTCGCCCTACGCGCAGTGCTTGGGGCAATCATTGGCGGGATTGTCGGGATCGGTATGGCCCTTGCGGACTATGGGGTCTGGAGCCTGGTCGGCCAACGGGTGGTGATGACCGCCACCAATATCGTGATGGCCTGGGGGGCCGTATCGTGGCGGCCTAGTTTCCACGTATCGGGACATCAGATCCGGCAGGTTCTGCATTTCAGCCACCGGATCATCGGGCTGCGCGCGGCTGAACTGGTGGCGGTGCAGTCCCCTGCGGTTCTGATCGGCGCGATGCTGGGCCCGGTCTCAGCTGGGTATTATGCGATTGCCTGGCGGGTTGTGGAAACGGCCTCGTTCCTGACCATCACACCACTGCGCATGGTCTCACAGCCCGCTTTTACGGCGGTCACGCGTGGGGGCGGCAAGGCGTCCGAGATGCTTTTGGATGTCATGCGCCTGACCGGATTCGTAACCTTTCCGGCCTTTGCCGGACTGGCGGTTCTGTCAGAACCGGTGCTGGTCCTGCTGTTTGGTCAGAAGTGGATTCCGGCCGCACCGGTTCTGAGCCTGATGTCTGTTTTCGGAATGTATCTCTGCACCGAGAGAGTGCAGCAGACATTCTGCCTGGCGTCAGGCCAGCCGGGCAGGCTGGCGGTGCTGTCGTGGATTGAGGTGGTGCTTGCCGCCATTGCGATTACGATTGCCGTCCCCTACGGGGTGCCGGTTGTAACGGCGGCCTTTATCGCCGTCTTCCTGATCATGTGGCCCTTCAAATTCGCCAATCTGGCAGCGATCTCGGGGCAGCCCGCTGTCAGGCTGGCGTTGTTGCATGCCCCGCCTCTGATCTCGGCAGGGATCATGGCGGCGGGCGTTGTGGGATGTTTAGCGGTTTTAGGCGACCAGGCTAACATCGCGCGTCTAGGCGTGGGTATCGCGGCGGGTGTGGTGGTTTACACTTGCCTCGCCTTTGTGATGATGCGAGACAGGTTCGCTGTGCTCAAGGCTCTGGCTGCCCGGGTGTGATATTACCAGATGGGGCTGCCCATTCGGAACGTGACTTTCTGTTCATCGCCATCGGGTTTTTTCAGATAGGTGATAACCTCGTTTCCGGTTTCCAGGGGATCGAACCTGAAATGGCCTATAGCTTTGTCGCCGTCCTGAGTCAGATCAACCGGCTGTGCAGCGGTGCCGTTGACCTCGACCAGGGCCGTATCGACATTGGCTACGCCGATCCGCAGCTCGATCTCGATTGGGGTATCCCGCCTCAGCGGTTCATACAGAACCAGATGCGCCGCCCTGATGTCAGCATCAACCGGGTTCACGCGGGACGGTATATAGGCGTCCGGGTTCACGCGCCAATATATGACGGACAGCATGCCCAGCAGGAGCAGCGGATAAATCCAGCGCAGAACTCCCATCCCCCGCCAGATGCGCCTGAAAGAACCCTCCGCCGAGGTCGCAGGGGCCAGACGGGCCGCGTAGATCAGCGAGCCGGTAAAGGCCAGACTTGTGGCCACAAGCCCCAGCACAATCCAGAGCGCCATTGAAAACGCACCGCCCCATAGCCCGTAATGCAGCAGTTCCATCAATAGTTCTAATGTGCTCAGCCCCTTTAGGTCATCCGGCGTGTGGACGCCCAGAACCTCAAGCGTCAGCGGATCTATGGCGACGGTGCTGCCTCCGCGCAGTTCGGAAAAATCCGGATGCGGGCCGCCGAATTTCAAAGCACCGCCCTTGCCGCCCGGAATGACCAGGATGTTCGACTCAAGGCCGGGCAGGGCGTCGCGCGCATTGGCTTCGGCTCGGTCGATAAGAGCTCCGTCGAACCCGTCGGGCAGGGCGGTTTCGCGTGGGGCGGGGGGGGGGAATTTCAGCCTTTCCCCTTCAATCCCCAAACCGCCCAGCAGGAAGTAAAAACTGGTGATGACAATCACAAGAACCAGCGGCAGTGCCCACAAGGCCGTCAGCCGATGGGCTCCCCCGGCCCATGACCGGAGCCCGCCCGAGCTGTTGGGCCATCTGAAAAACCCTTTCCAGAAACGCCGGTAGGTGATCAGCCCGCTGACCATCTGAAACAGCAGCAGGATCGACGTTGCGCTAAAAAGAATGAACACGATTCTACTGTCGGTCAGAAACGTATCGTGAAGGCCCGCAAGAATGCTGGCGAACCCCGGATCGCCTGTCTCATAAACGACGGCACCTGTGGTGGGGTCCGTCCAGTAGCTTACGCGTTCGCCCCATCCCGAGCGCCCGAACGTACGGTCCACAAACCAGGGAGCGGGGCGTTTGAGGATCACAAAAGCATCGCCTTCAGGGTGGGCGGATTTGATCCCCTCGTAGATGTCGCCAAAGCTTGCTGTACGCTCCTCCTCCGCGGCAGAGGTCCAGATCGCGGGCCGGCCGAGGGATTCAAGCTCGAACCCGGCCACAAGCAATGTGCCTGTCAGAAACATGAAAGTGAAAAAGACAGAAAGGTATAACCCAATCCAAGTGTGAAGTCGGAATAACTGGTTACGAAATTTACGAGTCATGTGAACACAATCGACCAATGGATTCGGATGATAGTAATGCAATTAATTGGGTCGAAAAGAAGGATGCAAGAACTTGGACTGCATCCGGTGTCATGCCCGGGGCATTGGGACCGGATCTGTGGCGGCAAGCACACTGTATTCTAAAACATTCCCGCCGATTGCCTGTTGCGCGAATCTGCAATGGTACAGGATGGTATAAGCGTGACCGAACCGGCGGTGCGTAACCGGTGTTTGTAGTTGTTAAGCAAAGATATGATATGAAAACCATTTCTGTTGTCTCGCCGTGCTTTAACGAAGAAAACAATGTGGCGGATTGCTACGAAACCGTTAAAGCGATTTTTGACAAGGATTTGCCTGGCTACAGGCGGGAACACATTTTCATCGACAATGCCTCGAGCGACGGAACCGTGGAAATTCTGCGGGAAATTGCCGAAAAAGATCAGGATGTGAAGATCGTGGTGAATGCCCGTAATTTCGGGGTATTCCGGTCGACTTTCAACGGATTGCGCTATGCGACCGGCGACGGTGTCGTTGTTATGTTGCCTGTCGATCTGCAGGACCCGCCCGAAATGATCCCCGAATTCGCCAAGCTTTGGGAAAGCGGGTATGACGTGGTGGCCGGTGCGCGCAGTACCCGTGAGGAAGGGTTCCTGATGCGCAGGGCGCGTGGCATTTTCTACTATATTGTCAATGGCTTATCGGACGTATGGCTGGAGCCTTCGGTCGGAGAGTTCCAGCTGATCGATCGCAAGGTTCTGAATGCGATGCTGTCCCATAACGATCACTACCCGTATATCCGTGGCATCATCGCAAGCTGCGGGTTCCGCAGGATCATTGTTCCTTATGTCTGGCGGGCGCGAAAGAAGGGGCTGTCCAAACACAACCTGATGGCGTTGACCGATCAGGCGTTGAATGCAATTTTCTCATTCACACGGGCACCGATGCGGTTCTGCACGCTCAGCGGGCTGGTGATCGCGATCGGTTGTATCCTGTTTTCGCTCATTTCTGCGTTACTTTATTTCCTCAATCCGGATCAGGCACCGCGCGGGACCACGACCATCATCGTGGCGCTGTTTTTCCTCTCGGGGATTCAGATGCTGTTTATAGGCATGCTGGGAGAATATATCACTTCGATCCACAATCAGGTCCGAGGGGGCCCGATTGTCACCGAACAGGAACGTATCAACATCGAAGGCCCGGCCCGGGATCCGGCACTGATCAAAGACGAGCATCTGGCATGAGAACATGTCTGGTTCCACTGCGGTGGTGTGGTGTGGTGTTGGCCCTTTGGGCATGTGGCGGGCCTGCCTGGGCCGCAGACGCTGCGGTTACAAACGCCACACTGGCCGAGATGCGTATCTGGTTTGCAGCAATGGCCGCGGCATCGGTGCTTTTGCTGGCTGTATTCTGGTCTCGCGGACAATTGCTTTTTGGTCTTTTGGGGGCGGTGGTGCTTTTGGGCAGTGCGGCCAGATTGTGGCTGACGCAACCGCTTTGGTTCCCGAGGCTCGAAATTTCAGCAGACCCGCCTGAAAACCTGATCATGCTGGTGGTGCTGGCCGCACAGGCGGTGCTGACTTTTTTCGTCCTGATGCGGCCTGTCGGGCGGGCGGCGATACGTGGCCTTTTTGCGCAGGCAGGGGGTGTGCGACTGGCCCTGCTTGTGGTGCTGATCGCAGCTTTCAGCGTTTCGGCCACGCCTTACATCAACTATGGCTACTACACCGCTTTTGGGTTGCAGATCGGTGTCGGGGGCGTTCTGTCCCTTGTGCAGATCGCCACGCTGATTGCGGTTTTCACCGTCTCCGGCCTCGATCAGGCCCCACGCCTTCCGGTATCCGGTCTGGCCCTCTTTGCAACTCTAGCTAGTGCTGTACTCGCCTGGACGGCCTTTGATCGTGTGCCGCATGTGGAAGATGAGCTGTGTTACCTTTTCCAGGCCCGCATCTTCGCCGGCGGCGCATTGTGGAGCCCGGCACCGCCCGAGGCCGCCCAACCCGCGCTGGAGTATTTCCTGCTCGATATTCGGGATGACCGGTGGCTTTCGGTCTTTGCGCCGGGCTGGTCTGCGATCTTGTCCATCGGTGTACTCATAGGTGCGCCCTGGCTGATCAACCCACTGCTGACCGGAGCCTCGGTCTGGCTGACCCATGACATCCTGCGGCGCACCGTTAGCCAGGAGCGCGCTGACCTGGTGGCCCTGCTGATGGCAACGTCACCATGGGTTCTGGCAGTGGGCGCGTCTTTGATGGCGCATTCGGCGACAGTCTTCATGATTCTTGTCGGCCTGTGGTGCCTGCTTCGGGCTGGCCCGGGGTCGACGCTGCGCAACGTTGCATTGACGTTTGTCGCGGGTCTGGCCCTGGGCTGGGTTTTTGTGATCCGGCCGCTCGACGGGGTGATCGTGGGCGGCTTGGCGGGTTTGTGGCTGCTCCGCCGCCTGCCTGCCGGGGTTGGACAGGTCGCAACCTATATGGTGGGCGGGGTGCTGTCCGGATCGGTGTTCCTGCTGTTCAACTATGCGTTCACCGAGCAGTTTCTGTTGACACCGCAGGCGGATTACTTTGTCCGCATCTGGGGGGAAACCGGCAACGCCTTTGGGTTCGGCCCAACCGTCGGGCCGCCAGCAAAAGACTTTGGCGCGCTCGACATGTGGCCCGGTCACAGCCCGCTGGAGGGACTGGTGAACATGCTGCACGGGTTTGCGTCGCTCAACCTCGAACTTCTGGGCTGGGTTTTCGGATCGCTCATACCGATCTGGGTTGCCTTGCTCTGGCGCAACAGCCTGACGAAGTTTGACTGGGTGATGTTACTGGTTTTCGTGATTATTATCGGCGCACTGTTCTTTTACTGGTTTATCGGCGGGTTCTATATCGGCCCACGGTACTGGTATACGGCGGCGCTGCCGGCGTTGGTTTTGGCTGCAGCGGGGATTGAAGAGGTCCGCCGCCGCCTGCCGGAAAGATATCGCGGCCGTTTGGGCAACATTACTCTGCTGTTATGCGCAGTCTCCGTCGTCAGCTTCACCACATGGCGCGGTGTTTCGAAATACCAGGACTACGGCAATTATTCCGGCGACATAAGGCGCATGGCCCAAGCTGAAGAGGTTGGAAACGCGCTGGTGTTTGTGTCCTCGCAACACAACATCGGGTCTGCGCTTTATCTCAACGATCCGTTCCTGCCGCCGGACAAGCCGATTTTCCTGCGTGATGTGGGGGCCGATCAGAACGCAGCCGTGATCGCCGCCTTCCCCGGACGCGAGGTTATCTATCTGGGGGATGCCGATTAGGTGAGGGTCTGTCAGGTTTCGGACTGCCAGGGAAAGCGGTCGGTCAGGGCTCGCGAGATGAGGATAAAGGCCAGAACAGCCGCCGGCAGGACCAGCAACCCCTGAGCAACGATCGGTTGCAGGTCTGCGATCAGCAGCCCCTCCAGCGAAAGGGCATTGAATATATAGACCATCATATAAGACAGCAGATAAAGCGGCAGTTTTCCAAACCCTTTCGTGTCGAATACAAGTCGGGCGTGGGTCATGAAATTCCACATCATTCCGACAACGAATGCGAGGATAAGGGAGGCCTGCGGCGGCAACCCTGCAAGATTCAGAACGCTGAAAAGTGCAAAGCCAAAGGCGGTATTCATCACTCCGACCAGTGCGAAAAGCATGAAAGACTGCTTGCGAAGAACAGATGCGCGTTTCATGCTAGTTTCTTTTTGGCCCCTAGAACCCGGGCCACCCCCGAGACGATATCGTGTTGTGGCGTAAACCCGGCCTCGTCCCGCAAACGGGAGACGTCTGCGGCCAGCCGGTCCGGGTCGTCCGGTGCGCGCGCAATTGCCCCCAGCCGGATCAGATTGGGGCAGTGCATCTGGTTCGCGACCTCTTCAATCAGGTCCCGCACCGGGATTGTGGTGCCGCTGGCCACATTGACTGCGCCAGTCACATCGGTTTCCAGCAGTCGTAACAGCGCGCGGGCCAGATCGTCCACATGCAGGAAATCACGCTCCTGCAGCCCGTCGGTACAGTCCACCGGCTGACCCGCCCGAAGGTTTGAGATCAGATCGCCAAGCAACCGCCCCGGCGGCTCACCCGGTCCGTAGACAAAAAAGATGCGAGCCCAGGTCAGGGATAGGCCAAGCGCGTCTTGTCCCGCGCAAAGGGCCAGACCGGTTCCAGCCTTGGCCGCCCCATAAAGGGTGCGGGGGCGCAGGGGGCTGGTCTCGGTCAGTTCCGGAACCGACCAGTCATATTCGGCGCAGCTGCCAGCGCAGACCGCGCGCTGGCCGCCTGTGCGTGCAAATTCCCGAACCAGATGCAGCGTGGCGGCCATCCAGTCTAGATTGGCCCCAGAGGTCCAGCGGTCACGTGGCCCATCATGCCAAGCCATATGAACCAGGTGGCCGGCGCGGGCAGATTCAAGGGCTGTTGTGGTGGCGTTGGGGTCCAGCAGATCGCAGGCGATATCGCTTGCCGGATTCCGGCCCAGTGTCACCACCTCATGGCCCGCGTCTGTCAGAGCTGTGGCTGTCCCGCGTCCGATCAATCCAGTCGCCCCGGTCAGCAGAACTCGTGCCATCAGCTGATCCTGACTTCTGGCACAGCGGTTACGAACCGGGTGCCATGAGCCTTGAGGTCAGCCAGCTGATCCGTGACCTCGTCCCGGATGTTCCAGGGCAGGATCAGTACGTAATCGGGCGGCATCTCGCGCAGGGCTTCGACCCCATGCACAGGGATATGGTTGCCGGGCAGCAGCGTGTTTTGCTTGGCCGGGTTGAGGTCAACACAGTAAGAGATCAGATCGGGGCCGATCCCGGCATAGTTCAGTAGCGTGTTGCCCTTGGCCGCCGCGCCATAGGCGGCAATGGTGTCGCCACGGGCTTTGACCTCACGCAGGAAGGCGATCAGCCCGTCGCGCAGCGCATCGACCTGCCCGGTGAAACCCATGTAGCCTTCAGGCCGGTCGAATTGTGCGGCCGCTTCGTCAGTGCGGACCTTGGCGACATTAGAACCTTCGGGGTGGCTGGCTCCCTCAAGACAGGCATAGACACGGAGCGACCCGCCATGGGTGGGCAGTTCCTCGACATCGAAGACGCGCAGGCCCGCCTTGGCAAAGATCTTCTCGACGGCCAGCAGCGACAGATAGGAATAGTGTTCATGATAGATCGTGTCGAACTGCACGCTTTTGATCAGGTTGAGAAGATGCGGAAATTCAACCGTATAGACCGCATCGCCCGACAGCAGGGTGGCGATTCCGGCAACGAAATCGTTGATATCGGGCACATGCGCCAGAACATTGGCCGAGGCGATCAGTGCCGGGGGTTTCTCGGTGTCAGCAACCTTTCGGGCCAGCGCCTCGCCAAAGTAATCGACCAATGTGCGCACGCCTTTCTTTTCCGCGGCCGCAGCAACATTGCCCGATGGCTCGATCCCCAGTACCGGAATGCCCTTTTCGACGAAGTACTGCAGCAGATACCCATCATTCGAGGCGATCTCGATCACCAAATCGTCTGACCCGAGGTCGAACCGTTTGGCCATCTTTTCCACGTAAGACCGGCAGTGGGCCAGCCAGCTATCAGAGAAGCTGGAGAAATAGGCGTAGTCGGTGGAAAATATCTCTTCTGCGGGTACGACGTCATCCACCTGTACCAGCCAGCAACTGGTGCAGACGCGGGCGTGCAGCGGATAGACCGGGTCCGGCTTGTCCGCGCGGGCGGGGTCGACATAGGAATTGGCCAGGGGAGACAGTCCGAGATCGACAAGCGTCATCTCAAGAGAGGTACCACAATGGCGGCAGGTGGGATGGGTCGTGCCGGTCATGCCTGCCTCATACTCAGTGTTTCGAATTCAGCAATCTGGGTATGGCACAGCTCGGCTGCCGGGGTGCCACGAGCCCAGCCCGCATACCAATCCGCCGTCAGTCTGACGGTATCCTCAAAGCTCAGGACTGGGCGCCAGCCAAGCGCTGCACGCGCCTGCGATACATCCAGCCGGAGCATATTTGCCTCGTGCGGGGTGTCTGTCGGGGTATCGATTTCGATCCGGCCCTGCCCAAGCGCCTTGATGACAGCCTGAGCCACATCCAGAACCGGGCGTTCATCGTCGCGTTCAGGGCCAAAATTCCAGCCCTTTGCAAAGGCGTCGCCCTCTTCAAGCTTCTGGGCCAGCATCATGTAGCCCCTCAGCGGTTCGAGCACATGCTGCCAGGGGCGAATTGCGCTGGGGTGGCGCAGCACAACGCGTCCCTCGTCACTTAGGCAGCCCCGCACAATGTCGGGGATCAGCCGATCTTCGGCCCAGTCGCCGCCGCCGATGACGTTACCGGCCCGCGCACTGGCGATCCCGGCCGGATGCGGAGCGGAGGCATCAGGTGAATAATAGCTGCGCCGCATTGCTGCGACCGCAATTTCGGTCGCGCCCTTCGATGCGGAATAGGGATCATGCCCGCCCATCGGGTCGGTTTCGCGATAGCCCCAGACTTGTTCGTCATTCTCATACGCTTTGTCAGAGGTGGCGACCACCACCGCCCGCAGATCGGGTGCGATGCGCAACGAATCCAAAAGCTGAACCGTCCCAAGGACATTGGTGGCAAAGGTTTCGACCGGTGTGCGGTAAGATCGCCGCACCAGTGATTGCGCTGCCAAGTGAAAGACGAACTCGGGGGACGTCTCGGCGATGGTTTGATCCAGCGTGTCACGATCGTTCAGATCCCCGATGATTGAACGGACTTTGCCTTGGCCCAGCAAAGACCAGAGGTTTGGATCTGTTTCAGGCATATGCGCATAGCCAGTGACCTGAGCACCGTTCTCTGCCAGCCACGCCGCCAGCCATGCCCCTTTAAAGCCTGTATGCCCGGTCACCAATACCCGCCGGCCTGCAAATGCTTGTGCGGTCATTCCCAGATTTTCCACGGCGCATCGCCTGTGCCCCAGTGTTCTTCTAGTTCCTGACGCTCGCGGATGGTGTCCATGGGTTGCCAAAATCCCTTGTGTTCGAAGGCCATCAGCTCGCCATCGCGCGTCAGGTTCATCAGCGGGCTGCGTTCCCAGACAGTACTGTCATCGTTAAGGTATCTGTCCACCTCGGGCGACAGCACAAAAAACCCGCCATTGATCAGGCCGCCATCGCCGACCGGTTTTTCGGAAAAGTTCTGGACCTGATTATCCTGCATCTCAAGCTGACCAAAGCGGCGGGGCGGCGGAACTGCCGTGACGGTCGCAAGCTTGCCATGGGCGAGGTGAAAATCGATCCCGGCCTGGATATCGATGTTGCCGACCCCGTCGCCGTAGGTCATGCAGAACGCCTCTTCATCCTTGAGCAGATGCATGACGCGGCGAAGCCGACCCCCGGTCTGGCTGCCCGCGCCCGTATCGACCAGCGTCACGCGCCACGGTTCCGATTTGCTGTTTGCAATCTCAAGCTTGCCATTGGCCAGATCGACCGTCACATCCGAATTGTGTAGAAAAAAATTCGCGAAATATTCTTTGATTACATAACCTTTGTAACCCAAACAGACGATGAAATCGGTTACCCCATGGGCCGCATATGTTTTCATGATGTGCCAGAGGATGGGCCGCTCGCCGATCTCGACCATGGGTTTTGGTATCCGGACGGTTTCTTCGCTGAGCCTGGTTCCGAAACCACCAGCCAGAATAACGCACTTCATAAAATTATTCCCTTTGCGATAAGGGGTCAGTCATCAATCGTAAACGACGAACCTCGGCCAGCCATGACCTTGTTCCCAACAAACATCCAAGCGCAGTAGGCGGAAGCACCATGCCCATGTCAAGATTCACCGGGCAGCGAAGTTGGGCGTTTGGGAATTGCACTCGCACTGATCCTAATGGACGCACAATGTGGGGAATTTGGTCGCATTGTTGATGTTGTATTCTGGACGGAATCCGAACGGTGACGGGGTCGGTTTTTGCACCCGTCGTCGTTTGGGCAGAAACTTTGGCAACGCCGGGCGGGCCGGTCTTTCTGGATTATTCCCTATACTTTCGCCGAGCCGCTAGAAAGCTATTTCACGTCAATCCCGGTGTGAAAAAATAGTTCTTACAACTCAATCCGTTGGAAGGTGTGCGTGGAAGTTGCTCCGCTGAACCCGCTGATGGATCGGGCGGCCGGCGGGCATCCGGTTTGGTGGGAATAAAGGCCGCTCTGCGCCGCGTCTTTTTATGGGGCCACCGGCCAGAAATTGCGCTGGTGCATGTGGCATTTCTTCTGCACGCGCGGACGGCACGAAAACCCGGTGCCCTTTATTTTGGCGGCTCATTAGGATTTTGTTGTGAATCGATGGTAACCTCTTATAGCTTGATATCAGTTTTAGCTTGATATCAGTTTTAGTTTGATATCAGTTTTTTTGAGTACATGGGTGTTAGTCATTTGCAAAAAGATACCGTTCCTGTCGTAATTATCGGTGGCGGTCCTGCCGGGTTGACTGCAGCCCACGAGCTTCAGAAACTTAGTGAGACGCATGTTCCTCAGGTCTACGAGGCCTCGGATATGGTTGGCGGCATTTCCCGCACCGAAACCCATAAAGGCTACCGCTTTGATATAGGTGGCCATCGGTTTTTCACGAAAGTGCGCGAAGTCGAAGACATGTGGCATGAGGTGATGGGTGACGATTTCATCACCGTGCAGCGCCAGAGCCGCATCTTCTACCGCAACAAATTCTACGATTATCCGCTGCGCATCTTCAACGCACTTGGCAACATAGGCCCTTATGAGACCTATAAGATCATCGGCAGTTTCGTGAAATGGAAACTCCGCCCCAAGCCGCAGGAAGACACCTTTGAGGAATGGGTGATCAACCGCTTTGGCGGGCGGCTCTATATGCATTTCTTTCACAGCTACACCAAAAAAGTCTGGGGCATTCCGCCGTCTGAAATCCAGGCCGACTGGGCCGCGCAGCGGATCAAAAACCTGTCCCTGCCCAAGGCGGTCTGGAACGCGATTTCTGGCGCCAATGACACGGCTAGCCTGATCGAGGAATTTCAATATCCCCGCCTGGGCCCTGGCATGATGTGGGAAAAAACCCGAGATCTGATCCGGGAAAACGGCGGTAGCGTTGAGATGCGTTCCGAAGTGGTGCAGGTAAACCGCGACGGTAACCGCGTCACCTCGATCGATGTTCGCCATTGGGACGAAAGTGGTGACAAAACAACTGAACGGGTCGAGGGTGAGGAATTCATCAATTCGATGGCCGTGCGCGATCTGATCCATGCCTTTGATCCCCCGCCACCACCCGAGGTGGTCGAGGCGGCTGATCGCCTGAAATACCGCGATTTTCTGATCGTGACTCTGATGCTCGACCACGCGGACCCGTTCCCGGACAATTGGATTTACATCCATAGCCCCAAGGTAAAGGTTGGGCGCATCCAGAATTTCCGCGCCTGGTCCAAGGAAATGCTGCCTGACCAGGACACCTCGTCCATCGGAATGGAGTATTTTTGCCAGAAGGGCGATGGCCTGTGGTCGTCTTCGGATGCGGACCTCAAGGAACTGGCTGGCAACGAATTGGAACAGCTGGGCTTGGCCAAGGCCACCGATGTCATAGACTTTAGCGTGATCCGGCAGCCCAAGGCCTATCCGGTCTATGATGGCGAATACAAGGAAGCGCTGGACACTGTCAGCGACTGGCTCAAGACGCTTGAGAATTTCCAGACCGTCGGCCGCAACGGCTTGCACCGTTATAATAATCAGGACCATTCGATGCTGTCCGCCATGTATGCGGCGCGCAACATCATGGGCGAGGAAAACGACATCTGGGATGTCAATGTCGAAAGGTCCTACCACGAGGAATTCGAGGCAAAGCCAAAAGAGAAAACCTCTGAGACAGCCTTTGAGAAAGGAAGCCGTGCTCGAATGAGCGGGTGAGCTTCGGGCTCATCTGTCTGTGCAGGCATTTTTGGGTGGGCAGCCTCCTGAGTTTCGAAACGACGGATTGACCGGAACTGTGAAGCAATTTCGATATCTTGCCTTGCTGGCACTTCTGGTTGGTATTGCTTTGATTGGGCAGGATATCGCAGGCCCGATTGCGGCAAAGGTCGCGTTTGCAGACGGGCCGTCGCCCTATTTCATCGCTAGCGATGCGCTGTTTTTGTATGTTTGGGTGCCTCTGGTGGCCCTGTCGGCCTCGGCGCTTATTCTCGCCCCCGGTCTGCTGTTGGCGCTGGGGATTGCCCGGTTCGATGACCGTTTCGAACATGTCCTGCTAAAAGGATTTACGCTTTCCCTGTTCGGAGTGCCCACGCTTGCGGCCGTCGTGCAGGCAATCAGTGGCATCCCGATGACGGGAACAGCTTTCATACTGCTGATCGGTCTGCTTTGTCTGCCCGGGATTGGTTTAACCCTGGGAAAACCTGCACAGGGAATCTTCCGGGGCCGGGGGTGGGATGTGGCAGGCATGATGCTGCTGCCTCTGGTGGTTTTGCTGTTGATGACGCCCAAATTTTATTGGGAAGCGCTCAACGATGACGGGGCGCATAGCTTACTGAGCGCGACCCTGTTCATCACCCGTGGTCTACCGTTCTGGCCTCCGGATTCTGGTCCGCTGACCAGCTATCCAAATCCAAAAATGATGACCGAAGTTTTCCTGCAAACCAGCTTTATTCGGGTGTTTGGTTCGTCCGAAGCGGCCCTTCGGTTCGCGTATCTGCCCGGTGTGTCGGTTTTGTTCGGCATGACGCTGGCATTTATCCGTTCACCGGAAAATCGCACGACTGTGTGGTCCGCTTGCGGGCTGGGTGCAGCCTTGCTTATGTTTTCTTTCGCGATGGCGTTTAATCCATCCTACAACCCGTATTTTGCCGACATCGCCATGCCGATGACGCGCGAACCGCTTATCTTGCTTGGGGTTCTGGGGTACATCCTGTTCTTCCGTGACAAGAAATTCGGCTGGATGGCGGGTGTTTCAACACTGGCCCTTTGCACGGCACCGAACGGTATTCTGCTGATAGGGTTCTTCCTTATGGCGCATCTGCTTTTGGGCCGGTTCCAACCCATTAAGCAGGTGATCATGGGCGGGCTGATTGCCCTGGCGGTTTTGATGCTGAGCTCTTTGGCCATGACCGTGCTGGAAAAAACGGGCCTGACAGGTGTTTCCGGCGAATTCAGCACAGGGGCCATTCTGCGGCGCCTGCGCTATGTGACGATATTCGATACACACCGGTTTTTATTCTGGCTGTTGCCCTGCGGGATTTTACCCGGTCTGGCGCTGTTGGCGTGGCGCTGGCAGGACACGCTATCCAGAACGTTGACGCTGATGACCGTGGCCTATGTTCTGTTCTTTTACGTGCAGGCCTATCGTATTCTGCCGCATCATTTTGCCCCGGTGATTTTGTTGCCGCTGATCGTGTTCTGGCGATTGCGCCCGGTGCAAGCTGCCCCGGCCCCGGCATTTGCCTTAGCGCTGGTGGGTCTTGCGCTTGGCGCCTGGCTCAGCTGGCCCGAGACACTACGCCCGTTTACCGTGACCCGGGATCTGGGGCAGCGCATTGCGATTGAAATCGAAGCCGATCCGTTTTTTGACCTTGATGAAATCCGGGTCACGCCGACCTTGATCAGGAATGCCTTTCCTCCGGTCTGGTCCGATGCCGAATTGCAAGATCAGTACGTGGCGGGAAGCGTCTCGGTCTATATGTATGCGCGGGAGCCGGTTCCAGCTGGCGTTACGCCCAACTATTTTGTCCGCATGGAATCCGCGCCTCTGGTGGCCGGGGAAACAGTACTGGGTGACGCTCTGGACGGCAGAGTTCTGGTGACAAACCATTTGCCCGCCTATGAAGCGGATTTTCGCAATGCGGATGCCCCGGTCAGCATTGCGCCTGCGTATCAGGTGCCGCTGGAAACGATTTTTGGGCGCGGCGCCCAAAGCGGCCCGCGTCAGGTCTGGGATATCGCAAAGCTGTTGGGGCTCAGATAACCGGGCCGGGCAAGGCAAGGTGCCTATTTCCGGCGAAATGTTTCTTCGCGCTCGTCGTAATACAGGACGGGACGGCCCGGAAAGGCTTTGATCACGGCCTCATTCGCATTACCCCCCAGATCCTTGGCATAAGCCGGTTTGTCTAACGGAAACCACGGATCATTGAAGAACAGCGCCGAGGCAAGCTGGCTTCGGAGTGTGACAAGAACAAGCGGCTGGGCTGTGCCTTCCGTTTCGGGCAGCACGACAGAGCGGTAGTGATCGTCATAGGTGCGATGGTCGTGATATCTTGTGACGCCCCGATAAGACAAAAAGACCGTCACGGAAAACAGACACAGAATAAGCAGCACGGCGTTCAGTTTGTCGGGTGCTGACGTAAGACCGACAGCTTCCAGTCGGGTGCCGGTTTCCAGAACCCCTTTGGCGCTTAGCAGCACTAAAGGCGCGATTATCATGAACCAGTATCGGGGGCCTACGTAGAAGCTGGCGACGAACCAATACAGGGCGTGCGCACCGGCAATGACGATAATGATCGCAAGCATCATCCGGTCTGTTGCATCGATGCGGCCATAGATCAGCAGGACCCAGACAAAGACCAGTGATCCGATCCCCCAGCCCATAAAATCGGTATGCAGCGCGCTGATATTCGTCAGCGTGTTGATCACACCTTCAAACAGGGAATGCTCATGCGGGCGTAGCTCCATATGGCCCCAGCCTTCCGGCGCGCCTATGTTCTGGCCGAAACCAAAGGCGTTGGAGCCATCGATCCAGACCCGGTGATAATAGTCCGACAATGTTGTCAGCAGCGGGTCGCCGGTGAAGTAGTAATTGTAGAAAAAGATCAGGCTTCCTGTTGCTATACATCCCGCGCTGTAGCTGAACACGGTCAATGGGTGGCGCAATATACCGCCGCGCCACAGCAGAAACAGACCAGTCAGAATGCCAAGCAGCAGACCATCCAAATTACGGGTCAGAAACAGCCACCCCAGTGCCAGCCCGGCAGCGAAGACGGGTAAAACAGCCCGTTTCAATTCACCTTCTTCGGCGCGCAGGATCAGAAACCACGCCAGCAAAAGCAGAAACAGCGCGAAGGTATGGGCCATCAGAGAGGCCGACATTGCAATGAACCAGGGAGATGTCGCCAAAATCAGGGTGCTGATGTTGGCCGTGCGGGCATTCGTTAACCGTTGCACCACGCCCTGCGCCAGAAAGATGGATGCCGTGCCCAGGATCGGGTTCACCAGCCACGGTACGCCCAAAAGGACCCCCAGTGCCAAGATCGCAGGCCAGCCGGGCGTGAAGACCGATATCCAACGCCCGTTATGGTGATCGAGCAGGTAGTGTTCAAAAGCCGCCCGGGGGCCTTCCGGCAGGGCCGGTACATGCAGGGCACCGCCTGCATAGGTCTGGGCCTGAAACATATAGGCAAGCTCATCCTGAACGTGAGGAACCCGTTCAAAGGAGAACCATTCCAACACCAGCGTCGCGCTTAGAAAGACGGCCGCCATGCAGCCTGCCCACTGCCAGCCTGTGGGCAGTTTCACCCCTCTGGGCAAGGTTGCGGCAAGTGCTATCACCGTCACCAGATTGATGAGCACAAGGATCAACCCCGCCGCAAGCTGAAGGAAGTAGACGTCGATTTCGTTCAGGCGCAGATGGTTGAGGATCGGCACTGTGAACGCGCCGCTGAGCAAGAGGAATGCAGCGGTGCGTTTCGGTTCCAAAGCACCGATAACCTGCGAGATTTTGGTGCTGCCTGAATGTCTGACCAGCACAAAGGCCGAAAGGACGGCCTGCCCGGCAATTATGGCATACATCGCCATTTCGATTGCCGATCTGGGCGGCAGGCGCAGGGCCGGGTACCAAAGCGGTTGTGTCACATAAAGCTGCGATGCCCCGCCAACAAACAGAACCAGCAGCATCAGGCCCGGCAGCGTCAAATCCCTCAGCGCAAAAAAGGAGAAGACGGCCAGCGACAGCGCCACCATCAGTACCCACCAATGCGCCAGATCGCGGACACCGGACAGGGCACCCTGCGCAGAACCGGCCAATATCAGCACCGCGGCCAGCCCGGCAAAAGCGGCCAGCACAAATCTCAACCGTCGTGACGGCGCGGGTGATGAGTTCATGAAGATGGTCATGCGCGTGAAGGCTGGTTGGATGTGCTGGCGTTTTGGCTGTTCAGGCGCAGAACAGTGTCAATGACCGCCACCAGAAACAGCAGGGCACCGATGGTTGCCAACCGCGAGCTTGGGAAGATTTCGACCCCATCCACGTGAAAAGCCCAGACATCGACAAGGTTCTCTGACCGCCAGATCAGCAAGGCACCAAGCCCTGCAAACAGAGTGCTGACCACCCTCCCTCTGAACAGCAGGGCAAGCGGGGCGGCCAGTAGCACAAAGTCGTAAATATGCAGCGGGGCCAGCGCGACGATAGCTGCGCTCGCCAATCCGAAAACCTGCCAGGTGTGTTCGTTGGTGTCGCTGGCTCGCGTCAGCCGAGTGGGGCCATGGCACAGCGCCAGAATGATCACGAGTGTGATGATCGTTGCTGCAGTGCTGCCGATATCAAGGCCCGTAAACTCCCACATGATCAGCCGCAGGCCCGTCATGGATTGCGGAAGGTTGGCGATTGTAAAACCGTCATAGGCGGCCAGATTGCGGAAGAAATCCAGAATGGTGCTTGGGGCGGTGAAAAGCGACGGCAGCGTCAGTATGGCCGAAAGAAGAATGGCCATCAAAACCACTTTCCGGGACTGCGTATCGAACAACAGGTACAGAACCACAAAGGGCGCACCGATCTGCGGTTTCAGCAAGACCAGCGTCAACCCCACGGCATCGAAGAAGATGCGCCCACTGACGCGGCTCCAAAGCATCAGGGTAATGCCAAGGCCTGCGATCAGCGTTGTCTGGCCAACGGAAAACAGGATCGCCGTTGCTTCGAGGATCGCCAGAAGAAAGAACAACACGCTGAAGAGGGGGAAATAAATCTGCCCCCCGGTGAACTCGGCAAGCATCTGGCTGCGCCCCGGAAAGGTGGTTTTGAAGGCGCTGGTCAGCAATCCGCAGATTGCGATGACAATGCCAAGGCCGAAGACATTCCAGACCACATTTGCCGCGTTCAGATCCAGTGCACCCAATGGCGCGGCAAACACCCACCATGTCGGTGGATAAGGCCACAGAACCGGGACATGTCCCACGTCTATATTGGCCTCACCGTGTGCCAGATAGGTTGGCCCATAGGGGTTTATTCCCTCATGCCACATATCGCCGGCCACCCAGATGAACCGGAAATCATACCCTGCGGGCAGGGCGGACAATTGCGTGATCTTCAGCAGCAGATAAGCCAGTGCCAGAGCGAACATGAGGAGCGAAAGACAAAGGGTGACGCGCCGTGCAAGAACGGGGCTCATGAACGATCGTCGCGGTTTGCTGTCCGGTGTCATTCGCGACGAGGCTTTTGCTCTGTCAATTTCGTCCATGAATTACCGTCACCATTAAACCGCCCTCGTCCGGTGTAAATTACGATAAACCGTGTAACGGGCCTAAAAACACACGGCCTATCCTAAAGCATGCGGCTCAAAATCAAAGTATTGTCGATTGCGCGGACGCAGAAATGAAAAGCGCCGAGCCCTGGATGCACATTCTGTGCGTTTTCGGGAAATTGTTGCCATGCACGCGATCAGGCCCGCCAGATGCTCAGATCGCGATCCAGAAGATGTTCCAGATCCTCGATTTCAGGCAGCAGTCTTTCGCGCAGGATCGTGCGTGCACGGTCCGGCATCTCAACCTCGCGTTTGAGGTTGAACTGGGACAGGCGGTCCCTGATTTTCCAGCGCAGCTCCTGTGACATGACGCGGGCGATCATGCCGGTGATCGGGTTGGGTTTCATCAAAAAATCCTGAAACAGACGGCTGCGCGGCACGCCGCCTGCATTTACCCGAGATGACAGATCGGGCTGGAAATCTGTATCGGCCCCGATGAATGCGGTGATGCTATTGATGACATCTTCCGGATGGTTCTGAAACTCTTCGTAGGTGCGGATCAGGAACTGGTTGCGGTCGAAAAGTTTGAAATAACGTGACAATTGCTGCGCATAGAGCGGAAAGCGAGAATAACCGAACAGGGGCTGCCAGCCTGCGGCAAGCCGCTCGTCTTCGGCATCTAGTGCCGCAGAGAAATCTTCCAGCGGTTCGATCCGTTGCTTCACCGCATACAGGTAATGGGACAGGGCCTGATCTATCGGATTGCGCAAAATGACCACCATGCGCACCTGTGGGATGCGGCGGTAAATGCGCTCCGGCGCTTTGTGGGCGTAAAGATAAAGTGGGGACGCCTCGCCGCAGACCGTGCCCGCCGGCGCATCGGCAAACAGGGCGTTATAATCCTCGATCTGCGTGACCGAGTTGTTGACATAATCCGCGCCCGGGCCGGAAAAGTTCAGCGCCTCACCCTCGAAGGAGAAAAAGTTCGGCTCTTTGGCTGAGGGCATGAAGATACTCGGGTTTTGCCGAAGATAGCTGTACAGCGCGGTCGTACCGGCCCGTGCGGCACCGAGGATCAGGAAATCCGGCATCCGTGCCGCGTGATCCGCAGCTTCAGTTTCGGGTGACATGGAGTTTCTGCTTTTGTCCCAACACGTGATATTCGAACAGACACCAGACATAGATGGTGGCCGAGTAGACATAGTAGACTTGGTGATAGAGCAGGCATTTGAAGGCGAACCACGGCCCTCCATGCCCCGCCATCGTGCGCACCAGGTCGAAATTGGCGACCAGAGCCGCCGCAAGCAGCAGCAAGGGTAGGGGCCATGCTCCGGGCCAGAACGGCAGAGCCAGAATCGACAGCAGCAGCAGACCCGCGATCCCGGCCCGCGCGCGTTCGGCTGTCGAGGTATTGAGGTCGTCCGTCAGCCCTTCGCGTGAAATCATCAACCGGGCCCAGGGCAGGGCGCGGCAATAGATATCCGTGCTCAGGCTGTTGCGGATAGTCCAAACCTTGAGGTGCTTGCCCTGCAATTGCGGCTCGACCAGGATACGGCGGCCGGTTTCGGCGATACGGTATCCCAGCTCTATATCCTCGATCGATGGGATCTCATAGGTTTTCACGTCAAACCCGCCTACTTCGCGAAAGACATCTCGCCGGATGGCACCGCAACCGGCCCAGAAGGTACACGCCTCGCGCCGGGCACGCTGATGATGATAGCGGTGCAGAAGGTTCTTGTAGCGCGAAAACCAGGCCTGCCCGTCCGGCGCATCATCGTAAGAACCAAACACCGCCCCGACATTGTCCTCGGACATGGCGCGGCGGATATGTTCCGGCCCATCGGGCCAGGCAATCACATCGGAATCGACAAACCACAGGACATCTCCTGTGGCGTGTTCCGCCGCGAGATTGCGCGCCGCCCCAGGCCCGCCATTGATGGGCGTGGTTAGAACTGTCGCCCCCATCTCGTGCGCAAGTGCGGCGGTGCCGTCGGGGGACTGGTCATCCACCACCAGGACCTGCTGTACCTGACCAGCGTTTAGCATTTCAATCAGGGGCGTCAGGACGCGGGGCAAAAGATGCTCGGCATTGTAAGCGGGCATGACGACACTGATGGACAGAGAATGATCCGACATCACAAATCCCTTTTGGCGGCATGCTGCCTTACGATAAGAAGAAAGGCCGCAGTGAACGGCAATAACCACATCACACGCGCGCCATAGCGGTCTGCCGGCTGTGATACGCCACCGCAAACCAGCGCGTTGACCGCAATTCCGATCAGGATGAACAGGGCAAACAACTTGATGTCCCGCGATACGCTGCGCGGTATCAGCAGCAGAACCACAATGACTACAAATGAGCCGGCGTAGATGGTGCGGTGCAGAATGTCGGCCGCCGCAATCCACCCGCGATCCTTCGACAACAGGCCGCCCTGAATCAGATCCTGCTGGGAATCGTCCAGTCTGGCAAGATGACGGGCATTATCCAGCGCCTGTTCCGACGGGATTGTCATTCTGACGCTGTCGCGCAAAATTTGACGATAGCCATTCTCAGCCAGTGCGAGAGACGTAGCGACAGGGCGAGAGAGAAATACCGCCTTGGCGAATTCGCGTTGAGAAAGCGCAACGTGCTTCTGGTCTTCCGCTGACATGAGCCGGAATGAACCAAGCCTGGGAGAGCGTTCAAAAATGATATGCGATGCCGTCATCCTGTAAGGATCATCAGACCAGGAAAGCGCCTCGTGCAGGGCGCAGGTCGGTACATTTTCATCCGGGCAGACGTCGTTCAGATAGTCCATGCCCGGCCCGTCAACAATCAGCCGCGCGGTGATATGAGGGGTGTAGACGACCTCTTTATCGGTTCTGGTTTCCACGGTGATCTGAAATGCCTTGCGTTCGGCGACGGCAATCGCAAGGACCAACACAACCAGTGTCACGGCCCGCCAGCGCCCCGGTGCCCTCACACTCAGGGCGGCCAGAATGACAAAAGGCACCATAAGCCCATCGATGGCTAGATGGGACGGGTGCGAAATGACGGAAAACGCGGCAAGGCCGGACATCAGCAGCAGTTCCCAAACCCGCATCGACCGGCCGAACGCTGTCAGCGCTGCAATCGCGATCAGCAGAATTGGCGCGAATATGTCGGGCATCATATAGGCGATGTAAAAGGGCAATGAGGTGACGGCCGCCCCCAACAGTGGCACTGTGATCATTAGGGTCGTGTTGCAGGTCCCCTCCAGCGCCCGATTGGCGGCCCGCGCCAGCAGCCATACTGTCAGCACAACCCCTGCCAAATGGAAGAACGGAATGGCCGTAAGGGCATTGGCGCGAAAGAAGATGGCCATGACCAGGCCATAGATCAGCGACCGGGAGCCGGTTGCCGTACCGTCCTGATCAGCGGTGTAACCTCCCCCGCCGCCGACTTCGTTGACCGTCGGCAGAAAGGTGTTCAGCGCCACGTTGCCCTGTCGGATATAACTGCCGGTGTCATAGTAGTAGAGAGGTCCGCCATTGATCAGCAGCACTGATAAACAGGCAAGAACGGCCACGGCAAGCAGCAGGAATACTCCAACCCTCCAAGACGATTTATCAGAGGGAACCGATACGTTCATATCCGCTCTACAGCGTTCTCCGCCGCCACAGCTATGCGCCGGAAATAGGCGATTGTTGCTTCCAACCCTTCTTCCAGTGGCACGCTGGGTGCCCAGTCCAGCTGTTCCCGGGCCCGGGTGATGTCCGGCTGACGCTGGATTGGATCGTCCTGCGGCAGCGGGCGCTGCACCAGTTCGGATTTCGAGCCCGTCAGGCGGATGACGGATTCAGCCAGTTCACGGATACTCAGTTCAACCGGGTTGCCTAGATTGATTGGGCCAGTCACGTCCTCGGGCGACTCCATCAGTCTGATCAGCCCACCGATCAGATCGGACACGAAACAGAAGGACCGGGTCTGACTGCCATCGCCATAGATGGTGATGGGTTCTCCGTTCAGGGCCTGCATGATGAAGTTGGACACCACACGCCCGTCATCGGGATGCATGTGCGGACCATACGTGTTGAAAATTCGCGCCACTTTGATTGGCAGGCTATGCTGACGATAGTAGTCAAAAAACAACGTCTCGGCACAGCGCTTGCCCTCGTCATAGCACGAGCGCGGCCCGATCGGATTGACGTGGCCGACATAATCCTCGGTCTGCGGATGGATTTGCGGGTCGCCATATATTTCGGAGGTCGAGGCCTGCAAAATCCGCGCGCCGACCCGTTTGGCCAAACCCAGCATGTTGATCGCGCCATGCACCGCCGTCTTGGTCGTCTGTACCGGATCGTGTTGGTAATGAAAGGGCGAGGCCGGGCAGGCCAGATTGTAAATCTCGTCCACCTCGACATAGAGCGGGAAGGTCACGTCATGGCGCATGACCTCGAACCGCGGATTGTTCAGAAAGTGACGCAGATTGCCGCGCCGCCCGGTAAAGAAATTGTCGATGCACAGAACTTCGTGCCCTTGCTCGAGCAGAGCCGCGCAGAGATGCGAACCCAGAAAGCCGGCGCCCCCTGTAACCAAGATACGCTTGGCGTTGAGATTCATGTCATTGGGATCAAAATCAGATGCGTTCATCGGCGGTCTCGGCAACTTTCACCATTTCTGACACAACACCCATTCGCATCATCCCCCTGCTCATAGGCAGGCACTTCAAATATACGGTCAAAATGTAAATTCCGATCGAAAATAAGTGCCTGTACTTAGTACAACAACAGCTTAACGCTACACGAAACTTCCGGTTCGTCTAAGAAGAAATACAGTGGGCTTCGGGTTTCCCTCCACATTTTGGGCAAAACGCGGCCTGCTGGCCGTTTGAAAAATTTCGAATACGAATAGTGGGGCCTGTTGTGCCTGATTGTTTCCCGCTTATTGGATGCAACGATATGTTTGTCGCGCCAGGGACCATCCGGTGCCAGCTCTTTAACCTGCCCGGGGCGGCAAGTACTCAAATCTCAGGGTGCCCTGTCGATGCCGCGACCCGCCAGAATCTGATTCTGACCGCCGTTCTGGCCTGTTGTGTCCACACTTAAGAAACAAACTATCGAACATGACATGTATTGTGTTGCTGCTCGCGCTGCGTGGCCACAAAAATGCCCCAATCTCAAAAATAAACTGTAGAAATCAATTGGAAAGAAGGTATTAAAGATTCAAGTAGGTGACACGCCCGGGGTGTGCGTGCGTTACATGTGTGAAAATGTTTAGGGTGGATTCTTTAATGTTCAGAACTTTGAAAGTGATGTTCGCGGGGCTTGTTACTGCGGTTTTTATGACCGGTTCGGCCAGCGCGTTGACACATGTTTCCGCTGGCGGCACCTATGACATCACGTCCGATAATCTCTTTTATGGCGCCGTTAATTCGGGGGTTGGTGGCGGAGGATCCTACACGGTCAACTTCACCTCGCCCGTCGATCCGCTGGGCGCATCGGCACAGGCGACAATAGGCATTCGCCTGCTGAATGCAGCTTTCCCGATGGGTCTGACCGTAAAATGGGTCGATACGAATAACCCCGCCACCATTCTGGCTTCGACACCCATCGTGGGCGGCGTAACGACAACGCTGAAAACACTCTTCAGCAGCGTAAGCCCTAACTCTTTGAGCCAGAGCCTCGTCTTTACCTGGGCTGCTTCCTCGCCGGATGTGTCTTTTG
>NZ_JAXHBT010000002.1:0-589548 GCF_042768335.1 Ruegeria meonggei | reverse complement strand
ATGTCTGGCTCCCTGAATGAAGAAATAGGCTGATCTTGCTCTGACCGAGTGCGTGATCATCGCCACAGATTCGCATCTATTTTTTCTTTAAGGTAAATATTTATTCCCAACGGTCAATACGCGAACTTCGCATTTCCGAAATCAAACACCCTTAGCACCCCTTGTCCATTCACGTGTACCGCTTTCGACCCGCGCTAAGCCCAAGCAGCCAATCTTCGACAATCAGTTGTTCCGGGAATGCCTTATGCGTAGGCCGTTTCAAAAGATAATAGCCCGACTTTGTCCGCACCGAAGCATCCCCCGCCGGCCGAACCAGCGCACCGCTGTCCAACAGCGGATCAACAAGATGGGCCCATCCCAGCGCAATCCCCAACCCATCGACAGCTGCTTGAACAGATAGCGGGTAGGTGTTGAAGGCAACCGCCCGTTCCATCACCGATGTAGCCACACCATTGCTGCCCAACCACGTGCGCCACGTCATCCATTCGGCATGGCTGCTGGTCACTTCGATCAGGTCCATTTGGGGCAGAGCCGCCGAATCAGACGCCAACGGATTGCGTTTCAGGTATTCAGGGCTGCACACTGGAAACACCGTCTCGCCAAACAGCAATTGCGCCTCATAACCCGGCCAGTTGCCATCTCCGCGCAATATCGTCAGATTCATCGCCTCTGACAGGCATTCCGCGTCGCTGTCCGAAGAGACAAGCGAAATGCGAATACGTCCGTTTGATTTGTTGAACTTGCGCAATTGCGGCATCAGCCACAGAGACGCCACGGAATTGGTCGCCGCAACCGTCACCGTATTGGCGCGGTGCTTGGCCAACATGTCCCGACTGACATCCCGCATCATGTCCAGCGACTGCTCTACAGTGGCCAGCAAAATGGCTCCTTGCTGGGTCAACGTTACCGACCTGTTCCCGCGCACGAACAAGGGGACATCATAGTGCTGCTCCAGCAGTCGTACTTTGCGGCTTATGGCTGTTTCAGAGATATTTAGAACCTTGCTGGCGCGTGCAAAGCTTTGCACCTTTGCAGCGGCCTCAAAGGCCAACAGGTAATCGAGCGGCGGCAGCACTTTCCCGGTTACTGGCGTTTTCTTGGACATTTGAGGCCGAAATCCCGCGTTGGATGTGGTCACAATCAAAAAATTATGCCCACATCGGATAGCATCCGACAAGACAACTGACTGTTAATATAGCAAAAACCAGGGTTTGCCTCAAGATTTTATGGGCAAGGACCCTCAAATCTCTATTCTGCAACCAAAGCAGTTAAAGGCAAACTGGAAAAATTCAGGGCCAGAAGAGCCCGTTAGCAAAAAGAATTGTCACTCAGGGAGCAAACATGAAACTTTCACACTTACTTTCTACTGCAACCTTGGCAGCAGTGGCGGGAACGTTCGCAATCGCCGAAGACAGCAGTGATCCGATCGTTATCCCGATACACAATTGGTCAAGCCAGATCGTAATGTCGTCCGTCGTCGGCCTGATCTTCGAAGAAATGGGCAATAACGTCGAGTTTGTCACTACCGACAGCCAAGCGGTCTATGAATTGGTGCGTTTGGGTGACGTCGCGCTGGAGATGGAAGTCTGGGAAGGCGCATTTGGCGCATCCTACCGTGCAGCGCTGGAAAAAGGCGGCCTCCACGATGCCGGTGATCATGACGCGGTCACGCGAGAGGATTGGTGGTACCCGATGTGGACAAAGGACGCCTGCCCCGGCCTGCCGGACTGGGAAGCGTTGAACGATTGCGCCCACCTGTTCGCCACCGCTGAAACTGGCGACAAGGGCCGGTATCTGGACGGACCGGTCGACTGGTTGAAGCACGGTAAAGAACGCGCCGAGGCGCTGGACCTGAACTTCACTGTAATCAACGCCGGCTCTGCCGCAGCTCTGTGGGCTGAGATTGGCGCAGCCGAGGCGGACAAAAAGCCTGTTCTTGTGTTCAACTGGACCCCGAACTTTGCCGAGGCCGTCTGGCCCGGTGAGTTTGTCGAGTTTCCGGTCTGGGAAGACGGCTGTGACAAGGACCCCGCCAAAGGCCCGAACCCGGATGCCTTGTATGATTGCGGCAATCCCGCATCAGGCTACCTGAAAAAGGCGGCGTGGGATGGTATGAAAGATAAATGGCCGACCGCCTATTGCGTGCTGACCAATATCTCGTTCACCAACCCGCAGATCGCGGAAATGGCCAAACTGGTCGACACGGATGAGTTGGAGCCGGAAGAGGCGGCCGAAGAATGGCTGGATGCCAATCGCGCCGTTGTGGACCCCTGGATGAGCGCCTGCAGCACATAGTCTGATCCACACATACTGAAACTGGCACGGCCTTGTCCCACCCGACGACGCTAGGCCGTGCCAAGCAAGAAAGAACAGCCATGCCCGCCGGAACGCCTGTGATATCAGCCAAAAACGTATGGAAACTGTTTGGCCCATCGCCGGAACGCTATCTGAAGTCCATGCCTGCGGGCCACAGCTTTGATGACATTCGCGCTGACGGCTATATCGCTGGCGTCAAGGACGTCTCAATTCAGGTGGATCGTGGGGAGATGCTGGTGATCATGGGGTTGTCCGGATCCGGCAAATCCACCCTTGTGCGTTGCTTCTCGCGTTTGCATGAAATCACCGGCGGAACCATCGAAGTGGACGGTCAGGATATCAAGAGCCTGAGCGAGCGTGACCTGATCGAATTACGCCGCAACAAGATGGGCATGGTGTTTCAGTCCTTTGGACTGCTGCCCCACCGGACTGTTCTGGACAATGTGGCGTTTCCTTTGGAAATGCGCGGTCAGGATCGCCATGACCGGCGCGAACGGGCGTTGGACGTTATCAAGCTGGTCGGCCTTGAAGGGCGCGAAGAATATTTTCCGCGTGAGTTAAGCGGAGGACAACAACAGCGCGTCGGCATTGCCCGTTCTCTGGCGATTGAGCCGGATATCTGGTTCCTAGACGAGCCGTTTTCGGCGCTGGATCCTCTGATCCGTCGAGAAATGCAAGACGAGTTTCTACGGCTCCAAGAGATGCTGGGCAAAACCATTGTCTTTATTACCCATGATTTCGACGAGGCGCTGCGCCTGGCCGACCGGATTGCCATCATGCGCAATGGTATGGTCGAGCAATGTGACACGCCGGACCAGATCGTGATGAACCCGGCAACTGAATATGTCGCCAAATTCACCGAAGAGATCGATAAGGCCCGCGTCGTCCACGCTCGCGGATTGGCAACACCGGTTAATGGCCACGCTTTGGAGGGTGCGCCAATTGACGGCGGGTCGACTATTCACGAACTGGCGCGTGTGTTGGTCAGCGACACGCGCATCCTGTTGCCGGTAGCAAATGACAAAGGCGTTGTTACAGGTGTTCTGGACCGTGACGCCGCGCTGAACATGCTGCTTGGAACCGACTGATGGCGACACTGTCCACCGAAGTGCCGGACGCATCGGCCAAACCGTCTGGCCAGCTCCGCGTGTTGACTACCTTGTTAGCCGCTGCCGCAGCATTGATCCTAGCCAAGGCGTTCGGCGTTCTGCCTGAATGGCTGAATCGCATCCCTGAATGGGCAATCCCGCCAACCGCCCAGGTGCTGGACGTAATCTTCGACTTTGTTCAGAACGATCTGGGCCTGATCTATGTGACCCGCTTTATCGCCGAAGGCCCGCTTGAATTTCTTCTGGATACCTCGGCCAACTTGTTGGAAGGCAAGCGGCGCTGGCCCTTTCTGGGACCCATCCCCTGGTCTGCCATAGCCGCTGTGGCCGCTGTTGTCGGCTATACCGTAGGGGGGTGGAGGTTGGCCGCATTGGGGGCTGGCACCTTTATCTGGACCGCCCTGATCGGGCAGTGGAAGATTGCCATGCAGACCATGTCTGTCATCGTGGTTGCCGCCCCGCTTGCCTTTTTGCTGGGCTTGACGCTGGGTGTCGCCGCATGGAAATACGGCTGGTTCGAACGGATGCTGAAACCCGTTCTGTCGGTGTTGCAGACACTGCCGTTTTTCACCTATCTTTTGCCCGCTGTGATCTTTTTCAAGGTTGGCCCCACGGCCGGGGCGGTTGCCACGATCACCTTTGCAATCCCACCAATGATCCTGATGACAACGCTGGGTTTAAAAAAGGTCAGCCCCGAGGTCATCGAGGCCGGGCAAATGTCTGGTTGCACCCGCTGGCAGATGCTGCGCCATGTCTACCTTCCGGCGGCGCGGACCGAAATTCTTGTCGGCGTCAATCAGGTCATCATGCTGTGTCTGGCCATGGTGGTTCTGACCGCCTTCATCGGCATGCCCGGTCTTGGCGCCAAGTTGCTGGCCATGATGGGCAGTTTCAAACTGGGCCGGTCTTTTGAGATCGGTGTCACAATTGTCTTGCTGGCCGTCACGCTTGACCGGATGTCCAAGGCCTGGGTGGTCAAACAACCGGTGCATTTCGACCGCGGCACGCCTTGGTGGAAGCGCCACCAGATGCCGTTGATCGCCTTAGCTCTGTTCGTTGGTTTTACCCTGCTGGCCCAGTTGCTCCCGATCCTGGCCGAGATTGGCCGCAAACAACATCTGAGTCAGGGCAAGGAAATCGATGTCGTTATCAAATCCGTCCTTGCTCTGGACGCGATCAAAGGCACAACCGAATGGCTGCGCTGGTTTTTGAACGTCAAGGTGCTGATCCCGTTCCGCAACACACTGCTGGCCATTCCGACACCGGCCTTCATCCTGCTGGTTGTTGCGTTTGCCTATTGGGTGGGCGGCCGCAAGCCCGGTATTTACGCAGCAGTGTTCTTTACCATCGTCGCTTTCTCGGGTTGGTGGGATCGGTCGGTCATCACGCTTTACACCGTAATCTCAGCGGTGGCACTGGCCACCTTGATCGGGATCCCGCTGGGCGTCATTGCCGCCCGGTCCGAGCATTGGTCGAAAAGCATCCTGTTGGCCTGCGACACGGCCCAGACCTTTCCCAGCTTTATCTATCTGATCCCCGCGATCATGCTGTTTGGGGTCAATGACGTGGCGGTTGTGTTCTCGATCCTGATTTTCGCCGCCGTGCCCCTGATCCGCTATACGATCATCGGCCTCAGCACTGTGCCGCCAGAAATGACCGAAGCAGCGGATATGTCAGGCTCGACCCGAAGGCAAAAGCTGATGTCGGTGCAATTCCCACTGGCGCTGCCGACCATGGCCGTAGGGTTCAACCAAGCGATCATGTTCGCGTTCTTCATGGTCATCATCGCGGCCTTCATCGGCACCCAGGATCTGGGCCAGGAGTTGCAACGCACGCTCGCTGGCACTGAACTGGGCAAAAACTTTGTGCTGGGTATGAACGTGTCGCTGATGGCGCTGACCTTTGACATGGCCATCAGCAGCTGGACCCAAAAGCGCAAACGCGCTTTGGGCCTGGACTAACTGGAGTTTCGGAGATGAACGTAAAGCCTGTATTCGAGGTCCCGTTCGAGCGCAGCGGCGTGTTGACCCCCGGCCTGCCAATCCTGCCGCATGGGACCGAACGTCACCCGGTGCCTGGGGCCGGTTCTCGTGCGGTGCCTGTGTCCAAGGGCGACACCATTACATTGCTGGATCGCGACGGCATGCAGCCGGCCGAGATGGTGTTTTTTGCCCCAGACCGCAGCTCGGACGCGGCGATGCTGGGCGCGCAGGGCCATGGTCGCCCCGAGGGGTTGATTGCAACGCTGGCAAATGGGTCTCCCTCGGGTCGCAAGGTTCTGCGCGCGCTGGAAACCGCCGGGTTCGATATAGGTCAGGGAGATGCCATCCGGGCCTTCACCAACGGTTCGCGTCCCGGCGATATGGTCAGCTTTGTTGCCGAAAACGATGGCCTGCTAATCGTCGCTGCCCCGGCCGAGGCGATGCGCCCCGAAAAAAGTAACCCTCCCTCGGACATTATCCTTTATATCCAACGCGCCGCCCCGGGGCTAGAAAAGCCCGATGTCGGCGCTCCTGAGCCTTTGGCGGACCCGCTGAAGGACATCAATATTCAACCGGGAAACGCCCGGTCCTATGAGGTGAAGGCTGGCGAGTTTATCCAAATTGTGGACATCCGCGGGCGCGAATGCTCGGACTTTCAGGCTTTTAGCCGCCGCGCCCTGGATCAGGGGATCGAGCGCGAGATTGACCCCACCACAACCCGCAGCCTGATGGGTAGCCTGTATCCGCAACCCGGCATATTCTCGAAATACTGGTCGGTGGATCAAGAACCGCTGGTCGAGATCGTGCAGGACACCTGCGGGCGGCACGATACGTTCGGACTGGCCTGCACCGCGCGCTATTACGAGGATCTGGGATATCCCGGGCACCTGAACTGTTCCGACAATATCAATCGGGACCTTGACCGATACGGCATCAAACCCCGCGCCGGTTGGCCTGCGATCAACTTCTTTTTCAACACCATGCTAGACGACACCAACGCGATTGGGATGGATGATCCCTGGTCGCGCCCTGGTGATTTTGTTTTGCTGCGCGCGCTGACCGATCTGGTCTGCGTCAGCACCGGCTGTCCTTGCGACATCGACCCGGCCAATGGCTGGAACCCGACCGATATACAGGTTCGAACCTACAAGGCGACCGAGGATTTCAAGCGGTCATATGGCTATAGAAAATCTGCGGAGGCGGATGTGGAAAACACCAAGAAAACAGCGTTTCACGACTGCTTTGCGCGGCATACCCGTGACTTCATCGAGTACAATGGCTATTGGCTGCCCAACACGATGACCAATCACGGCGCGATTGCCGAATACTGGGCTTGCCGGGACAAGGTCGCCGTCATGGACCTCAGCCCGTTGCGCAAATACGAGGTCGTTGGCCCCGACGCCGAAGAGCTGATGCAGCTCTGCGTGACCCGCAACATGAAAAAATTGAGCGTGGGACAGGTCGTCTATACCGCTATGTGTTATGAACACGGAGGCATGATCGACGACGGCACCGTCTACCGACTGGCCGAGACCAATTTCCGCTGGATAGGCGGCAATGACACGAGTGGTCTGTGGCTGCAGGAACAGGCGCTCAAGCGGAATATGAACGTCTGGGTGCGCAACTCGACCGATCAACTGCACAACATCGCAGTTCAGGGACGCCACAGTCGCGAAATCCTGTCCAAGATCTTCTGGACTCCGCCCCAACAACCTACAATCGAGGAGCTGCCTTGGTTCCGACTTGCCGTGGCCCGGGTTGACGACGTTCAAGGCACGTCGGTCGTGATCTCACGTACCGGCTACTCCGGCGAGCTGGGGTATGAGATATTCTGCCACCCTAAAGACGCCAACGAGATTTTCGACCGCGTCTGGCAGGTTGGTCAGGATTACGGCATTACACCGCTTGGTCTGGCGGCGCTGGATATGTTGCGGATCGAAGGCGGGCTGATTTTTGCGGGGTCCGAGTTTGACGACCAAACCGATCCATTTGAGGCCGGTATTGGCTTTACTGTACCGTTGAAGTCGAAAACAGATGATTTCATTGGTCGTGCGGCGATCGAGGAACGCAAGGCCCACCCTCACCGCAAATTAGTCGGGTTCGAAATCGAGGGCGGCACGATCCCCTCTCCGGGTGATTGTGTGCGTGTTGGAAAGGCTCAGGTTGGGGAGATCACCAGCGCAATGAAATCGCCCATTCTGGGTACGGTCATTGCCTTGGGTCGCGTTGCCACCACCCACGCCACCCTTGGCAGCGAAATCGAGATCGGCCAGCTGGATGGGCAGCAAAAGCGTCTGAAAGCCAGAATTGTGCCCTTCCCGCATTTCGATCCGACAAAAGAGCGGGTGAAAGGAACATATGGCGACGCAAATGTTCCCAAAGCCGCCGAGTGATCACCGGGTCGCAGGGCAGCCGTTGCCTGTTCGGCTGGGCATTCTCATACTACTGGCCGTGTATCCAACAATTGGCTGGGCGGATTCCTGTGACAGGATCACCGTCCTTGAAAGGTTTGCAACAACTGGTGCCGAGCCTAATGGATCAACTTGCGCGACCTATGCGGGTTTGAATGGCACCAAGGGTGTTTCCTGTTATTGGGCGTTCCCCTTCAGAAGCCACGAGGCGGCAGCGTTTTCAAATGACGTCTGGACCGAGGTCAAACGCTGCCGGGTCGGACATGCATCGCCTGACACTAACCCGGTCAACCACCCCGACAGCTATGACGTGCGCGCGTTGAACGCCAACCAAGGCATTTACCGGGTAACGACCAAAGATAAAAACCAGCGACAGCGCACATTCGTGTTTCTCAGCGTCGAACAAAAGGGCTGAGAAAACCCCTGGGGCGTCTATTGAGCGCCGGCAATCCACTGTGCAGATATTGTCACATTGGCAACAGACCCAAACACACCGATTTGACATATTGCATCACTCCAATCGCTGATCTATCGATACCCCGATGCGTTGTGTTGTTGTATTGATTATCTCTTTTTCCGCGTGTGTTGCCTCGGGCGCAATCGCGCAGGAGGGGGTTATCGACACACCCGAACTTGGCGCTTCTGGGCAGGCTTACATGGACGCGGTCCGTTATGGGCGCATCGACACTGATGCGGTCTATTTCGATCCGACGCGCCCTGCCCCGCCGCTGGATACGGAATTCACGCCTACCCCCGAGCGCTCGGATCAGGACCGTTCGTGGGGGTTTTCCGGTGACGCCCAATGGATCATCGGCGTCATATCGTTGATTGTGATCATCTTTCTGGTCACGTTCACCTATTTCACAGCACGCGGCACTTCCGTGTCGTTCGGCAAACGTATCGAGAATACCGCGCGCAATTCCCAGCGCGGATCATCCGAGGACGGGACCGAGGCCGAGGACAATGCGGACCTGAACACCCTCCTGAACCTGCCGGACCGGCAGATGGCACTGATCGGACTGGCGCAGCTGGTGCTGACCAGATGTCTGAACGCCAACGGGGTGTTGTTCAAACGCAGCTGGACCCATCGTGAAGCACTGCGAAAACTGCCTCAGACCTTGTCCTACATACAGGACCTTCGGGCCCTGGTTCTGGACAGTGAGCGTGTTCATTTCGGCGGGCGTTCAATCAGCGAAGGCGACTTTGCCTCGCATGTGGCCCGCATTCGTCCGATCCTGCGGGAGGTCGGACCATGAGCGACGTCACCCAATCCCACCCCATGCCGCAGATCCGGCTGGACTTTGTTGTTGTTGGCCTTGTCATTGTCTTGTCGCTGGGCGTGTTCTTCTACCTGACTGCACAACGGCAATATGTGCTGCGCGAGTCGGTCAACGGGTTTGAAGGGCTCGAGATCTGGCTGAATAGCAAAGACCATGAGGCCCAGAGCTTTACCGGCGGATGGCCACTGGACCGGAGCTCGATCGGGTTGCTGATCCAGCCGGTGTTCGACACAAAGCCCGGCACCGATCGTGTAGCCGCGCAAACCAAAGAGGAATTGCTGATTCAGGCGGACGAGTTCGATCAGACCATCCAGGTCATCCTGGAAAAAGCTCAGTCCGTACCCAGCCTGATCATCCTGCCCAAATGGCGCACCGGTATGCGCCTGACAGGCTTTGGCCATCCCTTTCTGCTGGCTCCGCGCAGCGATGTCCAAAACGTATTGCGCCAAATCACCGGAACTGACGTTGGCCGGTTGTCTTACATGCCCAACCCGTTCTCGGATTTCCGGTATCAGGGTGATGATGCCGTAATGTCAGCACGAGCCTATGCCGGTCAGGTTTTTGAAGGCACCGGGTGTGAGCCTATCATTGGCAGACCAGGCGCGATGGTGCTTGGCCTGTGCCCTTTGCCTGAAGGCGGCGAACAGGACCAGGTCTATATCCTGTCGGACCCGGACGTTTTGAACAATCACGGGCTGCGGCTTGGGGAAAATGCGCGGATTGCCAACCAACTCTTGCCGGGCATTGCAGATGGCAATCGGATCATCATCGATTACAGCGACCAGAACTGGTTGACCGAACCAGAACAATTCACCAAGCGCGAGCGGACATGGGACGACATTGCGCAGCTGTTCGACTACCCGTTTCGAGTGTTGTGGATAGGTGCGGCGCTACTGTTGGGGCTTGCGATCTGGCGCGGCGGCATTCGCAACGGTCCGGTCCTTGATCAGCACCTTTCGCTGGGGTCGGGAACGCGCACTGCCAATGCCGCGCGGGCGCGTCTTATGCGTCTAACTGGGCAGGACGGGGCGTTGTTGTCCGATTTCGTTGACACCCGAATTCGTGCCGAAGCGGCCGAAGTTTTTGGCTCGGCCCATGTTGTCGCCAACAGCACCGAGGCCGCTTTCCTGCGCTATGTCCGCAGCCGCCGGCCAGCGGTGGCTGACAATCTGCAAGACCTGCTGCACGCAATCAGGGGCCTGCCAGCCCATCTGACAGCCAGCGAAGCCATCACATATGTGGACCAATTTGAATCGATACTGGAGCGATTAGCCGATGACGCTTGAAGAACTTTTTGCCCATGCCGAGGCTCTGCGCGCAGAGATCGGCAAAGTGGTTCAGGGACAGGAAGAGGTGATTGATCTGTTGCTGACGGCCCTGTTCGCCCGGGGCCATGTGCTGCTCGAGGGGCCTCCGGGTACCGCCAAAACGCTGCTGGCACGCAGTTTCGCTGGGGCACTTAATTTGGATTTCGGGCGCATCCAGTTCACTCCCGATCTAATGCCCGGAGACGTGCTGGGGACATCGATCTACAACTTTCAGACCAGCGAATTTGTTCTGACCAAAGGCCCGGTTTTCAGCCAGATCCTGCTGGCGGATGAGATCAACCGCGCACCGCCGAAAACACAGGCCGCCCTGCTGCAGGCCATGAACGAGCGGATGGTAACAATCGATGGCACTGACCATGATCTGGGATCAGAGTTTATGGTGGTGGCAACCCAGAACCCGATTGAGCAACAGGGCACCTATCCCCTGCCCGAGGCCCAGCTGGACCGTTTTCTGTTCAAGGTTCACTTGACCTTTCCGCCCGAAAATATCGAGCTTGCGATCCTGCGCCAACATGCGGCTGAACCGCTGGACTTTCTGACCACCACCCAGGCCGTTGCGCAGGTTCTGGATGGGGCAACCACCCACGCTGCGCGTCAGTTGATCAACGGCATCGTGTTGGATGATGACATTCTGGCTTATATCCTCAGGGTGGTGCGCGCGACCCGCGAAAGTGCAGACATTGCTTTTGGCGCATCGACACGGGCGGCGGATGCAATTGCTGGGGCCGCCCGCGCAGCAGCGGCGCTGAACGGGCGCGACTTTGCAATCCCCGACGACGTCAAGAACCTGATCATTCACGCCTTGCAACACCGGATCGTCCTGAGCCCCTCTGCTGAAATCGAAGGCCGCAGCGCCCGGCAGGTGCTAGAAAACATCCTTAACCAGATCGAGGCGCCCCGCTGATCCGTCCATCCTCAAAACTGCTGATCGCGGCCTGTATCGCGCTTGGCCTGTCGCTGGCCGCGGTTGTGCTGGGTGATGCTGCCCGAACCGTGGCCGGGATCCCCTGGCTGTTGCTGGGCGGGATTGCGGCAGCGGATCTGTTGTTGTCCTGGCCGCGTCGCCGGACCATCTCAGTTGACCCTGTGGGAGAGGTCTTTGTCGGCGAGAGCTTCGACATCGTCCTTGACGTCAGCCCCCGGGCCGCAAGCATGCGGGGTCAGCTTAGCTGGCCCGACGGGCTGACCGGACCCAGCGGATTTGATCTGAATTCCGGATCGGCCAAAATTCAGGGCCGTGCCGTCCGGCGCGGAAACTGGGTGTTTTCCAATCTGTGGCTATACTGGCCCTCGCGTTTGTCTTTGTTTGAATTTGTCCCCAAAACCGCCTTTGCTCTTGAGGTCGCCGTAGTGCCGAATATCCGCCGGGTGCAATCGGGAGAGATTTCGACAACGGTTCAATCCCGCCTGTTTGGCGTCAAGGAAAACCGCGCCATTGGTGAGGGTACCGAATTCCATCAGCTGCGCGATTTTGTGCAGGGAATGGATGCCAGCTCGATCGACTGGAAACGGTCTGCGCGCCATCGCTCGCTGGTGGCCAAAGAGGTGCGGGCCGAACGCAACCACCATGTGATCATCGCGCTCGACAATGGCTATCAGATGCGCGAGGAAATCGCGGGCCTGCCCAAGATCGACCACGCCATCACCGCAGCGCTGGCCACGGCCTGGGCCGCTGCAATTGGCGGCGATCTGGTCGGGATGTACGCCTATGATGCCGAACCGCGGCTGTTTTTGCCGCCAGAACCGGGGCGTGCGGCCTTTACCCGCCTGCGCAGCCGCACGGCAGAGCTGCGCTATGAAAGCCGGGAAACCAACCACACGCTGGCGATGACCGAATTGAACCGGCGCACACCCAAACGCAGCCTGATCATCGTGTTTTCCGATTTCATCGACACAACCTCGGCCGAGCTGATGGTCGAAAACATCGGCGTTCTGGCCAAGCGGCACCTGATTGTCTTTGTCGCCTTGCGGGACCCGATCCTCGAGGCGCAGGTCAGGGTCACCCCTGCGGATATGGACGGTGTGGCTGAAACCGTTTCTACCGGCCAACTGCTACAGGAAAGACGCCTTGTTCTTGAACGCCTGCACCAGCTGGGGGTCACGATCATTGATGCTGAACCGGGTCATATCTCGGCTCGGCTGATTTCGACCTACCTTGAAATCAAGGCGCGGGAGATGATCTGATGTCAGACAGCGAAATGATCCGATCCGCCCGTTTTCGACAAGAGCGCGTGGCCGATTGGCAAAAACTGGCAGCTCTGGTCACCAAGGCCGAAACGCAAGGCATGCACCGCATGAGCTTTCAGGAGGCGCGGGATCTGGCCGACCTGTACCGCCAGGCCACCACGTCCCTATCTATCGCTCGCGAAATCTCATTGGATCGCGGGCTGCTGGAATATCTCGAGGCGCTGACAAGCCGCGCCTATCTGAGCACCTACGCGCCGCAACAACGTCTGGGCGGTATCCTGCACCGGTTCCTGACCAGCGGCGGCCCACAGGCGATGCGATCCTCGTGGCGCATCGTTCTGTTTGGGATGCTGTGCATGGCGGCCGGGGCGGTCGCAGGATATTTCTTCTATCTGGAAAATCCCGAATGGTTTTACGTTTTCATGCCACCCGACCTTTCGGGCGGTCGCGGTCCCGACGCCAGCACCGAATTCCTGCGCGCACAGATTTACGGTGACGAGGGCCCCGAAGGGCTGGGCGGGTTTGCGACCTACCTGTTTTCTCATAACACGCGCGTCGCCATATTTGCTTTTGGCCTTGGGGCTTTCCTATGCGCGCCCTCCATAATGCTGACCTTTTACAACGGGATCATTGTAGGCGTGTTTTTTGGCCTTCATGTGGATCGGAACCTGGGCTGGGACCTGTTTGGTTGGCTTTCCATTCACGGAGTGACCGAGTTATCGGCAATATGCATCGCCTGCGCCGGTGGGCTGAAATTGGGGCTGGCAGTGCTGTTTCCCGGCAACAGGACCCGGTCTTTGGCGCTGCGTGAGGCCGGTCATGACGCCGTCAAGCTGGCGTTGGTTGCGGCGCTGATGCTGGTGGTTGCGGCCCTGCTGGAAGGGTTCGGCAGGCAGTTGGTTCAGGATCAAAGCGCCCGTATCGCGATCGGTTGGAGTGTCGGCGCCTTGTGGATGCTTTGGTTTCTACTGGGCGGAAGGAAGCACGCATGAGCATCCAATCCATGGATCAGCTGCTGCCGCCCGAAGGGGTTCCGTTGCATTTCAGGATTGCCGGCGTGGGCGTCCGCCTGGCCGCGCAGTTCAGCGATCTGATGATTACCGGTATCGCGGCTCTGGCCCTGTTTTTGTTTGTCATGGCCATCGATCTGACGACCCCCGGGACGTTGATCGCGATTGCCTCGATGCTGTTTTTCTTTATCCGCATACCCTATTACGCCATGTCCGAGTTGATCTGGAACGGGCAGACCATCGGCAAGCGGTTGTTGAAGATCAAGGTTGTGGCCGCCGACGGGCGGGCGTTGACCACCCAATCCCTGGTCATTCGCAATCTGATGAAGGAGGCTGAGATCTTTTTGCCCGGCACCCTGCTTTTGACCCTGGATGCGACCCGCCTGGTGCCCTCTCTTCTGTCGCTATTCTGGGTGATGTGCGTTGTGGCGGTGCCGCTGTTCAACAAACGGCGCAAACGGTTGGGCGATATCATCGCGGGCACCTATGTGGTCCACTTGCCGCAGCCGGTTTTGCTGAAAGACATGGCCAAGGCAATCAAGCAGCCGCTGCATTCCGATCAGAAATTCCGGTTCCTCACCCACCATCTGGAACATTACGGCGCGTTCGAGTTGCAGACCCTCGAAGGTTTTCTCCGCTCGAGTGACCGGAACAAGGGCCCGGCTGCCTACCAACGCCACAAAACCACGTTGGACGCGCTAGTCGACCAGATCCGACGCAAGATCGACTACGCAGATTCAGTGCGTGCCGAAGACCAGCTGGCCTTCCTTGAGGCGTTCTACAAGGCACAGCGCGGCTATCTTGAGCAGCGTCAGCTGTTTGGCGACAAACGTGTCGACAAACACCACGGCACACAGGATGATCCGCCCTGATATCGCTTGTTGTAATTTTACACTTACGAGAGCGTTTTTCTTTTATTTCTGCTTGCGGATGAGTGCGCCCTCGGGGCTTTATCGCTTGCAGTTAGTCCCGGATATTAAAGAGGAACTCCTATATGACTGATGCAGTAGATACAGCACCTCATGTGCCCCTTGGCGTAGGGGCCGTGCTAGGGGATTCATTTTCAATCCTTTTTCGCAGGCTTCCGGCAGTGGCTCTGCTTGGGTTCATTCCCGCGCTCATCGACGTCATTCTGAACAACGCCGTGGGGCTGGACAGTGCCGCAAACCTTGAACCTGGCGCTGATTTCGATACCGGAGGGTTCGCATTCGCATTCGGGATCGTGTTTCTGGTCAGCCTCGTCATGATGTCGGTCATCACAGCGACTCTGGTTCAACTGTCCTATGACACCAAACTGGGTCGGCCCACACAGCTGGTCAAATATCTGTCGACCGCGATCAAAAACCTGCCCGCCATTGTGGTTCTGTCGATTGTTGCGTCGATCCTGTATGTAATTGGATCTTTGTTTCTGATCATTCCGGGGATCTGGCTGTACGCTGTGTTTTCAATGCTGGTGCCTGTTATCGTCATCGAAGGGGCCGGATTTGGCGCATTGGGTCGTAGCGCAGAGCTGACCAAAGGATATCGTTGGCCAATCATCGGCGCATTCATACTGGTGTTCTTGTGCCTGTTCCTGTTTGGCTTTGTGACCGCCTTTATTCTGGCCATTTTCTCTTCTGGTAACTTTTTTGGCCTGGGTGTCTTGCTTGAGACAATCATCAACGCAATCTCTTATGGTCTGGCCAGTATTGCGGTTGCCATTATCTTCGCACGCCTCAAAGAGATTAAAGAAGGCGTCAGCGTCTCGGACCTGGTGGACGTGTTCAAGTAACGCATTCTCCGGCTGAATCAAACTGTTGCGATCCGATATCGACATGCCTGCGCGGTATACCGCATCGGGTCGCAACAAGAATACCCGCAGGCTTATTGTGGCTGTAGTCAGACCTGCCCTGTCAGGTCCTGCGCCAGCATCAGCGCATTGCCATCCGGGTCATAAAACGTGGCTGTGCTGACCATCCCCTCGATGGTTTCAGTTGCGCCGTCGAACCGGACGCCTGCCCCTTCCAAGGCTTGCCGCGCAACCGCGATATCGCCGATTCCAAACACCGGCACGGTATTGCCTGGCGACGGTTCCAACTGCTCTCCCAAACCCAGAGTCACGCCGGGGGTTTTGGTCTGCATTTCGCTCCAACCCGCGTCGTCAATATGGTGGATCAGTTCGAACCCGAGCATTGCGCTGTACCACGCAGCACTGACGTGCCGATCCCTGACTGAAATCGCCAGAGTGATCGTGGCGTCCAATGAAACAAGCGACATTTGACTTTCCCTTTGCAGAAAATAAAGTTACTATACTTTATGGACATTAAGTCACTTGTCAAGCTCACCTCGCGGGCATGGTCATTGAACATTCTGGCGGCACTTCATGAAGGGGTCCCCGGACGGCAAGCCCCCCTGCTGGCCGCAACATGCGCAGGTCGGACGTCCTTTTCCGCAAGCCTGGACCATCTGATCAAAATGGGGTTGTTGGAAAAAAACCCAGGTCATGGCCACCCGTTGCGGCCCGAGTTTCGACTGACCCCGTCGGGCACCCTTGCCGCCGAAACCGCCAGCAGGATCACAAAGGCAGTGCCTAAAGACACTCAATTTGCCCTATTGCGGCGCAGCTGGACGGTTCCCGTTCTGGCACTGACGCAAACACCGAGGCGGTTTTCCGAGATCAGATCCGGACTTGTGCCAATTACGGATCGGGCCCTTTCGAAGTCACTCCACCAGCTTGAGGAAATTGAATGGCTAAAACGCGATATTGATGTCTCACGACGGGTGCCGCATCCGACCTATCGCGCGGTGAACACCGGTATCGAGGTCACCCGTGCGGTTGCCCTGGCGATCTGACCCCCTACCCCGAGAGTTTGTTACAGCGTCGAAACAAAGGTTACATTGAGGCCTTCTTTCAATTTAAGTAAACTTGATTTGCGGCGCACCTTGGGGGGTTTGTTAGTTTTTTGAGGGGGTACGAGTCTGGTGCGTCGCACCCTGCCCCAAGCGCCCAAACGCGATTCGCCCGGCAAACTTCTTCTTGATGTCACACCCCAAAAAGACTGTGGTTGCAGCATACTGCCTAATCCATCACAGGATTGGCTGGCGCGGTTGGAACAGGGGTGGCTCATGGATCAGCGCTCAATCATCCTGACCGTCGGGTTTGGGTCGGTGATGATCAACACGATGCCCGTCTGGATCGGAGATCTGGCATCAGGAGCCGGGCTTTCGGACGGTATTGCAGGGGCTTTTGCCAGCCTGGTGCTATTGTCCGCGTCTCTGGCCTGTCTGGGATTGAGAGATGCCGAATATATCAGCCTGTCAAAAGTCGCTGCCCCAATTTGCCTGGCTCTGCTGGCACTGAGCCCACCCTCAGCCCCGCTTCTGCCCGCCCTTGCCTGTTGCGGGTTGGGAATTGCCATCGGCGCGCTGACCGGACGCGTCATCAGTGGGCTGGACGGCCAGAGCGACAAGTTAGCGGCGATCAGCCTTGCGCTGTCGATCGGGCTGGTCGTATCGCTGATCGTCTATCTGATCCTTCCGGTGCTGACCCTGTCTTCGCTGTGGTTATTGACGGCACTGTCCCTGGGAATGCTCGCCGTCAGAACGCCACAGATGCCCCCCTCATCACGGTTTCAATGGAACCACATCACCTCGGCCCTGCCGGTTCAGTACATTCCGTTTTTTGTCATGATGGGAGCCTATTGGACTTATCTTGAGCTGTTCGGCGCGCGGTTCGACAACGCCGGACAGTTGCCGTTCTGGCTGCTGGGCAGTTTGGTGACTGGCGCAATTGGCGCATTTTTGGCGGCGCGCATCCCCCCGAGCTGGCAGGCAAGGACGCAAGCCCGGGCGATGGTCGCAGCCGCTGTCACTGGCGGGTGCAGCTATTTGGCGCCCAATCTGGCCTTGTTTGGCCTGACCATTTTGGTGAACGGATTTGCCCTGTTTGTCTATTTTCCGCTTTACTTGGGCACGGCAGGCGACAAGGCACCCGGAGCCATGGCCGGATACCTGCTGGGCTTTGCTGTAGGTGGCGCCGCCGGTTCTGCCCTAATCTTCTCGATCGGGTATACCGCGTTGGCAGGGGCGATCCTGCTGTCCGGTTTGATCGGGCTTATGCAATCGGGCGTCCGGTCTCATCCGCGATGACCAACCCGGCCATACGCCAATGGGCCAGGGCTGATGAGACCAGGTCTTTGTTTGCTTCCCAAATTGCAAGTTCCTGAAACGCGCGGCCTTCAAACTCTGGAAACACCTGTTTCAGTAGGTCCACCTGTTCAGCGGCCGAGTCCAGATCCCCAAGCGCCGCATACAACCACACCAAATGCGCATGGTACCAATAGAAACCGGGCATCGGAACCTTTTGCATCTCGAACAGCGCGGCTTCGAACATACCTAACCGAGCATACCGCCAAACGCGGGCGAAATGGTACCAACCGGGATGTTCGGGACTGATATCCATGGCCTTGTCCAGCAGGCGCAGGGCGTCCTCTTCACGACCCAGAAACGCATAGCAATGGCCGATCTCTGACAACACATCCGAATGACCGGAATTCAATTCCAGCGCTTTTTGCGCCGCAAGGTCAAACCCGTCGACATCCATAGCAAACAACCGGCACATGGCCAGCGCGACCAAGGCAAACGCATTGCGCGGATCAGCCTGAGCCGCCTTTTCCGCCGCATCCGTAGCCAGCGCAAGCGCATCAACATCCGGGCGTTCGTTGACGTGATAGCGGAACTCCTCCAGCAGGATAACGGAATACGCCGCCCACCCATCCGCAGCGTTCGGGTGACGCTCCAAGGCCTGCGGAAACGCGTCTCGCAACCGGGCGTGCAAACCGATGTCATAGCTGTGATAGAACCGGCGAAAGTCCGAGACCAGCCGAAATATCGTCCAGCTTTCATGCGGCACTTGGGTGCGCATCCGCTTGACAGTTTCGTTGGCAACCGGGCTGTGCGGCCCTGCAAGACGACCAGCACAAATCTGGGCGATCCGGTCCAGCACGTCAAAGAGATCACCAACGGTTGCTTCACTGTCGAACTGTTCGGTCACAACCACAGTGCCCGTCGTTGTCGACACCAGTTGAACACTGACCCGCAGCCTGGTCTCAGTCCGACGCACGCTGCCTTCGACCACAAAGTCCGCGCCATAGCGTCGGCGTATCTGATCGTGGTCCAACCGGTCGCCTTGGATCGCGTCAGAGGTAGTGCGGGACAGCACCTTGATCTCGCTGAACCGGGACAGGCTAGAGATGGTTTCGTCGGTGATGCCTTCACACAAGAACTGAGCATCCGGGTCCTGGCTGGTGTTCCGAAATGGCAACAAGGCCAGACAGGGCGTGGCCAACTCTGTATCCGGCTTCTCGCCTGTGGGCTCGATCGCAACGGCCAGCCGGAACCCGACCCCATGCACCGTTTTGATAACCTGTTGCCTGGACCCGTTATCCCCGACCACGCGCCGGGCCTCTTTGATCGCGGTAGACAAGGTGGCGTCGGTCACAATCCTATCCCCCCAGGCCCGCAGGATCAGATCATCCTTGCTGACAACATCCCCACCTGCCTCGAACAACGCACGCAAAATGCCCAGCGACTGCCGGGTCAGCCGCTGTGTCTGTCCGTTACGCAAGACCGTCATCTGATCGAAGTCGATCTCGGTGTCTGAGATCCGCGTTTTCATTGCGCCACAGTATCCGCGAAGCCTGACCGCGAAAAGCCTCAGAACTTCTCAGAGTTTTCTCAGGTTTATCTCAAGCCTGCTCGACCTGGGCACCGTACCACATCCTCACTGCTTTTTGACGACAACCAGAAAACGGGAAGGACGTAACATGAAATACCGTAACGCATTGCCGCAACTGGCCGGCAAATCCATGATCACCGATGGTGGGCTTGAGACGTCGCTGGTCTTCAAGGACGGGATCGATCTGCCGCTTTTTGCGGCGTTCAAGGCGCTTGAGACAGATGCCGGAGTGGCGGCAATCGACGCCTATATGAAGCGCTTTGCCGAAATGGCGATCCGGGAAAAACATGGCTTTGTGATGGACACACCAACATGGCGGGCCAGCGCGCGATGGGCGGCTGATCTGGGGATCAGCCACGACACCCTGCGCGCAGTACATCAGGAAACGATCTGCACCCTTAGCAATTTGCGCAATGCGATGGAGGTCGAAGGCCAATCGCCTTTTGTCATCAACGGTGTCATTGGCCCGCAGGATGACGGATACGCTCCGACCCGCATTCTGACCGCGGATCAGGCGCAATCCTACCATGATGTGCAGGTAGGATGGTTCGAAGAGTTTGGCGCCGACATGGTCTCGGCCATCACGATGACCTATTCGGACGAGGCCATTGGCATCGCGCAGGCAGCCCGACATCATGGGATCCCGGTTGCAATCGCATTTACTTTGGAAACCGACGGGTTGTTGCCTTCGGGCGAGACCCTGCAACAGGCGATTGAGGCCGTCGACGCCGCAACGGGCAGCTACCCGGCCTATTACATGATCAACTGTGCCCATCCCGATCACTTTGCGCATGTCCTCGATCACAGCTGGACCAAGCGGATCATGGGGCTGCGCGCCAATGCCTCGCGTCTCAGCCATGCTGAGCTGGATGCCGCTGAAACCCTAGACGATGGCGATCCGACTGAGCTGGGTCAGCTCTATGCCGAACTATCTGCGATGCTGCCCAACCTGACAGTTTTGGGCGGGTGCTGCGGCACGGATCATCGCCACGTGTCTGCGATCTGCAAGGCGATGGCCGCTGCTTGATACGGCATTTTTGCCGGTGCTTAACGCCCCAAATCAATTGCCGCCTGCGGGGTAAGCCGCAGGTGCAGGAGAAACTTGTCTCTGAACCCAAAAGGAAAACACAATGTTCAAACCCATACTCTCAACCTTTGCACTGTTGACTTCAACCGCGATTGCCCAGGCCGATAGCGCCCCGATGTCCTTTGATGTGGCCGAGGATCACACACGGATATTCATGGCCGCCCAGCCAGTGCACGACAATGGCATGCCCGCCCATGGCAACGCGTTCCTGAGCCAAGGTTATATATACCCGGCTGGAACCCTGAACGACGGCGCCAAGGGGGTCAATCTGGACGGCACCCCGGCCTTTCCGGGGTTGGTTCTGGGCACCTGGACCTGTGACGGTTATTTTGTTGGCGATGGCGGCAATGCTACCTCGGGCGTTTGGGTCATCAGCCGGCAGGTCTTTGAATTCAACGATGGTGACACTGTCATCACCCAAGGCCCGGAAATCGCCGATATCGGTAAAAAGAACCTGCGCCCGATCACCGGTGCAACCGGGGACTATGCTGAAATCGAAGGCGGGCTGATTCAGACCACTTTGGGGTTCAACGATTTCATGGCCATCAATGCGACCTTTGCGTTCGAAACCGCCCCATCAGATCAGGCAGCTTATACCATCGACGAAGATGACGTTCTTGAGTGGGACTCGGGCGCGCCGGTTGGTCCGATCGAAGACCGACCGGATACCAACTCCTGATCATCACATGGCTGTGCCCGGTATCCGCCGGGCACACAAACAACACTTCAGACCAGACGAGAAAGACAATGAAGGACACATCACATCCAAACCTGCGCCGTGCCGTGCAGCAAGACGCCAGAGATCTGGCCAAACTTATAGACATCGCCGGTGAAGGCATCCCCTCGTGGCTTTGGGGCCAGAACACCGCTGAGGGTCAATCGCCACTTACTGTCGGAATTGCCCGCGCGCGGCGCACCAGCGGAGGTTTTTCCTACACCAACGCTGTTGTCTCCGAAGAGGCTGGCCAAGTTCTGGGCATGGCCCTGACCTACCCCATCGATGCCGCACCAGACACCGACATCGCCGATCTGCCAGACCCGATCAAACCCTTTGTCGAGCTTGAGGCCCTGTCGACCGGCACGTGGTTTGTGAATGCGTTGGCCACCTATCCGTCCAGCCGAAACCGGGGAATTGGAACCGTACTTTTGGCCAAGGTCGAGGAACAGGCTCGCCGCGCCGGATACTCTGAGATCAGCATTCAGGTCTATGGCCAGAACACCGGAGCACTGCGTCTGTATCAACGGCTGGGGTTTGAACCGGTCGCGCAAGCCCCGGTCCTCCATCACCCCTGCCCTCCCTACTACACGGGCGATGTCATCTTGCTGATCCGGAAGATTGCACAGCGGTCTGGTTGAGCGGCCGGACCTGCGGGAACAGTTCCTGTGCCTTCGCAGGTCAATTAATGGAATGAGATTAATATGTTGATAAAATTCAATTTTTCCAAGGCAACACTTCTTTTGGGCGTTGTCCTTCTGGCACCCATACTTGCCAATCCCGGATCGGCCCAGCAATCGCTCCGTCTGCCGCAACCGCTGGACGACCGGGATTTCCTATATGACGGCACACCGCCAGAGGATCTGGTCGAGCTGGGCCGCAACCTGTTTTTTGACCCGATCCTGTCCGGCAATCGCAACATCTCATGCGGGACCTGCCACGACCCTGGCAATGGTACTGGCGACGGGCTGGCCCTTGGCATCGGCGAAGGAGGGACCGGTATCGGGACAAACCGGATCACCCAAGACCCGGTCACCGGGCGGGTTCCGCGCAACGCTCAGGCCCTGTGGAACATTGGTGCCCGCGCCTATACCAGCATGTTTCACGACGGCCGGGTCGAGGATCTGGGCCTGACACAGCGCAACCCCGCCGGGCAGGCACTGCCCTCTGGTCTCGGCACTGCTTTGGTGGCGCAGGCCTTTTTCCCAGTGACATCACCGATCGAAATGGCCGGGCAATTTGGTGAAAACCCAATCGCAAATGCCGCAGCGGTTGAGGATCGTGCAATAGTCTGGTCCCTGCTTGCTTCCCGGGTCGCGGCAGTGCCCGGCTACATGACCCTGCTCAAGGCTGCATTTGCCGAAGTAAAACACCCTTCGGACGTCACATACACCCAATTGGCCAAAGCTCTTGCCGCCTTCCAGACAGTCGGTTTTCGCGCACATAACAGCCCGTTTGATCGGGTCCTGCGCACCGGAGACACCTCGCACCTGGCCCAGGACGCCCGCGCGGGGCTTGCTTTGTTTTATGGCGATGCTGGGTGTTCTGGTTGCCATAGCGGCCCGTTGCTGACTGACCATCAGTTTCACGCAATCGCCATGCCGCAGATCGGTCCCGGCAAGGGCCACGGGGCTGACCTGAGCTATTGGCGCGAGACCGGTTTACCAGGCCGCACTGAGGACGAGGGCCGGTACAGGGTGACCTTTCAAACCAGTGACCTTTTTGCGTTCCGAACCCCGTCCTTGCTTAATGTGGCGATCACCGGGCCATGGGGCCACAGCGGCACCTTTGACAATCTGGGCGCGGTTATTCGGCATCACATTGATCCGGTCGGCAGTCTTAAAACCTATGAACTTCCAGCCGGCACGCTGCCGAAAATAGACCGTATCCAGCGATTGGCGGCAAGGGGATCGGCACTGACCTTCAAACCACTTGAGCCTACCCGCCGGGACGCCTTTGCAGCCCGCGACACATGGGTAATGAAGACATTCACCCTGACCGACCGCATAGCAGCCGCCAACACACTGCCTGCCCGCGACAACCTGAGCGATGCCGATGTCAGATACCTGGTCGCCTTTCTCGAAACCTTGACTGATCCCGCCGTTGATCAGGTCGCCCGACTTGTGCCCAAGACCGTGCCATCAGGCCTGGATCCGCAACCCAACCGACAGACGGACTGTGACCTAGGGAAGTCCGGACATGAAGTGACCATTGCGGGTCATGTTAACCCTCTTGATGCCTGCTATGACAGATGCAGCAGAGCCCATAGGCTTGAACCCGACATGGGCCTGGCCAGAGGCACAAACAAAGCGGAAATCATTCGACAACAGCTAGGTCAATGTCATTCCTGGCCAGCATTTGTTGAATGTCCTGTGATGGTTGCGTGTCGGTAAAAAGCAGATTGATTTTGTTGGCCGCTTCTAAGGTCACCGGCGCGCGTTTTCCAAGTTTCTCACTGTCGGCAACAACAATCCGAACCTGCGCTTTGTTTATGGCGATGTTTGCCAGATTGGCTTCTTGCAAGTCGTGCAGCATGAATCCCTGATCCGCGTTCACCGCCCCGACAGACAGAATGGCGAAGCGTACGTTGAGCTGTTCGATCAGTCTTTGGGCTTCCAAACCAAAGGCACCACCGTCATGCGGGCGCAGTTCACCCCCGGCCATGAACACCTTGTTGTTGTTCCGCGATGCCAGTGTGTGGGCAACAAAGACTGAGTTGGTTACCACAAACAGATCACTGTGATAGCGAAGTTCCTGGGCCACATAGGCAGTGGTTGATCCGATATCCAGAAACAGTGAATCGCCATTGCTGATGGTTTCGGCTACCGCTTTGGCCAGGCTTTCCTTGGCGTCCACTTTCTTGTCAAGACGGCTCTCCAAGTTCGGTTCAAGAATGTCCTCCAGAAGATGGACGCCACCGTGCACTTTGCGAACGATGCCCCGTTCTTCAAGAGTACGCACGTTGCGCCGGATGGTTTCCAGGGTGACGCCTAACTCTTTGGCCAAAAAGCTTACCCGGCAGGATCCACCGGTTCGAAACAGTGCACGCACAATCTCTTCTTCGCGCTGGTTGGTCGTTCTGAGATTCATATCTTCGATGTACTTTCTAGCCCGCCAAATTGCCGATAATGCATATCATAATACCCACATAATGCAACATTGCCCGACAATTGGATGATGCTTTTCCCCGAGTGAATAAGATTATTTGGCTAAACGTGGTTTTTATTGACACAAAACCCCACAATGTGGTGATCTTTTGGCAATACCACCGATTCACCAAAAAACCACGATAGGGAGATGGTATGATGAACCTCAAATTGGGACTCAGTGCGTTAGCGTTTACAGTTGCAACGTCTGCAGCTTGGGCTGTTGAATCCACGGATCCGATCAAGTTGACACTGCACGACTGGTCCGGGCAGCTGATCAATACCAAGATCATGGGATCGATCCTGCAAGAAGCGGGATATAATGTCGAATACTTACAGGCAGACTATATTGCCCAGTTCGCGGGCCTGAAAACGGGCGACCTGCATCTGGCTATGGAAATATGGGAAACCACTGGACGCGAAGCGCTGGATGAGGCGACTGCCTCGGGCAACGTCGTCAATGTCGGCGAAACCGGCCTGATGGCGATCGAGGAATGGTGGTATCCGTCCTACATGAAAGACCGGTGCCCCGGTTTGCCAAATTGGGAAGCACTGAAAGACTGCGCCGAAGAATTCGCAACCGCAGAAACCGCGCCCAACGGGCGTTATGTCGGCGGTCCTGTAACATGGGGCGGATTTGATGAGGAACGGGTCGAGGCGCTGGAGCTTGAGTTCGAAGTTGTCCACGCAGGCACCGATGCCGCCCTGTTTGCAGAACTGGAATCCGCCTACCAGCGAGAAGATCCGATCGTGCTGTGGGTCTACGTTCCCCATTGGGCACCAGCCAAATACGATGGTGAGTTTGTGGAATTTCCACCATTTTCGGCGGAATGCTATAGCGAGCCGTCAGTCGGCGTGAACCCGGATCTTGCCTATGATTGCGGCAAGCCCCGTGGCCCGATCTGGAAAGCTGCCTGGTCCGGCCTTCAGGAAAAATGGCCTGGCGCGTATGACATTATCGAGGCCTACAACATCAACAACGATGAAATGAGCGCGATGGTCGGCAAGGCCGATCTGGACGGGGTGGATATTGACACCGTTGTCGCGGATTGGATGGAGACAAACAAGGATCGCTGGTCCGGTTGGATTTCCAAGTAGTCCGCCTTTTGCCGGAACGAGTAACTTCCTCTCCCCACTCGTTCCGGTTTTTTTCCACCCTGTGACTGGACGCCCGGATGACCCCCAAGACAAAACTATCCTGCCGTAACGTATGGAAACTATACGGCCCCAAGGCGGAATCGCTGCTGCGACAAAATCCGAACCCGTCAGCCGATGATATTCGCAAGGCGGGTGTGATCGGCGCGGTGCGCAGCGCCAATATCGATATCGCTGAAGGAGAGATTTTTATCATCATGGGTCTGTCCGGATCGGGCAAATCCACTTTGGTCCGCTGCCTTTCAAGGTTGATTGAACCCACCGCTGGAGAAGTCCTGTTCGATGACGCAGATTTGCTGAGCACCAGTGACAAAGAACTGATCGAAATCCGACGTCACAAGATGGGAATGGTGTTTCAGCATTTTGCTCTGCTTCCGCATCTGACAGTGTTGCAGAACGTGATGTTTCCGCTGACCATTCAGGCCACGCCCAAACCCGAGGCCAAAGCCAAGGCGCGCGACGTAGTAGAGTTGGTCGGCCTGAAAGGGCGCGAAGATAACTATCCACGCGAACTCTCAGGCGGGCAGCAGCAACGTGTCGGCATTGCCCGTTCTTTGGTGACAGAACCAGATCTTTGGTTTCTGGATGAACCGTTCTCAGCGCTTGATCCGTTAATCCGGCGCGAGATGCAGGACGAGTTTTTGCGCCTGCAAGAGCGCTTGCACAAAACAATCGTCTTCATCACGCACGATTTTGAAGAAGCGGTCCGTCTGGCCGATCGCATCGCCATCATGAAGGATGGTGAAATCATCCAGATCGCCACACCTGAAGAACTTGTGATGCACCCCGCCACCGACTATGTCGCCGAGTTCACCCGCCACATCCCACGGTCGAAAGTTCTGACAGTGGGGGGTGTCATGACTCCTGGCGTCAAAAGTGAAGGCGAGCCGATTCCGCAATCCACCCGCGTCTCGGATGTGGCAGAGCGGATCATAGCGGCGGATGCGCCGATTCCGGTGTCGGATGGGAACGGCCAGATTGTCGGAGGCATTGATCGCAAAGCGGTGGCGCATGTGCTGTTCGGCGCAGGGGACGCCGCATGATCCGCCTGAACCGCAGCCAGATCGTTATTCTGACGCTTGTTGTGGTCACGATTCTGTTGGGTTGGTTCGGTCGTGATCTGGGCAAAACGCTGGATGCGCGCTGGTTGACCAAATTCCCGTCAGCTTGGGTTATCCCGTTCAAAAGCTATATCTCGTCGGCGATGACCTGGCTGATCGAAGACGCAGCCCTTGGGCCAGTCTCGTTCACCGATGTCACGCGCGCAATCGCATGGCTGATCGAACAGCCCTATAACCTTGTGTTGACCCTGCTGGCGGATGGTTTTGTCCGCGGTCAGGGAAATGAAGCACAAGTTATTCTGCCCGCCATCAGCTGGATTGTCGTGATCGCCGCCGTGATCGCGCTGGGTCAGTATTGCCGCGACTGGGCGCTGGCCGCACTGGTGGGAGCGTGTTTCATATACCTCGCCGTTTTTGGTCAGTGGGACAGCGCGATGGTGACGCTTGCCTCGGTCCTGATCGCGGTTCCGATTGGTGCAGGCGGAGGTCTGATGACCGGCATAATCGCCTATCGCCACCCAACATTCGAACGCATCATTTCGCCCATTCTGGACCTGATGCAGACGATCCCGATCTTTGCCTATCTGGTGCCGATCCTGTTCATGTTCGGCTTTGGCCCGATCTCAGCGCTGGTTGCGACGATGATCTACGCCACGCCTCCGATGGTACGGATCACCACGCTGGCGCTTAAGGCCGTCGATCCCGAGATCCTGGACTTTGGGCGCATGGCCGGTACGACCCAACGGCAGCTGATGTGGCGCGTCTTGGTGCCCTCGGCCAGCCACAGCCTGATGGTGGGGGTCAATCAGGTGATCATGCTGACCCTGAACATGGTCATCATCGCCTCGATGATCGGGGCCGGTGGGTTGGGGTTCGACGTCCTCGCCGCGCTGCGCCGACTGGACATCGGCGCAGGGTTCGAGGCCGGGATCGCCATTGTCGTCCTTGCTATCGCGATTGACCGGCTGAGCCAATCCTTTGCCGAGCGTATGGGACAGGTGCATCACGAGATACCTGGCACGTGGATTACCCGCCATCGTCGAACGGTGCTTGTGCTGGTCCTGCTGGTTCTGACTTGGGTACTGGGCCAGTTCTCGCCCCTGTTGCTGGAGTATCCGGAAAACCAGACCATCACTACTGGCGCGTTCTGGGATGACACGGTCAAATACCTGAACGTCAACTATTTCGACACGTTCGAGGCGATCAAGGTCTTTTTCCTGACGTGGTTCATGATTCCGATCAAAACGGTTCTGCTGGGAATCCCATGGCCTTGGGCCATTGCCATGCTGACCTTGCTGGGCTGGCATGCTGGCGGCTGGCGGCTGGCGCTGCTGTGCGGAGGGATGGCCTCGCTGATCCTGGTCTCGGGCCTGTGGTCCAAAGCTATGGTGACGGTGTATCTCTGTGGTGCCTCGGTCATTCTTGCGACGCTGATCGGCGTACCGCTGGGCGTATTGGCCGCGTTGAACAAACGAGCCGGAGCAGTCATCAACTTGCTGATTGACACGCTGCAAACACTGCCCAGCTTTGTCTATCTGATACCGGTTGTGATGCTGTTCCGGGTCGGCGATTTCACCGCTTTGATCGCTATCGTCCTGTATGCGCTGGCCCCGGCGGTGCGCTATGCCGCTCATGGCGTGCGCTCAGTCAGCGGGGAACTGATCGAGGCCGGATTGGTTTCGGGCTGCACTCCCACACAATTGTTGCGCCATATCCGCCTGCCGATGGCCCTGCCCGAGATCCTGTTGGGCATCAACCAGACAATCATGCTGGCTCTGTCCATGCTGGTCATTACCGCCTTGGTGGGCACCCGCGATCTGGGTCAAGAAGTCTACATCGCTCTGACCAAGGCTGATACCGGCCGGGGTCTGGTGGCGGGTTTATCGATTGCCTTCATTGCCATCATTGCCGACCGGCTGATCAACGCGGGTGCCCGTCAGGCGCGCATCCGCTTTGGACTGGAGAATTGAGATGAGCCAATCAAACCTACTGGCCCGCATCCGAAAATTGCCTGTCTGGCAGGGGGAAATTACGGCGGAACCGCTGACCGGCGGGATCACTAACGTGAACTACAAAGTTACCGACACCACCGGGTCCTATGTAGTGCGCGCAGGGGACGACATCCCGCTGCATCAAGTGATGCGTTTCAATGAGTTGGCCGCAAACAAGGCCGCACATGCCGCCGGATTGTCCCCTGCCGTCATTCATGCCTCTGGCGATCTGACGGTGCTGGAATTCATCCCAAGCCACACGCTGAGCGAAGAGGATGTGCGCCATCCCGATATGTTGCCCCGTGTGTTGGAATTGGTGAAAGCCTACCACCGCAAAGTACCTTTGCACCTACGTGGACCCGTGCTGGTGTTCTGGGTTTTCCATGTCATCCGCGACTATGCCGCCACGCTTACGGACCGCGGCAGCACTCACTCGGCTTTAATGTCTGAATTGGTTCAGACCGGTAACAAACTCGAAGCCGAGGCCGGACCTTATGACATGGTCTTTGGCCACAACGATCTGCTCTGCGGCAATTTTCTGGACGATGGCAACCGCTTGTGGCTGATCGATTTCGACTATGCCGGGTTCAACTCGCCACTATTCGATCTGGGCGGGCTGGCCTCGAATAACGGCTTGTCGCAAGAACAAGAAAACTGGATGCTGGAAAGCTATTTCGAAACCCCTGTCAACGACGACCTGCGCCATCGCTACACCGCGATGAAATGCGCCTCGCTGCTGCGCGAAACCATGTGGAGCATGGTGTCCGAGATCACCTCGGATATTGACTTCGATTACGCAGCTTACACAGCCGAAAACCTCGCGCGGTTTCGCGCGGCCCTGAGCGATTTCAATAATACCTGAGGACAGACATGACCGACCTTCCGAAAACAGCCAAAGCCGTCATCATCGGTGGCGGGATCATCGGCTGCTCGACCGCCTATCACTTGGCCAAGCTGGGCTGGACCGACACTGTGCTGCTAGAGCGTAAAAAGCTGACCTCTGGCACCACATTCCATGCGGCTGGTCTGGTGGGGCAGCTGCGCTCGAACGCCAATATCACGCAGCTGCTGGGGTATTCTGTCGATCTGTACAACAAGATCGAAGAGGAAACCGGTCTTGGCACCGGCTGGAAGATGAATGGTGGTCTGCGCCTTGCCTGTAACGAGCAACGCTGGACCGAGGTCAAGCGACAGGCCACCACTGCGCATTCCTTTGGTCTGGACATGCAGCTTCTGACCCCTTCCGAGGCGCTGGAACTGTGGCCGCTGATGGATGTGTCGGACGTGATCGGCGCGGCCTATCTGCCGACCGATGGTCAGGCCAACCCCTCGGACATCACGCAGGCGCTGGCCAAAGGCGCACGCATGGCCGGTGCAAAGATTTTCGAGGACACCAAGGTCACTGATATCGAAATCGAAAACGGCAAAATCCGCGCCGTCATTACCGAACATGGCCGGATCGAATGTGAAAAGGTCATCTGTTGCGCCGGTCAATGGACCCGCAGTTTTGCAAGCCGCTATGGTGTAAACGTGCCTCTAGTGCCAATGGAACATCAATATATGGTGACCGAGCCGTTTGACGTGCCAAACAATCTGCCGACCCTGCGCGATCCGGACCGGTTGACCTACTACAAAGAAGAAGTCGGCGGTCTGGTCATGGGAGGCTATGAACCAAACCCGATCCCCTGGGCCACCAACGGCATTCCGCAGGGCTTCCACTATACCCTGCTCGACAGCAATTTCGACCATTTCGAACAGCTGATGGAACAAGCCCTTGGCCGGGTGCCCGCACTTGAGCATGCGGGCGTCAAAACCCTGACTAACGGTCCCGAGAGCTTTACCCCCGATGGCAACTTCATCGTCGGTGAAGCGCCCGAACTGAGCAATTTCTTTGTCGGGGCCGGATTCAACGCCTTTGGTATCGCCGCGGGTGGCGGGGCGGGAATGGCCCTGGCCGAATGGGTACACAAAGGTGAGCCGCCCTTTGACTTGTGGTCCGCCGATATCCGCCGGTTTGGCCGACCACATTTCGATACCGACTGGGTCCGAACGCGAACTGTCGAAGCCTATGGCAAGCACTATACAATGGCCTGGCCACATGAAGAGCACGCCTCGGGCCGTCCGTGCCGAAAGTCGCCGCTCTATGACACATTGAAAAGCCATGGCGCCTGCTTTGGCGAGAAACTGGGTTGGGAACGCCCGAACTGGTTTGCCGACGCATCGCTGGGAGAGGCAGCCAAGGATGAATACAGCTTTGGCCGCCAGAACTGGTTCGATGCCGTAGGCCGCGAACACAGGGCTGCGCGCGAGGCGGCGGTACTTTTCGACCAGACTTCCTTTGCCAAGTTCGCGTTAAAGGGGCCGGATGCGCTGGCGGCGATGAACTGGATCTGCGCCAATGATGTGGACAAGCCTGTTGGCGCACTGGTCTATACCCAGATGCTGAACGACAAGGGCGGGGTTGAATGTGACCTGACCGTAGGTCGCGTGGCCCATGACGAATTCTACATCGTCACCGGCACCGGCTTTGCCACCCATGATTTCGACTGGATCAGTCGAAATATCCCCGATGGGATGAACTGTCAGTTGTTTGACATCACCTCGTCCAACGCGGTGCTGTCGCTGATGGGCCCGAAAGCGCGGGACATTCTGGCCGCAGTGACCCGCGATGATGTGTCGAATGAGGGTTTCAAATTTGGCACCATCCGCACTATCGGCATCGCCGGTTGCCCGGTCAGGGCGCTGCGCGTGACCTATGTGGGCGAGCTTGGCTGGGAGTTGCATCTGCCGGTAGAATACGCCCAGACCGTTTATTCCGCATTGAAGGAGGCCGGGCAGGCACATGGTCTGATAAATGCCGGCTACCGCGCGATTGAATTGCTGCGGTTGGAGAAAGCCTATCGTGCATGGGGATCCGATATCGGCCCCGATCACACGCCCTTCGAAAGCGGTTTGGGCTGGGCTGTGAAACTGCGCATGAACGTCGATTTCAAGGGCCGAGCCGCAGCCGAGGCGCAAAGATCCGGGGGTGTCAAAAAGATGCTGGCCTGCTTCACCGTGGACCCTGATGTCGTTCTGCTGGGCCGCGAGACGATCTATCGCGATGGACAGCGCGTTGGTTGGCTGACCTCAGGCGGCTATGGCTATACCGTGGGTAAATCCATTGGCTATGGCTACGTTCGCAACCCCGAAGGGGTCGACGCGAAATTTGTAACGTCCGGTAACTATCAGTTGGAAGTCGCAACCCAGCGGGTCCCCTGCAATGTCACCCTGCAGCCGCTTTATGACCCTAAAATGGAACGTGTCAAAACGTGACGCGAACCCTTCCAAAAGGACAGAACATGCAAGATGCCATGGCGTTGGACACGCATGCAAAAGCGATCTCGGAACTCGCGTCACAAGCTGCGATGCAGTATTTTCGCGGCACTCTCGGCATTGAGTTCAAACAGGATCAAAGCCCGGTCACGCAGGCCGATAAAGATGTAGAAGCCAAAGTGCGGTCCTATCTGAACCGATACTTTCCCGACCATGGCGTGTTTGGCGAGGAAGAAGGTCAAGATACCGGTGACGGACGCCACATGTGGGTGATCGACCCGATCGACGGAACCCGGTCTTTTCTGTCAGGGCATCCGCTATTCGGGTTTCTTCTGGCATATCTTGTCGATGGGCACCCGCAACTGGGTGTGGTGGGAATGCCCGCATTGAACGAGACTTTTTTGGGTGTGCTCGGAAAAGGCGCAAGCCTGAATGGCCAGCCTATCCATGTTTCGGACAAATCACACCTGGATCAGGCTATCCTCTATGTGAATGAAGGCGACAAGCTGTACAGCGACCATCCGGATTTGTTCAATCGTTTGATGCAATCCGGACAGACACGTCGGTTCGCCTATGACTGCTATCCCCATGCCTTGCTGGCGGCGGGACATGTGGATGCGGTCGTGGATTATGATCTGCAGCCCTATGATTTCCTCGCGCTCTCTCCACTGATCGAATCCGCGGGTGGAGTGATGACCGATTGGCAGGGGAGGCCGCTGGAACTCAGCTCAAACGGGGCGGTTGTATCGGCTGCAACCCCCGCATTACACGCCGAGCTATTAGAGCTTTTGAACCCGTGAGCAGCGAGGCCACGACCACAGATGTTACAGATGGCGGGATAAGCAGTGCCTGTTTCCCCTCTTGTCATGCGTCATCGGTGTTGTGAAACGGAACAACGGTTTCCGGCTCGCATACCCACAGCGGAAATACCTCACTAAACCTGAACAGTTTCGCTACTCAGTTCTTCCGCCAGTTCGCGCCATGTTGCGGTACTTTGACGGTCAAAAACATGCGCCGGTGGGGGTTTTCCAAGGAATTCCTCGATGCTCAGCATAAGTATCAGACTAACGATAGAATCCAGAAACGGATGGGTATTGTCGGGATCAAATCTTGCCCGCGGAACCAGACCCTCCTGACTTGCAAAGTCTCTCAGCAACTCTAGCATTGGCGGCAAGGGCTCTTCCGCGGTTTTCGCACCCTCTGCACGCGGCGCGATCAAGGCGGTCGTATTGGTGCAACCATTCTCCAAAAAGGCTTGAAGTCTCTTGCGATCCAATTTTCCGCTCGGCAGGCGCGGCAGTTCCTCAATGTGAACACATCGCACAGGTGCCGCAGAGGCAAAGAACTTTTTGGTAATGGCTTGCCGCAGCTCACTTTCAAGAATGTCGGTGTCTGTCCGGCTGGTTTCGACGGCCATGGCCACTGCTTCGGCATCGCGCACAAGTATGGTTGTGACAAACACGCGGGCGATACCGTCTATGTTTTCTGCCGTTTCAGAAAGATCATTCAGCGACACTCTCCGCCCCCGGATGTTGACCACATCGTCAATTCGCCCCAGCACATCCAAGCTGCCATCCGGCAAAACCGTCACCCAGTCCTCCAAAAGAATTGGATCTTTGAGCGGATCAACCACCCGAACTCCTGCCTGAAGGTCCTTGAACGTGCCCAGGGTCCGATCATAGCCGAGCGCCTCTACTCGACCGATTTCTCCAGGTTTCAAATCATCACCTTCAGAATTGACCGCCCGCGTCCCCGGCAACAGCATCCCACCCGGAGATCCCTGATACTTGGCGAACTCTTCACCTGACAGCTTTCCGCAAGACACATCGATAAACTCTGTTGCACCGTAACACGCGTTCAGTTCCGCCTTCGGGAACCGATTGACAAGATCCTGTATGAATCGTGCGCGACTTGGTTCGCCCCAGGGGAAAAATACGGTCAGCTCGGGCAACCGGCTTGGCGAAAAATCAGGGTTTTGCAGCATTCCATGCAACACGCTGCACGGAGCAGACAAGGCTGTTGCGGAAGTTTCAATCATAAGGTTGCAAAGCTGTTTCAGGTCTGAAAAGCCGTTGGTCGGAGGCAGGACAATTGTATGGTTCCCCACAAATGCAGGCAACGTTTCAAGGGCAGTTGCAGTGTCCCAGCGCACAACTGTCAGCAGTGTTTGTGGTTCATCATAGTTGAATACCAGCATCCGCGAAGCCATACCCGCGGCCAGAACGACTCCTTTGGGCTCTCCTGAACTGCCTGAGGTGTAGACGACATAAGCTGGGCGCTGAAGGTCGAGAGGTGGCAATGCCGGGGGTTCGGCAAAACTCTCCAACAGGAATTCCAGCGCGGCTTCATCACAGTCGTCGCCAATGATCAGTGCGTTCCTGCCCTCCAGCTCTGGGGCCGCAGCAATCAAACGGCTCCACAGCGAAAAAGTCACAACAATCAAATCAGGATTAAAGGCCGTTAAACGGTCGGTAATCTGAACGTCGGAATCCTCTGGCAATCCAACGCACAGCAAACTGCCGGCTGCAGTTGAAGCCAGCTGTGTCACAACTGCAGCAGGACTGGCTGGCAACAAGCACAAGATCCGGTGCTGATCCTCGAAACTGCGTTCGGAATTGGTATGGTTTGGTGTAGTATCCTGAAAATGCAGCAGCATGTTGGACATACGAAAACACAGGCTCGCAAGACTTGCATAGGTGACGGAACCCGATGCCGTTCGTATGGCGATATGGTTTGGGTCAAAACCAGAAAGCCAGCACAGCTTACTTTCACGCACCGCATCGCTTTGCAGCCAGGTGCTCAGCTCAATCAACTCTCGCTTGGGTGATGGGCCCCCGTAAGCGGCTAACAAATGTCTCTGAACCGGCATCTTCTGCATCAAGACAAAGTGTCGACAAGCACGCGCAAGTTGCTGGGTAAGCCACAACGTACGGACCAAGTTTGCTCCCGCCCGGGGCGGTGGGTCAAGCGGGACAATGTCGATGATCTGAGTACCGTCGCCGTCTACCCAAGTCGCAGCAAAGCAAACATCTGCACCGCTGGATATCGCCAGTTGCGCGGGAAACCCCGGCAATTTGGCGGGCCGCGTTAACCACGGGACAAACAATCTTCTACCAGGTGCCTTGGTGCCGTCGAAATAGATCTGTAGCACCTCACCCGAACGCAAACGCTCCAGGTACTGGCTTGCGTGAGTATTGCGTTTGTTCAACCAACGACCAGATAAGGTGATGTCAAACCCTTCTTTTCGTGCCGCGGTCAAAAAGCCCGCAGCCTCGGCGGGGTCGCCGATCTCAGGCGCGATTGTGACAATGGTTTGAACAGGTTTTCCCATGCCCGCCAGCGCGATTTGCAATAGCCTTGAAGCGTGGGCAAGGTTTTGAGCGTGAGGAGAGAAAACCACCGTTCCCTTGGCACTGGCAGATGCCTGTTCCAACCAGGCTTTTGCTCGGCTGGTAAGAGCAGGTGCTACGCCCTGCGCCAACTTTTTGGGTGAGGAATTGTAGTCTTGATCTGCTGCTAACGCGATTGGCATGGCTTCTTTCCCCACCGCACGCACCCCTTGTCTTGCCGCTGAATCTATCAAAGGATCGGCCCCAAAGGCAGCACTTCCTGCCGCAAGTCGCGACAGCTTGTTGAACAATTTCCTTTTCGCTCCGCCCTTCTTTGGCAAGGACAAATGACCGGACATCGCACGCAGCAGCGACGCTTCGACGTTGTAGGTTTGGCCCGTTGCAATAGCTTCTTCAAACGTGTCGACCAGGCGCTTTCCGTCCACCCAATTCCAGTGCGAAAACATCACGAAACGGGCCATCGGCGGCAAGGGGCGTGCAGCAGCTACCAACTTGGCCTTGTAGCTCTCATCAAGCCCATTGTTCAGAAATCCAAGAAGGGAAAGGGCACGCAAAGGATCGGTTGAAACGCCGGCAAGCAACGCGTCAAGACCCGCCGCGCTATGGGCCCCTTCATTGTAGAGGGTATCCACGATCTTTTGATTTTCTGTTCGCCACAGGGTTTCAGATATTATCTTCGAACCGCTCGTATTTTCAGAATTCTCGCTCCGGCGACCAACCAACCAGCTTCCGCATTGAGGGATCGGATCCCCGTTCTCCAGTCTGTTTAACTGTTCCTGAAGCGGCTCGAATCTATCGTGCAGATTGGCTTCGTTTTGCAGTAGCAATTCGCGAGCGCGGCCAAAGGCACGCATGGTGGTAAGGTGAAGAATTCTTTCACCAATGCGTTCAGCGCTGTCACTTGGATCTCCGACCATAACCTCGTTTGCTTCAAGGTCTCGTGCCGTTTTCAATGAGTTGAGTGCTGCGTCAACTTCTCGTGGCAATGTCCAACGAGAAACTTTTGCAAGGTTCGAATGTGGTAGTGACTTGAGAACGGCCCTGCCCAGCCTTCTACGAGACGCTACACCGAAAGAAAGCAGTAACCAGCCCGCCCCACAAATTTGGTTTTGTCGCACATTGTAGTCATAACCAACGAAGGGAAGCCCTGAATTTGGATATTCTGGTGAGGTCTCTGCCTGGCGGTCCAATCCTTCGCAAATTGCACCCAAGATTTTTTTCAGCGTGTTCATGATAGGTTCGCAAGTGCCGCCTGATTATTCTGCCTGCCCGGAGATTTGCTTTTATCCTGCAAACTCTTTCCCGATACAATGGACCCGCATTCAGAAAAGTCGCAAAAAGCAGCCTGTCAGCGATGGATGGATCGAAAGCGCGGAGGTTGTTTCGCAAGCCTGAGACTAGGGTTGATCAAATTGCGTATCCTGGTGTTTGTTGGGTTAAAACCAATCGAACAAGTATCACTATGACCTCTTTGAAAGGTTATCCCTTTCCCTAGCAAGCGGTTCTGAATGAGGTGTTTCTTTCTATCACACCACCTTAAATGGATGGGCTTCGAAACACTCGCCGGTGATCGCAGTTCGAGCGCAACAGAAAAGGCGCTCTACGCTGATTTCCAAGCCCATGGATGAGACCTTTTTAGCGTTCGTGGCGAATGGGTGCATTTCTATCGAGTTGCCGAAAAAGTAAGGAACACCCTGGGTTTCATGCTGAGTGAGTCGAGACGGCGCAAATACTTTCCGGACCGAAGAGGAATACGGGCAAAAAATATCCAAACTCAAATATGACGCAAGCCAAACCGTCGCTCTACCAGTTCCCGAAACAAGGACTACCGGTCCCTATAAGCCTAAATTTGGCAAACACTTGGGTGAAAGTTGAGCCATCTCATAATTTCACAATCACCTCTGGGCAGGCAAAACATCTGGACAACAGAAACATCTGATGTTTATGATCATCCTATGAGCGAGCTTTTATTTTACGATCTGAAAGATACAGCTGGTGTGGCACCTGGCCTTGCAACTCAGGTGTGCCGTGAGCTTGGACGGCGCATCGTTGCCGGGCATTTCCCGGAAGGCAGTTTGATCGACGACGAAAACAAGCTGTGCACCCGTTTCGGGGTCAGCAAATCTGTTGTACGTGAGGCAATCAAATTGCTGGTTGGCAAGGGGCTGCTGGAAGTGCGCCGCGGCAGTGGTACGCGAGTGCGGTGGCGCGCAAGTTGGAACCTTCTGGATGACGATGTGCTGGCCTGGCATCAGGGCATTGAACCGAAGCCCGAGTTTCTTCGTCAGTTGATGGATGTCAGGCAAATGGTAGAGCCCAATGCTGCGGGCTGGGCGGCTCAAACGGCAACGCCAAAGCAGATCGAAGATATTCGCAAAGCGCAGCAAGACATGGAGCAAGCGAGCTCGATCCAGGATTTCGTGGTTGCAGACGCGCTTTTTCATCGTTCTGTCCTGCGCGCCGCGAATAACGAAGTGCTTATCGCTCTGGAGGGTGTGATCTTTTCGGCGCTCCTAAGCTCAATCAAAGTGACAAACAGCGACCCGCGCGAAAACAAACGTTCGCTGCCGCTGCACAGGCGGGTGTTGAGGGCCATTGAGGCTCAGGACAGTAAGGCCGCCACATCGGCGATGCGCGAGCATTTGGCCGATACCTATGAGCGCCTTTCAGGGGCTCTGCCAGATTTCAGCCTCAAACGTGGGGCAAGCGAACAAAAGGGATGAGATACCCACTGTCCGGGAAGGTGGCTGGGCTAGTGGTGACGACACGAGACATGCTTCTACCCAGCCTCGCGTCGTCAGGTTGGCCCGAAGAAACGGGAGAACTCCACCAGATAATCCGGCGCTACGCGCCAGAAACATCGACGAGGAGGATATGATGTTTTCAAAGCTTTCGAAAGGCCTGCTGGCCGGAACTGTCGCGACGTCTGCGTTGCTGGCAGCCGAGATGGCATCGGCAGAGGACATGGTTGCTCTGTTGCTGCCGGAAAACGTGAATCCACGCTGGGAACAGCAGGATGCAGCGGCGTTTGTGCGCACCATGGGCGAGATTGCACCCGACGTGAAAGTTGAGGTGTTCAATGCCAACAATGATACCGCCACACAGCAGCGACAGGCTGAGCAAGCGCTGACGCAAGGTGCAAAGGTTCTTGTTGTCATTCCCATTGATGGGGAAAGCTCTGCCATCATTGCGGATACCGCAGCCGAAGAAGGCATCCCGACAATTGCCTATGACCGGATGATCAATTCGCCTAACACAACATTCTGGGTGCAGGCCGATCTGGAAGGCATGGGGTTCGATCAGGCAACCCATGTGATCGAGAACACCAAAGACGGCGATACTCTCGTAATGCTCAAAGGGTCGCCGACCGATCCAAATGCGGCTGTCATCCACAATGGCCAGCTGCGCGCACTCACACCTCTGTTTGAAAGTGGCGCACGGGTCATGGGCTATGAAAACTGGACACAAGGCTGGGACCCCGCCATTGCGCGTCGTTCGATGGATCAGGCGCTGACTCAACTCGATAACAACGTTCAAGGTGTCGTTTCTTCCAACGACGGGAACGCCGGTGCTGCAATTGCCGCAATGGAAGAACAGGGGATGGCAGGAACAGTCCCGGTCTCTGGATTGGACTGCACGGTACAGGCACAGCAATTGATGCTGTTGGGTAAGCAAACGCAATGCGGCTGGCGCCCGCTTGAAGACATGGCAGCCGCTGCGGCTCAGGTCACGGTTCGCTTGGTGAGTGGTGAAGATTTTTCTGATCTTGCGCCACAAACTGTGACCAACGGTGTCGGAGCTGACGTGGCCTATGTGCCGGTTGGTTCATACTCGGCTATCGGCGCAGAAGGTGTCGCCTACGTGATCGAGAACGATGCGTCGATCACCAAGGATATGGTCTGCCAGGGCGAAGCAGCCGCAACCGACTTCTGTAAGTAACAAGGTCAAGTTATGACGTTTGAAAACACAATGGTGGGGCAAGCTGCCCCACCAGCGCACCTTGCTGTGCGTGGGATTCAAAAACGGTTTGGCGGAGTGCACGCGCTACGCGGCGTTGACTTTGAGGTCGCCCGCGGTGAAGTGATGGCCTTAGTCGGCGACAACGGCGCGGGCAAATCCACGCTGATGAAAGTGCTCGCCGGAGCGCATCTTGCCGACGACGGTGAGTTTTTGCTCGACGGCAAGCCCGTCGAAATGTCCACGCCCAATGATGCAACCGAGCTTGGCATTCAGATCGTCTATCAGGACCTTGCTCTGTGCGAAAATCTGGATGTTTCAGCCAACCTGTCCCTGGGGGCCGAACCCGTTAAACCCGGCTGGAGTTTCCTGCCGCACCTTCTGCGTCCGCTTGACGATCTGGAAATGGAAGTGAAGGCCAAGAAAGCCATCGACAAGCTTGAAGTTCGCACATTGCAATCTGTTCGGGCCAAAGTAGGCGGTCTTTCAGGTGGTCAGCGTCAAGCCATTGCGATTGCCCGCGCCGTCGGGACGGAAAGCTCAGTGGTCATGCTGGATGAACCCACGGCCGCCCTTGGTGTCGCACAGACACGCCAGGTTCTGGAGGTTGTCAAACGACTGCGCGAGACGAACCACGCGGTCGTCTACATCTCGCACAACATGCGCGACATTTTTGAAGTCTCAGATCGGATCACCGTCCTGCGCCACGGCAGCAACGTCGCCACCTACACAACTTCAGATACGAACCCGGATGAAATTGTCGTCGCCATGACGCGTGGCTTGGATACGGAGAACGGCAATGCAGCCTGAGGCCAAAATGACGTTTCTTGACCGGTTCAGCGCTATGCGCGAGACGCAGTTCGGAGCCTTTGTACCTGTTCTCCTCGCGCTGGCAGCAATCTGGGGGTATTTCGGCCTTGTTTTGCCACTGATTGATCTGATGAGCGGGGAAGCAGACAGCTTTCGTGCGATCTTTCTAAGCCCCCGCAATATCTACAACTTGTTTATGCAATCTGCAGTGATTGCTACGCTGGCGGTCGGGATCACTATCGTTTTGCTGCTTGGTGACATTGACCTGTCAGCAGCCGCAACCGCAGGCGTTTGTGCTGCACTTTTGGGAGTGCTTGTGTTGAGCGGCGTGCCCGGCTGGCTGGCTTGTATCATCGTTATTTTCGTGGGCATCGTCATGGGAGCGGCACAGGGTCTTCTGATCGCCTACGTGGGCATTCCTTCTTTCGTCGTTACGCTCGCGGGGCTTCTTGGGTATCAGGGCCTGATGCAGAAAATTCTGCCGACGGGCAACCTGAACGTCGGTGATCCCTTCGTTCGCGGAATTGCCCGGGTTCTTATACCGGACTTGTGGGGAATTGTGCTGGGATTGGCAGTTGTAGGAATGTTCGCCTACGCCAACCTGCGCAAACAATCCCGACGCAAGACACTTGGGCTGGAGCAAGACAGCCCGCTAGCCTTGTGGGGTCAGGTGATCGCCTTTGCAGCCATTGTTGTAGCGGTCGTTTTCACGCTCAACGCCTATCGCTCCTTGCCATTGTTGCTTGTGTTGCTGGTCGCAATCACTGCTCTTCTGGGGTGGATCACAACAAGCACGCCGTATGGTCGATCCCTTTTTGCTGTTGGCGGCAATCCGGAAAGTGCTCGGCGCGTCGGCATGAAGGTCAAGCGACTAAGAGTATCCGCCTTTGCAATCGTCGGGTTTATGGCCGCAATCGGGGGAATTTTTGGAGCTTCGCGTTACGGATCGGTTTCCTACACGGCATTCGCCGGTGGTTCACTGCTGCTTGAAGCGATTGGAGCCGCAGTGATTGGTGGTACATCACTCTTTGGCGGTCGCGGGTCCGTTTGGAATGCCATCCTTGGCGCATTGGTTATTGGCTCGCTCGGAAACGGGCTGGACCTAACCGGGGCGAGTGCTGCGGACAAGTTGATGGTCTCGGGCGCAATTTTGCTTTTGGCCGTTGCGATTGATGCTCTGTCGCGTCCAGGCAATGGAAGCGGAAGATAGGAGGCCGCAATGTCAGAACATTCGAATGTCGATCCACAACCATCGCTTGATGCAATCCTTGATGTTCTTATCCCCGCAAACCCCAACCGAAACATCCCTGCGGCAGGTGAACTTGGTGTGGCTACATTTGTCACAGAGGCGGCGGCGCAAAAAAACGCTCTCAACACTGCGCTCATCGCCTTGCTTTCGCGCGCCGGGGAATTGGCGGGCGGTATTACTCCCGATACCGTCCGCCAGCTGGAAACCGAACTGCCCGAGGCGTTCAACCTTTTGCTCGTGGAAACCTACAAAGGGTATTACAGCCGACCGGACATTCGGGCTCTTGTTGGGGTTGGAGCACATCCTGTGCACCCAGCCGGGTATGAAGTTGCCAGTGAGTCGCCAGAACTTCTGAACGAACTGACAGCGCCAGTTCGCGCCCGCGGGCCAGTGTTTCGCGACCCTCCCGGAGGTCAGGCATGAATAATGATCCTGTTGATGTCCTGATCATTGGTGCAGGAGCATCAGGAGCTGCAATCGCCTGGTCGCTGTTGGAAACGAGGATGCGAATTCTGTGTCTGGAACAGGGCGACCATCTGCCGGACAAAGACTTCCCTTCGCGTCACGAGGACTATGAGATCGCTCGATATGGTGCGTTTTCCTGCGACCCCAATGTGCGCCGGCTGCAGCAGGACTATCCGATTAACTCGGATGACAGCTGTATCACGCCGGTGAACTGGAATGGCGTAGGCGGGTCTACGATCAATTTTCTTGGCCATTGGCCGCGCATGCGCCCGTCAGACTTTCGGACCAAATCGCTGGATGGAGTTGGTGAGGATTGGCCGCTCGACTATCATACGCTTGCGCCGTTTTATGACATGAATGACCACAATACGGGCGTCTCTGGGTTAGGTGGTAATCCGGCGTATCCCGACTATAAGCCGCCACATCCGCCAATTCCAATTGGCAAACTGGGGCAAACGCTGGCGCGCGGTTTCAACGAAAAGGACTGGCACTGGTGGCCGTCGGATGTGGCCATCCTCAGTGAAGACGACGACGGCCGCCAGAAATGCGTGAATGCCGGGACCTGCGACCTTGGTTGTGCGGCAGGGGCCAAAGGCGGGACCAATTTCACTTATTGGCCGATGCTTGAAAATGCAGGTGTCGAGCTGCGTACCAGGGCGCGCGTTCGCGAAATCCTGGTGGACGGTTCCACAGGCTTCGCAACGGGCGTGCTTTATCATGGTGCCGACGGGCGCGTGCATAAACAAAAAGCCGAGCTTGTCATCGTCGCCTGCAACGGTGTTGGCACACCTCGTCTGCTGCTTAATTCCAAATCCAGGCTGTTCCCTGATGGCCTGGCCAACAGGTCTGGGAAGGTGGGAAAGAACTTAATGTTCCATCCACTTACGGGGGTTGCAGGCGTTTTCGAAGAACCGATGAAAGGGCACGAAGGGCCGATGGCCTGTTCGATCCTGTCCCAGGAGTTTTACGAGAGCGACCCCACCCGCGGCTTTGTCCGTGGCTATGGCCTTCATTCAGGGCGGTCGACTACGCCGATGACCTATGCACTTGGCGGTTATGGGATCGATAGGCCTATCCCATGGGGGGCTGAGCACCGAGAGATTATGGACAACGTCTATCCCTACCTCGCTGGCCTCACCGTGGTGACCGAGGACCTGCCGGAAGAGCATAACTGTGTCACACTCGACCCGGACCTGACGGATAGTGATGGTATACCGGCCCCAAAGATCACCTATAAGCTGGGTGACAACACGCGCGCGATGCTTAGGCATGGCGAGGACCGGGCGAAAGAGGTTCTCCTTGCGGCTGGCGCCAAGCGCATCCTGACTAAAGGCGATGACAAGGTCTGGTGGCGCGCGGGATGGCATCAGATGGGTACCTGCCGCCTGGGCAACAATCCTGAGACGTCCGTTGTCAACAGCTGGGGGCGTTGTCATGACGTGAAGAACCTTTTCATAGTGGACGGATCGATTTTTGTTACGGCCGGGGCGGTGAACCCCACCTCCACGATCCAAGCGCTGGCGCTCTATATCGGCGACCAGATTAAAACCAACATCGCAACGCTGTTTGATTGAGGTAGCCATGGAGTTTTCGACGCAAATCTACATTGACGGCGCACTGACAGATGGCAGCGGACGCAAAGAGGTAATCAATCCAGCCACTGAAGAAAACATCGCCACGGTCACCACGGCAGGCTTTGAGGATGTCGAGCGCGCATTGCAGTCGGCAAAATCAGCGTTTCCCAAGTGGGCTGCGACATCCATCGCAGACCGGCAAATATGGATGCGACGGCTACGCGATGAGGTGATTGCCCATGAAGAATTTCTGCGCGACTGCGTGCATCATGAGATGGGCAAGCCTTGGGCTCAAACCCATGAGGATTGGGACAGGTTGGTCGTCTCACTGGATTTCTACACCGAAGAAATTGCCCGCATTCAAGATTACGGCGTTTCCGACCGGGCTGGAACCCACGCGCATCGCATGGTCTATGAACCTGCCGGTGTGGCTGTAGCCTATCTTGCATGGAATTTCCCTTTGTTGAATCTGGCGTTCAAGATTGGCCCGGCCATGGCGGCGGGGTGCCCGATCATCATCCGCCCGTCCGAGGCGACGCCTATTTCTGCTTACGCAGTCGGCGAATTGTGCGCAAAAATCGGTCTACCCAAGGGCGTGGTGCAGATTTTCGGCACGGATAGCTACGATGTGGCGGGTGCTCTTTCGGCCTCTACCATTCCACAGGTGGTGACTTTGATCGGCTCGACCAAGACCGGACAACACATCATGCGCACCGGTGCCACATCCATCAAACGCTATTCGATGGAACTTGGAGGCAACGCACCGGTTATCGTGTTCGAAGACGCCGACCTTGATTTGGCGGCTGACATCGTAACAGGAGTAAAGTTCTCGAATGCCGGGCAAATCTGCGTTTCACCCAACCGCGTTTTCGTAGCCGAGGCAGTGCGTGAGGAGTTCACCGACAAGGTTGTGGCCCAGGCAAGGGCGGCGAAGGTCGGGTTTGACAAGACAGCGGACATTACAACCGGCCCAGTGATTGACGCCCGCGCCTGGGCGCGCATCAAGGGTTTGATTGACGATGCAATCGCGGATGGTGCGAACCTTCTCGTCGGCGGCGACAGACCTGTGCACCTGAGTAAAGGTCACTACATTGCACCAACCGTTTTGAATAAAGTGACCGAAACAATGGGGGTCTACCGACAAGAAACCTTCGGTCCCGTTGTTAGTCTGATCCCCTTTGCGGATGAAACCCGGCTTGTTGAAATGGCCAATGATTGCGGAGAGGGCGGGCTGACGGCCTACCTATTTACCCGCGATTTGGGCCGGGCCGAACACTATGCCGCGCAGTTGCGCTATGGCGAAATTCAAATCAATGGGGTGAAGTACGATATCGACCTGCCGCATGGCGGGATTGGTCAGTCGGGTATTGGGCATGATTGCTCAAACCTCGCACTGCACGATTATCTTGTGCAAAAGCGGATCACGCGCGCCCTCGACACGACCGGATTTGGAGGGTTGAACCCATGAAAATTACCCGCGTTACCAGCCATGTTCTGAGTTACGACCTGCCCGAGCCACTTGGGTATTCTCAGCAATACTACCACAAGCGTACTGCGCATCTGGTCGAGGTGGAAACCGACGAAGGTGTCACAGGTTGGGGCGAGTGTTTTGGCGCAGGCAACATTGCCCTAGCCAACAAGGGGATCGTCGAGCAGGTGATCCAGCCGATGGTTCTGGGTATGGACCCTTTGGACCGGGATGTGATCTGGCACAAGGTTTACAATCTGATGCGCGATCATGGGCAAAAGGGAATGCCGCTGCAGTCACTTTCGGGCGTCGACATCGCGCTGTGGGACATTGCAGGCAAAATCGCGGGCCTGCCTCTGCATAAACTCATCGGGGGCACCCATCGCGACCGCATTCAGGTTTACGGCTATGGAATGATGCTGCGCCCTGAGAGTGCGGACAATCTGGTTTCCCGCTTCAAAGACGAGGCCGCTGCAATTAGGGAAATGGGGTTTTGCGCGACAAAGATGAAAGTGGGACTTGGCCCCAGGGATGACGTGCGCTTGATCGAAGCAGTGCGCAAAGGCGTCGGCGATGACTATCGCTTTATGATCGACGCAAACCATGCCTACACGACCCATGACGCATTTTATGTGGGTCGCGCGATGGAAGAGTTCGACCCCTATTGGTTCGAAGAACCCGTCGCCCCGGAAGATCTTGACGGATATCGCGAACTGCGTGCCGGTTTGAACGTCAATATCTCGGGAGGTGAGGCTGAATTCAACCGATGGGGCTGGCGCGCCCTGTTGGAAAGCCGGGGATTGGATATCGCGCAGCCAGAAGTGTGTGCTCTGGGTGGGATCACTGAATACCAACGGGTTTTGGCGTTGTGCCATGCGCACTTTACGCCAGTTGTGAATCACGTATGGGGTTCAGCCGTCGCAGTAGCCACCAACATGCACCTTCTCGCGGCCATGCCGCCCCTGCCAGGCGGGTTGTTCCCGTGGGAACCGATGCTCGAGTTTGATACCACCGACAATAAGTTTCGGGATGAACTGCTTGTGGATCCACTGAACATTCAATCCCAAGTCGCATCGACCGGTGGGTTTGTTGCCATTCCAACCGGGCCTGGTCTGGGTGTAGAGCCGGACCGGGACTTCATCCTCCGATACGATATCTGCAGTTGAATCGCGCTATGTCTCACCCTTCCTTGATTGCTGTCGACTGGGGAACCACTGGTTTTCGGCTATGGGTGCTGGATTCATGCGGGAACACTCTTGCCTCGATCGATGGTCCATTTGGCATGTCAAATCTTGAACCCAGCGACTTTGGTCGCGTACTTGAAGAAAGCCTGAATGAACTGGGCATAGGTCAGGATGTTCCAGCCATTATCTGTGGCATGGCGGGCGCCGCGCAAGGTTGGTGCGAGGCCCCTTACCTATTGGCACCAACGCGTCTTGATGAGCTTGGGGCGGGCGCAATCAGAGTCAGTAACACATCGCGTGAGGTACGCATACTTCCAGGGGTAAAGCAGCAGTCACCAGCCAATGTCATGCGCGGGGAAGAAACTCAGATTGCCGGGTTGATTCATCTTGTCCCCGATTTTCACGGCATCGTTTGCCTGCCAGGAACACACACGAAGTGGGTCCGGGTTGCGGATGGTGCCATCATCGAATTTGAAACCTGTATGACCGGCGAGCAATTCGCGTTCTTATCCAAAGCATCCGTGTTGTCGCACTCGATGCCAGACGATGGGTGGAGCGACTGCGCCTTTCAGGCGGCAATTCGGTTGGTAGCCGATGATCCTGCCGCCGTCCCGCGTCGCCTTTTTGCAATCCGTGCGGATATGCTGGTTGCAACGCAAACCAGCGCGCAAGCCCGCGCCACTCTTTCAGGTCTATTGATCGGTCAAGAATTTATGGCAGTAAGACAGTACTGGCTGGATCAAACAGTGACTTTGATTGGAGCGTCAGCACTGTGCGAACTTTACCTGACGGCTTTGGACATAATGGGCGCTAGTGGGAGGGTCGTGGAGGTCTCAGAAATGACATTGAGAGGGCTCACGGCGGCTTATCAACACCAACAAGACGGCATCGGTGTTTAGAGAAAAGCCGCCGCACGCGCTGAGCTTGTCAAAGAGGAATTGGCAGACATTTAGGTCGCAAATGGCAAATCTATGTGTCGCCCCGCAACTGTCGCCGGGTCTGAACGGCGTACAATGTGGGGAAACTGCGTGCCAGTGCGTAGGAGGAACCGGCTTTCTTGACTTGGAGACGACACGCGACCAGCGCGGCGCTTGCCCCTTAACCGGCCCGACGCATGGTTCAAGCGGATCAGAGTGTATTCCGAATAGCCAAACAAGTGGAGTTCGAACTCCACTTTCGGACCGCAAGCGAGAGACAGCGGAATTCGATGCAATTAATCTGAATGTTATCGGGATGATGAGACCGGCTTACCGGTTACAGCGCCCCACTATTCGATGATACCAGGGCTGAGCTGAACGCACTTTACTGCGTCGATTCCCTTCCCAGAGTAACTTCTGACCGCTGCACTGGAACTGCCATTCTGGCAGCAAAGTCATTCCATTGACAGGAAACACCGCAAAGGGGTCGTGGCTCCTTGGGACGGAAATCGGCGCAGCCGACGTCCGGATAGAGCTCGGTCACGAGCTGAAGGTACAGAGTATGCCCTTATAGTCAAAATCGACATGTAATAGATGAAGGGCGTTCAGCCGGTGAGCACAGCTTTGCTTTTTCAAGAACAACCGCTTGAGCATCTGCGATGCCGCTTTTGAGCTTGCTCCATCCAGTGAACAGTTTTGGAATAAGCTGCGATGCTCGACAGATCGGCAGAACCAGTAGTTCTGTCATCAGCGTTTTCTTGATTGCGAAAAGTAAATCAGGTTTCCACTGGATACCGTCAATCACTGCACGATCCAGCCTGCGAACAAAACCGACCGGGTCGACGACGGTGGGCAGCACGACTGTTGTATCCTACCATATCAGAATAAAAGTTGCCGATGGCAATGTCGGTCGCAAAAGTTGATTTATCAAATTGCCGTTGCCCAACGATCAGAACGACACATGTATCAGATGACGCTTGTATCATTTTTTAGCAAATCTGGGGTGTGGGCTAGCGTCACCTGGCTTCGACTAACTGAAAATACGCAGCTAGCCGTCTGAAATCCCAGTGAGGTGGGCTGAAAACTCAAGGTCCTATTTCGAGTGTCTCAACGAGTTTGCTTTTACCCTGACCTATTACATTGCCCTGTCAGATGATTGGACGCAGTCTCTTGGCCCTCCGTTTCCTGATATTGACGGAGGACCTGTTCAAATGGGGAAGTTCAGTTCGAGGAACGCTCAGACGAACAACCTCCCGGCACGGAATGAACGTCGCAATACAGGACGAGGCATTTAAGGCAAAAGATCAGACACTTGGCTGAAGCCCGTCAAATCAAAGCCCAGCGAAACTGGTTCCCCATTTCTGTTTTTGGCTTCAATTGTCAGTTGTTTGCCTGCGCGCATCGATCCCACCCAGTCGGATGAAACCGGCGAGCGCGCAAAACAGCCCTGTGCTTCACAAGTCAGAAACTCCAGCTTTGCCACATCTACAGAGTCTACCTTTGCGGTCAAACCGTCGCTGAAAAGCAGTCCAAACGGCAGAGTCAGAACAACTTCGGTTTCGTCTTGCCCTGCCGCTTTAACAAACGCGATAGACGCCAACCTCTGATTGCTTTCGCTTAAAACGATGCTTTGGGTCATCTCACAGATCAACTCAGTCCCTTTGACCAGATTGCCGCAAGTGATCGACCAGGGAGGCGTTTCATTTTCTTGTGCAGCCAGTGGTTGTGCCAATCCCAGCGACGCCGCCAGAGCGCATACCCAAATTCTCATTCTGCTGTCCCTCATTTTTTAGAATTGTATCCCGACGCCAAGCCCGACCTGCAGGGCTTCGGTTGAGTCACCGAACACGTGGTCGAGGCTCAGGTTTAGGAAACTGCTGTCGTCCAAGGCATACAGTCCCAACTCAGCCGAGACCAGACCGTGTGTGTCGCCAATGTAGCTGGTGTTGGAGAAACCACCATCAGCAGCACTTGCACCAGAAAACCCTGCACTCACAGAAACTGTGTCATCAGATGAGAATATGGCCCCGGCCCGCAGGCTCGCCCGCAGTTTTTGCTTAGCGCTTAGGGTCTGTTCCGTTCCGATCTCAAGCGAAGGCGTCAGCGAATAGATCATTTCGCTGTCGTCTTGCAAAACAACCCCTGACAAGGTTGCATCGCCGTTGCTTTCGGTTGCCAGACGCGTGGCGTCGACGGCAATCTCGGGTTTCAGGAAAGAACTGCCGCCTGCAAACCTGTAATCATAGGCAACGCTCAGGCGCAGATTCTGGTGGTTCATTTTATGTTTGATCGAGCTGACACCATTTGTGTTAACGGGCGTTCCGTTGGGAAGAATACCGCTGACCCCGCCAGAGCGCGCCGTATCATAATCCGACCAGCCGCCCGAAAGCATTGCTGCAAATTCCCATGAGCTGACATATTTGGTCAGCGAGGCTCCCAGGTTAAACCGGTCACCGGTTGCATTGTATTGCGTCCCGTTCCGCAGGCTTATCTGGTCATGACCGAAGGCAAAGCCTGCATACAGATCATCCCCAACCGGCAGCCGGATACCGGCGGAAAGGTTGGTATTGTTGATGTCCAGTTCATCGTAGATACCGATTTGTTCGCGATCGTAGAAAGATCTGCCCCCAGAGAACCAGACACACCGGCGCGGATCGTCTCCTGATTGATGCTCCGTGTACCGTTCGCAATTGTGCAGAGCGTCGGCAAATACTCGAGTACCATAGTAGGCATCAACCACGTCTGCCGCGTAATCAGCAATTGTGAGACTGTCAATTGCAGCGATGACTTCGGCCTCGGACATCATGTTCCCGATCAAAGCGAAGAGTTCGCCCTGTTCGACCGACCCCTGCCCGTTCAGAACCTGATTGATGTAATCACCAACCGCCGCCTGGTTCGCGTTCATGCCCGCGGTCGAGTAATCCGGCGTGATCACCAGATCAACCGAACTTCCGTCTGAAGTGGCTCCATTCAGACCGATGGAGTAATCCAGAACGACGGTATCCTGTATTACCGTGCCGGCATCCGTCGCTGTTCCATCGGGGTTGATAATGACGAGCGGCAATGCACGTTCTAGCGTGTTGAGTTGCGGCAACAGCGTGCCGCCCATCGCGGCATCACCGATAACATTGATCAGATCACTACGACCTCCTGACGCGCCCGTGGTCAGGAAATACACGTCGAAGGTCGACATTGCCGTATCACCAAAGGCAAGGCTGCCGGTAAGGTTTGTTGTCTGGCTGACATTTCCGGCGAAGATAAAATCACTGGACTGGATTGTGGGCGTCAAATCCGTGTTCAGACCAACATTGCCCCCCAGAACCAGATTGCCATTCACCTGCATTTGCCCGTCCACGCCCAGATCGACCGTATCAAGCGAATAGAAGTCGGCACCTTCTTCGACAGTCAGGCTGTTTTGGCCTGCGCCCAGGTTTACGTTCCCAAGCGCTGTACCCTTCAGCGAAATCTGTTCGTTACCGTCACCGCCATTCACAAGCTGATTGTTTGCGGCAATCAGCACACTCGCGTTGGACAGGGACAGCACGTTATCGGCACCTCCAGACACAACGATGGATGCGACAGAATCCGCCTGACCGGTGCCGCCCATGACCACACCATCCAAACCAAGCGTGATTGCGTCAGCACCGTCACGGCCCTCGGATTGCGCAAGAACACCGATGCCGCCTTCTCCGACTGACAGGATATTGCCTGTCAGGTCCATGTCGATTGCGCCACCGGCACCCGCACCGCCCGCCGTGCCACGGAAGGCATTGTCAACCATACCGCCGCCGCCGCCCAGAGACTGAGCCACGACACCAATCGCGTTTTTGCCGGTGGTCACGATGTTTCCGGATTGCGCAAACCCGATATCACCACCGTCACCCCCATTGTTTGAGGATAGATCCACGGTAACCTTGCTGGCGTCTATATCCGATGAAACGAGGCCGCCGCCGCCGCCGATACTCTGAATGACGAAACCATGCGACCCTTTCCCGCTGGTGGTCACGTCGCCAGTATTGGCGAAATCAACATTGCCGCCGTCTCCAGTCGAACCGTCCTGCGCGCCCAAAGTCACGTCCGCACGCCCAAGGCCGGACAAGACAACTTCACCGCCACCCGCGCCGATACTCTGGACGCTTTGGCCAAAGGACCGATCACCGCTTGTGAACACGTCTCCGTCCAGCAACAGATCGATATTGCCGCCATCGTTGTTAAAGCTGGGGTCAGCCCCCAGGATCACCGAAGCGGTCTTTTCGGCCCCGGCCTGACCATCGCTGGTGCTGTTCAGAACCAGTTTGCCGCCGCCGCCGCCAATGGACTGCGCCGCACCTGCGGATGAAAAGGCCCCATCGGTGCCAACATCGCCCGTCCGGCTGCCGTTTACGTCGCCGCCGCTGGCGTCATCCGTATCGATCGCACCCAGACGCGCCGTGATATCGATGCCGTCGCCATCCTGAACGTTGACTGTGTTGGAAGACGTTCCACCCCCGCCGCCAACGCTCTGCAGCATCAGGCCGGTCGACCGGTCGCGTGTTGTGGCAATGTTGCCGTTATGGGACTGGGCGACCCGATTGCCAGCCATTCCCGACACATCATCACCGCCTAGGGCGATGTCGCTACTCACGACTGTGCCGGTCCCAGTCGATGCAGAGCTGGCAGTTGCCGCGGTGAAGTCGACAAAGGTATCGACATTTCCGCCACCGCCGTTCACGGACTGAGCGAACACAGCTTCGCTGCCTTCACCGTTGACCAGAATATCTCCAGTCGAATTGACAGTCACAGTTCCAACTGCGCCAGTCGACCCTGAACGGGCCCCCAGCGCTTGCGAGATTGTATAATCCAGCGCCGAGACCAGCGGGGACGACACCGAATACCCCGCGTTGCCGCCGCCGCCACCTACAGATTGTGCATAGATGCCAAATCCGTATTCGGCGTTCACGATAATGATGCCCGTGTGGTCGACCGTGACATCGCCACCATCTGCGCCCGATCCACCCGACCCGCCGATGGCGATTTTCGAGTAGGACTTGCCGGTCATAGTGTTCTTGATGTCATTCACATCCATGGCAACGGCCAGACCGCCATTGCCGCCGCCACCACCAACAGATTGCGCCAGAATGCCATAAGCACCTGCGCCATCAACCTGAATACCGCCGCTATTTGCGACGATGACATTGCCAGCCATATTGCCGGTGCCACCAGAACCACCAATGTTCAACTGTGCAGTGGGCGAGCTGCTGTCCCCTGTCTTGAGACGCATCGTGCCGGTGATCGAACTTCCGCCATTGCCGCCACCGCCACCGATGGACTGTGCTAGGATCGCGTGTGCACCATCGCCGGTTGTCATGATCGTCCCGGCATTGGTCACCGATACGGTGCTGCCAGTACCGCCGTCGCCGCCCGAGCCGCCAAGGCCGAATTGCAGCGCGCGCCGCGTGCTGGCTTCGGCCCCGCCATAGCGCCCGTCTATCGAGATTGTCGAGCCGCCATTGCCGCCGCCGCCACCAACGGACTGCGCGAGAATGCCGTAGCTTTCACTGCCGGTCGTAAGGATCGTTGCATCAACTTCGTTTACAACCGTCACTGTGCTTGCAGATGCGCCAGTCCCGCCAGTGCCACCGATCAGAATGGCATTTGTGGTCGACCCGTCCGAAGACCGACCCAGAATGATGTTGCGCACCTGTTGCGCGTCACCACCACCGCCACCGACAGATTGCGCGTAGATGCCAATGGATTTGTCACCCGTTGTCTGGATGACGTCACGGTTTGTGACCGAGACCGCCGCAGAGGTCGCCCCGGTGCCACCATCGCCACCAATCGATAGGGTCGCCGTGTTCCCAATATCCTTGCGCAGGCTGATGATGCGGTTTTCCACCACGCCACCCATACCCCCGCCGCCACCGACAGATTGGGCAAAAATGCCATGAGACATCGTGCCTGCCGTGCTGATCATGCCATCGCTGACCACAGTCACAGTGTCCGATGTCATGCCGTCGCCGCCTGTACCACCGACATTGATCGACGCTGTCGTGCCGACCGTTGACGGTTTGACCAGCGCCTTGACGGTGTCGAGGTTCGATTGACCCGCCTGCACCATGCCGCCGGTGCCGCCGGCCCCGCCAATGGACTGCGCCAACAGACCAATCGACCGATCGCCAAAGGTCGCAATCTGCGCCGTATTGGTCACGTCAACTTTGCCACCAACGCCTCCGGTTCCACCTGTGCCACCAATTGACAGCGCAATCGAGATGCCCTTACCGGCAGAGTTGCTGGCCTTGCCTCCATTGCCGCCGCCGCCACCCACGGACTGAGCAAAGACACCGTGGGCATCCGCGCCTTGTGTGACCACAGTACCGGCTACAACGGTCGTGACATCGCCCGCTGCACCTCCGGTGCCGCCGTCAAGACCAACCGAAAGGCTGGCCTTATTGCCTTTGCTGTCGCCGGATTTGGGCGTGCCAATGCTGACAGATGTCGATGTTGAGTTGCCGCCGCCATTGCCAATGGACTGCGCAAAGAACCCGTAAGACCTGTCACCTGCAGTGCTGACAAACCCGTTCGAGCTGGCATAAACGTCGCCACCGCTTCCCCCAGTGCCGCCTGTGCGGCCGATCTGGATATTCACGTTGCCGCCATCCACCGATGTCGAGACCGAATTGTAACCGGCATTGCCGCCGCCGCCGCCAACTGATTGGGCAAACAGACCGTGTGAATCCGCACCGGTCGTGGTGATGTCGCCGGTGTTGCGCACGTCAACCGAACCGCCAACCCCACCGTTACCTGTACCGCCGCCAATGGCTAGGCCAAAGCCCTTGTTGGTCGCATCCGAGGCCAACTCGTACGTCATACCAAGGTTCAGGGCCGCGTTACCGCCACCGCCGCCGATGGATTGGCCAAAGATCCCGTGGCTGCTGTCTTGCAACGTAATGACATCGCCGTAATGGTCGATATCCACCGTGCCGCCATCCCCGGCGGTTCCCGCATCGCCACCGATCGCGATGACAGCCGACACACCGGTTTTATTGCCAGAGGAATCCGCCGGGTTCACCTTGCCTTCCAGCTCGTCCAGCACGCTGTTGTAGTTGGCGAGCACGGAATCATCCACACCGGTATTGGTCGGCGTTTTGCGGTTAGAGGAATTGCCCGTTCCGCCGTTGCTCTGATTGCCAGTGGTTTTGCTGATGCCCACCACCGCATTGATCCCGGCGTCTCCGCCACCACCACCGATGCTTGAGGCCTCAATCCCGTGCGAGCCGACACCGTCAGTCAGAATGGTGCCCGCTGCTGCCGCAGCGGTGCCGCGCGCAACGGTGACATCGCCTGCATGACCACCGCCACCACCAAAGCCACCGATGCCCATTGCGATGGGCGAACTGTCCTTGGTGCCGACAAAGGTTGCATTGATCCCGCCGGTACCACCGCCGCCGCCAATGCTTTGGGCAAAAATACCGCGGGCGTGATAACCATTGGTGGCGATATTGCCAGTCTGCGTAACTGACACATTGCCCGCATCCGCTCCAGTACCGCCGTGACCGCCCAGACCACCAACAATGCTCAGGTCGGTTTTGCCGTCTGAACTGTTGGAATCGCCATAGTTCAGCTGGCCAGTCACGTTAAGCGCGCCGTTGCCGCCGCCGCCAGCAATGGATTGCGCCAGAACGCCGTGTTTCCAGTTGCCCGCAACCGAAACAAAGCCGGTGTGATCTACGTTCACATCACCGGACACGTTGCCGTTGCCGCCAAAGCCGCCGACACCGAAAGTAACCGAAGGGATTTTGCCGTCTTTGCTCAGGGCAATGCCGCCTGAGACGTTCAGGCCCCCATTGCCACCGCCACCGCCAATGGATTGCGCCATCAGGCCAGCTGAGCCATCGGTATCCGGCTTTTCTTCATTGAAGACACCCATGTCGATGAACAGACGTTCCAACCCGAAGGTTGAAGCCAGTTCTTCGGTCTCATCAACAATCGTGTCCCCAAGGAAGTCGCGCAGCTTTTCTTCAAAGGTGGTGTCGCCGGGGATCGAGATATCGTCCGGGTTCGTTGAAACCGTAATATCGGCCTGGGCGGTGACGTTGACATCCCCCGCCGTACCGCCGTTGCCCGCGAAACCACCAACACCCACGATCAAAGAGCTGTCAGAGACGATCCCGCCTGAGACGTTCAGCCCGCCATTGCCGCCGCCGCCGCCAACGGATTGCGCCATCAATCCGGATTGTCCGGTACCATGCGCCATGATCGTGCTGCCGCTGCCGATGTTGACATCAACATTTCCGGCATTGCCGCCGCCACCACCAAAGCCGCCGACGCCTACGACAACGGCATATGACTTGCTGCTGCCCGTCTGACCCGCGCCGGGTTTGCCGCTGATTGCAATGCCGCCAGACACATTGGTTCCACCGTTACCGCCGCCACCGCCAAGGCTTTGCGCGATGATACCACTGGCCCCTGCGCTTTCGTCGACCACAAAGGTGCCGTCAGGTTGTTGCACCATCGGGACCGCCTGAATGTTACCGGTATAGTCAAGATCAACCGCGCTGGCGTCGCCGCCTGCCCCGCCAAAGCCACCAACACCGGCAGCAACCGAGAATATCGTGTCTGAGCCGGACGGCTTGGTCAGCGCCAATGAGCCCGAGACATTCACACCGCCGGTTCCGCCGCCGCCACCAAGGCTCTGAGCAAACAGACCATGCGATCCGTCACCCGCAGTCACGACATCGCTTTGAACATCCAGCGTCACCGCACCGGCATCACCACCGCCGCCGGCAAAACCACCCAGGCCCAGACCAACTGCTGCACCCGACTTACCAGTCAGGTTCACGGCACCCGAAACGTTGAGGCCGCCATTGCCGCCGCCGCCACCGACAGACTGGGCCATGACACCTATGCTATCGGCACCCATCGTAACCACTGAGGTCGTACCGCTGGTATCCGTGCTGGACCGCAAAGTGCTGATTACTTCGCCGCCGTTTCCGGCACCGCCGCCGAAGCCACCCACACCCAGACTGATCGCACCGCCGTTTTGCTGGCTGATGCCCAGTGAGGCCGAGATATTCGTGCCGCCATTACCGCCGCCGCCGCCGACGCTTTGGGTCATAACACCGGTGCTGCGATCTCCGCTGGTGCCGACACCGCCCGTGACGGTCGACTGGACCAGCGCGCCAGCATCTGCGCCACCTCCGCCGAACCCGCCAACACCGATGCCAACAGCGGCATTGGTCGACCGGGACAAAGACAGGGCAGCCGAGATGTTTGTGCCGCCGTTGCCGCCACCACCTCCCAGGCTCTGAGTCATTACCCCAACCGAATCGTCACCGGTCGTTGTCACGTTCCCCGTGACCTGCTGTGTTACGTTGTCCGCCGCACCACCGCTGCCGCCGAAGCCACCGACCCCAATCCCAAGACCGCCAGAAAAGCTACTGGCCACGGAAATAGCACCTGAAATGTTTGTCGCACCGTTGCCGCCACCGCCGCCAAGGCTCTGCGCGATGATCCCGGCCGAGCGTGCGCCAGACGTGCTGACAGTGCCAACAAACGTATTGTCGACCACATCGCTGGTGCCACCGCTGCCGCCAAATCCGCCAACACCGATTCCTGCAGCGCCTGATCCTGTGCGGGCAATACTGACAGCGCCCGAAACGTTCAGCCCGCCATTGCCGCCACCGCCGCCGACCGACTGAACCAGGACACCCGTTGAGTTTTCGCCCGCCGTCACAACGTCTCCGGTGACCGATCCCGTAGCGGTACTTGCGTTGCCGCCGCTGCCACCGGATCCGCCGATTCCCACACCAACAGCGCCGCCACCAGTGCCCGACAAGTTCACCGCGGCCGAAACGTTCAGCCCACCGTTGCCACCGCCGCCCGCAGCAGATTGCACAAGCACACCACCAGAGTTGTCCCCCGCTGTGATTACGTTGCCAAGCACTGTTCCGGTCGCTGTATCCGAATTGCCGCCGCTTCCGCCACTGCCGCCAAACCCGACAGACGCACCGCCGCTTCCCGTTCCCGCGACGGTTACCGTCGCCGAGATATTCATGCCGCCGTTACCGCCGCCACCGCCAAGGCTTTGAACAACAACGCCGCGGGATTCGTCACCCTGAGTTGATACGTCACCGGTGAGCGTTGCCTCCGCCGTGCCAGCGTTGCCGCCGGTACCGGCCGCACCACCGAGACCAACCGATGCGCCACCAGATCCCGTTCCTGCCGCAGCAACCGCAACCGAGATATTCATCCCACCGTTGCCGCCGCCGCCGCCAACAGATTGGGCCAGCAGACCCGTTGAGGTTTCTCCCAACGTGACGAGGTTTCCGGTTACGTTTGCGGTCACGGCTGAGGCATCTCCACCTCCGGTGCCACGACCACCCAAACCTACAGCAGCTGACCCGGACCCTGTCCCTGCGCCGCCTACGGATGCAGAGATGTTGAAACCGCCATTGCCGCCACCACCGCCAATCGACTGAGCGACAACCGCGCTCGATTGCGCGCCTTCAGTTTGGACGTCATTTGCAACAGTCAGGCCCACGACACCGCCATTGCCGCCGCCGCTGCCGCTGCCACCCAAACCGACGGTAATTGCGCCCGCGCCCGTACCGGCCCCTGCGAGTGCCGGTGAAACGTTAAAGCCGCCATTGCCGCCGCCGCCGCCGACGGATTGCGCCAGAATGCCTACAGACGCATCGCCTTTGGTCACAACATTGGCCGTAGTACTGGCCGTAACCAGGCTGCCATCGCCACCTCCGGCCCCGGACCCACCCAAGCCAACAGATAATGCGCCGGCACCGGTTCCTGCGCCTGAAACAGTCGGCGATACATTGAAGCCGCCGTTGCCACCGCCGCCGCCAATCGACTGCGCGACAAATCCGCCTGAGGCGAAACCATCGGTCAGAATGGTGCCGTTGGACCTCAATGTGACATCGCCACCCTGCCCGCCTGTGTCACCCGAACCGCCGAGCCCAACACTGACGGAGCCACTTGCAGTACCCGCGCCGGACAGAGACGCAGATACGTTAAAGCCCCCGTTACCACCGCCGCCGCCAATAGATTGCGCCACTACACCCGAGGATTGATCGCCCTGGGTTTCTACCGCGTTATTAGATGTCGCGACGACGGTGCTGCCGTCGCCACCCCCACCGCCCGAACCGCCCAAACCAACGGAGACCCCGGCACCTGCTGTACCTGATCCCTGCACCGAAGCACTGACGTTGAACCCGCCATTGCCGCCACCGCCGCCAACAGACTGAGCCAGGAACGCCGTGGCCGCTTCGCCTTGTGTCAGGATCATGCCGTTTGATGTCAGTGTAACCGCGCCACCATTGCCGCCGGCATCACCTGTACCGCCCAGCCCTACGCTGACAGCTCCGGATCCGACGCCTGCACCGGCCCCTGTACCGGATATGTTAAATCCACCATTGCCACCGCCGCCACCAATCGACTGAGCCACAACCCCAGAGGATCGGTCTCCGGCCGTGACGACGGAATTTGTTGTTGTGAGGTTGACCGTTCCGCCAATTGCGCCACTGCCACCATTGCCGCCCAGGCCAACAGAAACCGCACCGCTGGCAACACCCGCACCAGCCACCGAGGCGCTGACGTTAAAGCCACCATTCCCGCCACCGCCGCCAACAGATTGCGCCAGAATGGCCGTCGAATCCGCCCCGCCTGTGCTGACAGCGCCCGTAACCCTTCCGGTTACCGCTTGCCCGATGCCTCCGCCGGATCCATCTCCGCCAAGACCAACCGTGACCGCACCGCCACCAGCGCCTGCGCCCGCAATTCCTGCCGTTACGTTGAACCCACCGTTACCACCACCGCCGCCGATAGATTGAAACACGACACCGCCTGAATTGTCGGCCAGCGTTGTCACATCTCCGGCAACTTGGCCTTCGACCACCCCACCATTGCCGCCACCTGTTCCGTCTCCACCAAGACCGACACCAATTGTTCCGGCACCTGCGCCACCCGCTGCAACCCCGGCTGTGACGTTGAATCCGCCGTTGCCACCGCCGCCGCCAACAGATTGAATCACAACCCCTGTCGAACGAAGCCCTTCGGTCCGGACATCGCCATTGACGCGCACGCCTGTGACCGTTCCGCCAATGCCGCCACTTCCGCCATCACCGCCCAGCCCAATATCGACCGTCCCGGCGCCTGCTCCGCCTGCGGCCAGTCCTGCCGCAACGCTGAAGCCGCCATTGCCGCCGCCGCCGCCAATAGATTGAACAACGATAGCACCTGAGTCGTCACCGCGTGTGGTCACATCAGCATCGACCTGAGCGGTAACCGCGCCACCTGCGCCGCCGCCACCTGCTTTTCCACCCAGTCCCACACTGACCGACCCTGCCGCTGCACCACCGATATCGGCACTGGCACCGACGCTGTACCCACCGTTGCCACCGCCACCGCCGACAGATTGTGCCACAACACCGCTGGAAAAGGCTCCGCTGGTTTCAATTGTGCTGCCACCCGCAACCAAAGTGACGTCGCCACCGGTTCCGGCTCCACCGCCATCTCCGCCTACGCCAACGTTGATGCCAACCGCCGCCCCGGCGCTTGCGCTGATCCCGGCTGCGATGCTGCCACCGCCATTGCCGCCACCGCCGCCAACGGATTGCGCAATCATCGCGCTGGAGTTCGTGCCTGTCGTCGCTATGTCAGCATTGGTATAAACCTGTACCAACCCACCATCACCAGCACTGCCAGCCTGACCACCGATGCCTATAGAAACATTACCTGAAAACAGGGCCGAGGCGCCACCGGTCGCTGCCACAGCCAATCCGCCATTACCGCCGCCGCCACCCACGGACTGAAACAACATTCCAGTTGACCGGTTCCCGGTGGTGACAACTGTACCTTCGAAACCCGCGGCAGTCGCAACACCACTGCTGTTGAATTGCCCAACCGTAACAGACCCGCCTGTGCCGCCGGTACCGCCATCACCGCCTACGCCAACAGCCAGAGACCCGGAAACAGGGCCGCCAGAAACGGCCACAGAAACAGCATACCCGCCATTGCCGCCGCCACCGCCAACAGACTGAAGCATGACACCAATAGCGTCATCCCCGCCGGTCTGCACAGAAGCGGAACCGCTGCCGCTGATCGTTACGTCACCGCCGTCTCCGCCATTGCCTGCCGTACCTCCGACGGAAACCGAAGCCGCTCCGAACGCACCGACCGCAACCGAAACAGCCCCGCCTCCATTGCCGCCGCCACCGCCAACGGATTGCGCGAAAACACCTGTCGAACGGTCGCCCGACGTTTGAATGGCCGAAGGTTGGCTGCTGTCGGTGTTGGACAGCGTTACATTGACATCCCCGCCGGCGCCGCCAGCTCCACCATCGCCGCCGATGGCCACACCCACAAAAGCACCAACCGAACCGGACGATCCACCATTGCCGCCGCCACCGCCAATGGATTGGGCCAGAACACCCATCGCATCATCACCGGTTGTGGTTATGATCCCGTCGTTCACGATTGTTACGGTCGACCCGCTGCCACCGCCGCTGCCGTTTCCTCCGACGGATACCATGCCGCCAGAAGAGCCGCCGTCGCCGCCACCACCACCAATGGACTGCGCAATGATCCCGCGCGCGCCATCACCGCCCGTCACGATACGTCCGAAATTGCTTACACTGACCGCAGCACCCGTTCCGCCCTTGGAGCCGGTTCCGCCAATTGCGACAAGACCATAGGTGTTCGCGCCGGTCCCGCCGCTGCCGCCGATGGACTGCGCCATAACCCCGTCGGCACCAGCGCCCGAGGTCAGAATGCTGCCCGTTCCTTGCACTGTGACGCCTACCGCGCTGCCGCTGCCGCCGTTCGAGCCGACACCACCCAACGAAAGTGACACCAACCCGCCAGCTGTTCCGCCGGAACCGCCGCCACCGCCAATGGATTGGGCAACAATGCCGCGTGAAAAATCACCCTGCGTTTCAATCGCTCCGGCATGCGTGACTGAAACTTGTCCGCCGTTACCGCCATTGTCCGCACCACCGATCAACGAAACCAAAAGGTTTCCACTTGTCCCGGCGGAACCGCCGGACCCACCGATCGACTGGGCATAAATCCCATTCGCGTAGTCGCCCGTTGTCAAAATACTGGCGCTTGACTTTGTGTTGACGGTCACCGTGCCGCCGCTGCCACCAAAGCCGCCATCGCCGGACGAACCCACCAATCCCCACTGAGATCCACCATCGCCACCGTTATTCGAAACGCTCAGCGCATAGATGCCATCGGCGGAATCCCCGGATGTCGAAATCGCCCCATTTTGGGTAACGATCACGTTGCCCCCATCGGACGAGTGCCCCCCGGTACCACCAACGGGGGCTAAAACACCGCTGCCACCGTTGCCTGCCTTGCCGCTTCGGCTGAACGCGAAAATACCATCATTGTCGCTGCCCGACGTTTGGATTGTGCTGCCGGTGGATTGTGTCGCGTTAACCGTACCACCCTTGCCACCATCGCCGCCGTCACGCCCATCCCAGAAACTCAGATATGAGTCGCCACCATTGCCGCCATCACCGCCTACGCTGCCGACCTGCCATCCTATGTTGCTGGTCGCGTTGACATCACTGCTCAGCGTCTTTGTCTGCGTCGGACCCGTCGATCCATTCCCACCCGAGCTTGGCGGAACAAACAATGCGCCGTCGCTCCCGTTGCTACCGCCTTGGCCGTAGACAACCTGGTTTACACCGTTCGGTCCTGAAACGTCCTGAGGTGGCGTCACCGTACCCGGAGTACCTGAACTGTTGAAGCCGCTGTTGTACTGCGAAAGTGTCAGTTGAGTGGACAAACTGGCCGTGCCAGATGCGCCTGAGCTGCTAATTTCTGCCGTTGTGCCGGAAATAGAGACAATCCCAAAAGACACCGGCGGATTGTCAGAGTTGTAGATTGTATCGCCCGCACTTTTAACGAGAAAAACATAGCCATCGGCCGTCTCTACAAATGCAGTTGTCCCGGCCGTAGGTGTTGAGGCCGGGTCCACGATCAGCGCGCTTACGGTGGTGTCCAGGCCTGTCACCGGGTTGGTAACTGTGTCGCCGACTTTCGAAGTGGAGGTAGGAGCTGCTAGCAAAGACGTTGAAATCAAAACACAAAACGAAGACACCAAAATCAGATTTGATTTATTTATCACCCTTGACCCCTAAAGCCGACTTAGTAAAAAACAGATGGGAATTAGCTGCGCTCAAGAAGAATTGCAACTGCTGCTTGACTAAACCCCATCACAATTCGAAGCAGAATATGCACAAGTTAAGAGCGACTAATGTGGCGTTGTTCGCGCAAATTAAAATTCGTTTCTACAATTGCACAAATGCAACAAATAGGACTCAGCATTGGATTCGTGGCCACATTTTCTTTGAGTTGGATGGGTCGATACAAGCCACGATTGGGTACATCAAGTTCGAACCGCAGGTCGCCTGAAACCTACGACGAATTCAGCACTGTCCAGGCGATATTTGGCATTTCGATTTTGTCGTTATGGCCATCTCTGGGCGCAAGTATTGGCTTTGGCGGGCTTGATCAGCAGGGCGTCGTTCTGGACGAGGCCCTCTAACCTAAACGGGATAACCAGGCTGCAAAACAGCTGCTGCGAAGCCTGATGCTGTGCTGGGCGCGGGATGGCGGCTATTGAGGCGGATCAAGACCGCTGCATCTGTCGATTGACGCGACCAAGGTCAAAGCGGAGCGCGAACCCCATGTTGCGGCAACTTCTCTTCACCTTCGCGGAAACTCAAATTGAAGAGAACGTACAGCCATACTGCGTGAGCAATGAACTGAGGAGGAAATCAGCGATGATTGCAGCTGACGGAAGATAGTTTCATCGATGTCACCTACGTCCAAATCTGGGCATCAGCAACCGAAGAACGGGTAACGTGAAAACACCACTTGAACTCGAAGATCGCGAACCAGGCGGACGCCGGAGATGTAGGCGATGTCAAATAGACTACGGCGTTGGGTTTGAACGCCGAAATATCCGCGATCCAAGGATAAACTCATGGCTCGGCCTTCAACGCCGCACAGAATGGCTGAAAGCGGCGTCAAAGTATACGTGAAAGAAAGGCCTTGGTACGCGGTTCGCGCGGTGAGGCGAACAGCACGTCAGGCCGACCTTGTTCCAAGATACGGCCCGCATCAAGGAAACATACCTTGTCCGCCAGTTCCCGGGCAAATCCCATCTCGTGGGTGGCAAGGACCATAGTCATTCCCTGCTTTCGCAGGTCGCGAAGAACGTCCAGCACCTCGCCCACGAGTTCAGGATCCAGTGCGCTCGTGATCTCGTCAAACAGCATGATTCGCGGTTCCATCGCCAACGCTCGGATTATCGCCACGCGCTGTTGCTGACCGCCCGAGAGCTGATCCGGGTAATGCTCCATCCGGTCGCCCAGCCCAAATCGGGAGAACAACTTTGCCACGCGTGGGCGCAGTTCTTCTCTGCTCAGTCTCCGCACGCGACGCGGAGCGAGCATCACATTTTCTGCGGCAGTCATGTGGGGAAAGAGGTTGTAGCTCTGGAATACAATGCCGATCTGTTGGCGTACGGGCTGGGGGTCTAGTCCCGGCTCGGAAATGTCTGTGCCGTCCAGCCAAATCACTCCATCATCTATGGGTTCCAGCAGGTTCATGCACCGCAGGAGCGTGGATTTTCCAGAACCTGACGCCCCGATTAAGCAGACCATCTCGCCCTCGGCCACGTCGAGATCAATGCCTTTGCATACCTCGTGTTCACCGAACCGCTTCCGGACCCCTCGCAAGGATAACTTCGCCATCACGAACGCGCCCTGTTCTGCTTGTTCATCAAGTAATCCGCATATCGTGTGGCGGGTATGGTGAGCGCCAAGAAGATGAGCGCTGCGCCTACGTAAGGTGTGAAATTGGCATAAAGCGACTTGTAGACACCAGCTTGGCGGAAAATCTCCACCGGGCCTATGAAAGACAAAAGCGCCACGTCCTTCTGCAAAGCGATGAAGAGGTTCATATTGGCAGGAACCACATTACGAATGGCTTGTGGCAGTACCACAAAGCGCATGGTGTCCTGATCGCTAAGCCCCAGCGAGGCTGCAGCGGATCGCTGCGATTGGTGGATCGAGTCGATGCCGGAGCGGATCACTTCAGCCACATAAGCCGAGTAAACAAGAACCAACGCCAAGGTACCCCAGATATATGGGCTATTCCACGGCCGGGGCAGGCCAAGCCCTGGTATACCGAAGCCGACGATATAGATGACAAGAACCACTGGCAGGCCGCGGAAGATGTCTGTGTAGGCAATCCCAAAAAGCCGAAGAGGAAAGAGTGCGGGTGCGCGCGTGTCCCGACACAGCGCAATGGCCAGGCCTGAGATCGCGATAAGCGGCGCGGACCATGCAAAAATCATCACATTCAGAAAAAAGGCCTCGAGCAGTCCGGGAAACGTTGCTGCGAAAACCCTCCCGTTGAAAAAAGCACGCTGGACGGCTTCCCAACCGGGGGCAAGCGGTACGAGGACGACGATAGCAAGAAGCACGCTGACCGTGGAGATCAGCGCGATACGGTTAGAACGCCGCCGGACCCCAGCCTCGTAAACCTCGCGGCGCGTGGGCGTTGAGGCTGGGTGTTCGACCGGGTTGTTTCGCAACGGTGTTTCGCCCATTTATTCGATAACCGGTACACCCGTAGCCTCGGACAACCACTGGGCTTCAATGGCTGCAAGCTCTCCGCTTTCGGTCAATTCCGAAATGGCCGCGTCGACACATTCTTTCAGCAAGTTGCCGTCCTCCATCAAAATGCCGAACTGGTCCGGGCTTTCCGACTGACCCGGTGGAAACTGACCCAACAACGCACCGTTTTCCACGACCACCGCTGACAGATAGAGCGCTGTGGGCAGATCATAAAGTGCCGCATCAATCTGGCCTGCCATTATGGCGGCATTAACATCTGCGTTGTCGTTATAGAGCAGCGGTGCATCTGAAGGCTGAATCACGTCGTTGAGCATGGGTATCGCCGTGGTTGTCGCCACCGCCCCCCATTTCAATGCCTTCAAGCCATCAAGCGTCGCTTCGGCTCCGGAATCGACAACATTCTGGGTGGTCAGAACCGCCATTGCAGAAGTGTAGTAAGGCAAGCTGAAATCGACCATTACCTCTCGCTCGGGAGTAATTGAATATTGTTGCATGTTGATGTCAAAGTTCTTCGCGCCTGGCTGAATCGCCTCGTCAAAACTTGTGCGAACCCAAGTGACATTGTCCTGGCTAAAACCCATTTTATCAGCAATGGCATAAGCAACAGCAGCTTCGAACCCCGCGCCGCTTTCAGGCGCATCGTTCATCACCCAAGGGTAATAGGCCGGGTTGCCTGTTGCGATAGTCAGGGTGCCCTCAGTCAGGGTTTTTCCCTTGGCGCAAGTCCCATCCCCTGCGGCGAGCACCGAGGTTGTTGAGAAAAACAAAGCCAGAGCTGTGCCAGAAATCAGTTTCATCCAAATGTCTCCCATTTTCTGATTGCGCACAGGTTCTTACGGGCAATCGGATTTGTCTAGTGTAAGGACTCACAACCAATAGATTACGATTGCTGCGAGAGTGATTGCGGAGAGGAATACCTTTGGGCAGCGATCGTAACGTGTCGCGACGCGTGTCCAATCCTTGAGCCTGCCGAACATGATCTCGATGCGACTACTGCGTTTGTAGCGGCGCTTGTCGTACTTGACGGTTACCTTGCGCTGCTTGCGACCCAGGATGCAGGGGCGTATCCCTTTGTCTTTCAACGCTTCTCTGGACCAGTCAGCGTCATAGCCACAATCCCCAAGCAACCAGTCGACGTTTGGAAGACTGCTCAGCAATGCCCGGTCGCCAATCCGCGCAATCATTGCGTCGACCCGTCCGAATTCGACCAGACTGCGTCCCCCTTTTTCACGCCCATACTGGTCGCCGTTCGGTGCGCTTTCAGTAATGTGGCGTCAATCATCACGGTTTTCTCTTCGCCATGACGAACCGCCAACCCGACCATCATCTGGGCAAAATGCCCTTGTCGCTCCAGCGCTTCCACCGGTTGTACAGCGTCTTATGTGGGTCGTAATCCCTGGGCGCATCACGCCAACTCAAGCTATTGCGACTAATGAATATAATCCCACTCAGAACGCGTCAATCATCGACGCGCGGCTTGCGGTGGGCCTTTGGAAAACAGGGTTCAAGACACGCCATCTGTGCGTCGCTCAACCAGTAAAGATCAAACATGTCATCGCTCCGTTTCGAGCGGTGAATCATGCCGCTCGACGAAAATCAATGGGTCGTGACCCTAAAGCGCTGTCTTCGGATAGCAGACCTTGCAAGATCGTGCTCGACAAGGGTGGTTCCAATGCAGCCGGCATTCGAGAGGTAAACAAGGCTATGGAGCGATTTGGTTGCCGAACCAAGATGCACAAGATCAAATCCAAGAATCTAGACACCATGATCGAGCAGGATCATCGGTTTGTTAGACGACGAATTCGACACATGTGTGGGTTCAAATCACTCAGATCCGCCTCGGTTACATTGGACGGAATCGAGGTCGTCAACATGATCCGAAGGCAGCAATCCCCCAACACTTTGACGTCAGGCATTCGGCTAAACACCGTGATCACGGTACAGGTTTGCCCAATCTGGCGCTGACTCTAGCCGTTCCAAAAGTTTGCGACACATCCTCATGCTGCGCACTAGCTACAGGTCTTCAACATCTGCGGTGCTGCGTGCGAAGCGGCGTACGTCCAGACTGCCCAAGCAATGATCTAGCCAGGAAAGCAGAACCGCTTCAGGCGCGATGTATTGGCCGAAATTTTCAAGGCCAGCAGATCGACCGATCCAGTCACGTGAATAAATTGGTAAGACCTGCCATTCGGTTCAAGCCAGATATGTTTGAAACTAAAACTGGGCCAAACTACAGAATGGGAACCTTCGTTCTTTTTGCTTCTTTAACATTACGTATTTCAGAAGCAGTTCCGCGCGTGACCGGCAGCCTTCTGGTGAGACAAGCGTAAGGGATTTTTTCCAGGTCGCAGATAAAGACACCTGGCGAAGAGACCGCAAAAACGCTGCCTGCGATTGGTTCGAAATCTGCCCGAAAATGTGTGGTGCTTTTGACGCAAATCAACGAATAAGCCGTCGGATTTAAACCGATATGCGTGAAATGCGCACGATCCAGACATTGGTTGCGTATACTTGTGACAACCAAGTCAATCTCGGCCTCTTGGCCAACCAAACGCAGAGCAGCCGTCTTGCCGAGCGTTGCGACACCGCCGCCATACATCTCTCCGGTATAGCGGCAGGTTCCGTCACCCAAAGCCAGAACTTCAAACTCTGCTTTAACCGGAACGTGCCCAGCCAAATTGGACTTTGCGCCAATGGCAAGTTGGACCAGCGCGCCTTCACCTGCCGCATGGGCTTGATTTGCACTCTCCGGATCATGGAACAGACCCATCAAAACACTCTTGGCTCCACCCTCAATCAGTGCCGACAGCAACCCGGTGGTGTCTGACGTCCCGCCCGCACCTGCGTTGTCCTGGACATCTGCCAGTACGATCGGTTTTTTTTGACTTGGGTGATTGGTCAACACAGCTGCTTCCAGTGACAACATCGAGCAATCAAGATCAGCTTCCCGAGCCATAAACACGTTGACGATCTCTTCAGTGGCAGCGACGGCTTTGTCCGCGGTCGCTGCGTAGGCAACACAGGACGGGCCTGTGTCGGGAAAATCCGCCGCCGTAAATCCAAGAGCGATCTCTGCCAGAATTTCCAGCTGCTCCAAGCTTGCTGGCATTTGACAGATTTCGTCAAATGGCGGAGAACCGGTGTATTGCGCGTGCAGGGGAACGAGGTAAGGCACCGCCCGAAACGCTTTGTATAGTATCTCGCCCGCCAGCAATCGCTGCAGGACAGGAACGCATCGCGCGCCCGTTTCTGCCATATCCAAATGAGGGTACGTACGAAAAATCGACAGGTAGTCCGCGTGTTCAACCATCTGCGCAGAGACATTTGCGTGCAGGTCCAAACTTGCCACCACCGGAACCGTGGGACCCACGATTTTACGCAGGCGGCGCAAAATCTCACCTTCACCGTCGGCAAGGCTTTCGGTGACCATTGCCCCGTGGAGATCAAGATAAACGCCGTCGATGTGACCCGCATCCCGAATTCCGTTCAATACCATCCCGCAAATCGCTTCAAACGCATGATCGGTTACATGGGCGGACGGCTCAGCAGAGCACCACAGTAAAGGCACGACTTCAAACCCCGCCGCCAAAGCAGCCGCGGCAAAGCCTGAGACCGGCAGGTTCATACCCTCGGTTTCCAAGATAACTTGCGCACCGTGCAACATGCCTGGCCAGGAATCTGCCATCTCAAACTCGTTCAAACCGGCCTTTGTCACGCCATAGCAGTTGGTTTCATGCTGAAACCCCGCGATCACAATACGCTTGCTCGTCATTGCGTGTGCTCGACTTCTTGTTCGGTAGGCGTTGCTGCAAAAACACTTTGGCCGTTGCGAATTGTTTCAAGTACCCGCGTATCGGGCAGATGCTCTGGGGCGTTTAGTGGATTGCGTGAAAGGACAACGAAGTCAGCAACTTTGCCCGGTTCGATTGATCCGCGCTGATCCTCTTTGAACACCTGCCATGCAGCATCGATGGTCTGAGCGCGCAAAGCTGAAAGAACGCTGATTTTCTGATCTTCGCCAAGCAAGCGACCTGAAACGGATTTTCGATTTACCGCGCAATGGGCCAGATGGATCGGGCGCGTTGGCGTGACCGAAGCGTCATTGTGGATCGTGTATCGCACGCCAAACCGTTCCGCTGAGGCTGCAGGCGATATCCGCTCGGACCGCTCAGGTCCCAGAAAGGTGTCGTAATGGCGGTCTCCCCAAAAATGGATGTGAGCAGGAAAGAAACTGACAGTGAGACCAAGTTGGGCCATACGCGCTAGTTGATCGTCCCGCAGGGCCTGGCCATGGATGATGGTATGGCGATGGTCTTCGCGGGGGTAAGCCTGAAGCACTTTTTCGACCGCATCGATGAATATCTCGGCACCTGCATCGCCATTACAGTGGCAATGTATCTGCAAACCCATGCAGTGGAGCTTGCTGACGTCGGCATCCATCTGCTCTTGTGAGGTGTAAATCATCCCGTAAGGGTGATCCAAATTGGCCGGTTTGAAATACGGGGCAGACAGATAGGCAGTCTGCAGCTGAAAGGCCCCATCTGTGAACAGTTTGCGTGGGCCCAGTGTAAAATGCGGGTTACCCGGCCAGTCCGTGCTGATCCAGTTCTTGCTTAACTCAGGCTCCAGACTTCCGACCGGTAAGAGCTCTATGTCAATTCCCGGGTCCTGGTCTGCGGGCAGGCTGGCGAAATGATCTAACATGTTTTGTGACGCCCAGGCGTTTTGAGCGTACGTCACACCGTGAGTCAGGTATTCGTCGCGACACGCGTCAAACCCCTGCCAAAACCTTTCGCGGTTGATCAGGAAATCCGTATCGCCCATCTCACCCATGGCCGATAGCCCCTCGATCAATCCTGTCAGGGCTCCGGTTTCAGGGTCACGGCCAAAGCGGCCACCATCCGGGTCAGGTGTGTGACTGTTCACCCCTCGCTTCTCAAGGGCAGCGGAATTGGCCACGCCATTGTGCCCCGATGCATGAATAACCCAGATTGGATGACGGCGTGATACATCGTCCAGCTCGGCCCTTGTGGGCATACGGCCTTCGAGAATTGACGTGTTGTCGAACAAAACCCCCATTACCCATTCACCCTCGGGCGTTGCACGAACCTTCTCTCGAAGTCGGTCCAGCGCCTGAGCCATTTGCCTGCAATCGCCTAAGGGCGGAGAGGACAGATCAACCCGGAATAGCCGGATGAACCCGGGATCTGGAAAATGCCCATGCGGATCAATAAAGGCAGGCATCAGAGTGCAGCCCTGCAAGTCGCGTTCCTGAGCATCCGCAGGCATGCGTGCGCGCAGATCAGCCTCGGCACCAACTGTCTGAATTCTGTTCCCTTCGGTCAGAACAGCCTCGGGCGAGGAGTTCTGCGCATCCATGGTCAGGATTGTGCCGTTGAAATGGAGGGTGCTTGGCATCTGGGTTCCTATTACGACAGCGGGGCCAGACAACGCAGCCCGTGGCCACCGTTCACTTCCCATTCCGGGGTCTGGGTGCAGATTTCTTTGGAAAAAGGACAACGTTCGCGGAACTCACAGCCAGAAGGGCGCATGAGCAGGCTTGGGGGTTCGCCCTTGAGGGCGATCCGTTCCAAACGCGCATCCGGGTCGGGCTCTGGGTTGGCGCTCAGCAGGCAGCGGGTATAGGGGTGGCGTGGCTCATTAAAGATCGTCTCGGTGGTGCCTTCTTCGACCAAACGGCCCAGATACAGTATGCCCATTCTATCGGCCACATGGCGCACGACGCTGAGGTTGTGGGTGATGATCACCATCGCCAGACCCAGCCTTTCGCGCAGATCGTTAAGCAGGTTCAGCAACTCGCCCTGTACCGACACATCAAGACCAGCAGTTGGCTCATCCGCAAGGATCAGTTTGGGTTCCAGCGCCAATGCACGCGCCACACCGACACGCCGCGCTTGCCCGCCTGACAACTGGTATGGATAGCGATCCGCAAAATGCGTGGGCAGGTTCACCATTTCCAACAGGCGCTTGGCCTCGGCATCCAGATCGCGGTCTTTCATGCCCTGAATGCGGTAAGGCTCGGTGATCAGGCTGCGGATGGTCAAGCGTGGCGAGAGGCTTCCGACCGGGTCCTGAAACATCATCGCCATGTCTTTACGCAGCGGACGCATGACCTTTTCCGGTGCGCCCCGGATTTCCTGGCCCTCAAAAGTGACCGATCCTTCCTGTGCGGGTGCAAGACCGGCAATGGCGCGAATTACCGTCGTTTTACCAGAACCACTTTCACCCACCAGGGCGTAGGTTTCACCAGGTTCCACGGAAAAGCTGACACCCGCCAGCACATTAACTGCACCGTAGCTGGTGTTCAGGTCCACAACGTTCAGCAAACTCATGATGTGGCCTCCTCATGATTCAACCAGCAGGCTGCGTGATGGCCTTCTTTCAACTGATCCAGTGGCGGCACTTCGGTTGCGCAGCGCGCCAAGGCTTGATCACAACGATCGCGGAATATGCAGCCACCCGGCAGGTTGGCCAGATCGGGCACTTCACCGGGAATGGTCGGCAAAACGCGAGCGCGTTCCTTGAGGTGACCCGGGTCGCACTCGATCAGACGGCGTGTGTAAGGGTGTTTGGGATCGTGAAAAATTTCACGCACATCGCCGCTTTCGACAACCGCGCCAGCATACATCACAACCACCCGGTCGCAGAGTTCCGCGATCACGCCCAGATGGTGCGAGATGAACAGGATGGCACAGTGAAACTCGCGCTGCAGTTCTTGCAGGCGCTCGATGATCTGCACCTCAAGCGTGGCATCCAGCGCGGTGGTCGGCTCATCCGCGATCAAAAGATCGGGTTCGGACATCAACGCCATCGCGATGGCGATCCGTTGGCGCATCCCGCCAGAGAATTCATGCGGATACTGCTTTAGGCGCGCTTCGGGATCGGGAATACCAACTGCGCCCAGCATCTTGGTCGCATGCGCCCGTTTGTCCGCCTTTGATTGTTTGGAGCGATGTTGAATATCCAGCATCTGCTGCCCGATGGTCAGAACCGGATTGTGCGTTTGCATCGGGTCCTGAAAGACAATCGATATATCCGCCCCACGCAGATCACGCATGTACCGTTCGGACACCTGCAACAAATCCTGCCCCTTGAATTTGATTTCACCCTCGCGGAACCGCGTATTGGGAGCGGTCAAACGCAGGATGGATGAAATCAACGTGGATTTTCCGCAACCGGATTCCCCGACGATGCCGACGATTTCGCCCTTGTTGACGTTGAAGGTGATGTCCCTCAAGGCCTGGAGATCGCCACGGCCTGTTTCGTAATCGACGCTGAGGTTGTCGATTTCCAGAAGTGTATCGGTCATCGCTGTTTCCTCAGTTTCGGGTCAACCACATCGCGCAGGCTTTCACCCAGGAACGTAAACCCAAGCGTTGCCAGGATGATCGGAAGGCCTCCGCCAACGACCAGCCAGGGGGTTTGGCGGATCAGGGAATACCCATCCTTCAGCAAGGCACCCCAGCTGGGTGTTGGGGGCTTCACACCCAAACCCAAGAACGACAGACCTGCCTCCAGTGCGATGACCGTGGGAATATCCATCGCCGCCAGCACCGCCAGAACGCCAATGATGTTGGGTAACATATGCACGCCCAGAATGCGCGCCATGCTGGCCCCCATCGACCGTTCGGCCAGGATGAACTCGGAATTGCGCAGCGTCAGCGTCTGTGTCCGGGCCACCCGGCCATAGGTCGGGATCGAGGTCGCCATGACGACAAACACAACTGTTTGCAGGCTGGGTCCGATCAGCGCCACAACGGCAAGCGCAAACATGACCGTCGGAAAGGACCGAATGGTATCGAAGAACAACATCAGAAGGTTGTCGAGCCATTTCGGCCCATACCCGGCGATCATACCCAGGGTCAGACCAATCGCCATCGCACCAAAAACAGCAGGCAACGCCACCTTCAGCGCGACCTGACCACCGGCGATAACCCGTGAAAACGTATCACGACCCAGTTGGTCAGTGCCCAGCAAATGCGCGGCGGACGGTCCTTGCATGCGGGATTTGATATCCATCGCGATCGGATCGTAGGGCACGATCCAATAGGCGAAGATTGCGCAGAAAACGATCACACCAACGATGATCAGCCCCATAAGTCCAAGCGGGTCACGGGCAACACCGACGATGATCTGCCCGAGTTCGGAACGTGATTTTTCCATAACGCCCCCTCCTCAATGAGCCGTGCGTGCGCGTGGGTCGAGCAACGCATTGATCAGATCTGCCAATGCGGTCGACACCACAAACAGCGCCGTTGATATGAGGACAGAGCCCATAACAATCGGGTAGTTGCGGGTCGTAATGCTATCGATCACCAGTTTACCCAGACCCGGCCGGGCAAAGACTATTTCAGCAAAAACGGCTGAGCTGAGAAGAAAGCCCATCCCGACACCGATCACGGTGACGACGGGCAGAATGGCGATACGCAGCGCGTAAACCATGACCACGCGACGCTCGGCGATGCCAAAAGCCCGGGCCGTACGCACATGGCTTTCGCCCATCACCTCAAGCATCGAGGCCCGCACCAACCGGGCGATATAGCCAACCCAGCTGAGGCCGATGGCAAAAGCCGGCAGAACCAGATGGTCGAGCCGGTCAAGGAATCCGTCGCCTGCGCCGATGGCAGGAAACCATTGCAGATGCACGGCAAACACCAAAAGCGCCAATAGCGCGACGACAAAAGCCGGGGCTGCAACGAAGCTGACAGATATCGCGGCGGCGATCCGGTCAATCAGCGTATTGGGATGCGCGGCAGCGTAGGCACCGAGTGCGATGCCCAGTGTGGCAGACCACAGGATCGACGCAAAAATCAGTTCCAGAGTGTACGGCAATTGCTGAAACACGATGTCCGTCACAGCGCGGCCCGAAAACACATCGGTTCCAAGGTCACCCTGTAGAAGATTTCCGTAAAAGATCAAAAGCTGTTTCCAGATCGGTTGATCAAGCCCCAAAGCGGCGGTGAGTTGGGCCTGAAGCTCGGGCGTGGCGCGCGGACCCAGCATGATCTGGACCGGATCGCCTGGCACTGCGCGGATCATCAGGAACATGACGGTGACCGCCACGAACAGGATCAGCAGCGACAGCCCGAAGCGACGGGTTGCGAAATTCAGCATGGCCAACTGGCTCCTTATGGCTTGATGGCGTTCAATTTGGCACGGCGAGCGTTACGCGCCCGCCGTACCCGGTCGACCTGGGGAGGTCAGGTCGCCTTGCCGAAATAGCGAAGCAACGACAGGCCATCTGGCCGCAGGGCGGGAGTAACCCTTGCGCTGTGAACAACCGGCGTCGCTTCATGGGTGATAAAACGGTAGGCACCGCTTTCTTCCATCAGATCCTGCGCGCGCTGATACATCTCTGCCCGTTTGGCAACATCCGTTTCACCTGCTGCGGTTTCATGGATCTCATTGAACTCGGCGCTGTTAAAGCGTTCCCAGTTCCATTTGCCTATCTGCTCGGGTGTGAACCACGAAGTCGCATAATAGGGGTCCGGGGTCATCGAGAAACGGTTCAGAACAAGCTGCAGATTCTCATTGTCGCCCGACGCCCAGAACGCACCGGATTCCAGAACGTTCACCTCAACCGTGATCCCGATCTGTGCCAGCGTTGCTTGAATGATCTGAGCCGTTGTGGTGAAGGTCGTCTTGTTCAACGTATCAAGCGTCAGCGAGACATTGGTTTCACCGGATTCCGCGAGCAGCTGAGCGGCTTTTTCAAAGTTCGCTGCAGGGGGCACAAGCGATGACGGCCGATGGCCTGCAAGGCCCGGTGCAATGATACCGGTTGCCGGTTCCGCAGCACCAAAATAGGCGGCCTCCAGAATGCTGGGCACATCCACAGCATGTTGAATCGCCTGCCGCAGTTTCTGATTTTGCAGCTTCGGATGCTCGACGTTCATGCCCATCCAGACGTAGTAGAGCGAAGGTTTCTCAACCAGCGACCCACCATTGGGAACCCCGGCGCGATACCGTTCGACCGAGCCCAGCGACACGCGGGTGACGTCCAGCTCACCGGCCTCAAAGGCGATCTCGGCGGTGTTTTCATCATCAATCGGGTAAATCTCGACGGTGTCCCAGGCGGGTGCATCCCCTTTCCAGTCAGGGTTGCGCTTGAGGACGGTCTTTTCCTTGGGCGACCAGCTGTCCCGCAGATACGGGCCGGATTCCGCAACCGGATCAGCCCCGATGCGGCCACCGGCGGCTTCGACCGCGGCTTTCGAGACGATGTTGCCAGTAATATAGGGCAGCGCAATCGACCAGATCGGCGCGAACGGGCTGTTCAGAACGATTGTGCCTTCGCGTTCGCCGGTCACGTCAACATGGCTGAACGGCCCCAGGTCGGGTTTGTTCGGACTGTCGGTCGCGTCGTCCACAATCCGTTCCATGCTGAATTTTACGTCCTCGGCGGTCATGGCGCCGAAACCGTTGGTAAAGCCGATATCGTCACGCAATGCGAATTTGATATGGGTCGGATCGACCTGCTCGATCATCGTGGCGGCATCCATCTGCCAGCCCCATTCCTCGCCCGGCTTGTACTGGATCAGCTTGTTGTAGATCGAGGCATGAACCTCTTCCTCAACGACCCCAACGGAATGCGCCGGGTCCATGTTCTGCGCATCGCCATAGGCACGCACGCGCAATACGCCATCCTCTGCGGCAAATGCGCGGTTCGCCCATCCCATCGGAAGCGCCGTGGCGGCCCCAAGCGCGGTTGCGCCTTTCAGAAAACTCCGGCGACCTACATCGGCCTTTGCCCATTCGATCTTCATAATATCCTCCCTTGGATTCAGTCAGAGAAGTCCACGCGGAACGGTTTCGGACCATTCCATTGTCAGAACTTCGATTTCATCTGCGCCTTCAGTGGCGCGCAGTTTGCGGTAAAGGTAGAAATTTTTGGCATCGCAGCGCATGCGGCACTCGGTCGAGATGGCAACCTGCCAATACCCTCGCTCGAAAGTGAAACTCCAGGCGGTCTCGAATTGCGCAGTGGCCGGGTCGTCGGGGTGGATGCCGTAGTGCATGTGCACGTCACTGCCGACAATCAGGTCATGATAAGGATCACGCGTTTTGCCATAATCATCATAAGTCTTCAGAAGAACGCGGCCGTCTTCAGCCACGGTACGTTCGGAATGCGCTGAGGGTGCGCGCAATTGCTCAGCTGCAAGAACCGGATAGACTTGTGCGGGACCAGGCTCAGAGGCTTGAATTTCCTTCGTGGCTTCACGCACTGGCAGTTGGATCGCACAATCCTGCAAGTGCAAAGTCACCTTGGAGGGCCGTGGCGATGGCCAGACAATCGGCCAATAAGACGTCGACAGCGCCAATCGCAACACATGGCCTTCGCGCAACCGGTGTGCACATTCGTTCAGAATAATCTCAGCCTCATAAATCTCACCGGGCTGCAGGGCTTCGGGCGTTTCGTGACTGCGGTAGTGGCACAGGTTCAGCGACCGATAGCTGATACGTTGTGAAACACCTTCGGGGGAAACATCGCATAGTCGCGCGACAAGCTGGGCCGCCGGTTGATCCACTGAAAATTGAAACTTCAGCTTAGCGCGACCCAGCAGCTCTAGCGTGTCTTGCAACGGCACGCTGTCAAAACAAACAGACAGGTCATCATCACTTGCCTGATCCCCGGCAAGTTCGTTGTCGATCCGCATGCCCGCGCAGAAATACCCGCTTTCCATACCAACATGGCAAGGAGAAGTGATCGCAACTGAACCAGGGCCTGGGTTTTTCGAAAACCCGCCGGGTGCCAGATGCCAGACCTGATCCAGCACGTTAGGTGATGGCCACATAGATTCTGCAATCCAACGACCTTTCCGAGGACCGTTTTGTGGCGTCGGATTAAAGTGTTCCTGCATGTATGCCCGGTACGCAGGCAAATCCTCTGCGCCGTTCTGTTGCCCTTTCAGCCAGCGGTCAAACCAGCCGATGACTTCAGAGTGAAAATCTGCTGGATCAAGTTTCGAGATATGAGGGTAGCGATGTTCCCACGGCCCGATGACAGCCTTTGTCGGAACCGTTAGGTTCGCAGCCAAAGCCGGAGGTGCGTTAACGTAGGCATCCGCCCAGCCTGTTATCGCCAGGACAGGCGTTTGAATCGCAGGCCAATCCTCGCAAACTGAGCCATGCTTCCAATAGGGATCACGGGTCTGGTGGCGCAACCAATCCGCGGCAGAAAATGGTGTATTTTGCAGTCGCTCCAGCCAATCCTGTCGCCAATCTGCACGAAGATCCGGATCAGCCGGGCGGGTCAGATAGGCAAACATCTGACTGCCCCAGTTCACGTTGTCACTCAGCAGGCATCCACCCATAAAATGGATATCATCCGCATAGCGATCCACGGTTGAGGCGACGCTGACGACGGCTTTCAGCGCGGGTGGTTGTCGAAAGGCCAGTTGCAAGCCGTTGAACCCGCCCCACGAAATACCGATCATCCCGACGTGACCGTCGCACCAATCCTGCGCGGCAATCCAGGCTATGACCGCCTCACCATCACGTAGTTCCTGCCCTGAATACTCATCGTCGAATTGGCCTTCGCTGTCCCCAGTGCCCGCTATGTCGACCCGGACGCAGGCATATCCCGCCTCAGCAAACACGGTGTGTGTAGTTTCATCTCTTGGCGCAGTACCGTCGCGCTTGCGGTACGGCAAGTATTCCAGAATCGCGGGGGCGGGACCCGTTTCAGGCAACCAAATGCGTGCAGCAAGCCGTCGCCCATCGGCGAGAGTGATCCATGTGTTTTCGATGGTTTCAATTGGCATTTGCGAACTTATCTGTTGCGAGCTGATACCGAAGAAGAAACCGATATGCAGATAAATCAAATTGTGCGAACTTGTGCGAGTTGACGCTATTTGTCGTTATATAGCTTCAAAACGCGAAAGGTTTTGTTTGTGTCAGAGTATTTTTCTATCAACCTGCGGTCACTGTGCGCAGAACACGGTAACATTTCGCAGATTTGTCGTGACATCGGCGTCAACAGACAGCAATTCAATCGCTACTTGAAGGGTTCCAGCCTACCCTCCGCCCACAACATGCGCCGGATCGCGCGTCATTTCGACCTGACAGAAGCTGAGCTATTCGCCGACACAACAAGCTTCGAAAGAATGCTCAAGGGCGCCCTGCCTCAAACTGGAACAACGCCCACGGATGCTTTTCTGAACCCTTTTCGGGAGCAACAGAAAAACCTAAGGCGTTACATAGGCTTCTATCATTCCTATTTCTGCACACCGTCATGGGAAGGAAAGATATTCTGTTCATTGATCCGAATTCAGGAAGTTGACGGGCTGATCACGATCCGCTCGCGCGAAATTGCCACCTCGCCGGACAACAGCACACACCAGATTTCGCGCTACACTGGATTGGTGACAATGCGGGGAAACAGGATTTTCGTAACCGAACACGAGCTCGCGCGCGAAGGCAGCGTTGCTAACACAATCTTGTATTCTGCACACCGTCAGCAGTTGAAGTATCTGCGAGGAATGACAATGGGAGTAGCCTGGCGGCCGTACCCTCACCCCTATGCGGCAAAGACCATCTGGAAACGCTTGCACGAACGAGTTACCGCACGCGAGGCAATTGCTGCGTGCGGCATCTACTCAGCCCAAAGCACAAGGATTGATCCAACTGTCAGGAAGCACCTTCGCGACGATTAAGGCGTCTGTCGAGCTCAGCGGATCTGGCATATTGAAGAGAGTAAGGATCGCCGTGAGGTATAATTTCACACAATCTTGGGATTTTAGTGCAACGTTCGTTATTCGCTCTGGCAGGGGCAAAAAGGGCCCAGTCGCAAACTCAGACCGGCGTGCCGCACCTCTGTGCAATTTGATCCAACAGATGGTTTGACTGCTACAGCGCAAACGGAAGGTCAACACTGCTGAGCTCTGGCGTTTGGATGAGGCTTATCTGAAAGTTCGTTGTGAATCAGAGCGTTGACTTCGATCCGCGCAAAACATGCGGTCTTTCCCTGTTCCAACAAATAGCACGTGCCGGGCTTTCTATGTGCCCGGCACAGGCGCACTTTCCTGGGAAAGCGAACTACAGACCGGACTTAACCCGCGTCCACATGCGTGTAACAAGACGCTGCGTTTCAGCATCCCAAGTGTTTTTCATATAGAGGTTCTTCATCCCCTCTTCAGAAGGATAGAGACCGGGATCATTCAGAATCTCGGTCTTCAAAAATTCTTGTGACCCCAGATTGCCGTTTGCGTACCAAACAAAGTTTGAGATTGCGGCTGCGTTTTCCGGCTCCATCAGGAAATTGATGAACTCATGGGCGGCATCCGGGTTCGGCGCATCTGCGGGAACCGCAATCTGATCAAACCACATACCAGAGCCCTCGCGGAACGCGTGGTACTGAATCTCGACACCATTGCCCGCCTGTGCCGCCCGTTCGCGCGCTTGCAGCCCGTCACCCGACCATGCCATCGAAACACAGATGTCACCTGTTGCCAGGTCGGTGATGTACCCCGACGAACTGAATTTCCTGACAAACGGCCGTACCGCTTCAAGTACCGGCTCTGCTTTGGCGATCACATCAGGGTCCTGAGAATTCGGATCCTCGCCGATATAGGTCAACGCGGCCGGGACAATCTCGGATGACGCGTCCAGAAAGTTTATACCACAATCCGCCAGTTTGGACGCGTATTCCGGGTTGAACAGCAACTCCATAGTGTCCAAAGGCATGTCGTCCCCAAGGGCCTCACGAACCTTTCCGACATTCACAGCAATGCCTGTCGATCCCCACATATAGTTGATTGAGTAGTTGTTATTCGGGTCGAAATCTGCGGTGCGTTGCTCGATTGCGCTCCACAAATGGACCGCGTTCGGAAGCATATCCTTGTTGAGAGGTTGAAACGCTCCAGCGGCAATCAGACGTTGAAAAATAGACCCCGATGGGAACACAACGTCATAGCCAGAGTTGCCCGCGAGTATTTTGGTCTCGAGCATATCGGTAGAGTCGAAATTGTCATAGACGACTTTGATCCCTGTCTCGGTCGTAAATTTTTCCAGCAGGGATTCATCGATATAGTCCGCCCAGTTGTAAACATAGACGGTTTCTTCGGCATGCGCCGCGGATGTGATGAATAAGGCTAGCGCTGCGGTTGTTAAAATCGTCTTCATTATGCTCTCCTGAGGCTTTGTTGCATCGTCTTATCTGGCTGTGAAAGACGTGTTCGGTTTGGCTTATTTTCATGCGACTGATTGAACAAGCCCCTACCGCAGAATAAACCGCTCTCGGTTTCACACAGGGGAGTTCAATGCAAGAATTTCCTGTGTTGTTGACTGTTCGTGACCTGGCCGCAGGCCTCATGGCCAAAACAACCGCGGCGGCGGGCGCTATGACAGAGACGGCACCGCAATACGTCGCGACACATTGCCAATCTTTGGGGCCCTCGTACTCGATCTCAATCCAGCCGCGACGTTCGTATATCCGAAATCACCGTTATCGGCCTTGGCTCAGCAGAAGGCTGCGGCCGTGCCTGAAGCCTACGGCACATCTCTTGCGACAGCGCATTGATCGCCGGATTGCCCCTTTTGGGTCCCTGTCTTGCGACCATAGCTCCAACCGGCTGGGGCAAAATACACGAGAGTTAGGCCGCATTTTGATCCGTCTTGGAGGCTGACTCTCCCGAGTTTCGCGTGAAACCCCCAATCTGACGTTGGGTCACACCACTTTACACGGCAGTTCATAATAGAATACTTTTTAATAAGAGGGAAAACCCAGAGGCCGATATGCTTGAAGCCAAATCACCTGAGCGCACCGATGCGCCACAGCAAATCTATAGGAAACCAACGCGCGCCAATGGTCGGCAAACCTATGAAAAGCTGCTGGATGTCCTCGAGCAGAACTTGCCTCTGCGCGCTGAGGCCGCGATCAGCCTCAAGGATCTGGCAAAGCTGACCGACGTGCCAACAGCCTCGGCTTATCACTTCTTTTCCAGCCCCGATGGGGCTGTCGCCGCATTGGCAGAACGCTATGTTGAAAAGTTTGCAGACCGGCTGGGGCCACAAGAGAGCGATCGCGGCTTTGACGACATATGGGACTTGGTCGGAGCAAAAATTGACCTTGCACGCGTGATCTATGAGACCCACCCTGCGGCGCTGAAGATATTCTACGGCCCAAGCCAAAGCAGCGAAGTTCGAAGATTGGCAATCCAGGCCCAGCAAGAGGGCGCGCGCGAAGTGCTGGCAACCATGTCGCGCTATTTCGAGATCCCGGACACCCACAAAATACTAGATAAATTCTCATTAGCAGCAGCGCTGAACGATTCCATCTGGGCCATTTCCTTTATCCGGCACGGGTGCATTACTGATGAGCTGGCCGAAGAAGGCAAGCGGGCGGTCCGGGCATATATCTCGGCCTATATCGGCACATATCACCGGCGCAGGTTTGCCCCCTGAACAATCACACAAAACGGAAGGGGGAGACATGAAACAGGTCGACTGTTTGATCATCGGTGCAGGCTTTGGCGGCATCGGCATGGGCTACAAGCTTAAAGAGGCTGGGATTGAGAATTTCGTTATTCTCGACAAAGCCAAAGAGCTGGGCGGCACCTGGATGCACAACACCTACCCCGGGGCCGAATGCGATGTGCCATCACATCTCTATTGCTATTCCTTCGGCAAGGCGCCGACCTGGAGCCGCAAATGGTCCGGTCAGAAGGAAATCCTTGAATACACCCGCGACTGTGCCGAAAAGTTCGGCGTCATCCCTCATATGCGGCTTGGTTGCGCGGTGACTTCAGCCAGTTTCGACGCCGCCAGCGGGCTGTGGACCGTAACCACCCAAGGCAATGGGGATGAAACATATAGGTGTCGCCACGTGGTTTGTTCGGTAGGGTTGCTGCACTTCCCCAACCGCCTGAACACGCCGGGGCAGGACCAGTTCGACGGCCCGATCTTCCATTCTGCGGAATGGCGTCATGATGTTGACCTCAAGGGCAAGTACGTGGCGGTTATCGGCAATGCCGCCAGCGCGCTGCAGTTCATCCCCGAAGTGGCCAAGCAGGCGGGCAAACTGACCGTCTATCAGCGTACCGCCAACTGGGTTCTGCCCAAGGGCAACAAGGACTATGGCAAGGGGTTCAAGGCGCTGATGCGATCAATCCCTCCGTTGCAAAAGCTTTATCGCTTCCGGCTTTGGGCGGAAAACGAATTCAAAGTCTATCCGGTAATGAAGGGCTCGAAGCTGCATGAGACCCTTATCCAGCATATGCTGGATAAACACCTGAAGAAAACCGTCGCTGATCCAAAGCTGCGCGAAGCGCTCCGCCCAAAAAATCCGCCAGGCGCGCAGCGCCTGCTGATTTCGGACCAATATTATCCCGCCTTGACCCGCGACAATGTCGAGCTTGTGACCGATGGAATCGACAGCTTTACCAAAAAGGGGATCAAGACCGTTGACGGGACTGAACATGCCCATGATGCGGTTATTTTGGGCACCGGGTTCCAGTGCAATCCCTTCCTGCAGGCGATCGACATCAAAGGACGCGATGGCACTATGCTGCGCGATGTCTGGGACAACGGCGGTGCACGGGCCTATCTGGGTATCTCGATCCCGAACTACCCCAACCTGCATGTCATCTACGGGCCGAACACGAATTCAGGCCATACATCGATGCTGACAAAGATCGAGTTGCAGATCGGCTTTATCACACAGCTGATCAAGGCAGCTGGTCACAGCACGATTGAAGTGACACCCGATGCCGCGCAGCGCTATGACGACGAGATCCAGCAGCGTCTGGCCAAAAGCCAGTGGGCACGGATCGGGCGCAGCTATTACATGGATGGCGAGCGGATCACTACCAACTGGCCCGGCCCCCCGCGTGAGTATTTCCGGCGCACCAAAAAACCTGACATGTCGGATTCTAAACTTGGTGCTTCGGGCCACTGATCGCTGCAAAGAGGGGACAAGATGACAAAGACAATCGCAATCACCGGCGCGGCTTCTGGTATCGGGTTGGCCATCGCGCAGCGCATGGCGCGCGAAGGTTGGTCTATCGGCATGATCGACCTGAGTGTAGAGGCCCTGCAAGCGGCCGCAGAAACCGTGACGGGTGGGCAGGTGATAACAATCGCCGCAGATGTCACCGATGCAAGTGCCTTACGTGGCGCGTTTGATCACATCACCACGCAGACCGGCGCGCTCCATGCGGTCTGCAACAATGCGGGCATTCTGCGCGGCGGAGCTTTCGCCGAAGCGCCGCTGGCAGATCACCACAGTCAAATTGAGGTAAACATCAAAGGGGTGGTCAACGGGGCCTATCTGGCTTTCCCGCATCTGCAAAAGACGCAAGGCCCGACGCATCTGATCAACACCTGTTCAGTCTCGGCAATCTATGGGGCCCCCAATGTGGCCGTCTACAGTTCCACCAAGGGATTTGTGCGACACCTTACCGACGCACTGAGCCTGGAATGGGAAGAGCACGGCATCGCGTTTCAGGCAATCTGGCCGCCGGTCGTGAAGACTCCCCTGATCGAGGCCGAAGCGATGCAGAAGGTCGCTCGAAAACACGGGATCGACATGGGTCCCGAAGGCGTAGCAACCGAAGTTGCCCAAATGCTGTCGACCTATAAGCCAGTTCGTGTGCATCGGGTCCAGACGTTGAAATTTCGGTGCCTCTACGTATTGCAAGGGCTATTACCGGGGCCTCTGTTTCGCGCCATGGTCAGGGCCTTGGCGTGATCGGGATGCAGTGATCGTCGGAAAATGCACTTGAATAGTGAGGTTGAGAGCAAACGGCCCAACCTTTAGCGTCAAAAGCACTCGCAGTCAAAACACGGTAGTGCACCCACGATTATGCCACCCCTGCCGGAAGATCGCGACCTGCGCGCGGCCCGTTGGTACCCCGACTTGGGCTCGACCGCTCTTAGTTGTTAAAGATTGCGCCAGCCCGGCCTGCCAAATCTATCACGCGGGCATCACCCGTTTGAATGCAACTGACCGGGGATTCTCCATCCAGCTCTTTTTTGGGAGAGGTCACCCAGAATGCACATTGCCACGGCGACATTTCACACGGCAGAGCGCTCAGCACTTTTTCCATCAAGGGGAGCGGCGTCCCATCTTCGGAAAACTGAAACGATGGGTAGGCGTCAGCGCCTTCGAAACGAACAGAGAGCACCTTGCCGGTCCTGCTCCAGATATCCCCTATACGCGTGATCTGCCAGCTGCCATTTTTCCACTGTGCGTGAACAGAGGCATCATCCAACAAAGGATACTTCCGCGCGAATTCGGTTTTTCGGCTATCACTTGCGACGTCATTTCGATCGTCGAATTTCGACATATACATTCACAAACTCACAATACTCTTTAACAACCTTCCAAACATACTACCCCAAGGCAATTCTCTCCAAAGTGAAACGCTTCACTTATGGATTCTTTGCCTTCCAGCGTGGCTAATGTGCCTGTTTTGAGTACAATTCCGGAATCAGGCGGGAAAAACGGAACCCACAAGAGTTGAAGCGGTTCGGTTTCTTTTCCTTGTGTCGACACTTTGATCTGGCAATGATCTTGTAGGAACAGGGGGACCTGTCTCGGCTTTGAGTCCGGCGATCAACTCGGGTTAGCTGGTTCTCAACACCACATCGGGATCATTTGCAGCGGCGTTGAAAGTCATAACTCCAAATCGCAAGTTTCTGGGACGACCAGCCTCGGCGGTCGTGCAGGACATCCATACGAGCCACGCAGAAAGACCCAAGCGTGACAACAGGGCCTGCAACCATGTTATTGAGTATTTAACCGGCGCTGAGCTGCATCGTTGAGAAAGGACAAAGACATGAAACTTGGCGCCATCTGTGACGGCATCAGCCGAGACCTGAAACACACCGTCGATGTGATGGATGAATTTGACCTGGAATATGCCGAACTGCAATTCGTTGGTGTCACAGAGGTCGGAGATCACTCGGCGGATGAAATCAGGGATATTGACCTACTGCTTCGCGACCGGGGAAAGCCTGTGTCGTGCCTGTCGCGCCATATCTTTGCAGGAATGACCGGGGCAAATAAGCCGGGCGATGAATTGCACACTAAACATATGGACGCTTTGAAGCGCGTGATCGATATGGCGCATGTGGTCAACAGCCCGCTGGTGCGCATCATGACCCCGAAAAAGGAGCAGATCCTCTGGGGCTTTGGCGGCGCCGAGAAGTGGAACGTTGCCAAGGGTGCCTGGGATGCGATGTTGCCCCTGATCGCGCCAGCCATCGATGTCGCCAGGGACGCCGGCATCACGTTGGTTGTTGAAACAGGCAATGGCACCATGGTGAATTCGAACTACACCGCGCGAAAGCTGATCGATGATCTGGACGCCAAGGACACGCTGTTGGTGCTTTGGGACCCGGCCAACAATTGCTGGTGTCACGAGCAGGCCTTCCCCGCCGGGTATGACGAGGTAAAAGACGGCTACCTTGGACATGTTCATATCAAGGATGTTCAGGTTGACACGCCACGTGCGACACTGACCGTCAAGCAAATGGGCGAAGGCCAGCTGGCCGATCAGTTTCAGCCTCTGGCGGATGCATTGCGAGCGGATGCTTATGAGGGTGTTGTTTCATTCGAAAGTGTCTATCACCCTGGAAACGGCAACTTCGAAGACGGATTTCGCCTGTGCATTGATCGTTTCAGAACACATTTTGGCTGATCGCTAAGGGACTGATTTTTTCATCACATCTCACGGTAGCGAGTCAGGTTCGCCCCGGATTAGATGGTGTTTGAGGTCCATATCTCGGAGGTCTTCGAACGCGCAATGTCAGCGCTTAGATGGGTAGTATGAAGCTCTTCATAAAGCGCAAAATTCCGGTCCCTGGACCGTCTCCACGACGCGTTGAACTGTCCCAGACCACCGCATCGCCTGGCGCTGTTCTCAGGTTATAGCCGCTGAGGAACGTATCCATCGTTGTGAGGGCGGCAAAAATACTGAATTTTGTACTGCTGCCCCACGCAACTAGCTTTGGCATTGGCGCAGGTTTTTCGGCCTCGGGCGAGGGTGTCAGGCGCGCCGCGGCAGTGGTGCGCAGGATCAAGGTTCCGGGGCCTTCAGCATAGTAGAAAATCATCCGCCCCAGCATCAATGTCGAAATACCCAGGCTGGATATACGCCCCATGTTCAACGTGTCGCTCATTCCGACGAAGTCCGAAAAGCGAAAGATCACCCGCTCGCCGTCTTGCAAGGTCCACGACACCAGCTCGGCCGGCTCATCGACCTTCAATTCTGCATCAAATTCGTCGGGATTTCCTGCCCGATCACCGTCAACACGGTTCATGGCCCAGGTGCCACTGAGAATCCGCGCCACCGGCATACGAAGCCCCAACGGACGTCGCCGCGCGGGGGGTGGGCCCTCCAAGGTCACACCCCATCGGGCAACGAAAAACGCATCTTTTGCACTGGTCGGAATACGGTAGTGCTGCCCGTGATTGGCCACTACTGGCGCCACGGAAGGAGGATCATCAGGCAGGAATTGTGCGTGCACACTTGCTGCGCCGTTTGGCGCGAAAATCACGCGTGAGAAAACGATAAGCAGGGTCTTGAGCAGAATGATGAAACTGTACGCCGTCAACAGCAGTGAAACATTGCGCCATGTTCGAAAGCCACCGGTGATTGACGACGTGGTCGTCGTATGCATGGATATGTAGGTTTGGTGATAAACGCCCTGAACTTGGGTTGATGCGGTTTCGACGTCATCCGCTATATTGATCTCGTCGGGGCAGTCCCGCGGTCGGCCACGGTGATCGTCGTCGAGGCTGACGCATTTGGCGAAATCTGTGGTACTTTTAATCACGCCGCTGCGCGCATCCAGCATCATCTGATTTGTGCCTGAAACGATCCACTCTTTTGTCTTGCAAACCGGGTCCAACGGGAAACACCACCCGGGTTCTTCCAGCAACGGTAAGACATCCTCTGGAAAGGCTGCATTCATCTGGCCGTTGACAGCTCCGGGCACTTTCGCAAGATCGTTTTTCGCCTCTTTCGTGACTTTGGTCAGATTCACACTTAGGCGTTTGTGCACAGAAGTCAGATACACGTCAGACCAACGGTTGAGGGCCCGTTCCAATGGGTCTGCGGTGGGATACTCGCCTGACCACTGCTCGACATACGACGTATGGGTGTCGTGTGCCATTGGTTCGTTTTCGATCACCCAGCGGACAGCTGTGCTTTCCAGTTCGGTAATTTGCGCCTCAATTTCGGTAACCATGCGCGGTTCGATCAGCAGGTTTACCAGCCCCCACCAAAACCCACCAAACACGGCAAAGCAGGCAAAGGCCGGAAACCAAAGGCGCAATGTCCTGAGGCTGGCAGCTTTAAACTCGGATCTGGGCAAGGTTATGATGAACTGGCGGTTGTCCCGCACCATCAACCACAGCATGCGCACAAGCACCGAGATCGTCAGGAACAATAATGCGTTCACCAAATAGGGTTGATAGCCAAGAAACAGCACCCCTAGGAAACTGGCACCGGGTGTGGCACCAAAGAGTTGCGCGATCCATGAGGTCACCACGTCCAGAAACAAGACCGCCGTGAAACCAACAAAAGACGCCGACAGCAAATGCCCGTGGCACAGGAACAGATAGGTGCATGTCAGGGCAAGCGCGGCATATACAATATGTATCGCCATTTCCATTGGCCCGCCCGCACCTGCTGCGTTGAACGCGTAGATCAGCGACGACCAAATTAGGAAAACCGGTATTGGCCACAGCGTATATCGCCGTATCCTGACAACCAGCGCGGCCGCTATCAGCCCCGCCACTCCCAAAACGCCTATTGCTGGATGCCCCCACCCGCGCTGTTGGTACAGAGTTATCTGGTCAGTGATCGTCGTCAGAACACCCGTTTTGCCCGTAGCAACCGGGTCCAACACATACGCGTAAGAGGCCAGCATCGGCACCCAACCGATGAACAGCAAGAACCATAGGAGTTCCAGTGAGAACGGGTGCTTCGGCGTTTCGATACTGCTCAACTCCTCACGGGATTGAAGATACGTCCTTGGACAACCCAACATTGTGGTTTACGTGAGGGAACTATGGCTTTTGCATAAGCATCTGACAAGCCAGAAGCCCGCCGAGGCCAATCCTCAGCCCACGCGCACCTGGCTGGCGAGATTCAATCTCTGGTGTCTATTGGTTTTAGAAGACCTGGATTGCAGAATGGGCGTTGAGTTTCAAAAAATAGAAGGTCAGAGGGCATCACAGCAAATCAAGACCCGACAGCTACAATGCTCAGCCCACTGATTTCTGCAGAACTAGGAACGTCATCAGACCCATCGGCGGAAGCGTCTCTTTTTCGATGATTTGCAATTCTGGCGCCTGCAGAACTGTCTGGATGTCGAAGTCAGAGTGCCAGCCAAGAACATTTGCAAACGGGGCTGATATCCGTTCGACCAGAGAAAGAAACCCGGCTTCGCGCGCAAAATGATTGGTTATGACAATCTTGCCGCCAGGTTTGCACACACGTGCCATCTCGGCGACCACGCGCTCGGGCTCTGGCACGACCGAGACAATATGCATCGCAGCTACGGCGTCGAAACTATTGTCGGCAAAGCGCAGATCACGGGCATCCATCTGTTTAAGAGCATTAACCTGCGTCAGCTCAAGATCCCGAACCTTTTCTCGTGCTTTTGCCAACATCTCATCGCTGAAATCCACCCCGGTGACCCGAAGATCGTTGCGATACAAGGGCAAGGCCAGCCCGGTTCCAACCCCAACCTCCAGTACTTGCGTGCCCTTTTGCGCGTTGATGTAATCCACCGCGGTTTGCCGACCAACATTAGTCGCGACGCCAAACGTCCGATCATAAACTGGCGCCCAGCGGGCATACGAGGTTTTGACGGCATGGATATCCAAGAGACTGCCCTCTTTTGTTAAGTGGACTTTCGGGCCGCGCGAAACGCCAGCGCCAGGCTTGCGATGTAGGTGATCGAAATAAGTGCGAGGGTCGTCCACAGATAGATAAGCAAGGCCGACAGCAGAAGAACAAACCCCAGCATCAGGAATTTCGCGTTGCCACTAGGCACTGAGATGTTCTTGAAGGAAAATGTGGGAACCCGGCTTATCATCAAAAGCCCAATTGCCAGCAGGTAACCCGCAACAAAAATTGGTGGTGCCAACTGCATATCGGAGAACAGGAAAGATACATACATCGGCAGCATTGCCAGTAGCGCGCCCGCTGGTGAGGGTACGCCCTCAAAGAAATTGCTTTGGCTTTCTTCTGTGTCCGCCTTGCTGCTTACGTTGAAACGAGCCAGTCGCAAGACGCAGCAAATTACAAACCCCAGCACCGCCAGCCAGCCAGCGCTGGATTCGTGCAATGCCCAGAAATACAGTATCAATCCCGGCGCGACCCCAAAATTGACGAAATCCGCCAACGAATCCAGCTCTGCTCCAAACGAGCTTTGACAGTTCATCAGCCGTGCGAGGCGGCCATCAAGACCGTCGAGCACCATAGCCAAAAGCACCAGTTTTACAGCGGTTTCAAAATCGCCCTGATAGCCAAACCGGATAGCCGTCAGCCCGGCACAGATTGCCGTGATTGTCATCAGGTTGGGCAAGAGATGAATGACCGGCAGGTCACGTGTGGGGTCTGGCTGGGGTTTTGACATCTTTCAATCGGTCCGCGCGGAACGGGCCGGCTCATCAGCTGCCAGATCGGCCAGAACGGTTTCACCTGCGACCATTGTTTGGCCAAGGCTGACCATGGGTTGCACCCCCTCTGGCAAGTAGACATCCAAACGCGACCCAAAGCGAATTAGGCCAAAACGCTCACCGGTTTCAATTCCCTGCCCTGGATCGACAAAACAGACAATTCGCCGCGCAACAAGACCCGCTATCTGCACAACCGCGATCTGGCGGCCATCGGCCATTTCGATACACAGGCTGTTGCGTTCATTATCAGCGCTAGCCTTGTCCAGCGAAGCGTTGAAGAATTTTCCGGGCCGGTATTTGATTTCTGAAACCACCCCGGCGATTGGCGCGCGGTTTACGTGGCAGTTGAACACATTCATAAACACGCTGACGCGGGTCAGGGCCTGATCCGGCATCCCAAGTTCGGATGGAGGCACCGCAGGCTCGATCAGTGACACAACACCGTCCGCAGGGCTGACGATCAGCCCCTCTCGCACCGGCGTCGACCGCTTGGGGTCGCGGAAGAAATAGTAACACCAGACGGTCGCACCGATACCGATCCATCCCAGAACCGTTGACAGAAGGAAGAACAGCACCGTTATGGCTGCGAAGATCGCAACAAATTTGCGACCCTCCGGATGCATTGGCTTCAGAAAAGTGTCGCGCATCCGCATTCAGGTCGCCCTTTGTTAGTGACTGGTCGCTTCCTAACCCGGTTCCGACGTGGTCCACAACGGGGTTTCGGTGTCTTGGTGGAAATCCCACCAACAGGCCGGGTTCAGATCCCTATCGAACTTGCACCACTCGGATGCCATTCATTCCGAAAAATAACGCGTGGCAGCCCGTATTGCGCAATGCCTACGATTTAAGCGACACCCACAACACGACGGCGTCTTCCTTGCTGGTCGAGATACAGCCATGCCCCATGCCGCTGTCGTAATATAGGGAATCTCCAGTCTTCATGGGCAACGCGCGATAATGCTCGGACACAAATACAAGCTCGCCACTCAGGACGAACATGAACTCTTCGCCAGAATGTCTGATCCAGGTTTCGAACTCGGATACATCGCGGGCTTTTATGGTGGCCAAGTAAGGCAGCATGCGTTTGCTGGTAAGCTCAGAACACAACAGCTCGTGCAGATAGGTTGGTGTATCCTGAAGCTCACCCTGCCCTTTTGGTGTGAAATCGCGACGCCCGGCAATCCCGGCTTGACCCGACTGCAGGAACAGTTGTGGCGTGTTCATGTCCAGCGCCTGTGTCAATCGTCTCACGATGTCAAAGCTGGGCTTTGTCTGATTGTTCTCGATCTTCGAAAGTGTTGACCGCCCGATCCCCGCGGCCTGTCCCGCTTCCTCCAGAGTCCAGTTTTTGGCGCGGCGCGCATCACGGATGGAACGGCCCAAGGCGGCTCCTTCATCCGGCTCTTCCTGTCCGGAAACAACGTTCTGGGTCTCATCTATCACAGAAATCTCCCTTCATTTACAGAGACTAAGAAATTCCCCAGACGCACGCAACTTCACAAATACGAGAAATATGTTGCCCTGAGGGAATGTTTTCCACTATAGGAAACAAAGTTTCGTTCCGAGGATTCGAACAGGAGGAGGGATCAATGTTCCAAACATCGTTGTCCAAAGCAGATCCGGTTATCGCGGCGTCGATCAACCGTGAGGCTACCCGCCAGGCAGAGCAGATTGAGCTTATTGCCTCTGAGAACATCGTCTCACAGGCCGTGATCGATGCGCAAGGTTCGGTCCTGACCAATAAATACGCCGAAGGCTATCCCGGTCGCCGATACTATGGCGGCTGCGAGTTCGTGGACGAAGTTGAAGCCGAAGCGATCTCTCGCCTGAAACAGCTGTTCGGCTGCGCGTTTGCAAATGTTCAGTCGCATTCGGGGGCTCAGGCCAATGGCGCGGTGAAACTGGCACTGCTCAGCCCCGGCGATACGATCCTTGGCATGTCCCTGGATGCCGGCGGGCACCTGACCCACGGCGCCAAACCGGCGCAGTCGGGCAAATGGTTCCGTCCGGTTCAATACGGCCTGACCGACGCAGGACTGATCGACTATGATCAGGTTGCCGCGTTGGCGCGGGCAGAAAAACCCAAGATGATTATTGCCGGAGCATCCGCTTATTCGCAAAAGATCGATTTTGCCCGGTTCCGCGAGATCGCGGATGAGGTTGGCGCATGGTTGCTGGCCGATATGGCCCATATCGCCGGGCTGGTTGCAACCGGCCTGCACCCCTCGCCCATTGGGCATGCGCATGTGGTCACCTCGACCACGCACAAAACTCTGCGTGGCCCCCGCGGCGGCATCATCCTGACCAATGACGAAACACTGGCAAAGAAGATCAACTCGGCCGTCTTCCCCGGTCTTCAAGGCGGCCCGCTGATGCATGTGATCGCAGGTAAGGCTGTGGCCTTTGGCGAGGCGCTGAAACCCGACTTCAAGGTCTATATGCAGCGTGTTGTCGACAGCGCATCGGCGCTGGCGAATGTGATGATGTCGCGCGGCTGTGACATTGTCTCGGGCGGGACAGAAAACCACCTGATGCTGGTTGACCTGCGCCCCATTGGTGTGAAGGGCAAGGATGCCGAGGTCGCGCTGGAACGCGCAGGCTTTACCTGCAACAAAAACAGCGTTCCCGGTGATCCGGAAAAACCCACTGTTACCAGTGGTGTCCGTTTGGGCACTGCTGCCGGATGCAGTCGCGGATTCGGTCCGGAAGAATTCAAGCAGATCGGCCATCTGATTGGCGATGTGCTGGACGCTTTGGCGCAATCCCCCGAAGGCAATGCGACAGTCGAAAAAGAGACCCGCGAAAAAGTCCGCGCCCTGTGCGCAAGTCACCCGATTTACTGAGGGCTAATTATGAGCGCTTACGATCTCATCGTTATCGGGGGTGGTCCCGGCGGTTATGTCGCGGCTATCCGTGCCGCCCAACTGGGAATGAGTGTTGCCTGCGTCGAAGGGCGTGGGGCCTTGGGCGGAACCTGTCTGAACGTGGGGTGCATACCCTCCAAAGCGTTGCTGACCTCCTCGGCCAAATATGCCGAGATTGCACATCTCTCCTCCCACGGTATTTCGGTCGGGGGGGCCAGCATCGATGTACCCGCAATGATGGGGCGCAAGGACAAGATCGTCGGTGATCTGACCAAGGGCATCGCCTTTCTGTTCAAGAAAAACGGTGTGGACTTGATCGAAGGCTGGGCAAGCATCTCAGCCGCCGGGCAGGTCAAAGTCGGTGATACGGTCCATGCGGCCAAGAACATCCTGATCGCCACCGGATCTGAGCCGACCCCGCTGCCGGGGATCGAGATTGATGAGCAGGACATCCTGAGTTCCACCGGTGCCATTGCGCTGGACAGCGTGCCAGATCATCTGGTGGTGATCGGTGCAGGCGTGATCGGTCTGGAATTGGGTCAAGTCTGGGCGCGTCTGGGGGCCAAGGTCACGGTGGTCGAATATCTCGACCGCGTCTTGCCGGGTATCGATGGTGAGATCGCTAAGCTGGCGCAACGGGCCCTTTCCAAGCGCGGGCTGAAATTCCAGCTGGGCCGGGCGCTGAAATCCGTTGAAAAATCCGATGCCGGGTTGACCCTGACGGTCGACCGGGTCGGCAAGGACAAAGAAGAAGTGATCGAGGCCGACAAGGTTCTGGTGGCCGTTGGTCGCCGCCCAGTGACGCGCGGACTTGGGTTGGACGCGCTTGGCGTTGCCCTGAATGCGCGCGGCTTCATCGAGGTTGATGGCACATTCCAAACATCTGTGCCCGGTATCTACGCCATCGGCGATTGCGTCCCCGGCCCGATGCTGGCGCATAAGGCCGAGGAAGACGGCGTCGCCTGTGTCGAAATGCTGGCCGGTGAGGCGGCCCATCTCGATTACAACACCGTTCCGGGCGTGGTCTACACCGACCCCGAGGTTGCCTCGGTCGGACTGACTGAAGAGGCGCTGAAGGAGGCGGGCACCGAATATACGGTCGGCAAATTCGCCTTCATGGCCAACTCCCGCGCCCGCTCGACCGGCGATACCGACGGTGCCGTTAAAGTACTGGCCGATCCCGATGGCAACATCCTTGGCGCGCATATCTGTGGGGCCCATGGCGGCGATCTGATTGCCGAACTGGTGCTGGCCATGACCAAAGGCGCCACCGTCGCCGAAGTCGCCACAACCTGTCATGCGCACCCGGCCATGGGCGAGGCGGTGAAAGAGGCCTGCCTTGACGCCATGGGCCGTGTGATCCACGCGTGAAGGAGATCAGCCAGATGACCATCCAGCTTCGCCCTCGCCACCCGGAAAAGGCCAAAAAACCCGACAGTGCCATTCCGCGCAAACCCAAGTGGATTCGGCGGAAAAAGGTCGAGGGACCGGAATATTACGAAACCCGCCGCTTGATGCGCGACCACAATCTGGCGACCGTCTGCGAAGAGGCTGCATGCCCCAATATTGGTGAATGCTGGTCCAAACGCCACGCCACCATGATGATCATGGGCGAGGTCTGTACGCGTGGCTGTTCCTTCTGCAACGTCTCCACGGGCCGCCCGGATGCGCTGGACGCATTTGAACCCGGCCGGGTCGCGGTGGCGGTCAAAAAACTGGGTCTGCGCCACGTGGTGATCACCAGCGTTGACCGGGACGATCTGCGCGATGGCGGCGCTGAACATATTGCCCAAACCATCCGTGCTGTGCGTCACCAGAACCCTGGCACAACGGTAGAAGTCCTGACCCCCGACTTTCTGGGCAAAGGGGATGCGGCTGATCTGGTCTTTGATGCCGCCCCCGACGTATTCAACCACAATCTGGAAACAGTTCCGCACCTGTATCCCACGGTGCGTCCCGGCGCGCGGTATTATGCATCACTGCGCCTGCTGGACGACGCCAAACGCGCCAATCCGGAACTGTTTACCAAATCGGGACTGATGGTTGGCCTGGGAGAGACCCTCAATGACGTGCGGCAGGTGATGGATGATCTGCGCGCCGCTCAGGTCGATTTCCTGACTGTTGGGCAATACCTGCAGCCGACCTCGAAACACCACCCGATCGACCGGTTCTGGACACCCGAAGAGTTTACTCAGTTGGAACAGATCGCCCGGTCCAAAGGCTTTTTGCACGTGTCGGCCACTCCGCTGACCCGTTCGTCGTTCCACGCGGACGAAGATTTTGCCGCCCTCAAGCAGGCCCGCCAGCGGGCCCTCGCAACAGGGGCATAAACCTAACGCAATTGGGAGGAAATCCATGGAAGCGTTAACTTCAATCACAGGGGCCATCAATGGCGTCGTATGGGGCCCTTGGATGCTGGCCCTTATCCTCGGCGTCGGCTTCTTCTTGCAGGTCGGGCTGAAATTCATGCCGATCCTGCGTATCGGCACCGGCTTCAAGCTGTTGTTTGCAGGCCGTGAAGGCCAGGGCGAAGGGCAGATCAGCCCGTTCAACGCGCTGATGACCTCGCTGTCGGCCACCATCGGTACGGGTAACATCGCTGGTGTGGCGACTGCTGTCTTCCTGGGCGGTCCGGGTGCATTGTTCTGGATGTGGATGACCGCCCTGGTGGGCATGGCCACCAAATATGCCGAGGCGGTTCTAGCGGTGAAATACCGTGAAAAAGACGAGCTGGGCAACTTTGTCGGCGGCCCGATGTATTACATCAAGAACGGTCTGGGCGCGAAATGGGCCTGGCTGGGCGTAGCATTCGCTCTGTTTGGCGGTATTGCGGCGTTTGGCATCGGCAACGGTGTTCAGGCCAACGGCGTGGCCCAAGTGCTGGAAACAAATTTCGGCGTCAATGAATCGGTCACAGGCATTGTCCTGATGGTCCTGACCGCTGCCGTAATCCTCGGTGGTATCACCCGCATCGGTGCGGTCGCCGGGAAATTGGTTCCGTTCATGGCGGTTGCCTACATCGTCGCGGGTCTGCTGGTTCTGCTCTTGAACATTGGCGCAATCGGTGCTGCCATTAGCGACGTATTCACCTACGCGTTTACTCCTTGGGCTGCAAAAGGCGGCGCGGCTGGCGCAGCGGTATGGCTGGCCATTCGCTTTGGTGTTGCTCGTGGCGTGTTCTCGAACGAAGCCGGTCTGGGTTCTGCCCCGATTGCACACGCAGCGGCCGAGACCAAAGGTCCGGTCAACCAGGGCCTTATCGCGATGCTGGGCACGTTCATCGATACCATCATCGTCTGCTCGATCACTGGTCTGGCGATTATCGCCTCCGGGGCGCTCGATGCATCGATTGCCGACTTTGTCGCCAACGGTGAAACAGAGGGTTACAAGGCAATTTCGGGTGCAGCTCTGACCTCATTGGCATTCGAAACCACTCTGCCCGGCATCGGCGGCTACCTGATCGCCATCGCATTGTCGATCTTCGCCTTTACCACCATTCTTGGCTGGTCGTTCTACGGCGAGAAGTGTGTCGAGTTCCTGCTAGGCGTCAAATCCCTGCTTCCCTACCGCATCCTGTGGATCCTTGCGATCTATTTCGGCGCAACAGCGGATCTGGGCTTCGTCTGGCTGCTGGCGGACACGCTGAACGCCATGATGGCTATCCCGAACCTGATCGCCCTGGCGCTGCTGAGCCCGATCGTCTTCAAACTGACGAAAGAGTTCTTTGCCAGCGGTGGCAAGTCGGAAGAATCCGGCGGCACACCCGCCGAATAACTTCGGTCAGAAAGACTGCGGCGGGCCTCTCTGGCCCTCCGATTTCCGGAACAAAAGTTGAAATTCGAGGAGATGTGTGATGGCCACCAAAATCCTTCTGCCCATTGACCACACCGAAGAAAAATCGTGGAAACAGGCGCTTCCGGCTGCTTTGGAACAGGCCCAGTTCTACGGGGCTGAACTGCATGCGGTGTCCGTCATTCCCGAGATCATCCAGTTGCCGAACCTGCCCGCCAACTATGGGGCAGGCGCCAGAGACCACGTACGTCAGGCCGTTCAAGTCATTCTAGATCACAACGATGCCAAAGATGTGGAAATTCATATCGAAGAAGGCAGCGTCTACCGCGAAATCCTGAAATGTGCCTACAAAGAAGGCTTTGACCTGATCGTCATGGCCTCGACCAAAGGCGATTACCCGAATTATGAGATTGGCCCGAACCTCGCTCGTGTCGTGCGCAATGCGCATTGCACGGTTATGGTTGTGCGCGATCAGTCCCGCTAACCGAAAGGCTGGAACAATGACCGAGATTAAACGCACCCCTTTGCATTCGTTGCATGTTGAATTGGGTGGTAAGCTGGTTGATTTTGCGGGCTGGGAGATGCCTGTTCAGTATCCTTTGGGGATCATGGGTGAGCATGCGCAGTGTCGTGAGAAGGCGGCATTGTTTGACGTGAGCCATATGGGTCAGGTGATCCTGCGCGGTGAGAATGTGGGCGAGAAGCTTGAGGCGATCTGCCCGCAGGCTTATGCGACGCTGAAGCCCGGCAAGGCGCGGTACGGGTTTTTCACCAACGTGGATGGCGGGATCATGGATGACCTGATCGTGTCGAACGCGGGTGATCATTATTTTGTGGTGGTGAACGCGGCGCTGCGGCATCAGGACATCCCGCATATGCGCGCCAATCTGGACGGGGTTGAGGTGATTGAGATCTTCGACCGGGCGCTGGTTGCGGTTCAGGGCCCTGCGGCGGAAAACGTGGTGGGCGATCTGTGCCCTGCGGCACGCGACATGACGTTCATGGAAACCATTGTGGCGCCGATCCTGGGCGTGGACTGCCGCATCTCGCGGCTGGGCTATACCGGCGAGGACGGGTACGAGATCTCGATCCCCGAGGACAAGGCCATCGAAGTTTCTAAAGCCTTCCTGGCGCATGAGGATTGCGAAGCGGCCGGTCTGGGCGCGCGCGACAGCCTGCGGCTGGAGGCGGGCCTGTGCCTGTATGGCAATGACATCGACCAGAGCACCTCGCCGATTGAGGCCAGCCTCGCCTGGGCCATTCAAAAGCGCCGCAAGGAAGAGGGCGGCTTTCCGGGCGCCGACCGCATCCAAAAAGAACTCACCGAAGGCCCCGCCAAAAAGCTGGTCGGCATCAAACCGACAGGCCGCGCACCTGCGCGTCAGGGCGTCGAGATCCAGGGCAGCGATGGCACCACGATTGGCCAGATCACCTCGGGCGGGTTTGGCCCCACGGTCGGTGGACCGGTGGCGATGGGCTATGTCGCTGCCGGTCACGGTGAACCCGGGGAACAGGTGAACCTGATCATCCGGGGCAAGCCGCAACCGGCGCAGATCGTGGCGCTGCCCTTTGTTACCCAGAATTACAAGCGTTGAAGTCAGGAGAGAGACACCATGGCAACCTATTATTCCGAAGAGCATGAATGGCTGACCGTCGAGGGCGACACCGCCACGCTGGGCATCACCAAACATGCCGCCGAGCAGCTGGGCGATGTGGTCTTCGTCGAACAGCAGGAAGCAGGCGACGAGTTCGAAAAAGGCGGTGAGATCGGCGTGATCGAATCCGTCAAGGCGGCCTCCGAGCTTTATGCCCCGGTGGACGGCGAGATCGTAGAAGTGAACGAGGCGCTGGCCGACAATCCCGGCTCGCTGAACGACGACCCCGAAGGCGCGGCCTGGATCTACAAGATCAAGATCACGGACGCGGCGCAGCTGGAAGATCTGATGGATCTGGACGGCTACAAGGCCCTGATCGGCTGATCTTTGGCCGGGTCCCTGCGCGGACCCGCCGTTTCAACTGCGGATGCCGATTGGGCTCCGCCCGTTTGGGCCTGAACCTGTCCACCGGACAGGTTCAGGGACGGCCCTCACCCCACGCCGGAGGCTATCGCAGTCTCTGCCCGACCTGACCTATTCGACAGGAGCGCTACCTATGGCCTTCAAACTGACCGACTACGAAGCCTATGATTTTGCCAATCGCCGCCATATCGGCCCCAGCCCGACCGAGATGCGCGACATGCTCAAGGTGATTGGCTTCAAGACGCTGGACCAGCTGATTGACGCGACGGTCCCACCGGCGATCCGGCAGAAAGACCCGCTGGACTGGGGTCCGGCGATGACGGAACGCGATGCGCTCTTTCACATGAAACAGGTGGCGGGCAAGAACAAGGTTCTGACCTCGCTGATCGGCCAGGGCTATCATGGCACCACCACGCCGGCGCCGATCCTGCGCAACATCCTGGAAAACCCGGCCTGGTACACCGCCTATACGCCGTATCAGCCCGAGATCAGCCAGGGTCGGCTTGAGGCGCTGTTGAACTTCCAGACCATGGTCAGCGACCTGACCGGGCTGGACGTGGCCAACGCCTCGCTTCTGGACGAAGCGACTGCGGCGGCGGAGGCGATGGCGATGGCCAAGCGCGGTGGCCGGTCCAAGGCCAACAACGCGGCTTTCTTTGTCGACCGCAACTGCCACCCGCAGACCATCGCGGTGATCAAAACCCGCGCCGAGCCTCTGGGCATCGACGTTCAGGTTGCCGATCCGGACACACTGGATGCAGGGTCAGTGTTTGGCGCCATCTTCCAATATCCCGGCACCCATGGCCATGTGCGCGACTTCACATCGGAAATCGCGGCGCTGCACGAACATAAAGCCATCGCCATCGTCGCCGCCGACATCCTGTCGCTGGCGCTGCTGAAATCGCCCGGTGAGATGGGCGCGGATATCGCTATCGGATCGACCCAGCGCTTTGGCGTGCCGATGGGGTATGGCGGGCCGCACGCGGCGTATATGGCGACCACCGACAAGCTGAAACGCTCGATGCCGGGCCGGATTATCGGCGTCAGCATCGACAGCCGGGGCAACAAGGCCTACCGCCTGTCGCTGCAAACCCGTGAACAGCATATCCGCCGCGAAAAGGCCAATTCCAACGTCTGCACCGCGCAGGCGCTGCTGGCGGTGATTGCCTCGATGTATGCCGTCTATCACGGCCCCGATGGCATCAAGGCCATCGCGCAATCAGTGCACCGCAAGACCTCGCGCCTGGCCGCCGGTCTGGAAGAGGCAGGCTTTGCGGTTGAGCCGGAGGTGTTCTTTGACACCATCACGGTTGAGGTCGGCCACCTGCAGAGCGTGGTGATGGAGGCCGCCGTGGCCCGGGGCGTCAACCTGCGCAAGGTGGGGACCAGCCGTGTCGGCATCAGCCTGGACGAACAGACCCGCCCCGAGACCATCGAGGCCGTCTGGGGCGCTTTTGGCATCGACAAGGCTGATGACAGTTCCAACAAGCTGTACCGCCTGCCCGATTACGCCCTGCGCGAAAGCGAATACCTGACCCATCCGATCTTCCACAAGAACCGGGCCGAGGCCGAGATCACGCGGTACATGCGCCGTCTGGCCGACCGTGATCTCGCTTTGGATCGCGCGATGATCCCGCTGGGATCGTGCACCATGAAGCTGAACGCGACGATCGAGATGATCCCGGTCACCTGGCCCGAGTTCGGCAATCTGCACCCGTTCTGCCCGCAGGATCAGGCGCAGGGTTATCATGAGATGATCGACGATCTGAACGACAAGCTGTGCCAGATCACCGGTTATGACGCGATCTCCCAGCAACCCAACTCGGGCGCGCAGGGGGAATATGCGGGGCTGCTGAGCATCCGCAATTACCACTTTGCGCGCGGCGAAGGGCACCGCAATGTCTGCCTGATCCCAACCTCGGCGCATGGCACCAACCCGGCCTCGGCGCAGATGGTGGGCTGGCAGGTGGTGCCGGTGCAGGCGGATGACAAGGGCAACATTGATCTGAATGACTTCCGCGCTAAGGCGGAAAAACATTCCGATCATCTGGCCGCCTGCATGATCACCTACCCGTCGACCCATGGCGTGTTCGAGACCACCGTGCAGGAGGTCTGCCAGATCACCCATGACCATGGCGGCCAGGTCTATATCGATGGCGCCAACATGAACGCCATGGTGGGCCTGTCGCGCCCCGGGGACATTGGCGGTGACGTCAGCCACCTGAACCTGCACAAGACCTTCTGCATCCCGCATGGCGGCGGCGGCCCCGGCATGGGTCCGATCGGCGTCAAGGCGCATCTGATCGAACACCTGCCCGGCCACCCGGAATACGGCAGTGCCGTGGGTCCGGTCTCGGCGGCGCCCTTCGGCTCGCCGTCCATTCTGCCGGTCAGCTGGGCTTATGTGCTGCTGATGGGCGGCGCTGGCCTGACCCAGGCCACCAAGGTGGCAATCCTGAACGCCAACTACATCGCCGCGCGGCTGGCTGAGGCCTATCCGATCCTCTACACGTCCGAGACAGGTCGGGTGGCGCATGAGTGCATTCTGGACACAAGACCCCTGGACGAGGCCGCCCATGTCAGCGTCGACGACATCGCCAAACGTCTGGTCGATAGCGGCTTCCACGCGCCGACCATGAGCTGGCCGGTGGCCGGAACCCTGATGGTCGAGCCCACGGAATCGGAACCCAAGGATGAGCTGGACCGCTTCTGCGACGCCATGCTGTCGATCCGCTCGGAAGCGCAGGACATCATCGACGGCAAGATCGATGCCGAGAACAACCCGCTGAAAAACGCCCCACACACGGTGCGCGATCTGGTCGGCGACTGGGACCGGCCTTACAGCCGCGAACAGGCCTGCTTCCCCCCGGGCTCGATGGGCGTCGACAAATACTGGTCCCCCGTAAACCGCGTCGACAACGCATACGGAGACAGAAACCTAATCTGCACATGCCCCCCAATGTCAGAATACCAAGACGCCGCAGAGTAAACACAATACCCCCCCGCCAACAGGCGGGGGGGCCTGCAAACCTGGGTTCGTCCCGTTTCATGTACCACCCGTACCTAGCCGTTTGAGGAACAATGAAACACTATGTCCTTGGAAACCCCAAACTTTGCCCGGTCGACTCACGGCCTTCGAAACCAGGAAGGCTAAAACACATAGAAGTCATCCTAAGCGACGAGAATGAAAAAGCGTCTGCCGAAGTGGTCATTGAATTCTATCGGGCTTTGAACACTCTGATTGAAGATCACACCTATGTTGTCAATCTTTGTGTACCAACCGAACAACCAGCGGGTGGACCAATGTACTGGTCAGGTCGCACAGCAATTTTCTGGGGTGATCTTGAAAACACCTGGAGCTTGAATGGTCCGCACAAAACCTGGGCTTCGCAGGTACTAAGCCAATCGCCCAGATCCATCCTCGTAGGTGGTGCTATTTTCGTGCTGGCAAGACTTCGGCGCGCGGACCAAACGGCAGTGGCAGTTCACCCTAACTTCAAAGCCGCAGCACTCGAAAATGGGATCACAAGCTGCGGCCGCGGAACCAGTCTGGCGTTCGAGGGGAGTGCGCACAGTGCGGCCACTAGGCTGAGCGCGCTAAAACTGTTGTCCGAGTTCGTGTCAATTGACCATGGCGAGCATCTGGCGGATCTTTTGCGCGCCTATATCGGACTGTCGGAACCGCAGTACAAACACGAAAGCCAATTGGCGACCCGTTTGGTACGTCGCGCAAAAGGAGATCAGTTGATCCTGCGCGTCTTGGATACAATGCTGGACAATATTGAAGATCCAATAAGGATTTCTGATCTGGCTGCAAAAGTGAAAACATCAACGCGTCAGCTTCAACGTCAATTTCTGAAAAAGACGGGTACAAAGCTGTTAGCAACTTACAAGGAACTTCGCCTAGAACGCGCGCATAGCCTTTTGCGACTCACTGACATGACCCAGATTGAAATCTCAGTAGCGACCGGCTTTTCCTCAAGCGTCGCATTGGCGCGCGCTTTTTTCGAGCACTACAATACGCGGCCGGAAAATATTCGAACTCAGCGCTTTCATGGAAAAGACGGCACGCTGAAGGCAAAACACACTCAATTCTAAACAGAGCTTTGATAAGTGACGCGCCAAATTTTCAACAAGTAGCGACCCCTGATGCGCTTTAACATCCCGTCACCGGTAGTCATGTAACAACGACATCGCAGACAACGCCAACTCAGCGAAGGCCGATTTTGGCAAGCCGTTCGCAGAGTGATTGAAACACAGCATACAGCACTGGGATCATAAGCAGACCCAGCGTGCTGTCCAGAACCATGCCAAATAGCACGGGAAAAGCTATAGACACGCGCGCGGCAGCTCCAGCGCCGCTGGACAGAACCAGGGGAAGCACGCCGATGATGAAACAAAGACCCGTCATAGTAACCGGTCGGAATCGGACTTCGGCTGCTTTGAGGGCAGCGTCACGGGTACTTGCTCCGCTTTCGCGTTGTTGATTGGCAAACTCAACCACCAAAATTGCCTTCTTAACAGCCAACCCAATCAATAGAACCATCCCGACCTGCGCGAAGATATTGCTTGTCAGGAAAGGCAACAACGCCAGAGGGATAAGCGCACCCAAAAGGGCAAAGACTGTTGAGGTGACAATCGACAGGGGCAATATCCAGCTTTCATACAAAACCACCAGAAACAGGTAGGCCAGTAGGACGGCAGAGAGCATGATGTAGGCCACCTGACCCTGCGATTTGACCTCTTGCTGGGTTACGCCCGCCCATTCGATCCGAAACCCGACTGGCAAGGTTTTGTCAGCAATCGCTTGCACGCCCTGAATTCCATCTCCGGAACTTACCCCCTCGGCCAGTTGTGCGCTGACCGACGCAGCTGTGAAAAGGTTGTATCGCGGAATTGAATCCGGGGCCAATACGGGTTCACTGCTAACAAAATCACGCAGTGGCAACGTGTCGCCGGACGCGTTCTTGACGTAGATATTGTCCACGTCATCAAGCGTTTGCCGAAACTCAGCGTCGGCTGAAATAACCACCTAGTACACCCGCTCGGACAAGATGAAGTTATCCACGTAATACGAGCTGAGATTGGCCTGCAGAGCGGCAAATATATCGGAGACACTCACACCCAGGGTCTCGGCCCTATCGCGATCAACCGTTAGCCTGTACTGAGGGGTCTGTCCCGCGAAATTGCCGTTTGCACGCACAAACTCAGGCGCTGCGTTCAACGCCGTTACGAACGCATTCATGACCGAATACAACTTGCCGCTGTCTCCGCCGTGCAAATCCAGCAACTCGACCGATATGCCCCCCGTCGATCCCAGCCCGTGAATAGTCGGGAAAGGAAACACATAGCTTTCGGCCTCTGGCAGGGTCGCCAGTTGGCGGTCGAGGCTTCGCAGGATCGCGCCCATTTGGAGACCCGGTGTTTTCCGTTGATCCCAGGGTTTAAGCGCGACAATCGCCATACCTGCATTTGAGCGGCCACCAGCCAGGATGCTTGCCCCGGACACGACGGATACATTTCCCACGCCAGGGCGTCTTGTTGTCTTTCTCATGTCCCACTCCTCAGTGGTTACGATGAGCCAGAAACTCTCCCTTATCAAATGCAGCTATTTGAACCCATAGGTGCTGACGTCAGACAGAGCAATCATTTTGCTGAGTTAAAATTCAAATCCATACCGAGCGTTTTAGTAATTTGAATGGCCGCTTCTGGCGCATTTGATACGGCATGTGCGACTTGCGGCCTATCGGAGGCTTGGGCTCGTTTCTGACCTCGGTGCCGTTGCAGCAAAGCCCCCTGCCCCGCTAAAACTGACACGAGGACGGCCCTTTCCGAACATTGAGTACTCAGGCAAGATTCTGCGGGCGCAGCCCGCTTTGCGGTCATTCGCTGCAAGCGCATAATTTAACTGCTAACGAATTCACACATTGCGGACGAAGCTGACCTTTGGTAGAAACTTGATTTTCAATCTCGTTCGTACGATCTCCAAAGCGTTACTGCCTCCTCAATTCGATTAACCGTTCTCTAAAACTTCTGAACCAACAGATTTAATTTCCTGTAGCAACAACTCGAGATCGCTTATTCTTGTCCTGTGATTGCATATAGCGGCTCGCAAACAATGACGCCCTTTGACGGTTGTATCCGATACTGCCGCGGTACCGCTTTCCTGAAGGCGGATCATGATCTCTGTATTCAAAGCCTCCAACGCATCGTCAGCCAATTCGGCAGGCTTGAAGCGAAAGCAAACAATGTTGACTGTCGTAGGCGCGACCAGTTCTAGCTCGGCATCTTCATTCACCATTCCAGTCAGGTAGCGGGCCTGTGCAATATTCTGGTCAATTAACCGCCCGAATTTCGCAACGCCATGTTCCTTCAGTGTTAGCCATACTTTCAGTGCCCTGAAGCCACGAGAAGTCTGAAGATTGTAGTCCTGAAGATATTCTGCTGCTGCGATGCCGCGAGGTTTTTCTTCAAGGTATTCGGGGTGAACCGCGAAAGCGTCCCTATGCAGGGCCGCGTCCTTGATTAACGCACAGCCAGCCTCAAATGGCACATGCAGCCATTTGTGAGGATCGAGTGCCAATGAATCAGCGTCTCCGATGCCGTCCACAAGGTGTCTGTTCTCAGGTGCAATTGACATCAGGGCACCGATACATCCATCAACGTGTAGCCAGAGACCCTCTTCGTCGCACAATTGCCGGATCGCTTTCACGTCGTCGATTGCCCCAGTATTCACTGTGCCTGCTGTCGCTATCACGCAAGCAGGTAGGCGGCCTGCATTGCGATCTTCTATTATCTGTTTTCTAAGTTCCGCCAAGTCCATGCACAAAGCTGCATCCGAAGGCACGCGACGCAATGCTTTGTTCCCAAGCCCCAAAAGCTCGACAGCCTTCTGGTGACAGCTATGGGCCTGGTCCGAAGCGTAGTATGATAGTGGCTGCTCAATCGCAGCTACTCCGTCCGATCGAATATCAATTCCGGCCATGGCGTTGCGCGCCACTGTAAGCCCTACAATGTTGGCCATTGAACCGCCGCTGACCAATGTTCCGCTCGCTGTTTCAGGGAAGCCCATCATCTCTTTTAGCCAATTTGTAACTTGGCCATCCATCAGCGCACCTGCGAAATTGCCGCCTCCGAGGTTGGACCCATCAATCGCCGCTAGAAATTCTCCCAATGCACCGCTGAAACTACCTGAACCCATGTACCACATCCAAAACCGTGGATGAATGTTGCCCATCGGATAAGGAAGGAGGTTTGATCTTAGTTCCGCATAAACATCGTTGAGAGCTTTCGACTCGAGCGGTAATGGTCCGGCGTAAGCTTTGCGAACAGCGGCGGGCATTTCCTGCCAAAGTGGACGGTCGCGGACGTCACGTACATGAGAAATCGCATCGTCGATAATCTGGTGCGCCGTCGAATGAAGGGCCGCCCAATCTGGTGGATCGAGGCCTTCTTCAATCTTGGGTCGATTATCTTCTTTCATGGCGTCCTCCAATCGGAAAAGAGTAACTGGAGTACAAAAATTTGCAAAGGTGTGTCTGCTTTGGGCTCAAACCGGTCATCTGTCGGTTTCAATAGGTCATCGGGTCGGTTCAGACGGCATCAAGGTCAGCAACGCGGGACTAAGCGGACGTACGCCGCACTAATGCAAGTGATCCTGGGAAGATTGAGACCAAGCCGCAAAAGCCACTTAAGATCGAAATAGTTCGAGACCAATCGAAACTATACAGTTTCTAAAACCGCTGCCGTCTTAGTCAGGGATTTCCACGGTTCCGACAATATGAGTTCGCCTCAGGGGCAGCGCTTGGTATGCTGAAGCGATATCTGTTGTCGCGATACCGCTGCCAGTCATCCCTTCGTAGCGCCCCGTCCCGGTGACGATTTCCCAAGTGTTTGCCTCGCCTTTTTCCCCGGCCTTCCATCGCATGATAAAAGTGTCATCACCTTCACCGAAAACGCATATTCCATTGATTGAGTTGGTGCCGTCTTCAAATCCAAATCCCGAACCCAAACATCTGGCAGGCCCGTCATCCATTGGACCCTCAATTACTTCGAAACCACCCGTATTGTCCGTTAGGTGAAAAATGTGATCACCAAGGTCAAAGTTCTCTTGGTTTAGAGGGTAGACATTGTTGATCTCGATGCGTTGCTCGTCAGCACTGGCGGCAACACCGAGTGTCGCCAAAAGCAGGCTAATCCGTAGGGCTCTCATTTGGTTCTCCAAATAATGCCGCTCATCTTAAGGGCCTTCGAAGCATTTACAATCAGCAAAACTCTAGTGGCCGACCACTTATGGTGTAAGGGGTAAAGCGCTAATGGAATGTCGAGTTGGGCTCAGGCCAGCCATTCGACGGTTTCGGTAGTTCATCGGGACAGTTCAGACGCCAGTAATGTCAGGAGTGTGGACGAAGTCGATGTTTGTGGCCAACAAACGCAACGGAGTAGACCCAGTTTACCTTTGTTCTCGCGGGAGTTGGACCAGTTGTGTAATAAGCACACATGCCGATTGCCGCTCCTAAATCAATATCGAGGTCGAACAAAATGCATTTTCTCAGTGTCATTCTTTACCTCGTAGCGTCCTTCGGCGTATTGGCAATGGGATTAAAATACGTCCGAGCAGAACCTCCTTTGGACTATCACGCTGAAATCACCAAAAACGACGAACTCAGCGAAGCAACTCTGCGAATACTTGGTGCCCTTTACAAAGTGATGGGCGGTGGTTTTTTGTCACTCGGGATTGTTTTGGCCATGCTTACGCTATTTGGCGTTTCGAACGACCTACTATGGGCAAAACTGGCAATCCTAGGCGGCGCTCTTGTCGCTGGCAGTTTTTCCGCTTTTTTCCCTCGTGAAGTTGAGAGGGCGACTGGCGTAAGAACACCTTGGCGGATCGCAGCCTTGCTGACGGCACTGGTCGGAGTTGCTTTTGTGATTTCAGTTATCTGAAAATTCGCATACGCGTATTTATTGTCGAGCGAACTCAAGTGATCGTGTTTTCGAATTGCTGCGTTGCACAGTTGAATTTAATCTGACAGCCTAGGGGCTACTGGTGGTCGTTAGGGTCACCGCAGCATCCAATTCAGGGTCACGGTTCCAGCCAATTGAGGACGGCCCATTCCAGACACTCAGCGCAGCTGTCGAATTCTGTAGTCGCAACCCGCTTTCCCGACATTCGCTGCACGCGCAAGCTCAGGAACTGAGCGAACACACGGCCTGCCGGGCAAATCCAGGCCAATCATGCTAATCTCTTCCATAGACGGCTCCATTCAGGCTGTTTGCAAACCCACAATGGCACATCGAGGCCAGCGGGGGCGTGTACACCTTCAAAACCACATTGAGTGAGCTCCAATTTAGGTCGGCTGTTTGGGCGTGGCCCCGGCATAGTTTCGGGCCTTTGACATCTTTCCAATTCCTGGGTTGAAGGAGTTGGTCGGATCGCAACATCGGTAATGTTCCGCCAAATCGGGTTTCGCCGCATATAGGTGGCCCACATTGTGCTCAGCGGGGTATTCCGCACCCCGCTCATCAAACAGTTTGAGCATCGCTGCCTTCAGTGCCTTTGGATCTGCACCTTTTCGGACAACATAATCCTGATGCATCACGTGGCACAGGAAATGCCCATAGTAAAGCTTATGGACGAGTTGATCACCGATCTCGGGCGGTAGATTTTCCAGCCAATCCTGATCATTTCGACGCAGGGCGACGTCCAATGCGATGATGTCCTCAACCTCATCTGCGTGGATGGCCATGTAGCGCACGGCAGCCCCCGCAGCGGCGAACCGATGAAGGCCGGCGATCTTGGCCTCACGCGCTGTGCATTCAAAGAAATCGGCATCGCGATCCTTCAGAAAGCCGGGCAACCATTTGGCAGCCTCATTGATCCCGCCGCCCTTCAATTTGAGTATCAGGTGATGTTCAAAACGGTCACGGAATTCCAGCATCCGTTTCGGCAGAACACGCGGCCATAGCGCTACGGCCATTTGCATGAAGCGGTCAGTAATACTGCTCAGGAACGGAACGCGGCGCAGCCATGCATCCACTGCCCCTTTAATGGCAAAGAACATCGGCAAGCGGTCCGTGCCCAGCTTATCGATCATCACGACCGTGTCCTTGCCATAGCGCGCGGTAATATCGAACACGTCGCGGTGCATGTATTCCGCAGACACCGGCAAGTCCTTAAACTCGGACAGAATGTGGTGGCGTAGGGCGGCCAGATCACCCGGATCGTTGGTGCCTATATAAAACACCTTCTCAGCGTCGTTCTTGGGAAAGGTATCAAGGCGCACGGCAAACACCGCCAGCTTTCCCGCGGACCCGGCGGATTCATATAGCTTTGCTTTGTCCGCGTTGAACCGCGCCGGCGTTTCAGCGTCCACATCGCGCACGATTTGCGCATAGTCGCTGGCCGAGGCGCGTTTGTTGGTGTGTTCCGGTGTCCGGTCGAATGTGCCGGAGTCTAGATTGGCCAGAATTTCCTCGGGCGTCTCGCCCAGATCAATGCCCAGATGATTGACCAATTCCAAATCGCCCTTTTCGGTAATCCGGGCATAGACCGATAGCTCGGTGTAAACCGGTCCACGCTCAACAAGAGAGCCGCCCGAGTTGTTGCACACACCACCAACAATGGACGCCCCGATGCACGACGAGCCTATAACCGAATGCGGCTCGCGCCCCAGCGGAGCCAGCAGTTTTTCCAAAGCAAACAATGTGGCCCCCGGAAAGCTGACAATCTGCGCGCCGTCATTCAACGGAACTAAGGTATCCATCCGGCGGGTGTTAATCAGCACCACATCTCGGTCATATCGGCCCGATGGGGTCGAGCCTTCGGTCAGACTGGTGTTGGCCGCTTGCATGATGACGATCTTGTCTGCCGCAACGCAAGCCTGCAGTACCTTCCATTGTTCCAGCAGCGCACCGGGCTGAATAACGCACAAAGCCTCGCCCTGGCCCGAGCGAAAGCCCCGGCAAAAACGCTCTGTTGCGCGTTCGCCGGTCAGAACGTGCCGAGCACCGACGAAGGAACGGAAGGTTCGGATCAGATCCTCATTCGTCATGCCGCATCCCTTTGTTGTCTGATATTGGGTGCGGTGTCCCGAAACCGGATATTGCTGCGGTTCAGCTGATCGATACAGGTTACACCCATCAGCTTCATATCGCGCTCGATCTCGGCGCGCATCAATCCCAACGCACGTTCGACTCCCGCCTGCCCCGCAGCGGCAAGCGGATACAGATAGTGGCGCCCTACCCCAACGGCCTTGGCCCCGAGCGATAGCGCCTTCAACACATGGGTTCCGCGCTGGATACCGCTGTCCATCATTACATCCAGCTTGTCACCGACCGCATCGACAATCTCAGCCAGTTGGTCGAAAGGCGTGCGCGAGCCGTCCAACTGACGACCACCATGGTTTGACAGGATAATCCCGGTACATCCGATCTCGGCCGCGCGGCGGGCGTCTTCGACGGTCATGATCCCCTTCAGACAGAACTGACCGTCCCAATCGCGCACCATCTGGGCAACGTCCTCCCAACTCATCGACGGGTCGAGCATATCGGTGAAATATCCGCCGATAGAACTGGCGCCTCCACCCATATCCACATGTTCTTCCAACTGCGGCAGACGGAATCTCTCATGTGTAACGTAGTTGATCCCCCACTTCGGCTTGATCGCGAACTGGATCATACCCCCCAGCGTCAGACGGAAGGGGATCGAAAACCCGGTCCGCAGGTCGCGTTCGCGGTTGCCTCCGGTGATTGAGTCCACCGTCAGCATCATCACTTCGACCCCCGCCTCTTTGGCGCGTTGCATCATGGCGGTGTTCAAGCCGCGATCTTTGTGGAAATAGAATTGATATACCTGCGGGTTCTCGTGCTTTTGCCGCAGCTCTTCCAACGACACGGTACCCAACGAGGACACGCCGAACATGGTGCCGTATTTTTCGGCCGCTGCGGCAACAGCTCGCTCGCCCTGATGGTGGAACAGGCGCTGTAAGGCGGTGGGCGAGCAATAGACGGGCATGTCCAGCTTTTGCCCCATCACCGTGACAGACATATCCACTTCTGACACACCGCGAAGAACCGAAGGCAGCAGATCGCAGCGATCAAACGCGTTGGTATTTTCGCGGTACGTCACTTCGTCATCAGCTCCACCATCGATGTAGTTAAAAATGGGACCCGGTAGCCGTTTCCTGGCCAGCAGCCGGAAGTCGTGGAAGTTATGACATTGGCTCAGACGCATCGGGAAAGCTCCTTTAATAGGCGACCGAGGGCAACCAGGTGGCAAGAGTTGGCCACAGGAAGACCAGCGCCAGACCGGTCAGCTGCAGCAGAACGAAGGGGATAATGCCTTTATAGATGTGCATTAGCTTGATTTCGGGCGGGCAGACGCCTTTCAGATAGAACAGGGCGAAGCCAACCGGCGGTGTCAGGAAGCTGGTTTGCAGCGTCACTGCGACCAGGATCACGAACCACACCAGCGCAGGTTCATCCAGAACGCCAAAGCCAGGGATATCGATACCCAGCCCGTTCACAATCGGGCGCATCAGCGGCAGCACGATCAGCGTGATCTCGATCCAGTCCAGTACGAAGCCCAGCAGGAAGACGATAAACAGGATGAAGAGGATGGTGCCATTTGCGCCAAACCCAGTGGATTGAACAACATGCTCGATCAACTCATCGCCACCAAGTTCACGCAGGACGTAAGAAAAGACAGTCGCGCCAAGGAAGATCGCAAAGATATAGGCGGTGGTGTTGAAGGTCGACACCAGCACGTTCCACAGCTTGTGGAAGGTCAGTTTGCGATATCCCAATGCGAGCAGCGTCGCGCCCAAAGCACCGATGCCAGAGGCCTCGGTCGGTGTGGTCAAGCCTGCGAAGATCGAGCCCAGTACGGCAAGGATCAGGATAAGCGTCGGAATGACGGCGATCAGCACATCTTTAACGGCGGCCCAGTCGGGGGCTTTGGCACCTTCGGGCACAGGGGCCGCGTCGCGATTTACCAGTGCAAAGATGAAAATGAAGGTCAGATACAACCCGCCGATGATTACACCGGGGAAGACGGCTGCCATGAAAAGGTCTCCGACCGACAATGCCATCTGATCGGCCATGATCACCAGCATGATCGACGGCGGGATCAGGATGCCGAGCGTGCCAGAGGCCGAAACCACGCCAGCGGCCAGTGTCGGCTGGTACTTCTGCTGCATCATCGACGGCAGCGACAGAACCCCCAACAACACCACGGACGCACCAATGATACCGGTTGAGGCCGCCAGAATAATCCCAATCAGCGTCACGGTAATTGCCAGACCGCCGCGTACAGTGCCGAACAGACGCTGCATCGAAGTCATCAGACGCTCGGCCACGCCGCTTTCATCCAGCATCAGACCCATGAAGATGAACATCGGCAAAGCCACCAAAACCGCGTTGGACATGGTCGCATAGACACGGTTCACCACCGCTCCCAGGGTCAAATAGTCCAGCCCGGTAAAGGTGCTCTCCAACCCGGTCCACAACATCAGGTCGTTGTCGAACAGATAGGCCAACCCACAGTATCCCACGCCGACACCTGCCAGAACCCAGGCCACCGGGTAGCCGGTGAACAGCAATGCGATGAAAGTCAGGAACATTGCGATTACCAGCTTTTCCTCGGTTGTTTCGACGAGGAAAGCCAGTCCAACACAAACTGCGGCGAACACAGCCAGCACCAACAGAATACGTCGCAATGGCGCGCCTTCACGCTCGGACGCCGGCCCGTAAAGCAACGCATGCCCGTCATGGATCAATCGGGCCAAGGCGGCCAGCGCGAGCAAGACAAAGCTGATCGGAATAACCGCTTTGAGCGCCCAACGAGCCGGCAGACCAGTGGGACTGTCCGAACGCTCGTTAACGCGCAAGCTTTCATAGAAATAGTCATACCCCTGATCGATCATCAGATAGATGAACGGGGTCAGCAGGGTCAGGATGCCTATCACTTCAATGACCCTCTGAGACCGGCGAGACAACTGCATATGCAGCACATCCACCCGCACGTGGCTGTCGGTGATCAGCGCATAAGAGATGCCGACCATCGTGACAATGCCGTAGAAATGCCATTGGATCTCATCCAGTTTGGGATAGTTCTGGCTCAGCAAGTACCGCAGTGCGACCTGGGTAAAGATCGCTCCCATCAGCAGGACATTTGCCCACATAACCACATGACCAACAGCCTTAACGCTTGCGTCGATGGCAACGGCAATTCCCTGACGGTCGGTTTCGGGGTGTTCCAGGATGCCTTCATAGGCTTCGACCGGATCGGTAAGTTTATTTTGCGTGGTCATGGTCATTCCTCGCTCAGCAGCCCGGCACACAGGCAGTGAAAAGTTAGAAATTCCGAAGATCAGGAAATAAGAACCGGAGCGGCGGATGACGCCGCCCCGGTAACGTCAGCAAGGGAGTTTACTGACGCGGGAGGAACGCGTTCGTCTTCCAGAGACCATAGCCGTCACGGAATTCGTTCATGTCGTCCAGAACTTGTGCGAAGAAGGCGTCATTGGCAGCCTCTTCAGCGGCAACCTCTTCCCAGGTCGCACGGAAGGTGTCGAGCATCTCGGGCGACCACTGCTTGATGGTGACACCGTTGTTTTCAATATTGTCGAGCAGCGCGGCGTGCTGGATCGCTTCGCCTTCGGCAAAGCTGTCCGTCATCGAGGCCTTACAAGCACTTTCGATGATCGCCTTGTGCTGGTCGCTGGATTCGTTCCAGACGTCCTTGTTTATCAACAGTTCGAATACGGTGGCCTGCTGGTGCCAACCGGGGAAGTAGTTGAATTTAACCAGCTTGTGGAAACCCAGGCGCGCGTCGATAGCAGGCATCGAAAACTCGGTTGCGTCGATGGCGCCTTTTTCCAGCGCGGGGAAGATCTCACCACCCGGCAGCAGCGAAGTTGCTACGCCCAGCTTCTGCATCACTTTGCCGCCCAGACCAAAGAAGCGCATCTTTAGGCCATTCAGGTCTTCTGGAGAGTTGATCTCGGTCGCGAACCAGCCAGAGGTTTCAGGCGCAATAACAGCGCAGGGCAGAACGTGTACGTTGTAGCCTGCTTGATCATACATTTCCTGATAGAGGGTCAGGCCGTTGCCGTAATAAAGCCACGCCATGTATTCGCCAGCCTCTGGACCGAACGGAACGGCCGAGAACAGCGGTGCGGCCGGGATTTTGCCGGCCCAGTATCCGGCGGTGGTGTAGCCAGAATTTATCTTGCCGGTGGACACAGCGTCCAGAATTTCAAACGGTGGAACCAATTTGCCCGGCTCGTACACTTTCATTTTCAAAGTGCCGCCCGACATCAGCTCAAGCTGCTCAGCAACGCGCGGGATCGGTGAACCAAGGCCCGGAAGCTCGGTCGAAAAGGCAATCGGGGTTTTCAGCAGTAGCTTGTCAGCGGCAACCGCAGGTGCGGCCAGCAGGCTGGCGGCCACAGCAAGGCTCGTCAGGGTCTTCTTCATGAAATCTCCTCCAGGGTAGGTCGGGGCACTTTTACCCCAATCAGTGGCGCGGGTTCTTCCAGCACCGCTCCGGTGGTAAATTAACTTTACCAAACAAATCCAGTCAACAAGTTTATTTACCACTGGCTATTCATTATGCGCTAAATCAAGTAGAATTCAGTAAGGTTCAGGATATGACCCGAAGACGACCCAAAAAGAAGAATCGACTAAAATCTATTCATATCATGCTGCTAAGTTCGAAGTTCTTGATGAGCGTTGTAGCTTGAGTTTTGACCAGCTATGGATATATTTATTTACCAGTACTCTTTAGTTTTGGCATTGAGCGGAGATCAGAATCATGAGCCCCACAGCGATATTTGAACCTGTCGGCCACGAATTGCTGGCTCAAGCTGTCGTGGCTCAGATCGAGGACCTGATCGCCTCGGGCGTCCTGAAACAGGGCCGCAAACTGCCCTCGGAGCGAGACCTCGCCGAGATGTTGCGCGTGTCGCGCCCGAAACTGCGCGAAGCCCTGTCTGTTCTGGAAGAACGCGGCCTGGTCACGACGCAACATGGTGAAGGGACCTTTGTCGCCGCACTAACCGGACAGGCCATGATGCCTGCACTGCTCGCGCTCTATGAGCGACATGAGCCCGCCTTTTTCGATTATTTGGAATACCGGCGTGAACAGGAAGGTTTTGCCGCCCGCCTTGCCGCGCGACGCGCTACAAAGGCCGACCAAGAGAGGATTGCGGAGATTTTGGTCGAGAATGAGCGCGCTTGGCGTGAAAACGATACCAAAGCTTCTCAAGAAGCGGATTTTGCGCTGCACTCTGCAATCGTCGACGCCAGCCAGAACGCAACCCTGATCCATATCATGGCTTCGATCTACGAGCTCACACGTAAGGGTGTGTTCTACAACCGCGACTTTCTGAAAACAATTGACGGCACTGGAAAGCAGCTACTGGACCAGCATATGGAGCTCGGCCAGGCAGTAATTGACGGCGATGAGCAACGCGCCGAAAAAGCCGCGACTGATCACATCGACTTCGTCGAAGAGTCCTTTAGGCTGGGGATCGAACGCAACCGCAGAGAAGCGATAGCTGAAAAACGCCGTCTGCTGTCGGATTACAAAATGTCGTAGCTCTCTATGGCTATCGGGATGCATCACACGCTATTGGGCCAGATCGAAGAAAACACGTATTCTGATGCCTTGTCCGGATTTGTTGCGAAGTATTGGTGGGTCTGAGGGAAAACTTTGTAACAGCGAGCTAAACGCCAGTTTAGCAAATTCCCGAAATGAACAGGCTCGGCCCATTCCTGCCGTTGGCTAGAGGGTCAAGATGCTGCAATGCGGCCCGTCAGAGCTGTCGTTCGCTGTAACTGCTAAACTTGGTGATGGGCAAATTCACAGTTCGCGGACAAAGCTGCCGGTTGCTGAACGTCTGCTTCCCGTTAACGCTAAATCTCAGACGATCCACCCAAAGACATACCCCGCCCCGAGCGACCCCAGAACTGCAAGCAGCAGATAGAGTATGAACGGTTGCAATTTGAGCACCGGTGCGATGACCATAGCACCCCAGATGCTGACCGCGCCGCCCGAAACAAGGAACGCCATTGCCGCGCCTTCGGACATGCCGTTGTCGATCAACCCGCGTGTCAGCGGGAGCGCAGCGTAACCGTCGATATAGGCCGGGGCACCGACGAAGACAGCGGCGGGTATGGCCCACCATTTGTCTTCGCCAACATATGCTGCCAGTGCGCCCGGTGTAAGGGCCGCGTTCAAGGCATACTCCGCGGCAAATGCCGGGATCAGGCAAATCAGGATAAGCCGCGTAGTTGCCCATGCCTGTTTGCCGAAAGAATGACGTCGCGCCTCAGACCGCCAGACCCAAGGATCAAAGGGCTGCTCTTCCCCGCATCGTGCAGCACTTAGCTGGCGCGCCAGGCCATTGTCCCGAAGCGCATTCATGGCCCAGGGCGTCTTGGCGAACAGGCCGGTGATCGCGCCGCCGAATAGACCCAATCCGAAGGCGGCAAGCGTCTTGCCAATCGCAAAGCTCAAACCAAGGGTTGCCGCTGTTGTCGCGAGCATTGCGGGGTCCGTTATCGGAGAGGACAGCCAGAATGCCATGATCGGAGCGAGTGGCACGCCCGCTGCCAGCAATCCGGCCATCAAAGGCAGCACGGTCACACCGCATACGGGCGTGATGGCTCCAATGAGCGAGGCCGCCAGAACCGTTCTCAGTGTCCTGCCCTCGAAGGCACCAGCGATGTGGGTATCCGCGCCGCTTGCGATGATCCAGGCTGCAAGCACGATGCCCGGAATGACGATGGGGGCCACGACAATCAGGCCCCATAGGACAAACTTTGCTGCGTTTGCGGCGTGTTCCGGCCAGGTAAGACAGACGCCTGCCAGCAGCAGCAAAGACACGCCCCACACCAGGGGTTTCCGGTTAGATGGTCGGTTGGCAGCTGACTGCTCTGACATGGGATACTCCTCTGACCTTGAAAAATAGTGCGGCACAAGGCATCTGTGAAACGCATAGTTTCAATTTCCGGTATTGGAAAAACAGATGGAAAATCTGGATAGCGATCTTCTGCGAACTTTCGTCGCCGTGGCTGATGCCGGAAGCGTCACGGACGGTGCTGCCCGCATCCACCGGTCGCAATCTGCGACAAGTCTTCAGATCAAGCGCCTCGAAGCGATCCTGGGTCAGCCGGTCTTTGACAGGCATGGTCGCGGCGTGGTCCTGAGCGACACGGGACGAAAGCTATTTCCAGTCGCGCAGGAGGTGACGGCGCGTCTCGACGCGGCACTACGAGAAATTTCACAGAACACAGTAAGCGGCAGACTGCGTTTGGGCATACCCGACGATCACGGGCGCGCCAGGCTTGCGGCGATCATTGCGACCTTTGCCCGTCAACATCCGAAAGTCGAACTGGATGTCACCTGCGCCTTGAGCACAAGTTTTCCAGAAGCCCTCGATAAGGGGTCGCTGGACCTTGCGGTCTATGAGGTGGAAAGCCCGTCCAGTCACGAGGAGGTTGTTTATGAAGACCCGACATGTTGGGTGTCGTCGGCGCACCGGCACTTTCGGGCCGATGAAAGCCTTCCCGTGGCCTTGTTCGATCATGCGTGCTGGTGGCGCGACGCGGCAGTCATTTCATTGCAAGCCCGTGGACAGCCATATCGCGTTGTCTACTCCAGCCAGAGCGTCTCTGGCGTGATCGCAGCAGTAGAAGCCGGGATCGTGGTGGGTCTGCTCGGTCGCTCCTCGCTGCACGGCGGTCTATCAGTGGTGAACGATGCATTGGGCCTCGGAAACACGCCTGCCTCCAAGCTGGTGATGGCATCCAGCAAGCCGAAAGAACAGGGGCCTCAGGACGCTATGAAGGCCGCGATCCGAGCCGCATTTATGGCCAAGCCATAAAAAGCTGACTTTCACTGCGTTCTGTCGAATGGGCAGGTCGGACTCGGTTGCTGACATCGGAGGCAGCGCGGCATCCTGTGGTATGACGTCTGTGTCAACGTCGGGTTGTCGTTTTGGGAGGGCATGGCGGATCGGAGGATCAGTCATGGAAATACCAAACTTACCTGCCATTCGCGCACTTCGGCCAGCCTGGAACAAGGGCCGCATCGTCGGTCAGAAGCGGCCACTGAAACCTAAGCATGTCTGGGCAATCCGGGTGCGGCTTGAATTGGCAGAGAACCATCGTGATCTTGCTCCGTTCAATATGGCAATCGACAGCAGGCTTCGCGGCTGCGACCTGTGAAGATGAAAGTTGTGGATGTGATGGCGTCTGGCCAGATCAAGGAACGCGCCTCAGTGCTGCAGAGCAAGACGCAGAAGCCAGTCCGGTTTGAGATATCGGAAGGCACCCGCACATCCGTCGAGAAATGGATGGAAGACGAACTGATGATCGGATCAGAGTATCTTTGGCCGGGCCGTTTTCATGAGCGTCTTCACATATCGACACGCCAGTATGCGCGGATTGTTCGGGACTGGGTCACGTCGATCGGATTGGAAGCCAGTGCATATGGCACGCATTCGATACGGCGCACGAAGGTCACTCAGATCTACAAGAAGACAGGCAACCTTCGCGCCATTCAGCTTCTGTTGGGGCACACAAAGATGGACAGTACGGTCAGGTATCTTGGTGTTGAACTTGAGGATGCCTTGGCCATTGCTGAAGCCATTGAAATCTAAAACTCAGGGCCGCCTGAAAGGACGGCCCATTGCTGCCATTGCCCGAGGACTAGCGATGCTGCAGTGCGGCCCGTCGGAGGAGACATTCGCTGCGATAGCAACGCAGGAAAGTGGGCGAAGATCTGGATCGCGGGTCTAAGCCGAGATGTAACGTTAACGGACGATGTTGCAGCTCCGCCCAACAAACCAGCTGTTTATGGATTGTGGTTTCGTCATGACCCAGAAGCAACTGGTGATTGGGATGGCCTCTTTGTACTTCGAAAGTCTCGCGTTCAGTCCAGCATCACGGCTCGAACATCTGATCAGTCAAACTTGGTGATCTCCAATGCTCGTACCTTCAGCCAATTGATCGCCGGATTGTAGCGGCTGCGCTCGTGACGGACCAGATAATAGGGAAAACCGCAACTCGGCTGAAACGGCGCTGAACAAAGAGAGGTCAATTTCTGGACTTGCTTTGCCAGCCGCTTGGGAACAGCTGCAACCGCATCCGTCTGCCCTACCAGGAAAGGCAGCGTGGTGAAGAAGGGCTGCTGGAATACGGCATTCGAAGCGTTTCCGTCTTCCCGCATGATCGTATCCGGTTTTAAACTTGTCGTGCCCGGAAAACTGAACTCGATTAACCGGTAAGGCGCCACGTCTTGAGGAGTAAAGGCCCGCTGTGGCGCTGCGTGTTCCTCGAGCGGATGGCCTTTTCGGAAAAGAATTTCGTAGGTTTCATCAAATAGCTTCTGAATGAGCAAGTCGTTCCTGGCATCCAAATCCGCGTATAGCAGCAGATCAATTGCTCCTTTTTCCAGATCGCCAAAACTTTGCGGCACCAGTGGCGAAACCTCGAACCTTAATGCTGGTGCGGTAGCGGCAATGACCTCCATCATTGGTCCCAGGACAGCCGCGACGCCGTAGTCTGTCGAGGCGATGCGATAGCAATAGTGGGACTGTGCCGAATCAAAGGCGGAAGGTCTGAAGACGTCAGCTATCGCCGATAGCGCTGCATCGACAGGCTCATTCAGGCTCAGAGCATGATCCTTTAACTTATATCCAGACTGTGTTCGGATCAGCACGGGATCTCCTATCAGGTCGCGTACCCGGGCGAGGATTCGACTGGCGGCAGGCTGGCTGATCCCCAGATGCATTGCCGTGCGTGTTACGCTGCTTGTTCGCAGCAGGAGCTGCAGGAACCGTAGAGTCCGCATGTCCAGAGAAGTTAGTTCGCCATCCATTTTTTGCATGTCCACCATGCTTTTTGCGTCATCCCAACTATGCCGGTCGTGAGCTAACTGACAAGTGAAACCCAACCGGGCGCCCTCAATCAGGTGTTTTGTCTAAGATTTTTTGGGTGCGAAGGCCGTCAAACTGAATACGAAAGGGCAGCAGCAGTGATTACACGACGCATATTCAACTCAATCGCGATTGCAACATCCATGACCGGAGCTTTCGCCGCCCGGCCCAGCACTGCGGAGGCATCCGGTGACGTAGATCAATTGGCACTTGGCTCTTACCATGTTGAAACAGTGTCCTTTGACAGCTCTGGGGAAACCCTTGTTGGAAAGTTGTTGAGACCTGCTTCAGAAGGGTCTCACCCGGCAGTCGTGATCATCGGGCCTGTTGCATTCGTGAAAGAACAGTCACCCGTGCAATATGCGACCCGCCTGGCATCACGTGGACTGGCCGTTCTGATATTCGACCCGCGCTATCATGGAGAAAGCACAGGCGCCCCCCGACGCTACGAGTTGGGCGAAGCCAAAGTTGAAGACTGCCAAGCGGCCCTCGGATTTCTCTCCGCTCAGGAAGGCATCGACGCAAACCGGCTTCACCTTCTCGGGATTTGCCAGGGCGTCAACTGGGCGATTGAAACAGCGGTGACAGACGATCGCGTGGCGTCTCTCGGGGTTGTCGCGGGTCATTATCTGACCGCGGAAACCGCCAGAATGTACCTTGGCAGTGATGCCGCAGTTGAAGCGCGTATGGAGCGCGCGACCAAAGCAGCCGCCGATTTCGAAAAAACGGGGGAAGCAAGCTACATTCCGATCGTCGGCTCTGAGGATGCCCTTCTGACCGCAACAGCCATTGCAGACTGGTACCTGCCCTGGGACAACAGAGCCCCCTGGCTGACTTTCAAAGGCGGGTGGGAAAACCGCATCACCGCGATGAGCGAAGCGGGCATTTGGGGCTGGCGGATCGACGAAACAGCACCTCAACTGAGCCTGCCCGTATTGATGATCCATGGCGACAGGGCTGCAAGCGGTCAGGACATTCCGCGCCGGATTTTTGAAGAAATCGCGTCAGAGCAGAAGACGCTACATTGGATCGACGGTGCCAACCAGCTTCAATTTTACGAAGACCCGCTGATCATAGACACCGCCGTCAATGCGCTTGTTCCGCATTTTCTGGCCTTCGGGTGAAGCCTTTGATGCAGACTGCTTGGTTCGTTACGGCTGCCCCAGAGCAATCATTGCCGGAAAATTGGGCGGCAACATCAAAGCGTAATTACACAGGAGAATTATTTGAGATGAAAGTTCTTTCGTTATTGGTCGCTTGCACCGCGGCCTGCCCTGCTGTTGCCGAACAGGAGCTGCCGCCCTTTACCGAAGCGGTTTTACCAATGGGAAACGATGTCTATGCCGTATCGATAGGACCGGGTGGGCCAGATGAAGAGTTCGGCTCGGACGCCACTAATGGCGGGCTTTATAAGGTTGCTTCCGACGGTGCGTCGGAAGAAATCAAACTCTCGGATGGGCAAGGCCTGCGCAACCCGACAGGAATGGTGCGTTCTGGCAACCAGATTGTCATTGTGGATGGCAATGAGGTCATCTCTACCGCTTCGGATGGCACAGTAAACTGGCGGCAGGCTCTTGATAACGAGGGTGTTTTTTTCTATGACATTGAAGTTCTCGACGAGACTACCCTTCTCGTGAGTGATTTTGGGCGCGGCGCGTTCCTATCGGTTGCAACCCAGACTGGGCAAATTCAACCTTACCTCGGCGATTTACGTATCAGTGGACTTGCCCGCTTTGCAGTTGCAGAGACAGGAATTTACGCCGTCTCTTGGGGCAGCGACGACGCATGGGACAGCGCCTTGTATTGGGTGCCGCATTCGGACAACGGGCATACCGCTGCAACACTTTCAGACGGCTTCGGCAACTTGGAATCCGTTGAATTAATCAACGACATAGTTGTCGTCGGAGGTTATCGGGGTCACAAGGCGCACCCGAGTGCAAAGCTTATGCGCGTTGAAACTAATGGAACCATTCTTCCACTGGACGCCGGGTCTCATTCGCGCGGGATTTCCGATATTCTTTTCGATGGATCGTCGATATGGCTGACTTATTTCTATGACGCATCCTATGCGGAGTTGCCCTCTCAGGCGGCACAAAATCTGGACTAATAGACGCATTTACTCTGGTTTTCATGGCGCATGGTTTCTGCCTGTAGCATATACACCGGGAGCTAACTGTCGGCCCAAAGCTGCCCTCTATAACGATAGACGTCTCTGCGATGCAGCTTCTACAAAGCGGACGTTGATAGTCAGCGCAGCATTCCGAGGGTGCCGATGACAGTTCTGCAGGAATAGCCGTCGTCGGAGACGCCGGAAATACTGATCCCCGTAATCCAAACTTACTGCATCCCTGAAACTGTGTTTCAATGACCCGGGCAAGAGAACGCAACTGCGGAGCTGCTGCGGGATGAGTATAGCGGAGCTGAACGGGAAGAGAAGACTTGCGGCGATCACGGCCGTAGACATGGTTGGTTACAGCCGGCTCATGGAACTCGACGAAGTTGGTACGCTCGCGCTGCAAAAGGCGATTCAGGACGAAGTGTTTGGCCCCGCGATCGAAGAATGCGGTGGGCGCGTCGTCAAGACGACCGGCGATGGTGCCTTGATCGAGTTCGGCAGCGCGGTCAACGCCGTCCGATGGGCCGCCCAGATACAATGCGAAATCGCCAAAAGGGCACGCGGGGCCAGCGGTGACCGCTGGATCGCCTATCGGGTTGGCATCAACGTTGGTGACATACTCGTTGACGGCGATGACATTTTCGGAGAAGGGGTCAACATCGCCGCGCGCCTCGAAGGATTGGCCGAGCCGGGAGGCATCCTCGTGTCCGAAGCGGTTTTTCGGAATGTCAAAGGCAAGCTCGACCTCGGATTCGCGGACCAGGGCACCTTGTCAGTAAAAAACATCTCCGAACCCGTGCAAGCCTACAGTGTCCTACTCGACCCGGGAGATGCGGGCAAAGTCGTCGCACGCAAAGAGCGTCTGCGCGTCGGTCGCCGGAAGCCGTTGATCGCGGCAGTTCTTTGCCTTGCGGCCGTCATCGGCGTATTTACGGCCAAGGATCTGTTCAAGGACACCGCACCAGACACGGCGGGCCTGCTGATCCTACCTTTTGAGTTTGAACATGGCGGCGATCAAATCCTTGCCGATGCGGCGACCGAAATGCTGCTTCTGTCCTTCGAGCGGCAACGCCATATGCCCATTTCCTCCTACAGCACGGCTTTGGCCTACGAGGGCATTGATGTGCCGCTGGACGAGGTCTCGCAAAACCTGGGCCTGCGTTATATCCTCGATGGGTCAGCAGAGACGGTTAATGGCCAGATCGAAGTGCAGGCGCGTCTGCGTGATACTGCGGAACCGGGTGACGGCACGCTCTGGTATCGGTCCCTGACCGGAGATCGAGATCAGTTTCTCGACATGGTCGTCACGCTCAAACTGGGCGCAGCCGGCGCAATGAAACTCAAACTCAATCCCGTTGAACGGGCCATCTTTGAATTGGCGCCCACGGACAGTCCAGCGGCCTATCTTGCATTTGCCAAGGCTAAACGTTTGCTCGATAGCAAGGATTTTACGGACATCGGCGAAGCGCTCACCCAATTCGAGCGAGCGATCGAACTGGATCCGGCTTTTGTCGAAGCGAAGCTCGGATACGCAGAAGCCAATTTCAAAGTCTGGGAAGGCAGTTTCAATACAATCCGCTTCACACTGGACGCCCTCAAGATTGCAACTGACACTGTCGACGAGGTTTTGCAGAACGATCCAAAGCACCCGGTGGCCATTGGCTTGCAGGTCCAGTTGTTGATTCAGCACCTCGAACGCGACCGCGCCCTGTCGATTGCGCGAAGCTCCGTGTTCAGCAATCCCAACGAACCAGTCTTGCGATATGTCCACGGCCTGAGCTTGACTGCGATAGGTGATTACGACAAGGCGATCGAGGCATTCGAAGAGTTTGAACGACTGTCGCCCAGGCTGAACTCCGGCGAGAAAGGTGATCTTGCTTGGAGCTATCTACGTGCCGGAGACAGCGACAGGGCACTCGCGCTCCTATCGGAGATTCCACAGGAGGAGATAAAAGAACAGCATCTCAGGATTATGGCCGATGCACAGTATGAGGAAGGAAACGTAGAGGCCGCCCGGGCCAATATCGAGCGGTTTCTGGTAAACAATGTCTGGCTGAATCTGAATTGGATGAAGCCATGGTTCGAAATCTACCAGGATCCGACAGTCTATCAGACATATGCCGAGGCCATGCTGGGATCTGGCCTGCCTGAGTGGCCGTTCGACTTTCCTAAAGGGCGGGAAGGCGATCGTATCGATCATGAACAACTCGTTCAGCTGCATTCCGACAAATTCGAGGAAAAGCACACGATTGGACCCTTCGGTGCTCCTTTTTCCGAAGAGCGGACGCCCGACGGGACGATCTCAATGAACTTCGCCTGGATGAATGGGATACCTTTGACCGGAACATGGCGGATCGCTGGCGATCAGATTTGTCAAAGACTTCCTTCGGTCCATCAGGGTCGCGAACTCTGCCACTATCTTTACCTTGATCGCGCTCGATCGACTGACGAGACCCTGTTCGTTTCATCCGTCCTAAACTTCGGTGTTATCGATTCCGAATTCGTACTCGTGAATGATTGAAGGTCAGATCTGCCCTGCTTTCGTTAATCCAACACCGAGATTGTCTCGTCTATCGGCAGACGCCATTGTTTTGGCTGGCTTGGTGTGGTGGATCGTTCAGTTCGGCTAGGACCTGTCTTTCGGCCAATGATCCTGCAGCAAATCTATGGCAGTGCGTCCGGCCTCCAGTGCCCGGTCTGCCTCTTCTTCAGTTCCTGCCAAACGAGCCAGAGTAATCGTACCCATCAAGAGTGCCATCGTGGCCGAGCCCTGGTCGGAGCCTGTTTCCGACGTGTCTCTTAGTAGGGCCGCCATGCGATCCGAAGCCTGAGCGCCCGCGTGCCGGGATGCACCCTGGGTGCGGGCAAGCTCAGTTCCCATCGCCGCCAGCGGGCATCCATGCCGACTGTCTTGAACATGCGCTTGGGACAGGTACTTCGCGATGTAGTCCTGGCGCTCCCTCTCTTGCCTTTCGCTGGCTTCTTCGCGTTCCATGCCTGAAACGACATCGTCGACCGCATGCCGGAAGGCTGCCGCGATCAAATCCTCTTTCGACTCGAAGTGCCGGTAGAAACCGCCATGTGTCATTCCGGCTGCCTTCATGACATCAGCGACGCTAGTCGCTTCGACCCCGCGTTCGCGGAACAACTGCGCTGCAGCATCCAGTATCCTGTTGTGACTGCGCTGTTTTTCCGCTTCCGACATCCTCGGCATTTTCGCGCTCCCAGAAGGGGTTGACAATTAAGATTGTATCTATCATCTAAATTATAGATTGCAACCATCATCTAAAGGAGCGTGCCCGTGCCTGCCAAGCCCAAGATCCTAGTCACAAGCGCAAGCGGTAAGACCGGATCGCAAGTTGCACTTCAGCTCAGAGCCATGACTTTTCCTGTCCGTGCGTTCGTACGTCAGAGGGATCATCGTTCTGACCTGCTTGAGCGCGCTGGCGCTGAACTATTCGTGGGTGACCAGTATTCTCTGAGCGACATGCGCAAAGCCATGAAAGGCGTGCAGCGGGCGTATCAATGCGCCCCGACAGCACCCAACGGGCTGCACTTCAATGCGGTCTTCACCGCTGCGGCTTACGAAGCAGAGGTTGAACACGTCGTTACACTTAGCCAATGGCTTTCGAGCGTAGATCACCCATCACTGTTTACGCGCGAAGTTTACCTGGGCGACATCCTGATCGGCATGCGCCCCGAGATGTCCGTAACCACGGTGAATGTCGGATGGTTTGCAGAAAACTACCTGATGGTGCTGGGCATGGCGGCCCATCTTGGGCTGTTCACGATGCCGCTTGGCGACGGCGACGTGAAAAAGAATGCAGCCCCCTCGAACGAGGACATTGCACGCGTGGTGGTCGGTGCCTTGGCGGACCCGGCAGGCCATGCGGGCAAGACCTACCGCCCCACGGGACCAACGCTGCTGTCGCCCAACGAGATCGCCGAAGCAATGGGCCGCGCGCTGGGACGGCGGGTACGCTATGTCGACATTTCCGAGCGTATGATGGTCAAGGCTCTGAAAGCCCTGCGCCCAGCAAATTTTTCAGAAGCTGCAGTCACCCAGCTTGCAATCTATTCAGAAGAGTACAAGCGAGGCGCCTTTGCGGTGAACGCCCCAACCGAGGATGTATTCCAAGTCGGGGGGTGCGAACCGGAAGTCTTCGAAAACATCGTGCGCCGCAAGGTCGCTGATCAACCGGGCCTGGCGCGCAGCCTACCAGGCAGCATTGGCGCCATCGGCAGTTTTCTAAAGATCCTCGCGACGCGCCCCTTCGATCTTGATCGCGCACAGAAGCAGCGAGACTACGTTCAGCTTTCCTCTTCGTCGTACTGCCTGGACGATGCGGCATGGACGGAAGGACACCAGTCCAACGGCGAAGCAGCCCCATCGATGCGTGTCGCCTGAGACTGCGCGAGACGAAGGATTGATCCACCCGACGAAAGGACATTTTTGTGAACGTTCAAGATGAACTCATCACTCGAAACCAGGAATTCGCCGCAGGCTTTGACAGCGCTGACCTGCCGATCCTGCCAAAGTTGCGAACGGTTGTTTTGACTTGCGGCGATGCCCGGGTCGATCCCGCGCACATCCTCGGTCTGGAGCTTGGCGACGCGGTTGTAATCCGAAACAACGGCGGACGGGTTACACGCGCCGCAATCGAAGAAATCGCCACCCTCGCCTTTCTGGTGAGTGCTATGACAGAGGGCCGCGAACAGGGGTTCAACGTAATCCTGATGCAGCACACACAATGTGGAGCCCAGCGGCTGTCCAATCCTGACCTTCAGGACATGTTGCTGGAAAAGCTTGGAATCGACGTGTCCGAATACGCAATCACGGACCAGGAAAACGACCTTTCGGCAGACATCAAGCGTTTGGCCGTGGCACCAGAGGTGCCGGACGCAATCACCGTCTCAGCCTTGCTTTACGATGTCGCCACTGGAACAGCCCACGCTATTTCTCCTGCCATTTCACTAGGGGCAATGCGGGCTAAAGCGAGTGCATCGCGAGGGTGAACGTCTGCCCGAATCCACCTCCAAATTCCGTAAACAGACGCATATCGAAAGGACCGATCAGATGACCCCCACAGTGATATTCCTTCTTCAGTTCGCGATGAGCCTCTTTGTCTTTTCTCTAATCGCAGCGTGGTACGTAGCACCATGGCTTGCACGGCTGTCCGCGGCGGCGGCGCTCTCAATCCTCCTGCTGCCGCATGCTTTCCGACACATCGGAATGAGTTTCATGGTGCCAAATCTCAATAACTCAGGCCTGCCCGAGGCGTTTGCAACCAGCGCCAGCTATGGGGATCTGCTCTCGGCATTTCTGGCAATCGCCGCGCTTCTAGCCTTGCGATGGAGATCAATGGCCGCCCTTCCGTTGGTGTGGGGTTTCAACATCCTTGGTACCCTCGATTTGGCGAACGCCCTGCGCCAAGCCGAGGCAATTGACTACTTTGGCCCCACATGGTTCATCCCGACATTCTTTGTGCCGGTACTGTTGGTCACGCATGTGATGATCTTTGCACGACTGCTGAGGGCAGATGGACCCAAGACAGTCTCGGCATGAGAGGACAGATATCGTTCCAGGGCAGGCAGCGCTGCTGCCTGCCCCACTGGGCCTCACGGTCCAAAGATGAAATTCATCATGCTCCATGACGCCGCGAAGCGGTTTCCCCGACTGCCGTTGGCTATCAAGTAACCAACGGCAGAAACTCAAATCAGGCGGGTCGCCATGCCACCGTCGACAGCGAATGGAGATCCCGTCACGAAACTTGCCCGGTCTGACAACAAGAACAAAGCAGATTGGGCAATCTCTTTTGGCTCTGCCATGCGTTTCAGGGGATGCAGGCCGGCAATGAAGTCGTGCGTCGCAGGGTCATCGCCGGCCATGTCGGTTTTGGTACCACCCGGCAAAATAGTGTTGATACGGACGCCCTTGGCCGCATGATCAGATGCCAAAGACTGTACGAGCCCAATCAGCCCAGCTTTTGATGCGGCATAGGCCCCCATGCCGGGCATGCCCCCATTGCTGAAACCAACAAATGTTCCGGTGAATACAATAGACCCACCGCCGCGTTCCTCCATTTCCGGTATCTGCGCTTTTGCCGCGAAGAATGCACTGGAAAGGTTTGTTGCAAGAACCGACTGCCAGTTGCGTGAATCCATTTTGGGAACAGGACCCATCTCGCCCATAATGCCCGCATTGTTAAATGCGCCATCAAGACCACCAAATCTCCGTTTCGCCAGATCAACAAGGTCCCTGGAATATGTTTCGTCCGTCACGTCGCCCGCAAGGAAAACAGCGCGCCCACTGCTCTGTGTAATCTGCCCGAAAAGTGTGTTCAGCTGAGCTTCCCTACGGGCACCCAAAACGACATTCGCCCCTTCCGAAGCAAACAGAAGCGCTGCTGCTGCACCGATTCCGCTGCTCGCGCCGGTAATGATGATAGTTTTGTCTTTAAGTTCCATGGTCATGCCTTTCTGAAATTGCATGCCAATCACCTAAGGAATAATGCGAGTGTCGCGCGACCCGGTTCTTGCGCGTGTGTTGAGCGACTTGAACCGAATGCGCAAGAAACGGATCAATTGGTTGACCCCAAACGGGAGCCGTCGTTCGTTCGCGGTAGCGAAATCTCTTTATTGGGATCAGTACCAACGCTGTTGCAAGAGCAATAACTAACGATTGAGCCTACGAGAAGAACGGCCCGGAGCTGCCGTTCATTGGGTCAGGCCACGTCGCAATGCAGCTTCACCGAACCAGACTTTCGCTGCGGGAGCAAAATCTGGCAACAGCCGAACTCACAGTCAGCGGACAATGCTGCCGTCGGATGCTGAACGATTAATGACCGCTCGCAGCCCTTAGCAGTCATTCGTAACAAGGCTTTGCAGCTCCTGCTTCGGACCTTAGGCCGTCAGAGATTGATGGGAGGTGTCGTCACACTGGTTAGGGTCGCCGTTGCAAGCAGGATCAGGACAACAGCCAACATCTCTATTGAAATCGACCGTCGTAGAGCAAGTGTCGCGTCATGCTTCTCAGCCCTGAGAGCCGGAACGAGTTTCAACTTGTTCAGCGCTGCGATACCAAGCAGGGCAGAAACGATCACGACCTTGACCAATAGCACCAATCCATACGCCGTTCCGAACAAGGCGGCCAAGGAGCCCGAAAGCAGCCATGCGAGTGCTGCGCCTGCAACAATCAGGACCGCAACTCCGTAAGCAGCGACATTGCCAAAGTGGTGCAGTAGATCGGCCCCAGTTGGAGTGAGCGCCGCTTTGCGCAAAGGCATGAGAGCACCGACCCAAAACGCGGCAACCAGCAGATGAAGAACCAGCAAGACGGCAAAAACCGCCCTAGGCTCTCCAAGCGAGTGTCCCACTTGGGCAAAGGAAATCGCTATGGCAAGGCTGCCCACCAAAGCGATCCACTGCCCGACTCGAGAGAGCAAGATTGCCAATATCGCGAGTTCACCAACCCCTCGCCAAATCGCGGCGGTGCCAAGCGGACTGTCCCAAACAAAACCAAGCATCATTGGGTCCGTCGCGCCCTCAAAGCCCATCCCAGATATCCGCGCTGCTCTGATGCCAAAACGTAAAGCAAGTACGGCCAAACCGACAATCGCAGCTCCGACCGCGAGGTGCCGCGCAAGGCGTAGAACAAACTCTTCAGCGCGCTTGGCAAAGAGGATCGTGAACAGGACGCCACCCATCGCTACCAGCGCCGAGCCGTAGCCAAGTGCCTTCGCCAAAATGGCCAAGACAACAACACCGTCAATGGGTGCCAGACCGATCACTCAGCGACCGTGAAAGAGAAGCTGCCCTGCATCGGGTGACCGTCGGAAGCCATACCGCGCCAGTCGAAGCGGTAGCCTCCGGGTGCAAGCTCCTCCAAAGGCATAGCCCGGAACTCTATGGCGGGGTCCATACCCGTTTCGCGGTCAATTTCGACATCGCCATCGGGTGAGGTCAGCGTGACCGAGATGATGAGCATCGGATCATCGAACCGCATGGTAAGCTCAGGCACTTCCGTGACGGTAGCACCGTCAGCCGGTGTCGTTGCTTCGGACTTTGAATGCGCGGCCGCAAGCATTGGAGCCATTGCTACGACCAAGCCGATAAGAGTTTGTTTGATCATCTGAGTTTTCCTCTATTCGGATTGGGCATTCAACTCGTCGTGGTACTCACGAAGGTCATAGGGCCAGGTTGACTTGATAAAAGATAGGACCGCTAGGATTTCGTCATCGCTCAACACACCTTCATAGACCGGCATACCGGTTGGGGGCGCATTTTCCATCAGTCCGGCCAGGCCAAATTTGGTCAGGGTGAAAAGCGTTTCATCATCGTGGTGCCACGTATGCCCTGTGGCGTCATGCGGCGGTGCTGGTAGCAAACCATCCTCGCCGCGTATCCGCCAGTTTGGCTGTCCTTCAAGGTTCTCACCGTGGCAGGTAGCACATTGGTCCGCGTATATATCTTGGCCAACGGCGACAACTTCCGCGTCATCAGGTGTTAAAAGACCGACCGGTTCAGAGGCTTGGGCCAAAACGAACGCTACGGAGAAACCGGCGAGCGCAAGCCCACCGGTGACCAAGAGTGATGTGCGCCCTAGCATCAGGTGTCGAACGGCTGCGCGGTGCCCGCGCGGTAGTATACCGTACCGGCCCCAGCCTCTCCCCCAAATGCAATCACGTCGTAACGGGCGGACGGATCGTCGCCCATACCAGGGGAGCCCATTGGCATGCCAGGAACAGCAAGCCCTGTGATGTCAGGCCGATCCTTCAATACGGCCTCCAGTGCTTCGAACGGCACATGGCCTTCAAAGACATAACCATCGGCTTCTACAGTATGACAGGACGCGAGGTTCATCGGGATGCTCCGCGCTGACTTCTGTGCCTCGGGGTCCGTCAGTTCCTCAACGGTGACGGCGTAGCCGCGTGCGCGAGCCAAGTCGGCCCATGCGTGACAACATCCGCAACCTGGTGAACTGAGCACGTGCATTGGGGTGCCTGCACGGACGGGAAGAGCGGTCGCGATGAGAGCAGTTGCAGACAGTTTGGTGAAGTGACGACGTGTGATCATGTCTGTCGGTCCTTTGATGTGAAATTTGAACGGAATGTGGGCGAGCGCCCGTTGCCATTCAGGCTTTCGGAGGACCGGTGGGGACGCCCATTGCGAGGCTCGAAAAATCGGCTCCAGCGTACGTCACACCACCCACTGAGATCATCAATGGAGCAATCGGCGAAATCCCCGCCGTGGCGACAAGATCACCAAAACAGGATGTTGAACCCATGCCGCTAGTGGTGTCGCAACAATCCGCAGCAGCTTTCTCGGCATTAGCTAACGGATCGTCGCCCGCCATTTGAGCATAATGACCAGAATGATCCGATCCATGGGTCAAGCCATGCTTCACCGACGCAGCGGATGCGCCAGAGAATGCAACAACAAGAAGTATCGACAGGACCAAGCGAAGCATACCAAATACCTACTGGGGGTATGTTGTTTTGACAAGTTACGAGGATGTTTCGCCATATATCCTAGTTGCACCCATTTTGGGTGCGCCACATCTCTGGATCATGCCCGGCTGGAACAGTGGAACATGGATCACCTGAAATTCCGGTAAAACTGAATTTTGACTGACCTGTGTATTAGTCAGCAACGGCAAGGTCAGCAGGTGGGCGTTTAACCCAAGGTGTTTCCGGTGATGAAGGTGTACGAACTTTCGACCAGATCGATGACGACATCCAACTCTTCTGGCGTGGTCGGTGTATATATCATGACAAAGCCACTCCATCCGGGACGTTGATTGGCCCAAGGGTGTCCTACGGCCCAGCCAGCCTCAATTGCCCGTCGGGCCATTGCGGGGTGCAGCGAAGCGTGCAAGCTGCCATCAGGATGCATATGCGCAAACTCAAACCTACCGACGATAGAGTTCGGTTGAGACAACAACATGTCAGGATCAAGCTGAAAGCCAATCGCGCCAGGTAATGATATGCGTGTTGGGCCAAGTGTGACTCCTGGGAATTGCGCAACTTGCTCCAGCAATAGCTGGGCCAAATCGGCATTAATTTCGACACCAATTTGAGTATGCGGTACGCCGCTTGTCGTTTCGGGACGGGGCGAGGTGCGCTCCGGCAAGGAGCGCTCTTGCGCGGACGCCATTGAGCACATCAATACCACTACCGTCACAGCAACCGCCAATGTTCTCAGGTGCACATTCATCGTGTTGACCATCTGCCAATCAAAAAGATTGAGTGCTGAGCGCAGTATCGGTGCCGTTGCACACATCATTCAGCCTTTAACGCTTCGATATTGATCAAGAGATCTATTTCGTCGCTCACCGCTGGCGCAAATGCCCCAAGTCCGAATTCAGACCGCACGATAGTCGCCGTGGCAGCCAGCCCCAAGGTCGGCATGCCCTCTTTTGGGCCAAACGGGTATAGCGCTGACTTGTTAAGCGTTGTTTCCAGAACAACAGGTTTGGTGACGCCATTCATGGTCAGGTCGCCAGAAATATTCGCGGTATTGTCCCCGGTCAATTCGATGTTGGTTGAGGCGAATGTGACTTCATCACCGTCACTCGCGCTAAAAAAGTCATCGGACATGAAGTGTTGCAGACGGGCGTCCCAGCCCGTGATCATGGATTTCACAGGCATAGACACTGTGACAGATGACCCAGACGGATCATCTTCGTCGAACTCAATCTCACCGCTAAAACCTGAGAACATTCCATATGTTTCTGAGAACCCGATGTGGTTGTAGCTGAACAATACTTGACTGTGTCCAGGATCCAGCTCGTAAGTGCCGCTCTCGGACAATGCGGTTGTCGCGCCCATCGATAGGAGTACCGCCAGCGGGGTTGCTGCAACTTTGAACATTGATACGCTCCCATTTTGACAAGACGTGTTTGTGGAATTGAGTATTGGGATTTAGGTGTTGGCCGACCATACTTTTAGGACAAAATGTTCTACTATGCAACAAATTGTTCTATAGGAGGGGTGATTGAAAGAAGATCCTAGGCTGATCGCCACACGACAGACTGCGCTTGATGCTGCGCAAAAGATACTGATGGATGACGGCGTGCTGCACGTAACTCATGGCGCAGTTTCAAAGGCAACGGGCATTTCGCGCAGCACACTTTACAGGCACTGGCCAGATGCGCGCAGTCTGCGTGATGCAGCGTTCAGGCGCATCGCAACACCGCCGAACATACCACCCAAAACCGATGGCCCGCTGCGATCTGACCTGCGCTGGTTACTCGGAGTACTGATGGGAGCCTTGAATGACACACCATGGGGCCAAATCGCGCCTCAGGTGGTCGCTGCTGCGTCCACCGACGAAGAAGCGCGGTTGGTGATCACTGAATTCATGAAAGACAGGTTCGCGAGTGTTGAAGCAGTATTTGCAGCCGCAGTAGGCCGCGGTGAGATCACCGCCGACGTTCCGGTTGACCAACTCATAGAACTAGCAGTCGCTGCCCCCTATTTCCGCAAGCTCATACGTCACGAGGCCCTGGACGAAGATTGGTTGGATCAGCACGTCGATCTGCTTTGCAGTATCGCGAAAACTAATTCGGGGCAGTGACCATCGCCTTACTTTGCAATCAAAGCGACCAGCAACGGGCGCGAGATTACGGCAGAGCATCAATCATGATCAATAGCATGTCCAGCCAGTTCCTAATAGCGGCTGCTCCAAATGGTCTTGGCAAAGATTCGCAATGATCGTTCTCCGAAATTTGCAAAGTCCGCTTACTGCGCGTTGCCACCGTTAGCGCGGACTGCAGCACCCGGTAACTTTGGGCTCGCAACCGACCTTAGACGTTTTGCAGCATGTCAACCGGGTGGAACGCATCGACCCAGATGTGACAGCCCAGTCCGGACTTTCGGCAATCATCAAATGCCGCGGCGCGGCTTCCCCAAAACGGGCTTTCGCTGCAGTCGCGAGACGGGAGACCTGTCGAACTCACGGACTGAGGACTAACCGGTCCTACGTTGGATGAAAACCATAGTCTGCTTTGCGTGTTTCGCGTCTGTCGACACTATCAAGTATGGAGGCCTAGTTTCTATTGGATCATCAGAACGTTTGGGAAAGCCATAGGTAGAGTGGCAAGCCAACCGTGATGTTGAAGGGAAAGGTCACGCCCATAGAAAGTGTCAGATATATGCCTGACTCGGCTTGCGGCAGTGCAATCTTCATCGCTGCGGGCACTGCGATGTAAGAAGCTGAGGCCGCAAGCACCATCAACAAGAATAGGCTGCCGATCTGCAACCCAATAGCCAAGCCCAGCCCCATGGCAAGCATCGCGCTGATCATTGGCATTATGATGCCAAAAGCAAACAGCCCCACGCTCAATAGGTGCCAGTTGCGCAGCAGGCTGCGGCCCGCAGACAGGCCCATATCCAGCAAAAACAGGCAAAGAATTCCGGTAAAGGGCGTCACTACAAATGGAGCGATCATCTCCATGCCCTTGTCCTGCGTCAGAGCGCCGATCACGAATGCACCGGTCAGAAGCACGATGGAGCCATTGGCAAAAAGCTCCCGAATAGACACACTTCCCGCTGCCCCATCACGTCCAAAGTGATGTGCGATCCACAGGGCCGAAAGGATCGCTGGAACTTCCATCGTTGCAGCTATGGCCACCATGTACCCATCCCAAGCAATGCCGGACAGGTCCAAGAGGCTTGAGGCAGCGACAAAAGTTACGATCGATATAGAGCCGTAGTGCCCTGCCACGGCGGCAGCGTTCAGCGCGTCTAATCGAGTCATGCCACGTAGAAGGGCGTAGGCTATAAATGGGATCAGGAAGGATAGTGCAAGTCCTACACCAAGGGCGGTGAAGACCTCTTTGCTCAACCCATTTTCTGTTAAGCTGTGCCCACCTTTAAAGCCAATCGCCAACAGCAAGTAGAGCGACATGAACTTTGCGGCACCTTCGGGGATCGTAAGGTCACTGCGTACGATTGCGGCCAGAAGACCAAGGACAAAAAACAAGATCGTAGGCACAATCAGGTTGCCCACAAGGCTATCAAAAATCTGCATTATTTGCGTATCCGGAACATGTTTTATGCCTGTTGCCCGGATTCATTGAATAGTTTAAATACATTTTATAACAGAAAAAGATAGCCTGAGGTTATGAATGCGCCCTACGTTGCGTCAGATGGAATACATCGTCACCGTCCATCAATTGGGCAGTTTTGGTCTTGCAGCAGAAACGCTGCATGTCAGCCAGCCCAGTATGTCGAACCAGGTGGCTACAGTGGAAACAGATCTTGGTGTTCGACTTTTTGAACGTGGCCGAGCTGGGGCGCGCACGACGGCACGGGGCTTGGAATTTGTAACCCGTGCCCGCCGCATTCTTTCCGAGGTCGAAGCATTGCGCGACTCGATGCTCTCAAACCTGCCTTTTGGCGGACGGCTGCGGTTAGGCGTACTGCCGTCAATCGGGCCATATCTTTTGCCGCAAGCGATTAAGTCACTGCATGAATCTGAGCCTGACTTGCGTGTTATCGTTCGCGAGGAAAACACATTGAACCTAGACGAAGGGATAAGAAACGGGCGCTTCGACGCGATCATCTCGACGCCCGAGGATCACCCGAACACATTCCAGCATCAGCTGTTCATCGAACCACTCTGGGTCGCGGTGGCGCAGGATCATCCACTGGCAGCTTGCACACAAGTCGCGGCAGAGGACCTTCAAGGACAACGTCTGTTGACGCTTGATACAGGTCACCGACTCGCCCGAATTGTCTACGGTATCGCCGGAGCGAGCGGGGCCACAGTTTCCAACGACTACGAGGGCACAAGCCTAGACTCTATCGTGCTAATGGCGGCGACCGGAGCTGGGATAGGTATCCTTCCCGACCTTTTTGCGCGACGACAAGGCATCTACCGCAGTGAAGTCTGCGTGATGCCGCTAGTTATGCCGGATGCCGATCGAACGATTAGCATCCTTGTACCATCCGATCGACCGGAACATTTTACTGGTGTTTTCGCGACGATCCTGCAGAACGCCGCTAAAGTGCTCAAACTGGAAGTGACGCAGGCTTGAAGAATCCCTCGGAGATTACGAACACCAACCAGTGGGGAGCAGAAAAATGACTCGTTTTCCACTGATGAGCCAATAATCCTGTTGATTCAATGGGAGGGTTCCATGGATGTGCGTTTTCATCCACAGCAATAGAGCAGAGTTCCAAATGGAGAGACATGAGCCCCTACGTAGTTATGCTCTCATTCCAGTATGGGCTTTCATGCACAGTGCAACATCTGTCAAAATGGGCTCATTGCAGACCCAAGAACCAATGCAGCAAAGGCCCCTGCCCCGCCAATAGCTGATCACGAGGACGGTCCAAAGCCGACATCCAACAACCAACTGAGATGCCGCATCCGCAACCCGCTTTCAGGTCATTCGCTGCGAGCGCAAAATCAAAGGCTGACTGAACTTACGCTGGGCGGACAAGGCGGACATTAACTGGTTTGATCTGTCATAGGTAGAAGTTGCACTCACTGGCAATTGCTTCGGTATGAATTCAAGTAGCTGCGAAAAGGAGTGAAAAAGTGTTTCGCGCAAACAACTGTCTTTTCGTGTTTCTTTTCTTGTCGTTCACCACAAGTGCCGCTGCTGCCGATGTGCGACCGAACATCTTGTTGGTCATGGCTGACGATTTGGGGTGGAGCGATATTGGGTCGTATGGTGGAGAGATTGACACGCCTCGCCTAGACCAATTGGCTGCGCAGGGAATGCTCTTCACTGACTTCCACGCGTCCGTGTCTTGCTCGCCCACTCGCGCTATGTTGATGTCTGGTAATGACAATCACATTGCCGGACTGGGAACGATGAGCGAGATGCTCGTTGATAACCAGCGCGGCCAGCCGGGATATGAGGGTTACCTGAACGACCGCGTCGCGGCATTGCCTGAAATCCTGCAAGCTGCCGGATACAACACCTACATGGCTGGCAAATGGCATCTGGGACACTCCAAGGAACGCCTGCCGTTCAATCGTGGATTCGACACAACGTTGACCATGCTGGTTGGCGGTGCCAGCCACTGGGCGGACAGACTCGGAATATTGCCCGAAGATGACCCAGCAAAGTATGCTTCGAATGGCGGTTATCTCGATGTTCTTCCTGCAGATTTCTATTCAAGCCGGAGTTACGCGGATTTTCTGATTGATGCGATCAGGGCAAACCGAGACGACGGCAAACCGTTTTTCGGCTATCTCGCGTTCACAGCACCGCACGATCCTGTTCACGTGCCCGAACCCTGGATGTCAAAATACGCGGGCCAGTACGACGAAGGCTACGATGTTCTGAAACAGAGACGTTGGAAGGCGGCAAAGTCTCTTGGCCTCATTGCGGGAGAAGCGCAATTGCCGGGTTCTCAGCCCCTAGTGACACCTTGGGAAGAACTGCAGCTGTATGAGCGCCGAACTGAAGCCCGCGGGATGGAAGTTTATGCTGGCATGGTGGAGGCAATGGACTATCATTATGGCCGTGTGGTTGATTTCCTGCAGGACATTGATGAGTTAGATAACACGATTGTGGTGTTCCTGTCGGACAACGGGTCCAACCCATTTTATTCCGTGGACTATCCCGGCGCCGACGATCCCGATTTTGTCGCTCAATTCGATCACAGTTTCGAAAACCTTGGGCATCCTGGTTCAAATTATGCGTACGGCCCTGGGTTTGCAGCCGGTTCCAGCGGACCTCTCGGCCTATACAAGCAGACCGTGGGTGAGGGGGGAATCCGAGTTCCTCTGATTGTGTCGGGACCAGGCATTTCAAAGGGCGAGACCACAAGAGCTTTTGCATATGTTTGGGATATCCTTCCAACGCTGCTTGATGCTGCCGGGGTACAGTATCCTGAGACGTTCAATGGGCATCAGGTTGAGCCACCACGAGGCCGTTCGATGATGGCGTTGCTAAGCGGCGACGATGATACGCTGTATGATCCCGAGGAAGTTGTCTCAGGTGAAATGGCTGGGGGCAAATGGGTTCGCAAGGGAGATTTCAAAGCGATTCAAGTACCCGCACCTTACGGCGGCGGTGAATGGCGTCTGTTCAATCTTTCTGTCGATCCCGGCGAAACAAGCGATCTTTCAAAAGAAATGCCAGGCCTGCTGACTGAATTGATCGCGGCGTGGGATGCCTATGCGGAAGAAGTGGGCATCGTCCCGGCTGAACAATAGGCAACCGCACAAAACGTTCGACCCAGAGCAAATGAATGTCTGCTTTGGGCTCTAACCGGACCTCAGATGCGATACGGCATCGGTTGCCCGCCCTGTCCTACACAGATTGTGGACGGCCCAAAGCCGACCTTGAGCACTACTTTAGAATGCTGCTGATGCAGCCCACAATCCGGACATTCGCTGCAAGCGCATCACCAAAAGGTGGCTAGGATGACTGCTGCGCGGACGAAACTGCCATTGCCAAGTTTCAGTCTGGCTGAAATTCCCGCAAATCATTTTTTAGGCGTTGTAGTCAGTGGACTAATCAACGTTGATAACTTTTTTCCTTAGCGGCGTTTGCTTTAACGGCATCGGTGTTGTCACATTAACTGTCCCAACATTGATACGCCACACTCACTGTGGCGCAACCGAAGCTCTGAGTAATTCCTGCGAGTATTCATGCCTGGGGTTTCCCATCCGCAGAGTTTCGGAGGACATGACTTCCACAATCTCGCCGTTTCTCATGACAGCCAATTGGTCACACATATGCGCAATAACAGGAAGGTCATGGGATACCATCAGATACGTCAGTCCGTGTTTCGTGCGCAGGTCAGCGAGCAAATTCAGAACTTCAGCCTGAACGCTGACATCCAAGGCTGATGTGGGCTCATCCAATAGCAGGATATCTGGCTCACCGGCCAAGGCCCTTGCAATGGCAACGCGCTGACGCTGACCACCAGAGAGCTGGTGCGGATACCGGAACCGGAACCGTTGCCCAAGGCCGACATCATCCAACAGACCCGCCACACGTTTGTCGATATTGTCCAATCCGTGCAGATGCAGAGTTTCGCTGAGCACCTGATCGACTGTGTGCCGCGGATGAAGCGAGGCGTAAGGATCCTGAAACACCATCTGCACCGTCCGGAAGAACGCGCGATCCCGTTTCGCTCCGGACAGCGTCTGACCTTCGACTTCGATGGTACCGGACCATTGCGGCGCAAGCCCCGTTATTGCGCGCAGGATGGTAGATTTTCCGGATCCGCTCTCTCCCACAAGACCAAAGCTTTCGCCCTGCATGACACTGAGGTTGGCACCTTTGACCGCATCAACGCGGTCATGTGCGTGGCCGAACCAGACGTCTAGGTCCCTGATTTCCAATGCCGTCATTTCAACCTCTGACACTTGGTGCGTTCGACCATGACGGGTCTCGGGTCAGGACGCTCAGATGGGTGCGCTTGTCATCAAGTCGGGGAAGTGAATTTAACAGCCCCTGGGTGTAGGGATGCTGGGCCTGATGCAGCTTGTTCGCTTCGCAGACTTCGACAATCCGGCCTGAATACATGATGAGAACGCGGTCGCAGAACTCGGACACGAGGTTCAGATCGTGACTGATGAAGATCAGCCCCATGCCCCGTTCCTTGACCAGCCCGTCCATGATGTTCAGAACCTGTCTCTGGACACTAACATCCAGTGCTGAGGTCGGCTCATCCGCGATCAGTATCTTGGGATTGGGGATCAGCATCATCGCGATCATGATACGCTGTCCCATACCTCCGGAAACTTCATGGGGATAAGCGCGCATCACCCTCTCAGCATCACGGATCGACACATTCTCCAGCATCTCGATAGCCATCTTCCGTGCACGAGACTTGGAGCCGGAATTGTGTTGAAGATAGGCCTCCATAAGTTGCTCACCGACAGTGACTACCGGGTTCAGTGAGAACTTGGGGTCTTGCATGACCATGGAAATCTGCTTCCCCCGGACCTCGCGCATCTCGCGTTCGCTTAACTTCAGCAGATCGCGGCTTTCAAGATTGACATGACTGGCCTCTACTATGCCGGGCTTGCGGATAAGGCGCAGGATAGCGCGACCCGTCATTGACTTGCCGGAGCCGCTTTCACCGACAATACCCAGCCGTTCGCGTCCCAGCGAGAATGACACGCCGCGTACAGCGTCGAACACGCCTTGACGGGTTGGAAAACGGACCCAAAGATCTTCGATGTCCAGCAAACTCATTGTCCGTCATCCTTCGGGTCCAGAGCGTCCCTCAGGCCATCACCCAGCAGGTTGAAAGCCAGCGATACCGTAAAAATCGCGAGCCCCGGTACGGTAGCAACCCACCAGTGGTCCAGAATAAATCTTCGACCCTCTGATATCATCGCCCCCCATTCAGGACTGGGCGGTTGTGCGCCCAGACCGAGGAAACCCAAGCCAGCCGCAGCCAGAATAATCCCAGCCATATCCAGCGTGACGCGCACGATCAGTGATGAAATGCAAAGTGGCCAAATATGACGCGTGATGATCCGCAAAGGCCCTGCACCTTGCAGGCGGATCGCGTTGATATAGTCAGTTGACCGGATGGTCAGCGTTTCGGCCCGCGACATACGTGCATAGGGAGGCCAAGCCGTAAGCGAAATTGCGAGCACCGCATTTTCGATCCCGGCGCCAAGGGCTGCAACAAATGCCAGCGCCAGAACCAGTCGCGGGAAAGCTAGGAAGATGTCCGTGATGCGCATCAGGACCACATCGGCCCAACCTCCTGCATACCCCGCAACAGTCCCCACCAAAAGACCCGCTACTGGGGCGATCAGTGCAACCAGAGCGACAATGTAGAGCGTGATACGTGCACCATAAATCAATCTGGACAGAATATCCCGCCCCAAACTGTCGGTGCCCAAAAGATGCCCCCCGGTCCCTATGGGCTGAAGACGGCTAGCAAGATCCTGAGAAAACGGATCATGCGGGGCCAGAACAGGGGCAAATACCGCGGTGAAAACAAGAAGTACCAGAATGGTCAAACCAACCATAGCCATGGAATTCGTTCGCAGTGTTAGCCAGCCCTTATACAGACTGGACAATCTGGCGTGACGGCGAGACGTAGGTGCGTCGGCCAGCAGCCATTGTCGCAAAGTCAAATCGCTCATTTCGACCTCGGATCAAAGAAACGATAGAGAAGATCAGAGAATATATTCAGACAGATAAAGATCAGCCCGACCACAACTGTTCCGCCCAGAACAGCATTCATGTCTGCGCTCAGCAATGCCGTTGTGATGTAACTGCCGATGCCTGGCCAACTGAAGATGATCTCGGTCAGAACAGACCCTTCAAGCAGGTTGGCATAGCTCAGCGCGATAACCGTGATCAGTTGCACCCGGATATTCTTGAATGCATGGCGCCAGATCACTTGCCGTTCCGACAGGCCTTTGACCCGTGCGGTGATGACATATTCGGCCGAAAGCTGTTCCAGCATGAAGGAACGGGTCATCCGGCTGATATAGGCCAACGAGTAATAGCCGAGCAAAGCCGCCGGCAAGATGATATGGGTTAAAGCATTACGGAAGACATCCCAGTCTTGAACGATAGCGCTGTCCAACAGGATCAAACCCGTACGCGTTGGCACAACATCTTCGTAGAAAATGTCCAGCCGTCCGGGACCACCAACCCAACCAAGAACCCCATAGAACACCAGCAGACCCATCAAGCCCAACCAGAAGATAGGCATCGAATAGCCGACAAGCGCGACAACCCGAGCGATCTGATCAATCCACGAGCCACGCTTGACTGCGGCAATCACCCCTAACGGAACGCCGAGAAAAATACCAATCAGAACACCCAGAGTGGCGAGTTCCAACGTGGCGGGGAAAACGCGGGCGATATCCTCGGATACAGGGCGCGCATTCAGCAGTGAATTGCCAAAATCTCCGTGCAGGACATCCCACAAATAGTACAAGAATTGCACCAACAATGGCTTATCGAGACCAAGTTGTTGGTAGACCGCATCATATGTCGATTGTGATGCACGTTCACCAACAATGGCCAGCACCGGATCAATCGGCATCACGCGACCGATGATGAATGTCACGAACAACAAACCAAGCATCGTAATTGCAATGGTACCAAGAGTTTTCAGAATGCTCTTGATCCAATGGATGAGAGGCGCCGAACGGCGCCCCCCTGTTGGTCTTTCGGCCAGTGCCATCTATTTGGTCACCTGCCAGTATGACGCCGACGTAATCGCCTGCCCGGTCGAGAAATCCGTCACATTGTCACGCATCGCCGATTGTTCGATTTGCTGGAACATGATGACAAAAGGCGATGTCTCACGGAAATCTGCCTGAATTGTCTTATACATATCAGCACGTTTTACTGTATCGTTTTCCACAACGGCAGCATTCGTCTTCTCGGTCAGACCATCTGTATCCCAGGAATTCCGCCAGGCCAGCAAACCGGTAGCATTGGCCTCGTCTGAATTGTCCGGGTTGTACGCAAACGTACCGGCGTTTGTTTGCGGGTCAGGGTAATCCGGCCCCCACGCCCCAAGATAAACATCCAGTTCACGCGAGCGGTATCGCGCCAGAATCTGCTTGGCAGTTCCGACCGTGATGTTCATCTTGATGCCGACTTGTCCCAGCGCGTTTTGCATGGCCTGCGCGATTTCGATCCGCTCTTGCGCTTCACGCACGCCGACCTCAATCTCTAGTCCGCTTACACCGGCCTCATCCAGCAAGGATTTGGCCTTTTCGATGTCAAAGTTGAACGGGGCCTCATCGGATGCGCCCAGATAGGTCTGAGGTAGAAAGTTCTGATGGATTGTGTACTGACCCTTTAGAAAGCTGTCGCGCATTCCCTCATAATCGATGAGATACTTAAACGCCTGCCGGACCTGAGGCTTGCTCAGTTCAGGATGCTTCTGGTTCAGCGATACATACATCAGACGGCCTTTCAGCTCGTCAGCAATTTTGACCCCATCTACCGATGAGGCACCAGCCACATCTTCAGGGTTCAGATTGCGGGCAATGTCGATGTCCCCGCGTTCCAGCAACAGACGCTGACTGGCGCTTTCTTGAACGTGGCGCACGACCACACGCTCCATGGTCGGGGCGCCCAGATAGAAGTCGGGGTTGGATTTCAGCGTTACGCTTTCATTCGGCTTCCAGCTGACCAGACTATAGGCACCCGATCCAGCCGTGTTGGTTTTGAGCCATTCATTGCCCAAATCGCCATCTTTATCGTGCTCCATCACTGTCTTTTTGTCGACGATCCCACCAATTGTAGAGGTCAGGCAGTTCAGGACAAAGGATGTCGCATAAGGCTTGTCCGTAGTGATGGTCAACGTATCGCCATCTGCAACGATTGTTTGCTCGATGTTTTCAGGCGTGAATCCAAACTGTGTTAGGATAAACGCCGGAGTTTTGTTCAGAATGATCGCGCGGCGCAGCGAAAACTGAACGTCCTCGGCGGTCACAAGGTTACCGGAGTGAAACGTCAACCCGTCCCGGATCTTGAATGTGATGGACTTTCCGTCCTCTGACACGTCCCAGCTTTCGGCAATATCCGGCTGATACCCGGCATCCAAATCCAGCGGGTCGAAATTCACCAGTTTCTGATAAACATTCCTGCTGACATCGGACCCGGCAAATTCAAAGCTCTCGGCTGGGTCCAGTGTGGTGATGTCGTCAATGCGATTTGCGATAACCAGCATGTTTGGTGGCGTTTCTGCCATCGCGGAAGTCGAAGTCACGGCCAGCGCCATTCCAAGCGCCGCTCCGGTAAGCAATCTACTAAATGCGTTCATGTTGTCCTCTCTGTCACTATGTCTTTCATCGACGGTCACGCCCCCCAGGTCTTTTCGAGAACACGTAACCAATTTTCGTGGCAGAGCTTCTTGATGAGCTCTTCACCATAACCATGGCGCTCCATGGCATCTCGTAGTCGGGGCAGCATGGATACATCCGTCACATCCTCCGGCACCATTGCCCCGTCATAGTCCGACCCGAGCCCAACCCGATCCTCACCCAGTATACCAATCAGGTGATCAAGGTGCCTCAGAACCTGCGTCAAAGGCACGTCGGGAACCATCCGCCCATCTTCGCGTAGAAATGCAGTGGCAAAATTCAGGCCGACCATTCCGTCACTTTCAGCAATCGTGCGGAGTTGATCATCCGTCAGATTGCGGGCGTGCGGGCATATAACATGGGCGTTGGAATGGGTCGCAACCAATGGGGCGTCAGAATACCGCGCCACATCCCAAAAACCCTTTTCAGTGAGATGTGACAAGTCCAGCATAATGCCAAGTGCATTGCAGCGCCGCACAAGCCTGAGACCATGATCGGTCAACCCGCCGCCAGTATTTGGCCCTGATGGGAATTTCAACGGTACTCCGTGCCCGAAGATGTTTGGTCGGCTCCAAACCGGCCCTATCGACCGCAGGCCCGCGGCGTAAAAAACATCTAGCGCATGCAGATCGGTGTCGATCGCCTCGGCACCCTCTATGTGAAAAATGGCGGCCATCCGGCCTTGCGCCATGCAATCCCGGATGTCAGCGACCGAACGAACCACCTGCAATGCGCCCAAACGCTCCAGTTCGAGCAGGATTGCGATCTGGCCCAACGCGGCAGGTAAGGCATCTTCGGCATCAATCTGATCTGGAAGCGGCAGTTCATAACTCGGCTGGACCATCTTTTTCATCTTGGCGGCCAAATCCATCGATGATGGAACCCAGATCGCAAAGAAACCTCCGCCAAAGCCTCCACTTCGGGCTTTGACCAGATCAATCGCGCCATCAAGACCTGTAAGGAAGCGACCAGCTTCTGACAAACCACCCGCCGAGGCAAGTTTCGACAATACGTCGTTATGCCCGTCGAAGATCAGCGGAGACGTTTTCACCATTGCACCACATGTTTCAGTATCATTTCGATACACGCTAACAGACGGGATCATCATAATTGCAAAAAATTTCAATGAGTTTTACTCATAGAGGTAGACGAAATCATGAGGCCGTAAAGAAATGGTAAAACCTCGCAACTGGCATTCGCTGCCAGAATACCAAGCATTGCGAGCACTCATGCAGGCCGGAACAACGGCGGCGGCGGCGCGACAACTGGGTTTGTCGCAATCTGCGGTCAGCCGTTCGATCGGCAGCCTTGAAGCGCGGCTTGGGAAAATGCTCTTCGAGCGGGACGCGGGCAGGTTACGCCCAACGCAAGAGGCGGTCAGGCTCAACATGCGGCTTGATCCTCTGTTCGAATCTTTGGACCGGATCGACGGCCCCGCCGAAGCTGTGCAAGAAACACTGCGTCTGGTCGCACCACCCAGCTATGCGCATCGATATATCGTTTCCCTCATCGCAAGTTTTTTACGGGGGAACCCAGGGTTCTTCATCAATTTGGAAGTGACAACTTCGGACCTGGTCACGCTAGGTGTCTTGGAAAATCGATTTGATCTGGCAGTGACCGGCGTTGAACAAAGCCGTGCAGGTATCAAACTCATTCCTTTTCGGGTATCTCCTGCAGTTTGTGTTATGCGCCCAGAACATCCACTGGCAACGCGCGACACACTCACACCGTCTGACCTTCATGAACAGGATCTGATCGCCTTGACATATCGTCATGGACGGCGTGGACAACTTGATCGGTTGTTGCACCAGGTTAGAGCCGAACCCAGAATTGTTGCAGAAGTTTCGACCTCTTTCGCCGCTGCTGACATGGCGCGAGAAGGTTTGGGCTTGGCGGTGATCAACCCATTTCCTGTGTACATGTATCGATCCCCAGAACTGGCATTTGTCCCGTTTGAATCCCCCATGCGATATCGAGGTCATTTTGTGGTTTCAGACCAAAGGCCCGTTCCAAGGATCGCCCGAGCCTTTATGCGGCATCTCCGGCTGAACACACCTCCTGATCCCTTTTCAGATCGTAACTAGGAAGCGTACAGACCCACCCAAATCCGTTTTTTGTTTCCACGGTCGCCACTACGGTGCAGATCGACTATCCAGCGAAGCACTCAGGTTAGTTGGAAGGAGGAAATGCGGGCTCTGTTGTCCTCGTGCCGAGCGCTACAATGCAACTACTTCAAGCAGTTCAATACGATTTCCAAACGGATCGCTGATATAAATTCTCTTGATGTCGGGTAAGTCGATGTCAGTTCGAACGTCAACACCTGCAGCCTTAAGATGAGCAACAGTGGTCTCCAGTGAATCTACTCTAAAGCCCGGGTGGGCTTTCAGCGCAGGAACAAATGGTTCTTCCACTCCCAGATGAAAACGCACATTCTGGCATTGAAACCAAACTCCTCCGCGACCGCGCAACGCATTGGGTTTTTCAACTTCAGAAAAACCCAATACGCCACAATAGAATTTGCGAGCGTCACCTTCTCTGCCTTTTGGCATAGCAATTTGGATGTGATGCAGTTCTTCAATCATCTTGCCCGGCCCAGAGACTAAATCAATACAACTAATGTAGTATGTCATTGCATACGTTAGTGCATTCCCAATCACAATTGGGTCGTTATAAACGGCCCGAAGGAGACATTCATCGTAAGTGCCGCTGCCGCAATGCGGCTTCACCAAATCGGTCTTTCGCTGCGCTCGCAAGATCGTTCGCCATGCGAATTTACAGATCGCGCAACAATCCCGCCGTTCCCAGCGTAGAACTCAGTTGCCGCTCGCGAACCAAAGCTGACCTTGCGTATTCGCAAATCAAGCCGGAACGGGCTAAAAAAATCGTTTGGGTACCTAGAGTACAGCCAAGTAGGGTCCTGATCCGGAACTGTGCTTTGAACACTTCAAGCCGGGTTACCTACTAGCTCTTTTTGATAACCAAATAGTGCGGGCAACCCGCCCGTGTGCAGTAAAACGACTTTCTCACCTGGTTTTATCTTTCCACGTTCGATCAGGTCCAGCAAACCGGCGAATGTTTTGGCAGAATAGACCGGGTCTAGAAAAACCCCTTCGGTTCGGGCCATTTTCTCCAAAGCGGCGCGTGTTTTGGCATTCACTTTGCCATAGCCTGGCGGCAAGGCTTCATCCCAAACATCAATCCTGTCCTGTAGAAAACCTGCGTCGATTTCCAGCAAGTCCGCAAGATTCTGCAGAACGGTTTTCATTCGAGCCTTTTGCTTTTCACGATCCCGGCGCACGCAAACCCCAAAAACCGAGGCAATGCTTTCTTCCAGCGCCAATCCGGTTTGCAAACCGCCATGTGTCGCGCCGCTGCCTGACGGGACAACGACCGCATCGAAATCTGGCATCTGCTGGTACAATTCCTGCCCAGCGACGACATAACCCAGGGCTCCTAGGGGTGGATGATGCAGGCCAAGGTGAATAACGTAAGGTGTGCAACCTTGGGCTTTCAATTCGTCGGCGCGTGCATGCAATGCCGCATCCGCTCCGGGTTCGTCTTCGCCCTCGGGGTAACTCATTTGCTCGGCACCCAGGATTTGTGCCAAGAGTACGTTTCCGGACACATAATACTCTGATCCCATGTCCGGCACACGCTCTTCCAACTGAAGCACCGATTGCATACCCAGTTTGGCCGCTGCGGCGGCTGCAGATCGCACAAAATTGGATTGAACGGCGCCCGTGATCAGAATGGTATCAGCGCCTTTTTGCTGCGCATCTCCAAGATAAAATTCAAGCTGCCGTGTTTTGTTGCCACCAAAACTAAGCCCGGTCAGATCATCACGTTTCAGCCAGAGATCGATATCCAGCTCGGCCGATAGGTTGTCCAGGTGCTCCAAAGGTGTTGGGCCAGACATGAGTTGGGCACGTGGAAATCTGTGCAGATTTTCGTTTCGTATCATCGTGTGACCTTTGAGATTAAACCGTCATATAGGCGCGATAGAACAGAACACAGCAAGCGATCAGTGAAACCACGCGGATCGCTGCTATGACGACCGCCTGTGGCAAGTTGGGACCTGTCGCACGGCCAAGTAAGCTGCCGATCAAGGTTATGGCGAGGAACCCCCATACTGACGACCCATACGAGATTGATTGTGCCCCGGACAGATTGTGCAACAAAAATGCGATGCCATATGCCACCAGCGCTATTGGTTGAACCAGCTTTGCCACCTCTTTGGCGGACCGACCATTTGCAATCAAACCGAACACCATAAGTGGACCCGGGGTTGCCGCCCATACAGTTGCAAGTCCAGACAATCCGGTAACAGCTGAAAACCCGACGTTTCCAATTGAGCCACGCAAGGGGAGCAAGGTTGTAACCAAGCCGATTAACAACAGGCAGGCCGTCAGGGCGAGAACAAACGCCTCGCTCAAAAGGGGATAAACAATGCGGCCAGCAGCCACTCCAACGGCGCATCCAATGACCGCAGTGACGATTATCCGCCGATTGTTTTTCAGAACATGCCGGTCCGTTGCCACCGCTGACACAACGGTGTTTAGCAGAAGCAAAATGGGAACCGCCGTCGGCGTGCCAAGCATAATCATCATGGGTGGCCCCGCAATGATGCTAAATCCGATGCCAACCCCGACTTGCAGCATAGCGCCAAGGCAAATAGCGGTCATCAGGATGTACAGTTCAGCGGGCACTCAAACTCCTATGGATCGGGGGATTGTTGCAGGGCCACAGGTACCTTGATTGACCAGCTGAGGTCTACTTCAATTCCAACCCGCCTACGGCACGGCGCGGTCAGCGCTGCCACGGCATCATTCCAGAGTATGGTACTCGGGCCGCCACAGAATGCGCCATATGCGCCAGTGTTGTAAGGTCAAAAACGGGAAGCTGCAGTTCTTCCTGAAGGCGCGCGGCATATGGCGGCAGATCTGTACACTCCAATACCAATGACCGAATATCCGGAGCTTCAAGCATCAGACTGCGAGCGGCATCCAAGACCTCGGCCTCGATCAGATCAGTATCCATCCTCGTTCGCGAGTTCCGCAAGATCACCTCGGCGAATTCTGATGTACCTTCCAAGCCCTTCACTGCCACAGGAACACCGGCTGCACCGACACCTTCAAAATGCTGGGGCGTTAGTGCCGATGCATCCGCAGTCAGCACACCCACTGGGGCGCTGGCCCCGGTCATGTGATAAGCCAGCGGCACTTGGATCAGGCTGGAGGCAAAGACAGGCACTGAAACCGCCGCAGCCAATTTTTTTTGAAACAGGGCTAGAAAGCCACAACTGCCTGTGATGGCTCGCACGCCTTCAGCCTCAAGCCGCTTGGCGCCTTCGATGAACGGTGCCAGTAACTCGGGCGAAGGGTTGTTCAGCAAGGTCGGGACAGTCACACCGTCGATCATCTCATACAGAACCGGAAATGGCAGGCTGGAAGGGTTCTTGATATGGCCCGGTGGTTTTGGAAAATAGCTTTCAAGGCACAGAACACCAATTGACGCCCCGCATATGTTCTGGCCACCGTGGTAGATTGGCATTGTCATCTGATCCTTTTAATTTGAAGGTTCAAAACCGGGCCAGCGAAAACGGGGCCAGATCGATATTTGGGCTGCGACCGGACACAAGATCGGCCACAAGCTCACCGGTTTTCGGGGCCATCATCAGCCCATAATGAGAATGTCCGAACGCGGTATAGAGCCCTTCCCGCCCGTTAACTGGTCCGATCGCCGGCAAACTGTCCGGAAAGGACGGGCGTCGACCCATCCAAAATTGTGCCTCGCCTGTATCGAGGCCTGGCACCATGGCCTTGGCTTGTTCGGTCAGGATTTTTTTCTTGCGTGGATCAGCGGGCGCGTCGACACTACCAAATTCAGCCGTGCCAGCGACTCTCAGACCGTCTTGCATTGAACTTGCGACCACCTTTGCGTCTACATCCATGACCGAATTGTTCAATTGGGCCAAGGCCTTAGGGAATTCGACGTGGTAACCCCGCTCGGCCACAAGGGGCACAGGCATCCCCAGCGGTTTTAACAGGTCGGCGGACCACACACCTGCCGCGAGGATAATGCTGGCGGCACGCATCGTGCCTTGCGAGGTTGTAATCTGCCAACCACCATCTTCAGCCGGTGCCAGCCTGGTGACTTCGGTTTTTACTATTTCAGCACCTTGCGCGCGCGCTTTTTCAGCCAGAACCGCCCCCACACGTCCTGGCGAGGTTACGCGTGCCTGACCTTTTATCACGATCGCGGCTTTAAATTCTTCTGACAGTGCAGGTTCCATGCGGCGCAACTCGGCACCATCGACAAGCTCCAGATCGCCTCCTTTTTCCTGGCGGATCAGATATCCAAGCCCATTCAGATCAGCCTGCTTCCGGTGGCGAAAAGCGTGAATATAGTAGCTGTCAGTGATCAGGTTTTCGTGCCCGGTGCCTTGAAGATGACGACGATACAAGTCGATAGAAGGGCGGCACAAAAGCTCCATCGCGTCCGAGATTTCGCGCACTGACCTTTCGCCGGAATTTCCCAAAAACCGCAGCCCCCAGGGGATCATTTTTGGCCAGAAACTGGTTCTGACCGAAAGCGCGCTTTTGGGGTCCAGTAGCATCTGGGGCAGTGTTTTCCATATGCCCGGCATCGCTTGCGGAATGATTGACCACGGCGACACTACACCTGCATTCCCGAAAGAGGTTTCCTGCCCCGGTTGACCGCGGTCAATCAGCCGAACCGGAATGCCGCGCTCTTGTAACGACAAAGCGCAACAAATGCCGACGATCCCTGCGCCGATGATGGTCACTTGTTCTGTCATCGCATCAGGCCGGAGAGTGGCTTCGGTTGCGGGCGATCAGTTGGGTGACGATGACAGGTGATGCCACGGCCAGCGCGATCAGATCAGCAGTCAGGCTGGGCGCGACAAAGATAATCCCAGCGATGGCCAACAGAATGCGCGATGCGATATTCAGCGGGCACAACCAATACCCAACCACAGCCGCCGACAGGGCAATAACCCCGGCGATGCAGCTGGTCGCGGTATAGGTGAACTCCCACAGGTTAAACCCGGTTGAGGACACGAATAGCAGCACCGGCGCATAGACAAAGGCCATAGGCGCGATCACTTTGCCCAATCCAAGGGTGAAAGCAGAAAGACCTGTTCGGAACGGGTTCGAGTTCGCAATGGCCGCCGCGGCATAGGCTGAAGTGCAGACCGGTGGTGTAATCTCGGACACCACGCCGTAGTAGAGCACGAAAAGGTGGCTGGCGATGGGTGGAACACCCAATTGCGCGAGCGCAGGCTGCGCCACTGATACCAGCATGATATACAGCGCGGTGGTCGGAATGCCGGCGCCCATCAGGATACAGACGACGGCGATGAACACCAATGAGATGAACAATTGTAAGTCTTCCATCGCAAAGAACTGGAAGCTGCCGAACGAGATCATGTTGTACAGATCCGATGCCAGGTTGCCTGCGCCTTGCGTAACCATGAAACCGATGCGAAAACCGATGCCAGTGGTGTTGATCACGCCTACCACGATACCAACCGCAGCAGCGGCGGCGCCCACGGCCAGCGAGTATTTCACACCTAATTCTACCGCCTGTAGCATCTCGGGTACTTCGATGCGTTTCTGAGGGTTCAATGTCGCGACGACCGTCAATCCGCACAGGATTGTTGTCATGGTCAGGTCAAAGCCGCCGTCTGAGAATTTCCAAAGTACAAAGCTGAGGAACGCCGCCGCATAGATCAGCGTCGGAGGTTGCTTCAATCGAGACATGCCTGCGATTACCGCAAGTGATATGCCGCAGAAGGCCGACATGAAGGGCGTGTAACCCGTGAACAGAACGACGAGCAGGCCGATCAGGGGCACTATGTTGGCCCAGCCTTCTGCCCAGACGGCTTTGAGCTGCGGCAGTTGGTCTTTGGTCAGACCTTTGAGATTCAGCTTGCGTGCCATCAAATGCACGACGGCGAATACACCGACATAGTGCAGTAGTGCTGGGAAGATCGCCGCAATCACGATGGTGGTATAGGGAACCTCGAGGAACTCGGCCATAATAAAGGCCGCCGCGCCCATGATCGGTGGAGTGATCTGACCACCGGCCGAGGAAGCAGCCTCGACCCCACCCGCAAAATGGCCGGGGTATCCAAGGCGCTTCATGTTGGGAATTGTCAGCGCGCCGGTTGATACGGTGTTGGCCACCGAAGAGCCCGAGATCGTGCCGAAGAAGGCCGAGGACACCACCGACACTTTTGCCGGACCGCCGGTATAACGGCCCGCCAAAATAGTTGCATTATCGATGAATAGCTGCCCCAACCCCGTGCGTTGCGCGATCACGCCAAACAGTACGAAGTGGAAAACGATGGTCGAAACAACCCAAAGGGTGACGCCGTAGATGCCTTCCTGCGGGAAATACATCGACGACACGAAGGTTTTAAAATTCACGCCGGGATGTTGCAGCAATCCGGGGAAGTACGGCCCAAGCAGTGCGTATGAAATAAAGACGCAGATGATCAGCGGCAACACCCAACCCAAAGTGCGGCGCGCGATGTCCAGAACCAGCAGGATGATAATCACGCCCAATACCACATCAAATGTGTTGGGGTTACCCATGCGGAACGTCTGTTCCTCGATCCCCAATAACGGAATGCCGCGCCAGGCGACGCCAACATACAGCGCTGCGATGATCCCCAGCACCATGAAGACCAAGTCGTATAGTGGGATGTTGCCTATGCGAAACCGACTTAATTTAAGCGCATAAAGGCTTTTGACCCCGATAATCGGGATTGTCGCGTAGACCAGAATGAACAGCAGAGCCAGATAAATGCCCATGTGCCAGTGATCGGCAGGCAGGCCAAACCCGGCTGTGAAAAATTCGTAGAATGCAAAGATCAGGGCCACGACGCGCAGAACATTTCCGGTTGTCGGAGTCACCTGCCGGACGGCGGCGCCTTCGTCGAATTGTTCTTCGATTGCAGCCAGTTCCTCGGCTGTCAGCTCGTGGTCATCAAGCTTTTGTGTCTCGGACATGATGGCCCCCTGATTACGCGTATCTTGAGTACCCGGTGCTCAGATCTGAGCACCGGACATTTAAGTTTCGTGAGACAGAATTACTGAAGAAGCCCGGCTTCTTTGTAGAACTTCTCGGCGCCCGGATGCAGCGGAACACCCAGCGCCTCCACACCGTCCAACGCCGTATCTGGTGTAATCTGCTTGCCCTTGGCATGACCGTTATCCAGCAGCTTGCGAGTGTTGTCATTCCAAAGAGCTTTGGTCATCTGATAGACCAGATCATCGGATAGGTCCGAGGATACAACCAGCATTGCGCTTACCGCGGGGGTCTTCGTATCCGCATCAATACCTTCATAGACACCGCCAGGGATGGCCGAAGGGATATAGGCCGGAATGATCTCATTGATTTTGGCCAGATCCTCATCGCTGAACGAGTGCAGGTTCATGCCTTTGGTCGACGATAGTTGCACCATCGCAGCAACCGGCCAGCCCGCAGCGTAGAAATAGGCGTCTAGCTGACCATCGGCCAGCCGCTCGGCGCTCTGGCTGTTGTTAAGCTCGGCTTCGTCCATGTTGTCACGATTGACACCCCAGGCATCGAGCATCTGCAAAACGGCTACCTGAGTGCCAGAACCAGCTTGCGCGATACCAACGCGTTTGCCTTCCAGATCGCTCAGATCGTTGATCGTCGACCCGGCCGGCAGAACAAGGTGCAGGTCTTCGGGGAACAGGTTGGCCACGATGCGCAGCTTGGGATGCGGTTTGCCTTCGAATTTTCCTTCTCCCAGATACATCGAACGCGTGACGTCCGCTGCAGCAAGACCCGCCTCAAGCTCACCGTTTTCAACGGCCGCGTTGTTAAAGACCGATGCGGTGGTGGATTGCGCAATTGCGATCAGCCCCGGAACACCGCACTGGCCACCTTCTTCACACGGGCGTGAGCCCGGAGGCGCTGAGATACCATTGGCGATGGTGCCACCGATGGGGAAGTAGGTGCCGCCAGCACCACCGGTGCCGATACGGAAAAAGGTCGGATCCTGCGCCAGCGCAGGTGCGGCCAGCGCGCCCGCCAATGCTAGACCAGTCAAGCATTTTACAATTTTCATTGTCATCTCCCTTGTTGGAATTTCGGTTTCGGTTTTCCCAAACTTCGATCCTGCAAGCGTAGAGACAAATTGCATAAATACAAATTTGTTATATTTCACTAAACTAAACTTTTACTTATACTTAATCATATGAACCTGACCCAGCTAACTGTATTTCGTGAGGTGATGGAGACCGGCTCCATCTCTCAAACAGCCAAGAAACTGAATCGAACGCAGCCTGCAATCAGTCTTGCGTTGAAAAACCTTGAAAAATCTCTGGGCCTGATGCTGTTCGAACGTAAAGGGCGGCGTTTGGTGCCGGTTCCCGAAGCGCATTATCTATTGGCAGAAACGACAGGCATTCTTGACCGCCTCGCGTCGATCTCCAACACCATGGAAGGTCTCATCAAAGGGCATGCCGGAAGCTTGAATATTGCAACGATGCCTGGTCCATCTGCCTTTTTGTTCCCGCGTTTCATAAGCCAGTCAGTTGGCGAAAACCCCGAAATTCGCATAACACTTTCCACTCGCAGCTCACCTCAGATTATGGAGCTTGCGGGATCACAAAACATCGACTTCGGCTTTGCTGACTTCGAGCATTCAACCGGTAAAAAACCCCAATATTCCGCCGAGCTAATTCGGGCAGATTGCTTCTGTGCCCTTGATCGCGATCATCCGCTTTCATCGCGCCAGAGCTTGACCTTATCGGATCTGGATGGAACGCCAATGGGCGGCCTGCATCCTTCACACCCGTTTCAACGAAAAATCCGGCAGGAGTTTGAAAACGTTGCCGCTGAATACAACCCAACGGTAACTTGCCAGTACTTTCTGCCATTAATCCCATTTGTGAGTTCAGGACAGTGTTGCAGCATCGTTGATCCGCTGACAGTTGCGACTGAGCGTGAGCTTAACTTCTCGAATGGCAAAGTGGTTTTCTTACCCTTCACGAAACCGCTCAGATATGAGTATGCCATCCTCGAACCAAACCACCGATCACCGTCCCAATTGGCATTACAGACCAAAGCGGGATGGAAGGCAGAAATGTTGAGGATGTTGGATGGCGTGAAGGCAAACCCCCTTTCCTTTTGGATAGATGAAGAAGGGACAGAACATAATAGATCACTATAGACCTTACGATCTGAAAACCAATTTTTGTGTTTGGCTATTGAGTGACCAAAAGCCGGCATTCATGCATGTTGCGGCATCCGTTACTCTGGACTCCAAGCCGACCTCGGAGCAGACGCAGCATAGGCCCCTACCCCGTATTCCACGGCCCAATGACGTCGTTCGTTGGAGATTGCGTCGCCGCGATACAGCATTCCCCAATGCGGACATTCGTGTGAAACGCTAAATCGAATTGGGTCAGTGATTGCCTTAAGGCCTTACACCGTCACTTGTCGCCTGTGGAAGCTGGTCTGACCCAATACTCCAGTGTTTGGGCTTGAGGATGGCTCTCCGACGAGGAGCGGCCTCAAAGTCGTCTTTGATTGACCGGCCAGCAACCATGTACTTACCAACGGCATCCATGAACGCGTCAACCGACGTCCACATCCCAACGTTCAATTACGACGTATAATCCTCTGAAGCCCAATCACTTTGGTTGTCTCTTTGATCAGGCTCCATTTCCCATGTAACTCCTTCATGAAAATTGCTGTCTTCGACCTTGCTCAAAAACTCACCAATCAATCCACTAGCACCTTCTAGCGACACCTCGTGCTTCCATTTATTGAGAAAGTCTTCCTCCGCTCCAGATTTCACACGCCAATTAATCAAAGCGATTATCAAAGCTGTTTCCTTTCCATAACGATGACCGGTGGGTCTTGTCCTTTGACGCCGAGATCACCACATACTCAGCAAGTATTCCAGATCAGGCCACTATTGACCGATTAGCAGGCCATTCCCGATGAACGGACTCCCTTTCCCAGAAAGACTTGATGGAAATCAAGATCACAACGAAAAACATCCTTGGGTGGGTCTTGTCGGACGCGGCAAATCTGGATGGAGCTACGCAACTTGGCGCAAGGGCAGTTTCAGTACGACTGGAAACCCCGGCTTGGCGAATACTTTCTCCACGCGCGAGACAGCCCTGGCATTCGCGAATAGTTTTCCCTTTGGAGGAAAGCGGTCTGCAATACGACTTACGGTCCTAATCAACCCAACGTCGCAGGGCGATCGGTACTGGCGTCGGTAGAATTAGAGAACGCCGTCTCATCTTTCAACAAAGTGAGTTCGGCCCATTGCGGCCGTTGACCACCCAGTGTTGATGCTGCGGTAGCAGCCCGCCTTGCCGCCATTCGCTGCACTCGCGAGAAAGGAGGCCTGTCGAACTCACGAACCGCGGACAATGCAGCCGTTTGATCAATCGCTATTGGGCGGCTCGAAACATCGGAAACAGGGGTGGGGCTTGGTCGGCTTTGATTAGACCCATCTCTTGGAAACCATAGCGCTTGTACAGCGATAGATTTGTAGGGTTTGTCAACTCTAAGTAAGCAGGTCTTCCATCTTCGTCACAACGTTTGAGGCAGCATTCAAGCAACGCGGACCCCAACCCTTTTCCTTGGCGAATTGGATCGACCGCAATAAAAGCTAAATGCCAGCAGTCCTCATCGGGATGATAATTGTCCATCTGCCCGAAGGTTTCGAACAACGCATCATGCTTTTCTGATGAGACCGTCTGCTCAAAACAGGCGACAAGCCGTTCTTCGTCAGGGTGAATGCTTGGCGGAAGCCAAAGTGCGCCAGCAGTAAAATCATCGTTTCGAAACGCACTACCCTGTTCAAATGCACGCCCTCCAAAGAAGTCCATTACTCGCGGAAAGTGGGTAAGGAAATCGGCAGGTTCAGGATACAGCCAACGCATGAATGGGTCGGCAGAAAATCCAAGAGCAAGTCCGCTTAACAAACTTTCTGCTTCACTTCGGGTTGATGATCTAAACAAGAAATTACCTTTGGTCTTTCCACCTCGATTTTCACGTTCAGCATGTGGGCCGCAAATACTTGTTGTCAAATGCGCAATTTATTGTCCTGCTCAAGCAACGATGGATGACTGAATTGGGCTGAGGCGTGTGGGGGCAATACAACATTCGGAGGTCAGGCGCATTTCACTTGGATGAAGACCGGCCCGGAACTGCCGTTGGACGACGAGTGCCGTCGCTGCGGTGCGGCCCGCCAGAGGAGACATGGCAAGAGTAGAAAAATTTGGTGACCGCCGAATTCACAGCCTGCGCAACAAGGCTATAGCGCGGCGGCGGCTTTCGGACAAAACGGTGGGATTTTCCGGACAACTTGACGTGGCTACTAGGTGAGTTCGGCCACACAACAGACCTTCGCTGCTAGTGCAGCACTAGACCTAAGCGACGGCGGCAATGCACAGGAAACGGACCTTAAATCAAAGATGCAGTGTTTTGGAGCCGTGGTCAGCGGCATTGCGGACAAAGCCGACCTTTGACTGCCTACAAGTCAAAATGTAGCAAGGTTCCGAGGTGTCAGCTCTCTTCAATTTGGTCGAAAAATGCACCGTGTTTAGTTTGCCAATCAGATGTCATCGCAACATTACCCAACAACCGTCATTTACTGGCTTTCTTTCCTGTCTAAGCTTCTGGCTGCACCACGCCAATTGGCTCTGTCCTGCCCAATACCGCTTCGACAAAATCCCGGGACACATAATCCGCGCCTCGTGTTTCCATCAAAGCGAAATTGGCATCCGTGGTTTCGCCTATGCGACGAACGAACGCCGAGAGACTAGTTTGATTAAGATATTCCCAAATTGGTCTGCCTTCCAGCAAGTCAACTTCTAAAACCTTGCCAGTTCCAGAAACCGATACGAGTGCACGTTCGTTATTCTCACTCAATCGTACTACGCCTTGCTCTTCGGAAAATAGAACGTGTTCTGTGTCACCCGCCAACGGAAAAAGCGATGTGCCGAGGCCAGATACCGGGTCAATTTCGAGTATGCGAGATCCGCCCTGCGATGCGAGACCGCCAAGATTATCGAACAGTACGAAAGTACCGCGTTCTGTGACGACTGGCGAATGCTGAGCGACCATTGGACCCATTATGACTTGATGAACAATATCATCATATCGGTCCACGATAATGAGTGAGCTCGAGGATCGCAGAGACATGGCGATATCGCCCGCCTCTGCACCCTCGATCTTGGCTGCGGTTGCTTCATTTAGCTCCACAAGCCCATTGATGTGATAAGGATCACACCCTTCGCGCACTGAGTATACCAGACCCATCAGTCTGTTTTTTAGAAAAAGATCTTCAAACCGCACTGCACGTATTCGCTCTCCGGCCGGATTGTAGATTTGGAATCCTTCCTCGTAAACCGCTCCATATTCTGAGCAATTGGTATCGATCCGGGTTGGACCAATATGTTTCTTCGGAGACTGCTCAAGCTGTGCCCAGGGCAAAAGGGCCTCACCGTTCTCCGCAATATGAGGCCAGTGATGTGCGTGATTTATAAAGGACCAAAGAATATTGCTCTCCCGATCAATTCGCATCGAACCGATATGATAAGGGAACATGTTTTTGGCTTGAAACGTGACAACAAGGTCACCGTTGCCGTCTAGATCAACACTTAACACATTCACATTGTCTCTTCCGGGCTGTCCACTGAAGCCTTCAAATTCCTGCCCATCAAAGAGGTCCGCTCTCGACACACTCCAAGTGTGAAATACATTCCCTTCGCGATCCATTATCCAGGCGATGCAGCCAAGCTCGGGGCAGAGTTCGGGCTGTTCCTCAAAGCCGCCTGTAATCAACAACAAATCGTCATAGTTCCTGGGTTCGACAAGCCAGGTTGTCAGATCTTCCTTTGGAACCGTTACATCTTCCACCTTTCCGTAGATGACTTCTTTGGCTTCAAGTTTTTGCCAAGCGTCAAACCCGGCTTTGGCTTGTTGCAGAACCGGAACGGGAAACCATTCATACTTGTAGCTGGCAATCCCGTAGACATACGCCCCGCTCAAAATCGAAAAACAAAACAAAACTGCGGAGAAATGTTTCTCCAAAAATCGTATTAACTTCATTTGCGTTACCAATCGCGAACTCAACGCAGCAACTAAAGACCAGGTTGCTTGAACTCATGTAGAACGCGCAGTTCATTACCAGTTCATATTGAGGGAAAAAATGTGAAAGGTTTGCGCAGCACACGCTGTCGGGGACACGAGTACTTTTGGCGATTTAATGGTGCCCGTCCGTTGAAGCCGACGATTGTAGGTATAGAAAAACTCAATTGAACGCGCGACGAACACTTTAGTTTACGTCTTGTTAACAAAGCGCAGGGCGGGATCCGCATTGACCGCGCCCTGCTTCCGTCTTTGGCTCAGCTCGAACAATTCTAACCGCCTCCTTCAACTAGCTGCTCAAGCTCAAGAGTCGCACGTACATGTTCGCTAGGGTTCAAGGTCGGCAAAGGGCTGCGAGCGGCCTAATGCACCCGCAGCTACCAGATCACCCGGCAATGGCCGGTTAGGGCTCTGACCGCCAGTCGAAGGGCCCCGCAGAGAATAACGGCAGAGAGCCCATTTCAACCGATGCCGCATTTTGCATCAATGTCGGCTCCTCGGACTGCGGCCAAAAAGGTGTCAAAATCAAACCGAGTTTCGCCAAGGGTTTAGGGCACAAGATTTTTCAATGCTTGCAGGCGTATCCCCGCCAGTGACAAAAACGACCGTTTTTGACGCGCAAGTTATGCTTGATTCGGGATGGCGCGTACGGGATTTTCTGGCTCGGCGTGTCCTCTGCAAAAATTAACGCTCGCGCCCACTTAAATGCAAATTCTGGTTGAAATTCACTTGGATCTACACGCATAGTGCCGAAAAATAAGAGACCTTATCGAGGACGCAGTGAAGCAAAGACAATTTCAGAATCCTTTTTGCTGTACAGCATGTGCAATGCGCAACTCACACGCGGATTTGAACGTGTCTTAATCCTTAAGGGGATGCCACCTTTAAAGATCGATGCAGGGATGCATAGAAGAAGCAACAATCCGAACAACCTGAGTGTGTATTTTGGGGTACTGCGATAGCCCAATGAAGAAAGAGAACTTACCAAAATTATTGGGCGAGATGGTTTTGATCTTTCTATCTGCGGAAACGTGCGATTTGCACCAATGCGCTTGCTTTTCGAATTAGCGCTTCGGAAGCACATGCCAAACAACACGAGATGCAAGAGGTAACATATGGCTTACGTTTGCGAATATCCTTTTACCGCACCTTATCTACAAGGCTTCGATTTGCCAGGATGGAGCAAGAAATTCCAATCAGGTGAAATTGCAGACGACGTTCCGACCATCTTTCATCACGGCAATCGTCGTTTAGAACCAGGCGAGGCGCCAGAACAGGTGTTGTTTTCCAAGAAAGCCGAAAAACTGCCGGACATTTTTTCGGCCAAAAACGGGGTGCGCATCATCACGGACAGGGTGCGACAGATCCTCGAGGATTTCGATCCGGGCGTGCATCAGATTATCCCGATCGAGGCCGTGTATAAGGATGGGTCGAAACCCGATGCCCCGTACTTCATCATGAATGTGACCATGTACCTCGATGCAGTCAACGAAGAATTGTCCAGTGTGCGAATGGAAAAGCAGTTCTCTGGCGTAATTTCGCGTGACCGAATGGTTATGGAGCCAATGACATCTCATGATCTAGTATTAAAAAAGGAAGCGATCCAAGGGCATCATCTTTGGCGACAAAACCGATACTTCTACTTGCCGCTCTTAATGTCCAACGAAATGCACGCTGAGTTCAAAGCACAAAAGATCAAGGGTTACAAATCCTGGCGCGCCGAAGAGCGCTGATATCTCAATATTTTCAAAAATAGCATCAAGAACTTACTGACGGGGCTACTGACCGATGACATCTTCTGTGCAAATACATCACATCATTCCGACTGGCGTTTACAACGAATTTGAAGACCGGATCGAGAAGTGGACAAACGGTCAGTTCAATCAAGAAGCGATCTATAACAAGTTACCTGCAGCCACGACGGCCGAAGGCGCCACGGCAAACGATGGTTTCATGCATAAGGGATCGCATCCCGGTTTAAATGCCGCAGTTCGAAATGCTTTAGGTGCCATCGATACTGCTGTCGACGCTGCCGGAAACCCATTGAGCGACGCCCAGAAAGGTCAGATGTTTCAGGGTGTACACAGCTATTTCAGATCTGCGCTAGACTACTCGGATGAAGGCAAAGCTCTGACAGGTGGCGAAAGCACATATCTCGACCCGCGTGACTCAGAGGCAATCAAGGACTTGGGGTCAGATGTCACGTCGGCGGATGTATCGGCTAACAATGTCAACAATCATTCCCCAGAAAAAATAATTGGAACAGAAGCCTACCAAAAAGGCGTCGCTGGCGACGCGAGCAATGGGGCTTACAAAGCGATAAATGCAGATAATACGATAAAAGTTGGCGCGGAGGCAGTCCGGAACCACCTTGGTGTTGAAATAGCCAATGACGCAACCGGTGAGTTTACAACCAAGAATCCTTATGCGGGTTCACCAAAGTCTATAACAGCTGCGGACGCAGATCTGGACAAGAGTATCCGCGACTTGGACAAGACGCCGGGCGCAAATTCAGATGGCAGCCCAAAAATTGACGTTTCCAATGCGGTGACCACTGTTAAGGACGCGATCTCGGAAGTGAACATAAGGGTTTCTCCAGACGGAACCGCAGTTATTGACGCGGATAATATTGCCAGGAATATCAACGCTTTTTCCGACAAGCTCAACGAAGCAATTGGTCGAGCCGCGAATGCTACCACACTTGATGGTTTCAAGGCTGCGACGAACAATATCGTTGAGACGCTGAAAACCCTGAATGAAGACCTAGGCCGAACGCTTAACAGCACCCCTTGGAGTAAAGCACTGGTCTTTGGGGGGACAATCGCAGACGTCGCCGAACTTGGTATCGCGGCTGTTCAAGCTCAGCAGCACTATGCCAATGGAGATACAGATGCCGCAGTTGATGTACTTGGAAAGGCGGCTTTCGCTGTAACCGTTTCTGCTGTCGCATCTTATGCCGCCTACACAGCTGTAACCGCGATTGCCGGTGTAGTTGGTGCCACGGCAGCCGCCGCAGCCTTCCCGGCGATTGTTGCAGCTGTGGTCGTAGGAATTGCTGTCGGCTTTGCTTGGGACTATTTCAATGGTTGGGAAGAATTGATCCAATACTTCAGCGATCCAATTAACGATCCATTGGTTCTGGATCTAGACGGCGACGGTGTCGAGCTGACAAGATTAGAGAATTCCGAAGCGCAATTTGATCTGGACGATGATGGGTTTGCCGAAACAACGGGTTGGGTGGCGCCGGATGATGGGCTGCTGGTCCTGGATCGAAACGGAAACGGTGAAGTTGACGGAATAGGCGAGCTTTTTGGGTCGCCGACAGCAACTGCATTCGAAGAACTTGCTGAACTAGATAGTAATGGCGATGGCCTGATAGATAGCCAGGACGCGCAGTTCGCCGATTTGCAAGTTTGGCAGGATTTGAATCAGGACGGGGTTTCTGATGCAAGTGAACTGCAAAGCCTCACGGACGCTGGAATTGCATCAATCTCTCTGGCATCGCAAACAGCTGGCCATTTTGTAAGTACCAATGAGGTTGTCGCGACATCGACTGTCACTCATACCGACGGGTCGACGTCCGAGGCTGCTGAAGTCTTGTTTCGACTGGACCAGGCGGAGACGGTGTTTGAACTACCTGAGGATTTCGTGTTCGACGCTGAGGTCTTTCTGCTGCCCTGGTTGCCCGGATTCGGCGAGATGGCACTTACACCTGCCGCATTTACCCAGGACCCCGAGTTGAAGGCGGAAGCGAAGGGTTTGATTGAAGTGGCTCGCAGCCAAGGAATGGACACGTTTCAATCGGCGTTTGAGGATTTTCTGGTGAGCTGGGCGGGCGTAGAAGATACCAAGTGGTTGTCCGAGGCTGGCTTTGTGCAAATCACCTATCTGTATGACGAGGACAAGAAGCTCGCTCCAGGATTTGACCCGTTGTCCGGTGCTCCTAACCCTGACTTCTATATCTTTGACGTCATCGGCGACCAGCAATTCGATTTTGACGATGTAAACAGCATAGCTGAACAGAATGACGTGGTGCGTCCAAGCTCGGCATATATGCCAGCGTTTACGTTGATAAATACCCTCCTTCTGGACGGTACACCACAGGAAGGGGGCATTTCCTTCCTCCCTGTTCCTCCGCGAATTATCAACGATGGTGGCGATGGAAACGTAGATATTCTTGATAGTGGGCCATCAGTTGTTGGCGGTCGGATCACCGGGGGACCTAGCAATCCAATCGTGCTCGACTCAAACCGTGACGTTCAAGATCTTGATGACCAGTATGTCCCCGATTTGAGCGCCGAGAAATTTGCTGTGATCCAAAAGCTGATGGGGCAGGATTATACCCGGGCCGAAAACTCAGTAGCCCATGACAAGATAATAGTCGGAGTTCCGGACCCTGATCTGATACCGATTTTTTCGGAGCAGTTTGATGCGATCAGAAGCTATTTTGAAACCCGTTTCCTCGCACAGTCTGTACAAAGCATCATTCTGACTGAAGGCGAAGATGCGGACTTGGGCTACTTAGCTCCTTTTGAACATATTGGGTACGACGTGCTCAACGATGTGTTCTTCGGTGACGGAGCAAAATTTGCTGTCGAATTCGTCGCGCAATACGTAGACCAGGGTGCTGAAGCGATCCAAAACGCCTTGGAGAACCTGAAGCCCTATCAGGCGGAGTTTGGCTACCTCCCAGCCGCGCTTGCCGATTCATCGCTGCCGGTCACGGAAGTACAACTTGAGGCCGTTTTTGGCGTAGTTTTGGAAGTGGGATCAAATACTTCCGACACCTTGTCCGTCGACGGAGACGCAATTGTTGTCGGTGGGGCAGGGGACGACACACTTCAAAGCACAGGTGGCTCGAAGGTTTTCATGGGCGGCACTGGCGATGATGTGTTGGAAGGAAGCTCGTTTGCTGACACATATGTGTACAGACTCGGGGACGGAAACGATACGATCAATGACTCCAGCGCCTATGGTTCGGAGAACGACAAGCTGATCCTCACGGACGTTAGTGCGGCGGATGTGACGTTTTCGCAGAGTCCGGGGCAGGATCTGGTGATCACGTTGAGCAATGGTGAGACCATCACCGTAACAGATCATTTCAAGGACGGGTTCTGGGATCTGGAACTGATCGAGTTTGCAGATGGCACGATATTCGATGCGCAGGCTATTCGCGACAAAACCGTTTCGGATCAGAAAGCCTCTGGCGTGGTCTTGGGGTCAGCATTTGTTGAAAACTACGTACACAGCCTGGGAGACGGATCTTACTCGATCAGCGACTCCAGCGCCTATGGCACAGAGAACGATAAGCTGATCTTCACAGATGTTAGTGCGGCGGATGTGACGTTTTCGCAGAGTCCGGGGCAGGATCTGGTGATCACGCTCAGCAATGGTGAGACCATCACCGTAACAGGTCATTTCAGAGACGGTTTCTGGGATCTGGAACTGATCGAATTTGCCGATGGCACGATATTCGATACGCAGGCTATCCGAGACAAAACCGTTGCGGATCAGAAAGCCTCTGGCGTGGTCATGGGGTCCGCATTTGCTGAGAACTACGCACACAGCCTGGGAGACGGATCTTACTCGATCAGTGACTCCAGCGCCTTTGGCACAGAGAACGATAAGCTGATCTTCACAGATGTTAATGCGGCGGATGTGACGTTTTCGCAGAATGCAGGACAGGATCTGGTGATCACGCTCAGCAATGGTGAGACCATCACCGTAACAGGTCATTTCAGAGACGGTTTCTGGGATCTGGAACTGATCGAATTTGCCGATGGCACGATATTCGATACGCAGGCTATCCGAGACAAAACCGTTGCGGATCAGAAAGCCTCTGGCGTGGTCATGGGGTCCGCATTTGCTGAGAACTACGCACACAGCCTGGGAGACGGATCTTACTCGATCAGTGACTCCAGCGCCTTTGGCACAGAGAACGATAAGCTGATCTTCACAGATGTTAATGCGGCGGATGTGACGTTTTCGCAGAATGCAGGACAGGATCTGGTGATCACGCTCAGCAATGGTGAGACCATCACCGTAACAGATCACTATACGGGCAGTTTTTGGGGACTGGAGAGCATCGAGTTTGCCGATGGAGCAGTACTGGATGGGCAGGCGATCCGGGACAAGTCCGTATCGGATCAGAAGGCCTCTGGCGTGGTCATGGGGTCCGCATTTGCTGAGAACTACGCACACAGCCTGGGAGACGGATCTTACTCGATCAGTGACTCCAGCGCCTTTGGCACAGAGAACGACAAGCTGATCTTCACAGATGTTAATGCGGCGGATGTGACGTTTTCGCAGAATGTGGGACAAGACCTGGTGATCACGTTGAACAATGGTGAGACCATCACCGTAACGGATCACTTTACGGGCAATTTTTGGGGACTGGAGAGCATCGAGTTTGCCGATGGAGCTGTGCTGAACGCCCAAGGCATTCTGAATAAAGCGGACGCCGACAGGCTGGCGTCTAATATTGATCCCATTGCCACAGATGACATCGCGGTATTATCGCAAAACAGCACGATTCTGCTGGATGTCTTGTCCAACGACGATGATGGCGACGGTGATAACCTAGTAATAAGTTCCATCGACGGCGTTTCGAATGGCACGGCAATCATAGAAAACGGACATATTCGCTACACACCAGACATCGGATTTAATGGGCAAGAAACACTGGTTTACACGGTGTCTGACGGGTACGGCGGTTCAGATACCGCAACCGTTACAATTACAGTGAACGCAATTTCAGCTCCTATTGGCGATCAGGTGGGTACGTCAGGTGCTGATGTGTTTTATCACACAGCCGGAGACGGATCTTACACGATCACCGACTATGATTCCAATCAGGGCAATGATCGCCTGGTCTTCACCGATCTGAACCCATCTGACGTGACCCTGTCGCGGTCCGGCAATAATGCGGTGCTGTCTTTCGCAAATGGTGAAACCATCACCCTCGTGCGGTATCTCGATGAGAACCTGCGGTATTCCATCGAGACCATCGAATTCGCCGACGGCACGACCTGGGATCACGCCGCTTTCCGCAACCAAATGGTTTCCGACATGAAGGCAACCGGCACGGTTGTCGGCACGGAACGCGACGAGACCTATGTCCACAGTTCGGGTGACGGCTCCTACACGATCAGCGATTACGATACCTATCAGAGTAATGATCGCCTGGAGTTCACCGATCTGAACCCATCTGACGTGACCCTGTCGCGGTCTGGCAATAATGCGGTGCTGTCTTTCACCAATGGTGAAACCATCACCCTCGTGCGGTATCTCGATGAGAACCTGCGGTATTCCATCGAGACCATCGAATTCGCCGACGGCACGACCTGGGATCACGCCGCTTTCCGCAACCAAATGGTTTCCGACATGAAGGCAACCGGCACGGTTGTCGGCACGGAACGCAATGAGATCTACACTCACAGTTCGGGTGACGGCTCCTACACGATCAGCGATTACGACACCTATCAGAGTAATGATCGCCTGGAGTTCACCGATCTGAACCCATCTGACGTGACCCTGTCGCGGTCTGGCAATAATGCAGTGCTGTCTTTCACCAATGGTGAAACCATCACCCTCGTGCGGTATCTCGATGAGAACCTGCGGTATTCCATCGAGACCATCGAATTCGCCGACGGCACGACCTGGGATCACGCCGCTTTCCGCAACCAAATGGTTTCCGACATGAAGGCAACCGGCACGGTTGTCGGCACGGAACGCAATGAGATCTACACTCACAGTTCGGGTGACGGGTCTTACACGATCAGCGATTACGATACCTATCAGAGTAATGATCGGCTGGAGTTCACCGATCTGAACCCATCTGACGTGACCCTGTCGCGGTCCGGCAATAATGCGGTGCTGTCTTTCGCAAATGGTGAAACCATCACCCTCGTGCGGTATCTTGATGAGAACCTGCGGCATTCCTTCGAAACCATCGAATTCGCCGACGGCACAACCTGGGATCACGCCGCTTTCCGCAACCAGATGGTTTCCGACATGAAAGCAACCGGCACGGTTGTCGGCACGGAACACAATGAGACTTACACCCACAACTCGGGTGACGGGTCTTACACGATCAGCGATTACGATACCTATCAGAGTAATGATCGCCTGGAGTTCACCGATCTGAACCCATCTGACGTGACCCTGTCGCGGTCTGGCAATAATGCGGTGCTGTCTTTCACCAATGGTGAAACCATCACCCTCGTGCGGTATCTCGATGAGAACCTGCGGTATTCCATCGAAACCATCGAATTCGCCGACGGCACAACCTGGGATCACACCGCTTTCCGCAACCAGATGGTTTCCGACATGAAGGCAACCGGCACGGTTGTCGGCACGGAACGCGACGAGACCTATGTCCACAGTTCGGGTGACGGGTCTTACACGATCAGCGATTACGACACCTATCAGAGTAATGACGAGTTTGTATTCACCGATATTAATTCAACTGATGTCACGGTTGAGCGGCTGCAATCTGATCCGAATGATGTTGTTCTGACACTATCCGACGGCGATCAAATCATACTTCTGGATCAACTGGTTTCCAACAATCGCTATGGTGTTGAAACCATCGAGTTCGCGGATGGTGTTGAGTGGACAAGGAGCGATTTGCTCACGGCCCCAATTGTTGATGACAGTTTGGTATTTGTTTGACCAGCTAAAGCCCTCTGTAAAAAAAGACAAAACGAGAGCGCCCGGTGTGGCGCCCTCGTTGTGAGCACCTGGGGCAGGATTCGAACCAGCTCCTCATCGGGGCAATTCAGAGGCTGTGTCCTTCTCCTCCATCCTTGTCTCGGTCGATTTCCCGTTCCTGCTCATGGCCTTCGCCGCGATCCTGTTCCGCCTTACGTCCATCATCTCGCTCCAGCGTCTCACGCGGCTTGTTCAGTACACCTTCCAGCTGCTCCCGGATCGACGGCTTATCATCGAACACGACATTCTCTTCTTCGCCAGTGGCTTCAATACGTCGAGTGATGTTGCGGTTTGCCAGTACATCCCTGGGGGTGGGAAGTAGGATTATATGAACTAGTACCAGCGCCAGCGCGAACTGGGGTGCTCGGCATCTCCGACTGTTTGGCTACCGCTAGGATTGTGGATGATTTCTGAACAGCAAACGACCGTTTTTAACAACGGTAGGAAGTGGTCTTGGTCATCTCAATTTCGCAAGAGCGGCCGTTGGCGCGGTCTCAGCGAAAGCTCGCTATGTCCGCTTCACCGCCATCCACGAACCAGACAGGGAATGTCCGGTTTGCACGGTATCGCGACCTGCTGCATGAGCGAAGGGCTGAAGTGTGATCAATGGCGGCTCAGGGGCTCAAGGTGCCAGCTCCAACACGTCGCAGGGAATGTCGGCAGCGAACCCGTGATGACTTCATGTCGTTCGCAATTGGGAAAAGGGAAATAGAGCCGCTGGGCTTTCTACCTGCGAACAGGGGGAAACATCCTTGGCATCCGCATCGCAGCCTCAAACACCTGTTACTCTGATGGGAACTCAATCTGCGGCACAGGAACGGCCTTGAGATAAGCGGCAATCGCTAAACGCTCGTCATCGCTCAATCGAGAAGTATTCTCGATGACTTCAACCATTTCACCGCCGGCGCTGTCATAATCCGGTGTGAAGCCCGACTTCAGGTATTCCGCGACGTCAGCTTCGGACCAATCAAGTTGGTCTGCGGTCAGTCCTGGGATACGACCTTTTCCGCTTGGGTTTGGTGCGCCGGTCAGCCAAAGATCACGTTTCAATCCACCCAATCCGTTTCGCGGTGTATGGCATTCAGCGCAATGTCCCAGCGCCTCCACCAGATACCGGCCTCGGATCTGTTGGTCAGTCAGGTCGCCTTCAACCACCCAGCCTGGCTCCAGATACAATAGCTTCCATCCGCCCAGCCCGCGTCGAAAATTGAAAGGGAAGCCAACCTCATGCGCGTTACTTTCAATCGCCGCCGCTGGCAGGGAGGCGAGGAATGCATGGAGCGATGCGACATCTTCCGCTGTCATGTTTGCGTAGGATGTATAAGGAAACGCTGGATAATAATGCTGCCCATTGGGTCCAGTTCCATGAAACAGGGCATTGGCCAGATCCCGCGCGGACCAGGACCCAATACCAGCAACCGGATCACTGGATATGTTTGGGGCAATGAAAGTGCCAAAATCCGTCTCAAACCTACGACCGCCAGCGAGAATAAGTTTTTCCTCTCCCTCGGCATCCGGAGCAGAGTGGCATGATACACATCCTGCTGCGTAGAAAACGGTCTCACCTCTTGCAAGGTCAGGGGTAACGCCGTCGAGTTGGGTCCGATCAACTCTCTGCGGTCGGGTTAGCACTAGACCGGCCAACCCGACCAGAACTGCAACAACAGCGGCGAAAATGAAAAAACGCCGCATAGCTAGCGCTCCTCTAGTCTTTCGGTGCTCGATAGGCTTTATGACATGCGGAGCAGGCGCCGCCCAGATCACCCATCGCCCCCTTAAGCGCCTCGACATCTTGTCCGGCGGCGGCCTGCATCGCAACAGCGGCGTCGGCCAAAGCCTGTCCCTTGGCGCCTACATCCGGGAAGTTCTCCCAAATTGCAGGCAACGCGCGGGTGGACGGGTCGGCCACATTATCGGATCCGGCGGGCCACATCGCGGATTGATCGATCTGCGTCAGAACGACGATGTTATTCGCGGCCCGTGTTGCCGCCTCGGCATCATATTCCGTCTCTCCCTTGGCCATGCCGCCAAGAGTGCCAAGATTGAAAGAATAGAGTTGCATTATCGAGGTCCGGGCCTTCACTGCCGGGTTTTCGCTTTCATGCGCGATGGCTGTGCCAATAACTGCTACTGACATAAGTCCTGCCGCAAAGATCGAAAATTTCTTCATCATGGTTTGCCTCCCTAATCAATATGTCGGAATGTTAGTTTGAACGAATTTTCTTGTAATTGTTTGTTATTCGTCATCACTTGTTAATTTATGAACAATCAAAACTGGGATGATATTCGATACGCGCTTGCCGTTAGAAAATACGGATCGTTGAACGCAGCCGCTGGGGCCTTGGGTGTTACTCATGCAACGGTCCTGCGCAGAGTTGCTGCACTTGAAGAACGCTTTGGATGTGTGATTTTTCAAAAAAACCGGTCAGGGTACTCCGCACTCCCCGAGGCCAGCACAATTCTTTCGGCGATGGAAAGCGTAGAAGACGCCGTGCTGTCCGTAGAGCGGGCAATTGTGGGCGCAAACCGGTCCCCTGTAGGTCACGTACGCATTGCGTCCACTGATAGCCTTTGCCAGCTTGTATTGCCTCAAATACTAAACGAGATATCGCAGATGTACCCCGGCTTGGAGCTGACTTTATTGAGCGGAAACAGCCATCATGATCTATCGCGGCTGACAGCGGACATCGCCGTACGACCCTCGATAAAACTTGAAGAAGGGCTTGTCGGGGAACGTGCGGGTACGCTGTCATTTGGAGTTTTTGACAACGGCTCCCCAAATCGAAAATGGATGAGGCTTGATGGGGCGTTGAACCGCTCGCTCCCAGCCAAATGGTTAGCAGAACATGTCAGTGCGGATGAAATGACCAACGGCGCAGATAGCTTTTTGGTGCTTCAGCAGATGGCTGCGGCCGGGGTGGGCAAAGCGTTTCTACCGTCTTTTATTGGAAACGCGGATCCTCGGCTTCAGCTGTCGATGGATATTTGTCTCGAAATTGAAGTTCCTCTGTGGGTCACGACACTTGATGAAATTGCGCAAACTCCGAGGTTTTCCGTCGTCAAGCGAGCTTTGATTGAACGCCTATCCAATGCTCTGGCTGCATGACATAGCTCGGAAAGCGGCCACGAAGAGGGCGGTTTTCTAGTCAGCCATTTGGTCGTGGAATCCACTAGGTCTGCATTTAGGCTATCAGGTCGCCGCTGTGATGACCGCTTTGGAGATTGGAACAGCCACTGCGAAGACCTAGGCTGATGAAAGCTTAGTCGGCCATTTGGTTTAGAATGCTGAACGTCCGGATTGTGCGGTTCGATACCTGCTGCATGAGCAAAGGACCGAGGCATGATGAACGGCCGCTCTGGGCTCCAGACCGGACCTCGAGTGCGACGTGCTCGTGCTGGCACGTTGAGCCCATTATTGCCATGTTTACCCAACCGAGTTTTCTGCATGTGTTCTGGTGACGGCTTCACACCAGCCAGACAGAAAAGCGCGATTTCGAGCCGGGGACAGTTCTGAGCATATTGTCTGTCGGCAGCAAGGAGCGCACCACCCGGGTTGTTGAGGAAGATGGTATTATCCTGCTAGTCGCAGAACGCTAGTGCAAAATTTACTTCTATGATTCAAATCCTTGGCTTGGGTTGCGACGGTACGCATTCCATTTGTCCGTCAGCAACTGCAAATGGCTCGCCGCCTGCAGTAAGGACGGCACGGTCGGTCATTTCGTGGAAATTGAAAATTGCGTTAAGAACGACATCTGTACGGCCCTGGTAGATGTTTGGTTTGTAGATGCATATACCGACCTGCTCGTCCAAACGCCGATAGACGTAGGAGGCTTCGCCAACAAGTTGACCATCTGATGTCGCAAAACAGGTATCATCGGTCACGTAAGTAAGTGTATGCGTTGATAGTTCCACAAAGTCACCGGATACGGAGTGATGACGTCCAGTCCATTTGAGGCTCATTCCAGTAATCTTTTCTGGTGCTTTCATATTCTGTCCTGACTTTTTTGGCCGAACGGTTTTTCGAAACAACATGTTGGAAGTTTAGTCACGACAATGAACAAAGGGCAACTTTGTCCGGAGGCTGTGTAAAAACTCCGGCCCATGAGCTCTCTCGTCGCGCTCGTTTTCGTCGCCTGTGCAAAAGCTCCCTCAGAAGTGCGAGAGAACGCACATAGAGGCTGTATTCGGCGTATTTCGCCGGACAGTCAGAGTTTTCACACAGCCTCTCCGCATAGGCTCGTTCCCTGCATTTCGCAAAGGGACACTTGTCCGCTTACCGGACGCATGCGCGCACAGAGATCGAGTAGCTTGGGAAAGGCAGGTAAGGGCTCAAAGTACTAGTTGTGTGTTGTAGAGGGTAAAATTCTCCCGACATTGCTATAGCGTCAAAGCGATAACCAGAGTTTTCCATTTTTGTATCCACCACGCACTGGCTCCTTCAATTTCAATACGTCAGCATAATCGTCGACCCAATCACGAAATCTGTCGTTTGTAACAATCATTGCCCCATAATCTCTGGCAAACTGCAATATCATAGGGTCTGCGGGCATACCTTTTGGGGCTACCATGACCCGATCTTTGGGTAGACCAAGGAGGCTACCCAAGGCTTTATCATGCATATAGCGTCCCGAAATTTTGTATCCAGCATTGGCGTCGAACACTACGCCGGGGGTCAGACCTGCGTTAGTGAGAGTTGAAACCACCTCTCGAACAGTTTCCATTTTTGGAGTGCCATCATTCCAGTGCATGACATTCGATCCATCAATAACGATCCAGTTCTTGTTGACCTCAGCGCTTTGCAACCGGCTATTGAGTAAAAGCAGCGCGCTGGTCATTGCGCAAGGCACTGCCAACAAAAGCCAATCTGACAGGCTAGCGTCTAGAACCGCGACTACTACGCCGCAAATTGAAATGGTGAAAATAGTAGAAAGAAAGCGCACAGCTAAAATCTCGATGATCGAATAATTTATCGTGATGTCCATACCATCGGAAGAAACATCGTTGAAGCCCAGATGGCATTACCATCCTGACGGATGTCCGGTTAGCGCGGTTCGCAACCTGCTGCATGAGCGAAAGGCTGAAATGTGATCAACGGCTGCTCAGGGCTCTAAGCGGTCATCTGGTGCTTTCGGTGGGTCATCGAGCCAGCTCTTGCGGCTTCAAGGTTTGGAAGGCGGACGAAGTGTGAATTCGTTGCTGCTGCGCCAATGTCAGCTTTCTTGCCGCGTGATTGCAATTCCAATATCAGAGGGCAGTGATCCGAAACCTCTGGGTTGTGAATTACATCGAAGGGCTCTGTCGCAAACTTTGGCCTCAATTCAGTTAGAACTTCCGAAGTAGTCGGAGACTCTGGCGTTCAAGTGCTACGAGTCAGACCCCTCTGAAGAACATTCCATACCGGTAGGCTCAGTATGCGCATAGTTGACGCCCATAATGCTTGTTGATATTTTAGGCGCATGCGGAGATTATTTCGAATGAATGCCCAATCACGAAAACCAACTAATCTGTCGCTCGACAGTGTCTTACTTTCTGAAGCCAAGGAGCTGAAAGTAAACCTATCGCGCGCGGCCGAAGACGGCGTACGTGTAGCCGTTGCTGCTGCAAAGGCAGAGCAATGGAAAAGTGAAAATGCTGCAGCTCTGAGAAGCTCCAATTCTTATGTGGAACGACATGGGCTACCACTGGAAAGCTTCAGACAGTTCTAATGCCAAAATACGATGTTTATCCCAACCCTTCTGGTGACGGGTTCCTTCTGGATGTTCAAACTGATCTTCTGAGTGATTTGAACACGCGTGTTGTTGTGCCGCTTTTGCCGAAAACGAAGGCTCCAAAACCTGCGACCCGGCTCAACCCAGTATTCGAGATCAATGGTGAACATGTCGTCATGGCCACCCACTTTTTAGCGGCCGTGCCTGTTGGAATTCTCAAGTCTCAAGTGAGTGATCTCAAAGACGAGTTTGAACAGATCACAGTCGCCGTAGATATGCTCATGCAGGGATTCTGATAGAAGTAAGAGGCGCCGAGTTGGCACAGGCCCACGTCAACAACTTAGCAAGGTTTTGATGGAATGGACATCCCATGACCTTGTGGTTTGAGTGTCAAGATAAAAAAGTCAATTGGTTCCAAGTCGACGGCGAAAATTGGCACATTTTCCTTTATTGACTGGTGTTCAATTTAAATCGAGTTCGTTACTTAAGGCACCACAAGTAAGCTAGGCAGAAATCAGTCCCGTGTTCGACCTCCCCGCGCAGCGCGCTCACCTCTCCGAAAAGTATGATCTGACCCCATCGCCCGAGCTGGCCGCCAGCATGACCGATATCTATGATCGGATGTCGCGTGTGGTATCGCCCGTCGATTGGGCAATCTATGCGCCATATGTAAAGGCAATCATTGATCTAAAAGCCGAGCGTAATGCAGTGATCTTGGGTCACAACTACATGACGCCAGAGATATACCATGGCATTTCCGATTTTGGCGGGGATAGCCTGCAGCTTGCCATCAGGGCGACCGAGGTCGAGGCAGATGTAATCGTGCAGTGTGGCGTGCATTTCATGGCCGAGACGTCCAAAATTCTTAGCCCAACCAAAACAGTGCTGATGCCAGATATGGAGGCGGGGTGTTCGCTGGCAGAATCGATTACTGCGGAAGGTATCGAGGAAATGCGCACGCGGTATCCCGGGGCTCCGGTTGTGTCTTATGTAAACACCACCGCAGAAGTCAAAGCGGCGTCGGACATCTGCTGTACGTCATCCAACGCAGCGCAGATCGTTGCGGCCCAGGACAGCCACACCGTGATCATGACCCCCGACCGATACCTGGCGCAGAACGTTGCGCGCGATGTCCCCCAAAAGAATGTTGTCTGGTGGGAAGGGTCCTGCATCGTTCACGAACAATATAGCGCCAGCGATCTGCGTGATTTTCGCAGATGGAACCCCGGGACACGCCTAATTGCGCATCCGGAATGTCCGCCGGACGTTGTGGCGGAATCCGATTTTTCCGGATCAACCAGCGGAATCATTAAATACGTCACCGACGAAAAACCCGAAAAAGCATTACTCATCACCGAATGTTCAATGGCATCGAACATTGCCGATGAACTGCCCGAGGTCGAGTTCGTCGGACCCTGTAACATGTGCCCGTACATGAAGAAAATTACCCTGGAAAAGGTGCTCTTTGCACTCGACACCATGACCGGTCAGATTGAGGTTGACGCCGACGTTGCAGTCAAAGCACGGCAGTCCGTACAGCGTATGATAGACCTGTCGCGGCAATTGGGTATCTGATCGTCCCAATGCAACAGATAGCCACAAATCGCGTGGTCATCATTGGTGCAGGTTTGGCCGCTGTTTATGCGGCGTTGAAACTGGCGCCGCGACCGGTTGTCATGATCTCACCGGAACCTTTGGGAACCGGTGCCAGTTCAGCTTGGGCCCAGGGCGGTGTGGCCGCTGCGATGGCACCAACCGACAGTGCTCAGGCCCATGCGGATGATACGATGCGGGCTGGGTCCGGGTCTGTTTTGCGTGAAGTGGCTGAATTTGTGACCCGTTCGGCGCGCGAGCATGTACTGGACCTGTCAGATCTTGGCACCGGCTTTGATCGCAGGGCTGACGGAAGCTTTGTTCAATCGCGCGAGGCCGCCCATTCCGCTGCCCGTGTGGTGCGGGTCAAGGGCGATCAGGCCGGGGCTGAAATCATGCGGGCGCTGATTGCGGAATTGCGCCGGACGTCTTCTGTTCAGGTGGTCGAAGCTGCGCAGGCTGTTGCATTGGAAAGTGACGGCGCTCAAGTCACCGGAGTTTTCCTGGCCAGCATCGACGCGCCTGATGCGCAGCCGGTTTTGTTACGGGGAAGTGCGCATGTTCTGGCTACGGGTGGCTCATCGGGCCTGTATGAGCAGACCACCAACCCTGCGCGTATCCGGGGGCAAGGGATCGGGATGGCGGCCCGTGCCGGCGCGCGTATCGCCGATGCGGAGTTCGTGCAGTTTCATCCCACAGCGATCGACGTGGGAGAAGATCCGACGCCTTTGGCAACCGAAGCGCTGCGCGGGGAAGGAGCAGCCTTGATCGACAAGACTGGCCATCGGTTCATGGCCGATATTCATCCCGATGGTGAACTGGCTCCTCGCGACATCGTCGCCCGCGCCGTCTATCTGCGCGCGCAATCTGGCCTACGCCCTGCGCTCGATACACGTGCGGCTATCGGTGCCGAAATTGCGACCTTGTTCCCCTCTGTAACCGACGCCTGCACCCGCAACGGCGTCAATCCGGTTTCCGAGACCATCCCGATAACGGCATCGGCGCATTACCATATGGGCGGAGTGGTGACGGATATGATGGGCCGCAGCTCATTGGCCGGGCTTTGGGTTTGTGGTGAGGCTGCCTGCACCGGCTTGCATGGTGCCAACCGTCTGGCCTCAAACGGACTCCTTGAGGCTCTGGTCTTTGCCCGTGCCTGCGCCCGGGGTATTGCAGAGGTTGTACCTGCGGAGTATGCACCGTCGGTCGATATTCGTTTCGTCCTTGGTATGAACAATACACATGAACAGACCGTGTCCGCCTTGCGCCGAACCATGACCTCACATGCGGGCGTTGTACGCGAGCGGGCCGGGTTGGAAAGCGCCCTTTCCGATATCGCAGCGCTTGAGGCCCATCATGCGGAGTCAGAAGTTTTCCTAAACATGACCGCAACGGCCACCCTGATAACCGCGGCAGCACTGATCCGCGAGGAAAGCCGCGGTGCGCATTACCGATCTGATTTTCCTGAAACCACCCCCGGCCCTGGCCAACGCTCGATTCTGACACTGAGCGAGGCAATGGCGCTGAGGGACCGTATCGCAAAGGACGCCACATGAGTTATCCGGCACTGCCCGACTTGATCCTTGAACCGCTAGTCCGATCCGCGCTGATGGAGGATCTGGGGGCCAACGGAGACATTACCACCCTGACTGTTATCCCTGCTGCGGCGACTTACAGCGCTCGGCTGAACGCCCGTGAAGACGCTGTGATCTCGGGTTTGCAAGTGGCAGAGCTGGCCTTTCGTCTGGTCGATCCCAAGCTGGATATCATCACTCATTTTCATGATGGTCAGCATTGCGCAAAAGGGGACGCGCTGATGGAAATCCAGGGCAGCGCGGCCTCGATCCTTTCTGCGGAACGGGTGGCATTGAACTTTGTTGGACGACTGGCAGGGATCGCCACGTTAACCGCAGCGTTAGTTGCCGAAACAAGGGGAACCAAAACGCGTATAACCTGCACACGCAAGACAACCCCCGGGCTCCGCATTGTCGAGAAACAAGCCGTTCTGCACGGTGGCGGATTCAACCACCGCTTTTCGCTCTCAGATGCGATCCTGATCAAGGACAACCACATCGCCGCCGCTGGCGGCGTGCGTGCGGTTCTGGAGACTGCAAAGACGCGCGCTTCACATATGATGAAGATCGAAATCGAAGTTGATCAGTTGGACCAATTGGCCGAAGTGCTTGAGGTCGGAGGGGCGGACGTTGTTTTGCTGGACAATATGTCCCCGAACGAATTGCAAGAGGCTGTAGCAATGGCAGACGGCCAATTGGTGACCGAAGCCTCTGGAAACGTCAGTCATGACACTGTGGCAGCCATCGCTGCGACCGGAGTGGATTACATTTCCTCCGGAGCGTTGACCCATTCATACCGCTCTGTTGATGTCGGCTTGGATTTTTGAATTGCGGATCTGCAATGGATTCGACAGTAGCAGAGCGTAAGTAGATCGATGCCGGATAACGCGGTTTCCTCGAATGGGTTTTTGACTAAGGTTGTGTTCTTGGAAGAATCGCGATGTTAATCAGTAAAGTTTACATAATTTCCCTTAGCCGGCTTGTGTGAACTCATTTTGCACTGAGCAACGGATGGGCTTGAGCTTTTTGCCGAACGCGTTCCAAGCTACAAGTCGAATGAGGATTATTCTTCGTCTACGATATGACCCATGCGAAGCAAATTCCCATCAGGATCGACGATTTCCAGTTCACAAACGCCCCAGGGCTTGTTTTCGGCTCTTGCGAAACGCGGAATGCCCTCAGTGCGTAGATTCAGTAGTACAAAGCTTTCCGAAAGGTCCATTGCATCGTCGACACGGACAAAAGCACCATGCTCAGAGACCTCAGGATCATGCTGAGGGTGATTAAAAAAGTGAAGCTCAACGTTGTCACGAACGAGGATCAAGTAACCCTCGGCGTCGAACCTTGCGACCTCTCTGAAACTCAGTAGATCATAAAATGAGGATGTCGCGTCGAAATCGCGGCTGGGTAGAATCGGGCATATACTGTTCAGCATTTTTTATCTCCTGGTTTCTTGATTCTTTGATGTACTCGAGATGGGGCTGCAAAAATCCTCCTCTATTCTTGCGACTCAGTGGGTTCAAACTGCGGGTGTTGACTTCAAGCAAGCAACGCAACTACGCGCCAAAACTTTCATTCATTTTCGCGAACTTAAGGGGTTGATCGGCACTATGTTCATAGACGTACACTTCGCTTAGAAATTCCAACCTGGCAACGGCGATTTCGTCCCGCGTTGTTGGCATTCGGTTATGGAACTTACCTGAGAAACTCAGCAATAGTGTCAATTGTCTCTTCTGGGTTCTTTCGCAAACATTTACATGAAAGAACATCAGCGGAATTAGAGGGCGGTTTACCCTGCCAGTTGGGCGAACTGCTGAAACGGTCGGAGTCCGGGCGTGAATTGACCTTTGCGGATCATGTTGACCAGTTCTATGCCTGCCAGGACAGATGCGGCTGAAGCGAAAGATTTGAAGCCCAGCATGGGTCTTATCCTTCGTTTGATGAAACGGTGATCCTATTCAATGATGTTGTTGAGGTATTTCCGCCTGACCATATCGATCGAGATCGGACAACCAAAGCCTTTCAACATCTTGTTGATCGCCTTGATGCCAGCTGTATTGGCACCACTTTTGTCGATGACGATCTTGCGTGGCAATCCGTTCACCTCGAGAGCGCGGGCGAAGAACCTCGTCGCAGCGGCTTTATTCCGGCGCTCGGACAACATGAAATCCAGGGTCTTGCCGTGTTTGTCGATCGCTCGGTAAAGATAAACCCATTCACCTTTCACTTTCACATAGGTTTCATCCATGCGCCACGAACGGTCTGCGGAACGCTCTCTATACCGCGCTGTTTCAGCAATGAGACCTGCATATCGACTGACCCAACGGTTTAGCGTTGCATGATCCAGATCAACGCCACGTTCCGCCAAGATTTCTTCCAGGTCCCGGTATGAAACACCGTAGCGCAGGTAGAAGAAAACCGCGTGCAAGATCACGTCTTTCGGAAAACGCGCGCCCTTAAATGAAATTTTCACGGCTTGCTCCTGTCATGTTATCGGGCGCGCTACCAGAAATGCACTCGAACTGACAGGTAGGGGTGAAGATTGCGACAGAACCGTTGCGGTGCGCCTGTCAAAGCCGCCATTCGCTGCGTTCGCAATAGTGGGGTCACTTGATCCGGGAAAGCAGTTGAAACACCGGCATCAGCTTGGCGAACTCGGCGGTTGTTCGTTCCGTCAGATTCGACTTTAAGACAAAGGCTGGGGTCTCGGTATCCATCCAAACTGCAAAGCCCTTGCGCCGCAACGCTTCTTCAAGGGGGTGGTCTTTGTCAAACCCGGAGGGAACGCGCTTCAACTCCGGCTCACCGATCCTGTAACCCCGTTCTCGCAACTCTGTGGTGGTCTGCATTAACTCTGCCCCCGAGGGTCCCACCATGGCGTCGCGGAATGCGTCCAACGATCCTTTTTCATACTGAAAAACCCCGCAACCGAGGGACAGCTTTTCGGGAGAGAGCCCAAAGAACCACATTGGTGGCTGAGCCACCTGCCCCGTCGGCGTGAACGCAAGGTGCAGATGTGCGTTGTAGGGTGTCTTGTCCTTGGAGAACCGAACATCGCGGTAAATCCGAAAGATTTTGCTACTGTGAACCTGCCCGGTGAGATCACCCAGGGCTAGTGCCATGTCATCGGCGAACAGCTTGCTGGGCGTTTTCAGGTGGGTTTCATAGACCGCTTTGTTCGCTGCAAACCAATCTTTCGTATTATTCGCTTTCAGGTCTTGCAGGAAGCCAACCGCCGCAGGCGAAAAACAATCAAACTGGGCCATGAATTCCTCCGTTCAGCTTTTCCTTGGCAGCGCCGCGGCGTGTTCAAGGCACAGGTGCAGCCAACGCTTCAACGCGGCACCATCGCAGTCTGTTTCGTCCACCCGGACAAAACCACCCAGTCTTCGGGTTCCGTGAATCACAGCGCGGGCCGTGGGGTCCTGCAATGCCGTGGACTCGTTCACCTTTCCCACCCTGAACATGAACCGACCCACGCCATCCTGATGTCTGCGCGCACCACAAAGCATGTTGCCGTTCAAAAAGAAGCACAGGCCGCCCATCATCCGCTTTTCGGAGATGCCCACATGCGCGGCCAGAGCGTCACGCATGCGGACGTTGAGTGTTTCATCAACCGGCATCAGTTGCCGATCCAAAACTGCCAAAGGATCGCAAGCGCAAGCACCAGCATTGCCATAGTCGTGAGCGCCGCCCCAACCGCGCGCCCCTTGCCATTCACCGAAGTGCTGAGGCTGAAATAGTGAATGAGGAGGGCAAGCAGCAGCACGCCACCGCAGGCAGCGACCAGCCTGGGTGCAGTTCCCGCGATTTCAGCTCCTGCTAGGGCCAGCAGCGCAAGCGGCACGTATTCGATGAAGTTCCCATGCGCCCGCATCAGCCGCAACAAGCTTTCATCCTCACCGTGAAGCAAGGAAATCCCAGTCTTGGTGCGACGCACGCCGACGGCAATCGCCATCGGAATGCTCATCAAAACAAAAATGGCTGTGACGACCAGCGCGATCTGCGGAAACTGTTCCATGTTATGCCTCCTTTCTGAACGCGCTTAAGACGACATACTTTCGTAAGTGATCAATGCGAACCGAGCCCCTTGCGGATCAGTCAGAGTGGCCATACGGCCGACCCCTGGCATATCGGTAGCAGGCTGAACAATCGCCGCACCTTTGGCCTCAGCTTTGGCGACACTAGCGTCCACGTCTGCCACGGTAAAAAAGATCGTCCAGCTACCGTTATCCTCTGGCATCGGGGAAAAGCCTCCAATTGCGGTTTCGCCTACAACAGCAGCAGAATAGCTCGACCCGTCCTGCATGGGCATGTCGTTGATCGTCCAGCCAAGCACCTCCTGATAAAACGCTTTGGCTTTGCCCTGATCTGGGCCAGAATGTCCGATCCAGCCTGAGTTTCCGATGGTGGTCATTTCTAAAATACTCATGGGCATCTCCTTTGGTTACGCCCGACACATACGGGTCTGATCCAAGGACGCGCGATATCCAGCAATCCCTACACGTCGCGCAAACTTTCTTGGCTGATCTCAATCTTTTCATTAATCGCAACACGTTCGGGCGCGGTTGGTCTGAGCGTCATCACCGTTTCGAAAGCAGCAATCGCGGCATGGTGGTCACCTGTTTCTTGCAAAAGCCCGCCGCGCATTGCATGGAACCAGCGATACGCAGACAAATCCTGTTCCAGAGGTACCATCGCTTTCAGCGCATAATGCGGGCCATGGAGCTTGGCTTGAACCGCAATCTGGTTAAGTCGGACGACAGGCGTTGGCTGCAAAGCGTAAAGGGCAGCGTAGTGACTTTCAATCGATGACCAGTCTGTGTCATCAACCGAGGCCGCATGGGCATGGGTCGCTGCGATTGCAGTCTGAATGATATAGACACCATGATGTCCTATCCGCTGGGCCTTTTGCAAAAGCCCGGTCGCCTCGGCGATGGTCGCACGATCCCAAAGACTGCGATCCTGATCGTCCAACGCGACAAGCTTGCCTTCTGGATCAATGCGCGCATGTCGCCGCGCGTGTTGAAACAGCAATAAGGCCAGCAAGGCGGCCTGTTCCCCCATCGCCGGAAACAGTGCCGCAAGCAGACGGGCCAAACGGATTGCCTCTTCACACAAGGTAAGCTTTATTTGCTTTGGACCGGCCGAGGTTGACCACCCTTCGCTAAACATCAAGTAAACCATCAGAGAAACTTCTCCCAAGCGCGCACCCCGCTCAGCCGGACTGGGTGTTTCAAAGGCAACCGGATTGCTCGCTATCTTCTTTTTGGCACGGGTGATCCGCTGTTCCATAGTCTTGGGCTTAATGAGAAATCCGCTCGCGATTTCGTCTACGCTCAACCCCAGGACCACGCGCAGCGCAATTGCAATCTGATCCCGCCGGTTGAGTTCCGGATGGCAGCAGATGAAAAGAAGCCGCAAAACGTCATCGCGCATTTCGTCAGGATCCGGGGGTTCCGCAGGTATCGGTTTCAACTCCTCTATATGACGCGACAGGATTGCGGCGCGGCGTTGTGATTTGCGCACCTGATCAAGGCCTGAATTTCGTGCAGTCGTCAGTAACCATGCTAACGGGTCACGAGGTGCACCATCATTTGGCCAGACTGTCAGCGCTTTCAGGCAGGCGTCGGCAAACGCCTCTTCAGCCATATCGATGTCCCGAAACATCCGAGTCAGAGCTGCTAGCGCACGCGGTCGGTGCAGAGTGAAAGTGGCCTCGAGCCAGTCCGACATATCCTATTCCGGCGAGATCACACCGCCAGCCCAGGCTACCGGTCGCACCTCAAGCCTTGCAACAGGGGATGAGATCATTGTTGCATATTCCAGTGCCTCATCAAGGTCTTCGAATTCAGCAGCATAAAACCCAAGGAAATTCTCCTTGGTCTCGGCGAATGGACCGTCGGTGATCAATGGTGCTGAGCCTTCGGTTGGAGCGGGCTCGACCATCACGGCAGAAGTCGGCGGCATCAGCTTCATTGACACGAACTCCCCGCGCTCTGATAGCGCCGATTGAAGCGCACCGTGGCCAGACATCACTTCGTCCTGGCGATCTTTGGGCAGCGCTTCGAACACGCCCGGCTCCCCATAAATCGTGATTGCGTATATCATTTTCGCCTCCATGCTTCATTCACATGGTGCAAGGACGCGCGAGGACATGCAAATCCGACAACTGATCCACAATGCAAGATCGTAAGATAGCCACTTGGAACACCGAGACGCGGCTCTGTCGCAAACTTTGGTCGACGTGTTGCGCCTTCGCGCGGTTTGATTCAATGGCTGGTTGGTCTTAGACAACGTTTAGGAATGCCCAATGATCGACTTCAAAGGTGCACACTACCCGAAATCTGTGATCCTGTTTGCGGTCTATTTCTACGTTCACTATGGCGTCTCTTACCGCGACCTGGAAGGGTATTGCCAAGTTGTTCAGGCTGAGTGATCCAGCTATGTCGCGCGAATGAACATCCCAACGATCATGCCACGCCTGAAGGGTTTTCGCTTTCCTCGTGAGATCATTGCTTACGCGGTTTGGGCCTACCATCGCTTTGCGTTGAGCACAGCTGACGTCGAGGATCTGTTGGCTGCGCGCGGCGTTATCGTCAGCCGGGAAGCAGTTCGGCTATGGATCAATCGCTTTGGCCAACACTTCGCAGATTGCATCAAGCGGGATCGTCCACGGCCGAATGACAAGTGGCACATGGACGAAGTCGTTATCATGATCGGTGGCAAGAAACACTGGTTGTGGCGCGCTATCGCCGCAAATGGCGACGCGCTCGACATTCTCGTGCAAACGCGACGGAATGCTAAAGCTGCAAAGCGCTTTTTCAACGGGCTGGTTGCCAAATTTGGCGAACCCAGGGTCGTCATCACCGACAAATTGCGCAGCTATATCAAGCCGATCAAAATACTGGCACCGGAGGCTGACCATCGTGCCCACAAAGGTCTTAATAACGCTATCGAAGTGTCGCACCGACCGACCCGCAAACGAGAAAAGATAATGGGCCGGTTCAAGTCTCACCTACAGGCTCAGAGATTTCTGTCTGCGCATGACCAAATCAACCTGGTCTTCCGCCCCCGCCGATATCAACTCACCGCAAACTCATACCGCCACGCTCGTTCCGACGCATTCAACCTCTGGGACGATTACACCGCAGAAATGACCGCTTGATCCTGTCTTCGCCAATACCTCTCATGCTCTGGTCATCAACTTGGCAATACCCCGAATGCTGCGCTTGATCTCTGCGGCAGCAATGCACCAGAAACGGAAATTCGCTTCACTTTGGTGATGCCACCATTTCGCGTATTTTTTCGCCACGCCGAATTACTCAGGCACACCCGCCTTGCGAAGCCCGCCGATATAGAACTGCATTGCTGAGGGAACGAAGGGCAGGTGCTTCTGCACCGATTTGCTGATCGAGAATTTAGGCGCAATCTTCAGCAGCGTTTCGACAGTGCGTTGCGCCTCGACCTGATCCCCTAGCTCGGCGTATGTAGGCGCCAAGAACATGTAACACGGTCGAAACTTCGGCGCGCGCACAACGCAGGTCCGGAGCTGTGCAGCCGCCTTATCGTACTGTTTGGAAAAGTAATAGGCCCGACCGAGGTAAAGATCGAAGAGGACCGGATAAAACGGATCGAGGCGCATGGCTGTGAGTATCGAGTCGACAGCCTCGTCCGCTTGGCCCATGAATGTCAACGTGTCCGCGAGGAAGGCATAACTAACGGCGCGGTTCGGGTTAAGTGCGACCGACCTCTTATGGGTCGCTAAAGCATCGTCATATTGTCGGCGACGTAGGAAAACCCGTCCCAGCAACGAATGCGCTGCAGACGACAGAGGATCCAATTCGACCGCCTTTAGCGCCGCGACATAGGCGCGTTCCAAGGCGTCCGGTCCCTCCCACTGAAGTATGTAGGCAATACTGAACGTGTCGCCAAGAATGGCGTAAGCGGGAGCATAGTCAGGATCGATGGCGATGGCTTGCTCTGCGAACCTGCGAGCTTGCGAATTCGTTTCCTGGCTGGCCAATGAAAATTGCGCACGCGCGCGAAGCACATAGTCATATGCTGAATGGTCTTTGGGTTGCTTCTTAGATGCCTTGGCAAGATCGGCCTTGCCAACGCTCGCCAAGAGAGCACCGGCAATTTCCCGACTTAACTCGTCCTGTAATTCGAACAGTTTGGACATCGGTTCGTCGTACCGCTTTGCCCAGACATGAGCGCCATTAGCTGCATCAATCAACTGCGCGGTAATACGCATATTCTCGCCGATCCGCCGTATCGATCCGACGGCGACGTAGCGAACTCCGAGCTCCTCGGCGATCTGGCGTATCATCACCTTGCGCCCCTTGTAGCTGAACGTAGAGTTGCGGGCGATGACAAACAGATCTTTAGATTGAGCGACATTGGTGATCAAATCTTCGGTAAAGCCATCCGTGATATATTCTTGCTTCGGGTCGTTAGAGAGATTTTCGAACGGCATTATCGCGATAGATGGACGATCAGGCAGTGGATGGGCGAAACGGTCTGGTCGAGCTGCATCCACTCTCTCGACCCATGGTTGCCACCACCAAAGGCCGGTACTTGCGACGACAGCGATCAGCATCGCGGCGGCAACAGCGATGATTTTGGACGTTGTCAGTGTCTGCCTTTTTTGTTTCACCGATGCGGCCGGACTTTCTCCTTCGCCCCGCACGCGGAAAACCCGAACTGAACGCACAATGTTCTTTACCTCAACCTCGCCCAAATCTTCGAGCGTGACCTCCATTCGATCCCGCACTTGATCTCGCGCTGCTCGGGAAAGGCATATTCCCCCCGGGTCGGCCAATGCTTCGATTCGCGCCGCAACATTGATACCATCGCCAAAGAGATCGCCGTCCAGCTCCATAACGTCACCGATATTGATGCCGATGCGGTATTCGATCCGGCGATCTTTGGAAATATCCGCGTTGCGTTCCAGAACGTGCTGCTGAATATCCTGCGAACAACGCAGCGCTGCAATGACGCTTGGAAACTCGATGAGGAGGCTATCGCCTGCTGTATTTGCAATGCGACCGTTGAATTCAGCTATTTTGGGATCAATTAGTTCCGTTCGATGAGAACGTATAGCCGTAAGCGTCGCTTCCTCGTCTTCCCCCATTAACCGGCTGTAGCTGGCGACATCAGCAGCGACAATGGCGGCCAATCTGCGCGTTACTTCTCCCTCCGCCATCACCGCTTCCAATCATTGATTGCGAGAGCTTAACCTGTATGTAAATGCTAATCTATAAATTAGTCCGCGTGGCTGCTTAGGGCTGTTCGAGACTTTCTGCATAACCAAAGCTCCCGACGACAGGGATGGTCTAGGGCTCTTCGTAATCCTGCTTCTTTAATCGCCGCGACATTGATGTCCTGCCAGCTTAGTTTGGGTGGGTAAGCCTAATTGGCTGAATCAATTCAATGCAAAGGAGTCCTTGGCATGACCGGCATAATCCAGTTTTCCACACCTCCAAATACCATGAAGCCAATCGGGCCATACAGTCACATTGCGAAAGTCGGCCATTTCATAACTATCGGAGCGGTGGCTGGCGTCGATCCTGTGACAGGCCGACTTGCTGGACCAAATGCTGCCGCGCAAACTCTCCAGATCCTTGATTCTTTTGAGATTATGTTGAGTTCGGTCGGCTCTGATCTTTCTCATGTTATCCACATCAATGTCTTCTTGAAAGATATGAGAGATTTTGAGGAAATGAACACAGCCTACGTTAGCAAAATGGGCGCAAGGAAACCTGCCCGTACCGCAATTGCTGTTGTTGATCTGCCAAAATCAGGCGCTCTGCTTACGATGAACTTAACTGCCGTGTCCGAAGGCTAGGGCTACATGCTCGAAGCAGATCGTCTCGCAGGTTCGGGTTGTGCGCTTAGCTCTAGCTCTTCAATCCGAGATCGAACAAATTGCTCGGCAAAGGCGGCTCGGGGGCTCAAAGTCCGACAACCTTGGATCCGTTCTAGGAAGTTGCTGTTTTCGACTGTCCTTAAACCCAAGACGGAAGGGTTATCTCCTTCTGGCGTCCATTTGGTTCACAGGCTATTGGCTGTGTTATGACTGAAACTTTGCCTCCGTGCCCCGAATGTTCCTCTACCTACACTTACCAAATGGATGCCCTGCTTATCTGCCCAGAGTGTGCGTATGAATGGGTCGCCGGTTCGTCATCTGACGACGCTGCGGAGGTGCTTGATAGCGTGGGCAACGCATTAAGTGACGGAGACACTGTGACTGTTGTCAAAGACCTGAAACTCAAGGGAACGTCTTCCGTCATTAAGGTCGGAACCAAGGTCCGAGGAATCCGGTTGGTCGACGGTGACCACGACATCGATTGCAAGGTGCCTGGGATAGGTCCAATTAGCCTGAAATCCCAATTTGTGAAAAAGGTGTTCGGGTAAAGTTCGATCTGTGAACGTCGTAGCTGAGAAGTTCTGGTGTCTGGGTGATTGAAACACCCGCACCTAGAGCGCTGTCGCTCACTTCAACTTCGAAAGCATCGTACTGCAAACCGCTCTGACAAATTCCGTTACCTCATCAAGAGGCGTGGGAAAGCATAGTTTTTTCGGCACAGATCCCAATCCAGACCGGTTATATCGGGGGTTGTGCTATAACCGATGGGATGCCATGTGTTCCCTATATGTTCTTTATTTTAGACGAGGCGTACAATGTCCCTAAATTATGTAATGATCGGTTCCAACGATGTAGCAAAGGCAAGGGCTTATTTTGATGCCGTCTTACCCATAGTTGGTGGAACGGTGGTCATGGAATTCATGCCCCATGGGTTTTGCTATGGCCTGCGTGGCGGCGGGCGGATTTGGGTAACGCCACCATTTAATAAGGAAGCAGCAACGCCGGGTAATGGTAATATGGTTGGTTTGCTATGTGAAAATGAGGCCGAAGTGCAAGCGGCCCATGCAGCGGCACTCTCTGCTGGTGGCACCAATGAGGGGGAGCCGGGGCCGCGTCCGCAATATGGGCCTGATTTTTACGGAGCATATATCCGTGATCTTGATGGCAACAAGATGAGCTTCGTCTATTTTGGTGATGCAGGCTGATCGTGGCCAATGGCGTTCGGCACTCTCACATCCTCACCGCATTGAGAGAGTGTGAGTGTGCCGTTTTGTCTCTGCCCTGAAAAAGAGTGGTGATGATGGCTTTGCCGCGTTGCTGCGTACTGGGGCTATAGACGTGTCAAGCGTAGCATTACTGCTAGCGGCAATGCAGCCATTGGCGCAGACGCAGCGCAAGCTCACTTCGTCCGCTCAGCCGACCTTGCTGCCGTCTGAACCGGCACGATGTCCTACCGAAACCGTCAGATGACCGGTTTGAGCCCTTCTTTGACATTGAGAATAGGTGCTCAGCGTGCGATGCACAAAGCATGGGCACGAGTAACTTTCTACGAGCACAAAGAGGCCAAGCAACTAAACGGCAGCGCTGGCAAGCTGGGGCGTTGGTTGAGATTCCAATAGCTGAAAACTGTTGGGCATATGGGCAACTTGGGGAAGAGTATTTCGTCGCGGTTTTTGAAGGATATTTCTCAGAACGCCCGGCAATCGAAGATTTGATTCACCTGCCGATATTGTTCAAGTCCTTGGTCTATCGTGACGTTATTAGCAGAGGTTTTTGGCTGAAAGTTGGCCGGGTTGAACCTCGAAGTGATGTGATGAAAGAAGATTACCGTTTCAAGCAGGACAAAATTTCCGGAGCTCTTTCGCTTTATCATTCAGACTTTGCTGAGCATGGCTGGGAACGGCCAGCGCTTCTGAGCGAGTGCCTTGAATTGGAATGCGTTGCTGTTTGGGAGGCAAGTCATGTTGAAGACCGGATCATCGCTGCGCGTAACGGCCACGAATGCAAATGGGTCAGTTCCTTGGCGATAGATGTACCAAGTGTTCCCGCACACCAGAACGACATTCATTGAGGATAGATGTCTGCTTAGTCCGCGTTGCTGACCTCAAGTCGTAAGGGGAAAACCTTGGAATAAAACCCTTAGCACTGTTGGTTAATTTAGGATTAGCTGTGCTCACTCGCGCAGTAGGCACCAGACTTACGCGCCAGCCAATTACAACACGTGGGGACACTATGCTAAACGAATTTAAAGATTTCATCGCCAAAGGCAATGTCATGGACATGGCCGTTGGTATCATCATCGGTGCAGCCTTTACCGCCATCGTGACATCCCTTGTCGGCGATCTGATCAACCCAATCATCGGCCTTGTGTCGGGTGGCGTTGACTTCACCAATAACTACGCCGTTCTTGGTGGTGATGTGGTCGAAGGACTGTCGCTTGAAGCTGCGCGTGAAACTGGCGGGTCGATCTTTGCCTATGGTGCCTTCATCATGGCGATCATCAACTTCCTGATCATCGCATTTGTGGTGTTCATGCTGGTACGTCAGGTCAACAAGATCAAAGAAGCCGCCACCAAAGCCGAAGAAGAAGCACCAGTAGAGCCCAAGGGCCCAACAGCAGAAGAACTGCTGGCCGAAATCCGCGACGCGCTCAAAGCGAACGCCTGATCTTCACCACTAAAGACAAACAAAGGCCTGCCTCTTCGGTGGGCATTTTTTGTCAGTTGGTAGTTTTTACGCCTACAGCCTAGCTGGCATATCACAGGCCAACCGGCCCCTGCTCGCCATCATCCATTGATCCGGTGGCCGACCGCAATGCAGACCTTCGCGTATCTGCAGCGAATTCACACTTTGTCCGCGTCTTGTTTGTCGGGCCAGGTTGCAGCGAAAGTGCGGTCTCGATTCCAGTCTAAACTACGCTCGCCAATGACCGGACTGACGACATCGGCTTCAACGCGGCGAAAAATGTGCCGCAGCCGCGAACAAATGCTGCGTCAGCGAAGCGCAATAACTGAATGGCGGAATTGTCCGCATCTTACCAGTTCGAGCGTGGCGCAGCGAAGGTCGTTTCTCCCGAACCGGCCATACATGCGTTGCGCCGCGAAAGAGGCAAATGAGCCCAAAGTGTGCAATGCTGCGCGCAACTTCAATGTCAGCTTTGAAGGAAAGTTGGAGCGGCCGTGAGAATTATGGCCGCCAAGTCCACATCTCAGTGAATTTTTGAGCAATCACCTGCCCTTTAGAGTTCCTGACGAAAGCAGAAAAAAACTGCACCGCTATTATCAATGAGAGTATGACAAGAAGTATTCTATTTGGGCTTTGTGTTAAGTTATGAAGCTGTCGAGCTTTCTGGTAAACTGTGTAGTGGCTGGAACTTTCGGCTCTATGGTCTTCCAAGAACAATTCAACTTCCGATGCTAACAATTCGGTTTCGTGGCTTTGTCTTGCGTCAATTTGCCAAAAAATCGCTGCAAACGAGACCATCACCAGCCCAAAGATAAGTGGCGTAAAACCTTCCTTCATTAGACGCTTCGCTCCGGCTTTTTGCACTAAAATGAGTTCATAGCATCACAGACCGACTTTGTGGAACAAGGAAAGTAGACCTTGGTGCATTTGCGGCGAAAGCACAATTTGTCCGCGTCTTTCCAATTCATGCCGTGCGCGACGAAGGTCAGTTATCACAAACGAACGTTCGAGAAACGAGCCAAGGACTCGCCGCTTACCGCTAGCTTGTGCTCGATCCGAACGGGCAGCTTTCGAGCCGTACAATCTACCCCTCATCAGCGAAAGTGGTGCAGGAGAGGCGGTAAATCGGTCAAGCAGTTGATCCATCGGTCAACATTTCTGTCATAGGCTGTGCCCGTCATCTTCGTGGGTGTGAGCCGCTTGCTCGCGCACGTGGGCAATTTCCTGTACGACCTCAGCAACCCTGCGCGATGCAACCTGGTGCAGTTCGCCGACAACAGCCTCGGCCCGCTGGTAGCTGTCCGGAACACCTTGAATGCTGAAGTGGGCGGCAGCAGTTGAAATATCCTCACTCCGCCATGTCATTGTTGTACCAAGCGGCACGTTCTCATGACCGTTGTACCGGGCCAGGAACGTGTCACCGTTGAGCCCATAACTGTTGGCGGTCTCCATAATCTCTTCCCGCACTGCCAGCCACTTTTCGGCCTCTGTCGGGTCCAATGCATCAAGCTCGGCAGCGCTCATGGTGTTGGTGTAGCGGTTGTCCTCGATGGTGAACGCCTGCAAGTCCGCGTCGTACGGGCGAAGATCAGCAACTTCACCTTTCAACTCACCGATGCGTACATCCATTGAAGCTCGTAGATGCGGGTTCTCAACCTCATGTGCGAGACCTTCCATACTTTCTATGGATTTCAGGACGTCGGTGGTTTGCTCCTCAAGTTTGACAAAGACATCTTCACCAAGTTGATCTTGCATGTATTGGGCATAGCGACTGGGCCCGGTGACATAATCGTTGGAGGTCTGGAAGTCCTTGTAATCCGCGATATCGGCCAGGGCTGAGATGTGCGGGTGGCTTTGTTCATTGTCCCGAACCTGGGCGATGTGGTCGACGACACGGGTTCTTAAGTCCGGATCAATTGTTTCCAGATCACCTCCCAAATCGACATGCTGGCGCAAGCCTTTCATCAGCTCCGGAGAGACATAAGACGGGTCGTCTGGTTCTCCGTAGTCATCAAAATGGTGGGCTTGATCCAATAGGTGTTCCATTTTTGAGACCACAGGGGTGTCTCCTTCTATGAGTTGGATGGCAAACTCTTCGATCTTTTCGCTGATGGCGTTGGCGCGCTCATCAAACAGATCCGACATACGAGCGATGGACAGGGCCATCACATCGGCGGCCGCGTCACGGGCCTTTGCTTCGATTTCAGGGGTGCTTTCGACCACCGACATTCCGGCCTGGACCTGCCATGTGTCGGTGGGAACTTCATGGCGCAAACCCCGCTCAAGGCGGGTGGTGGCGGCCAGCTCGATCCCAAACTGTTCTGCAACTTCGACCTGAATTGACCGCAGGCGGTCGATGTTCATTTCGCTGGTCATACCCATGGCGAGCCATTGACGATGTTCGACGCCGCGGTTGTTCACAACGATGTGGACATGAGGGTTGTCAGTGTCGTTGTGGAACACCGTCAAATAATCCCATGTATCGCTGAACTCGCCGCCACCAAACACCCGATCAGCGAACTCCAAACCGGCGTGATGCGCAGCGTCCGGATAGGTCCCTTCGGGAAAAGAAACGATCATGTGACGGGTGTAGCCAAAGTTTGTTTTGCCGTTGAAATCATCCGCCCAACTCTCGATCAAGTCGCTCACCTGATCCGCATCGAGGGGCGTCACACCATTGTCCCGAATGTCCAGAACACCCTCAGCCCTGACGGTCAGGTAATTGACTTGGCGGCGCAACTCCCTGGCGCTCTTCACCCCACCTTTGCGGACGTGTTTCACAACCGCTTCAGGCTTTCCAACCACGGCACCAAGCCGCGCTTCGATGGATGATGCGCGCGAGATCATGAACTTCATGCGCTTGGCAGTCTGCAACTGTTGACTGATGCGCTTGGACTCATCGACCCCCTTTTGAGCTTCGCGGAACGCGAGCTCAAACAGATCTCCAACTGTAAGATCAAGTGACGGAGCAGTCATTCTTCAGTGCTCCGATCGTCTTCACGCAGGATCCGGCGAATGGCAGATTCCGGTTCCCGGTTTCGGCGCGCTGCCTTGATCAACGCCTTTAGATCCTGGCGCTGCTGGATGATCGCGCGATGCAGGTTTTCGACATCGCGCCGGTCGTCATCTGCCCAAATGACAGCGCCTCGTTTCGCCGACTTCGCAAGCTGATTGAGGTTGGTGTAGCCCCCTTGAACCTGACGCAGATGCTTTTGCCAGACATCCACAACAGCCGGGTCTGGGTCGAGATATCCGATCAACCGATAGATCAGTCGCTGGATGATCTGGTTGCGGCTTTTCGCACCGAGCGCGTCCACGGCCGCTTCCAGACGCTCCAGCGCATCCACTGGCAAACGGACGGAAAAGACAGTGGTATCGGCGGGCTTGTTCAATGTATACCTTAGGTTGTATTTTTGATTTGTAACACAACTACCTTATCCTGTCATACTCTCCAAGATGAAACCGGGGGTGATTTTAGAAATCCGTATTTTCTCAAATTGCCCCCGGAACAAATTTGCTCTTGGAGGCAATCTCCACGCCGGGAAAAGGGTCCCGCCCCTTTTCCCGGCGTGGGTGCCGGTGGACTGGCGCAGGGCAATCAAGCAAAGCATGGGCTGCACGGACAGCGCGCGCCACTTACCGGCACGTTCAAGATCATTATGGCATTTTCCGCGCGCCTCAGCGCGCTCAATTTCCCGCCGCTAAGGTGGCGGGTGTGGCTGGGTCCGGTGGCGCGGTCGCAGCGAGGCCGACTTGCGCGCGGGTCAGGTTAACAGACGGACTCAATCTACACTGGGACGATCAGGTGCAACAAGTCTGGGTCGTTCCGGTCGCCATGTCGGCTATCAAAGCGAAGCAACCAGTCGCGCTGGCAAGTGGGGCGCAAGCCCCAGATGCCAAGGGACAACACTAGGACATTGACGCCAGTTCATCAGCCAAAAGAAAGACCCACCGAAGTGGGCCATAAGTTTTATCGAAGGAAAGTCTGAAGGTATTAAACCTATGCTAACCTCTGCGCGACCGATCAACAACACCATCAGCAGTGATCGCCGCAATGCGACCCTCGGTGCGACGTGTCAGTTCTACGCCATCGCCCGTCATGTGGGACTCGGCATGTGCGGTGAGTTTGAAAATACTCCCATCCGCTTCAACATGGGTTTCATCATCAGCAGACCGGCGCTTTACGGAGCCGTCATATCCAATGACGATCGTGGTGCCATCAGCCATTCGGACATGGACAGTCTCATCATCCACGGCAACACCCTGCCACCACATTTCAGCATCGCGCCGCACCACAATCCGGTTCGGGTGCAGTTTGATTTCAACGTCCCGAGCACACTTGGGATCGGCGGCCTTCACGACAACGATGGCCTCTTGCGTCCCAGGGTCGTCATGAATGCCCGCACTGCCATTCTTGGGCGGCCAGAGTTTCGCCTGGTCCCGCTGTTGCCCGCTCTGGTCTTTGTGAAATCCGACAAACATCTGCGCGGACTTCCAGACGCGGCGGGTGGCTTTTTCGATGGTTGCCGGTGTGCTTTCTTTGATCATGCCATATCCGTTTTGGCGAAGTCATCGCCCTTGTAAATGAGCCGGGAATTGTAAGCCTGCGCACAAGCGTAGGCGAAGCAATCCCCGAAGTTCAGATCGGCTTTGTGCCCGACCATCTTGCCATAGGTGCGCGCGGCCAGATTGGCACGCTGCCCGATGGCCCGGGTTATGTCGATGTTCCGCGCCTCGATCTCGTCGCAGAAGGTTTCAACGATCTGTTCGGCCAACTCGTGCTGGTTGAAATCCGGGCGCGTGACACCTGAGCGCGACCGCGCCAGTGCGGCGGTTGCTTCGAACCGGACCAAGGGCGAAACATAGCGCCCGCGCTTTTGGTCCTCGATGCGCTTTACAATCTCCTCATATCCGGGTTCCCGGTTCAGGATCGCAACGATGGCCGAGGCGTCGATGAACATCAGGCGTTCTCCCACAGATCGTCAGTGTATTTCTTCATGTCAAACGCAGGATTGGCCTCACCAATTGTATCGGCCTTTACCTGAAGCTCCTGAAGGCGTTCAATCAGAGGCTTTTTCTTTTTTGCAGCTTCTAGCTGTGCTTGCAAAGCCGCGCGAACAGCTTCAGTTTTGTTCTTGGCTCCAGTGGCTTTTGCTACCTGAGCGGCCAGCGCATCAACGGCGTCGTCTCGAATATAGAGCGGCATTTGCATATCCTCCTGCTTTCCATATGTATATCCCAAAACGAATATTCAAGCTATTCAAAAAAGGATATTCAACGCAATTTTCGACCAAGGCAACAATCGGCTGGGAGACAGGGCGCAATGCGCCCTGCCCTGTTGGTTTCAGAAACACGCGGGAACCCAAGCGTCGATGCGGGCGTTCTGCGCCTCGGTCACGCCCAGTGCCGCCTGATGCTCCGGATCATTGAACAGCTTGTGCATCGCCTCAGTTTTTTCGCCCTTTTTCGATTTTGAGAATACCCGGTACATGTCGGTATCGAAATGCAGGTCCAGAAGGTCTTTGTAGAGGTCGTCAAGCTGCCAGCCTTTCAACCGCTTGAAACAGTTGGGTGCAGATGGCGTCCAGATCGCGCGCATGTCCGCGCCAATCTCTGCCATGATATCCGCCATGAAGTCGGACCGTTGGGACAGGAAGCGCCGCGCGAGGAATGCGGTGATTTCACCATTGCGGGTCTTCTTGCCCAGATCGCGGAACGCTTTGAAGGCTTCGACACTGCCTTTACCGGCCATGTCCTGAAACTTGTCATAAGCTTCCTCTGCTGCTTCATCCCGCTCACCGCCAAGGCGCGGATCAAGATTGAATTGGTCATTAATCTCGGGCGTGTTCCGTTCTGCCCCGCCATAGCCAAACCCAAACAGGCTGGTGGTATGACCGGAGGCCGGGGTTGCATAGAAAGCAAACAGGCTCAGCACATACTCAGACTTGTCGAGCATGGCGGTTTGTACAGCCGCCAGCCGGATCGCAACCATGTCGTCAATGAACTTCTGCGAGAATGCCGGTTTGGCTTCCTGTTTAGTTTTCGAAACTTCGACGGGGGCCAACACACCAGCCTCAACAGCCGCCGCGACATGTTCAGCAGCAACGTAGGCCGATGACGTGCTAACCGCGCCGTTGCTGTCAACATAGACGACAACACCCGCAAACTTGCGCTGTTCGTTGGAATAGAATGGCACCGTGTGGCTTCTCAATGCCGCCAGTTCAGCTTGTCCCTCTTCGTCCAAGGCGTCGTTCTGTAGCAGCGCGTCCAGTTCGTCAAAGCGCTCGGCCTGCTGTTCGGTGTAAACCAGACGGGTCTTTTCCAGCCGCTGCAAGTTTTGCGCGTCCGTATACCCATAAGGAATGTAACTCTCGTCGCATGTCTCAACCCATTCCCAGCCTTCGTCTTCGCGCAGCTTTGCCGCTTCTGCTGCCAGCTTTTCAGCAAACAGCGTTTCGAGAAATTCACCCTCGTTGAACAGGACCTCATTCTCGAACAGATCAGTGGTGATTGTGCCGCCAGCTGCAACGTAAGCCTCCTGACCGACAAAAACGGCTTTGCGGTTATCGCTGCCAATCGCTTCCGACGTCAGCGCAGCTTTCACATCATACTCGCTGAACCACCGGCTAGCCTTGGCCTGCTCCAGTACGTCCAGAATCTTTTCTTGCTCAGTACTGACAGTCATTGCCTTGGCAATGCCTTGGCTGATGTCCCCGGCTTTCACCGCGTCCAGAACCGGATCGGGCAGTCCGGCCAGCGCAAGGCGGCGGCGCACATGGCCCTCGGTCACGCCAAATGCATTGCTGATCTTGGCAACAGACAGGGATTTCTCTGCCATCTTGCCATAGGCGCGAACCTCATCAATCACGTCCAGTTCTTCGCGAGCGGTGTTTTCGGCATTGGCCCATTGCTCGGCCACAAACGGGTTGTCGGTGATCCTGACTGGCACCTGCGCCAGATCACCCCGCTCGGTCACGGCGATATTCAGAGCCCGCAGACGACGACCACCTGCGACGATAGCAATCTTGCCGTCTGCATCACGCAAACCGCTGAGGTTCTGGATCAGGCCGCACATGACGAGGCTATCAGCCAGCAGGGCGATGCCTTCCTCGGCTACATCCTGACGTGGGTTGATGTCTGACAGGTACAGATCACACAGGGCAACAGTTTCGATGGTTTCCGGTGCGGTGAATGTTTCAAGTTTGCTCATTGGGCTAGTCCTTGGCTCAAAGTGAAGTTTTGTGGTAGGGGTGCCCTACCCCTGACGGGGTAGAGCGGAGCCGCTTAGGCGGCTGCGTGAGTTTTCAAGAAGGCGCGGGCGATCTTGGTGGAGAGGCCGCCCTTCTTGAGGTTCTTCCATGCCAACTGACGTTGACGCGCGAGCGTGTATGGGTTCATGTCATCACCTCCTTTCTGATTTGGGATCGGGATCAGTATTCACTGGGGCACATGATGGTCAGCACCCGTTGCGTTACCTCTGGATCAAAGGGACGCTCCGACCCGTATTTGAAATTCACGTCATAGAGATCGATCTTCCAGAACAGCTTCTGGTCATTGACTGTCACCGTTCCAAATGTGTGATCGCCGTATGGATCATTGCCCTCGGTGAACTGCGTATCATTGGCCACCGCTGCCAGCGCCGCCGCCTGAAACTCAACGTCCTCACCGGAAACGCCGGGGGTTACAAGAACCTGGCCCCGAATACCTTTGTTCTGCATCTCGATGGCAGCAAGCGGGTCGATGAGCGCTTTACGGAACAGGTCGTTCTGCGCGGCAATCACTGCGGCTTGCTTGTCTGTGTCGGTCTCGATGTCATTTGAAGTTTCTGTTTCCAAAGCTCGTGTCTCCTTTGTGGCGCACCCTTTGAGGCTGATCCCCGATTGGTGCTGGTTTTGAGCAAAGCCCTGAAAGGGCGTCGTCTCTAAAACCTGCCACGTGGCGAACGCGGATGGGGGCGAGGCAATGTTATTCGACAGGGGTGGTGCGGCCCGCAGGCGCAGCCGAGGACACGGCCTGTCTAATGGGATTGCCCGAGGGGGAAGGCTGCGCCTTACCCCTGACGTCAGGGGGCGTTTGGCTTGTCCAAATCCCGCCTGACACAAGCAAGGAATGGCAAAGGATCTTTGATCCGGCGCGCAAAAGGGAGCGTTACCGGAATCGGCAGATCACCGCGGGTTGGAGCGACCATGGCACAAAGACCAGGCGCCGGCTCGGCTGAGACGGCGCAGGGGCTAAGGCACTTCCAGCACCGGTTGTGCATAAAAGCGCTGCCTCTCGCTGCGCTCGAACGCGCATTTATGCAAAACAGTTTCACCAATTGCTGGAAGTGCTGAAATGAGGCAGGGAGATCAAATCGTGGGGTTCTGGCTGGAAGCCGGCCAGCCGGCTGGAACCTAGCGCCCGGTCACGAGCTGATAGGCTCGGGATTTGCCAAGGAAACAGAGTACCGACCGAAGTTTTCAAGAACCATGCAAGGTGAAAGTCAGACCCGATGCCAACTCAAAAGCCCAGTACAATACTGGAATAGCTGCCTTGGATTACTTACCGACCGGCACATAACCTCGACGGCGTTTCTGCCTTTCGAGTTTATCGAGCGCATCAGCTGCCTGGGCTTCGTCGTCGTACGTCACCATCATAGCTTGCCCATTTGTTCCGATACTCCCCCAGGTACGAAGCACGGAAACTTCCCCAAACAGCGTCGGCTGCAACTCTATCCCATAGAACCGCGCCATATTGACGTCTGGGTCCACGTGGATCAGGTGGACAGGAGTGGTTTCTGTCGGTTCCATGACGCGATTGTCGGTCAATTCAGCTCGCCTGTCCAATGACTTTGCGAGATCCGTTCGTAGGAAAGGATTCCGATCCTGAATGGAAAAGGACATCGAATAGGTCCGCTGTTATTATCACACTTGCCTGACCAATATGCAGGTAAGAGGATTAGCTATGTTTCGTCTTTTACTATTTTCACTCGTAACAGGTCTTACTGCCAGCGCAGGCACGGCGCAGACACCGCCTTCGGTTGATGAGGTCGCGCAATACGACGGTCTCTTCGCAGCCGCTCACACCGGCAACGAAGAAATGATCCGGCAACTCGTTGCGGCAGGGGCAAGCGTCAACGGGCGGGATTCGCGAGGCCGCACACCAGCCCATGTGGCCGCCTTTGCTTCAGAGGACGAGGCGTTGCGTGCACTCGCTGATGCCGGTGCCGACATGAATGCGCTTGAAGGCCAGGCCTACGACGTGGTCACGATTGCGGCCGTGGCAAATGATCCAGAACTGATGACGCTCGCTATCGAGTTGGGCAACGATCCCGGCCTAACGACCAGCCCTTATGAAGGAACGGCTCTTATTGCAGCCGCGCATCTCGGTCATGTCGAGATTGTAAGACGGCTGATTGCCGCTGGCGCGCCTTTGGACCATGTGAACAATCTGCACTGGACAGCCGTTATCGAAGCCGTTGTGCTTGGTGACGGCGGCCCGGATCATCTTGCAGTTCTGGATGCGTTGTTGGCAGCGGGTGCTGACAGATCACTTGCCGATCGGAACGGAACCACGCCACTCGAACACGCCGAACTACGCGGGTTTTCTGAGATGGCAGAGCGCCTCAGAAAAGAGGACTGAAACCCATCCATCATGCGGAAGTGGTGAGTTTCACCTTGGAGGCACCGATGGCAGCCTGGTTATCGAAGTGTCACACATGATCCATAAAGGCCAATTTACGCCCGGACTCTGTCCGTTCAAACAATTCGCTGAGTTGACTGCCTAGTTTCGTTGCATTCGCCAAGAGTGTTCGGTCAGCTTCAAATTTTGCAACAGAGTCCAGTCATCATTGTCCGGGTCGGGTGAAGTTAGTTTAAGTGTGTAGATAGAGGCATCGTGGAACACCTGATGGATGTCCGTAAAAAGACTATGTTTGGAATCCATGGCACTCACTCAAATTCGGCTCGCGGCCAAAGCGCTCGATTTCAGGACGTAAACCATACTAGAATTTGGCCATGTCAAAGGACTCTAAAACAACAAAAGCGCTCATAACCCTGATCAGCGCTGCATTTGGCGGGCTTGACACTCCTCTCGATGATGAACTTTTACATCCCGACTGCATGGACGATGTGGATATCCTTGAATTTTACGGAGGCGTCAGGTGGCCGGAGATGACCGATCAGATGATCATTCACGGATACGCTGCCCCTACAGCTTTCAGCGCAAAGGCATTTCAATACTACTTGCCCGCTTATCTGATTTGGACGCTTCGCAATTCGGACAGCCCGGAATATGCCAATGAAAGCATTCTTCTGGCGCTGGATCCCGGTACGTCAAAGGAAATGCTGCACGAATTCAGGAAGTCCAAGTTCAGCCTTTTAACACCAGTTCAAGAGGAAGTAGTGGCACGGGTTTTGCATTATTTCGCCGATCACCCTGATCTCGGTGAATTTGCGGAAGTGGCATTGGTGAACCACTGGATGGATGTCGAATTGCAGGAACCGGATTGATCGTCGGATCAAAACTGGGTTGCGATTTCGAGGTGTAATCTGCGGTATTCGTCATCAAATCAACTGTATCAGCCATCCGTGTTTAATTGCGGAGGCCGGGTCGGATATTTCTCCAAACCGCGACAGGTCTGTCGCAAGTCGCCTTCAAAACTCCGTTTCGTGCCTTAAACATCAATTTCCTTTGGCTTGTTGCGCGTTAGCTTTGGTGAGGATCATTTTTTTGGCCAACGACACATGTCGCCGGAGCGGCACCGCCAATGATTTTGATTTCTCTCACGTTCTCGTACCCGACAGCATGGAGCGCGTCCTCAATGCCGGCGATCATGCGGCGTGCGGCCGCGGAGCCATCCGCGTCAAGCCGTGGTTGATATGTGGTCAGACAGAGCCCGCCCGGTGCCAGAGCATCAAACAGGGCACGAAAAAAACCGGATTTGTCGCTTTGAAACTGGATGACATTCAGCGAGTAAACGCGGTCGAATGTCTCCGGCCAAGCGGTGAGCAGGTCGATCCCCCCTTCTAACAAATCAACTCGATCTGCGACGCCCTGTCTGCGCAGTCGATTTCGGGCCTGACGGATCATCACTCCGGAATGATCAAGACCGACCACCCGGCCAGACGTCACGATAGAGGCGCATCGCGACAGGGCGAGGCCGGGGCCACAACCGATCTCAAGCACCTGGCTGTGAGGGCGAAGGTCCATTATCTCGACGGTTATTTCATTTCGAAAGCGGTTCGACTTCCGCGCCGCCATGATCCGGCCGGCCAGAGCACCAAACGGGCCCGATGGATGACCGAACTGCGCTACGATCTTCGACTTCAGAGACACTGGGTGTTGCCTGCCCGAAAAATCCACAGAGGCATCGCCAGCAATGCACCAGCCGAAAGGACGAGAATACCGAAGGCAATCGCATGGCGATACGCCATCTCAGGAAGACTCAGAAGCTCCACCGCGAAGGCATTCCAGGACCAAAGGGCAACGACACCCCAGACCAGTAGCGCGAAAACGGCGATCCCGAAGGTCTTCCCGTGCCGTTTCGATTGCTGTGCCATGTCAGATTCCCTTCTCCATCATAGTTTCGATCGTTTCATTGAGGCGGGCCAGCAGGTGAACAGAAGCAGCGACGTCATACGTGGCCAGGGCCTCAGCCAACTCGGCCATCGGTGCTTCTTCCCGGGTTTGAATCTCTGCAAAGAGCTTTTTGCCCGCGGGTGTGGGAAGGTAGAGTCCCGACCGCTTGTGATCCGGATTACCTTGCGCTTGGATAAGACGCTTCTCCAGCAAGGCGTTCATGTTCTTTTGGACATGTTGACGCGAAACACCTTTTGCCTTGGCGATTTCAGGAACCGTTTGCGGTGCCCTGATAACCAGCGCCTGAAGGACCGCCCGCATCGACGGGTTGATTTCCAGATCACTGTGCAGAATTTCGGCGACGGATTTGAGCCGGTTGAACCCGTTCCGGATTTCTCTGATCAGCGCGACAAGCTCTTCTTGTCTTTTCGTCATACAAGGCTCCGAGCTTCCAATTGACAACTTGGGTGTCATAATTGAATATGACAACCTGGATGTCAAGTAGTGGAGGTGATAGTGTTCACCCAAACCCATCTTCTGGTCGGGGCTGCTGTCTTCGCCAGGCCGGGGAACCGTACAGTCGCGCTGGCAGGCCTGATTGGCGCGCTAGTGCCGGATACTGACGTGTGGGCGATGTTTGTCATTGAGCGGTTGCGGGGGGCCAGCGGATGCGAAGTGTTCCACTATCGTTATTGGGAACAGCCATGGACGACGCTTCAAATTCTGCTGAACTCGATCCCCGCATATCTCGCACTCAACACTCTGAGCGTCGTCGGTCTGCTCGTACCTGGTTTGTTGCCACGTAGAGTAGCTTTGATCGTGATGATATTCGCCAGCTCCGCGCTTTTGCATGTCGGGGCTGACTTCCTGCTGCACCATGAAGATGCGCGCGCGCAATGGATGCCGTTCACAAATTGGATCTTCCGCTCGCCGGTGTCCTATTGGGATCCACGCCACTACGGCCAGTACTTCCTGATCTTCGAGATCGGTTTGGGTCTAGCCCTCGCCATGCTGATCGGTCTTCGGTCCCGGTCGAAGCGGGTATGGGTGGCGGTTACAATTCTGTCGCTTGGATACCTGGGTTCGATTACCGCTGGTCTGATGTCTGGTACGGATCACCTTCGAGGCCCCGGGTCTTGCGAAATTCTTGAGAGCAATGCCGTCGCAAAGCGAGCCACTTCACCAAGCGAGTCGATTGTCGCTCCATAGAGGAATGACGATGTCTGAAAAACAGTTCGTGCCGGTGTTCGGCGAAGCGTGGAGTGTATGAGGCGCTTTGGACCATCCGGATTAGAAGCGCGGGGCACACAACACGCCCCGCACCAGTCTCTAACGACTGCCCGCTTTTCCGGGCATGTTCATCCGTTTGGCCGCACGCGGTGGTGTCTTCACACGCATATCGCGCTGCGGCTTGGCATTGGCCTTCACTATCTTAGCGGATTTCGGTGTGTCCTCCAAAGCGGGAAGGGTCCGCCCGAAGGTGGATTTTGGTGGTTTGAAGGGCATGATGCACCTCATGACAAAAGGAAGCTGAAGTCGCGCAGATGCTCGACTGCGAACGCCCAAGATGGGCTAGCGTCGTATGTCCATTGTCAAAGTCCTCCGCAGGAGCGTTTCAATGCGCATTTTGCCAATCAAGGTCAGTGCGCGGCGGGATCAGAAAGTATGCTGGTCCATTGTTAGAACCTCCATTGCGAATGTTGGGAGCGTCTCAGACCGGGGAGCATCTGTCAAACCTGCTCAATGAACAGCAGCAGTTGTTTGTAGGCAGTTGGGTGCTGGATAAAGCTGCCCTCAGATGATTTCATGTGAGTATCTGCTATTTTTTTACAAAGGAACAATCGTCACTGAGAAATGATGGCAGACCCGCCGCGACCGACAACCCGGAAAGACACGCTCCATGTCCGACACCATCCTTGCAGCTGAGCCGACCATCCGCCTTGTTGCCTTTCTTGGCATTCTGGCGGTCATGGCGCTATGGGAAGTTGCAGCACCCCGACGGCGACGGGAAATACCACGCGTTGTACGATGGACAAACAATCTTGCGCTCGTTGTGCTCGACACCGCAATCCTGCGGCTGACCTTTCCGATCCTCGCGGTTGGTCTCGCAGCCATTGCCGAGGAGCGCGGATGGGGGCTCTTCAACAACATCGATGCGCCGATTTGGGTTGCCATCGTGGTCTCGATGCTGCTTTTCGATCTTGCGATCTATCTTCAGCACGTGATGTTCCACGCCGTGCCGGGGCTTTGGCGGCTGCACCGGATGCATCACGCCGATCTTGATTTCGACGCGACCACAGGCTTGCGGTTCCACCCGGTAGAAATCCTCATCTCGATGGGGATCAAGCTGGCGGTCGTTGTGGCCTTGGGTCCCCCCGCTGTCGCCGTGCTCTTGTTCGAGGTCATCCTGAACGCGACCGCGCTTTTCAATCACGCCAACATTGATCTTCCGCGGCCGGTAGATCGTTTCCTCAGATGGATCATCGTCACCCCGGACATGCACCGAGTGCACCATTCCATTGATCCACGCGAAACCAACTCGAACTTCGGCTTTAATCTACCCTGGTGGGATCGGCTGTTGGGAACCTACGTCGCCCAACCCGCGAAGGGGCACAAGGGTATGGTGGTCGGCATCAAGCAGTTTCGGACGCGCCGCGAACTCTGGCTCGACCGGATGTTGATTCAACCCTTTCTCGGCCCGGCAAGTGGAGGTGCGCTTGACGCCCGCAGCCATCGGAAGCGATCTTCGTCCATCTCATCCAAGCCGGACACCGACAAATAGACCTTCGAACAAAGCCTTGCTAGGTCGCGTAGCATTTTCGAGATTCGAAAGGCGGCAGAAGCTGCCAAAACTGCTCAATCTATCCGCAACAACTATCACCCAGTTGAATGGGCGGGCACGGTACGGTGGCGTAGGAGCAGTATACGCAGCAGTCACCTTCGAGTGGCTTTAACACTGTCTTGCACGACTTGCATTCGTAGAACCACTGGCAAGCGTCAGTCGGCATCTTCTCAGTTTCTTTGTGTCCGCATTCTGGACATGTCAATGTGCTTTCCTGCACGACGGTTTGTTCTGTCATAGTCTTACATCTGCATGATTAGGTAATCGTTGATCCGGGCTTCGTTGAACAAAATTGCCCATGCCAAGCCCGTCATTGCTGTGCTTCCGACAAGCCACCATTTCAGTCGCGCCATCGACCCACGTCGATGAGATATCAACCACGATACCACAACCAACGCAGTAGAAATGGTCAGCACATAGAAACTTGCCGCTGCAATTTTGCCAAAGACAGCGAGCCAACTGCCGCCCAACCCCAGCAGCATCATAGCCATAGGTAAGACGCAGCAGGTTGCCACACCCAGGGCCGACAACGATCCAATGTAACTGAGGCCAAGATAATTCTGCACTCCGTCCCTCCAATGGCAGCCGTGGTTTGCGTTGCAGTTATGACTCATAACCGTATAACTTCTGTAGTCACTACAGGATCAAGAAGGAAAGCTTCACATGATTGCGATTGGAGAGGCCTCCCGGCAAAGCGGCGTTGGGATCGAAGCGATCCGCTACTATGAACGAGAAGGAATTGTCCCAAAACCCGAGCGGGCTCCCAACAATCGTCGCCTCTACTCGGCTTATGACGTTGGCAGACTTCGCTTTCTGAGGAAGTGCCGCGATCTGGGGTTCCCGCTCGCAGATGCAAAAACACTCCTTGATCTGTCCGAGGGCGGCGGTGAAGACTGCCAATCCGTAAAAGAAATGGCTGAGCTCCATATTTCCAGCGTGCGCGACAAAGTAAGCGAACTTCGACGTCTGGAAGCCGCACTGAATGAACTCACAGCAAACTGCGACAGCGGAAACGTTTCCTGCCCTATGCTTTCTCAACTGCAAACTGCACAAGACCACCGATAGTTCTTAAGATGAACCCACGGCGGTAATACTCCATGGTTTCACCGGAGATTCCAAAGCAAGAAAATATTGAGCAACAACAGGTTTAGCTGCTGACACCCCGAAATTCCAAAAGGGGGCAAAATCCCTGCTGTGATATCATTAGTTTGGAGGCCGCCGATCAGGCCGCAGTGTAGTGACTGAACACGTCCGTAGTGCCATCCTTGCGGATCAGGAAAACCGAATAGGCCTCGCGTTCACTCTCCGGCCCCATACCGGGTGAGCCGTAAGGCATGCCTGGCACGGTCAGACCGATCGCATCGGGGCGTTCAGCCAGGAGACGACGGATATCGGTTGGCGGCACATGGCCCTCGATGACGTAGCCTTCAACCAGGCCGGTGTGACAGGAGGCCACCTCCTCCGGGACACCCTTGGTGGCCTTGTATTGCGACAAGGTCTCCCAGGCGGCGTTCTGAACCTCCATCTCGAACCCTTCGCGCTGCATGATGTCAATCCAGGTGCCGCAACACCCGCAGTTTGGGTCCTTAAGGACCTCTACCCGCGGCTTGGCGGTTGCCAGGGCCGGCGCGGCCAGAGTGATGCCGGAGGCACCGAGGCCAGCAAGAAAGAGGCGGCGGTCGAGTGTCGGGGTGGTCATGTCATTTCCTTTCCGTTTTCGCGCCTGCGATGTGATGTTGGGTCATGTGACCGATACCGCGGGCAAGTGTCATGATATGTGTCAAGCGGGCGGTCATGAGCCGCCCTGCATCAGTTCGCTTTCGGTGCGCACCGCCTGCATGTCGCGGATATGTCAACATAAAGGCCCCGCTCAAATCCCTTGGCACACGGAACGGCACCCGCTCCATTGGCATACCGCATCCCGGCCCATTTCGGACATTGTCCGACGGTTTGCGATGCCGCGCTGCGGCCCGTTGAAGCTGCCATTCGCCGCAAGTGCAAAATCCAAACCAGATCGAATTGGCAAATCGCGGACTTTGCCGCCTTTTGCTTGCGCTACAATTGCTGGCGCAGCATCTGCTCGTACTTGCGGCATACCTACCTTTGCGATGCAGCACATTTCGCCAAATCGGACGTTCAAAGGCGTAGAGTTGACCCAAACCGTAACCTCACTTTCGCTGCGGTCCGGACGGACCAGCCAGTCGCGCGGATGAGGCGCTTGTTGATGACGCTGCGCGATGATCCGACGGTCGAGGTATTGGAAATTCGACATCGGATTTGCGACCGGTAGGCCGTTTCGGACCACTGAATACAGGTTGGGGTGTCGGGCGGAACAGGGCCGTGCCATGCCGCACTATGAAAGAAGCCCAGGCGATGCACCAGATAAGGGGTATGGCGACGTGCCCTATCGTATCGGTCGCGGCGAATACCCGCAAAATAGCCGCCATCCACAAAAGCGCGAAGCCGACTTGATCGATCATAGCCGGTTGCAATCGATCAGCGCGGCGGGCCACAGCACGCGAGGCCACGGCATAGATCGAACACGCCATTGCCCCAGCGGTAAGCGAATGCAGGGCGGCGCTGTCGGGTAGCATCCACACATTCGCTTTACTTAGCGCTACTAGCAAGAACCCCAAAGGCAACCAAAAGTAAGCCAGATTCAGCATGCGCAACAAACCGTCTTCGAGTGTATCTTTGGACAACCAGAGCGCCAGTCGAGCCGTTTCGGCTGCAGCGGCAACCGCCAGACTTGCGCAGACCCATTCGGATGTGGCCCCAAGCGTTTCCAGCAAGAGCGCCACGAGGATAGCTATAACAGAGGGATATCCGCAAAGCCGCGCCAATCTGAAGCGTCGCTCGCGAGGCGGGATGCAATTCAAATTGTTCCAGGTGAAACCCGCAACCATACGGCCGCCCACGATCGACAGAAGGACCGCAAAGCCCATAACCGGGATGAACGGCATGTTGCCACCCCGCAGCGCTGCAATCTGCACGCCGGTCATCGTCAGCGCAAACAGCGCAAATCCCACACTTTTCGAGGATGGGGATCGCAAAGCCACGAGCGCGAGTGTCAGCGTAACAAAGCCCATAAAGGCTCCAGTTCCTGCTGCGACCAGAGCGGGGTCGGTCCCAAATGCGCCTGCCGCGGTCAACCGTGCAACGACCCAAAGAGCCACTAGGAACACTACAGCTCGGTGAGACATACGAGCACCTTTGGACCAGCTTGGCATCGCGGTCAGCGTATAGCCGGCGAACATGGCTGCGGCGAAGCCAAACACCATCTCATGTCCGTGCCAAGCCCACCGGTTTCCAAGCGGCGAAAGCGTCAGGTCAAGCCCTGTGTCCCAGCCGACCATGCCGACACCGGCGATTGCCCAGGTCGCGCCAGCCAGAAACATTGGTCGATACGGTGCCACAATTGGATTGCTCCCGCTGCGCGATCACGCCGGATTGGCAACGGCGATACGGCGATATCCGGCCTCGCCGTAGAAGAAGCCGTTGCTGAACGGAGTCCCGCCGCAAATCTGACACAGCACGGCTTCCGCCTCGGACAGATCGATGCTGCCGTCCAATGCGCGACGGTAGACCTGCGCAACGGCTACCATATCCACCGCCTGTGGCATCAGGCGCAAATGGGTGACTCCGTCACCAACAAGCCTTGTCACTTCCGGCATGAGGTCGATATAGCTTTCCGACTGGGTCTGGATACCGTTCACCCGCAGGATTGGTTGATCGTCACTGGTGGTCAGAGGCATCCCGTCGGCATCGTCTTCGCAGATAAATTGGCAATTGTCCTTGGTGCGGCCATGTGCGCGAGCATGGTAGCATCGGGCCGAGACGGCCAGCGAGGCGCGACCGAATACCTGTACCTCGACGCCCAGTCCCAGATCACGTGCAGCCCGCGTCGCTGTGGCAATGGCGGGGGCGGGTAGCTCGGTGGGCAGGGCGACATGGGTCGCGCCTTGGTCGGCCATCCATCTGATCGTGGCCTCGTTATAGGCATTCATGAAGGGGCCGATGCGATGGGGGCGTTTTCCGCGCGTATATAGTCCTGCGGCGTTGTTGATCTCGATCTCGTGACTTCCCAGCGTGGCCAGATCCTCGGTCGCCTTTCGCTCGCGTTTCAACATCACTTCGGAAAGCGAGGACAAGACAACCCGTTTGCCCGCGCGCTCCAACCGTTCGATGATTGTTGGTAGTTCAACCTCCTGGAAAGGGGCGCGTTTTGAGCAGATTACCTCACCCAGATACACCTCATCGACGGGCGCCTCATCCGCGATGCGGGCGTAGAAATCTCGCCGCCGCTCGGCCGTCCAATGATAAGCTATCGGACCCAGTGTCAGTTTTGCCATGTTCGTCACCGCCATTTCTTTGTCTCAAAGGCGCCCTGTGTCTGTTTCTGCCCTTCGGTCAATGCGACAAGGTCGGCGATATTCGCCTCTCGCCCGGCGCGAATGTCATCCACCGCCGCGCGAAAGGCTTTCACAACATTGCGCACATAACTTTTCGACCGCTGCCGCCCTTCGATCTTGAAGGCATGAACGCCCGCCTCAATCAGCTCGGGCAACAGGCGCGAAAGATTAAGGCTGATGGGCTCCTCAAAGGCGTAGTAGCCCTCAGGCCGGTGCGGCGCGGAATAGCGACCTTTGCAGATCGTGGGATAGCCCGCCTTTTCGTTCGGTTCGAAACAGTCGATAGTGAATCCGGCAAGTTGAGAAGACATCGACCCGTCCTCGTGGCGAGCATATTCCACATCCGAGGCCGGAGAACAGACACCATCCATATTCGTCGATTGCCCGGTCAGATAGTTGGTCAGGCTGCACCGTCCTTCTACCATCAGACCGTGGTTGCCAAAGATGAAGGTTTCGATCTCGCAGGGGATTTCCTTGCGGATCTGGCGAATCTCAGGGATTGTCAGGATACGTGGCAGGACAACGCGTTTCACTCCGAAATTCTCGCAATAATAACGGATGGCCTCTGGGCTGGAGGCTGCGGCCTGCACTGACAAATGTAACCGGGTGCCAGGATGGGTTCTGGCGATGTAGTCGGCAACACCCATATCGGCAACGATGAACGCATCGACGCCAAACCGCGCACCGGTATCGGCGGCCTGACGCCAGAGGTCGACCTTGCCCGCTGGCGGATAAGTGTTGAGAGCCAGCAGAACCTTGGCGCCCTTTGCATGAGCGTACGCAACGGACTCGGCCAGTTCTTCCGACGTGAAATTCAGACCCGGAAAGTTGCGGGCGTTGGTGGCGTCCTGGAAGCCGCAATAGACGGCGTCGGCACCTGCATCGACGGCGGTGCGAAGGGCAGCGGGCGTCCCGGCGGGGCAGATCAATTCGGCAAGGCTCATGATTGGTCGGTATCCTTTCAGGTTGTGGGGTAGGAACGGCGCAGGCGCGCCAGGATCGCGCGGCCCGGTGCGCCGAACATGTCGGCAGTTTCTTCGGCAATGGAGCCATCAACGTCGTCGAGCGCGTTTCGCAGGCGCACTACAGCTTCGGTATCGCCGGTCACCTGCAGATCGCGCGAGAAGAAGGCTGCGTCACCGTCTTCCTCTGAATCCATCAATTCCAGCAACAGCATGAAACGGCCACGGATCGCTGCCCCGGCAACAGGCGCAAGATCGCGCGGCACAGCACGGAAGATCAACGCATGCGGATCAGGTCTAAGATGCAACGCAAAGGGCAGCTCAACCGGATCAATGATGTAATCAGTTGTTTGGTGCGAGCCGAGCCGGGCAAAGAGCGACGGGTGGCGTTCCGCGATACGCCGCACAACCCGCGACAGGATCGGCTGCACAATTGCTGCAGACAACCACGCCACCGGGCGCTGCCCCATCAAGCGCGGGCGATGACCCGAGTCGGTATTGGCTGTCATTTCTCAGGCCTCCCTTTCTGCGGACTGGTTGGGCTGTGCCACAATCAAGCCTATCGAGATGTCATGGGGTTGCGAAAAGATGGTCGGCAAGTTCACTGCCATTGGTGCGATGCAGATTGGCACCGGGTGTGGGGCTGACTTGTAATAGCGCATCAACGGACTGGCTTCGGGCGAAGAGGAAAAAGTGATTTTGTAACTCATGCCCGTGACTCGATGCGCGGGAAAAGCACCTCGTTTTCGAGATACATGTGCTCGTCGAGATCCTCGACCAGCTTGCCGAGCCCGACATAGAGGCGTCGCCAGCTCTGGCAAGCGTAGTGCGGGAGTTCGAAAACCGTGAGTGATCGCTGCAATGCGATTCAACTCAGCCTGGTGATCATCATGGGCCTTGCGTAAACCGGGGACGGCCCTGGCCGCGAAAGTCGGGTGGCCGGTTTGCAAGGCAGTGAAGACGGTTTCCTCTTCATCGCGCATGTGATCCTCGAGTTCTGCGAACATCACCTTAAGCGCATCGGTCAATCCGTGCGGTGTGTTTGGATCGGTCGCGTGGGTCGTCTCGACTTTGCTGGCCAGCGCTATCAGGCCAGGCAACTCTTGCCGGTGTGTGTCATGGTAGCGGGTCCAGATGTGATTGATCAGCGCGACAGTCGGCGCCTGAGTTGTCGGATCGTCCATTCATGCCTCCACGACGGGTGACGCAGTGGGTTTGGCTGCTGTCAGGCACCAGGTCAGAATTGCGCTCTCTTTGGGTGATAGCTCCGTTGCCATGTCGCCTGCGAAGCGTTCGAAAGCCGCCCGATGCGCAGCAGATACACCAATCAATACCGGCACGTTGCGAGACTGGGCCTCGACGATCAGAGCGCGAAAACCGCGCCCTTCCGCCTCGCTCACCCCGAACTTGTTCAGCACGATCAGGTCGATCCCGCCCGCGATCAACCGCGCGGTCGCCGTCCCCGCCGCCTCTTCCAATGCTCCTGCATCCATCCGGCAGGCTGTTGAACCAACACCAAGATCTTGCGTGATACGGGCGATCGGGCCATCAGGCAAAAGCCACAGATCGTTGTTGCAAATAGACGTCTCGCCCTGTGTTTCTTGCCGACGCAGGGCACCACCAACCCGGATCCCCTCAGCCTGCAAACGCGCGACCACGGCGGAAAGCAATTGATCTGTAGCACCTCGCCCCTGAACCGAAACACTCGCCAGTCTTATCATCGGTCCAGCCTCTGTTCGACCTGCACCGCCAAGGGTGCCCCTGACGCATGGTCTGCTCGAAACGTCTTGTGACACCGGATCAGAATAGGCCCGACCTGAGTGCCTATTTCCTTTTGTGTCGCGACGACGGCAACCTGTCTCATGTCCGATCCTTTCGGGTTCGATTCGTCTAGACGAAATCGAATTGGTATTTGATTTGCCGATTACGCCCGGTTAATACGCATTGCAAATACCAAAACGGGATCGCGACCTTGCGCCTCACTTCATTCACTGATTATGGGCTGCGCGTTTTGATGCGCTTGGCCGGGGCACCCGATAGTGCCATGACAACCGGCGAACTCGCTGCTGAGTTCCAAGTGTCACGCAATCACCTCGCCAAAGTGATTTCCGCGCTTTCCGGAGCGGGCTATCTCGAGACCAGGCGCGGGGGCAGCGGCGGTGCTATGTTGGCCCGCCCGCCCGAGGAGATACGGCTTGGCGATGTTGTGGCTTTTCTCGAAACTGGCCAGGTATTGGTCGAGTGTTTTTCGCCAGGTGGTGCTGCCTGTACGCTGACACCGCACTGCCGTCTGAAGGCGCGATTGGCCCAAGCCGAGGTATCCTTCCTATCTGACCTCAATCGGAGCACTTTGGCCGATTGCGTCTATCACCCTGAAATTTCTAACCCACCAGATCACTGATCGAGGAGCAAAAGATTTAGACTCAGGACACAGTTGATACAATGCTTTGAGGCTTGAGTGATTTCGGGAGAAAACTGACATGCAAGTGTTCAATGAGGAAACGGTCAATTCCGACAGTGATGGTGGCGCGGGAAATCCCTGCGGCCCATATCGAGCACTCCTCTTCAGCGATAGCGGAGAGTTGACTCAGTTTGGTGCTTTCGAAGAGGAATTACGTCCGGGCTCCTCTCCCCCAATCACAGAGCGCGCAGCTTCTCCAATCTAAAACTACGTGCGCTCGCGGCCCAAAGCTGACCCTGGGCTTCACCAGTGCGAATGTCCGGTTCCATTCACTCTGAGTATGCTCGGTTTGACCAGGTCTTTCGCCTTCAGACTGGACGCGTTTCCAATAGATAGGACGTGCAGAGCTTACCCGCGCGTGCGCTAAACCGCGCGTTTCTCTCCTCTGCTCCGGCTTCACCCATGCGCGGAACTATCCAGCCCACGTAAGTGACCGCCCGCAGGGCAAGGAACAAATCCAGTAGCCTGTCATCTAGCGACCGAACCTCGCAATACCCTTCCAGCAGCGCGGCTTTCAGCGTGGGGTAGTCCGGTTCATCCATGTTGCGCAGAAGCGCGGTGGCAATGTCGAAGAGGCGAAAGCCGAACCCGCCGTCGTCAAAATCGAGAAGTTTGATTTCCCCCCCATCGACAAGCACGTTTTCCCGCAGCGGATCAGCATGGATCAGACCGTAATCGAGCTCATCGGCGCACCGCTCCAGAGCCTGCCGCGCGCGATCCCGGAACCGCCCCAGCAAGGCGCCTGTTTCGGGATCAAGGGTCGGATTCTCCCAGAAACGCCCCCAGACCGGGTTATCCCCCAACAACCCGTCCGCATCCCAGGAGCAGCGGGCGAAGCCCGGCGGGTACTCCCAAGCATCACAAGCTTCGTGCAATTGTGCCAGAACCCGCCCCAGCCGCCGAAACACCAACGGGGTATCGTCAAGCTCGAGCGAGCCTTGGCCTTTGCCAAGGGGCGTTCCATGCATCCAGCCGATCAGGTCGGCATAACGTCCCTCTACTTGTTCCAACAGCTTCCCGGAAAGCGACTGGCGGGGCCGCGGCACGTGCAACCCGGCCCGGTCCATCGCGTCCAGCCATTGTAGTTCTGAGAGGAGTTCGTCCTCGCTGCGATAGCCAGGACGTTTGAGTCGCAAGGCAAAATCGCCCTCGTCAGTGCGCACCCGGTAGACACGGTTTTCACGGCCCGCCACGAAATCGTAAGGCGCGGTATCGATGCCCCAAAGGCACAGCGCTTTCTCGACTGGGTCCATCACGGGGCGACCGGAATTTCGGCCAAAACCGAGTAGAGCGTTTCGATGAGCAAGTCGAGATGCTCTTCGCCAAAGGGCATCGGAGGCCGTATCTTCAGCGTGTTCTTATGCCGCCCCAGCTTTGACAGCAGAATGCCCCGGCTCCGCATCGTGTTGACCACACGGTCAGCATAGTCACCGGCGGGGGTCTTGGCGCCCCGGTCAAGCACAAACTCTGCGCCAAAGACCATGCCGCTTTGGCGGACATCACCAATGAATTCGTATTTTTCAGCCAGTGCGGTCAGGCGTTCATGCGCCAGACTGCCGATCCTGGCGGCATTGGCCTGCAGGTCCCTGTCGCGCAGTTCCTGTAGCACTGCCATAGCTGCGGCGCAGGAAACCGGGTTGCCTCCGAACGTGTTGAAGTAACGAAACGAATGGCGGAACCGGGCCATGATCTCGGGCGTGGTGACCAGACCGGCGACGGGATGACCATTGCCCATGGGTTTGCCCAGCGTCACCACGTCCGGCACCACGCCCTGTTTCTGGTGCGCCCAGAAATGGCTGCCCGAGCGGCCGAAGCCCGATTGCACCTCGTCACAGATCAAAAGCCCGCCAGCCTTACGCACCGCCTCCGCCGCGGGTTTCAACCAGCCTTCAGCTTGGGTCGGGAATCCTTCGTTCAGGAAAAGCGGGCAGACGATCAGCGCCGCAAACCCAATGCCCGATACTTCGAGCGCGTTGATCTGTTCCTGCACATGCGCGGCAAAGCGTTGCCCATCAGGATCGTCGATCCGATAGCTGTCGGGCGCTTCCACGTGGCGCAGATATTGGCCCAGTCCAAACCCTACTTCAGGGATGTTGCTTTTGGACAGGTGGCTGACCAATGCAGTGTTTCCATGATAGGTCGCGTCCGTTGCGATGATCCCGCGCTTGCCTGTCATAGCCTCGGCCATGCGCAATGCGATGTCATTGGCCTCTGAACCCGAGCAGGTCAGGATCGAGGTAAGAAGATCGCCGGTGAACGTATCAACAAGTGCCTCGGTATAGTCGAGGATGCCTTCGTGCAGATATCGCGTATGGGTGTTCAGCGTGCCAGCCTGGTTGCAGATCGCTTCGACCACGCGCGGGTTGCAATGGCCCACATGTGGCACGTTGTTGTAGCAGTCCAGATACCGCCTGCCACTCGCGTCCCATAACCAGACACCTTCCCCCCGGACAATATGCACCGGATCGTCGTAGAAGGTCGAAACATTCGGTCCAAGCAATGCGCGCCTGCGTTCGACAATCTCCGACACCGCCAATCTCCTTTCACGTCACCGCAAAGCCGCGGGATGTTGATTTTCTTGGCTGGTTCTTTATTATAACCAGTGGTTATAAATTTAAACCGACCGATTTTCCGCGTCAATGACCTAAGGCTGAGGGTTGAACTGGAACCTCGTCGGAATGGAAAAGCGCGATGTCGTCCACGGTTGCCAAAGCTTTGTCTCTTCTGGAGTTTTTCTCCGAGGAAGAACCCGAACTGGGCCTTTCCGAACTGACCCGGCGCGCGGGGATCAACAAAGCTTCGGTCTATCGCCTGTTGAGCAGCCTTACCGATGCCGGGCTCCTGGAGCAAAAGGAAGGAACGCGTGCATATTCGCTGGGAGCGGGCATTCTGCGGCTGGCGCAGATTCGCGAAGCGACCGCACCCATTGCCTCGATCGTGCGCCCAGCACTCGAACGGCTGATGCAGAAGGTCGGCGAAACCACGCACGCGTCGATCATTTCGGGGCCGGCGCTTGCGACAATCGGCATTTGCGAAAGCACGCGCAGCACGAGGGTGTCGCTGATCGCGGGCGAGATCCTGCCTTTGCACAGCACTGCATCAGGCGTCGCGGTGCTGGCATTCGGATCCCAGGCTCTGCGCGACCGAACATTGTCGGCACCGTTGAAATCCCAGACGATCTACACAATGACCGATCCAGAAGAAGTCCTCGAGAACATCGCAATTGTGCAACAGCGGGGTTATGCGACATCCGAAGAAGAAAACGAAGAGGACGTCTACGGCATCGCGGTTCCCTTTTTCGACCAGAGCGGATTGGCTCAGGGCGCCCTCGCCGTGGCCACACCGTGCCACAGGATAACGGACAGACTCCGCCAACAGATCGTGACCTCACTAAGGCGTGAGGCCGAGGCCGTGTCCCGCGCAATCGGCGGACAACCCTCGCAGATGTTTTCACGGGCGATTGAAAAAACAATCGAGAGAATGGGTCCGAAATTCTAGGTGCACAACAATTGGCTTCTTTCAACGGGCGCAGATCGTCTCGCCGAGTAAATGGGCAGCACACACGCAGAGCTGACCTGGCTACGGGCCGCTGCGAAAGGTCGATATTCGCCAATCGAGCTGGGCGCTGAAAACTTCATCAACTGAAAGAATGGGCTCCTTGCAGACCAATGCGCGCGCAGAAGATGCCCATTTAGCTGGCTTCCCAAAACAGGTATTCGGCCCTGCTTGTACACTTGCCCGGTCAGCGCGGTGCTGATGATTGGGCTTGGAGGGAGGATCGGAGGGCAAATCATGCCAATATAGGGCCGAAACACGCGCGTTTTTCGGCTTTCCCGCCAAGTCCCGCCCGCGCGCTGCGCCATATCAAGGCAATGCGGGCCGGTGATAGGAGCGTGCATCTGTCGCACAACCCTCTCGGGGCTTTGATGGTCTACAACATCTGGCTGAGCGTCATCGCCATTGGCGTGACCGGCTTCATGATGACGACCATCACCTTTTTCGGTATCGATTGGGTCGAAGAGCTCCACGAAGCTGTCTTCAACTGGCTCCTGTTCTCGGTTGCGCTGCATGTTGCTGGTGTTGCTTTTGATACCCGGCGGTCCGGTGTCAATCTCGTCCGCGCCATGATAAATGGACGCAAAACCATCCCTGAAGGACGCGATGTGATATGAGACCAAGGCTGTGGCCTTCAAAAACAAAGGAAAGGCGCGCAACGGTTCTTGCGGGCCTTATCCTTTTGCAGACCCTATGTGCGCTCTTTTTTATCGGCGATGTGATCGAGGACTTCCTCGAAGACGGGAAATTCGGTTATCCCCACCTATTGCTTGAATCCGTTGCAGCAGTTGCGCTGATCGCGGGCGTGGTTTTTCTCATGATCGAATTACGCGGGTTACTTTCGCGCATGTCGGATATGCAAACAGGTTTAGAAATTGCCCACGGACAGCTGGCAAAGGTCATCGAAGGATTTTTTGAAGATTGGAACTTGACCAACGCGGAAAAGGACGTGGCTCTGATGATACTGAAGGGCCTGGACAACCAAGCCATTGCGAAAGTTCGAAACACAGCATCCGGCACCGTCCGCGCGCAAGCTACCAGCGTCTACGCGAAATCCTCAACCGACGGGCGGGCGCAATTTATCAGCCTGTTCGTGGAAGAACTACTGGCCGGGAATATCAGCGTCAAGAATAGCTTGGATTCCGCATTGATGAACAAATCCATTCAAAAATCGGCAGTGAAAGATCGTTTCACCGGGCAGGAAAAGAGACCTTGACAGACCCGAGCGCACATCCTGGCGACCCTCACTATGTCACACGCAACGGGTGGTTGCGTGCTGCCGTTCTGGGGGCCAATGACGGCATCGTCTCGGTATCCTCGCTTGTTGTCGGCGTTGCTGCGGCGGGCTCTGGCCCGAGCGCGGTCCTGATTGCAGGTGTCGCCGGTCTGGCTGCCGGTGCCTTGTCCATGGCCGCTGGAGAATACGTCTCCGTCTCGTCGCAGTCCGATACTGAGCGCGCCGATATCGAGCGCGAACGGATCGCTCTTGCTGAAATGCCCGAAGACGAGTTCAGAGAGCTTGTTGCCATCTACGAGAAACGGGGATTGAGCACAGAAACAGCTGAGGTTGTTGCGCGTGAGTTGACTGACGCAGATGCATTAGGCGCCCATGTTCGGGACGAACTTGGCCTGTCAGAGGTACACGTAGCGAACCCGCTTCAGGCTGCACTTGCATCAGGCGCAACCTTTAGCATCGCGGCGGCTATCCCTGTCCTTGCCGCTTATCTGGCGCCGGCGTCTGCCGTCATCCCAACCGTGCTGACCATCACTGTCCTGGCATTGGCCATCCTCGGAGCGTTGGGGGCCAAGGCAGGAGCCGCCCCTATTTTGCCCGCCGTTTTGCGTGTTGTCGGATGGGGCGTCTTTGCAATGGCTGTTACGGCAGGCGTCGGGTGGCTGTTTGGCGTAAGCATCTAATCATCAGTTTAGCTGCTCTAAATGCCCATCTTCGGTGGTCAAGATGCCGAGGCTGACGTCTATGCAATGAGCAGCATTGGTGAAATAGGGCTCACAGCAGACCTCAGAGCAAGTACCGCAAGGCTCCTACCCCGCAAGAATCTGACTACGCAAACGGCCCATTGTTGCCCTTGGGACTAACTTGGCCTCGTGCCAAGAACGGGCACGATGACAGTTTGGTCTTTTAGACAAAGACCGATGCTGCAGTAGTTCGCTCGTCCTGTCCTTTCATCCACTCTTCCTCTCGTTCAGCAACCAGGTGCGTGTCATGCCTTTGCCTCGAACTTCTATCAAACCGCGTTCGACGAAGATGAACCGGTTCTTGAGGCGTTCATGAACGTCCGATGTCACCTGGATTTGACCAGGCTCGCCGGTTTGCTCCATTCGCGCCGCCATGTTAACTGCGTCGCCCCAAACGTCGTAGAAGAACTTTTGCCTGCCTACGACTCCGGCGACGACCGGACCGCTGGCGATACCGATGCGAAACGGTACCGCACGTCCTTTCGGATCAACGAGGTCAGCAAGCGCGTCGCGCATCTCCAGTGCGAGATCTGAGAGTGCCTCAACTTGGTCTGGCCGCGGCTCGGGCACGCCACTCACAACCATGTAAGCATCGCCGGTGGTTTTGATCTTCTCGAGGCCATGCTTCTCGACGAGCGTGTCAAGATCGCTGAAGACGTCGTTGAGGAATCGAACGAGATCCTCCGGCTCCGTGTCGCTTGCCCGCGCGGTGAACCCCTCCATGTCGGCAAAAAGGACAGAGGCCTGATCGTATCGGTCGGCAATTACTTCGCCGCCACTCTCCTTGAGACGTGCAGCCACACTGACAGGTAGGATGTTCGCGATCAATGCCTCGGAACGCTCGAACTCATGCTCAGCAGCCGCCTCGGCGTGCGCAATCTGACGGATCGCATAGAGTACGATCGAAAACAGGATCGCAAAGCTCAGTACGACAGAGGGAATGAAATTCGCAATGAAAACCTGATGCGGTGGCCGCAGCCCTGTGTTCACCGGCGTCACGGCCTCCAAAACGATCGTGACCGTAGCGGCCAACACGACCAGCGCGACTGCAACTGGGAGGCGTATCTTTCCGTAGAACGGAATGAGAAGCGCCGGAACCAGCAGGGCCCAGAAGTGCAAACCCGATCCGGTTCCAAAGATCAGACATAGTCCTGAAATGTCGGCCAAGCCGACCGCGATAAGCAGGGACGCTCCCAGCGATGGCCCCCACCGATGCATTAACGGGACGGCGCTAAAACCGAGCGCGGCGCCGAGATGGACGAGCGATGGCGGCCACAGGCCGGGATTGGGGTTGATCATATGGGCGACGACAAATCCCAAAGAAATCGCCACCAGCGCAAATGCAGTCGCGTTCACCACGCGGAGGTGCCGCGCGACCTTCTCTGGATAGCGTTCGGTGCCAAAGCGGATCGTTGGAAGAACTCGGCGCCATTTCATACGGACCCCTCCAATGCCTTCGATCACAATTGGGTGTCGGAATGAGACAAACGTCAAGCTTGCAGGCGGTGTGGAACGCGCACGACAGCATGAATAAATACCGGCAACTTGGCGCGATACTTACTCCGCCAAGGATGAGCCTGCTGGCAAACCTTCCACTTGGCCACGTCGTCGGGGACATCCCGAATGGATCAAGAATACGCAAAACGGACGTGAACCAAACGTCCGGATCAACTAAGAAATTGCCGCCGTTCGTACGCACAGCAGCATCCTGGAGAAAGGGCTCTTCGCGGCCATCGGAGCGACCGCAGCATCCTGTGCCCAAGGTCGGATCGCGTCTGCCTTAACGGCCCAAACCGGCCACTCAACAATGGTCCTGAGTGCTGCGGTCGCAGCCCGCATTGCGGACGTTCATGCAAGGCGCACCATACGCTTGAGTTGGAAGTCTGCCAGGTCGGCAACCCAAACAAGGCATCAGCGACCACTGGTGCTCAGCCACAGATTGCGGTCTAGGTCGTAGTGTTGAAATTCGCTCTTTCCGGTCGTTTCAGCAGAATTCCCTATCCACTGGACTTACGGGTCGCAGAGCGTAAATTCGTTTTGTCATTTAAGAGGGATGCCCGCTTGTCAGTAAGAACTGGTTCATTCGTTTTTGGAGCATGGATGTGGTTTGCTTTCGCTGTTCCGCTCTTTGCAGCTGAAGTGCTGTACAATTGGGTGCAGCTTGGGCCAAGAACAGAAACGATTGTACGCGTCATCTCCCGATCGCCGAATTGCCCCGCACTACAAGTCGACGGTCGTTCTGTCACTATGAACAAACGCGCCGAACAAGCGGAGCATTTCCCGGAAACTGTTTGCGAGCATCACGTAGTGGCGCCGCAGCAGATAGCGCTTGGGGATAAGATCCTTCCGACGCTGAATCCAGACGTTCGGCGCATAGTCGTAATTGGTGACACCGGATGCCGTATTAGGCGCGGCAGGGTGCAGGCCTGCAATGATCCAGTTGCCTGGCCGTTGAAATCGATCGCAGCAGAAATCGCAGCCAGATCGCCGGATCTGATAATCCACGTCGGCGACTACCTGTACCGATCAACGGAATGTCCTGAACCGGACAAATGCGATGGGTCTCCATTCGGCGATAGTTTTCAAGCCTGGTCAGCGGACTGGTTGGATCCCGCGGAAGAGCTTTTTTCGGTTGCCCCTTTCATATTTCTGAGAGGCAATCACGAAAGCTGTGGACGCGGCGACAAAGGCTGGTTTCGGTATTTTGCACCTCGGTCCTTTCCCGCAGATTGCCCAGCTGTAACTGCACCCTGGGTAGCCTCGGTCAACGGCCTAGATTTGATCGCCTTCGATGCATCTGCTGGATCGGCACCGGAAAGTAGCCCCGAGTTGCTACCCATATACGGGCGCATGGCGAGAGATGTGTTTGCGAACATCAAACAGGAAACTTGGCTTCTGACGCATCGCCCACTTTGGGTGAACATGCACGCGTTTGGTGAGCTGATCGATGGTGACGATACTCAGCGTGCGGCATTCAGCGCGACCATGCCGGAGTTACTGAACCTTGTTCTGTCTGGCCATATCCATGCCTTTCAGGGGATCGATTTGGCCAATGGTCCGGTTCAGTTGATCAGCGGTAACGGCGGGACGCTGCTTGATCCAATGCCAACTAGCATGGAGAACAACCTTGAAGTTGCCGGAAGTTTGGCCAGTACCGTGGTCAACGATAGTGGCTTCGGCTTCCTGATGTTAACCAGAGAGGGAGCGGACGGCTGGTGGGTGGATGCGATGGACTCAAACGGCCGACTGCGACTTCGATGCCGCCTGAAAGGGCGAGCGCTTTCCTGTGATTGGCCTTAAGACGGATAGTTTCGCCAACGTTTCGATCTACAAGCCGCCGTTGATTATCGAGATTCGGATGTACATAGCGGGGATCGTTGCTGACGACGGGTATGACGCAGAATCCATGGCTTCGTAGGTAATGAGTGCGACGCTCGCGGCCCTAAGGAGACATTTGGATGAACCAAATTTACCCTTGTCGGTTTCCCGAAACCGGACATTGATGCACGTTTCAGCAATTTGAGCATTGCGTATTAATTGCAGGAGACCAAAACCTCCATACGACTTTACTGGCTATCGCCGTCGATTTCTTCAGCAACACCGATATCTTCTAACAGGTGCGGAGACGTCTCCGCCAATCTGTTCAATTCCTCCTCCATCCGCCATTCGACTCGATATGCTGTCAGTTTCGAATCAAAAAACCTGATCACCTTTCGTATCTTAAGCAATTCGCCGAATGGATGCTTTGACCGCCTCTGTGTATGCTTGATATCTGAATACATGCGCTTTTCCAACGTTAAGCTTCGCTCTTGATTGTACTTTGGGTGTTGCAACGCTTGCTTTCAAACCAAGATTTCTCCTAACTTGGGGTAGAAAAACTAAACCAAGTGAAGAAATGCGATTACCGCCACTCAATTCACTCAGAGCGTTCGAGGCTGCAGCTCGGCACAACGGCTTTATTGCAGCGGCAGACGAGCTTTGCGTCACGCGCGGTGCGGTCAGCCGACACGTAAAACTGTTGGAAGAGCACTTGGGTGTGAATTTGTTCCGACGAAACCACAAGGGCGTAGAACTGACCTTGGCCGGGAGCGAGTTACTACCTATCCTAACTCAATCCTTCGGAGCGATGGCCAGTAAATGTGAGAACATTTCTGCGGACGCGTCTGAGTTGAGGATAATCTGCCCTCCCGCGCTCTCAATACGCTGGTTGTTTCCCAGACTGGAGCTGTTTCGTGATATGCACCCCGAAATCCGCGTTCGCCTAACGACCGATTTCTACGGTGAAAAAGGCTTTGATACTTCGGAATACGATCTCGGCATATCTGTGGAGAACTTACCTGGAAGATCCTCTGATATTGTGACGCTGCCTTTGTTCCCGGCAATCCTGTCACCTGCCTGCGCACCAAGTATTTTGGAAGGCGAGAAATCGATTTCTGCCCCAGAGGATATCTGTAAGTTCAAGCTCCTGCATGAAAACCCTAGGAAGGAAGACTGGGCCACGTGGGTGCAGAAGTTCGGCGTCAAGGAGATCGATCCCACACGCGGAGAAGCTTTCCCAAATCTGGATATGGCCACCAAGGCTGCTGTCATGGGATCGGGTATCGTTATGGCAGATTTGGCATTGTGCCGGGAAGAATTGGAACTTGGCACGCTTGTGCTGCCACTCGCGCATATGAAATGCGCAGAGCCATACGGACAATACTCGCTCATTGGCCCACGTGACAGATGGAATGATACAAAAGTGCGTAAGTTCAGGGAATGGATCGCTGGTAATGCGAACTCTGAGGCTTTGATTTACATAAATGAACGCGAGTAAGTGGCGACAGCTTAAATTTCTGAATTGATTTATGCCGCCAAATCATAAGTGCTTGAGCGTCCAATACTACCAACGCTAAGGACGGCCCTCAGGCGGCAGCGTCTTGTTGTGAGACTGCAAGTGTCAAGGACTTAGCCATTTCCAGTGCGCCGAAATTTATGCCGCCGGGTAGTGTGAGGGTCACCGGTCGTCCCGGCTGATACCCCAGATGTTGATAAAGCGGCATACCGGAGAGGGTCGCTGTCAGTGACGCCTTGGCAAACCCCGCGATCGCGATGTCCTCTTCGATCCGGTGCATCAGCCTGCCGCCGATGCCCCGCCTCGCCCAGGTCGGGTGGACATAAACGCTGCGCACCGTTGCTCTTGGAGAGGTCACAGCAGTCTCAACCGCATTGCACTTACTGTAGGACGCCTGTCGCGTTGACCACCCGCCACAGCCTACAAGAATGCCCCCTAGCGAGGCGATCAGATAGGTGCCATCTTCGATCAGATGATCATCCATGGTACCGATTTCAGAAATGAAGGCGTCGATTGCATTGCGTGAGTAAAAGTCTGCACCCAACCTGCGCATCGCTTGCGCCTGCATCAATCTGAGCGCCGTTCGATCCGCCATTGAGGCGGCATGAATCACAAGATCAACCATCGTATTTTCCTTTTCAGTCCCTTGAACTTGACGTCGTGATGCTTGCGTCGGGCTCGGTGAAAAAGCCAACGAGTAGTGTAAACATGGTCCATGAGCGATTCTCATGGGGCCCGATGAATACCGATTTGCTGAAGACATTCCTGGCAATCTGCGAGACGAAAAGCTTTACCGCAGCAGCTGATCGCGTGGGGCGGACCCAGTCAGCGATCAGCCTACAGATGCAAAGGCTTGAAATGTCCCTGGGTCGGCCGTTGTTCGTGCGCGGTGGTGGCGTTTTGGAAATGACAGAGCACGGAATCTTGCTACAATCTCATGCTGTAAGGATTCTGGAGAGCGTGGCTGATGCCAAGGCGGCATTTGACGTGGGCAAGGTTGATGGCGTTGTCGTGCTCGGTGTGCCCGAAGACTATGCGCCGAAAATCCTGACCGAGGTTTTGCGCAGCTTTACCGAGCTTTATCCGGCGGCAACCATCAATCTTGTTCTGGACGAATCCCGCCAACTGGTACGGCATCTGGCCGAAGGATCGGTTGACCTGGCCTTTGTGACCGAGGGCGAGGGTCCAGTTGCGGATGGGCGCGTGGCATTTCGGGACCAGATCGTATGGGTTGGCCGTGAAGGCAGCGACCTGCACCTGCAAGACCCACTCCCTATCGCAATATGGGATGAGAATGACGGATATTCGTCACGTATGTTCAAAGCACTTGCTGAGATGCAGCGAAACCATCGGACGGTTGTTATCAGCCGTAGCATGACCGGTTTGCGCGGCGCGGTGCAAAGCGGCATCGCCATAAGTGCTATGATGCGCAGCAGCATCGTGCCTCCAATGCAGGAACTGACGAAAGCTGACGGATTTCCAGCGCTTGAAGAGTTGTCGGTAAGGCTGGAGCGCGCGCACCTGAAAAAATCAACTTTGATTGACCGGATCGAAACGCACCTACTGTTATTGTTCGAACAGACCGGTTGATAAACTCGGCCCATTGCCGCCGTTCGCGCCTTCCAAAATTTAGTCTAACCACCTCCCCGAAGCAGACATTCGTGCGATGTGCAGCAATTTGGAGCAGATGACGATGGAAGATCTGGACAAAACAATCGTACAGAAACTCTAGTCAACTGGGTGAACTCTAGCCCATAGGCGTTTTGTCCTGTTCAACGTGAATCCCAAGACAGGTATGGTGACAACATGGACAATAAGATCGCCCGCAACCTTTCACTTAAGCAATTCCGTGCTTTTGTCAGCGTCGCCAAATGCGGGTCCTTTAGCGGGGCAGCACAGGAACTTGCAATTTCACAACCTGCCCTTTCACTGAGTATTCAGCAGTTTGAAGAAATCGTTGGTGTCCCGTTGCTTTCCAGGACAACCCGATCCGTTTCTTTGACACCTCTGGGGCAGGAGTTTCTCCCGAGAGCGGAAAAGATACTGGCGGATGTGGAAAGCGCCATCCTTTCAACCCGCACAAGCGCGGAAAAGCAGAAAAACCGTGTCAATGTCGCGGTACTGCCCTCTGTCGCCATTCGGGTCTTGCCGCAAGCCATACGCAGCTATTCAGCGCTGGCGCCCAATGTGAAAATCCACATGCAGGACGATAACGGGCGCGGCGTCGAGGCACAGGTTTTGAACGGAGACGCGGACTTCGGGATTTCCAACAGTTGGTCGGACAATCCAGAGCTCAACTACCGGCCATTCTTGCGGGATCAGATGGGGTTGATCTGCCGAGGTGATCACAAACTGGCGCGACGCAAAAACCCTTTGACCTGGTCCGACTTGACGGATTTGTCCTTTGTCGGCATGGCGCCAGATACCGGAACCAGCCGCTTGACCAAGGGTGTTGAGGGCTTGCCAACTTGTATTCTGTCGCCCGGTTTTACCGTGCTCACGATTGCGGCATTGGTCGGTATCATCGAAAGCGGCGAAGCGGTTTCTGCCCTGCCCGCATTGGCTGCCCCGGATTATCTAAATCCATCGCTGGTTTACCGGAGCCTTTCTGAGCCGGAGCTTTATCGGGAACTGCAGCTTATTATCCCGAAAAATCGCCCGCTTTCCTCTGCCGCCGATAAGTTCACAGAATTTCTGCTTGGCCAATCCCATGAAATTTCTTCAATGTTTCCAAACCATACGGTGAAACCCGTCACGTCTGTTTCTTGATATATTTGTTTTTCAAATAAGCTGTTCGATTCTTCAAATTTTACTTTGCCCTCCCTCTGCGTGAAGCATTTGGTGAATGCGCCATTAGCCAAGGAGGGCACAACATGCTTGCAGCTTTATCGGACAGAATGCGACCCGAAGCCGAGGTCATGGACCTTGCCAGGCTTGGGTCACTGCATTCCTCTACCCTCAGCTTCATGCGTACGCTTGTTCGGCGGATCATGAAGGAAGAATGGGCCATCGATCGGTCACTCTTTGACCTCGACAATGACGGATATGGCACCGCGATCTACAGGATTGAATCGCCAAATGACATTTTCAGCTTTGTGCTGTTTTCCAACCCGCTGCCGGACGAAGACCGCAATGACCGGGTGATCGCGACGAGCTGGGATCTGACCATGGCACTTTGTGAAGGTGAAGTGGATGACCTTTGGCTCGAAGACCTGCGCCGCAATGTGCCCAAACAGGAAGCCGGTCGGGTTGATTCCCGCGTCTTCAGCCTGTCGCGCGCCAATCGCAGCTCACGTCTCTTCAATTACGTTCTGGAAGAGCTCAGCGCCGGTCGCCAGCCGGATGCCGATCGGATTGCAGAGGTCGGGTACCTCTATCGCACCACAGCAGTCTATGGCAGCGGCAAGCTGGGCATGGCGGACTGGAACAAGGTGCGCAGTAAGTTTGCGGATTTCAATCGCCCCTTCGCGCCGGAAATGTTCATCTGCTACATGCTGCGCCAGTTCAGCCTGGATCAGATCGATCACATCGCCAGCGCCCGCGCGCCCGAAACCGCGGTGGCGTTAGATGATCGCCTGAAACGCTTTTTCGGGATCGGCAACTCAACCGGACTGGGCATGGCCCCCTATTTGGTGAACCATGGCGAGCTGTTCAGCCAATGGGTGGAGAAGCGGGAAACCGCGTTGGCGCAGGTGCTGCACAAGGCGGCACCAACCGAATGGCGGATCAACCTATTTCACGAGCATGTCCAAAAAGCGATGCAGCACTTCGCTGAAAGCGTCACCAGTGACGACGAGCAGATCGAGCGAAATCGCGTGCTGATCGCAGAGTTGGACGATGTGATTGCATGGGTATCAGGCCAGGGCGACACGCTGGAGACCTGGTCGGTCCTGTCGGATCATGCCCGCGACGTCTGGAGCCTTGAGACGCAGGAATTGATCCACGCCATCTGCCTGGAAATTCACCCCGAGCTGGTGAATAATCTGGAAGAAGGTTTTGCCGTCATTCCCAACCCGGTGATCGATCCGGCCATGGCGACAGATGCGCTGCGGCACCTAATCGAAACTCGCTATGATTGGGCGCTGGCAATTGATTTTTCCGACCCGAGAAACTCAGACGCCTTCTGGTATCGCTCAGCGGAAAAGCTGGAGCCGCGGCTGGGTTTTGCCGGGGCGGATCCGGGGATCGAAAAGCAAATGCCATTGCCGATCGGGCGACGTGTTCGCGAATGTTATGATTTGCTGGTCGAGGATCTCGCGGAGCAACCGAAAAGCGATGTGGTTCATTTCTTGCTGCGCCGTCCTGCAATGAAGAGCATCGTCCGGCGCATTCAGACGATGTCGCGACACAAATACGCGGAGATCCGGGCCAACCTGGCGGATCGCAACGTGCGTCCGATGGACCTGTTGCGCTGCAAGCTCGCATTCTTCGGCGTGGGCAAATTCGATCCGCGTTCCAAGCTCTGGGTACGAAACACCATGTATCAGGGCGCGCCTCTGATCGATGATATCGGCCAGACATATGAAAGCTGGTTCCTGCCACTGAAACCCGAGATGAAGGAGGACCGGGCATGAGAGTATCTCGTAACGAAATGATCGCGGCCCTGTCGCGCGCCTATGAGGGCGCGGGTCACCATATCGGCGACTATGAAGACGCAGCACAGCTGGTCACTTGGTCTCATATGTGCGGCTTGGGTGGCTTCGACCGCATAGCCCTGCCGCCCGTCGGCCCAAAGGGCGGCGCGACACCGCGCTTGGTTTTTGAGAACGATGATATCGCTGTCATCGACGCAGGTGGGGCGGATGTTTGCGAACATGGCTCACTGGCCGCGCATCTGGCTTTTTCCAAGGCACAGAAAGCAGGCTTTGCCATCGTCGAGCTGTCCAGTTGCCGGTACCCCGACCTGATCCTGCGCAGCCTGTCGCTGGTGGCTCAACAAGGCATCTTCATATCCGCTTACTGGACGGATCAGACCGGATCACACGGTGCCAGTTTTGAAAGCGGGGCGATCTTTCCGCACTACTGGCGCGTGGAAAAGACCAACGTGGGAAGGGAATGTTCAACCGTCACTATCATGTGCACCACCCAGCCTGCCCTGTTGGCGGATGCGGTGACCCATCAGGCGGAACAACCGGAGGTGAAGCGGCTTGAGGTTTCGGCGACGCAACTGGAAGCCAACTACAATCTGTCGCTTGAAAAGGGCATCGCCGTGCTGCCCGACCAATGGGATGCGCTAAACGCAGCAGCCTGGCCGATACTTGTAGCTTCTGACCAACAATCGCGCGCGGGTGCCGGTCCGGGCTAAAGCTTACCGGGAGTCGCCTTGGGGTCCGACTGAATCCTGAACGGTGGATCAATTTCATAGCCTGAGCAGGCGACGAGCTAAACCGGCTTGTCGCCTGCACTCGGCTCATTCCTGCCACTCACCGACCGGTCAAGATGCTGCGATTGCAGCCCGCCTTGCTGCCATTCGCTGCGGGCGCAAAACCCTGACGACGGACATTGGATCGGGTCACCCCGCCTTCAGGTAGGGGATTGCGCCAGCGATGTCCGTATCGTCAATGACATGAAAATTTGAGACGCTTCCCGACTGGCGTGCTTCGCTATACGGCGCATAGTCAGGGTCGGTGGCGAAGCTATCGAGTGCTTCCCGGGTCGGGAACTCAAGAATTGCGATAAGAGTGCTGCCTTTCTCTTCACCTTCGAGGGTTTCAATATTCCCGCTCCGAGACAGGTATTTGCCACCGTGTTTTTCCACCAAATTGTGAACGTTCGCGGCATATTCCGGGACCCACCCGTCATCTGTGATTTTGATATCTGCAATTAGAAAGACACTCATGATTCTTCTCCCGTTCTGTTGCTGACCGAATTGGCTTAGCCATCTCCGAACAGGCTACCAAAGGAATTCCCATCGCCTCCAGTCACGAAACTGAATCGGGTAGTACAGTTTCTGGACTATGCCCAGCCACCAAGACGGTTAGACTGTCAGCAGATGGATTGGGGTGAATGACATGGTGCAGCACGGCTACAAACAATTCTGCCCGCTCGCGATGGCGGCCGAGGTTCTCTGTACCCGCTGGACTATGGTGTTGATGCGCGAGTTGATCGCGGGATCCACACGGTTCAATGATATCCGACGGGGCGTCCCCAAGATGTCACCGACGTTGCTATCGCAACGCTTAAAATCCTTGGAAGAATCCGGAATCGTTGAAAGAAAACCCGCTCCGACAGAACGTGGTGTTTTCGAATACCACCTGACCGAAGCGGGCCGCGACCTGCGCGAAGTCGTCATCGCTATGGGAATTTGGGGTCAAAAATGGGTGGAATCGTCTTTATCGCTCAAGAATCTCGATCCATCACTTCTCATGTGGGACATGCGGCGGAACCTGAACCCCAAGCCGCTGCCGGAAAGACGCACTGTGGTCCAGTTTATGTACCACGACCTACCGTCCACGAAGCGTGACTGGTGGCTAGTGATCGAACCGGCTGGCGAGGTGGACCTGTGTTGGGCCGATCCAGGGTTTGAAGTTGACCTTTACGTGTCAACAGACCTGCGGACGATGACTGCGATCTGGATGGGAGTCACTGATGTTTCCGCAGAACAAGAGAAGTTTGAGTTTTCGGGTTCGCGTGAAATTTCTTCGACCATTCAGACTTGGCTTGGTCTCAGCCCGTTCGCTGCTCAGAAGAAGCTCGTCAACTAGCGGCTGTGTCGCAGGCCCGGAATTGAGTTTGGCCCATTGATTCAACAGCGAGGAGAACAACATGTCAGCCAGTCTCATAGGGCGCTGTCTTTGCGGCAATGTAACCTACGACACCGGAAGCGAACCGCTTTGGATTACAATTTGCTATTGTCGGTTCTGCCAGCGCGCCACAGGGTCAGATCGGATGATCGAGCCAATCTTTGAACGGGACTCCTTTGTCTTGTCGGGTTCTGACGCCAAGGCATATACGCTGCCTTCTGATGGCAGTGGCAAGAACATCAATGTCCATTTCTGTAGTAGCTGCGGCACCAAACTGGCCTTAACCTTCGAGCGTTGGCCGGACCGGATCGGTATCTATATCGGAACCTTGGATGATCCGAGGTCGATCACCGCAACTGTAGGGAACACCAAACATATCTTTGTTTCCGAGGCACGATCGGGGACAATCTTACCCCCGGGTTTCAAGACCTTTGATCGTCATGCTACCGAAAATGACGGCACGCCCATCGAGCCGACAGTTTATGCTACGCCTTGCATCGTTGGAGGCTGACATTCGCGTCCACCGCAGCATCGGTCAAAAAGGGCTCTTCACGGACATCGTAGCCGGTGCAGAATCTTTATTGTGGAAGGCCAGGGCTACCATCGAGATCGGCCCAGAGCCGACATTCAGCACCCAATCGAGACGCTGCGGTAGCAGCCCGCATTCCTGCCATTCGCCGCAGACGCGAAATCACGTGCAATCCGAACAGGAAATCTGCGGACATACCGACCTTTCGCTGCAATTGCCCGATGTCTGCAGTCGATCGATCTGAAGCCCCGGAACTAATATGCCGTATGCAACGTACAGACCCGACTCGTCCGAGTGCCATCTAGCCGAACCACGCTTGGTCCGGTTATTTTTTGCTTATTTCGTACGGTTATTCAGCCGGTGCGCCTATGGTGCTGTCTGCCCCTGTTTCCGCTGGTGCTATTCTCCAGATTGTCCACCCCATATATCCAAAGAGCAGAGTAACAATCGGAGATAGCCAGCAAAAGAATGCAAAGGGCAGGTATGCGAGTGTTGCAACACCAAGCGTTGCCGCCTGGTATGCCCCACCTGAATTCCAAGGCACAAGGTTGGCTGTGACAGTTGCGGAATCTTCCACCGCGCGAGATAGGTTTTCGGGCGCTAGACCACGGTCGCTGTAAGCCTGGGCGTACGTCCGTGCGCCCATAACGATGGCCATATATTGATCACACAATATCATGTTTGCACCGATGCCAGTGAATACTGTGGATGCAATTAGACCACCATCAGATTTGACCATCGACAGTACTTTGTCCGCGATTGCTTTGAGTTGGTTGGTGCGCTCCATGACGCCGCCAAACATCATCGCGACAATGACCAGGCTGATGGTATACATCATCGAGTCCATACCGCCGCGTGACAAAAGGCTATCAACATCGGCATTACCCGTAGTGGATTCAATGCCTCCGAAAGCCGCGTTTACAAGTGCGTCGTAGTTGGCCCCTTGCAAACCAACAGCCAACATGGCCCCTGCGATAACGCCAAGTGTAATCCCAGGGATCGCGGGCATCTTGCGATAAGATACAAATAATACAATCAATGGCGGCAGGATCATTGCAATATTGATTGTGTAGTTTTCATTCAGGACAGCAAGAATGCTCGAAACCCGTTCCACATCCCCCTCACCACCGCTGTATTGCAGACCCAAAATGATCTCGATGATAAGGGTCAATGTGATAGAAACGCCTGTGGTGTATGACATGTGCTTGATGTGCGTGAACAGATCGGTGCCAGCCAAAGCAGGAGCCATGTTGGTTGTGTCTGAAAGTGGCGACATCTTGTCGCCAAAATAGGCTCCCGACAAAACCGCGCCTGCAACCAATGGAAGTGGGAAGCCAAGTCCCGCGCCAACGCCCATCAAGGCCACACCAATCGTGCCCGTAGTCCCCCAACTGGTGCCCGTTGCAAGCGAAGTAAGCGCACAGATTACGACTGTTACCGGCAGGAAAATCGAAGGCGATAGAATAGTCAACCCGTAGTAGATCAAAGTTGGTACAACGCCACCCAAGATCCAGACGCCAATCAGAATTCCTACAATGATCAGAATGATTGTCGCAGGCAGCGCATTGGTAATGCCGCGCACCATGCCGTTTTGAATGTTTTGCCAGCTAAAACCACAGCGCAGCGCAATCAGAGATGCTACGAATACACCCAGCAGCATTGGGATATGCGGATCAAGCCCGTAGACAACGATTGATATGCTAATTCCGACAACAAGCGAAAAGAGCGATATCATTGCCTCCCAAAAATGAGGTGCACGAGCGCCTTCAGGGACGTCAGTCTTCATCGCACTCTCCCAAGTTGTTCTTGTAATCCCACCTAACGGGCGAGTTAGTTACAACCCAGCCTGAACGGGATGAAAAAAATTAGCAATGTTATTTGCCGTGTCGGGCTCTGTCTTACCGGCTGCATATCGAGCAGTAGAACGTATCCCAGCAGGGCGAATTTACTAGGGCGACTTGTGCCTCCATGCGTACTGACTCAAATTCGTGGCTGTAGTAGGTTCTGTCGCAAAGTTTTTTCAGTTGGCCGGGCTGGCTCGGGCGTAGTAGATGCGGGCTTTTGAGTTTGCGAGCGAGTAGCCAACCGTGCCGATTGACTTCAAAGGGAGCCATTTCCCCAAAAGCGTGATCTTATTCGCTGTGTTTTTCTATGTTCGTTATGGGGTTTCGTATCGAGACCTTGAGGAAATCATGGCCGAGCGTGGCGTCGATGTCGACCATGCCACACTGAACCGCTGGGTGGTGAAATTCTCACCATTGATTGCTGCAAATGCGCAGGCCAGGAAGAGGTCAACAGCCGTTTCCTGGCGGATGGATGAAACCTATATCAAAGTTCGCGGAAAATGGATGTACCATTACCGTGCAGTTGACCGTGACGGCCAAACCCTTGATTTCATGCTGTCAGAGCGCCGCGATACCGCTGCTGCGCGAAGGTTTTTCAAGCGTGCCGTTGGCAACAACGGTGTTCCAGGCCGAATTGCCATCGACAAGAGCGGTGCCAATTTGGCAGGCCTTCAGAGCTTAAATGCCATCCTTAAGTTCACGGGAGTTGGTCGGATCATAGACGTCGTTCAATCCAAGTATCTGAATAATATCGTCGAGCAGGGTCATCGTTTCATTAAGCGCATCACGCGGCCCATGCTTGGCTTCAAAGCCTTCCATTCTGCGGCAGCAACCTTAGCTGGGATCGAGGTCACGCACATGATCCGCAAGGGCCAGTTCGGACAAACCAGCGTCTCCGCTTTCAAGCAGTTCGCCGCACTCGCAGCATAAGTGCGTCCAGCGAAGGCCGTTCTTCAGCCAGACAAAAACTTTGCGGCAGAACCTGAGATCGCGTCCGCACCGGTTTCTGACAAGGTGAAAGGCGTCAGTTCGTGATAGCTGACCCGTCCCGCCAGGGATTCCGCACTTTGGTGCAAAAGCGTTTTCGAGGCCGAACCCAGTAACAAGAACTGGCCAGTCCGATGCCCTTGCCTGCGCCGTCGGTCAATTTGACCGTGCAAGGCCTTGAACAAGCCTGGCATAAGTTGAACCGGTTCTGTCGCAGGAATTCTATGATCTGAGTGCTTATACCGGACGTGTGGTGTATGGCCACGAGGCCGAAGAGGGCGGGGTCGTCATATCGGGACGGGTCGAAGTGTCAGTGAGGGTTCGACGCAAAGTCCGGGGCCGGGGGATGCGTATTACTTTGACAGCCGCGCGCCGCATCGGTTTCGGCAGGTAGGCCCGAAAAAATGCCGCAACTTTGGCTCCTTTACCCCTATGGCATTCTGAGTGGGTCAAGAAAATTCCCTCACTATGCATCATGGTGTTGCATATTTTTGAGGGCCAATCCACAGTATGGTGCATAGTGCGGGAGTTTCCCTGCATATCTCATCGGGTGACCGCCACCCAAGTCGGAGATTTCGGACATGAAGAAGAAGCCTGCCACACTGCCCCGTGGCTATCGTACTTGCACTGCATCGCTCGCCGTCGCTGACGTTCCGGCAGCGCTGCAATTCTACGAGAACGCCTTTGATGCCAAGATTGAGACCCATGACCCGGACGAAGCCCCCGGCTTTGCCGCAATCAAGATCGGTAATTCGATGCTGTTCTTGACCGCAGGCTGGGGTGCGCATATCCCGACCTCCCCAGGAACCGTCACGCCGGTCGGTCTTTATATGTACGTCGAAGACGTTGATGCCGTGCTGTTGACGGTATTGGACAGCGGCGCCAACCTGGTTGCGGCCGCAAACGACACCTATTGGGGCGAGCGATGTGCCACGGTTGAGGACCCGTTTGGCCATGTCTGGACGTTGGCAACGCGCCTTGAAAACCTTAAAGCAGCAGATATCAGAGAGCGCCGCAAAGAGCTTGTGGATGCTGCGCAGATAGAGGCTGCATGATCAACGACCTGGTTGGACCTTCGGCGGAACGCAGGGAGTGCGGTCTATGACAGACGCCCCCTATCCGACCTTCACGATCCGCCAGAACGATCTGGCCATTCTGGCTGCCGAAGGCCGTACAGGTGACTATCCCGTCGCCGTCCGCACGGCGCGCGAGGTGGTAAGCGGTGGGTTCGCCAATCATTCGGCACATCCTAACACCTGGACGGTTTATTTCCTGGTCGATGGCCAATGGGCACTGGTTGAATCCACACGTGGGCTTCGCCGTGAATGGTCCAGCCTCGACCGGCTGGAAAAGTGGCTGCGCAGTTGCGGGTTCCGGTTCTTCTGGGTCCGCAATGATATCGATTTTGTTGGGGCGTCGGGCGAGGATGCCGTCGAAAAAGAGGTCAGGTGAAAGACCTTGCCTCGATAAATCAACGTCTGTGGACAGCAGGCTTGCGCCAACGCGCAGTTTTATGTTCCGATAGAGAACGCAGGATCACAACAGCGATCGCAATCGGCAAGAAAAAGAGAAGAAACAGAAAATGACCCCCTTTGCGATAACTGGAATTCAGATGCATGTCGGCGCGATGCACTCGAATGTCGAGGCGATGCTGCATCGGGTCGATGTGATGATGGCGCGGTTCCCTTGGACGCAGATGGCCCTGTTCAGCGAGCTTGCTCCTTATGGTCCGCTCGACCGGTTTGCGCAGCCGTTCCCCAACGACGACCTTTCGCGGTTTCAGGACGCGGCGCGGCGCTATGGAATTTGGCTGATCCCAGGGTCGATGTTCGAAAAAAGCGAGGATGGCCGAGTTTTCAATACATCCGTGGTTATCAATCCCGATGGTGAGATTGTCTCGAAATACTCGAAAATGTTCCCGTTCAAGCCGTATGAGCAGAACATTGCGTCTGGCACCGAATTCTGCATCTTTGACGTGCCCGACGTGGGCCGTTTCGGGTTATCGATCTGTTATGATATTTGGTTCCCCGAAACCACCCGACACCTGACCAGTCAGGGGGTCGAAGTGCTACTGCACCCGGTGCTGACCGGTACCACCGACCGCGAGGCCGAGCTGTCAATTGCCAAGGCCACGGCCGCGCAGTTCCAGTGTTACGTATTCGACGTGAACGGTCTGGCTGCCGGGGGTGTTGGCCGCTCGCTTGTGGTCGATCCTTCAGCCACCGTTCTGCACCAGTCGGCTGGACAAGAAGATATTTTCCCCATCGAGATCGATTTGGACCAGGTGCGTCGTCAGCGTGAAGTTGGCCTGAAGGGATTGGGCCAAGTTCTCAAAAGCTTCCGCGACCGCGAGGCGGACTTCCCGATCTATGACCGCTCCAGCGGCGCGGATGCCTATTTGCATACGCTGGGCCCGCTGCGCATTCCGCAGAAAGGAGACGTCGCGGGCGTCGCTGCATCCGATCCCAGAACGGCGCTGGGATATAGCGAAGACGCCGTGACCAAGCCCGACAATCTGTACCTCTACAAAGGGCGCTCTGGCACAGACTGATACCGGCCCAGCTTTTCGGCATCGGCAGAAAGGACAAATTTCATGTACGGAAATTCCGAAAGCGAAAAGCTCCCAACAATCTCGGATTACTATAGTGCCTCACAATTGAGGGCTGATAGATGGAGCGCGCTGCGGGAAACGGCTGAATCTCTGTACCGCGACGGTGACGAAAAACATCGCGTGCGCGCCCTGCAACTGATGAAGGCGCTGACCCCGATCGAGATGTATTTTGCCTTTCCCGGCGGATCTGCCTTTGACTACCTGCGCCGATTGCTTGAGCATGGCAACTTCACGGATTTTTCAACCGCAGTGCGCCGGGTGTCCCGCGCGCTGACCTCTGGGGCCTTTCGCCGCCGTTCAATTCCGCTGATCGCGGATGAGACCGAAGGCGACGAATTCGAAGACGAGTCTACCCAGACCCATGAAGCACGGGCATTGGGACGACCGTATTTTGAGGTGATGATCGTCGACAATGTCAACGAACAGCAGGAAAAGTTCTTACAAACCAGCCTTCAGCGCATGCGCCGCAGCGAAGACCCGTTCATCTATGAAACCGTCGTTGTGCCCAGTGTCGAGGATGCGTTGATCGGGGTCCTGTTCAACCAGAATGTGCAGGCTGTCATCGTCCGTCCGGGTCTGGGCTTGAAGTCCAAGAACGAGACCAATGTTTTGGGCCGCTACATGAGTCTCTATGGCGAAGGGGCGGATCTAGAAGAATTGACGCCATCGGAATACGGACCTGAAACCTGCCGCCGGATCGGCATGTTGCGTCCGGAACTGGATGCCTATCTGATCACCGACCGATCTGCCGAAGACATCGCCGGGCTTGATCTGGGCCTGTGCCGGCGCGTGTTTTATAACCAGGAAGATTTTCTGGAATTGCACCTCAACATCCTGCGCGGTGTGCAGCGTCGCTACAAAACACCGTTCTTCACTGCGCTCAAGGAATACTCCAAGCAGCCGACGGGTGTGTTCCACGCTATGCCGATCAGCCGTGGAAAATCCATCACGCGTAGCCACTGGATTCAGGATATGGGGGCGTTCTACGGCTCGAACATCTTCATGGCGGAAACATCTGCCACCTCGGGCGGGTTGGATTCCCTGCTGGAACCCAAGGGTCCAATCAAGGAAGCCCAAGAGGCCGCCGCTCGCGCCTTTGGTTCGAAACAGACGTTCTTTGCCACAAATGGCACCTCGACCTGCAATAAGATCGTTGTTCAGGCGCTGGTAAAGCCCGGCGATATCGTTCTGGTCGACCGTGACTGCCATAAATCGCATCACTACGGCATGGTGTTGGCAGGCGCGAGTGTAGTCTACATGGACAGCTATCCGCTACACGAATACTCGATGTATGGCGCGGTTCCGATCCGCGAGATCAAGCATAAGCTTTTGGCCCTGCGGGCAGAAGGTAAGCTGGACCTGGTGCGCATGGTGCTGCTGACCAACTGCACCTTTGATGGAATCGTCTACAATGTCCAGCGGGTGATGCAGGAATGTTTGGCGATCAAGAAAGATCTGGTTTTTTTGTGGGATGAAGCCTGGTTCGCCTATGCAAGGTTCGCCCCCAATTCGCGTGTGCGCACAGCGATGCGGTCGGCCAATATCCTGCGCGAAGAGTTCCGGACGCCTGAACATGCCGAGGCCTACAACGCCCAACAGTCAACGCTGGAAAGCGCTGATGACGAGGTTTGGCTAAATACCCGCCTAATCGCACCGCCCGATGCGCGGGTACGGGTCTACGCCACGCAGTCGACCCATAAGACACTGACTTCTCTGCGCCAGGGATCAATGATTTACGTTAACGATCAGCGTTTTAAGGGGTCTGTCGAAGAGGCGTTTCACGAAGCTTATATGACGCATACGTCCACTTCCCCGAACTATCAGATCATTGCCTCTCTCGATGTCGGGCGCAGACAGGTCGAACTTGAGGGCTTTGAATTTGTTCAACGGCAAGTTGAAAGCGCCATGGCGATCCGCAGGGCGGTATCGACCCATCCGCTGCTGAAGAAATACTTCAAGTTAGTAACTGCGGGCGACATGATTCCCGAGGAGTATCGTGAAAGTGGGATGACCAGCTATTTCGACCCTGATCAGGGCTGGGCGGATGTCTGGGATTCCTGGTCACGGGACGAGTTCGTATTGGATGCCACCCGCATCACTCTGCATGTGGGTGCAACCGGATGGGATGGCGATACGTTCAAGACCAAGATCCTGATGGATAAATACGGCATCCAGATCAACAAGACGTCGCGCAATACGGTTTTGTTCATGACCAATATAGGCACAACGCGCAGTTCGGTCGCCTATCTGATCGAAGTTCTGGTCGAGATCGCCAAAGAACTGGACGATCTTATGGACGATGCGTCAAAAATGGAGAGGCTCGCATTTGACAAGCGGGTCAATAACCTGGTCGAAAACGTTCCGCCGCTGCCCGATTTCAGCAGGTTCCACGACTCGTTCCGCTGTGAAAAAGGCACCGAGGCGGGCGACATCCGCAGCGCCTTTTTCCTGTCGTATAACGAGGATAACTGCGACTATGTCGAGCCCGACAAGGACATGCTGGATCGGTTGGAAGCAGGCGAAGAGCTGGTTTCGGCCACATTCGTCATCCCATACCCGCCAGGCTTTCCCATATTGGTGCCAGGACAAGTCATAAGCCCCGAGAATCTTAAATTCATGCAAGAGCTGGACGTATCGGAAATCCACGGTTTTCGCGCCGATCTGGGTCTACGCATTTTTACAGAAGACGCTTTGAAATCAGTAAAGAACCCCTAAGGGGACAGGGAGGATAACATGCCAAAGAAGGTGCTCAAGAACATCTCGGAAATTCGCCGTTTTTTCCACACCAACAAAGACCCGGTCTATTTTGTATCGGCGACTAATTTCAATCTGTTGGGACTGGACGAATGGGTGATGAATTTCACCTATATCTGCTACATGGACTGTTTTGACGGACGCCACCCGAACGTTTTCGTGCCCTCGGAAATGCCGCATGATGAATTCCAGTCGATTGAGGACATCAACAATTACCTGCTGCAGCACAAAGAGGTCATTGACCTGATCAAGCGGCGCGGCGGCAAGCCGAAATTTGTCTTCCTGATGTTTGATGAAACCACCGAAAAGCTGGTCAAGGAGCTGGGCGGCCAGCTGTGGTTCCCCAAGGCCAAGCTGCGCACCAAGTGCGACAACAAGATCGAAACCGTGCGTATCGGCAATAAGGCAGGCGTGCCTTCGGTGCCCAACACCCTGAGCGTCGTCAAGAGCTATGACCACCTGCGCAAGGTCTGCGATAAGGCCGGGCTGGGGCATGATCTGGTGTTGCAATCGGCCTTTGGCGACAGCGGGCACACCACGTTCTTCATCAAGTCCGAGGCGGATTTCAAAAAGCATGAACACGAGATCATCGGTGAGGGTGAGATCAAGATCATGAAGCGGATCGACTGCCGTGGTGCTGCGATCGAGGCTTGTGCCACGTCCGAAGGTACAATCGTTGGCCCGCTGATGACCGAGCTTGTGGGTTTCAATGAATTGACCCCTTATCGCGGCGGCTGGTGCGGCAATGAAATCTTCTCGACTGCCTTCGCACCCAAAGCTCGCGAACAGGCGCGGCAACTGACCTTCCAGTTTGGTGAAGAACTGCGCAAATCCGGCTATCGCGGCTATTTCGAACTCGACTTCCTGATCGACAAAAAAACCGATGAGCTATGGCTGGGTGAGTTGAATCCTCGCATCACTGGCGCGAGTTCCATGACCAACCACGCCGCCTTTGCCCACGCGGATGCGCCGCTCTTCCTGTTTCACCTGCTGGAGTTCTCAAAAAAGCCGTTCGAGCTGGACGTTGAGGAACTGAATGCACGCTGGGCCGACCCAGACATGATCGACAGTTGGTCGCAAATGGTGATCAAATACACCGACGACAATGTCGACGTGATTACTCAGGCGCCCCAATCTGGTATCTACAAGATGCTCGAAGACGGCCGCGTCGTGTTCGATCGCTTCGACTATCACCGCCGCTCGGTTGGTGAGAATGAGGCGTTCTTCCTGCGTATTTCTAATGTCGGTGACTATCGCTACGAAGGCGCTGATCTGGGCATTCTGGTGACACGCGGCCGCTCGATGACCAAAGGTTTTAAACTAACAGACAAATCAAAATTGTGGATCCACGGCATCAAATCCACGTATTCTGCGCGCCCGCTTCCTGCGGCCAGTGCGATGGATGATCCCGCCTTTAAAATCATGTAGAAAGCTAAATGGTACTTGTATTTCGCTCAATTGACGAGGAACAGCCCGGTCCCAAGCTGGCCGGGCTGTTTGCCGAATACTGGCCCGCCTACCGTAAATGGTGGGCGCAAGAGGGCTATTCTGCACGCCCTACCTACCGCGAATGTCTGCGCGCGCTGGAAAAGCACATGCCCGAGATCGTACCACTCTACGATGAGGTGGTTGAACTTGTGGGCGGCAGTGACAGCCAGGCGCGGTTTCTCAGCTTCTACTGCCCGCCGAAATACTTGTCGGGTTGCAGTCAGGCGATCTGGCGCGGCAGAACGCCGTTCCTTGTGCGCAACTACGACTACCATCCCAAGACCTTTGATGCGGCTCTGTTGAAAACGCACTGGGACGGGCGCGGGGTGATCGGGATGAGCGACGGTGTTCTTGGCCTTCTTGATGGTATCAATGATGCCGGCCTCACTGTTTCGCTGACCTTTGGTGGGCGGCGAGAAGTGGGCGATGGTTTCGGCGTGCCGCTGATCCTGCGTTATGTCCTGCAAACCTGCGAGACAACGGCGGAGGCGATCGACTGCCTGTGCCGCATCCCCTGCCACATGAGCTATAACGTCACGGTTCTTGACGCGCAGTACAACCACAACACAGTCTTTCTTGCCCCTGACCGGCATCCGCAAATCTCGGACGTACCAGTAGCGACAAACCATCAGGGTCATGTTGAATGGTCCAAACACGCGCGTTTTACGGCAACAGTGGAGCGCGAGAAATACCTGCTGAACCGGCTCAACCAGCATCCAGAAAGCGAAAAACGGTTCATTGACGCTTTCCTGCGCCCGCCACTCTACTCTACGGCATTCGGATCGGGGTTTGGGACGCTGTATACGGTGGTTTACAGACCATCAAAAAGGCAACTACAATTACTGTGGCCAGGGGCGTCCTGGGATTTGTCGTTTGGCGATTTCTCCGAAGGAGAAATGAAGCTTTTGCTGCCTGAGGATCTCGAGTCCACTGACTGAAATCGGTTTTGTCGTGAATTGGCTTTGTTGCACAATTCGGCTGAGGGTCGAGGGGTTCTGATGGAATGGACATCCCCGGGTTTGTTGCAAACTTTTAGATTTGATTGCCTGGTGTACCCCCGAGCGACAAGATGCACCGGCAAGACTGTAGAGCAGGTGCCCAACATGATTTCGTTCAAAGGTTGCCATTTTCCAAGGATCTGTTGCAAACATTTTGCCATTGACGCTCAAGAACGCAGAGAGTGAATAGCGGCTGGTGTAATTCAGCCGAAAGTCAGTTCATGATTTCTTTCAAGGGTGCGCAATATCCGAAGGATGTTATCCTCTTCGCGGTGTTTTTCTACGTTCGATACGGCGTGTCGTACCGTGATCTTGAAGAAATCATGTCCGAGCGTGGCGTTGCGGTAGATCACACGACGCTGAACCGTTGGGTGACAAAATACGCTAGTGCAATCGCCGACATCGCGCGCAGGCGTAAGGGACCGTGTGACCGCTCCTGGCGGATGGACGAAACTTACATCAAGGTGAAAGGTGCGTGGGTCTATCTCTACCGAGCGGTCGATAAACACGGCAAGACGCTTGATTTCATGCTTTCGCAGCGTCGAAACAAACCCGCCGCCACAAAATTCTTTGCCCGGACACTGGAGGTCAACGGCCTTCCGAGAAAGATTGTCATCGACAAAAGCGGAGCTAACACGGCTGGCATCAAGGCCATATCTCAGCACTGGGCTGATCCACTGGGTTGTGGCCTCGCACCCGATCCATTTCCTGTATCATATGCAGCTCAAGGCGCTTGAAGCCGCCACGTCGCATACCGGCTTTGAAAGCCTGCTGGTCAAAGACAAGAGCAAGTTGTTGTTGGGGGATTTCTTCCATCAGCTGCATCATCGGTATTTCGAATGCAACTACGGAACCCTGGAAATGCCTTGGGACCACTGGTTTGGGTCGTTTCATGATGGGACTGAAACAGCGGCAACCAAGATGAAGGAGCGCCGCCTACGGTATCACGGGCGCTAATGCTGCGTTGTGCAAGAGCGTCTGCTTCCGGGAAGCGGCCCGGTCGAGAAAAGACACAAGCGAACGTCGGCAATGGGCCGCACCTCTCGCGGACCTATGCGCACAAAATTAGTATTCCAGTCCAAGTTACTCTGCTGCGTCCTCGGCGTTTGATTGGGCGGCAAGGCGATCTAGCGCTTTCGATAAGCGGTTAATCGCATCTTCCCGTTGGTGTGCAGAGAGGTCAGATGGGTCCGATTCCAAAATCGAAACGAGGCTTTGCGCCTGCTGTGCTGGCTCAACAGCAGCCTCATGACTGATACCTTTGACGCAGTAGGTGGTAATCGGATATGCCATCCCCTTCACCTTGACCTCACCTTGTTCCTCGCAGTCGATTTCGTCTGCGACATGTGCATAGGTTTCGTAGGAGATCAGAATTTCTCCGGGTTCCGAGATTTGCTCCAGGCGGGACGCGATATTCACGCCGCGGCCGATGATAGTATAATCGAGCCGGTCCTCGCTGCCGAAGTTACCGACCGTGCAGAAATCGGTGTGGATGCCTACCCGGCACCGAAACGGATGGGCGATACCAGCGGCAAGCCATTCGCCGGTCAATTCGCGCAGGCGGTCCCTCATTGCGATCGCCATTCGGACACAGGCACGGGCGTCCTCTCTGACACCCCGGGTTTCCGGATCCCCGAAGAATACCATGATCGCATCACCTATGAACTTGTCGATCGTTGCACCATGGTCGAGCGCAATCTTTGACATTTCTGTCAGGTACTGGTTGAGCACCTGCGTAAGCTCTTCTGACTCCATACGGTCGGCTGTTTCGGTAAAACCGGCAATATCGGAAAAGAACACCGTCAATTTCTTGCGCGATGCCGTAATTTTCACTTCCTGTCGTCCCTGGAAAATCAACTCGTAGACTTGCGGCGAGAGGTATTTGGCCAGCTGGCTGGAAAGCTGCTCGAGCTGCGCGGATTTGGTCGCCAGTTCCTCTTCGCGTTGCTTGAGTTCGGTGATGTCGGAATAAACCGCCACCGTGCCGCCATCCTCGGTGCGCCGCTCGCTGACCCGCAAATAACGGCCATTTGCGTAACGCTGCAGATACTCGGGGCCCGGGTTCAGGTGGCGCGCCATTCGCTCTTCTACCCACCGCTCCGGGTCACCCTGTGCGTCGGCAAGGAGCCCACGATCAACTGCTGCGGAGAGGATGCTCTGAAAAGGTTGCCCCGTTTGCATCATGTCGTCGTCGATGTTCAACAGCTCTTTGTAACGCGAATTGGCCGCAACTAGACGATCGTCATTGTCATAAAGCGAGAAGCCTTCCGAGATGGCTTCGATCGCGTCGTTGAGCCGTGTCCTGGCGCGAGCGGACTCGTCCCGTGCTGTGGCTAGTTCGGCGGTGCGTTCGACGACACGATCCTCGAGCGTATCGCGTGCGTCACTCAGTTCGGCCTCGTAGGCGGCCTGTTTTCCCTGCATTTCATTATAGGCGCCGATCACCTGACCCAGTTCATCCGAGCTTTCCCAGATCACCGGTTGCCGGCTGCCTCCGGTCCGGCGCTGCTCGATCGACGCAAGTAACGCCGCCAGCGGGCGTCCGATGATTGTTCTCAGGGCATATAGCGCCGCCGCGACCTCCATAGCCACAGCGACGAGGGCAATAACAGCTGCAATCAGCAGGCGGTTGAGGGTTTGCTGCCATAAATGCTCACGCGTGGCGACAAACTCGAGCGTACCGATCACCTTTGGCCCTGCACCGGCATCAAAGACAATCTCGCGGCTGAGCTGCACCAGATCTCCGGACGAAGCGGTTTCGGCTACTTCGCCCGCCGCGCTCACCAACTCCTGTTCTTCCCCATAAACCTGTGCCGACAGAATCTCGCGGCTTGTCACAAGCGCCGCAAGCGCAAGCCCGATCTGTTCGTCATCGAGATTCCATAGCGGATTGGCAAGCGCCGCCGCCTGAGTCTGGATCTGCCCTTCCAAGCTTCGCTCTAGCCTTTCCACAGCGCTGCGATGGGTGAGGTATTCAATGACACTGAAAACCCCGATCACCGACAAAAAGATCAGTGGAATCGTCACGCGCAGGAATTTTGCTCTGAGCGTTTCGGTACGGGTGCGCTTGGACGCCATTTCAGAACTCGTATGGTCGTTGTTGCGTGATTGGGACAGCCTCGGCTCGTGGATTGCGCAGATGTGCAAGGATACGCCATATTCGGACTATGCCAAACTGATTGTGGTTTCAGGGACGCCAATGACAAAGCTTGCCTTTTTCTTTTCTGTGTTGATTGCCGTCTGCGCTGCGACCGCCCGTGCTGACGACCGGCTACGCTTTGTTACGCTTGAGTTTGCGCCGTTCATCTATGGAGAAAACCAGCAGGTCGCGGGCCCTGGCCGTGACGTGATAGCCGAGGCATGCCTACGGGCCGGGATCGCTTGCAGTTTTGACATCTACCCCTGGCGGCGGGCGCAGGAACTCATGAAAGCCGGCGATGCTGACGGCATGATGGTTATCGGACGCAACCCGGCCCGCGAAGAATGGTTGGATTTCTCGCCACCCCTATTCCGCACCGAATATGGTTTCTTTGTCGCGGCCAACAATCCTCTGATCTACGACGAACAAAGCCAGGTGGCCGGGTATCGTGTCGGCGTCTTTGCGCCATCCAACACTGAAACTCAACTCAAGGGTTTGCGCGAAGAACAGATTGCCCAACAGGTCGAGCCAATCGAAATCGATGGCCACCCCGATGATGCTGCAGGGATGCGGAAACTCGCAGCAAACAGACTTGATGCCGTTTATTCCAACCGTGATCGCGGTTGGGGGATTATTTCTGACGAGGAGCTTGGGGGTAAGGTTCGCTATGCGGGCGGTGACAAGGCAATTCTATACTATGCCGGGATCCGCAAAGACTTTCCCGATCCGGACGTCGTTAAGCGGTTTTTTGATTCGTGGCCTGCACTTTATTCAGATGGTACCGCGCAACGGATCATCGAAGGCTATGGATTGGAGCCGGCGCCGCAAGAATAATCTACCACTCGCGAGCAACTTTAACACTCGCTTGAGCCGGGAATGTTCCAAAGATGCTGTCACATCTGAGTTGCTTGGTTCGTTGAGCACGACCTGAACGGGACATTGGTCCAATGACTACGCCCTTCGCCTTGCAGTCACGCAGCAACTCAAAATGCTGCGCTCTGAACGAATGGCAGCTTTTTGGGGGCTCGCACATAAAATCAAGAAGAATTCGAACGGCAGGTATGGGCCGACAACACCATACGGGCAAATGGGCTGTTGGGTGGACTAGATGCTCACTACAAATATTGAGCAGAATTCAATTTGACCTGTAGGGTTTAAGGTGAGGGTCTAAGTTCGATCCTGCACAATAAAGAAACTGTTCCGAAGCCAAAGCAAGAGGGATTACCATGAAAATAGCTGCTGTCACAGGCGCTGCGGGGGGAATGGGGCTCGCCATTTGCCGCCAATTATGTGCGGATGGGATGCATGTGGTTGGGTTAGACCTCAACGCAGATGGTCTGGACGAAGTGGCCATAGAACTCGATTCTAGCTTCACGGCGATGTGTGTTGATCTCACACGGCCAGAAGCCATTTCTCAGACATTTGCGGACATCAGGACGGCGCGTGGCGGGTTGGATGCTTTGGTCAATAACGCAGGCACTTGTTTCATGTCAGATTTTCCAAACATACCTGCCGAAGAATTCGATAATCAGATGGCGATAAATTTTTCCTCTGCATTTCACTGCTGCCAGCACGCGGTGCCAATGATGCTTGAACGTGAAGGCGTTAAAAAGATCGTCAACATATCATCAAACGGTGCGTACAACTTTGATGTCTTCGATCCTCCGCACTACCGTGCATCCAAGGCGGCGATGGACACTTTGACCAAAGACCTCGCCCGGCGTTATGCGCTAGACAAAATTTGCGTGAACTCGCTGGCCCCCGCCATGACCGAGACACCGCTTTTTGGCGTCCTCACTGACGACGTCTTGCAAAAAGCCATTGATGCCATGCCGCATGGCCAAGCGATGCAGCCCGAACAAATCGCATCCTGGGTCGGCTTCCTAATTTCTCCGGTAGGTGACGTTTCCAGCGGCAATGTCATCATCCTCAATCAAGGGCGCGACGTGCGATAGGATTCAGCTGCGAGGAGTGCTCAGCGAAATTGAGGCGGAATCGTTTTCGTGATCAGCGATAGAATTCTGGTGCTTTTTTCAGTTCAGGCCATTGCACTGGACAATGCCCATAAATCACGAAGGCATCCCGCTGGGATGCCAGTCGCATGAGCCGGTCCGCACTTGCAATCGCGGCCTGCTCATCCCAGGACCCCGCAAACTTCTCGTCAAACTCAGCGGGCCGGGAGATTGCATCGCTCGTCAGCAAGAATGCACCCGATGGAAGATCAACCATCATGGCAATCTGACCTGGCGCGTGTCCGGGGGCTTCCAGAATCGTAAGACCAGGACCGATTTCAACATCGCCTTCAACCTCAAGATAGTCCCGATCGGGCCAATCCAATGGTTGTACATCGCCCCAATAGAGCGGTCGCGGCAGGGCCCGTTCTACGGCCGATATTAGGATCGGTGAGGCTGGAAAATCACCCAAGCCACCAACATGGTCGATATGAGTATGTGTACAAATCTGCAATGTGACGTCTGCAGGCTTGATCCCCAATTTGGCTAGTTGTGCTTGTGGCAGGTTGTCAGGTCCACAGATCAGAACCTCACCAAACTCAAACAACCGGTCTTCTTTCACTGCGGCGTCAGTGTCGGTCGCGTAATTTGCGGGAAAGCCGGTATCGATCAGGATCACCTCGCCGGAATCTGTGCGGATCACAAACCCGCAAATTCCTATGATCCGCCCATTGGAATGGACCTTGAACAGGCCATAGTCCAACACGGCCAGATCAATTGGTCGTCCTTTGACAAACCCCTCTGCTTGCACGCACTCTCTCCCTATCTGGTCACAAGGGTTTACGGTCGGGGATGAAAGTCAAGATACATACGCTTTTTCAGTATTTGCTAGATACTACAGAAACGGACCCTGAAGCGTTCATTGGGTTTTCTTTGTCTGAATCGCCTCGTTTGGGCACCTTCCTGGACGCGCTGGATTCCGATCTTCCGCTGGACTGGAACCAGAAGAGCTTTCGCGGATTGCCTGAATTAAGGAGCCATATTTTGGACAGGGCGGGTCTCTCTGGTCTTTGTCAGCCAGATGACGTTCTGATCACGGCTGGCACCGCAGAAGCCAATTATCTGGCCTTCATGCAATTGGTCCAACCGGGTGACGAAGTCGTGACGGAACGTCCCGGATGGCCGCAAGCTGGCGTGCTGGCCGATGCAGTCGACGCCACACTGAAAGTGATCGACCTCGAGGAGGCGTCAGAATGGTCCTTGCCACTTGATGCTGTTGAGGCCGCTGTAACCTACCGAACGCGGCTTATTTTTCTGACCAACCCCAATAATCCCACCGGGCGCCTCATGACCCGTCGCGAGCTTGAAAGGCTAGTCCAGATCGCGGATCGCGTTGGCGCGTGGCTTGTTGTGGACGAAGTGTATGCCGGGTTGGAATGGGAGGGCGATCGCGCGCCTTCCATTGCTGGCATGTATAACCGGGGGATTACGACAGGTAGTGTATCCAAGGCGCTGGGACTTCAAGGGTTGCGCACCGGTTGGATGATTTGCCGTGATCCCGATCTGATTTGGGATGCAATTATCCTACGGGAAAACTCAAGCGAGATCATGAACATACTTGGTGAGGTCATTGCTGAAATAGCTCTGCGACCAGACAGGTATGATCAGGCCATGAGCGCAGCGAGAACCGCTGGTCAGAAAACGCTTGAGCGTCTTGATCGATTTGTCGCTGAACAAACGCGCCTTGAGTGGATTAAACCGCAAGCCGGATTGATTGGTCTGGCGCGGCTGGACGGCATTGATGGAGATGTTTTTGCCAAACGTTTGCTTGCCGAACCCTACCGAACGTTCCTATTGCCCGGATCGTCGTACGGCATGCGCCATCACATCCGACTGGGTGTCGGCGGAGGTGTTGCAGCCAATTTGGATCTTGGATTGGAGCGAATGGGTGAACTGTTGGCGAATTGGCAAGGTTAAATTGGGTCGCAGATGCGGCAGGGTTCAGAGGCCACCCTTTGCGCAATATGTGTCGCGGCATTTTTGGCGTGCCTATCATGGTGATCCCGTACGTCGCCAGACGTGAAGAACCGCTTCAACGATGAATTGTCAGCAATGCCGGCAATGCTAGTATGCCGCGACTTCAATCAGCGTCTGCTATGGGGAAGCTGCAATGCAACGGATGTGGTTAGGATAAAAGACCGCTACGGGCCGTCCAGAGATGACTATGAATCAATTCCCGCATGTCCAATGTCCGTCACTCGAAACCCCACTATGCAGTTTGGCGACATGATTTGATGGACGTTAACGGGCTGAGATTGAGCCAACTCACCAATTGATGGCTGGCCCAGCTATCGCCAAGCACTTCGAGGCTCTGCGTTTCAATTGCCCCGGCTGGGGTGAGGTCTCCTCTGACGATGTAGATCGCGTCCGGAAGGGTACATGCCAGATAGAGATTAACGTCTCCACCGGGATCCTCGACGCACAATTCGCATTGTCCGTTCCGGTTCAGAAACCACCAATATCTTTTGGCCTCTGTCTGATCGGTCAGCTCCAGCCGAACAAGGCAGCGTCTCGTACCGAACGCATTTGGGTTGGTCGTGCTTTCCAGGCTCCAGACCAACAATCCCAGATCGACCTCATGCTCCTTCAATTGACGCCTCGTCCAGCGTTGCCCCCATATGCCGAGAGCCTCGACCAGGGGTACAAACTCGCGCCCCGCTTCCGTCAGCACATATCCGAGGCGTTTTTCGCCCATGTCGTGGCGCGCAACAACACCTTCTTCAATGAGCCATTTCAGTCGGGAAGACAGAAGTGACGGTGACATCAAAGGCACGCCGCGTTTCAGCTCGGTGAACCGGCGCGGTCCAACAGCCAAGTCACGAACAATGAGCGCGTTCCAACGTTCGCAAAAAAGCTCGGCTGCCTTGGCGACTGGACAGAACTGACCGTAGGATTTCATCGGAACCCCCGTCATGTTGCTACAGATTCCGAACTATATCCGCCAAGCAGCACTGTGTCACCAATGGTGCAAACGTAACCTTAAAGGTGGGTGAAAGCATGTCGCAAGATACCGCAACTGCGGGACAGGTATCGAAAACCGCAGCCGAAATATACGATGAGTTCTTTGTCCCCGCTCTCTTTGGTGAATGGGCGGGGCGGCTTTGTGACCTTGCCCGAATTGCACCAGGGCATACCGTTCTTGATGTCGCTTGTGGCACCGGTGCCACCACACGCGAAGCTGTCCTGCGGATTGGATCAAAGGGCCGCGTTGTCGGCCTCGACCGCAACCAAGGGATGCTTGACGTTGCACGAAAACGTGCGGCGGGCATTGATTGGACCGAGGGTCTGGCCGAGGAGCTCCCATTCCCTACGCGTTCACTTGATGTTGTTCTTTGCCAATTTGGTCTGATGTTCTTTGACGATAGGGCCAAAGCGCTTCAGGAAATGCGACGCGTGCTGAGACCGGTTGGTAAGATTGCCCTGTCAGTCTGGGATGACGTTGACACTTCACCCGGATATGCGGCGATGATCACATTGATCGATGAAATGTTTGGTTCGAACGCAGCGAGTGCGCTGCGGGCGCCCTTTATCCTTGGCAAACTGGACTTTCTTGAAAGTGTTCTTGGCAAGGGTGGATTGCAGGAAGTAACTGTAACGACTGTCACTGGCACAGCGCGATTTGCCTCGATTCGTGAATGGGTTCGTATGGATGTTCGCGGCTGGACACTGTCAGAATTCATCGACGATGCCGGGTACGAGAAATTAGTCGCAGAAGCGGAACAACGGCTGGGGCAATTTGCTGCCCCGGATGGGGCAGTGGAATTTCCAGCACCCGCGCATTTGGTTTCGTGGACCGGCGACTGACGAAAAACCTGCTGTTTTGGCCAGGAGCGCCGGACATGGCCTTGTGCATATGCGTGCATTAGTATGCCGGGCAGTTTGTGGAGACCGGCTTTGGGGCGTGGTTTCCGCATCAGTACGGTGCGTCTTTCTAATTTGGGAGACCTTGGACGAGCCATGTCATGGTTTTCAGAAAACCTAACAATGGCAGGAACAGCTGTCATTCTTGAGCACAATTCTAGCGAACGCTTCGTCCCGCTACTGTGGAGTTGGAACAGCAGTTGACCTGGCAGGCGCAGCGAATGACCGCAAAGCGGGTTGCGACCGCAGCAATGATGGGTGCCGGTCAACGGCAGGAAAGGGCCGTGCCTGCCGAGGGCAGCGCAACCAATTATCAAATTTGCTGCGACTTTCGACAGGTCGAATGCCGGCAATGGGCTGCCCATGTCGCTCCCAGGGATCACAGGATGATTGACCCTATGGAGCGTTAAAGTTCGGATTGAATCTCACTAACGACATCGGTTAGCCCGACCGTTGTTTCGCGCGACCTGATTTCCCCAACGCAAAAGGTTCACATTGCAATCGTCGCGGTCAATCATCACTTCGATAAAGCATAGCCCATCCCGGCTATGCGCTTCCTTGATTGCGGCGTCCAACTCACCTTCTGTTGTTGTCTTACAGCCCCATGCGTTGCCTTCGCCAGCACTGAATACATCGATTAGACTGGCATAGTTCCAGTTCTTGATGGTGTTATACGGACCGTCGTGAATCTCTACTTCGATCGTATAGCCGCCGTTGTTGATCAAAAAAATGATCGGGTTCGCATTGTATCTGATCATTGTTGAGATTTCTTGCGCGGTTAATTGGAATGATCCGTCGCCGATACAAGAGACCAATCTGCGCCCCTTTTGGCCAAGTGCATAACCAAGCGTTGCCCCGACGGACCAACCAATTGAACCGTATTGCATCTGAATTTCGAAACGCGCCCCTTCGGGCAGGTCAATGTCGATGCCATTGAACCAGGAGTCTCCTGTCTCAACAAGCAAGGTGCTATCACCATCAAGCATGGTCTGAATGCGCGCAAACAACTGGCGCACTGTAATGGGTGTTTCGGCCGCGCCGGGTTGCGGTAAATGTTTGGGAGTTTGCACGCGCTGATAGGCTGCAATTGCTCCATTATTTGGAGTTAACCGCTCGGCCAAAGCGCCTAGAAACTCGCTCATACGAACATTGCTGAAATGAGTCTCTCCGAGTTGAACTGAGTTTGGGTGGACCATTACTGCTTTACTGGTGTCAAATCCCAGTTGATGGCCAGTCGTGGTGTAGTCGGTGAATGCCGGCCCCACAAACAGCAGCGCATCCGCGGCATCGACGATCTCACCGCAACCAGGTGTGCTGACCGGACCCCAATAGATGCCCATGAAACTATTATCTGCTTCCGATAAAAAACTTTTGGCGTTCGGCATCGATGCTTGGGCGTAATCACTCGCAATCGCTAGACGACGCAATGAGCTTTCTGCCTGAGCCGCGCGCACTTTGCTGCCAGCAACAAGAACCGGACGATCCGCGGCATTCAAAAATTCAGACACTTCTTTGACGGCCACAGCAAGGGAATTTGGGTCACTGGTCACCTGCCTTGCAAAACTGCGGGGCACGGGGGCGGATGTCTGTGCACCTGCAATGTTTGAAGCGATCTCAATATACACCGGTTTTCGACGCAACATTGCCGTATCGATAGCGCGATCAATGGCCACCGGAGCTAAAGAGGGGTGATGTATCCTTACCGTTTCTGCGGTGACGCGGGCGTACATCTCACGCTGATAGCCATAGTCAACTTCGCCCAGTGTATGATGCAGATATTCCCACTCAGCCTCGGAATTCGTGTTGGGACCACCTGATATAGCAATCATCGGGAGGTCTTCTGCATAGGCACCTGCAACCGCATTTAGCAGGCTTAAGCCACCTACAGAAAAAGTTACAACCGCCGCCGAAGGCCCCCCGGTCGCACGGGAATATCCATCCGCTGCATAGCCCGCGTTGAGTTCGTTGCAGCAGCTGATCATTTGCAGATCCGGGTTGCTCAACAATTCATCAAGAAGAACCAAGTTGTAATCGCCCGGCACGACGAAATAGTCTGCAATTCCAGCCTCTTGCAATCTCTTTGCTAAATAGGATCCAACTGTCCAACGTTCTGACGTCATGTCGCGCGCTCCACTATGAATGCTAAAAATGTCTTTCAACTAGCCTAGGCGCGAAACCCGGATTCGCGCAACAGCGGCACCTTGCGAAGCACTAGGAGAACGGCCGGTTTGAAGAGCCGCACCTCAGCAAACAGTAGGTACGCTTAATGTCGCCCTTGGGCTGATTTGACTCACTCTGGAGTTGGGACCGGGAATGGCATAAATTAACCAAACAGTTGAACAACAACTCAACATTTCTTAGCACGTCGGAAACGCTAAAAGTGACAATTTACCTAATTCGACACGCTCAATCGGCCTTCAATGCGGTTTATGACCGAAACAAGCCAGATCCTATGATTTTCGATGCACCGATCACAACTCTCGGAGAATCTCAGGCAAAGCAGGCGCGGGCGGAAATCAATCAACTTAGTCTTGTTAATGTCATCGTTTCGCCATTCACGAGAACGCTGCAAACAGCCCACTTGATTTTTGGAAACACGCGGCCGTTTCAGATCAATGCAATGGTACGAGAGCAACTTTGCAACAGCTGTGATGTTGGAAGCCCGCCGCATGAGCTTGCTAAAAATTACCCCCATCTCGAATTCGATCACCTCGATGATTGTTGGTGGCATGACGGCGAAAAAGACCACAGAGGTATCTCAGTTGAACCCCATGAGGTCTTGATGGATAGAACGATTGAGTTTTCCGCTTTTCTCAAGCACGAGCGCATTCACTCCACTGCGATTGTCACCCATGGGAATTTCATTCACGTGCTAACCGGAATTCAACCGAATAACTGTGAAGTGATAAAATTCGATCCCCACTAAGATCAGAGTCCGCTTCCGGGAAGCTGCAATGCAGCGATTGGTAGCGTCGCCGAAGGCAATTTTGGGCCGATTTGCAAGTGTTCGTGACCTTCACTCGGCCGCACTTGCTGCGGGCGGTTCTGACGAGGATCAGCCAGGTTTCCGGGCTTCATACGGGCCTCATTTTTATGTTGGCTACCTTCCCGATCCTTTTGGCAACAAGATCGCATTGCTTTGCGATAATCCGGACAAACCCGGCCGGGACGACTAGGGTTGTAGCAACTGGAAAGGGTGATATCACTAAGCGCTGTCGATGTTTCAATCATCATTGTGCTTCTAGGAACCCAGTTCACTTGTTTGTCCGAAGCCACTTCATAAATTCACGCAGCCCTTTAGGCCGCCGATCCGGCAATGTAACGATGTAGTAGCCAAGGTTTTCCTGGTTTAGCGCGCATATTTTGACCAGGTCCCCAGAGGTGATGTCCCGCTCAACAATGGACTTGGGCTGGACCGTGACTCCAAGCTTGGCAGCAACCGCTGACAACACCAATGCGTTGGTGTTCAAGAGTGTGAGTTTGACCTTTTCAAAGTCGACGCCTTCCCGCTCAACAAGCGCTTTTCGTTCCATCATATGACGTTCCATGATCCACGGCAGGTCTAAAACATCCGGTAAGCAATCTACCTTTCTGTCGCCAATCAGGTCTGGATGCGCGACAACTAAGAAGTCGCCATCTGTCAGCAGTTGAGACTTGAGCGCGGGCCATTTCCCATTGCCATATCTGATTGCCAGATCGGTTCCGCTTTTTCGCAAGTCGACCAAATCGACGCCTGGATTGATGTTCAGGGAAATTTCTGGGTGTTGTGCCCAGAAATCGCCAATGCGAGGCATCAGCCAGTTTGCTGCAAATATCGGGGTCACCGCAATGTTGAGTGGTCTTTGTTCGCCCAACGCCCGTAAATTTTCGACACCGTCGGCGATGCTTGCGAAACCGATCTGCAAATCCTCGGCAAACCGTGAGCCGACTGCTGTCGTAGCAATCCCACGGCCTTGCCGAACCATCAGACTTTCGGAAAATTCAGCCTCAAGACTGCGGACATGATGAGCTATTGCCGCGTGCGTGACGTTCAGCTCGGATGCTGCCTTGCTGAAACTTTGGTGACGTGCTGCAGCTTCAAAGGCACGCAATGCTGCGAGTGACGGTATTCGTGACCAGTTCATTATATGATACCTGAACTAACAAATGGAGAAGCATATTGATTGGCCGATATACTGCCTGCATGCCTATATAGATTTCAAGAATTGTCAAATACTCAAGGAGAAGTGGCATGTTAAATCTATTTGGTGCATTCATCGCCGGGCCCTCTGCCCATGATAAGGCTGATCCAACGCACGCTTCCATGTTTTTAGAACATGAACGTCGCAAAGGAGAAGAGCTTCGTCATCGTCTCACACACGAAAAACGGTTTCTCAGAGGACGATAACGATTGGTTTTCTCAAGCATACGCAGCCTTCAGGGGCCGCGTATGTCTAAAGCTGAAAGGTATGGCAACATGACTGCATTCGTTATTTTTCAGGAAGACATCCATGATCCGATTGCCTTCGAGGGCATTGCCAACTTGTTTGCACGGGGCTGACGGCGGTCTGGCCTACGTCTGTCAGGCGGTCATTTCGAGAGCGTAACCGTCCCAGAGGCCGAAAGCATCGGTTCTGGCGTGACGGTATGAGAAGGTGGAGAGTTGATAGCGGCGGGGTCGAAAGACGGTGTTGATCTGGTCGTGAGCGGCAAGGAACCTTTGCGCTTGCTTTGGCGACTTGAAGCGTCCCATGAGCTTTTCACGCTTTCGAGTGGGTCTGTGTGATCCTTCGATCCGATTGTTCAACCCTTTGTGTGCTCGGTGATCCGCACCCGGCGCAAGATCGCGGATCGGCTTGAAATAGCTTCGCAACTTATCCGTGATCACAACACGGGGTTCGCCGAATTGCGAAATCAGCCGCTTCAGAAAGCGCCGGGCTGCCTTAGCACTCCGCCGTGGTTGGACGAGGATATCAAGAGTATCTCCGTTCGCATCCACCGCCCGCCAGAGCCAGCATTTCCGACCATTGATCGGGATGACCACTTCGTCCAAGTGCCATTTGTCGGCTGCCCTTGGCCGGTCCCGCCTGATGCAATTCGCGAAATGGCCGCCAAAGCGGTTGACCCATTGCCGGATCGTTTCCCGGCTGACCGTCACGCCACGTTCCGCGAGCAGATCTTCAACATCAGCGGTGCTGAGCGCAAAGCGATGGTAGATCCAGACGGCATAAGCGATGATCTCGCGCGGAAAGCGAAAACCCTTCAGGCGCGGCATTGTGGGCGGTATCCTCATGCGTGAGCGGTAACCAGTTCAAAATGCGCATACAAGTTGGCAATGCCCTACGAACCTTTGCAACCCTCCTGGAGAGCGATGGCCCTGCATCGTCCTTTCCCGCTTTCGGAAAGGGAGATGACTGTTTTCAGCTCGATTGTTGAGGCCTTTGTGCGACCAATGATCCAAACCCGGCGCGACCTCTCGCTTGGCGGCGCCATACGAGCGTAGTTTGTCCGTGATGATCCGCTTGGGAATAAAACCAAGACGCTTTATCAGGCGGCGCAACAGCCGTTTTGCCGCCCGTTTGTCCCGCCTGGGTTGGAGAATTTCGTCCAGCACGACGCCATGCTGATCGACTGCGCGCCAAAGCCAATACATGCGACCTGAGATTCTCACGGCAACTTCATCCAAATGCCAGACATCACCTGGACGGTTCTGTCTCTGCCGCAGATTTCGAGCTACCGCCGGCCCGAATTTGATGACCCAACGCCGGACTGTTTCGTAGGACACATCGAACCCGCGCTGCAGCAGCATCTCTTCAACTTCCCGCAGGCTCAGATTGAAGCGAACGTACAGCCATACCGCGTGCGCTATGATCTGAGGAGGAAATCGGTGGCGTTTGTAGCTGATTGACGATGACTTCATCGATGTCACCTACGTCCAATTAGGGGCATGAGCAACCGAACGGCAATTAACGTGACAACACCCAAATCACACCCGGACTCTGTCCGTTTCGCCAGTTCGCGGAACTTGCCTCATAAACCTGCTGCTACAGCGCGTTCTCTTCTTCCAACTGAAACTTCGCAACAGAACCCGTCAACAGCCAAAACTTTGCAACAGAGCCCCCGATGAACGGTATGTTTTTCTTTGGCCTCAAATAATAATACTCATAAATTACGCCTTATGCGCACTACTCGTCAGATCCCGCGGCGTGCTGTCTTCTGCGTATTTCTGCGCCTGGACACTGTCCTTGTACCTGCCCATGTAACTTAGGACCGGAGATGGAGAGAAATCCATCTCCGGGTTTGCCACGAATTTAAGTGAAGTACCGAGCAATCTGTTCAACGATGATTTTTGCCTCATCCTTAGACAAGTCTTTCCTGCGGATACGCAGGCGCAATTCTCTGGCAGAAACTTCACCCAAAACATCCCCGCCGCCAGGCAAAGGGACAAGCGTCAAACGCTGAACTTGCTGGGGGCGTCCGCCCCGTGCTTTGTCTTTTCCTGGCGCGGAGTCCGTTTTGAGAGCGGCCTCAAGCAAACCCCACTCGGTTTTAGCGTCCAACGCCCCTGCCCCAGCCAAAGCCTGGCGCAACTTTGCCTGAGCGCCCTCGCGCAAGGCCGACGCTATTTTCAAACCCGCCTTTTCCGACAACGCGACCGGATGCTGCAGCAAGTCCCCCAAGGCTTCGTGAACCACGGCAAAACTGCGCACCTTTGATCGCTTTGCTTTGGACGCGGCAGCAAACAGAACGTCAACTGCAGCTTCGGTCGATGCGAACACACCCTGCCCTGCTGCCAGCACTGCAATCCGTCCACGCTCATAGGGGCTCAGGTTGGCGCGCAGCTCGTTTTCTTCGACCATTGAGACATAAGCGTCCTGCCCCGACCCCGCCTCACGAATGAACGCAGGAATCTCAGCAAAGCGTGGATCAGTTTCAGCAAGCTTGCGGAACGCCTCTAGCCTACGGAATCCGGAGATCAACCCAAATCCTTCGCCCTCGCGCGTGACCTCAATGGGTGTTCGCAACCCGTGAACACGCAAAGACTCCAGCAGTTCATCCATTGCCTCGACATCTTCGACCATGCGGTCCCGGCGAATGAAATCAGCATCAATCTGATCCAGCGACAGCATTTCCGCAACCAGACCAGCGTCCTGTGCATCGCGCCATCGTGCGGCGTCGCCCTGATCCTGAGCTAAAGCCAGCCGATCCGTGACCCCCGCCATTCCGTTCAAAGCGGCCGCTTCTCCGGCAACCTGAGCGATCGGCGGCGGTGATGATTTTGTTTCAAACGGGCTGATCGAGGGTTTCGCCGCGAAACCCGCCTCCAATTGCTCAAGTTCCGAAGTATCCGGGGCTGTCAGTCTTCTGCGTTTAGCCATCTGCTTCTCCTCCCATTTCGGCGTCGCGCCACCAGCAACCGATCAAAACCTCTTTGAATTCAGCGTAAGTGCGGTCAAAGGTTTCTCGTCCACGGACATAAGTGTCTCGGTTAAAGTCACGGTAATCGGCCTCGTAGATGCCGTTGACCTGCTCTCCGGCCTGCCCGACCAACGCCGTGTAATCTTGTCGGTACGCATTCATGAAATCGCCGAAATAGGCCTGAATCACGTTTGCCATATCGGTTTGCTGATTGGTGTCAAATCGGGTGATGATGGCGCGCACAACGTCCCATTCGAACTTTAGCTCGGGCAAGCCCGCCGCGCGTTGGGCGGTGTTTTCACCGTCCTCGATACTGGCAAAGGTGGTGTAGAGCATGTCAAAAAATCGGCCAGTGGAATCAAACTCCAGAAACGACGCCCCCAACGGCACCAAAAGAATGTCCGCCGCAGCCAGTGCGTTGATCGTTAGGTACCCAAGTGCAGGAGGCGTATCGAGGAAAACGATATCGTAATCATTCAACACGCCTTCGTCTTGCAGGAAGTTGGTAAGCCCATCCCATAACGGCCAACTGCGAAGCCCCATACGCCAGACTGGAATCTGAAATTCGGCCCAGTACAAGTTCAACTGAGCGCCGATCAGGTCGATATTGGGCCAGTGGGTTTTTTGAATAACGTCGCGGGGAAGGGTGTTCAGGGCTTCGCTCAGCGTTTCATCCAAAGGAATTTCAGGCTGCCCCGCGGTTGTCCGCACATGGTTTTCCTCCTGTACGGCGCGGGCGTAATCCTTGGCTATCAAGGGAAACACAGTCTGCCATTCATCCGCAACCTTACCACCCAGGATAGATGTCATTGATCCCTGACTGTCCAAATCGATGACAAGAACCTTGTACCCATCCAACGCGGCCGACATTGCCAGATGTGCCGCTGTCGAGGTTTTCCCGACCCCCCCTTTGAAATTGGCGACCGCCACGACCTTGGCTGGCAAACCTTCAGGACGGTAAGGAAGATATTCCTTAGTGCTTACGCCTTCCGCGGCGAAGTGCTTTCTCAGCAGCAACACTTCGTCCAATGTAAACCACTTGGATCGGGCCTCTCCTTCACCCTGGGGGAGTTCGGGATTGGCCTTGAGCACACGCCGCAAATGTGCCGGGGCCACCGGAATTAGATACTTGGTAATTTCCCATACTGAGAACCGGCGAAGACGCTTTTCTCCGTCAGGCGCGTATCCACGTCGGGCAAGATCCTCTCGTCCTTTGGCACAAAATGCGGCAGCCTTGGCGAATCGAGAAGTTCCTATAGGATCAGGTAACTTTCCTGCCGCCTTTTGTGGATCCAGATTGAAATAGGGCGGCAGAGGAGGTTGGTTAGATTTATTCACTGTCGATGCCTCAGATAATGTTCGCCTTGTCGGCGTATATTCCCCAACATAGCGAACATTGGTTTCCGAAGCTATCCTTCTAAGAGGCGTTTTCCACAGAATTTGGGAGAAGCTGCTGGTTTCGTCACGAAACCGACAAAAAATGAAGAACACAGGGCAACAAAGAGTTTATTACTTTTAGTTACTTTAGAATCTTTGCGCGGTAAAAAACGTTTAAGAACAAACGGTAACAAGGGTTTCGGTGCCTGAATACAGGGGCACGGGCACCCAAATACAGGATGGATGGTACCCATATACGGGTGGTTAAGTGCCAGACTCCGGGAAGAAGGGGCCCGATTCGCAGGGGCTTGGATACTCGCACTTATTAGACCCTACTCAGCGTGTTTTTCTCGGCTTTGTCCGGCTCCGACGCCTCCGGATTGTGACATAGGCTTATGGTTCTGGGGATAAGTCGGGTCCCTTTTCGCTAAGGTACCCGTCCACGGGATTCAACGCCTCCTGTATTTGGGTACCCAAAACAAATTGATCCAAAGGTGCTTTTCATGCCACAAATATGAAAACGAGCAGCCAGGCAGAATCATGCCGGATACACAATTGGACATGGATCACCTTTCCGGAGCATTGCGCCGGGAGACGGTTAAGAAAAACGTCGCCGCTATTCATATCAGCGGCAAGCTTTCGCTGTTGCAGCGGAAGCTGTCGAACGTCCTGTTGCTGAATGCTTACGATGCCTTGACCTCGGCATCGACGCACACGATCGATGCGCGTACTTTGGCGATGATGGTGGGGTATAACTCCAACGACTTTGACACATTGCGCGCCAGTCTTCGGGCCTTAGCTGAAACCGTGGCAGAGTGGGACATGCTGGACGAGCAGGGCCGCCAGGAATGGGGGGTGTCGTCATTGCTCAGTTTTGCCAAGCTGAAAAGCGGTGTTTGTGAATACGCCTATTCCCCGGCCTTGGCGCAAAAGCTGTATGATCCCAAAATTTATGCCCTGATCAATGTGCAAATTCAAAGGAACTTCAGTTCCGGGCACGGGCTGGCACTGTATGAAAATTGCTATCGGTTCGTCCGGACCGGGTCGACCGGGTGGTGGCCTCTGGACGTTTTCCGCAAGCTCATGGGCGTTGATGGCAGCGACTACTACAGCAGCTTCAAGCACCTCAACGCAAAGATCATCAAACCTGCCGTGGCTGAGGTCAACAAAAGCTCGGACATTCTGATAGAGCCGGAGTTTCAAAAAAAGGGGCGCACGGTGACCGACATTCGGTTCCTCATCAAAGGCAATCCGCAAAAGGCGATGTTCGAAATCGACGACAATGATGGTGTGCGGAACCTGCGGGTTTACAAGACACTGCGCGATCGTGGTGTCTCAGACCGGTTGGCGCGTCAATGGATTGCCGAGCATGGTCAGGAGTATGTGCAGCAAAAACTCGATTACGTGAGCGGGCAGGGGGATGTCAAATCCACTCTTGGGTATCTGTCAGCAGCCTTGCGCAATGACTATCAGGTGCCAGAGGTGGAAACTCCGCCTGAACCCAGCCCTGAGGCGGTTGAAGCCGCCCGGCAGAGGGAGGTTGAAAAGGCGCAGGAAGACCGCGCTTATGCGGACCGCGCGGCGGAACGGACAGAGAGGTCTCGTAAGCTCTCGGTTGTAGAGGAGCTGGTTTCGCGACGAAACCCTACGCAGCGTGATGCCGACAAACAGCTGTTTTTGGCAGGGCTGGACAACGACCTGGATCGCGAGCACTTCCGAAAGCATGGATGGCGATCTGGTTTGAACGCAACCGCCATCTTCAAATTCTGGCAAGAGTTGGAGCCGGATGCCTTCACCTGATTGGAGTTGATCGCACTTGGCAGGAAGCCCGTTACCAGTCGAACAGGCTAGCGGTTTTTCATCGCAGATCTGAGGGCATCACCAAGCGCACTGTGCTGCGCATTATTGCTATTTTTTGCGCGTTGCGATTCTTTGGGTTTTGTATGTCCTGACGTCTTCCCGGGTCCTTGACTGGTACGGTCGTCGCGAGCGGATGTACTTCCGTCCTTGCGCATGGTTAGACCGATCCGCTTGCGCGGCACGTCCACCTCGACCACAGTGACTTTGACCACTTGTCCCGTCTTGACCACCTCATGCGGGTCTTTGACAAAGCGGTCGGCCAATTGACTGACATGCACCAATCCGTCCTGATGAACGCCGACATCTACAAATGCGCCAAACGCTGCAACGTTGGTAACGGTGCCTTCCAGCACCATACCGGGTTTCAAGTCGGTGATGGTTTCAATGCCGTCCGTGAAGCTCGCGGTCACAAAACTTGGGCGCGGATCACGGCCAGGTTTTTCCAACTCAGCAAAGATATCACGCACCGTAGGTAGGCCAAAGGTTTCGTTGACAAACTGCTCGGCCCGCAGACCTTTCAGAACTCCGTCATGTCCCATGATCTGCCGAATGTCGCGGCCGCAGGCAGCCACAATACGATTTGCGACGCCGTACGCTTCGGGGTGAACCGAAGATGCGTCGAGCGGCTCTGACCCGTTGCAAATGCGCAAAAACCCGGCAGATTGCTCATAAGCCCGGGGCCCTAGGCGGGCGACTTTCAGCAATTCCTTGCGGGAATGAAACGCGCCGTTCAGGTCGCGATGGGCAACAATGGAATCGGCCAATCCAGGCCCCAGACCCGACACATGAGAGAGGAGGGGGGCCGAGGCCGTATTCAGATCGACGCCGACGGCATTTACCACATCCTCAATCACGGATGCCAAAGATTGAGACAACCGATGCTGGTCCACATCGTGCTGATATTGGCCGACGCCGATGGACTTGGGTTCGATCTTGACCAACTCGGCCAGTGGATCTTGCAACCGCCGGGCGATCGAGACCGCTCCGCGCAGTGACACGTCCAAATCAGGAAATTCACGCGCGGCCAGTTCCGAGGCGGAATAGACCGAAGCACCAGCCTCAGATACGATAACCTTGGTGGGGCTGGTGACGGATTTGGGCAGCAGTTTCAGAGTATCACCGACCAGCTTTTCAGTCTCACGGCTGGCAGTACCGTTGCCAATAGCGATGAGTTCGATGCTGTGGCGGGCGATCAGGTTCAGAAGGCTTGCCTGGGCGCCACGCCAATCGTTCTTGGGCTGAAAAGGGTACAGCGTCTCAGTCGCGAGTACTTTGCCCGTAGCATCGACCACAGCAGCTTTGACACCGGTCCGAATTCCTGGATCTAGGCCCAGTGTCGCCCGGGCTCCGGCCGGGGCAGAAAACAATAAGTCCTTGAGATTGCGAGAAAATACTTGAATTGCCTCATCCTGCGCCCGACTACGCAGGTCGGCCATCAGCTCGACCATCATCGACAGAGACAGTTTCACCCGCCAAGTCCATCCCGCCACCTTGCGCAGCCACTTGTCGCCGGGGGCCTCGCTGCGTGTGTGGAGATGGGCGGCCACGATGGATTCGGCGCGGGCTGCGCCAGAATCGGGCTCGGGCGCGATGTCCAGCGTTACGATCCCCTCTTTCGATGCCCGCAGCATGGCCAAAGCACGATGCGATGGGGTCTTGGACCACAGCTCGGAATGGCTGAAATAGTCGCTGAATTTCGCGCCTTCCTGTTCTTTGCCGCCGATCACTTTCGATGTCAGCATCGCCTCGCGCCGCATGAAGCGGCGCAGCTCGCCCAAGAGGCCGGCGTTCTCAGTCAGCTGTTCGGTGATGATATCGCGCGCGCCGTTTAGGGCGTCCTTGGTTGTAGGGACCAATTCGGTCACATAGCCCTGCGCCAAAGTTTCCGGCTCGGCGGACCGGTCTGCAAGGATTGCATCGGCCAAAGGCTCTAACCCGTTTTCCCGTGCGATCATCGCCTTGGTGCGGCGCTTGGGTTTGTAGGGCAGGTAGATGTCTTCCAGCTGCGCCTTGGTGTCCGCCTGTGCGATGGACTTGACCAGATCGTCGGTCAGCTTGCCCTGGTCTTTGATTGACCCCAAAATAGTGCTGCGTCGCGCGTCCAGTTCCCGCAGATAGGTCAGCCGGTCGGACAGGGTGCGTAGTTGCGTGTCGTCCAATCCGCCGGTCGCCTCTTTGCGGTAGCGCGCGACAAAGGGTACGGTGGCCCCTTCGTCCAGCAGTTTGACCGCGGCGCCGACCTGTTCAGGGCGGGCTTTAATCTCGGTGGCGATGGTGCGGGCGATGCGGTCCAATGGGGCCTCCTGAAAATGTCCGGAGGGACTTCATAACCAGCCAATTCGCCAAGGGGAAGGGGTTAGGCCTGATCCTTTAGGGCCATCAAGTCGTCGTGCAGAGTTTTAGCGATCTCGACATATCCGCGGGCGGTGTTTTGCGCACGCGCCGCAAAACGGCGTTGCGAAGGCAGGCGGGCCCCCTGTTCGGTGATGTCGGCAAATAAACGTTCGGCACGGGCGTCGTTTTCCGCCACCCGTCCGCCGCTGAACCGGGCAGGGTCAAAGGCAAGGATGATTTCGCCGTGATAGGGTGCACTGGCTGTACCGCCATCGAACTCGAGGCTTTCCAAACTGGTCAGATCGTCAATCAACGGCCCAGCCAAAAGTTCGATCATGATCGACAGCGCGGACCCTTTGTAGCTGCCAAAGGTCAGCATTGCGCCGTCCATGGCCGCGGTCGGATCGGTTGTCGGGTTGCCATTTTTGTCGAGGGCGATACCGTCGGGCAAAGGCTTGCCTGCGCGGCGGTAAAGCTCGATCTCGCCCCGAGCAACTGCGCTGGTAGAAAAGTCGAAGGTGAACGGATCCTTGCCTTGGCGCGGCCAACTGAAGGCCAGCGGGTTGGTGCCAAGGCTGCCCCGTGTGCCCCCGGCGGGTGCAACCCAGGCGTGGCTAGGCACCATCGCCATCGCGGCCAGACCGGCCGCAGACAGGCTTTCTACTTCGGGCCAGAGCGCGGAGAAATGAAAACACCGGTTGATGGCCATCGCGGCGATTCCATGTGTTCGGGTCTTTTCGATCAGAATGGGCAGAGCCAGATCAAACGCCAACAATGACATGCCGCCCTGTGCGTCCACCCGCACAACGGCGTCGTCGGACGGAGCAACGATCGGTTTGGCATTCCCGTCCACCTTGCCAGTGCGCATGGTCTGGGCACACATGAACAGGCGAAACAGGCCGTGGGACTGGCAGTCGTCGATCTGACAGGTGGTCAGCAAATCGGCAATGGCCTGGGCGTGATCGGGACCAAAGCCGGATTTGGTCAGGATGGTCAGGCTCATCTCCTGAATCTCATCCAATGTCAGTTTGACCGTCTCGCTCATGCCCCGCTCTCCCTTTTCTGAGGTGAGACAAGGGATAGCGCGGCAGAGAGGGCAGGGAAACCGCATTTCAACGGGCAGGGGTCATTCCTGCCCTACATCCTGCAGATAGGCGATGACGTTGGTAATGTCGTCGTCTTTCTTCAGGCCGGGGAATTGCATCTTGTTGCCAGGGATGGTGCCTTTGGGGTCAACCAGAAACGCGGTCAGGCTTTCGGGTGTCCAGACAATGCCTGAGCCTGCCATGGGGGCAGAGTATTTGAAACCTTCGGCCTGACCAACTGACGCACCGATGATGCCATGCAACGAAGGTCCCACACCATTTCGACCCTCCTTCACCTGATGGCAGGCCTTGCATTTGCGAAAGGCCTTTTTACCTGCCTTGATGTCTCCTTCGACCGCGGCCACGGCAACGGGGTCGACTGTTGCAGCCTCAGCTTTATTCTCACCGATGTTAAAGATCAGTCGCGCGGTCACGGGCACGGTCCGGGTGATACCGGGCAGGTTGGCCAGCTCCATCAACTTATCAACGCCGGCATTTACCCCGGCATCTTCGGTGCTGAGAAAAACCATATCGTTGGTGGTCACCATAACCGTGGTCTCGGACAGGCGGGCCACGAACATCTCGGCGTCGAAGGCGACGGCTGTGCCGGTCAGCCTTAGCGTGGTCTCGGCGTCAACATTGGTGGTTTCGCCAACCCCAAGACCCGAAACCTCGGCCATGTCAAACTCGGCTGTCAATGTCGCAGTACTAGCCTTGCGGAACACATATTCGATCATCCGATCGTTGCGGATGTCGATATTTGTTTCAATCGAAGAGAGGTCGATCTCAATCTCGGCCTTGCCGTCCGGGGTGATATGCCCGCTGAGCCCGGTGAAAGAATTGACTTCACCCACAGTGTCTTTTTTGATCGTGCCGTAGGCCAGATGCGATCCTTCGGGGGACAGTGTCCAGCCCGTGGCAAGTACCGGAGTTGCAACAATCGCCGACGCAATCGTGAGCGCTTTCAACAGAAGTTTCATTTCTTTCCTCCACGGGTTATGTCAGTCCTGACCCAGCGGGCCCGGTCCGTGAAAAACAAACACACACAGGTCGTGAATTATTCGATGGGCGGCGAAATTAGTTCAGAACAGGCCGTGCGCGGCGCGATCCAGACGCATTCAAGGCGCGTCTGGCGGTTTGGGCTTGCGCTGTCCGGGGCTTCGGACGTGGCAGACGATCTGTTGCAATCCACCTGCCTGCGCGCGCTGGAGCGTCACCATCAAGTTACTTCGTATGATCGGCTGGACAGCTGGCTGATGACGATCTGCCGGTCGATCTGGCTGAATGAAGTGCGCTCACGCTCGGTCCGCAGGGCGCAGGCGCTGTCAGTAACGCCCGAGGCGGAATTAATTGCGTCCGGGCCGGATTCAGAAACGAATATTTACGCCGCTGAGGTGTTTACAGAAGTAATGCAACTGCCAGAAGCGCAGCGAGAAACGGTTATGCTTGTGTTCGTCGAGGGCTATAGTTACCGCGAAGCCGCCGCGTTGCTGGAAGTGCCGATAGGAACTATCATGAGCCGGCTATCCAACGCCCGGCAGAAACTAAAAACCGTGATGCAGCATGACGCGGCAGACGCCGGTCGACGGAGTGGCAAATGACGTTTTCCGATGAGACGCTGATGGCGTATCTGGTAGGAAATCTGGAGGAGGCCGAGGCTGGCGCAATCGAAAGCGCGGTTGAGGCTGACCCCGAACTGGAACAGCGCCTGATGGCGCTGGACCCGTTTGCACCAGTGGTGCACGGCGTGTTCGATCAATTGCCTGCTGCAGCGCCACAGATAGATTTGCCTGATCCGCTAACCGCTGCCCCGGTTCCACCCGCTGGTAGCGCGTTGCGGTTGCTGGCTGTCGCGGCCTCGGTCGCGGTTGTGGCGGTATCGGCGACATTCTGGGCCACGCGCCCGGCCCCGATGGGGTGGGCGCAGCAGGCCGCGATTTACCAGTCGCTTTATGCGCCTGACACGATCGCAGTGCTGGACACCTCGCCCGAGGCTTTGGACGTTCAGTTCGCGCATGCCGAAGAGCGTCTCGGGCGGTCCCTGAACCGCGAAGCACTGGAGGCGCTGCCGGGAATGGAGCTGAAACGCGCGCAAACCTTGTCATTCAAAGGTAAGCCGCTGGTTCAGGTCGTTTTTGCAGACGCGCAGGGACAGCCTTTTGCCTTCTGTGTAATCCGACAGGGTGAAGGCGCGCCGAACAAGGACGTGAACGAGGCTGTGCTGAGCGGCCTCGCCACCGCGACCTGGGCGCAAGACGGCTTTGGGTACATGTTGATCGGCAGCAGTGACCAGACTGATCTGGATGGGCAGCTGGACATCCTGACCACAACTTTCGCAGGCTGACATCTCAGGCGTGCAGAATCGCCTTGTGAACCAGAGCAAATGCCCGAAATATGCCGTTCATGACGACGAAGCCTGTCAAACCTGATCCGGATGAGGACGCCGATGCGGTTGGTCCTCCCAGTATCTATGACACGGACCCGCCTGACGAGGCCGATCTTTGGTTTCTGCCGCCCGAGGACGAAGACGCGGGTGATGATTTCTTCTTGTCCGGTCCCAAAGCGAACCAACGGCAGCTGTTTGATCCGCGGGATTGGCGGGCTGCGCAATCAGAGCTGTCTTATGAGTTGGCAGATCTGGCCGCCACCTTTGGCGCGCTGGATGAACGTTTGCGGGCCGGGCCACAGGGGTGGACTCACCGACTGGCCCTGATGGATGTATCGGATCTGGGCTGGTGGACCGGCGACCGGATCAGTGTGGATCGTCTGGCTTTGTGGACTGGCCTGCGGATTGGCGCCACCAGCGACGATGTCCAGGCCTTGTTTCGCGCAGGTTGGGCTGTGCGGCGCCTGACTTCGGGGCCGGGCCCGTCGGAAGGAGGTTGGGCCGTCGGTCTAACCGCTTTCCTGGATCGGATGGCGCAAGGGATTGAGACTGTGCCCGAAGCGGTGGCAGATCTGGCCGAAGTGATGGGCAACGCCGACGGGTTGCATCCGGTCACTCAGGCCGCGATTGGGTTTCACGCCTGGCGTGCGCTGTCACAGGGCATCGGTCAAGATACCGAAGCTGCGATCATCGCGGCCCGGCATGCGGCAACGATGGGACGGGGCGGGGCATTGTTTATGCCGCTGGCCCTGTCCGGTCCGGGTGCGCTGCGCGGGATGGGCGATGTTGACGAAAAACTCTCGGCGTGGATCAAAGGGGCAGGGCAGGCGGCGCTGGCAGCATTGCTGCACCTGGATCGAGTCAAAACCTGGGACAAACGCGCCCGCGAGGCGACCAGTGGGCTAAGTGGCAAGACACCACCTCGGCTGATCGATACTCTGACCGCATGGCCGATGGTGTCAGCTCCGTTGGCGGAAGAATTGACTCAGGCATCGCGCGCGGCGGTGCAACGCAACATCGACCGATTCACCCGGCGGGGCCTGATCCGCGAAGTGACAGGGCAGGGGCGTTACCGGGTCTGGACCGCGGCACTGTAATCCAACAGCCAGTCGCGAAAGGCTCGGGCAGGCGGGCGCAGCGCGGTGCGGGACGGGTAGATCAGGTGATAGGCTTCTTGCCCCGCGACCTCTATCCTCGGCAAACAGGGGACAAGGCCAGACAGGGTCATGATACGGTCAGACGCCGGAGCCCGGGCCAGCGCGACGCCGCCTCCACTGGCGGACAGTTCAGCCGCCATCAGGGAATTGTCGGCGAAGAAATAGCGCGCCCGTCCTGGTGGCAGGCGCAGGGTTTCGAACAGATGCGGCCAGCTGGCGCGATGGGTTGAAACCTCGATCAGTGGAAAGTTGAACAGATCCTGTGGCTGGCGTATTTGTGCGGCGATTTCCGGTGGGGCCACGGGGTACAAACGCTCTGTCAGCAACTCATCCCCTTCGGTGCCGTAAAGCGTGGGGTTGCCAAACACAATTTGCAGATCCGTAAACCGGTTGGCGAAATCTGAAACCAGATTGCCGGTGGACATAGACAGGTTGACCTGCGGATGGGCCTGCTGAAACGCCAATAGCCCACCCGCCAGTACCCCATGTGCAAACAACAACACCGATTGCACGTAAAGCCGCTGTTCCCGCGTCTCACCAAACAGCCCGGTGGTGGCGGTTTCCAGCATCAAAAGCGATTGTTGGACTGAGGGAAGATAGGCGCGGCCGGTTTCGGTGAGGGTTACCGCATGGGCGTGACGGTGAAACAACGGTGTACCCAACCGAGTTTCCAGCGCCCTGACCTGCTGGCTGACAGCGGCGGCGGACATGTTCAGTTGCGTGGCAGCCCGGGCGAAACTTTCGGTTCGGGCGGCAGCCTCGAACACGCGTAGCCAGTTGAGTGATGGGATGCGGGACGACATGAGAGCAGGCTAAGCTTAACTTAGTCTAACGGGCAAGAGGTTGTGTTCTGACGAATAGACAGTCTGCATTACCCTGACAGGGCAAGCATCACCGGAGTGTCCAATGTCGCAAGCAGATACTATGCCCGGCTCGGTTCTGACAACCGACCAGAGAGACCGATATTGGGTGGACGGGTTTCTCACGCCGTTGTCCGTGTTTTCTCAAGACGAAGCCGCAGGGTTCCGGTCTGAGTTGGAACAGATTGAACGGGATTGGCTGGCTGCCGACCTGCCCCTGCCACTGAACACATACAAACGTGTAAATGCGCATCTGGTGATTCCTCTGGCGGCGCGGATTTCCTTGGATCCGCGGGTGCTGGACGTGGTCCAAGGCATCCTGGGGCCAGATATCATGGTCTGGTCGGCCGAGTTTTTCATCAAAGAGGCCCGCACGACCCACACCGTCGGGATGCATCAGGACCTAACCTATTGGGGAATGGGAGAGACGCCGGATCAAGTCACAGCCTGGATCGCCCTATCCCCGGCCACGGTCGAAAGCGGGTGCATGGATTTTGTACAGGCCAGCCACAAAACCCCGATCCTGCCGCATACCGATACGTATTCCGAGACCAATCTGCTGTCGCGCGGGCAAGAGATCGCCGTAGAAGTGGCGGAACAGGACAAGACCCACATCGAACTGGCGCCGGGGCAAATGTCGCTGCATCACGGGCTGACGATTCACGGCTCGGGTCCGAACCGGTCGGATGACCGCAGGATCGGACTGGCGATCCGATATCTGAACCCCAATGCCAAACAGCTGGTTGCAGATCGCGACTATGCGCTGTTGGCCCGGGGGCAGGATGGGCAATCAAACTTTGTGCATGTCGAACCGCCGCGTGCGCTATTCTCAGAGCAGGCTCTGGCCCTTTACGAACAGGTCCGTCGGGATCAAAGCAAGGCGCTGGCCGACGGCGCACAGGATTCAGTACCCTTGTACGCGGCGACCTGAGCGGTCGTCGAAGTCAGCGTCCCACCCCGACATAAGAGTCAAACCCTGATATCAACACGGCCCTCGCAGAATAGATGTTGCGCAGATCTACCATGCGTGGATGGGCCATCGCATTGGCCAGATCAGCCAGGTTTAACGCGCGGAACTCATTCCATTCGGTCAGCAGGACAACCGCGTCCGCGTCTTTTACGGCCTCATACGGATCAGACACCCAGTCGACGCCGGGCAAAAGCGCTTCGCCCTCGGTCCTGCCCTGCGGATCCACGACGCGCACCTTGGCACCGCTGCCGATCAACGCTGGGACGATGGTCAGAGAGGGCGCGTCACGCATGTCGTCGGTATTGGGTTTGAACGTCACTCCGAGGATTGCGATGGTCTTGCCGTTGAAACTGTCATCACAGGCCTCACGGATTTTCTCGATCATGCGCTTTTTGACTCCGTCATTGACGCGAATGACGGTTTCAGTGATTTGCATCGGATGCGCATGTTCCTGCCCGATCCGCGCCAGCGCTGCGGTGTCCTTGGGAAAGCATGACCCACCATAGCCGGGGCCGGCATGCAGGAACTTGTTGCCGATCCGACCATCCAGACCAATCCCGCGTGCCACTTCCTTAACGTCGCCGCCTGCACGTTCGCACAGCCCTGCAATCTCGTTGATAAAGGTGATCTTGGTCGCCAGAAACGCATTCGCCGCGTATTTGATCATCTCGGCACTTTCCAGATCGGTAGTCAGGATTGGAAAGTCCCGCAAATAGAGAGGGCGATAAATCTCGGCCATGACATCAGCTGCGCGGTCGTTTTCCACTCCGACCACAACCCGATCAGGGCGCATGAAATCATCTATCGCCGCGCCTTCGCGCAGAAACTCGGGGTTTGAGGCTACGTCGAACGCAGCGCTTGGGTTGGTGGCAGAAACGACCGCGTGCACTTTGCGATTAGTCCCGACCGGCACGGTCGATTTTGTTACGATCACCGAATAGGCGGTGACCGCCTGTGCGATTTCTTCCGCGGCGGCCATCACATAGGTCAGGTCCGCGTGCCCGTCACCGCGCCGGGTGGGCGTGCCGACTGCAATAAATACAGCATCCGCGCCGTCGACAGCCGTTGCGAGATCGGTGGTAAAGCTCAGGCGGCCCGCAGCCACGTTCTTGGCCATTAGAACATCAAGCCCGGGTTCGTAGATCGGGATCTGGCCAGCCTGCAAAGTCCGGATTTTCTCTTCGGCTTTGTCGACGCAGATTACGTCATGGCCAAAATCGGAAAAACACACGCCTGACACCAGACCCACATAGCCGGTGCCAATCATCGCAATACGCATACTCAAATCCTTTTCGACCAATTACCGTTCTTAACAGGCATACATTCAGGAAACTTCCGCCGGTTTCAATGGTTGTGCGGTGCCTTGGGTTGCAATTCGGAACTTCTTGCTGTTTTTGGGCGACGATAGTGCAAATTGGGTTGCGTGGGACAAAAGCGATGACAAAAAAGGCAATTATTACTGGGATTACCGGTCAGGACGGATCTTACCTGGCCGAGTTTTTACTTGAAAAAGGCTACGAAGTGCACGGCATTAAGCGACGTGCGTCCTCTTTCAACACGCAGCGGATTGACCATATCTACCAAGATCCGCATGAGCCCAATCCGAAACTGCATCTGCATTACGGCGACCTTAGCGATACATCGAACCTGACTCGAATCATTCAGGAAGTGCAGCCGGACGAAGTTTATAACCTCGGGGCGCAGTCACATGTGGCCGTCAGCTTCGAATCCCCAGAGTATACGGCCGATGTGGATGCGCTTGGCTCTTTGCGCCTGTTGGAAGCTATCCGTTTCCTGGGGTTGGAGAAAAAGACACGCTTCTATCAGGCCTCCACGTCCGAGCTGTATGGGTTGGTCCAGGAGATCCCTCAGCGCGAAACCACACCGTTTTACCCGCGTTCACCTTATGCGGTTGCCAAGCTGTATTCGTACTGGATCACAGTAAACTACCGTGAGGCTTATGGCATGTATGCCTGCAACGGCATCCTGTTTAATCACGAAAGCCCGCGCCGCGGCGAAACCTTTGTGACTCGCAAGATCACCCGCGGACTAGCCAACATTGCGCAGGGCCTCGAAGATTGTCTGTATATGGGCAATATCGACAGCCTGCGGGACTGGGGTCATGCGAAAGACTATGTACGCATGCAGTGGCTTATGTTGCAGCAGGACACTCCCGAAGACTTTGTGATTGCAACAGGGGTACAGTATTCGGTGCGCCAGTTCATCGAATGGTCGGCAGCTGAGCTGGGTGTAACCGTAGAGTTTTCCGGTGAAGGTGTAGACGAGGTCGCAACAGTTAAATCCATCGAAGGTGACAATGCGCCAGCGTTGAAGCCCGGCGATGTCGTTATGCGCATCGACCCGCAATATTTCCGCCCGGCCGAGGTAGAAACGCTGCTTGGCGACCCCTCGAATGCCAAAAACAAACTGGGCTGGGAGCCGGAGTTGACCGTACAGGAAATGTGCGCCGAGATGGTGCAGGATGACCTGAAAACGGCAAAACGTCATGCGCTGCTTAAAGAGCATGGTTTTGATTTGCCGGTGAGCCTTGAAAACGGCTGAGGAGAGCGACATGCGTAAGATCTACGTTGCCGGGCATCGTGGCATGGTTGGCGGTGCTATCCTGCGCCGCCTGCAAGATCGACAAGCTGCGGGCGAAGCGCTTGAACTGTTAACTCGCACGCACTCTGAGTTGGACCTTACCGATCAGGCAGCTGTCCGCGCATTCATGCAGGTCGAGCGTCCCGATGTGGTCATTCTGGCCGCTGCTAAAGTGGGTGGTATTCACGCGAATAACACCTACCCAGCAGATTTCATTTACAAAAACCTGATGATCGAATGTAACGTTATCCATCAGGCATTTGACGCGGGCGTCAAACACCTGCTGCAATTGGGCAGTTCGTGCATCTATCCGCGCGCGGTTCCGCAACCCATGCGCGAGGATGCCTTGCTAACCGGTGTATTGGAGCCCACCAACGAACCCTATGCCGTGGCCAAGATTGCAGGTATCAAACTTTGTGAAAGCTATAACCGTCAGCACGGGGTTGATTACCGCTCGGTGATGCCAACCAACCTGTATGGGCCGGGCGACAATTTCCACCCCGAAAACAGCCACGTCCTGCCCGCATTGATCCGTAGGTTCCACGAAGCTCAGCGCGATGGTGTGGACGAGGTGGTGATCTGGGGCACAGGCAAACCGCGCCGTGAATTCCTGCATGTCGAAGACATGGCCGAAGCGTCCTTGTTCGTACTGGACCTGCCGCGCGACGTTTATGAGGCGAACACCCAACCGATGCTAAGCCATATCAATGTAGGATGTGGAGAGGATGTCTCAATCGCGGAACTTGCCGCTTTGGTCGCCAAGACAATTGGTTTCACAGGCCGCATTACCCAAGATGCCAGCAAGCCGGACGGCACTCTGCGCAAGTTGATGGATGTGTCTCGTTTAGCCGATATGGGATGGCGCGCGGGGGTCAGCCTAGAAGACGGTGTTCGCGAGACTTATGCTTGGTTTCTGGACCAGGCCGACACGGACATTCGCGCAAAGTAACCGCCCGCGCAATGGCCCGGGCGGTATCGGGTTCAGAACCAGCGGCCGATCGCAGTGGCCGTTGGTGACTGCAACGTAGCATCATTGACTGTGGACAGAGCTTTGTAGGTCACTTGGCTATTGGTCGGAGCGTCGAAACTGGCGAACCGACCAGTCACACCGCCACTACCGCTGACCGTAACCGAAGTGCCCGACACAAATGCGACCGGAAAGAGCCAGGACGAGCTGCTGCTTGCAAACAGCACGCCTTCGGCAATGGTGCAGTCGGTGGCGGCGAGAGCAGCGGTACAGATCTGGGTCCCGTCCGCGAACCGTACGTAATCACCATTCGGCGTGGTTCCAGATTCAATCACCGCGCCGGTCGGCACGCCCGAATTCTCGGACACGGGCCCCACCAGATTGCCCGGACCATAGCCAAAATCAGCTCGCATCAACCGACCGGCAGTCGTGTCTACGGCGCTGGCTTGAACAGCTGCGCCACTTGCAGTCCCGTCCGTGGGATCAAAGGCCAACGCCTCGGTCCAGGACCCGCCATCCGGCGAGACCTTGATTGAGAATGCCGTACTGCCGGACAGCCCCATCTCGGCATGACCAGTCCAGTTGGACTGAAACAGCAAAGAGGCCGTGTCGCTCGCGCCGGCCTTGTTGATCTTAACCTGATGCCCGGTGCCGTCATGACTGAGCAAGGTTGCCGGGGACCGAACAGATAGACGGTTTGTGGCATCATACCCTGTCGCTACGCCGACGCCGTTCAGATTCTGCGTGGCCATCGGGAGTTCGATCCAGCCACTGCCATCCCAGATCTTCATCTGTCCCGCGCTTTCATCCCATGCACGCCAACCTGTGTCGGGAGAGACGAAATGCCAGGCATTGTCCAGCCACGCTGCCAACGTACCCGCCTGACCCACCCAATCCCCAAGAGGGGCCGCGCCTAGCGCGTGGGTCTCTCCCTGATTTGGAGCGACAGGCGGGGTCGTTGCATTCACAGATGCGACACTTAGTTGGACAATCATGTCCAGCTGGCGCAGAGCTTCGTTATGGGTGACGTGCTTCTGCGCCTGTGAGGGTTGCAGAAACGGCAGGTTCAATCGGGGTGAGATTTGTGACACGGGCGTCCTCCTGTGGCTGTCGATCCGACAATTTCATTGCGCGCCACAGTGCCGTGACGTGCATGAATCCTGTCTGACCGGGCCGAACGCCCACACAATGATTTGCTAACCCTTTGTCCTAACCCTCAGCATTCGGCAAAAGCTTAGAGCAAAAAAACCGACCCTGTATGCCAGGGTCGGAGCGGGTAGTTTTCAATAGAAAGACCGACCGGTTATTGGGCTGCCTGACCGGTGGCGTACAAATCCTGCAAATACTGATTCAGATCGTCGCGCAGGTCATCCCGTGCCAGTGCAAAAGCAACCGTGGCTTGAAGGAAGCCGGATTTAGAGCCGCAGTCGAAACGTTGACCATCGAATTTGTAACCAAAAACAGGCACACCGTTGCAAATATCCTCGGCGATTGCGTCGGTCAGTTGAATTTCACCGCCACTGCCCGTTTTCGCTTGGTTGAGATTGTACAGAACAGAGGGCCCAAGCACGTATCGTCCAATGACGGCAAGGTTGGATGGCGCTTCATCGGGTTTCGGCTTTTCGACCATACCCTTGGCACGAACCACCGTGCCGACGTTTTCACCCACGTCCAAAACGCCGTAGGAACTGGTTTTGTTTGAGGGAACTTCCATGGTCGCAACCATATTGCCGCCGGTTTCTTCATAGGCTTCGATCATCTGCTGCAGGCATGGTTTGTCGGCGGCAATCACGTCATCGGGCAGCATCACGGCAAAAGGTTCATCTCCGATCAAACGGCGGGCGCACCAAACCGCGTGTCCCAAACCTAGCGCTTTGTGCTGGCGAATATAGGCAATCGCCCCGCTTTCCATATTGGTTGCATTTAGAGTTTCCAAAAGATCGTCTTTGCCTTTGGATTTCAACTCTTGTTCCAGCACGAGGTTATGATCAAAATAATCTTCAAGCGCGGACTTGCCACGGGATGTTACAAAAATGAACTCGGTGATGCCGGCTGCGCGGGCTTCGTCGATGGCATATTGCACCAACGGGCGATCAACCAGGGTCATGATTTCCTTGGGGACCGACTTGGTGGCGGGCAGAAATCGGGTACCCAACCCTGCAACGGGGAAGATCGCCTTTGTGACCTTGCGTGCCATGTTACCTCTCAAGTTAAAACAATACCTGGTCGTTTATCGTGTTTGATGGGCTTTCTATTAGGCCCTGTGCCGCAAACAATCAACGCAAAGGGATGTGCGGATTCAATCCGCAAGGATGGTGCCACCAGGGGGTGGGGAAGTCAAAACGAACAAGGGATATACTCCGCTTAACCCCGTATAATTGTCCTCGATTAAGGCGTAATGATGCCGAAACCACCCTTATTGGTCCTGTGTTGTGAGCGGAGTTTGACCGATGCGGGGGTTTGGTGGAAATAGCCCCAAAACCATAAGGTGGCTTTGGGGCGCGGGTATCAGGTTCCGGCCATGAGCGTTTCCAACGGATCATGTTCGGCGACAAAATGGTCGGGCTTCACTTCGCTCAGCTGTGGGACGTAATCGTGCTCACCTGTAGACAACCGGCTGGGCAAAAACCGCAGCGCGGCCTTGGGGTCCATGGGTGATGGAAGCTCGCCCGGCAGTTTGAGCCGCTGCCGGCTGCGCTCCACATCGGGGTCGGGGATCGGAACCGCCGAGATCAGGGACTTGGTATAGGGATGGATCGGGTCCGAGCAGATCACCTCGCCATCACCCAATTCAACAATCCGGCCCAGATACAGCACCATGATGCGGTTCGAGACGGCGCGTACCACGGACAGGTCATGGCTGATGAAAATCATCGACAGGCCGAATTCTTGCTGTAACTCACGTAGCAATTCAACGATCTGCGCCTGAATCGAGACGTCCAGCGCTGAGACCGCCTCGTCACAAATGATCAGCTTGGGCTTGTTGATCATCGCGCGTGCAATGCCAACCCTCTGGTTCTGGCCGCCTGACAGCTCATGCGGGTAGCGGTTGATCATGTTGGCGTTCAGACCCACGCGTTCCATCATCGCGGCGACCATATCCTTGCGTTCCCGTTCGGTCAGGTCAGGGCGATAGGTTTTCAGCGGTTCAGCAATCGAGGCCGAGATCGTCATCCGCGGATCAAGGCTTGCCAGCGGATCCTGGAACACGATCTGCAGGTCTTTACGGTACTTGTTCAGTTCGGCCCGCTTCAGCCCGACAATCGGATGGCCCAGCCAGCTGACATTGCCGCCGCTGGGCTCGATCAGTTGCAAGACGGCCCGCGCCAATGTGGACTTGCCACAGCCAGACTCGCCCACGACCCCTAGCGTTTCACCTTTCCGGATGTCAAAACTGACCCCATCCACCGCCTTCAAAGGAACCTTTCGCCCAAACAACCCGCCCGAGACGTGGATCGGGAAGTGCACCTGGACATTGTCGACCTTCAGCAGCGGTTCGTCGTCTTTTTCAAGGGCCTTTGGGGCGTCACCTGCATCGATACGGGGCATCGCGTCCAGCAGCGTGCGTGTATATTCGTGCTGCGGCGCGCGGAAGATGTCGCGCGTTTCGCCCGCCTCGACAAACTGGCCCATGCGCATGACCTGAATGCGATCGCACATCCGCGCAACGACACCCATGTCATGGGTGATCAGGGCAATCGCGGTGCCTTCGTCTTTTTGCAAGCGCACCATCAGATCCAGGATGTCGGCTTGTACGGTGACATCCAGCGCCGTCGTTGGTTCATCCGCGATCAATAGCTTGGGATTACACAGCATCGACATCGCGATCATGACACGCTGGCGCATTCCGCCGGACAGCTCGTGCGGGTATTGGTCCAGACGGCGCGCCGCCTCTGGGATGCGCACCCGGTTCAGCCAGTCCAGACAGCGCCCCCGTGCTGCAGATCCCTGCAGTCCTTCATGAACTTGCAGAACCTCGCGCATTTGCTGACCAATCCGCAGATGCGGTGTCAGTGCGGTTAGCGGATCCTGAAAAATCATGCCGACATCGTCGCCACGGATTTTGTTCAGCTTGTTGACCGGGAGGTTCAGGATTTCCTTGCCGTTCAGCATGGCCGACCCGCTGGCGTGGCCCGCTGGCGGCAAAAGCCCCATCGCGGCCATGAAGGTCTGGCTTTTGCCCGACCCGCTTTCACCCACGATGCCAAGGCATTCGCCCGGGTTGATGTCAAAGCTGATGCCCTTGACGGCTTCGACCACACCATCGGGAGTGTTGAACCGGACGCTCAGGTCCTTAATGGAAAACAGGCTCATATCAGCGATCCTTCGGGTCCAGAGCATCGCGCAGGCCATCACCGATGAAGAACATGGTGATGATGATCGCGACGTAGAGTGTCAGGGGAAACATCAGTTGCCACAGGGTGCCATATCCCATCGTACCGGCACCTTCGGCGATAAGACGCCCCAGCGAGGTATAGGGTTCCGAAATCCCAAGCCCGAGGAAAGAGATAAAGCTTTCCATCAGGATCATTTCAGGCACCAGAAGTGAGGCATATACGATTACCACCCCCAACAGGTTTGGCAGAATGTGGCGGTACATTATGGTAAATTCGCTGACACCAGCGGCGCGCGCTGCCTCGATGAACTCTCGGTTTTTCAGGGTCAGGGTCTGCCCCCGAACGATGCGCGCCATAGTCAGCCACCCAACTGCGCCAAGGGCGATGAACAGCATAAAGAACGACCGGCCTGCGACGACCAGCAGCAAGATGATCACCAGCGTCGCCGGGATTGCCAGCAGGATGTCGACAAAACGCATCATGATGCCGTCGGTCCTGCCACCGATATAGCCGGCGGCTATACCGTAGCATGTGCCCACGATGAGGGCCGTTGCAGCCCCGATCAGACCCACCAGCAGCGACGTGGTCGTTGCCTGAATGACCCGGCTGTAAAGGTCACGCCCCAGATCGTCGACGCCGAAATAGTGGCCGGTCTCGATCGACGGCATCCCCATTCCGCGGACGTCGCCCATGACATTCCAGTCGATCTCTTCATTGCTCCAGACGGCAAAGTACGGGCCAATAACGGTGAACAGTATGATTAGCGCCAGAATGAAGACACTTGCCATAGCGGCTTTGTTGCGGACAAAACGCATCCGCGCATCTTGCCAAAGCGAGCGCCCCTGAACGACCGTGAAATCGGTGATGTCTTCGGCCAGATGGGCGGCTTTTTGTGATTTTCCAAGCATTGCCAGCCCCTCAGTACCGGATTTTCGGATCGAACCAGGCATAGGCCAGGTCGGTCAGTAGGTTCACGATTACCGTTAGCGCGCCGTACAGGATCGTGACCCCCAGCAACACCGCATAGTCTCGCGATAGGGCCGAGCCAACATAAGCCTGCCCCAGACCGCCGGTCGAAAAGTAGATGTCGACGAAAACCGAACCGGTCAGCACGTAGACAAAGACCGGTCCCAGATAGGACACAACCGGCAGCAGCGTGGGTTTCAACGCATGTCTCCAGATCACGGTGCGGGTCGGCAGACCCTTGGCCCGCGCGGTGCGGATGAAGTTCGAGTTCAGAACCTCAAGCATGGACGATCGCGTGATCCGCGCGATGGACCCCATGTAAGACGTCGCCAGCGCAATGACCGGCATGATGAGGTATTGCCACTGCCCGCCGTTCCAGCCACCGCCGGGCAACCAGCCCAGCCATAGGGTAAAGGTCAGGATCAGGATCGGGCCCATGATAAAGTTCGGCAGGGCTTGTGCCGCGATGCCCAGACCGACCGCGAAATAGTCGATCCAGCTGTTGTGCCGGATCGCCGCCGCGATACCCAGGCTGACGCCCACAGCGGTCGCAACCAGAAACGACAGTGAGCCATAGGTCAGAGAGATTGGGAAACCCTGTGCGATGATGTCATTCACATCGCGGTCCTTGAACTTGAAGGACGGGCCGAAATCGAAATGCACGACGATGTTGTACAGGTAATCCCACAGCTGCTTCCACAGCGGTTGGTCCAGCCCGTACCGCGCCTCGATATTGGCCAGTACCGCCGGTGGCAATGGCCGTTCCGAGGTGAATGGCCCGCCGGGCGCGAAGTGCATCAGAAAGAAACAGGCAACGATCAGCAACAGGATCGTCGGAATGGCGATCAGCAATCGCCGGATACAATAGGCAAGCATTCTATGCCCCCATTTATTGGCGCTGCCCCGGAAGACCTTCCGGGGCAGTGCGTGATCAAAGGATGATTATTCGGCGAGCTTGTAGAGGTTTCTCGAATACCAGTTCTGCTCGACGTTATTCACCGGCCAATTCCCGACATCGCTGTCCATCATGTAGACGCCAGCATAGTGGTAGATCGGAATAACTGGGGTTTCCTGTGCGATGATGCGCTCGACCTCGGTGTAAAGGGGGGCTGGATCGTCAGAAGTTTTGGCTTCTGCCAGCAGTTCATCAACGCGGGCGTTGTTGTACTTGCCGTCGTTATAGCCGGAGTCCGACTGCAGCAGATCCAGGAAGGTGGATGCTTCGTTATAGTCGCCACACCATGCGCCGCGCGCCAGATCAAAGTTCTGGTTGCCCCGCTCTTCCAGGAAAACTTTCCATTCCATGTTGGCCAGTTCGACTTGTACGCCCAGCTTCTGTTTCCACATCTGGCTTAGCGCCACGGCGACCTTTTTATGTGCCTCATCAGTGTTGTAGACCATTTCAAAGCTCAGCGGATTGTCCGGGCCATACCCGGCCTCGGCCAGCAGTTCTTTGGCCAGCTCATCGCGCTCGGCCTGATCCATAGACGCCATTTCAACGGCGGGAACGGTGAACCCAGCGGTTGCTTCTGGAACAAATGTATAGGCTGGGGGTTCACCACCTGCTTTTACTTTTTGGGTAATGATGTCCCGGTCAACAGCCAGTGACAGGGCTTGACGCACCTTGGGGTCCTTGAATTCTTCGGGGCCGCTGTCGGATACGTTAAAGGTATAATAATAGTTGCACAGACGCGGGAAGCTGATGGCCTCATCCGGGTGCTCTTGCTTTAGACGTGGGAACTGACCCGCGGGCACTTCGGTGCGGTCCAGTTCGCCGGCCAGATAACGGGTCAGGGCGACGTTTTCGTCGTTGATGACCAGGGCGACAACCTTGTCGAGAATTGTACTTTCATTGTCCCAGTACATCTCGTTGCGTTCACGAACAGACCGTTCCTGCGGCAAATGTTCGGTCCAAATATAAGCGCCGTTCGAGACGATGTTTTCTGGTTTGGTCCATGCGTCGCCGAATTCCTCAATCACCTTTTGCGGAGCAGGGAAAGTGGTGGAATGTGTTGTCATCTGCGCGAAATAGGGCAGGGGCGCTGTCAGCGTGACTTCCAGTGTCTTGTCGTCAATGGCTTTAACGCCCAGATCATCAATCGGCTTGTCGCCAGCTATGATTTCCGACGCGTTCTCGATCGACATCAGTTCCATAAACCACGCATAAGGTGACGACAGGGCGGGATCGACAGCACGTTTCCAGGCGTAAACAAAATCACCTGCTGTAACCGGTTCGCCGTTAGACCATTTGGCTTCGTCGCGCAGCGTAAAGGTATAGACGTCTTTGGTGTCGTTGGTGGTGAACCCAGTGGCCACGCCGGGGATCAGATTGCCCTCTTCGTCCTGATTCATCAGGCCTTCAAACAAGTCCCGCGCAATTTCGGCACCATACGTGTCTTCGACAACCTGTGGATCGACTGAACTGTGCTCATCCAACAGACGGTAGATAAAGGTCTGGTCATCCGCCAGCGCCTCGCCGGTATCCGGATGGGTTCCGGCCGCAAATGCAGCACTGGTGATCATGGTCGAGGTCATTAGCCCCGCCAAAGATGTCCGAATATACTTGTTCATGTTTTTATACTCCCATTTTTGGGGGCACGGCACGCGCATCCTGTCAGGATGGCTGCTGGCCACCATGTTTGTCCGACCCTGAAAGAGACCGGGACTGGTTCAGATTTTGCTTTTTCAGATCGCAATGAACACCGCGTCGCAGTCTTTCGGTTTGCAGTCGGGAACGTGTTTGCGAAAGTCGCCTTTCACTGCCGGTGAAGGTGGCATTATTTGAAAACGGGTTAAAGCCTTTGCCTGCAAATTGAGCAACTAGAGGTGGATTGTGAACGAAACCGGGGGAGTATCGGAAATTTAATAATGAAACTTGGGGTCTTCTTGACACTTTTGTGAAGGGTGCCGCATTGGTTTTTTTGAATGGAGGGTTTGATCTGGCGTTTTCCGCAAAGTTCAGCGCGAATCGCTAGGGTTTCAGAGCGCTTTTCATGCCGACCTCGGGAAAGCAGGTAGGCGCGCGACCGGACGCCTGTTGCCAGCGTCCGATTGAACGACGCGTTTTGTATCCTGGCAACCCGTCGGCGCCGCCGACATCATGGCCCTGCTGTTCCAGCGCGCGCTGCATGGTCGCAACGTCGGATCGGTATAGGTTGCCGACATTACCCCACCGGCCGTTGAAATCGCCAACACCGTATTGGATGCGGTCGCCGACATGGCCCACAAACAGGGCATAGAGGTCACTTTTGTTGTAGTCCTTGAGAACGTAGAAATTTGGCGTGACCACAAAGGCAGGCCCGTTTCGGCCTGAGGGCATCATCAGATACCCCTCGCCTGACATCTCATGTTTCGGAAAAGTCTTGCCCGACACGCGGGTGATCCCCATCGCGGACCAGTCGTGGATAGGTCTGCCCTGGTCCGGCCCCTCCAACGCGCAGGAGACGGATTTGGGCACCGATACTTCGAACCCCCAATCGCGCCCGACGACCCAGCCATGTTGGGCCAGAAAAGTGCCGATGGAGGCGATCGTATCCTCGGGCGAGGTCCAGATATCGGCCTTCCCATCCCCATTTCCATCCGCCGCATAGGCCAAAAAGTTCGACGGCATGAATTGCGGTTGCCCAAGCGCCCCGGCCCAACTGCTTTTCAAACTGTCGGATGGGGCGTGCCCCGCCTCGGCAATTTGCAACGCCGCGATCAGCTCTTCGGTGAAATAGTTCGCGCGGGTGCTCATGAAGCCTTTGGTTCCCAGTACCTGAAACGCGTCGTGGCGTATGGGAACTTGGCCATATCCGCTTTCGCGTCCCCAGATGGCCAGGATGATGCGCCCTGGCACCCCGGTTTCGGCTTCGACGCGGGCCAGGGTAGCCGCATGGCGCCGTGCCATCTGGCGGCCCACTGAAGTTGCGCCCTGTACTGAGTTGGCATTGAAGTATTTGCCAGGTGAGCCAAATTCGGCCTGTTTCTGTCGCTTCGGAGTCTGAGCCGCGGTGCCTGGCGGTACCAGATCAGGCAGTTTCCAATTCAAGGTCACACCGTCAAAGGCTTGCTGCATGGTACGGCGTGAAACACCTTTGGCTTTGGCCGCGGGCCAGATCGTGTTTTGCAACCACGCCTGAAACTGCCGCTCAACCGCTGCGCGATCCTGCGCAGAGGCAGCAGTGGCCAGGCACCACGTACAAAGGGCAAGAATGATCCAGCGCATTGGTCACCTATCTCACCTGCCCTCACGCTCAAGTCAACCGGATGGCCTCTGCCTTTTGAGCGTTCGTAAGTGATCGGTTGTTTGAACTGTTTGCCGGACAATCGGGGGTTTCGGAAAAAGCCTTGTGAAATCCTGTGACTCTGCCGATAGTTGGCCGGAGGCGAAGGGATAAGAGGACAATCAGGCGTGGCCCCACTCAAAACCTCAGCAAAGTTACTGGCAGTTCCAGCGGCCTGTGCGATCATCGCCACTTCTGCGCAGATGGCCTGGGCCAGCAACAGTTTCATGGATCCTCAAGGACCCATCGCGGCCATCCAGAAAACGCATCTGTTGCGGGCAACCGTTTTGATCCTGCTTGCGGTGATTCCGGTACTTGTTCTGGTTCCGCTGATCGCATTACGCTATCGTCGGCGCAAGGGAGGCGCCGCCGCTTACAAGCCAAAATGGGATTTTTCAGCCCGGTTGGAGTTCGTGATGTGGGGCGTGCCGGTGATTATCGTCGCGATCCTTTCGTTTTACCTGTGGAAGGCGACTTACCGACTTGATCCCTACACCGCCGCATTTGGTGAAACGCCAGCGCTGAACGTGCAGGTTGTCGGGTTGGATTGGAAATGGCTGTTCATCTATCCCGATCTGGGCATCGCCAGTGTGGGAGAGCTGGGTATTCCAGTGAAACAACAAGTGGCGATGACGCTGACCACCGACACGGTAATGCAATCTTTCATGATCCCGGCACTGGCCGGTCAGATTTACGCCATGCCGGGAATGACGACTCAACTGCACATTGTTGCAGACACGCCCGAGACGATGCAGGGCGAAAACACTCAGTACAATGGCCGTGGGTTTACCAAACAAAAGTTTGAAACGCTGGCGATGCAACCCACGGATTTCAATGCCTGGGTAGAGGCCGTGCGCGCGAACGGAATCCCGCTGGATGCTGCAACCTATGAAACACTGGCCATGCGCACGGACCGGGATGAAGTTCAGACTGCCTTGGGAACAGAAAAAATGCCGGAAAAAGCGCTGTATTTCACGCTGGAGGATGGTGATCTGTTCCACTCAATCCTGCACCGGTATCACGGCGGGCAGTCGCTGCCGGCAGATCAACAGCCGGGAACAGCCGAATTTGGGCAGGAGGCCACCCAATGACATCTGCCGAATCCGGCTTCTTTGGCCGTCTGAGCTGGGATGCCTTCCCCCTTGCCGGGCTGATCCAAACACCCAACGCGAATGAAATCGTGGCAAATACTGCCGCTGGAATCGTGATCGTAGGAGTTGTTGCCGTTGTGGGCCTTCTGACATGGTTCCGGCTTTGGGGGCCATTGTGGCGCGACTGGCTGACCAGCGCGGACCACAAGAAGATCGGCATCATGTATGTGGTCTTTGCCATCGTGATGCTGGCACGTGGCGTGTTGGAAGGTGTGGTGATGCGTGCCCAACAGGCGGCCGGGCCGGGTGACGGCTTTCTTGAAGCCGAACATTTTGCCGAACTGTTCAGCACGCACGGGACGATCATGATCTTCTTTGTGGCCGTGCCGTTTGTGTTTGGCGTGGCGAATTTTCTGGTCCCTCTGATGATCGGTGCGCGCGATGTGGCGTTTCCAGTGATGAACCAGATCAGCCTGGGCCTGACAGTGTCTGCGGGTATGATGCTGATGGTGTCACTGGTGGTGGGTGAATTCTCGACCGGTGGCTGGACGGCGTACCCACCTTATACCGGCGCGGCCTTCAACCCTGGAGTAGGGCCAGACTACTGGATCTGGGCCATCGTCGTCTCAGGGATAGGCACCACGCTGACCGGCATCAATTTTGCCGTGACGATTTATAAGCTGCGGGCACCGGGAATGACATTCATGCGGCTGCCGATGTATTGCTGGACGATCATCTGCAGCTCGATCCTGATTGTCTTTGCGATGCCGCCTCTGGGTGTTGCCGCTTTGATGCTGGCCGCGGACAGATATTTGGACTTCCACTTCTTTACCAATGACCTGGGCGGAAACATGATGAACTATGCCAACCTGTTTTGGCTGTTCGGTCACCCCGAGGTCTACCTGCTGGTGCTGCCCGCCTACGGTATTTACTCAGAGGTTTTCGCGACATTCTCGGCCAAGCGGCTGTATGGATATAATTCTCTGGTGATCGCCACAATGTCGATTGCGGTGATGTCGTTCACCGTCTGGCTGCACCATTTCTTTACTATGGGGCAAAGTGCGTTGATCAACGCTGTGTTTGGCATTGCCACGATGCTGATCGCGATCCCGACTGGCGTGAAAGTCTATGACTGGATGGCAACAATGTTCCGGGGGCGTATCCGGTTTTCTGTGCCCATGCTTTACGGGCTGTCTTTTTTGATGCTGTTTGTCATCGGCGGGTTGTCCGGGGTGATCCTGGCCAATCCTACGGTCGACTATCAGGTTCATAACACGCTGTTCCTGGTGGCGCATTTCCACAATGTTCTGTTACCCGGTGTGTTGTTTGGCCTGCTGGCGGGCTACAATTACTGGTTTCCCAAGGCCTTTGGCTTTCGCCTGAACGAGTTTTGGGGCCGGGTGACGGTTGTCCTGTGGACGGTTGGGTTCATGCTGACTTTCCTGCCGCTTTACTTTGTCGGGCTTATGGGGATGCCGCGCCGGTCGTTTAGCTGGGAGGATCCAAGCTTTCACCCCTACATGATCGTCGCGGTTTTGGGTGCGCTGGTGATACTGGCCGCTTTGTTGTCGGTGATCGTTCAATTGTGGGTCAGTATCCGCAACCGCGCCAACACCCGCGTACCCGTTGGCGATCCCTGGGATGCACGAACCTTGGAATGGTCAACCCCGGCACCGCCGCCGCCCTACAACTTTGCCATCATTCCGCAGATTACGGACCGGGACAATTTCGCCGCTGCGAAAGAGCGGGGCGAGGCCTACCCAACGCCTGATGCCTATGAGGATATTGCGATGCCGCGCAATACTGGTATCGGCTTCATGCTGTGTGTCTTCAGTGGTGTCTGGATGTTCGCACTGGTCTGGTGGATCTGGTGGCTTGCCGCTTTGATGACAGTTGTGATGCTTGTGACATTCATCGCGTGGACGTTCAAAGGCGACACGGAAGAGATCATTCCGGCCGAAGAAGTGCGCAAGCGGCACGAGGCATGGTTGGATCTGGTTCACACCTCCACGCCGGTTGATCGCAACGACGAAACAACCCCGGAAAACCTTGGTCTTGCCCGACCTGATCTGGAGGTGGTGACATGAAACGCGCGCCTTCGCATAGCTATCCGGGACTTAACCTTGGGCGGCGGCATGAAAGTGCCCACAAAGCCACCGAAGTGGTTACCTTCGGCTTCTGGGTCTTTCTGATGAGCGATCTGGTTTATTTCGGCCTGATGTTTGCAATCTACATCACCATGATCGATGCGCAGGCGGGCGGGCCGGGGCCACACGAACTTTTCGACCTGAAGAGTATATTTGCCCAAACCATGATCCTGCTGACCAGCAGTCTGACGGTAGGGCTGGCGATGTTGGCCCTTAAATACAACCTGCCGCGCTCCAGGATCGTTCTTTGGTTTGGTGTCACGCTGGTATTAGGACTCAGCTTTCTGGTGCTCGAGATCCGCGATTTCATAGCCATGGCTGAAAAGGGCGGGATTCCCCAGCGCAGCGGGTTCCTGTCTGCGTTCTACGGATTGGTGCCGCTGCACGGTCTGCACGTTTCTGTGGGGTGTCTATGGCTGATCGTGCTGGGGATTCAACTGCGCGTGTTTGGCCTGACTGACCTGTTGATGTCCCGTGTGGTGCGGTTGGCCTTGTTCTGGCATTTCCTCGATCTGATTTGGATCGGTATCATCACCATCGTTTATTTCGGAGGCCTGACCTATGGATAAGCGGAGCGAGATGCATCGTCGCGAGCGCCGCCGTTATGTGATCGGCTATGGCGGGTCACTTTTGCTGACGCTGGCAGTGTTCCTGATCGCCTATACCTATGGGATCGAAACCAAGGGCGTTTATTTGGCAATCAGCCTGTTGGGGCTGGCCCAATTGATTGTGCAACTGGTCTATTTTCTGCATATCGACCGGCGCCGCAGCAGCCGTGAAGACCTGGATCTGGTTCTGTTTTCTACTCTTGTCCTGCTGATCATTATCCTTGGAACCGTGTGGATCATGGGGAATCTGGCGGTGCGTATGCACACCTATCCAATGTAAGCGTCGACCCCAGCAACCCGAATGAGGCCCAACCCATGAAGTCGATGAAAGCCGCAGCCGTTGCCGCAATGCTGGCCGCAATCGCCGTTGGCCTGTTTCTGTATTGGCGCCATGAGGAGCGTTACCCATCCACCAAAGACGCCTATGTTGGGGCGAATGTTATCTATGTCGCCGCGCAGGTCACGGGGCAGGTGGCCGCAGTGCCGATTTCAGACAATCAGCCGATTAAGGCAGGGGATCTGCTGTTCACCATTGATGACACGCAGTTCAAGGCCGCGGTTGATCAATCCAAGGCCAATCTGGACAGCGCGATACAACAGGCTCAGTCCTTTTCCACGCAGATCACGGCGGCAGAGGCGATGGTCGGATCCACCCAGTCTGCGTATGACACGGCAAAGAAAAACCTCGAACGTGCACGGGCGTTGTTCTCGGATGGTGATCTGGCTCAGGCATCGTTGGATCAGGTTTCGTCAGAATTCGCAGAGGCCTCGGCCCGTCTGACCACCGCGCAGTCCAGCCTACTGGCCTTGCAAAGCGGGGTGGCGGCAAAGCAGGACGAGGTTCTGTCGGCACAGGCACAGTTGGAAATTGACAAGGCCAATCTAGACTGGACCAAAGTGTATGCCACCGCAGATGGCTGGATCGCCAACCTGACCCTGCGGCCTGGGTCCGCTGTATCCGCAAACGCACCGCAGTTTTCCATCGTTGAATCCTCGGATTGGTGGGTAGATGCAAATTTTAAGGAAACCTCGCTGCCCCGTATTCGCCCGGGGCAGCCGGTTCGTATACTGATCGACATGCTGCCCGGTGTGACCCTGACGGGCAAAGTTGTTTCGATCGGCCGGGGCTCGGGGGATACCTTCTCATTGTTGCCGTCCGAGAATGCCAGCGGCAACTGGGTCAAGGTCACGCGCCGTTTCCCGGTGCGCGTCGCGCTTGACCCAACGGACGCACCGCTGCGCGTGGGTGGCAGTAGCAAAGTGACCGTGGACACCAGCGAAGTTCAGGCCGGGCAATGACAGCCCCGGCGGCAAGCCGCATCAACTCGGTGATCGTCGTCGCCGTTGTACTCAGTGCGATACTCGAGGTGCTGGACAGTACCATCGTCAATGTCGCGCTGCCGCATATTCAGGCAGCGTTCGGGGCCACAACCGATCAGGCCACTTGGATTCTGACCAGTTATATCGTCTCGGCTGTCGTGGTCATGCCCTTGACCGGATTTGTCGCCCGCCGGGTCGGGAGGCGAAGGCTCATCCTGACCGCCATCATCGGATTTACCACGATGTCCGTTTTGTGCGGCCTGTCCTGGAGCCTTGAAACCATCGTAATCTTTCGGCTGGCGCAGGGCATGTTCGGTGCGTTTCTAATACCTTTGTCACAATCCATTCTGTTTGATGCCTTTCCACGCGAAAAACGCGGGCAGGCGATGGCGGTATTTGGGCTTGGTGTTGTGGTTGCGCCGGTTCTTGGGCCGACCGTAGGTGCGATCCTCACCGAATATTTCTCATGGCGAATGGTGTTTTTTGTCAACCTCCCGGTAGCGGCTATGGCACTGCTGCTTTTGGCCGGAGAGTTGCCGGAGGACGAAACCGAAGAAGTTCGCATCGACTGGGCTGGTCTGGCGTTGCTGGCCATCGGCATCGGGTGTCTGCAATTTGTTCTGGATCAGGGCGAGACCAAAGACTGGTTGTCGTCGCACGCCATTCAATTGGCGGTGATTGCGTCTGTTCTGGGGGCTCTGGGGTTCCTCTACCACGCGCTGACATCCAGAAACTCTGTTGTCGACCTGCGCCTGTTTGCAGATCGCAATTTTGCCCTGTGTAACCTGGTCATCGCCGGGTTTGCCATCTCACTGTTTGGTGGCATCGCCATTTTGCCGACCTTTGTGCAAAACCTGTTGGATTATCCGGTTATCGAATCCGGCCATCTATTCATCCCGCGCGGGATTGCTGCGGGGATCTCAATGGTTGCGACAGGAGCTATTCTGGTTTCCCGGTTCGATCCGCGTGTCCTTGCCGGGGTGGGCATGTTGTTGACAGCCATCAGCAATTTCATGCTCGGGGCGCTGAATTTGAATGCCGGGTTCTGGCAACTGGCATGGCCGGGCGCCGTGAGCGGGCTTGGAATGGGGCTGGTGTTTGTACCCATGTCCATTCTTGCTTTTGAAAGCATCTCAAAATCCCGGCAGGACGAGGCGTCAGGCCTGTTCAACGTAACCCGACAACTAGGGTCTTCGGTCGGAATTTCGCTGGTGGGTACCTGGGTGGTGCGCGGATTGCAGACGAATACGGCTGTCCTCAGCCAAAATGTGACGCCCTATAATCCGGCGGCCCAGGCTTATTTGGCACCGCTTGGGCTAACGCCGGACAGTGCCCAGGGAGCGGCCTTTTTAGGTCAGGAAATCTCGCGGCAAGCCGAGTTGATTTCTTATCTGACGGTGTTCAACAATCTGGGTCTGCTGGCCCTTGCGACTATACCGCTGTTGTTTTTCTGCAAAGCACCCAAGGCAGAAACCCAAGCGCAGGTTCATGCGCATTAGCGCATCACGACCAGACCCATCCACAGGGCAAGCCAGCACAAAGCAAGGCTCAGGAGGATATTCCCGGCGGCCAGCGCGATCGTCCGTTCGCGCCGCAACTCCAGCGTTTGATAGGCAAAGCTGGAAAAGGTGGTGAATCCGCCGCAGAAGCCAAATACCAACCGCTTTTCTTCTTCTCCCATATCGACCGGGCCACCCAGATACCCGATCCACAGACCCAGAAGCAGGCTGCCCAAGACGTTCACGATCAACGTTGACAGTGGCAGATCATGATTGATCCGCAGCGCAATCCAGTGACGAAACACGGCCCCCAGTCCGCCACCCAGGCCGAACATGACATGCAGGTACAGCTCGCTCATTCCGAGGCCCTTGGTCCGTCTCGCCTGCGCCCAACGACCTCGCCCAGAATGGCGGCCCCCAAACCCAAGGTGATTTCCAACCCTGCGGCAGACACCGCAACCCACAAATGCGATGATGCCAGGCGCTCAAGCTCGGCCACAAAGGACGAAAACGTGGACAACCCACCGCAAAACCCTACCGCACCCAGATGCACCACATGCGCATGAACACGGTGACGTATGGAATAGAGCCAACCAAGTATGAAACACGCCACGATATTGATGCCAAAAGTGGCGGTCAGGATCGGAGCACCGGGTATTTGGGCGGCAAACACCTCGCGCAGCACAGAACCCACTGCACCGCCAACGAAAACAGCGGTGAACATCAGGACCAAGGTCCGGACAGCGGGTCGGGTTTGTGTCACGGTCGATGATCCTGCCTGGTTCGCCTTTTCTTGGGCATACCTATTGCTGGCGGATGGATCAACTGTGCCTAAACCTCTGCCTCTTTTCACAAATTCCCCCGAACCTGTGATTTCGGGTACAAATGCTTGCAACCAAATACCGAATTGTACCACGTTGCCACAAAACCGATTGCGCATCACTTAGGGAGAGCACGAATGATTGTACGCAGACTCTATTACATCCTGAGTTATGTTTGCCTGCCGTTAACAGTTTTGTTGGGGTATTTCTGGCCACCCATCTTATGGCTGCTTGTGGTATTGGTCCCTTACTCAGTGATCGGCCTCTATGACATGCTGACCACCAAGCACAACGTCCTGAACAACTACCCGGTGCTCGGTCATTTCCGCTATATGTTGGAATTTGTGAGCCCGGAAATCCGGCAGTATTTTGTGGAAACAAATGAAAACGGCCGCCCCTACAATCGGATTGTTCGCAGTTTGGTCTATTCCCGCGCCAAGGGGCAGGTGGACACGCAGGCCTTCGGTACCCAATACGATATTCTGAGCGTTGGCTATCACCGGGCCGACCATTCGCTTGCGCCCAAGGATGTGGCTGAAAGCGAAGAACGTGTGATGTTGGGCGGGCCGCAATGCACGCAACCCTATCTCGCGTCGCGTTTGAACGTGTCGGCGATGAGTTTCGGCGCGCTCAGTGCCAATGCTATCCGGGCTTTGAATGGTGGCGCCAAAGACGGTGGTTTCGCACATAACACGGGCGAGGGCGGATTATCTCCGCACCACTTGGCCGAAGGTGGGGATATCATCTGGCAAATCGGCACGGGTTATTTCGGCTGCCGCTCGCCCGAGGGTGGGTTTGACAAGGACAAATTCGCTGAAAATGCCAGGCGCGACGTGGTCAAAGCGATCGAGATTAAGCTCTCGCAAGGGGCAAAACCGTCCCATGGTGGGGTGCTGCCTGCGGCTAAGGTAGATAAGGAAATCGCCGAAATCCGCGGCGTGCCCGAGCACCAGGATGTGATTTCCCCGCCTGTGCATTCAGCTTTCGACGGGCCAACGGGATTGTTGCATTTCGTGCAACACCTGCGCGAGATGTCGGATGGCAAGCCCATCGGGTTCAAGCTGTGTATTGGTAGACCGTCCGAGTTCATGGCGATCTGCAAGGCGATGTTGGAAACCGGTATCCTGCCGGATTTCATCACGATTGATGGATCAGAGGGCGGCACCGGCGCGGCACCGGTCGAGTTTACCAATCGCCTGGGCATGCCGCTGAACGAAGCATTGATTTTCGTCAACAACTGCCTGCGCGGGGTCGGGTTGCGCGACAAGATCCGGATCATCTGCTCGGGCAAGGTGGCCACTGGGTATGATATGGTCGAAAAATTCGCGCTGGGGGCCGATATGTGCAACGCGGCGCGTGCGATGATGTTTGCGGTCGGCTGCATTCAGGCCTTGCATTGCAACACAAACCGCTGTCCATCGGGCGTCGCCACACAGGATCCGATCCGGGGTCGGGCGGTAAATGTGCCGCAAAAACGCGTGCGGGTGCATCGTTTTCACGACGCAACGCTGGAGAGCTTCCGCGAGCTTTTGGGTGCGATGGGCAAAGACCAGGTCGCAGAGCTGCGCCCCGCCGATATTCGCCGCCGCACAGCTGATGAAAGGGAACGGTCTTATGCCGAGCTTTACGATTTTGTCGAGGATGGCGCCCTTCTGACGGGTACAGTCCCCGATCAATATGCAGCCGAATGGAAAATGGCTTCGGCAGATCATTTTTAATTTTTTTTCGCCAACGCCAAGGATTGACCTTTTCGATCCGTCTTACTCATCGTGATGCGTATGACAACAACGGACGAAAATCTGGCCGGGGCAGCGGCGAAAGGTGACGCAGATGCCTTTGCCGCGCTGTTGGCGCGGCATTACGACCGGGTGTTTCGCCTTGCTTTTCGTCTGACCGGCCGCGCCGACCAGGCCGAGGATTTGACGCAAGACATTTGCGCGGCCTTGCCAGCAAAAATTGCCGGATTTCGGGGGCAGGCAAAGTTCACCACGTGGCTTTACCGGGTGGTCGTGAACGCCGCCGAAGACGCGCGCCGCCGTCAGGCCAGCTACAGCCGCGCCGCGACCGGGTGGGGGGATGTTGAACAGATGCGCCGGGCCGAAGCCGCGGAAACCGCCGAGGCTGTCGATTGGTTGCAGCGGGCCCTGCAGTCTTTGCCGCAGGACCTGCAGGACACGCTGGCCCTGACACTCGAGGATGAGATGACTCATGCCCAAGCCGCCGACGTACTGGGTGTTTCCGAGGGCACCGTTTCCTGGCGCATGTCAGATATCCGCAAGCGCCTGCGCGCCCTGCGACAAGAGGAGCTGGCCCAATGACAGACGATCTTGACGACCTTAAAACACTGATGAACGCAGCCACGCCCGCGCCCGATGCACAGCGCCGGGCCGAAAACCTGTCGATAGCGCAGGAAAATTTCAATCGCGCCCAAGGATTGCAAACTGGCGCACGTCCTACTGACAAGCGAGGCCGGATAGCCCGCCTGACAGAAGGAGTGAAAACCATGTTGAATGCCCTCTCCCATCGCGGTGCACTGACAGCGACCACCGCAATTGCCGCCGTGGCGCTGGTGATGATCGTGCCGCAGACGCGGGACTATGTCGTCAATCCCACCAGTCGTGCAGAAAATCGGCAGGCTGAGCCGATTGCTGGTATCTTGCCAACACCAAACTCTGAATCGGTTCATGATGGTGCTGTGTCAGACCTGCAAGGCTTGGTCGCGGATGCCCCTGCAACGTCGCCTAAGCCCAGAGTGCGTAAGTCAAATGCGCAAGAGTCCAGTTCGCTGGGCGCGACAATGGAATCCGGGATTGCTGGTGGGGCATTGTACGAACGGGCTCCGTCGATAGCACCTTCGCCGATTGAGCTTGATCAAAGAGTTGTGCCCGAGGCTGACACCGAGGCCTTCGCCAATTCCGACACAAACGCGCTGAAAGTCACGACCGAAGAGCCGGTCTCGACCTTCTCGATCGATGTCGACACGGCGTCTTATTCAATCGCCCGGTCTTCGTTGATGCGGGGCCAGTTGCCACCCAAAGACGCAGTACGGGTCGAAGAGATGGTGAACTATTTCCCCTATGCCTATCCTGCGCCAGAAGGTGAAATGCCGTTCCGTCCGACAATCACGGTGTCGCAAACCCCGTGGAACGAGGGTACTCAGCTTGTACATATCGGCATTCAGGGTGAATTGCCTCAGATCGCAGAACGCGCACCACTGAACCTCGTCTTTCTGATCGATACATCCGGATCGATGCAGGACCCGACCAAGCTGCCCCTGTTGAAACAATCCTTCCGTCTGTTGCTGTCGGAATTGCGGCCCGAAGATCAGGTCTCGATTGTTACATACGCAGGCAGTGCCGGGCAGGTGTTGGAGCCCACGGCAGCCTCGGAACGCGCAAAAATTCTGTCCGCACTGGAACAGTTAGAGGCCGGTGGCTCAACCGCAGGTCAAGCCGGGTTGCAGCAAGCCTACCAAGTGGCCGAAGGCATGACTGCCGAGGGTGAGGTGACGCGGGTGATCCTGGCTACTGACGGGGATTTCAATGTTGGCCTGTCGGACCCTGATGCGCTACAGAACTTCATTGCGGGAAAACGCGACAGCGGGACGTTTCTGAGTGTTTTGGGCTTTGGCCGCGGTAACCTTGATGACGCGACAATGCAGGCGCTGGCTCAGAACGGAAACGGGCAGGCTGCTTACATCGACACGCTGGGTGAAGCACGCAAGGTGCTGGTCGACCAGTTGACCGGTGCTCTGTTCCCGATTGCCAACGACGTCAAGATACAGGTCGAATTCAACCCGACTCAGATCGCCGAGTATCGCCTGATCGGATATGAAACCCGCGCGTTGCGGCGCGAGGACTTCTCGAATGACATGGTAGATGCAGGGGATATTGGCGCGGGACACACAGTGACGGCGATCTATGAGGTTACCCCCGTTGGATCGGATGCGATCAGGAACGGACCGCTGCGCTATACCGAGCAGGTAGCGACCGACGGATCAGATGAAATTGGGTTCTTCAAGCTGCGCTACAAGATACCTGGCGCAAATCAAAGCCAATTAATCGAAGAGCCGATCTTTGCCGGGCAAGGCGTAGCAAGCGAAGACGTGCAGTTTTCTTACGCCATTGCCGGGTTTGGCCAGTTGCTGCGCGGCGGCGAATACCTGGGGTCGTGGTCGTACGAGGACGCCATTGCATTGGCCAATTCCGCGAAAGGTCAGGATTCGTTTGGGTATCGGGCAGAAGCCGTCACTTTGATCCGATTGGCAGAAACTCTGGCCCAGTAGGTCTGAGTTGTGGGTGCTGTATTCTGACAGCACCCACTTCTATGCCCGGTTTATCTTGGGTTATTGGCCGCATGGGCGTTGATTTTGCGGACGCTCCATTCCACGGCATCCCTCATAGTCTTGCCCAGTGCCTCATCAAACGCTTTGACCAAATCCGGTGTCTGATCACTGGCCGAGACGATGTATTCCCTAAACGAATCCGATGCGATGATTTTGTCGTCAAACTCGTCGATGATCTTGATATTCATGCGCACTTCGACACGTATGGTTTTGGTGTTCTCAACATCACTGACCACGAGGCCCTGAAACTCTCGCAGATCGGGTACGATCACGTAATCAGCGCGCAGCCCGACAGTGGAACGGCCCACGGCAGCGACTTTACCGCTGTTTTCATAGCTTTCCACCAGCAAAGCCTGAACGATCAAAGGCGCGCGATCTACCCAGCGGGCACGTGGCAGATACTGGACCTGCAACGGTGTCGGCTGAATGGCGATCTGGTCGGTGTTTACGGCGGCGGTTGCTGTTGGTTCTTGGACGACGATCTGCTTTTGAACGCGCGGCAAGGAAGACGAAAACGTGCTTTTCGGTGTTAACAGGTAGAGGTCGTTTGGCTTGGACGCTTGCCGCAGCGTATCCAGCCCCGTACACCCGCCCAGCGACACCAACGAAAGTGCCACAAGTAAAAGCCTGATCATTGGCGAAACTCCGATGCTTGGGTGCCCAGTAAGAAGCGTGCTGGATCACGTTCGACCTTGTCCACCAGCCGATCCATGCTGATCACCAGTCGTTGCGATTCCTCGATAAAGCGCGTGAATTGCGGCAGGCCGACACGCAGGAAATCAGACAGCTGGCGCCGGTTGTCCTGTACGATGCCATCGATTGTGCCTAACAGCTCTGATGCGGATTTGGACGCGCTGAGGATGTCTGCCGAGATATCGTCCAGCCGTTCAGTGACGTTTTTCACCGTCGACGCAACTTCGTTTGCGGCTGTGCGCACATCACTCATCACAGCGCCAATATCTTCGTTTATGACCTTGTTGGCCGAGTCGAATGCCTGCTCGGCCGAGGTCAGCGTTCCTTTTGCTGTCTCCATCGCGCCGGTAATCGAGCCCAGCGTTTTGTTTGCGTTCAGAAAGGTTTCGTTGACGGTTGCCAATGCGACGCCACCTTCTTCAGTCAGGCCTGACAGACGTTCAGCCAATTCCGTAGCCTGGCTTATGAAGGGTTTGACGTCTTCCTTGATCAGGCGATCAGCCGTTTCGATTGTGCCCTTGGCGCTGTCCAGTGCGACCGTCGCGGACTCAGAGGCTGCCTTCACACTTTTTAAAGTATCCGTCCCGGTTTTCAGCGTTGTTTCTGCGGTATCGGCCAGTTGATCCAACCGATCCGTGAAATTGCCGAGTTTTTTGGCTGCACCACCCAGATCCGAGGACAGGTTTTCAAAGTCCGATAAGGTGTTTTCCAGTTTGCCCGATGCCGATGCAAGATTGCTGAGTATGTCGCTGACCGACTTGCGGTTCTTGTCGTCGACAACTTTGTTGAGGTTATCAAGTAAGGTGATGGCCTCATCCAGAACTTTGGGCGCCCCTTCAAACAGCGATTGAATGGCGCTGCGTTTGCTTTTGATTACGCTGTTTTGTTCCAACCTTTTTCCACCTGAGGTGCCGCCCGTCAGCTCAACGTAACTGACGCCGGTCACGCCCAGAGAATCCAGTTGTGCGATGGTGTTTTCAGTCACAGGAATTTCCGCGTCGACCTCTAGTTTGACCCGGACTTTGGACGGATCTTCCTCATCCAATCGCAGCGAAATCACCTGCCCGACGGGCAGGCCGTTATAGCTGACGCCGCCGGCTGCAGACAGGCCGGACACATTGTCGAACAGAACGTCGTAGTAGGCATATTGACGCGATACCTCGAACTTTGCGAGCCATAGGAAAAAGCCAAAGGCGCCAAGGATACCCGCGAGGGTAAACGCGCCAATCAGAATGTAATTCGCTCGGGTTTCCATTGCCTTTACCTGTCCTGCCCCTTCTCTTGCGCCGCGCGCGCCCGGGGGCCAGTGAAATACTCCTGTACCCAAGGATGGTCGACTTTGGTCATTTCTTCAATTGGACCTTCAACCAGCACGCGTTTTTCTGCAAGCACCGCGACGCGGTCGCAAATGGCGTATAAGCTGTCCAGATCATGCGTGACCATGAACACGGTCAATCCAAGCGCATGTTGCAGCTCGCCGATCAACTCGTCGTAGGCTGCCGCGCCGATCGGGTCCAAACCTGCGGTGGGCTCGTCCAGAAACACAATCTCGGGGTCCAGTGCCAGCGCGCGGGCCAGCGCCGCACGTTTACGCATCCCGCCTGACAATTCAGACGGAAGCTTGCCACAGCTGAGTTGCGGCAGACCGACCAAGCTAATCTTCAGACTACCAAGTGCCTTCATCAGGTTTTCGCTGATCCCGGTATGTTCGCGCAGTGGGGCCATGACGTTCTGCAGAACACTCAGCGAGGAAAACAACGCACCGTCCTGAAACGCCACGCCCCAACGTTTTTCAATGCGACGACGTTCTTGTTCGGGGCCGTTCAAAACGTCGACCCCCAGCACTTCGATACTGCCTGCGGCGGGTTTGTTAAGCCCCACAATGGTGCGCAGCAGGACCGATTTCCCGGTGCCTGATCCGCCCACGATGCCCAGAACTTCACCGCGCCAGACATCCAGGTTCAGGTCATCGTGCACGACCTGAGGCCCAAACCGGTTTGTCAGATTGCGCACACGGATCACGGCCTCGCGCTGTGCGCCGGCCTTGGAGGTCTGTTCCAGCACGGTGCCGTCCATGTCAGACCCCCATCACTGAGAAGAAGATCGAGAACAGGGCGTCCAGCGCGATTACCATAAAGATCGACTGCACCACGGAAGCTGTCGTCCTCTGACCCACACTCTGGGCAGATCCTCTGACCTGCATTGCCTGCCAGCACGCTATGACGCCAATTACCAAGGCAAAGAAGGGTGCTTTGATCATGCCGATGGCCAATTGCCAGACACCGGTGTTTTCCTTCAGCCGCGTCATGAACATGCCGGGGCTGACGTCAAGGTCGATCCAGCTCATTAATCCGCCGCCGATCAGGGCGGAAATGTCGGCAATAAAGCCAAGGATCGGCAGCATAATCAGCAGGGCAACAACCCGCGGGATCACCAATACTTCGATCGGGTCCAGCCCCAGCGTGCGCATGGCGTCGATCTCTTCTTGTACTTTCATCGATCCGATTGAAGCAGTGAAGGCTGATCCGGAACGACCGGCGACAATAATAGCCGTCAGCAAGATGCCCAGTTCCCGCAGAACCGAGATCGAGATCAGCTCAACCACAAAAATCTCAGCGCCAAATTGTTTAAGCTGCGTGGCACCCTGAAAGGCCAGTACAACACCGATCAGAAACCCCATCAGCGCGACAATCGGGATCGCCTTGAACCCGGTTTCCTCCATCTGAGACACCAGCGCGGCCCGGCGCAACCGGTGCGGCATCAGGATTGTCCGAACTAGACGGTGCAGGGTCAGGCCCAGAAATCCCAGCAGCGACATCGAGTCGTTCCAAGACCCCACAGACCGTTCGCCAACGCTTGCAACCCAATCAACGAAACTACGGTGTTCGGCCTCAACACCTTGCTCATCCGGGATATTCTGAGCCACCGTATCCAACAGTGCAGAATGGGCCGGTTTCAGGCCCTTGAAGGCTACATGCGCCCCTGCGGCCCGGACGCGTCGCGCAAGATCCGCAACCAGCCATGCACCGCCGGTATCCAGCGCTTCGATCTTAGACAGATCAACAGTGACATTGCCACCATCGGGTTGGAACGCCGAAAACGCCTGTTCAACGGTTTCCAGAGACTGCGTCAGCAATTCTCCCGTCACCCGCAGACAGACACCGTTGGAGTCGCGGTCCGAATGTATCATTGGCTGCGTCATGGCCGTATGTGAAGCCAAACCGCGTTGACCTGCAACGCATTTTTGCCCTTGAACAGGGAATTGTCCGGGCGCAATTGCACCCGTGTGACAGTTTGCTGATACCGCGCTGACACAACAATCGGTTGCAAGGTCTGAAACCGACTTGACTGTCTGAACAGAGCCGATCGAAGCTCGATCCGCGTCGCGCGTCTTTGTTTGTATTCCCTGCCTCGTGCGCGACAATTCGGTTGCCGGAACCCCGGAACCACGACAGAGTTTGCAACGCACCCACACGCGTGGAATCAAGGGGTACAAGATGCAGCAAAACGGCAATGTCCTTTTCATAATCATTGACCAATTGCGGGCTGATTGCCTGAACGGAGCCTTGGCAGAGTATATCGACTTACCGAACCTGCGCGCCTTTATGAACGAAGCGGTCACGTTTGAGCGGCATTTCTCGGTGACCAACCCCTGCGGTCCGTCGCGTGCCTCGATCCTGACGGGGCAATATGCGATGAACCACCGGTCCGTTCGCAACGGAACGCCTTTGCGCCATGACACTCCAAACATCGCGACCGAGATGCGCAAGGCCGATTATCTGCCGATGTTGTTCGGGTATACTGACACCTCTGCCGATCCGCGTGCGCACCATCCCAACGATCCGATCCTGAAATCCTATGAACATCCGATGGCCGGGTTCCACGAAATGCTCGAAATGCGGCTTGAGGAATCCTATCCCTGGCGTGCGCATCTGATGCAAAAAGGCTATGCGTTCGAAGATTACTGGGACGTGCATTCCCCGGTTTCGCCAACCGGTGGTGCGCCACGCCTAAACGATCCCGCGCTGTACCGGGCAGAAGACAGCGACACCGCGTTTCTGACTGATTCATTCGTGACCAGCATGGCGCCTTTTGTTGGGCAGAACTGGTTTGCGCATCTGACCTATATCCGGCCACATCCACCGCTAGTTGCGCCGGCACCTTACAACGTGATGTATGACGGATCGACCCTGCCTCTGCCAGCGGGATTCCCCGACCGGGAGGACGAGTTGGCCCTGCATCCGTTCTTCGGTCCGACTATGGACAAACAAACGCCTACCGATGTTGTTGAGGGTTTTGACAATGTCGAACCAACCACCGAGAACATCCAGACCTTGCGGGCTGTCTACCTTGGATTGGCGACCGAGGTTGATCACCACATTGGTCGTGTCGTGCAGTTCCTGAAAGACAGCGGTCAATACGATAATACTTTGGTGGTCATCACCGCAGATCACGGCGAGATGCTGGGGGACCGGCACAGCTGGGGCAAAATGTCGGTCTATGATGCGGCCTATCATATTCCGCTGATCATTCGGGTGCCCGGTGATCAGGCACAGGCCGGGTCGGCCGTCACCGTCCCGACCGAGTCCATCGATGTTACGCCAACCATTCTGAGTTGGGTCGGTCAGCCCATCCCAAACGCGATGGATGGGCGGTCACTGATACCTCTGCTGAAAGGTCAGGTGCCGAAGGACTGGCGCACGTATTCCTTTAGCGAACTGGACTTTTCGGACCCTCAGACACCAACGCTGTGGCAACAAGAACTGGGAACAGGTCACAGCAATTCCTGTCTGGGCATCCTGCGGGACGAGCGGTTCACTCTGGTAGAGTTTGCGGCGGACATGCCACCACTTCTTTTCGACCATCAGGGTAAAGGGGAAATGGAGAATGTCGCGGAAAACCCCGAATACGCGGCGGACCTGGCCCGCCTGAGCCGCCAAATGTTACGACATCGGATGCGCAATATGGATCACACGCTGTCCCTGCATTCGATCACCAAAGACGGGCCGAAATCTACGCCTCGATACTGACTGCACGCCGACAAAGTACCATCGTCAGGAGTCGCAAAGTGTCGCGACCGTGACCTCTACACCTGTGGTCGTTCCGGTGCTACGGATATGGGGCGGGGAGGGTGAGTTTGGACATTACCGAACACCATATCAAAGAGATGACAACAGCCGGTTTGAATCTGATCGGACAGGCGTTGTCGATTTATGACAGCCAGTTGCGGCTGGTGGTCAGCAATCGTCCGTTTCAGGTGATGTTCAGCCTTCCGGACGAGCTGGTCCAGCCCGGGGCTTTGTTCCGGGATACAATCCGGTTTCTGGCGTCCAGAGGCGAATACGGCGCGACCGAAGATGTCGAAGATATGGTGGAACAACGCGTCAAACAGGCTCTGGCATTTGAACCTCACTATATGGAACGTGTGCGGGCCGATGGCCAGGTCATCTCGGTCGAAGGGGCGCCGTTGCCAAAAGGGGGTTGGGTTGCGGTTTACACCGACATCACCAACACCAAACAGGCCGAGGCGCTGTTGCGCGCAAGGTCCGAGGAACTGTCCGGCCAATTGCTGACCCGCGCTGAAGAACTGTCGGCGGCCAACCGAAAGCTTGCCGCGACCAACGCAGCACTGGAAGAGGCCAAGCGTCAACTGACCGAGATCGAAGCCCGCACACGCATGACGACAGAAATGATGCCGGCCCATATCGCGCATCTGGATCGCCATGGGCGGTACGACTACTCCAACCGGCGTCTAAGTTCGGTTCTGCCCGGTCGTCCGTCTGACATTTTGGGTATGCACATTTCCCAAGCGTTGGGGTCGACGGCGTTCACGCGTGTCGAACCGCATCTGCAAATGGCATATGGCGGCGAAACCTCGGTGTTTGAGTTTACCGAAGATCAGGATTCGCGGCGCATTCGCGTCTCGTTCACCCCGGATGGTGACGGCGGTGTATACGTGATGTCCGTAGATATTACCGAGGAAACTCAGGCCCGTGTCGCATTGCAACAAACCCGGCGACGCGAGATGGCGGCCCAGATGACCAGTGGGCTTGCGCATGACTTTTCCAACCTGTTGACGATCATACTGGGCATGCAATCCCGTCTGGAAAAGATGGACTTATCCGAGGACGCACGTGAGCTTGTGGCAGCGACGCAGCAAACCGCGCGGCGTGGCGGGCAATTGCTGAACCGAATTGCCGACATGACTGGCAATCGGACGCCGCAACCTAAAGCAACGGATATGCGAGGCCTGTTGGAGGACCTGCGCATTCTGGCCTCACCTTCTTTGCCGCGTGGGGTCGGATTGTCAGTGGTCAACACTTTGCCAGACGAAGCGATGATGCTGGATCCGGGCATGATGCAGGATGCTTTGCTTAATCTGGTTCTGAATGCACGTGATGCCTGTGGCGGCTTTGGTCAGATTACCATCAGTGCCCATAGAATCGGTGCAATCTGGATCGAGATTTCTGTGTCAGACACCGGTTCCGGCTTTTCCGATGACGCGTTGGAAAAGGCCATGAATCCATTTTTCACCACCAAAGGCAGTAAAGGGTCGGGTCTGGGCCTGCCCATGGTTTATGACACTGTGAAACTGGCCGGGGGCGATCTGAGTCTGCGTAATACTCCTTCAGGTGCATCCGTCATCCTGCGCCTGCCGTACCGACCTGCACCGTCTGCCCATGACGGTCTGGTGCTGTTGGTTGAAGACAATGACGAACTGCGTGGGCAGTTTCGGGACATGCTGATAGATCTGGGCTTTACTGTGATCGAGGCAACGTCATGTGATGAAGCCTTGGCTCTGACTGCGGATATCGACAATATCACGCTCGTCTTGTCCGATATTCGTTTAGAGGGGCAGGGTACTGGTCTGGACCTGCTGACGAAACTGCGTTCTGTTCTGCCATGTATTCTTATGACGTCCTTGCCGTATTCCGACCCGTTGCACCGCCAGGCGCTGACACTAGCTCCGGTCTTGCGCAAACCATTTACCAAGGCTCAACTATCTGCCCTGATCCGAAGCGAGGCTGCCTGATGACACAACCGCTGGTCACAATTGTTGATGATGAACCCGAGATTAGGCGCATCCTGACCGAAACCCTTGAGGATGCTGGATTTCGCACGCAGAGCTTCTCTCGGGCCCGAGAATTCGAAGCGTCCCTGAAACGTGTAACACCGGATGTCTGTTTGGTGGACCTGTCTTTGCCGGATACTGATGGGTTAGCGCTGGTTCATCGGTTAGCGCTGGAACAGGGGGCTGCGGTCATCATCATATCGGGTCGCGCGCAGGTTCAGGACCGTGTCACCGGGCTCGAGCTGGGGGCGGATGATTACATAACCAAACCGTTTGACCCGGCCGAAGTCGTCGCCCGTATCCGCGCCAGATTGCGGTCGCCACGAACGCAGACCACCCAATCTGATATCGCCAGGTTCAACGGATGGACCGCGCATTTCGACCGTTATGTACTCGAGGACGGCAAGGGTGCAGAAACACCGTTCAGCCATGCAGAAGGCGAGGTTTTGCGGTTGTTTCTGGACAGTCCAAAACGCTTGATTAGCCGCGCGCAAATGCAGGAAGCATTGGGCGGAGCAGCAGGTGACAGTTTCGACCGTGCGATGGACGTGCGTATTTCCCGACTGCGCACTAAATTGCGGGAGGATCCGAAAAATCCGCGTCTGATCAAGACGATCTATGGCGCCGGTTACATTTTTCTGGGAGATGTTGATTGGCGATAAAATGCTTATGGGGCAGGGCTCTTGCACCGAGATTCTGATAGAACTTTATGTGGTTATCTTTTAAAAACATGGAGATAGATGAAAGTCTTGTGAGGCAAGCCCTGACATTGACACAACAAACGGCATTATCTGTAAGCACGCTATGGATTCTTGCGACTGGCGCGCATAACTAACAGCATCCCGAGTGTCTGGCATGCTCTGCTTTTATATGCCGCTTGAAACAGAAATGGCTGCACCACGCTTGAGCGTTAAAACGACTAAAGGTTTTTGGAGAGAAGAATGATCAAAGAAGCCTGGACGAGATGGCGTTCTGGTCATATCGGCCGCCTTTTGGGCGAAAGCCTCCGAAATCAGGGGTGGTTGTACGGGATAGCGATGATTGCGATGGTCCTGGTGGCCGCGACAACCGCCGGCACCGCGTGGATGATGGAAAACATCGTCAACACGATGACCGAACCAGACAAGCGATCCCAAGTTTATCTGGTTGCCGGAGCAGTCGCTTCGCTGTTTTTCTGCAAAGCTGCAGCATCGTATGTGCAGGCGATTTTCCTGGCGCGTGCCGGAAACCGAATAATCGCCGTGCAACAAGAGCGGCTTTTTGCCAAGCTGATCAAGCGCGGCGTCGGCTTTTTTGAAAGAACGGAATCATCCAGTTTGCTGATGCGCGTCACGCAAGGGGCCCAGGCCGCCAGGCGGCTGGTTGATGTTATCGTTACTGGCTTTGTTCGCGATGCACTAACGTTGGTTGGGCTCGTGGTAGTCATGGTCTATCAGCAACCGATGCTGTCAGTCTTGTTTTTTGTGGTCGGTCCGATTGCAATGTTTGGTGTCCGGTTTCTGCTGAAAAGCGTTCGGGCGATTATGCAGTCCGAAATGAAGGCGCTGTCGGAAATTATCAAAGTCATGCAAGAGACCTCAGGTGGCATTACCATCATCAAGGTTTTGGCGCTTGAAGATCACATGAGTCAGCGCATGAACGGCGCGATCAGATCGGTTGAGCAGCGAGCAAACTCGATCTCCAAGTTACAGTCCGTTGCTAGCCCATTGATGGAATTTCTCGCAGGCTTGGCCGTCGCAGGGGTCCTGATCATCAGTACTGTGGGCTTCGCAGGAAGTCAGCCTACGACGGCCGGACAGCTGATGTCGTTTATTACCGCACTGCTAATGGCCTACGAGCCCGCGAAACGGTTGTCGAAAATGCGCGTTGTGATTGAAACAACGCTGGTTCCCATTGGCATGATGTTCGAACTTCTGGATCAAGAAGAGCCTATGCGCGAAAGCCCTGATGCTAAAGAACTGAGCTCAGGGCCGGGCAAAATCTGCCTGAAAAACTTGACCTTTGGATACCACGGAAAACCGAAGGTTATCAACAATATGAACATGACTTTCGAGGCTGGAAAGACGACTGCTCTGGTTGGGCAGTCCGGCGGAGGAAAGTCTACAATCTTCGGGTTAATCATGCGGTTTTATGACCCGGCCAGTGGCACAGTTGAAATTGACGATCAGGATTTGCATGGTGTCACCTTCGCCTCTTTGCGCCGAAAGATCTCATATGTTGGTCAGGAAACGTTTTTGTTCTCTGCAACAGTGATGGAGAACCTTCGTTTTGCGAACCCCGCTGCGACAGATGAAGAAGTGATGGAGGCCGCGCGCGCGGCGCATGCGCATGACTTCATTTCCAAGTTACACCATGGGTATGATACCGAGGTTGGCGAGAACGGTGCATTTTTGTCCGGCGGTCAAAAACAGCGCCTGGCTATTGCTCGGGCTATTCTGCGCAAATCCGAAATTCTACTTCTGGACGAAGCCACCAGTGCGCTTGATGCGGAATCGGAAGCTCTGGTAAAAGCCGCTTTGGATAAATTGACCAAGAACGTAACAACCATCGTAATTGCGCATCGGCTTTCGACGGTCCTTGAGGCTGACAACATCGTCGTCATTCAGGAAGGTGAAGTAATTGAAGAAGGGAACCTTGACACCTTGATCAAGAAAGATGGGGCTTTCCGAAGGCTGTTTGACCAGCAGTTCAAACAGCCCGCGTCTTAATCGGCAAAGATTTTGGAAAACGTTTTGGGGCGTTTTGTGTTTGACGAGGCGTAATTCTCATTCCCGAAGCGCTCGGTCTTTCACTTTTACAACAGGTTGCAGCAAGTACTCCAAAACCGTCTTCTTGCCGGATAAAATATCAACTTCGGCAATCATCCCCGGGATGATCTCAACGGCGACACCGTTCGCGTCCAGCATCGAGTTGGTTGTTTCGATTTCAACCACGAACACCTCTTCGTCGTTACGTTCTGATCGCGTGATGGTGTCCGCACCGATACGCGTTATCACACCGTTCAGCGCCCCATACCGAGCAAAGTCATAGGCCGTGATTTTGACTTTGACAGGCTGGCCGGCGTGCAAAAAGGCGATGTCTTCTGGACGGACATAGGCTTCAACCAGAAGTGTATCATTCAATGGCACGATTTCGATCAATTCTTCTCCACTGCGTGCCATCCCTCCAACCGTTGAGCGGTGGATACGATTGACAATACCTCGGACCGGCGACCTGACCTGCGCTCGCGCGGCCCGGTCTTGCAGGGCAGGCAAGACCGGTTGAAGCGCTGCCAGTTCGGTTGTGGCCAGCGCCAAATCCGTCAGGGCAGCGCTTCGGAATCTGCTGCGGGTCGCCCGGATGCGATCATCAATTTCGTCCAGCCCGGTTTTCAGCCTGTTGGTCGCAGCCTCTGCTCGCGTTTTGTGGCCCTCCCACTCTGCTTCGCTGCGGCGCAAGGTGAGCAGGGTCGTTGCCGGCTCCATTCGCTTTTCGACCAAAGGTTCCATCATCGCGCGCTCTTCTGCCAGTAAACTGAGCGTTTCGTTGGCGGTTACCCGATCTACCAGGCCTTCTTCGTATTCCTGATGCCGTTGCTGCCTTTGCCGCTCAAAGATTGCGATTTCTGCGTGCAATTCCGATTGACGGCCCTGATACAAAGCAGTTTCCGATTTCACGACCTTCGGAGCCCCTTTGATCAGCGCTGCCTCGAAAGACAGTTCCACCTCGTCGATTTCAGCCTGCAACCTTTGCGCTCGTGCCATCAGACCATATGCGCGTTGTTGTTCCTGACTAAGCTGGCTTTGGATTTGAGTGGTATCGAACTCCATCAAAAGCATGCCTTTGTCGACAACTTGCCCTTCGCGCGTGTTCAATGATTGCAAGACGCCGGGTTCAGTGGCCTCGATGACCTGAATATCCGCCGAGGGCACAATCCGCCCGTCAACACGTGTAACGTCGTCCAGTTCCGCCAGATGGGCCCAAAACACCATGGCGATCAGGCAAGAACAAATCACCAGCAAAAGAAGTGAGCCACGAATTGGAGAGCGTCCGCGCATTTCACGCGCTAGGAGGGCGAGGTCAGGATGCCGCGACATTCAGATGCCTCCGAGCTTTACGGGCGTGTTGTGCAAGCAAGCTTTTGGGTCCGTCCGCGGCAATGCGCCCACCTTCAATGACAATCACGCGGTCCACCAGTTCCAACAGGCTGGTGCGGTGCGTTACGATTACCATTGTCGTATCTTCTGTTGCTTGTTTGAGACGTTTGATCACATCTGCCTCGGTTTTCACGTCCATTGCACTGGTTGGTTCATCCAGCAGCAGGACTGGGGGGCGGCCAATCAATGCACGGGCCAGGGCAATAGCCTGACGCTGCCCGCCAGACAGGCCTTCGCCACGCTCTGCCAGCTTCAGATCATAACCGTTTGGGTTGTAGGCAACGAATTCCTCGACACCCGCCACTTTGCCCGCATGGATCAGATCCTTGTCAAGCGGGCGAACGGCACCGCTGTTGATGTTTTCACGGACCGTCCCGGAAAACAGCCAGATATCCTGCAGGACTGATCCGACGTTTCTGCGAAGATCACCTGGATCAAGCTGGCGGATATCGACACCGTCCAGCATCACTGACCCGGACTTGGGCTCGTAAAGCCCCAGCAAAAGGCGCGCGATCGTGCTTTTTCCCGACCCGATTGGACCCAAAATTGCGACTTTCTCACCGGCTTCGATTGTGAAAGAAATGCCGGCTAATGTGTCGTCCGCCTGGTCCGGATAGGCAAATTGAACATTGTTAAAGGATATGCGGCCTTCAAACCCTGACCGGCTGATCCAGGTGCGCCCCACTGGCCGCTCGCTATCGGCCTGCATCAACGCATTCAGATTGCGAAAGGCACTGCGGGCCTGATTAACGCGAGTCAGAGTTTGCGCCAACTGTCCCAACGGCGCCAAGGCCCGCCCAGTCAACATCACCGATGCAACCAATGCACCCATGCTGGCTTGCCCGGCGGTGATCAGGAATACACCATAGAAAACGATCAGCACCTGTGCTGCCTGTTGTGCAAACCCGGTTAGATTCAGGGCGAGCTGGGTTACAGCACGGCTGCGTGCGCCATGTGAAGACTGGCGCTCTATGGCATTTTCCCATCTTGCCTTCATCGACTGGCCCGCCGAAGTTGTCTTGATGGTTTCAAGGCCCGAAACCGTCTCGACCAAAACGGATTGTTTAGACTGCCCGTCAGAAAAACTTTTCTCAGCCAGACGCGAAAGGATCGGCTGAACTGCTACACCAGTGAGTAGCACAACGGGAACAGCAAGTGCCGGGATCATTGCCAACGGCCCACCCACCATATGGATTACAAAAATAAACAACGCGATGAACGGAAGATCGACCAGCGCAACCAGAGTGGCTGACGTAAAGAATTCGCGCAATGTCTCAAACTCGCGAATGGTGCTGGCCATGGCGCCGGTAGATCCTGTACGCGACTTCATCCGGATGTTCAGCACCTGATCGAAAACGCGCCTTCCCATGAGCATGTCAGCCTTTTGACCAGCACGATCAATGAAACCCGCGCGCAACAGCTTAAGAGCGAAGTCAAACACAAGTGCGAGGCCCACACCAACTGTCAGTGCAATCAGGGACTCGGTTGCCTCATTGGGGAGTACACGATCATACACGACCATGATGAAAATTGAGGTGGACAACCCCAGCAAATTGGCAAGCGCCGCAGCAAGGATAACCTGCGTGTAGGACCACTTGTTTGCGGACATCGCCGACCAGAACCAGTGCCCGGTCATAGAAGTTTTGCTACCGGAGTTTTCTTCCCGGTGGTTGCGGCGAAACAAAATGGCATATCCGGTATAGGTTTGGCGCAGGGCGTCTTCAGTTACCTCACCAATTCCTTCCCCCAGGGAGGGATCAAATACCAAGGGATGCCCTTGCCGTGTGCGACCATGAAAGACGACGGTTCTGCCGCCGTCCAATATCAGCAACGCAGGGGTCAAACTGTCATCGAACTCTGCCAACCGTCGTTTCCCGTACCCTGCCTGCAGGCCTGCCTTTTGTGCCACTTCGATTGCGTCGCGTATGCTGAGGCCCCCTGCGCTGCCAGTTTGAGCGGCGTAGAGGGATGCAACGTTTAGCGGTCGATCCAAATGGGCCGCAACATGCAGGATGCACGTCTCCAAAGACGAAAGCTCCGGCACTTTCTTGACACTCGGCAACTCCGTCATTGCAGCCCTCCCCATTTGGCTGTCGAAATCCCGAGAAGATCCAGGATGTCACCTGTAAGGCTGAGCGCGGCATAGTTGGTTAGGAAAAAGCTCTGCTCGGCGAGGATCAACCGCTCCTGCGCAATCACGTAGTCTCGTTGCGCGTCCAGGATTTCGTTCAGGCTGCGGCGGCCGATTGTGAACTGTTCCCGCGCCGCTTCGACGCTGTCGGCATTGGCTTGAACGGCAATGCGTGCCGCTTGCAGCCGCACCGCTCCGGCCTGTTGGTCGGAGCGCACGATTTCCAGTTCTCGCTGGATTTCGCGGATGACAGATTCCCTTACGAATTCAGCCTCCTTAACCTGTGCTTCTGCCGCTGCAATCGACGCGCGTCGTTGTCCTGTGCTGTCCAGCTCATAGTTAAAGGAAAGGTCGACCCCGAAATTGGCATCGTTGTCTTCATCCCGATCAGCAAACGCTGCGATTTTTACATCTGGGTTCCGCCGTGCAAGCGCGGCTGCTTGTTCTGCCCGAGCCGATAGTAGCGCTGCGTCTGCTCTGCGTACCTGTGGGCTGTCCATCACAATCTGAGTGTATGTCCGCGACAGCTTAGGAGCTTCGACAGGGGGCTGTAAGGTGCCAGGCGCTGTTCCAAACACTTCTCTGAACCGGGCATTTGAACGATCCAGACGTGCGTTGGCATCGGCCAAGCGAGTGCGTGCATCAGCCATTCGTGACCGCGCAGATAGAACGTCCGCGTTTGAACCCACCCCTTGTGTGGCCCGTTCAGTGATTTGCTGGACTAGTTCTTCATGAACAGCGAGATTTCGGGTCGAGATTTCAAGGATTTTACGTCGGTCCAGCACGACAACATAGGCTTCGATTGCCGACAGCGCAGTAGCTGATGCTGCTTGAAGTTGATTTCCCATACTTTCCAACACACGCGCCTTGGCTGCTGCAAGATCACCTGAAGCCGCGCCACCATCATAGACAAGCTGAGAAATACGGAGATACGGCGTGACATCCGCGATGTCCGAGTCAACACGCTCTGACCGCGCATTAACCCCCACTGACAGTTGTGGCAAAAACGCCCCTCTGGCTGCGTCTTCATTGGCGGAAGCAATGTCCATTCTGGTTGCGCTTTGGGATAGGTCAGGGCTGGAATCAACGGCCGCTCGCACCCTTTGACCAAATGCGCTTTGAGTCAGCCTGGGCGATGGCGCGCTTGCGCCTGCCCCTACCGAGCCCCTCGATAACGAAACCTCCACTCCCGTCAGGTCAGGGGTCGCTGTGCACGCCGACAGGGTTGCGACAAGAAGGATCGGCAGTACAGATTTGAATGTGCAGTTGAATATTGGCATAGGTGTTTCACACCCCATAGGTTCCGAGAAAATCGTCATTCTGCGCGTTGGCCACTGCACTCAGAAAACCGGAAATGTCTGAATTTTCGGTGTATTTTTCGCTTCTTCGCGTCTGCTTTCTTTGAAATTGTGCCTGCCGCACCCACGTACAATGTGACAGTGAAACTTGATGCGCGTGGATCAATCGAACCACGCCGCAATCGAACAAGTGAATCTTTTCAGAGTGCGACAGGTGTTCTAAACGGCTTGAGGAAATGGCAAGCGCTTCGCTCGGAAGGCGAACTCCGCCGAAAGTGTAAATTGGGTCAAGTAGCCCGAGGTCCAGTATTTTGTTGCATAGTCTTCGCGTCTTTAGACGCGCGGCGGCTAGGGTTTGAAGAAAGGTTTGGACCTCTTTCAACGCAGGCGACAAACCACCCTGGTCGTTGAAAAAAGCCTCATGATTTGGATCATTCGTGATCAGCCCGGATGTTTCGTTCACGATCAGCCGATACGTTGGATCCCGGTCGGTTTCGCAATTGACCGGATCGGCGACAAATGGGTGACACCGAATAAAGGACGGAACATAGGCAGCCATCCATCGACCGTTCTGCGACACAAAGGGATTGGGTGTGTTTGCCGATAAAGACAACAAGGCAATGGGCTCAACACCTCGCTCTGTCGCATTGAAAACGATTGGAAAGGCCGCAGCGGCTTGTGCAATTTCATCAAAAACGATTGCGCAGTTGGATTGGTCTGCCGCGAATTCGTAAGAGGTAAACCGTTTCCAATAACGGTTTCCGTACCGTCCATATGTCACCGGGAACAGGCCGTTTTGTGCCATGTAAGCCTCATGTATTTGGTGTGCTGCCGACCGGGGTGACCGGCAGCACATTAATGATCAGGCAGATGCCCCGGTCGGGTCTGTGTGGAGGATATTGTCCGCAGTCAGGCCGGTCAGGTCATCCAGCCCTGAGAACTGCGCGACGGTCTCGACCGATGCAGCGCCCGGGGCTGTGTAGTCGACCTTGACCAGAACGCTGTCAGTCCCGTCTGTTGCCATAACGTAAACTTCATCACCTGCCTGAGCGCCGGCCACGGACTCGACAGCGGCTTCAATAGTTCCGGACGACAGGTCACCCAACACCGTTGTGAGCCCGACAAACCCGGTATCAGCACCAAGCGTGTCGCCCACCGCCAGGGTTTCAACGTCAGTGCCGTCGCCACGCAGGTCTGCAACATTCAGCCCGCTGAACATCACTGCGTCCATAACTTCGGCTGTGGAACCCAGGGTGAACCCCGTGATCGTGTCGACACCGTTTTCCGCCGGGTCCGCCTCAAACACGATCACGTCCCGCCCGGCATCTGAGACATCGATAGTATCGTCGCCATCCTGGCCGCGAATGACGTTGTCCACATTGGTGGCCACCAGGGCGTCATCGCCGTCTGTACCAATCTGAAACACCTTAGGCCCGCCATCCGGAGTGGTGATTGTCAGCTCAATTGGCCGGTTCGGGTCCTGAACCGTCATGGTAAACGTTACCAATGGTTGCGTCAGATCCGTAAACGTGGTGGCCGCCCCAGCGAAACTGATGGCTGCGCCACCAACCGGGTTGGCCAGGAACAGATCAAAGGCGCCATTTTCGGTATCGGAACCTGTGTCGAACGTGACGACCGACGGGTCGAATCCCAGTTCCGCCGTCATGGCCAGCCCGCTCGAGATATCCCGATCCGCTTCGGCGTAGACTTCGAAAGTCACGGTTGAACCGCTTACATCGGTCTGGGTGATGACATAGGCCGCCGGCACATGGGCAGCATTGTCGTCGGATACCGGCAGTGGGTCGGGCCCATCGGACACAGTTGCTTGGGCAACGAAATTCAGGTCGTCTCCGGCGTCGATGCCGGAAAAGCTGCTGTTAGGGACGGTCAAAGACCAACTTCCGTCAGTGCCGACAGCGGCGGTGCCAATTGATGCGCTGTTCAGCGTAACGTCCACCGCCTGACCTGCGCTTAGCCCGCTGGATGTACCCGTCACCGTGACGCCGGTACTTTGAGCATCGGTCAAAGACACAGCATTGTTCGTACCAACCGGGTTCATGTTCAGGATTGGGCGGAAATCGGTGGTGAGCGTTGTCGTCGCCGGGTTGGCGACGTTCCCAGCTGCGTCCGCTACTGTCGCCGAGATGGGATAGCCCGTGCTGTCAGAAAGCGCAGCAAGATCGCCGGAGGGAACCGTGGCGGACCAGGCACTTCCGGTTGCTGTGCCTGTATAGGTCTGGCCGTTCAGAGCGACGGTCACCGTCTCACCGTCGGCCGCGTTTGTGGATCCGGATATGACAAGGTCGCTGCCTTGTTCGGTCACATCCAGGTCTGAGCCCAACGGCAGCGGATCAAGCGTTATGGTGGGTGCGGTGAAGTCAGTGTCAAACCCTGCATTGGCATCAGCGCTGTTGCCGGCAGTGTCCGACACAGATGCAGTGACATCATAGGATGTGCCATCCTGCAGAGAGCCCAGGTCAGACGCCGGGGCGGTAAAGCTCCAGCTTCCGCCGCTGATGGTTGTGGTGCCAGAGGTATCAACCGTGCCGTCTGGTCTGGCAATCTCGACCGTTACAACCGTCCCATCGATCGCGTCGGAGGTGCCGGTTACCGTCAGGTCAGTGCTCTGTTCCGCAGCGTTCATAACTGCACCATCCGACAAACCCGTGACAGCGACTGACGGAGCGGTGAAGTCAGTGTCAAAGCTGTTGTTTGCCTGTACCGCCGGGTTACCGGCCGCATCAGAGACGTCGGCCGTGACGGCCACCGTGGCCCCATCACCCAAAGCCGCCAGATCGGATGCGGGAACTGTTACTGTCCACGCTCCGCCCGTGGCAGTGCCGGTATATGTCTCACCATTCACGGAAACGGTCACAATCTGCCCGTCCTCGGCGTTTGTCGCGCCCGAGATATCTAGATCTGTACCTTGCTCTTGGGCGTTCAGAACAGTGCCGTCTGAAAAGGTATTGATACTCAGAGTAGGTGCCGAGACATCTTTGGCCAACGGTACGCTGGCCTGTGGAGCGGCTAGGCCATCCAAGTCAGACACATCGGCCGTCACAGAAAAGCTGCCGCCATCTGCCAGTGCAGCCAGATCAACGGCAGGAACTGTGACGCTCCAGGTGCCGCCTGAGACCGTGTCTGTATAGGTCTGACCGTCAATTGTAACCGTGACTTGCTGACCGTCCTCAACATTCGCAGTGATGCCTGCAACTGTGAGGTCCGACCCGACTTCGACGGCGTTGACCACGGCACCAACGGAAAGTGGTAAAATGCCCACCGACGGGCCTGTCAGATCTACCGGAACCGAGGCAGAGGCTGGGACAGAGCTGTTCCCAGCCGTGTCGCTGACACTTACACTAACGGCGGCGGGTACGCCTGAGGACAGGCCTGCAAGATCGGCGCTTGGGACAGTGACGTTCCAACTGCCGCCTGTGGCCGTTCCGGAATAGGTCTGGCCGTTAAACTCAACTGTTACCGGTTGCCCGTCTGCGGCAGTTGTCGTGCCTGACAGGGTCAGGTCGCTTGCCACGTCAAGCAGTTCAATCGATCCGCCCGACACCGGATCCAGTGTAATCGAAGGGGCAGAAAAGTCCGTGTCAAAGCTGGCCCCAACCTGGGCTGCGGGGTTAGCCGCCTGATCGGTCACGTCGGCGGTGACTGTGATTGTTGCGCCATCCGGTAGCGCGTTCAGGTCTGCGGCTGGGATGGTAACGCTCCAATGCCCGTCTGATACGGTACCAGAATAGGTTTGGCTGTTCACATCAACGGTCACGGTCTGACCGTTTTCAGCATCGGTAGTCCCGGTCACGGTAAGATCGCTTGTTTGCTCGGATGCATTCATCACCGCGCCATCGGAAAAACCCGAAATGGAGATTGTAGGCGGCACGGTATCGACATTGAACGTAACGGTCTCGACAGACAGTTCTTCTCCGGCGCTGTCGAGATTGCGGACTGTTACCGTTCCGACGCCCTGCGGAAGGTTGGCGGCTTCGTCCGGTGTCAGGGACACGCTCCATGTCCCGTCTTCGTTGGGCGTCACTGTCTTGGTTAGCGATCCAATTGTCACCTCGATCGTTTGGGTCCCCTCCGGCGCGATGAGGTTGGTGTATGTACTGCTCAGCGCATTGGTTTGTGCGCCGGCTAGGTTGAGAATGGCATAGCTGGGCGTGGGAGGAGGTGTTGGCGCAGGGGCATCACCACCGCCGCCGCCGCCACCACCGCCTGCAGCCGCGGCACCGGCCAGACCGAGCCCGCCCAATACGGCCCCTGTACCGCCAAATCCGCCAGCTGCGGCCCCGCCCACTTCGGCAGCAAGGCTGAACTGCGCAACTTCGGCAACGGCCTCTTCCGCGATCATGATCGCGCCGCTGTCCAGAACCTGAACGTTTTCCGCCGCAACAACGACCGTCCGACCGTCGGCCAGTTTAAGAAGCACATCGCCGTTCTTCAGCAGCTTGACCGAACGTACACCGGGGATGGTTTCGGCAAACTGGTATTCATACAGTTCTTCGATTGTGGCCTGCGCCAGGGCAGGCAACGCCATCAGGGTGGATCCAAGCCCGCCCGCCAGACCGCGACCTGTCCAACGGCGCAGTTTTCCATCAATCCACTGGCGGATTTTTTGCTTGCGCTCTGGCTCGGTTTGGTCACCAGACGGAGCTGTGTTGAATTCAGGTTCTTTGGTCATCTTGCCCTCTCATGTGGTTGCCGCGTCTGTCCGAAGGATCCAGCACTTGTTCATCTGTCTTTGCCTTTGGTGACTCATGCGGTCGGACCAGAAAAATTTGAGTTAAACTGAAGCCGAGCACCTCGTTTTCAACACATTTCCGCTTTGGTTTCGGTCTGGGCATCGGATCATCCTATTGCTGGGGCCAAGTGTGGCGTGGGGTGATTTGGTATGATGCTTCAATTCGAAGGTGTGGTTGCAACGGGGAGCGCAGCGCTCGATTCAGGTATCGGCGATGTGGCTTTAAAAACGTTTAACGGGGTCACGTATCTGTACAGCGTGACTGGTCCAGGCGGCGGTATTGCAGTCTGGCAATTGGTTGAAGGTACGGTCCCGCAATTGCAGGACACCGAGTATTTCAGCGGCACAATCACCTTTCAGGTGGGCCGCAGCGGTACGCCTGTTTCTATGTCGGGCAGTGATCAGCTTGTGCTGGACGTTTATTCCGCGACGGGTTTGGTTGGGTATGAGCTGAACCCCAATGGAACAGTGGGAGCGCTGCAGGAAACCGGTACTTTGGTAGGTGGTGGAGATGTCTCGGCCGTGGTTCAGTTTGGCAATGTGCTGGCGATTGCGCATGAGACCACCGATCAGATTACCACGTATGTTGTGAATGGGGATGGAACCCTGGGTTACAGTGCCTCAGCCGCAGGGCAGGCCGATTCGATGCAGGTGCTGCAGTCCGGTTCAAATCATTTTGTGATCGCAGCCGATGCGGCGACGAACACGATCAGCACCTACAACGTCGATGACAACTCTGGTGCAATTGGAGTCGTTGATAACAGTGACACGCTAGCGACATTGGGAATCGCGACGCCGACAGCGGTTGAGGTTATTCAGGGTTATGGTCAGTCTTGGGTGGTTGTGGCCAGCGCGGGCAGCAACTCGCTCAGCGTGATGGAGCTGACCGGGGATGGTCGATTGGTGCCAACTGATCACGTGCTGGATTCGCTACATACCCGTTTTGAATCGGTACAGGATCTGGCCGTGGTCGAGGCAGACGGGCAGGTGTTCGTCGTGGCCGGGGGCGGGGATGACGGCATTTCGCTGTTCACACTGACGCCAGGTGGTCAGCTGGTGCATATGGATAGTTTTGAAGACACTGTCCAAAGCGGTCTGCAGAATGTTCAAACCCTCAGCGTTGCGCATATCGGCGACGAGCTTCAGATAATAGTCGGTTCGCAGCAGGACGCCGGGCTGACCCAGCTAAACGTTTCGATAGACAACTTGGGAGTTGTGCGTGACGGGTTTGGCACGGTTACCGGAACTGCGCAGAACGATATACTCAGCGGTGGTGTGTTAGAGACCACCCTTTTGGGCGGTGCGGGTGACGATATCCTGATCGCGGGCACCGGGGCGACAACAATGAAAGGCGCCCTCGGGGCGGATATCTATGTCATGCAGTATGGCAGTGACCCAACCACAATTACTGGGTTTCAGGCTGGTTTTGATCGGCTTGACCTGTTCGATTATCCCATGCTGCGCAACCCCGGGCAGCTGACATTTACATCCACGGCGCAGGGTGCACGGATTGAGTACATCAATGAGGTGATCGTAATTAACGCGGCAACCAAAACCCCCTTATCCAGCACCGACGTGTTTGGGGCAGGCTTCGGCGGCCCGGATCATATCCCGGTTGACTTCGGCGATTTCGGCGGTTTGGACCCAGGCAGCTCTGACGGAATTCAGGGCGCGGTTTCGGTGAATTCTGAGACCGCAAATGCCGGGTTGAACGATGCTGAAATCCTATTCACGTTGGACGGGGGCGGAACTATTAGTGCGCGGGCCGATGACGAGGGCCGGTTTGACTTGGGCTTGCCAGACGGCAGTTTCACCGGTGAGCTTGAGATCATCAAATCCTATTCCACAGCCAGCGATGAGATCACCGCACTGGACGCATTGCAGGTTTTGCGCATTTCAGTTGGGTTGGACCCCACCTGGGGGCCGGCATCGCCGGAAAACCTGATCGCTGCGGACATCACGCAGGATGGGACGGTCAATGCGCTGGACGCATTGGCGATCCTTCAGGTTGCGGTTGGCCTGCCCACCGAACATGAGCCAGAGTGGGTGTTTCTGGACGACGATGCAGACCTGACGGGGATCACAAGGACGGACGTGAGCTACGAGACCGGGGTGGACATTGTGGCGGTCGACAATGTGATCTCTACTGACATGACCTCGATCCTGTTGGGGAATTTGGAACCTGTCTGAAACCGGGGGGTTATTCGCGGAAGGCGCGGTTAAAATAGTCGGCCATGGGTTTGACCAGGTAAGACAAGGGCGTTCTTTCGTCCGTCTTGATCATTGCTTCCACAGGCATGCCCGGCAACAGGGCCTGCCCATTCAGACGCTCGATCTGATCATCCTCGGGTACGACTTCGGCGCGGTAAAACACCTGTCCTGTGTTTTCGTCAGTAAAAGTGTCCGCTGAGACAGTCGTAACACGACCGTCGATCTCGGGCGTTTCACGCTGATTAAACGCTGGGAATCGTAGCGCTACCGGCTGTCCAATATGCAGTTGATCCACATGGATGGCATCCACGCGGGCTGCCACCAGCAAAGGCGTGTCCTGAGGTACAACATACATCATCGGTTCGGCGGGTTGAATCACCGACTGCAAGGCAAAGACCTGACTGCCGTAGACTCTCCCGGCAACGGGCGCGCGAATGTCCAGCCGTGACAGCCGTTCTTCCAGCGAGAGGCGCCGCTCAGACAGTTCAGCGATCTGTGTCTGTACGTCCCGCAGCTCGGTAATGGCTTCCTCCCGCCGAGTGGCCGTCAATTCGACAATCTCGATCTCGGTTGCTGATATCTGGCCTTTCAGACGGGCCACAGCAGCTTCAAGCCGGCCAATCTCACCCGTCAGGCTGGCCTCTTCCCGTTGCAGAGCCGACACTCTGCTGGCCTGGGTCAAACCGCGTTTCAGCAGGTCCTGTTGATCCTTCAACTCATTCTGAATCAATTCGACCTGTCGACGCAGAGATACAAGCTGTGCCTCGGTACCGTCGATTTCACTGTCGATTTGAACCCTCTGTTTGCCGAGTTGCTGGGTCTGTTGGTCCAGCGTTTCCAGACGCGCCTCGAACAAGCGTTGCTGACCAGCAATCAGTTCGGCATCGATATTGTCCAGCTTTTGAATGTCTTCAAGTTGTACCGCCAAGGTTGCGGAATCCTCGCCGTCCCGCTCGGCCACCAACCGGCTTCTACGCGCCAACAGCTCGAATAGCTGCAATTCGACGATGGTTTTTTCCGAAGACAAAAAAGTATCATCCAAACGAACAAGCATATCCCCGTCGGCGACCTCGTCGCCGTCCCGCACATAAATCTCGCCGACAACGCCACCATCGGGGTGTTCCACGACCTGCCGACTACTTTGCACCTCGATGGTTCCCTGCGATATGATAGCCCCGGCCAGGCGCGTCTGCACGGCCCAAATGCCAACGCCTCCAACCAGAATACCCAAGGCAATAAATCCGACCATCGCCGGTAGAGTGATGCGCCACACCGGGCGTTTTTCCTGAACTTTGTTGCCCTGCATCATTCGCCCACCTTGCTGAGGCCGCGTTTGATCGCGCCAGCGTTTTGCACCATTGCGCCCAGAACTTCGTCACGGCTGCCGAATTTCACGACCTGACCACGTTCAACAACTGCCAGATCGTCGCATTCGGAAATCGCCTGGGGTCGGTGGGTCATGATGATGGTGGACTTGCCAGCCGTCTTTAACTCTCGGACTGCCGCATTCAACGCTTCGGTTCCATCGGCATCCAGGGCCGAGTTGGGCTCGTCCAGGATCAGCAAAACCGGGTCGCCATACAATGCACGCGCCAGCGCGATGCGTTGTTTCTGCCCGCCGGACAGCTGACTGTCATTGCCTTCCAGAAAGGTGTCATAGCCTTTCTCAAGGCTCAGGATCAGTTCATGCGCTTTTGCTTTTTTGGCGGCCGCGACCACGGCCTCAGGGTCTGGCTCTTCGGACATGCGGGCAATGTTTTCTGCGACTGTTCCGTTGAACAGCGTGACTTCTTGCGGGAGATAGCCGATATGCTGGCCCAGATCGGTTGGATCGTACTGTTCCAGCGTAGCACCGCCCAGTCTGATTTCTCCGGCAGCAGGTCGCCATATCCCCAGCAGCGCCTTGGCCAGCGTCGACTTGCCGGATCCACTTTTGCCGATCACACCCAGCGCCTTGCCGGGCTCAAGCTGCAGCGCAACACTGCGCAGTGTCGGTGTGTCGGCGCCCGGAGGGATAACGGTCAGGCCTTTCGCCGTCAGTCGCGCCTCAGGGGTGGGTAGTTTTGTGCGTTGAATTTCAGGCGGGGTCGCGTCCAGAAACAGGTTCAGCGATGTCCAGGCCGCACGGGCCCTTTCGATCATCCCCCATTGCCCAACCGCCTGTTCCACCGGCGCAAGGGCACGGCCCAACAAGATGGACCCTGCAATCATCGCGCCCGGTGTCAATTCGTTGCGCAGCACCAACCACGCCCCAAGCGCCAACATCGCGGACTGCAGAAACAAACGCAGAGATTTGGTGAGTGACGTGAAGCTGCCAGTCCAGTCGCTTGCCGATATTGTCTGACTAAGCGCAGTGGTGCGTTGCCGCTGCCACCGCTTTGTCATGTCTTCCTGCATGCCTTGGGACCGCACCACTTCGGCGGCCTGCCTGGCATGTTCCGAAAACGCATTGGCCTGAGCTGAAGCTCGTTGCGCAGCAATGACCTTGCGATGGGTCAGAGCCTGGTTCAGCAGCGCAATTCCGATCAGCAATACTCCGGACGCAACCGCCAGCCAACCGAGCAGAGGGTGGAATAGGAAAATCGCTGCCAGAAACACAGGTGTCCACGGAATGTCCATCACAGCCAGTAAAACGGGCGATGCGCACAGGTTTTGAATGGATTCCAAATCGCGTAGCGCCGTTGCCGGGGCCGAGCGCGCCTTAGGGTGAAGAGATCGGCGCAAAGTGGCGTCAAATACCCGCTCGTCCAAACTCGATTGAAACCTGGCACCAAAGCGGGCGACAATTCTACCCCTGGCATAGTCAAGCATAGCCATGAGAATATAGAGAAGAGCCACCAGCAAAAACAGCGCCGTCAATGTCTCGACAGCGCGGGAACCGAGCACCCGGTCATAAACCTGCAGCATGAACAGAGGTCCGGTCAGCATCAGCAAGTTGACAAATACACTGAACAAAAAGGCCAGCGCCATAAAGGTCACACCCTGATTGCGCACCTGGCGCAACTCATAGCGGGGTGGCACGGGCATTCGGTTTTCAGTATTCACAAACGGGACCTTTGTTATTTGTCATGCAGTATGCATGCGAACCTGGGATGTGCGGCATTCTAATACGTCCGCGCAGTGCTGGAAACGCGAGAATTGCTGCATCGGCAAAAAGCCACTGGCAGTCAACGTTATGGCGATTGAACGTTACGCCTTACACGTTTTTAGTGCGGGCCCAGGCTAGCATCCATCGCTGTGTCGCAAAACGACCGAACCAGTCTGGTTTCTGATCGGTCGTTCAGACGAGCCAGATAACATCTCGTGTGAGCGATACCTGAACCGCGACTCCTATTGCTTCTGAGGGTAGGGGGCTTGGTCCAGTTCCACCATCATCTTTTCCCGGAACACTTCTGCTGGCGTCTTCCATCCCAGGCATTTTCTGGTCGTCGCGTTGAGGCGGTCGCTGATCATTTTCAATTCATGATCTGAGACCGCCGAGATGTCGCGCTTGCGGGGAAGCCAGCGCCTAACTCAGCGGTTGGCGTTCTCGACGGTTCCTTTCTGCCACGGAGAGGATGGGTCGCAGAACCAGGTCTGAGTGCCAATCTCGGCTTTCAGATGCGGCCAGCTGACGAATTCGGTGCTCGTGGTCGAAGGTGACGGATTTGCGCGCTAGGTGGGGCAGGTCACGCACCGCTTTCATGATTTTGCCTATGACAGGTTTCGTACGCTTGGTCGAGCGCTTCAACACACGTGCCATCTCTCGAATAGGAAATTTCGCATAATTAGGATTATGGTAAAAACAAAGATTGAAATACCGATGTTGACCCATTCGGTTTGATCCATCATCGTGAATTGTAGCAGATTGGCCCGGCGCGGTTTTTTTTAACGCTGTGGTCATTGGCTCGGATATTGGCAAGGCCCGCAACATGCCCGATCTATCGCAGAAGCAATATGTGCTGGATACACACCGGCTGCGCGATCCTGAACAAACGCTGGCAATCGTCAGGCCGTTTTTGCGGGACATGGGTATCACCAGGATCGCCAACCTCACGGGGCTGGATCGGATTGGGTTGCCGACGGTGATGGTGTCGCGCCCGAACTCCCGATCCGTGGCGGTGTCGCTGGGCAAGGGGTTGTCTTTGCACGCCGCCGAAGCTTCGGGTGTGATGGAGGCAATTGAAGCCTGGCACGCCGAACGGGTGCATTTGCCTCAGCGACTTGCAAGATACGCGGATCTTGTCAGCGATGCGCCTGTTGTTGACGTCGCGGGTTTGCCACGGGTGACGGGTGGGCAGTTCGACCCCCATGAGGCGATGCTTTGGGTTCAGGGGAATGACCTGGGTGCAGGCACGAACTGCTGGGTGCCGCTTGAGATGGTTGATACGGATTATACCTCTGCTCCTGCTGGCGGCCAGTCCGCGTTTCCACGGACGACGAACGGCCTGGCGTCGGGCAACAACGTGGTCGAGGCCAGTTGCCATGCTATTTGCGAGTTGATTGAACGGGATGCGACCACTCTCTGGGATCACCGGTCGCATAGACCGCGCCTTGATCCGGAAAGTGTGGATGACCAACGATGCCGCCGGGCAATTGAGATGATTACTGACGCGGGGCTGCAGATCGGTCTGTGGAATACGACCTCTGACATCGGCATCGCCAGTTTTCGCTGTGTAATCTGCGAATCCGGGGGACAGCCCGGCCATATTGGGATCGGTGATGGATGTCATCCAGACCGGGCCATCGCCCTGCTGCGCGCGGTGACCGAAGCAGCGCAGACTCGGCTTACCTACATCTCAGGTGCACGGGATGATCTGGATCCGGCGGAGTTTACGGACCAAGCCAAGACAGACCGCGGCCGCTATGTGCATGACCTTATTGAAGAGACCGTGGCAGAGCAGCGTTTTGCTGATTGCCCCTCGGTCGAGACCGGCTCGTTTGAGGAAGACCTGAGGTTGTTATTGGACCGGCTTGCCGACGTTGCAATCTCGCAGGTGGTGACAGTTGATCTGTCACGACCGGAATTCGGTGTTGCGGTTGTCCGGGCCGTTATTCCCGGCTTGGAAGCGCCGCATGATGAGCCAGATTATGTGCCAGGTACGCGGGCGCAAAACGTATTGGAAGCGCAGCCATGACGGCCGTGGTTTTTGTGGGGCCGACTCTTCGGCCCCAAGCGGTGTCCAAATATCTGGATGCCACGATTCTGCCCCCGGTCAAACAGGGCGATGTGTACCGCGCAGCGCGTGACAAGCCCAAGGCAATCGGGATCATTGATGGCTTTTTCGAAGGCGTACCGTCGGTCTGGCACAAGGAAATCCTGTGGGCGATGGAGCAAGGCATTCCTGTTTTTGGCAGCGCAAGTATGGGCGCGTTGCGCGCCGCTGAACTGGCTGATTTCGGAATGATTGGTGTTGGCAGCATTTTCGAGGACTACCACAGTGGCGTCCTGCAGGACGATGATGAGGTCGCGGTTCTGCACAGCCCGTCTGAATTGGGGTTCATGCCGCTGAGCGAGCCGATGGTGTCGATCCGCACTACATTGGATCACGCGCAGAAGACTGGTGTTGTGCCGCAGGAAACCGCGGTCGAAATCTTACGTTACGCCAAAGACTTGCACTATCGGCGTCGCGTGTGGGCCGGCATTCTGGACGCGCTGAAAGAGCTCCCAGGTATGGCTGAATTTGCCGACTGGCTGCCTAAGGGCAAAATTGACGCCAAGGCAAAAGACGCCAAGGCGATGCTTTTACGTATGTCCGAACATCTGGGCGACCCTCCCCTGCCCTCATCTGAGCCTGTTCGAACCGAGCGAACTTTGATGTGGAAGGCGCTATGCGCGCGTGTGGATGGCGCTGCCCCGGCAGATGTACATGCGGTGATCAATGAATTGCGCCTGAACCCAAAGCTGTATTCTCAGCTGCGTGATAGGGCGGCTTTAGCGCTGTTGTCGCGCGAGGATACGTCCAGACAAGATCGCGAACCGGATCGCGAGGCGTTGGTTGCCCAAATGTCAGAGCACCGGGCCAGGGCAGGCCTGACACGACAGGCGGATCTGATGGCCTGGATCAAGGCCAATGATTTGACCTCTGATAGCTATGAGGCGATGCTGGCGGACTGGGCGCGGGTCGAGCTGTCAACAGCCACACGCGCAGATCATATGGACGCGCTATTGCTCTCGGAGTTGCGGCGCACGGACCAATATGCCGGGTTGCGTGACCGGGCTGTAAAGAAAGCAGACCAGGTTAGGCTCGGAGGCAATGCAGGGCCAAACCGTTTGCGCCTATTAATGTGGTATTTTGAATCATGTCTTGACCAGGACGTGCCGGATGATCTTGAATCATACGCAATCTCACTTGGTTTAACCGGGCGAGACGCGTTTTATGATCTGATAGAGACTGAATTTTTGTATTGCCATATGGATACGGGCCCGGATGACACCTCGGACTAAGAGGGGTTGATCGTTTTTCAGGCACGATACGGGAGGGCGTTTTGTGAACTTACCCGCACATACTGAGGATGAAGAACCCGGCACGCGGTTCCTGCTGTACCCGCAGTCACCCTTTCTTGAGCCGAACGCGCCCTTGGAACTGGTCGAGGTCTCCGCTCCGCAAGGCAGCCTGGGGCCCGGGCCGTCCGGGCCGCGTATGTATACGGTCAACCCGGTCGGTAAAACGACACCTTACGGCGCGATTATTCCGGGGCCGAATGGTCCTGGAATGTATCTGCCTCCTTGGGACGGTAACATTCACCCCCCTGCCATGCCCGATGAATTTGGCAATTTCATCCATATCGATCCAACTGATCCGGCCTTTGAGGCAGCGCATCTGTTTGGGTCTGCGCATTTCACCATGGATGTCTGGCAGGGATATTTCGACCGCCCAATCCCCTGGCATTTCGCCCGCGATTTCAAACGGCTGGAACTGTCACTACTGCCCAGCCTCGACAATGCGCATATCGGCTGGGGGTTTCTGGAAACCGGCGGCACCCACGAACACGGGGACGAGTACCGCCCCTATAGCCTGAATTTCGACGTGGTCGCCCATGAGATTGGGCATGCCATCATCTACTCCGTCATCGGTATGCCCTCGGACGGGGATGCGTCAGGTGAGTATTACGGGTTCCATGAATCTGCGGCTGATATGGTGGCGTTGCTGGCCTCGCTGCATTTCGGATCAGTTGTTGATACATTGTTGGAAAATACGCACGGCAATCTCTACACGTTCAACCGGTTAAGCCGATTTGCCGAACTGTCCGAGAATGCGCAGATCAGAATAGCAGCCAATAACCGATCACTGTCCGAGTTCTCTTCTGGATGGTCCAGCGAGCATGCCCTGTCCGAGCCGTTGACCGGAGCAATGTTCGACATCTTCGTCGATATTTACCACGAACGATTGTTACTGCATGGCCTGATCTCACCCGCAGACGAAGATCTTTCGGATCAGATGGAAGGCTCGCCGGATTACAGCGAAGTGATGCAAGGGATATTCGACAAAAGATATGCCGACAATCCCGAAGGCTTTCGCCTCGCCCTGCTTGAAGCCCGGGATTACCTGGGAACTTATCTGGCTGATACGTGGGAAAAGCTGGATGCAGATATGCTCAGCTATTTCGGGGTCGAAAAAGCCCTGCTGGCGGTGGATCAGGAAATCACTGGCGGTGCCTTTCAACGGATGATCGAAGGCAATTTCCGCATGCGCGATATTGGACTGACAACGGCAGGCCCGCGCCTGCCTGACCCCGATGGCAACAGCCATTCAAATTCAGTGCGCACGCAAGTTCCGGGATAGGGTCTAAAATCCTTTATTTTGAAGCGGTTTTATGGCATTTAGGCGTGGGGTGATTGATGTGTGAGATTTGGCACGATTTTGATCGGGCCGACAAAGAGGGGGGAGGCGCAGTCTCGAGCTTCGTCGATCCCGCAATTGGGAGAAAACGTTATGGCTGAGTCATTGCTGAGTTTTTCAGAAGTGTTGTTATACGGACGAGTATTAGACGATATCAAGATTGATACCCAAACCAAGGTCAAGGCTGCCACGACAGTGAATTTGCCGAATTTGGAAGGCTTATCAGTTGATGCCGAGACACTCAAAGTTGGAGACAAAGTTCTGGTCAAGAACCAGACTGATTTGACCCAAAACGGTGTTTACACCGTAGGAGATAATGGCACCAATACCTGGTTCAACAAAATTCAGTTCAAATCCGGTACGGTGATTAAAGTCAGAAAAGGCACCCAAAAGGGGTTCTGGAAACAGATGGGCGAATTTGGCCTCGGACAACAAGAGTTCGAAGAAACCAATAGGCCAAGAAGTGGGCGGGGAAACAACAATCAACTATCCGCTCAACTGGACGATGACGCGCAGTTGGCAAGGATCTATGGGTTCGCGTACGAAGGCACTTATTACGAGCTGCCAGAGCCTTCGGTTTTTCTGGTCCACGGTGCGGGCGAATCTGCGACTATGGGTGGCGCCCCACAGGGCGGTGGTTCTCGTGCCCCTGTTACCCCAACAATCTCTGGTGTTGCCTCGGCGGAATATCAGATCTCAAACGAAATTCGCGTGTGGGATTACGACAAGGCTGATTATACCATCCGCATGGACATCACGACCGGTCAGTTCGAACAGGTCCTGCTGGACATCTATTTCGGTTTCGACAGCCCGGCGGTTAGCGGTGCCCGCGTGAGTGGAGCTCGTGTCAGTGGTGCACGCGTCAGCGGTGCGCGTGTCAGTGGCGCCAGGGTCAGCGGCGCCAGAGTCAGCGGTGCGCGGGCACGGGGATCGGAAGACTGACGCGGAACCAATATCAAGGTTCACATCAGGAAAACTTCGCGACAGGCCCTGGCAGACCAGGGCCTTTCTCTTTCAGAAACCTGCCTTTTTCAGACCCTCAACAAAATGTTGCGTGTCTTCCTCCAACTTGTCCGGTTGGACGGTTTCCCAGCGATCCAGTGAAAAGTTCGGGTGCGCGGCACGATGCTTGTCCGCGACCTGACGGGCAAGGTCAGTTTGGCCAAGCTGCGCATAGCTTGCCGCCAACAAGCGTTGCCCTTCCGTGGGGTTGTTCATCTTGTTGACGGTTTCAATGGCTTCCTGATAGCGCCTGAGGTTGAAATACGCCCCACCCAGATGCCACAGGTATTGGTCCGGGAAATATGGGTTCAATCGCATCGCTTGTTGGATATGAATGATTGCTGTTTCGTTGTCACCATAATGAGCCAGTGCGTCGGCGAAATCGGAATGCATGTCGGCGTCATTGGGGTTCAACGCCAAAGCCCGCCTATAGGATTGCAGCGCCGCATCATGTTCTTTTCGGTACAGATGCACATATCCCAACTCACCAAATCCACGGGCATCCGTTGGATCCAGCTCGATGGCGCGTTGCGCAAAACTAAGCGCCTGATCCAGTGCGCTCGAGGGGTCTTCGGTCCAGGAATAGCGCCAGTCGATATTCATCGTGCGCGACAGGGCAGCTGCTGCGCGGGCATAGCGGCCGTCCCGGTCGAGCGCAGATTGATAGAAGTCCTGCGCTTTTCTGTTGTCGGTCCGGGTGTATTTGAAAATGTGGTACTGGCCTTGAAGAACCGAACCATACGCCTCAAGGTCGGACGGGACCGCCTGTATCATGCGCTGTTTTTCATGTGACTCGATCATTACGGCGGTGGCGGCCACGATGCATTCGGTCACTTCGTCAAGGATGTCAAAAATATCGTCAATCTTGCGGTCGAACCGTTCCGCCCAGATGGTGCGTTCTGTGTTGGCATCAACCAATTCAGCCGTGATACGGATACGGCTGGCCGATCGGCGCACACTGCCGCGCGCAACATAGCGCACGTTCAGTTTTCGTGCGGCTTCCTGGGGTGGCATCGATTGTGTTTTGAAGAAAAACGAGGAGTTTCGCGCGATGATGAACAGGTTCCGGAATTTGGACAAGTTCATGATGATGTCGTCAGTCAATCCTTCGGCGATCCAGCTGTCGGATTCGTCGCCGCTATTGCTGCTGAACGGCAGGATGGCCACGGATGGGGTATCAGGCCGTTCCAGCAGATCTCCGGGTACTTCCGGTCGCATCGTACCGGCCATGGTGGCGCCTGCGACTTCGCTGCGAACACAATAGGTCGAGACCGGCGCGAGGATGTTCTTGAGCTGTTTTGGGCCCAGAAACTCATACCCATAACGAAGCCGGTTGCAGACCTGATCGTAGACGGTGGAACTGACGTAAACGCGTTCGGGTTCAGCAATTTCCTGAAGCCTGGCCGCAATGTTTACGTTGTCACCGTGGATTCCACGCTCGTCAATCAGGATTTCACCCAAGTGTACACCGGCGCGAAACTTGATTCGCAGGCTTTCGTCATCCGACTGATTGTGCTCGCTTGCGATGCGATGCAATTCCACTGCGAATTCCACCGCGCTCGTGGCAGTTTCGAACAGTGCGAGAATCCCGTCACCCCGCACTTCAACCACACGGCCGTTAAAGCGGGCACAGGTGGCCTCGAGTTGAGAGATCAATGATTTCAACGTGTTGTATGTATCCAACTCATTCTCGCCCATCAGGCGGGAATAACCGACCACGTCGGCGAACAGAACTGCACCCAGTTTCTGCATCATAGGAGGGTTGGGACTGTTGGTGTTCACAGGCGATACTCGTTTAAGGGGTTTTTTCAAACCCGGTGTATAATCTATAGCAAAAAACTTGGATAAACCGGCAGCAAATGCATGCCTTTCACTGGCTTCCCCGAATTTGAGGAGGCCAGGACCAGTCGGTAGAGGAACTGGGCCCAAAACTGACAACCGTTTCCGAACCCAGTTCTGCCGCCAGTTTCACGCGCTGTTTTTCCCAATCTTGTCTGAGAAGACCAACCACAACCATATCCTGAAACTGTCCGTCGGCAAACCAGGCCTGGCGCATTGTCCCTTCGATCTGACAACCCAGCTTGGCCACAAGATCCCGGCTGTTGGCGTTGTCGACGCGGTAATACGATGTCAGCCTGTTCAGGCCCAGCTGGCGGAAGGCGAAATCGACGACCAAAGCAGTTGCTCTGATCCCGACCCCAAGGCGCCGAGTGGGCTTGTCCACAAACATCGCTACAATCGCGTCGCGGTTGATTGGGGAAATGGCCTCTAGTCCGGACATGCCGACAATCTGGCCGCTATGCAACTCGGCAACAAACCAGCACTTGCCACTGCCAGCCGAAGCGCTGAAGACATCGCTCCAGTTTTCTTCGGTTTGCGCAAGGTTCAGAGGAATCCGCGAGGTCCGGTCGAACCGAGCAAGGTCTTCGATATCCTGAAACCAGGGGGTGACAACTTCCAGGTCGGCCTTTTCCAGAGGTCGCAGTTTAAAACTGCTGGTGTGTTTGTCGGGCACGGGAAAAACTACCTTTAATCAATGTTAGAAATAAAACACTGATAAAACACTAACACAAAAACGACGTAAATACGAAATGGGAAACCCACTTCCTTTGGCGGATGTTTACCGATTTGACAGCCGCTCGACGCAACCAGTGAAACGGAAACCGGCCCACCAGTCTTGGGCGGGCCGGCAAACCGTGAGTGGTTTGGGTCTTAATCGTACAAAACAGCCGAAATCTTTGGATCGTCGATGTTGGTGGCGTCGTAATAGTAAAAACCGGTGTCAATCAGCGCGGGTACGTCTTCGCCCTTCATTGCGGCCACAGCGGCCTTGACCGTTTCATAGCCGATGCCAACCGGGTTCTGGGTGATCGCGCCAGCCATCAAGCCGCTTTTGATCGCGTCTTTCTGGGCCTTTCCACTGTCGTAGCCGATAATGATCAAGCCTTCGGTACCCAATTCCTGCACGCCGTTCACCACGCCAATGGCTGAGCCTTCGTTGGTGCCGAAGATGCCGTTCAGATCAGGATTGGCGGTCAGGATAGCTTTGGTCACCTCGGTGGATTTCAGATGGTCACCCTGACCGTATTGAACTGTCACAACTTCGATGTCCGGGTATTTCTCGGCCATGCGGTTCACGAAACCGTCGCGGCGGTCGATACCGGTGCGGCTGGTCTGATCGTGGGCCACGACCGCAACCTTGCCCTTGCCGCCTATCATGTCGGCCATCTTGTCTGCCGCCAGACTTGCCGCAGCCAGGTTATCCGTCGTTGCCGTTGACACAGGGATATCGCTGTCAACGCCGCTGTCAAAGGCGATAATGGGGATGCCTTTATCATTCGCCTGTTTCAGCAGCGGAATGGCCGCCTGACTGTCCAGCGCTGCAAAACCGATCGCCTTGGGGTTGTTGGCCAGCGCGGCTGCCAGCATGTCGATCTGGCGATCCACCATGGTTTCGTTGTCGGGCCCCTCAAAAGTAATCGTGACCCCGTATTCATCAGCAGCTTGTTCGGCGCCGGACTTCACCGCCTGCCAGAATTGGTGCTGAAATCCTTTTGAGACCAAGGGGATATAAATATCCTCTGCCGCAGCCATCGAGGCCGGGGCTGCAAGGGCGGCCGCGCTGAGTGCCCCCAGAATGAAACGACGTGAAAACATATTCTTTTCCTCCAGTTGTTGGTTTGATTTTTGGGCGTATGTTCGCGTCACCCGGTCTTTTTGCGCCGCGCCATGTCGGCATAAACGGCCAGTATGATGATTGCCCCTGTGACAACGGTCTGCCATTCCTGTGCCACCGAAAGGACGCGTAGCCCGTTGGTCAGGACGGCCATGATCAAAGCGCCAATCAGGGTGCCCAGGATCGTGCCTCGCCCGCCGGACAGGGATGTCCCTCCGATCACGACGGCGGCGATGGCTTCAAGTTCGTAACCCAGGCCAAGGGCGGGCTGGGCCGAGTTCAGGCGGGACGCAATCAGGATACCTCCGATCCCGCAGATGCCCCCGGCCAGCGCATAGATACGCATCTTCCAGGCGTCGGTGTTGACACCCGACAGGCGCACCGCCTCTTCATTCGACCCTAGCGCAAAGGTATAGCGGCCCAGAACCGTGCGCCCCAGAATGTAGGATGCCGCAATGGCTACAAGGAACAGGATCAGAACGCCATTGGGGATGGGAAGTGCGGGAATGACCTCGCCGATCAGCGACCCGCGAGAGATTTGGTCGAAGCCCGGCGTGTCATTGAAGTAAATCGGCCGGGTGCCCGAGATCACCAAAGACAGGCCTTTGAGGATCAGCATCATGCCCAGCGTTGCAATAAAGGGCGGAATTTTCATCTTTGCCACAAACGTGCCTGAGCAGAGCCCGCACAAAGCGCCCGCCGCGATGGCCGCGGCAACGCCGATCAGCAATGGCAAGCCCAGATAAGTCAGCGCCACACCTGCGATCACGGCACAGAAGGTCATCAACGTCCCAACGGACAGGTCAATACCGCCGGTGATGATTACCAAAGTTGCGGCGACCGCCAGCACCCCGTTGACTGATGTGGCCTGCAAAATGGCGATCATGTTTGATGTTTGCATAAAGTTGGGCGAGGCAATCGAAAAGCCGATCAACAGAGCGATCAGACTGGCAAAGGCCAGCATCTTTTGATACGCGCCGCTTTCCGACAGGCCCGCCAGGGGCTTTTTCTTGTCGATATCGGTTGCTGTCGTCATTGAGCTGTCCCTGTAACCTGCATTGCCGCTGCCCTTTGGGTGGCCAGATGCATGATGTCTTCCTGAGTGGTGTCTTTTCCGCCGGGCAGAATGCCTGTCAGCCGTCCCTCGCACATAACCGCAATACGGTGGCTGAGGCGCATGATCTCGGGCAGTTCCGACGAGATCACGATGATCGTCTTGCCTTGTTCGGCCAGGTCTTCGAGCAGTTTGTAAATCTCGGATTTTGCGCCGACGTCTATGCCGCGCGTGGGTTCGTCGAAGATCAGGATATCGCAGTCGCGCAACAGCCATTTGGCGATGACGACTTTTTGCTGGTTCCCGCCCGACAGCAGGCGGACTTCCTGTATGTCCGACGGTGTGCGAATACCAAGTTGAGTGATGTAGCTGTTGGCGGCGGTGCCGATTTCATTGTCGTTCAGCACGCCCCCTGCCCCGGTGAACAGGTCCATCGAAGCCAACGCGATATTGTCCCGAACGTTCATTCCCGTGGCCAGGCCAAAGTGTTTGCGATCCTCGGACAGATACCCAATTCCCGCCTGCACGGCGTCTTTGGGGGACTTGATTGAGACCGGATTGCCATGCACCCGAACCTCGCCACTGTCTTTCGGATCAGCCCCGAAAATGGCGCGCGCGACTTCGGTACGGCCTGCCCCCATCAATCCAGCAAAACCCAAGATCTCACCTTTCTGGACCGAAAAGCTGACATCGTGAAGGACATTGCCCCGGTTCAGGCCCGCAACCTGTAAGGATACCTCGGCACCGTCCAGATCCGGCACAATCAGAGGGTCTTCGTTGACTTCGCGCCCCACCATCATAGCAATGATCCGGCTGATCGGTGTGTCGACGGCATCCACAGTGCCAACATATTCGCCGTCGCGCATGACAGTGACGCGATCAGCGATCTGCTTCAGCTCATCCATCTTGTGGCTTATATAGACGATGCCCACGCCTTCGGCCTTGAGGCGGCGAATGATCACGAATAGCTCGGCAATCTCGGCATCATTTAGTGCCGCCGTCGGTTCGTCCATGACCAGAACCTTGGAACGGTATGACAGCGCCTTGGCAATCTCGACCATCTGCTGTTTTGCGATGGTCAGGCTTCCAACCAGCGCCCTGGGGTCCAAAGCCAGATTCATGGTGGCGAAAATCCCGGCTGTTTGAGCGTTCAGTGCGGCCTCATCGAGCCGTCCAAAGCTTTTGCGCGGTTCGCGTCCGATAAAGATGTTCTGCGCCACCGTCAGGTCGTTCATCAGGCTCAGTTCCTGATGGATGATGCCGATGCCCAGATCCTGTGCTTCCCGCGGGGTTGTTGGGTTGACGGATTTGCCTTCGATCACAAGGTCACCGCCATCGCGCTGATAGATCCCCGACAGGATTTTCATCAACGTGCTTTTGCCCGCGCCGTTTTCGCCCATCAGTGCGTGCACCTCACCCGGAAACAGATCGAACTGCACGGATTTAAGCGCGTGCACACCGGGGAAGTGTTTATCGATCCCCGTCATGTCGACCAGTTTGTCCATTGTCTCTCCCATTGACCCGTCTCCCCACGGGGGTGCGGCTTACATTACCGCGCCGATTTGCCAGGGCACGAATTCAACGCCCCCGAAGCCAAGCTCCTCACTTTTGGTGTGTTCGCCCGAGGCGACGCGGATCAGCATTTCAAACAGTTCTTCGCCCTTTGCCTCGATGCTGACCCCGTCGGTGACGATGTCGCCACAGTTCAGATCCATATCCTCGGCCATGCGGGCATACATCTCAGAGTTCGTGGCCAGTTTGATGCAAGGCGTCGGCTGATAGCCCGAGACCGAGCCGCGTCCGGTGGTAAACACAATCAGGTTGGCCCCTGAGGCCACCTGCCCCGTCACCGAACACGGGTCAAACCCGGGGCTGTCCATAAACACAAACCCGTTTTTGTCGATGATCTCGCCGAATTGATACACGTCGCGCAGCGGCGCGGTGCCGCCTTTTGCAACAGCGCCCAGAGACTTTTCCAGAATGGTCGTCAACCCGCCGCGCTTGTTGCCAGGGCTGGGGTTGTTGTCCATCTCGCCGCCATTGCGTTCGGTATATGCCTCCCACCAACGGATGCGGTCGATCAGCTTTTTGCCGACGTCAGCCGTTTCCGCGCGTCGTGTCAGCAGGTGTTCGGCCCCGTAAACCTCGGAGGTTTCGGACAGGATTGTCGTCCCGCCGTGGCGCACCAATAGGTCCGAGGCATATCCCAGTGCTGGATTGGCTGTGATGCCAGAGTACCCGTCGGACCCTCCGCATTGCATTCCAACTGTCATGGCGCTGACCGGGGCGGGTTCGCGCGTGACCTGGTTGGCCAGTTCCGCGATACCGCGCAATTCTTCCATCCCGCGTTCGATGGTCCGCCGGGTGCCGCCTTCGGTTTGGATGGTCATATACCGCAATGCGCCGTCTTTGCGGATCGGCCGACCGCCAACCAGATCGGCCACCTGCATCACTTCACATCCCAGACCAATCAGCAAAATGCCTGCAAAGTTCGGATGCTGCGCATAGCCTGCCAGAGTGCGAAACAAAGTGGCATAGCCATCATCCTTGGCAGACATGCCACAGCCAGTGCCGTGCACAATTGGCACCACGCCGTCGATGTTGGGATAGGCGTCCAACAGGCCGGTTTTCTCGGCAGCCTCGGCAATGAATCGGGCCACCGAGCCCGAACAGTTCACGGTTGTCAGAATGCCAATATAGTTGCGCGTTCCAACCTTGCCGTCAGCGCGGTGATAGCCTTGAAACACCCGCCCTTCGTTGATCGCAGGCAAAGCCGCATTTGCCGTGGCGTGCGCATAGTCCTGCTGGTGAGCGCCCATACCAAGATTGTGCACATGCACATGTTCGCCCGGCGCAATTTCCGTTTTCGCCTGCCCGATGATCTGGCCGTAGCGGATGACATTCTCACCTGCCGCGATCGGAGTCACAGCAATCTTATGCCCACGCGCAATGGATGCGACCAACGGCACAGAAAGGCCAAAGGGCTGCGTGCCGACCTCAAGCTCGCGCAATGCGATGACCACATTGTCAACCGGATTCAGTTTGACCGTGTCGCGGTGCGTCACTTTCTGGGCCTTTGGTGTGCTGTCAGCTTGCATCCTGTCCCCACTTGCTGAAACAGATGGGTAAACACCGAACCCTTACTTGTCAACTAACATGTTAGTATGCTAGAGCGAACATCATGAACAAACCTCAGGACATCGACGCACACGTGTTGGGCAACATCAACGCGGTCGAGGGCTCACTTGCGCAGCGGGTGTACCTGGCGATCAAACATGCCATCTTGTCGCTGGATTTCGCGCCGGGTGCCATCCTCAGGAAGGCGCCAATCTGTGATCGTTTGGGTGTATCGCGTGCGCCGGTGACCGAAGCCATTGCTCGACTTGCAGCCGAAGGTCTTGTGGATGTGGTACCGCAATCGGGCACGCGGGTCTCATACTTTTCAATGTCCGAAATTCGCGAGGGTGCATTTTTGCGTCAGGCATTGGAACTGGCCACCGTTGCAAAAGTGGCCCGGGATTTGACCGAGGACCAGCAAAAGAAGCTAAGCCGCAACATGCGTTTGCAGGAACTGTTGATTGAGGACGAAGATATTGCTGGTTTCTATCAGGCAGACGAAGAGTTTCACGCCCTGCTGATGGAATTCACGGGTTTCAAGCGTCTGGCCGATGTGGCCCAAACCGTGTCTCTGCAAGTCACCCGCGCCCGGATGCTGTTGCTGCCCACACCGGGACGCACCGCTGAGACGCTGCATGAACACCGCGCCATTCATGACGCGGTCCTCAGCCGCGACGAACAGGCAGCGCAAAACGCGATGCGCCATCATCTGGGACAATTGATGCCGCGGATCGAGATTTTGCAACAGGAAAAACCTCAGCTGTTCAACATCACTTACCAATCGACGCGAGAGGCCGGATGACCGTTTCCCAAACAGAGCTTTTGAACAATCGTACCGCCCGACCCGTTCCGCTGACGCGTATGGGGTTTGGTGGCGCACCATTGGGTAACCTTTATCGCAAGGTCTCGGACGATGACGCACAAGCTGCGTTGCAGGCCGCTTTTGATGCGGGTATCCGGTTCTTTGACACCGCCCCGCAATATGGGTTGGGCCGATCTGAGCAGCGTTTCGGCGAAGCGATTGCCCGGTTCGGGCGCGACACCATACAGTTATCCACCAAGATTGGGCGCCTGTTGCTGGACTGTGCCGCTCACGAAGTGACGCCCGAAGCTTTTGTCGACGTGCCGCAGAAACGGATCGTGTTCGATTACACCTATGACGGCGTAATGCGATCTTACGAGGCTAGCCGACAGCGGATCGGCGTGGACAATGCAGATATCCTACTGGTGCATGACGTCTGTGTCTTCAGTCAAGGCAGTCCGGAGATGTCGGACGCCAAAGTGCGTGAGCTGTTCGATGGCGGTGGCTACAAGGCGCTGGTCGAGTTGCGCGACGCGGGCGAGATCGCAGCGATTGGCGCAGGCGTGAACGAATGGCAGGTCTGCGAAAGGCTTCTGGGGTTGGGTGATTTTGACGGCTTTTTGCTGGCCGGTCGCTATACGCTGCTGGAACAAGAGGCATTGGACAGTTTCCTGCCGCTTTGCGAAAAACGCGATGTCGGAATCATTCTGGGCGGGCCCTATAACTCGGGCATTCTGGCCACAGGGGCGGTGCCAGGGGCCAAGTACAACTATGCCGACGCCTCGGCCGAGGTTCTGGACAAAGTTCGCAATATCGAGGCCGTCTGTACCGCTCATAACACGCCTCTGATTGCGGCCGCTTTGCAATTTGTGCTGGGTCATCCTTGTGTGAAAACAGTGATCCCCGGTGCGGTCAGCGCGGCTGAGGTTCAAGCCAATGTGGCGCTTTTGGATCGTGATATTCCACCGGGTCTTTGGTCTGATCTGCAAAGCGCGGGCCTGATCCGGCCCGATGCGCCTGTACCAACGGAGGCTGCTGATGCTGCGTAACATCAACCCGATCCTGTCACCCGACCTGCTGCACGCGTTGCGGGCAATGGGGCATGGGGACGAAATTGTAATCGCGGATGCGAACTTTCCGGGCTCCAGCACCGGGCCGGATTGCATCCGTGCTGATGGATCCTCGGCCAGCGAAGTTCTAAGGGCGATCCTGTCGGTCATGCCACTGGACACATTTGTGCCCGACCCGGCGCTGACGATGCAAGTGGTTGGCGAACCAGAGGCGATCCCCGAAGCAGTGGCAGACTTTCAGACAATCATTGATGAGGTGGCAGACAACGGCGCCCACATTCAAGGTTTAGAGCGATTTGCATTTTACGATCGCGCCGCCACTGCCTTTGCCATCGTCCAGACTGGGGAACGCAGGCTTTACGGCAACATCATCCTCAAGAAAGGTGTGATTGCATGAGGATCGACGCGCATCAGCACTTTTGGTCGCTGGCGCGCGGCGACTATGGATGGCTCACACCGGACTTAACCACGATTTACAGGGATTTTGCGCCCGACGATCTAGCCCCCATTCTGGCAGCAGACAGAATTGAGGGCACCGTACTGGTGCAGGCCGCGCCAACGCTGGCTGAAACAGAATACATGTTGTCTCTGGCGGATCAGAACGGGTTCATCAAAGGCGTAGTGGGCTGGGTTGATTTTGAGGCCGCAATTGCGCCGGATCAGATTGCTGGGCTAGCTGCGCACCCGGCGCTGGTGGGTTTGCGCCCGATGATACAGGATATCGCCGACCCGCTGTGGATGATGGGTAAGGCTTTGACCCCCGCCTTTGATGCCCTGCAAACCCACAACCTCACCTTTGACGCTTTGACCTTGCCGCAGCACCTTGGCCCTTTGCGGCGGCTGTTGGCGCGACATCCCAGCATGCGTGTGGTCATCGATCACGGCTCAAAGCCGCTGATCCGCGATGGCGTGATGGCCGGTTGGGCAGAAGACATGGCAGCTCTTGCCCGCGACACAGATTCGTGGTGCAAGCTTTCTGGCTTGGTCACAGAAGCAGCGTCGGATTGGGCAATTGAAGACTTACGGCCCTATGTTGATCACCTGCTTGATACATTTGGCCCTTCTCGCCTGATCTGGGGCAGCGACTGGCCGGTGTGCACTTTGGCCAGCAGTTACGACCGTTGGTTGGAAACGACAGACGTGCTGCTTGGCGCAGTATCAGACAGCGAACGCAAAGCGGTTTTGGGGGGCAATGCCGCCCGGGCCTATAACCTCAGGGATTGAAATGACCTCTCCGAAACTGGATTCCGGTGGGCTGTGGCTTGGGCGTGTCGAGCGCGCGGGGATTGGCCCATCAATTGTGACCCTGCGAAACGGTCAGGTCTTTGATATTACGTGCAAAACCGCTCCGACTGTGCGGGATGTTCTGGAACGGAATGATGCGCCCGACTACCTGCGCAATGCGCCGGGCCAGGCTTTGAGTGGCGATTTTCACTGGTTGGCCCCGTGCGATCTGCAGGCCATCAAAGCCTGTGGTGTCACTTTTGCCGGGTCGATGGTCGAGCGGGTGATCGAAGAGCAAGCCGCCGGTGATCCCGCCAAGGCCGAAGCCATCCGCGCGCGCATTGGCGATCGGATTGGGGACAGCTTGTCGAACATCGTGCCTGGTTCGGATGCAGCGGCACAGGTAAAAGAGGCACTGATCACGGAAGAGTTGTGGAGCCCGTATCTTGAGGTTGGCATCGGCCCGGATGCCGAGGTGTTTTCAAAGGCTCAGGTGCTGTCTTCGGTTGGGTTTGGTGCGGATATTGGGCTGCACCCGATCTCGACCTGGAACAATCCGGAACCCGAGGTGGTTCTGGCCATTACTTCGCAGGGGCATATCAAGGGCGCGGCACTGGGCAATGATGTCAACCTGCGCGATGTCGAAGGCCGTTCCGCCCTGTTGCTGAGCAAGGCCAAGGACAACAACGCCTCATGCGCGATTGGTCCGATGATCAGAGTGTTCGATGCGCACTTTACTCTGGATGATGTGCGCACCGCCGAACTTACGCTGACCGTCACGGGACCAGATGGCTTTGTGCTGAACGGTCATTCCTCGATGGCGAAGATCAGCCGCGATCCGGTCGATCTGGTCACTCAGACGATCGGTCGGCATCACCAGTATCCAGATGGTTTCATGCTGTTTCTCGGAACCCTCTTTGCGCCAACGCAAGATCGCGATACTCCGGGTGCGGGGTTCACCCACAAGCTTGGCGATGTCGTCACGATTTCAAACGACAAGCTGGGCGCGCTAACCAATACGGTGCGGCTGTCGACCGAATGCCCTGAATGGCAGTTTGGTGCGTCTCACCTTATGCGAAACCTTGCCCGACGCGGCCTGCTGTAAGAAAGAACTAAACATGTTGACCGGAAAACACCTGATTGCTGGGGAATGGGTAAGCGCAGAGGCCACGTTTGCCTCAGAGCCCGCGCACGGGACCAGCCACGATTTTGCAATCGGCACAATGGCCCACGTGGATGCGGCGGTAGAAGCAGCAGAAGAGGCGTTCACCTCATTCGGATGGTCCTCCCGTTCCGAGCGTGCAGCGCTGTTGCGCAGGATTGCTGACGAGATCGACGCGCTTGGTGACGCCATCACCGAGATCGGAACCCAGGAGACCGGACTGCCCGACGCCCGTTTGCAGGGTGAGCGGGGACGCACTGTGGGTCAGCTGCGCCTGTTTGCCGATCACATCGAACAAGGGGACTATCTGGATCAACGCCACGACCCGGCCTTGCCGGAGCGCGCGCCCCTGCCCCGCCCGGATCTGCGCATGATACAGCGCCCCTTGGGCCCGGTCGCCGTGTTCGGGGCATCGAATTTTCCATTGGCCTTCTCGGTTGCAGGGGGTGATACCGCTGCGGCCCTAGCCGCAGGATGCCCAGTTGTGGCGAAAGGGCACTCCGCCCATCCCGGCACGGGTGAGATCGTCGCTCAGGCAATTGATGCGGCGGTGAAGGCAACGGGTGTTCATCCCGGCGTGTTTTCACTGGTGCAGGGCGGCAATCTTGAGGTCGGCGCTTCACTGGTACAGCATCCGCTGATCCGTGCGGTGGGCTTTACAGGCAGCCTTGCCGGTGGCCGTGCATTGTTTGATTTGTGCGCCCGGCGCGATGAACCCATTCCGTTTTTCGGCGAGCTTGGGTCGGTCAATCCGATGTTCCTGTTGCCACAGGCCACCGCTGCACGCGGGGCGGAAATTGGTGCCGGTTGGACCGGATCCCTGACCATGGGCGCAGGCCAGTTCTGCACCAACCCGGGGATCGCCGTAGTGATCGACGGCCCGGATGCGGATGCCTTCCAATCTGCGGCTGAGGCCGGTCTGGCCGCAGTTGCCGATCAAACCATGCTGACCGACGGCATTGCGGATGCCTATCGCAATGGTGTGGCGCGTGTTGCTGCGGGCACAGGAGTGACCCAAGTGATGGGCACCAGTTGTGACACTCGCGCTGCAGCCCCTTACTTGTTCACCGTCTCGGGGGATGACTGGCTGGCCGATCACAAACTGCAAGAAGAGGTGTTTGGCCCGCTTGGGATCGTCGTGCGCGTGCGCGATGCGGATCAGATGTTTCAGATAGCCCGGGCAATCGAAGGCCAGCTGACCTGTACCCTGCATCTGGACAAGGGCGACAAACCGATGGCCCAGTCATTGCTGCCGCTGCTTGAACGCAAGGCCGGACGCCTTTTGGCCAACAGTTTTCCAACTGGAGTCGAGGTCAGCGACAGTATGGTGCACGGTGGCCCTTACCCGGCTTCAACCAACTTCGGCGCTACATCCGTAGGCACCCTGTCGATCCGGCGCTTCTTGCGCCCCGTCTGCTATCAGGACATCCCGGTGGACTTGCTGCCGGAAAAGCTGTGAGGCACCATATGACCAACTCCACCCAATCCAATCGCCTGTCCGGCAAAACCGCTCTGATCACCGCTGCAGGTCAGGGCATCGGCCGAGCCACGGCAGAGCTGTTTGCAGCCGAAGGCGCGCAGGTCATCGCCAGTGACATCAATCAGACGGCCCTGGCCGAGTTAGATGTGGTTAACGGCATCCAAACATTGAAACTGGACGTCACCGACGCCGCGGCTGTTCAGTCTGCAGTGGCCGAAATGCCGCCGCTGGACGTGCTGTTCAACTGTGCCGGCTATGTCGCGGGTGGTTCGATATTGGAGTGTGACGAAGACGCTTGGGATTTTAGTTTTAACCTGAATGTGAAGGCGATGTACCGGCTGATCCGTCTGACATTGCCGGGAATGCTGGCCAAAGGGGGTGGCTCAATCATCAATATGTCGTCGGTGGCCTCGTCGATGAAGGGCGTGCCAAACCGTTTCGCCTATTGCGCCTCAAAGGCGGCGGTACTGGGGCTCACCAAATCCGTGTCGGCGGATTTCGTCACCCAAGGCATTCGGTGCAACGCGATCTGTCCTGGAACAGTCGACAGCCCCAGTTTGCATGACCGTCTGCGCGCGACTGGCGATTATGACCAAGCCATGGCTGATTTCATCGCACGCCAGCCGATGGGGCGGATCGGCACTGCGGATGAGATCGCCGAGCTTGCGCTGTATCTGGCCAGTGACGCCAGCAAATACACAACTGGTCAGCCTTTTGCCATCGACGGCGGCTGGACTATCTGAGTTGAAAGGGAAAACGAAATGAAGCTATTACGCTATGGACCGGTTGGCCTGGAAAAGCCCGGGGTGATGGACGACGATGGCAACATCCGCGACTTGTCGGGCGTGGTCAGCGATATCTCGGGGGCGATGCTGGGCCAGGACAACTTGGCACAGTTGCAGGGGGTGGACCTTGGGGCGCTGCCGATTGTCGAAGGCAATCCCCGCATTGGCGCCTGCGTCGGTCAGGTGGGTAAATTTGTCTGCATCGGTCTGAACTATGCGGACCACGCAGCGGAAAGCGGTTTGGAACTGCCAGAAGAACCGGTAGTTTTCTTTAAGGCAACCTCGGCGATCATGGGTCCCAATGACGCGGTCGAAATCCCGCGCGGCTCTGTCAAGACCGATTGGGAGGTCGAGCTGGGCATCGTGATAGGCAAGGAAACAAAATACGTCTCTGAAGAGGACGCGCTGGACCACGTTGCCGGATATTGCGTGGTCAATGACCTGTCCGAGCGTGACTTTCAGCTGCACCGCTCGGGCCAGTGGGTCAAAGGGAAATCAGCGGACACCTTCGGCCCAATCGGCCCGTGGCTGGTGACCCGGGATGAGGTCGGCGATCCACAGGCCCTGCTGATGTATCTGGAGGTAAACGGCGACAGGTACCAGGACGGATCAACCAGCACGATGCATTTTGGCGTCGCCACGATCGTTTCGCACTTGTCGCAGTTCATGTCGCTGCAGCCGGGTGACGTGATCTCGACCGGGACACCTCCGGGCGTGGGGATGGGGCAAAACCCGCAAACCTATTTGAAGCCGGGCGACAAGATTGAGCTGGGAATTCAAGGGTTGGGCGTACAGCGACAGGAGGTTGTGCAGGGCTAAGCCCCTTCGCCAGAACCTTCGACCAGACATTCAGGACCCCAGGTTGACTGCCAATCCGGGGTCTTTTTGTAGCGGGGCGTCAGGCCCAGGTTACGATATCCGACATCTCGCGACGCGTTTTAGGGAACATCGGCCCATCCGCGCGATAGCCAAACGCAACCATGACGGCGGGTTTGTAGACGCGCGTGTCGATGCCGAACTCCGTGCGCAGAACGGCTTCGGTCTTGTCGAGTCCAAATCCTTCGATCGGGCAGGAATCGATCCCCATCAGTGCCCCGGCAGTCATCATGTTGCCCAGCACGATATAGGCTTGACGTGCGGCCCATTGGGTGATGTGCGCATCGGTTTCCAAATGGAAATCGCTGTCCTGAAACTTGCTATACGCCCCGTGGATCATCTCGACAACGTCTTCGGGCAGCTGTTTGACCTCGCGATTGTGTTTGGCCAGATACTCTGACCCTGCTTTCATGGTTGCCCCGGTATGGGACAGGACGATCACATAGTGGCTCGCGGTTCCCAACTGGCCCGCGGTTCCATTGCTGGCCCCATTTGCACCCCAGGTGAAGTCGCGAAACAACGCGCGTTTTTCTGGCGACTGGACGATCAAAAGCTGGAAGGGTTCGGTGCCGAAGGACGTCGGAGACAGGCGGGCTGCGTCCAGAATAGTGTTGAACTCGCTGTTCGGAATTTTGCGGTCAGGGTCAAAAACCTTGGTTGCGTGGCGAAAGTTGAAGGCATCGATGATTTGGGTCTGAACATCGTGGTTGTCGATGAGGTCTTTCATGGGAATGGGCTCCGGTTCGTTGATGAACCGTACCTAAGATTGTCGGCCCGTCGCCACTATCTACGGCTTTCGGCAATGATTATCCCGCCCTGCGAAAGAATGGCTCAGATCAGATCGGCATAGCAGGCTTTGTTGGTCTCAATGATGCGGGCGCGCATGAAGTCGAGGAATGCTTTGACGCGCGCGTGCATCAAACGACCGGGCGGGCGCACCGCCCAGATCTTGGAATCTGACAAATCGCGCATCTGGGGCAGAACTGGAACCAGCCGCCCGGCGCGGATGTGCTCTCCGGTCTGCCAGAGCGAGGCCTTGCCGATACCCAGTCCCGCCAGTGTCCAATCGACGATCGCGTCACCAAGGCTGACGGTTACAGGCCCGGACACCCGGACATCGTGCATGGTTTCAGACCGGTCAATCAGGTGCCAGATCTCTCGGGGCTGCATGGTCAGGCAGGCGTGGTTGGTCAGGTCCGCTGGTGATTGCGGGATGCCCGCGCGCTGCAGATACTTTGGCGATGCCACCAGCATGCGGGGATCATCATCCAGCTTCTGCGCCAGCAAGCTGGACGGGCCCAGATCGCCAATGCGGAAGGCCAGATCATAGCCCTGTTCAACAATGTCAATCACCGTGTCGGTCAGGTTCAGGTCCAGCTGGACATGAGGGTAGAGGCCCAGAAAATCGGGCACATACGGTACGATATGAGACCGACCAAAAGACGCAGATGCCGTGACCCGCAGCTTTCCTGAGACAGTCCCTGAAGTGCGGGACAGAGCGGTGCGGGCATCCTCGATATCTTCGAGAATGTGTTTCGCGTGATCCAGAAACAGTTCTCCGTCCGGGGTCAGAGAAATGGCGCGCGTAGTCCGGTTCAGCAGCTTGACGTCCAACTCTGACTCCAGCGCCTGCAGGCGTTGCGACGTGTTTGTCGCTGAAAATCCGAACTCGGCCCCTGCCCGCCCGATAGCCCCCAAAGTTGCCACACGGACGAACAGTTGAAGGTTTTTCAGATCAAAAGACATGGGTCTTGGGATAATACGGAATTCTCGCCTGCGCCAGCCTACGTCGTTACCCGCAGCCAAGGCAGCGAGTAAGTCTTGGCGTTTTTGAAGAACTTCATCGCTTTGATCACACCTTCCTTGACGCCATTGCCACTGTCCTTGATGCCAGCAAACGGAGACATCTCGATGCGATAACCGGGCTGTTCCCAGATGTTGCAGGTGCCCGCGTCCAGCCCGTTGATAGAGGCAATCGCCCGGTTCTGATCGTTGTTGCAGACACCCGATGACAGGCCGAAATCGGTCGAGTTTGAAAGTGCAATGACCTCTGGGTCATTGTCGAGCTCCCTAACGATGGGACCAAAGGTTTCCTCCATCACCAGCACGCTGTTCTGGGGCACTTTGCCGATCACAATCGGCAGCAAGGCCCCCTGACGACCGGGATGACAGAGGATTTGAGCGCCCTGGTCATAGATCACGCAGCCCAGTTGCGTGCCGGGGTCCTGCGGATCACCAAACCTGATTGCCTCGACTTTTTCCAACATCAGGGGGACAAACTTATCGGCGACACTGTCCTGAACCAGAACGCATTTGATCGCCGTACAACGCTGGCCTCGGCAATGGTCGTGGCCTTGTCCAGATCAGCAGCGCTGAGGTCATTGAGAATGATCAGCGGGTCATTACCGCCCAGCTCAAGAGTTTGACGTTTATAGACCGCCTTTTCAGCGATCACCTTACCGACAGGCATGCTCCCGGTGAAGGTGATGATGTCGATGTTATCATTGGTGTTCGTCTCATCATCGATGTCTTGCGACCATTCGGTGACAACCTGGAACACCTCGGGCGGCAGACCGGCCTAGTACAGGATATCAGCCAGGGTCAGCGCGGTCAGCGGCGTCAGTTCGGTTGGTTTGCACACCATACAGTTATTGGCCGCAATCGACGGCGCGAACTCATGGCTAACCATGTTCAGCGGGTGGTTGAAGAGTGTGATTGCGCTGATGGCTTTGACCAGCACGCGCTCGGTGAAATTCTTGCGCTCTTTGCCGCTATCGGTCAGGTCGAAGGAAAATCTCAGCGTCATCTTTCAGCGCCTCGGCAGCGGCGAATTGGTAAACATCCTGCGCGCCTGATCTCGCAAATCGCGTGCTGGTGGCAAATGCCCAGCACCAGCGTTAGTCATTTCGCCAGAAACTCGCGCTTTTCCCCGATCAGCTCGCCTGCACGCTGCAGAATCTGGCTGCGTTCATTCCGGGTGATTTTTTTGGCGTGCAGTTCGCGGCAATCTCAAAGTTGTTGCGCGCGTGTTCTGTGGTGCCCGCCGGAACATAGCCCACAACCTCGTTGGTATAGGGGTAATGAACGGGGATTGTCTTTTCAGTAAAAACAACCTCGCCGCGCGATGCGCATCCCTGCGTTTCTGATCTCGGATTTGGCCATGATGTGATCCTTCATCGCCTATTGCGCCGCAGCTTTAGTTGCATAGAAAATGCGTCGAAGTTCCGCGGGTCCGGAGTGTTGCCCAGATCGACGACACGGTTGACGATAAAGGGCACCTCTTGCTCTGTCAGGCCCCCATGGCCGCGGAAGGGTTCCTTGAGGGCAGCCAGGTTGTGACGGTGTTCCGAGGTTCCGATGGTCATGTTCTCGCCCGAGATCATGACGATATCGCCGATGCGGTCAGCGGGCAGTTCAAACCGATTGATCACCTCTTCCTTGTCGATCACCAGGACCATGTCGTCGATTGCGTCAAGCCTTGCCATGATTTCAGTTTATTCCGCATCTTCGGGCAGATAGGCTGTGGCAAAAGCACCCAGCGCACCGTGGTGGACGACGTAAGAGTCGGTAATCGGCAGGATCACGCGGGCCTGATCTTTGCCTAGTCACTCATCAATAAGGTCCTGCGCATAGATCACATTCGGTTTTCCTTCGGCATTGTGTTTGGGCTTCAGCCCATGATTTGTGGCGCCAAGGTCGTCCAATTGTGCCAGATACTTGTCGAACATTGCAGGGAAATCCAGCGCAGCCTTGCTGCTCGGGGGCAAACTTGTGTTGAATGTGATCTGTGGTCGACAGATACATGATGCCCGGTTTGAATTCCCTCAGCAGCTTGACACCGGCGGCAAAAACAAACTCGAACAGCTCGGCCGAGTAGACTTCGGGCACGGGCATGACCAGCCATTCGCTGGCAGTTTCGATGCCATGTTCGGACTTGGTCGTCGCTCCAGAACGTTCCGGGGAAAAGGCTACAGCGCGCAACTTGTCTTTGGCCGTGACAATGGCCATGTGATAGCCCGCGACTTGGAATTGCGAAAAGATGGTCGGCGCACGCAAAATGCGCACGTCGTTCATCATCACTTCTTCGCCACGGTCAGGGTCAATCAGGTAATTGCCGCAGGAGTTCAGATTAGCCTGAGTGAATTCGCCTGTGGGTTCATGACACTACTTTGGAGTTTGCGATCTGGATCGCAGTTACTGGCCGCAATTTCGTGCAATTGCATTCATCGATCCAACAGATTGTTTGGATAATAACTATTGATCCAATCAATAGAAGCCGTGGATTATTTTTGTGTCCCGTCCTGCGCCCAGGAACGGCGGAAATTATGGGGGGAAATCTTGTAACGGCTGCGGAAATGTACTGACAGCCGGTCGGTGCTGGAAAATCCCGCAGCAAAGGCGATCTCGGATACGCTCAGATCAGTTTCGCTCAGCAGAGCAAAGGCGCGATCCAGCCTCAGGTTGTTGTAGAACTGCCCCGGCGACATGTTGGTATGCTGCCGGAACAGGCGTTCCATATGGCGGCGGGAGAGTGAGGCCTGCTTAGCCACCGCCTCAAGGCTGAGGGGCGATTCAATGTAGTCTCGCATGATCTGCACGGCCTCGATCAGTTTGGCATTCCGCGTGCCCAAAACCGCTGAAACAGAAGATATCTGTTGGCTGTCGCTGTCCCCTGCCCGCCGATGCAGGCACATCTCGGATACGCTCACCGCCAGGGCGTTACCAAACATCTCTTCAATCACCTCAAGCATCATGTCCGTGCTGGCATGCCCGCCCCCGCATGTCCGAAGTTGCCCGTCAATTTCATAAAGGTTCTGCGATGGGACCATTGCCGAGAAGTTCTCACAAAAGCCGGGGCGGTTTTCCCAATGCACAGTGAAACGTTTGCTGCCGATAAGTCCGGCCTTCGCCAAGGCGAAGGCGCCGGTGCAGATGCCGCCGAACTCGCAACCATGGGCTTTTTGGCGGCGGATCCAGTTCAAAACGGTGGGGTCGAGCGAGGCCATGGGTTCTGTCCCGGAGCAGACGAAAGTGTATGCCTCTTTGCTTAGGTCGTGCATTTGATGGTCGACTTGAATGCCGATCCCGTTCGAACAGGTTACCGGAGCGCCGTCTGGCGACAAGACATACCATTCAAACAGTTGCTTTCTGGCCAGCTGGTTGGAAATGCGCAGCGGCTCAATCGCGGCGCTGAAGGCCAGCATGGTCGTTTTAGGCAACAGCAAAAAGTAGAAGGTCTTCGGCGGACCGTCATAAGGCACGTCAACAGAGATCGCGCCTTTAGGCAGAAATCGCTGACTGTCCATCAATTGGCTCCTTTCGATGTTGCACCGTCCCTGACCGGCTGTCTCATTTATGGTCATTGAAACAAAAAACACCAAATTGATATCTCTGCATGCAAGGCCCTTGGAAATCACCCGCTCATTTTGTATTTTGGATACAAGTTTCCAGTACCCAAGGCGAACCGTATGCCCAGAACCCGCGCGATCCCCCGGCAAAGCCTGCCTGATGTTATCACAAATGATCTGCGTGAGCGGATCCTGAGTGGCGAAATGGCCGAGGGCGAGACCATCCGACAAGAAGCCCTGGCTGAGGACTATGATGTCTCGCGCATGCCGATCCGCGAGGCACTGAAGCGGTTGGATGCCGAAGGGCTGGTGCAGTTGACGAACAACCGGGGCGCGTCGGTCACCATGCATTCCCTGTCAGAGATCGGTGAGATCTTTGATCTGCGCGTCCTGCTGGAAGTGGATTTGTTCCAGCATGCGATCCCCCGGATGCGTAAAGCGGGCTATGAAACATGCGAACGTATCCTGGACGAGATGGAGAAATCCTATGACGCTTATGACGTAGGACGTTGGGGCAGCCTGAACTACGAGTATCATATGGCCTTGTATGCCGCAGCAGATCGCGGGCTGACGAACGAGATTCTGCAGCGCGTGAACCGGCAGTCTGACCGGTATGTCCGCATGCACCTGAGCGTGATGGAACAACGCGAACCAGCGAAGAAGGATCACCGACAATTGCTGTCACTGGCCCGTGCCGGACAAGTGCAGGATGCCTGTGACCTGTTGACCAAACACATCCGGCGCACCAAGGATCAGTTGCTGGATATGGTTACCGCCACGCGAAATGCCGATTAGGTCAGTCCAGAGGATGCAGGCACGCAACCTGATGCGTGCCGCCGCTCAGCTCGGGGGGTGCTGCACGGCATTCCTCAGTTGCCAGCCAGCACCGTTGTGCAAACGCGCAGCCTTTTGGGATATTCATCGGTGACGGCAACTCACCTTCCAGCTTGATCCGTTCTTTCCGCGCTTCGGGGTCAGCGCGTGGCGTCGTGGACAAAAGTGCCTTGGAATAGGGATGCCGGGGCGCTGCGAACAGCTGATCCTTGGGGGCCTTTTCAACCGCGCGACCCAGATACATGACGATCACATCATCGGCGAAGTGTTTTACGACCGACAGATCATGCGAGATGAACAGATAAGCCAGGTTCAGGCGATCCTGTAATTCAACCAACAGGTTCAAGATCTGCGACTGGATCGAAACATCCAAAGCTGAGACCGGTTCGTCCAGCACAAGCACCTTGGGGTTCAGCATCAATGCGCGGGCAATGGCGATCCGTTGCCGCTGTCCACCTGAGAACATATGTGGGTAGCGGTCGTAATGTTCCGGGCGCAGACCGACCAGCTCAATCAACTCGCGCGCGCGGGCTTCGCGATCGGCGGCTGACATGTCAGGGCGGTTGATGATCAGCGGTTCCTGGAGAATCTGCCCGATCCTCTGGCGCGGGTTAAGCGAGCCATAGGGATCCTGAAACACGATCTGAACCGTCTCGCGCATTTCGGCCCATTTCGATGGGGTGATGTCGACGCCGTTGATGGTCAGATTGCCGGAGGTCGGCTCCTCGATCATCGTTACCACCCGTGCCAGGGTTGATTTCCCGCAGCCGGATTCCCCAACGATGGCCAGGGTCTTGCCCGGTTGCAGATCGAAATCCACACCGGACAGCGCCTTGACGGTCGCCGGTTTCGACAGCAATCCACCCTTGACGATGTAATGCCGGGCCAATGCACTGGCTTGTACGATGGGTGCGGTCATGCCAGTTCTCCGGCGGTTATCTGTTCGACATGGTGACACCGGGCTTTGCCAAACTGGGCGCTATGCGGGGTCGGTGGCAGGCTTCTGCAAATATCATTCGCATGTTGGCATCTTGGGCTGAACAGGCAGCCTTTGGGCCGGTCGAACTGGCCGGGTACTACGCCGGGGATGGTCGGCAGCATCTTGGATGTTGCCCGCTCGGGCAGCGCACTGAGCAATGCCGTTGTATAAGGATGGCGCGGTGTACGGAACAGGTCGGCGACAGGCTGTTCCTCGACCTTTTGGCCGGCATATTGAACCTGGACCCGTTCGGCGGTTTCCGCCACGACGCCCATGTCATGAGTGATCAGCACCAAGCCCATGCCCTGTTCATCGCGCAAGCGCAAAAGCAGGTCCAGAATCTGCGCCTGAATCGTTACGTCCAGGGCAGTTGTCGGCTCATCCGCGATCAACAGCTTGGGGGTACAGGCGATGGCCATTGCGATCATGACGCGCTGGTTCATCCCGCCCGACATCTGGTGCGGAAACGTTTTCAGACGGCTTTCGGGGGCCGGGATGCCGACCTGATCGAACAGCTCGATCGCGCGCTGGTGACGATCCTTACGGTTCAGGCCCAGATGGATGCGCAGGGCTTCTTTGATCTGGAAGCCAACTGTGAAACAGGGGTTCAGCGAGGACATCGGCTCCTGAAAGATCATCGCAATGTCCTTGCCGATGATCTTGCGACGTTCCCGGGCCGAAATTTTGGTAAGGTCGATGCCCTCAAAACTCAGTTGATCAGCGGTGATCGTGGCCGTCCAGGGCAGCAGCCCCATCAGCGCCAGCATCGACACGGACTTGCCCGAGCCGCTTTCGCCAACGATGGCCATCAGCTCACCTTTGTCGACAGAGAGGTCCACGCCGTCTACGGCGCGGAATTGTCCCGAAGCGGTGGCAAATTCAACCGTGAGGTTCCGGATTTCCAACAAGCTCATGGCGTCAGCTCCGCTTTAGTTTCGGGTCTAGCGCGTCGCGCAGACCGTCACCCATCAGGTTGATGGCCAGCACTGTGACCAGAATGGCCAGACCGGGGAAGGTTACTACCCACCATGCACGCAGAATGAACTCGCGCGCCTCGGCCAGCATGGTGCCCCATTCCGGTGTTGGTGGTTGCGCGCCCATACCCAGAAAGCCAAGCGCGGCGGCGTCCAGAATGGCCGTAGAAAACGACAGTGCCGCCTGCACGATGATCGGAGCCAGACAATTGGGCAGAACGGTTTTGAACATCAGCCGCGCCTTGCTGGCCCCGGCCACGCGGGCTGAGGTCACATAGTCTTTTTGCCGCTCAGACAGCACTGAGGCACGGGTCAAGCGCACGTAATGGGGCTGGAACACGATGGCGATCGCGATCATCGCGTTGGTCAAGGATGGCCCCAGAATAGCCACCAGAACCAGCGCGAGCAGCAGCGAAGGGAAAGACAGAATGATATCCATCACCCGCATGATCATTGTGTCGACCCATTTGGGTGCGAAACCGGATAGCAGGCCGACAATCACGCCGCCTGTCACTGCCACACAGACAACAACGATGCCGACAAAGAAGGAGTATCGCGATCCCATGATCAGCCGCGACAGCATATCCCGGCCCAGCGGATCGGTGCCCAGAGGGAAGGCCCAGCTGCCGCCTTCTTGCCATGCAGGGGGCTGCAATATGTGATTCCGGAACTGCTCGGTCGGGTCATACGGCGCCAGCAAAGGCGCGAAGGCGGCGCAGAATACAAAGGCGGCAAAGACCCAAAGGCCCATCACTGCGCCGCGGTTTTCGCTGAAATAGAACCAGAACTCGCGCAGGGCGCTGGGACGGTCCTCGGTTTTGGGTGGGGTTGCGGACAGTTCAGCCATCACCGCCTCCGGATTTTGGGGTTGATGACGCCGTAAAGGACATCGACCAGCAGGTTTACCAGCATGACGATCACGGCGATCATCAGCAGTCCGCCCTGCACCACCGGGTAATCGCGGCGGAAAATGCTGTCGACCATCCACTTGCCGATGCCCGGCCAGCTAAAGATCGTTTCGGTCAGGATCGCGCCCGCCAGCAGTGTTCCAACCGACAGGCCGATAACGGTGATCACCGGGATCAGAGCGTTGCGCAGCGCGTGCAAACCGTTGATCCGCGACGGTGAAAGACCTTTGGCACGGGCGGTGCGGATATAATCCTCGCCCAGAACCTCAAGCATCGCAGAGCGCGTTTGACGCGCGATCACAGCGAGAGGGATGGTGCCCAAAACAATTGTTGGCAGGATCAAATGTCGTACAGCCGACTTAAATGCGCCTTCCTGTCCGGATAACAGGCTGTCGATCAGCATGAAGCCGGTTACGTCGGGGAAATAATACAGCAGATCAATCCGGCCCGAGACCGGCGTCCAGCCCAGATTGCCTGAAAACACGATAATCAGCAGCAGCGCCCACCAGAAGATCGGCATCGAATACCCTACCAACGCCGAAGACATCAGAGCCCGGTCAAAGAACTTGCCCCGGTTTACGGCCGCGATCACACCGGCAGGCAGACCCAATGCAACAGCAAATATCATCGCACAGATCGACAGCTCCATCGTTGCGGGGAACAGGGCAAAGAACTCATCCCAGACCGGTTTTTTGGTGACAAAGCTTTCGCCCAGATCACCCTGCATCACGCCGGTCAGATAGTCCCAATATTGCTGCAGGACCGGTTTGTCGAAGCCAAGTTTTTCAACCAGTTCCTGATAGCGTTCCTCGGTCATGCCGCGTTCTCCGGCCATGACGATGATTGGGTCGCCCGGCAGGACCCGGATGAACATGAAGGAAATCAGCGTCACGCCCAGAAATGTCGGAATGAACATGCCGAGGCGTGTGAGAAAGTAGCCAAACATCAGCGACCTATTATTGTGAGATCTTTGGGAAAGCGGGTCAGAGACCGACAGCCGTCCTCGGTAACAAGCACGTCATCTTCTATGCGAACGCCGAAATTGTCCAGATCATAAAGGCCCGGCTCATTGGTCCAGACCATACCCGGAAGGATTTTCTGATCGTTACCACGCATGATATACGGCGCTTCGTGCACATCACGGCCCAGCCCGTGACCGGTCTTGGTGCGGATACGATCAGCATAGGGCGAGGCTTCGAGCACGCCGATCACCGCGTCGTCAATATCATGGGCGGTTGTGCCAGGGCGACAGGCCTCGAACCCGGCCAGATTGGCGCGCAGCACGGTGTCATAGACCGCCCTGCCCTCGTCCGAGGCTTCTTCGACAAAAAAGGTCCGCGTGATATCGGCGGCAAACCCGTGTTTGCGGGCACCAAAATCGAACAAAAGCGCGTCGCCCGGTTTGATCTGGTAGTCATCGCGTGCCGTGCCATGTGGTTGCGCCGAGTTGTCACCCGCGGCCACGATAGGCGAAAACGCCAGCGAGGCTGCACCTTCGGCAAACAGCGCCTGTATCAGCGCCTGTTCGACCTGTTTTTCTGTCTGGCCCACACGCACATCCGCGATCACGCGGTCCAGCGCGCGTTCCGAGATATCAATCGCCGTTTGCAGCGCCGCGATATCATCTTCGGTCTTGATGATGCGCAGGCCAGAAATTTCGCGCTCGGCGTCCACGATCCTCAGATCGGGCAATGCGCGGGTGAAGGCCTTGGACACAAAGACCCGCATGACCTGCCCTTCGACGGCAAGTGAAGTCAGCGGCATATGTTCTGCAAGGGCAGAGAACGCGTCATCATAGCCGGCCTGATCGCGCCAGTCGAAGACGGCGCCGTCGAAACCAACCAGTGCCCACGAGCCCAGTTCAAGATTGGGCACAATTGCAGCCGGAGCCCCTTCGGCCGGTACCACGACCACAAAGGGCCGCTCGTGGCTCATGAAAGGTTTTCCCAAGGCGCGGGTGAAATTCGGGCCGGGCACAAGGGCCACGGCGTCTACTGACATGTCCTTTGCCAGGTGACGGTACTCGGACAAATCCGGCATTCAGGCCGACCTCCAAAAAAGAAACCGGAGCCGCCTGGTGGGCGGCTCCGGTCAGTGAGTGGTGGTTTATTCGACGCTCACACCATAAAAGATGTGGCCGCCCAGCGGGTGCACTTTGTAACCTTGCACCTTGTTGCTCATCGGCATGTAAACAACCGAATGCGCAATAGTTGCCCAAGGCGCCTGCTCTTTGAAGACGACTTGTGCCTCTTCATAAAGCTTGGTGCGCTCAGCCTGATCTGTGGACTGCTTGGCCTTCAGGATCAGGTCTTCGAAGGGCTCGTGGCACCACTGCGCGCGGTTCGAGGCTTCGCGACCGTCACAGCCCAGCAAAACCGCCAAGAAGTTGTCTGGATCGCCGTTGTCGCCGGTCCAACCCAGCAGAACCGCACCATCCCGGTTCAGTTCCTTCGACCGCGACAGATATTCGCCCCATTCATAGGACACGATCTCAACATCCACTCCGACCTTGGCGAAATCCGCCTGGATCAGTTCTGCCATACGGCGTGCGTTCGGGTTGTAAGGACGCTGCACTGGCATCGCCCAGACCTTCATCGACAGGTCGGTCACGCCTTCTGCTTCCAGCATGGCCTTGGCGGCTTCGGGATCATAAGCATCGTCAGTGATCGCGTCGTTATAGCCCCACATTGTCGGCGGGATCGGGTTCTTGGCAACTTGCCCTGAGCCCTGGAACACAACATCGATGATTGCGTTCTTGTCGATCGCCATGTTCAGCGCTTTGCGGACATTGGGGTTGTCGAAAGGCTCCATGGTGGTGTTGTAGGCCAGATAGCCCACGTTCAGGCCCTCTTGCTCCAGCATGTTGATGTCGGCGTCATCCTGCATCGCCTGAATATCGGCGGGGTTCGGATAAGGCATGATGTGGCATTCGCCCGCCTTCAACTTTTGATAACGCACTGATGCGTCAGGCGTGATCGCAAAGATCAGGTTGTCCACGTCAGCAGGCGCTTTCCAGTAATCGCCGTTGTTGGCGTAACGGATCACCGCGTCTTTTTGATAAGCCACGAACGAGAACGGGCCGGTGCCGATTGGCGCGGTGTTCAGCTTTTCAGGTGTGCCCGCTTCCATCATCGCGTCGGCATATTCTGCCGACAGGATTGAAGCGAAATCCATCGCCATGTTGGCCACGAACGGGGCCTCGGGCTTGGAAAGCTTGAATTTCACAGTGTAGTCGTCAACTTTTTCGATGGACTCAACCAGATCCGGCATACCCATGCCCTGGAAGTATTCCCATGTGCCACCAGAAACCTGGTTGAAGGGGTGTCCTTCGTCCTTCTGGCGCATGAATGAAAAGATCACGTCATCGGCGTTAAAGTCACGGGTCGGGGTGAATTCGTCATTCGAATGGAATTTGACGCCCTGACGCAGCTTGAATGTGTATTCCAGACCATCATCGCTGGCCTCGACACTTTCGGCCAGTCCGGGGATCACGTTGGTTGTGCCGGTCTCAAATTCAAGCAAGCGGTTATAGATCGGGTGCGAAGACGCATCAAAGGTTGTGCCAGCCGTGAACAGCGCCGGGTCAAACCCTTCGGGCGATCCTTCGGAGCAATAAACCAGCGTATTCGCTTGTGCCGCAGCGCCCGATAAGGCGATCGCAGCAGTTGCAGCCATTAATTTCAGTTTCATGAGTATCTCCCAGAAATGTTTTTTTCAGACATTCGCGTTGCTCATTTTGGCCAGAGCAATCTTTGGCGACTCTCGCCGCCGCGACATCTCTGCCCAATGTATCCAAAATACAAAATCCATTGTCAACTGACTTCCCGAACCTACCCCAGTCTCGTCTGCCAGTGATTTGGGTACACTCTCACGTTGAGAGTTTTGCGGGCGCTGAGCAAGTGCATAATATGAATACGCCTGTCGCCCGTGCTGCACACTGTAGTTCCAAAGACGAAAGTCATCTGTGCCGAAAAGGGCCTGGCACCTTTCCCATGCGGGTATTGGCCTGAGATCACAGGGCAAAGGTCGGGGCACCACCGCGGGTGGATTTCCAGATTGTGGGGTCCAATCTGATCCAGCAACGGGCGTGTGGCTGCACCCAGATCACGCAGATACCCCGGAGCATTGACGGCACAAACTTCTGGGGTCAGTTGTCCCGTTTGGCCTGTTCTGCCGCCAAGGCCGAGATTATGGCGCAGTCATCCGCATGACGGATATGCCGTCACCCTGCAGGGAGTGATGCTTTGGGAAATCACGGACATACGCTTGCGCATCCGGCACTATGTCCGCTCGGTGAAACCACCATTTTGACCAAATTTCTCCGGGCATGGACCGTCTGGATGAAAGCTGGTCAGTCTCAATATTCAGCCACTTTTTTTGTCGATTGGTCTGGTTTGCGCGTGCAAAAGTTTTGTACAGATTCAGACGCCGTAGCGGGCCATGAACATGTCTACTGCTTGCAAAGCGATCGCATCAATTTCGGATTTCTCAAAACTTGTTTGAATTCCAAAAGCTGCACGGGGCCAAATTCTGACTTTGCACAGTTCCGAGAATTGTTCCGCTGCAATGTGGACGTCTTCGATTGCCAGCTCGCCCTTTTTGACAGCCTTTTCCAGGTATTCTGCCATTTGTCGCTGACCATTCTGCGGCCCGGCTTCGTAAAAGGCTTTGCCTAGTTCGGGGAACCTGTCCCGTTCAGCTACACAGATCCTGAACACTTGTTGCGCGAATTCAGAGACCAGAAAGGCAGTCAGCTGAGTCGCGGCAATTGTCAGGACCTCACGCGCAGGCTTGCTGTCGTCGATCATGGCAATGACATTTTCCGCCATTCGCTTACACTCGGTTTGAGCGACTTCCATGAACAACAGGCGCTTGTCAGGGAAGTAGCTGTACAGCGTCGCCTTCGAGACCCCCGCCGCGCGGGCTATGTCATCCACACTTGCGCCTTCGAACCCATCTGCCATGAAAACTTCTCGGGCGCCGCGCAAAACCTGATCGAATTTGCGGCCCGTTCGTAGAATGGCGGCGGCTTGGGTCATGACCTCTCCTTTGGTAGATGATTAGCTGAAACTATAAACCGATCAGTTCAGATACAACGATTCTCATGTGTTCCGACCCACCGTAACTTTGCTTTTCGATCATTTTATTGTCAGAAACCGCCCTCTCAGGTCAGGCAATGAACGGTTAATCCGAGTTGCCCGGCTTGGCCTTGCGGCCCGTGAAAACCCTGTTAACTGTTTGCGCATGGTCGATATCTTTCTGCGTACGCTTCCTTTTTTTGCAATTATCGGCTTGGGCTATTGGGCCGGTCGCAGCCGGTTTTTTTCCGAAGACGCCACCGCATATCTAACCAAGTTCGTTTTTTACTTTGCGCTATCCGCTATGCTGTTCCGCTTTGCCGCGACGTTGCCGTTTGCCGAGATTTTCAACGGTCGGCTGGTGTTTGGGTACCTGTTGGGCACCGTGGTTGTTTATACGCTGGCAACTCTGGTGGCGTGGCTACGTGGTCTCGACATTCCTACTGCCGCAGTCGAGGCGCAATGCGCGGCGATTGGCAATGTGGGTTTCCTCGGCTTGCCGATGCTGGCTCTGCTGTTTTCTGAGGCCGCGATTGGCCCCGTGATGCTGGTGTTAACGGTTGATCTCGTCGTGTTTTCTTCGCTGATTGTCATTTTGATCAATGGCGGGCGCGACGGGCGACTAACCCCGGCCACATTCCGGTTGATTGGGTTGGGCTTGCTGAAAAACCCGATGATCGTCTCGATTTCCGCAGGAATGCTTTGGTCTGCCCTGCAGGTTCCGGTCCCAACTCCGTTGAATGACTTTCTGACAATCCTCGGCGGTGCGGCCACACCGGGGGCTTTGTTCGCAATCGGGGCGTCGCTGGCCAGCAAATCAGCCGAGCGGGTACAGATCGCCGCGTGGCTGAGTTTCTGCAAACTTGTCATCCACCCCATCTGTGTTGCCGTCGCTTTGATCTGGATTATTCCGATAGAAACCTTCCCTGCCACTGTTGCGATTGCTGCAGCAGCGCTGCCTGTGGCTGGCAATGTCTATATGCTGGCCGCGCATTACGGCGTGGCACCGCACCGGGCTTCGGCAGCGATCCTGTTGTCCACTGCTGCCAGCATTCTGACGGTACCTTTCGTCATCGCGTGGGTCGGCACATCCTGACTTGTGGAAATTACGCCTGTCAGAGGCTCTCGGACTTTACGTCAGGGACCCGGGCCGTTAGCCATGTCGCACCGTAAAGCGAAGGATGATGCCTGATGGAAACCCTCTCGGAGAATGCATGTTTTGGTGGTGTGCAAGGCGTGTATCGCCATGCGTCAACCGCGTGCCAGTGCGATATGACCTTTGGTCTGTTTCTGCCGGCCGAGGCCAAGGACGGCCCGGTTCCAGTGCTGTGGTATCTGTCCGGTCTGACCTGCACCCATGAAAACGCGATGACCAAAGCGGGCGCGCAGGCCTGGGCTGCGGAACAGGGCATTGCTGTGGTTTTCCCGGACACTTCTCCGCGCGGTGAAGGCGTGGCAGATCACGAAGATTACGATCTGGGACAAGGTGCCGGGTTCTATGTGAACGCCACGCAAACCCCCTGGGCTCCGCATTTCAACATGTGGGACTATGTGGCAGAAGAGTTGCCCGCCTTGGTGACCCAGAACTTTGCCATCGATAGTGATCGTCAGGCGATCACCGGCCATTCGATGGGGGGGCACGGCGCGCTGACCATGGCGATGAATCTGCCGGGGCGGTTTAAGTCAGTCTCGGCATTTGCGCCAATCTCAAACCCGACCGGTGCGGATTGGGGGCGCAAGCAACTCAAGGCCTATCTGGGCCCGGATGAGGCTGCTTGGGCCAAACATGACGCCTCAATCCTGATGGCGGAAAGGGGGTTTGACGGGCCCGTCCTGATCGACACTGGTGCCAATGACCAGTTTATCGACCTTTTGCGCCCCGAAGCCCTGGCACAGGCAATCGCCATGCGCCGCCAACAGGCGATTTTCCGGCTGCAGCCCGGCTATGATCATTCGTATTACTTTGTGTCGACCTTCATGGAAGATCACATCACCTTCCACGCTGAGGCACTGTACGGAGACTGAGCCATGAGCGATTACGATTACGACCTGATTATCATCGGTTCCGGCCCCTCAGGTCGTTCGGCGGCCATTCAGGCGGGAAAGTTGAAGCGGCGCGTGCTGGTGATCGACCGCAAGGATCGGTTCGGCGGTGTCTCGGTTCATACCGGGACGATCCCCTCGAAAACCCTGCGCGAGACGGTGCTGAATCTGTCAGGCTGGCGCGAGCGCAGCTTTTACGGGCGCTCGTACCGGGTAAAAGACCAAATCCGGGCCGAGGATCTGAAAGCCCGCCTGCACATGACTTTGGACCATGAGGTCGACGTGCTGGAACATCAGTTCAACCGCAACCATGTTAAATCCCTGAACGGTCTGGCCAGATTTGTCGGCCCACACACCGTTGAAGTGGCCACGGATGCCGGGGAAACCACACGTCTGACAGCGGCCAAGTTTTTGATCGCCACGGGGACCAAGACCTACCGGCCCGATTATGTGCCGTTCAACGGCAAGACGGTTTTGGATGGTGACGATTTTCTGGAAATGGCGGAAATCCCACGATCTCTGGTGGTGATTGGTGCCGGGGTGATTGGGGTGGAATACGCCACCATGTTCTCAACCCTCGATGTTCGGGTCACCTTAATCGAGCCGCGCGATACTTTCCTGGACTTTATCGATACCCGTTTGATCCATGATTTCACCCATCAGATCCGCGAAAACGGCGTGGACCTGCGATTGGGGTCGGCCGTTGAAAAGATCGAAGACGTTGGCGGGCATGTTGAGGTGACACTGGAAAACGGCCGCCATGTACGTGCGGAAATGCTGTTGTTTGCGGCCGGGCGGATGGGGGCGACCTCGGCACTGAACCTGGATGCGGTTGGTGTGGAAACTGACCATCGCAACCGGATCGACGTGGACCGCAAAACCTATCAGACTGCGGTACCGCATATCTATGCCACCGGTGATGTGATCGGGCATCCGTCGCTGGCGTCTACGTCTTTGCAACAGGGCCGCGTGGCCGCCTGTCATGCGCTGGAAACCCCGACCCTGCCAGAAAGCCCATGGTATCCCTATGGCATCTATTCGGTGCCCGAAATCTCAACCTGCGGCATGTCCGAAGAAGAGCTGCAAGAGCGCGGCATTCCCTATGAGGTTGGTGTGGCCCGGTTTCGCGAAACCTCGCGCGGGCATATCATGGGATTAGAGCATGGCATGCTGAAGATGCTGTTTTCGCTGAAAACCCGTCGTGTACTTGGGGTGCAGATCGTGGGTGAAGGCGCGACAGAGCTGATCCATATCGCTCAGGCGGTTCTGAACCTGAAAGGCACTGTCGATTACTTTGTACAGAACACGTTCAACTACCCGACGCTGGCCGAGGCCTATAAGATCGCCGGTCTGGACGCGTTCAACCGGATGCCAATCCCGGAAGAATTCAAGGTGCGTAAGAAGCCACCTGAAAAACAGGCAAAAAAGGCGTGACGACGCTATTCATTGATGGCGACGCCTGCCCTGTGAAGGCCGAAGCGGAGCGTGTGGCCACCCGTCACAAAGTGGCGATGGCATTGGTGTCGAACGGAGGATTACGGCCATCGCCGAACCCTCTGGTGCAGGTTGTCATCGTGGCCGAAGGGGCAGATGAGGCAGATAAATGGATAGCGGATCGCTGCGGGACCGGAGACGTGGTGGTGACATCCGATATCCCTCTGGCTGCGAAATGCGTTGAGGCGGGCGCGTGCGTTCTGCGCCCAAACGGAGAGGCTTTTACTGCGGCCAATATCGGACAACAATTGGCGATGCGTGATTTGATGGCCGATCTGCGGGCCGCTAATCCGCTGGGTGCCGGTGGCGGAGGTAAGCCGTTCGGTAAAGCTGATCGCTCCCGATTTCTGGACGCGCTGGAGCGGGAGTTGCGGGCCGCGTTGCACACGTAAGGCTCCCGCTCGTCGAAGACGCATCAAGGATGCGCCACCTCCGGTTGGGCCAGGCAGCGCTGTGCGCTGCGGTTAGGACCTTGTAAATTCCGACCGGGATTGGTTCAGTCACCGGCAACAGGGATTGTGAGAACGGGAAATACCCATGCCGATTGAAGCCGTTGTTTTTGATATTGGAAATGTCCTGATCGAGTGGCAGCCAGAACGCTATTACGACAAAGTGATTGGCGAAGATCGCCGCCGGGCCATGTTTGCCGAGGTGGATCTGCACGGGATGAACGACCTTGTCGATCAGGGGCATCATTTCACCGACACAATCTATAACTGGGCCGAGAAGTACCCGGAGTGGCGTGACGAAATCCGCATGTGGCATGACAATTGGATTGAACTGGCGGCCCCGGAAATTCCCCACTCTGTACGGTTGCAACGGGCCTTGCGCGCCAAGCGTTTTCCGGTATTTGCGCTGACCAATTTCGGGGTGCAGAATTTCGACTATGCCACCACGGTCTATCCGTTTCTAAACGAATTTGACCGTCAGTATGTCTCTGGCCGTATGAAACTAGTGAAGCCTCATGTGCCAATTTATGAGATGGTCGAAGCCGATTGTAGCGTGCCGCCCGAGCGGTTGCTGTTTGCCGATGACCGGATCGACAACATCGAAACCGCGCGGGCGCGAGGCTGGCAGACGCATCATTTCACCGGCGCTCAGGGATGGGCAGATCGGCTGGTGTCTGCCGGTTTGCTGACGCGGGGCGAAGCCGTCTAGCTTAGGCGGCGATGGGGGCTGACCTGTATTCGCGGATGGGCAGGTGGACGATGGCGCTAAAGGCTCCGATTGCGACGCCGATCCACCAGACCGTGGTGTAATCGCCGTATTGGTCATACATCCGCCCGCCCAGCCAGACGCCCAGGAAGCTGCCGACCTGATGGCTAAAGAAGATGATGCCATAGAGCGTGCCCATATAGCGCAGGCCATAAAGATGCGCGACCAAGCCTGAGGTAAGCGGCACCGTGGCCAGCCAGAGCGAGCCCATCACCAGTGAAAACACGATAACCGAAAGCGGTGTGATCGGGAACACGATGAACGCAGCGGCCGCCAGTGTTCGGGCGGTATAGATGGCAGCCAGCAGGTATTTCTTGGGAAAGTGGTTGCCAGCCCAGCCCGCCAGAAGTGTCCCACCGATATTGGCCAGACCGATCAAGGAAATCGAGACCGCGCCCAGTGCAGAGGTTGATGTGATCCCGATCGAATGTAAAACGCCGCCCGGTTGAATTGGACCGCACATCTCGGTCACGAAGGCTGGGAAGTGCGCGGTGATAAAGCCCAATTGGTAACCGCAGCTGAAAAACCCCAGGAAGATCAGTGTGTAGGACGGGTCCCGGAACGCTTTACCCAGGATTTGGCTCATGCTTTCTTCTTGTTCTGCCCGGCTGATCGCTTGCGGCGCGCGCATAAACGGCAGTGTCAGGATCATTGCCAGAATTGCGATGGCAAAGACGATGAACACCTGTTGCCAGGGCAGAAATGTCAGCATCCATTCCGCGGTGGGGGCGCCCAGGACCTGTCCGAAACTGCCTGCTGCTGTGACAATAGCCAGTGACATGGATCGGTTTGCGTCCGACGAGGCCCGGCCCACTACGGCCAGGATCACGCCGAACCCGGTTCCTGCGATACCAAATCCGACCAGCCAAGCGTACATCTGATGTTCGAACGGTGTGACAGACCACGCCGACAGAACCATACCTGCGGCATAAACCAGTGCGCCCAAAACAATGGCGCGTCGGTCACCGACCTTTTCAGCGATGGCGCCAAAGATGGGCTGACCGATGCCCCAGGCCAGGTTCTGGATTGCAATCGCCATCGAGAAATCAGAGCGCAACCAGCCGAATTCGTCCGCGATGGGTATCTGGAACACACCAAAAGATCCGCGCACCGCGAAATTGACCGTGATGATAACGCAGCCAACGATCAGGATCGGGTTCAGAAGACGGACGGATTGGGGCATTATGACCTCTGGGAATTTCTGTCCTGACGTTATCCCGATTGTGCTCGGCGTCAATTCAGGAGTTTTGCCCTTTGGGATCAGCAAAATTGATGTGACGCCAAAAAGGCGGGTTTTCAACGGGCAAGCCGGACGCTATGCCTCGGGTTATGACGGGTTTGATTTCGCATTATGACAGGCAGGTCGCCGACGGCACCCTGACCAGAGACGACGCGCAAGAGGCCGTTCTTCCCCAGTTCGAACGCATTCGCGCAGCTTTGGCCGAACCGGTCAAACGCGGCTTGTTTCGCAAGGCACCCCCACCGCCCAAGGGTCTGTACCTGTGGGGTGGTGTTGGACGCGGGAAGTCCATGTTGATGGATATGTTTGTCGATGGGCTGGGTGAAATCCCGGCGCGGCGGGTGCATTTCCATGCTTTCATGCAAGAAATCCACGCGAGTATGCACAAGGCCCGCAAGGACGGGGTTGAGGATGCGCTGACCCCGGTGGCGGCTTCGGTCGTGAAATCGGTACAGGTGTTGGCGTTTGACGAGATGCAGATCACCGATATCACCGATGCCATGATCGTGGGTCGGCTGTTTGACATGTTGCATGACGGTGGTGTGGTGGTGATCACGACCTCGAACCGTCACCCGGATGACCTCTACAAGGATGGGCTGAACCGGCAGCTGTTCCTGCCCTTCATCGCGCATATCAAGGAACAACTTGAGGTGTGGGAGCTGATCTCGCCCACTGATTATCGCCAGAACAGGCTGGAGGGTGCGCCGGTCTATTTCACGCCGATTGGGCCCGAAGCGCGGCAGAGTATTCGCAGCGTCTGGATCGATCTGGCAGGCGGTGAGGCCGAACCATTGATCCTTCAGGTCAACGGTCGTGCCGTGGAACTGCCCGCGTTTCGCAACGGGGTGGCCCGGGCGAATTTCTATGACCTGTGCGGGCGGATGCTGGGGCCTGCGGACTATCTGGCAATCGCAGAAGAAGTGAAAGTGCTGGTGTTGGAAGACGTTCCGCGCTTGTCCCGCAACAACTTCAATGAAGCCAAGCGCTTTGTCACGCTGATCGATGCGTTGTACGAAGCGAAAGTCCGGTTGATTTGTTCTGCGGCGGCTAAGCCCGAAATGCTGTATGTCGAAGGCGAAGGAACGTTTGAGTTTGAACGCACCGCATCACGGTTGCGGGAAATGCAGGATCAGGGCTGGGGTAAATAGGGTGCGCTGCCCCCGTCGCGCAGCGCGCGCCTCCCCCGGAATATTTTGAGCCAGGTGAAGCTAGCTGTTTTCGCGCAAGATGTTGCCTGCCAGATAAAGCGAGCCGGAGATCAGAACCCGCGCTTGCGGATCTTTGTCGAGAATGGCTTGCAAAGCAGCGGCGACACTTTCGGCCGTCGCGGCGCTGAGACCGACTTGGGTCGCTGCTTTGGCAGTGTCTTCGGCACTTAACGTATTGGCCTCGCCGGGGATTGAAACCGCGGTCAGGCTGTCGACTTGCTTTGCGAGCGGGGCCAGATAGCCTGTAACATCCTTTGTGTTCAGCATACCGCAGATCATATGGGTGGGGCGTGCGGGCAGCTTGGTCAGCACGTCGGCCAAAGCACCGCCGGCGGCGGCGTTGTGACCTCCATCGAGCCACAATTCGGCCTGCCCTGCCTGATCGACCAGAGGGCCAGCTTTCAGCCGTTGCATACGGGCTTGCCATTCCGGTTTCGTCATTGCGGCCTCATACGCGTCGTCGCCCAGATCGAGGTGACGCAGAACCGCCAGAGCGGCCCCGGCGTTCTGAATCTGATGTGCGCCCAGCAGTTTGGGCAGCGGCAGATCCCGCAGGCCGGTTTCGTCCTGATAGACCAGACGGCCGTTTTCCTCGGTCACATGCCAATGTTGGCCATGGACCAGCAGCGGGGCGCCAAGGCGGGCGGCTGTGTATTCGATGACTTCCAGCGCCTCATCCTGTTGAGGGCCGACGATACAGGGAACGCCCGGTTTGATGATCCCCGCCTTTTCGGAGGCGATTTTGCCCAGCGTGTTGCCAAGAAACTGTTCGTGGTCGATAGAGATCGGCGTGATCACTGTCACGACAGGTTCGTGGACGACATTGGTTGCATCCAGACGACCGCCCAAGCCGACTTCAAGCAGAGTGAAATCAGCCTGCGCACGCGCAAAGGCCAGCAGCGCGGCGCATGTCGTGATCTCAAAATAGGTGATGTTTTCGCCCCCATTGGCGGCGTAACATTCATCCAGAACGGCGCTGAGGTCGGGTTCTGATATTAGCGCACCGGCTAGGCGGATGCGTTCATGGAACCGTGCCAGATGGGGCGAGGTATAGGCATGTGCCGACAGCCCTGCCCCTTCGATCCCAGCGCGGATCATTGCCTGGGTCGAACCTTTACCGTTTGTTCCGGCAATATGGATCACGGGTGGCAGTTCTGTCTGCGGATTGTCCAGAGCCGCCAGCAAACGCCACACACGGTCCAAAGTCAGGTCAATGATCTTGGGATGCAGCGCCATCATCCGTTCCAGGATCCGGTCGGATGTCTGGGACGTCATGTCTTGCCCGGGTCCTCGGTCGGAGTTTCGGCCTTGGTGTCCTCGGGCTGTGGCGCAGGCAGATCGCCTTTTACCGCCGGGGGCTGGTTCATCAGCATACGCGTGATGGTGATCAGTTCGTCCCGCATCTCGGTCCGTTTGGTCACCCGGTCCAGCATGCCGTGATCCAGCAGATATTCGGCTCGCTGGAAGCCCTCGGGCAGTTTTTCCCGTATGGTCTGTTCGATCACACGCGGTCCGGCAAAACAGATCAGCGCGTTGGGTTCTGAGATATGGACATCACCCAGCATCGCATAAGACGCTGTCACCCCGCCCGTGGTCGGATGGGTCAGCACAACAATGTAAGGCAGATTGGCCTCTTTCAGCATCTCAACCGCAACAGTGGTGCGCGGCATTTGCATCAGGCTGAGGATGCCCTCCTGCATCCGCGCGCCACCGGCGGCTGAAAACAGGATCAGCGGGCGCTTTAGCTTTACCGCCTCTTGCGCAGCCGCGATGATGGCGTTGCCGACATACATGCCCATCGAGCCGCCCATGAACGAAAAATCCTGTGCGGCGGCCACAATTGGTGTGCGTCCGATCTCACCCTTCGCGACCAGCATCGCTTCTTTTTCGCCAGTGTTCTTCTGGGCGGTTTTCATCCGGTCAGGATATTTCTTCTGATCTCGGAATTGCAGCGGATCGTCCTTGGGTGCGGGAACCGAAACTTCGGTGAAAATTCCGCCATCAAAAAGGTGCGAAAACCGGTCGCGCGGCGTGATACCCATGTGATGATCGCACTGGGTGCAGACGTTCTGATTGTCGGCCAGTTCGCGGTGAAACAGCATCGTGCCGCATTCGTCGCACTTGTGCCAAAGGTTTTCAGGCACTTCCCGGCGCGAGAAGATCGAATTGATCCGGGGGCGGACGTAGTTTGTGATCCAGTTCATATCGGAACCTTGCTAGTGCGGCTTTGACGTCAAATAAGACGCTACGGAAGGAAATGCAATCAGCGCCTGAGTGCAAGGCGTGCTGTCAGCCAACTGATCATCATCACGGCGAAATCCACATACAGCCATTGCCGCAGAACGCTTGTGTCGGACATGTCATATGGAAACAAGTACAGCGCCAGCCCACTAAGGCTGTCGGGCAGCGAAATGAACAGAAGGGCTACGATATTGTTGAAAAAATGCAAGGCGATAGCCGGGCCCAGGGTCCCTGCCCGCGCGGTCAGATCTGCAGCGCACAGGCCAAAGACGCAAGACCAGACAGCAATCAGCATCGCGTTTTCACCGGCAATGCCGGGCGCATAGTGGCCAGCGGCAAACAATAACGACGGTACCCCCATCCAGATGATCGGGGATCGAAAACGTGCAGCCAGACATTGCTGCATGTAGCCGCGAAACAGAACCTCTTCGGCGCTGGTCTGAATAAAAACGGCCCCAAGGGCCAAGGGCAGAAAAACAAGCCAGTGCGAAAATTCCAGATTTTGCTCCAGCGGCTGCCCCAGCCCATAAGGAGGTAGAACCGCAATGATCAGAGTTACTATTAGTAAAGCTTTAAAAACACGCCGAAATTGCGTGATCGCCAGGCTGTAAGGGCCAAGAATCGACCGCAGTGACCGACGTTGCAGCTGCTGCGCTGCCAGAGCCACACCAAGGGTGGTAAAACCAAAGCTGGCAAGCACGATAACCACGGCCATTGGGGTTGCGCCGCGCAAAAAATCCTCGGCCCTTTCAAAAGATCCCAGCGACGCAACCGAGGTGAACAGGACCAGGTTCGACCCGGTCACAACAATTGCGACGATGGCCATACCTAAAAGAAACCGCCAAAACTCGGGTTTGGCGCGCCCATCCCGCACAAGCCCTTCATGGGATGAATAGGCCGAATTACGCATTCTCACCTGCATCTTCCACGCCAACGATCTGTGGAACCTCTGGGAAAAAGGCGTTGGGGTTTTCGGCATCGCTGATTCTGCTGGCCAGCCCAGTCAGGTTCAGTGCGACGGCCTTCAAAAGCTGCGCTGCGACCGAAGCATCGCTTTCCAGCACTGCACGCAATTCCTCCGCGCCAATACGCAGGAACGAGCAATCGGTATTGGCGACCAGATCCAACTGCCGGGCCTCGCCAGTGATAATGGAAAGATCACCGATCAGGCGACCGGGCTCGATTACCGACACAACCCGTTTCCCGCCCGTGTCATCCGGCCAATCCAACCTGGCCTGCCCTGTGATGCACAGATAGGCCGCGTCCGGGGCCTGCCCCTTGGAAAAGATGACCTGACCAGCCGCCGCATCATACCATTGCGCTGAAAAGGCCAGCAGGCGCTGGTTGCGGCCGTCGATGCCGGAAAACAACTCGGTCGAGGAAATGATCTTGAGCTTGCGGCTCAGATCAGCTGTCGCGCCTGTGTCATCCAGACTATGTGTTTTCGATACCCCATCAATGCGACCGTCCTTGATTTCGACGAATAGGTCATAGGCTTCGGGATGAGCGAAGTTATCTTCCATAAAGATCATGATCGATTCCGGCAGCAACTCACGCAGCTTCAGGCGTGTTCTCAACCGGCTTTCCGAATCGTGGCTGGCCAGGGCCTTGTCCAGGACCAGAACGTCCGGGCGCTTGATCCCGGCGCGCGAGAACGCCGCACGTTCCTGAAACACCGTCGGCAGGTTGTTTCCGCCCAGACCCGAGGGCAGGTCATAGATGATCGCGGCGGCGCGGCGGCGCATTCCGGCTTCGTTCATGGCGTCGGCCACAACATCTTCAATCTCGTCCCTATGTGCCCCGGCCATAAGGGAAATGCGCCCGTACAGTGCATTTTCCATCACCGTCATACGGGCGATATAGGCGTCGGGTGTCACCGGAATGAACATGCCATTCATCGACGCCCGCAGCCTTTCAGCCTGACCGCTGCGAATGGTCAGGATCTTGTCCTTGTATTCGTCTGGAAAATCCGGACCGATCTGTTCCGCGGTCAACAGGAACGGAACGGTCAGCAACAAGGCGCGTTCCTGTTCAGAGATACTTGCTTCGCCCTTGGACTTGCGCCGCTCTTCAATATCCAAAAGTCGGTGGTACATGTCCTTTGTCATACCCAGACGCAAAAATAACGGATGATCGGTGCCATCGCGTCCAAAGGTCTGGTTCAGCGTCTCAATTACTGCGTTCGAGATTGCCATCGCATCGTCGTCTAGCTCGTGTCGTCGCAGCATGGACATGAACCGGCCGTCGCCCGCCAGAATATCCGGCGAGATGTCGTGCGATGGTGCTGCATATAGCAGGTTTCCACCCAACGGGACGGCGGGATTGAAACGTGCAGGATCAAACCGATAGACATACCTGTCCAACCCCTTCTCCCGCAACCTTTCAGCCACTGTATCGCGCAGGTTCACGATATCTTTCGCCAGTGCCGGGTGCTGTTGGGGATTGAACTGAGTACGCAACGTACGGCGAAACATGAACTCATCAATGCCCATCGCTTCGACCAGCTTAAACCACCAGTCGCGGATGTCCTCGATATCGTCCAGACCAGCCAGCCCCGGATCGATCCATTCGTCCGACAGGGAATCTGTGGGGTTGCCTGCGCGGGCGGCTTCGATCTGCCAGCGTGATGGGGCCTTTAGCGCCTCGGCTTCGTGCTGCGGGTGCGTGCGCAGAGGCATCAAAAGATTGTCGCCCAAGGTCCCGTCGAACAGGTAGGGCCTAGAATAGGCGTACCCGATCCGCGCCGCGATCACGGACTGGTGCAGGGTCTGGATGTCATGCCCGGCGATCGTGACGTCGCCCTGCACGGGCAAAAGCTCTCGGGTCAGCAATTGAGCCAATGCGCTGCGTTCAGCTGCGCTTGACGATTGAATCGCGACACGTGCGCTTTTGGGGATCGTCAGGTCGATATCTTCCAGGATGGTTTTGCCGTCGTCATCGCGCACGGTGACATTGTGCAAGACGATGTCACCGGTCAGATGAGGGATCGTTTCCGGTTCGCCCAAAAACAGGTTCTCCGGCACCATGTTGTCCGGCGCAAACCGTTCGGTCACAATTTCCCACCGCAGCGACATATCCTGCACCTGGTTGTAATAGGTCAGCAGATCCTTCCAGGGGCCGCTGAGGTCTTTATAGGCGCCAAGAGCAGCCACAAGGGCACCAACGGTGACCTCACCCGTGATCGCCAGATACCCGCCGACCGAATAGAACAGGAACGGCGTCATCTGAGTGATCAGATTGTTGAGAAATTTCATGAAGAACTTCTTGTTGTAGATCTTGAACCGGATCTCAAACAAGGTTCCCAACCGGTGGCTGAATTGTGCCAGCCGGTATCGCCAGCCGCCATTGGTGCGGAGGTCGCTGATACCCGCCGCACTTTCCCCGATTTCCGAGCTCAGGTGGCGTACCTGCTGAATACGGTCCTTGTTCAGAAGATTGATCTGTCGCTGGAGTTTCGGGATCAACCAAGCCTGCAGCGGGATCAGCGCGATGCTGGCCAGCCCGAACCAGACACTTTGCATGAACAAAAAGGTCACGATGGTCATCATCTGACCGAACTGGAATACTGGCTGGGCAATCGCATCGCCCATCAACCCTCCCATCGGTTCAGCTTCGGAGGTGATCATCGACACCAGCTCACCCTGACTGGTGGTGGCAAAATAGGATTTCGGAAACCGCATACTGCGATGGATCAGGGTAAACCGCAGGCGGCGCAGCATCCGCTCGGCAAGGACGCCCTTCATCGTGTTGATGCGCATTTTCATCAGGCCGCTTGCGATCACGGTTGCCAGAAAGGCCACGCACAGGATCAACAGATACTCGATCTGCGTCACCGTGATGCCAAGGAATGTCACGGTGTCATTGGGCGCGCCGATAGCGTCGTTTATGATCTGTTTGGGCAGCTCAAGCGACGCGTAAAGAAACGGAAACGATAATACCGTCAAACACAACAGCACAAGTTGTTGTTTCTTTGAGTATTTCCAGATGAATGCAAAAAGAGTGGGTTCCATGCCCCGGACGTGCCTCGAATTATAATGGGTGCTTTTTTGTTTGGATGATCCTGTGCAACCACGTGTCGGACGGTACGCACTGACCTGATCGATTGCAAGAATAGCGCTCGCTCTATCAGACCGAAGTCGCAATGCCCAGTCACATGCGCGTTTACGGTTCCGGAATTTTCAGGCGCCAAAATGTCAATTCACTCTTATCCCCTGGGCCGTCTTTGACTAATAAGGAGGCACGTTCACACGATGGGACCATGGGCAGACTTCTGGATCGCTATATTCACCGAAAGGTATTGGAACGCTGGCGCAAGGCCGCGCGTGACGCCGATGATGCTCCGGCATCTGATTTGCGGCAACAACGCGACGAGGCACGTAAGCTGCGTTCTCATCTGGATATGCTGCTGCACATGGCCGAAGGTCGGCTGACGCGCCCCTTGATCGGTTCCGAGCAATTCCCGAAACCCTTGGGCACGGACTGGTCTTGGAGGCCGGATCTTTGGCGTGGGCCGCTGATCCGACCGGGTGTGGCCTCGGCCCCGCGCAAGGCTGTGCTGGATCGGCAAGTAACACTGTTTCACGACTGCAAGCTGTCCGAGATAGGGATGCGGCAAATCCGAAACACCCGTGACAGTGATCTGGCGGCCTTCGCGCTGACGGTCGAAGTATTCGGGTTTGCTGGTTCGTTTCTGTCTCTTTCGGTGGAATTGCCACCTGAAGCAGCGCAGGGTCTGTCGAAACAGCATCTAATGCGTGTGGACCTTTTGCTTGAGGCCGAGCGCGCGCTGGAGGTTTTTGGCCGTTTGAACATCCAGCACGGGCCAAATTCGGATCAGGTTCTGCGCAAACTGGACTTGTCCGCCCCGTCCATTGCTATTGATTTCGACCTTGCGCATTTGCCCCTGAACGAACGACGGATTGAGAAGATCTGGCTGGACCTGATCTTTGAAAACCCCGGTATGAACCGCGTGGTTCTACGCGATCTGACCTTCTGCCGCCATCACCGCGCTGACTTGTGAGACCCTGGCTATGACACATTCGACTTTGACCCCCGTCCTGTTCGAAGATGGCATCTGGATGGGGCATATCCAGACCGAAACAGAGCCTGCAGTCCAAGTACATTACCGCGATCAGATTCTAAAAGACTTCACGGTCTCAGCTGCGGATAACGGCTGGGATCTGCACGTTGAGATTCCAATCTCGGCCCTGTCGGATGGTGTGCATTGTTTTGTGATTTTGGACGCATCCACGGCAGAGAAACTGGGTGATTTCACAATCATTGCTGGCAGTCCCGCATCTGAGGACTTGCGCGCCCAGATTGAGCTTTTGCGCGCCGAGTTGGACATGTTGAAACGGGCTTTTCGCCGAATGCAACACCCGGACGGCTGAACGTTCTGTAGCAGAAAAAGGTCATTCCCTATCTTTTGAACGTTTTACGTGCATCATGAGGTGATCGCAGTAACCAGGATCGCCCCATGGACAGAAGCAGCATTATCAAAGTCATTGCGCTGATGGTGACTGGGTTCGGCATCGGCATCGATTTCACCGGTGCACTGATGTTGGTTCCGGCGATTGAAAACAGCTTTGATGCGGATATCACCAGCACGCAATGGGTATTGAACATTTACGCCCTGTTCTTTGCCATGACCATGGTTGCAGGCGGCCGGATGGGGGACATGTTTGGCCATCGTAAGATGATGCTGATCGGCCTGTCGATCTTTTTGTTTTCATCCGTCATGTGCTTTTTCTCGCCAAGTCTGGATTTCCTGATCGGTGCGCGGGCATTGCAGGGGATCGGCGCAGGGTGCGTTTGGCCCTGTACACTTGCGTTTGGTGCCACGAGGGTCTCCCGCCCCGAGAACCGGGCGATGATCATGGGCCTGATCCTGGCAGGCGTCACCAGCGGTAATGTCTTTGGCCCGCTGATCAGCGGGGCGGCTGTGAATTACGGAGACTGGCGGCTGTTTTTTCTGGCAAATGTGGTCTTTTCAACCATTTCGATGCTGACAGCCCTGTTCCTGATGCAGCGCGAGAAGCAGCATAAAAAAGGCGAACACATCGACTTTGCCGGGATGGCCGTCCTGTCCTTTGCTGTTCTGCTGCTGCTTTACGGCCTGGATGTAGGCGAGGACTGGGGTTGGACATCTGTTCCGTTGCTTTCGCTGGTTTTTGTCAGCGCCACGTTGTTTTTCCTGTTCCCCAAAGTGGAAAAACGCGTGAAAGAGCCTCTTTTGCTGCCGCAGATGATGCAGAACCGGGAGTTTCGGATCACTCTGGGCCTGAACATGTTCAATGTTTCTGCGGCGTTTGTCGGGTTGCTGTATTTTCCGCAATACATGCAAAAGGTACTGGGTTGGTCGACCTTGCAATCGGCGCTGGGGTTGGCGCCACTGACCGTATTGCTTGCTGTAGGCTCCATAGTGTCCGGGACGCTATACAATGACTTTGGACCGAAACGACTGCTGTTCTGGGGATACTTGATCGCGACAACCGGTGCAGTCAGCGTGGTGGTTTTACCCGCCGGCTTGGGCTATTTCCAGATCCTTCCCGGCATGGCCATGATCGGATTGGGGGCAACTCTGACCGTCGGACCCTCTGGGACGGCCGCAGTCTGTGCGGTGAAACCGGAACGCGCCGGACTGGTCGGCGGGTTAAGCTTTATGACCCATCTGGTATACGGCGCGATCAGCGTCGCCTGTGCCACGGCCATCATGTACGTTGTCAGCCTGCGCAGTCTGGCCAAGCAGCTGGCATCTGCGGGCGTCAACATGTCTGACGCAGATCAGAAGGCCATCAACGGCAGCACCCTGTCGACGAAATCTGCGCGCGCGGTGATGGAAAAGCTTAGCGCAGCCGAGGGTGAAACGGTCAAATCAGCCATCGCTGCGGCCTTTGACACCGGAATGAACATGGCCTTTGTCTTTGCCGCGCTGTCGGTGTCGGTCGGGGTTGTTTTGGCTATGATGTTGAATGAGGAAAAGCTGCATAAGGTGGAAGCTTGACCACTAGAAAATAGGGCCGCCTGTTTCGGCGGCCCCTGGTTGTCTACTGAGACGGTCCGTTCGGACTAAAGGCCGTCAGACCTTTGAGGATATCGATGGCATAGGCCAGTTGATAATCCTCTTCCCGCAACTCGGCCGTAGCTTCGGCCTTGGCGCGGTCTTCTTCGATCTGGCGGATTTCGTCTTCGCTCAGGCTGTCATTATTCAGACTGCCGCGCAGATCAGCCTCAGAGCGGGTGCGCGCATCGCTTTCCTCGTCCTCGGCATCAGCCACAGGACGCGGCTGTTCGACAATGATGTCAGGGCTCACACCAAGCGCCTGGATCGAGCGGCCAGAGGGCGTGTAGTAGCGCGACGTGGTCAGGCGCATTGCGCCGTCACCGCGCAGTGGCATCACCGTCTGGACCGAGCCTTTGCCAAAACTCTTGGTGCCGACAACAATGGCCCGGCGATGATCCTGAAGCGCGCCAGCCACAATCTCGGAAGCCGAGGCTGACCCGCCATTGATCAGCACCACAATCGGTTTGCCTTCAGCCAGATCCCCAATTGTCGCGTTAAACCGTTCCCCTTCGCCCGGATCGCGACCCCGGGTCGAAACGATCTCACCTTCGTTCAGAAACGCGTCGGATACCTTGATCGCCTGGGTCAGCAAACCACCCGGATTGTTGCGCAAGTCCAGCACCACGCCGTTTACTTTTTCGATGCCGCCGACCTCTTCGATCTGCTCTTTCAGACCAGCCTCGAGATTGGGGTAGGTTTGATCATTGAACGTGGTCACACGCAGCACAACGCTGGTGCCTTGGGTTCGGGCCCGAACAGCAGTCAGTTTGATAGTGTCGCGAATAATGGTGATATCGAACGGTTCCTGCTCACCCTCGCGCACAACGGTGATCACGATTTCTGAGCCGACCGGGCCGCGCATCAGATCAACCGCCTTGTCCAGGGTCAGGCCCAGAATGCTCTCTCCGTCGACATGGGTGATATAGTCGCCCGCCTCGATCCCGGCCTCGTCTGCAGGGGTGTCGTCGATGGGTGAGACGACTTTGACAAAGCCCTCTTCCTGCGTGACTTCAATTCCGAGCCCACCGAACTCACCGCGTGTCTGAACGCGCATTTGCTCGGCATCATCTGGCGACAGATAGCTGGAATGCGGATCCAGCGAGGTTAGCATGCCATCAATGGCAGCCTCGATCAGTTCCTCGGGCTCGACCTCTTCCACATACTGGGCGCGAATGCGTTCAAAGATATCGCCAAACAGATCCAGCTGTTCATAGACGCTGGCTTTGCTCTCTGCTTCTTGCGCCAGCAAGGGGCCGGCAATCTGAGTGGTTGCGATTATACCTGCCACGGTTCCGGCCAGACCGGCCATCACAAATTTCTTCATACTCGTTTATCCATCCTTGTCGGTCCGAAACCATGATTCCGGGTCCACGGGGCTGTTATCTTGTCTTACCTCTATATAGAGCGTTTCTGACCGGTCAGTTCCAGTGCCATCACTGCTTGTTGACAAAATTGCGCCGATTTCCGGCGTTTCGCCAGGCATCAAACCAACCGGAGTGCCTTCGGGGATCACTTGCCCGGGGTTGCCGTACACCTCTTGCAGGCCCGAGAAAACAAACAGTAACCCAGGCTGGGGTTCGAGGATCACCAGGTTGCCCAAATCCAGCAATGGCCCGCGATACCGAATCGTGGCCGCAGTCGGCGATGTAACAATCGCGCGCGGCCGGGTGCCCAGCACCACGCCCGGGCGTTTGACGCCAGCTGCATCGGTTTCTCCGGCACGGTGCAGCAAAATGCCTTGGGCAGGTAAATCGATCTGACCCTTGCGATCTGCCACATCGGCGTTGATTTCAGCAATCTCACCTTCGGAGATTTCCGACAATCCGCTGGCAAAACCTTCTAACGTTTCTGTTGATGAGATCAGGATGGCGGTCCGCACCGGGTCTTCGACAAAACGGCGCGGCAGATCAGTGCGGTCGGCGATGGCCTTGCTGAGTTCAGTGCGCGCAGTCTGAACGCCGGACAGGCCCTCGGTCAGGGTTTCCGAGGCGCTTTGCTGCAATTGTCGCAGGGTCTGAACCTCTTGCAGATCATGGGCCAGCGCCTGTGCGCGGGCGTTCAGGCCGGGGGCGACCTCGGACAGCATCATTCCAGCCCGAGCTGATCCCAGCGGCCCGGACGGGTGCAGCATCAATACCGGTGGCGCGGTGGTTTCAATGGTCTGCAGCACGCCCAGTAATTGTGCGATGTCTTTTTCCCGCGAGTGAAGCTCTGCCGTCAGCTGTGCCTCACGCGTGGCGGCTCGGCGCAAGCCCTCGCGCATTGCGGCCAGACCGGCCTCATAGGCCTGGATCGTTTTGGTCAGGGCGCGAACCCGGTCGCGGGCGCTGTCCGCATCAGTCAAGGAGACCGACGCCTGTTCCAGCATTTGTGCAGCATTCAATGCGGCTGTTGACGGGTCCATCTGTGCGTGGACTGGCGTCGACAACAACGTCGCCAGAAGAAGCGCACGCAGGGTCATGACAACAGGCTCTTGCCGGTCATCTCCGGTGGTTGTTCAATACCCATCAGGTCCAGCAAAGTTGGGGCCAGATCGGACAGGCGTCCGTCGCGCAGCGTCGCACCCTGGGGGCCACCGACCAGTGCCACAGGCACCGGGTTCAGCGTATGCGCCGTATGCGGCCCGCCGGTTTCAGGGTCGACCATCATCTCGCAATTGCCGTGATCAGCGGTTACGATCATCGCGCCACCGGCTTTTTCAAGCGCGACAACAACCTGCGCCAATCCCTGATCTACCGCTTCGCAGGCTTTCATTGCAGCTTGCAAATCGCCCGAATGGCCAACCATATCCGGGTTGGCATAGTTGGTGACGATCAGGTCATAACCCGCCTCTATCGCCTCAACAAACTTTGCGGTCACCTCGGCCGAAGACATCTCGGGCTGCAAATCATAAGTCGCCACTTTGGGCGATTGCGGCATGAAGCGATCTTCACCCACTTCGGGAGTTTCTTTGCCACCGTTCAGAAAGAACGTCACATGCGGATATTTCTCGGTCTCGGCCAGACGGAACTGGCGCAATCCCTTTTTAGCCACCCATTCGCCCAGAGTATTCACGATGGAGCGTTTGGGAAACACGGTGGTCATATAAGCGTTGTGGCCATCGGAGTACTCGACCATTCCAAGCAAAGCCGAGAGCCTGGGCCGGGGTCCAGTGTCGAATTCTGCAAACCCTGGCTCACCAATAGCGCGCAGGATTTCACGGGCGCGGTCGGCGCGGAAGTTGAGGCAGAAAAGGCCGTCACCATCGTGGATGCCGTCAAAGTCATCCAGAACCGTGGGGGCGATGAACTCATCAGTTTCGGACTGGTTATAGGCGTGATCGATCGCCCCATGGGCTGATGCGGCAAACCGCCCCTTGCCTTTGACCAGTGCATTATAGGCCTCGCCGACGCGTTCCCAGCGGTTGTCGCGATCCATCGCAAAATACCGCCCGCAGACCGAGACGATACGTGCGCCTTTAGGCAGGCGGTCTTCAAGTTCGGCTATATAGGTAAAGGCAGACTTCGGCGCCACATCGCGCCCATCCGTCATTGCATGCAACGCCACTGGCACGCCTGCATCTGCAATCGCCTTGGCGGCGGCCACGATATGGTTCAGGTGGCCATGCACACCCCCATCCGAGACCAACCCCATCAGATGCGCGGTGCCACCTGCGGCTTTCACCTTGCTGATAAACCCCTGCAGGGCGTCGTTTGCAAAGAACGATCCATCCTCGATGGCCAGATCGATCTGGCCAAGGTCCATGGCCACAACGCGCCCGGCACCGATATTGGTATGGCCAACCTCAGAATTGCCCATTTGCCCGCTGGGAAGGCCCACGTCGGGGCCATGTGTGGTCAGTTTGCCATGAGGGCCCTTTGCCATGATCGCGTCAAAGGTCGGTGTGTCGGCCAAGTAGGGAGCGTTGCCTTCTGTGTCCTCGGACAGGCCCCACCCATCAAGAATACAAAGGACTACAGGTTTGGGGGCGGTCATTTCGACTCTCCGGGTTTCTGCTCTTGGTCCGTCTTGTACCGTCTGGTCTGCTGCGGGTGAACCGCCTTTTGTGCCCTGTTGCGCAGAATTAATCCCCCGAGGGTTTGGTATAGTCCTGGTGGGGCCGCGCCGTGCGTCCCCGATACTTGACCGTCAGATCCAGCGGCGCATCGTTTTCGTCATAGACGCCAAGAACAATGCCCTTGCCCCGGCTTTTGCTGCGCATCTCGATCAATTGCTGTTCCGACCGGGTTGTGCGCTGCGACTGGCGGCGCGTCCAGCTGAACAGGTGATCATACATCCCGGCGATGACATCCGCGTGGTCTGCGCGGTCACCCAGATCGATCAGCTCATCCGGGTCGTTTTCAAGGTCGAACAGAATGGGGCGAAAGCCGCCCTCACAATGGATCAGTTTCCATTTTTTGTTTGCGACCATGAACATCACGGCCTCACGCACGGTCACGCCCAGCAAATCCGCAATGGGTGAGGCCGAGTAGTCATATTCACAGATCACAAACTCTCGCGGTGTCTCATCGGCAGTGCCGTGCAGAATTGGCAGCAGAGAGTGGCCCTCCAGGATATGCCCGGCAATCTCCCCTCCGGCGGCGTCGACAAATGTGGGGGCCAGGTCAATGGATTCCACCAGCGCTTCCGACACCGTGCCTCGGGTCGCGTCGGCCTCGGGCGACGGGTCGTAGATGATCAGAGGTATTCTGGTCGAGGCATCCTGAAAGAACGTCTTTTCACCCATCCAGTGATCGCCCAGAAAATCTCCGTGGTCCGAGGTCAGCACGATCATCGTGTCCTCCATCCGCCCGGTCTGTTCCATCCAGTCGAACAGGCGCCCCATCTGATCATCGGCCTGTTTGATCAGCCCCATATAGGCCGGGATCACCGCGTCCCGCACATCCTGACGCGAGAAGGTCTGGCCGATTTTCGTATCCATGAACGCCTTCAGTACCCGCTGGGCGTTCTGACGTTCAGCGTCTGAGCGGACCACCGGCAAAACATGCTGCGGCCAATACATCGAGGCATAAGGCTCCGGAACAACATAAGGCCAATGGGGTTTGATAAAGCTCAGATGGCAGCACCACGGACCGTCATGGGTTTCCATGAACTCGATCCCTCGCCCTGTCAGATAGGGTGTCTCGCTGTCCTCTTCGGCGATATTTGCCGCCTCAGCCGAGTTTTTCAGGAACCAGCCCGAAAGGACGTTGCCATCCTTATCCAGTCCGGAATTGGCAAAGTCATGCCAGGGATTGTCGCTTTCATAGCCCTTGGAGGTCAGGAACTTGTTGTATTCCTTTGCGCCGTCGGGGTCGTAGTAACCATCGGGCCCTTCGGGCAGCATGCCGTCGTCCCGCTCGAACACATCAAACCCGCATTCCGCAACACGCGCGCCAATCAGGCTGTCAGGCTCCAATCCCAGCCGCGCCATGCCTTCGGCATCGGCGCGCATGTGGGTCTTGCCGACCAGCCAGCATCCCATCCCGGTTTTGCGCAGGTGATCACCCATGGTGATCTCACCCACTTTCAACGGGATGCCGTTCCACGAGGCCCCATGTGAATGCACATAGCGCCCGGTATAGGTTGACATCCGAGAGCTACCGCAGATCGGCGATTGGATATAGGCCTTGTCGAAGCGAACGCCTTTTGCGGCCAAACGGTCGATATTGGGGGTATGTAGATGAGGATGACCGTAGCAGCTCAGGTAATCCCAGCGCAGCTGATCGAACATGATGAACAGGATGTTTTTGGTCTTGGCCAAATCCGAGTCCCCCGAATATTGTCGAAGACCTCTTTAGCCATTCCTGTCGTCAGGACGAAGCGCAAACTGACGTCAGGCTTGTCTTTCCATCTGTTCCAGCATCTTTTTGGCCCGCTTGCACTGCAACTGGTCCCGCAAAGGACTGTCAGGATCGACGTCTTTTTGGCAGACAACGCATTTATCCGCGCCTGAGATCGCGTTTAGCCCGCCGCAGCTGCCTTTGATGGTTTTGCCCATCAACATAACGCCCAGCGACATGCCGACCATGATGATCAACAACAGAACAAAAGCCAGAATAAAAGTGCTCATCTCAGGTTACCCGTCAGTTGGAGCCCAAAGCATCTTTGAACGCGGTGCTATGCACGGTAATATAGGCATCTTCGCCGCCTGTCACATCCCGTGAGATGAAATACACGGCAAGTTTATGCTGCTCCGCCAGTTCCATGCCCTTGTCCTGACCCAGTGCCAGCATCGCAGTTGCCCAGGCATCCGCCATCATCGCGTTTTCGGCCAGAACCGTAACCGAAGTTGTCCGGTGGGTGATCGGCCGGCCTGTGGTCGGATCGATGATATGCGAATAGCGCACGCCATCCTGTTCGAAGAAGTTCTTGTAATCGCCCGAGGTTGCCATGCCCAAATCATCCAGTTCGACGATCAACTGCAGGTTCTGTGACCCCGCTTCGGGCTTTTCGATCCCGATCCGCCAGGCTTCGCCCTTGTCGTTGGTGCCCAGGGTGACCAGATCACCCCCGATCTCGACCATGTAGTTTTCGATCCCTGCTTCGCGCAGCGTTTCGGCGACCGCATCAATGCCATACCCTTTAGCAATGGCTGACAGGTTGATGCCCACGCCGGGATCTGCCTTGGTCAGGGTGCCTTGTTCGGTGTTCAGCGTTAGCAAGCGGGCCTGCCCCACGCTGTTCAGCGCCGCCTGGATGTCGGCATCCGAGGGAACCGGATCATCGGGTTCGCGCGGACCAAAGCCCCACAGCTCGATCAGTGGCCCGAGGGTAACGTCAAAGGTCCCGCCGGATTTCGCGTGTACGTCGTTTGCCGCATTGATGACAAAGGCAAACTCTTTGGACACCGGTGCAGGGTCGGTGCTGGGTGATGCCGAGAATTTTGAGACTTCCGAATTCGGATCCCAGTTGGACATCTTTGCGTTTACTTGGGCTAACGTGTTCTGAACCGTTTCGGCCAGCGCGTTTTCATCCACATCCGTGCCGATTGCAGTGATGTTAAAGGTGGTCCCCATCGTTTCCCCGGACAGACGCACCACTTCGGGCTCTTTGTCGAACAGACAGCCGGAAACAAGTGTCGCAACAGCCAGAACTGGTAAAAGACGCATCGGGAACCTCCTGAGGAAAGCCGTGACCGGCGTATGCCAGCGGCCCCAATCAGAGTCAAACCGACATCAGAATTTCAGTGGTAGAAACCCAAGCATCAGCAGGCCGATACCCGCCGGAACACCAAACAGCCAGGCTTTCTTCTGCCAGCCCGGTTCTTGTTGTTTCCAAGCTTTTCGAAAGTTGTGCCCACAGACAACAACAAAAAAAAAGATCAACGCGGCTATGGGTGGGGTCAGATACAAGTTGGACAACAGGCCGAATATCCTTGGTTAGCGGCAGTTTTCCCCGGTGAGGGCATTTGTACCCTATACAGGTCAGTTGGCTGCGGTAAGGTAAAACAAAGCCATCTCAGGAATAAGAGGAGATTGCCAATGGCCCCAAGCTCTTACCAGCCGCCCACACGAGGCGACAAGACCGATGCCTCGACCCGCAGCCAATCGGTCGAATCCAACCTGTCCCACACGCAGACAACAGTTTCCAAGCTGCTTGAGGGTAAGGGGGATGCGGTGTTTGCCGTGCGCCCGACGGAAACTATCCATTCGGTGGTGATTACGCTGCGGGACAAGCGGATTGGCGCCGTGGTTGTAACCGATCAAAACGGCACGTTGCTGGGCATCCTGTCCGAACGCGACATTGTGCGCCGCATGGCGGATACGCCCGGTCAAACCCTGCCGCAATCGGTCGAAGATCTTATGACCCGCGAGGTCAAGACCTGCGCGCCCGGCGATCTGTTGAACGACGTGCTGAAAACCATGACCGAAGGGCGGTTTCGCCACATGCCTGTCATCAGTGACGGCAAACTGCACGGTGTGATCACCATCGGCGACGTTGTTCATTTCCGTCTAAAAGAACTGGAATACGAGGCACTGCGGATGAAACAGATGATCGTCGGCTAGGTCCATACGCCTAGAATCCCCTTGACCTTGCCCCGGTGACGGTATCCCTGATGGCTGGTACTTTGTGTTAAGGTCGAGGGTTGCATGAAACGGGTTCTGGTCACAGGCACTGCGGGGTTTATCGGGTTCCATCTGGCAAAGTTGCTTTTGTCCGAAGGGTTCCGGGTGCATGGCTATGACGGGATGACGGATTACTATGACGTCACCTTGAAGCAACGTCGCCACCAGATGCTGCTGCAATCGCCCGGGTTTTCTGCCACCGAGGATCTTCTGGAAAACCACGAGCGGCTGTTGCAGATTGCTGATGAGTTTCAGCCCGAAGTCATTGTCCACCTCGCTGCGCAGGCCGGAGTGCGTTACAGCCTGGAACAGCCACGCAGCTATATCAACACAAACGTGGTTGGCACTTTCAATGTGATGGAGGCGGCCCGGCAACACAAAGTTGAACATTTGCTGATGGCCTCGACCTCGTCCATCTATGGTGCGAACGAGGATATGCCCTTTACCGAGGTGGACAAAGCCGACAACCAGCTGACAATCTATGCCGCGACCAAAAAGGCGAACGAGGCAATGGGGCACTCGTATGCCCATCTATGGGATCTTCCCACCACCATGTTCCGGTTTTTTACTGTCTACGGCACATGGGGTAGGCCCGATCTGGCGTATTTCAAATTTGTCGATCTGATCCTGAATGGCAAACCCATCGACATCTACAATCATGGCGACATGTATCGGGATTTCACCCATGTCGAAGATCTTGTACGCGGCATCCGGTTGCTGATCGACGCGCCGCCCGTTCGTCCTGCCAGTGCGGACGATATAGAAGTTGGCGACAGCCTGTCTCCGGTTGCCCCCTACCGAGTCGTCAATATTGGCAATGGCGACAAGGTGCGGTTGATGGATTTTATTGATGCTATCGAAGAAGCCGTTGGTCAGAAGGCCGTCCGCAACTATATGCCCATGCAACTTGGTGACGTGCCTGCCACTTGGGCCGATAACAGCCTGTTGCAGCGCTTGACCGGATACCGGCCGCAAACAGAGCTCAAAGATGGGATTGCGCAGTTTGTTGCGTGGTACCGCGACTACTACAACAAATAAAAAAAACCGGCGTAAGATAAGCCGGTTTCTCAAGTGTTACCCGCCGAAATCGTCGAGCATGATGTCTTCGCGATCCACGCCCATATCCAGCAGCATGTTGATCACCGACTGGTTCATGATGGGTGGGCCACACATATAGAACTCGCAATCTTCCGGCGCCGGGTGGTTCTTGAGGTATTCCTCGAACAGAACATTGTGGATGAAGCCGGTATAGCCGTTCCAGTCATCCTCGGGCTGCGCATCGGACAGGGCGACGTGCCAATCGAAATTGTCGAACTCTTCGGCCAGTTGGTCGAAATCTTCGACAAAGAACATTTCCTTCTTTGAACGCGCACCGTACCAGAAGCTGATCTTGCGATCCTTGTTCTTCAGACGCTTGAGCTGATCAAAGATATGGCTGCGCATGGGCGCCATACCCGCGCCGCCGCCGATGAACACCATTTCCTTTTGGGTGTCGCGGGCAAAAAACTCGCCAAACGGCCCCGAGATCGTCACCTTGTCCCCCGGCTTTAGGTTGAAGATGTAAGACGACATCTGGCCTGCCGGAATGCCTTCGGACCCCGGAGGAGGAGAAGCCACGCGAACGTTGAGCATGATCATGCCACGTTCATCCGGATAGTTCGCCATCGAATAGGCGCGCTCGATGGGTTCGTTCACAACGGACTTGTACTGCCACAGATTGAACCTATCCCAATCTTCGCGGTACTCCTCTTCGACATCAAAATCGGTGTAGGCCAATTGGTGCGCTGGTGCTTCGATCTGGATATAACCACCGGCGCGGAAATTCACATCCTCGCCTTCGGGCAAGTCCAGTGTAAGGGCCTTGATAAAGGTTGCCACGTTCTCGTTCGAACGCACCGTACATTCCCATTTTTTGACACCAAAGACCTCTTCGGGAACTTCGATATTCATGTCCTGTTTGACGGCCACCTGACAGGACAGGCGGTCGCCGCAGGCAGCTTCGCGCTTGGTGATGTGACTTTCCTCGGTCGGCAGGATTGACCCGCCGCCCGAATGCACCCGCACCCGGCATTGTGCGCAGGTGCCGCCGCCGCCGCATGCGGACGGCACGAACAGCTTTTCAGCCGCCAGCGTTTGCAGCAATTTGCCGCCTGCCGGAACCGACACGGTTTTTTCGCCATTGATGGTGATGTTGACGTTGCCCGTCGACACCAGCCGCGAACGCGCGGCCATGATGATCCCAACCAGACCCAGAACAATCAGGGTGAAAAGGACGACGCCTAAGCTGAAAGTTTCCATTCGCCCCTCCTTACAGTTTGACGCCCGAGAAGGACATGAAGGCCATCGCCATCAGTCCTGCGGTGATGAAGGTGATACCCAGACCCTGCAGGCCGTCGGGGATATCCGAATATTTCAGCTTTTCGCGAACGCCTGCCATTGCAGTGATCGCCAGTGCCCAGCCAAAACCGGAGGACAAGCCGTAGGTTGTCGCTTCGGCAAAGTTGTAGTCCCGCTCTACCATGAACAGCGAACCGCCCAGGATGGCGCAGTTCACCGTGATCAGCGGCAGGAATATCCCCAAAGCGTTGTAAAGCGGTGGGAAGTACTTATCCAGGATCATCTCAAGAATCTGCACCATGGCCGCAATCACACCGATATACGAAATCAACCCAAGGAAGGTCAGGTCCACATCCGGAAACCCAGCCCAGGCCAGCGCGCCCGGCTTAAGCAGATAGGTCAGCAACAGGTTGTTCGCGGGAACAGTGATCGCCTGAACAACCATCACCGAAATGCCCAGCCCCAGCGCAGTGGAAATCTTCTTGGACACGGCGATGAACGTACACATCCCCAAAAAGAAGCTGAGCGCCAGGTTTTCGACAAAGATGGCCTTTACGGCCAGAGAGATAAGCCCTTCCATCAGTGCGCCTCTACCTGCTGGATTTTGTATTCACGTTCTTCGACCTGGTTTGGCTTCCATGTCCGGAAGGCCCAGATGATCAGACCGATGATGAAGAATGCCGAAGGCGGCAGTAGCAGCATACCGTTGGGCACGTACCAGCCGCCGTTGTTGACGGTCTCCAGAATGGTGACACCGAACAGTGACCCGGCACCGAACAGCTCGCGAATGAAGCCGACCAGCAACAGGATCAGGCCATAGCCCATGCCGTTGCCCAGCCCGTCAATGAAAGAGGCGACAGGTGGGTTCTTCATCGCAAACGCTTCGGCGCGGCCCATCACGATACAGTTGGTGATGATCAGCCCGACAAAAACTGACAGGGTTTTAGAGATCTCGAAGGCGTAGGCCTTTAGCACCTGATCCACCAGGATCACCAGCGAAGCGATGATCACCATCTGCACGATGATCCGGATCGAGCCGGGGATTTGGTTGCGCAGGCACGAGATGAAAAAGGACGAGAACGACGTCACAAAGGTGACCGCCAGGGCCATCACAAAAGACACCTGCAGCGACGAGGTCACCGCCAGTGCCGAACAGATGCCCAGCACCTGCAGCGTGATCGGATTGTTGTCGACAAGCGGGTCGACCAGCATCTCTTTCTTGGTCTGAGACATCAGAACTCTCCTGCTTGCAGTTTGGCCAGGAAGGGACCATAGCCCGCATCGCCCATCCAGAATTTCACCAGGTTATCGACACCAACTGAAGTCAGCGTGGCCCCGGCCAGCGCATCGACATAAAAATCCGGCCCGGCAGCGGTTTGAGATTTGGACACGGTGATCTGAAGATCGCCGGCATCGTCGCGCAGCTTTTTACCATTCCACAGCGATTTCCAGCGCGGGTTGTCCACTTCCGCGCCAAGGCCGGGGGTTTCACCATGTTGATAGAATTGCAGGCCGTAGATATCGTTGCCGTTGTTCTCCAACGCGATAAAGCCATAAAGCGTGGACCACAGCCCATAGCCATGCAGGGGCAGGATCACTTTGTCCAAACCTTCTGCGTCGTCTCGCAGCAAGTAGATCACGCGATACTTCGACTTGCGTCCAATCCCTGCGGGATCGTCATCCAATGCAACACTCAGATCCGGGTCGCTGGCAGCAGCCTGATCGTCAAAAGTGGCCGGGTCGAACTGATCATCGACAAAGGCGCCGGTTGCCAGTTCAAGTACGTGCGGCTCAAAGGCCGCGAAGGCTTCGGTCACGTCGATGCCGGGCTCGTAGACACCAGCAACCTGCAGAACATTGACCTGCTTGTCCTTCAACTGGTTTGCTTCCTGGACCGGACGCAGGCTAACGGCTGCTGCGGATACAACCATCGAGGCAACCAGACACACAGCGACGGCGACAAAGATTGTTTTTCCGACTGAATCTGGCGAGGCTGCCAGAAACTTGGCGATGGCGCCCTTTGGTTCCGGGGATTGCGTATCAGACATGGCGACGCGCCCTCCGTTTGATGTTGGCCTGAACGACGAAGTGGTCGATCAGCGGTGCAAAGACGTTGCCGAACAAGATGGCCAGCATCATGCCTTCGGGGAAGGCCGGGTTTATCACCCGGATCATCACAACCATGACACCAATCAACGCGCCATAGATATAACGGCCAACATTGGTATGGCTGGCCGAGACCGGCTCGGTCACCATGAAGGCCAGACCAAACGCATACCCGCCCAGCACAAAGTGCCAATACCAGGGCATCGCAAACATCGGGTTGGTGTCCGACCCGATCAGGTTCAATAGCAGAGTAAAGCCAATGGTTCCCGCCAGACAGCCCACAATAAGGCGATAATTGGCAATCTTGGTCATCAACAGGAAGGCAAGACCGATCATACAAGCCAGCGTCGACGTCTCCCCAAAGCTACCCTGGATCTGACCGAGGAACGCGCTGGACCAGGTGATCCCGTCAGCGGCCAAAGCCTGCACGCCATCCGCGGCGGTCACGGCCAGCGCGGTGGCGCCCGAAAACCCGTCAACCGGGGTCCAGACCGCGTCTCCGGACATCTGCGCCGGGTAGGCAAAATACAAAAACGCCCGTCCCACCAGAGCGGGGTTGAGGAAGTTCTTGCCAGTGCCGCCAAACACCTCTTTACCGATAACAACGCCAAAGATGATGCCCAAAGCGACCTGCCACAGCGGTGTTGTTGCAGGCAGGATCAGCGTGTAAAGCATTGACGTAACAAGGAACCCCTCGTTCACCTCATGGCCGCGTACGGTGGCGAAGATCACCTCGAATATACCGCCGGCCACCAAAGTGACGATGTAGATCGGCAGGAAATACAGCATCCCGTGAAACACGTTGGCCATAAGGCTGGACGGGTCCAGAGAAATGCCAAACATCTGCAACACTGCAATCCGCCAGCCTGTCGCCGCGTCCGGGCCCAGTGTGGCTATAGCAGAATTCGCCTGATATCCGGTGTTCCACATCCCCCAAAGAATACAGGGGATCGTAGCGATCACGACATAGGTCATGATCCGCTTCATATCCACATAAGACCGTGCGTGTGGGGCAACGGAGGTGACGGTTTTCGGAGTGTAGATAAAGCTTTCCACCATCTCGTAGATGGGGAAAAGCTTTTCGTACTTGCCGCCCTTGGTAAAGTTCGGCTCAATCCGATCAAAGAAGCTGCGCAAACCCATTCGGCTCAGCCCTCCTTTTCAATTTTGGACAGACAGTCGCGCAGCGCCAGCCCGTATTCATATTTCGCCGGGCAGGAAAAGCCGACAAGGCCCAGATCCTCTTCGTCCAGTTCCAGCGCACCCAGCGCCTGTGCGGTATCGGTGTCCATCACCAGCAGCGCGCGCAGCAACTGTGTGGGCAGGTAGTCCTGCGGCATCAGCTCTTCGAATGTACCTGTGGGCACCATCGCACGACGACCACCATTCAGGTTGCTGGTGAACGCATACAACTTTTTGGCAAAAGCCGAGCCAAGCACCGGTTGCACGGCAAATTTCGACGACATCGGGCGAATCCAACCCATTGGGATCTGGTCGCTATCCTCTCGGATAATGGTGATCTGGCGCGCGAAACGGCCCAGATAGGCGTTCGGCCCTTCGGCGTGCTGCCCGGACAGGATCGATCCGGAAATGATCCGGGCAGATCCGTCGACATTCACTTCGTCCCGGGTCAAATCCTCGGTCGAGGCGCCCATGACGGTGCGGATCAGCCGCGGCTGACGTGCGCCGGGGCCGGTCAGTGCGATGACGATGTTGGGGTCCAGATGACCGGTTTGCATCAGCCGGCCAATGGCAATGACATCCTGATACCCGATGGTCCAGACCTGTTTGTCTCCCGCCAGCGGTTCAAGGAAATGGATATGCGTCCCAGCCAGACCCGCCGGATGCGGACCCGAGAATGCGGCGGCCTCAATGCCCGGCAGATCCGTACCTGGAACCGTGTCGCCGTCTTTGTGGCATAGATAGGTCTTGCCTTCCGTCAGATGGGCAATCGCCGCAAGACCGGTTGCAAAGGCGTCGCTGGCGTCGCTGATGATCGCACTGGCATCACCTGCCAGCGGCTCACTCTCTATTGCGGTCACGAAAATCGCGGCAGGCTTAGAGCCCGGCGAAGGCATTTTGGAATAGGGCCGCGTGCGAAACGCGGTCCACAACCCGGCGGCACAAAGCTTGGCGGTTACACCCTCGGCACTGTTTGCGTCGCCTGTGCCCGAGAAATCAATCCCGGTGTCATTGGCATTTGTGACGTCAATCACGACGCTTTGCAGCACACGGCGTGCGCCGCGATTGATGGCTATGACCTTACCGCTGAGCGGGGCAACTATCATTGCCTCGGGCACATCCTTGTTGCAGAACAACGGTGTGCCGCGTTGAACCTCGTCCCCTTCCTGAACCAGCACACGTGGTTTGAGGCCCAGATAGTCAGCCCCCAAAACCCCGACTGAAGAAAATTCAGGACCCGGCTGGATAGTTTGATCCGGGGCACCCTGCACCGGCAATTCCAGCCCTTTTTTCAGATTGAAAGTTTGCATGTCGCTACGGTCTTCCAAGCCTCTTTCCTGCACCACATCGTTCCGGCCCTGGCATATTGGCACAAAACGGTGCGAATGTGGGAGCTTGAGATCAAGAAAAGGCAAAGAAACCCTGTTCCCGATCCAAGCTTCGTTCCGATCACGGACCCTTTACGCGGGGTTCGGTCCAAACGCAAACCTGTTACCGCAAATTCTGTCAGCAAATTCTCACTTTCCCATCAGGTGGCAGCGATTTACCCGTCATAAATTGCATGTCGCGTCCAATTCGCTTCCGGTGTATGGACCGGACATGGAACCAAGCAATGACCTAGAGATATTCCTGGTGGCAACACCTGGTCTAGAAACCCCCCTGCATGCCGAAGCCGTCGAAAAAGGATTCGCTGGCGCAATTATCCTGCCCGGTGGCGTAAGCTGCCGCGGAAATTGGTCTGAGGTTTGGCGCGCCAATCTGTGTTTGCGGGGTGCCAACAAGGTCTTGGTGCGGATCGGCAATTTTCCGGCGGTTCACCTGGCCCAGTTGGACAAACGGGCACGCAAGTTTCCGTGGTCCGATTTTCTGCGGTCGGATGTTCCGGTCAAGATCGAGGTGACAAGTCGCAAATCCCGAATCTACCACGCGGGGGCCGCGCGGCAGCGGGTGGAACGGGCAATCTCGGAAACGCTGGGCGCACCGATCTCCTCTGACGCAGCGGTGCGCGTGCTTTTGCGGATCGAAAAAGACATCTGCACCTTTTCCATCGACACCTCTGGTGAGCCCCTGCACAAGCGCGGCCATAAACCAGCCGTTGCCAAAGCCCCCATGCGAGAGACGATGGCAGCCATGTTCCTGCGTGAATGCGGATTTGACGGGACCGATCCGGTCCTGGACCCCATGTGTGGATCGGGCACGTTCATCATTGAGGCCGCAGAGATTGCCGCCGGGATTTATCCCGGTCGCTCGCGCCAGTTTGCCTTTGAAGACCTGCACCGTTTCGATGCGCAGGCGTGGGACGAAATGCGTCAGCACGAGGGGCAACAAGATACCGCACCGCAGTTTTATGGGTCGGACCGGAACGCCGGTGCAATTGATGCGGCAACCACCAACGCCGACCGCGCTGGTGTGGCGGCCTCCACGAGATTTCAGTGCCGATCAATAAGTGACATAAAGCCACCGGCAGGTCCCGCCGGAATTGTCATCACCAATCCACCCTACGGTGCAAGAATCGGAGACGAAAAGCGTCTGCGATCCCTGTACGGCAGCTTTGGCAAAGTTCTAATGACACGATTTTCAGGCTGGCGGGTGGGCATCGTAACCAGCAACCAATCGCTGGCCCGCGCGACGCGCCTACCATTTTTGCCCAACGGCCCCGTGGTCGACCACGGCGGTACCAAGGTCCGACTATACAAAACGAACCCCCTGCCGTGACTTTATTGTGTGGCGATTTCCTGCCCCTCAAGGACCCTGCCAATTCTCGATAGGGTCAACAAAATCCCCCTTGCACATCCAAATATCGGGGTATAAATCACGCGCCACGGTCGGAGTGTAGCTCAGCCTGGTAGAGCACTGTCTTCGGGAGGCAGGGGTCGGAGGTTCGAATCCTCTCACTCCGACCAATAAAACAATGCGCTAAAGGCGTCTTTGTTAAACAGGGAAAAGCCGCCCCAACGTTTCAGACAGTGGTTGAGATTTTTTGTACCGGTCGGTTTAAAGCCCAAGCTGATTACGTCAAACACCCGCCTTGATCATGTCTGCTGCTTTCTCTGCAATCATCATGGTCGGTGCATTGGTGTTGCCGGAAATCAGGTTCGGCATGATTGACGCATCCACAACCCGCAAACCTTCGATGCCGCGTACGCGCAACTGGGGATCGACAACAGCCATGTCGTCGATGCCCATTTTGCACGTGCCAACCGGGTGGTAGATTGTGTCGGCCCGCGCGCGGATATGCTGTTCCCAATCCGCATCTGTCTTGGCGCTGTCGGTTCCAAACATTTCCGACTTGCGATACTTTTCCAGCGCAGGAGCCTGCAAGATCTCACGCATCAGCTTTGTCCCTTTGATCATCGTGTCCAGATCGCGCGGGTCTGTGAGGAAGGCGGGGTCGATGGCGGGCGTATCAAAAGGATTAGCGCTGTTCAGGGTCACCGTGCCGCGGCTTTCCGGTCGTAGCTTGCAAACATGGCAACTGAAGCCATACCCGTAATGCAGCTTGCGCGAATGATTGTCCACCATCGCAATGGCAAAGTGCAGCTGAACATCCGGCCGCTCCAAATCAGGAGAGGTTTTCAAGAACGCTGCGCCCTCGGCAAAACAGGTTGAGGCCATGGATGCGCCGGTCTTGCGCCACCGGTTGAGGTGACCCAACAGTTTGATCCCCCCAACAAGGCCGATACCGAATGTGTCGGTATCGCGGGTCTTGTACGCAAGGGTAAAGTCTACGTGGTCCTGCAGGTTTTTTCCCACGCCCAGAAGGGCGTGGCGCACTGGAATTCCGTGCTTTTCCAAGTCTTTGGGATCGCCAATGCCCGACAGCTGCAACAGTTGGGGCGACTTCAGTGATCCGGCGGAAAGAAGGACCTCGCGCTTTGCGTTAACGGTCTGCTCTTTGCGTTTTTCCTTGTAGGTCACGCCGGTGGCCCGGTTGCCGTCAAATGTCAGCCCGTTGGCGTGGGCATGTGTGATCACAGTCAGATTGGGGCGGTCCAGGACCGGGAACAGATAGGCGGCGGCTGCCGAGCAGCGCTCGCCGTTTTTGGCAGGATCATGGAACTGTGTGACTTGGTAAAGCCCAACCCCTTCGTTGTCGCCGCGGTTGAAATCCTGCGTTTCCCGTATCTGCAGTTGCTTTGCTGCCTCGACAAAATCCCTAGTGATCTGCCGGGGTTCCTTTTGGTTCGAAACCTGCAAAGGGCCGTTTCCACCGCGCAGGTCGTCACCGCCGCCTTCGTGGTTTTCTGACTTCTTGAAAAAGGGCAGTACGCTATCCCAATCCCAGCCGTCGCACCCCAGATCGGCCCATGAGTCATAATCCTGACGCTGGCCGCGCACGTAAAGCATGGCGTTTATCGCGCTGGAACCGCCCAGAGCCTTGCCACGGGGCTGGTACCCCTTCCGCCCGTTCAAACCGGTCTGCGCAACAGTTTCGAAGGCCCAGTTGTTTAATTTGAACGGCTTGCCTGGCAGCATTGCAACAACGGCGGCCGGCATCCGAACCAAAAGGCTGTTTCCACCACCGCCAGCTTCCAGCAGACATACGGTCACCGCGGGATCCTCTGTCAACCGACTGGCCAACACACATCCAGCCGATCCTCCGCCAACAATCACGTAGTCAAACTGCATCTTGTTCCTCCCGTGGCCGAAAAATCCCAGCGCGGTCAGAGACGCTCTCGCTGTATCGGGTAAGGTATTGATACGTTTGGTTCCGCGTCATTCCAAGACCGGTGAGTGGTAGGTTCCGGCACGTCACTTCGCGCTAGGCCCGCCGTTAATCGCGACAGGGCGTGTACTGTCATGATGTGACCCTTATTACGGACAAAGCATAATTGTCTTGTTCAGGTGCGTGTAAAGCGTCGAGCTTTTTAATCAGTCTTTGAGCAATAACGGCAGCTGATCGGAAACGATTGCTGTGAATTAAATCCCGGATCTGTTCGTTTCTGAGAAATTGAAGCCCATCGGTGGCGGCGATAAGGATATCACCCGCTTCAAGTTGCAAAGGGTCCTCGGGACAGTCTGTTTTGGGGATCTCTTTACCCATTACCACGGATGTAAGAACGTTTCTGTCAACGTGATCGCGGGGCCTCTTCTGCACTCAGGATACCCAATTTGGCCATCATGTCTATTTGCGGTGCCATCGAATGATCTTGGTTTAGCTTAGTAAAAAGCCCGGACCGCAAGCGAAACAGCGGCGAGTCTCCTATCGACAAATAAAATCCGCGGGACCCGATCAGAAACAGAGCAAGCAAGGTTGCGCCTATGCCGGTCGTAACAGCCATACCAAAGTTAGTGCACGCCTTTGTACGAAATTATGATCTGACTTTCGATTTGATAACTCCAGCCGTCCAACGCGGGTAATCACGATTTTTAGGTTGGCCCCTGAATTGGGGTTAAGGTCAACTTTGAAACGCTGAATTTTTCAAAGGTAGAGAGTTTTGATTGTTTTTGGTGCGGGTGGAGGGACTTGAACCCCCACGCCTTGCGGCGCCAGAACCTAAATCTGGTGCGTCTACCAATTTCGCCACACCCGCATCACCGGTCAGGTCAGCCGGATTGACGCGCTCAATAGCAAAGCTTGCCGCCAAGCGCGAGGGGGAAAATCGCGGCTCGGCAAAGATTATTGAACACGTACCAGATACAAGAGCAGCGCCGCCATATGCGGCGCGTGGATGCGTTAGGGTACCTGGCCGCCACGAACGGACAAGGGCGCAAAGCCAACGTGAATTGCAAACCCGGGTTCTTTGGATACAGAAGTAGGTTGGATCTTGTGTCAAAATACTCGAATTGTTCGATTTTATTGTATCTATATCGTGAACATTAAAAAGATGTGCCTTTTAAAGATACCTATACGTTGAGTTGCTTGTCATACTGAGGGGAATTTTACGAGGGCATCCCGCTCGATGTACGGCTTGATTGATCGGGCGTTGTTGGGTGTATGATTACACACAGGTTTTTTAAAAAACTAAATAAAATAAAGAGTTAGACAGGAAAGTTTATTCAAGAAAGCGCGCACTCAACGACCGCCAGTGCCGCTATACCGTGCGGGCGTTTCCGGGTCGGGAACTCTGACATACTGCCAAAGGTTGCAAGGAGTTGAGGGATGGGGACCACAATTGCGCCACATTCCAAACGCCAAAAAATCTTATTCGCGTCAAAATAACACCGCCTTGCCAGTAGTTGATAGGCGCAAGGAGTTAATGAGTCTTTTTGCTTCCGGGCACCGTACGAGTTTTTTTGCTCAACTCCAGAACAAGGGTCTGAACCGTGACCAATATGATGAACTCCGCTGCTGCAGAGCAAGACGCACTTGGTCTTGCCCGTGAAAGTTTTCTTGGTGAACTGAAGTCCTTGAATCGGAACCATCCGAATACAGGCTTTGGCGTTTCACTTCGCACCCGTTCCGGGGGGCACTATCTGCTTGCGAACTCGCGCATGCCATTGCCTGAAACGAAATCCGATGGGTTTCCAACCGGGCGCAGTGTTGCCTGCCTTGAGAACAGCGAGCATTTCAGCTCAATCGAAGTCCTTGCAGATTCCCAGGCCTATGATGACCTTTCACCGGGGGCCGAAGCTGCCATTCTTGGCAACGCGCTGAACCTGATTGCCCGCATTGATATCCTGACCAGCACCCCGGACAGTCAGATCCAACCCCACATCGCTGCTACTGGAACCGGAGGCTAACCATGGCCCGCAACGACCATCTTCTGTCCGTAGGCAACGAAGCACTGGCACCGATGACCTCGGCCATTGCATCGCTGTCCACACAGATTGACCAACTGACAGAGGTGGCGGATGCGCGGTCCTCGGCGCGGCTTGCGACGCTCAAGACGCGGATGGAGAATTTCACGGCCAGCATCACGCTGGTCGGGCAAGTCAAGGCCGGTAAATCTTCGATCGTGAACATCCTGGCCGGGCGCCCTGCTCTGCTGCCCTCGGATGTGAACCCGTGGACTTCGGTAGTGACCACGCTGAACATCAATACCCGCACCGAAGGCGATACACGCTCCAAATTTACCTTCTTCGAACAGGAAGAATGGGACAACCTGATGGTCGGCGGCGGCCGTTTGGGTGAGCTGGCCAACCGCGCCGGTGCAGATGACGAGATGGACGATATCCGCCGACAGATTGGCGAGATGAAGAACAAGTCCGAGGCTCGGCTGGGCCAACATTTCGACCTGATTCTAGGCCAGAGCCATCAGTATGACTATTTCGATGACGAACTGATCCAACGCTATGTCTGCCTTGGCGACGAAGATGACCCTGATATCAACCCGAAAACCGGTCGATTTGCGGATGTTACCAAATCTGCCGAATTGTTTATGGACATTCCGCAATATCCGATCTCGCTGAAGCTGTGCGATACGCCTGGCGTCAACGACACTTTCATGGTGCGCGAGCAGATCACCCTTCGCAGCCTGCGCGGGTCCGAAGTCTGTGTGGTTGTGCTGGCGGCCAGCCAGGCCCTGACGACCATGGATATGGCGCTGATGCGGATCATCGCGCAGTTCGAAAACCGTCAGATCATTCTTTTTGTGAACCGGATCGACGAATTGGCTGATCCGGTCAGTCAGGTTCCCGAAATCCGCGACCGGATTCAGGACACTCTGAAACAGAACAACATCGACACCAACACAAGTGTGGTGTTTGGCAGCGCATTGTGGGCCGAGGCCGCCCTGACCGGCAATCCCGACATCCTGACTGAAGAGTCGCGCCAGGCGCTGAACACATTTTATCTGGCCGCAGGGTTTGGCGATCAGGCCCCGTCGCTTGATAAAATCTGGGCACTGTCCGGTCTGCCGGACTTGCTGCTTGCCATGAATGAACGCATTGCCGAGGGCGCGGGAACGCGCCTGTTGGACAAGGTGCGCCACCGGGCCCGAAACATTGCCAGTCAGATTCGCGCAACTGCGGTTGCTAAAACCCTGTCCGAAGGGGGTGGTGTTGTCCGCGATCTGGACGGTGTTTCCGCAGAAGAGGCCATTGCCAGGGTCTCTGACGAATACGAAAAGAAGGCGGCGGAACTGACCACTTCGCTGCGTGAAAAAGTGCTGGAACGTTTGAATTCGGCCGAGACCAACTTTGTCAAACGCGCGACGGATTCGCTGATTGCGCATCTTGAACAGAATGGCGAGCAAGGCACATGGCAATACGACCCGGCCGGACTTCGTACCTTGCAAAAGGCGGCCTATTTCAGCTTTGCCCGTGCAATGCGTAAAGAGGCTGGCGCGTTGTATAACGCTGCTGCGGCAGATGTCGAAGCGCTGTATCAAAAGCTGTTGGGTAACCACCTGGGTGAATTCAGCATCGAAGCGCCCATTGTGCCGCGTGTCCCGCCCCCATTGGGCATCGGTCGCACAATTGCGCTGGATTTGCAAAGCACGTGGTGGCGGCGCTGGTGGCAAAAGCGCAAAGGGTTCGAGGCTTATGCCGCGGACTACACACGCTTGATTGCGTCTGAGGCAAACTCGATCACCAAAGACATCGAGGAAAATCAAATCGCGGCGGTACTGGAAAATGTCCGGGCTGGTTTGGCAGACTTCCTGCGCGAGCAGAAGGAAACCCTGCTGAACATCTCGGCCTCGGCCGAACAGGACCCGAACCAGGCCGCCCTGATGGCAGGCATGGCACCCAAAAAGTCGCGTGACGACATTCTGGGCGACATCCTGAAAGATCTTAGTAACGAGGCAGCATAAGTAGCGACATGGCAAAAGATATACAAACCCGCTTCGTCTCTCCTAAGGCATGGGAACGCATCGAGAAGTGGTCTCGCCGGAAACCCGTTTTTGCGCTCATGGGCGAATTCAGTGCCGGGAAATCGACACTGATGAACTTTCTGCTGCGCTCTCAGGCGCTGCCAACGCAGGTGACAGCGACACAGCTGCCACCGGTTTGGTTCAGCTGGGGCAAACAGTCGGCTTACGTACAGCGCCACGATGGTAGCCGCGAAGATATCACGCTGGACCAACTGGAGGGCGTGGGTGTCAACGACGTCCAGTTTGTGCGCATTTTCCTGGAATCCGACATTTTGGAAGCTGTCGATCTGATCGACACCCCAGGCATCTCGGATCCGAAGATTTCCAATGATGTCTGGCGCCGCGCCGTTGGGCAGGCCAATGGCGTGTTGTGGTGTACTCATGCGACCCAGGCCTGGCGTGAGACAGAGCGGGCGACTTGGGTGTCGCTGCCGGAACGCTTGCAGCATAACTCATTGTTGCTGGTGACCCGTGCTGATGTTTTGGGCGCAAAAGATCGTCAGAAAGTGCTGCGACGGGTGAACCGCGAAGCAGGACATCTGTTCAACCGCTCGATCCTCTTTTCGGCGCGCGATGCAATCACCGCGCGCGACAAAAGCGGCGATACCGAGCTGTGGGCGCGTAGCGGTGGCGGGAAGATGGTCGACAGCTTCCTTGAGATCACAGAACAGATCATGGACAACCGTGCCGATCAGTTGTCGCGATATCAGATAGACAACAGCCTGGCCGGAGGACCGCGTGTTCAGCCGATACGACCCCAGCGGAAATCTGAAGGCGCAGAAGAGCCTGCGCCGCTGAAACTTGTGAACCCAGTTGCAGATATCGACGCTGATAACGAAGTGGTTACCAGTTTTCCAGTGCGTCCCTCGCGTGTGGAACGCCGCACCGAAGACACCGACCGCGCTGAACGGATCGACGCGGAAGAAGCTGACCGTCTACGCGCCGAGATGACGGCAAAGACACAAGCTCCTGAACCGGTTGTCGAAGTCGATGAGGATGACCTGCGCTCGTTCTTTCGGGAGGCGGACAGTCAGCCTCTGAACCTGACCGGGCATACGGATACGATGAAGGACGAGGACGAGTTCGACCTTCTGGATATTGACGAGTTGGACGAAGATGACCTGGATGACGGTCTCAATCTTCTGTCGGAAGAAGAGGCGGATCAGCCTCTGGAAGAGACCGCACAGGCGGATAACTTCATGGCCTCGCTGGAGGACAAGTTGGGCAACGCACCCGAACAGGATGAAGCGCCCACGGATCAGCAAGACGAACTGCAGGCGGAAACCTCTGTATCTTCGATCAGTGCCCTTCTGGCGGAGCAATCGAAAAACTCAGAGGACGAATTCGAACCCGAGCCGGAATCCCAGGGCCTGATGGACATGCAAGTGGTTCCTTTGTCCAATGGAACAGCCCCCGATGCACCCGTTGCAGCCGGCAGAAAGGATGACGCGCTTGAGGATTTGCTGAATGTACCAGCCGGCGCACCGCTTAGCGCCGCGTCCATGTGGCGTGAGATTACCGAAGATGAGGATTTGCCACAGGACGCAGAAGGTCTGAAAAAGGTGTTCAAGGCATTTCTCGAAGAATTCGATGTAATTGCAGCTGAACATATCGCGCGTAAAACAAAAGGATCGGCCCGTCCGGTTCCCAAAGCTCCTGACGGTGGCGGGGCGGAATGGCATGTGTCGTAAAAGGAAGTTCAGGTAGAAACGATGTCTATCGAAACAGCATTGAACAACGCGATAGCGACCATACCCGACTGTATTGCAGCCGGGTATGTCGATATGGAAACGGGGATGTTGCTGGGGACCAACACCTCTGATCCTGATGCTGCCGATGCGCTGGACAGTCTGGCCATTGCCGTGGCTAACCTGTTTCAGGGCCGCGGCGTGAAAGCGTTCGAGGATTTGTTACGCAGCTCTGACGCTGAAGAGGCGGAATACCCGGGATTTGGGGAAATCGCGGTATTTTCGAATGACCGGTTGAACATCTTTTTGCGGACCCGGGAGTATCCTGATCATGTGGTCTGCTACATCTGCAACAGCAGCGCCAATGTTGGGTTGGCACTGACAAAATCGCATCTCAGTCTGGGGCCGGTTGCGGCCGCAGTTTAGACGGGACCAGAGGGGGTCACGGCATGATGGACACAGACATACTCGAAATGCTCGATGACATCGGGCGTTCGGCAGTGGCTCGTCTTAACCCGGCGGTTACTATACCCGGCGATACTGCTCAGGAGCGGCGCGACAAAGTGCTGAATATCATACGGGGTACCATCCTTCCGCGCCGCTTGGAATTTACGGCCGCCAACGGGGTTTGCCTAGCGATTGAAGTCAACAGCTCTCGGGTCACGGATGTGTTTCGGGTGCACGCTGGCATCGCACCGGACTTCGAAACTGAATCCAGAGAAGATCTTGCCGCCAAACTGGCTGGATTGGTGTCAGATATCGCCTCTGCTACGGCGCCGCTGGAGCTGGTTTCCTTGCAGCCCGACACCGCCCTGGAGGCGGACGATGTCGGCATTACGTTCAGCGAGATTGAGGTCGCGTGCGAAGGCATTGAACTGACGGCAGAGCCCGTCATTTCCATTGTTGCCAATGCCGAGTCTGCTGAGGATGAGGTGACAGCCGAACCCTTACTTGACGGACTTGCAAGTCGTTTCTTCGAAGGTGCCGACCGATTTGCGCAAGGCCGCGTGCTGGCCCAGGCGAAAGACGGTGCGGAACTTCGCGCAGAGGGCACGTGTGGCCAGGCCCAACCGCTACACCCGGACCAGGAATTGCTCAGCCAGTTTGCGCGCGACCTTTCCGGTTGGTCTGCGGACGCATCAAATTTGGATTTGCCGCAGCTGATCGTCATGCGCCCTTCTGGTGGCAAAGGAGCCGGGTTGGCCATCCTGCGCGACAACGAACAGTTTGCAATGGCGGTGCACCAAGCTCGTAAACTGGGCGCCGTAGTCAATCTGTGGGCAACACTAACGAGGCCGGACGAATGAGACCGGCGCTAAAGTTCAATTTTTCGAAGAATTCAAATCGTGTTTATAAGTTACCAGGGTAAAGTTTATGAGTGAAAACAATCGTCGCGAGTTAATTCGCATTGCCGAAGACATGAACGGTTCCAGCAACGATGAGACTCGTCAGTTCATTTCGCGCATTGTAGGTGATCTTTCAAATCTGAAGCCATCGATCGCTTTTGTTGGGCAGATCAAGGCGGGCAAGTCCCGGTTGATCAATGGGTTTACCGGTCAGGCTGAATACCTGCCCTCAGATGTGAACCCGTGGACAACAGTGATTACCGACATGCACTTTGGGCACCCCTCGGGCCGGACCCAAGGGGCCGAGTTCCACTTTTTCGACAATCGCCAGTGGGAATCGCTGATTGCCGAGGGTGAAGAACTGCGCAACATGTTCCCCGATGACGAGGACAGCTATAAGCGCGAGATGATCGAAGAGCAGGTCGAAGCGATGAAGACCCGCGCCAAACTGCGTCTGGGCGAAAGCTATAAGCACCTGCTGGGTCAGCACCATGATCTGGACAGCCTGACCACAGACGATCTGGCACGCTACGTCTGCGCAGGCGATGATCCCACCGATGAAGGAACGTATGATCCGGGCTCGGATCGGGGTCTGTACAGCGATATCACCCGCAAGGCCGAGGTCTATTTCGACATTGGCCATTTCCCTTTTCCGCTGACCGTCACGGATACGCCGGGTGTCAATGACCCGCTGCTGATCCGAGAGGAAATCTCGCGGCAATATCTAAGGGAATCCGATTTCTTTGTCGTGGTCCTTTCGGCGCATCAGGCGCTGTCACGGGCCGATCTGAAACTGTTCCGTCTTATGCAGGCGCTGGAACTGGGTCAAATCGTTGTCTTCATCAACCGAGTTGATGAGCTTGGCGGTGGTGCCGAGGATGCGGGTAAGGTGCGGGCCGATGTCATGGAAGGCCTGGAACAGGCGCTTGGAAACTCGGACATTGATGTCCTGATGGGCAGTGCCCAATGGGCACATTACGCATTGACCGGGGATGACACCGGCGTGGATCATGACCACGTTCTGGCATGGCTGCGCGCGCATCCTGAACAGATGAAACAGTATCTGGACGGGGTGGAAGAGATCAAACAGGGCCCCGGCCCGATTAGCCGCGAAGGCGTTTTGCGGTTTGCCGCGATGATCGCCTCGGGTCTGCCGGACCTGCGCAAACATGTCACTCGCGCCTTGACCGAGGGCCCACGCGAAGAACATTTGCGCATGGCGTGGCAGCACCTGAACAGTTTCGCCCAAGGCGAACTTGAACGCTCCAAAGCGCATCTGCGTGTGATCGAAGATGAAATCAGCCCGGACGCCGGGAACGCTGACGAAAATGACAAAACGCTGGCAGAGCTGCGTGATCTGGTCACTCAGAAAACGACAGATATTGTCAGCGACATGGACGATGTACTGGCCAATTTGCGCGGTGTTATGGACGACACCGTGGCCGAGGCTGTCTCGGCGGTGGTGCGGGGCCCGAACGGGGATTCCCCGCTGTTGGCCAAAGGCGGCGAGACCGAGCTGAACTTTACCCCATTGCGTGATCGCATGCGCGAGCTTGTTCAGGGTGCCACGCAGGTTGTCCGTCAGCGGATGCTGAGCGAGCTTTATGCCATCGACATGCAAAGCAACGCCGCCCTGCGCGCCCTGCCCGGCTGGCAGGACCCGACCGACAACCGGATGAATACCAGTGCCGTGCGCTGGTTTCGGCCGGATACCACGGCCCTGACACGGGGCATCACCGTTGAATTGCGGGTTAACTGGCTGTCGCGACTGATTTCGCGTAAAAGTGTAGTTGCGCGCGCCGAACGGATGATCGTTCAAGAGTTCGAGATGATCGGAGACGATCTGGTGGATACCGCTCGTGGCGATCTGTTGGAGCGTCTGAACACCGTTCTGGACCACTACATGGCGTTGCTGGCCGGACATCTGGAACACCGTTCTGGCAGCAGTGAAACAAACGCCCGTGCCGAGGCCCAAACCGCTTATGACCAGGCACAGCGCATAACGGATGAACTGAGCGCCGTATACAGCGCGGATTACGTAGACAAAAGATTAGCAGAGGCTGCGGAATGATAGATTTCCCCGGAACCGACCAGGAAGTAAGACAACTTGAACGCTTTCTGACCGCGACCGAAGACCTGACAGCCGACCCGGCAATGGAAGAGATGCGCACGCGCGCCCTCGCCCATGCTGAACAGCTGTCCAACGCGGTCAATATCGGTTTCGCAGGGGAATTTGGGGCTGGGAAATCCAGCCTTGCCAACATGCTGGCCGGGGCCGACATTCTGCCCACCGGACCGCAACATCTGAAACTACCGCTGGTCATCGTAGCCTTTTCCGAGACACCTGAAACCACCGTCGGCTGGTGGGGCAAAGAGCCCAAAGTTTATTCCGGTATTGCGCTGGAAAAAGCTGCCGCGGACAACCCGGACTTTATCTCGGTCGGTCTGAATACCCCTGCCCTGAAGGAAATTTCCCTGTTCGACCTGCCAGGGGCCGGGGCACTGGATGATACCTACAAACCCACGCTCGATCTGTTGAAATTCGTTGATTGCGCAATCTGGTGCACCAACGGAACCAACGCCTGGCGCGAGACAGAGCGTCACTTGTGGGCGCAAGTTCCGACAGAGTTGCGCGACAACAGCCTGCTGGCCGTAACCCATGCAGACCTGCCACCTGTCCGTGATGCGCTGGACCGTGTGCTTGCACGGCTGAACAAGGAAAAAAACAAGATGTTCCGGGCCGTCGTGCCCATCGGAACACCTGTCGCGGTCCGCGCCATGGCGCAGGAACCAGAGCCCGATTTTGCCCTGTGGGAAACATGTGGTGGTCAGAATTTGGCCGAGCACGTATTGAAAATCGCCTCAGACCGCCGCCAATCAGACCTGGAAGCCGCACGCGCGGATCTGAAGCAGGACTTCCTGCCCTATCTCGAAGACTTGCAGGGGCCAGAGCAGGAACAGTCTCAGGCCGACGCTTCTGCGGTACAGGCCGCCATCGAGTCGACCCTGCCACCGCTGGAGAATCCCATTCTCGAAGACTGGCTGGCTGCGATTGCCAGCATCTATGCAGATCTGCGCAAATCCTCGGCCATTGAGCCGGCGGCCTTTCTCAACAGCTGTCAGGAAATCGTCGAGGATTTTGCCGAACGGCTTGAGCAGGGTGGAGAAATCGACCCGTCAGCAGACTGGATTCCTGGTGAGTTCGAAAAGGCCACAGATCTGCTGTTGCTGTTGCAATTCGAAACCGGTGATGCACCCTTGAAAGACGCGATCAGTATCCTGGCGCAGCTCAGCGACAACCTCGCCTGGGCCGGCAGCCGGGTGGATTCGATGCAACCCAAAACCGGAACCTGACAACCTCTCGTTAAGATTGAGTCGCTAAGAGCCGATTCGAAGCTCTGAGAATCGGCGTTTTATTGTTTCGAATTCGGTGATCAATCAGGTGAAAACTGCGATTCAGTTTGCAGGATTTAGACGCCGAACATCTACATATAGATAAAGGCACATGATAATCCACTATATGATGATTTTGACCTTAAAGGGTCCTTAGTGAAGCCATGAGGCGGCCCCAATAAAGTCAAATTTGAAACGTCTAACCGTCTTAAGTGATCTGCGGTTGTATTTGGTTGTGAGTTCGCGGGTTTTTTCCCAGTTAACAAAACCGCAAAACGATTAGAACGGGCGGAAAGAAATGAGCCACAACCAGGCTGTCGGTGCATCGCACGACGAACCGAAAATTGACGGACTCCAACCAGGCGCCAAGCTGTTGCGCGGGCAGTATGAGATCCTGCGCTTCCTCAGCAATGGCGGATTTGGAATTACCTACCTGGCCCGCAACAGCCTGGAGCGCGAAGTTGTAATCAAAGAATGCTATCCAAGCGCGGTTTGCACACGCAACGGCGACCTGGTTGAACCCACAGATCCCAATCATAAAGATGATCTGCGCGCTATCATCGACCTGTTCATTCAGGAGGCCCGCAATCACGCGCGGCTGGTACATCCCAACATCGTCGACGTGCATCAGGTGTTCGAAGACAATGACACCGCCTATATCGCCATGGACTTTGTCAAGGGTTGTGATCTACTGGATTACGTCGAAAACCCAGACAACAAAACAAACCCTGATTTCATCGTTCAGGTCACCGAAAAGATGTTGTCGGCGGTGTCTTTCATTCACGACAGCGGCATGTTGCACCGCGATATCTCGCCCGACAATATACTGATCGACGAAAACGGTGAGCCGATCCTGATCGATTTCGGTGCCGCGCGGGAACAGGCAGCGAACCAGTCTGCCGCGTTGCTGACATTGCGGGTTATCAAGGACGGCTATTCCCCGCATGAGTTTTACGTACGCGGGGCCGAGCAAGGCCCCAGCAGCGACCTGTATGTTCTGGCAGCCACTCTGTACCACGCCATCAGTGGCGAGCGCCCGATCGATGGTCAGACGCGTTTGAATGCGTTCAACAACGGTCAGGATGACCCCTACGTGCCGTTGGCCGGACGCCACAAGGGTTACCCCGAAGGTTTCCTTGGAGCAATTGATAAGGCGATGGAAGTTCACGCCACCGACCGCCTTCAGACTGCTCTGGATTGGTTGCGCATGTTCCGGGGCCCCGGTGTCATGTTCGATACGTTTGAACGTCGCCCAATCTCGGTAATCGTCGCCATGGATCGCAAGGACGAAGCGGCCGAGAAGGCACGCATAAAAGCCGAAAGCGAAAACGCCGAAGCGGTCGTTACCGCCCTTTTGGCAGGAAATGCTGATCTGGCCTTGGGCAACGAAGACAAGAACGAGGATGAACTGGCCAAGTTCGTAGCCGCCGAAGAACCCCAGGTTACGGTCGATACCGTGGTAAAAAGCGGGTCAGGCGGAAGCGGTAAGATGTTTGCGGGCATCGCGGTTGTCGCGGTTGGTCTGGCCGCAGGCGGGTTCTTTCTGATGTTCGGGAACAATACGGCTTCGGAACAGGATGTGGCGGTTGCCCAACCGCCGGCAATTGCCGAAGAGGCTGAAGAAACGGTGGATATTGCTGTACCGGCGGAAGAACCGGTCGCACAGGTTGCCGAGGTAGCGGTTGAACCGGAAACGGTCGATGCTGCGCCTGTACAGAAAGAACCAGAACAAGTGCCTGTCGAGCAGATACAGGCCGAAGCGGCTGTCGCAGAAGAGGAGCAACCTCAGACAGCCGAGACGACGACAACGGAACCTGTCGCGGCAGTTGCGGTTAATCTGGCCGATGCGCAGGTTGCGTTTTCGCACTGGGATGTAGAAATCCCGTTTCAGACGTCCAGACGCCGTGCATCAACCGGTAATATCATTGCGGTGACCGGCATCGATCCCGCCCAGGACATGAGCGTTATTGGCGATTGGGTCACACGCGGTGCGGCGATCTATACCCTGAACGGAGAACCGGTTCGGGCCGATGCAAGCTTTGCCGCTCAGGTGTTGGACGACCTTTCGGTTGATCCGGATGGGTTTATCCGTGTTACCGCGCGGTATCGACCGCTTGGCAAGACCCGGGCACAGAACGGATTGCTGGCCTTGCCGGCTAACCGAATGATCGGGTTGGAAAACGGTTATGGCTTTACGGTGCGCAACACCAACAGTCAGGGTTGGAAAACGGTCGTGACTGGCTTGCCAGTGGATGCGGCGGGCGGCCTTCAGAAAGGCGATATTCTGATCTCGGAGATGCAGACCGGCGCGGCCATTGCCGGGTCCGAAAGTTTGGATGCCCTGTTGGAAACACTTGTATCCGAAAATCAACCTCAGGCGCGTTTGACAGTGTTGCGCAATGGCACTGAGACGCAGGCCGTCATGCCGCTAAAGCAGGAGTAGTCTGACCGGTTCGTTATGTGATCCGCCAGAAACAGAAAGTTCGAAAGTGCCGTTGCGTCGATTTGCGCAGAGGTGAGTAGCAGCCCCACGGGACAGATATCCGTGCCAAGATACAAAGGTGTCGACACCATGTTCAAATACAAGAGCCCTCTCAGCCGGCTTCTCGAAGGTGCCGGAAAAGCCAAAGAATCCGAAGACGATCTGGACGAGGTTGCCGCGCCTGAAACCGAGGTCGAAGCCGAGGCAGAAAAACCTCAGCCCATTGCGGATTTTAACGCGCTGCGCCAGGCCTTGGCGGGTGGCAACATGTCTTCGGACAGCTACGAAGACAGCGATGAGCTGATACCGGAAGAGGATATGCCCGAGTTTTCTGAGAGCGAAGACGCGGTCACCGCTGAAGCGGAAGATGAGATTGTGGTGACTGAAGTGGTCGCCCAGGTACAGAACAACATCTTTGAGGCCCCCGAAGCCGAAGCTGAGGTAGAAGATGCTGTGGTTACTTTGCATGTGGCCACGGATGAAGATGTCACAGCCGAGGTGGCCCCTCAGGTTGACGAACCGCAAGAGGCCGCTGAGGTTGTAGCGCAGCATGCAGAACCTGTTGTTGAAGTGATCACGGAGACCGTCGAGACCGCCGCGGTTGAGCCAATTTCTGTTGAGCCGGTGTTAGAACCAGAAAATCAACCCGGAGCGGAAGTACTACCCGAGCCACAGCAGCCTGCCCCGTCCTCGGATCGCCGTGGTCGCGTCAAAACCACTTTCCTTGGGTTTGAGCGTGCCGATACTCATGTTCAGGACTTGATCGAAACGGCCGAACCGGTTGCGAAAGCAGAAGCCGCACAAGAGACTTTTCCGGTTGGCTGGCTGGTTATCACAAACGGGCCGGGTCGTGGATCCTGCGTTACTGTGACCGAAGGTCTGATGCAGATTGGTCGCAACGATGATCAGGCGATTCAGCTGGACTTCGGTGACACGGGTATATCGCGCAGCAGTCACGCTGTGATCGCCTACGACCCCGAAGATCGTAAATGCTATCTCGGACATGGTGGCAAAGCCAATCTGGTACGCCTGAACGGCAAACCAGTGCTCAGTACCGTTCCACTGGCCAGTGGCGACCTGATCCGGATCAGCGAAACTTCGCTGCGCTTTTCAGCCTTCTGTGATGATGGCTTTGATTGGCGGGATGCCTGATAGATGCTGGCTACTCCGGCATATGATATTGCACTGATCCTGGATCAGGGGCAGCGGGACACGCAGGAAGATGCGGTCGCGGCGCGCACGTTCGATGCGGCGGATGCTTGTTATGTTGTCGTGGCAGACGGAATGGGCGGGCACGCAGCTGGCGAGGTTGCCTCGGATCTGGTGATCTCAGCCTGGCGCGACGCGCTGGACGTTCAGCTTGAGGGTCCAACGCCTTCAGAGGCTGCACTGGCAGACGCACTGCCGTTGGCGGCAATGCAGGCCAACGCCTCAATCGCCAATTTCTGCGAGGAACAGGGTGAAGGGTTCAATATGGGCTCTACCATGTTGGGTGTCTTGCTAATCGGCCCGCGCGTGTTCTGGATCTCGATCGGAGACAGCCCTCTATACCTGTTCCGGGGCGGGGCGCTGCGTCAGATTAACGAAGACCATTCCATGGCGCCGATGATTGATGCGCAGCTTGCAGAAGGCACCCTGACCGAGGCTGAAGCACTTGCGCATCCTGATCGCAACCAACTGACGTCGGTGATCATGGGCGCAGCCATTCCCAAAGTCGACTGCCCCGAAGACCCACTGGCCCTGGCAGCATCAGACATTCTGATCCTGGGCAGCGACGGGTTGCAGTACCTCAGTAACGCGGAAATTCAGACGATCCTGCAGGACAATGTGAACGCGCTGGCACAAGACATTGCCGATACCTTGCTGCGGGCGTTGAAAGCCAAAGATCATCCGGACCAAGACAATGCTTCAATCGGCGTTGTGAAACTAACAAGAAACTAACCAAGGCAAAGATACAGGACCCATGAAACACCATCTGTTCATATCCAGCCTAGCACTTGCTGCTGCGGCCGGTGCCGCCTCGGCGCAAGAGGCGTGCTCGACATACGAAATTCAACCCGGCGACAGCCTGCGGGAATTGACCATCCAGGTTTATTCAACCGAAGATTTTCGCATCGTCTTTGACGCCAACCGCGATGTCATCGGCAACAACCCGAATGTCATCAGGGTCGGTGACGTGCTGACATTCCCCTGTCTGGAAGACGTTGGCCGGGCACCTGCTGCACCGCAGACCGAAGCCGAAGCCATGGCTGCTGAAATGGCGTCCGAGATGGTCAAAGCTGCCGAAGATCGTGCCGCCAAAGCCATCGCTGAGGCGAACAAAGCCAGCGAAGACGCTGTTGTTGCGGCACGGGCTGAGGCGAAGAAAGAAATCGAAGCCGCGCGCGCCGAAGCCGCAGCACTTATCCGTAACGCGGATGCGGGTGAGCGCCCGGAAATCCGCGATCGTCAGTTGTTGTTGATAACAGGCGGCAACTATGCGCCGTTCACGGATGAGGCCTTGCCCAATCGCGGGCTGTATACAGACCTTGTGGAAACCGCGATGCTGCGGGCCGCGCCTGAGCAGTCTTACAAGATCCAGTTCGTCAATGACTGGTCCTCGCATCTGGACCTGTTGATGCCAACGCTGGCCTTTGACGGCACGTTCCCCTGGTCGCGCCCGAATTGCGAAGAACCGGCGGCGCTGTCTGAAAAGGATCGGTCGCGCTGTGAAACCTACAACTTCTCGAACCCGTTCTACGAAGTGGTAGACACATTCTTTGCGCGCGAGGGGTCGGGTTATGAAGAAACCCTGACATATGCGGATTTTGCCGGAGCAACCATCTGTCGTCCAGAAGGCTGGTCACTGTCCCACATGGACGCCGTTGGGCTTTACGAACCAGCGGTCTCTCTTATGCGGCCCGTCTCGCCGGATGATTGTTTTCACGCAGTGATGGACGGCACAGCCGACATCGTCGCGATTGAGGCCCATTTGGCCGTCGAGACCATCGGGCGGTTGGGCTACCAGCACCGTATCATTGAGAACCCCAACCTAGCGGCCATCAAGTCGCTTAACGTCATGACCCACAAAGATAATCCGGATGGGGAAGCGATCCTTGAGACGCTCAACCAGGGTCTGGCGATCATGCAGCAATCCGGCGAATGGCGTGACATCGTGTCAACCGCCCTGCGTCACCAAATGGAAAATGGCTAAAGCAGCAATTGGCCTGACAAAACAAAAAGTCTGGAGGAAGTGGACATGTTTAACAAGAAACTGAAGAAAGCAGTACTGTCGGCGACAGCCCTCACCGCCCTGAGCGCCGGCGCAGCCGCCGCACAAGAGGCCTGTACCAACTATACAGTCGGAGACGGCGACACGATGGCAACAATCGCCATCGCGGCCTATGGCACATCGAACTATCAGCCGATCTTCAACGCCAACCGCAATGTCATTACCAACCCTAACGATCTGGCACCCGGCTTGGTTCTGACCTTGCCATGTGAGGATGGAAGCTTGCCGAACGGTCAGTCCGCGCAGGAACTGATCGCAGCTGAAGAACAGCGTGCGGCCAGCGTCAAACGCTCGAACGTCTATGCGCCGCCGATCAAGCTGGTGGCTGGCAACGGCTGGGAACCGTTTACAACTGAAAGCCTGAGTGGTGGTGGAATCATGACCCGCCTGGCAACGACCAGTCTTCAGCGCGCGGGCAACCAACGCGATTTCTCGGTTAGCTTTGTAGATGACTGGAGCTCGCATCTGGAGACTCTCTTGCCGCTTGGTGCTTTCGATATCTCGATCGCCTGGACAGTGCCAGATTGTACAAACCGGACCTACGAGTGGTCCGCAGCTACAGAATCCCGCTGTAACGAGTTTGTTGCTTCGGTCCCTGTCTATGATGTTGTTGGCGGTTTCTTTACCCTGCCGGAAAGCCAATACGTACAGGCTACAGACTTTGAAGACCTCAAAGGCGCAACCCTTTGCCGTATGGATGGCTGGAGCATGGTTGTGCTTGAAGAAGTCGGGCTTAATTCCGAAAACTTGACGTTGGTCCACCCCAGCTCTGCCCGCGAGTGTCTTGACGCCGTTTTGACAGGTACGGCGGATGTGGCAGCATTCGAAGTTGATCTGTTCGCATCAACCATGAAGGACATGGGTTTGACATCTGCTGACATCGTGGAAAACCCTTATGTTTCCACGCTGTCATCCATGAGCTTCCTTGCGCACCGCACCAACCCGTTCGCGCGGGAATACGTTGCGATGATGAACAAGGGTCTGATCGAAATGCGTGAGTCCGGAGAGTGGTATGCGATTATCTCGGATACCCTGCGTGAGCAAAACGAAAAGCTGAATGCAGCATCGAACTGACCCTTCGGGTTAACTAAACGCTTTGGGGCCGGTCTTGGGACCGGCCCCTTTTTGTTCGTTCCAGTTGCAGGCAAGTACAGGCTACGGGAAATCCCTAATACCCATAGTTTCTGGGGCTGTTACGGTAAGGACAACTACACCGGTGAGGCTCAGGCCTCTCCACTCACTCAAAAAGGGTCGGCTTTGGGGGTCGGCCCTTTTTCTATCCAACAGATTGTTTTTTGACGATAAAAGCCACGCCCGTCGGGCGTGGCCTTGTGTACTTAGTCAATGATCGCGTTCAGTGTTGCACTTGGGCGCATTACCGCAGCTGTCTTGGCAGGATCGGTGTGGAAATAGCCGCCCAGATCTGCTGCGGGCCCTTGTGCAGCAGCCAATTCGCCAAGAATTTGCTCTTCCTTCGCCGCAAGCTCTGCCGCAACCGGCGCAAACTCGGCGGCCAGGGCGGCATCGTCGGATTGCGCTGACAATGCCTCGGCCCAGTAGCGCGCGAACCAATAATGGCTGTCGCGGTTATCCGGCTGACCAACCTTGCGGCTGGGTGAGCGGTTGTCGTCCAGAATGCCTTGCGTTGCAGCCTCTGCCGCTGCGCCCAAAACACCTGCCTTGGCGTTGCCCTTGCTGTCGGCCAGGAAATTCAGAGATTCCCCCAGCGCACAGAACTCACCCATCGAGTCCCAGCGCAGGTGATTTTCTTCAACCAGCTGCTGCACGTGTTTCGGGGCCGACCCGCCCGCGCCGGTTTCAAACAGACCACCGCCATTCATCAGTTTGACGATCGACAGCATCTTGGCCGAGGTGCCTAGTTCCAGGATCGGGAACAGGTCGGTCAGGTAGTCGCGCAGCACGTTGCCAGTGATTGCTATGCTGTCGTTTCCTGCGGTGATCGTCTCCAGCGATTGACGGGTCGCTTCGCGGGGGGCCATGATCAGGAACTTGTCGGCAACGCCTGCAGCGTCTAGTGCCGGTTTGACGTATTTGATCAACTCTGCGTCATGGGCGCGGCTTGAATCCAGCCAGAAAATCGCCTCGGACCCGGTCAGGCGTTGACGGTCCATGGCCAACTGAATCCAATTCTCGATCGGTGCTTTCTTGACAGTGCAGGCCCGCCAAATATCGCCTTTTTCAACCGCATGTTCATGCAAAATCTCGCCATTGGCCAGAACGATGCGGATGGTGCCATCGGCCGGGGCCTCAAACGTGGTCGGGTGAGAGCCATATTCTTCGGCCTTCTGCGCCATCAGACCAACGTTGGCAACGGCACCAACCGTGGCCGGGTTCAGCGCGCCATTGGCTTTGAAGAAATTGATCGATTCGTCATAGACAGTGGCATAGCACCGGTCGGGGATGACGCAGTTGGTGTCGCCCTTTGCACCGGTCTCGTCCCAGCCCTTGCCGCCTGCGCGAATTACGGCTGGCATTGAGGCGTCGATGATCACGTCTGACGGCACGTGCAGGTTGGTGATGCCTTTGTCGCTGTCGACCATGTACATGGCCGGGCGCTCGCCCTTGATCGCGTCGATGGCGGCCATGATGCCGGCATTGCCCTGAACGCGATCCAGAAGATCACCCAGGCCCGAGTTTGGGTTCACACCCAAAGCGTCCAGCTCCGCGCCGAACTTCTCGAAAACCGGGGCCAACCATGCTTTGACCGCATAGCCAAAAATGATCGGGTCCGAGACTTTCATCATTGTGGCCTTCATGTGCAGCGAGAACATGGTGCCGTCTGTCTTGGTGTCTTCGATAGCTTCCGCCAGGAATGAAGACAGCGCTTTGACCGACATGAATGTCGCGTCGGCCACAGTGCCTTCGGCCAGCGGCCAGCCGTCTTTCAGGGCGGTTTTACTGCCGTCTTTGCCAACAAATTCGATCTTGGCATCGCCGGCCTTAGCAGCCGTGATGGTGGCCGATTTTTCATTGGCGTAAAAATCATTGCCCGGCATGGACGAGACTTTGGTCTTGCTGTCCGATGCCCATTCACCCATCGAGTGCGGGTTCTTCTGAGCGTAATTTTTTACCGCCCGCGCGGCCCGGCGGTCGCTGTTGCCTTCGCGCAGTACCGGATTGACGGCTGAGCCTTTGATTGCGTCATAGCGCGCGCGGATCGCCTTTTCCTCTTCGGTCGAGGGTTCTTCGGGATAGGTCGGGATATCATAGCCCTGCGATTGCAGTTCCTCAATGGCGGCCACCAGCTGCGGCTCCGAGGCCGAGATGTTGGGCAGCTTGATCACGTTTGCATCGGGTGTTTTTACCAATTCACCCAGCGCCGCCAGATCATCGGTGATACGCTGCGCGTCAGTCAGATTCTCTGGAAAGGTCGCCAGGATGCGGCCAGCCAGGGAAATGTCCTTGGTGCCAACGCTGACGCCCGCGGCCGAGGCGAACTTGCGAATAATGGGCAGGAACGAGGCGCTGGCCAGTTCGGGCGCTTCGTCTACAATGGTATACAATATGTCGAAGTTTGATTTATCTGCCATATTCTTTTACCTTTTTTAAGCCTTTCGGGGCGTGCGATCCAAGAGCGTGCCACATCTGCGTGGCGGATATCGGGGCTTGTGAATGCAGCCGCCCCGCTGGTGACTCTGATTTGACAGGGCCTCCCATAAATCAGGTTTGGCTTGGGATCAATCGTTTAGAGGGGGCGCAAATTGACACGGGGTTAAGAAAGCAAGCAATTGCTGAAAGCTGTAACATCTCTGAACCGTCAGGCTAATTTTCTTTCAAGTCGTGTGGCGCTGCGTTTACTGGTTGAAACCTGAGGCGCTCCAACCTTTTGCCAGATTGTACCACGTAGTCCGAAATCACTTTCTCAAGATGCTCGGCAGATCCGGCATACGCTTGTTGAGAGACTGACACTCCGTCCCGAACGAAAATATCCAAAATCTCTTTTCGACCTCTATATCCTAGCGCCTGTAGAGCATTTTCATAGTCCTGCGCCGCCAAGTCCGGTCGGTTAAAAATTGCAAAGAGATACCCGCGAAAAAACAGTTCTTCTTTGTCTCTCCACAAATACCATTTGATCGCAGCATTAAACCAACGCCTTATGAAAAAGCCTTTTTTGGTATCATCATTTGCATATTGGTGAGCAGCCAGTTTCTTAACGTAGTCTATCCCCTTTTTTTCATCACCAATTCCAAGGTGCACGCGGGCCCGTAACGCCAACACCGTCTCAATGTCAGACGTCAAACAGGCGATTTCTGATATAGCTTCCAACGCCTCCAAGTGATTGCCAGTGTAACTGAGGTGGTATTCCACGAGCAGCTCGTAAGCCCAAGGCTGTTCTGGCCAGCGCGTTGAAGCGTGATCCAAAAACTGCTTAACGCCTTCTTTCCCATCAATTTTATTTATCAGATACGCAACTGCATAACCGCTTCCTTCACTACTAGGCTCGATCTCGAGCACCCGCTTATAACCCAGGATGGCTTCCGCAAGGTTTCCCTGTTTTTCATCTATTCTCGACATTCCGAGCAACGCAGTTGTGTTGGTCGGATCCATCAACAGTGTTTTGGCGTAATCATCCTTCGCCGCATCCGGGTTGCCGTGGGCATCCAGAGCTTTGGCGCGCCTCAAGCGTGAAATTGTATCGCCGGGGCGCAAGTCCAGTGCTTTTTCATAGTCGGAAATTGCGTCTTTATACTGCTTGCCACAGTAGTAGGCCCAACCACGGGCTCTCAGCAGCCTGCTTTGGTTTTCCAGGCTAACACCCTCGCCTTCCATCAGCGTTGTGCAGGCTGCGACCACGTGTGACATCCCACCTTTGTTGCCCAGACATGCCTCGGCCATTTGCGTGTAATCCGGTCCCGATTTGGAGGGCGAATTGAACGACAAAATCAGGGTGACGATAACGATGATCAGGGCAGCAAGACGTATGTGCATCAGGGCTCCTTTGGGTCAGCAATACTAATCTTTAGGTGGTATGAGTCCGGCTGTCCCTCAAGTCTTTTAACCTCCAACCCTTTGAAAGTGAGTCTGAAAAGTAACACATTTAACCGTAATGGTTGTTTATACGCCCCAGGTGTCGCTCAACCGATACCCACCGGGCCACGGATCATCGGGGTCCAGCATGTGTTGATGGGTACCGGTGATCCAGCCGCGACCCGAGATTTCCGGGATGATGGCTGCACGGCCTTGCAACTCGGTTTGTTTCACAATGCGACAGCGGAACTCACTGTCGATAACAGAGCGCGCGTGGTAAATGTCACCCGCGCCCATCTGACCCTTGGCCAGCATCACCGCCATACGCGCCGATGCGCCGGTTCCGCAGGGGGACCGATCCAGTTTGCCCGGCTTGATTGCAACCGTGTTGCGGCCGGTCAAAACTTTGCCCTCGCGCCTCAGCGGGCCGGCAATTTGACAGAACGAGATGTGTGACCAGTCGGCATCGGGGTGATGAAAGCCCAGTTGTTCATTGGCCGCATCGGTGATCTTTGCGCCGCATCGCGCCAGATCGGCGGCCTCATCCGCGGTCAGGGCAAACCCCAGATCCTCGGCATCGACGATCACAAAACTATCGCCGCCAAACCCGGTATCCACGCGAAGGGTTCCGATCCCCTCGACCTCAACCTGCGCGTCCAGTTTATCGGCAAAGCTGGTGACATTCTGTACATATATGCGCTCGGCCTTGCCTTGGCGGCATTCAGCGCGCACGCGAACCAGCCCTCCGGGTGCCTCAAGGGTAAGATGTGTTTCCGGCTCCTGCATCGGGATTATCCCGCCATCCAGCAGCACGGTCGACACACAGATTGAGTTCGATCCCGACATGGGCGGTGTGTCTTCTGGCTCCATGATGATAAAGGCAGCATCAGCCTCGGGGTGTTTGGGCGGGACCAGCAGATTGACATGGCGGAACACGCCGCCGCGCGGTTCGTTCAGGACAAAGTTGCGCAGAGTCTGATCCTGCGCAATGAACGAGCGTTGGTCCCAGATAGTATCCCCGGGTGGTGGCTGTACCCCGCCGATGATGACGTCGCCGACCTCGCCCTCTGCATGGGCCGAGATGACATGGATGGTTTTGGCACTGCGCATGTGTCCTCCTTAGAACCGGTTGGGAGAGTATGGGGTCATCGCGATCGGGTTGGGCTGGCCGTCGACCAATGCGCCCACAAGCTCGGCTGTTCCGGCAGATTGTGTCAGTCCCAGATGTCCGTGACCAAAAGCATAGATGACCCTGGCCGATTTCGGCGAAGGTCCGACAACCGGGATGCTGTCCGGCATCGAGGGGCGAAACCCCATCCATTGTGTACCACCTTCGGTTTTTAGTCCGGGTAGAAACTGTTTGGCCTTGGTCAGCAAAGTATCCGCCCGTCGGTAGTTCGGCGGCAGGTTCAGCCCGCCCAGTTCAACCGCGCCACCGATCCGGACGCCGTTATTGATGCGGCTAGCGACAAAACCATGGCGCGAAAATGTCAGGTGCATGCGCAGGTCAAAGGTCCCTGCGGGCAGGGTTGTGTTATAGCCGCGCTCGGTCTCAAGGGGGATGTGATCACCCAGCGTGCGGGCAAGGTGATGCGACCACGCCCCGGCGCAGACTATGACTTTGCTCGCGTCGACATGGCCATCGCCAAAGGCAATCTTTATCCCGTCATTCGCCGGGGAGAGTGCCCGGATATCCTGTGTTTCGATCCGCCCCCCTCGGTCTCGGAAGGATTGTGCCAGATGCGCAACCCATTTTTCCGGATCGACAGTGTTCATCCAGTTGGGCGTATAGCCCGCATGGGTGAATCGAGGGCTTAGGCCAGGTTGTTTTTCTGCAATCGCTTCGCGGCTGTCCAGCAGTTCAAATTCAATCCCGTGATCCCGACGCAGGGTCCAGGTCGGCAGGCTGGCCTGGAACTCTGCCTCGCTTTCGTAAAGTTGCATCTGGCCGTCACGCTGCAGCAAAGGCTCGGCATCAACTGACGCGATCAGGCGGTTCAGGGCCGTGCTGGACAGTTTCATCAAACTAACTTGGGCGGATAAAAGGGATGCGTAGCGATCCGAACGGCTGGCCCGCAGGAATCGCACCATCCAGGGCAAAATCTGCAGCGCATAGGCGGGTGGGATCGACAATGGGCCCAGTGGATCCAGCAACCATTTTGGCGCTTTTCGCAAAATGCCTGGCGTTGCCAGCGGCTCCACTTCGGGAAAGGCAAAAGCCCCGGCATTTCCGGCTGAGGCCTGCGTGGCGGCATCCCCGCGGTCCAGAACCAGAACAGAGTGCCCCCGGCGCTGTAGGTCCAGCGCTGTCGTGATGCCGATGACACCGGCCCCGATCACGACAACCTTCTGGGTCATGGGGCGATCCCGTTTCGGAAGGGATCGTTTGGGTCAAAGATCAACTTGGCCTCGGCCATGATATGGGCCTGCCCAGTGATCGAGGGGATGATGCCTCCGGTCGGACCCGGCTGATACGACAGGCGGTAAGTGCTGCCGATGACGCTTTGTTGGACGATCTCCTGCCCCGGTGGCAGCGCCCTGTCAGCGGCCAGGCACGCCAACCGCGCGGAACTGCCTGTGCCGCAGGGGGAGCGGTCATAATTGTCATCGGGGCACAGAACGAAATTGCGGCTGTGAATGTCAGGGGCTGGTGATGCGTCCTGAAAGATCACGTGGTCAATCGGTTCACCCTGTTCGCCACCGATGCCCTGCGCAATGGACGCCGTTCGAATAGCGATTGCCATGTCGGTCAGGTGTTGGATGTTACTGGCCTCAATCTGGATCGGGCTGGGATCAACGATAAAGAACCAGTTGCCGCCATAGGCAACATCCCCGGTAACCATGCCATACCCGGGCACGTCCAGAGTGACATCAGCGGCCACCCGGCGGCTTTCGATATTTGTGACAGTGACCGTGTGGGTATCGTGCAATTCGACCGTAACAATTCCGGCAGGGGTTTCGATCCGATGCATCCCAACGTCGATCCGATCTAAATGGGCAAGCGTGACTGTCAGTCCGATAGTGCCATGCCCGCACATGCCCAGAACGGCATCCACGTCGAAATAGATCACGCCGGTTACGCAGGTCGGGTCAACGGGTTCGACCAGCAGCGCGCCGACCATAGCCGGCTGGCCGCGCGGCTCTAGCATCACCGAGCGATAAAACTCTTCATGTTCGGTGGCCAGACGGAGGGCGCGGTCGGCCAGCGGGCCGGATCCCAGATCAGGCGCGCCGTCCAGGATAACACGCGTTGGTTCGCCCCCCGTATGGCTGTCGATCACATGCATTCAGCGATCACCCCACCCTGTTTGGACCAATCAGAGAACCAAGCTCCGAACAGCGCGTATTGCTGTTCGCAATAATTGCGCTGCGCGTCAGTCAGCTCATCGCTTTCGTTGAAATGCAGACGATATTCCTGTTCTCCATTCAAAACCAGAAGATGCTTGTAATACAGCACCAGGTCAGGACCTTCGTCGAAGGTGGACAGAACCTGGATGGCTTCCGTCAATTCCTGTGCGCGCAGGCGAGCTTCGGCGTTGCCCTTTGCGGCCTTTTTGGACAATTCCGCCAGCATCAGCGCCTCACGCGGGAGGGCAGTACCAATCCCGGTGATTGAGCCAGTGGCGCCGCAATTGACAAAGCCGTGGTAAACTTCGGTGTCAACGCCGACCATCAGGGTCACTTGGTCGTCCTGGCTGGTGATGTTTTCGGCCGCGTAACGCAGATCATCTTTTCCGCCAAATTCCTTGAACCCGATCAGGTTGGGATGTTCGGCGCGCAGGGCAAAGAACAAGTCAGCGCGCGTTGCGAAGCCATAATAGGGGCTGTTGTAGATGATTGCCGGTACGTCCGGTGCTGCTGACAAGATCGCCTTGAAGTGATTTTTTTGCGCGGTCGGAGAACTGCCTCGTGACAGAACCCGAGGAATGACCATAAGGCCGACCGCGCCCACTTTTTGCGCATGGGCCGCATGGGCTACGGCGGACTTGGTGTTGATGGCCCCGGTGCCGACAACAACGGGCAGCCCTGCCCCGATCAGCCTCTCGACCCCCTCCATCCGCTGTTCATCGGTCAGCAACGGCCAATCCCCCATCGAACCGCAATAGACCACAGCCGACATGCCGACATCGATCATCTGTTGTCCCTTTCGAACGAGCGCATCGAAATCAGGAGCACGATCTGCCGTACAAGGGGTCATCAGTGCAGGCATAGTGCCGGCGAAAACATTGGTCGACATCGATGTCATCCTTCCAAAGAAACAGGGCCTGGGCCTACAGAAATGACCCTTTCGACTCGCCATATCGGATATTGGATACAAAATCCATATCAAATCTGCCACAAAAAACGCGCCGGATCGGAAGATCGGCGCGCTTGCATTGAAGGTGGTTAAATGCGTTACCGGAATCGCTGTCCGCTCTCGGGATCAAACAACATGGTCCGCTCGGGGCGAAAAGTGATCCCAATGCGTTCGCCCTGCGCACTGCGTTGATCCTCACGCTCTTCCACGATCAGTTTGTCACCATTTGGTGTCAGCAGATAGGTATAGCTTACGCCCCCTAACGCTTCGGTCAGATCAACGGTGCAAGTATCGCCAGACCGGTCAATCTCAATGTGTTCGGGGCGGATGCCAAGTGTCACCTTGGTCATGCCTGCAGGCACATTTACGGTCGGCACCAAAGCTTCGCTGAGCGCAGGGTGCGCGATCTTTCCGTCCACGATATCGCAATCCAGGAAATTCATAGCCGGAGAGCCGATGAATCCGGCCACAAACCGATTGTCCGGGTCCCGATACAAATCCATCGGAGCGCCAACCTGTTCGATCCGGCCATCGCGCAGCACCACGATCTTGTCGGCCATGGTCATCGCTTCGACCTGATCATGGGTCACGTAGATCATCGTCGCGCCGATTTCATTATGCAGACGCGCAATCTCAACCCGCATTTCAACGCGCAGTTCAGCATCGAGGTTGGACAAAGGTTCGTCGAACAGAAACACCTCGGGTCCGCGTACAATGGCCCGCCCAATGGCCACGCGTTGGCGTTGACCACCCGATAGGGCCTTGGGCTTGCGCTTTAGGTACTGGTCCAGCTTCAGAATATTTGATGCTTCCTGCACCTTTTTGTTGATCTCGTCCTTGGCGACCCCGTTCATCCGCAGGCCAAAGCCCATATTCTCGGCCACGCTCATGTGTGGGTAGAGGGCATAGGTCTGAAACACCATCGCCACGCCGCGTTTCGCCGGATCCATATCGGTCACATCACGTGCGCCGATGTGAATCTGCCCCTCGGACGTTTCCTCAAGGCCTGCAATCATCCGCAGCAATGTGGACTTGCCACAGCCCGAGGGGCCGACAAACACACAGAACTCACCGTCTTCGATCTGCAGATCAATGCCGTGAATGACCTGAGTCTGTCCGTAGCGTTTGATTGCCTGGTTCAGAGTGACACCTGTCATGTTGCTTGCATCCTGTCGTTGTGAGCGTTTGTGCGGGTCTCAGGGAACCGCCAGGCCTGGGCTTCGATTCCGATCTGTTCGGCCACGCGCCGAACTCGGGGAACCCAGGATTCCAATTGGTCAAAATTCATACGTTCGGTTGATCCGGTGATCGAGATTGCCCCCAGCACTCGTCCGCCTGAAGTCAGGATCGGGCAGGCAATGCAGATGATCCCCGGCTCGTGTTCCTCATCATCGACGGCATAGCCCCGGCCGCGGATCAGGTCGAGATCGGCGCGCAAGGCTTTTTCCGAGGCCAGTGTCTTGTCGGTGAACCGGTGATAGCTTTGCTGAGAGACCGCCTTGTTCAGGGCCTCATCCTCAAGAAAGGCCATCATCGCCTTACCCACACCGGTGCAATAGGCCGGTCCAACCTTGCCCGCCTGTGAATACATCTCTATCGGCTGGGCTGCGTTGCGTTTGTCGACATATAAGACCTGACTGGAATCAAGCTGGGCCAGATGCACTGTTTCCCCGGTTTCGCGACTGAGTGAATCCAGAAATGGCCGCGCAATCGGCGCCAGAGAGCTTTGTGTCCACGCCGCATGAGCCAGACGCACAAGACGCATTCCGGGTGCATAGGTCTGCCGATCCGGGTCGTAGGACAGCATGCCTTGATTGGTCAGAGTCTGCAGAAACCGGTACAGCGTAGCCTTGGGAAAGTCGCTGCTTTCCAGCAATTCCGCGAATCGAACAGGGCGGGCAAACGCCGCCACCTGCTCCAGCACGTCACATGCTTTTCCTATTGTTCCGTCACCAGCCACGGCGCGTATTCTCCTCCACTTTCCCCCGACCGATGGCACGAGGGTCTTGACAAGACTAACCGATATGATGTGTAGTTTTCAATATATAAAACTCGGTTTCATTAATTGGAACTAAAATGGAAGCTAAGGGAGGAAACCATGCATTCCATCTTCACGCGCACAACGGCCGCGCTGGCCATGAGCGTTGCGCTCGCTGCACCGGCGGCTGCCGAACTGACTGGCGAACTGCGCATTTTCCTGGACACATCGAACCCGGCTCCGCGTGCAACGATGGAGGCAATGATCGATCAGTTCGCGGCCCAGCATCCGGGTTTGGAAATTGAAACAACGGTTATCGACCGCGAAGCCTATAAGACCCAGATCCGCAACTTCCTGACGGCGGATACGCCGGATGTTGCTACTTGGTATGCCGCCAACCGGATGAAGCCTTATGTTGACGCCGGCCTGTTCGAAGACGTCTCGGACCTGTGGGCCGAGCCTGCGATTGCCGACAATCTGGCCTCGACCAAAGGTGCGATGACCATCGACGGCAAGCAGTGGGGCGTGCCCTACACCTACTATCAGTGGGGCGTTTATTATCGCAAAGACATCTTTGACGAACTGGGCCTGAGCGAGCCGACCACTTGGGAAGAAGAGATTTCCAACTGCCAGAAAATCGTCGATTCGGGCCGCGCCTGTTACACCATCGGCACCAAGTTCCTGTGGACCGCTGGTGGCTGGTTCGACTACCTGAACATGCGCACCAACGGGTTCGATTTTCACCAGCAGCTGGCTAATGGGGAAATCAGCTGGGAAGATGATCGGGTCAAGCAGACCTTCGCCAACTGGAAACAGCTGATCGACATGGGCGCGTTCATCGACAACCACCAGACTTACAGCTGGCAAGAAGCCCTGCCCTTCATGGTCAATGGGGACGCCACTGCCTATCTGATGGGCAACTTTGCTGTCGCGCCCCTGCGCGAAGCGGGTCTGTCCGACGATCAGATTGATTTCTATCAGTTTGTTGCGATCAACCCTGACGTTGAGTTGGCCGAAGATGCGCCGACGGATACCTTCCACATTCCGGCAAATGCCGCCAACAAAGAAGCCGCGCGCGAATTCTTGCGCTTTGTCGTCTCACCGGACGTGCAGACCGAGATCAACAATGGTGCAAACCTGGGCCAGTTGCCGGTAAATGCGCAGTCTTCGGTTGATAGCGACAAGTTCCTGAACCAGGGCTTTGAGATGCTGTCGTCCAACAGCCCAGGCGGTGTGGCCCAGTTCTGGGACCGCGATGCCCCGGCTGAAATGGCCAAGGCGTCGATGGAAGGCTTCCAGGAGTTCATGGTCAAGCCGGACAATGCAGACCGTATTCTGGCCAAACTGGAACGCGCGCGTCAGCGCATTTACGACAACTGATCCGGTCAGGCCGGGCCACGGCCCGGGCTGTACCCAGACCTGCGTAAGGCGGGTGACAACCCGCCTTACTCCTTTGACCTAACCCGAGATTTCCCATGTCAGCCGTTGACGTCCCAGAACAAGAAAGCTGGTTCCATCGAAACCAACAGCGCATCGCGCCCTGGCTGTTTTTGGCCCCCGGTCTGCTGTTTTTTATGGTCTATGTGATCATCCCGGTGTTCCAGTCGTTTAATCTGTCCCTGTACGAATGGGATGGTCTTGGTGCCGCCGAATACGTGGGCTTTCGCAACTACGAAGACCTGTATTGGGAATGGGCTGACCGGGATGCGTTTTACATCTCGCTCAAGAACAATCTGATCTGGCTGCTTCTGTATCTGGCAGCGATCCCGGCGGGTTTGTTCATTGCGCTGTTTCTGAACCAGACAGTTTGGGGCATTCGTCTGTATAAGTCGCTTTTCTTCTTCCCGTTTGTCATCTCTCAGGTGGTCGTGGGCCTCGTGTTCACCTGGTTCTATGACCCGACCTTTGGCTTGCTGAACGAGTTTCTGGGCTTCTTCGGTCTTGGCCCGCTGAACGTGCTGGGGGATGAGCGGTTCGTGACTTACGGCATCATCTTTGCGGGTCTATGGCCGCAAACGGCTTATTGCATGATCCTGTATCTGACTGGCCTGAACGCCGTTGACCCCGAACAGATCGAAGCTGGTCGCCTCGACGGCGCCAAGGGCGCGCGGATGTTGTGGCACATCATCCTACCGCAACTGCGCCCGGCAACCTTCATCGCATTTGTTGTGACAATCATCGGGGCGCTGCGTTCGTTCGACCTGATTTCAATCATGACGCAAGGTGGGCCGTTCGGGTCGTCCCGCGTTCTGGCCTATTACATGTTCGAAGTCGCGCTGTCCGAATACGGGTTCCGCATGGGATACGGCGCTGCAATTGCGGTCATCCTGTTCCTGATCATGCTGTGCTTCATCGCCTACTTCCTGTGGTCGATGTACCGCGAAGAAAGGGGGCACTGAAATGTTTCCCAAACCCATCGAAAAACAACCCCGTGCAGCACAAATCACCTATAAGGCGATGCTGCCGGTTGCATTGCTGCTGTGGCTAGGCCCCCTGCTTGCGGTTGCGCTTTTCTCGATCAAGCCCGAAGCGGATTTCACCAACGCAAATTACTGGGGGATGCCGTCCCGTTTTGAAGGTGCTTTCAACTATGGGCAAGTCTTCTTCAATTCGGACATGCCACGCTATCTGATGAACTCGTTCCTGATCACCATCCCAACGGTGCTCGGGTGCGTCGCGCTCAGCAGTATGACCGGGTTTGCGCTGGGGATCTATAAGTTCAAATCGAACATCTGGATCTTCTTCATGTTCGTTGCAGGCAATTTTGTACCGTTCCAAATTCTGATGGTGCCGGTCCGCGACCTGACCCTCGAGCTTGGGCTGTACAACACCAAAACGGGACTGGTTCTGTTTCACATCGCCTTTCAGACCGGATTCTGCACGCTGTTCATGCGCAATTTCATCCGTGCCCTGCCGTTCGAACTGATCGAGGCCGCACGGGTCGAAGGCATCAGCGAATGGCGCATCTTCTGGTATGTTGTCCTGCCGCTGATGAAGCCCGCAATCGCGGCGCTCAGCGTGCTGATCTTTACCTTCATCTGGAACGATTACTTTTGGGCCGTTGTTCTGACCCAAGGCGCAGAGAGCCAGCCTGTAACGGCGGGGATCACCAGCTTTAATGCGCAGTTCAGGGCCGCGTATCAATTAATGAGCGCCGGTTCCATCGTTGCAGCCCTGCCGCCGGTGGCCATGTTCTTCCTGATGCAGAAACACTTTATCGCGGGATTGACCCTCGGTGCCGTAAAATAACGTCAAACCAAGGTTTGCCACATGACTAAAATTACTTTTGTTGGAGCAGGCTCCACGATCTTCATGCAGAATATCGTGGGCGATGCTCTGCTGACCCCCGCCCTGTCCGACAGCCACTTTGCGTTGATGGATATCGACCCGACCCGTCTGGCCGAAAGCGAAGCCGTGGCCCGCGCCATGATCCGTTCGGTCGGCAGTGGGGCAACTGTGTCCACCCATACGGATCGTCAGGCAGCGCTGGATGGTGCGGATTTCGTTATCACCGCCTTTCAGGTTGGCGGTTACAAACCTTGTACGCTGACGGATTTTGAGATCCCCAAACAATACGGGCTGCGTCAAACCATTGCCGATACGTTGGGTGTGGGGGGGATAATGCGCGGGCTGCGTACCGTGCCTGTGCTGTGGGATGTGGCGCAGGACATGATGCAGCTATGTCCAGACGCGACGCTGTTGCAATACGTCAATCCGATGGCAATCAACACCTGGGCGCTGGCCGAACAGTTCCCAACGCTAAAACATGTGGGTCTGTGCCATTCGGTTCAAAACACGGTCGAAGAACTGGCCCATGATCTGGACCTGCCCAAACAGGACTTCCGATACAAGGTTGCGGGCGTGAATCACGTCGCATTCTTCTTGCGGTTGGAACATAACGGGCGTGATCTTTATCCTGCGCTGCAGCAGGGTTATGCCAGCGGCCGCTTTCCCAAACCACCCCTGCTGATGCCGCGCTGCCCGAACAAGGTGCGATATGAGGTAATGGACCACCTGGGCTATTTCTGCACCGAAAGCTCGGAGCATTTCGCGGAGTATGTGCCGTGGTTCATCAAAGACGGTCGGCAGGACCTGATCGCGCAGTTCAGTATTCCGCTGGATGAATACCCCACGCGCTGTGTGGAACAGGTGGAATCCTGGAAAGAACAGGCCAAGACGCTGACCGATGGCCGCAATATCGATGTTGTCCGCAGTCACGAATTTGCCGCTGACCTGATGAATGCGATTGTCACCGATACGCCCTATACTGCCTATGGCAACTTGCCGAACACCGGGCAGATTCCGCAACTGCCCTTGGGCGCGGCAGTGGAAACGCCGTGCCTTGTGGATGCCAACGGGGTGCAGCCCTCGGTTGTGGCGGACATCCCTCCGCAATTGATTGCCCTGATGCGCACACAGATCAACGTTCAGGAACTGACCGTTCGTGCGTTGGTCGATCAAAACCCTGACTACATCTATCACGCAGCCATGATGGATCCCCACACTGCGGCCGAGCTTGACCTGCGCCAGATCCGAAACCTGGTGAGCGATCTTTTGACCGCCCATGCCGATTGGCTACCCGACTGGTGCCGCCCGGCCCGTGCCGCCTGATCGTTACATTTCGCCCTGACACCCCTTGCCTGAAAAGCACCCCAAGATATGAAGAAACGCCGTTCACAACACTGGTACGGAAAACTCGACAAAGACGGATTTATCCATCGGTCCTGGATGAAGAACCAGGGCTTTCCGGATCACGCTTTCGACGGGCGACCCATCATTGGTATCTGCAATACCTGGTCCGAACTCACGCCCTGCAACTCGGGCCTGCGTGATTTGGCCGAGGGCGTAAAGCGCGGTGTGTGGGAGGCAGGAGGCTTTCCGGTTGAATTTCCGGTGATGTCCTTGGGTGAGACCCAAATGAAACCTACCGCCATGCTGTTTCGCAATCTGTTGGCGATGGATGTTGAGGAATTGATCCGTGCTTATGGCATCGATGGCGTTGTCCTGCTGGGCGGCTGTGACAAAACCACACCGGGGCAATTGATGGGCGCGGCTTCGGTCGATCTGCCCTCAATCGTTGTCAGCTCCGGCCCGATGCTCAACGGCAAGTATCGCGGGCAGGATATCGGCTCAGGCACGGATGTCTGGAAGTTTTCCGAGGCCGTGCGGGCGGGTGAAATGACCCTGCAGGACTTCATGAACGCCGAATCCGGCATGTCTCGCAGTGCCGGGGTCTGTATGACAATGGGCACCGCCAGCACCATGGCCTCGCTGGTCGAGGCGATGGGCATGAGCCTGCCGACCAACGCCGCCTTACCTGCTGTGGATGCACGTCGCATGGCACTGGCGCATCTGACCGGCAAGCGGATCGTTGAGATGGTGGATGAGGGTCTGAAGCCATCCGATATCCTGACAAAAGAAGCCTTTGAGAACGCCATACTGACCAATGCTTCCGTCGGTGGTTCGACCAATGCGGTTGTCCACCTGCTGGCCCTTGCAGGTCGCGTGGGTGTTGATCTGACGCTGAAAGACTTTGAGATCGGGTCGGAAATCCCCCTGCTGGTGAATTGCATGCCATCGGGAAAATACCTGATGGAGGACTTCTGTTATGCGGGCGGCGTGCCGGTTGTGCTGTCCGAGATAAAGCCGCACTTGCGCCCGGCCAAGACCGTTCTAAACAAGTACATTTCAGCCTATTACGACGGGGCCGAATGCTTTAACCGCGATGTGATCCGGCCTTTTGATGACCCGGTTAAACCTGCGGCTGGCTTGCGGGTGCTGCGGGGGAATCTCGCACCCAACGGGGCCATCGTTAAACCCTCAGCCGCAACAGACGGGCTGTTGGAAACCGAAGCAGAGGCCTTTGTTTTTGAAAGCATTGAGGATCTGAAGGCCAATATCGACCGCGACGATCTGCCGGTGACACCCGAGACCATTCTGGTGCTTAAGGGCTGCGGCCCCAAGGGCTATCCGGGCATGCCGGAGGTCGGCAATATGCCGATCCCGGCCAAGTTGGTAAAAGCAGGCGTGCGCGACATGATCCGAATTTCGGACGCGCGCATGTCCGGCACGGCGTTTGGTACCGTCATCCTGCATGTCAGCCCCGAATCGCAGGCTGGTGGCCCGCTGGCATTGGTGCAAACCGGAGACCGTATCCGCGTGTCAGCCAGCAAGGGTGCGCTTGAATTACTTGTGGACGAAAAGGAACTGGACGCTCGCCGCGCCGCGTGGCAACCGGACGAGCCACACTATACCCGCGGCTATGCCAAGCTTTACATTGACCACGTGCTGCAGGCTGATCAGGGCGCCGACCTAGATTTTCTTGTAGGCAAAGACACCCGCCTTGTGACCAGAGAGAGCCACTGATGGATCAACCAGCCACATTTCACGACCTGAACGGAGCGTCCGTCTATATCACCGGCGGAGGATCGGGTGTGGGCGCTTCGCTGACCGACGGGTTCCTGTCACAAGGCGCGAATGTCGCCTTTATCGGCCGATCAGATGCCAGCGCTTTTGTCGACGAGATGCGTGAAAAGCACGGGCGCGCACCGTTGTTCAAGCGAGGCGACATGACGGATACAGAGCTATTGCACGCCACGATGGTGCAAGCTGCCGAGGCGCATGGTCCCCTGACCGTGTTGGTCAATAATGCGGCCAATGATCAACGCCATTCGCTTGAGGAAACCACCACGGAATTCTGGGACTGGATGATCGAGGTGAACCTCAAGGCTTATTACTTTGCCTGTCAGGAGGCCGCCCGCCAGATGCAGGGTAAAGGCGGCGCGATCATCAATTTCAGCTCGATCAGTTACATTATGGGCAATGCAGGCTATCCGATCTATACCACTTCGAACGCCGGGATTACCGGAATGACCCGCTCGCTTGCCCGCGAATTGGGTCCGCAGAAAATCAGGGTCAACGCGCTGGCACCCGGATGGGTATTAACGCAGAAACAGCTGGACATGTGGGCCACGCCCGAAGATCTGGCCTCACATCTGGAGCGCCAGTGCCTGAAAGACCATCTTACGCCCGAAGACATGATCGCGCCGACCCTGTTCCTTGCGTCCGAGGCCAGCCGAGCCATGACAGGTCAATGCATGGCCGTCGACGGCGGCGTTGTAGTATCAGGATAGAGCCATGAACACCGAATGGATCGCTGTTGATTGGGGAACGTCGCACCTGCGGGTCTGGGCCATGCAGGGCGATTCCGTGCTGGATCAGGCGCAGTCTGACCGTGGCATGGCGCGCGTTGCCAAAGGTGACTTCCAGGTGGCTTTGTTGGATTTGATCGAAGGATGGCTGGGCAGAGAGCCAGTCGACGTTGTGGCCTGCGGCATGGTGGGTGCGCGACAGGGCTGGGTCGAGGCGCCTTATTCAAGCGTGCCTTGTGCCGCGATGCCGGTTGATCCGATCCGGGTTCCGGATACAGACCCGCGTATTCGTGCCTTCGTCGTGCCCGGGTTGAAACAACTGTCACCACCGGATGTCATGCGGGGCGAAGAAACCCAGATTGCGGGGTTTCTGGCTGGTCACCAGAACTGGGACGGCGTGATTTGCCTGCCCGGCACCCACACCAAATGGGTGCAGGTCAGCGCTGGTGAAGTCATCAGTTTCCGCACGTTCATGACAGGTGAAATGTTCGAACTTCTACAGGCGCAGTCTGTCCTGAAGCACTCGGTTGGTGAGGGCTGGGACGAGGCCGCCTTTGCTGAAGCCGCAGCGGATACGCTGTCGAAACCCGAACAACTGGCGGCGCGATTGTTTGGCCTTCGCGCTGCGGATCTGCTGCATGGGCAGGACGCAGGTACGGCCCGCGCACGCCTGTCGGGGTTGTTGATCGGCGCTGAACTGGCCGCTACGCGAGCCTATTGGCTGGGCCAGCAAATAGCGATTATCGGTGCCGAGGGCCTGTCCGGTGTTTATGCCATGGCCCTGCAACACCAAGGCGCGTTTGTCGAAACCACCAACAGCACCCAATCCACTCTGGCAGGCCTATCACAGGCCCGAAAACTAACGAGACAAATTGCATGAGTCGACCAATCATTGCCATTTTACGCGGCCTGAGGCCGACCGAAGCAGCCGCAGTCGGCCATGCCCTAATCGCGGCTGGTATCGACAAGATCGAAGTTCCGCTAAATTCGCCCGATCCTTTGGACAGCATCAAAATTCTGGTAGACACATTTGGGGATCAGGCTTTGATAGGCGCAGGAACTGTGCTGAGCCCCGTCGAAGTTGATGCTGTCGCAGGTGTCGGCGGCAAGCTGATCGTCTCGCCCAATTGCGATGCGGATGTGATTTCCAGAACCCATGCCCTTGGTCTGGAAAGCTGGCCCGGCATCTATACTCCGTCCGAGGCATTTGTGGCACTCAATGCCGGAGCGACGGGGCTGAAACTGTTTCCGGGCGTTATGGCGGGACCATCTGGCTTGGCCGCAATGCGACCGATCCTGCCGAAAGGTACGTTGGTTTATGCCGTTGGCGGTGCGGGCCCTGAGAATTTCGGCGACTGGCTCACCGCCGGAGCCGACGGATTTGGGATCGGTTCGGCCCTGTTCAAACCGGGAATGGCGGCCGCTGACATCGCGGACCGGGCCGGGCAGATCGTTACGGCCTATGATGTGGCAGCCGGATGAGCAGGGTCTTTGATGACCGCCCCTGCGAGTTGGGCGAAGGGCCATTATGGCACCCGAACCGCAAACAGCTGTTCTGGTTTGATATTCTGGGCAAACGCCTGATGACGCAGGAGGATGGAGAGCCGCGCAGCTGGCAGTTCCCAGAACATGTATCGGCCGCTGGCTGGGTGGACCGGGACACGCTTTTGATCGCATCAGAAACCGGGCTTTGGCGGTTCAACCTGGCCACTGAGGACAAAGACCTGATTGCCCCGCTTGAGGTGGACAACCCCGTCACCCGATCCAATGACGGTCGCGCCGACCCCTGGGGCGGGTTCTGGATCGGGACCATGGGCAAAAGTGCAGAGCGTGGTGCTGGGTCGATTTACCGCTTTTGGCGTGGGGAAGTGCAACGGCTGGTGCCGGATGTTACCATCTCGAACGCCATCTGCTTTGCTCCGGACCGGTCCTGCGCCTATTTCACCGATACAGCGACAAAACTGGTCATGCGATATGCGTTGAACCCGGAAACGGGTTGGCCCATTGGGTCGCCTTCGGTTTTTCTGAACTTGCGGATGGATGGGTTGAACCCCGACGGTGCCGTGGTGGATGCCGAGGGCTCTATCTGGATCGCGCAATGGGGGGCAAGCCGCGTGGCGGGTTACTCTGACGCCGGGCAGTTTTTGACGGCTGTTGAGTTTCCGGCGACCCACACGTCCTGCCCCGCCTTTGGTGGTGACGATCTGACGACGCTTTTCTGCACTACCGCGCGTCAGGGGCTGGATGTGGACACCCTGAATGCACAACCAACAAATGGCATGACCTTTGCCGCCACCGCGGTGGGCAAAGGCCAGACGGAACACAGAGTCATCTTATGAAGCCTGAACTTGGCGTATGCTATTACCCCGAACACTGGCCCGAAGCGATGTGGGCTGACGACGCCCAACGCATGATCGAAACCGGTATCACCTGGGTTCGCATTGGCGAATTCGCATGGAGCCGGACGGAGCCGACACCTGGTGACCTGCACTTTGACTGGTTGGATCGCGCGATTGAGGTACTGGGTGCTGCGGGTTTGAAAGTGGTGTTGGGCACGCCAACCGCGACCCCTCCGCGGTGGATGCTGGAAAAGCACTTGGACATGCTGGCCGTGGACGCAAATGGGCAGCCACGTAAATTCGGATCGCGCCGGCACTACTGCTTTAGTCATCAGGGCTATATCAAAGAATGCACACGCATTGCCCAAATTATGGGCGAGCGGTACGGGCGCAACCCTCACATCGCCGCGTGGCAGATCGACAATGAATATGGCTGCCATGATACCACCGTCAGCTACAGCCATCTCGCCGCAAAAGCGTTCCACCATTGGCTGGAAAACCAATACGGCACCATCGATGCCCTGAACGAGGCTTGGGGCAACGTTTTCTGGTCAATGGAATATGACGGGTTCGACCAGATCGAACCGCCCAATCTGACCGTTACAGAGCCCAACCCCGCACATGTTCTGGCCTATCGCCGCTTCAGCTCGGATCAGGTGGTTGCTTTCAACAAGGCGCAGGTCGATGTGCTGCGACCACTGACCGACGTTCCTTTGTTGCACAACTATATGGGGCGCGAGCTGGATTTCGACCATTTCAAGGTTGGTGAGGATCTGGATATTGCCACATGGGACAGCTATCCGATCGGTTTTCTTTCTGACCGGCTAGAGGCGGACGATGCCCAAAAAACCGCCTTCCTGCAGCAGGGTGATCCTGACATGCAAGCCTTTCACCACGACCTTTACCGCGCGGTCGGACGCGGCCGTTGGTGGGTGATGGAGCAACAACCCGGCCCGGTCAACTGGGCTCCCTACAACCCGGCCCCCCTGCCTGGCATGGTCCGCCTCTGGTCGCTTGAAGCCGTTGCGCATGGGGCCGAAGTGGTCAGTTATTTCCGCTGGCGGCAAGCACCGTTTGCGCAGGAACAAATGCACGCAGGCCTGTTGACCCCAAATAACCGCCCCGCCCCGGGATTGGCTGAGGCCCGCGGAACGGCAGATACCCTGGCGGGGATGGGCACGGTGACACAGGTACAGGCGCAGGTGGCCATTCTGTTTGACTACGCCTCGGATTGGGCGTGGACCGCACAGCCGCAAGGCGCCGGATTCAGCTACTTCCGGCTGGTCTTTTCGGCTTACCGCGCGTTGCGGCGTGCCGGGTTGTCGGTTGACTTCCTCTCATCATCCAACCTTCCCACACAGGGATACAAGGTGATCCTGGCACCCGGGCTGGCAACGCTGGACAGCGAACTGGAACAGCGACTGTCAGGCGCATGTGACCTGTGTGTTCTGGGTCCTCGTAGCGGTGCCATCACCCATGATTTTCAAATCCCAAAGGCCGGGCGGCCCGGTTTGTCCAGGCTGGACTGCGACGTCGATCTGGTCGAAACCCTGCCCCCAAACGTCCATCGCGGCGTGATCGGAGGCGGTGCGGCCCAACACTGGATCGACCGTCTGTCCGGCACAGGCCCCGACCTGCTGAGCTTTGAAGATGAAGCACCCGCGTTGAAAGGTGACGACGGGCTCTGGTATCTGGCTGGCTTTCCGGATGAAGCATTGTGGGATCGTGTGATCACTATGACGGCGCAACAGGTCGGCCTATCCTTGCATCAAATGCCGGAAGGCCTGCGGCGACGTGAAACGGAAAACCATACCTTCCTGATTAACTATAACGCCGACCCCGTCATCTGGAATGGTCACCAGATCGGTGCCTGTGGCGTCACCATCCTGAAAAAAGACGCGCCCGAAGAGCGGTAATCTCTTCGGGCGCGTCGAGGTCCAAAAGGTCGACCTATTGGTTGTCTTGCAGACTATTGGGGTCAAAGACGCCGCCAGATCCACCATTGTTTGACGGTGTTTCAGCACCTGTTGCGTCGTCATCATCGTCGCTATCCAGCGTATTTGGAGCAAATACGTTGCCAAAGCCGCTGTTGTTTGACGGCTTCGGAGCCGATTGCTGCGCATCACCCTGCTCAGCCTCTTCAGCTTCCCGTTTCTTGCGCTGTTCCTCGCGCTGCTTGCGCAGTTCCTGAATGCGTTGCTCTGCTTCAAGCCGTTTCTGCTCTTTGACGTTGGCGATGCACTGTCCCGGATTGTAGGCCGTCGCCGTGCCGACCACGGTGATCGTTGCCACAGCAAAGACGACAACCAGAACCGCAGCCATGTTGCCGGCAAAAAAGCTGGGCAGTTTGATCTTGCCCGCCAGCTCTTCGACCGTGGCATTCTTGCGCGCAGCGGCCACTAGTTCCTGCCGCTTCAGCTTGGCCTCGTTCAGCAGAGCAAAGAACACAGTCAACGCAACGATGATGAAGGCCAGTGCCGAGATCGAGGGCGTGATGCCATAGCGCACTTTTTGCGCCAACTCGATCGTCAGTGTCGGGTATTCGCCGAAGGTAAACGTGGTGGTGTTGTAGTTCTCGAACGATGCGAGGAAGGCCAATACCGCCGCCGAGGCAATCGCCGGACGCATGAAAGGCAGCAGGATTTTGCGGAACGCCTGTGCGTGAGTGGCGCCAAGATCCAAAGCGGCCTCGGTCAGGGCAACATCATAGCGCTGTAGCCGCGCCACCAGGACCAGCATGCAATAGCTTGCAATAAAGGTGGATTGGCCAATTACCGTCAGGAAGATGCCGTTCGACAAAAAGCTGTCCGCACCCAGACCCAGCATCCGATTGATCCGGTCCCAGAACACCAGCGTCGAGATACCCAGAACAACGCCCGGGATTAGGATCGGCGCGATGATGACCGTGTAGTAGGTCGCGCGCAGCTTTGGCCATATCTGCGTTAGCATCAACGCACCCGCCAGACCCATCGCCACGGACAAAACAACCGTCCCGGCCCCGATGATCAACGAGTTTTTGATCCCGTTCAGGATACGTTGATCCTGAAACAATTCTCCGAACCATTGGAAAGTCAGACATTCCCACGGTGTCATCCGCGGGAAACCCGACGAGTTGAACGCGGTAATCGACATGATCACCAACGGCCCAAGCAAGTACAGAAAGAAGATCGCCAGATAGACCCAGATACTTACACGAAGGAAGGAATTATTCATTTCCCGATATCCCCCATGTTCACCTTGAACAGGCGCATCACGGCCAGCACAAACAGGATACAGGTCACCAGTAGCACGATGGCGTAGGCGGCCCCCTGCGGCCAGTCATTATTGTCGTTGAACTGCTGATAGATCAGCTGTGTGAACCATAGGGACGAAGGCCCGCCCAGAATTTGCGGCGCGGCCAGAGCCCCTGCCGACAGCATAAAGACCATGGTACAGCCCGAGCTGATGCCCGGCTTGGCATAGGGAATAACCACCCGCCAGTGTATCCGCCACCAGGGCGCGCCCAGATCGCGCGCAGCCTCAATTTGGTTTTTGTCCAGACTTTCTATGACGTTATACATCGGAAAGATCATCAGCAGGATATAGGCGTACCCCAGCCCCGCATAGAGCGCGATGTCGTTACGGATGAAATCAAACGGGGTGTCCCAGATGCCCAGCCCTGTGAACAGTGTGTTCAGCACGCCGGTCTCACCAAAGATGATCCGCAGGGCAAAGGCCCGCAGAATCTCGTTGATCCAGTAAGGGATGATCAGCATGATCGCAAAGATGCGGATATGGCTGCCCTTGGATTGACCCAGGTAATAGGCAATCGGATAGCAGAGGATCAGGTTGAATATCGTCACGCAGACTGCGGCCAGCAAGGTTCGGAAGAACACGCGCAAATCGACCGTGTTATAGGACTGACTGCCACCCTCGGGGCCGTAGACGAGGTACTTGTAGTTCTCAAGCGTATAAACGTCTTTGGGCCCGCCAATCTCTGGCGGTGGCAGGTTCGGACGGAACGAGAAGTCCAGCATCGACAGTTGTGGCAGGATAATCAGGCCGATGGTCCAGAACAGGACCAGACCGAGGATCGCCAGCCCCATGCCGGTGCCATTGCGGTTGAAAAACTCTTTCAGGAAGCCGGGCATTGTATGGCCCCCTATTCCGCAGCCAGTTCACCCGCCGGAACCAGAACCGCGTTGCGGGTCTCGTATTCCAGCGTGATGTTCTGACCTGTGTGATCCTCAAAAGATTGGCCCAGGTTTGGCAGAGAAACTTTGATCTCTTTGCCACCTTCGCCTTCGGTGAAGATGTTATACGCATTTCCTTCAAACTCTTCGTGGGTCACCCGCGCGGTGACAAAGTGATCTCCGGTTGCGCCGTCCGGTGCGATGGCAAAGGCCTCGGGGCGGACAAACATCATGGCGTCATCGCCCTCTTTCAGCTTGCCCTGATTGGCGGTCGAAACACGGGCCACCAGATCGCCCGAGCGGTTTGTTCTGATCAGAGCCTCATTTCCCATGACCTGCTTGATCTTACCGCGGAATACGTTGTTTTCGCCCACGAATGATGCGGCGAACGCTGTGTTGGGATCGTTGTAGATGGTCTTTCCATCGGCGATCTGGTCAATCACACCGGCGCGCATCACCGCAATGCTGTCGGACATGGTCAGGGCCTCGCCCTGATCATGCGTAATATAGATGAACGTAATGCCAACGCGCTTTTGGATTTCACGCAACTCGGTCCGCATATGTTGGCGCAGCTTCAGGTCCAACGCCGACAGGGGTTCGTCCAGCAACAGGACATCCGGTTCAGCGCACAAGGCGCGCGCGATGGCGACACGCTGACGCTGACCGCCAGACAACTCACTGGGCAGCTTGTCGCCCTGTCCCGGCAGCGCGATCATGTCCAGCAATTCATCACCCCGCTTGCGCCGTTGCGCAGCGCTGGCACCATTGATTTCCATCGAGAAGGTGATGTTCTCCCATACTTTCATCAGGGGGAACAACGCGAGGTTCTGAAAGATCAAAGCAGTCGGACGCTTGTTCGGGCCAATGCCGCGCATATCGTTGCCGCCGATCAGAACCTTGCCCTCACTGGGGTCAAGAAAGCCCGAAACCGCGCGTAGAATCGTTGTCTTGCCGCAGCCAGAGGGCCCAAGGAACGAAAAGAAGTCGCCCCCGTTAATGTTTACATTAGCATCACGCACAGCGACAAAGTCACCGAAACGGATCCACAGGTTTTCCAGATCTACACCGACCCCAGCACTCATTTTCAGGTATCCCCGTCTGGCACGGTTTCAGACCGCGCAGTATCGACCGTTACGCCACATCGGCGCACGGGCAGATAACCCCCCGCTGAGATGCGAGGGGTAGTTTTGCTAAGCGATCAGGCGCTTTTGAACTTGTTGACGAACTCGGTCCGTGTTTCCGCGTACCAGGGCGCTTCGGCCGGCCACGGGTTCAGGTTGGCGAGTGAATCGCCCGGATAGGCCTCGGCAAAGTTCTTTTTATAGGTGTCGCCGGAATATTGATCGGCACCCAGAACTGGCGAGTTATACCCGTGGCTGTCAATTGCGACACCAGCCGGCTTCGCCTGATAGGCGAAGTCGATGAAGGCATATACCTGTTCTGTATTGGCAGCACCTGTTGGCATTGCAATACCGTCGACCCAGGCCATCGCGCCTTCGACCGGCGCCTGATAGTGCACCGGTTCACCCGCAGATTTCAGCGCCAGCGGCGGACCATCCCAAGTCTGACCAACGATCACACCTTCGTTCAGCAAGCCGTTTTTCTGAGTATCCGCGTCGTTCCAGATCAGTTTGATGCGATTCTTACGCTCGACGCACCAGTCGGCAATCTGACCCCAAACCTTACGCATGGTGTCCTCGTCGCCATAGGCAGCCCAGACCGAGCCCGGCTCCATTTCACCGGCACTTTCCATATACAGACCTGCGCCCAGCATCATCGAGTGCGCGCGGCCCATAGTCTTACCTGCGTTTGCTTCGGACCAGACATCGCCATATGAGGGCGCATCGCCTTCGGGCAGCCACAGGTCGGTGCGGTAAGCGATACCTTCTGTTCCCCAGATATGCGGCAGCCAATGCACGCCACTGTCGCTAAAATTCCAGGCGTCCGTACCAATTGAGGCCATCGCCGGGTTCACCAGATCGATTGGCACTTTGTTCATGTCGAACGGCTGCAGCAGCTCCAGCGGCTCCCACTGCAGCGAGCGGTTGTTGGTCGGCGAGACGATGTCAAAGCCCTGGCCCTTGGTGGCCTTCATCTTGTTGATGATTTCTTCGTTCGATCCAATACCGGTGTAGTTGACCTTGATGCCGGTAAGGGTTTCAAATTCCTGCAGGAACGTGGGTGGCAGGTAATCCGACCACATCAGAATGTTGATCTCACCCGAGGACGCCAGCGCGCTTTTGCTATACAGTGGTGCTGCCAGAGCAGCGGCACCCGCACTCTTCAACACTGAGCGTCTGGAAAGCGTTTTCCGTTCGGCCATATTTGATTCTCCCGTTGTTAGACTTTGCAGTCTTTTAGTTTTGTAGTTGCAGGCTAGACCTTCGCGGCAGATCTGTCAGTCCAAAAGTGACAGTTACCAAGTTTCATAAGTCCAGTTCGCAGCCGCATCCGGTGGATTTGATCTCAGGGTCACAGTTCCACCCGGACGAAGTCACCATAGGGCGGGATTTCCGAAGTACCAACAAGATATTACCCCAACTATTGAAGGGGTGAGACATGGCCTGTTTCACCGAAGTCAAAGGCAAACCATGGGTGTCCGTGGCGCGCAACACGCGGGTCTTGGTCCGATTCCCTAGCCGTTACACCTTCGGAACAATCGTTGGATAAATGGTCTGATCCGTCCGCATGATCACAAAGCTGGCGCTCTGGCCAACGCTTGAATAACCGGCAGCTACAGGATCGTTAACCGCTGTGACCTCTCGTCAACTGGTGGAACCTTGCGCTACTTCGCCTCGCGGACGGACGGTTCTCGGGGAAAGTGGATGACGATTCGACCGGCGCCACTTTAGCCATTGTTGGACCATCTTGTGGCTTTAGGGTCTGCAGAAAATGTCACGCTAAGTGATCCTATTTCCGCATGGAGATCCCTTGATGGAACAGGTGGACCTTGTCCGGTTCGGCAGTCACGGCGACGGTTTGCCCGCGCATGTTTCTTTGGACACCGGGCAGTTTGGCAACGACAGTATCCGCCCCGTCTTCGGCCGCGAAGTAAAGAAGCGTGACCTCACCCAAGGCCTCGGTGAAATCAACAATGCCTTCCAGAATGGGATCGCTGTCTGCGGGTAGGAAATCTTCGGGGCGCACACCGATATTGACTTGTTTGCCTACGTCTGAGGCATCCGTGGCAATCCTGGACACGGCTGTCCCGCCACTGTCGAGCTTTACAATTGTTGTCTCGCCGGCCTGGGTGATGACCCCGGACAAGAGGTTCATTGAAGGCGAGCCAATGAATTGCGCTACAAATTCATTGTCGGGCGTTTCATACAGTTCCAGTGGCGTACCCACCTGCGCGATGCCCTTGTCCGCCAGAACCACAATCCGGCTGGCCAGCGTCATCGCTTCGACCTGATCGTGGGTGACATAGATCATCGTGCTGTCGGGCATCGCCTCTTTCAGTCGCGCGATCTCTATCCGCGTCGCCACGCGCAGGGCTGCGTCAAGATTTGAAAGCGGCTCATCAAAAAGATAGACCTTGGGGTCCCGCACGATGGCCCTGCCGATTGCAACCCGCTGACGTTGTCCGCCGGACAGTGCCCTGGGCAGACGGTCCAGGAAAGGGTCCAGCTGAAGGATGCGCGCGGCACGATCGACGGCTGCGTCGACCTCATCCGTTGGCATCTTGGCGATCTTCAGGGCAAATGCCATGTTTTCGCGCACGGTCATATGGGGGTACAGGGCATAGCTTTGGAACACCATCGCAATGCCCCGTTGCGCCGGAGGCACGTCATTCATGACCTGCCCCTCAATCTCAAGCGTTCCGCCCGAGATCTTCTCAAGCCCTGCAATCATCCGAAGCAATGTGGACTTGCCACAGCCAGACGGGCCGACGAAAACGATCAATTCACCCGTTTCAATGTCGAGGTTAATGTTCTTGAGCACATCGACACTGCCATAGGTCTTTGCCACATCCGTGAGATTGAGTTCCGACATGACTTATCCCCTTTTCCGCGCCATCAGACAGAATTGCGCAGGGCCGAGGGTCAGTGAACCCTTTCCATCGACACTGCCCAACTCGTCCCCGATGGCTTGCCAGTTACCGTCCGGTAGAGTGATTTCTTGGTCTTCTGAACCCAGATTGAACGCGCAGAACACCTGTTCGGTCGCGTCTTGGCGCAGGAAGGTCAGGATCGGGCCGGTTGCGGCCATGTCCGTCTGCTGACCAGACAGCAGCGCTGAATGCGCGTGTCTCAATGCAATTGCCCGACGGTAATGGTGCAACATTGAATCGCGATCCTGTTCCATCTGGTCGACAGCGCGGTCTGCCTGCGCTGAGCTGACAGGCAACCACGGGCGGCCGGAGGAGAACCCGGAGTGTTCGTCCTGTGCGGCCCAGACCATCGGCGTGCGGCAACCGTCGCGGCCTTTAAACTCGGGCCAGAACTCAATGCCGTAGGGGTCCTGCAAATGTTCATAGGGCACGTCCGCCTCGGGCAGGCCCAGCTCTTCGCCCTGATATAGGCAGGCCGATCCGCGCAGGCATATCATCAGAACCGCGTGCTGACGGATGGCCGCATCATCCAGCCCCCAGCGGGAGGCGTGGCGCTGAACGTCGTGGTTGGAAAACGCCCAGCAGGGCCAGGCGTCGCCTGCCTTATCCTCCAACTGGTCAAAAACCTGTTTGGCATAGGTGGCGGTCAAAGCACGCTTCTCCAGAAACTCGAACGCATAACACATGTGCATTCGCTTATCGCCCGACGTATAGGTGCCCATGATCTCAAGCCCGCGCTGCGCGTCGCCGACCTCACCCAGGCAGGCGCGGTCTTGGTATTGATCCGTCAGCGCGCGCAACCGTTCCAGAAAGGCGATATTCTCGGACTGGCTTTTCGAATACAGGTGATCTTGATGGTTGTAGGGGTTCACCATCGGCGCGATTGAGGCATTGCGCTGGTCCATCGGCAAGCCCGGATTGTCGCGCAACTGCATGTCGTGGAAATAGAAGTTGATTGTGTCCAGGCGGAAACCATCCACACCAAGGTCCAACCAGAACCGGGCCACGTCCAGCAAGGCGTCCTGCACGTCCGGACAATGAAAATTCAGGTCGGGTTGCGCGGTCAGGAAGTTGTGCAGGTAATACTGGAGACGCCGCGAATCCCACTGCCAGGCCGGGCCGCCAAAGATCGAAAGCCAATTGTTGGGTGGCGTACCGTCCGGCTTTGGATCGGCCCAGACATACCAATCTGACTTCGGATTGTCCCGATTGGCGCGGCTTTCGCTGAACCACGGGTGCTGATCCGAAGTGTGCGACAGAACAAGGTCGATCATCACCTTCAGCCCAAGGGAATGCGCCTGTTCCAGCAGGCCCTTGAAATCCGCCATGGTGCCGAACATCGGATCGACATCGCGATAGTCGCTGACGTCATAGCCAAAATCCTTCATCGGAGACTTGAAGAACGGCGAAATCCAGATCGCATCAACCCCCAATGACGCGATATAGCCCAGCCGCTGAGTGATCCCTTTCAGGTCCCCAATCCCGTCGCCGGTGCTGTCCTGAAAGCTGCGGGGGTAGATTTGATAGATCACCCCGCCGCGCCACCAGTCGGCGGACACTTTGGTCGATTTGGAAAGTTTTGCGGTGTTCTGCACGTTCATCAGACGCCTCTATTTTACGGACCCGGCCAACAGACCGCGGACCAGATATTTTTGCATTGCGAAGAAGACAGCCAGCGGCACGGCGATTGACACAAACGCTGCCGTGGCAAGAATTTCCCAATTTCCGCCTCGCGTACCTAAGAGCTCGACGATGCGGTTGGTCATGACGGTCGTTTGGCCGGATGCGTCGATCAAAAAGACCTTGGCTACCAGCAGGTCGTTCCATGTCCACAGAAACTGGAAGATCGCAAAAGACGCCAGTGCCGGAAAGCTAAGCGGCAGGATCAGTTTGGTGAAGATCTGGAACTCGGTTGCGCCATCAACACGCGCGTTTTCGATCAGATCGCGCGGTAGCCCTGCCATGTAGTTGCGCAAAAGATAGATGGCCAGAGGCATCCCGAACCCGGTATGGGCCATCCAAACACCTAGGTACCCTTTTCCGATCCCGATATTGAGGTGGAATTTCAACAGCGGGATCAAGGCCAGTTGCAGTGGGACAACCAACAGACCGACGACCACGGCGATCAGCAACGCCCGGCCGGGAAAATCCATCCAGGCCAGCGCATAGGCCGCAAACGCAGCAACCAGAATTGGAATGATCGTTGCCGGAATCGTCACGGTAAGCGTGTTGAAGAATGCGCGCCCCATACTGTCGGTGCTGTCTTCGGCCAACAGGACCTTGTGGTAATTGGCCAGCGTGAATTCGGGTGGCAGTTCTGCGGAAACAAAGACGCGGACTCCGCGGCTGCCCGTGAATTCCTCGGGGTTCTCCATCCGGTAATTCCCGGCGGCATCAACCGAGATTATTCCGCCCTTGCGCAACTCGGCGGTTTGCCCCGGCTCAAACGCATCAACTGCGCGCGAACTGACGCCCCATTTCGAAATCGTAGCTTGTGTTCCGTCATCGAACAGGTTGCCCTCGATCACGTAGATCCCGTTTTCCTGAACCTGCGTCTCGGGCGCGGCACTGCGCAGCGTCAGGTTCTGCTCGGAAGGGAACAGTGACCGCCACCACCCGCTGGTCGCGATCTGATCAGAAGTTCGAAAAGATGAGATCAACAGCCCCAGCGTCGGCACAACCCATAACACTACCAGAAAGAGAACCGAGGCATGGACGACCCAGCGCAGCGCCGGTTTGGTTCCTGCAATATCGCTCATGGCCCCTACTCCATTTCCTTGCGCGCATTGCGCACGTTCCAGACAAGGATCGGAGCCACCAGCAGCATGATTACCATGGCCGAGGCCGAGCCCACACCCCAGTCATTGGCGCGGAACAGCTTGTCGTACATGTAGTTGGCAAGCACCTGCGTCTCCCATTGGCCGTTGGTCATGGCAAAGACGATGTCAAAAACCTTGAGCACGGTGATCGTGATTGTGGTCCAGACGACCAGAATGGTGGTCTTTATCTGCGGCACTTTTATCTTGAAGAAGATCTGAAACGGGTTTGCCCCGTCCAGAATGGCGGCTTCGATGGTTTCTTCGGGGATACCGCGCAGGGCCGCCGACAGGATGACCATGGCAAACCCGGTCTGAATCCAGACCAACACGATCATCAGCAGAAAACTGTTCCAGAACGGGATTGTCAGCCAGGTCTGCGGATCGGATCCGCCAAAGAACAGATACAGCGCGTTCAGCATTCCGATCTGGTCCTGTTCCGCCGGGCGCGTGTCATAGACCAGTTTCCAGATCACCGAGGCCCCTACAAAGGAAATCGCCATCGGCATAAAGATCAGCGACTTGGCGATATTGCCCCAGCGGATGCGATCGGTCAGCTGTGCCACCAACAGGCCAAAAGCGGTCGACATGGCGGGCACGATGATCAGCCAGAACATGTTGTTGCGCATGGCTTCCCAGAATTTTGGCTCACGCGCCATCTGGATGTAATTGTCCAACCCAACCCAAGTATAACCTCCACCCGGAACCCGATCGGTCAGCGACAAGCGCAGCGTTTCCACAACCGGATAGGCCAGATAAAGCCCCAAAGCCGCCAAAGCCGGAAACAGGAATAGCCAGGGCCGGATTATGTTCGCACGGTTGATGTTGCGGCCCGCATTTGGACCACGGGCCGGGAACAGAACCTTGTCCAGAAACTGATTGGAAAAGTAGAAATAGCCCACACAACCCGACACGCCGATGGCGATGGTCAGAAGGCCCTGAAATGCCGGATGCATGCCGCTCTCCCTTGCGACGGGGGTTTCGGGCAACCCGGCTGTACGGGTTGCCCAGTCTCAGACGACTTAGTCCAGCGCGTCCCACGAGGACTGGATTTCATCGGCGACCTCTTGCGCCGGTGCGCCACCGGCATAGTCGACCATTCCAGTCCAGAAGGTGCCTGCACCAACGCCGCCCGGCATCAGGTCAGAGCCGTCAAACCGGAAGGTGGTGGCCCCCAGAAGAATGTCGTTCATCTTCTTCAGCGTCGGGTCCGAGAAAACCGAGGTATCGACACCTGTGTGTGGTGTCAGAAAGCCGGTCAGTGCCATCCACGTCTCATGCGCTTCGGGCGTTTGCAGGTATTCGATCAGCGCATGTGCGCCGGGGCTGTCATTGGTAATCGCCCACAAGGTGCCGGCGCCTAGGACTGGGCTGCCGAGGTCTTTGCTTTCATAGGCTGGGAAATAGAAGAAATCGACATCCTCGCCCACAATCGTGCCTTCGGGAAAGAAGGCCGGAATAAACGATGCCTGACGGTGAAAATAGCACTGTGGAGGTGCGCTGAACATGCCTTTGGGGCTATCGCGGAAATCGGTAGTAGCAACCGCGCCCGCTCCGCCCGCGACATAGTCGTCGTTACGGGCAAACGCACCGAATTCCTCGATGGCGGCAACCACTTTGGGGTCGTTGAACTTCATTTCATTGGCGACCCAGGCGTCATAATCCTCGGGCGATTGGGTGCGCAGCATCATGTCTTCGACCCAGTCCGTCGCGGGCCAACCGGTCGCGCCGCCGGATCCCAGACCAATACACCACGGTGTCTCACCGTCCGCCACGATTTGATCGCTCAGCGCCTTGAGCTCTTCCATCGTGGTCGGCACTTCATAGCCCGCGTCTTCAAAATTCTCGGGCACGTACCAGACCAGCGATTTCACATCGACCTTGTAGAAAAAGCCGTACAAATGATCCTGACCGTCCGCGCCAGGATAAGTGCCCAGATCAACCCAAGACTGACCGGCTGCATAGTTGTCGCGAATCCAATCTGCGGTGCCGTCGGCCAACGGTGTCAGGAACCCTGACCCCGCCATGTCCGCTGCCAAACCGGGCTGCGGGAACACAGCCACGCTTGGGGCTGATCCGGCCTCGGCATCAATCCGGATCTGCTGCTCGAAACTGTCCGAACCGACATAGGCGTACTCATGCCCGGTTGCGGCGGCAAAGCCATCCAACACCTTTTCGACATTTTCCTGATCCGGCCCCAGCCATGGCCCGAACACGGTGACCTTGTCGGCATACGCCGCGCCCGCCATCAGGGCGAACGTGGCCGCGCCTGCGTAAAGCGAGTGTTTCATAGAGCTTCCTCCCAACGTTTTCTTGCGTCTTTGAGACTCAGTTTTCAAAGCGCTTTGAATAGGGGAGTTTATGCGCTAACACTTGCGATCTGTCAACAATCGGTTTATTCACAACTTAATAGGTTGCGTTTACTGCAGCTGAAACACTGGCCATTGGTGGGCAAGAGATATGTCCGCAGGCGGATGCTGGCAAAATTTAAGGCGCTTTGAAGCGAATATGAACCTTAAGGAACTCTCAGAAACTCTTGGCCTATCACAAACAACGGTCAGTCGCGCGCTGAACGGGTACCCCGAAGTGAATGAGGGTACGCGCGTGCGCGTTCAGGCGGCCGCCGTCAAACACGGATACCGACCCAACAGCCGCGCCAAGGGGCTGGCAACTGGTCGGTCGATGGTGATCGGGCATGTGATTCCCAGCTCGTCCCGGCATGAGATGGTGAACCCCATCTTCGGGGATTTTGTTGCCGGTGCTGTGCGCAAATATGCTGAATACGGCTATGACATGATGTTCACCAATGTTGAAGATACCTCGATCGAGGACGCTTATCGCAGCTTGTTTCAGCGCGGCGCTGTAGATGGCGTTGTTCTGCAGGGCCCAAAGGTCCGCGAGCCACGGATTGAGGTTCTGAACCGCATGGGGGTGCCGTTCATCGTTCATGGCCGCTCGACCGGGGTTGAGGTGCCTTATGATTGGATTGATGTGAACAACAAAAGCTCGTTCCAGCGCGCAACACGGTTTTTGACCGACCTTGGGCACCGGCGTATTGCTTTGATCAATGGGTTGGAAGATATGGATTTCGCACAACGACGCCGCGCCGGATATCTGGAAGCGTTGCGCGAGGTCAAAGTGACACCCGACCCAGAGCTGATGCGCAGTGCCGAGATGACCGAAGTTTATGGGCATCATGAAACCCGCGACATGTTGCGGCTGAACGATCCGCCCACGGCCATCCTGACCTCGTCGATGATATCGGCCGTTGGTGTACGGCGTGCGTTGCATGAGGCCGGGTTGGAGATGGGCAAGGATGTCTCGGTTATCGCCCATGACGACGACCTGTCCTATTTGAAGAACGGGCAGGATGTTCCGATCTTTACCGCAACCCGATCCTCTGTCCGTCAGGCGGGCGAAATGGCGGCGGAAATGCTGATTGATCGGATCAAATCTCCGAATGACCCGGTAAAAACTAGATTGCTGGAGGCCGAACTGGTAGTTGGCGGCTCAACCGGCCCCGCCCCCAACAGGTTGTGACAATGAAATACACCCGTGCTGACTTCCCCAAAGATTTTCTCTTTGGCGTTGCAACCTCTGCCTATCAGATCGAAGGCCACGCGCAGGGCGGTGCGGGGCAAAACCATTGGGATACGTTTGCCGCCTCGCCTGGGAATGTGGCGCGGGGTGAAAATGGCGATCTGGCCTGTGATCACCTGAACCGGTTTCCACAGGATTTTGACCTGGTGCGGGATGCCGGTTTCGACTGTTACCGGTTTTCGACCAGCTGGGCGCGGGTTCTGCCCGAAGGGCGCGGACAGGTGAACCAGGCCGGGCTCGACTATTACGACCGGCTGGCCGACGCGCTGCTGGAACGCAACATCCGTCCTTGTGCAACACTGTATCACTGGGAGCTGCCGTCGCCGCTGTCTGATCTGGGCGGTTGGCGCAACCGCGATATCGCCGAGTGGTTCGCCGATTTCACCGAAGTCATCATGGGCCGCATCGGCGACCGCATGTACAGTGTTGCCCCGATCAACGAGCCATGGTGTGTCAGCTGGCTGAGCCACTTTGATGGCCACCATGCACCGGGTCTGCGCGATATCCGCGCCACAGCCCGCGCAATGCACCATGTGCTGCTGGCCCATGGTCGGGCCATCGAATCCATGCGCAGTTTGGGAATGTCCAATCTGGGCGCAGTGTTTAACCTGGAATGGGCCGAACCCGCCGATGACAGCCCAAAGGCGCGGCAGGCGGCGGATCTCTATGACGGGATCTACAACAGGTTCTTTCTGGGTGGTGTGTTCAACAAAGCTTATCCGGACAACGTGCTTAAGGGTTTGGAACCGTATTTGCCAACCGGATGGCAAAACGATTTTGACACCATTGGTGCCCCGGTCGACTGGTGCGGTCTGAACTACTATACCCGCAAACTGATCGCGCCTGATGACACTGCATGGCCCAGCCTCAAAGAGGTTCCAGGCCCGCTGCCCAAAACGCAGATGGGGTGGGAAATCGAGCCCACCGCGCTGACCCGTTTCTTGACCCGCGCCAAGCAGGAATACACTGGCGATCTGCCGATCTATGTCACTGAAAACGGCATGGCCAGCCCCGAGCGTCAGCAGGATGAGGATCGGATAGACTACCTCAACCAGCACCTGAAGGCGGTTCAGGCCGCGTTGGATGAGGATGTTCCGGTCAAAGGCTATTTCATCTGGTCCTTGCTGGACAATTACGAATGGGCCTTTGGGTATGAAAAGCGCTTTGGCCTGGTCGACGTGGATTTCGAGACGCTGGAACGGACACCCAAGGCCTCGTATAACGCTCTGAAAACCGTTCTGACCGGGGGCACGGTTTCGCTGCCTTTGGCGCAACCTGCCGGGGCCATTCGTGCGCATTGGAATCTGGTGGCTGATATTGGCGGCACCAATACCCGGTTGGGCGTCGTCTCGGACGGTAAGCTGACCGATCTGCGCAAGTATCCAACTGGTACATTACCCGAATTACTCGAAGCGTTTCACAGCCTGCGGGATGAGATTGGAACCGATCCCCGAGCCGTGGTCGCCGCAGGGGCCGGGCCGGTAAAAGACGGCACGATCCAGCTGACCAACGCGCATCTCGATCTGTCCGAACGCGATATCGGCAGGGTGACTGGCGCGCAGCATACATACGTGATCAACGATTTTACCGCTGCGGCGTGGTCTGTTGCCGAAATCTCAGGCGACGAGGTTGAAGTGCTGCAAGGCGCGACTGAGCCGCCCACCGGGACGCGCTTGGTTGTTGGCCCCGGTACTGGTCTTGGGGTCGGCGCGCTGCTTTATTCCGAGGGCCGTTACCACACGGCTTCGGGTGAAGGCGGTCATGTCGGCCTGTCCCCACGCCACGCGGACGAGGTTGAAATTTTTAGGGCCGCCCGCCATATCGCGCCGGATTGCTTTTTTGACGACAGCCTGACGATCGAGGCTGAAATGTTCCTCAGCGGTACGGGGCTGCCCATTCTGTATCGAGCCGCCGGAATGGCTGCCGGGCTCGCCGATACGTCCGTCCGCAGCGCCCGCGAGATTCTGGAAGATGCCCGTAACAACAATGATCCGATTGCTCGTAGGGCCTCGCATTTGTTCACCACACATCTAGGGGCGGTGATGGGGGACCTGTCGGTTGCGTTCATGCCCATCGGCGGTGTTTTTTTGGTCGGGGGCGTCGCCAAGAAGAACCGTTGGCTGTTCAAGGACGCCTTTCGTGATGCCTTTAACGCAGGAGGGCGGTTCAGCGATCTGCGCCGCTCAATGAACCTTTATGTGTCGAAACAGGATGAATTTGGCATTGTTGGCGCTAACAACTTCTGTAAAAGTGCGCTTGCGCGTTAATATGCCCGCCTGAGCCCTGAAACAGAAAGGACCCGGCATGATCCTGTGCTGCGGTGAAGCCCTGATCGACATGATCGCTGCCCCGACCGATTCGGGCGAACACGGATTCGTGCCCCACTCCGGAGGCGCCATCTTTAACACGGCCATTGCGCTGGGTCGGTTGGATGCTCCGGTCGGAATGCTGACGGGGCTGTCGTCGGACATGTTCGGGCAACAGATGGCGGCTGCGCTGCGGGCCAGCCATGTGGATGCAAGCCAGGTGATCCGCTCGGATCGACCAACAACTTTGGCTTTTGTTCAATTGCAGGACGGGCATGCCACGTACAGCTTCATGGACGAAAACTCGGCCGGACGCATGCTGACGCCCGAGGATATGCCGACCCAACTGCCTGCGGTATCCGCGCTGTATTTTGGCGGCATCAGCCTGGCTTGCGAACCTTGCGCCGATGCCTATGCGGCGCTGCTGGATCGCCACGGATCAGATCGCGCTGTCATGCTGGATCCCAACATCCGGCCTGGGTTCATCCAGGACCAGACCCGTTATCGCACACGGCTGAACCGGATGATCGCGCAGGCTGATATCGTTAAGGTGTCGGACGAGGATTTGGATTGGATCGTTCCCGGCCCCGAAAGCATCTCTGAAAAGGTGCCCTTGCTGCTGCAAAGCGGACCATCGGTGATCATCGTGACCAGGGGCGGCGACGGGGCATCGGGGTTTTTGGCAGATGGATCCGAAACTTCGGTCCCTGTACAACCGGTTCAAGTGGTTGATACGGTTGGTGCGGGCGATACGTTCAACGCCGGCGTGCTGGCTGAACTAGAGCGGTCGGGCCACCTGACCAAAACCGCCCTGCGCGCTATAGCCACCGACACATTGCGCGCGGCCCTTACCAAAGGGGCGGAAGTTGCCGCCATCACTGTATCCCGCGCGGGGGCAAATCCACCCTGGGCGCACGAGCTTTGACCTATAAGGCACACAGATGAAACGATCAGATATCAACGCCATCAAAGCCGAGGCCGAGGCCTTCATCAAGTCCTTCGGTGCTGTCCTGCCGCCCTTTGCCAACTGGTCACCCGATCAGATGCGCAGCGATCAGGCAGCGGGCATTCGTGATCGCGGGCTTGGCTGGGACATCACCGACTACGCCCAGGGGCGTTTCGATGCGCTGGGTTTGTTCCTGTTTACCCTTCGCAACGGCGATGTAGGCGACCTGAACAAAGGCCGCGGTATGCTTTATGCCGAAAAACTGTTGGTGTCGCGGGACAAACAGCTGTCGCCAATGCACCGCCACATCGTCAAGGCTGAAGACATTATCAACCGTGGTGGCGGTGACCTGGTGATGGAGATTTATGCCTCGGACCCGCAAGGTGGCATTGATCGGGACACCCCGGTTACCGTGCCCAGCGATAACTGTCCGGTCACCATAAAACCTGGGGAATTGCTGCGCCTGAAACCGGGCCAGAGTGTGACGTTGATGCCGGGTATCTGGCATGCGTTCTGGGCCGAACAAGGGGATTGTCTGATCGGCGAGGTTTCGACCGTCAATGACGACCGCACTGACAACGTGTTCGAACAGCCGATCCCACGATTTGCCACCATAGAAGAAGACGCCGAGCCGGATTTCCTGCTGGTCGCGGATTACTACGCCTGAACTTTTGACACCAACCACACTTCCATGATTGCACAGGCAATTTCGCTCTATCCCTGATAACTTCCTTTTCTTAAACCGGAAAGGGGCATTAACATGATCCTCGTAACCCAAGATACCTGCCAGCCGGCGATCGGGAAAGGAACGGTGTGATGGTCACAAAGACACAGCTTGAAGCCGAGGTTGCGAACCTGCGTCGCCAATTGGCTGAACAATCCAAGACATCCGACCCTAAACAACCCCAACCCGATGATCACCATGAAACGGTGACCGAAAAGATTACCGACAATCTGGACGCGTGGACAACCCAGATCGAAGAGGTCCTGACTGAACTCGAGGACCTTCCCCAAAAAAAACCGATCCTTTTTGCCCTCGGCGTTTTTGCGCTTGGCTATCTGATAGGCCGATCCCGGTAGGAGCCCGACCATGAGCCGAATTTCCCGCAACATTTCGATTATTCTGCGCGCCGAACGGCTGATTGCACAACGGCACCTGACCATCGCCGCCAAACGTACCGGGTTTTATGCTGCGGCTGGTCTGGCTGTGGGGCTCGCTGTTGTCATGCTGAACATCGCCGGGTTTTTCTGGCTGTCGGTTACGCTGTCAAAGCCGCTGGCCGCCCTGATTGTGGCCGCCGCAAACCTGCTATTGGCGGTCATTCTGGCCTTGCTGGCCAATTCGCAAAACCCGCAGGCTGATACCACCGCTGCGGTCGAGCTTCGGGACATGGCCCTCAACGATATCGAAGCGGAGATCAAAGACAGCCTGTCTGATGCACGCGAAACGGTGGCAGGTATACGGCGCGACCCTATTGGCACTCTGACCCCCGAAGTATTCAGCGCCATTCTCAGCACCCTGATCAAATACGCGCGCCGCCGGAAAGAGTAAGGCTGCGGATTATTACCCCAGACGCGCGGCGGCGCGTGCGATGATCATCTCTTCGTTTGTCGGGATTGCAAGTATGCGGACGCGGCTGAGGTCCGTAGACAGGATTGTGCCGCCATCCGCGTTCCTGCTTTTGTCCATCTCGATTCCGATCCAGCGCATCCCGTCACAGACCATTTGACGAATCGCGGCTGAGTTTTCGCCGATACCGCCGGTAAAGACCAGCGCGTCTATCCCTTCCAACGCGGCGGACAACGCGCCCAATTCGCGGCGGATACGGAACACATAATAGTCGATTGCCTTGCGCGCATCAGGCGTATCTGCTGCCAACAGAGTGCGCATGTCGGACGATATACCTGACAGGCCCAGCAGACCAGACTTGCGATAAAGGGTGTCGGCAATTTCCTCGGCGGTCATGCCGTCCTGTTGCATCATGTAAAGCACAACGCCCGGGTCCAACTGGCCACTACGGGTGCCCATCGGCAGCCCGTCCAAGGCCGAAAACCCCATGGTCGAGGCTACGGCCCTGCCCCCTGAAACCGCGCACATCGACGCGCCATTGCCCAGATGGGCGATCACCACGCGGCCCTCATAAAGACCAGGCGCAATATCCTGCAGCTTTTGCGAGATGTAATCGTAGCTGAGCCCGTGGAACCCGTACCGACGCACGCCCTTTTCGTAAAAGCTTTGCGGCAGGGCAAATGTGTCGTTTACCCACGGGTGCGTCCGATGAAAGGCCGTATCAAAACAGGCCACCTGCGTGGTGCCCGGAAAGGCCGCGCTGGCGGCGCGGATACCGGCTAGGCTATAGGGCTGATGCAGCGGTGCAAAAGGGATAAAACCGTTCAGAGTGTCAAGCACGCTATCGTCTATCCGAACCGGTTCCGAAAAAACTGTGCCCCCATGGACCACTCGGTGGCCAATGGCACGGACATGAATATCCGGCAGGTTTTCCCGGGCCATTTTCAGAAACGCCCGAATTGCCTCGTCATGGGTTTTGGTGTCAGTTAGCGGCTCGTTGATCGAACGTCCGCCAGCCGATTGCGCCAGCAACCGGGGTGCGTCGCCCAACCGTTCGATCTGGCCGCGCCAACGCATGCTGGGGCGGTTATCCTCGACCAGTTCGTAGAGTGCAAATTTCAGTGAAGAAGATCCGGCATTCAGCGCCAGAACGTGGTCAGTCATGGATTTTGCCTTTACTCGCATAGGCGTGCAGTGCCGCGACCGCGCAGGAAGCCAGCCGCGAGGCGTCGTCATCCGCCCGCGAAGTCAGGATGATCGGAGCCGCCGCCCCAACCACGATCCCCGCCGCCTCGGCGTGAGAGATATAGGTTAGCTGTTTCGCAACCATATTGCCGGCCTCAATGTTTGGGGCCACAAGAATATCCGCCGCACCCGCCACGGCCGAGGTGATACCCTTGGTGCGCGCTGCGTTCAGATCAACTGCGTTGTCCATCGCCAACGGACCATCCACCAAACCACCGGTGATCTGGCCACGCTCAGCCATTTTGGACAACAGTGCCGCGTCAACAGACGAAGGCATATGCGGATTGATCGTTTCAACGGCGGACAGCACACCAACTTTGGGCGTTTCTATCCCGATGGAATGTGCGAGGTGTATAGCGTTCTGGACAATATCGGCCTTGGTTTCCAGGTCAGGCGCGATATTGACTGCCGCATCTGTCACCATGATCGGTCGCGACATGCCCGGGACGTCCATGACAAACACATGTGACAACCGGCGACCGGTGCGCAGTCCCTTTTCGCGCCGCAGGACCGCGTGCAGCAAAACGTCCGTATGCAAATGCCCTTTCATCAGGGTTTGCGCCCTGCCCTCAGCCACCAGATCGACTGCGCGATGGGCTGCTGTTTCATGGCTATGAGCTGCGACAATCTCGATCCCTGACAGATCCGCCCCAAGTTTGGCAGCGGCAGCGGCGATTTTATCCGGATCGCCAATCAGAATCGGTGTGATGATGCTGTTTGATTGCCCCAGCAGGGCCCCGCCAAGTGAGTTCGGCTCTTCCGGGGCCACCACAGCAGTTGGCATCGGGTCCAGAGGTCTGGCTTTCTCAAGAAGTGCATCAAAATGGCGGTGGCGCTGCACGATCAGGCCGGGCACTTCGATGGAATCAAACTCCATATGATGTGTCGGAGGTGTAACCTGAACTTCACCGCTGAGGATCAGGGCATTATCACCGACCCGGCGCACTTCAGCGGCACAGCGCAAGTCGCCATCTTGCCTCTTTTCAAGGACTGACACAAATGCGGTCAATTCGTCGCCTGCCAGGACCGGGATATGAAAACTGAGGTCCGCGCGACGGGTCTGCGTCCCGGCACCCGGCAGGATGTTTCCCAGAACGGCTGCAACCAGACCGGCAGGCCATAGGGCCGGAGCCACAGCTTCGGGACGCCCGTCGCCGTCCCCATCATAGCTGGCCAGATGCAGCGGGTTATGATCCCCGGAGGCCGATGCAAAGGCATAGAGGTCGTCCACGGTGCATAGCCGCGTCAGCTGAGCTTCGTCGCCAACCTTCAACTGCGAAAAAGTTCGGTTTTCATTGGTTTTCATGTCGGATTGGCCTTGTTCGGCGTGGCCCGTCTGCGCGCTTTGGGCTTGGGCGCGGGTCTGGATTTGGTCTTCTGTTCTGCCTCGGGAATGCACAGCGTGTCGCACAGCGCTCGGGTCATGTCCATAAGCTCTTGCGAGGGCTCGGGAATATCGCCAACAACACGCTGAACCAGATCCACAACCTGTTCTTTATCTTTGGGTTGCGTCAACAGGTCAGGCAAGGACGCTATGGCCCCCTCTTTATCAAAGGTGACAACAATAGTCTGTTCGTGAAGAACGCGCTGGCGCTGGTCAACACTCAGGTCTTTGAAGGGTGTCTCGTGCCGAAAAACATGGGCCCAACGGTCCAATATCTCGGATCTGAAGCTTTGGTTACTGTCGCCCAACAGGATCAGAATCCGAACAACCGCTTCGGCCAACCCGCCTTGTTTCATATGGGCCAGCGCGGCTTCGACCTGCGGTAAGGATCGCAGGATTTCAGAGTCCGGCAGCGTGCGGTGGGCTGCGTATTTCCGGCCAAACCACGCAGCCAATGGACCGCCCCAAAGCGAATAAAACGTTGCTTCGTACCACGCGTCACGCAGGTCACGGCTCAGATCCATCGACTGTTCAATCCAATCGGCCGTCAGCTTTTCTAACTCAAAGAACGGGTTTTCCGGGTTCGCTGGGCTGCGCTGTTCGCGAACCGTGCCCGACAGGCTTTTGACGACCTGCATTGCGGGTGATCCCGATGACATCGCTGCGCGTTGGACACGCAACGGATGCAAATCACGCGAGGCTTTAGCCGATATTGGCGTTGTCAGCGTCTGAACCACTGGGCGCCCGAAGGTTTCATACAGATTTGCCTGAACCTCGGACATGTGAGCAACGGCGGCAAAACTCTCCTCATCCTCCTGACCATCATCCAGCGCGGCAACCTCTGCCAGAGTGCGGTCGTAGAACCGAACCTCGAACTGTTTGTCTGGGCCTTCGCCAAACGTGTTCTCGATCACCATCTCATACAGCCCAGGTGCCATGGCTTCGACTGTTTCAAGGGTCGAGGCCAGCCCGGAATGTTCCTTGCGGGCTACTTTGGACGACACGAAGATGCCCAGATGGCCCACATCTTCATGTAGCATGTAGATAATCCGCTGCCCGCACAGACGAATTTCTTCTTCATCGGCATAGGTCGCAGCGATCCAGTTCAGCGCCTGTTGTGGTGGCGTGATGTTGTCGCCCTGACTGGCGAAGACAAAGATCGGGCCTTTGACAGCCTTTATGTCGACCGGCACGCCCGGTTCTAGTTGCGCGGTGTTCTTGACCAGCCGGTTGCCGACAAAAAGCTGTTCGACGATCCAGTGAATTTCGGCTTCGTTCAAAAGGAAGTATCCGCCCCACCAACGCTCAAAGTCGATGAACCGTTTTCGGCCTCCGTCAGGATCGCGGTAGAGGTCGAAATATTTGCCAAAATAGTTCCGGCTTGGGTTCAGCTGCTCGAAGTTCATCACCAGGTTGGCGCCGTCGAACTGCCCGGCGCCCAGATCAGACCAAAGCATTGGTTGCCATGTACCACCCAGAACACCCGCGTTATAGCGCATAGGATTCTGCCCCACTTCGCCCGACCAGGGTGCAATGGGCGCTCCGTTCAGGATCACAGGGCCGGTCAGATCCGGATTGCAGGCTGCCATCAGCAATGTCGCCCACCCACCCTGACAATTGCCAGTCACAACGGGGTGCGGGCTGCCCGGGTGGCGCGCGCGGACGGTTCGAACAAATCCGGCTTCGGCATGCATCACATCCGCCAAGGTCTGCCCGGGCACAGGGTCACGCCCGAAACTGACGAAATAGACCGGGTGGCCTTTCGACAATGCGACGCCGACCTGACTGTCCTGTTTGAACCCGCCAATGCCGCCGCCATGTCCGGCACGTGGATCGATTATGATATAGGGGCGCTTTGTATCTTCGATAGTCACGTTGACCGGGGGAACAATGCGCAGCAGATTGTAGTTGCAGGGGCGTTTCAAGGTCGTCCCGTCGACGACGACCTCGTATTCATAGGCCAGAACCGGGGGACAACCGGCGGCCTCATGCTCCAGAAATACATCACCACGTTCGCGCAGCACATCCAGGGTCAGCATTGCCCGTTGGCTTGCGTCTTTCAGGTAGGCCGCCCAATCCTGGGTTAAGGATTTCGAACCCAGAAGATCTTGCGAAAGAGCCCCAAACCCTTGCATCAGGTCACGACTGCGTAACGTATGCTCCCGGCAAATTTTAGCCGATTGAAGTGTCATTGATTTGGTCAGAATGTCCCGTTGCACACCGGTGCGGTCCAAGGCTCGACTCACCAGATCGGCGGTCTGGTCCTTTTCCGCTGTCGCGTCCTGCGCCATGTCCGCCGCAAGTTTTCTGGTGTTTTCCGGAACATCCGAAGTCATAAACGTATCTCCAGCCTGTTGCGTTCACCCTGTCCGACTGGGTGCGCCGCTGTTCCTGTCACGATTTCTGCGATGCAGCATATCCGGTTTCGAAGTGATACTCAATTTCTGCGCTGTGTCTTGCAGTAGCGGCCAAATGTAACACCCGCGCCGCCAACCTAGCTTTCGTTTCCGGATAGTTTGAACCGTGATTACCACTTGAGCCGGCGCGCGACATCAGCCGCGTAAGTCTTCAATTGGACTAAAGATAAGTCCTCCATTCATGATCTGGATCAAAATGCGTCAGCTTGTGACCGGTTATGCAGTAAGCTCACAAAAGGAATCAAAGGTAGCCAGGTCAAAGCGATATGAGCCAACTGACTAGCCGACGCGCGTTTTTAGGCGCAGCAGCATTCCGGGAGAACAGTAACATTGTTCGACCTCCGGGTTCGGTTGTGCCTGGCTTTTCAGATCAATGCAGTAAGTGTGGCGACTGTGTCGAAGCTTGCCCCGAAAGTGTGATTGCCATTGGTCAGGATGGGTATCCGGTGTTTCAACCCACCGAGGGTCCCTGCACTTTTTGTGGGAGTTGCGCCCAATCCTGTCCCACGGATGCCCTGGACATAGAACGCCTGCAAGACTGGCCGTGGCGCGCGTCGGTCGAGGCTGTGTCCTGCCTGTCTACCAATGGCGTCAGCTGTCGGGTGTGTCAGGACAATTGCGAACAAAACGCCATCAGCTTCAGGCTGCAACTGGGTGGCCGCGCGGATCCATCTTTAGACCTCGACGCCTGCACTGGTTGTGGGTCGTGTACGGTGTCCTGCCCGGTCAATGCCGTCACATTGAAACGCCAAACCATATCTCAAACGGAAGTCAGCCAATGAATATCTGCGGATGCCTTTTACATATCGCGCAAGCGCACACACTGGCGGCGTCCGAGGCAATGAAAGACACCGCCGGTGTCGAAATTCACGCCGAGGCCGAAGATGGCCGTTTTGTAATTGTTGTCGAAGACACGCCGACACGCCTTGCGTCCGAGATCATCATGGACCTGCACCAGATCCCCGGGGTGATTTCTCTGACGCTGACGTACCACCATTTCGAGGACATTGCGGACAGCCATCCGCACCCCGATGCCCCAAGCCAAACCACCAGCCGGAGGCCCACGCTATGACTATATCAGAATCTCGTCGGACATTCCTCAAGGCCTCAGCGGCCGCAGCGACGGCCTCTGCCGCAGGTATTCCTCTGGCCACCGGTCAAGCCAACGCGCAGGCTGGTGCCCCAGACATTCGCTGGGACAAGGCTGCCTGCCAATTCTGTGGCACCGGCTGCTCTGTGCTGGTCGGCACTAAGGACGGGCGTGTCGTCGCCACTCAGGGCGATCCTGACGCGCCGGTCAATCGCGGACTAAACTGCATTAAGGGCTATTTCCTGTCCAAGATCATGTATGGCAAGGATCGCCTGACCACCCCATTGCTGCGCAAGACCAACGGCGAATATGACAAGAACGGTGAGTTTGAGCCGGTCAGTTGGGACGAAGCCTTTGACGTCATGGCCACCAAGTGGAAGGAGGCGCTGGCCAAGAAGGGCCCGACCAGTGTCGGCATGTTCGGGTCAGGCCAGTGGACGGTTTGGGAAGGCTATGCTGCCTCGAAATTGATGAAAGCCGGGTTCCGGTCCAACAATATCGACCCCAACGCGCGGCACTGTATGGCCTCCGCGGTCGTGGGCTTTATGCGTACCTTCGGAATTGACGAGCCAATGGGTTGCTATGACGATTTGGAACACGCGGATACTTTCGTGCTGTGGGGATCGAACATGGCCGAAATGCACCCGATCCTGTGGTCGCGCCTGACCGACACGCGCCTGACCAAGCCGGGATGCGAAGTGCATGTTCTGTCGACATTCGAACATCGCTCGTTCGAGCTTGCTGATAATGGCCTAGTGTTTAACCCGCAGACCGATCTGGCGATCCTGAATTACATCGCCAATTACATCATTCAGAACGGCGCGGTTAACGAAGAGTTTGTCAACAAACACGTCAACATCACCAAGACCGCCACCGATATCGGTTATGGTCTGCGCGATACAAACGCGCTGCAGCAAGATGCAGAGAACCCAAACTCGGGCAAGCTCGAGACTATCAGCTTTGAAGAATACGCCGAGGCGGTCGCGCCTTATTCGTTGGAATACACAGCCGAGCTGTCTGGCGTGCCCGCCGATAAACTTGAGAAGCTGGCGCAACAATATGCAGACCCGAACCGCAAAGTGATGAGCTTGTGGACCATGGGCTTCAACCAGCACACCCGCGGATCGTGGGTGAATTCGCTGATGTATAATGTACACCTGCTGGTTGGTAAGATCTCAGAACCCGGCAACTCGCCTTTCTCGCTGACCGGTCAGCCCTCGGCCTGTGGAACCGCGCGTGAGGTGGGCACGTTCGCACACCGGCTGCCTGCTGACATGGTGGTGGCAAATGACGAACACCGTCAGATTTGCGAAGCCGCCTGGAACATCCCGGCAGGCACTATTCCACCTAAGCCCGGGTTCCATGCTGTCTTGCAGCACCGGAAGCTGAAGGATGGTGAACTGAATGCCTATTGGGTACAGTGCAACAACAACATGCAGGCGGCACCCAATATCAACGAGGAAGGTTACCCGGGTTATCGCAACCCGGAAAACTTCATCGCAGTCTCTGACCCTTATCCAACAGTCACGGCTGTCTCTGCCGATTTGATCCTGCCCACCGCCATGTGGGTCGAAAAAGAAGGTGCCTATGGCAACGCGGAACGCCGTACGCAGTTCTGGCGCCAGCAGGTGAAAGCGCCAGGAGAAGCAAAATCTGACCTGTGGCAGTTGATGGAGTTTTCGAAACGCTTCACCGTTGAAGAGGTCTGGGATGAAGAGCTGCTGGCCAAGATGCCCGAACACCGCGGCAAGACTATGTATGATGTGCTTTACGCCAACGGATCGGTGGACAAGTACCCCCTAGCCGAAACTGCGGAAGGCTTTGACAACGACGAATCCGAGCATTTTGGGTTCTACGTCCAGAAAGGCCTGTTTGAGGAATATGCTGAATTTGGCCGTGGCCACGCGCATGACCTTGCACCGTTCGAAACCTATCATCAGGCGCGTGGATTGCGCTGGCCAGTCGTGGACGGGCAAGAAACCCTTTACCGCTTCCGCGAAGGGTACGATCCTTATGTGCCGGAAGGCGCAGATGTAAAATTCTACGGTCATAAGGACGGCAAAGCCAAGATCATCTTTGCCCCCTATGAACCCGCCGCTGAGGAGCCAGATGAAGAATATGACCTGTGGTTGTCTACCGGTCGCGTGCTGGAACATTGGCATTCAGGCTCGATGACGCGCAGGGTGCCAGAACTGCACCGCGCCTTTCCCTCGGCTGTGGTGTACATGCATCCGCAGGACGCCAAGGATCGGGGACTGCGTCGCGGGCAGGAAATTGTGCTCTCGACCCGCCGGGGCGAGGTCACCAGTCGGGTTGAAACCCGGGGCCGCAACAAGGTGCCGCGCGGCTTGGTCTTTATGCCGTGGTTTGATGAACACCAGTTGACCAACAAGCTGACGCTGGACGCAACCTGTCCGCTGTCGAAGGAAACCGACTACAAGAAATGCGCCTGTAAGGTCGAGCGCGCGTAATCGGCACGGATCGCAAAGGTAATCCCCATGCCCCTCGCCGAAACACCCCTTTCGCCGAAACGTCGCCGCTTCCTTCAGGATACGGCGCGTACGGCAGGTGGCTGTGTGGTCGCCGGATCACTGCTGGCATGGCTGGCCCGCGACGCCCTTGCATTGCCGGCCGAGGCATTGCGCCCCCCCGGCGCGTTGCCAGAGCGGGAGTTCCTATCGGCCTGCATTCGCTGCGGGCTGTGTGTGCGAGACTGCCCCTATGATACCTTGAAACTGGCCGAACTTGGGTCGGATGCTGGGGCGACGGGCACGCCCTATTTCACCGCTCGCGATGTGCCTTGCGAAATGTGCGACGATATCCCTTGTGTTGCCGCCTGCCCGACCGGTGCGCTTGATCCCACGTTGGATGACATTGACGATGCCAAAATGGGCGTCGCGGTTCTGGTCGATCAGGAAAACTGCCTGAACTTCTTGGGCTTGCGGTGTGACGTTTGTTACCGTGTCTGCCCGGTGATAGACGAAGCGATCACGCTGGAAACGGCGCATAACGCCCGCTCGGGTCACCACGCGATGTTTATCCCAACCGTACATGCCGACCGCTGCACCGGCTGTGGCATGTGCGAAAAAAGCTGTGTTCTGCCTGAAGCCGCAATCAAGGTATTGCCGGCCCGTCTTGCGCGCGGCAGCAGCGCGGATCATTACCGCAAAGGATGGGAAGAAAAAGATGCCAAGGGCGCGCCGGTTGTCGAAGGCATAATCGACCTACCCGACCGTCTGCCCGGCCCGGGGGTCGACAACCTGATCGCACCGGGTGGTTTTGAACCCGCCTATGATCTTCCAGGGGTGGGACAATGACCACCCGCGCACATATGCCAATAGGCCAAGAGGCCGTGGCGGTCAAAGGCTGGGTCGGCGCGCATAAATACCTGATACTGCGCCGTATCAGTCAGCTGTTCTTTCTGGTCCTGTTCCTGTTGGGACCCTGGTTCGGAATCTGGGTCGTTAAAGGTACCTTGGCAGGATCGCAGACCCTGGGTGTACTGCCGTTGACGGACCCATTCATCATGTTGCAAAGCATGATCGCCGGGCATTGGCCGGCGCTGACCGCTTTGATTGGCGGCTTGATCGTCGTGGTGGCCTATGCGCTGGTCGGGGGCCGCGTCTATTGTTCTTGGGTCTGTCCGATCAACCCGGTGACCGACGCGGCAAACTGGCTGCACAGGCGATTGGATTTGCCGAAAGGTTGGCAACCTAAACGGCGCACGCGGTTGTGGATATTGGCCACCGCGCTGATCGTCTCGGGCCTCACCGGCGTGATCGCATGGGAGATTATCAACCCAATCACCATGTTGCATCGCGGCCTGACTTTTGGGGCCGGTTTTGCCTGGGCCATGGTCGTTGCGATCTTTGTCTTTGATGTGTTTGTCGCCCGCCATGGCTGGTGTGGCCGCATATGCCCGGTTGGTGCGTTTTATGGCCTGATCGGCACCAAAAGCCTGTTGCGGGTCAGCGCGGTTAACCGCTCGGCCTGTGACGATTGCATGGATTGCTACGCCGTCTGCCCCGAAAACCACATCATTTCGCCCGCGCTGAAAGGCAAGCCGGGTTCCACGCCGCTGATCCTGTCAACCGACTGCTCAAACTGCGGTCGCTGTATCGATGTCTGTGCAGTTGATGTCTTCAAATTTACTCACCGGTTCGACGACCAAGTCGCCGCACCTTCCGATCCAGTTCCCGCGCCTGAACCGCGCGTAGCCAGACCTATTTAAGGGAGTGCCGAGATGAACAAGCCAATCCTGACAGGTGTCGTCGCCCTGATCCCCGTTATATTCCTGAGCGGGTTCGTCCTTGCGCAATCCGCGCCGGTGCAAACCCTGCGTGGCGCCGAGGTGGATGAACCCATTCCGTTGGACCAGATTCACAAGAACGTGGAAGGACGGATGCAGCGCAACTATCGCCAGCAACCACCGCTTGTCCCCCACTCGATCGAGCAATACCAGATTGACGTGCGCACCAATCAATGCCTGTCCTGCCATGACTGGACCAAAGCCGGGGAACGCAATGCGCCGACCCTGTCGATGACCCATTATCTGGATCGTGACGGCAATGAGTTGGATCACATCGCCGGGACCCGTTATTTCTGCAACCAGTGCCACGTGCCTCAGGCAGATGCGCCTGCGTTGGTCGACAACGTGTTTGAACCCTCGTCCGGCAATTAATCCAACGCATGCCTGAAAGGAGCACCAAGATGGCAGACTCCCCCGAAAACCGCGGTTGGATCCGCCGCCTCTGGAACGCGATCTGGACCCCGGCTGTTATGTTCAGCTCGGGCTTTCTGATCCTCGCCGGGTTTCTGGCCGGTATTCTGTTCTGGGGTGGGTTCCATTGGACATTGGAACTGACCAATACCGAGGAATTCTGTACTTCATGTCACACCATGGAAACCAACCTGGGTGAGTATCGCGAGACGATCCACTATAACAACCATTCCGGTGTGCGCGCGATCTGCTCTGACTGCCACGTTCCGCATGAATGGAACCATAAAATCAAGGCCAAGATCATGGCTGTTAAGGATGTGTATCACGAGCTTGCGGGGACCATCAGCACGCCGGAGAAGTACGAGGAACACCGTCTGGCTATGGCCTCGGCGGTCTGGAAGAAAATGAAAGCGTCTGACAGCCGTGAATGCCGCAACTGCCACAACTTCGATTATATGGATTTTACCATCCAAGAAGCGCGGGCGGCCTCGGAACACCAGCGCGCCATCGACAACAACATGACCTGCATCGATTGTCACCAAGGCATCGCGCATAGCTTGCCGCAGGGATATCAGGAGGAATACCAGAAAATCACCGAAACTCTGGCCAGCGAATCCACCGGAAAACTGCAGCAACAGGTGGCGGATGGCAGCACTGAAATCCGGTCATATCTGACCACACAGTCGGATTGAAAAGGGGCAAGATATGCTGGAACTTTTAGGAACAATCGGAGGCAACATCATCGGCTTACCAGGTATTCTGGGCCTGGCGCTGGGTATGATGACGCGTCGCGTATGGCTGGGGGCCTTGATGGGCGGTCTGGTGGGCATTGTTGAGACGCTGCTGTTTGCCCATTGGGATTTTGCCAATGTCGCAACGATCGAGTTGTTGATTGCCGTTGTTGTGGGTTTGTGCGCCGGGACACTGGGTTCTGCAATTCGCATCAAAGGTGCAACCGTCTAATGTCTCTTATAGCGCGGAACTAAACGATCGCGGCCATTCTGCGGTTGGACTAAATCCGGTTGTTGCCAATCGTGTCGATCAACGGTTGCAAGTGACGTTCATACCGACGCCACTTTTGCTTTGACGACGCATAGAGCGGCTGGCGCACTTGTTGAACGCTGGCCGTTCGCACCCGACGCTTGCCCGAATAGAAATCAAGGCAGGTCTCGTCCCACTCCAAACCGCAATAGTCGATCATCCCACGCGCAACGGTGTCGATATCATCGACCAACGCCTCATACCGGACCGTATGGAACGCGCCCTGAGGCAGCGTGGCTTGCCAGTGTTTCATCATCCGGACGTAGTTGTTGTAATACCGTCCCAGCTCGATCTGGTCATAGCTGTGCAACTGGCTGCGTTCGAACAACCGCGTATAGCAGGACAAGCATATGTCGAGCGGATCGCGCGCAACATGGATAATACGGGCATTTGGCATCAGACCGTGGATCAGCCCGATCAACTGAAAATTGGCGGGCATCTTGTCCACCACCCGAAGCGCATCTGCTGCATGAGCGGACAGCAAATCCACATAATCCTCCGCGCGACGGGTCAGTTGCTCGGCTGACATAGAGGCCATGGCGCGTGGCACGTTAGAACGGCCGTCGTCGAGATGACCAAACAGGTTCTGCAGATCGTTCAGTTCCCCGGCACCGAACACGTCTGGATGGGCATCCAGAATGGATTCGGTCAGTGTGGTACCTGACCTTGGCATGCCCACCACAAATATTGGCTTGAGGCTTGTGATCGCGCTTTGGCGCAGGTCCGATATTTTCCGTGCGTCGAAGGTCGTGATCAGGTCATCCGTTAGCGTATCGGTGTCAGCCGGATCATAGGCGATCTGCGATCGTTTCAGCGCCGCGCCATTTTTGAACTGAGCGAATGCCTCATCATAACGTTTGAGCTTTTCATAGGATTCACCCATCGCATAGTGATATGAGACCGCCTTTTGCGGCAGCATGGTTGGGGCGGTGGGCAATGCCGCTTCAAGCGCCTGAAACACAGGGCTGTCCTCGGTGACCTTTTCCAGGCGGGCCAACGCAATTTGCGCGCTCAGTGGGTCTTCGGCGCATGATGCGGCCTCTTCGAACAGCTGGCGCGCCGTGTCGAATTCGGCCTGTTCAATGGCAAGATGTCCTAGGGCCAGCCTGCTGGCGCTGAGCTTGGGCTTGAGGTCGATCGCCTTGCGAAACAGATCCTTTGCCGTTTCCGCTTTGCCCAGATGCGCCTTGATCAATGCCATTTGGTGACAAGCCGAGGCATTCTCTGGATCCAGGCGCAAAGCCTGCTCAGCCTCGATCACAGCCAGTTTGGGATGGTTTTTTTCAAACAATACCTGCGACAGGCCAACATAGCTTTCGGCCTTTTTATCGTTCAAAGAGATGGCATTGCGAAACGCGTTTTCTGCCTTGTCCAGATCGTTTTCCAACATGAAAATACGACCGAAATTTCGATGTAATTCCGCGTCACGCGGCGCGTGTTTGGCAAAGCTCTCGGCTGTTGAGTGAGCAGACGGGATATCTTCAGCCTCGATCAGAACCGAGATCAGATTATTGGCAGTTTCGGAAGAACCTGGGTTGATCCGCAGCGCGCGCTGGTAATAGCGGGCAGCCGTGTCGCGATCCCCTTCATCGCGCGCGATACTGCCCAGATTGTTGAGAGCCCTGTCAAAATCGGGTGCCAATGCCAGCGCCCGTTCCTGTGCAATGCGCGCTTGTTCAAGATCGTTCAGGTCGTAATGAACAAGGCCCAGATTGGAATGCGCAGCCGCATGACCCGGGGCCAGTCGAACCGCACGTTCTCCCGCGGCGCGGGCCTGTTCCAATTGCCCGGAGCTGCGCAGAATCTCAGTGTAGTTGGTTAGAAAATGTACGTTTTCGGGCTGCAGTTGCACCGCCCGGCCAACCGCTTTGACAGCCGGCTCGATTTGCCCGATCTGAAAGGCAATCAGACCCAGCATATGATGCGTTTGTGCGTGCTGCGGCGCAACTTTAACGATTTCCGAAAACACCGCGACTGCCTTTTGCAGCTGCCCATTTTCATACTGCGCCATCGCCTGAGCGAATGCGTCCTGTACCGAAATCTGCTGCTGCGTCGTCATGAATTTGCCTCCTACGGGTCAACGCAGACATGGCCTGAGCTTGCCTTATTCTTAACGCTGATCTGTGTTTCGTAGAGCATTCTTGCCCAGCCGTCCATCCGCTGTACCGGCGAAAACCGCAAGTATCAATACGATATATTGTGTGATCCTAATGCCATACAACAATATATTCGGCAGTTTTATAACAATGTCACATTTGCGCCCAGCTTCGCTCCTAGGTAGCAGGCCTGAAAAATCGTTAACAAGTTATATCCTTTGGGAGGGACTTTCGAAAATGAGTGGTGGCGTAGTTCAGCACGCACGTGAATGTGCAGTGCGCGGTGGTCGTATGGTCAAATGGAAAGGTCGGGTAGCAAGCGTTGCGCCCTCAGTTTTCCTGGCCTCAGTATCTGTGGCAGCTTTGTCCGTTGGTATTGCTTCAGCCGAAGTTGTTTCGACCCCCCAGAACACACGGCAGGTGTTTTCGGTCGATGAAAACAACACTATCACGGCCACAGGTGCAGTGAATCTGACCACATCAGGTGGTCCGGCGGTTGTCATCGATACTGACTACACAAGCCGGTTCACAAACAATGGTACCATCTCAGGGCCATCGGCAGCCAGTGGTTTAGGGTTCGGTGTATTGTTGAACGGCAACCTGTCCGCATCGGGGCAAATCGTCAACAACGGCACAATCGATATTCGAGTGGACACGTCAGCATTCGGCGCCGCTTTGGGCTTCCTGATGGGCGGAAACTTTGGTGGTGATTTCATTAACACTGGCACAGTAACGGCCAGAGCGACATCAGCTTCTGTCGGCAACGCAAGCGCACTGGGCGCCGTGTTCACAAATGGCACCGCTTCAACGGGATCGGTTTTCAACTCGGGCACGATCACGGCGATTGCCGATGGGTCCGGCTCAAGCCAGGCGTCCGCTTTTGGGTTGCTCTTTGTGGGCGACGCGAACGCCGACATGATCAACAATGGCACAATTCGTGCGATTGCTGGTGATGCAACGACGGCCGCGGCGGTAAGTCTATTTGTGACTGGCGACATGAACGGGGACCTGACCAATTCTGGAACCCTTCACGCGGCGGCGGATCAAAATGACAGCCTTGCCGAAGCCGTTGGCGTTCGGGTGCAGGGCGTTGCAAACAGCAACATCAGCAACACTGGAAACGTTTCGGTCAACGCCTCTGGTCTGACGTCGGCGACTGCCTGGGCATTCCACCTGGAAGACGATTTGAACGGTGACCTGACCAACAGCGGGACGATAACCGCCATTGCAAACGCTGCATCCGGAAGTGCTGATGGTGCAGCAGTTTACATTGAGGGCGACACAACCGGCAATATCACCAACACCGGAACCATCATCGCACGTGGAGAGGCGACCGATTCAGCTTCGGCCTCGGCCTATTACCTTTCCGGCGATTTGACCGGTGACTTCGACAACTCGGGAACCATCTCTCTGATTGCGAACTCGACTGATGAAGAAGCCGAGGCACTGGGTTTGTATGTCAGTGGCGATTTGAATGGCAACATCACCAACAGCGGCAGTATTAGTTTGCAAGCAGACGGAGTAGAGTCCGCAACGGCCACGGTGTTCGACATTAACGGTGACCTGACTGGGAACTTTATAAACAGCGGCACAATCACGGCACAGGCAACCGATCTGGATGATGATGAAGCCGATGCCTACGTGCTGGATCTCAGTGGCGATATGACCGGTAACATTATCAATACCGGCACGATCACCTTGCAGGCGGATGGATATTCATCTGGCACGGCGACCACCTTCGAAATCACTGGCGATTTTACCGGTGACTTCAATAACAGCGGTACAATCATTGCCCAGGCGACCAGTCAGACCGAAGAAGTGGAAGCTTATGCTCTGGAATTGCGCGGCGACATGGTCGGCAACATCACCAACAGCGGCACCATCCTGGTCAGAGGTGACGGAGAAACTTCAGCAACTGTTGCAGGTTTTTATCTGCGCGGTTCATTGGAGGGCAACTTTACGAACTCTGGCTCCATCACAGCTATCGCAACTGACCAGACCGAGGAGGCAGAAGCCTTTGGCCTGGAAGTTCGTGACGGCATGGTCGGTAACATCACCAACAGTGGCACTGTATCTGTCCAGGGTGATGGCTATTCATCAGCAACCGTTGCAGGTTTCTATATCCGCGGAGGGCTGGAAGGGGATTTCAACAATTCCGGCACCGTGACTGCAGTGGCCACCGACCAGACTGACGAGGCCGAGGCCTATGGCCTGTATGTCAGCGGCGGTATGACCGGCAATATCCACAACAGCGGCTCGATCTCGGCCACAGCACACGGAGACACCGAAGGCACAGGCGCAGGCGTCTACATCTCTGGCGGTCTGGATGGAAACATCACCAATACGGGCTCTATCACAGTGCTTGTCACCGACAACACCAGTTCTGCCGAAGCCTACGGGATATACAGCAGCAGTGAAACAACAGGCAACATCACCAACAGCGGTACCATTCAGGTTACCGCCCGCGGCGACACCAGCGCTTCGGCAACGGCATATGGCGCATACATCACAGAGTTCGACGGAACGATGTCGAATTCTGGTGTGATCAGAGCCATCAGCACCTCGGAAACAGAAGAGGCCGAAGCGGTTGGTCTTTACCTTCGCAATGGATCTGTTGGCAGGGTCATCAACAGCAATGTTGTTTCGGCATCTGCTACCGGTGCGACAGAGGCAGAGGCCCAAGCGATCTATCTGGACGACGAGTTTACGGGAAGTATCACCAATACTGGTACGCTGGTGGCGTCCGCAAGGATCACCAATAACACCGACTTTTTCCAAGGCACTGCTGCTGGCGTTTGGGCAGATGACATGCAGGGCACGTTCTCGAACACCGGTGTGATCACGGCCACGGCGTCCGGTGCGGGGGAATCCAATGCTTATGGTCTGTACTTCGAAAACTTCGATGGTGTGATCACGAATGTCGGCGAGATTTCGGCAAGCTCTGACACTGGCGATGCATACGCCATTTTCCTTGGCACCGGCACCGGCACCCTCAACGTGGTCAACACTGACAAGGTCACCGGACTAATTCGCGTGCAGGATCACAACGTCAATTTGGACGCAGTCGGGGGCAGTTCAATCTTTGAATTCGAAGATGCCGCCCCGGGTGTAGGAACCTTTACCACCACAGTATCCGATGGCCGGTCGGGCTGGTTCGTGCACGATGAAGGTGGCGCAGCTCCGATCTATGCAAGCGTTGATGGGGCTGATGTGCTGAATTCCGCAGAGGTCACAGCCTTTTACGGCCATGTAGTCGGCTCTTCGACCTCAGCGTTGCGATATGCTCCTCAGGCGCAGGTCACGCGCAGTGCCACCACGGGGCGCGTATCTGGCCTGACATTCGGTGCATTCCGCCCCTATGTCATGATCGATGCAGCGTCGCGCCGGTTTGAAAACGTAACCGAAACCAATACCGATGTCACTGTGTTCAACGGCAGTGTCGGGTATTCCGGTCAGCTGGACAACGGCCTTGCCCTGGCGCTGGGTTTGGGTGTCTTCCGTTCGGACGGAGACACGGACACAACCGATTTCGACACGGACGGTTTCTATCTGGATGCCTCTTTGGGTCGTCAGATTGGATCATACACGATTGAAGCCGGTCTGGGTTATGGCTGGCTGTCGACCGACAAGTCGCGCCAGATCGCTGGCAGTGAGGATGCAAATGCCGATTTCGACAGCACCTTGTTGACGGCCTATGTTGGGGTCGAGCGCGCCTTTGATGTCGGAGACGAATTTGGGCTGCTGGGCTTTGGTGACGTGCGTTATACGCGTCAGAAGGATGAAGGTTATACTGAAACCGGGTCCTCAGCCAATGCTACCGTCGGCGACAGTACCACCGAGGTGATCGAGGCTCGTCTGGGCGTTGAGGCCGAAAAATCACTGGGTAATCGAGGTCTTTTAGTTGGTCAGTTGTCCGGAGTTCTGCGCCGCGATTTGGGTGATACCGAGGCCTCAGTCACTGTGTTCTCCACCACACAGTCGCTGTCCTTTGCCACCTCGGATTTCTCGGGTGCCAGCGTACTGGTCGGATACGAACATGAGCTTATCACTGACATGCTGTTCGAAGTGAATGCCGAACAGGAAATTGGTGACGACGCACAGGGTCCAAACTTCCAGGCCGGGTTGCGCTGGTCGTTCTAAGACCAGCCACCAAAAAATCTTAGACACCCCGGTATGTTAACCAACCGGGGTGTCTTTTTAGGACATCACCAGCGGCTTCAGACGCCGACGTTGACCACCATTTTTCCGAAATTGCCGCCGCCAAGCAGTTGGTTAAACGCTTCGGGGGCGTTTTCCAGCCCGTCGACCATATGCTCTTTGTATTTGATCGATCCGTCCTGAAGCCAACCCATCATATTGCGGCGGAACTCTTCATATACCTCGCGCGTGAAGTTGTCGAAGATGATAAAGCCCTGCATCTTGACTTTCATGCGCAGCAAGGTGCCCATGATGGCTGGTCCCATATCCGGCCCATCCGGCAGACCCGGCAGGTTGTACCACGCCACGATGCCACACACAGGCATACGGGCAAACGGGTTCAGCAAGGGAAGCACGGCATACAGGACCTTGCCGCCAACATTCTCAAAATAAACGTCAATCCCATCTGGACACGCGGCTTTCAACTGGTCTGCAAAATCAACGGCCGTGTGGTCGATACAGGCGTCAAACCCAAGGTTTTCGACAACATGCGCGCATTTCTCTGCACCCCCTGCAATGCCAACGACCCGGCACCCTTTGAGCTTTGCGATCTGGCCAACAGTCGCACCAACTGGCCCCGCAGCGGCGGCAACGACGACGGTTTCACCCGGCTTGGGCTCACCAATTTTCAGCAGACCAGCATAGGCGGTATAGCCCGGCATTCCCAGAATCCCCAATGCCCAGGACGGGTTTTCAGGCGACTTCCCAAGGTTCATCACCTCGGTCCCGTCGGAAATCGCGTAATCCTGCCAGCCGCTGCCGGACAGAATATAATCCCCTGCCTCAAAGCCATCCAGATTGGAGGATACAACCTGAGCCACGACCTGAGCGGTCATGACGCCGCCAATCGAAACCGGCTCGGCATATGATTTAGCGTCGTTCATGCGGCCGCGCATGTAGGGGTCCAGCGACAGGTACACTGTGCGCACCAGCATCTCATTCGCGCCGGGGACAGGGACCTCGGTCGTGGCTATGCGCAGGGTGTTGGCATCGGGCTCGCCTTTCGGGCGTTCGTTTAAGACGATTTGGCGGTTGATCTCAGAGGTTTGCGGCATGTGTTGTGTCCTTTGAATGCTGGTGCCATGTCAGGGATCAAATTGGTGCGCCCATCTTGGCCGGATTGCAACTGAGATAGTCAGAGCCCCACCGGTTTTCCATCCCGTGCATTGCCCAAAGGATCAGGCCCGGTTTCGGAACTCAGTCGGCGTTTGGCCAAATTCCGCCTTGAACGCACGGGTCATTGCGCTGGCGTTTTCATACCCACACCGGCCTGCGATTTCTGCGATGGATTGCTCTGTCTCTTCAGAAAGTTTTCGCGCCAGATTAAGACGCAACCGCCGATACAAAGCTTGCGGCGTAGTCCTGAGCTCATCCTGAACCCGCATCTCAATCCTTTTTTGCGTGCAGCCAATCCTGCGTGCGAGGTCAGTGATCGACAGCGGCGTTTCCAGATTGCTCTGCATGACGTTCAGGGCGCGGTTCACCAGCGTATCTTCGGATTTCAGCGGTAACGTATATTGATCCGCCCTGCCCCGGCTCATGAACAGATGCGCAACCTCCATCGACAATAGCGGGCCCTGATCACGCCGTATAAGGGCCAAGGCCAGATCAAACGCAGCCATCGCCCCCGAACAGGTCAGCCGGTTGCCATCAATGACAAACCGTTTCTGAACAGCCTCTACCGCTGGAAACGCCTCTTCAAAGCGGGACAGCTCATCCCAATGAATGGTTGCCCGGTGATCATCCAGTAACCCGGCACAGGCCAACAGCCAACTTCCGGTATCCAAACCCGCCAGTTGCGCGTGTTTGGACGCCGCTGATAACAGGGTCCGGATGGTAGGCCGCGTGTCCAGGGCCAGATAACCATAAGACGGCATGACTACCAGGACATCGCCGTTCAGATCGCCAAGAGCGCCGTCCGGGGTGACCGCCAGGCCGCTGGAACTGTGGACAGGCTGCCCGTCTATCGAACAAAAGCGCCACGCGTACAATGTTTGTCGCGATAGCGTATTCGCCGCGCGCAAGGGTTCAACCATGTTGGCCAGGCAATGGTTCGAGAAACCATCAAACAGCAAAACATTGTATTGGCGGGTCAAAATTTTTCCAAACCTGCACGATCATTGATCAACTCTGCATGTCGAGAAGATGCGCAATGCCGTTTCCTTCGTCAATCACCTATCCAAGGAACATGTGACATGCAGTTTGGTTTGTCGGAAGAACAGGACATGATCGTTTCGACTGTTCGCAGTTTTGTCGAAAACGAAATCTACCCCCATGAGGCCAAGGTTGAGCGCACCGGCACCGTTCCGGCGGAATTGGGCGAAGAGATCAAACAGAAATGCATCGATCTGGGCTTTTATGCCTGCAACTTTCCCGAAGAGGTCGGTGGCGCAGGGCTGTCTCATCTGGATTTTACGCTGGTTGAGCGGGAACTGGGTCGCGGCTCCATGGCTTTGACCCATTTCTTTGGCCGCCCACAGAATATCTTGATGGCCTGCAATGAAGACCAGCGCGCGCGGTATCTGTTGCCCGCTGTGCGCGGCGAAAGGATGGACGCGCTGGCAATGACCGAACCAGATGCGGGCTCGGACGTGCGCGGGATGAAATGCCAGGCTGTGCGGGATGGCGGTGACTGGGTCGTCAACGGGTCCAAGCACTTTATTTCAGGGGCCGAACACGCGGATTTCTTCATCGTTTTCATCGCAACCGGGGTAGACGAGACCCCGAAAGGCCCCAAGAAACGCATCACTACTTTTCTGGTGGATAGGGGCACCCCGGGGTTTGAAGTGCGCGAAGGTTATAATTCGGTCAGCCACAAGGGGTACAAGAACTACATCCTTTACTTCGACAATTGCCGCCTGCCCGATGCGCAGGTTCTGGGCGAGGTCGATGGTGGCTTTGCGGTGATGAACGAATGGCTCTACGCCACCCGGCTGACCGTTGCGGCTTTCTCGGTTGGGCGCGCCCGTCGCTGTTTTGACTACGCTTTGAATTATGCGGCCGAGCGAAAACAATTTGGTCAACCCATCGGCAAGTTCCAGGGGGTTGGTTTCCAGATCGCAGACATGATCACTGAGATCGACGCGGCAGATTGGCTGACCCTGTCGGCTGCGTGGCGTTTGGATCAATCCCTGCCCGCCAACCGTGAGATCGCCTCGGCCAAACTCTACGCCTCAGAGATGCTGGCTCGGGTCACCGATACAACATTGCAGATCTTTGGCGGCATGGGGCTGATGGACGATTTCCCGATCGAGCGGTTCTGGCGCGATGCCCGGGTTGAGCGGATTTGGGACGGAACCAGCGAAATCCAGCGCCATATCATCAGCCGCGATCTGCTGCGCCCCTTGGGTGCCTAAGCCGTGACCATGGATCTGACCCGGCTACTTCGCCCGAACTCCATTGCCGTCATTGGCGGCGGTGCCTGGTGCCAACAGGTTGTTCTGCAATCCGAGCGTATGGGATATTCCGGTCAAATCTGGCCGGTTTACCCGAAGGCGAACGAAGTGGCAGGGCATCAAGCCTATGCCCGTCTTGAAGATCTGCCCGCAGCCCCCGATGCAGTGTTTATCGGCATCAATCGTCATGCCACGATTGAGGCGGCGCAGGTTCTGTCGCGTATGGGTGCCGGAGGTGCGGTGTGTTTTGCCTCGGGCTTTTCCGAGGCCACGGCAGAGGATGTCACAGGCGGCGCGCTGCAGGATCAATTGATCAAAGCCGCTGGTGACATGCCGATTTTGGGGCCTAATTGCTATGGGTTCATCAATGCGCTCGACGGGGCATTGTTATGGCCGGATCAACACGGGGCGACGCCTGTAGACAAGGGCGTTGCGATCCTGACGCAAAGCTCGAATATCTCGATCAATCTGACCATGCAAAAACGAGGTCTGCCGATTGCCTATATGGTAACCTGCGGAAACATGGCGCAAACCAGTCAGGCTCAGATCGCCGCATCCCTGATCGATGACCCGCGCGTCACAGCTGTGGGCTTGCATGTCGAAGGGTTCAAGGACATTCGCGAATGGGAGGCACTGGCTGCCAAAGCTCATGACAAAGGCATCCCGTTGATCGCCTTAAAGGTTGGCGCGTCTGAAAAGGCGCGGGCGGCGACTGTATCCCACACCGCGTCTTTGGCTGGTAGTGATGCCGGGGCGCAGGCGCTGCTGGCGCGTTTAGGCATACCGCGCCTGTCGACCTTGCCCGAGTTTCTGGAAACGCTGAAACTGTTGCACTGCTATGGCCCGCTGCCGGGCGGCAGCATCGCCTCGATCAGCTGTTCGGGGGGTGAGGCCAGCTTGATCGCGGATATGGCGGTTGGAACTGGCCTGAACTTTCCAAACCTGAGTAAAGACAAGAAAGCCTGTCTACGAGATGCGTTGGGGCCAATGGTCGCGCTGAGTAACCCTTTGGACTATCACACCTATATCTGGCGCGACGAAGAGGCGATGGCCCGGGCGTGGTCCGGGATGACCGGCGACGATATCGACCTGACGGTCTCGATCGTTGACTACCCAACCACCGACCCGGCGGACTGGGCCTGTGCCACACAGGCCGCGCTGAGAGTGCGCGCTGAAACGGGCGCGCGATTTGCCGTTGCCGCCACCCTGCCCGAGCTTCTGCCTGACACTGTTGCGCAAGAGTTGATGACCGGCGGAGTTGTCCCGCTGATGGGCCTGCGTGAGGCTCTATCCGCCACACGCGCGGCGACGCAGATATCGGCGCCGGCCACCGACCCAATCTGTTTACCTGGCAAGGTCGATGCCACAACAACCTTAACCGAGGCGCAAGCCAAGCAAGCCCTGGCGGAATGTGGATTGCTTATTCCGCAACACCGTACCGTTCGCGACGCTGCCGAGGCGCGCAACGCTGTGCAAAAGTTGCAAGCACCGTTCGCCGTGAAAGGCGTAGGGTTGGCACATAAATCCGAACATGCGGCCGTGCGTCTGGGCGTATCAGCTGCAGACGTCGCCGATGTTGCCAGGGACATCGGCACCGAAGAAATTCTGATCGAAGAAATGATCACCGGACCCGTGGTCGAGTTGCTAATCGGTGTGGTTCGCGACCTGGCGCACGGGTTTGTCCTGACACTGGGCGCAGGTGGTTTGATGACCGAGATATTGCGCGATACCGTGTCCCTGCTGGTGCCCAGCACGGCCGATGACATCCGCGTCGCACTTGGATCATTGAACATCGCACCCCTTTTGACGGGCTATCGAGGCCAGTCCGCGGCTGATATGGATGCGATTATCAGCGCTGTTCAGGCCGTTCAGGACTATGTCATGCAAAATGCCGACACGCTTGGCGAGGTTGAAATCAATCCGCTCCTCTGCACGCCAGATACGGCTGTCGCAGTGGATGCCCTCATCAGAAAGGCCTGAGATATGGACCCGATCAAAACCCGCCGTGAAGAGGCAATTCTTGAGGTGACGCTGGATCGGCCCAAGGCCAACGCCATCGACCTGGCCACCAGCCGGATCATGGGAGAGGTCTTTGCCGGTTTCCGCGATGATCCGGACCTGCGCGTGGCCATTCTGACCGGCGGAGGCGAGAAGTTCTTTTGCCCAGGCTGGGATCTGAAAGCCGCCGCTGACGGGGATGCCGTCGATGGGGATTACGGTGTTGGCGGCTTTGGCGGGCTGCAGGAACTGCGCGACATGAACAAGCCGATCATCGCAGCCGTCAACGGTATCGCTTGTGGTGGTGGGTTGGAACTGGCCCTGTCAGCCGACATGATCCTGGCCGCCGAGCATGCTACATTCGCCTTGCCGGAAATCCGCTCGGGCACTGTTGCTGATGCAGCCAGCGTGAAACTGCCCAAACGCATCCCATACCACATCGCAATGGAGTTGCTGTTAACCGGGCGCTGGTTTGACGCGACCGAGGCCAACCGCTGGGGTTTGGTCAACGAGATCATCGCATCGGATCAACTGATGGACCGCGCTTGGGAACTGGCCCGTCTGCTGGCCTCGGGCCCTCCGCTGGTTTATGCCGCAATCAAGGATATCGTGCGGGACGCCGAAGACAGTAATTTTCAGGATGCCATGAACCGCATTACCAAGCGCCAGTTGCGCAGTGTTGATACTCTTTACGCAAGCGAAGACCAACTGGAAGGTGCCCACGCCTTTTCCGAGAAACGCGACCCCGTCTGGAAAGGTAAATAGACGGTGTCTTAGGTTATGTACCTATAACTGCAATTGTATCTTTCGGCATCCTGGAAGGGTCTGGTCAGAAAACTGTGGCGGCCAACCCAAGGGAGGTCGGGTTGGTCGCATTCCTGGCGGCACCACTTCCGCCAGGCGATTCCTACTAGGGGATAGGAGTCAAACTATGGCTCTTTCGTCAACATCCAGAACCGTACCGGAAGTGCGACCGCGGCCACCAAAAGACCCAGCAAGTATCCGATCCAGACCCCAACCGCCCCATAGCCCAGAACGAACCCAAGCCCATAGCTTGCCGGCAGCGCCAGGGGCCAATAAGCGGTAAGCGTTATGAAAGTTGGCAGGTTCATGTCGGACATACCCCTGAGTGCCCCCAAGGCGGTACCCTGCACCCCGTCGGCCACCTGCAACAGCGCCACAACGATGAACAAGGTCGCCGCCAGATCAATTACCGCCCGGTCGTTCGACATCGTCTCGGCCATCAAGCGTCCGGCGGCAATGAACAGGGCAGCAGCCAGGACTTGCCAGAGGGTCACCATGACAAATGACGCTTTCAGGATCGGGCGCAGGCGCGACCGGCTGCCTCCGCCAACGGCCAACCCGACGCGGATTGAAGCAGCACCTGCCATACCAAGTGGTATCATATAGGCCAGCCCAGCCAGCGCGTTGACGATCTGATGCGCGGCCAGTGCCTCGGCCCCCAACCAGCCCATCATCAGGCCAACGACGGCATAGGCACCACCTTCGCCCGCATAGCCGATGCAAAGTGGCAGCGCGTCTTTGGTTTGTGCCCAGACATCTGTCCAGGTCACGGCGACCCGCTGACGAAAAGCTGCCAGCCCGGGTGTGTAAAGCAGAACAAGGCAGGCCGCCCCAAGTGAAACGCATTGCGACAGGATACTCGCCAAACCCGCACCCAGAATCCCCAGATCAAAGATATGGATAAACGCGTAATTGGCCGGCACGTTGATCAACACCCCAAGATAGGACAATGCCACCGCAGTCCAGGGCCGCCCTACTGCGTCGAACAGAGCTTTGAGGCCGAAAAACAGAGTAAACGGGATGATCCAGATCGCCATCGACATCCAGTAGGGCAAGAGAATGTCCAGAACCTCTTGCGGTTGTCCCAAGGGTCCCAGCAAGGGGAACAGTACGCACATCAGCGCCGCCCCGCCGCCACCGCCCAGCAGGCACATCAACATCCCACTGCGTAAAGCAAGGGCAACGCGCGCAGGATCCTGGGCGCCTTCGGCCTGGCTGATCTGCACTGAAATCGCGGTAATCACGCCCCAGAGCGCGGAAATCAAAATGATCAAAACGGCTGTGGTCACGCCTGCAGCAGCAAGCGGCACTGTTCCCAGAGGAGAGATCATCACAGTGTCAACGACGCCGATTAATAGGGCAGCCGCCAATCCCACCATCAAGGGAACGGCCAGCTGGATCAGCGGCCAGAATTCGGCGCGTGTCGACGCCTGCGGGTTAAAGGTAAGGTCAGTCATGGTTCACCTGTCGGGCCAGCGCCCGACGTCAAAATCGCGTGGTGGAGGTATCGCTCCGCTTCAAAAAAGGCTGTTCAGCCCTGCGACGTGGAAACCATGAGTTTGGTCCTTATTGGGACGGTTTGACTGTACCGCTTGTAGGGCAATTGCAATCACCCGTCCAGATACCTCAGCGCAGCTTGACCGGCGGGCGTCAGCTTTGTGGTTTGCCGGACAACGTTGCCAGAATCGCGGCACTTTCCGCATCGGCGGGGAAAAACAACTCGATCTTCAGATCGTCCAGCGTTTCGTCCGTGACCGTGCTGAAATGAGCAATCGTGCCAAACAGGGACAGGCGCTGGTTCCCAAAACGATATACAGTCGGCACAGTTGGGCCTAATGCAGCTTCGGACCGGCTATTGGCTTGTGAGGCCAGGGCCTGCGCGGCAGCATCCAATTCGGGCATCCCCCCGACATTTGCACTTTCAGCCCGCAGCCTAAGCATCATATGGTGCGCAACCTCAGGCCAGTTTTCCACGACACTTGGCATCATCGGGTGCGCCAAAAGATCCAATAGGCTCTGTCCCTCGGACAGACCCAGCGGAGCAAACAGCCGCTGCGCCCCTTCATTCAGCTTTACGACAGACCAGAGCCTATCCAGCACCATCCCGGGATAGGGGTCGTGTCGTTTCAGCGTCCAATCGACCGCATCCCTGATTGGGGCCATTGTACTGTCATCAAAGGGCGTCGCCGCGTATCTGGGTGCGAACCCTTCGGCGCGCATCATCTGATTTCGGGTGTCGACCGGCAGTTCCATGACCTCTGACAGATGCAGGATCATGTCCGGGCTGGGTTTGGAACGGCCGGTTTCGAGAAAGGAGATGTGCCGCGCGCTGACCTCAGCCTCGACCGCTAGATCCAGTTGGCTCATCCGGCGGCGCTTGCGCCATTCTTTCAGCATATTTGGATAGGGCGTCATGAGGCGACCCTAACAGTGGACCCGACAGAAATCACTTACCTCTGAGGTAATTGCTTTGGCCCCAATGTGGCGCGCAAGAAAGGAGGGCATACGAAGGAGAATCACATGACACAACAACAATCAGCAATGCGTTTTGCCGGTGGGGTTTTGGCCGCCACGGGTATTCTGTTTGCCCTTGCGGCGTTGCCCGTGCTGCACCCCGCGGCCCGTGTATTCCTTCAGGTGGCTTATTGGCCCCTTCACGACGTCCCGCCAGAATTAGCCGTTCCCACGCCTTTGCTGCTGGGCATTTCGGGCGGGTTGACCGCTGGGCTTGGTGCGATGCAATGGGCGCTGGGGACCTATGTCGCCCCAATCTCGACCGACGCGGCAGCCAAAGTTGCACGCTGCACAGCGTGGACGTGGTTTGTGACCGACAGTACAGCTTCAGTTCTGGTCGGAGCGCCAATGAACGTGGTTCTGAACTTGTCCTTTTTGGCGTTGATCCTGTTGTCCTGCAAACCGCGGCCTGAGGCGAGGCTAGTGTCCTCGTGATACCAGAATCAAAGATAAAAGACGGCATGCCCGGACCAGTCGATCAACAGCGTTTTGCAAACGGCAAAACTGACGCTGTGTTTTCTGGCAAATGCCGTCTTTGCAACGTCAGATGCGGTTTAGTCCGGTACCAAAGCCAGCCCGGTCTCGGCCGCGCCGCGCAGGGCATTTGCAAACAGAGTGACGTCGATGTTTGTGGCTACAAAACTTGCCCCCAGTTCCAGACATTTGCGTTGCATGTCCGGATCAAGGGTCAGGATACCCGCCGCTTTGCCCGCTGCCACAATGCGGGTCATCGCATCCAAAACAGTCTCGACCACGTCGGGATGCCCGGCATTGCCGATGTGGCTCATATCGGCGGCCAGATCAGCGGGACCGATGAACACCCCGTCCACATCGCTGGTCAAGATATCGTCCAGCGCACTCAACCCCAGCCGATTTTCCACCTGCACCAGCAGGCAAATCTGCTCATCGGCCGTTTTCAGATAGTCCGGGATCGCCGCAAACTGCGAGGCGCGCGCCAGCGATGAACCCACGCCGCGCACGCCATGAGGCGGATATTGAACAGCCCGGACGAGGGCCCTTGCCTGATCGCCGCTTTCGACCATGGGGACCAGAAGGTTCTGCGCCCCGGCATCCAGGTACTGCTTGATCATCCAGGTCTCGCCAATCGGCAAACGCGCAACAGGGGTGCTGCCCGATCCTTCGATCACCCGCACCTGATCCAGGATAGACCGTAAGTCGTTTGGCGCGTGCTCGCCGTCTACCAGCAGCCAATCGAACCGGGCAGTCGCAGCAATCTCGGCAGCATAGGTATTGGCCATCGCGATCCAACACCCGATCTGAGGTGTCCCGGCTTTCAGCGCCGCCTTGAACCTGTTCTTTGGCGCGGGCATGTGCGGCGCTCCTTTATGCAAAATTAATATCGACCGACCCGAAAGGCCCGAAATCAGCCTGGATGGCGGTGCCCGATGGGCATTCTACAGGGCGGATGAAACTGCCCGACAGGATCACCTGCCCGGGCCCAATGCTCTGACCGTATTGCGCCATGCGCCGGGCCAGCCAGACCACGCTTTCGACCGGGTCGTTCAGAACCCCGGCACCAAGCCCGGTTTCCTCAATCTCGCCATTGCGAAAGGTCAGCGCGCCAACCCAGCGCAGATCGAAGGCATCAATTGCGTGGCGTTCCCGGCCCAGAACAATGCCCGCGTTGGCGGCATTGTCGCTGATCGTATCATAGACGGTGCGGGCCTTCCCAGTCTGGGGGTCAACGCGTTGGATACGTGTGTCAAGGATTTCAATCGATGGGACGACATAGTCCGTTGCGGCGATGATATCCTCGCGGTTAACATCCGCGCCGCCCACAGGCGCTTTCATTACAAAGGCAATCTCCGCTTCTATCCGGGGCTGAATGAAGCGGTTAGCCGGAACTGTGCCTCCATGATCAAAGATCATGTCATCGAACAAAATCCCACTATCGGGGATGTCGATATTCAACGCGTATTGCATTGCCTTTGATGTCAGGCCGATTTTCCATCCGATCACCTTGCGCCCGGCTGCCAGTTTTTGGTGATACAGAGCGTTTTGCACCTGATACGCGTCGTCCATTCCCATTTCAGGGTGGCGCAGGGTCAGCAAGCCGATTTGTTCGCGGTTTTGTTCCGCTTGCAGCAAGTCAGCGGCGGCACGGGCATGGTCTTCGGGGCTCATGGCTGCTCGTCCTCGACCGTGTTCCGCAAGGTGCCAATGCCGCTGGCCGAGACTTCGACGACGTCCCCCGGGATCAGGTATTTCGGAGGGTCGAACCGCGCACCTGCGCCGGTAGGTGTGCCGGTGATGATTACATCGCCGGGCTGCAACGTCATGAAGGTCGAGATGTATTCGATCTCACGTCGGATCGGGAACATCATTCGGTTCAGCGTATCGTCCTGACGCAGCTCTCCATTTACATGAGTCTGAATGCGGGCCTCATCCAGTTGGGCCGCATCAGCAAACGGCACAAGCCACGGGCCAATCGCACCTGATTTGTCCCAGTTCTTGCCCTGCGTGACGTTGAACTTGGCGTGACGCACCCAGTCGCGGATTGTCCCTTCGTTACATAGAGTTAGGGCCGCGATATGGTCATACGCATCTGCCTGCGCAATCCTGCGACCTGCTTTTCCAATCACGATGGCCACCTCACCCTCGTAATCCAGCGTGTGGTTTTCCGGAGGCCGGATCAGAGGGCGATTGTGCCCGGTGAACCCGCTGGCAAAGCGCGGAAACAGCGACATGTATTGCGGCTGCGTGCTGCCATCTTTGTACTCGGCGTTACGATCCGGGAAGTTCACCCCGACACATAGGATTCGGCGGGCATCCGGCATCACCATTTCATAGGCAAAATCAGTATGCGTCACGGGCTTGCCTTCGGCGGCTGTCGACAATTGGTCGAACGCACCTGCGGCGATCACCTCAAACAGGCTGGTATGGTTGGGAAAGTCATCGTTCAGGGCAATTGCGCCTTGATCAGTGATTGCGCCAAAAAAGGTATCGCCAGAGGCGGTGAATGTTGCGAACTTCATCTGATCTTCTCCCAAACGTCGCCGATGACTTTGGCGGCCATCAGCACATCATCCCGAGTCGTATCAAATTGCCCGACCTGAAAGCGGATGATTTTCCGCCCCTCAAACAGCCCCTGGGTCAGGTAAATCCGCCCGTCGGTGTTTAGCGCATCGACCAGCCGTTGTTGCATGTCGTCATCACCGGGGCACCGAAAGGAAAACAGGCTTAGGATCGGGCCGGTCGTGATTTCAAACCCTTCCATGGCTTTGATCTGTTGCGCCAGCTCCTGCGCCCAGGCCACGTGATTGCGGATGCGCGAGCGCAGATCTTCCAACCCGTATGAGCGCAAAAGGAACCAGATTTTCAATGCACGAAACCGGCGCCCCAAGGGGATTGTCCATTCCGAATAGTTCGTCACCTCTGCACCGGTTGTCTTGAGGTATTCCGGCTCGATTTTCAGGGTGTTTAGCTGCGGCGCTGCGTCCCGCAGGAATTGGATGGCACAGTCGAACTGCGCCCCCAGCCATTTATGAGGGTTAAAGACGATGCTGTCATACCGTTCTGCTCCGGGCCAGAATGTCTGGCGGAACTCGGGGCAGATCATTGCAGACCCGGCCCAAGCGGCGTCCAGATGGGAATACAGGTCGAATTTTTGCGCAATTTCGGCCACGGCGATCAGGTCGTCGCAGGCCCCCACACCCGTGCCGCCGGTGATCGCAATGATACCAGCTGGGACGTGCCCTGCAGCGATGTCATCCTGAATGGCGGCCTCAAGCCGGTCCGGATCAATCGCAAAGGTATCGCCCTGCGTCGGAAGCTTGACCAAATTGTCCTGACCAATCCCAGCAACCCAGCAGGCCCTGTCGATTGAGGAATGCACCTGATCCGAGCAATATATGCGCAACGACCCCTTGCCGTTCAGGCCTTCGCGGTTGCCGCTAAACCCGGTGGCCCGTTCGCGCATGGTCAACACTGCCGATAAGGTGGCCGAAGACGCGCTGTCTTGAATGACACCTGTCATGCCGTCGGGCAAACCGAGCGCCTGGCGCAGCCAGTCGACCATGACGCCTTCGACCTCAGTTGCCGCAGGCGAGGTCTGCCAAAGCATGCATTGCGCCGCAATCGTGGTCACCAGCATTTCCGCCAGCATCGAAGGCGGCGCGGCGTTGGCGGGGAAATAGGCAAAGAACCTCGGGTGCTGCCAATGGGTAATGCCGGGCATCACGATGCGCTCAAAATCGGCGAGGATAGCCTCCATCGGCTCACCCGCGTCCGGAGGGGCGGCCAAAAGCTGAGCGGCGATATCCCCCGGAGCAGTTTGCGCCCGCACTGGGCGATCTGCCAGGGTTTTGTGATAATCGGCAGCCCATCGTGAGATATGTTGCCCCCAATGCGAAAACTCATCCCAATCCATGGGTTATACTTCCTTTTTCAATTTCCGCGCGCGCACCAAAAGCCGTGTTTTTGTCCAGACTATGGTCCGGATCACGCACTTCAAGCCTTCTGTTTTCCTATGGCGCGATAATGGGTGAGGCGGTCAAATCCAACTCCTTCAGATCAACCCCCACAAACGGGGTGCCATGTTCGAACCAACTGCGCGGGGCTGCCGCCCCCCACAGGGTCTGGCGCTGTGGGTCCTTGAGATCCCATTTGATCGGCTCAAGATCCGGGTCCACGGTCTGGTAATCTGAGCAATAGATCTCAATCCGGTGGCCATCGGGATCGAGGATATACAGGAAGAAGGCATTGGAAATACCGTGTCGTCCCGGGCCGCGTTCGATATTGCCGACATATCCCGTGGTGGACATCAGATCGAGCAGGTCAATGATGTTCAACGGCGTCGGTACCCAAAAGGCCACATGGTGCATGCGTGGACCGGTGCCATTGGTAAACGCCATGTCATGCACCCCACCTTTGCGGTGCATCCACGCGGCCCACAGGCGCTTGCTGTCATCGTCCTCGGTATATTCCGTCACGCGAAAGCCGAAATCGCTGTAGAAGGCCACACTGTCATCGACATTGGATGAAAAGCAGTTGAAATGGTCAATCCGCAGCGGTTTTACGCCCCGATAAAGCGCGTATTTCTGATGGATCGGCTCTAATCGGTCCATCTTGTGATAGAACTCCAACGGAATACCCATATTGTCCGAAGTCAGCAGCGTGCGCCCCTGATAAGGCCGCTCAACCCATTCCACCGGGCATCCCTTGGAGCGGAAATATGCCTCGGCCCGGTCCAGATCCTGTTCATCGAAGGTTTTGAACCCCATAACCTCGACCGTGCCGGGCTGGTCGGATTTCTGCAGGATCACGCAATGGTGCCAGCGTTCTTCCATCGCCCGCAGATAGATATGGGTGTCCGTCTCATCCGAGACCTGCAGCCCCAGAATATCCGAATAGAACTTACGCGATGCAGCCAGATCGCTGACATTCAGGCAAACATGGCTTAGCCTGATGGTGTTGAAGTCGGGGTATAGATTGGGGGCTGGAACGGGCATAAAGGCCTCCTGGTGTTAGAGTTTTCGCGCGCTTCTAATTGGTGGTTGTTACAGCTTACCCAGCTGCATGATCTTGTGCTGACCAGTGGCAAAGCCGATGTGCTTTTGCTCCATGTAGAACTCAAAGCTCCAGTCACCGCCGTCCCGACCGATCCCCGAGGCTTTGACTCCGCCAAAGGGTGTGGGCAGGTGGCGCACATTTTCTGAATTGACCCAAATCATCCCGGCCTCAAGCTTGTCGGTAAAGCGCAGGGCCCGGGTCAGGTCGTTGGTCCAGACATAACCAGTCAGGCCATAGGGCGTGTCGTTGGCAATCTGCAACGCTTCATCTTCGGTCGAGAACGGGATCGAAGTCAGAACCGGACCAAAGATTTCCTCTTGGGCGATGCGCATCTGGTTGTTTGCATTGGTAAACAGGGTTGGGCGGATGAAATACCCCTCGTCCCCAATCGTCACGCCGCCCGCGGCTATGGTCGCGCCATCGGCTTTGGCAATATCGAAATAGCTGGTGACCTTGGTATAGTGTTCTTTGGTCACAAGCGGGCCGATCTCGGTCGCCGGGTCCAGTGGATGGCCGACCTTGATGTTGTTCACACGCTCGACCAACCGGGCTTCGAACTCTTCCTTGATACTGTCCTGCACCAGCAGGCGCGAGGATGAGGTGCAGCGCTCTCCATTGATTGAATAGATCATGAAGATCACCGCATCCAAGGCCCGATCTAAATCTGCATCCGCAAACACGATGACCGGGTTTTTACCGCCCAGTTCCAGGTGATTGCGTTTATGCGTGTCCGCCCCTTGTTTGACAATCAAACTGCCAGTGCGGCTTTCGCCGACAAATGCGATGGCCTTGATCAGCGGGTGTTCAGTCAGCGCCTTGCCTGCATCGGGGCCAAACCCGTTGACCGTGTTCAATACTCCCTTGGGCAACCCCGCCCCTTCAGCGATTTCCACCAGAAGACGGGCTGATAGAGGCAAATCCTCAGCCGGTTTGTGAACCACAGTGCAGCCCGCAGCTAGTGCTGGCGCGATCTTCCAGGTCGACAGCATAAAGGGCGTGTTCCACGGGGTTATCACACCTACAGGTCCAATCGGCATTCGGGTGGTGACATTCATTAGCGTCGGAGATTTCAGATGCTGCCCATCACGCGCCTGCACCACCTGATCGGCGAAATAGCGGAAGTTCTCCGCCCCGCGCAGCGCGGCCTTGGACATGAACCGCAGGGTCTGCCCGGTGTCCCAGCATTCGCACAGGGCAATTTCCTCGGCGCGCGCCTCAATTGCGTCGGCCACGTTCAGCAGGATGCGGCGCCGCTCGGGCGCGGGCATGTCGCGCCAGTCGGCAAAAGCGGCATGGGCCGCGGTGGCCGCCGCGTCCATGTCATCTGCAGTGCCGTGGGCAACGTCGCAGATCACCGACTTGTCGACTGGCGAGATGGATTGAAACACCCCCGCCGCCCCATCGTAATCTTCACCTGCGATGCGGTTCTTGATGCCGGTGTCTTTGAATCGCGCCAGAAAGCCTGTCAGTTTCTCGGTATTTGTGTCCAATGCGCTCATGCGTCAGCTCTCCTGCTTGGTGGCAGCCAGATGGTCCCGGATCGTGCCGGTCTTAGGCGATAACTCTGGGTCGATGTCGCGCATCTCTAGCGACAGCGCGATGGAATTTTGCGCGAAGGCTGGTTCCAGATAGGCCTTGACCGCCTCAAAGATTTTCCGGGTCGCGTCTTGTTTGACATCATTGGAACGGCCCGCACGCAGGCGGATCGAGATGTCGACAAACCCATGCTTGGGGCTGCCGTCTGCAATGGCGTAATGATCGACGCGCGTGGCCCGAACGCGAATTCCCGGCAACGGAAAGGTATCGATCCCAGCCGCAGTGGCCCGTATACAGGCGCACAAGCCCCCCATGTCGACCCGATCTTCCAGGTTACCAGAGTATTCGACGTGGAAATGTGGCATGTCCCCTCCTTTAATCATTAACATGTTTACTAAATTACGCGCCTCCCGTCAAGAACTTGCTTTGTTAATCTTTGCATTTCCGGAAAGAGCGCATTAGAAGGCCGCATGACCATACAAAGCCATACCAAGAGCACCTCGAGGTCCCTTCCAATTGCGCTGTTGCGCGCCCGTGAAACGGTGATGGCACCGATCAGGGATATGTTGCAAGGTATTCAGCTTACCGAACAGAAATGGCGCATTCTGCGCGTTCTGGACGAACTGGGCGAAGTCGAGCAAAGCACCATCGCCAATGAGGCCTGCCTGCTGTTGCCCAGCCTCACCCGCATTCTGCGCACGATGGAGGCAGAAGGCCAGATCACGCGCCGCCAGGACAGCCAAGACAAGCGGCGCACCATGGTAAAAATCACCGAAGAAGGTCGTCGGATTCTAAAAGAAAATCTCGAGACTTCACTAGCGATATCAAACAACATCGAGGCGCAGATGGGGCGGGAAAAACTGGATCACCTGCTGGACCTGCTTGAGGAATTGCAAGCCGTCAAAGTCTGACCGCACCCTTGGTGGATGGGGCCAATCAGTTGGTCACAGGCTAGCCAAACCAGTGTCCAGCGCCGACAGGATTTTGGCCACGTCCTGCGAGGTGATGACCAGAGGTGGCGACAGGATAATGTTGTTGCCCGACACGCGCACCATCACACCGACTTCATAAGCGGCCTTCTGAATCTGCAGCGGCAGATGCTTGGCAATCGGTGCTTTGGTTGCGCGATCCGAAACTAGCTCTAACGCACACATCAGGCCCTCGCCCCCGCGCACATCACCGATCACGTCATGTTTGTCCGCCAGCTTTTGCAGACCGGCAAACAGCTCATCTCCGCGCGCGGCTGCGTTCTCCCAGACCCGAAGGCGGTTGATTTCCGACAGCGCGGCCAAGGCCGCCGCTGCCCCAACTGGGTGGCCGGAATAGGTATAGCCCTGATCAACCGAGGCTTTGCCGGTGGTGTCACTTTCAAACACTTCAGCCACCGCACCGGAAATCATCGCAGCGCCAAAGGGGAAATAGCCATTGGTGATGGCCTTGGCCGTCGTCATGATATCGGGTTGCACGCCCCAATGCCGCGCGCCGCTTTCGCTGCCGGTGCGGCCGAAGGCTGTGATGATCTCATCCGAAATCAGCAGCAAACCATGTTTCGAACAGACCTCACGCACCATGGGCATGAAGCTTTTATGCGGCGGGATCACGCCCCCTGCTCCCAGAACTGGCTCCATGATGAAGGCTGCCACGGTGTCGGCGCCCTGGAACGCTATCTCAGCCTCCAGCGCTTTAATGCAAAGCTGCGCCAGACGCTCGGGGTTGGTTTCGTCAAACGGATTCCGATAGGTCCATGGGGCGGGCACGTGGAAGCAGCCCGGCATCATCGGCTCATAAGCGGCGCGAAACTTTTGATTGCCATTGACCGAGGCGGCGGCGAAGTGGGTGCCGTGATAGCCCTGTTTCAGGCTGATGAATTTGGTGCGCCCCTCTTGACCGCGGACTTTGTGGTATTGACGCGCCAGTTTCAGCGCGATCTCAACCGAATCCGATCCGCCCGAGGTAAAAAAGGCCCGGGTCAGCCCATCGGGTTCAAAGAACTGTGCCAGCTCATAAGACAACTCAATCGCCTTGTCGTTGCTGGTGCCGCGAAACGTCGAATAATAAGGCAACGCGTTCAGCTGATCGGCAATCGCCTGTTTCACCGGCTCACAGGAATAGCCCAGATTGACGTTCCACAACCCTCCGACTGCATCCAGAGCTTTGTGCCCGTCGATATCGATGATGCTGACACCTTCGCCACCGCTCAGGATGGTTGGGGGATTCTTCTGACTATCTGCCGGGTGCGCCATCGGATGCCAGAAGTAGCGGGCGTTGTTTTCCTTCAGAAAGTTGGAGTCTTTCATAAGTCGGGTCTCCGGGGGTTGGGGCCACCTGTGGTCAAGGGTGGAATTCGATTGGAAATGAGCCGGGCAACTGACCGCCGAAATTTGCTGTCAGGTCGGTCGAGAGGCTGTGCAACGCGGATAAAATCAGCGGCAAGTGGTCACCGCTTGCGCGGCTTTCGGGAACGGCGATTGCGATTGTCCCCAAGGCGACTTGATCGATGCCAAATATGGGGGCTGCATATCCAAAAACGCCATCTTCATAGCTGCCATTGCTGTTAGACCACCCCGCTTTGCTGATCTGCTCCACCCGCGTCTTGATCTGGTTCGGGTCGGTCAGCGTGGTGCCCGTAAACCGTTGCAAATTGCCCCGCTCTAGTTGGTCCAGCAAGAAAGCCGGCCCAAAGCTGAGCATGCACAGACCCGAGGCAGTGGCGTTGATCGGAAGAAGCTCACTGGGGTCCAAGCTGACCCGCACACTATGGCGCGTTGTTTCAACGACCAAAGCGGTTTGCAGAACATTTTTTTCCAACAGTGACAGATGCAGGCTTTCGCCGACCTCTTGCATGGCCACCTGCATTTTCTGGCGGGCGCTTTCGATACCGGGTCTGGCGATTTCGCGTAAGGCGGCCAAGCGCAGAGCGGCTGGTCCAATCGCGTAGGATTTTGTCATCGGATTCTGTTCAATCAGTCCGTATTCTTCAAGCGCGCGTAGATGGCGCAGCGCGGTCGCTTTGTTCAGACCGGACAGTCGCGCAAAGTGACTCAGCCCGATCTCTGGCTGAGAGTTCGAAAAATAGTTTAACATTTTAAGGGCATTAAGGGCAGTACCCATGTGTTTCGTGTCCTCCAGCTCAGGTATTACTTGACAGAACTAACTTAACAAAGCAACATTATTATTGTTAACGTGGATCAAATAATGAACCAACCACGGGAGGTGTCAATGAAGAAAATTCTTACAGCCGCCGCCTTTGTAGCGACCGCAACCGCTGCACTGGCCGAGTATCCTGAAAAGCCGGTGACCTTTGTCGTGCCATGGCCTCCGGGCGATTTGGAGGACGTATTGACGCGTATGATCGCGGATGAATTTCAGGCCATGTACGGCGTCCCTGCTGCGGTCGTGAACAAACCCGGCGGTGGCGGCGGCCCCTTCCCCGGCGCGGTCGAAGTGGCAGCTGCCCCGGCGGACGGTTATACAATTGGCTCGTTTGTAATTGGTGTGCCGGTCATCGGGCCCGAAATCGGTATCCCCGAGCTTAATCCCAATCCGTTCGACCCGATTGGCATTTTCCTTACCTATCCGTTTGTGATCGCATCCAGCAAGGACGCCCCATATTCGACTTGGGAGGAGCTGGCAGCCCACGGCAAGGATAACGACCTGGCATTGGGACATTTCGGATCGGTCCTGCCGCCCACGCAAGTTACCTTTGCCGCCGCCGTCAGCAGCGGGTTCGACTTCGCAAGCGAAGCCGCGTTTGATGCACTGGATTGCAATACGCTGGCCTCTGGCGATGTGGATGTGATCAACACCACGCTGCAGCTTGTGCTGCCCTGCCTGGATCAGGTCAACGTTCTGGCTAGCATCGGTGGGGAACGCATTTCGCTGGTGCCGGATACACCAACCGTGGTTGAACTAAACCCTGACCTGCCGCTGGCCCTGTGGAACGGCCTGTTTGTTCACAAGGACACCCCCGCCGACGCACGCGAGAAGATTTCCGCGGCGGCGCAAAAGGCCTTGCAGTCGGACAAAGCCAAGCAACTTGCCGAAGAAACCGGAGCGCTGGTCTATTGGCAGGATCCGGATGCGTCCAACGCGCAGATCGAACAGGACAAGGCCTCTTTCGCCAAAATCGAAGAAATCCTGGGCGAATAAGATGAAACGGACCCGGTCGCTCTGAGCCAAGCCGGGTCCTTTTCAATTGAGGGGAGGTCACGATGATCGCTAAAACGCTGCAAGACATGTTCCGGCGGTATCGCCGTCCTGGCGACATCGTTTTTGCCCTTTTGTTTTTCGCATTCGCGCTGTTCCTGCTAAGCCAACTGGGCGCCGAGACCAAAGTGGTCAAACGTACCAAATGGTTTGCACAGCCCGCGCTGTGGCCGATGATTGCCATCTGGGGCATGGTAATCTTCAGCGGCATGCATTTGCTGAGCTCGGTTCTGTCCCCGCGTATTCCCGGACGTCTGAAAGAAGTCACGTTCTGGTTGATGTCCCTGGAATACGTGTCCTATTTCCTGATCTACGTGGTGACCGTGCCCTGGCTTGGATACCTACCTTCAACGATGCTGTTTGCAGCCTTTCTGGCCATTCGCACCGGGTTCCAGTCCCGCGGGGCCATAGGCATCTCGCTGACGTTTGGTGCAGTGGTGGCCATCGTCTTCCGGGCATTGCTACAGGTGAATATTCCTGCCGGTCGCGTGTATGAATACCTGCCCGACAGCGTGCGCGTCTTTGCGCTGACCTATCTGTGAGGCCAACATGGACAATCTGATCTCAGGCTTTGCGATACTGACACAGTGGCAGGTCGTGGTGGCACTTATCATCGGCTCGGTCGGCGGGGTCATCATCGGCGCTCTGCCTGGCGTCGGTGCCGCCGTGGCCATCGCCATTTTGCTGCCCGCCACTTTTGCGTTTGAACCCATCGTTGGCCTGACCCTGCTGCTGGGTATCTATGGATCATCCATGTATGGCGGCGCGATCCCAGCCATTCTGATCAACACACCCGGTACAGCCGTCAATGCGCTGACCACCTATGACGGCTATCCCATGACCAAGCGGGGCGAAGGTCACCGTGCGCTGTCGCTTGCTTACTCTGCGTCTTTCTTTGGCGGCATCTTCTCGATCCTGTGCCTGATCATCTTGTCGCCCGTTCTGGCCTGGGTCGCACCACATTTCGGCAGCCGTGAAATCTTTCTGGCCGCCTTCATGGGCATCCTGCTGGTGATCCTGGCCCATCGCGGGCAGATTTTCTCAGCCGCGATGCTGGCCTTTTTCGGCATCTTCCTCAGCACCGTCGGGTTGGAGCCGGTCAAATACACCAAGCGCTTTACTTTTGACCAAAGCTGGCTGTCCTCTGGCGTTGATCTTATCGTTGTTGTGCTGGGGCTGTTTGCAATCAGTCAGGCGCTGCTGTTGCTGGTCGACAAGGACCACGCCCCGGGTGACACCCATGTGCGCGGCAGCATCTTCGCCGGCCTGAAAGAGCTGCTGGGCCTGAAACGTGTCGCCACCGTATCCTCGTCGCTTGGCGTGATCATGGGCATGGTGCCGGGTACGGGTGAGTTCACCTCGCAATTCCTGTCTTATACCTACGCTCAGAAGAGCTCCAAGAACCCCGAAAAGTTTGGCGACGGCTCGCCCGAAGGGCTGGTCGCGTCAGAGGCCGCCAACAACGCCGTACCCGGGGCTGCGATGATACCGCTGTTGGCACTGGGCATCCCGGGTGAGGCGCTGACGGCGATGATGTTGTCGGTCTTTTACGTCCATAACGTGATACCCGGGCCGCAGCTTTTTGCGGATCAGATGGATTTCGTCATGGCGCTCTATATGTCGTTGATCCTGCTGAACGTGATCGTGTTGGTTTTCCTGCTGTTTTCAACCAACCTACTGCTGAAAATCATTCAGATCCCTACCCGGTTTCTGGGCATCATGATCCTGATTTTGTCCTTTGTGGGAGTGTTCAGCCTGCGCAACTCGGTCACGGATTGCGCAATCGCGGCCGGGTTCGGGGTGTTTGGCCTGATCCTCAAGCGCCTGAACCTGCCAATTGTTCCGATCATTCTGGGCATGGTTCTGGGTGGCATCATGGAGGTCAAACTGCGCAGTGCGATGGCACGAGTGAAATCGCCGCTTGATTTCATCGACCGACCGATTGCCGCCATCCTGTTTGTGATGATCCTGGGTATCATCCTGCTGCATATCCGCACGCTTGTTCAGGAACAGCGCGAACGCCTCAAACCGCAGCCTACGGGCGATGAAGATTTAACCCAGCAAGGATGACCCTCATGGATCAGGCCTCGATCAATGCGCTGCGTGCGCTGGATGTCACCCCGCGGGGTCACTTCATAAACGGAGCGTTTTGTGCCGGTGAAACCGGTGCTCAACACCAGGTGCTGTCGCCCATCGATGGTCTGCCATTGGCACAGATTGCCGAAGGTAGCCCGGCGGATGTCGACACTGCCGTAAGGGCGGCGCGGGTCGCGTTCGAAGATGGTCGCTGGTCACGGATGGCCCCTGCCGCACGTAAAAAGGTGTTGTTGAAACTGGGTGATCTGATTGAGGCTCACGCGTTGGAGATCGCAGTCTTGGGCGTGCGCGATAACGGCACAGAGATCAACATGGCCTATAAGGCCGAGGCCCTCTCGGCCGTCGCCACGTTCCGATACTACGCCGAGGCGATCGACAAGGTGTACGGCCAGATAGCCCCAACCAGCCAAGATGTTCTGGGCCTTGTTCACCACGCACCCGTCGGCGTTGTTGGCGCCATCGTGCCGTGGAATTTTCCGCTGATGATCGGCAGTTGGAAGATTGCTCCGGCACTGGCTGCTGGCAATTCGGTAGTTTTGAAACCGGCAGAAAGCGCTTCGCTGAGCCTGTTGAAGATTGCCGAACTGGCAGCCGAGGCCGGGGTGCCGGATGGCGTGTTCAATGTGGTGACCGGGCGCGGCGCGGTTGTGGGTGAGGCACTGGCGTTATCCATGGATGTCGACATCATGGTGTTCACCGGATCAGGTGCCACGGGTCGACGTTTGTTGGAGAATTCCGCGCGGTCGAACCTGAAACGCTGTTATCTGGAACTGGGCGGCAAATCCCCCAATATCATCTTTGCCGACGCACCAGACCTTGCCGAGGCCGCCAAGATTTCCGCCGCAGGGATCTTTCGCAATTCCGGTCAGGTCTGCGTTGCCGGATCCCGCCTGTTGGTGCAACAGGAGATATTTGAGGATTTCGTGGCCGAGATTACCCTCCACGCCGATGGCTTTCGTGTCGGCGATCCACTGGACCTGAAAAGCCAGATCGGCGCGGTCCACAGCTTGCCTGAACTTGAGGCCAATCTGGATTTTGTCACCCAGGCCGAGGCCGAAGGTGCCGAGCGCCGAACCGGTGGCACCCGCATCCTGACCGAGACTGGTGGCTATTACATGGCCCCTACGGTCATGACCGGCGTGAAACAAAGCGACAACCTGTTCCAGAACGAAGTCTTCGGCCCGGTTCTGGCCGTCACTCCGTTTAAGAATGAGGACGAGGCGATCCGTCTGGCCAACGCCACCGAGTACGGGCTGGCCGCTGGGGTCTGGACTGCAAACCTCAGCCGGGCGCACCGCATGGTCGCAGGTATTCGTGCCGGGGTGGTGCATGTGAACACTTATGGCGGGGCCGATCTGACCGTGCCTCTGGGCGGCGTGGGTCAATCGGGGAATGGGCACGACAAGTCCTTGCACGCGTTGGATAAGTACTTTGATCTGAAAACGGCGTGGATCAAGATCTGATCGTTTGGCACCAGGGAGAAACCAATGGAAAAAAAGATAATCCTGCTGATCGGCACCTACGACACCAAGGAACCGGAAATGCGGTTCATCGAAGACGCGATCCGGGATCAGGGCGCAGAGGTGCTGACCATGGATGTCTCGGTTCTGGGTGATCCACAACGCCCGACCGATATCTCCAAGCATGACGTAGCCGCTGCCGGTGGCATGACCATCGATCAGGTGATCGCACAGGGGGATGAGAACAAAGCCTTTCGCATCATGGCTGACGGGGCGGCAAAACTGGTCGCACAAACCTACGCTGACGGGCGCTTTGATGGGATGCTGGCCACGGGCGGGACCATGGGCACCGATCTGGCCTTGGATTGCGCACAAGCGCTGCCGATGGGCGTGCCGAAATACATCGTGTCGACAGTCAGTTTCTCACCGCTGATCCCGCCGCACCGTCTGGCACCCGATATCCAGATGATCCTCTGGGCCGGGGGTCTTTATGGCATGAATTCGATTTGCCAATCCTCGCTGCGCCAGGCCGCTGGGGCGGTTGTTGGTGCCACCAACGCAGCCATCGCGCCAGATCACAGCAAGCCGCTGATCGGGATGACCAGTTTGGGATCGTCCTGCCTACGCTACATGAAAACCCTGAAACCGGCATTGGAAGATCGCGGCTTCGAAGTTGCTGTGTTTCATTCAACCGGCATGGGCGGCATGGCGTTTGAAAAACTGGCTGCTGAAGGCGCTTTCGCCTGCGTGATGGATTTTTGCATGCAGGAGTTTGGCAATCTAATGGCGGGCTCTGTTGTCTCAAGCGGCAAAGATCGGGTAACCAATGCCGGGCGTATGGGCATCCCGCAAATGATCGCCCCCGGTGCATTGGACCTGCTGGATTTCGCCGGATGGCAGGACATCCCTGAGCGTTACGCCGACCGCCCGTTCCACGAACACAACCGATTGATCAAAAGCTCAGTCTTCAACGGAGACGAGCGGCGCGCCTGGATACGCGAACTGGCCAACCGGATGGAGGCCGCTACCGGACCCGTCCATTTCTTCCTGCCCGTTCAGGGCGTAGAAGCTTGGGACAGGCGGGGCGAAGAGGCCCATGATCCACAAGCGTTGGCAGAAATGGTCGACGAGGCGCGCAAAACCATACCGGACCGTGTACCGATGACCGAGCTGGACGCACACATTAACGATGCCGCCTTTTGCGATGCTGTGCTGACGCTGTTTGACAAGTGGGTCGCAAGCGGTCTGGTTAAATCCGGTTGAGACGTGGTCGGGTTGAAGATCAGGTTAGCCGTGCTCTACAGAACTTGCTGACGCAGTAAGCGTCAGCGGAACCAATAATCCCAGCCGTCCAGATAATACCCGGTCAGAACATGTGACTGCAGCGTGTTGGGTTCGGCCGCGATACGGTCCATGTCACCGCCGAACTCTTGCACCGCGTGCCATACTGCACTGGTCAGGTACTGAAGACCCTCAGGCGGTTCGATATCCCGGGTCGGCACCGATTCAGGTGAGGTCAGCACAAAACCCCATTCCCCGAAACTTGGGACATAGCTGTGATAGGGCACCGTGTTCAGCCCCTGCCCCGGGTGCTGTGGGTTTCGACTGGTTTCAAGTGTCTCAACCACTGACCAAAAAGCTTGGCGCGCGAAAAAGGGTGACCCGGCTTGTGTCACCATAAGGCCCTGCGCCGACAACCTCTCGACAACCAGACCATAGAATTGCCTGGTATAGAGCCGCGATAGCGAGATCGACTTTGGATCGGGCAGATCAATGATGGTAACGTCGTATATCCGCGTGTCACGCTCAAGAAACTTCCAGGCGTCTTCATTGATAATCGACACACGCGGATCGTTGAACGCACCCTCGTTCAGCTGGGACAACATAGAATGGTCGCGGAAGATCTGAGTAACCCGCGGATCAAGATCCACAAGCGTGACACTTTGCACATCCGGATAGCGCAGCACTTCGCGGACGGCCATTCCATCGCCGCCGCCCAGAATAAGGATGTCGGCCCGGCGCGGCGCCAATGACATGGCTGGATGCACCAGAGCCTCGTGATAGCGATGTTCGTCCAGAGAATCGAACTGGATCGAGTGATCCAGAAACAGCCTGACCCGGTCGCGGTATCGTGTCACGTTAATCTTCTGATACGGGGTCGCCTCGGACAGGATGACGTCGTCTTCAAACAGTTCCGCTTCGGCCACAGATACCAGTTTTTCTGAATGCCACAGCGCAATCATCGTCGCCGCGAAAGCAACCGCCCACACCACGACCTGCGTGCGGGTGGCCCAGTTTCGGAACAGAAACAGTGACAGGCCCGCCACCGCTAAATTCAGCCCGCCAAAAACAAGACTGGCGGACATCAGCCCCAAATGCGGGATCACCAGCAATGGAAACGCCAGCGAGGCAACCAGCGCACCAACATAATCGACACTCAGAACATTCTCGAACCGGAATTTCCGAGCCCCGATTTGCTCTAATACCCGCGCGATCAGTGGAATTTCCATTCCCGAAAGAATGCCGATGGTGATCAGCGCGGCATAGAGTGGGGTTTCGACATGGCCCATCCAGGCATAGTTCAAAAACAGGAATGGCCCCATGAACCCACCTACGACGCCCAGCAATATCTGCGCCCAGACGAAACCGGAAAACGCTTGATCGACAAACCGCGACAGCCAGGCACCCAATCCCATTGCCGACAGGAAAATGCCGATGACCAGCGAGAACTGGCGCACCGAATCCCCCAGCAGATAGCTGGACAGGGTCGCCGCGATCAACTCGTAGATCAGCCCGGCAATCGCGATCAGAAAGGTCGCGGCCAAAAGCCAAGCAGCGCGTGCATCCACCGCGCCAATTGGTGTCATGAAAGGATGACGGCTGCGATGATGATCGCCACGGACACAAACAAAAGCCCAACCAGAACGGCCAGCGCCGTGTTCTGATCATGTTCGATTTCCCGAACGATCGAGAATGGGGTCAGCCAGTCGATCACCTTCCACATGATCCACATCAATGTCACACCCAGGAAGGTATAGAATATGGTGCTGATGATTTCCGCAATCTGAATTGCTGCCAGGTATTCCATTGATTCCTCGTTATTTTACGCGGTTAGCCCGATAATATCCGCCACCATCACTGCCGACGCGAACGGACCGGTCCAGATCACGGCTTTCGCCACCGTAGCCGTGATAAGATACATACCCTGTGGCAGCAACTGCCACGGTTGAGATGAGAATGAAAGCAATCCTAAATACTGTCACGTCAATCCTCGTCTACCCAATCTGTGCCGGACCAGCGCGCCCGTCGATGCAATGCCTTGCGCCCGTATTGCAACAGGAAAACCGCGCCGAACAGACCGCCGAGCAACATCATCCAATAACCGCTGGAAAGACCGGATCGGACGTCAACCTTTAGCTGAGAGAATGGTTGTTCGGGAATACCAACTGCCCCGGTACCACGCCACAACCCTTGCTCAGGCACAGTCAGCGTGAGCGTATAAGTGCCCGAGACTTCGGGTCGGAAAATCAAACGGGTCTGGGGCGAGCCTTCGCTCCAGTTGCCGTCTGAATCGCGACCCGAGTATCGTTCAATCGTGCGGCCTGCCTCAAACACCGGTTGGTCGTTGGGATCCACCAGCTCCATATCCATATAGACCCAGCTGTTCTTTACGTCCCCTTGCAATGAGATGGCCGTAAGATTGTTGCTGTCTTTCAGTGGAATTTCGATTTCCACCGGAAGATCGGCGGTTCGGACCGTGTGGTTGCGCAACACGTCCTGCCCTGAGCGCGTTGTGAATATCGCCGCCAAAGCCAAACAGAGAGCGGCAAAGACCAAAGAAGTCAGCATCACAAAGTAAAAGTTCCGACCGGCCACAAATGGTTGCAACGGATGGACGCGATAAGTCTTGAGGTCGAGTTTTGCACCAAACCCATCTTCAGCCTCTTGCCGAGAGACATAGATCGAGCGATATGCCTCACGCTCGGAGCCGGTTTGTGAAAAGCCCAACATAGCCGTGTCGGACATCGCAGTAATTGTGACTGTCCGCTCGCCCATTCTCGGGCTCCATGTGAACTCGCCCTCGACATAGGTGATCGTGCTGTTGGTTGTTTCGTAGTAAACGTACGTTCCATTGGTCGTTCGCACAGATGGCGGATGGTCTGCCGTCTCAACCCAGTGCTCGGATATCCAGCCTGACCCCCGATAGCGGCGTGTAAACACCAAGTGGTTGTTTTCCAGCGTCAGCCACGCATAACCGTGAGTTGGTGAATAAAGCTGGTGATCTATCCAGGTAAAGCTCCGGCCGGCCCATCGTTCGGTATGTTCGACAAGCCCGATGATAACAAATTCGACACCATAAAGCTTGCCGCACATCCCGATCGACAGCGGAGATTGAGGGCGCTTCTGATCTTTGAACCGACGCAAGACCTTGTAATTGTCCTGTGCGTCCAGTTCTGAGCTGCAATAGGGACAGACCTGCACCATGATGCGCCCCCCGCCCAGAACGTCCAGGCCGGCCCCGCAGGATGTGCAGTTGATCGAGGTAACTTCGCTGTTCCGGGTCATGTTGGTCTGACCACCTGCACACCAAACGGGTCATGCCAGCGCCCTGTGTACCACGCCGCCTCTTTGCCCCAAAACTCGCCTGACAACAGGGTATAACCATCAGCTGAAGCATTCACGAAGTCATAGGTCTCGCCCACGTGCAGTTCTTCGTCGAACTGCCCTCGTAAGGCAACACATTCAGCCTGTTCCACTTCGGTGACAGTATAGGTGGTGCCGTCAAACTCCAACGTCTCGCCGGGTTTGAAGGGGGGGCGAAACTTTGGTTGGGCTGGACCGGTTACTGGGGTCTGCAGAATCACGTCACCTTCATCGACCGAAATCCAGATCGTTTTGCCTGTCGCGGACAATCCGCAAAACTCGTCCCAAAACCCCCGGCCATAAGAGAACCGCGCGTGACCGACGATTTGGATCGTTTTGCTGCCCAATTCGACATTGTCGCCGATGCCAAACAGCATGGGGACGTCGTGCATGATCCCCTGCTCGCCCGCGTTTTCAATATGTGCGCCGCGAAGAAACAAGGTGGTGCTGCAGGCCGGGCAGGTCACTACCTTTGCCGCTTTTAAGGCAACTGGACATTGAGATCCGCAATTAGGGCAATTCAAATCGCTCATGCCTTCAAGTCGCGCAGAGCGGCACGAAGTTCAAGCTGTGATTGAGTGGTGCGACCCGAAAGCACCCCACTGCGTTTCTGATGCCATGGCTGGCCGACCTTCCCAACCCGCTGGTTCGATATCAGTTGGGCGTCAGCCATAACCCGGCGTCTCTGGGCTAAGCATCGCAGTCTAGCACTCAGGTCAATGATGCGCAGGCTTGTCGGGCCCATTCCAAGGCAGACGGCGACAATCTGGGGCCTAGGCGTTGCAACAGCTTTGTATGATAACTGTTCAGCCAGTCACGCTCGGCCTGGGTCAGAAGATCCTGCACCAACATGTCTGTTTGAATGGGGCACCAGGTCATGTTCGAGAATGTCATAAATCCATCATCAGCCTGCGTGATTTCAAACAGGTTTTCGATCCGAATGCCAAATCGGTCGGTCTCATAGTAACCCGGCTCGATCGACAGGATCATACCGGGGGCCAGATCAACGGGGTTGTAAGGTTTGCCGATCCGCTGAGGATGCTCGTGTACCGACAGGCGGTGGCCAACGCCGTGACCGGTGCCATGATCGTAGTCCAGCCCGAGATCCCACAACGGGCGGCGACAGATGGCATCAATGTGATGGCCTTGTGTTCCGGGCGGAAAACGCAGGGTGCACAATGCGTGAAAAGCTTTGAAAACAGCTGTATAAGCCCGATCATACCCGTCGGGCCTGTTAGGGCCGAAGGCAAAGCTTCGAGTGGCATCCGTGGTGCCCGTTTCAAACTGCCCTCCGGAATCCAACAGATATGTGCCGTTCATGACCAAAGGCACCACGTTGCCTTCCTGCGTTGCATAGTGGCACATGGCGGCATTGCCATCCGCAGCGGATATCGGGTTGAAACTGTCTCCGAGAAACCCGGATTGCGCACGTCTGAACCCCTGCATAGCCAATTCAGCCTCGCGTTCCGTCACTGGATTACCCATGTTGGCACGTTCTGGAACCGTGGCCGCCAACCAGGCACAGAATTCTGTCCAGGCGATGCCGTCAGCGATGTGGCAGGCGCGCATCCCCTCGATTTCCGTCGGGTTCTTTTGCGTCTTGGTCGTGGTCAGCAAGCTTGGCCGGGGCTTCTGATCGGCACCGATGCGCTGCAGCACGATACGGACGGCCGCTGGTGAGAACTCGGGGTCAAACATGACGCCCTGCCCTGCAGCAGCCCTGGCCTCCAGCGTCGGTAGAAATGCCTCAGGTGCGCAAAGCTGAACGTCGTTAGGCAGGTGATCCGTGACACTCTGATCCAGCTTTTGCGGCGCAACAAACCACAGAACCTGACCCGAGACGTCGACCATTAGAAACGAATGCGGCACCGGATTTAGGTCGACGTCTGCCCCCCGGACATTTAACAGCCAAGCAATATTGTCCGGCTGGGATTCGACCAGCAACCCGGCCCCAAGGCGGCGCATTCCCGCAACCAGATCGTCGATCTTATCGCCCGACGGCTTGCCTGAAAACTGCACTGGAAATGGCTCAACCCGACCCATCCGGATCGGGGGTTGGTCAGGCCAAACTGCGTCAACGGGGTTCTTTGCGACCGGGGTCAGCTCTTGGCGCTGCAACGCATTGGCGAAACGGTCATACAAGACAGGCGACAGATGCATGGCATCAAAACCGATGCGCCATCCGGGCTGAGCCCGGTCGGCCAACCAGTGCTCGGGTAGGTCGTCGAATAGATGCAGGTGTGTAAACTGCGCCGAAGGGCATTGATTTGCGGCCTGCACCACATATCGTCCGTCCACAAACAGGGCGACCGTGTCCATTGTGACAACTGCCATCCCGGCGGTGCCGGTGAACCCGGTGACATAGGCCAGTCGTTCATCATGTGGGGCCAGATATTCCGCCTGATGCGCGTCATAGCGGGGCAGGATGAAGGCATCCAGACCTTGCGCCTGCAATTCTGCCCGCAAGGCAGCAATGATCGCCTCGCGTTTGGTTTCGGGCGCATCAAGAATGGGCATTAATCTCTTCAACATGATGACAGGCTACCTCACCACGCCCTTCGAAAGGCAAAAGGGCAGGAACCTGTTGTTTGCATATTTCGCTGGCATGACGGCAGCGCGCGTGAAACGGACAGCCTGGCGGCATGTTTAGCGGTGAGGGCAGTTCCCCCTCCAACTTGGTCGCCTTGCCCCGGTCGTCCGGGTCCAGTGACGGGGCAGCAGACAACAGAGCCTGACTATAAGGATGGGCTGGATTCGAGAACAGGGTTTCGCTGTCCCCGATCTCGACAATCCGTCCCAGATAGATCACCGCCACCCGGTTCGACACATGCCGGACCAGACGCAGATCATGTGCGACAAAAAGAATGGTCAGGCCAAGGTCGCTCTGCAGCTCAAGCAGCAGATTCACCACCTGCGCCTGAACCGACACATCCAGTGCCGAGACCAACTCATCAGCGATCAGCACTTCGGGCTCGACCGCCAGGGCCCGGGCGATAGCGATACGCTGACGCTGACCGCCGGAAAACTCGTGCGGTAATTTTTGCTGAGCGTCCTGCGGCAGCCGGACCAGATCCAACAGTTCAGCCACGCGGGCGAGGATACCATCCTCGGGGCGCATGTCGTGAACCCGAAGCGCCTCGGCCAGAATTTGTCCTGTTGTCATCCGCGGATTGAGCGAGGAATACGGATCCTGAAACATCATCTGAACACGGCGGTTATAGCTGCGATCTGTGCGTTGCGCCGCGTCAAAGATGTCTTTTCCGTCAAATCGGACTTCGCCCTCGCTTGGCTTGTACAGACGGACAATACAGCGTGCCAAAGTGGACTTGCCGCAGCCAGATTCACCCACAACACCAAGGGTTTCTCCCCGGTGCAGGTCCAAGCTGACACCGTTCAGTGCACTTACAACGCGGCCCGGCCTACCCGTGACCACATCGGCCATGCTGCGCCCCATGGGAAAGCGTAAATGCAGGTCCTGAATTTGCAATACGGCGCTGTTCATGCGGCATTCCCCTGTTCATTGGTGACCGGATTGAAACAGGCAACCTGGCGCCCCTCTGTGATCAGGGATAACGGTGGCCGGTCCTGTTCGCAGGAGGCGACACAGGCGGCACAACGGGGTGCAAAGGCACATCCCCGTGGCAGCGCATCAAGGCTGGGCGGGACACCCGGCACCGAATAGAGCGACGTCCTTGGCGGCAGGTTTTCCGGTACCGATCGCATCAGACCGACTGTGTAAGGATGGCGCGGGTGTTTCAGCACGCCGCGCACTGGCCCCTGTTCGACGATCCGTCCGGCATACATCACCGCGACATTGTCGCAGGTTTGGGCCACCACGCCCAAATCATGGGTCACCAGCACCACGCCCATATCCATGTCCTGCGCCAACTGCAGGATCAGATCAAGGATTTGCGCCTGAATGGTCACGTCCAATGCTGTTGTCGGCTCATCCGCCAGCAATAATTTGGGCGTCGCGGCCAAAGCAATGGCGATCATCACGCGCTGCCGCATCCCACCTGAGAATTGATGCGGATAGTCCTTCAACCGTTGCTTGGCCGAGGGGATGCCGACCAGGTTCAGCATTTCGATTGCGCGATCACGACGCGCCGCCTTAGACAAGTCAGTATGGGCGTGCAGGGTTTCCTCAAGCTGCAGCCCGACCGACAGCAGAGGATTGAGCGAGGTCATCGGCTCCTGAAAGATCATCGCGATCTCGCGCCCCTGGATTTGGCGCAATGCGCGATCCGGCATTCCCACCAGATCGCGCCCCTGCCAGCGTACCTGCCCAGTTACATTGCCATATCGGCGGGCCAAGCCAATAATTGATCGTAGGGTTATGCTCTTGCCAGAGCCGCTTTCACCGACCAGCCCCAGAACCTCACCCTGTGAGACTGAGAAACTGACATCACGAAGCGCAGGCAACGCCTGACCCGTGCGGTGAAACGTGGTGCACAATCCGTCCACCTCGAGAATTGGTACTTGGTGTTCCACTCCCTACCCCCGTGGTCTCAGGAGATCGGCCAAACCGTCACCCAACAGTGAAAAGCCCAGCCCGGTCACAACAATGGCAATGCCCGGCATCAGGCTTAGCCACCAGGCAGTTGAGATAAAGTTGCGGCCTTCGGCAATCAGCACGCCCCACTCGGACTGTGGCGGTTGCGCGCCCAGACCCAGATACCCCAGGGACGAGCCCAACAGGATCACCAGCGCCATATCGGTCATCCAGTAAACGATGACAGGCGTAATCGCGTTGGGCAGCAGGTGGCGGAATATGATGCGTCGATCCGAGTAACCCATGACTATTCCGGCCGCGGCGTAATCGTTGCCCATCTGGGCAATCACCTCGCCTCGCATCAAACGCGCGTAATATACCCAGTAGACCACCGAAATCGCGATATACATATTGACCAGACCCGGCCCCAACACGGCGACAACCGCTATAACCAGAACCAAAAACGGGAAGGTGATGACCGCATCAACAATCCGGCCAAATATCAGATCGGCAATGCCCCGGTAATACCCCACCAGTGCCCCGACGATAACACCGGTCACCAGAGCAAAGACCGTGCCAAACACCGCCATCTGCATGTTGACCTGATAGGCCCAGATTACTCGTGACAGGCTATCCCGTCCCAGCAGATCGGTGCCGAAGGGATGCGCCCACGAGGGTGGCTGCCTAAGCGCCAGATAATCGATTGCGTTGGGATCATAGGGGGCAAACACATCGGGAAAAACGGCCAGCATGATTGAAAATCCGATAATCAGCAATCCGGCCACAAACCCCGGTTTGCGCAGCGCCCGTTGCATGAATGTCGGTTGCGTGGGGGTAAAAGTCGCATCACTCATTGCAGTCGCATCCTTGGATCAAGGCGGCTCTGGAACAGGTCCGTCATCAGGAAAACCAGCGTTACCAACAGGGCAAAAGTCAGGGTCAGGCCCTGTATCAGCGGATAGTCCCGGGCAAAGATGGCCTCGAGCATCAGCCGCCCCATGCCTGGAACCGCAAACACCGTCTCGGTGACCAGAGTACCACTCATCAGGTTGCCGATGGACAGGCCCAGTAGCGTCACGGTTGAGATCAACGCATTGCGCAACACGTGCCGTCCCAGGATCAGCCGCGCGGGCAGCCCTTTGGCACGGGCAAACTGGACGTATTCGGCATCCAGAACCTCGATAATCGCGCTGCGCAGGTTCCGCATGATGATGGCAGAGGTATACAATGCAACGGTGACCGAAGGCAGGAACAAATGATATAGCCGTTCCCCGAACGTATCGCCGTACCCGCCCACCGGGAACAATCGCAGCTGCGCGGCCAAAAAGGTCAGCAGAACCAGACCGATATAGAATACGGGCATCGACAGACCGACCTGAAACACAGTGCGGATCACCGCATCCGGCCAGCGCCCACGATTGAGCGCCGCGACAAAGGCCAGAGGCCCGGCAATCAACAGAGACAGCACAACAGAATAGACCGTCAGAAACACCGTAATCGGCAGACGGTCGACAATCACAGTGGTGACATCCGATCGCATCAGAATGGACCGGCCCAAGTCACCCTGAACCGTATTGCTGAGGAACAGCCAGAACTGCACCACCATCGGTTGGGTCAATCCCAACCGTTCGCGGATGGCCTGGATATCAGCATCCGAGGCCCGATCCCCGGCCATTGCAATCGCCGGGTCACCCGGCAACATGCGCACCAGAAGAAAAATGATCACCATGACCAGAAAGAAGGTCGGGATCATCAGAAGAAGCCGTTTGAAGATATAAGTCAGGCTGGACACACGCACGCTCCGCACAAGAATCCCGCCGCCAAAAAGGCGACGGGAAGAAGGGTCAGATCTTAACGGCTGACCGTTGCTTCATCGAAGATGTTGTTGCCCAAGGGGGTTTGGACATACCCATCGACAGCATTGCCTACGGCCACGGCAAAGGGTGTTTCGTACATGAACAGCAACGGTGCTGCTTCTGCATAAACTTCCTGCATTCGGGCGAACTTGGCCTTGCGGGCCTCTGGGTCCATCTCTTTGGCGGCTTCTTCGAACAGGGAGTTGAACTCGGGGTTTTCCCAGCCTGTGCCCACGGCCTTGGCGGTCGGGGTATAGCCCAGCCATCCCACAACCTGGCTTGGATCGTTCACGTCATTGACCCAGCCATAGGTGTGAATATCGAACTCACCCGAACGGTTCTTGGCGCCGCGTGTTGCGCCATCGACCTGTTCGACCACCAGATTGATGCCCAACGGGGCCCACATCTGCTGAAGCGCTGCAAAAATCGTGGCGTCATCCGCCGACCCCGCCAGTGTGGTTAATGTCACCTCTGTACCCGGCTGCACACCGGCCTCGGACATAAGCGCCTTGGCCTTGTCCATGTCATAGGCATAAAGCGGGTCCATGTCGGCCGCATATTGCGTGGCCTTGGCCATCAGAGGCGAGCTCATCGGTTGTCCAGCCCCATGCAGAACCACACCGATCAAAGCATCCTTGTTCGTGCCGTAGTTCAACGCCTGCCTCACCCGTGCATCTGCAAGCGGATTAGGTGACCCATCTGCCCGCGCTTCACGCGTGTTGATCGGCGAATAGATGATCCGGGTGGACGGGTAGAGCTGCATTTTGATGTTTGGATCAGCCTCCAGCTCCGCCACACGGCTGAACGGGATGAATTCCGCGGCATCCACCTCACCGGCCTGAAGGCGCAGGATACGGGTCGCATCGTCAGGCACGATCTCAAAATGCACGCCGTCCAGATAGGGCAGCGCTTTACCATCCGCACCCATGCGCCAGTAATTCTCGTTGGCGCAGAAATCCATCGATGCGCCCTGTTCAAAACCGCACAGATAGAACGGCCCAGACCCAACGCCTGCCGATTTCGCTGCAAAGATCGCGGCGGATTTGTCTTGATCCGTTGCGCCAGTGGCAGCGTCAAAAGCGGCTTTTGAGACGATGGCCGTATTGAACGTTGCCAGCATCGACAGCAAGGTTGGGTCAGGTGCCGACAACGCAATGGTCACGGTATTGCCATCCGCCGAAACCGAGTCTATCGACCCCAGCAGACCGGCCCAGGGGCTGAGGTCAGGGTTGCGCGCCCGATCAAGGGAAAAGACGACATCCGCGCCAGACATCGGTGAGCCATCGGCAAACAGCACGCCTTCGCGCAGGGTCAGAGCTACGGATTTGCCGTCTTCGGAGACCGCATGGCTTTCCGCCAGGCCAGGCTCGACCGAGTTTCCATCGGCGCTGCCGCGCAGCAGAGTGTCGAACAGGCTGCCAACCATCCAGATGTCAGGATTGCGGTCCGCATAGATTGGGTCAATCAGCCGCGAACCGTCATAGCGCGCAAAATTCAGGGTTCCGCCCCGCTCCTGCGCCATTGCCGGTATCGACAGCGTGGCGGCGATGGTCATTCCCAGTACCGTCTTCAGCATCATTCTTCTCTCCTCCCGGAAAAATCTATGTCATTCCTGATCGAGAGAATACGCGATTCTTAGTTTTGCTAAAGTTTTTTTTAGTGAAAGGTTAAACTTTTTTACTTGTATCCAATCTGCACGTTATCCCAATCACTCTGCAGCAGACCCGGACGGCCCTGTATCTTTGATCGGAGAGGTGGTGACCCAGAGCTCGACCGCCTCATTTTCCCCCAGCACAACCGAGTAGTGCCGCGTGGACGTGTCATGGTGAATCACGTCACCAGGGGACATGATGAAAATCCCTTTCCCCAGATGATACTCCAACTGACCGGACAGCAGATAACAGAACGCTTCTCCATCGTGGCACATCTTTTCCGACACATGGCCTGCAGGGCGGTGAACGATCTGGGGATGGAACAATGCGCCGGCGAATCCTGGACCAAGCTTCTCATAGAACCGCCCCCGCGTGCCTAATGAATAGGTCTGCCGCTGGTCCTTGGGCACGAATTCCGAATACACCTCGGGCACGCTGAGAAGCTGTTCGATGCTGGTTTGCAACGCCGCTGCGATCGCCATCAAAGATGTCAGAGAAGGAGAGCTGAGCCCCCGCTCAACCTGCGAAAGGAACCCGGTTGTCAGATCAGAGGACTTCGCCACCTGCTCTAACGTCAGACCCATGGCCTTGCGCCGCCTTCGGATGGCTTGCCCCAGCTCGGTTGGCTTGCCCTTTGTTTTGGCTTTGGCACGCTCGGTCGGAGCTAACATATGGACTCTCCTGCGGTTCCTATGGTCTTGGCCATTGAATAGAAAAAAAGTCGCAAGATCAAAATTTTTCTTAGTGAGGCTAAAACTTACCAATTATGTCCATTCCAAAACAGAGTTGCAGACACCGCCCCGCGCCCCATAATCGGGAAAAACAATCCTGGTCACAACATGCATCAGCCCCCCATCTTCTGGTCTTTCTGCCGCTGCCCCTACGCGATGAGGGCGCGTCTGGCTATTGCCAGCGCAGGTATCACCGTTGAGCTGCGAGAGGTTCGCTTGCGTGACAAACCCAAAGCGTTCCTGCAAACATCGCCGACAGGTACAGTTCCGAGTTTGCGGTTGCATGATCGGGTGTTGGATGAAAGCCTGGACATCATGATCTGGGCACTGGAGACAAACGACCCCCTGCAGCTTTTGGACATGCCCACCGAGGGCCGGGAACTTATCGCTACTTTTGACGGCCCGTTCAAAGAGGCGCTGGATCATACGAAATACAGCACGCGTTACCCGGATCTGGATGCAAAGGCCGAACGACAGAAGGCCTCAGATTTTCTGATTGACCTGAATGCACGCCTTGAGGCTCGCCTGTGGCTGTATGGCGACCGGCCGACCGTGGCCGATCTGGCGCTTTTGCCGTTTATCCGACAGTTCGCTTTCATCGACCGGGCCTGGTTCGATCAGCAACCCTGGCCTCACCTTATTGCATGGCTGGATCGGTTTCTGGACAGTGAGCAGTTTAGTCAGGTCATGACCAAATACACACCTTGGATTGAAGGGGACGCACCGGTTCTATTCGGGTGACAAAGTTCCGACACCTGCCCGGGCCCTTTACGCCGGGCGCAACCGACCAAATTGCGCCTAGACAGCCCCGACTTCACTTAACTTTTGCGCACAGACATTTGCTGTCAGTCAGACGCCACCCGCTTAAACAGGCGGTAAATCACCACGAAAAACACCGGTACAAAGACGACGCCCAGCACTGTGGCCGAGATCACGCCGCCCATGACGCCGGATCCCATGGCTGTTCGGCCCCCGGCCCCCGCACCTGAGGACAGAACCAGCGGCAGGACACCCAGGGAAAAGGCCATTGAGGTCATCAGAATGGGCCTGAACCGCTGATGTGCGGCATCCCTGACGCCCTGGAACAATGGCTCTCCGGCTGCGACCTTGTCGCGCGCAAATTCTACGATAAGGATAGCGTTCTTGCCGGTCAGGCCAATGACGGTCAGCAGCGCGACCTGAAAATAGACGCCGTTTTCAAACCCGCCCAGCCAGGCCCCGGTCAAAGACCCGGTGATGCCGATCGGCATGGCCAGCATCACCGCGAAAGGAATGGTCCAGCTTTCATACAGCGCCGCAAGGCACAAAAACACCGCAGCAAGGGACAGGGCGTAAAGCATCCCGGCCTGGTCTCCGGACTCGCGTTCTTCCAGCGACAGGCCAGTCCAAGCGATCTGATACCCGGGTGGCAGTTGCTGCGCCAACGCTTCGATCTCGGCCATCGCCTCACCCGTTGTGAAGCCACCTGCAGGGCTGCCTTGCAACTGAATGGCGGACACACCGTTATAGCGGTAAAGCCCCTGCGGGCCGAATTGCCAGTTGGATGTAGAAAAATTAGAGAATGGCACAAGCCCACCCGAGTCGTTCCGCACCCGCCATGCGCCAATGTCCTCGGGGACCATGCGATAGGGCGCGTCGCCCTGAACGTAGACCCGTTTGATCCGGCCCCGATCCAGGAAGTCGTTTACATACCGCCCGGCCCAGGCGACCGACAAAAGCTCTCCGACATCCTGCGCTGACAGGCCCATCGCACCCGCGGCACGCCAATCCAGGTTGATGTTGAACTGGGCGGCATCCTCCAACCCGTTGGGTCGGATTGAGGCGATCGTCTCGCTTTGTGATGCCAGGCCCATCAGTTGGTTCCGGGCCTGGACCAACTCTTGGTGGCTTTGGCCGTCGCGCGCCTGCAGGTAGAAGTCGAACCCGCTGACATTGCCAAGTTCGATAACTGCCGGAGGAACAATCGGAAAAACCAGCGCGTCCTGAATTTGCGAAAAGGCCCCAAACGCCCGCCCCGCGATTGCCTGAGCACTGCGATCAGGCGTGTTGCGTTCGTCCCAATCTGTCAGACTTACAAAGGCCAGGCCCATGTTTTGCCCCTGACCGGCAAAGCTGAAGCCGCGCACCGTAAAGACCGAGGCGACGTTTTCAGCTTCATTTTCCAAATAGTACTGCTCGATTTGTTCAAGTACGGCTTCGGTAGACCCGGCCGTAGACCCGGTTGGACCCTGCACCAAAGTGAACAGGATGCCCTGATCCTCTTCGGGCAAAAAGCCGGTCGGCGTGCGGGCAAACAGATACACCATTGCCGCGCCAATCAGCAGATAGATCAAACCCATACGCAGGGGGCGTCGTATCGAGAACCCGACCAGCGAGGAATAATGATCGGTCAGCTTGTCAAACCCTCGGTTGAACCATCCAAACAAGCCGCGATTGCGCTTGTCGTGATTGGGTTTGCGTAAAAGGGTGGCGCACAGCGCCGGTGTCAGGGTCAGAGCGACCACAACGGATAGCATCATCGCGGACACAATTGTGATCGAGAATTGCTGGTAAATGACCCCGGTGGACCCCCCGAAAAATGCCATCGGAATAAACACGGCAGACAACACAAGTGCGATCCCGACCAATGCGCCAGTGATCTGGCCCATGGATTTCCGCGTCGCCTCGTAGGGGGACAGGCCCTCTTCCTCCATGATGCGTTCGACGTTTTCGACAACGACAATGGCGTCATCCACAAGCAATCCGATTGCCAGAACCATCGCCAGCATCGTCAGCGTGTTGATCGTGAACCCAAAGGCCGCGATTATCCCAAATGTCCCCAACAAAACCACAGGCACCGCAAGAGTTGGAATGATTGTCGCACGCAGGTTCTGCAGGAACAGGAACATGACAAGGAACACCAACACGATTGCCTCGATCAGCGTGTGGACCACTTCTTCGATTGAAATCTCGACAAATGGTGTGGTGTCATAGGGCACTACATATTCCACACCATCGGGGAAAAAGGCAGACACCTCCTCAAGCTTGTGCTTCACGCGTTCAGCGGTTTCCAAGGCGTTGGCGCCCGAAGCCAGTTGAATAGCCATCCCCGCTGTTGGATTGCCATTAAACCAGGCCGAGGTCGTATAGGTCTCGGCCCCGATCTCAACCCGCGCCACATCCCGCAGCAGGACAAGGCCACCGTCGGTTTCAGCCCGGACCACGATCTGTTCAAAATCCTCTGGCGTGGACAAAAGCGATTGCGCCGTAATCGTCGCATTCAGCGCTTGCCCCTCAATCGCGGGAAGAGAGCCAAACGACCCTGCCGACACCTGTGCGTTTTCTTCGGATACCGCCTGAACGATGTCCGACGGCGTTAGCTCGAATGCGGCAAGCTGTTCGGGGTTCAGCCAAATACGCATCGCATATTGCGCGCCGAAGACCTGAACATTGCCAACCCCATTGAGACGGCTGAATTCATCAACCATGTTCGACACAAGATAGTCGGACAGGTCCACCGCGTTCAGACGGTTATCGGTCGACACCAGCGCCGCAACCAAAAGAAAACCGCCCGACGACTTTTGTACCGTAACGCCTTGGCGTTGCACAGTTTCAGGTAGCAGCGGGGTGGCCTGGCTCAGTTTGTTTTGCACCTGCACCTGCGCGATATCCGGATCGGTACCCGTTTCAAATGTCAGCGTGACCGAGGACGCGCCAGTCGAAGTCGACGCCGAATTTATGTATCGCAGCCCGTCCAGGCCCGTCATCTGTTCTTCGATCACCTGCGTCACGGTGTTATTCACCGTCTCTGCCGAAGCGCCGGAATACGAGGCGCTGACGTCAACGGTTGGCGGCGCGATTTGCGGGTATTGTGCCACCGGCAAGCTCAGAACCGCCAACGCACCAATCCCCATCAGCAAAATCGAGATGACCCATGCAAAAACAGGTCGGTCAATAAAGAAACGTGCCATGAACAGCTTTCACATCTGGTTGCGGGACACCCGGCGCCCCAAACTGGGTACGCGGGTTACGCGTCGGGCTCTTCTGTAGGAGCAACCGTTGCCCCGACACCAATCTTTTGCAGACCCGACACGATTATCCTGTCCCCCGCCTGCAGGCCGCCGGTAACAATCCATTTGTCGCCTTCCGTCCCTCTGACGGTCAGAATACGCTCGGCCACCGTGTCATTGTCATCAACGATCATCGCCGTTGGCTGGCCACGCCGGTTGCGTGCGATACCTTGCTGTGGTGCAAGGATCGCCCCTTGCAGGACCTCAAACGGAAGATGGGCAGTGACATACATGCCCGGCAGAACAATCTGATCGGGGTTCGGAAACTCGATCCGCAACACAGACACACCAGTTTGCGGGTCCACCTGCGGCTCGGCCGCAAGGACTGTTCCGGTCTGACCAAAGGTGGATCCATCTGCCAGCGTCACTGTCACCGTGGGATCCAGCGACTGCAGCGCCGCTGGCTGGGTCGCAATTGCCCGGTTAAAGCGCAAGACATCCTGCGTGGATACTGCAACGTCCACATAAACCCTGTCGATCTGCCGGATCACGGCCAAAGGCTCTGCCTGTTGTGCGGTCACAAGCGCCCCCTGTGTGGCCAACGCTCGACCCACCCGCCCCGACAAAGGCGCGCGTATGACAGTGTGCTGCAAGTCGATCTTAGCTGTCTGCAGCTGCGCTTTTGCGACCAAAAGACCAGCCTGGGCCGAATCCCTTTCAGCCACGGCGGCATCAACTGCCTGTTGACTGGCCACGTTTCGCAACAACAGTTCCGCCACGCGTTTTTCTTCTTTTTCAGCAGCCGTCAGCCGGGCTTCAGCCTGCGCCACATTTGCGTTGGCCTGCTGAACCTGAGCGTCATAAACCGCGTCGTCTATGCGATACATTGCATCGCCTTGCTGAACCGTGCCGCCCTCCTGGAACAGGCGTTCAACGACAATTCCGGAAACCTGCGGTCTGACTTCTGCAACACCCAACGCGGCCACTCGACCGGGAAGTTCGGAAAAAAGCGTCACGTCTTCTGCTTTTAGCATCACAACGGTGACAGGGACCGGATTGCCGGATTGTGCAACCGCAATGGACGTCATACCGGACAACAGCGCTGTCAGTGACATCAGCAAGAAACGTCGGTATCTGATCATTTGGCTTCTCCGTCTGGTGCGGGCTGTTTGCCAGCAGTTCTTGACGCCCGCGGAAAGGTCAACCTTCGACCCTTTGCGCAAAATGGTAGCGCTGACTATCCCTGAGATTTTAAGTCTCAAATTGCAATAGCGAATTCTATCCGGACACGGCTATTTTTCACGTCCGGCTGCGTGCTGGACAACAAACTCGCAGTTGCGGAAGGCAAGCTTTGGCCGGCGCGCAAATGATCGCACCGAGCACATTACCGAGATGTCCCTTTTCGCCCAAGTTGAAAGTCTGCACGTTGGCGGGCTAGGTTACACCTTTGCCGATTTTGCGAATGTTGGAATCCCCAAAAGGACATTTTCCCATGGAAATCAACGCAGACTTTTCTTCCCGCGTCGTCGTCCACTCTGATCAGCTTGAATGGCAGGCTTCACCGATGAAAGGCGTGGACCGGCGCATGCTGGACCGGATCGGAGGCGAGGTTGCCCGCGCCACCACCATCGTCCGCTATGCGCCCGGCAGCAAGCTTTCCGCCCATACCCATACCGGGGGCGAGGAATTCATCGTGCTTGACAGCGTGTTTCAGGACGAACATGGCGATTTTCCTGCTGGAACCTACGTGCGCAACCCGCCGACATCCCAGCATACCCCAGGGTCTAAGCCCGGCTGCACCATCTTTGTTAAGCTCTGGCAGTTCGACATGGACGACCGCAACCAGTTCCGCAAAACCATGGCGGACGAACTGGCCACCCCGGTCAACGGCGTGGCCACAGCAACGCTTCACAAGGACGCGCGTGAAACAGTCACCTACAGCCATCTTGATCCGGGTGCTCAGATGGCGTCAGGTGCCGCAGGCGGGATCGAGGTTTTGATCATCGGTGGGTCGCTGACATCTGGTGGCGATCTTCTGTCCAAAAACGATTGGCTGCGCCTACCCGAGGGTGAGACGCTGTCTGCAACTGCCGGCCCTGACGGCGCCAAGCTGTGGATGAAGTCAGGCCATCTACCTTTTGCACAGCCACCGGAAGTTTGACCCACGACCTCCCATAGACCTCTGGCGCTTATCGCAGGTGCGGGGGCTGGCCTTGGCCAGTCCCTGCTGTCGCGTCTTCAAACCGGTGGGATGACTGCTGCTGGGCTGGGTCGAACCCGGCCATCGGAAACGATTGGAATTTTCATCGGGTCGATCTTTCTGATCCCGGTTCAGCAGCCCCCGCCGTGGCCGAACTGACCGCCGTTCTGAAGGATCGGTATCACGCGGCACTGGTGGATGAGTGCAACATGGTTGAAGCAAAAAACAACACCGGAGCCGAGTGTCTGCAGGCCATAAATGCGTTTTACAGACACGCGCTGAACGATGGCAAAACATTATCGGATGAGGCTATTTGAAAAGATCAAAAGTTCCACGCCAAAGAATATGTCAACACATTTGATGAAGCTGAAGAAGCCCTGAAGCCCCGCTGTGAACCCGGCGCCCACTCAGCTTGGAAAACCAATTAGGGGCCGACGCACATTTGGCAGGCATTCGTGGGCAGAGCGAAAACGCGTTTGGAGCTGGTGCACGAGAATTCAGGGGCTCTGTTGTTTTTGACGACTTCAGGTCAGCAGCAGAGTCGACAGTTTTGATGCACCATCCTGCAGGTTTTCCATAAATTGCATCAGACTTTTCAGATCATGACGCTGGGTCGGCGCGTGGACGGACAAGGTGGCCACCAGCCTGTCCTGGCCGTCCAGAACGGGAACGGCAATGGCGATCATTCCCGACATGAACTCTTCATCATCCGTTGAATGACCCTTTCGGGATATGCGTTTTATCTCTCGGCGCAACGCATCAGGTTCGGTTACGGTATGATTGGTTTTGGGCTGCAGTTTGCGCGCTGACAAATAGCCGTTCAGCGTGTTTTCTCGCAGCGTGGACAGGTACATTTTACCACTGGCGGTGCAGTGAAACGGAACCTGAGTGCCAACCGGCAATTGAATCCGCAACGGCCACTTGGTCTCGACCCTGTCGAGATAGATCATCCCCTCGCGGTCCGGGACCGCAAGGTTACAAGTCTCGCCAATTTCATCCGCAACGCCGCGCAAAATGGCAAGACGCGCGGTCCGCAGGTGCTCGGACGATACCGTGTTAACAGACAGCTGTCTTAGCCGGGGGCCGGGACCGAATGACCGGCCGTCCAGGTCACGCTGAAGAAAGCCCTCGGACTCTGCCGTTTGCAACAAACGGTGGATTGTTGGCTTTGCCAGACCCAATGCAGAGATCAGGTCTGACGGCTTCACCGCGACTCCGCGTCGTGCGACCTCTTCCAGGATCAGCAATAGACGCAGGTTTGTCGGTATCTGAGTGTCTTTTTCCGGTGCATCCGTATGGGCCATCCCGCTACATTCTAGTTATTTGGCAGCAGGATCAAGGCCAGATCGGGCACCAGTGACACCAGTATCCAAACCGACAGCAGCGCGACGAGATAAGGCACCGTGTACCGCAGCAGCCGGAAATAAGGCACGCCCGTCACGCCAGACGCGACATAGAGGTTCAAACCATAGGGAGGAGTAATGAACCCAATGGATGCCCCGACCAGGAAGATAACCGAAAAGTGGATCGGATCGACGCCAACTGATGCTGCAATGGGCGCCAGGATCGGTGCCAGAATAATCGTCACCGGAAGGCTCTCTAGCACCATGCCCGAGAAGAAGACTATCACCATCGATGTGAACAAGACCGCGTAGTAACCACCCATCGAGGTCACGAAATCTCCGATGGTTTGCTGTGCGCCCAACAACGACAGGATTTGCTGCATCACAACCGACACTGCAATCAGCGGTGCAAGAATACCGGTGATCTGGGCCGAGCGGATAACAATCGAAGGGATTTCAGGAATGGTGAAACCCTCGACTACGAACATTTCGGCATAGCTTTTCTCGGTTGGGGGGATATCGTTTCGTGCGCCCATGATGCGGTTGATCGGGTAACTGACCAGCCCAGCGATGACACAAAAACCAACGGTCACCCCGGCCGCTTCGGTCGGCGAGAACTTACCGGTGTAAATGCCCCATAGCACCAGGCCGATGGCGAAAAAGCCCAGCCACGCACCAAAGGCCGTCTTCAGAACCCGGGTCAGTTGCAGCGGGATCAGAAATCCCCAGCCGTTGATCCGGCAGATGATCCAGCACGCAAACTGCATCCCAATCACCATTAACGCGCCTGGCAGGATGCCAGCCACAAACAGCTCGGAAATCGGCAGGTTCATCAGGAACCCGTAGACGATGAAGATGATGGACGGTGGGATGATGATCCCCACTGTACCGCCCGCAGCCGCTGTGGCGGCGCTAAAGCGTCCGTCATATCCGCCCTTGACCATCTCGGGATGCAACATCGACCCGATCGTTGCCGTGGTGGCCGAATTCGAGCCCGAGATCGCCGCGAACAAGCCACAGGCCCCAAGCGATGCCATCGCCAGCCCGCCGCGTATCCAGCCTAGACAGGAATAGGCAAAATCGCTCAGGCGCCGGGCTATACCCGATTTGTTGATCAGGTCCCCTGTCAGAATGAACAGCGGCATTGCCAGCAGCGCGAAGCCCTTGTTGAAGACGTTCAGCAATTCGGCGCCCATATTGTCCAGCGTCAGGCCCAGAACAAATGAGCATCCGATCACCCAATAGCCAATCACCAGGAAAACCGGCACGCCCAGCATGAACAGAAACGTCACGCCCAATGAGATTAGTGTAACCCAGGTTCCGTCTGCCATCAGTCTGCCCCTATCACAGCCTGCTGAATCAGCGGCTGACCTGTTTTCCAGTTTCTCAGATCATCTGCCAGGTTTTGGAACACCCGTCCGACCATAAGGAAAAACGACAAAGGTGCTGTAAGCAGGAACCACCACTGCATGATGTTGTCAGTCCCAAGCACGATCTGGAAGTTTGACGCAGACAGCGCCACCAGGCGGGATGTCGTCACAATGACGATCACCGCAAAGATGAACCACAGCACGGCGTCCAGGATCAGACAGGCCAATTGCCCGCCTCGGGGCATGGAGGTGCGAAACTCGCTAAAGCTCAGATGGGTGCGCAGGCGTACGTTGTATGACGCCCCGAACCAGGCCATGACCATGAACAACAGCGGTGGAATGGTGGTGGACCAGGGTTCCTGATCGTTAAATACAAAACGGTCGATCACGCCCCAAAAGATGATCAGCGCAATGGCAAGATAGGAATACACCATCACTGAGCGCTCAAAATGGCGTTCAATGAACGGCACTTTGCGATAGATGATCATGATAAGAAACCCACCCAATGCGGCGACAACCGCGCCAACTATCCAGGCGGCATCGGATCGCAATGCGGTTTGGATCTCGAACGAATCCTGGCTCAACAAGGCGCTGAAGATCGCGCCGACATCTGCCCAAAATGACATGAACCCCGTCCTTCCAATTGGTGTTTAGTGGAACCGGCCCACGTGGGGCCGGGCCTTCAGTGCTTGGATCAGGCCTCGCCTTTCCACCAGCGACGGGGCTCGACGTTTTCGGGCAGTGTGTCTGCCGGGATCTCACGCGCGATGTCGTAGATCTCTTGATAGGTGTCGATGCCGCCGGCCCACTTGTTCAGACGCTCGCGCCATTCAGCCCAGGGTTCCGGGTTGTAGTTCGGGGCGCACATTTCTTCGGCCAGCTTGATCTGATCTTCGGCTAGGAATGCCGGACGCACGCCGTTTTCGGCAAAGATTGTTTTCGGCAATTGCGGATCCGAGAAGCCAACCGTGTTCAGCAGAGCCGCCTCATTGGCCCCCTGAATAAGCGCTTGGGTGAAGTAAGACGATTCCATAACCGCGTCCTGCAGCTCACCGCCCAGCCCATCAAAGACGCTGGCCGACATCGAGGTATGCTCGGTGCCACAGAAGAACTTCAGGTCAACCGACTGAGACACCACCGGCGACATGTTTGCATAAGCCACCGCCGACGCCCAGGTTTCAGCACCATCAATCAGACCTGTTTTCAACGCATCCAGCGTTTCTTCCCACGCAACCGGAACCGGGTTCAGGTTCAGCAGCTGCATCGCGATTCGACCCAGCTGAGTACCCGTTACGCGGTTTTTAGTACCAAAAAGCTCTTCCAGCTTGGTAACCGTGGGTTTGTCCGAGAAGGTCGAGCCCATCTGAAGCCCGCGCAATTCACAATGGGTGAACAGGAACTTCAGCCCGTGCCGTTTCTCCAGCGGCTCACGCAGGATGCGCTGGCTCGCGGGGCTGTAGAAGAAGTGATACTGCGCCGCGCGGCTGGGGAACATATAGGCATAATCCAACACGTTCAGATAGGGTGCGCCACCAGCAGAGTTCTGGGTCGACGCCGCATAGATGTCGACGATTCCCTGCTGAGTCTTTTCAACACAACTCAGCTGACCACAGATCTGGTTGTCGCCGATGAATTCGATGCGAATCTCACCATCCGTGCGTTCTTCCAGGTCGCGGGCAAATTCGATGGCCCCTGCCCGTTCGATCAAAAGGTTACGTGTATTGAACCCGGATGCGCCGAATTTCAGCGTGTGCTTCGGCTCTTTCGAAAACCGCTTTTCGTATGTTGATTCCGCAGCTTGCGCCAAGTTTGCCAGGCTCATGGCCCCACCGAATCCGCCAGCAGCAAGCAGAGTGGAACTCATGCCATAGCGTCCTGCCACGCGGAAAAAATCACGCCTCGAAATACCGCCTAGTTTCTTACCGATCTCCATTGCTTTCCTCCCGTTTCGCAATTATTGAGACTTTTTGTATCAAAAAAAGCTAGTATATTTCTGGCAATTTGCATAGGTTTTTTTTCAACAAACTTGAAAGGAGTCGGTCATGGAGGTGGATTATGCAGTTGTCGGGGCCGGTTCTTCGGGCTGTGTCATCGCCAATCGACTAAGTGCCGATCCCAAAACCAAGGTTGCTTTGCTGGAAGCCGGGGGTCCGGATACCAACCCCTGGATTCACATTCCGGTTGGGTACTTTAAGACCATGCACAATCCCTCGGTGGACTGGTGTTACCGCACCGAGCCTGATCAGGGGCTGAATGGACGCGCAATTGACTGGCCCCGCGGCAAGGTGCTGGGCGGGTCGTCTTCCTTGAATGGCCTTCTCTATGTGCGCGGCCAAAAAGAGGACTATGACCGCTGGCGTCAGATGGGGAATGTTGGCTGGGGATGGGACGACGTGCTGCCCCTGTTCAAGCGTTGCGAAGATCAGGAACGCGGCGAGGATGAATTCCACGGTGTCGGCGGTCCGCTTGCGGTTTCGAACATGCGCATACAGCGCCCAATCTGCGACGCATGGGTGGCAGCCGCGCAAACCGCGGGCTACCCGTTTAATCCCGATTACAACGGAGCCAATCAGGAAGGCGTGGGCTATTTCCAATTGACTACACGCAATGGCCGTCGGTGCAGTGCCGCAGTGGCCTATCTTAAACCGGTCCGAGACCGGAAAAACCTGAACATCATCACTCGCGCGCTGGTGACCCGGATTGAGATGGAGGGGAAAAAAGCCACTGGCCTCATCTACCGTGACCGTTCCGGCGCGTTGAAAACGCTAAAAGTGCGTCGCGAAATCATTCTGTCGGGCGGAGCAATTAACTCTCCTCAGATATTGATGCTGTCCGGTATTGGCGACCCCGATCACCTGAAGGAAAACGGCATCGAACCTGTTCACGCGCTGCCCTACGTAGGCAAGGGGCTGCAGGACCATTTGCAGGCGCGATTGGTGTTCAAATGCAACGAACCCACCCTGAATGACGAAGTACGCAGCCTGTTCAATCAGGCGCGCATTGCGTTGAAATACGCGCTGTTCCGCGCCGGACCAATGACAATGGCCGCAAGCCTTGCCACCGGATTCCTGAAAACCCGACCCGAGGTTGAAACCCCCGATATCCAGTTCCACGTCCAACCCTGGTCGGCCGATAGCCCCGGCGAAGGCGTCCATCCGTTTTCTGCCTTCACCATGTCCGTCTGCCAGCTGCGCCCCGAAAGCCGGGGAGAGCTGCGCCTGAACGGCCCAGATCCATCGCAATATGTTAAAATCCTTCCGAATTACCTTTCGACGGAAACCGACTGCAGAACCATCGTCGACGGGGTGAATATCGCCCGCAACATCGCACGGCATAACCCGCTGGCCTCAAAGATATCCGAAGAGTTTCGTCCGACCGCAGACCTGTCCAGCGACGACTACGAAGGCACACTGGATTGGGCCAGGTCCAATTCCGTGTCGATCTATCACCCGACCGGAACCTGCGCGATGGGCACGACGGAAAACTCTGTTGTCGATCCAAGCCTGCGGGTGAACGGCATCCAGAACCTGCGGGTTGCGGATTGCTCGATCATGCCTGAGATCGTCAGCGGGAACACCAATGCACCGGCCATCATGATTGGGGAAAAGGCAAGTGATCTGCTGACCAGCGGCGCTTGAACGGAAAGCAGAATTGGGCGTTACGCTCTTGATTTGCGGCCCAGTATTGACTGATCACGCTAGGCAGCGTCCGTATTGCGCACCGGGATATTTACCCTGTGGTGAAGCAAGAATTGTACTCACGCTTCTTGCAGACCCTTAACCTTACAACTATTGTCAGGTTAAGGGTTGGCCCAGTTCCAACCTTAGGGAAAGGAAATTGATCCAGGTCATGATGCAGGCAGTCAGCTTCAATAACTCAGAGCACGCTGCACCAGTGCCCGCCCCTCGGGTCGCTGAACGATCCATGTGCATCATCAACCAGCTGCGTATGGTGTCCTTGCGCTGCCGGTCTTGCGCGCGCATCGATCTTGAGCAAGCCTGCGCCTTATTGCTGGCCGACCCAGCGGATGCAAAGATGCGTCATGCCGAAATTTTGATGCGCGGGTTTTATCAGGCGGTGTCCAAAAGCCCGGTATTTTTTCGCCCCGGCACCACTGAGCTGTCTTTTGACGAAGCCTGGCTCGGCAGCCTGTTGGACGCAATGGATCGCGGCGATAACGACAGTTTTCAGTTTTTAATTCGGTCCCGTGTGCCACGTTGGACCCAACGAAATCTGGCCTATCTGATCCGTTCGATTTCCGACCAATTTCGTACGTTTTAGAATAATTCTAAAAAGTTCTTGGAATTTTCCGCTGACCGTCTAAGTATGTGTAAGCCAGCCATTTTTAGTGCAGCCAGCTATATCCTCCGGAAAACCAAGGTGACCATTATGACCCAAACTGCAATTGCCCTGACACAAGACACACGCGCCGCAATCGCGGACGCCTTGAATCAGTCTGTGGCCGAAACCACCGTGACCACGATGCTGGCCCAGAACTTTCACTGGAATGTAACCGGCATGGCTTTTGGTCCGCTGCACGAGCTGTTCCAGAAGATCTATGAGGACCACTTTGTTGCGCAAGACGATCTGGCCGAGCGTATCAAAGCGCTAGACGCCCACGCCGATGGCACACTGGCAGGGATGCTGAAACGCTCCAAAGTCAGCGAATTCGACGGCTCGGCATCCGACAAGGACATGATCAAGATGATGCTTGAGGCACAGGAAACGCTGGCCTCAACGCTTGCTGGTGCTGGCGAAGTAGCCGCCGAATATGGTGACACGCTGACCGAAGATCTGTGCATCAATCGGGGCCAGACCCACGAGAAGTTTGCCTGGTTCCTACGTTCTCATTTGCGCTGAATTGCGGTGCCAGTTTGATGTTCACTCTGGCCTTCTTCTTTTCAGCTTTTTCAGATAGGCCGGTGCCCAGTGTTTATACCGGCCCATCGCATCCTGCTGACAGGTTAGCATCTGCACAAAACCTTCCTGCTGATCCGGCTTTTTGATCGACTTGAACAGTTTTTTCTGGCTCTTGGTCATCGAACAGCCAATGCAATGGCCCTCGCGGCGAAATTTACACACGTCTATGCAGGGCGACGGGACTTTCTTGCTCATTTCGGGGACTCGCTGAACCGGCAATATTTAGCATGAATAGTGGGTCATGTGATGACCCGGTTTTCGACGATTGTCGATATCGGAACATTCGATGCAGGCCCAGTGTCGCGGGATTGATCAAGAGGACGCGCACAGGCTACATGCCTGAAAGACCAGCATTGGTATTCAACAGAAACTGGCGGAAAATCGGGCTGCTGGCTGCGCCAATGCCGCGCGCGTTCTCTCCGACCTCAGCAGCCTCAACGACCGGGGGGATCAATCCGCGCTTGTCTTGATTATCCAGATAGCGACGGACCCGGGCAACCAGTTCTTCGCGCACGTCAGGCGGGAACGCACCGTCAATGAAAATTGCCTCAAAATCGATGACTGCGCAGATGGATAATGCCGCCTTTGCCAGTTCTTGTGCGGTTGTGCCAATCCACGGCTCTACGTACCGTGCGATGCTGCTCCAATCCTGAGGCTTTTCCCACAAAATTCCCGGATTGACGCCCGCTTCCCTCAACCTGTCTTCCAACAGGTGCAGCGACGCAACATCGATCAGTTGCTGGCTTTCACCCAACGGCCCAGTGGTGCGCATTGCCCCCAAAGCCCCTGCATTGCCCTGATTGCCTTCGAACACCGTCCCGTTCAAAGCGACGCCGCCACCGATCATCGACCCGATGAAAAAGTAGAAGTAGTCCCTGTATTCACCTCCACGACCGTAAAGATGCTCGGCATGACAGGCCGCTGTCGCATCGTTGACAACAAACACCGGAAGGTCACTGAACTTGGCAACTTCAGAGAAGAAATTCACATTCCTCCAGGAACTGAACTTTTTCGCGGCAATGCCCGTCAGGTCGTGCCATTTCCAAAGCTCAAATGGCGTGCCGATGCCTATGCCACACACACGGTCCCGCAGCTTGTGCGGTTCACGCGACAAAAGCGTTTCCAATCCGGATTCCAGAAATCCAAACACCGCTTCAGGCAGCGGGTAGTCATAAGTCGTCGTCAACTGATGGCGCGGCTTGCCGGTGAAATCGATCAACAACAGGTCGGCACTGCGGCGCCCAATCTTCATTCCGACCGAAAGAATACCCTCGGGGTTCAGCTCCATCGGGATCGAAGGTTTACCGACTTTCCCCCGCAGCGGTGTGCCGCGCTTGAGAATCTCATCTTTTTCCAGCTTCCTCAAGATGATCGAAACCGTCTGCGGAGAAAGCCCCGTCAGACGCGCCACATCCGCACCGGCCGTGGGTCCATGTCTTTGTAAAACGGTCAAAATCAGACGTTCGTTGTGATCGCGAACACCGCTTTGGCTGACCCCTCCGGTTAGCGTTTTTAGCGCTTCCTTCTCCATAAAACTCAACATAACCACCTCTTTTCCTTATGGAAAGGCGCTCAGTCAAATTAATAAATAAACTTTATTTATTTATTGACAACTAAGGGGGAATCGCATCTTCTTGGCTAATGCCTGCATTGGAGGATGGAGGTAGGTCTCGCTTGGAATCCTAGCAAGACGAATGCAAAAATCTGGGAGGATGACATGAAGAATCTATTCAAACTTGCCGCATCTGCTGCTGCGATCACCTTGGCCGCCGGGTCCGCACATGCGGCGGGCGAAACGGTCTGCTTGATCACAAAGACCGACACCAACCCTTTCTTTGTAAAAATGAAAGAAGGCGCAACCGCGAAGGCAGAAGAGCTGGGCATGACGCTAAAAGCGTTTGCTGGCAAGGTAGACGGTGACCATGAAACGCAGGTGCAGGCAATTGAGACCTGCATTCTGGACGGGGCCAAGGGCATCCTTTTGACGGCATCTGATACCAGCTCAATCGTTCCGGCAGTGCAGCAGGCGCGTGACGCTGGGGTTCTGGTTATTGCGCTGGACACCCCGCTCAGCCCCATCGACTCGGCGGATGCGACCTTTGCGACGGACAACTACAAGGCCGGCCTGCTGATCGGTCAATGGGCCAAGGCCAAAATGGGTGCCGCGGCAGCGGATGCCAAGATCGCCACGCTTGATTTGAATGTCAGCCAGCCTACCGTGGATGTCCTGCGCAATCAGGGTTTCCTTGACGGGTTTGGCGTGGATCTGGCTGATCCCAATGTGATCGGCGATGAAGACGATCCGCGTCTGGTCGGCAGCGATGTCACTGATGGCAACGAAGAAGGTGGCCGCCGCGCGATGGAGAACCTTCTGGCTAAGGATTCATCCATTAACGTCGTGCACACAATCAACGAACCTGCCGCAGCAGGCGCCTACGAGGCCCTCAAATCCATTGGGCGTGAAAACGATGTGTTGATCGTATCAGTGGATGGCGGCTGCCCAGGCGTTCAGAATGTGGAATCCGGGGTTATTGGCGCCACCAGCCAGCAGTATCCGCTGTTGATGGCCTCGCTGGGCGTTGAAGCGGTCAAAAAATGGGCCGATGAAGGTGTGAAACCTGAAAACACCCCGGGCAAGGAATTCTACGACACCGGCGTCGCGCTGATCACCGATCAACCTGCCGAAGGCGTGGAATCGATCTCGGTCGCCGAAGGTCTGGACCTCTGCTGGGGCTAATCCCCCTTCTCCCAAGTGGGGCGCGTTCGCGCGCCTCACCAATCCCTTCGTGAGAAAATTAAAAATTCCTGTAAACTGACCACGTTGGCTGCGGAACCTGCCACGAAAAGGGGGAGATATGTCTGAAGCAAACCAAGAGGCTCGGGAATATGACACCGCGGCCGGCCACGTTGAATCTGTGGCAGAGTTTGAGGACACCCGGGGCGGCGTGTTGGGCAAGCTGCAGCACCTGCTTCACGTCAATCCATCCTTGGTGCCCCTGATCGTTCTGGTCGGTGCGATTGTGATTTTTGGCCTGCTTCTGGGGTCCAAGTTCTTCTCACCATTCGCGATGACCTTGATCCTGCAACAGGTTCAGATCGTCGGCATCGTGGCTGCGGCGCAGAGTCTGGTCATCCTGACCGCCGGCATTGACCTGAGTGTTGGTGCGATCATGGTCTTTTCGTCGGTGATCATGGGGCAATTTACCTTCCGCTATGGCATTCCGGTTCCGGTTGCTGTGCTGTGCGGGCTGGCTGTTGGAACCGGCATCGGGGCCATCAATGGCTGGCTTGTCAGCCGGGTAAAGCTGCCACCTTTTATTGTCACCCTTGGGATGTGGCAGATCATCCTTGCCACAAACTTTCTGTACTCAGCCAACGAAACGATCCGCAGTCAGGATATCGAGGCGAATGCCTCTTTCCTTCAGTTCTTCGGAACCAAATTCAGCGTCGGAGGGGCCACATTTACCGTTGGGGTCATGTTCATGCTGATCCTGATCGCGGTTCTTGCCTATTCATTGAAACACACGGCTTGGGGGCGACATGTCTATGCCGTGGGCGACGATCCCGAAGCCGCGGAATTGTCCGGAGTGAATGTCCACAGAACCCTGATGTCGGTTTACATGCTGTCAGGCCTGATCTGCGCTTTTGCTGGATGGGCCCTGATCGGGCGTATTGGCTCTGTCTCGCCAACGTCCGGCCAATTGGCCAACATTGAAAGCATCACGGCGGTTGTGATCGGGGGGATCTCGCTGTTTGGCGGACGCGGATCGATCCTTGGGTCTTTGTTCGGAGCGCTTATTGTTGGAGTGTTCACGCTCGGCCTCAGGCTATTGGGTGCTGATGCACAGTGGACCTTCTTGCTGATTGGGCTTCTCATCATCGCAGCGGTCGCTGTTGACCAGTGGATCAGAAAGGTATCGGGCTAATGTCAGAGGCAACACCAGTCGTCCAGGGCCGCGGCATCGTTAAACGCTATGGCCATGTGACCGCCATCGACTATTCCGACTTTGAACTGCGCCAGGGAGAAATTCTGGCGGTCATCGGGGATAACGGTGCTGGCAAGTCCTCAATCGTCAAGGCGATTTGCGGCGCGACCATTCCGGATGAAGGCGAAATCCTGATCGAGGGGAAGAAGGTCAACTTCTCTTCACCCATCGACGCGCGCAATATGGGTATCGAGATTGTCTATCAGCAGCTCGCCATGTCGCCTGCCTTGTCGATTGCGGACAACATGTTCATGGGGCGCGAAATCCGCAAACAGGGGTTCATGGGCAAATACTTGCGACAGCTTGACCGGCCCGCGATGGAGAGGTTTGCCCGTGAGAAACTGACAGAGCTTGGTCTAATGACAGTTCAGTCGATCAACCAGACAGTGGAAACGCTGTCCGGGGGTCAGCGTCAAGGCGTCGCCGTTGCGCGCGCAGCAGCATTTGCAACAAAGTTCATCATCATGGATGAGCCAACAGCAGCCTTGGGCGTTAAAGAAAGCCGCAAGGTTCTGGAACTGATACAAGATGTGCGGGCGCGGGGCATTCCGATCATTTTGATCAGCCACAACATGCCCCATGTATTTGAAGTTGCCGATCGCATCCATGTGCATCGCCTCGGCAAACGGCTCTGCACCATTGACCCCAAGGATTACACCATGTCCGATGCGGTTGCGTTCATGACCGGCGCCAAGGAGCCGCCGACAGAGGACGCCGCGTGATCACGCGTGACACACAACGTGTTTGCGACCTGATCCAGTCCCGGATGCAACCCGGTGCGCGAACACTTGTGGGGATTTCCGGGCCGCCTGCTTCGGGCAAATCGACCCTGGCAGACGCAGTAGTCAACGCTTTTAACCAGCAGCAGACGTCGGCTGTTCCGCCCGCCACGCTTGTGCCGATGGATGGCTATCATCTGGACAACCACGTTCTTGAAACGCGCGGTCTTCTAGCCAGAAAAGGCGCGCCCGAGACCTTCGATGCGGTCGGATTCTGCGCTGCCATCAAAACTCTGGCATCCGCCAAACATGAGTGCTTTTTCCCCAAATTCGACCGCCAGATGGATCTGGCGATTGCAAATGAAATTGCCGTTCACCCCGAAACTCCGGTCATTGTTGTTGAGGGTAACTATCTTCTGTTGGACAAAGAGCCCTGGGCGTCTCTGAACAATCTGTTTTCGACAACAATTTTTGTCAGCCCAACGTTGGAGACCCTCCAAGCGCGACTGCAAGAGCGCTGGATCAGGCACGGCTTTGATCCGGACTCAGCGCTGCGCCGCGCGATGCGGAACGATATTCCAAATGCCCAGCTGGTTCTCAGGAACAGTCAGCAGGCCGATCTTGTATTGAACCAGAACGGCGCTGAACTTGGCACATCTATACCCTTTGCAGACCGCTAGTAACTAATCCAATACATCGTTGACCGCCCACCCGCCTCAGATCGCTTCAACGCGCCTACGGCTTCCAAGGCCAGCAGGTCTCGGGTCGCGGTAGCAGCAGAGGTGCCACTGATCTTGCGGTAGATCTTGGCACTGATGCCAAGCTCAACCCGAGACGGGCCCTGTTTGAACAATCGGCGCAGCACTTGCTCTTGGCGCGTGTTGAGCTGCGTGGCAAATCGCAAGAAGAACCGATTGCGTCGTAAGATAAACTGCGCTTCTTCCCGCGCGAACCGAGCTGCATTTCCCAAAGTCTGCAAAAACCAGATCACAAATTCAGTTGCGTCAATCACGCCCCTACCCTGTTGTCGCCCGGCCTGAAGCGCATGATAATAGGCTTTCTTGTCACGCTCGATCTGGCGAGATAGCGAAAAGGACAGCGCCCCGCTTTGGGCAAAGACAAATTCGATAAGGGCCCGGCCGATCCGCCCATTTCCATCCGAGAAGGGATGGATCGATTCAAACCACAGATGTGCCAAGGCGGCCTTTATGGGTGGCGATACGCCCTGATCTTGCGCTAACCATTTCAGAAACACGCTCATGTCCTGCCCAAGCCGATCGGGTGGTGGAGCCTTGTACAGAACGTCATTTGATCCGGCCACCGCCGAGCGGACAATCTCAAGATCAAAGCGCCGCCATTGGCCAACATCCTCAACCTCAATGCCAAAGAACAGCAACCGGTGCCATTCAAACAATGTGTCTGCCGTGAGCGGCCCCGGCGTCGAGCGCGCCGCCGACATCAATGCGGCAACGGCATCGGACCTGCGCGTTATGGCATGCTGGTTTCGGTGCTTCAGAGACGCGACGATTGAGGCCTCAATTTCGGATGCGTCCAGCGGAACACCCTCAATCCCAAAAGATGACATGACCTCCTGCGCGATTTGCGAGAGATGAAATTCCTCCCGGTCGCTGTCGGGCAGCCCATCGACAAGACCGGTGATTTCGCCGATCAATTGCGAGGATGACGCCAAAAATGGCTCTACCCTTTCATGGTAGTACCCGAAATTTGGCCAGTGCTGCGATTTCCAGATGGGGGGCATGATGTGATTATAGGTGTTATTCAACTCAAAGATCAACTATTTCTGGTTTGAATAACGTCAAAAAACTCCTCACATGCCCCACAATGTCGCGGGTCACCCCCAAGAGGGTTACAGGGCAGACCCTACACGCTTTCACAATCTTGCATGCGTGGCAGCCATCGTTTACAGCCGCGTGGCAGCCCATGGATAAGCGGAACGCTATGAATACCTCGTGGATCGACAAATTCAAAGGTCTCAGCCGACTGCCGGACGACATCCGCACCGCGCTTGTTGCGGGCAGTCAGATCGTCACCGTTCCAGCCGGAACGCAGGTTTTTGCCCCGGGCCAGACAGCTGACAATCTTCTGCTGCTGTTGGACGGCACAGTGCGGGTGCAGCAGAAATCCGATACCGGGCGAGAGGTGTTTTTGTACCGGGTCCATGCCGGAGAAAGCTGCGTATTGACAACCGCCTGTATGCTGGCGTTCGAAGACTATTCCGCGGATGGCATAGCGGAAACCGATGTGACCGCCGTGGCGATCCCGCGAAAGACCTTTGATGATCTGGCTGCCAAATCCCCGATATTTCGCGAGTTTATCTTTACCGCCTATTCCCGTCGGATCACCGACCTGTTCACTCTGATTGACGACATCGTGTTTCAGCGCATGGATGTACGTTTGGCGGCGCGCCTGCTGGAATTGGCCAATGCTGACAACGTGGTGCGCGCAACACATGCCTTTCTGGGGACGGAACTGGGCACCGCGCGCGAGGTGATCTCGCGCACCCTTTCGGAATTCCAGCGCCGTGGCTGGATCGAACAGTCCCGCGGTGAAGTTCGCCTGACCGGCCGCGAAGGGCTGGAACGTATGGTGAAATCGGCCGGCGCCGAAGTGTAATCACCACCTGAACCCGTTTGTTTGACAGTTTGGTGACCATGTCACCAAACGCATGACGGTGCACATGCAATGGTCAATTCATCGATTCTCGATGGAGTGAGACATGACCACCAATATGGGAAAATTCGACCGCGCCCTGCGCATCCTGATCGCTGCCGCCCTTGCAGTTCTGGCCTTTAGCACAGGCACCCTGGAATCGGGTATTCTGTTCTGGGTGGCGCTGGCCGTTGCCGCTATCTTTACGTTGACGGCCTTTGTGGGCAACTGCCCAATCTACCGCATCATCGGCCTGAAGACCTGCAGGAACTGCGGATGATCGAAACCGCGTTCACACCTTGGGCATCGCTGACAGGTGGCATTCTGATTGGGGTGGCATCCGTTTTGCTGATGTTGCTGATGGGCCGCGTGATGGGCGCTACAGGTATCCTTGCGGGCCTTGTCCAACCGTCCTCTGGCAGTGATTTCACCTGGCGCGCCACCTTGCTGGTCGGGATGGCCACTGGCCCGCTGGTTCTTTGGCTGATCTCGGGTGAGATGCCAGCGGTTGAGGTTCCGATATCCACCCTCACCTTTGTAATAGGCGGCGTCATTGTTGGTATCGGCGTCACCTTTGGTGCTGGCTGCACGTCGGGTCACGGCGTATGCGGCATGGCGCGGCTTAGCCCGCGATCCATCATCGCAACCGCGACCTTCATGGGGTTCACCTTTGCCACGGTTTTCATCATCCGCCATGTGATCGGAGGATAAGGGATGAAACTGCTTGCAATCTACCTGATCGGCTTGATTTTTGGCCTGGGCATCTCACTGTCCGGCATGTCAAATCCGGCCAAGGTGCTGAATTTTTTCGATGTTTTTGGAGCTTGGGACCCGTCCCTGATCTTTGTGATGGGCGGAGCCCTGGTGACCACCTTCGTCGGCTACAAACTGGTGTTTGGTCGGGAAGCGCCGGTATTTGAACCTACGTTTCACCTGCCTACGTCCGCAAATATCAACGCCAGGCTTGTTGGGGGATCGGCGGTTTTCGGTATCGGCTGGGGCATTGCCGGATTTTGCCCGGGCGGTGCGCTACCCGCACTGGGGACCGGCCGATGGGAGGTTTTTGCTTTCGTCGGCGCGCTGGTGATCGGAATCGCCTTGGCAAAGCTCCTGCAATCTGCGGCCGCACCCGATCTGAAATCCCGTACCTGAATACTTTTTGGAGGAGACCCAAAATGACCACCTACCCTGTGAATTTGGCCGTGAGACCAGAGGTTTTCGCCTTTTTCGACGATGCAACAAACGCCATCAGTTATATCGTAAAGGACCCGGCCTCGGACGCTTGTGCGGTTGTCGACAGCGTCATGGACATCGACTATGCCGCCGGGCGCATCACCTTTGATCATGCCGACGAACTGATCCGCGTCATTAAGGAAAAACAGCTTAAACTGGAATGGATCATCGAGACCCATGTCCATGCCGACCATCTGTCGGCTGCGCCCTATATACAGCAGGAACTGGGCGGAAGAATTGGCGTTGGCTCCAAGATCACCGTTGTCCAGGATACGTTCGGCAAGGTCTTCAACGAGGGCACTGAGTTTCAGCGGGACGGCTCGCAATTCGATGCGTTGTTCGAAGATGGCGACACTTACATGATCGGCACAATGCAGGCTTTCTCCATGTATACACCCGGCCATACCCCGGCCTGTATGGTGCATGTGATGGGCGACGCGGCCTTTGTCGGCGATACGCTGTTCATGCCGGACGGTGGCTCGGCCCGGGCTGATTTCCCCGGCGGTGATGCTGGTGTTCTGTACGATTCCATTCAGAAAGTGCTCTCTCTGCCCGATGAGACGCGGCTGTTCATGTGCCATGACTATGGCCCGAACGGACGCGACATTGCCTGGGAAACCAGCGTTGCAGAAGAGAAAGCTCACAACATCCATGTGGGCGGCAGCAGGACGAAAGAGGATTTCGTCAAGTTCCGCACTGAACGCGATGCGATCCTTGCGATGCCCACTCTCATCATTCCGTCCCTGCAGGTGAACATGCGGGCGGGTGAAGTGCCGACCGATGCGGATGGGAACCCGATGCTAAAAGTACCGGTCAATACGCTGTAATCCGCATCAGGGAGGAGAGACATGGAACTTCGCAACATTTCATCCAAGTTTACCGTCAGTCCGCAGATCACTGTTGAGGACGTCAAGACCATCGCGGCGCAGGGCTTTCGTGCAATCCTTTGCAACCGGCCAGACGGGGAAGGTGCGGATCAGCCTTCGTTCAAAGAGATCGACGCCGCAGCAAAGGCCGCCGGGATCGAGGCGCGCTATGTCCCGGTGCAATCCGGCATAGTGAAGGACGACGACGTTGCAGCGTTTGGGGAGGCGATGGAAGATTTGCAACGCCCGGTCCTGGCCTTTTGCCGGACTGGGACACGCTCGGCCACGCTTTGGTCCTTTCACGAATCCAAGAAACGCCCGATGTCGGACATCCTGTTGGCCACCAAGGCGGCAGGCTATGATATGAACGGCGTTGCGCGCCGAATTGCCAACGGCGGCAGGACACCGACTGATACCGGGGATGCGCATTTCCAAGTCGTGATTGTCGGTGCCGGTGCCGGTGGAATCTCGGTTGCGGCCAGCCTGAAGGCGCGGAAACCGGATCTTGATATCGCGGTCATCGACCCGGCCGATATCCACTACTACCAACCTGGCTGGACCATGGTCGGTGGAGGTATCTTTGACGCCCAAGCAACGGCCAAGACCATGGGCAGCCTGATTCCTAAAGGTGTGCACTGGATCAAATCTGCTGTTGCGGCGTTTGAGCCTGAGAACAATGCCGTCGTGCTGGATGGATGCCGCGTCGTAAAATACGACCGCCTTGTTGTCTGCCCCGGCCTCAAGTTGGATTGGGGCAAGGTTGTGGGTCTGGAAGAAACGCTGGGCCGCAACGGCGTGACATCGAACTATCGCTATGACCTCGCGCCCTATACCTGGCAGCTGGTGCAAGAGATGAAGACGGGACGTGCTCTCTTCACCCAACCTCCCATGCCAATCAAATGCGCGGGCGCGCCGCAAAAGGCCCTGTACCTATCCGGTGATACGTGGTTCCGCAGTGGGGTGCTAAAGGACATCGACATCCACTTCATGAATGCGGGCGGCGTGTTGTTCGGCGTCAAGGATTATGTCCCCGCGCTGGAAAGCTATATTGAGAAATACGGCGCATCGCTGAATTTCTTCCACAATCTGGTGTCTATCGACGGGCCCGCCAAAAAAGCCGTCTTCGAGGTTGTCAAACCTGATACAGCACCAACCTTGATTGAGACCGAGTTTGACATGATCCATGTCTGCCCACCCCAAACCGCGCCGGATTTCATACGCGTCTCACCTTTGGCGGACGCAGCAGGTTGGATCGACGTGGACCAGGCGACCCTGCGCCACCAAAGCTTTGACAACATCTGGTCACTGGGCGACGTGATGAATGCTCCCAATGCCAAAACTGCCGCAGCAGCGCGGAAACAGGCACCGACCGTTGCCGACAATATTGTCGCCGACATCGCCGGAGGATCGGCAGTGGCGCAATACGACGGCTATGGCTCTTGCCCGCTGACAGTTGAGCGCGGCAAGATCGTGTTGGCCGAGTTCGGCTATGGCGGCGCGCTCAAACCCAGTTTTCCGCGTTTCCTAATCGATGGCACAAAGCCCAGCCGTGCGGCGTGGTTCCTTAAGGAAACGCTTCTGCCGCCGATTTACTGGAAGGCGATGCTGCGCGGAAAGGAATGGATGGCTCGCCCGGAAAAGCTGAAAGTCGCACCTAAATAGGGTCTTCAGTGACACACGCCCGGCACCTTCTGTATTACTTCCCGGAATAGATACATGATCGAACGACTCCGCCCCTTTGTCCCGGTTCTGGATTGGGGCCGCAGCTACACGCGCGCGGCCCTTTCTAACGATCTGATCGCGGCACTGATCGTGACGATCATGCTGATCCCGCAGTCGCTGGCCTATGCCTTGCTGGCTGGCTTGCCGCCCGAGGCCGGCATTTATGCCTCAATCGTGCCGATCGTGCTGTATGCAATATTTGGCACCAGCCGGTCGCTGGCGGTGGGTCCTGTGGCCGTCGTGTCGCTTATGACTGCCGCAACCATCGGGCAGATCGCCGAGCAGGGTACGGCGGGGTATGCGGTGGCCGCCCTGACGCTGGCGTTCCTGTCCGGCGGGTTTCTGCTGTTGATGGGTATACTGCGGCTAGGATTTTTGGCCAACTTCCTGAGCCATCCGGTGATCGCGGGGTTTATCACCGCCTCGGGCATCCTGATCGCTACCAGTCAGCTCAAACACATTCTAGGCGTGAGCGCGCACGGACATACGTTGCCCGAAATGCTGGGATCGCTCTTGTCCCACCTACCCGAACTCAACATCATCACGCTGACACTCGGCATTCTGGCCACTGGATTTCTGTTTTGGGTCCGCAAAAACCTGAAACCCTTCTTGCGCGGAGTGGGAATACCACCTGTTCTGGCAGATTTTCTGACCAAGGCCGGGCCTGTGGCCGCCGTAATTGCGACAACAGTTGCTGTTTGGAGCATGGACCTGACAGGTCAGGGCGTGAAAATCGTCGGGGCCGTGCCGCAAAGCCTGCCGCCCCTGACCTTGCCCAGCTTTTCTGTTGATCTGTTCCGCGCGCTTGTCGTTCCTGCCATCCTGATTTCAATCATCGGCTTTGTCGAAAGCGTTTCGGTCGCGCAGACACTGGCGGCAAAGAAACGCCAGCGGATCGACCCGGACCAAGAACTGATCGGTCTGGGTGCAGCCAATCTTGGGGCGGCCTTTACCGGCGGTTATCCTGTCACCGGCGGCTTTGCCCGGTCCGTTGTCAATTTCGATGCCGGGGCAGAGACACCCGCCGCCGGAGCATTCACCGCCATTGGCTTGGCCATAGCCGCGCTGGCTCTGACGCCCCTCGTCTATTATCTGCCCAAGGCAACGCTGGCGGCAACCATCATCGTCGCAGTCCTTAGTCTTGTTGACCTGTCGATCCTGAAAAAGACCTGGGACTATTCCCGCGCCGATTTCACCGCCGTGGCAGTCACCATCCTTTTGACATTGGGCCTGGGGGTCGAGGCCGGGGTGGCATCGGGGGTCGTGATCTCGGTTCTGTTGCACCTGTATAAAACATCGCGCCCGCATGTGGCAGAGGTGGGCCTTGTTCCCGGCACCCAGCATTTCCGCAACGTGCTGCGTCACGATGTGGAAACCAACCCGGCGGTGGTGACGTTGCGTGTGGATGAAAGCCTCTATTTCGTGAACGCGCGATTTCTTGAGGAAATGGTGCAACAGCGCGTCACCGAAGGGTGCACATTACGACATGTGATCCTATTGTTTTCAGCTGTGAACGAAGTAGATTTCTCGGCTCTGGAAAGCCTGGAGGCAATCAATAGGCGTCTGACTGATATGGGTGTAGGGTTGCATCTGTCCGAGGTCAAAGGCCCGGTCATGGACAGGCTGAACCGCACAGATTTCCCCAAAGAGCTGAACGGTCAGGTCTTCTTGTCGCAATATGGCGCCTGGACCGAGCTAACTGCACATTGTTGAAATACGACGGAGATTTTCATAACCTTTTGGAATGAAAAACTATCGCAAGTCGCTGCCGCCGCTGGACAATCTACTATTCTTTCAAGCAGCTGCGGGCAGCAAAAGCCTGACACATGCCGCTGACACTCTGTTTGTCACTCAGGCTGCGGTCAGCAAACGCATTCACCGGTTGGAAGAATGGTTGGGATCGCCGCTGTTTTCCCGCGACGGGCGAAATTTGGAGTTGACTGAAACGGGCCGTGAACTGGCGTCTGACGTGGAGATGGCGCTGGAGTTTCTGGATCGCGCAATCCACAAGATCAAATCCCCTGAGCAACCGGCTGTCCAGATCGCGGCCAACACGGCGCTGTCAATGTTTTGGCTGCATCAACGCCTGCGCGCCTTTTCCTTCGGCGATGCGGCATGTGACGTGAACATTCGAACGACCGAGGCGACATCGGAATTGCTGTCGAACGTGCATCATATGGCTGTTGTTTACTGTGACGGTCACATTCCCGGGTGGGAGAGTACCCGTTTACTGGACGTCCAGATGGTTCCCGTTGCCACGTCCGAGGTTGCTAGACAGGCGGTGCAATCAGGGATGTTTTCCGCCAACCCTCAATTCAGTCAGGCGCCGCCGATACTGGAGTTCTCCAGTCTGGCACCGGATTGGATCAACTGGCAGATCTGGTTAAAGAAACTTGACCTTCCCGGCATCGGCAATTGGTCAAAGATTGACTGCAGCAGCTACGTACAATCTGTTGGCAGAGCGCTGGACGGCGCCGGTGTTGCACTGGTGAACGAGGCGATGATGCAACAAGAGCTTGCAAGCGGAGCGCTGGTCAGGATTGGACAGCAAAGCCTAAGGCCAAAAAGCGCCTATTTTCTGTGCCGGAAACAAAACGTTAGCCTGCCTAAAAACGCGATTGACCTGTACGATTTCCTGACCTCGTAGAGGTTTGTACCCCGAATGCATCCCGGTTTAACAGAGGTACGGCGCGCTGAACTCATACCCCCTCGTTAAATCATTAAACCCCCGGAGCGCGCCGCATCCATGGAATAGTCAGGTCGGATGGTTGAATTGTGTCAGTCTCATTAAGATTGCTTAGAATTGCGGTCTGGCTTCAATGAGGGCAAAAGACCGATAAGGGAACCAGCCGGTTGTCGTGATGTAGACCAGACAACACCTGACGAAATCGGAACGTCACCGGATCGAGTTGGATCAAATGGCGCGCCCTGCCCCGACGGTAAAAGCCATGCTTTGGGATTTGTCTGACCTCAGCCCATCCCGAGGTTAAGTGACAGGCTGAGGTCAGGTTCTTGGGGTCTTTACAACAGTGCGAGATCCCGAAGAAAGAGCGCGATGCCGGGGAAGAAAATCAGCAACGCGGACATCAGCATCAGGATCACGATGAACGGAAACGTTCCGCGAATGACCTCAAGATAGGGTTTGTTGAAAATTGCGATCGCTGTGAAGATATCGCAGCCAAAAGGCGGCGTAGCAGACCCAATGGCCATTTGCAGCGTCACCATGACACCCACCAGAACCGGATCGAGGCCAGAGGCATCGACGATGGGTACAAAGATCGGTGTCAGGATGACCAGTACGACCAGTGAGTCGACAAACATGCAGCCAATAAAGAAACACAGCGCGATCACAAACAGGATGTATTCGTCCGACGCGCCCTCAAGGTTAAGCGGCTCCAGCAATCCTTGTGGAATTTGTTCGAACGAAATGTACCACGAGAACGCCTGCCCCATACCAACGAGGATAAAGACAACAGCCGTGATCAACCCGGTGCTGAGAGCGGCATCCAGCACATCGTTCAGCTTGAGTTCGCGGTAGATCACACATTCCACGATCAACGCATAGAGAACCGAAAAGGATGCGGCCTCGGTCGGGGTCACCGCGCCGGAATAAATCCCGCCGACGATCAGCGCCGGAAAGCCCAGCGGCAACAACGCCTTGCGGATCGATTGCAGCCGCTCCGCGGTGGTTTTCTTTTCCACCAAAGCAATCTGGTCACCCTGATAAACGCTGTAGACATAGCAATAGGCCGAAAACAGTAAGGCCAGAACGATCCCAGGTCCGATCCCGGCGATGAACAGCTCTCCCACACTGGTATTGGCCAGCGTGCCATAGAGGATCAGACCGATGCTGGGCGGGATTAGGAACGCGATATCGCTGGCATTGATGATCAACGCCATGACAAAGCTGTCCTTGTAACCTGCCTTCAACAATTTGGGGCGCATGATCTGCCCCACGGACACTACAGTTGCCTGTGTTGAACCGGAAACCGACCCAAACAGGGTGCAACTGATACACGCTGTGATCGGAAGGCCGCCGCGACGATGACCGAAGAACGCCTCGATCAGCCCCAGCAGGTTATTCGCGGTATGCCCCCGCGCCATGATATCCGCAGCCAGAATAAACATTGGCACCGCGATCAATGCGTTGGGTGAAATACCAGTCACCATCTGCTGAATGATCACACCGGTGTCGCTTTGCGAGAAATGCAGCAATCCGATCAACGCTCCGATGGCAAGGGGGACAACCATCGGAAAGCTGAGAAACAACAGGACAACCATCACCACAACAAGGGTGAAGGTCATGACATAGATATCCAACTCTCCGGCGATGACATCGCCGAGAAACTCCATAATTCCTGACATGTTACACCCCGATATCTTCGGCTTCGCCGTCTTTGATCTCGTAAGACAGGTATCGGCCTTCGTGGGTCACATTCATCACGAACGCGATCAGGAATTGAAGGCTGGCCATGCCCAGCCCGATGGGGATAATCGAATAAACGATATAGACCGGAAATTGCAGCGCCGGACTGAGGCGGTTGATGTCCTTGATCTCCAATACATAGAAGACGGATTTGTAGGTCAGGAACAGTAACAGCAATCCGGTCGCAAGCGAGATCAGGGTCAACAGAGCTTTTTTCAACCTGTCGTTCAGGGAATCATACAGTGCCGTCATGCGAATGTTGCGGCCCTTGCGTACAGCATAGGCAAAGCCCACGAACGTCACCGCGACGATCAGGAACTGGTTCAGTTCTTCAGAAAAGAAGATGCTGCGGTCAAACGCGTATCTGCCGATGGCGTTGGCGGTCGAGTTGACCATCATCAGAAGGATTGCGCAGATGATGACGCATTTTTCGATGAGTTCGGTGCCTCGGCTTACCGTAAGCAATAATGTCTTCATGGTCTCCCCCCAATGTCGTCGGACATGAGCCGTCTCCACTCAGCTCATAAGGCAAGGCGCGCGGGTTCGTCTGAGCCCGCGCGTCTCAGGTTTTCAGTCAGGGATCAGGACGCAGCCTGAACCTCCTGAATCAGGTTTTGCAGAATTTTCTGGGCATTCTCACGGGCACTGGCCTTGTCAGCATCGTCATAGGCATTCTCGACAACACCATAAAAGGTCTCGTGCAGCGTGGTGCTCAACTCTTGAAACACGGCGCGCTCTTCTTCGGTTAACACCACGACTTGCAGGTCGGGGCGTTCCGCGATGATTTTGTCCATGTTTTCGTTGTTGATCTTCAGTTGATATTCATGCGCTGCCTGCTCGGCAACTTCAGTCGCCTTAAGGACCATCTGTTGCTTGTCCGCAGACAAGTTGTTGAACCATTCGTTGTTGGTTGAAACAGTGCCGACATAAGGCTGTTGGCCGGGGAACATCAGGTAGTCCTGAACTTCGTGCCACTTGGCATTGTAGACAAAGTAGATCGGGTTCACCATGCCATCGACGGTCTTCAGCTGCAGTGCACCATACACCTCACCCCAGGACAGTGGGGTCGGGGTTGCACCAAAGGCTTTGTAGGTTTCCACCGGAATGGTCGAGGTGAAAGTCCTGATTTTCTGGCCTTCAAAGTCTGCGGGGCTGCGGATTGCCTGATTGGCACCCCAGACCATTTCGCCTTCGCTGATCATGGTCAGTAGCTTTAGGTTCACCTTTTCGAATTTTGCGCTGAGGTCCTGATAGATAGTCGGACTGCCGGTCAGAACATTGCGCACAACTTCGACATCGGTACCCAGAACATACGGCACGCTCAGCGCCTGTACTTCGGGCACGTAGGATCCCAGATGGCCGGTGCCGACAGAGACGAACTGTACCGTTCCTTTCGAGGTCAGCTCGACAATGTCATTTTCGGTGCCGAGCTGGCCGTAGTAATAGATCCGTACCTTGATATCGCCGCCGGATTCTTCTTTTATCGTCTCTGCGAACGCTTGAGCAAAGATATCCTGCACGTCGTTCTTGTCTTCTTCGGACGCAAATTTCCACGTCTCTGCGTTGACACCTGTGGCCAGGCCAACGGTCAGCAACGAAGGCAGAATGTACTTTCTGATCGTTTTCTTCATACCAGTTCCTTTCTTGGTCCGCTTAAGCGGGACCTTCTGAGATGATGACAAGAGGTCGGAAATCCTTGCCGGGGTTAATGTCGGAAAGCTGTTTTACCAACGCACCATAGCCGGCCGCTCCGGATGGGGTGGTGGGCAGCCCCATACCGGTGACGGCCTGCGCCGCGGCCTCAGCGTCGTCTTCGCTGATTGTCTGATAGGTAACGTCGCACCGCTCCAGCGTATGCCACGCGACGATCGACGGCTCTTTACAGTCCAGACGACCCATATTCGATTCCGGCCCGTCCGACCGTGACGGCGCGCCCGCAAGATGGCTGGCCTTCAGACAGGCGGCGGCTTCGGGTTCAACGACGATCAGCGTGGGTTGCTCGGCCCAGTTCAGGCGGATCATATGAGCCATTGCGGCAGCCAGACCACCGACACCTGCCTGCAGGTACACATGGGTTGGCCAGACGCCAGAGGCGGCAAACGTTTCGCGCATTTCCTCGGCAATAATGCAGTAGCCTTCCATGACGGATTTTGGAATTTCTGTGTATCCGGGCCATGTTCCGTCAGCCAAAAGGGTAGCGCTGGTACAGTCGGCGTCGGCAATGGCCGCCGCGACACTTTCGTCATAGACGTCGCCTGACCAGACCACCTCGGCACCAAAAGCCCTCAGCCGATCGGCAAAGCTGGCCGGGACGGTTTGGGCCAGATGAATACGCGCATTTGCACCCAGGGCCTTGGCACCTGCTGCAACGCCCATGCCGTGATTGCCAGCGCTGGCACACACAAAGGTGCGCGTTGCGGCATAGGCGCGGACGTCTGGATCGTTCATACGCTCGGGGGTCAACGTCTCGCCGGCTTGTGCCGCCCATTCGGTTTCAAGAATGCGGGCCACGGCGTAAGGGGCACCCAGGGCCTTAAAGGCACCAAGTCCCATCCGGTTGGTTTCGTCCTTTACCCTGATACTGAACCCGCCAGGGGCCTGCAGTGTCAGCAACGGAGAGATCGTATAGTCATCCTGCGCCTTGAAGTGTTTCACGGCGCGCTCAAAGTCCGGGGCAAAGTGAATGCTGTCGGTGTGTTTCATCCCATTAGGATTACACCATCGTTGTGATTTACTTTTTCATGATGTAGTATTTTCGTAACTACTTTTTTCTAAATTTGGCAAAGTTACGAGGTTAAGTTGCATGAATGTAGAAATAGACGATTCTGACCGGATTATCCTACAAGCTATTCAGGTAGACCGCCGAATCGGTTTGGATGCATTGGCCGACAGCTGTGGGTTGTCAGTGCCCTCTGTGCAGCGCCGCCTGAAGCGGCTCAAGGATACGGGCGTCATCCAGCGCGAGGTTGCCATCCTCAACCCGTCCAGTTTCGACTACAACATGACCTTTATTGTTATGGTTGAACTGGAACGGGAATCGCTGCAGCAGCTCGACCTGTTTCGCAAACGGGTCAAGGCAGAGCCGCAGGTTCAGCAATGCTATTACGTGACGGGGGATGCTGATTTCATTCTGGTTTGCACCGCGCAAGACATGCAGGATTTTGAGGCGCTGACCCATCGGTTGTTCTTTGAAAACTCTAATGTCCGACGGTTCAGAACATCCGTTGCGATGGAGCGAACCAAAGTCGGCTTGTCCATACCGGTTTGACGGGACCCACGCTGCGCTGAATCACCAGCGAAAGACGTGGGCCTTTCGGCATAGTGTGAAAAATTGAATCACGAAATCGAAGGATCGCGATAAATTTTATCGCAGTCTGTCGCTTTTAATATGCCGCAACATGGTCCGTTCGTCGTAGCATGCGCTACCTTGATCCATGACGTGACACCATGACCGATTTTCACACCCGCCTGATCCAACAGCGCCACGACTTTCACCGTAACCCTGAACTGGGGTTCCAAGAAAAGCGAACAAAAGCCATCGTTGCGCAAGAATTACGCCGCCTTGGGGTAGAGGTGCACGAAGGCGCAGGCGTTGTCGGAGTGCTGCGCGCCGGACAAGGCAACCGCGCCATCGGGCTGCGGGCGGATATGGACGCTTTGCCAATCACCGAGACTTCGGCCCACGATTACCCCTCGCGGACAGCAGGCGTCATGCATGCCTGCGGCCATGATGGCCATATGACAATGCTGTTGGGCGCGGCTGAACGGCTGGTGACCGAGGGTGGTTTTGACGGCACTGTGGTCTTGTTGTTCCAGCCCAACGAAGAACACGGGCTGGGTGCGCAGGCGATGATCGACGAAGGTGTGCTGGACCAGCTGCCTTTGGACGAGGTCTACGCCATTCACAACCTGCCCGGCGCGCCGGTTGGTCAGATCTCATCCCGGTCGGGTATCATCTGCAACAGCGAGACATTGTTTGAAATCACCGTTGATGGGCAGGGCGGGCATGCCTCGATGCCACAGGCTGGGGTGGATGCAATTACCGTTGGTGCCGAAGTGGTCATGTCGCTGCAGACTATCGTGGCGCGCAAATTGGCGCCTGATGCCGGGGCCGTTGTCTCGGTTACCGAGTTTCTGACAGACGGGCAACGCAATGTTCTGCCCGGTAAGGCCCTGTTAAAAGGCGACTTCCGCGCCCGATCCCTGCAGGATCGGATGGCCATCGAAACGCATATGCGCCGGATTGCCGAAGGCATCGCCGCAGCCCATGGCGTTCTGGCAACTGTGACGTTCAACACTGGGTTCATCGAAACTATAAATGCCGACGCCCCCACCCAGGCCGTTTATCGCGCTGCCGACACTGCGGGTTGTGATCTGATCCGCAACCGCCCACCGATGAGCTTTTCCGAGGATTTTGCCCATTTCTGCGCCGCCGTACCCGGTTGTTTCCTGCTGCTTGGCAATGGCGAGGGTGGTCCAAACGGGCAACCGCTGCATGCGTCTGACTATGATTTCAATGATGATCTGCTGCCTATCGGGGCAGAGTTCTGGGTAAGGCTGGTACAGGACCGACTGCCTGTTCGAAAAGGACCAAACTGATGACCGCACCCGAAAGAGGTTTTTCGGAATCCGAATTCGCCGCTCGGACCCAACGCGCGCAGACCCGCATGGCGGCGGCTGGCATGGCTGGTCTGCTGTTGATGACAGAGGCCGAGGTGCGGTATTTCAGTGGCTTTCAAACGCTGTTCTGGCAAAGCCCCACCCGGCCATGGTTCCTGTTCGTCCCGGCCTCGGGCAAGCCGATTGCGATCATCCCCGAGATCGGCGCGGAGCTGATGCGCCACACCTGGATCGACGACATCCGGACTTGGAGCGCCCCGGCACCACAAGACGACGGCATCAGCCTACTCACCGATTTACTAACGCCGCTGGCGCAGGGCGGCGACACGATTGGTGTGATGAAGGGGCACGAAACAGCGCTGCGCATGCCACTGGGGGATTATGAACGGCTGATGCTGGGGGTGCCCGGATTGCGAGTGGCAGATTCCACCGCAGTGATCCGTGCTCTGCGCATGGTGAAATCCGAAGCCGAAATAGAAAAGCTGGCCCATATCTGCGCCATCGGCTCGCGCAGTTTTGCCCGCGTCCCCGCGCTGGCCCGAGAGGGCCTGCCGCTTGAGGACCTGTTCCGAGAGTTCCGGCGCGAAGCACTGGCGCAAGGGGCCGATGATGTGCCTTACCTAGTCGGCGGCGCAGATACTGGCGGTTATCACGACGTGATTTCACCACCCTCTCGGCGACCGCTGACGCGCGGGGATATCCTGATGCTGGACACCGGGGCCAATTGGGACGGCTATTTCTGCGATTTCGACCGCAATTTTGCCATTGGTGCAGCCGACAGCGCCTCAAGACGTGCCTATGACGTTCTGTGGCGTGCAACCGAGGCCGGCATCGCTGCCGCGCGCCCCGGCACCAGTTGCCGTGAATTGTTTCAAACCATGAACTCGGTGATCGCCGAGTTGGATGATCAGGGGGGCGACGTTGGGCGGCTTGGTCACGGGCTGGGAATGCAACTGACTGAATGGCCTTCGCACGCCGCGTTTGACGACACGGTGATCACCGAGAACATGGTGCTGACGCTGGAACCCTCGCTTAGCTACGGTGACGGCCGGATTATGGTCCACGAAGAGAACATCGTGGTGCGCGTCGACGGTGCGGCTCTGTTGTCTGAACGCGCGGACCCCGAGTTGCCCGTGATCTGATGTCAGCGCTGTGAACACCACGGGGTTGCACGCGAATTGCGCCGTTCATGCCCTGCCTTGCGGCGCTGGAGCACCTGAAATCGTCCTTTCTTTCAGACCTTTGTGCACACCGTTCAGCTGCAGAACGATAGTTGCGGAAATGGCTAATCCTATGCCCGGCCAGATAGCGACGGGTGGTAAAGCGTCGCCAAATGCCAAGCCAATGAAAAGCACCAACACTGAGTTCAGAAACGTGTAGGACGTCACACGGGTCGGACCGATCTGTGTTGTGCCCCACTGAAACAGGAAGAAAGTCACAATGGTGGTGAAGACCGACAGATATGCGATCCCCGCAAAAGTTGTAGCCGGTATCTCGGTCCATGCTACGCGGCTCAGGTCGGGGACAGACAACAGGAACAGCCAGACCGTGCCAGTTGCCAGAATCCAGAACGTCATCCGGGCCATGGGCTCGCCACGATGCAAGACTTTCACCAAAGTGCTATAGACTGCAAACGCAATTGTACCGCAAAAAAACAACAGATCGCCTGCCCCGATCCGCACCACCATCATTGCGGCAAGATCGCCGCGAAAGACGACCCAGATTGCGCCTGCTGCTCCGATAGGAAGAGCAATACGTGCCGACAGCCCTATCCTGTCGCGCAACAGCACCGCTGCAATGCCCGCTGTGATAACGGGGCTAAGGGAAAAGATTGCCGCCGTGTTCAACGGCGATGTCAGGCGCAGGGATGCGAACATACACCAGAAAAACGTAACCAGCAGAAAGCTGAGCACTCCATAGCGCATCAAATCGTACAGGCCCGGTCGCCCGAGCCCGTATCGCCAGGCAACCAGCGGTGCAAAAAGCACGGTCGCAAGGGCAAAGCGCAGGAAGGTAAGGACACTGCTGTCAACGCTGTCTGTAATGGCAGCGACAACCGGAAAGGACGTGGCAACAAGGAAGGTTGCAATCAGCATGAGGCCCTGAACTTGCCAGTTCGCTGCGGCCTTACGAGGTGGTCTATCAGCAAAGGACATAGAAACCTCCCTATTCCGCTGCAATGTCGTGAAACCGGACCGGGAACGGGCCGGAATAAGAAATCTGTTTCAACGGCATCCGGCCACTCGGCACTTCACGGGCCCTTAGGTCGTCGGACAGGCCCGAGGCGTCACCTGCGCGCCCGATTGTGATCCCCACCTCTAATCGGAACCGGTCAGGCAGGTTCAGCACTTTTGAGGCCTGATCAAAGTTGAGCCCAGCCATTGCATGGGCACCGTAACCCAGGGCTGTGGCCTGAAGCGCAACCTGCATCCAGGCGGCTCCTGCATCAAAACTATTATAGTTCGACGTTGCATCAAGCCGATTGCCATCTGCAGGCATCACCGTGTCTGAAATCAGAAAGATCAAAGCGGATGCCTGCCGCGCCCACTCCTGGTTTTCGGGGTTCAGAATTGAAGTGAAAGCCAACCAATGTTTGTCTTCACGGCGCGCATACAGAAAACGCCAAGGTTGGATATTAAAAGCCGACGGGGCCCAACGCCCACCTTCGAGAATGGTCAAAAGATCGCTTTGCGGCATCTGTGACGCATCATAGGCACGTGGTGACCAACGCGACAGGATAAGCGGTTCGATTGGGTGGTCAGCGGTTCTTACGGTATGCATGGCGGGCTCTCTTCCGTGGATGTAACTTTTGAAGTTCTGCCCCTTGATACGCCAGCTTCCCACGGTAGATAATTTGCTAATTGATGAAGTCTTTCTTTACTGTTAGTAAATAATAATGGACCGAATGACCGCACTTACCGTCTTCCGAACAGTGGTTGATCTTGGCAGTTTCGCTGCGGCTTCTCGACACCTTGGCCTGTCCCCCGCCGCTGTCAGCAAGAATGTCAGTGAACTGGAGGCACATCTTTCCGCGCGTCTGATCAGCCGCACCACCCGCCGAATGAGCCTGACCGAGGCCGGTGCCCAGTATTTTGAATGCGTGACCCGGATTCTCGACGACCTGCACGAGGCGGACAGCGCCCTGCAGGCCATTCAAAACACTCCCACGGGCCTGCTGCGCGTCAGCGCCCCTATGACGGTGACGCTTGTGGGTCTTTCCGACGCCATTCCGGAATTCCTGAACCGTTACCCAGATATGTCGCTGGATCTGCGCCTTGAGGATCGTCGCGTTAACCTTGTGGAGGAAGGTGTAGACATTGCACTCAGGGGCAGCGACAACCTCGAAGATTCCGGGCTAATTGCGCGGAAAATCATGCGGATGGATCATGTACTCTGCGCCGCACCTTCGTATTTCGAAATGCATGGGTTGCCAACACAACCAGAAGATTTGGTGCAACACAATTGCATTCAATTCAGCCTGTCCGACCATGCCACGGAATGGACGTTCCACAAAGCTGGGCGGATCAGAAAAGTACCGGTTCGGGGCCGTTACAAAGTCTCATCCAGCCTGGCTGTCCGTGATGCATTGCGCGCAGGGTTTGGCCTCAGCCTTATTCCCCGTATGTATGTCGCGGAAGATTTGGCGTCTGGCCGATTGTGCACAGCGCTGACAGATTGGTCCCCAAACGAAACGTCGCTGTATGCTGTCTATCCGTCTCGGCAATATGTCCTGTCCAAGGTGCGCGTATTTCTGGATTTCCTGGTCGAAAAGCTGGGATCGCCAACAGCCACATAACAAAGCGTCTAAACCCGGATATCAGCGGTGCATTTAACCGCTATGATCAGAGTGTCTTTACCAGTTAGACACTGTATTTTTGGCGCGGTGGACCTCTGATCAGGAAAATCGCCCATTCGAACGACCTGGGCCAGAACCTGCGCAAAGGTATGCGTCTCTTCCACGTTCAAGCTCGGGCAGATAGCCGCTTGTCGAACCCAGCCTATTGATTTTTTGGCGCGCGCAAAGAATATGTAAAGTTGCGACAAGATTTAGACGGCGTCCATCCGCAGGCTGGTGAGCATGACCAAAATAAAGAATATGGAGGAGTTTGCCGCCGTCAGCGGTATCTCCAGACCCACAGTGTCCAAGTACTTTCACGACCCGGACAGCGTGCGGGCCACTACACGGGCGCGGATCGAGGAGGCCTTGGAGCGGTTCGACTATCGCCCAAACATCTTCGCGGTAAACCAGAACCGGAAGCTGACCAAGAATATCGGCATCGTGGTGCCCTACCTGGCCGATCCGTTCTTTGTCGAAATTGCCCGGTACTTGGAACAAAGCTGTATCGCAGCGGGCTACCGACCGTCACTGTTCAGTTCACATGGCGAGCAGAAACTGGAGAATGAGATCCTCGACAGCTTGCGGTCGCTGAAACCTGCCGGTGTCTTGCTGGCCCCACTGGGTCGGGCCTCGGATCGGTCGCAGATCGAGAAATTTTGCGAAAACGTGCCGACCATCCTGTTTGACAGCAACCTCGAAGGGTTGGGCGCTGCTTTTGTCGGTTCAGACAATTTCAGCTTTGTATCCCAGACCGTCGAATACATGACCCGCACCGGCGAGCCGCCATCCTTCTTTGAAATGCGCACACCCGCCAATCCAAACGCCAACAAGCGGCGCAAGGCCTATATCGAGGTTATGGAGCGGCACGGGTTTGAACCGCATGTCATCAAGATCGACGGCGAAGGCTGGGCCTTTGAAGAGATTGGTCGCCAAGGCGCGGCCAGGGTTCTGGAGCGTCAAGAGTTGAGGACGAACTCGGTTCTGTGCAGCAATGACCGTCTGGCGATTGGCTTTCTGTCCGCCTGTTATGAGCAAGGGATTCGCGTCGGCCGAACAGCTGATTGCGCGCTGCGGGTGGCGTCAAACGACGGCCACCCCTTTGCCCGATTCACCTGCCCGTCCCTGACAACGGCCGCGCATGATTATGACAACGTGGCCGGTCGCAGTGTCGAAACCTTGTTCGAACTTATTGAAAGTGGTGGGAAATTTTCTAACCGCGCGGAAACCCTGTTCCCTGCCAGGCTGGTACTGCGCGAGTCTGCCTGACAACAAAACTTAACGCGCGTAAAGTTTTTATTGACGCCGCGACAATTTCTGAACTACGCTTCCTGCACGACATCCAAGCTCAGGGAGGACAGGGATGTATCTCAAGAACGCACTTCGTGCGGCGACTGCATTGACATTCGTTGCAACGGCAGCGGCTCATGCGCAAACCATCACGATCGCCACCGTAAACAACGGCGACATGATCCGGATGCAGGGCTATACCGACAATTTCACCGAAGCGACCGGCATCGACGTTGAATGGGTGACACTGGAAGAAAACGTGCTGCGTCAGCGCGTGACCACCGACATCACCACCAAAGGTGGCCAGTTCGACATCATGACCATCGGCATGTACGAAACGCCGATCTGGGGCGCAAATGACTGGCTGGTGCCGCTGGACGGGCTGTCTGCTGAATACGATGTCGATGACATCCTACCGGCGATGCGCAACGGCCTCAGCAATGATGGCACGCTTTATGCAGCACCGTTTTATGGCGAAAGTTCGATGGTGATGTATCGGACCGACCTGATGGAGAAGGCCGGTCTGGAGATGCCCGAGGCACCGACCTGGCAGTTCATCCGCGAAGCTGCGGCAGCCATGACGGATCGCGACAACGAGATCAACGGTATCTGCCTGCGCGGCAAGGCCGGTTGGGGTGAAGGCGGCGCGTTCATCACTGTAACCGCCAACTCATTCGGCGCGCGCTGGTTTGATGAAGACTGGAAACCCCAGTTTGATCAGCCGGAATGGAAAGATGCGCTGACCTTCTTCGTCGACATGATGAATGAATCCGGTCCAGCCGGATATGCTACCAATGGGTTCAACGAAAACCTGTCACTGTTCCAGCAAGGCAAATGCGGAATGTGGATCGATGCCACTGTTGCGGCCTCGTTTGTGACCAATCCTGACGACTCGACCGTTGCCGACAAGGTTGGATTTGCATTGGCTCCTAACGCAGAAGGTGTCGACAAGCGCTCCAACTGGCTCTGGGCCTGGGCTCTGGCCATTCCAGCGGGCACCGAGCAAGCGGATGCAGCCAAACAGTTCATCGAATGGGCAACGTCCAAGGATTACATCGAGCTGGTGGCTGAAAACGAGGGCTGGGCCAACGTACCGCCGGGTGCGCGCACCTCGCTGTATGAGAACCCAGACTATCAGGCCGTTCCATTTGCCCAGAAAACACTGGAATCGATCCTGTCGGCCGATCCGAACAATCCAACTGTAAAGCCGGTACCATATGTCGGCATCCAGTTCGCGGCGATCCCGGAATTTGCAGGCATCGCCACACAGGTAAGCCAGGAATTCTCGGCGGTCTACGCCGGGCAGCAATCGGTGGATGAGGCGCTGGCAAAAGCGCAGGCCTTCACCGCAGAAGAGATGGAAGCCGCAGGCTACTGAGGCATTCTCCCAAGCGGGCGGGCAGGCTCCTGCCCCCCGCTCCCGACTTCCAAAATTTGATTTTTTCTCGCAGGCTGGTTGAGCCTGAACAGAGAGGTCTTGCGTCATGGCTACTCAGCATTCCCGATCCGTAGCACGCTTTATGATGGCACCCGCAGTGATCCTGCTTCTGGGTTGGATGCTCGTGCCGCTGACAATGACACTGTATTTTTCCTTCAAGAAATACCTGCCCCTGCGCGGCGGTGATCTGGGCTGGGTCGGTTTCGACAACTACGTCCGGTTTGTATCCTCCAGTACCTTCTGGCCTGCGGTTCAGGCCACGCTGGTGATCGTTGGCGGTGTGCTTGCGATCACGGTTGTTCTGGGCATCCTGCTGGCAATGCTGCTGGATCAACCAATGTGGGGACAGGGCGTTGTCCGCATCCTTGTGATCGCGCCGTTCTTTGTGATGCCAACCGTGTCAGCACTGGTCTGGAAGAACATGTTTATGGATCCTGTGAACGGGTTACTGGCCCATCTGTGGCGCTTTTTCGGGGCTGAGCCGATCTCATGGCTGTCCGAGGCATCGATGACCTCGATCGTGATGATCGTTTCGTGGCAATGGCTGCCCTTCGCGACACTGATCCTGCTGACCGCGATTCAGTCGCTGGACAGCGAACAGCTGGAGGCCGCTGAAATGGACGGCGCACCGCCACTGAAACGCTTTTATCACATCATTCTGCCGCATCTCGGCCGGGCGATCACAATCGTGATCCTGATCCAGACGATCTTTCTGCTGTCGATCTTCGCCGAGATTTTCGTAACCACAGGTGGCGCCTTTGGCACCCGCACCCTGACTTACCTGATCTTCCAGCGCGTTCTGGAAAGTCAGAATGTCGGTTTGGGGTCTGCAGGCGGTGTCTACGCCATCATCCTTGCCAATATCGTTGCCATCTTCCTGATGCGCATCGTCGGCAAAAACCTGGACGCGTGAGGAGATAACGACATGGCCCGCACCGTCACGACCCGTCGCAAGACCCTGAACACCGCCTTTGCTTGGGCCGTTGGTCTGCTGATCTTTTTCCCGATCCTGTGGACGATCCTGACCAGCTTCAAAACCGAGGCGCAGGCGATTGCCAGCCCACCTATCTTCCTGAACTTTGACTGGACGCTAGAAAACTATGCCATCGTGCAGGAACGCTCAGATTACATGCGGTTTCTTTGGAACTCGGTGATCATCGCGGGGGGCTCGACCATTCTTGGTGTGATCGTCGCTGTTCCAGCGGCCTGGGCGATGGCATTTGTGCCCTCAAAGCGCACCAAGGACATTCTGCTGTGGATGCTGTCCACCAAGATGTTGCCAGCGGTTGGTGTGCTCTACCCGATTTACCTGCTGTTCATTCAACTGGGACTGTTGGACAGCCGCGGAGGGTTGGTCGTGGTGCTGATGCTGATCAACCTCCCGATCATCGTCTGGATGCTGTACACATACTTTCGCGAAATTCCCGGTGAGATTCTGGAAGCTGCGCGAATGGATGGGGCAACCTTGAAAGAGGAAATCCTCTATGTCCTGACACCCATGGCCATACCCGGCATCGCCTCAACGGTACTGTTGAACTTTATACTGGCCTGGAACGAAGCGTTCTGGACCCTCAACCTAACCGCAGTCGACGCAGCACCGTTGACCGCCTTTATCGCCAGCTATTCCAGCCCGGAAGGTCTGTTCTTTGCCAAGCTCAGCGCGGCTTCGACGATGGCGATTGCACCAATCCTGATCCTTGGCTGGTTTAGCCAGAAACAACTTGTCCGCGGCCTGACCTTCGGCGCTGTGAAATAAGGAGCACTCCTCATGGGACGCATTCAACTCAAGTCCGTGACCAAAAGCTTCGGTGACGTGCAGGTCATCCCTCCGCTGGACCTGACCATCGAAGACGGCGAATTCACTGTCTTTGTCGGCCCCTCGGGTTGCGGTAAGTCCACTTTATTGCGCCTGATTGCAGGGTTGGAGGACATGACCTCTGGCACGATGGACATCGACGGCTCCGACGCCACTGATGTGCCGCCTGCGAAACGGGGTCTGGCGATGGTTTTCCAGTCCTATGCGCTCTATCCGCATATGACAGTGCGCAAAAACATCGCGTTCCCGCTGCGCATGGCAAAACTGGATCAGGCCGAGATTGACCGCCGGGTTGAGGGTGCTGCCAGCGTCCTGAACCTGGCCGACTATCTGGATCGCCGTCCCGGCCAATTGTCGGGCGGTCAGCGCCAAAGGGTTGCCATCGGCCGCGCGATTGTGCGTGAACCGGCAGCGTTCCTGTTTGACGAGCCGCTGTCCAACCTCGACGCCGCCCTGCGCGTCGGTATGCGCTTGGAAATCAGCGAGCTGCACGAACGTCTTGAGACAACGATGATTTACGTGACCCACGATCAGGTCGAGGCGATGACAATGGCCGACAAGATCGTCGTGCTTCAGGCCGGTGTCATCGAGCAGGTCGGAAGCCCGCTGGAGCTTTACCGCACGCCCCGCAACCTGTTTGTGGCAGGGTTCATCGGATCGCCAAAAATGAACTTTTTCGAAGGCGAAGAGGCCGCGAAACACAACGCTCATACCATTGGCATCCGGCCCGAGCACATCACTGTTTCCGACACCGAAGGCACATGGTCGGGGATTGTCAGCGTCTCAGAGCACTTGGGGTCTGATACCTTCTTTCATGTCCACGAGACCGGACTGGCGGAAACGCTGACTGTCCGGGCCGACGGTGAAGTCGACTTCCGCCACGGCGACCGAATTCACCTGACCCCGCGTTCAGATGTCATTCATCGCTTCGACGCACAGGGGTTGCGGATCGGATGACGCGGCTGGCTGGCAAAACCGCCCTGATTACAGGGGCCGCGCGCGGCATCGGGCTGGCCTTTGCCAAAGCCTATGTGGCCGAAGGCGCACGTGTTACCATTGCGGACATCGATATCAACCGCGCCCGCGCAGCCGCGGAAGAAATCGGCGCGGCTGCGCTTGCAGTTGAAATGGATGTGACCGACCAGAACAGCATTGATGTCGCGATTGCGCGCACTGCCGATCAGTTCGGCCCTATCGACATTCTGATCAACAACGCTGCGATCTTCACAGCCGCTCCGATTGTCGAGATTGACCGCGGCGAATATCAACGCGTGTTCGACATCAACGTCGCCGGAACCCTGTTCACCCTGCAAGCTGTTGCGCGACATATGATCGACAACAAGGTCCGGGGTCACATCATCAATATGGCGTCTCAGGCCGGGCGGCGCGGCGAGCCTCTGGTCGCCGTCTACTGCGCCAGCAAGGCCGCGATCATTTCTCTGACGCAATCCGCCGGGCTGAACCTGATCGAACACGGGATCAACGTGAACGCCATCGCCCCGGGCGTTGTGGATGGCGAACACTGGGATGGGGTCGATGCGTTTTTCGCCAAACACGAAAGCAAGGCACCGGGCCAAAAAAAGCGCGAAGTGGCGGCCTCGGTGCCTTTTGGGCGGATGGGTCAAGCCGAAGATCTGACCGGAATGGCCGTATTTCTAGCCTCGGACGAGGCCCGGTACATCGTGGCCCAAACCTACAATGTAGACGGCGGAAACTGGATGAGCTGATGGACCCTCTGGCGCATGCACATACCCCAACAAAACTGAAACGCAGCGGGCTGGATGACCTTCCCCTGACGGTCAAAACACCCAACTACGAAACCGATGAACTGACCCCCGGTATTGTTCATATTGGTTTGGGCAATTTCCACCGTGCCCATCAGGCGTGGTACATCCACCAACTCATGCAGCAGGGTCTGGCGCGGGACTGGGCCATCATCGGGGCTGGCATGCGCGGCTATGACGCCAGCATGCGCGAAAAGCTGATCGCGCAGGACTGTCTGACGACCCTGATCGAGCTTGACCCTTCGGGTATGTCGGCCGAGGTCATCGGGCCGATGATCAGCTATCTGCCAATCGAGGCTGAAAATGCACCCTTGATCCGGCAGATGTCGGACCCTGCGATCAGGATCGTCTCGCTGACCGTGACCGAGGGGGGGTATTACCTAGATGCCAACACGGGTGCGTTTGACCCCACCCATGACGACATTCGCCACGACGCGGAACATCCGCATCACCCTCGCACCGCATTTGGAGCCATCGTTGCCGCTCTGCGCCAGCGCCGCGATGCTGGGATAAATCCGTTTACCGCGCTAAGCTGCGATAACCTTCAGGGCAATGGAACAATCCTGCGCAACTGTGTTGTCGGCCTTGCGCGGCTGTCCGATCCTGACCTCGCTGAATGGATCAATCACAACGGGGCGTTCCCCAACTCTATGGTGGATTGCATCGTTCCTGCGACCACCGATCAGGTGTTGTCTCAGTGTCTGGCTCTGGGCATTGAGGATCACGCCCCGGTCACACATGAGAACTTCCGTCAATGGGTGATCGAAGACGATTTCTGCGCGGGCCGACCGTCTTGGGAACAGGTCGGCGTCACTATGACAAACAATGTCCACATCTATGAAGCGATGAAACTGCGCATCCTGAATGGCGGCCACCAGTTGCTTGCGAATGTCGGGGAAATCCTGAACGTCCCGACAATTTCGGACTGCATGCAAGACCCACAAATCTCTGACTTCTTCGCGAAAGTGCAACGCGACGAAATCCTGCCCCAGGTCGCGCCCGTGTCCGGCACATCGCCTGCGCAATACCTGGACCTGGTCGCGCGCCGGTTTTCCAATGCAGCCATTCATGACACCACGCGCCGCGTTGCGTTTGACGGGTCGTCCAGGCATCCCGGCTTCTTGCTGCCTTCACTACGTGAGGCCTTGCTAACCGGATCGCCTATCGCTGGACTGGCATTGGCCGCAGCCCTCTGGGCCCGGATGTGTGCGGGAACTCGCGAAGACGGCACAGAAATCGCGCCCAACGACCCGATTTGGAGCGCGCTGCATAAAACCGCCCTTGTCGCCAAGGAAAACCCTCAAGCCTGGATCGATCAAACCGGCCTTTATGGCGAATTGGGGCAAAACCGCCTGTTTGCACAGGAGTTTTCTCATTGGTTGCCCGCAATTTGGGACAGGGGCTGCCGGGCAGTGATCGGCAGCTATCTGCGCAGATCAAGCGACCTTTGATCTGATCAGGCCCGAAACACTTTTCCATTCATTGCAAACTTCTGGCAAAATTTGACCCTGCCGTTACCAATAACAATATCAAACTGCGTCTATACAAACCACGCGCCACCCGTTAAGGGGCCTTCTTTAACCTTGGATGATGCGACGATTGCAAGCCTGCTTGGCCGCGCCACCTGCCCTATACAAAGAACCTCCGCCGTGAAAAAAACCATCGCAGATGCGCTTGCCCGCAAGGGCTATGATGTTTTGACCCCTGTTCAGCAAGCGGTCACCCAATCCGAGCTGGAAGGTCGGGACCTGTTGGTTTCGGCGCAGACCGGGTCGGGGAAAACCATCGGGTTTGGGTTGGCCATTGCCCCAACACTGTTGGGCGAGGGTGATACGTTCGGGGCATCCGGCGCGCCACTGGCGTTGGTCATCGCGCCAACACGAGAACTGGCCCTGCAGGTGAAACGCGAGCTGAGCTGGCTGTATTCCGATGCGGGCGCATTTCTCGCCTCTTGCGTGGGCGGCATGGATATGCGCGACGAACGCCGCGCATTGGCACGCGGGTCGCATGTGGTTGTTGCCACTCCGGGCCGGTTGCGCGACCACATCATGCGGGGCTCCATCGATTTGACCCAGGTGCGCGCTGTGGTTCTGGACGAAGCCGATGAAATGTTGGATCTGGGTTTTCGCGAAGACCTTGAATTCATACTGGATGAAACACCGACGGATCGTCAGACGCTGATGTTCTCCGCCACGGTCCCCAGTGCCATCGCCAAACTTGCCAAAAGTTATCAGCGCGATGCCGAGCGGGTTTCGACAGTGGGCGAACAGACGCAGCACGCCGATATCGACTATCGTGCCATGATGGTGTCCGCGCGCGACGGTGAAAATGCTATCATCAATGTGCTGCGCTATTACGAAGCCCCCAACGCGATTGTGTTCTGCAACACCCGCGCGATGGTGTCCCGCCTGACAGCACGCCTGTCGAACCGCGGCTTTTCAGTTGTGGCCTTGTCTGGCGAGCTGACCCAAAGCGAACGCTCTAATGCGCTGCAGGCTATGCGTGACGGGCGCGCACGCGTCTGCGTGGCGACAGATGTAGCCGCGCGCGGGATCGACCTGCCCAATCTCGATCTGGTGGTGCATGCCGAACTGCCCAACAGTCACGAAACCCTTTTGCACCGGTCGGGCCGGACAGGCCGTGCAGGGCGTAAGGGCGTCAGCGCATTGGTTGTTGTGCCCTCGTCTCGGAAAAAGGCCGAGCGCATCCTGAAATTCGCCAAGCTGAGCGCCGATTGGGGATCAGCACCGTCGGCTGACGAGGTAAACGAGCGCGATCAGGTGCGTATGCTGGCAGAGGATGACTGGCAAGCCGACATCACCGAAAGCGAACGTGCAACGGTTGATAGACTGGTTGAGAAGTTCGCGCCGGAACAGATCGCCGCCGCCTATTTGCGCCAATACAAAAACCGCCATTCCGCACCCGAGGAGTTGGGCGCGGTCAGCGTTGAGAAACCCAAACCAAGAGCAGAGTTTGGCCCAAGCGTTTGGTTTTCCCTGTCAGAGGGGCGTAATCAAAACGCCTCACCTCGTCATTTGCTGCCGATGGTGTGCAAAGCTGGCAACATCACCAAAGACGATATCGGCGCGATCCGTCTGGCGGATGATCTGTCTTACATCGAGATCCGTAAGTCCAGCGTGGACGGTTTTCTGGCGGCCATTGGACCCGCCATGAAGATCGAAGGATCAAAGGACATCGTGCGCCTGGACAAAGCGCCCGACCTGCCTGCTTATCAGCGCCCCAAATTTGATCGCGCGCCCGGTGGCAAGCCACGCCCTCGTAAAGGGGACACCAAGCCGGTTGATTGGAACGACGCCCCAGACCCGCGCCGCCGCAAGCCAAAACCCGAGGACCGCACGCCCCGGAAACTGGTGGATCGAAAGCCCAGGGCAGAAGAAACGGACAAGGTTGTAGCCGCACCGCTGAAAGCCCGCAAACCTGCTGTGGCAAGCCCCAAGGGCAAACCTAAGCCCGAGGCCAAATCGGGCAAGGAAACGCAGTCCAAACCCCGCAGCAGCGCACCCAAAGGCCCCCTACCGCCCAAAGGCAAGGCCAGCAGCAAGAAAAACCGGGCCCGGGCAGCGGCAAAAGCCTCTAAGGGCGGGAACGCAGTGCCTAAACGGCGGTAATGGTTAAGGGTTGGGTCCGCAGGCGCACGCGCTGCGGACTATCCTCTTGAACGGGGTCATCATTCCAGCATCAGGCTTTGACGAACAGCTTCCTGTCGATCTCACATAATGGCTCGGCGGCGCCCTCGTCGCGGATCAGGATGGTTTCAGTGGTCTCAAGCCCCCAAGTGTCCATCCACAAGGCCGGCATGAAGTGAAACACCATGCCTGGCTCCAGCACCGTTTCGTCCTCACTTCGGATTGAGGCTGTACGCTCGCCCCAATCCGGTGGATAGCTGAGACCAATCGGATAACCCATCCGACCCGAGCGTTCGATGCCGTATTTGCTAAGAACACCCATGAAGGCATTGGCAATGTCACAAGTACGGTTGCCCGCACGAGCGGCCTCAAGCCCTGCGGCGATGCCTTCCAACTGGGCTTCTTCCGCGCGGCGCATGTCATCAGAGGGCGTTCCCAAAAACGCCGTCCGACACAGGGGCGCGTGGTAACGGCGATAGCAACCGGACAGTTCAAAGAACGTGGCTTCATCATCACGCATGGGCGCTCCATCCCAGGTCAGATGTGCAGCCGTCGCATCCAGCCCCGAGGGGGTCAGGGGCACAATGGCTGGATAATCTCCCCAGTCGTCGCCTACACCGGTGATACCCGCATGCATGATGTCCGCCACCAGATCGTTCTTGCGCAAACCGGGCTCGGCCCTTTCCAGGGCGGTGCGCATGACCTGGTCCGAAATGCGTGCGGCCTTGCGAATGAAACCCAATTCCTCGTCCGATTTGATCAGCCGCTGCCAGTTTACCAGCGCCGTCGCGTCGATCAGTTCAGCATCCGGCAGTTCCGCGCTCAGAACGGCATGCGCTTTGGCAGAGTAGTAGTAGTTCTCCATTTCAACGCCGATGCGCCTGTTTCCGAAACCACGCGCAAGCAGGCGCTGTGCCAGGTCCTGCATCGGATGTACGACTGTGGATTGCACATAATGGTCGCCGTAACCCAGAATGTTGGACTGGTCCATCCAACAGGTGCGGCGACCGCCCAGCATGTCCATGTACCGGCCCCACCAAGTCGGCTCACCCTCCGGGGTGACAATCACCCCCTGATGCACATAGAAAGACCAGCCGTCATAACCTGTCAGCCAGGCCTGGTTTGACGGATCGGTTACAAATAGCGCATCAAGGCCAGCAGCGGCCATAGCGGCACGAGTTTTGCTTAAACGGCGATCGTATTCAGCACGGCTGAAAGGGGCGTTTGAAGGAGTCATGGCATGGTACCTCCCGGCGTTAGGACAACACGGATGTGACCGCACGTACCGTAGCAGCGACCACCTGATCAGCCTCTGCCCGCGTCAGGCAGAAAGGCGGGGCAAAACCAAGAATGTCACCCTGCGGCATAGCGCGAGCGATCACATTGTCCTGTTCTAGCAGTTTGGCCGCAATCTTGGGCCCGATCTTGGCACTGGCATCAAAGAAAGTGCGGCTATCCTTTTCGGCTACAAACTCGACCGCACACAGCATGCCTTCTCCGCGCACGTCGCCGACGTTGGGGTGTGACCCAAGGGCCCCTGCCATGGTGGTATTGAGATAGGCGCCGATGGTTCCCGCATTTTCAACCAGTCCCAGACTGTCAATCAACTGCAAGTTCGCCACACCTGCCGCAGCCCCGATCGGGTGGGCGGAATAAGTCCAACCGTGACCGATGGGGCCATTTTCATCTGCGCCGCGCTCGAGAACCGACCACATCTTGTCGGACACAATCGACCCTGAGAGCGGTGCGTAGGCGGACGTCAAACCCTTGGCGATGGTGATCAGATCGGGGCACATGCCATAATGTTCAGACCCGAACATGGCACCAAGGCGGCCAAACCCTGTGACCACCTCATCAGCCACCAACAGAATGTCGTGCTTGTCCAGGACAGCCTGAATAGCTGGCCAGTACCCGTCAGGTGGCGGTACAATTCCACCCGTTCCAAGCACCGGCTCACCAATGAAAGCAGCGATGGTGTCAGCGCCCTCGCGCGCGATGAGCGCCTCAAGTTTATCAACGCAGCGTGCCACGAATTGCGCCTCGGTTTGGCTGCGGTCCGCGCGGCGAAAGAAATAGGGCGCGTCGGTATGCAGGACCGGTTGCAGCGGCAGATCGAACTTATTGTGAAACAACTCCAGACCGGTCAACGAGCCCGTCATTAGGCCAGATCCGTGATAGCCGCGCCAGCGCGAGATAATCTTCTTCTTCTCAGGTCGGCCCAGGATGTTGTTGTAATACCAGATCAGTTTGATGTTGGTTTCATTGGCATCCGATCCAGACAGGCCGAAATACACTTTGGACATATGGGCGGGTGCGCGGTCCAGCACCATTTTGGCCAAGGTGATCGAGGCTTCTGTCCCGTGACCGACATAAGAATGGTAATACGCCAGCTCCTTTGCTTGATCCGCGATGGCATCGGCAATTTCGGGACGTCCGTACCCGACGTTGACACAGTACAGCCCGGCAAAGGCATCCAGCAGGCGGTTGCCGTCCCGATCTTCGATGTGGCAGCCCTTGCCGCCGGTCACGACCCGGTGCGGCAGGTCCCCACGTGCGAAATCGCCCAAGTGAGTTGAGGGATGAAAGAAATTCTCACGGTCCCAATTTTCAAGTTGATCATTGTGCAGCATGGCAAACCCTTTGGTTCTGGCGGCGCGCCGCCTGTTGGTACTTGAAGGGAGCCGGGTGCACGCTTGAGGACTTCTGGTCCTCGTATGAGCAGAGTGGCTCCGCTCACCCAGACAGCAGCGCGCAATGCCTTTATTGTCGGGTTTCGTAGAATTGATTGAGCACATCGCCTGGCAAAAAATCAATGGGAATCTTCTGGTACTCAGAAATGTTCTTCGACGGGGATCAGCCTCAACGTTTTGATGGCATTATTGACGGCCAGACTAAACACACGTGCCTGGGGTGATAGCACGTCGTCCGGGCGATGCATCAGCCCGACAGGTCCCCGGGTGATCGTAGTGTCAAAGGGCAAAGCAACCAGATGCCCGTCCGCGATCTCATTGGCGACCACGCCCGCTGATATGATCCAGATCGCGTCCGACCGGCGTGTGAACACGCGCCCGAACGCCCCAGAAACGCTTTCCAGCTGATTTTCCAGGTCGCCAACCCCATGTGCAATCAGAAGTCTGTCCACCAGCGGGCGGATTGCGGAGCCTTCAGGCGGATAGATCACCGGCCAGTCCGCAATGCGCTTCAGGTCAGGCCCGTCCAGCAACGGATGGCCTGCTCGCACAACAAATTCCACGCGTTCTTCGTAAAGCTGGGTAAAGGTGACGCCTTGCATCGTATCCGGATGCCCCAAGCGGCCGATGACGAGGTCCAGCTCACCTATCCGCAGCCGCTCCATCAGATACCCGTGCGGGCCGTCGATGATGCGCAGACTTGTGGTGCTCGCCAGCTCGGAAAACTCGGTCGCGACCGTCGGCATCAGTCGCGCGGCCACAGATGGCAAGGCACCAACCGACAGCTTTGTCCGCCCCCTGGCGTCAATGTGCTCAACACCTGACAAGCCTTGTTGCAGCGCAGCCAGAGACATTTCGGCAAAATGCAGGAACACTTCTCCCTGCCGGGTCAGCGCAACACCCGCGCGGTTTCGGATCAACAGGGTCGTTCCAAGGATGTCTTCCAACTCTTTCAGTGTTTTGGAAATCGCCGGTTGGGTCAGGAACAACTTTTCCGCCGCCAGTTTAAAACTCTTTTCCCGGTAGATCTCGACAAAGCATTGAATGTGCCGGAATTTGATGCGGCGATCGATCATTTTCTTTCCCTAATCGGTAAGTAAATCCGATATTTGGACTACCTACATACCAAAAGCCAACATTCAATGCGCCGCAGGCTGTGATTTTGTGTGAAGGGAAGCAGTCCGTTAAACCGGCCAGCGATCAATGGTTTGAGTCACCTTTTTGCCAAACCCCTGCACATCCCCTTCCGTCAGCTTTTCGCAGTTGTAAAGCGACAGAAACTCCAACTTGCTACGCCTGGCACATCCGCCAAGCAAGGCCAGTTTCAAAACCCGTTTAACTGGTTGGCGCATGACCAGCCGGTCCACCCACCAGGGCGAACCGAGAGTCGTGACCGCCATCACGTGCCGCAAAGCGTTCAGCCGGGGCGTAATCGACCCCAAGTCACTAGAGTGGTCAAACGCGATGCCCGGGCCCCAGACCCGGTCGAACCAGCCCTTCAGGATAGCAGGAAACCCAAACCACCAAGTGGGAAACACAAGCACCAGAGCCTCGGCCTCTTGCAGGTGTTTCACTTGTTCAGCCACCCTTGAAGCGTCATAGACGTCATAGAACGACCCGCGTTCATTAGTAGACAGCGCGGGGTCAAACTCCTGATCATAGAGGTCTTCTATCACCACAGAATGACCGGAGTGGATCAGTTGTTCCACAACCTTTTCAGACAGATGCCGACACAGGCTGCCGTGCAGCGGGTGAGAGATCACAACCAAACATTTCATGGTTTCCTGCCTGCCATATCTTGACTCATGTTAAAACCATTGCTGTACGTTCACTTGTCAAAGTCTTGCAACATTCTCTCTTGCTTAGTTCGATATCGCATTATATTGGTACGATATCGTACTTTATGAAGAGATCAACCATGCCCCTGTCCCGCCGCAAATCACTTGCCCTGATCGGAGGCGGCGCCATTTTGGCCGCTGCCGTGCCTTATGGTGGCTTTCTCGCCACGCGAACCCCAACCAAAGCGCTGGAGCCCTGGGCCAAGGCCGGCACCTATGACGATCCGCGGATGCGGGCTTTGTCCTACGCCCTGCTGGCACCCAATCCGCACAATCGCCAGCCATGGCAGGCAGGTCTGATCGCCGATGATGGCCTAGCGATCTACCGCGACAAAAGCCGCAACTTGCCGGTGACTGACCCGTTTGACCGGCAATTGACCATTGGAATGGGGTGTTTCCTGCAACTGATGGAGATGGCGGCGGCCGAAGAAGGGATTGGTGTGGAAACCGAACTGTTCCCTCACGGCGACGACGGTCCTGTAGCGCAATGCAGATTTGTGCCCCAAGCTGCCTCACCCAACCCGCTCTTTGCACAAGTGATGTTGCGGCGGTCGCATAAAGAAGCATTTGAAGATCGCAGGGTCACAGCACCCGAGGCCGCTCCGTTGCGGACCCATGCCCGGCTGTTTCTGGACGGCGAGAACCGCGATGCCATCCGACGGATCGCGCATGACGCCTGGATGGCCGAGGTGGAGACCCCGGCTGCATGGAAAGAAAGCATCGACCTGCTGCGCATCGGCAAGGCCGAGATTAACGCCAACCCGGACGGGATTGATGTCAGCGGATCTTTCGTGGAATCGCTGGCCCTGTTGGGCCTTGTCACACGTGAGGCGGCGCTGGACATCAACAACCCCAATGCCCGCGCCCCGATTGAAGACACCGCACAGGCCATTCTCGGAGCACCCGCCTATGCCTTGATCGTCACACCCGGCAACACCCGGTTCGACCAGATCGAGGCAGGGCGAAACTGGTTGCGTTTGAACCTTGCCGCAACCGGGGCAGGGCTGGCCTTGCGACCGGTCAGTCAGGCCTTGCAAGAATACCCAGAAGTGAGGTCATACTACGACGAGATACATGCGCGATTTGCCCCAAACGGTGAGACGGTTCAAATGCTGGGCCTTGTAGGGTATGGCACACGGACACCACGCACGCCGCGTTGGCCCATAGAGAACCGGATGAGAAATGCCTGAAAACAAAGTTGCTCTTTTTTTCCAAGTTTTCAATGAGGTTGGGATCATCGAGCAACTCAGCCGCGCCTTGCTTCAGGCGCAACTTCCCGCGGGGTTTCTTGTGTCCCATTTTAGCGTTCTCAATCACCTTGTCCGCGTTCAGGACGGGCGCACGCCGCTAGAGCTGGCGCGCGCCTTTCAAACCGCAAAAACAACCATGACCCACACTCTGGGCGGACTGGACAAGGCTGGTTACGTCGAAATGAGACCCAACACCGAAGACGCGCGGTCAAAGCGGGTCTGGATCAGCGACACGGGGCGTGCTTTTCGCGAACAGGCGATTGTCTCGGTCAAACCGGATCTGGAGCGTGTCGCCGCAGAGTTTCCTGCCGATCGCGTTCTGAACCTGCTTCCGGAATTGGAAGAGCTGCGCAAGATCATGGACCGTCAGCGCGACGAAAATTGATAATCCATCTATCGGCCACACACCGCAAGATACCTACCAGCTGATCCGTACCGGTGACATCGCCCAGACCATCGTCGCCTCTTTGTCCGTGCGGTTCCGAAACCGGTGCGCAATCACCGAAGGGTAGGAAAAACTGTCGCCTTGGCACAAGACGATCACCTCGTCCCCCAGACGCAGCTCAACCTCACCGGTTACGACAATCGCGTGCTGTTCGCCCTCGAACGTATAACCTTCGGTCAGCTCGGGCAGCGAACCCGCGCCGGGTGGGAACCGCGACAGGATCAAATAGCAATCCCCGGATAGGGTGCTGGACAGCAATTCATCCTCAAACCCCAATTCTGTTGCAGTTCGGGTATACATGCCAGAAAGGTTACGGCGGTTTCCGGCCCGCACCACATGCCTGCGCTCCAGGGGTCCCGTTCCGGCCTGTATCGGAAAGAACCAATCCAGTTCCACGCTCAGCGCGGCGCTGATTTCCCGCAAAAGTTCGGCCGACACTTTGGCCGAGCCGAGCTCGATCCTGCTGAGATAGGCAGTCGAACAAGACACCGCGTCCGAGAGGCCTTTCAGGGTCAGGCCCCGCGCCTTGCGCACTTCGCGGATTTCGCTGCCCAGCCGTTGGGCGTCAGTTTCGGGAAGGTCATTAATCATACATGCGGAATAAAAGATTTTAGTTGATTTTTCTACCCAAATTCAACTTAGTTGAAATTGAGAACGTAATTCAACTACTCGCAACAACCTTAGGGATCGTCATGCGCTTTGATTTGATTGCCAATTTCAGCCCCGGAGAGACGATTCCCTGGACCCGAACGCTTGAAATGATCCTTGAGCAATGCACGTTGGCCGAGCAGGCCGGGTTTACGACCGCGTGGTTCACCGAACATCATTTCGCCCATAACGGGTTCATGAACGCGCCGCCCAATCCGGTGCAAATGTGCACCCACGTGGCAGCCCATTGCAAAAAGCTGCGGGTCGGGACGGCACCGATCATCCTGCCCGATTGGCACCCGTTGCGCGTGGCCGAAGATGTGGCGATGTTGGACAATATGACCCTAGGGCGTGTGGATTTTGGCGTGGCAAAAGGCATCAACGAACGTTCAACGCTGCAGTTCAACAAGAATGCGGACCGGCGGGACAATGGCAAGGTGATGCGCCTGTATCAGGAAAGCCTTGAAGTCATTCTGAAGGCCTGGACCAACGAGGCTTTCACTCACAAGGGTGAATTCTATGAATTCCCGGTGCCAGGCTGGAAGGAAACCAACCGCTTTTTCGAACCTCTGGACCCGCGTTACCACGCTGAGGACGGCGAATACAAAGCGATGTATGTGCATCCGCGCCCCTATCAGGACGGCCACCCACCGGTTTGGTTGATGTCGAACGCACCGCCGACCTTCAAGCTTGCGGGCGAGAAAGGCTGGGGCGTGATCTCAATGTCCGCTGGACCCAAAAGCACACTGAAATGTTGGGAACCCTACCGTGAGGCGCTGTCCAAACGCGAAGGGCGTGAAGTGAAACTGGGCGAAGGTGTGGGCGTCTGCACCGCATTCTATGTCGGTGAGAGCATGGAAGAGGCGGACAGAACCATCCGCCCGGCGATCAACGCATATTATGAGTTCCTCGGCGGCTCGCGGCCTGCGGGCGAATGGACCAAGCATGGCTACCTGGATGTGGGCGAGGAGATGACCGCCGAGGACGAAGCGATGGACTGGTTCGATTTCCTCAACAAACGCGGCATCATCGTCGTGGGCGACGCCGCTTTTGTGACCGAACGCTTTGCCGAAAAACAAGAGACCATCGGGTTGGACCACCTGATGCTGATGCAGCAATACACCGGCGTTCCTTACGAGAAGATCCTGGCCAGCTGGCATCGCCTGTTCGAACATGTCGTGCCCAAATTCGGCACTGAATCGATCGCTCAGAAACGGGTGCTGGCTGATGCTTGAGATCTGGGGAAGGCCTTATTCGTCAAACGTGATCCCGGTGATCTGGACCGCCAACGAGCTGGGTCTGGACTATACCCTGCAATTGGCGGGCGGTAGCTTTGGCAAGCTGGACACGGACACTTACGCGCAGATCAACCCCAACCGCATGATCCCGGCGATCCGGGACGGGGATTTCGCGTTGTGGGAAAGCCTGGCCATCGTGCGCTATCTGTGTGATCGCTATGGGTCGGGCACGCTGAGCCCATCCGATGTCCAAACCCGCGCCGTGGCCGATCAGTGGATGGAATGGTCGGCAAGCCTGGCCTTCACGCCGGTGATCCAGCTGTTTTTCGCCACGGTCCGCACCCAACCGAACCAGCGCGACCCCGCTAAAATTACTGCTTTGCGGGATCAGGCGCACAAGGCACTGTCCGTGGTCGAAGGGCATCTGGCGGATCGTCCCTATGTTTGCGGTGACGCATTTACGATGGGCGATATCCCCCTTGGCTGCGTGGTGTATCGCTGTTTCACGGTCGAGGTTGATCGCCCACCCCTGCCAAATGTCGAGGCCTGGTATCAGCGCCTGGCGGATCGCCCCGCCTTTCAGGACCATGTCATGCGGCATTTCGGATCTAACCCGGATGAGTGGGCGGCCTTAGAAGAGGCGTGCGCCAGCGAAGGAGTACTGTGATGGATATCCGCGATTATCGATATGCGCTTGGCTCATTTCCTACCGGCGTCACAATCGTGACAGCCTATGACTGCGACCACCAACCCTGGGGGCTGACGGCGAACTCGTTCACTTCGGTCTCGCTAGACCCACCCGTGATATCGGTCTGCGTCGCCAAATCCGGCCGGGTGTTCCCTACCCTTTCCGGATCTGATCACTTTGCTATCAATATCCTGTCCGCCGACCAGAAAAATCTGGCGCTGCACTTTTCCAGCAATGTTGAAAACCGGTTCACCGATACGGACTGGACCCCTGGCCATGCGGCCCCGTTGCTGCCCGGTGCCTCAGCGCATCTCGATTGCACCGTTCATGACCGGATTGATGCTGGCGATCACGAAATTCTACTGGGCCGGGTGCTGGAGTATACGCACGCACCTGTGCCCCCCCTTGTCTATTGCCGCGGTAGCTTTTTCCCTGCGCCCCAGCCGGAGGCTTTGAGATGAGCAATCATCTGACTTATCACACCCGCTTTTCCCCGCCTGAGTTTGATGCCCAATATAACCTGCGCGCTGGTCGACCTGATTATGAAGAAACCGTCATTCCCAGCTGGGCCGCCGAAAGCGAAACCGCGCGCAGCACGCTCACATGCCAGATTGATAACCGCTATGGAGCGGGCGAAAAGCAAAAGCTCGACGTGTTTTTATGCGGTGACAGCGTGGCGCCAACGCTGGTCTATTTTCATGGCGGATACTGGCAACGCGGCGACAAATCTATCTACAGCTTTATTGCGCCACCCTTTGTAAACCAGGGTTTTAACGTGGTGGTGGTGGGATATGATCTGTGCCCCTCCGTCACGATCACCCATATCTCGGAACAGGCGCGCGAGGCGATGACCTATATATGGCGCAACGCGCAGGAGCTTGGGCTAAACCCTGACCGCATTACCGTGATGGGTCATTCGGCGGGCGGGCATATCACGCAGATGATGATGGCCACGGACTGGCCCACCTATGCCGCCAACCTGCCGGCGGATCTGATCAAGGCAGGCATCCCGGTTTCTCCGCTTAGTTATCTTGAGCCGGTGCGCCTGACCGAGGCGCTGAATGCAGGCATCCGCATGGACAAGGCCGAGGCTGAGGCGCAAAGCCCGATGACCAACCACCCTCCGGTCACAAAAGCCCCGCAACTGGTTGTGGTCGGTGGTGCGGAAACGGCTGAATTCCATCGCCAGGCCCACATGTATGTCGAGACCTACGGCGCCGACCGCCCGATGGGCCTTTATGTCGTGCCCGAGGTCGATCATTTTGACGAATTGAACGTGCTTGTTGATCCGGCAAGCCCCTTCTTCAAACACAGCTGTTACATGCTTCAGGGAAAAGGACCAAACCTATGACAGCACTGACCCAAGATCTGGTGGATTCCGTTGGCGACGCCTTCAACGCCAATGATATCGACGCCGTAATGAAGCATTTCGCGCCGGACGCGACCTTTGATCATGCTGTTGGCCCTGAAGAACACGGCGTGCGATTTGAAGGCGCGGACACAATCCGAAGCGTGTTCGCGGGCCTGTTTGACAAGGTGGAAAACGTCCATTGGCAAACGCTGGATTGCGCCATTTCCGGCAACAAGGCCTATTGCGAATACCGTCGCACGGCCACGCTTAAGGACGGTACGACAGAAGCGTTTCTCAGCGTCGATATCCTGACCTATCGCGACGGGCTGATCGTTCACAAGGACACGTACTACAAACAGCGCATCGGGTGAGAATGACGGATGGTCTGCGCGCCTGCAGACCATCCCCCTATTCTGCGGCCACGTGTAAGTAGCCGCGTTCAGAGTCTGAACCCTGCGCCGCGGCCAGCGCAGCTTTCCTGAATCGCCCCCGGTATACCAGCGCGAAAACTGGCGGGGTGAAGTAAAACGACACCACGGTCGACAACAGCACCCCTCCTGCTATGGCCACCGCAAAAGGCGGCCAGAACGCGCCGCCACCCAGGATCAGGGGCAAGAACCCACCAAAGGTCGTCACAGTGGTAGAGATGATGTGACGGCTGGATCCGGTTACAACCCGCGCCATGGCAGCCCTGTCACCGCGGCTGGCCTGCGGGTCCTGCTGCAGACCGGTCAAGATGATGATCGCTGCATTGATCGACACGCCGATTGACCCGATCACCCCGATGATGGCCTGAATGCCAAAGGGGAACTGCATGATGGCCAGCGACAGCATCGACAAACCAGCCGACAAAACGCAGACAACCAAAGTGACAACCGTCAACCGGAAAGAGTTGAAGGTCAGCACAATGGTGGCGATGGAAAGCGTGACAATCAGCCCAACCGAAGCCATCAGATTGCCTACAGTGCTGGACCGCGCGTCGCTGTCGCCGCCCAGAGACATGGTATAGCCCTGCGGCAGCACAAACCCCGACGCCTCCAAAGCCCGCAACACGTCCTGAAGAGCCTCTTCCGGCAATACACCCGGAACGATAAAGGCCTGTATGGTGTTTTCCCGAACCCCATCCGTTCGCGTGATGACGCTTTCTGCCGGTTCCATGACCGGTTCCGCCAGTTCGGACAACGGCACTGCAGGGAAGACCCCGGTGGCCGAAACCACGGCTGCATCTGGCAGAAGAATTGGCATGCTGACTATCGCGCTCAGATCCGAGCGGACTTCGTCCCCCAGTCGCACGCGTACGGGCAATTGTTCGGTGCCTTCGATCAGCGTTCCGCCAGTGATGCCGACAAGTGCGGTATCAAGCTGGCCCGCGATATCTGCAACGTCCAACCCCAGCAAACGGGCTTTGACTTCGTCAATCTCGAACCGGATCTGGGGATTGCCGCCATTGACGCTGGCGCGGGCCTGGGTCACCAGATCGAGATTGGCCATGATTGACCGAACCTCATCTCCCAGATTGCGTAGAACGGTGATGTCCTGCCCCTGAATTTTGACCTCAACCGGGGCCGCGACCGGCGGACCCTGCACCAGATTGCGCACGATGATCTGTGCATTGGTGAAATCCGTATCAAGGCGGCCTTGCAAGCCTTGCACCAGACGCGCCGCGTCGTCAGCGGTATGCGTGGTGATCATCGCCTGCGCAAACCCCGGCTCGCGCGAGCGGTTGCCAACGATGTTATAGTAAAATGCCGGACCGGACTCGCCAACGGTCCAATAGACACTTTTGACACCCGCATCGCTTAACAGCATTTCGTCGATCTGGCGCGCCGTTCTCTGCGTGCTGGCGATTGACGTGCCCCCGGGCATGTCGATTTCGATATAGAACTGATTGCGATCCACACCGGGAAAGAACTGCGCGGTCAGGGTGGGAAAGGCCGCAAAGCCCAGCACTGGCAGGACCAAAGCCAGCGCAACTGACCGAACCGGATTGGCGACAGACAGGCGAATTGAGGACTCAAACCACCGGGCAAGAACCGGAATGCTGATACCCCGACTCAGAGGTCCGGCATTGGGTTTGTCTGACAAGAACCACCCTGCAACCGCAGGGGTGACGGTCAGCGCAACAAACAAAGACCAGATCAGCATCAACACTACGGCGATAGCAATGGCGCCGACAAAGTCCCCAGCAGGTCCCGGCAAAAGGATCATTGGCATGAAAGCCAACGCTGTGGTGACGGTAGACGCCAACAAGGGCGCTGCCAGCCGTCGCACTGCATCGCGCACCGCAGCGGCACGGCCCATCCCCTCTTGCAGGCGTCGTCGGATCTCGTCGGTCATTACAATGGCCGCATCAACCAGCAATCCCAATGCCACGATCAGGCCCGTTACGGACATCTGGTGAATGGGCAACCCGATCATGTTCATTGTTGCAAGAGTCGCAAGCGAAACAACCGGCAGAACCAAAGCTACAATCGCCGCAGCCCTCACCCCAAGCGTGACGAACAGCACGGCCACCACAAGCGCTACGCCGATGGCCATGTTTCTACCGACCTCTGACAAGCGATCCGTCGTGTACTGGCTTTGGTCGAAAAGTAAGAGTTCCTGAACGCCCAGAGGCACCGAAGCAGCACCCGCGTCCAGCTCTTGACGCAAGAAGCCAGTCCAACGATCAATCTGCACACCATCCTGCGCCAAAACCCCGATCAGCACAGCGGGTTTGCCGTTGGCGAACGCGACAGCGGACCTTGGATCGCGCGCGCCCCGGTCAACGCGGGCAATATCGCCAAGCTGAACCACCGCGCCTTCGGCGCTTTCGCGCAAAACGATGTTTCGAATCCGGTCCAGCGTTTCAATCTCGCCGCTGATATTGATGGTCAGATCCACATCTGATTGCAGCCTGCCGGATTGAACCTTGCCATCAGCCTGAGAAATCCGTTGCGAAATCTCAACCGCGCTCAGCCCTAGCGCCGCTGCCTTGTCCATATCGACGCTGACCAGAACCTCTTCTTCGGGTTGGCCAAAATAATCGACGGCACGCGTGCTGGGAATGGCACGCAACCTGTCGCCCAAGCCTTCGGCATGACGCGACAGCAAAGTGACCGGATAAGTGGGACTGTCCGCCGCCACTGCGATAACAGCCGAATAGGCAGAGATGCCTTCTGCATCGAACTCGGGCGGCAGAACACCAGCGGGGAAGTTCTGCTGCGCATCGTCGACGGCATCCCGGGCTTCGGCCCATACCTGTTCGATTGCGGCCTCGTCCAATGTTTCAAGCAATTCGACCGACACCACCGACACGCCAGAGCGTGAGACCGAGCTGACTTCGTCGACCTCAGCGATCTTGCGCAACTCTTCTTCTATTTCGGCAGTGACCAGGGCCTCGACTCGTTCCGGATCTGCGCCAGGAAACTGTGTCGTAACGGTTGCAAAAAGATTGGTGATGGTTGGGTCTTCTTGCCGCCCCAGTGACAGGAACGAAGACAACCCCGCTGACACCAGAACCAGGATGATCAGCGCAACAAGTCTTGGGTGGCGAAAGGTAAGCGTTTCCATGATCTTCCCCGTCACTTCTGAGAGTCAAAGGCAACGTGCTGACCAACTGTCACGCGTTGTGGTCCCTGATCGATCAGGACGGTGCCCTCGGGAAACTCGCCGCGGACAAAAACCCGTTCATTCTCGGCATGCAGCACCTCGACCGTTGCCACGCGGACTGTTTTCTGTGTGTCCGCAACCAACAAGGTCCATTGACCCCGGCTCCCTTCTTTCAACGAAGTTGTAGGCACCCATGTCCCGTCGCTTTCCACCGGATCATTGATATGCACGCGGGCTGTCTGTCCAAACGTGACCCTCAGCCCATCCTTCAGGTCAAACACCGCGGTCCGCGTCCGGGTCAGCGGATCAATATCGGGGCGCAATGTATCAAGCTGCGCATGGAAGCTTTCGCCAGCTATTTCGATCTGAACGTCAGACAACAGCGCAGGATCAATATCCAGCGGGATGCCGATTCGGACCTGCGGCGAAACGATTTCAACCATACCCAGCACCAGGTCACCGGACCGCAATGTCTCGCCACCATCTACATGTCGGGTGGTAATTCGGCCTGCGAACGGCGCCTTAATGCTGGATTTTTCTATCCGAACAGTGACATCACGCAGGGCGGCGTCAAGTTCGCCCATCTTGGACAGCAATTCGTCCTGCAGCGCTATGGCCTCATCCAATCGAGCCTGGCTGGTAAATCCCTGCTCGATCAACTTGGCGTTACGTTTGACGGTCTTCTGGGCAAACACAAGCTGCGCCGCAATGGCATCGCGCGACGCCGTCAAGCGATCCCGCTCGACCTCCAACAAAGCGATATCCAACGTTGCCAAAAGCTGACCCCGGTCCACTTCGTCGCCCTCATCCACCATAATATCGCTAAGCGTTCCGTTCAGTTCAAATGAGATATCGGCTGCGCGTTTAGGCTCGACCTGGCCGATAAAGACGCGATCCACCAAGTAAGAGCTTTCCTGCCGGATCGGCGTCACCGACACCGGGGTCACGGCCGCTGCATCTGGTGCCGGAACGGCATTCGCGCGGCGCGACAGCTCGGACGCGCCGAAATACACGGTCCCCGCGGCGACAGCGATGACACTAACGGTCAGCCCCAGCCGAACGCCCCCGCGAAACAGTCGGGACGCCAAGCGCGGCTTGTCATTCGCAGCGATGTCGTTTTCAGAATTTGGCATGCGGCAACCTCATAAAGTTAGCATCTCTAACATATGTTAGAATTTCTTACTTTGACAAGGTATACGTGATCTGCAACATCTTGGATCATGAGCAATGGCCAAAAGAACCAAGACTATGACGCCGGATCACAGCCCCGGACGACTGGCAAGAAGACCTATCATCATGGGGACCTTCGTGCTGCCCTGATCGAAGCGACGCGCCAACTGGTCGAGGAAAAAGGGCCCGATAGCTTTTCGGTTTCCGATGCGTGCAGGTTGGCCGGGGTGTCTACGGCCGCGCCCTATAAGCACTTTAAAAACAAGACTGAAATGCTGGTCGCTGCAGTTTTGGAAGGGATGCTCCGGCATCGGACCAGAATGTTGGCCGCGTTGGAGGGTATACCCGAGGGATCACCCGAGCGCGTGACCGCGATAGGAATGGAATACGTATCCTTCGCCCTGCGCGAGCCTGGTATATTTAGCCTGAAATTCGGCGGCTTCACAGACCGGATCGCCGACCCCCGGCTTGAGGAAGGGGGGCAGCAGAGCTTCAACATCCTGCTGACCGAGATCGCAAAATGCTTGGATGAGCCGGGAATCACCGAAGAAGTCCGCCGTCGGGGGTTCCTGTTATGGAGCTTTGTTCACGGGCTGTCCTTCATCCTGCGCGAGCAGGGTCTTGCCGAAAAGGGTCAGGAGTTCGATCTGCATGACCTTCTGGAAGATGTCGCGCGCAGGATGCTGAACTGACCCCTGCCCCCAACCCACGGGACTATTCCGACGTAGATTGGGACGAATAGAAATACGCGATGGCCTGCGCACGGTTCTTGACCGACAATTTCTCATAAATGTTGGACAGGTGAAATTTTACCGTGTTGGTCGAAATCTGCAGGTCTTTGGACAACTCGCGGTTCGACATGCCCTTGGATAATGCCAAAAGGATCTCGCGCTCTTTGCGAGACAGGTTGTGGATCGGATCCTGCTGCATCTTACGCACATCGATGAACGGGAACACCATTTTCCCAGCTGCGACCTCGGCGCAGGTCTCCAACAGGTCCTCGACCTCGCCCGAGCGCGGCGAGAACCCGGCCGCGCCAGCCTGCATCGCCAAACGCGGCACGTCACCCGCGACATCGCCATAAACAACAAAGCGAGGTGCGTTTTCCTGTTCGCGCAGAACCTCGATCAGTTTGGCCGCGCCCAGAACAGGCAAAGTCCAGGCAATTACGCAGACCTGAACCGGCACGCGCATCACTGCGCCCAGAAACCCTTCGGCCGTGGCTGAGGTCGCCACCAAAGAGAATCGCGGATCGCGTTCAAAAATCTCTGACATCGCCGAAAGAACCAACGGGTTGTTGTCTGCCAGCATAACGTCAATCGGATGGTGCAAAGGCTCGGTCATTGTTTTTACGCCCAAAATTTAAACCTACTACCCAAAAGAATGGGTGCTTTTTCGGTATACTTCGGTATTCTTGCCTAATTGGGTAGGTTTTTCCCCATCCAAATAGATGCCCTAAAGCAGTAGTAAGTTACGTTGCGTACTGACGCAAGCAACGCTTTTCTGATCCTCAACGCGATGTTTGGGCGTGGGTTGCCACCCCGACGATTGAGGAGGATCGCACATGACTTTCCAGATTTATGCCCCGCTCGAGATTCCCGAGACGCTGGCGGCAGGTCCCGGACCGGGCAATACCGATGCCCGTGTGTTACACGCGTTTTCCAGCGCCGGGGTTGCGGATCATATGCAGGGCGATGTTCTGCGTGGCATGATCGAATGCAAGCATATGCTGCGCGAAATCTGGGGCACCGACAACACCTACACCTTCGCAGTCGCCGGGACCGGTTGGAGCGGGCTGGACGCGATGTTTTCCGCCGTCATGCCCGGCGACAAGGTCGTGGCATTTTCAAATGGCACATTCTCTGGGATCGACGCGCTAACCCTCAGGATCAAGGCCGCAACGCCACTGGAACACACGGCCAACCCGCTGGACCCGCAAGCCGCAAGCGTCACCGTCATCGAAATCCCGCACGGCCAGACGGTCACCAGAGAAGTGGTTGCGGCGGCACTGGCCGAACACAAACCAAAATGGGCTTTCATGGCACATTGGGAAACCGGCTCGGGCCGGGTCAATGATCTGCGCGGATTCTCGGATGCCTGTACGCAACACAATGCCATGGGTCTGATCGACGCGGTATCTTCGCTTGGCGCAGAAGATTTTTGCATTGATGATTTTCCCGGCATTGTCGGCTGGGCCTCTTGCCCGCAAAAGGGCCTGTGCTGTTTGCCGCTGACCTATGCGCCTGTCAGTTTCACAGACGCCTATATCGACAGCCTGAAATCATCCGGCGCTTACAGCTATGTCCACAACCCTATTTTTGAAGCCCGCCACTGGGGCATCGTCGATGGAAAGGACGTGGAAAAAGGCACCTATCACCGAACCCATTCCGGATATGCCGTCGCCGCCTTCCACGAAGCACTACGCCTGACCCTGCAAGAGGGGCTGACCAAGCGGTCGTCGTCTTACCGGACTCACGAAAAGGTCCTGCGCGACGCGGTAACCGCATTGGGATGCGAGGTGACATCGGATATGCCCAGCCTCGTAGTGTTGAACCTGCCCCCTGAACTGGCCGGGCGCGAAATGGAGCTGGTGCAAAACTGCCGGGCCCGTGGTTTTGGCATCTGGCCAACGCTCAGCGCGCCAGTACAGGTGCGCATTGGAATTCTCAACCAACTGAATCGTCAGGCCGTCAGCCGCATCGTGCGCTTGTTCGCCGAAGCCCTGCGTGAGCTGGGCGGTCGGGTGGATTTCGAAGAAATCGAGGCGCTGCTCGAAAGCCGCTACGGCACATCGATCGCCGCGTAATCGCGCTGCATCAACAGGAGGAATGCAGATGGACATTCATGAGTATCAGGCGAAAGAGGTTCTTTCGAATTTCGGTGTCGCCGTACCGTCGGGCGCATTGGCCTATAGCCCGGAACAGGCAGCCTATCGCGCCCGCGAGTTGGGCGGCGACAAGTGGATTGTAAAGGCGCAGGTTCATGCGGGGGGCCGCGGCAAGGCCGGTGGCGTCAAGCTGTGCAATACCGAAAACGAGATCCATAGCGCCTGCGACGAGATGTTCGGCCGCAAGCTGGTGACGCATCAAACCGGCCCGGAAGGCAAAGGCATCTACCGTGTCTATGTTGAATTTGCTGTGCCCATCGACCGCGAGATTTATCTGGGCTTTGTGCTGGATCGGTCCAGCCAAAGGGTGATGATCGTCGCCTCGTCCGAAGGCGGGATGGAGATTGAGGAAATCTCGGCCGAGCGTCCCAGCAGCATCGTACGTTCCATCGTCGAACCCGCCGTCGGCCTGCAAGAGTTTCAGGCGCGCGAGATTGCCTTCAACCTAGGGCTGGAACCCCGCCTGGTTCAACAAATGGTCCGGACGTTGCAAGGCTGCTATGCCGCCTTCAGCGAGTTGGATGCAACCATGGTGGAAATCAACCCCTTGGTTGTCACGGGTGACGACCGCGTTTTGGCACTGGATGCCAAGATGAGCTTTGACGACAACGCACTTTTTAGGCACCCCCAGATCTCGGAATTGCGCGACAAAAGTCAGGAAGACCCGCGTGAAAGCAGGGCGGCGGATCGCGGTCTGTCTTATGTCGGTCTGGACGGCAATATCGGCTGCATCGTGAACGGTGCCGGTCTGGCTATGGCCACGATGGACACGATCAAACTGGCCGGTGGCGAACCCGCCAATTTCCTGGATATCGGAGGCGGCGCCTCACCAGAACGTGTGGCCAAGGCCTTCCGGCTGGTGCTGTCTGACGACAACGTGCAGGCGGTTCTGGTCAACATTTTTGCGGGTATCAATCGCTGTGACTGGGTGGCCGAAGGGGTCGTTCAGGCGCTGCGGGAACTGCAGATCGAACTGCCCGTCGTCGTGCGCCTGGCTGGTACGAATGTGGAGGAAGGTCAGAAAATCCTGGCCCAGTCCGGCCTGCCGATCATCCGCGCCACCACCCTGATGGAGGCCGCTGAGCGCGCCGTGGGTGCGTGGAAAAGCGATTTGACTCAAAACACCAAAATGAGGGCTGTGTAATGAGTATTCTCCTCGACCGCGACACTCGCGTAATCGTTCAGGGCATCACCGGACGTATGGCGCGATTCCACACCATGGACATGCTCAATTACGGCACCAATGTTGTCGGCGGTGTTGTTCCCGGCAAAGGCGGTGAAACCGTCGAAGGCGTTCCGGTGTTCGACACCGTCAAACAGGCCGTTGAGACCACCGGCGCCGAAGCCAGCCTTGTGTTTGTCCCGCCCCCGTTTGCAGCGGATTCGATCATGGAGGCCGCAGACGCGGGCATCCGCTATTGCGTGTGCATCACCGACGGCATCCCGGCGCAGGACATGATCCGGGTCAAACGCTACATGTACCGCTATCCCAAGGATAAGCGAATGGTTCTGACCGGCCCAAACTGTGCCGGAACCATCAGCCCCGGCAAAGCGCTGCTGGGGATCATGCCGGGCCACATCTATCTACCTGGCAACGTCGGTATCATCGGCCGCTCGGGCACGCTGGGCTATGAAGCCGCAGCACAACTGAAAGAGCGCGGTATCGGTGTTTCGACCAGCGTCGGCATTGGCGGAGACCCGATCAACGGATCTTCGTTCCGCGATATTCTGGAAAGGTTTGAATGGGACGAAGACACCGAGGTTATCGCCATGATCGGTGAGATCGGCGGCCCACAAGAAGCTGAGGCTGCGGAATACATCCGCGATCACATCTCAAAACCCGTGATTGCTTATGTCGCGGGTCTGACCGCACCTAAGGGCCGGACGATGGGTCATGCGGGCGCGATCATCTCAGCTTTTGGTGAGAGTGCTTCAGAAAAGGTGGAAATCCTGTCGGCTGCCGGTGTCACGGTCGCTGAAAACCCGGCTGTCATCGGCGAAACCATCGCCCGCGTCATGAGAAAGGCTGCGTAATGGTCAAACCTTCGGTCCTTGTTACCCGTCGCTGGCCTGCTGCCGTCGAGGCGCAGCTGGCCGAAAACTATGACACCGTGCTCAATACCGGGGACAAACCGATGTCCCCGGCAGATATCCGCGATGCGCTAAAACGCTATGACGCGGTGCTGCCGACTGTCACAGACACCCTGAATGCCGAGGCGCTGGACGTCGACGGCGCACAGACCAAAATCATTGCAAATTACGGCGTCGGCTACAGCCATATCTGCGAGCCTTCGGCGCGCGAATTGGGCATGACGGTCACCAATACGCCGGACGTTCTGTCCGAATGCACCGCTGATATCGCTATGACCCTGCTGTTGATGGTCGCGCGCCGCGCGGGCGAGGGCGAGCGAGAGTTGCGCTCGGGCAACTGGACGGGGTGGCGGCCCACACATCTGGTCGGCACCAAGGTCAGCGGAAAGACGCTGGGCATCATCGGGTTCGGCCGCATCGGCCAGCAAATGGCTCGCCGTGCACATCACGGCTTTGGCATGAAGATCGTGGTGCAGAACCGCAGCCGCGTGGAGCCCGAACTGCTGCAGCAGTGCAATGCCACACAGGTGGATTCGGTGGACGACCTGCTGCCACAGTGTGATTTTGTCTCCTTGCACTGCCCCGGCGGGGCGGCGAACCGAAACCTGATCAATGCCCGTCGGCTGAACCTGATGAAACCCGACGCCTTTCTGATCAACACCGCGCGCGGTGAGGTGATCGACGAATGGGCGCTGATCCAGGCCCTGATGTTTGAAATGATCGGTGGTGCGGCACTGGATGTCTTTGACGGCGAGCCCCGCATCAGCCCCGATCTTCTGCAATGCGACAATCTGGTGATGCTGCCTCATCTGGGCAGCGCAACCCGCGAAGCACGCGAGGCGATGGGTTTTCGCGTTCTGGACAATCTGGGTGACTTCTTTGCCGGTCGCGCGCCACGGGATCGGGTGATCTGATGCAATCTCTGGCCCGGGATACCCAAGCTACGCCCGGCCCATCGGTCTATGCCGACGGGTTGCGGGATGAATTGTGGACACTGTGGCACAACATTTTGTTGAAGCGCGCGCCTCATGTCGCAAGTTGGGCCGAGGCTGCGCCGTTGGCGCCTGTCCCCACAGGCCCGGCCGCAACGCCGTATCTTCAGGCGCTTTCGATCTGGTTCCAGATTTTGCGCATCATCGACGAAAACGCCGAGGTCCGGAACCGCCGCCTAACCGAAACCAACAATGGGCCCGAGGCCGTCGAAGGTGGTTTTGCCCAAGCTCTGTCAGATCTGGCGCCAAGCATCGGTCAAACCGAAAAGCTGGCTAGTGAACTTCTGGCCGGACCCACCCTGACGGCGCATCCGACCGAGGCCAAGCGCGTCACCGTTCTGGAAATTCACCGCCGCATCTATCGCACTCTTGTAAGCCTGGAAACCCAGCGATGGACCCCGACGGAAAGGGCGGAACTGCTGTCCGGTCTGGAGGGTGAGATCGACCTGCTGTGGCTAACCGGTGAATTGCGCCTGTCCCGCCCCAGCCTGCACGACGAGATCGAGTGGGGCCTGCAGTTTTTTCGCGACGCGATCTTTGACGCGGTACCGCAGGTGATGGGCCGGTTCGATCAGGCCTGTCTGCAGGTTCTGGGTCAGACTCTGCCGGTGACGCCAAATATTCGCTTTCACAGCTGGATCGGTGGCGACCGCGATGGCAACCCCAACGTCACCACCGAGATGACCGCCCTCGCCCTGCAACGTGGGCGCGAGACAGCGCTTGATCTTTATGCGCGGACCCTTGACCAAGCTGCGGGGCGGCTGAGCATCAGCGCTTTGATCCTGCCTCTGCCCACCCCCCATGCCGCGCGGTTGCAGGCGATCATTGACTATGTGCCAGACGACACCCGCAATCCTAATGAGCCATTCCGGCAGGCGCTCAGCGCAGTGCGCCGACGGTTAACCGAGGACGGGTACGATCATATCTCGCAGTTTGAGAGTGACTTGGATGCGTTGGACGCGGCCCTGTGCGCCGTCGACGCCGATATCCTGGCCCAGCGACATATCCGGCCACTGCGCCGGGCGGCATCCGTATTCGGGTTCCGTACCGCAACGCTGGACATCCGCCAAAATTCGACCGTGACAACCAATGTTCTGGCCGAGATCTGGGCCCTATCCGGTTCGGTCCCTGATTATGGATCACCCCAATGGTCCGCCCGCCTGCGCGCCGAACTGGCCAACCAAAACCTGAAATACCACCCGCGCGATGACTTAAGTGACCAGGCCCAGGAATTGCTGGCCCTTCTGTCCCTCGTGTATGCTGCGCGTACGGGCCCCGACCCCAAGGCTATGGGGCCCTTCATCCTCTCGATGACCCGTTCCGCCGATGACATTCTGGGCGTCTACTTGCTGGCGCGCTATGCTGGGTTCGGGTCCGAGACATTGGATATCTCGGTGGTACCGCTGTTTGAAACCATTGCTGATCTGCGCAATGCCCCAGCAATCCTGCTGGATGTTCTGAATGTGCCCCTCGCCCGCCGCAGCCTCAAGACCGGCGGCACAATGATCGAGGTAATGCTGGGCTATTCCGACAGCGGCAAGGATGGCGGCTATTTCTGCTCGACCTGGGAACTTGAACGCGCCCAGCGTCGGATCGTGTCGGCCCTGGCGTCTCAGGGCTTTCGCGCGGCGTTCTTCCACGGGCGGGGTGGCTCGGTCAGCCGAGGAGGTGCACCCACTGGCCGCGCCATCGCCGCGCAGCCCAGCGGCACGATCGCCGGGCGTTTGCGCGTGACCGAACAGGGCGAGGTCGTCTCGGCCAAGTATGCCAACCGGGGCACGGCAGCGGCGCATCTGGAACTGCTGCTCTCCAGCACGCTGCGCCACAGCGCCAATCGGGCAGAAACCCCTGCCCGCCCAGAATTCGACGACGCGCTGGATGCATTGTCCGAACTGTCGCAAACGGCTTATGTCTCATTGCTGCAGATGCCGGGGTTTCTGGATTACTTCCAACAGGCTAGCCCGGTTGAAGAATTGGCACGCCTGAAAATCGGATCGCGCCCGACCCGCCGGTTCGGAGCGGCCAGTCTGGACGATCTGCGGGCCATTCCCTGGGTTTTTGCCTGGTCGCAGAACCGCCATCTGATCACCGGCTGGTACGGGTTTGGCGCGGCAATGGTCAGCTTTCGCAAGTTTCGCGGCGCACGTGGCGACGAGGTGTTGCAGGATCTGTTCCGGCATTCGCGCCTGTTCCGGCTGGCCGTCGATGAGATGGAGAAATCGCTCTATCAAACCGATCTGGCGCTGGCCGAGCAATACGCAGGACTGGTGCAGGATTCCGACATTCGCGCCCGCATTTTCGGGGCCATTACCGCAGAGCACGCCAATGCCTGTACCGCCGTGCAGTTCCTGATCGGCGGTCAGGCTATCGGCCACCGCTTTCCGCGCCTGTGCGAAAGGTTTGATCGCAAACGAGCCGAGTTAGCCCGTATTCATACGCTGCAGGTCGATCTGCTGCGCCAGTCCCGCACTGACCCGCAGGTAGGAACCGTTCCGGTGCCGCTTTTGCAATCCATGAACGCCATCTCGGCCGGCCTCGGCTGGACCGGTTGACCATTAGCAAGGAGTTTCGACGTGAATGCCCCCCATCGACGTGACGGTTTTTTCACCCAGTCCCTGTCTGAGCGCGACCCCGAGCTGTTCGGCTCGATCACATCCGAGCTGGGCCGCCAGCGCGACGAGATCGAGTTGATCGCGTCCGAGAACATCGTCTCGGCCGCCGTGATGCAGGCGCAGGGTTCAGTGATGACCAACAAATACGCCGAAGGCTATCCCGGTCGGCGTTATTATGGCGGTTGCCAGTTCGTCGATGTCGCCGAAAACCTGGCCATCGACCGGGCCAAGGAACTTTTTGGCTGTGGCTTTGCCAACGTCCAACCAAACTCGGGCAGCCAGGCCAACCAGGGCGTGTTTCAGGCGCTGATCCAGCCCGGCGATACCATTCTGGGCATGAGCCTGGACGCCGGTGGCCACCTGACCCATGGCGCGCGCCCGAACCAGTCGGGCAAGTGGTTCAACGCCGTGCAATACGGCGTGCGCAAAGAAGACAACATGCTGGACTATGACCAGGTCGAGGCGCTGGCCAAAGAGCATAGCCCCAAGCTGATCATCGCCGGAGGCTCGGCCATCCCGCGCCAGATCGACTTTGCCCGCATGCGCGAAATTGCCGACATGGTCGGTGCCTATCTGCACGTGGACATGGCGCATTTCGCCGGTCTGGTGGCAGCAGGCGAACACCCCAGCCCCTTCCCGCATGCGCATGTGGCGACCACCACCACGCACAAGACCCTGCGCGGCCCACGTGGGGGCATGATCCTGACCAATGATGAAGATATCGCTAAGAAAGTGAATTCAGCGATTTTCCCGGGCATTCAGGGCGGCCCGCTGATGCATGTGATCGCGGCCAAGGCCGTGGCCTTTGGCGAGGCGCTGCGGCCCGAGTTCAAGGACTATATCAAACAGGTCGTGACCAACGCGCAGGCGCTTTCGGATCAGCTGATCAAGGGCGGTCTGGATACGGTTACTCATGGCACCGACACCCATGTCGTGCTGGTCGATCTGCGACCCAAAGGCGTGACCGGCAACATCGTCGACAAGGCTTTGGGCCGAGCGCATATCACCTGCAACAAGAATGGCGTGCCGTTTGACCCGGAAAAGCCAACCGTCACCAGCGGCATCCGCCTGGGGTCGCCCGCCGGCACCACCCGTGGGTTCGGTGAGGCTGAGTTCCGCCAAATCGCCGACTGGATCATCGAGGTGGTCGACGGCCTGGCCGCCAATGGCGAAGACGGCAACACCGCCGTCGAAGCCAAGGTCAAGGCCGAGGTCGCAAACCTCTGCGCCAAATTCCCGCTCTATCCAAACCTGTAAGACGAAGGACCCAAACACCATGAGCTTTCATTCCATCGACCAAGCCCCCGCCCGCCTCAACCGCAGCGAGCTGGCCGTACCCGGCAGCCAGCCCGGCATGTTCGAAAAGGCGGCGCAATCGGATGTGGACGTGATCTTTCTTGATCTGGAAGACGCTGTCGCGCCGGACGAAAAAGAACAGGCGCGCAAGAACATCATTGAGGCGCTGAATGATATCGACTGGGGCGACAAAACCATGTCGGTGCGCATCAACGGGCTGGATACACATTACATGTACCGCGATGTGGTCGATGTGGTGGAACAGGCTGGCGCACGTCTGGACCTGATCATGATCCCCAAAGTTGGCACCGCCGCTGACGTCTATGCCGTCGACATGATGGTCACACAGATCGAGGACGCAAAGGGTTACAAGAAACGCATCGGGTTCGAACATATCATCGAAACTGCCCTGGGCATGCAAAACGTCACCGAAATCGCAGGCGCGTCAAAACGCAATGAAAGCCTGCATTTTGGAGTTGCGGATTATGCGGCCTCGACCCGCGCGCGTACTACTATCATTGGCGGCGTGAACCCGGACTACGCGGTCCTAACTGACCCAGATGGCGAGGCCAACCGCGCCACCCATTGGGGCGACATGTGGCACTACGCGCTGGCGCGCTTGGTAGTGGCCGCCCGGGCAAACGGTCTGCGCCCAATCGACGGTCCATTTGGTGATTTTCAGGACCCCGAAGGCTATAAGGCTGCCGCCAAAAGGGCCGCAGTTCTGGGCTGTGAAGGCAAATGGGCAATACACCCCAGCCAGATTGAACTGGCCAATCAGGTCATGTCCCCCGGGAACGCCGAAGTTACCAAAGCCCAGCGTATTCTGGAAGCAATGGCCGAGGCCGAAGCCTCGGGCAAGGGTGCGGTGTCGCTGGATGGCCGCCTGATCGACTATGCCTCGATCCGTCAGGCCGAGGTTATGGTGGAAAAGGCCCGGCAAATCGCTGCGGCCTGAACAAGCCATGACAATACGATCGGCGCATAATGCGCCGGTCAGACCGAGGGCAGCGGTGCGTTGTCCTCGACCCGAAACCGGTTGATCCGGCGGCGATCCTCGCTTGGACTTAACCCAAAGGCGGATCGGTAATGCGTCACTAGGGGCGCAACCGATCCATAGCCGATGGCGGCGGCGATCTCGGGTATGGGGTCTTTGGTATAAACCACCATCTGCCGCGCGGCTTTCATGCGCATGGCGCGGTAGTAGTGGCTGGGGCTTTGCCCTGTCGCCTGTTTGAAGGCCCTTTCGATCTGACGGGGCGTGACGCCTGTCTGCCGCGCCACCTCGGCGACTGAAATCGGCTGGCTCATATCTGCCGCAAACAGCGCGACACAGCGGGACACCAGCGGCGGCATGCTTTCACCCGTGCCTTGCATGTTGGCTTCGGGCACTTGCTGGCGCACCCCGGCCCCGCGCATCATTGGGTGCTGAAACCAACACGCCACCTCATGGGCGACATCCCCGCCCAACCGGTCCTGTATCAGGTGCAGCGCCAGATCAAACCCCGCCGCCGCGCCAGACACGGTATACCGGTTGGCCGTTGTGACAATCACCTCGCTGCGGGCGTCCATGTCCGGAAACTCGGCCTCGAATGCGGCCTCGTAACACCAATGAACTGATACCGGATGGCCTTGCATGACCCCTGAGCGCACCAGCGGAAAAACTCCGCCACTAATCCCGCCCAGAACCGTACCGTGACGGCCCAGGCTGCGCAGCGCCCCATTGCCTGTTCCCGGCGTATCGAACCCAGCGGTCGGACTGCTGAGCAGGAACAGGATGTCAAATCCCTTACAGTCGGAGAGTTTCTGTTCCGACTCGAACCGAACGCTGGCGCTGGAGCGGACTTTTTGTCCATGCTCGGTGACCAAAGACCAGCTGAACGCCGCTTGCCCCGCGATTTCATTCGCAGCCCGCAAGGGTTCAATCACCGAAGTCAGGCACGCCATCGGAAAGCCGTCAAACAGCAAAAACCCAATCTGCGTTCTTTTCTCTGCCAGCATGATAATATTCCTATCAGGAAAAATGGGTGCTAAGGTAGCCTGAATTGGAATGGGTATAACGCTGCACCTGTTTGTGGAACCAGTTTGGACATGTGTAGCAAGGCACTGAAAGTAAGAAATTGACCAAAAACGACACAGAAATGGTGACCAATCTGACCCAAGATCCGCATTCCGTGCGGACCGGTGAACGAGAAAAAGTTCTTGAGGTTGCAATCGGGCGCGAAGTCCGTGCCTTCCGCAAGCAACAAAACATCACAGTGGCAGAACTGGCCCAGCTGACCGGTTTGTCAATCGGCATGCTGTCCAAGATCGAGAATGGCAACACCTCACCCTCGCTGACAACGCTGCAATCGTTGGCCGATGCTTTGTCCGTGCCGTTGACCAGCTTTTTCAGACAGTTCGAAGAACGCCGCGAGGCCGTGCACACCAAAGCTGGCGAAGGAGTCGAGCTTGAACGTGAAGGCACCCGCGCTGATCATCAATACAACCTATTGGGCCATATCGGAGCGAACGGATCGGGTGTGATTGTCGAACCGTACCTGATCACCCTGACGGTCGAATCCGATGTATTCCCAACATTCCAGCATGGCGGGATTGAGACAATCTATATGCTGGAAGGCGAAGTTGACTACCGGCATGGAGATCAGATTTACCCGCTGAAGCCCGGCGATACCCTGTTCTTTGACGCTGATGCCCCGCACGGGCCCGAACGGTTGGTCAGTCTTCCGGCCCGCTATATTTCTGTGATCAGCTATCCGCAGACGAACTGATCACCTTGCGCAGCTGATACTCGGTCGGCTCGGTATAACCCGTATGTGTGCCCGTGTTGACGACGGTGAAACCAAGCCTTGAAAACACTCGATGGATTTCGTTCAGTTCCACCCGCGTTTCCAGTTCCAACGCTGGCAGCCCCAGCACAATAGCCCGGCGTTCCGCGTGATCTACCAATGCCCGACACAGGCCGTGCCCGCGCCTGTCCTCGCGCACGGCCAGTTTGCCCAGATGCAGCGCCGTGGGTTTGGGTGTCAGGAACATGCACCCGACAGGGGCCTGCCCTATGGCCCAGACCTCGCCGCCCTTGCGGCAATGAGCCTGCATGCTGTCCACCGTCAGATGATGCACTGATGAGGGTGGATCAATGCGCCCGTCCATGTCCTGAAAGGCCGCCCGCACAAGGACAAGTACGTCGTGAAGGGCCGGGTCATCTGCGGCCACGCGCCAGAGGTTTGTGTCCGGCTCCGTCACATCACTCATGGCCCTTCATGGCAGGATCCTATTTTGACAGGGGCGGTTCCGTTTCCAAGTCCGGCCAGATACCCGGTGAGGTAGGCAGACCGTCGTCAAACTGGCTCAGATAATCCAGCATCATCGGCCGGTTGTCGATGAAACCTTTATAGGTCGCCAGTTCCTCGGGCAGATCGCGGATCACACGGTGCAGGCGGCGGCCCCATTTGGGCACTGTCATCAAGTCCTGGAAATTACACAGGTAACACCGGATCGGGAACACCAGCGCATTGGATCGCGGCAGGCGAAAAAAAGTCTGCAGCTCGACCCGTAAATGCTGTTTTTGGCTAAAGTTCTCAGGTGTTAGCGTGGTCTTTTGAATGCCCCATTCATGGTAGTTTTCCGGGCTGGTATCCAGCAGCGGATTGACGGTCATGGTCCAGTTCAACCGGCGCGCAGGCGCTCCTTGCTGAATGTTCAGCAGAAACTTCAGCGCGCGCTGAAAGATACCCATCTCATGGGCTTTCGGTACTGGCGCATGCCATTCAAAAAAGTTCATTCCAATGTCGAAATCCAGGCTCCAGTCGGCCTGTGTGGTTACCATGCCGGCGTCCATCCACAGCATCTCGTCGCGCTGATCGAGAACCGCGAAATCACCCTGTGCCTGCCGGGTAATGTACTCCATCGGACCATACGGCAACGTAGTTTCATCCATGAAGGTAAAGCTGTGATCAATGCCCATCGGCTTGTTGATCCAGCGCCACTGGTTGCCGTTTCGATGCAGCTCGAACAGGTCGGGATAATCCTCGGATTTACTGACCATGATCAGTTCCAGCAAATCCCAGCCCGCCAGAGTCATATGCGGCAGCGACTGGCACCGCAGCGGATCCTGATCCAGAACCAGCGCACGGTCCTTCATCTCGGACACGTAATGCTCGTCAACATCAAACCGCATCTCGTAGACAGAGCCCTTCGGCCCGCCGCGGTGTTGCTCCATGTTCACCGAGTACATGTAGCTGTCTTCATGGAACGGGAACGGAAAGCGTTTGATCGCCCAGTCCGAGTTGTGGAACGTATAGTCGTCGCGAAAGGATTCGTCGTTGAATTGAATGGTCATGTTGGGCTTCCTCTCAGCGGTCCAGAACAAGGGTCTTGCCCTCGAAACGCGATACGCAGGGCATGATTTTCTTGCCGGCGGCCTTTTCTTCATCGGTCAGCCAGTGGTCGCGGTGCACAAAATTGCCCGCGTGATCCAGAACGACGGTCTCGCACTGGCCACATGCCCCGCCGCGGCACAGATAGGGTGCATCCACACCTTCACGTTCGATCGCTTCCAGCAGGCTTTCGTTTTCACCCACATGAACAACCTTGTCCGATTGCGCCAGGCGAACCTCGAACGGTTTTCCGGGCTTCGGGGCCAAAAACTCTTCGTAGTGGATGCAGTCGGCCGGCCAGCCCTCGGTCGCTGCGGTGTTGCGCACCCAGTCGATCATACCCTTGGGTCCGCAGACATAGACATGCGTGCCAAGAGGCTGGCCGCTCAGCAGGTTCTTCAGGTCGATGGCCTGGTTCTGATCGTCGTAATACAGGCGCGTTTCGTTGGGATACCGACCCGTCAGATCATCGGCGTAAGACGCCAGTGCATGGTTACGGCAGGCATAGTGCAGCTCCCATTGGCCGTGCAGAACATCCAGCTGTTTGATCTGGGCAAGGAAGGGCGTGATGCCGATGCCTCCGGCCAGAAACAGATGTTTGCGCGCCCGCAAATCCAGCGAAAACAGGTTGACCGGATAGCTGATGGTCATCTCATCGCCCAGATTGACCTGACGGTGCATGAACAGCGATCCACCCCGGCCTTCGTCGTCGCGGCGTACAGAAATAGTGTACGAGGACTGATCGAACGGGTCCGACATCAGCGAATACGGGTTCAGCCGGGTGACAGGGCCGTCGTGCATCTCGACAACCGTATGGGCACCGCCCGAAAAAGTAGGCAACTGTCCGCCATCGACGCGTTCGAACCGAAACCGTGTCACCAAATCGTTCAGCGGTGTGATTTCGGTCACTTTGACCTGGATTTTCTCGGCACCACTCATTCGTAAATCCCCCTTGGCTCGGGCACGTTACCATGATCTTCGGCATCAACGCGCACACCCTGATAGGCGGCCAAACGGCGTGAGTAGTGGTCGCGAACAAACAGGTTCAGCCCACAATGGGCGCAGACAAAGGGATCAACCTCAACATCTTCGGTGATGCCTTTGCAATGCACACATTGCATTCGGCGTCCGATAGCTCCGCGATGCTCGGTCTGGATGGCGGTATGCGGAATGCCGACCGCCATCGCTTCGTTCATGGCCTGACCCATCATGCCTTCGGTACCGGTCAGATAGACCTGTAGACCCATATGGGCGTCTTCAAGAACCCGGCGGATGCGTTGCAGTGCGGCCGCATAAGATGGGCCTTCGTAGAACTGCGCCGGATTCAGCGCCCGCAACCTGGCCGAATGATCAGTGTGGCGCGGAATGTAGATGATATGCGTAGCCGCCATCATCCCCGGTGTGGCAATGTCGAGCACTGCCTGAGCCCCTTCAGCCTCGGCGATTATGAGGTGATGTTCGCCCGGGCGAACCTCTAGCGTGCCCCAGACAGGGCGGCTTGCGATTGACTTGGGAAATTCGAACTTTGACATTGTGCCCTCGGATAGTAAAAAGGCGCCACGGTGTGTCCGTTACGCCCCCGAAATTATCAGCCTTTTGCGGTTCTGATTGACTTGTCCCTGTCGTAGAACGGCATCTCTTCGGCCGTGGCGGCAATCTCGGTGCCGTCACCGTTGCGCACCGTCAGCACCGTTCCTGGCGTCGCGCAGGCGACCGGCATCCGGGCGATGCCTACATTGTGGCCGTTGATCTCGGAACACATGCCAAAGGTGACAACACCGACTTTTTCGCCATTTTGCAGCAAGTCCGCGCCCTCATCCGCCGGGGTGGTGCCCTCCAGCACAACGCCGAAGATCTTGAACCGTTCCTTGCCTTGGGCGGCATAGTGGTTCTCGGCCCCAACGAAGCCGGTCTTGCCGGGTGAGACGGTGAATTCCAGCCCCAGCTCCCAAAGCGTATCACCACAAGTCTCATCATCGAACGGATAGGTTTCGGAATTGTCACCGGGGTAGAACAGAAGATAGCTTTCAGTGCGCAACAGATCGAGGGTCGAAAACTGCACAGGCTGGATACCCATATCCTTGCCCTCGGAGAGGATGCTGTCCCACAGATGCACCGCGTGTTTGGCCTGACAGAAGATCTCATACCCGCGTTCACCGGTGTAACCAGTCCGCGAGATCATCACCGGACAGCCAAACAGCTTGGTCTGCAGAATGCCAAAATAGGCCAGATCGCGAATGCCGGGCACGTGGTTGGCCAGAAAATCAACGGCCACCGGCCCCTGCAATGACATGTCATGCATATCGTCGTCGAAAATCACCGAACAGTTCTTGCCTGCAGCGACCGAGGTCAACTGTTCCATGCCCGCCCCGGTGCCATGCACCACCAACCATGTGTTCACCGACAGGCGATATATGATGCAATCGTCGATGAACTTGCCCTCGGCATTCAGGATCGAGGCATAGGTCGACCGGCCCGGCATGATCTTTTCGACATTTCGCGTGGTGACACGGTCAATGACATAGGCCGCGTCTTCACCAACCAGATGTACCTTTTTCAGACCAGAGACGTCCATCAGACCCGCCTTGGTGCGAATGGCCCCGTAATCTGCTTTGGCGCGTTCCGGGCTGTGATCGTAGAACCAAGCGGTCCCCATACCGTTCCAGTCCTCAAGCTCGCCGCCGATCTCGGCATGTCGCTGCGCAAGGGCAGACGTCCTCCAAAGAATGGCCATGGTCCAGGTCTCCCGTTGATCGTTTTTGTTGGCCATATTGAGGCTGATGTGAACTTGAAAATCAACACTTGTGTGCAGATTTTTTTCCTGTTGGGAATATTTGCCTGCGATTTTCGCACCCTGAGCCGGTGTAAGATTGGTTCGATTAATTGTTGTTTTACAGATATTTAACACCGTAAATATTGCCCGAACCCGTAACCACATCACGGGCACCAAAGATGTTTGCCCCACATATCTATTGACAGGTGATCTCTGAAATTGTCCCCTGAGTTGATAATATTTCCCAGCAGGAAAATCCCCAAAGAGGGACCTCCAGCTGCAACAACAGGGAGACTACGAAGTGGATGGCAATCTAAACGCACTCACGACCGTATTTACCGAGTTTTATTACTGGGTGACGGTCGTCTTTATGTTCCTCATCCATGTGGGCTTTTGCATGTACGAAGTCGGCGCCAGCCGAGCCCGTAACCATATGCACACATTGATGAAAAACATCATGATCATTCCGCTGGTGACGGTCACATTCTTCTTCTTCGGATGGTGGATTTACTGGGCGTTTCCAAACTTTCCGTTCTGGGGCGGGCTGGACACCGAAGCTGGTGCCGCGAATCTGCCTTGGGCCAACACGATGGGCACCAATCTGGGTGATAGAATCACAGGGGTCTTTTGGGCCGCTTTCCTGCTGTTCTCATGGACTGCAGCATCGATCGTTTCGGGGTCCGTGATCGAACGGATCAGATCCTCGGCCTTGTGGGTCCACGCAGTAATGATCGGTTCGGTCTGGTGGATCATCGATGCTGCCTGGGGGTGGCATTACGGTGGCTGGATGGTGCGCATCCTGGGGTACCATGATGCTTATGCATCCGGCGTTATCCACGCCATCGCAGGCGGTTATGCACTGGGTGTGATTATGGTATTGGGTCCGCGCTTGGGCAAGTTTGCCAAAGACGGCACACCGCGTGATATCCCACCACATAATCCCTGGCTGCTGACCATCGGAATTTTCCTGATCTACACCGGATTTTGGGGATTTTATGCTGCGTGCAACGTGCCAGTGATCGCGCCCGAAGTGATCGACGGTCAGATTACCGGCGTGACGTGGACAGCGACCAACATCTATCTGGCTCCGACCACGCTGTCGGCGATCACCTTCAACTTCCTGATGTCACTTTCGGGCGGTCTGATGGCGGCTTATGTGATCTCGAAAGGTGATGCGTTCTGGACGTTCTCGGGCGGGCTAGCCGGAATTATCACTGCCTCGGCCGGAAACGATTTGTATCATCCGATTCAGGCAATGATCATTGCCGCAATCGGTGTCGTGATCGTCTACAAGCTGCATTACTGGGTCGAGCGCAAGTTCAAGCTGGATGACGCAGTAGGCGCTGTTGCCGTGCACGGCTACGCCGGTGTTGTGGGGTTGATCATCGCAGGCTTTGTTCTGTGGGGTGTCCCGTCTTCGCCATATGAAGGCTATGCCACGATCAACCCGGTGGGTCAGATCACCGGTGCGGTCATCATGTTCTTTGTACTGGGCTTTTTGCCCGGCTGGATTCTGGCGAAAATGCAGGCAGCTGCCGGCGTACTGCGCATCCCGGAAGAGGTCGAACTGCAAGGTCTCGATTACGCGGAACACCACGCCTATGAGGACGCCAAAGCGGCGATCATCGAAGCTGACAAACAAGAATTGGCCGCCCGTGCTGGCGCGGCAGCAAAATAAGGGAGAAAGACATGTCTACAAATGGATACTCAAGCTGGGCTGTCGATCTGGCCGAAGTCGGCCCTGTCTATCCCTTCCAGGGCTACGAGGTACTGATGGTCATCATAGGGGTCGCCTTCTGGATTGGCTGGCATCGCATCCAGTTTGTCCGCGAAGGCGAGCATCTGGAAAAGGCCCGCCACACCGGCGACGAAGAAAAGGTCAAAGCTCAGTTGGAACGATACTGATCCGGCCCTGAGACCTAGCAATGGGCGCGCGGAAGTAACCTCGCGTCCATTGCATGGTAGGAAAATTATTTTCCTGTCATTATTGTATTTCACTGGCTTTGTTGTTAGCGTCGAATCATAACGAAACACACAAGGAGATCTGCCAGCCATGTGCGGAATTGTCGGACTATTCCTTAAAGACCAGTCACTTGCGCCCGAATTGGGCAATATGCTGACAGACATGCTGATCACCATGACGGACCGCGGCCCAGACAGCGCCGGAATTGCCATTTATGGCACCGACGCCCTGGGCATGACCAAGCTGACCGTGCAATCCGCAACGCCCGAAGCCGATTTTGCAGGGCTGGCCGAGGATCTGGGCAAAGTCCTGGGTGTGACCATCACCCAGTCGGACAATGACACCCATACCGTTCTGCACTTGCCCTCTGATCAGTTCGAGGCCGCGCGGACCGCGTTGACCGATATCCGCCCCTCGGTCCGGATCATGAGCCGTGGCGATATGCTGGAGATTTACAAAGAGGTCGGCCTGCCCAAGGATGTGGCCGCTCGCTTTAACCTAAGCGGTATGAGTGGCACCCACGGTATCGGCCACACCCGCATGGCCACTGAATCTGCAGTGACGACAATGGGCGCGCACCCGTTCAATACCGGGTCTGATCAGTGCCTAGTTCACAACGGCTCACTTTCGAACCACAACTCGCTGCGCCGCAAGCTGCGCCGTGAAGGCGTGGTCATCCAGACCGAGAACGACACCGAAGTGGGTGCCGCCTACCTGACCTGGAAGATGATGAACGGTGCCAGCCTGGGCGAGGCGCTGCAATCCAGCCTGGACGATCTGGACGGGTTCTTCACTTTTGTCGTCGGCACCAAGGACGGGTTTGGCGTGGTCCGTGATCCGATTGCCTGCAAACCGGCTGTTATGGCGGAAACCGACCAATATGTGGCCTTTGGCAGTGAGTATCGCGCGCTGGTGAACCTGCCCGGGATCGAGCAGGCTCGCGTATGGGAACCCGAGCCCGCTACGGTGTATTTCTGGTCACACAATGATAGCCCAACGACACACGAAAAGGCCGCCTGAAATGCAGACATATGACCTGGAAGCAAACGGCCTGCGCGGGCTGAACTCGGCCCTGCAGGCGCAATCTGCCGCGACCAACCAGACAAGCTGGGAAGTTGTAAACCCCAAGGGCAGCCATGCGATTGCGGTCGGGCTGGATGCGCCCATCGAAGTAACGGTCAAAGGCTCGACCGGCTATTATTGCGGCGGCATGAACCAGCAGGCGACCGTCAAGGTCGAAGGCTCGGCCGGGCCCGGTGTGGCCGAAAACATGATGTCCGGTCAGGTCGTCGTAAACGGCGATGCCAGCCAGTATGCTGGGGCAACGGGCCATGGTGGATTGCTGGTGATCAAGGGAAATGCCAGCTCGCGCTGCGGTATCTCGATGAAGGGTATCGACATCGTTGTGCACGGCAATATCGGCCATATGTCCGCCTTCATGGCGCAGGCGGGAAATCTGGTGGTTTGCGGCGACGCGGGCGATGCGCTGGGGGACTCGCTGTACGAAGCCCGGCTGTTCGTGCGCGGCTCGGTCAAAAGTCTGGGCGCTGATTGCATCGAAAAAGACATGCGCCCCGAACATCTTGAGATTCTGAAGGATCTGCTGGACCGCGCGGGCTGTGATGCCAAACCGGAAGAGTTCAAACGCTATGGCTCGGCCCGTCAGCTTTACAATTTTGACGTCGACAACGCCGCCGCTTACTGAGGAAGAAGGGTATGAAAGATATGGACGATCAGATCCCCCGCACCCTGCCGATCCAGTCGGCGACATTCACCAACCCGATTAACGCCGAAATCCGGCGCGCGGCGGCCACTGGTATTTATGACATTCGCGGTGGCGGCGCCAAACGCCGGGTTCCGCATTTCGACGATCTGCTGTTTCTCGGAGCCAGCGTCAGCCGCTATCCGTTGGAAGGTTATCGCGAACGCTGCGACACTTCGGTGACGTTGGGTACGCGTTTCGCCAAAAAGCCGATCCAGCTGGACATTCCCGTCACCATCGCAGGTATGAGCTTTGGTGCCCTGTCTGGCCCGGCCAAAGAGGCTCTGGGCCGGGGCGCGTCCGAGGCTGGAACCTCAACCACAACCGGTGACGGCGGCATGACCCCGGAAGAACGCGGACATTCCACCAAGCTGGTCTATCAATACCTGCCATCGCGCTATGGGATGAACCCCAACGACCTGCGCAAGGCTGATGCGATTGAGATCGTTGTTGGTCAGGGTGCAAAGCCCGGCGGCGGCGGTATGCTGTTGGGACAGAAGATCAGCGACCGGGTTGCCGAGATGCGGACCCTTCCCAAGGGGATCGACCAACGCTCGGCCTGTCGCCACCCGGACTGGACCGGACCGGATGATCTGGAAATCAAGATCCTCGAACTGCGCGAAATCACCGACTGGCAGGTGCCGATCTATGTCAAAGTCGGCGCGACCCGCCCGTATTATGACACCGCGCTGGCGGTAAAGGCCGGGGCCGATGTGGTTGTCATGGACGGCATGCAGGGCGGCACCGCCGCCACGCAGGATGTGTTCATCGAACATGTCGGCCTGCCCACGCTGTCCTGCATCCGTCCTGCCGTGCAAGCACTGCAGGATCTGGGCGTACACCGCGAGGTACAGCTGATCATCTCGGGCGGCATTCGGACCGGGGCCGATGTGGCCAAGGCCATGGCCCTGGGCGCGGATGCTGTGGCGATTGGGACAGCGGCGCTGGTCGCCCTGGGTGACAACGACCCCAAATGGGAGACCGAGTACCAGCAGATGGGCACCACGACAGGTGCCTATGACGACTGGCACGAAGGTCAGGACCCGGCCGGGATCACCACGCAAGACCCCGATCTGGCCGCACGCCTGAACCCGGTCGACGCCGGGCGGCGGTTGCGCAACTATCTAAAGGTCATGACGCTTGAGGCGCAGACCATCGCACGTGCCTGCGGTCACAACCACCTGCACAACCTCGAACCCGAAGATTTGTGTGCCCTGACAATGGAGGCTGCTGCCATGGCGCGGGTGCCGCTGGCGGGAACCACCTGGTACCCGGGCAAGGAAGGCTTTTGAACGGATAACGCGCGGCTCTCGGATGGGGGCCGCGTTTTGCTTTGAAAAACCAAAAATCAACAGGGAAAGGAAAGCCATCGTGACGACAGATCTCGCAGCTTTCGCAAAAGAAAAAGGCGTCAAATACTTCATGATCTCGTTCACCGACCTGTTTGGTGGACAGCGGGCTAAACTGGTGCCCGCACAGGCCATTGCCGACATGCAGGAAGATGGCGCGGGCTTTGCCGGTTTCGCCACCTGGCTGGACATGACACCGGCCCATCCCGATATGCTGGCCGTGCCCGACCCTTCTTCGGTCATTCAATTGCCGTGGAAGCCCGAGGTCGCTTGGGTCGCCGGCAATTGTGTGATGGAGGGCAACGACGTCGCCCAAGCTCCCCGCAACGTGCTGCGTCGTCTGATCGACGAGGCCGCAGACGAAGGCATGCACGTGAAAACCGGCATCGAGGCCGAGTTTTTCTTGCTGACCCCGGATGGCGAACAGATCAGCGACCCGTTCGATACCGCCGAGAAACCCTGTTACGACCAGCAGGCGGTCATGCGTCGCTATGATGTGGTGCGCGAGATCTGCGACTATATGCTAGAGCTTGGCTGGGGGCCCTATCAGAACGACCACGAGGATGCGAATGGCCAGTTCGAGATGAACTGGGAGTTTGACGATGCTCTGCGCACCGCTGACAAACACTCGTTCTTCAAGTTTATGACCAAGTCCGTGGCCGAAAAGCACGGACTTCGGGCGACCTTCATGCCTAAACCGGTCGAGGGGCTGACGGGCAATGGATGCCACGCCCATATCTCGGTCTGGGATGCGCCGGGCAAGGCGTCCAAGACCAACGTATTCGCGGGCGACGGCGACGGCCCCACCGGTGAAGTAGGTCTGGGCGAGCGTGGCAAACATTTCCTGGGCGGGATCATGAAACATGCCAGCGCGCTGGCGGCAATCACCAACCCTACGGTGAACAGCTATAAGCGCATCAACGCGCCACGGACCATGTCAGGCGCAACATGGGCACCAAATACGGTGACATGGACCGGCAACAACCGGACACATATGGTCCGCGTGCCCGGCCCTGGCCGGTTTGAGCTGCGCCTGCCGGACGGTGCGACCAACCCATATTTGCTGCAGGCTGTCATCATCGCTGCAGGCCTGTCGGGCATCCGATCCAAGGCCGACCCGGGCAAGCGCTGGGACATCGACATGTATGCCGAAGGTCACAAGGTCCGCGGCGCGCCAAAGCTGCCGCTGAACATGCTTGATGCGCTGCGTGAATACGACAAGGACAAAGAGCTTAAGGCGATGATGGGTGCGGAATTCTCATCCGCCTTCCTGAAGATGAAGCATCAGGAGTGGAACTCGTTCGTTTCCCATTTCTCCCGCTGGGAAAAGGACAACACACTGGATATCTGATCCGCAAAACATATTCAGATCAGGGGGCTGTGACAGATGTCGCGGCCCCTATTTGTTCGACCCGTCGCGTGTGGCATCCACCTCGATCCGCCAATCCGGAACATCATTGACCAGCATCAACGCCACCCGGCGCAGAGTGGCGCGCATCTTGTCGACGATCGGACCACGCAGACCGCACTCAGCCAACGCGGCATCAAAGGTTTCCAGCCACAGCTCAGCGTCAGCTTCGCGAATGGGCACATGGGCGTGGATATCGCGCAGATCCATGTGGCCAAATCGTTCTCGGTAATAGGCCCGACCGCCCAAAAAACCGCTCAGGAATTCGAACTGCGCTTGCCTCGTGTGGTTCAGCCCATGGCCACGAAAATGCAGCCTGTGCAGGGAATGAACCGCCGGATCAGCTTCCATGCGGTCGTAAAAACACTCTACAAGGGCGCGCAGCTGATCTTCGCCGCCAAGTTGTTCCAATGCTGATGACATACGTCGAATCTCCGAGTCTTCGTTGTCAATAATATTGCATATCAGGAAAAAAAGTTTATCAACAGTGGCATGTTGGCGCTACTACTTTTTACGACCAGTCACAGGGCACACGGGTCCGAACCGGTCCGAGTGATCTGCGCATGAGCGCCCTTGCGCTTGGCCTTCTGGCGGCGCTGTGTTGGGGGGTACACGACCTGTCCGTCCGCTACATTAGCCAATCGGTCAGCGTGATAGCCTCGCTCATGGCGGTGCTGATCTTCGGGGCTCTCCTGCAGCTTTGTCTGGTGGCGGCCTGGGGCGATTTCAGCCCTATGTCCGGCAGGGCGGTGCTCTACGCAATCTCCGCAGGCGGGTTCTATCTAATGGCCGGTCTCAGCATGTATGCCGCCTTTCAGCGCGGTCCTGTCAGGCTCGTCGCGCCGCTTGTTGCCAGCTATCCGGTTCTGTCGATTACTCTGGCGATCTGGCGTGGCTCATCCGTCAGCCTCTGGCACTGGCTTGCCGTGATCGCAATCGGCGTCGGCGTGACGATCGTCGCGTCTCGCTCTGACCCGGCCGAGGCATCCTACCCCGCCCCGGCCCCGACCATTGTCTTGTCTCTGCTGGCGGCAATCGGGTTTGCAGCGGCCTTTGCCTTAGGGCAATACGCAACCGAACTAAGCAATGAATACACCGTTTCACTATTCGGGCGTCTGACGGCCATCCTGACGTTGGCCGCAATCGCCGCAGTAACACGCAGGCCGGTCTGGCCGGGGCGACGGGCTTTGCCGTTACTATGCGTGATGGGCCTGCTGGACGCGGTTGCAATCCTCAGCGTGGTCGCCGCCGGAGGATTACCCAACGCGCAATACGCCTCTGTCACGGCCTCAGTGTTCGGGTTGCTGACGGTGGTGCTGGCCTGGGCGGTCCTGAAAGAGGAAATGGTGCCTGCTCAATGGCTTGGATGCCTCATTGCGTTTGCCGGAATTGGCTATCTGGCACTCTGAAGTCATCACCCTCTTTCTTATGCGGTCAGGCCTTTTGGTTCTGGGAGTTTGTTTGCGCGGCAGCATGCGGTGAGGGTGTTGGCGAGGAGGCAGGCGATGGTCATGGGGCCGACGCCGCCGGGGACCGGGGTGATGGCGCCGGCGGTTTGGGCGGCGCTGGCGTAATCGACGTCTCCGACCAGGCGGGTTTTGACGCTGCCGTCCTCGTTGGTGCCTTTTTCCGGCGCGTCGATGCGGTTGATGCCCACGTCGATGACCGTGGCGCCCGGCTTGATCCAGTCTCCGGGCACCATTTCGGGACGGCCGACGGCGGCGATGACGATGTCGGCGCGGCGCACCACGTCAGGCAGGTCCTTGGTGCGGCTATGCGCGATGGTCACCGTGCAGCTGTCGCCCAGCAGCAGCTGCGCCATCGGCTTGCCGACAATGTTCGAGCGGCCAATCACCACCGCATCCATCCCCGACAGCGACCCATGGTGGTCGCGCAGCATCATCAGACAGCCCAGCGGCGTGCAGGGCACCATCGATTTCTGACCGGTGCCCAGCAGGCCGACATTCGAGATATGGAACCCGTCGACATCCTTGGCCGGGTCGATCGCGTTGATCACCAGATCTTCGTTCAGATGTTTGGGCAGCGGCAGTTGCACCAGAATGCCATGCACCGCCGGATCGGCGTTCAGCTGGTCGATCAGCGCCAGCAGGTCCGCCTGGGACGTGTCGACCTCCAGCTTGTGCTCGTATGAGCTCATGCCGACCTCAACGGTCTGCTTGCCCTTGGAGCGCACATAGACCTGGCTGGCCGGGTCTTCGCCCACCAGAACCACCGCCAGACCGGGGGTGATGCCGCTTTGCTCTTTCAGCTTTGCAACCTGATCGGCCACCTGCGCGCGTACTTTGGCGGCAAAAGCCTTACCGTCGATAACCTGGGCTACCATCCTGTGATCCCTTCTTTCAAAAACCGGCCCTCTGTCAAAACCGGAATAGGCGCATCAGCGCCCAGCCACTCAGTCAGGGCCAAGCACGCGTTCTTCACGCGCGATCGACCAGTCAATCAATATGCGCCACAGCTGTTCGGCAAGATCCGGGTCCATGCCCAGCTCGTCCGAGCCCGCCCTCACGCGCTGCACCACCTCTTCGACGCGATCCGGAATGCGGGCGGGCAGCCCTTCGGCCGGTTTCAGCTGCGCCGCGCGGTCGATATAGCCTGCGCGGGTCACCAGCATCGCGATCAGCTGGCGGTCCAGCCTGTCGATCTGAACCCGCAACTCCTGCATCGAAAGACAGTCTTGCGGCGGTGTCAGAGTGGGCATGTTCGTCTCCTCATGGCCCGGGGATCCCCCGGACCACGAGATGTCTTATCTGGCGGCTTAGAACAAGCCTTCGATCTCACCTGCGTCATTGAGGCAGATGCTTTCCGCCGCAGGTTTGCGCGGCAGGCCCGGCATGGTCATGATCTCACCGCAGACCACAACGATAAAGCCAGCGCCCGCGCTCAGGCGTACCTCGCGCACCGGAACCGAGTGGCCGGTGGGCGCACCGCGCAGGGTCGGATCGGTCGAGAAAGAATACTGCGTCTTGGCCATGCAGACCGGCAGGTTGCCATATCCGGCCTCTTCCCATTCCTTCAACTGGTTGCGGATCTTGGTGTCGGCCAGCACCTCATCGGCGCGATAAATACGCTTGGCGATGGTCTCGATCTTTTCGAACAGCGGCATGTCATCGGGGTAGATCGGCGCAAAGTTGGCAGAGCCACCCTCGACGATCTCCACAACCTTCTCGGCCAGCGGTGCCGAGCCTTCGGACCCCAGCTCCCAGTGGCGCGACAGCACCGCCTCGACCCCGTGATCGGAACAGTAATCCCGGACCGCCTGTACTTCGGCCTCGGTGTCGGTGACAAAGTGGTTGATCGCAACCACAACCGGCACACCAAAGGATTTGACGTTCTCGATATGGCGGCCCAGGTTGGCGCAGCCGTTTTTGACCGCGTCGGTATTTTCCGCGCCCAGATCAGCCTTGGCCACACCCCCGTTCATCTTCATCGCCCGCACCGTGGCCACCAGCACCACAGCCGAGGGCGCAATGCCCGCCTTGCGGCACTTGATGTTCATGAACTTTTCAGCGCCCAGATCGGCGCCAAAGCCGGCCTCGGTCACCACATAATCAGCCACTTTCAGCGCCGTTTTGGTGGCAATCACCGAGTTGCAGCCATGCGCGATATTGGCAAACGGCCCGCCATGGACAAAGGCCGGGTTGTTCTCCAGCGTCTGCACCAGGTTCGGCTGCATCGCATCCTTCAACAGCACGGTCATCGCGCCTTCGGCCTTGATATCGCGGCAGTAAACAGCAGTCTTGTCGCGGCGATAGGCCACGATGATGTCGCCCAGGCGTTTTTCCAGGTCCTTCAGATCGTTGGCCAGACACAGGATCGCCATCACCTCGGACGCCACGGTGATGTCAAAGCCGGTTTCACGTGGGAAGCCGTTGCTGACACCGCCCAGAGACGCCGTGATCTGGCGCAGCGCCCGGTCGTTCATGTCAACCACCCGGCGCCAGGCGACGCGGCGGATGTCGATCTCGGATTCATTGCCCCAGTAGATATGGTTGTCGATCATCGCCGACAGCAGCGAATGGGCGGATGTGATGGCGTGAAAATCCCCGGTGAAGTGCAGGTTCATGTCCTCCATCGGAACAACCTGCGCATAGCCACCCCCCGCAGCGCCGCCCTTCATGCCGAAGTTCGGGCCCAGCGAGGCCTCGCGAATACAGATCATCGCGTTCTTGCCGATCCGGTTCAGACCGTCGCCCAGACCTACGGTGGTGGTGGTCTTGCCCTCACCCGCAGGCGTCGGGTTGATCGCCGTCACCAAAACCAGCTTGCCATCCTCACGACCCTGAACCGAGTTGATAAACTCCTGGCTCACCTTCGCCTTGTCGTGGCCATAAGGCAGCAAATCATCACTGGAGATGCCAATCCTGGCCCCAATCTCCTGAATAGGCTTCTTATGCGCCTCGCGCGCAATCTCAATGTCCGATTTATAACTCATTG
>NZ_JAXHBT010000001.1:2880000-4032564 GCF_042768335.1 Ruegeria meonggei | reverse complement strand
GCAGGGTCCCTGGTTGAATGCCGTGCAAAACCGACGCAACGCGTCGGTGCTGTGCAATCCATACCGTTGTGTACCAAACTGGTGACTATGGATTCCGACATAATTGTGCCTTGAAACGTCGTAGCGTCACTTCATCGGTTTCTGATTGGAAACGGCGGACCTTTATGGCTTCCAAGCGCGCTGATCCGGGACAAACAGCGCCATCTTGTCCCCCAACCTCAATTCTCCCGGCCGTTCTACCCATGCCGTGACTCCGCGACGCCCCTGAGCCGCTGGTTTGAATGCTGCGCCATAACCGGGCTGGTCGGATTCAATTTCCCGCCCCGGTAACACGCAGGGGCGGTTTTCCATGTCGACCGTGATGGTCAGACCGTCGGCCACCTGCAACCGCGAGGACGGTGGTACATGGGTAAAATCCGGGATGCCCCGCAGCAAGATACTGACACCCAAAAAGGTTGGGTCCAGCTGCGTCAGGCCCATCTCTTGGGCTGTTGCCTGAATTTCTTCGACGGACAGAACCGATAATTGGCGCACATTGCGGATTTCAGTACCTTGGGTATAGAGGTTTTTCACTCGAACGCATGAGGCTCGGTTCACCCCCTCGTGCCGAGCGTCTTTTTCCCCGGAAAACCCCAAATCGAGCTTTTCGACCGGCAAAGCCCGGATCGATTTTCCAGCAGGCACATGCCCCAACCAGGCCACTTCGGCCACAAATTCCGTTTTGCGCAGTACTGGCATCGCTCGCCCCTTTTACAATCCTGCATTAGGCGCCAATAAAAAACCAATACCGTTAAATGAAAAGAAAAAACCCGGGCATTGCCCGGGTTTGATTTGCTTAGGTCGAAGGTTCCGGCTCCATATCTCCGTCCGGAGGCGTCTTCTTGACCTTGGTTTTCGGGATCGCCGTGACGCTGGGCGCGCTGCCTTCATCCGGGCTGTCGCCTTCGTCATCACCTTCGCTGGGTGGTTCGCCATTCATGACGCGCTTGATCTCTTCCCCGGTCAGCGTTTCATATTCCAGCAGACCTTGCGCCAGACGTTCCCATTCTTCACCTTGCTCGGACAGGATTTTATGGGCCCGTTCGTATCCCTGCTGGATCAGGCGCTTGACCTCTTCTTCGATCAGTTCCTTGGTATGCGCTGAGACCGAGAACCCGGCGGTGTTACCAGAATACCCATCATGCGCTTCGGCATAGTCGATATTGCCGACCTTGTCCGACATACCCCAGCGCATCACCATCGCGCGCGACAGCTGGCTTGCCTGCATGATGTCACCGGCCGGCCCGTTCGAGACATGGTCCTCACCGTATTTGATCACCTCGGCGGCCTTACCGGCCATGGTCATCGCCAGCTTTTGCTCACATTCATCGCGGTGATAGTTCAGACGGTCCATTTCTGGCAGCGACACAACCATACCCAATGCGCCACCACGCGGAATGATCGTCGCTTTGTAGACCGGATCACACAGCGGAAGGCTCAGGCCGACAACGGCGTGGCCAGCCTCGTGATAGGCGGTTTTTTCCTTCTGATCCTGGGTCAGCACCATCGAGCGACGCTCAGCCCCCATCATCACCTTGTCCTTGGCGTTCTCAAAGTCCTCCATGGTGACAAAGCGACGGCCTACGCGGGCGGCCATCAACGCGGCCTCGTTCACAAGGTTGGCCAGATCAGCACCCGAGAAACCTGGTGTCCCACGCGCGATGATGCGCAGATCGACATCGGGGCCCAGCGGGGTCTTGCGGGCATGTACGCCCAGGATCTTTTCACGGCCTTTGATGTCAGGATTGCCAACGGTGACGTTGCGGTCGAACCGGCCCGGGCGCAGCAGCGCAGGGTCCAGCACGTCTTTACGGTTGGTCGCCGCCAGAATGATCACGCCTTCGTTGGCCTCAAACCCGTCCATCTCGACCAGCAACTGGTTGAGCGTTTGTTCGCGCTCATCATTGCCGCCGCCATAGCCCGCGCCACGATGGCGACCGACCGCGTCGATCTCATCGATAAACACGATGCATGGTGCGTTTTTCTTGGCCTGTTCGAACATGTCGCGCACACGGGATGCACCCACACCCACAAACATCTCAACGAAATCAGAACCGGAAATAGTGAAGAACGGAACACCCGCCTCGCCGGCAATGGCTCGGGCCAACAGCGTCTTACCCGTACCCGGAGGGCCAACCAGCAGCGCGCCTTTAGGAATTTTGCCGCCCAGACGGCTGAATTTCTGCGGGTTACGCAAGAATTCCACGATCTCTTCCAGCTCTTCCTTGGCCTCATCGATGCCTGCGACATCGTCAAAGGTCACACGGCCATGCTTTTCGGTCAGCATTTTGGCCTTGGACTTACCAAAGCCCATCGCGCCGCCTTTGCCGCCGCCTTGCATCCGGTTCATGAAATAGACCCAGACACCGATCAGCAGCAGGAAGGGCAGAAGCGTGATCAGGAACGACTGGAACCCGGATTGCTGCTGTTTCACCGCCTGAACCGGAATGTTTTCGTCGATCAAAAGCTTGGTCACCTCAGCATCCGCGGGCTTGATGGTGACATAAGTTGCACCGCTTTGCGTGGTGTACCGAATCTGTTCGCCGTCCAGTGTCACGTTCTCGACCTCACCACCTTCAACAGCGGTGACAAAATCCGAATAAGTTCTTTCATTGTTCTGAAGCGATCCGCCTGGTCCGCTGAACAGATTGAACAGTGCAAGAATCAGCAGAAACAGAACGACCCAGAAGGCGATATTACGAGCGTTGCCCAAGGAAATTCTCCCAAAAGATATCGGCAGATGGGGGTCTGCCGTGTTGCTCTTTAAAATAGAGATGATTCAAGCATGTTCAATGCGATAAAAGAGAAGTGTAAAACTCAGGCCTTTCTGGCGTGAAATTGGCGCTCCAGCCGTTCGAAAACCCCGCCAGCGGAGCGGAAAGCAAGGTTTCCCCCTCCCACACCGCCGGTGACGATAACAAAGCTGGCCGCGGTTTGCCCATTGTTCGCCACTCAGAGACCTGACGCAATCCGGCCTCACCCAGTGCACGGACCTGTGTTTTTTCTGTCGCCGGACCAGACAGGACCCAACGTTTATCCCAGGTCTGGTGCGTCCGGACAAATTCGTGCGCAACCGCGTTTAGCTCTCTGCAAAACCACGCTTTATCCTCCTGACAAGTCAGCAGGCAGCCCGCCATAGCCAGCGTTTTCCCGTCACCCACAGCAGCCACCGCCTGCTCTACAGCGGACCCGCGCGGCGGGTAACCCGGCCCTGCAATCCAAGCGATGATGCCAATAAGCAGGCGACGTTGGATTTCGTTGGGCAGATCATCAAACTTTGCACGGTCAACGCAGATGTCACCGCCATCCACCACAGTGATTTTACGGGCGGTTTCCTGCGTATAACGCGCCAACGCCTCACGGGCTTGTGCAAGATTTTCGGCCACGCGACCCAGCGAAGCGGCCGAGATCCCCAACGTGCCGAGGCCCAAAAGCGCGTCGCGCGCTTTAATTCGATCAAATCGCTGATCGTGATTCGACGGGTCTTCGACCCAATCCACACCAGCTTCAGTCAGATAGTCGCGCAGCTGTTGACGGGTGAGGCCCAGCATCGGGCGCAATAGGGTGATGCTGTTTCGCTCTCGGGAATTGGGCATGCCGGATAGCCCTGTCACTCCCGCCGCCCGGCCCAGACGCATCAGAACCGTTTCAGCCTGGTCGTCAGCAGTATGGCCCAGCGCAATCGCCGGAATTCCATTGCGATGCGCCCAGTTGGTCAGCAGAGCATACCGCGCCTGGCGGGCTTGATCCTGCAGGTTTCCTGTCCCATCCCAGCCCTGCCAGAGCAGCGTTTCATGCGACAGCCCCAGATGTGTCGCCTGTACGGCAACGCGCGCGGCCTCATCCGCCGATCCGGCGCGCAGACCATGGTCCACGGTGGCGACATGCATCGCGACCCCTTCACGCTGTGCAATCGCGTGCAGCAGGTACATCAATGCAACCGAATCGCCACCGCCGGATACGGCCACACCCAATCGCGGCGGCAGCGTTTCAGGCAACCGCGCGCGGAGTTCGGATTGAAGAATGTCGGCCCTGTCGGTCAAGAACAGCCCAGAGATGCCATTTCCTGCGTCGCTTGGGACGCATTGGCCGAAGTCGGAAAGCGCACACCAACCTCGGACAAGGTGATGCAAGCCTGATCCGTCTGCCCAAGACGGCCCAGGGCCGCCCCGAGCTCGAACAGTGCCTCAGGCGCGACGGCACCTTCGGAATCGCCGGTGAAACTGGCCAGAAACGCGCGCGCAGCCTCACGTGTGTCGCCCAGACCTTCCAGCGCCTGTCCGCGTTTCAGATTAGCCTCGGACGCAAGCGGGCTGCCGGGGTAAGACGTGTCGAACTGCGCGAACTGGTCAGCAGCGACCTGAAAGTTCCCATCCGCCAGCGCCTGTGCGGCGGCATCGAAATCCGCCTGTTCCCCGATGGCCAGTTCCGCTTGTTCGGTCGCAACCGGATTGGAGGGTGTTACAACCGTGGTACCGGATGCTGTATTTTCGCCGCCCAAGGTACTGGTTGGTTCACCCGAGATTTCACAGCCGGCTTCCAGCTCACAAAGCCGGAACTCCATGTCGCCGATCCGGTTGGTGCCATCGGTCACGATATTCTGCACGCGTTGATTCAATTGCTCGGTCTGCCGCGTCAGGCGCTGCAATTCGGCCTCGATCGCATCGACGCGTTCAAGGACGGAATTGCCGGACAGGTTCGGTGCCGGAGACCCGGTCGTCGAGAACTCGCGCTTCAGACGCTGAACTTCTACATGCAGCACAGTCAACTCTTGCCGGATATCCGCCAGAGTCTGCTGGTCCTGCGCTTGTGCCACACCGGCGGTCGCAACAACCGCCGCCAAAACCCATCCTGCAAATCGCATTGTCTTACCCCAAGGTTGAACCAGTCAGCACCGTCACAGCGCGACGGTTTTTGGAATAGCATTCCTCGGTGCTGCAAATCTCGATCGGGCGTTCCTTGCCATAGCTGACCGTGGTCAGACGATTGCCTGCCACCCCGCGCGAAATCAGGTATTCGCGCGCTGCATTGGCGCGCTTTGCTCCAAGCCCAAGGTTGTATTCCCGCGTGCCCTGTTCGTCTGCGTGACCTTCGATCGTGGCCACAAAATCCGTATTGGCCAGCAACCAGTCGGCCTGTCCCTGCAATACCGTCTGCGCCTGCGGTGTCAATGTCGACTGATCCACCGAGAACAGGACCCGGTCCCCAACGGTTTGCTGGAAATAGGCAGGTGAGCGCGGATCACTTGGCGAGCCCGGCGAAATGGCACCATTCGCACCATTGCCGAAACCGCCGCCCAATGCGGATGGATCATTATTGGTGCAGGCGGCAATTACGCTCAGCATGCCCAAAGCCAGGATTTTGCCCAATACATTCATTTCAAGTGCCTCGTCGATTTATCGTTTATTGCCGTCTCTGTACCACAGTGCAGGTTTTATGTGAACTTTTCCAACACTCTGGCGCGATCAATTCTGCAATGGCCCCCAGGACGGATCGCTGCCACCGTCGGGGGTGCGCACCGGGCGCAGGTTCCGACCCGAGATATCCACCGAATAGAGAGTTGCCCGGCCGCTTGCGCCCTGCGTTTCGCGGGTGAACATGATGACCCGGCCGTTGGGTGACCAGGTCGGGCCCTCGTCCAGGAAAGAGGACGTCAGAAGGCGTTCCTCACTGCCATCCACGCGCATGACGCCAATATGGAACCGACCCTTGTTCTGCTTAGTAAAGGCAACAAGATCCCCACGCGGCGACCAGACTGGCGTGCCATAGCGGCCCTGACCAAAACTGATGCGCGTGGCCTCGCCCCCGTTTGCGGGCATGATGTACAGCTGCGGCGTGCCCGAGCGGTCGCTTTCGAACACGATCCGCGTGCCATCCGGCGAATAGCTGGGGGCGGTTTCAATTGCCGGCGTATTGGTCAGGCGCACGCTTTGCCCCGACGCCAGATCCATCTTCCACAGGTCGGTATTGCCGCCCTGGATCAGCGAATAAACGATCGAACGCCCATCCGGAGAGAACCGCGGCGAAAAGCTCATCGTGCCGCCTTGGGTGTTCAACTCAGTCTGCCGGACCCGGTCGACATCCAGAACATAGATGCGCGGGCTGCCGCTTGCATAGCTGGTGTAAAGAAGCCGGTCGCCAGTGGGTGAAAAGCGCGGGGCCAGCACGATGGCGGCGCTGTCGGTCAGATACTGCACATTCGCGCCGTCGTAATCCATGATCGCCAGACGTTTCAGACGCTGGTTTTTGGGCCCGCTCTCGGACACAAAGGCCACGCGGCTGTCGAAATAGGCCCCCTCACCCGTAATCCGGCTATAGACCTGATCGGCCACCTTATGTGCCATGCGCCGCCAGCCCTCGGTGGTTCCGGTAAACTGCAAACCGTTGCCAAGTTCCTTGTCCGAGAACACATCCCAGACCCGGAACCGCACCGTCAGTTTGTTGCCTGACACGTTGACCGCACCGGTTACCAGCGCCTCGGCATTGATCGCTTTCCAGTCCGCGAACTGCAAAGGAGCCTCAAAGCTGCTGACCCGGCTGATGAAGGCGTCCGAAGAAATCTCGCGAAACAACCCGGTTCCGATCAGATCGTCTGCGATCACCCGAGAGAGATCATTGGCGTATTGCGTCGCTGCTGGCCCGTCGGGTACGAAGTTCGGCACCGCAAAGGGCAAGGGCTCGATGATTGGGTTATCCAGTTCAATACGAAGCTGCGCAAAAGCCGGAGCCGTTAATAGCGTCAGGCCGAACAACAAGCTGGCAAGAAGTTTCATCATCTGATCCCCATCCTCTCGGGATTGAATGTTATTTCAATATCCTTCCACTGATCATACTTGTCAGCAGGTAAGTCGTAACCTTTAGCTCCACAACGTAGAATCGCGCGCCGAGCAGCTTGAAAGGCCTGATCTGCCGCAGACGCAGACCCACCAGAGCTGCTCAGCAGGCGCAAACCACCAGAAACTTTTCCATCACGAGAAAGCGAGAAGCCGACGACAACCACAGTTCGCTGAGCTTCTGTCGACAAGGAACCAATGTTCCAACACTTCGACACAGCCAACCGCATGGCATCCTTTTCACCGCCGGTGAGTGGCGGACCAATTGGTTCACTGCCCTGCCCCAACGCCTCGGCCAGCGCATCATCAATGGCTGTGTCGGGTTCTGTGGGTTCCGGCGGTGTCGTCTCCTCGGTCTCAGCCACGACGGGCTTGGCCGGTGGCGCGGGCCTGTTGGGCCTTGTTTTTGGGCGTGGCGACGTTCGTGGGGCGTTTTCTTGGGTTTCTTCCGCCTCGGTCACAATCACATCTGTGGCCTCTTCCGGGGCGGTCTGATCCTGCTGTTCCTGTTGAACCTCGGCACCCTCATCCAATGACACCGCGGGGGACTCCACATCATCCGGCTGGGCGTCCGGTGGTGGCGGGGCGACGGGTTCCGGTGCGACGATATCTGACGGGCGCGGTAACGCCTCGGGGCCTTCAGGTACGGGTAGAACCTCGGTCACCGGTTCGGGCTGATCCAAGGTCGGGGGCTCTTCGATCACCACGGGTTCGGGCGGTGCCTCAACTGGTTCAGGCACCGGGTCGGGTTCCGGTTCCGCCGGTGTCGTAACATCGGGTCGGGGTTGCTCTTCCTCGACCGGTTCTGGGGTGCTGACCTCTTCCTCGGGCGCTTCGGGCTGTTGCAATGCGGTGGGAACCGGCACTTCGGGCGCGTCGCTTTGTGCAGTCATCGCCTCAAATTGCTCAGCCGTAATCACCGACACCTCCTGCACAGCCATAGGTAACGGTTCGGACCGGAAGGTGCCGCCAAACAAGGCCCATCCGATCAGGCCAGCATGGGCAATCGCCGAAATCTTGGTGCCGGTGTCCACCGCGCGGCCTCACTCTCCGCCTTCGTCCAGCGTCGGCCCGCCGGTTTCGGTCACAAGGCCCACATTGGAAAATCCGCCTGCATTCAGCGCGCCCATGACCTGCATCACCTGCGCATAGGGGATCGCCCCATCGGCCCTCAGGAACACGCGGTCGCTGGTGCGTTCAACGGCGATGGCCTGCAGCTTGCCAATTAACTCTTCACGCAGCACATCCGTGGTCTGGATCTGCACCCGGCCATCAGCGGTCAAGGTTACCGTCAAAGGTTCTTCGTTATCGCCAGGCAGGGCACTGGCGGCGGTCTTCGGCAAGTCTACCGGCACGCCCACGGTCAGCAACGGCGCTGCCACCATGAAGATGATCAGCAACACCAGCATGACGTCCACAAAGGGCGTCACGTTGATCTCGGCCATTGGTTGCGCGCGCCCGCGACGCCGTCCGCGTCTGCGCCCGTTCCCGCCCGAAGATTGCTGAACCGCAGCACCCATATCAGCTGTCCAACTGACGCGACAGGATGGTGGCGAACTCGTCGGCAAAGGCCTCATACCCGCCGACAATCCGATCACTGTCAGCGCTGAGCTTGTTGTAGAAAATAACCGCCGGAATCGCAGCCAGCAGGCCCAGACCGGTGGCCAGCAAAGCTTCGGCAATACCGGGGGCGACAACGGCGAGGTTGGTGTTTTGCTGCTCGGCGATCTCGATAAAGGCGTTCATGATGCCCCAGACAGTACCGAACAGGCCGATAAATGGCGCGGTCGAACCAACAGTGGCGAGAATGGGCAGGCCTTTTTGCAGCCCCTCGGCCTCTTTCGCGATTGCCACGTCCATCGAGCGGTCAATCCGCGCGGTGGCCCCCGCAATCAACCCGCCATCCGTGCGATGCGATCTGCGCCATTCAATCATGCCCGAGGCAAAAATCTTCTCAGAACTGCCATCAGGTTGCGTTCCGATTTGTTCAAACAGCTCGTCCAGTGGGTTACCCGACCAGAAGGATTCATCGAATACCGCAGCTTCACGCCGAGCGGCCCGATAATTGATCAGCTTTTGAATGATAATCGCCCAAGACCAGCCCGATGCAATAATCAGCATCAGCATCACCAGTTTGACGATAAAAGTCGCGCGGGCAAATAGCCCCCACATGGAGAAATCGATCTCCTGCGCCAGCGCCAGCGTTTCAGCTTCCATGAACCTGCTCTTTGTTTTTGCCTGACGGCCGTTTGTTTTGGCCTTGTTTTGCCAAACGCTAACGCAGTTGGGTACGAAATGCCAACAGAACCACCCTGATCCCGGAAATTGTTACAGCAATGCGCGAATCTCTGCCGGGAGGCGTACCGGCTTGCCCAGCGCATTCATGCAAACAGCCGTTACCGTGGCTCGGAATATCTCGGTTTCGCCCCTTTTGATCAGCTGCCCCATCGTCAACCGGACGCCAGACAACGAAACAACTTCGGTTTCCACCGTCAACTCGTCCTCGAATTTGGCAGTGGTTAGGTAATCCGCTTCGATCCGGCGAACGACCCAAACGATGCCTGCATCACGCATGGCGTTCTGGTCATTGCCCAACTGACGCACGTAATCAGACCGGGCGCGTTCGATGAATTTCAGATAGTTGGCATGATAGACCACGCCCCCCATGTCGGTGTCTTCGTAATAGACACGGACTGGATAGGTGTGTATCGGGTGATCGTGCGTGTCGGTGGCCATGCTGAAAGATCCGGTCATGCAATTTGCTCAAAAATGTAGGGCACGGGCAAGGCGCCTATGCCTCAGAGATGCATGCGCGCTGTCGATCCTGCAATCCCCTGACCCGGATAAAGTTCGAATGAGCCCTATCGCGGCGTCAAAATTTAGCAGTTTGCCCCTAAGCTTCAGAGACATGCGACATTTTAGAACAGGTGATCGAATGGTCAGAATCCGCGGCCAAGGGAACAGTGCCAAAGTGGTTGTTTGAGGCAGCCATCCCTGATCGCAGAGTTTTCGAGCCGCACCAAACCCGCGCGGTTGCCACCCCTTTCACTGAGGAGGTTGAAACCTGGCAAACAACCGCAATGCATGGGACGCATCCTGCGTTGCCCCGGGCAGAACCGGATCGTAGGACGCCCGGATCACCTCGGCTATGTCCGGCCGCAAGATCGTCGCCTCGCCGGCCACCGCCAAGGGGGATTGGTTGCGAAATGCGGTGTCGGACCACAGCAGGATAGTCTGCACCACCTGGCTGAGCGCCAGAGTGTCGGCGGGGATATTGGACAGCTCTTCATCCATCCTCAGGAATACAAAGGCTGCCCGGATGGCGCCGTCGTCTTCGAACCGGAAAATGCGATACTGATTGGCATCTGCGGCCTCAAGACGGCCCACCAGCAGTGCCAGATCAGGGATCAGCCGATCCAGATCGGGAACTTCCAGCAACTCCTGCCAATCACGAAAGAAGAAGACCATGCAATTGGCACCCAACTCTGGGTCAGTTTCCGCCATCTTGTGACCGGACAGGGCCACAACGGCCTCGAACGCGCCTTTAACCACGGCCAGCGTCTTGTCTTCGACGCCAAAGACGATGGGCACGATGGGACGTCCCCATCTGGCGAACAGGAACTCTCCGCTTTCGCGGGTAAACAACGCCTCGATCTCTTCCGGAGTCACGTCTGGCCCTTCATCTTTTCTGGTTCACTCTTGCCGAAGGCATAAAATCTCCGGGCCAAAGCTTCAACCAAACAGATCGTTTTGGCCTTTGGGGGCCGCCATACCCAGATGCGTCCACGCTTTTTGCGCCAACATCCGCCCGCGCGGGGTGCGTTGGATCAGGCCTTGCTGCAGCAAATATGGCTCAATCACCTCTTCCAGCGAGTCGCGGCTTTCCGACAATGCGGCGGATAGGGTTTCAATCCCAACCGGACCACCCGCGTAATTCTCAGCGATCAGTTTCAGGTATCGCCGGTCCGCACCGTCCAGCCCCAGATTATCAACCCCCAACCGAGTCAGCGCCCCATCCGCCAGTTCGCGTGAGATTCGACCGTCGCCTTCCACAATCGCAAAATCCACCACTCGACGCAGCAACCGACCCGCAATCCGAGGGGTGCCTCGTGATCGGCGCGCGATCTCGCGGGCTCCGTCATTATCCGCGGGCGCGCCCAGTTTGCGGGCGTTGCGGGTGACGATCTCGTGTAGCTCATCGATCGTGTAGAACTGCAACCGCGTCGGGATCCCGAACCGGTCGCGCAGCGGGGTGGTCAGCAAGCCCATCCGGGTGGTTGCCCCGACCAGAGTAAAGGGCTGCAGCTCGATCCGAACAGTGCGTGCAGCGGGGCCTTCGCCGATCACCAGATCCAGTTCGAAATCCTCCATCGCCGGGTACAGGACCTCTTCGACAGCGGGGTTCAGGCGATGGATTTCGTCAATGAACAAAACATCGCGCGCTTCCAGATTGGTCAGAATTGCCGCCAGATCGCCCGCTTTGGCCAGAACCGGGCCCGAGGTCATGCGGAAATTCACCCCAAGTTCACGCGCAATAATCTGTGCCAGTGTCGTCTTTCCCAACCCCGGCGGGCCGTGAAACAAGGTATGGTCCATCGCCTCGCCGCGTTGCCGGGCGGATTGGATAAAGATGCGCAGGTTGGCGCGGGCTTCAGCCTGCCCGATGAATTCATCCAGCCCCTGCGGTCGCAGGGCACGGTCGTTGTCTTCGGGTAAAGGCTCGGGGCGCAGGTTGGGATCGGCGTCTACCATTCAATCACCCTTTCGGAGCAAGCAGCTTGAGCGCCGCGCGGATCAAATTTGCCTCGCCCGCATCAGGATCGTTGGCCGCGGCTTCGGCTACGGCCGAGGCCGCCTCGGACGGTCCATAGCCGAGATTGGACAGGGCTGACAAAGCCCCGGCCGACGCAGCCGCTGAACCTGAGGCCGGTTTCGCCATGCGTGTGGGCGCTGGTGCAGGTTCAGACAGTTCGACAACATCCAGATCGGGGCCATCCATCGCCTCGGTCACGGTGCCGCCCATCGCCATCACGCCCGGCGCCTTATCCTTGAGGTCAAGCACAATGCGTTGCGCCGTTTTCGGACCAACCCCTTTGGCAGCCTTGACCGCACCCCAGTCCCCCAGCGCAATCGACCGGCTGACCCCATCGGGACCCAACGCGCTGAGAATGGCCAGTGAAACCTTGGCACCGACGCCCTGAACCGAACACAACAGCCGGTGCCATTCTTTTTCGATCAACGACAGGAACCCGTAAAGCTGCATCAGATCCTCACGCACGACCATGTCGGTGTAGATCGAGACCGCCTCGCCCACACCCGGCAGCGCGGCCATTGTCCGATCTGAACAATAGACGATGTACCCAACCCCCCGCACGTCAATCAGCACGTGGTCTGCGGCGCGGTAATCCAGTCGCCCTGTCAGTTTGCCAATCATGCCTTCACCTCTTTCATCCGTGCGCCCGGTGCTGTGCCGTAATAAGAGTGACAGATGGCAATCGCCAGCGCATCCGCCGCGTCCGCACCTTTGGGCTGACACCCCGGCAATTGCAGTTTCACCATATGCAGGACCTGCTGTTTTTCGGCATGACCCACGCCTACGACGGTTTTCTTGACCCGGTTTGGTGCATATTCCCCCACCGGCAACCCGGCTTGCGCCAGGGTCAGCAATGCCACCCCCCGCGCCTGACCCAGTTTCAATGTGCCGGCCCCGTCCTTGTTTACGAAAGTCTGTTCGATGGCAGCCTGATCGGGTTGATGTGCGGCAATGACCTCGACAATCTGATTGTGCAGAGACAGCAGGCGTTCGCCCAGATCGTCGCCGTCGGATTTGCATAACCCGTTGGCCACGTGGCTCAGACGGCTGCCATGTGATTCGATGACGCCCCATCCCAGGGTTCGAAGCCCCGGATCAATGCCCAGAATTCGCATGTTTTGCCTCGACCTGCTCGGGTTTTTGAGATCTTTCATTCGGATTAGCACGAAGCATGAACATTTTCCAAGCGAATTGACCGAAAGTCCAAAAACGACAGACCTGTCCCAGTGACGACACGACGGCCAGTTTGCGACAGCGAAACGCCTGAATTCGACACGTTTCATAACCGCCTAATGGTCAATAAATTAACGGTTTTTTAGATTTCTGAAGCATTGCAAAAAATGCATAGGACACATGCAATTTCCTCACTTGCACAGTCAAATCGACATCACTAAATGCCGCTCAGATCAGATGATCTAGACCTTAACTCAAACCAGAAGGAAACAGGATATGGCTGCTCTGGACACCACCCGCATCACCACTGGCTCGTTCGGCCTCGTCGGCCGTATCGGCGCAACTTTCGCATCGGTCGTAAACGCCGTTGTTGAATGGAACGACGCCCGCGTCACTCGTAACGTGCTGAGCGGTCTGACAGATCGCGAACTGGAAGATATTGGTCTGTGCCGTGGCGATATTGACGTCGTGACAGATGGTCGTCGGTAAGACTTAAAACCTACCACTCATAGCCCCTTCTTCTCCCTCGGGGGCAAAAAAGAACGCCGCCCATCTGCAGATGGGCGGCGCTTCTTGTTCATTCAGATAGTTTCTAAGACGTGAACCGGTCTATCTGGGCTGCCAGAAATTCCGAGACGGGGTCAATCTGCATCACCCAGGCACCAGCCTTTTCAACAGTTGTCCCTTGCGCAAGGCTATCAACCCGGAACTCGTAGGCCGATGTTCCCAAGCTTGTCATTAAGAATGTCTTGAACGCAAACAAGCCGAACAGGCACATCAGAAGAACCTTTGCCGGAACCGCGGACTTTACGCGCTGCGGTTTCATCACAACAAGGCCATCTTTGCGCATCGTGGCGCGATAGCCACGGCTGAGCTTGGCGTGCTTTTTATTCAGGCGAGTTACGCGCTGATCAAATTCCACTTGTTTTACTGTCATGGCAGCCTCCAAACAACCGCCCCCGTTTTCCACGCTATGACGGTAGATAGAGATTGCGACAAAAAAGAGGCGAAATTCCAGAAAACTCCTGCAAATGGTCTAAATTGCGCCCTGTTTGCTTAAGACTAGCGTCGTCCATTCACCAATTTCGTCTCTTTTTGTCAGATTGAACCCGTTTTGTGAATAAACCGAGACCACATCATCGGCCTGTTCATTGAGGATTCCCGACAAAACAGCATAGCCCCCATCCCGCAGATTCGCTGCTATTTCCGGTGACAACGCCACCAAAGGACCTTTGAGGATATTTGCGAGAACAAGGTCGTATGGCGCGCTGGCTTGCAGGTCGGGGTGATCAAAACCCGCCGCCTCGATACACTTCACCTGCCCGGACATTCCGTTTGCCTTCAGGTTGGCCTCGGCCACATCAACAGCGACCTGGTCAATATCGCTGGCGATTACAACGCCATCCCAGACCCTGGCAGCTGCCATGGCCAGAACTGCAGTGCCGCAGCCGATATCGGCCACTTTGGTCGCAGCAAACCCGCCATCCAGCAAGTGATCCAGCGCTTTGAGGCAGCCCAGCGTTGTGCCATGGTGACCGGTTCCAAACGCCATCGCGGCCTCGATCAGCAGCGGGATGCGCCCTTCGGGCATCTTGTCGGCATCGTGACTGCCATAGACGAAAAACCGCCCCGCTTCGACCGGGGCCAGTTCGCGGCGCACATTGGCAACCCAATCGGTATCGGGCAATTCCGACACGACAAAGGGCTTGGCCTCGAACGCGGCGGCCAGAACAGCCAGCGCGGTTTCGTCCGGCGCTTCGGTGAAATAGCCGCCGACCTCCCACAGGCCCGATCCATCTTCGACCTCGAACACGCCGATGCCAGTGGGTTCAGGATCCAAACGCTCCATCGCGTCGCCCAGCCCTTCGGCAGCTTTCTTGCCAGTCATGGTGGTAAGCGCGGTGAATGTGGGCATAGGGGCCTCCGTGTATCAGTTGATACAGCGCCTATGGCGCAGGCCCGCCAAGGTCAAGCGTTGGCGCTTATTCCGCCGGGGCCGGGGCGTATTTCGACAGAACTGTCTCATTCCCCGGTTCCGGGTGGCGCGGGATCAACAGCGACAGGGTCAGCGAGATTATCGCCATAGCAGCAGCCAGCGCAAAAACCGCACCGGGTGACACGACCCACAACAAGCCCAACAGCGCCGGCAGGAACACGGCCGCGATGTGATTGATGGTAAAGGCTACCGCCGCTGTCGGCGCAATATCCGCCGGGTCTGCGATTTTCTGGAAATAAGTCTTCAACGCCAACGCCAGCGCAAACAGCACGTGGTCAATCACATAGAGGATCGCGGCCAAAACCACCCCCCAGCCAAACCAGTAGATGCCGCCATAAGCCGCAAAGACAATGGCCAGACCAGTATATTCGAAGATCAGCGTACGGCGTTCACCAAACAGCGAGACAGCCTTACCCAACATCGGGGCCGCCGCCATGTTTATCAGCAGGTTGATCATGTAAAGGCTGGTCAGCTCGTGCACTTCAAAGCCAAACTTCTCGACCATCATGAAACCCGCAAAGACCACAAAGATCTGCCGCCGCGCACCGGCCATGAATTGCAGCGCATAATACAGCCAATAACGGCGGCGCAGCACGATCTTTTTGGTTTGTGGCGTTGGTGAGTCGAATTGTGGATACACGACCAAACACAACAGCGCCAGCGCGGCAGTAAATCCACCTGCCGCCATGAATACGGTGTTGTAGGACAGATCGAACCTCTCCCAGGTTAGCACGATCAAACCGTACACTACCAAGGTCGCCGCCGATCCCATTGCGACCAACCAGCCCAGTGCCTGCGGCGCACGGTCCTTGGGCAGCCATTGCAGTTGCAGGGACTGGTTCACCGTCTCGTAATAGTGAAAGCCGATTGAGCTGAACAACGTTACAAAAAGCAGCCCGCCGAGGCTGGGAAACCAGGCTGTTATGGCGGTGGCGACACCCAGCAGCATCAAAGAGATCATGGCCAGGACCTGTTCGCGGACAAACAGGATGACCGCGATCACACCAACGGCCAGAAAGCCCGGAATTTCGCGCACCGTATGCAGCAACCCGATATCCGCACCATCGAAATTCGCCACCTCGATGACGAAGTTGTTCAACAGCGCGCTCCACGCGTTGAACGCGATGGGCATTGTCAGCGCCATAACAAACAAAAGCGTCACGGGACGGCGCCAGAACGGAAGGCTCTGCGCCTCGGAAAGCGGCATGGATTTCAGCATGAGACCCCTCTACGCCCATTTTCGCGCTTTGGCGAGGGGCAAGCAGGTGGTGCACAGCCGCTCTGCGTTTATGCAGAGGTCAGTAGAAACTTTGCGGGTCAATATCCACTGTCAGCCGGATATCGCCCTTCAGCCGCAAAGGCGCGATCCAGCGGGCAATCGCGTCTTGAATCGGCGCACCTTTGGGGGCCTTGATCAGCAGACGCACGCGGTGTCGCCCTCGGATACGAGCGATGGGCGCTGGGGCCGGGCCAAAGACCTGCGCGCCGATTTCGCGCAAAGGGGCATCATAGCGGGCCATCGCATTACCGATATCGAACACCGGCCCGACCTCGGGGCCCGACAGCACGATCCCCGCCATCCGCCCGTAAGGCGGCACGCCCGCGGCCTGTCGCCCGGCTGCTTCGGTTTTCCAGAACCCTTCTTCATCGCCCGAGAGAATGGCCCGGATCACCGGGTGTTCGGGCTGGAAGGTCTGCAACAGCGCCTGCCCCGGCTTGTCCGCCCGGCCCGCGCGCCCAGCCACCTGCCGCATCAGCTGGAACGTGCGTTCCGCCGCGCGCAGGTCGGCACCATGCAGGCTGAGATCGGCATCAATCACGCCCACCAAAGTCAGCTTGGGAAAGTTATGCCCCTTGGCCACCAGTTGCGTGCCGATGACGATATCCGCGTCACCTTCAGCAATCTCTTCGATCTTGGCCTTCAGCGCCCGGGCCGAGCCAAACAGATCGGAGCTGAGCATCGCAATCTTGGCCTCGGGAAAGGTCGCCTCAGCCTCTTCGGCCAGCCGTTCGATCCCCGGCCCGACCGGGGCCAGCTTGCCCTCAACCTGACAGGAGGGGCAGACTTCGGGCATGGGTTTGGTTTCACCGCATTGGTGGCACATCAGACGTTTGAGGAACCGGTGCTCAACCATCCGCGCGTCGCAATGGTCACAGGCGATCTGTTCCCCGCAGGCCCGGCACAGCGTCACCGGGGCATAGCCGCGGCGGTTGATGAACAGCAAAGATTGTTCGCCCCGTTCGATCCGCTGACGCACCGCCTGCCGCAGGGACGGAGACAGCCACGTTCCCGTCTGCATCTGCTCGGCCCGCATGTCGATCGGCTTCATCTCGGGCAGGACGGCCACGCCAAACCGCGAGGTCAGATCAAGCCGCTCATACTTGCCCGCCTCGGCGTTGGCCCAGCTTTCCAGCGATGGCGTGGCGCTTGCCAGTATCACCCGCGCGCCACAGATCGCTGACCGCAGGACCGCCATATCGCGGGCGCTGTAATGCACCCCGTCTTCCTGTTTGTACGAGGTGTCATGTTCCTCATCCACTACGACCAGCCCCAGATTTCGGAACGGCAGGAACAGCGCCGACCGCGCGCCGACCACCAGTTGCGCATCACCCTGCCCGACCATCCGCCAGACCCGGCGGCGTTCCGTCATCGTGGCACCCGAATGCCACTCGGCCGGGCGCGCTCCGAACCGGGCCTCGACCCGTGTCAGGAACTCGGCGGTCAGCGCGATCTCGGGCAGCAGTACCAGCGCCTGCCGACCCTGGCGCAAGGTTTCGGCCACCGCTTCCAGATACACCTCGGTCTTGCCTGATCCGGTGACGCCTTTCAGCAATGTGGTGCCATAGTTACCGGTCTGTTGCCCCTGTTGCAGCCGCCCGACCGCCGCTGCCTGATCCGCAGTAAGGTCCTTGCCGGGCAGATCCGGATCCAGATGCGGATAGGGCAGATCGCGCGGACTGTCTTCTTCCCGGACCGCCCTTTGCTTGACCAAGCCTTTGACAACCGAAGAGGTCACCCCCGCCTGCTCCGCCAGTTCCTTCAGTGTAAAAGCCAACCCGCCATAGTCGCGCAACACCTCCAAAACCCGGGTGCGCGCATCGGTCATTCGGTCAGGCTCACCATTCCCCAGGCGGTAAATCTTGCGCATCGACGGAGGATCACTCAGCCCCGGTGCGCGCGTGGCAAGGCGCAGCATCGCGGGTATCGGTGTCAGCGTATAATCCGCCACCTTGCCCAGAAACAGCCGCATCTCTTCGCGCATCGGCGCCACTTCAAGCACCCGGATCACAGATCTGGCCTTGCTCAGATCAAAACCACCCTGCCCCGGCCCCCAGACCACGCCCAGCACCTTGCGGGGGCCCAAAGGCACTTCGACAAAGGCACCCAGAAAACACCCACCCTCGGGCGCTTTGTAGTCGAGCGTCCGGTCCAGCGGCTGCGTTGTCAGCACCGCAACTTGCTCTCCTTGGTCGAAAAATCCGTTAGCGCTCACGGCATATCCTTCGCAGGGGGTTCCAGCATGGGTCTCTTTGAGGTAAAGCCATCCGCGACCAAGGCCAACCCATCAAAGGACTGCCCGCATGAAATTCTTCGTAGACACAGCCGAGATCGACGCCATCGCCGAACTGAACGATCTGGGCATGGTGGATGGTGTGACCACCAACCCGTCGCTGATCCTCAAATCAGGTCGCGACATTCTGGAAGTGACCAAAGAAATCTGTGATTTGGTCGATGGCCCCGTCTCGGCCGAAGTTGTCGCAACCGAAGCTGATGACATGATCGCTGAAGGCCGCAAGCTGGCCAAGATCGCGCCCAATATTGCCGTCAAAGTGCCGCTGACATGGGCCGGCCTGAAAACCTGCAAGGCGCTGTCGGATGAAGGCCAGATGGTCAATGTCACCTTGTGTTTCTCGGCCAATCAGGCGCTGCTGGCTGCCAAAGCGGGTGCGACATTCATCTCGCCCTTCATCGGCCGTCTGGATGATGTCAATCTTGATGGCATGGACCTGATTGCCGACATCCGTCAGATTTACGACAATTTCGGGTTCGAGACTGAAATCCTGGCCGCATCCATCCGCACCGTGAACCATGTCACCGACAGTGCCCTTGTTGGTGCCGACGTGATCACAGCGCCGCCTGCCGTCATCAAAAAGCTGGCCGACCACCCGCTGACCGACAAGGGTCTGGAAACCTTTTTGGCCGACTGGGCCAAGACCGGACAGAAAATCCTCTGACACCCTACGCGACCGCGCGGCGCCCACAGGCGCCGCGCCTGGCCCAACTGCAAGACTGATCCCATGATCAGGGAATTGCAGGCGGGAGCCTTTCCGCCACAGCGGCCCGGGAAATCCACTTTTGCGTGTATTTTTCCCAAGGCAAACCTTGCAAATCATGTTATAAGCCGCCCAACAAAAAAAGACCGGACAGGACATGAGCAGTAACACCAAACTTAAGGATAATCTCCGCGCCGCGATTCTGGCCGAGCCGGACGCAGTACTGGACGACAAGGATCTGATGCAGGCGCTGGTTACCGCTGACGAAATGGCGCGCGGTGACAATGTGATAGATCTGCGCGGCATCGCCATGCAGCGGCTTGAGACGCGACTGGACCGGCTGGAGGACACCCACCGCTCGGTCATTGCCGCCGCTTATGAAAACCTCGCCGGCACCAATCAGGTGCACCGCGCCATCTTGCGCCTGCTGGAACCCATGGAATTCGAAGGCTTTCTGCAAGCACTCGGCAGCGATGTGGCTGAAATCCTGCGGGTCGATCATGTCACGCTGGTTCTGGAAACCACGGCCCTGCAGGAAGACCCTGCCATCGAAAAACTGGGTGGCGTGCTTACCGTGGTCGAACCCGGCACAGTCGACGCCTATCTCAGCCTTGACCGGGGCGGCCCCGCGCGTGAGGTCATTCTGCGCCAGATTCAGCAACATAGCCCAAGGATTTTTGGCCCGATCGCAAGCCAGCTTCGGTCTGAGGCTTGCCTCAGGCTTAATCTGGGCGAAGGCCGCCTGCCCGGTATGATTGTGATGGGGGCCAAAGATGCCAACCATTTCACCCCGCAATTGGGTACTGATCTCTTGACCTTCTTCGCTGGCGTCTTCGAACGCTCGATGCGTCACTGGTTGTCGTGAGTTTGATCTCCCCAGCCTGCCGCGATGCTTTGCAGCATTGGCTGGACAGTCTGGGGGCCTTGGCCGGAAGGTCAGAAAACACACAAACCGCCTATCGCGGCGATGTCACCGAATTCCTGTCCTTCATGACCTTACATCACAGTGAGCGTCAGGGGTTGGCGGCACTGGCCCGGATCACCGTGTCGGACATGCGCGCCTGGATGGCTGATCAGCGTGCCGCGGGCGTGGGCGCGCGGTCGCTGGCCCGCAAGCTGTCAGCGGTCAAATCCTTCTATCGTTGGCTGTCTGAACGCGAAGGCTTTGAACCCACAGCCGTGCTCTCGACCCGGGCACCAAAATTCACCAAAAAGCTGCCGCGCCCGCTGGCCGAAGACGCCGCCCGCGCCATGATCGACACGGTCGAGATGCAATCGACCAATGACTGGGTTTCTGCCCGCGACGTGGCTGTGGTCACGCTGCTTTATGGCTGCGGGTTGCGCATATCCGAGGCCCTGTCTCTGACCGGGACTGACGCACCATTGCCTGCCACGCTGCGCATTGTAGGCAAAGGTGACAAAGAGCGGATCGTTCCCGTCCTGCCAGCAGCCCAGACAGCTGTAGAGCGTTATGTGCAGCTGTGCCCGCACCCGCAAGCCCCAGACAAAGCTCTGTTTCGCGGCGTTCGTGGCGGCCCGCTGAACCCACGGGCCATTCAGGGCGTGATGGCCAAAGCGCGCATGCAACTGGGTCTGCCAGCCACCGCGACACCGCATGCGATGCGCCACAGCTTTGCCACGCATCTTTTGTCGGCAGGGGGCGATTTGCGCTCTATTCAGGAATTGCTCGGGCATGCATCGCTTTCGACAACGCAGGCCTACACAGCCGTCGATACCGCGCGCCTGATGGAGGTCTACAACCGCGCGCACCCCAAAGCTTGACTCCCTGATACATCGTACCATCACACATTCTACAAGGGCCGGGATTTTGGTTTGCATCTGCGGCACGCATCGTCCAAGAGACAGGCATGACACTTAGATTCAAAGCACTTTCCGTCCATTTGTTCACCGCCACCGGTGCCGTTTTTGCGATGCTGGCCATGCTGGCCGCGGTCGAGGAAAAGTGGAGCCTGATGTATCTTTGGCTGGTAGTGTCGTTTGTCGTTGATGGTATCGACGGTCCGCTGGCGAGGCATTACCATGTCAAAAAGAACGCACCCGAATTTGATGGCGTGCTGCTAGATCTGATCATCGATTACCTGACCTATGTGTTCATCCCGGCCTTTGCCCTGTTTAAGTCAGGCCTGATGGACGGGTGGACCGGCTGGTTTGCCATCATCGTCATCACCTTTGCCAGCGCCATGTATTTCGCTGACACGCGAATGAAAACAAAGGACAATTCCTTTTCCGGCTTTCCGGGATGCTGGAACATGTTTGTCATTGTGATCTTCGCGCTTGAGCCCAATTTCTGGATCATTCTGCTGCTGGTTTCGCTGTTGTCTCTGGCGATGTTCCTGCCGTTGAAATTCATCCACCCTGTCCGGACCGAACGCTGGCGTTCGCTGTCACTGCCGATGGCCTTCGCCTGGACCTTCTTTGCCGGCTGGGCGGCCTGGGTGGATTTTCACCCCGAAAGCTGGGCGCATTGGGGTCTGGTCGTCACCAGCCTGTATCTGGTCTCGGCCGGGGTTGCGCAGCAGGTGTTCCCGCAGCGCAAGGGTTAGGATTACAAGATTTCCTGCACCTCAAACTCGGTTCCGTTATGGGTAAACACGTCCCCTTCTTGCAGTCCGACCATGGCCAGATAGATCGGGCTTTGGGTTGAGATACCCATATAGGTCTTTCCATCCACCTCGAACCGTGTCGTCGAGACACAAACAACAAATCGTCGGTTGTTGAACTTGATCACTGCACCCGGCTGCACCGTGTCGGTCAACGCGAAATCGGTGTTTTCGATCACGTCGATCTTGGCGTGATGGGCGTGCACAGGCGCATCAAACGCCGCTGCCAGATCGGCATTCTCGCGCGAGGCGGCGATGTCGTCTTTGTCATGCCCTTCACGGTCATCCAACTGAGAGTCCTTTAGAAACGCGTCGTAATGGGCCTGAGCGGTCGCCAGCTCTTGCGCTTCCAGCGACATCAGGCGGTCAATAATGGCCTTCTTGCGGGTGGCCGGGTCTGTTTGAGCAGTCATTCAAAGCGGTCCTTCAAATTCTCTATTTGATACAAGTTGGGACTCAAACAGCGGGATTGCAACAGATTTAAGCCGATCAGATCAGCAGACCCGCAGCCCTCTCATGGCGCAACAACGCAACCTTGGTCTCGATCCCGCCATCGCCGGAAAACCCACCCAGACTGTTTGCAGCCAGCACCCGGTGACAGGGGATGATCACCGGAATGGGGTTTGCACCGCAGGCCCGCCCCACAGGCTGAGCGGGTTGACCCAGTTCCCTGGCAATATCGCCGTAGGTCCGCGTCTCGCCCAGAGGGATGGCAAACATCAGGTCACAGACGCGCTGCTGAAACTCAGACCCACCCACGCGATAAGGCAGATCAAACCGGTCCAGACGCCCCTGATCATACGCCGCCAGTTGTGCGGCAGCTTCCTGCAACAACGGTGTGTCCGGCGCATCGTCTTGCCCGTTCCAGACAAGGCGCGTTATTGCACCGTCGGTTTCTTCGACGCCAAGGCGTCCAAACTGGGTTTCCACTGCGATCATCGCCATGGATGCAGCGTTTCAGATCGCAGGAACCGGCGCAAGCGCTGAACGAAAAAACCCCCGGCCGTTGGGCCGGGGGGTTGCAGGGTTTAGCTCAGCGCGTCGTTGCAGCGCCCGCACACGCCATTATGGGCGTGGCGGCCCACATCCGGCAGGATTTTCCAACACCGCTGACATTTTTCGCCCTCGGCCTTTTCGAACACAACCGCGACGCCCTCGATCTCCGGTACGCGGAACGCCTCGGCCGGGGCCGGATCTCCGGTGACGGTCAAACCGGACGTGATGCACATGTCATCGACGTCAAACGTTGCCAGAAGATCGCGGGTTTCACCATCTTCGACATGCACGATCGGTGCGGCCTCAAGGCTGGAACCGATGACCTTATCCTGTCTCTGAACCTCGAGCGCGGCAGTCACAGCGCGGCGGACTCGGCGGATCTTGGCCATACCCGCCTCAAGCTCGGCGTTGCGCCAGTCGGCAGGCGTGTCCGGGAAGTCCACCAGATGGACCGAGCTGTCATCACCCGGGAAGCGCTCCAACCAAACCTCTTCCATAGTGAAGACCAGAACCGGGGCCAGCCAGGTGGTCAGGCGGTGGAACAGGATATCCAGAACGGTACGGGCCGAGCGGCGGCGCAGGTTGTCACCGTCGCAATAGAGCGCATCCTTGCGCACGTCGAAATAGAAGGAAGACAGGTCGACCGTGGCAAAGGTGAACACCGCACTGAACACGCCTTGGAAATCGAAGGCGGCATAGCCCTGGCGCACCTGCTCATCCAAATCGGCCAGACGGCTAAGCACCCAGCGTTCCAGGCGCGGCATATCTTCGGGCGCAACGCGATCGGCTTCAGAGAAATCTGCAAGCAAGCCCAGCATGAACCGCATGGTGTTGCGCAACCGGCGATAGCTGTCGGCGGTGCCTTTGAGGATTTCCGGCCCGATCCGCTGATCGGCGGTGTAATCGGTCTGCGCCACCCAGAGGCGCAGGATATCGGCGCCGTATTGTTTGATGACCTCTTCCGGCACGATGGTATTGCCCAGAGATTTGGACATCTTGTTGCCCTTGGCATCCAGCGTGAACCCATGGGTCACCACGTTGCGATAAGGTGCGCGGCCCTTGGTGCCACAGGCCTGCAGCATGGACGAATGGAACCAACCACGGTGCTGGTCAGTGCCTTCCATATAGACATCGGCGATACCGTCCTCGGTCCCGTCCTCGCGGTCACGCAGCACGAAGGCGTGGGTCGAGCCGGAATCGAACCATACGTCCAGAACATCGAACACCTGATCGTAATCGTCAGGGTTGGCGATTCCGTCCAGCACCTGTGCCTTGAACCCGTCGCTGTACCAGATATCCGCGCCGTCTTTTTCGAACGCGGCCTTGATGCGGGCGTTGAGGTCTTCGTTGCGCAGCAGGTAATCTGCGTCGGTCGGCAGAGCACCCTTTTTGGTAAAACAGGTCAGCGGCACACCCCAGGCGCGCTGGCGCGACAGAACCCAATCCGGGCGTGCTTCGATCATCGAATACAGACGGTTGCGACCGGTCTGAGGGGTCCATTTCACCAACTCATCGATGGACCGCAGGGCGCGTTCGCGGATGGTGTCGCCCATACCGCCCATACCATCATCCAGCTTGCGGTCGACCGAGGCAAACCACTGCGGCGTGTTGCGATAGATGATCGGAGCCTTCGAGCGCCAGGAATGCGGATAGCTGTGCTTGATCTTGCCACGGGCCAGCAGCCCGCCGACCTCGACCAGTTTGTCGATGATGGCTTTGTTGGCGTCGCCTTCGCCGCCCTTGCGGGACAGGATGTATTTGCCGCCAAAGAACGGCAGATCAGCGCGGAAACCGCCGTCATCCATCACGTTATAGGTGATGACCTGTTCCAGCATGCCCAGATCACGGTACAGCTCGAACTCCTCCATCCCGTGCGATGGCGCGCAGTGGACAAAACCGGTGCCTTCGGTATCGGTCACGAACTCAGCGGCACGGAAATCGCGGATGTCATCCCACTCGCCTTTACCGCCCTCGGCCCCGGCCAGCGGGTGGGTCAGTTGGACGCCCGCCAGTTCATCCGTGGTCACATCACGGACACGGGTCCATTGATCATCGTTCAGGCGGGCACGACCCAGCACGTCAGCGGCCAGATTGTCAGCCAGCAGGAACTTGTCGCCTACAGCGGCCCAGCATTCATCCGGTGCGCCAGTGACTTCGTACAGCCCGTAAGAGATGTCTTTGCCATACACCACCGCTTTGTTCGACGGCATGGTCCAGGGCGTGGTGGTCCAGATCACTACAAAGGCATCATTCAGATCGCCCGCATTCACGACCTTGAACTTCACCCAGATGGTGAAGCTTTCCTTGTCGTGATACTCGACCTCGGCCTCGGCCAGCGCGGTTTTTTCAACCGGTGACCACATCACGGGTTTGGAGCCCTGATAGAGCGTGCCGTTCATCAGGAACTTCATGAACTCATCCGCGATCACGGCCTCGGCGTGGTAGTCCATGGTGATATAGGGATCAGGCCAGTTGCCGGTGATGCCAAGACGTTTGAATTCCTCGCGCTGGACGTCGATCCAGCCCTCGGCGAACTTGCGGCATTCCTGACGGAAGTCGACGATGTTCACCTCGTCCTTGTTCTTGCCCTTCTTGCGGTATTGCTCCTCGATCTTCCATTCGATGGGCAGGCCGTGACAGTCCCAGCCAGGCACATAGCGGGCGTCGAACCCCATCATCTGATGGGAGCGCACGATCATGTCCTTGATGGTCTTGTTCAGCGCGTGACCGATATGCAGGTGACCGTTGGCATAGGGCGGGCCGTCATGCAGGGTAAAGGGCTTGCGGCCCTGTTTTTCACGCAGGCGGTCATAGACGCCGATTGTCTCCCACCGCTCCAGCCAGTTGGGCTCGCGCTTGGGCAGGCCTGCGCGCATAGGAAAGTCGGTTTTGGGCAGGTTCAGCGTGTCTTTGTAGTCAGGGGTTTGGGTCGTGTCGGCGCACATTGGGGGCGTCCTCAGGATGATCTGGTCATGTATGGATCGAAGCGGTCAGTGCGAATTCTCAAGCACCTTTGCCCGGCGTCTCGCGATATCAGAGCGCCGGGGATATAATTCGAATAATGATGGCCAAACGGTCAAGCATGGCGGGCTTATAGGACGCCCGCCCTCAATGGTCCAGTGGTTCCGCCTCCTGCGACGCATAGCGCAGCTTGGCCCATCTGTTCAGCCATGCCAGACCCGCCAGCGAGAGGCCCAAAGCCAACAGCGAAAAGACCCGGATCAGACCACCAAGCCCGGCAATATCGATCAGGAACACCTTGGCCACTGCCAGCCCGATCACGATCAATCCGGCCTTGCGCATAACGCCCGACTGGCGTGCCAGGGACTGATAGAACAGGCCTGCACCAATTGTCAGCAGCGCCATTGTATAGGTGTACAACTCTGCCTGGGTCACGCCGTTACCTTCAAACATCCCCCCAGCCCCCTGCCACATATGGCGGATCGTCAGCCCAAGCCAGACAGCGGACAGCGCCCCGGCCAGTGCATAGCTGGCCTGTTTCAACCACACCGGCGTCGCCGCGATGCGCCATGCCGAAAAGGCGATTGCAACCGCAGGCAACAGATAAGCCACCGCAAGTGAGTTCAAAACCGGTGGGCCCAGCACGGGATCGGACAAGGGGTTGATCACAGGGTTCGCCTCTGACAGAGCCTGCACCAGCCTTACAAGGCCGTGGCCTGCAAAAAACACCGCCAACAGATACCGCACATAGGTCAGCCTGCCGCCCAGCGCAAACCTTTGGACCTGCGCATACGCCAGCAACAGCCAGATCACGGACAGCAGACCAAGACCCCAATGACTGTCTTTTGCGCCGCCCTCACCGAACCCCTCGAGCCAACGCAACAGCAGGAGTGACAACAGAATTCCCGCCGTGGCCCAGGCCGCGCTTTCCAACAGCAATTTGGCAACCGGACGCTGCAGTGGTTTCAGCAAGATCCAACCCGACAGGAACCCTGCCGTGGCTGTTGCATAGACCAGTGTCATTTCCGTCAGTGGCGCAGTGTCAGCCCAATCCAGCCCCGGGTTCAGAACCAGGCGCACAGTCACCGTGAACACGCCAGCCCAGATGAACCAGCTCATCGGTGGCAGGATGAATTTGCGATCCAGCGCCGCGGCCACGACGACCACTGCAACCAGCGCAATGGTCAGCGCGGCCGAGCTGAGCACGATGACACAGGCGAAGCTCAGGCAGGATAACGCGGATAAGGTCGCCAAGGCTGGGCGCATCCGGTTGTCACCGTCGAGCCGGGCGAAACGTTCGGCCAGGATGACCATCAGCGCGCCCAGCCCAGTCGCATGAAGCGCCCATGGATAGGCACCGATAACTTTGGCGGGATGCCAGCCGACCTCTAATGCGATGGCCATCATCGGCGCATAGATTGCCGCCGCCCCGGCCCAGATGGCCGAGAACGCCTTGGCCTGCATCGAACGCCAAGCCGCAAGCACCGAGAGCAGCGCGCCCAGCCCGGCCAGTACCGTGACGACCCACGGGAAATCAGCCTCTGGCGTTTCGGCATAGGTGTCCGCAAACAGGCGCAGGGTCATCCCGTTGTCCAACCCGTGGCCCAAGACAAACCAGATCAGGCCAAGGGCGGGCAATACGGTTGCGTCCTGCAATGCGGTTGAGTCTTTGGCCCACAGCAGCAACGCAAGTGTGAGCCCCGACAACAACACGACACTCAGCCAGAATTCGCCAGCGGAATCCGGCCAGTGCAGCGCCAATATCGCCGAGCTGACAGCCACCGCGCCAAAAGCCAGACGGGTTGGAAACTCGGGCCAGGCCTCTCCCTTTTTGCGCCAAAGGACCTGCGTGATCATCGGACCGCCGTGATCGGGCCAGACCCGCCGGACCGGGATCGCCATGGCAATCACTGCCAGCGCAGTAACGCAGGTCAGGTAAGCAGGTTCGGTCAGCGGAGACGACATCACCAGCAACAGGCACGCAGAATAGGTCCCAATCAACGTCAAAACCGAAATCCACGCCCAGCGCCGCACTGTGTCTATGCCCAACCCCAGAACAGCGATCACAAAGAAGTACCCGAAAAGCCAGCCGGGATCGTCTGATGCTCCGCCCACGACGAAGGGGGCTGCGAACGCGCCGATCAGACCCACCGCTGCCAGCAACGGCCCGTGAAACCATCCCAAGACCAGCCCCATGAGGGCAACACAGATCATCGCGATCAACGCCGCCTCGGGGCCGATCAGGTCATAGAGCTGCCGGGCGGCCAGAATGCCCCCGAACAATGTCACCAACCCCGCACCCGAGAAGACTGATGGCAGATACGCGGTGGCTGTTTCTTCGTTGTCACCAAATCTGCGCCTGATGAATTCTCCGGCGCCGATCAGGGCGGTGCCAAATCCCAATGAGGCCATTACACGTGCGGTTGGGGGCAACAGGCCATTATCCACGCCATATTGCACCAGAAAAATACCCGCCATGGCAAGCGACAGTGCCGAGACCGCGTAAAACCAATTCTCTCGCAACCAATTTGCCAGGGTGGTCAGTCGATCTTCGCGAAACACAACGGCGGCCGGTGGGGTTGGGTCGGGCGCTGCTCTGGTCCGTGGATCGTTGAGCGCAGCATCGACGGCCTTGGTCTTGGCGGTAGACCAAGGGGCAGGTTTTGTTTTTTGGTTCGGCCGTTCCTCGGGATGCGTTTGGGTAGGCTCTGACAGGTCTGCGGGGGCATCACTGCTCAACAATTGGATATGCTGTTCAAGCAGCGCTAGCCGGCGGCGCAGACGTGCTTGCCCAACCAACAGCACAATGATGGTCACCGGGATGGCCAAAACAATCAATCCGACTAGAACAAGCAGGGATTCCAATGGATCCTCCGGGATAGCTGCGCAGTCAGGGTACCTGAGGCGCTGAGTCGGTAACAGTCAGAAATACCAGCAGTTTCAGCCTATCACCGGCCGCGCAATCATCAGCCAGATGATGGCCAACACAGCGGCAAAGGCAGGGAATCCACAGACCAACCAGATACGGAACAGCCGATAGTATCCGACAGGCAGCGCAGTTCCCGCGTCAACGCTGGCCTGTGCCAAGCGGCGCATCCTGACTTGAATCCACACAACCGGCAGCCAGAACACGCCGGCCACGATATACAGCCCCAGCGAGGTCAAAACCCACCCTTCGGTCAATGACCACCCGAGCCGCCATGCAAGCAAGGCACCGGTTATCGGCTGTACAATGACCGCTGTCGCTGTGAACAGCATATCGGCCAGCACAACTGTTCCGGCGGTTTGCGCAATAAACCGAGCGTCGCCAGACCGATGCGCCATAAGCATGAAAAACGCGATACCGGCACCAGTGCCCAACAGGACGCAGGCGCCGATGACATGTAACCAACGCAATATCAGATCAGGGTCCATCAACGGCTCTGCAACAAAGGCCAGGCGACAAGCGGCAGGACTATCGCCGGTAGGATTTTGGTCAACGGCCCCAGCGGGTCCAGCCACAAATCAGGCACCGCGAAACTTGCGGCCAGTAAGTAGAACAGAGCAACCCCGCATTGCGCCAGACAGGCCCGCGCGGCCCAGGGGCGCCACAGGATGGCCAGCCCCAATGCGATATCGATGAGGGACCAGAACAGGACACTTGTGGTCGCCATCCCCACGCCCCACCCTGCGTTGGTCAAAACGGCCGCGGCCTGGGACAACCCGACAAGGCCAAACACGCCAGAGAGAACCCAGAAAACGCTCAACACCGCGACGACCAGCGGCATCAACAACGCCATCCGTGCCGACAGCCTGTGTTCGCGCGCGCAGGTCAGGCCCGCGTATATCTCGGGCAAGGTTTCAAGCGATTGGGCAGAGGCCGTCTGGTAAGGCGCAGGGTTTCCAACCACACCTTCTGCCATGAGGGTCAGTGCGTTTCGACGCAGCGGTGAACGCCACCCCAACCAGCCCAGCGCATCTGCGCAGGCGGCGACCGACGCTGTCAGGAATGCAGGCATGTGTATGGTGACCCGGGCGGTCGGGAATCCCATCCAGCGGCGTGTTTCCTCCAGAACCTCAGACAGCGGGGCGGGTTCATCTTCAACCAGATCATATGCACCTTGCGGCAACTCTTTGGCCACGGCGGCCGAGACTGCGTGGCACAAATCCGGCATGCCCACGCACTGCACCGGCGTTTTCGGGTATGCGACGGGCTGCAGTAACGGCACAGCAGCCAGCATGCGCAGCAGCGCGGTTCCGCCATAGTCGGATTGCCCAATCACAAGGCCGGGTCGGAAGACCCACAATGGTATTGCGCGCGCCCCAAGCGCCGCATCCCCGGCAGCTTTGGTCCGCATGAAATCCGTCCCGGCATCGGCGGTTGCTCCTATTGCCGAAATCTGCACGACTGCGATACCGCACTGTTCGCAGGCTTTCCCCAATGCAGCAATCGCGGTGTGATGCACAGCCTCAAGATCATCAGCTGGCCCATCCTGCAAGGCACCCGCACAGTTCACGACGCAGCCGATACCGGACAAGGCAGCAACCCAATCCTCAGGTCGCAGACAGGCGCGCAGATCCCCTTGCACCAGCGTCACATCCGGCAAAACCCGTGCCCCGGTTGCGCCACTGCGCACAAAGGCTGACACCTGCGCGCCCTCCGCCCGCAGAGACCGCGTCACGGCGGCTCCGATAAACCCATAAGCCCCTAGTATCAGAACGTTTTTGCCTGAAAGCCGCATGCGTTGCACAATCTCTGGTTCGTTTGCGCCAGATTAGCGGTTGCGGCCAGCATGACCAGCAGTTCAAGACAATCTGCGACAATCTTGGCCCCTAAGGGTGAAAGAGCGAACCAACAAGATAGGCGATCAGGGCCGCCGCCCCTCCGATCAAAAAGGTCTCGACCCCTGATCGCCACCACGGCGACAGAGACCAGCGGCTTTTCAGCGCCCCGATGGCAAAAAATACGCCCATCGTCATCCACGTAGACACGGCAAAGGCCCGATCCATCGAAAACAGGAACGGCAATAGCGGGACCATACCGGCCACAAGAAAAGCCAGAAACGTGGCCATTGCGGCCTTTAGCGGATGTGGGTCTACACTGCCCAACCCGTATTCGCCTTCGATCATCAGATTGATCCAATTGTCATGATTGGCCGTGATCGCGTCCGTGGCATCGTCCAGAACCGGCCCGGACAGCCCCTTTTGCAGCAAAATCTCACGCACCTCACGGCGTTCGCCATCCGGGTGCTGTTCGATGTGGCGGGCCTCAATTGCACGAATACGGCGGATATTGTCCAACTCGGCCTTGGTGCCCGAGTAGTTCCCCGCCGCCATCGAGAACCCATCCGCCAACACATTGGCTAAACCCAACGCCACAATGATGAACGGCGACAACCCTGCCCCGGCCACACCTGCCACAATGGCAAAGGTGGTGACCGACCCGTCGACCCCACCATAAACGACGTCCCGCAACACCCCTCGACCTGGGGGCGCATTGATCCGCGCGGCGACTTCCTGTTGGCTGTGTCCGTGTTCGGTCATGGCTGGCTCCATCCTCGTTATGGACGGGACCGGGTCATCGGGCTTTGCGTCAGGTCAAGTTTTCGAAAACAGCCCGCTGAGGGCGCGTTTGACCATCCCGCGCGTTGATGGCTTGTGCCGAGCCGAGAAGGGCAGCGGACGACAGACCTCCATTGCTGCCACGCCGACCCTCGCGCTTAGCGCGCCGTTCACCAGCCCCTCGCCAAAACGACGGGACAATTTGCTGAGGACAGACCCCCCCAAAACCGGCTCCAACAGGTCGTCGCCTACAGCGACAGCCCCGGTCGCAACCAGATGAACAAACACGGCCCGCGTCAGCCGCCAACTGCCCAGAAATCCCGCCCGCCCACCGTAAATCTCAGCTACACGTCGGATCATCCGCAACGAAGCCGCCAAGGCGGTTACTACATCCGCCAGCGCCAATGGCACCAGCGCGGTAACAGTCGCAACCTGCCGCGCGGCGGCCTCTACCTCGCGGCTGGCGGCGGCGTCCAGAGGAGCGAGCACCTCGTCCTCGGCCAATGCAATCAGGCCTGAGGCATCGAATTGCTCTCCTATCCGTTCTGTCAGGCGATCGCGGCCCCATTGGGTTTCCGCCCGGCCTTTGTAAAAGGCAATCAACCTGTTGGTCACAGCACGGGCCTGCGTCAAATCACGCTCGGCCAGAGCGGCGTCCGCAGCACGGCGCATCCCGTCGACGCGGGACAGGCGGCCAATGGCGGCCAGCTCACGCACGGCAATAATCAGCGCGACTAAAACAAGCGCTGTAACCAGACCGGTTACAATCCACCCCAGAATTGGGGACCGCAGCAGCAGCGCATTGACAAAATCCCACGCCGCAACGGACACCACTGCGCCGATCACAGCCAGAGCCAACCCCCAAAACCACCGTGACAGCGCCGAGGGTTTGCGCGCGGCCATTCGAGCCGCCGCCTGCATCGCCTGCCCTTGCGGCTGTGCGATGTCTGGCACTGGCGGGGCCTGTGCCACGTCCACAACGGGTTCTTCTGCGTCGAGATCAATCAGTACCGGACCTTTAGCCATCTGCAGCCCCTTTCCGGTGCCAGACATATTTGACGTCCGGCAAGTTTTCATCATTGTCTGCCCCATCGCTGTGGGCAATTTCGGTAAAGCCGTTGCGTTCATAAAACCGGCACGCGCCATCGTTGGCTTGAAACGCGAACAGCGAAAGCTTTGGCTGTTTGGACTTTGCGTGATCCAACAGGCGTTGCCCGATCCCCTGCCCGCATTTGGGCGGCGTCAGATACAGCGAATGAATTTCGCCCGCTTTGAGCGCCAGAAACCCAACAACCCTCTCGTCGGTCTCGGCCACGGTGACCCAACCCTGATCAATCATGTATCCGCAAAAGGCGATGGTTTCGGCACCAGAGTGCAACTCTGGCATCCAGTCGTTTTCGCGCGAGAAAGCGTGCAGGATCCCTCCGACCGCACCGGCGTCTGTACTGCGCGCAGGCCTGAGAATGACATTCACAACCGATCTCCGATCAGAAACTGCGCCGCGCGATCCAGCCGGATATGCGGTGGCCCGTCGCCCGGGCGCAGGGTCAGATGAGCCGGGGCAAAGGACATATAGCCAAAATCCTCGTCCAACCAGCTTTCGGCCCCGTTGCGCGCCGGCCCCAAGAGATGCGCGGGGTCTTCGGGCAGATCACCGGGGTAAAACGCCGCCTGTCTGCCTTCTAGCAAGGTGCCACGCACGCAGGGCAGTTCAGCTCCGTCATGGGTGCGGATTTCCTCGGTCGTTGCGCGCAATGACGCCAGAGACAGCGCCGCTGTTTCCGCCCCTGCAAAGCTGGCGCGGTCGCGGGCGTCGCGGGTCAGGGCCTCCATGATATGGGTCAGGCGCGGGTGTTGCTGGTGGTGCAGATGATCGGCTTTGGTGGCGGCAAACAGGATCCGTTCGACCCGTTTGCCCAGCAGCAATTGGCTAAGCCACGCGTTGCGCCCCGGACGAAAGGCCGACAGGATATCTCCCATGGCGCGACGCATATCTTCAACTGCTTGTGGGCCCTTGTGGATCGCGCCCAGCGCATCGACCAGCACCACCTGCCGATCGATCCGGGAAAAGTGGTCACGAAAAAACGGTTTGACGACCTGAGATTTGTAGGCCTCGTACCGCCGCGCCATCTCACGGTGCAGGCTGTGCCGGGGAGCGGGGCCATCAACCGGCAAGGGCGCGAATGTCAGCACGGGCGATCCCGCCAGATCACCCGGCAGCAAAAACCGCCCCGGTGTACAATCGTAAAACCCGGCATCCCGCGCCGCGTTCAGGTAGATCGCAAACTCTTTGGCAAGAGCCTGTGCTCTGGGCTCGTCATGCGCCTCGGCCGGATCGGTCGCCTTGGATTGGGCCAGAAAGGTCGCAGCCTCTCCACGGCTGGCAAGGCGTTCCAGCGTTTCGGCCGACCAGTCCTCGTAGGACTTGTCCAGCAGGGCCAAGTCCAACAACCACTCGCCCGGGTAGTCCACGATATCCAGATGGACGGTCCGCGGCCCCTGAAGCCCGGCCAGCATCCCGGCGGGACGAGCCTTGAAAGACAGGCGCAGTTCCGACACCGCGCGGGTGCTGTCTGGCCAATGCGGTTCCGGCCCGGACAGTGCCGCAAGGTGGTTTTCATAGTCGAACCGCGGCACCGTATCGTCAGGCTGCGGTTGCAGGTACACGGCGTTGATGCGCCCTTCCTGCTGCGCGGCAAGACCTGGCATCCGCCCCCGATCCAGCAGGTTTGCGACCAAGGACGTGATGAACACCGTCTTGCCCGACCGCGCCAGACCGGTGACACCCAGCCTTATCACCGGCTCGAACAGCGCTTCGGACACGCGGTCGCCCACGGATTCAACGCCGCGCGCAAGACTGTCTGCCAGAGAAGAGATGACCAAGCCGCCGCCCCGCTTTTATCGTTTCGCTCAAGATAGGTAGAGGTCGCCGCACATACCAGCGCTTTCCCGCTCTTGCTCACTTGTGCACGGCGCGGTACCAGCAGCCCATGCCTAGATACGCGCTGAAAGTCGAATACCAGGGGGAACCGTTTGCCGGGTGGCAGCGGCAAAAAGATCAGCCATCCGTGCAGGGGGCGATCGAAGAGGCGTTGTCGCGGCTTCAACCCGGCGACCATACTATTGCTGCGGCTGGCCGTACCGACGCAGGTGTGCATGCCCTGGGCCAGGTGGCCCATTGCGATCTGATCAAAGACTGGGACCCGTTCCGCCTGTCCGAGGCACTGAATTATCACCTCAAGCCGCAACCGGTGGCCATCATAAAGACGGCACGCGTGGATGATGACTGGCATGCGCGGTTTTCGGCGCTCGAGCGGCAATACCTGTTCCGCATTCTGATGCGCCGCGCACCCGCGACCCATGAGGCCGGGCAGGTGTGGAGGATCAATCACTCGCTGGATCTGGCGGCAATGCAGGCGGGGGCCGATATGCTGATCGGGCGGCATGATTTCACCACTTTCCGCTCGTCCATCTGTCAGGCCGCAAGCCCGGTCAAAACGCTGGACGAATTGCGGGTTGAGCAGGTTCAGGGTTTTTCTGGCCCCGAGGTGCACTTCCACGTCCGCGCCCGTTCGTTCCTGCACAATCAGGTGCGCAGCTTTGTCGGCACACTGGAACGCGTCGGTGCCGGTGCCTGGACGCCCGAGGATGTTCGGGATGCGCTAGCCGCCGTTGACCGCACAGCTTGCGGGCCTGTTTGCCCGCCACAGGGGCTGTATCTGGCGCGGGTTGGCTATCCGGATCCGGTCTTCGACTAGATCGCACGCAACAGCAGACCGCCGGCAATTACGGCTATCAACAGCCCCGCAACCAGTTCGATCGTCGGTGCAAGCACCGCTGCAAACCGCGTAGCCGAGGCCGAGGCAAGCAATCCTCCGCGCAAACCAAACGAGGTCCAGCCGACCAAAGTCGTCACCGTTGCCGTACCCAGCGCCATGGCAAACGCGCCTGCGATGCCAACCATCGCAATGCCCATCTGCCAAGTCAGAATCAGCACAAACAGCGCCCCGGTGCAGGGGCGTGCTGCAATTCCCACGATCAAAAGCACCGCTTCGCGCAGACTGCCGACCTGAGCCACCTCATCGACTGTTGGGCCATGGCGATGGCCGCAATCTGAACAGGAACCGCCACCGTGATCATGGTCGTGGTGATGCGCATGTTCAGTTTCGCTCTGACGACGTTTTGCAAAGCTGCGGATAGCCCGGAACACCAGCCACAATCCAATCGCAGCAATGGCTCCATAGCTGATCGGCGCCATGACCTGCTCGGTCGTGCCCACAAGGCTTTCGCGCGACATCTGAAAAACCAAAACCCCGGCATAGACCAGAACAACAGCCGTAACCGCCTGTCCCAGACTGGACAGCACACTGATCGCAGACAGACGCAGGAAGGCAACGCGACGCCCCAGCCCGTAGCCTCCGATCAGAACCTTGCCGTGGCCGGGGCCGATAGCGTGGAAGAACCCATAGGCAAAACAGACAGTCAAAAGGGTCGCAACCGCCTGTGGTTGTTCGGCCCGTGCCGCACGCAAGGACCGGGCGATCTGATTTTGAAATTCGCGTTGTTCCCCCGCAGCCCAGGCGGCCAGGTGATCAAACCCACCGCTGCCCCAGAACCACAGCAGCAGGGCAATCGAGACCGCAACCGGAAAAATCAGGTACTTGGACATGCAACGAAAATCTCGGTGGCAAAGTTTTCACCGACCAGCGGAATATCGTTTTCCTCAAGGTCGTAATCGGCATCCAACGTCAGCAGAAAAGCCTGCATCTGTGCCAACTGCCCGTCGATATCGGGTTCGATCCGGGTGATGTCGCAGGACACTGGCCCTGACACCGTGACCGGGCGGGTCACTTCGTAAGCAATATAGAAAGTCTCATCAAAAGCTTTGGCCCTCAGATCGGATGCAGGCACCGCGCCGCCTTCAACTGCGCGCAAATGGCTGGTCACGATGCGCCCGTCCTCGGATGTGGCGCTGGCGTCCTGTGGGCCTGACAATGCCACCTGTGTATCGCCGGACCAAACAATCAGGTCGCCGTTGTAACCTTCGACCCATTGCGCATCAAAGCCGGACAAAAACTGCTCTTCGCTTTCGGTCAGCACACCATCTGCGTCCTGATCCAGCTTCATGTCTTCCAGCACCAGAAGCGAGTAGAACTCATCATAAGCCCAGGTCACACGAATATGGGTCAGGTGGCCGGTTTCGTCCACAATGAGCTCCAACCCGGTGTCGATGAAGACATGGGGATGTGCCAGGGCCGGGATCGGCAGGCAGCAGGTCAACAGGGTCACAATCCAGCGCATGGGCGAAAGATAAGGCCTCTGTCAGCCCCCCGCAATGTGAATTGCAGATGCCGCGCAGAAAGCGGCCATCGGGTCAGCCCGGAGGAAACAGAACCAACGTCTGCAGTGCCGTCCCAACCGGGCCTTCGGTGTCATAGAGAATCGATTGTGACATACCGATCCCAGACCTCTGCCAGTGACAGACCGAATTCGAGGCCAGCCAATCCGACACTGGTTCGCGGTGAATCTGCATCGTCAGATCGGTGTTCATGAACCCCATCTCGGTCGTCGGCGCATTCCACGAGATTCCATTACCGCAATCAGCCAATGGGCACAGGGCCTGAATCGGCGACTGCGGCTCATCTTCCAGCAAGGCGGGCGTACGCATCCAGACCGTTTTTGGTCCGACACCCTGATTGCCGCCCTTGGGGTACAGCACCTCGGAATGCGTGGCAAAGCCCGGCAGGTCGTGCCGGGTTTCACCAATTGGAAAAGGTCCCATCACGGCATCCTCCAGTCGTGGAGCGGACATCGCCACATTCGGAACCGCTCCAAGATCCCGGCGCACCAGGTGCATCGTGGTCGCGGTGGCGCACAGAGTGTCATCCAAATCATGAACAGTGACCCGCGTGGTCGCCAGCGTCTTGGTGTGGCGCGTGGTTTCCGCAGCCACGCGCAGACCCGCCAGCGGCAGAGGGCGCAACAGATCAACCGTCAGCCGGGTCAGCATTTTGTCCGGCCCAATCTCGGTTTCAGCGGCCCGCACAATCAGGCCGCTGACCGGACCGGCATGACAATGATCAGCCGACCACGGACCGCGCGCAGGGTCATTGCCGACAAAGGCGCCGTCTGCACGCAGGTGAAAATAGGCCTGTCGGATCTGGCCTGGGGCCTTAGTCATCAGCAGCCTATACCTTTTCCTGCGTGTGTTTTTTCAACTCGGTTCGCGCCACCTGACGCCGATGCACCGCATCAGGGCCGTCAGCCAGCCGCAAAGTGCGCACATGGGTCCAGGCAGCGGCCAGAGGCGTATCCTGGCTGATCCCTTGGGCCCCAAACATCTGCGCGGCCTCGTCAATCACCTTCAGCGCCACCCGCGGGGCCACGACCTTTATCTGACTGATCCATGGTGCAGCCGCGCGCGCATCGCCCTGATCCATGAACCAAGCTGCTTTCAGGCACAACAGACGGGCCATCTCGATCTCCATCCGACATTCCGCGATGATGTCGTAATTCGCACCCAGCTGCGCCAGCTTTTTGCCAAACGCCTCACGTTGCATCGAGCGTTTGCACATCTGTTCCAGCGCGATCTCGGCCTGCCCAATTGCGCGCATGCAGTGATGGATGCGACCGGGCCCAAGACGCCCCTGCGCAATCTCGAACCCGCGACCTTCGCCTAGCAGGATGTTCTCGGCCGGCACCCGGACATTCGTGAATCGGATGTGCATATGCCCGTGCGGCGCATCATCGTGACCATAAACCTCCATTGGGCGCAGAACATCGATCCCCGGCGTGTTAGCCGTAACAACAATCATCGACTGGCGTTTGTGCTTGGGCTGTTCTTCGCCTGCTGTGCGCACCATCACGATATAGACCTGACAGCGTGGGTCCCCTGCGCCAGAGGCCCACCATTTCTCACCGTTCAGAACATAATCATCCCCATCCCGCACACAGGACATCGCAACATTTGTGGCATCTGAAGACGCGACATTCGGTTCTGTCATCAGGTAAGCCGACCGAATCTCCCCCTCAAGCAGAGGTTTCAGCCAGGCCGCCTTCATCTTTTCGGTTCCATAGCGCTCAAAGACTTCCATGTTGCCGGTATCAGGCGCTGAGCAGTTGAAAACCTCGGCCCCAAGGGGCGTCTTACCCATTTCCTCGGCAAAAAAGGCGTATTCAACCGTGGTCAGGCCCAGGCCCTTGTCGCTGTCGGTCAACCAGAAATTCCACAGGCCTGCCGCCTTAGCCTTGGCTTTCAGACCTTCGAGGATTTCCGTCTGCCGAGCCGTGTATTGCCAACGGTCACCTTTGCCGACTTCGGCCTGGTACTCTTCTTCCAGCGGCATGATCTCGGTGCGGATCATATCTGCCACGCGTTCAAGCATCGCGCGACTTTCATCGCGCAGGCCGAATGACATATTCATGGGTTTTCCTCCTTCGGCCCGGCGACCGGGCTTTACCTTTTGTCCGAGAATGACTTAGCTGCGGTGAAGATGTCCAGTTGGGTGACGGCACGTCAATACAATCATTTTGAGAGGGAGGAGGCGCACCATGGCGTTGTTGATCGAAACCGGGCTGACCGATTGGATAAGCGACGACGACATTGCCCACGATGTTCGGCAGCAACACCCGGACATGGATGTGCGAACCCCGGCCACCCTTGGTGATGCCAATGAGGTCACTATGGTTGCTGTCGTTGGCCTAAGCGACGATCACCCCAAACGCCTGCCCAACCTGCAACTGGTGCAAAAGTTGGGCGCCGGGGTCGAGACGATCGTGAGCAACCCAAACCTGCCGTCCCATGTGCGCGTTACACGTCTGAAACCGGATGCACCGGCGCAAGAGATTGCCGAGTGGTTTGTTGCCTACGTCCTACGTCACCAGCGCCATATGGCCTTTCACGAAGCTGCCCAGCGCCGCGCGGAATGGGTCCCTAAAGCCCCGCTATATGCCCCCGAAACGGTGGTAGGCGTGCTTGGGCTGGGCCATATTGGTACGCGCAGTGCCGCAATGCTGCGGGCGGTTGGATTTCAGGTCATGGGCTGGAGCCGCTCCCCCAAGCAAATCGAGGGCGTCACCTGCCTGCACGGCAACGCGGCGCTGCCGGAATTGCTGGGCCAATGCGACCATGTCTGCTCCATTTTGCCGTCCACGCCCGAAACCAACGGCCTTTTCGACGCCGGGATGCTGGCGGCGATGAAACCCGGCAGCCAGTTGCTGAACGCAGGTCGCGGCGATTTGATCGACGAAACGGCCCTAGCCGCCGCCCTGAACAACGGCACACCGGGCCATGCGGTGCTGGATGTGACCTCAACAGAACCGCTGCCGTCGGACCACCGGCTATGGGCGCATCCCGGGGTCACGATCACTCCTCACGTCTCGGGCTGGCATCTGGGCGAAGCGCTCACGGATGTGGGCGAGAATTTCAGGCGGCTGAGCACTGGCGACCCCTTGCTGCACGAGGTCGACCGGGCGCGCGGCTATTGAACCCGTATCAGGGCGTCAGGATCCAATTGCCGCCGGCATCGCGGCATCGGCGGGTCCTGACCTCACGCGTTTGCTCGGCCCCTTCTGGCTGAATAAAGTGCTGCAAATGCACACAATTGTCGCGCACGTCCCGAACACGAATAGTACCTTTCGAGCCGGTCGTTTCGTTCATCCACGTGCTTTCCGTACCCACCTGCGGCGTGCCGCTGGCCAGCATGGCATCCGCCGTCGCATTCACGACGCTGAAATCCTCGGGGCTCAAACCCATTTCCGCGATGATTCGGGACAGCGGCTTGGCCTGAACGGCCGCAGCCGCTCCTAACAGGGCAACCGCCATCAGTGTAGAAGAAATCCAGGCTTTCATGATCGCCTTACCTCGCTGAAATAGATTTGCATTCAAGAATATACTGGCAACGCAGGCGGGCCAAGCCCCGTTACGCGACCTTCAAATTATCCCGAACAAACCTATCGCAATCCGGGCGCTAGGACCGGCAGATTAATCCCCCCATAGTGCCCAAACCACGAAGCAGAGGCACCCTATGGCACATCCATCCTATTACGCACCCACAGGCGGACACCCCGGTCAGGACCAGCTGTTGACTGATCGCGCCATGTTCACCGATGCCTATGCCGTGATCCCCAAAGGCACGATGCGCGACATTGTCACCAGCTTTCTGCCGTTTTGGGAAAACACCCGCCTTTGGGTCCTGTCCCGCCCCCTCAGTGGATTTGCCGAGACGTTTTCGCAATACATCATGGAGGTTCAGCCCGGTGGCGGCAGTGACCGTCCCGAAATTGATCCTCAGGCACAAGGCGTGCTGTTTGTGGTCGAGGGCACAGTGACGCTGACCCTTGGCAAGGATGTTCATGTGCTGGAGACAGGCGGATATGCCTATATTCCCCCAGGATCGGACTGGGCCTTGCACAACCGCGCCCAAGACACCGCCCGGTTCCATTGGGTCCGCAAGGCCTATGAGACGGTTCCGGGCCTGGATATCCCTGATCCGATCATAACCAATGAGCGCGACATCGCCCCCACTGAAATGCCCGGCACCGAAGGGCGCTGGTCAACGACCCGTTTCACCGACCCTCAGGACCTGCGCCACGACATGCACGTGAACATCGTCAATTTCGAGCCTGGCGGCGTAATTCCCTTTGCCGAAACCCATGTGATGGAGCACGGGCTTTATGTGCTGGAAGGCAAGGCGGTTTACCGGCTCAATCAGGACTGGGTCGAGGTTGAGGCCGGCGACTATATGTGGCTGCGCGCTTTTTGCCCTCAGGCCTGTTATGCGGGTGGTCCGGGGCGATTCCGCTATCTGTTATACAAGGATGTGAACCGTCACATGCCTCTGACATTGTCCAAACGCTGAAGCCAAACAGGCTTTTTCCGCCGCAGGGGTTCACACAAGAGCTTGAATCTGGTGAAATAACCTCGGCATTTTAACACTGGAGATTGTTCAATGGTACTGCGTGGATCGATTCTGGCACTGGTCGCCGTCACTGGCCTGACGGCGTTTGAGGCAACCCCGGTTGCCGCCAAGGAAGAGACCAAATCGGTCTTCAGCATGAGCCGCACCTGGGCCGTCACGCAGGTCTCGGACTCTCCGGTGGTGTATCGTGCCACCCGCGACAACAACAATCTGAACCCCTTTGGCCCGCCACCGCGTCTGCGCACGGTTCAGGCTATCGCAGCGATTCAGCAAGCCACAGGGTGCAAGCCGATCGTGGCCAGCATGTATCAGAACATTTCGGGCCAGTTCTTCTCGCAGGTCAGTTGCAACTGACTTGGGCGGCGGCTTGGGCATTGAGGTCTGATGGGCTCGCTGCCATAGCTTGCGCATGAAACTCGCGATTAACGGATTCGGCCGTATTGGCCGCACGATCCTGCGGCAGCTGCTGGCTTTGCCGTTGGGTCAGGATATTGAGCTGGTGCTAATCAACGATGTCGCTCCACTTGAAACCTGCGCTTATCTTTTCAAATACGACAGCACTTTTGGCCCCTATCCCGGAGCGGTCGAAACCGGCACCGCGTCCATCATCGTTGATGGGCACACTATACCGGTCACCCATAGCCCGGATCTGTCCCGCGTTGATCTGACCGGGGTCGATGTTCTGATGGATTGCACCGGGATTGCGCGTACTTCGGACGTGGCCAGCCAGGGGCTGACCGCCGGGGCAAGCAAAGTTCTGATCTCTGGCCCGTCGCCCGCGACCGAGGTAACCATCGTTCTGGGCGCCAACGAGGACCAGCTGGGGGACGCGCGGATCGTATCCAATGCGTCCTGCACCACCAACGGGCTTGCACCGCTGGTCAAGGTTCTGGACCGGATCGGAGGCATCGCTGCGGCACATATGACCACCATCCACTGCTACACCAACAGTCAGCCGATGGTCGACGCACCGCGCGGCGATCTGGCCCGGTCCCGCGCCGGGGCGTTGTCTATGGTGCCCACCACCACCAGCGCAACGCACCTGATTGATGAGGTCATGCCCCATCTCGCAGGCCGTATCTCGGGCGCCGCGGTGCGCGTCCCCACCGCTAGCGTTTCTGCCGTCGACCTGATCGTGACACTGGAACGGGGGATGTCAGAAACTGCTTTTGATACGGCTCTGCGCGAGGCCGTTGCACACTCATCTGTTCTGGGTTGGACCGACCAACCCTTGGTCTCTTCAGACCTCCGTACCAGACCAGAGTCCCTTGTCCTTGCAGGTCCCGAGACGCGAATGGTGGGGAAAAACCAAGTTCGCGTTTTTGGATGGTATGACAATGAATGGGGTTTTTCCGCGCGAATGTTGGACGTCGCCCGCCTGATGACCAAAAGCTAAGCGGACCGCAGCGCACTGCGATCCGCATCTTCAGAGTTACTCCCGTGGCAAACTGCCAGACCCGTGTCCGGCCATACCGCCCGAGACTTCCTCGGTCGCTTCGTCGGCCAGTTCATGGGGCAGGATCAGGTTCAGCACAATGGCGATCAAAGCAGCAGGCAAAAGGCCGCTTTTCATCAGAATACCCAGCGTATCAGGCAGGTGCTGAACTGCGTCGGGTTCCAATTGCAGGCCGAAACCAATGGAAAGCGAGATCGCAAAGACCACCATATTGCGCCGGTTCCAATCCACGTCAGACAGCATCGACACACCTGCCGCAACCACCATCCCAAACATAACGATAACACCACCGCCCAGAACTTCGATCGGAACAGTCCGAATGATTGCACCGACCTTGGGCACCAAGCCACACAGGATCAGGAACAACGCACCGATGGTTACGACATTGCGGCTCATGACTCCGGTCATCGCGATCAAGCCGACATTCTGACTGAACGACGTATTCGGCAGACCGCCAAACACCCCGGCCAGCGCAGAGCCGAAACCGTCCGCATAGGTGGCACCCGTGATCTCTTTATCGGTAGCCTCGCGCGCGGCACCGCCCTTGGTCACGCCTGAGACATCGCCCACGGTTTCAATAGCCGACACAAAAGCCATCAGACAGAAGCCGATGATGGCAGCAAAAGAAAACTCGAACCCGTATTTGAAAGGAACCGGAAGGGCAAAAGCTGAGGCCCGGCTCCAACTGGTGCCAATGGCCTCAAACGTGACCATTCCAACCATCAGAGCATAGACATAGCCAACGGCCAATCCGATTAGCACAGCTGAAACCGAGAGCATTCCGCGGGTAAAGAACTTCAAGCCCAATGTGACAATGATCACCACCAACGCTGCTGACCAGTTCAGTGCTGACCCATACTCTGGCGTGCCAATCGCAGGAACGCCTCCTGCCGCGTATTGGATACCCACTTTGACAAGCGCCAGACCGATCATGGTGACGACAAGCCCAGTTACCAGCGGTGGCAGGGCAAACCGAATCTTACCGATCACTGTGCCCAGCAACGCATGGAAAACTCCACCAACGACAACCCCACCAAACAACGCCGCCAGACCGTCAACGCCTTTGCCCGCGACAAGCGGGATCATGATCGGCAGAAACGCAAAGCTTGTTCCCTGCACAATTGGCAGCGCCGCACCAATCGGGCCGACTGTAACGGTTTGCAGCAAGGTCGCCACACCCGCAAACAGCATCGACATCTGGATCAGGTACAGCAGTTCAGGAAAATCGGGTGAGTTTGACCCGAACCCGAAACCAGCCGCCCCTGCAACGATAATCGCCGGCGTCACGTTCGAGACAAACATCGCCAAAACGTGCTGAATGCCCAACGGGACCGCCTTGTGCAAAGCCGGAGTATAGTCTGGATCCCGAAGCTGTTCGGGTGTTCCTATGGAAGTGTCAGCCATGAGTAACTGTCCTCTCTGTCAGAGTTCACGGGGGTCTTGCCGCTTATCCCGCGGCTTCAATTGTCAGGGCACAACCTCATACGGAGTGTCGAACCAGTGTTCTTCCAGATTGCTGCCCGCCCCGATCCGGTCGACAACAGCAAACAACCCCGGACCCTGCAACGGTGTCAGAACGCCGTGCCATGTGCCCCGGTGGTAATTCACCGCCTGCCCCGGCGCTGTGCAAAAGGCCAGTGGCACACCCGGCTGGCCCGCGATATCCGGCGCGACGATTACCAGAAACGATTGGTGCGTCATCGGGATAAAGGCCTGACTGCCCTCGGGGTGCCGCTCAACCATTTGCAGTTGATAAGGCAAGCTGCGTGGGTTTGCATTGAACAGGCTGATCCCTGCCCGACCATCCGAGAAGTCCAGCGCCGCGCGGTTGTGGTACCGGCCACACTGCCCCTGATTGATGAGCTTGTCCGGATCGCCCACGCAATCAATCACGTCGCCAAAAGGCGCAAATGCCTCAGCCGTCAATGGCGCAATCACAACCCTGTGGCTCATGACGGCAGCAAGTCCTGAAGGCGGAACGCGGCAATCCGTTCGACCTGTCGGCAGGCCTCGGCGAATTCAACATCGCGGCTTTGGTCAATCCGACGCTGAAACGCATCCTGGATCGAGGCTTTGTCGTGATCGCGCACCGCGATGATGAACGGAAACCCGAACTTGTCAGTGTATTGCTGGTTCAGCTTAGTGAAAGCCGCCCGCTCTGCATCGGTCAGCGCATCCAACCCGGCCGAGGCCTGTTCGGACGTGCTTTCCTGCGTTAGCCGCTTGGCCTGCGCCAGCTTGCCGGCCAAATCTGGGTGCGCGGTCAGCACACCCAGCCGCTCTTCCGGCGTGGCCGACCGGAACATGCGGGTCAGCGCGTTGTGCAACCCGCCCGCCGTGTCATGGGCCGGTCCCAGCTCTAATGCATAGGCCCGTTCGGCAATCCAGGCGGAATGCTCAAAGATTCCGCCATAGGTCGCGACAAAGACCTCACGATCCATCTGAGACGGTCTCGGCTGCCGCCTGGGCGGATGCTGTGTCGCCCAATGTTCGGCGATCTGCAGCCGCGTCGCGAACCACACATCCGAAAACCCGCGCACGTAATCCAGAAACCGCTTCAAGGCCATCACGCGTCCCGGACGCCCGATCAGACGACAATGCAACCCGATCGAAAGCATCTTCGGTGCGCCCGCTTCACCTTCGGCATAAAGCGCGTCGAAACTGTCCTTGAGGTAAGAATAGAACTGATCTCCCGCATTGAATCCCTGCGGCGTGGCAAAGCGCATGTCGTTGCAATCCAGCGTGTAGGGCACAATCAACTGATCCCGCCCGCCGGTCTGCACCCAGTAGGGCAGATCATCCGCGTAGGTGTCAGCCACATAGGCGAACCCTCCCTCTTCTGCCACCAAGCGCACCGTGTTCTCAGAGCAGCGGCCAGTATACCAGCCTCGCGGGCGTTCGCCGACAACCTCGGAATGCAAACGGATGGCCTCGGCAATCTGCGCGCGTTCCTCGTTCTCGGACATGTCCTTGTGTTCGACCCATTTCAGGCCGTGGCTGGCGATCTCCCACCCAGCGTCCTTCATTGCCGCTAGTTGATCAGGTGACCGGGCCAGGGCTGTCGCCACACCATAAACAGTGATCGGCATATCCTGCATCAACCGATGCAAACGCCAGAACCCCGCGCGCGACCCGTATTCATAGATCGATTCCATGTTCCAATGCCGCTGACCCGGCCATTGCGCCGCGCCTACGATTTCCGACAGGAACGCCTCGGACGCTGCATCCCCGTGCAGCACACAATTCTCACCGCCTTCTTCGTAGTTCAGCACAATCTGCACGGCCAGTCGGGCCCCACCCGGCCAGGCAGCGTCTAGAGGATTGGCTCCGTATCCGATCATGTCACGGGGGTATCGAGGCGGCTGCATGGCATCTTCCATTGTTGGGCGTTGTAACAGCATTAGCCTAGAAAGACGCTCATGATTATCAAACTAATCCGAACGCTGTTTCCGGTTCTTTAGGCATTTCCACTGTTTTGAACTTTGCGTCACACTGTGGCAAACCAAAAGACAAATTAAAGGAGACACCCGTGGCTGGCTATTTAACAACCCACGTTCTGGACACGGCGCGCGGCTGCCCGGCCGATGGGCTGCAAATCATTCTATATGAAACCTCCGGAGACACCCGCCGTGAACTGGCCGTCATGGAAACCAACGCGGACGGGCGCACCAACAGTCCCATTCTGCCACAAGATGCCTTCAAGACGGGCACATACGAGTTGATCTTTTTCGCCGGAGATTACCTGCGCGCCACCGGTCAGGACGGGGATGATCCGCTGTTTCTGGATCAGGTGCCGATCCGGTTCGGCATGTCAGACCCTGACGCGCATTACCATGTGCCGCTCTTGCTGTCGCCCTACGGGTATTCAACTTACCGGGGCAGCTGAGCCGTCACGGCAGGCACCCGCCTCTGCGTCGCTTTGAACACCGCGCACCTGCGCCGCGGCTTTGCTGCGGCGCCCGGCCCAACGCTGTACAGGGCCTGCAGGGCACAAACAGGGGCGGGAGTGTTTCTTAATCTGCAACCTCGGCACTGCGCACGACCTTTGCAACGCGCGCAATCATGAAGTCCATGAACAGGCGCGCCTTGGGGTCCTGGTGCCGCCTATGGGTGTAAAGACACGCCATCTGCACAGGAACCGGAGGCGTCTCAACCGCAACAGACACAAGACGCCCGGCGCTCAGATGGTCTGCGACTTCAAACATCGGTTTCATCGCGATGCCCTGCCCGGACAGAGCCCAGTCGGTCAGAACATCTCCGTCATCGCATTCGAACCGGCCTGACACTGCGAACCGCTTGGGGCCGTCCGGCGTATCCAACACCCATTGGAACTCCGAGGCCCCCGGAAAGCGCAGGTTTAGGCACTCGTGCTTATCGGCGACCAGATCGGCCCCGGTGATTGGCATGCCGCGGCGTTTGACATAGTCCGGTGCCGCACACAGGACCCGCTGACAATCCGCGATCTTGCGGATTCGCAGGGTGCTGTCCTCGGGCTGACCGATAAAAAACGCCAGATCAAGCCCTTCGGTCGTCAGGTCCACAGACCGGTCCGTCAAACGCAGGCGAACGTCAATCTCGGGGTATTCCGCCAGAAAATCAGGCACATGCGGCGCAAGCAACCTGCGCCCGACGCCCAATGGGGCCGCCACAAACAGCGACCCGCGCGGTGCCTCGGTCAAGTGAACGACCTGTGCCTCGGCCTCATCTACCGCATCCAGAACCGCCACCGCACCCGGATAGAAGGCCCGCCCCTGCTCGGTCGGGCTGAGATTGCGCGTCGTGCGCTGAAACAGACGCACGCCCAGATGATCCTCAAGCTGGGAAATCCGAGCCGACGTCACCGCAGGTGAAATCCGCAGGTCTCGCCCGGCGGCTGACATACTACCAAGATCATAGACCCTGACGAAGGTGCGGATGTTATCGAGATAGGACATCTTATCGTTTTTTTTGATACAGTTTGACAATATACGGGAATACCGAAGAAAAGCCCGCTTGCCTAGTGTAGCGGTAAGCAATCGGAGAGATCTTTCATGTACGACTTCGCCGTGTTCTGGGACTGGATGGCTTTTGCCGTGCGCTGGCTGCACGTAATCACCGCCATCGCATGGATCGGATCGTCCTTCTATTTCATCGCGCTGGACCTTGGCCTGAACCGCGACATCCCTGGCCCGGCGGATGGCGAGGAATGGCAGGTGCACGGCGGCGGTTTCTATCACATCCAGAAATACCTTGTCGCGCCCGAGCGGATGCCGGACCACCTGACCTGGTTCAAATGGGAAAGCTATGCCACGTGGCTCAGCGGCGCAGCGCTGTTGATGATCGTCTATTGGGTCGGCGGAGAGCTTTACCTGATCGACGCGCAGAAAGCTGATCTGGCGCTGTGGCAGGGAATCCTGATCTCGGCTGCGTCACTGACCATTGGCTGGCTGATCTATGACTTCCTGTGCAAATCGGGGCTGGGTGAACGTCCCACCCTGCTGATGGTGCTGCTGTTTGTTCTGCTGGTGGCGATGGGCTGGGGTTACAACCAGATCTTCACCGGCCGCGCAATGATGTTGCATCTGGGTGCATTCACCGCCACGATCATGACCGCCAATGTGTTTTTCATCATCATGCCGAACCAGCGCATCGTGGTGGATGACTTAAAAAACGGGCGCACGCCCGATCCAAAATACGGCAAGATCGCCAAGCTGCGTTCTACCCACAACAACTACCTGACACTGCCGGTCGTGTTCCTGATGCTGTCGAACCATTACCCACTGGCCTTCGCGACCGAATACAACTGGATCATTGCCGCGCTGGTGTTCCTGATGGGTGTCACAATCCGGCATTACTTCAACACACGCCATGCCCGCACGGGCAATCCGACCTGGACATGGCTGGTAACCGCGTTGCTGTTCATCGCCATCATGTGGCTGTCCACCGCACCCATGTACAAACCGCTGGAAGAAGCCGAGGCGCAGCCTTTGACGCCATTTGAACAGCGTTTCGCAGCCGCTGACGGGTTCGAAGAGGCACATGACGTCGTGCTGGGCCGTTGTTCCATGTGCCACGCGCGCGAACCTGTGTGGGAGGGTGTCCTGTGGGCCCCAAAAGGCGTGCTGCTGGAGACCGAAGGCGACATTGCCCGCAACGCCAAACAAATCTACCTGCAGGCGGGCGTCAGCCACGCTATGCCGCCAGCCAACGTGACCTATATGGAACCCGAAGACCGCGAGGCGATCATTCGTTGGTTCCGCAGTGCCGGGTCCTGAAACACCAGTAGGACAAGCACACACGCCTTTATTTCGGGCTGTCTTTCGATAAGTCCTTTCCCTGCGCGGAAACTGATGCTCTAACATGAGTAATATCAGCCGTTGTTTACATAAGACGGCGATATTGATTTCGACTTGGGGCAGTTGGAGCCATTCGATGCACAGGAGCAGGCCGCAGGTCTTTGTCAAAAAGTGCCTTATCGGCATTGCTGTCGCCATTCTGCCGACCTCACTGGCCGCCCTGGAAACAACGCTGTCAGCACCCGGTGCACCAAAGGCGTTGGTTGAGCGGATTGAAGAAACATCCTCAATCGCTACGGCCGAGGATCGCGGGCTGGACACACCGCTGGAGATCTTGTCTGCCGCGTTGTCCGATTACCGCACAATCGTTCAAATCCTGTATGACGAAGGGTATTTCAGCCCTGTCGTCAGCATCAAGCTGGATGGTCAGGAAGCCGCAAACCTAAGCTCTCTCAGTGTACCGGCAAAGATCAATCGTGCTCTCATTACCGTCAATACCGGCCCCACTTTTACCTTTGGCACGGCCATTGTCGAACCGGTTGCCCCCGACACCATGTTGCCCGAGGAGTTCGCCACCGGAAAGCTGGCCACAACCGGTGCCATTCAACAGGCAGCCTCGGCCGGAGTTCAGGGCTGGCGCAATGCGGGCCACGCCAAGGCCGCCGTTGACGGACAGCGGGTCATTGCCCGCCATGTGCAGAAAAAGCTGGACGCTGAAATCGACCTCGAGCCGGGGCCGCGCCTGACCTTTGGCAAAATGATTATCTCGGGCGACACCGATGTGCGCCACAGATCAATCGAGAAGATCGCAGGCTTTCCCACCGGAGAAGTCTATTCGCCGGAGAAAATTCAAAGGGTCGGCACGCGGCTGCGCCGCACCGGCACGTTCAATGTCGTTTCGATCGAGGAAAAAGACACTCCCAACGCCGATGGCACGCTGGATTTCGATGCCACATTCGAGGACCTGCCCAAACGCCGCCTGACCTTCGGGGTAGAGCTTGCCTCTAACGCCGGGCTGGACCTGACCGCGACCTGGACGCATCGCAACGTATTCCGACGCGCCGAGAGGCTGCGGTTCGAAGCCGCGCTGCGCAATATCGGCGGCACCGAAGACCTGGACGGTCGTATCGGCCTGCGTCTGGATCAGCCCGACCGGCTGGGGCCGGATGACAACACGTTTTGGAGCGCCCTGCTGGAACGGCGCAACACCGAGAACTACAACGTATCAGTCGCGTCGCTGGCCTATGGTGCACGACGCACCTTTTCCGACCGGCTATATGCCGAGGCTTCGATCGGGTTTCAGTGGTCGGATGCGGATGATGCCTATGGCGATGGCCGCAAGTTTCGTTATTTCATCATCCCGTTCCGGTCCGAATGGGATCAACGCGACAGCAAAGTCAGCGCCACACGCGGGTATTTCCTGGATGCACAGGTCATGCCATTTGTCGGACTGTCTCGCACGGAAACAGGCCTGCGGATGTTCTTTGACGGGCGCGGTTATACCAGCCTGCGTACAAATGGGCGGATTGTTCTGGCCGGTCGCGCCCAGTTGGGGTCGATCATTGGTCCATCCCCCGACGGGGTGACGCCCGACTTCCTGTTCTTCTCGGGCGGTGCTGGAACGGTCCGTGGACAACCTTTCGAAAGCCTCGGCATACCAGTCGGAGGCGGCGTGGCCGGGGGTAAGTCCTTTCTTGGACTTTCCGGCGAGGTGCGCGGGAAGATTACGGACACGATATCGCTGGTCGGGTTTTACGATTATGGTGTGGTGGACACTTCCTCGTTCATCGGCAGCGGGGCGGAATACCATTCGGGTGCCGGGCTTGGGGTCCGGTACGATCTGGGCGGTTTCGGCCCCCTGCGACTTGACCTTGCCCTTCCGGTACAGGGCGATACGGGCGACGGTTTGCAATTCTATATCGGGATCGGGCAGGCATTTTGATACGGCGGCTTTCATACCCTGTGCTGACCACTGTTCTTGTGCTGTCCGCACCGCCTGTCGCAGCACAGGGCGACAGCGGCGGCAGCATGATCGAGCGGTTCCTTCAGGACACGCTGTCGGGGGATGACCAGAACGTCTCGGTCAAGGGTCTGCAAGGGGCACTAAGCGCGCGTGCCACGATCGAAGAGATTACCGTCTCGGACGACGAAGGGGTCTGGCTGACAATCAAGGATGCCGAGCTGGACTGGAACCGTTTAGCCCTGATCCGGGGCCGGTTTTCGGTCAATACCTTGACGGCGCAGGAAATCGACATCGCCCGCACACCCGGAACAACCACAAAGGAAACACCGCCGCCATCGGCGGAAACACAGCCTTTTCAACTGCCCGAGCTGCCGGTGTCCATCGAGATCGGTGAAATCAAAATCGACGAGCTGTCATTGGGTGAGCCGCTGATCGGGGTGGCAGCCGATCTTTCGGTGACCGGGAACTTGTCGCTGGCCGATGGCACGCTGGACACGCAGCTGGACATTATCCGTCTGGACCGGTCCGGCGACAGGATCACGCTGACCGCCGGGTTCCAGAACACCTCGCGCGAGATCAATCTGGATCTGCTGGTGAACGAGGCAGAAGGCGGATTGATCTCAACCGCGCTGAACATACCCGACAGCCCCGCATTGGGCCTGTCGGCGCAAGGTGCTGGACCGTTGATTGATTTCACGGCGGACATTGCGCTGAGCAGCGATAAGCAGCCTCAGGTCACCGGACAGGTCCGCCTGCAAGCCGCCGAAACCGGTGCTGCGGACGGGATCGCCTTTACCGCCGATCTGGGCGGTGACCTGACACCGTTCATGGCCGAAGATCTGGACCCGTTCTTCGGGCCCAAAACGCGCCTTTTTGTGGATGGCCAGACCAAACCGCGCGGCGCGCTGGACATCTCGGATCTGGAACTGACGACGCAAGCACTGGAAGTGAAGGGTAAACTGAAACTGGCCGAGGGCGGCACCTTACAACTGGCCGCGCTGCAAGGGCGGATTACCCCGCCTGATGGCGAAACCGTGGTTCTGCCGGTCGCAGACGGAGAGACCTCGATCGAAGCGGCGCAAATCTCAGCTCTGTTTGACCAACAGAATGGCAACCTGTGGGACCTGAGCCTGACAGCAGATGCTTTCCAGTCGCCACAAGCCAAACTGGACAATGCAAAGATCACGGCGCAGGGCACGCTGGAACAGGGCGATGCGATGACCGTCCAAGGCGACCTTCAGGCCATCGTGGATGGGATCGACCTAAGCGATGCGGCACTGACCACGGCGCTGGGTCAACGCATCACTCTGGACGGTCAGTTTGCCTATGGCAGTGACAATTCGCTGAACCTGTCGGGATTTGAGCTGGTAGGCACAGACTACACCCTGGCCCTGGATGCGCTGATCGCCGGGTTGAACAGCGGTCTTACGGTCGACGGGTCAGCCCAGTTGGATGCGGCGGATCTGTCGCGGTTTTCCGATCTGGCCAAAATGGATCTGGGCGGGTCGGCGACGGCCCGGGTCAATGGCAAGGGATCGCCGCTGGAAGGCAGCTTTGACGGCAAGTTGATTGTCGAAGGCAGCGATCTGGTTACCGGCCGTGACGATATCGATCCAGTGATCAAAGGAGAAACGACGATCACGCTGGACGGCAACCGCGGCTCTGATGGCATCAGCATCCGCGCGTTCGAGCTGAACAGCGAGGCTGCACAGGTCCAGGCCAGTGGCGATGTCACTACGCCTGATGGCAATCTCTCCATCACCGGGCAAGCCAGCGTGAACGCGCCCGATCTGGCCGTCTTTTCGGGTCTGGCCCAACGTGATCTTGGCGGTTCCTTGCAGGCACAGCTGAACGGTACAGGCACGGTGCAAACGCTGGAATTTGACGGAACCGCCAGCGTCAAAGGGCAAGACATTAAAACCGGCATGCCCGAGATCGATCCACTGCTGAGCGGGCAGACCTCGATCACATGGGATGGAGCGCGCACGGCTGATCAGATTGAGATCCGTGAAGCGACCGTCAACGGAACCGCCCTGAACGCGCAGGTTGCCGCCACCGTGGACGACCCGACCGGAGATCTGTCAGTTGATGGGAACGCCCGCGTGAACGCACCCGATCTTTCGCTGTTTTCGGGCCTTGCCGGCCGCGACCTCGGCGGGTCCCTCGACGCTACAGTGCAAGGCAACGGCAACTTTTCCAGCCGGGTGTTTGATGTGCAGGGCAATCTGAACGCCGACGACATTCAGACCGGCATCGATATTGTCGACAAGCTGATCAAGGGGCGAACCACCCTGACCGTCGATGCCGAAAACAGCGATGAGGGTCTGGATGTGCGGACCTTCAGCCTGAAAGGCACCGCCCTTTCGGCCAATGCGTCGGGGAAAGTAGATCGCGCCTCTGGCGGTCTGGATTATTCCGTTGTTCTGGACGACATGTCGCGGATCGCCACCACACTGTCGGGACCACTGACGCTGGATGGCAATGTTGCCCCGACCGCGTCCGGGCTCGAAGGCACAGCCAACCTGCGCGGGCCGGACAGCTCTTTCGCCTCGCTAAAAGGTCAGGTGAACAATGACGGCTCGGCAGACGTGGATTTTGATGCCAAGCTGAACAGGATCGAACGGTTTGCGCCCGAGTTTCCCGGCACCGTCTCCGCCAAAGGCAATGCCAAGCGCGACAACGGCGTCTGGACCATCAATGCCAAGGCCGACGGGCCAGCGCAGATCAGCAGCAATGTTTCTGGAACCTTCGATGAAGGCTCCGGCAAGGCGGATCTGAAGGCCACTGGCGGGATCAATATCGGTGTCGCCAACTTGTTTATTTCGCCCAACAAAATCGACGGAACGGCCCGGTTTGACCTGGCGCTGAAAGGCGAACCCGCACTGGATGCGCTTAGCGGTTCGATCACAACCTCGGGCACCTCAATGGCGATACCGGGCATCGGGCAGACGATCACAGGCATCAGCGGGTCGGTCGATCTGGCACAAAGCCGCGCGACGATTTCCTTGAATGGCGGAGTGCGGGCGGGTGGTAACTTTACGGTTGCCGGACCCGTGGATCTGACGCCGCCATTCAATGCCGACATCGTCACCCAGCTCAACAGCCTCGTCCTGACGGACAGGCTGTTGTACGAAACCACCCTGAACGGTCAGATCGCCATGACCGGCGCATTGGCAGGTAACAGCGCGATTTCAGGGCAGATCACGTTTGAAGAAACCAACATCAACCTCGCCGCTGCCGCCGGTGCGGTGGGCGCGGCACCTATCCCGGACATCGAACATGTCAACGAAAGCGCACCTGCGTATCTGACCCGCGAGCGCGCGCGCCTGGTAGTCGATGAGAATGCCACCAAAGGTGAGTCCCGCATCGCGCTGGATATCAGCCTGTTGGCACCCAAAGCAGTGTTTGTCCGTGGCCGTGGTGTGAATGCCGAACTTGGTGGACGGTTATTCATTGGAGGGACTACAACCTCGGTCATCCCGTCTGGTCAGATCGAATTGATCCGCGGCAATTTTGATATTCTGGGACGCCGGTTGGCGCTGACCAAGGGTATCGTGACCCTGCAGGGGGATCTGACGCCGTATATCGAGTTCGAATCCTCGACCAGCACCTCGGACGGGACCGCCACAATCGAAATCGCCGGTCCACTGGATGCGCCTGAGGTCGACGTGTTTTCAGACCCTGAACGCCCGACAGAAGAGGCGCTGGCGATGTTGCTGTTCGGCAATCGGTTCTCGGAACTGTCACCCTTTGTAATCGCCCAGATGGCGGCGTCATTAGCACAACTCAGCGGCGCGGGCGGTGACGCAACCAAGGGGCTGAGGGATGCAACCGGTGTCGACACGGTAGATATCGGCGCATCAGCAGGCGGCGCGGGGCGTCTGGGCGCAGGCGCATACCTCAGCGACAATCTGTATACTGATTTCACCGTCAACACCGAAGGCGATACCGAGGTAAACCTGAACCTGGGCGTAACCGACAATTTCACCGTACGCGGCACGGTCGACGGGCGTGGTGAAACCGGCGTGGGTGTATTTTTCGAACGAGACTACTAAAGGCTCTTACTTTCGACGAATGCCAATCTGTTGCCCAACCTGCGACGCGGGCTCCAGATCCGCGTGATCAGCGACCATACGCGCCAGCCGCGCGGCAGCCCAATCCGAATAGGGTTCTGACCGCCCTGTCGCGTGGCTGACATTCATGAACAACGCCTCTTGCGTGGCGCAGACCACATCATCAACACCCGAGACCATCTGCGCAAAATAGTGGCCGCGTTTCTGGTCGGCATCCAGCATCCGAAACCGGAAATAGAGAGGCTCATCCGGCTGGGCCTCGCGCAGAAAATTCATACTTGATTGCAGCACATAGGGTCCCTGCCCAAGTGCGGCGACCTGACCCTCTCCTAGCCCAAGATGATCGACCATCAGCCGTTCCAGCGCCATGTCAAAAACCACACTATAAAATCCAACATTCATGTGCCCGTTATAGTCAATCCACTCTGGCAGCACCGAGAACCCCCGGACAACAATCGGCGCATCATATGGGCCGTCATGGCCGCTTAGTGGTTCACTCATCGGTCCCTCTTTCCTCGGTCTCGAAAATCGCGACAGCGCGCACAAACCCTGCCGAGGCCCCTTTGATCTTGAACGGAAAGCACGAGATTTCGAAACCTGAAGGCGGCAGGCTTTCCAGATTGGTCAGCTTTTCGAGGTGGCAATAACCGATGTCCATCGACGCGCGGTGCCCCTCCCATATGATCAAGGGGTCCTGCGTTTCGGCATAGGCCTTTGCGGTCAGCGGGAACGGTGCGTCCCAGCTCCAGGCGTCGGTGCCGGTCACGCGCACGCCGCGTTTGGTCAGGTACAGCGTCGCCTCGCGACCCATGCCGCAGCCTTTTGTCAGATAATCAGCCTGCCCGTACCGTGTACCAGCTGCGGTGTTCACCACCACGATATCCAGCGGTTGCAAGTCATGACCGATACGCTTCAGTTCTGCGTCAACATCGGCGGCGGACGCAACATAGCCGTCTTCGAAATGCCGGAAATCCAGTTTTACTCCAGGGTTCATGCACCACTCCAGCGGCACTTCGTCTATGGTGATCGCCCGCTGACCTTTGTTCATGGTGGAATGATGATGATACGGCGCGTCCAAATGGGTGCCATTATGGGTCGCGATCTGAAGCCGCTCGATGGCCCAGCCCTCGCCCCCCGGCAAATCTTCTTTCTGCAAGCCCGGAAAGAACGCCATGACCTGTTCCGCGGTTTGGTCATGGGTCAGATATTCGATTTCCGGCAACATGATCGGCGGGTCAGAAACGATACCGGTTTCCAACGGAACCGAAAGATCAACGAAACGACGCGCCATTCTCATCTCCATCATCACGGCCTGTCTCAGGGTTGGCCGCGACCAACCCGCTGTCAAGACGCGAAAAGGCGGGCCCGATTGAGCCCGCCTTGCACACGGATAAAATGCGCCTACTCCGCCGCGATAGCGTCTTCGATCTTTTCGACGCGAATGGCCGAGAATTTGAACTCGGGGATCTTGCCATAAGGGTCGATGGCCGAGTTGGTCAGGATATTCGCCGCAGCCTCAACATAGGCGAAGGGGATGAACACCATATCCTCGGCAATCGCGCGGTCCGCACGTACCATTATATCGATCGATCCACGACGCGTAGTCAGGCGGATCAACTCACCCGGTTCAATCCCCATCAGTTTCAGCTGGCGCGGGTTCATCGAACAGTTCGCTTCCGGTTCCACAGCATCCAGAACCGTGGCGCGACGGGTCATCGATCCGGTGTGCCAGTGCTCCAACTGACGGCCGGTGGTGGCGATCATCGGGTATTCCTCATCCGGGGCCTCATCCGGTGGGATGACGCTGGCCGGGGTGAACCTGGCCCGTCCATCAGCACGCGGGAAGCCATCGCCGAACACAATCGCCTGACCGGGATCAGTCTCGGACAGCGACGGATAGGTGATCGTCTCGGTCTCAAGCCGGTCCCACGTGATGTTATCTAGCGAGGCCATGGTCAGCTTCATCTCGGCGAAGACCTCAGACACGTCTGTATAGTCCCAGTTCAGCCCGATGCGCTGCGCCAGCTCAACCGTGATCTTCCAATCCTCGCGCGCCTCACCCGGCGGCGTCACGGCCGGTCGCACACGCTGCACCTGACGGTTGGTGTTCGACACCGTGCCGTTCTTTTCATACAGCGCCGAGGCGGGCAGGATGATGTCGGCATAGTTCGCCGTTTCGGTCAGGAAGATATCCTGCACGATCATCAGCTCAAGCTTGGCCAGCGCTTCGCGCGCATGGCCGACATCCGGGTCGGACATGGCCGGGTTTTCGCCCTGAATATACATGCCCTTGATGTTGCCCGCATAAGCCTGGTCAATAATCTCGGTGACCGTCAGTCCCTTTTCGTTCGAGAAGTCGTCCGAGTTCCAGACATTGTTGAACTTGGCCCGAATGTCATCATCCATAACCGACTGATAATCCGGCAAGAACATTGGGATCAGACCCGCATCCGAGGCACCCTGCACGTTGTTCTGACCACGCAGCGGGTGCAGGCCTGCACCGGGTTTGCCAACATTGCCGGTCATCAGCGCCAGGCTGATCAGACAGCGCGAGTTATCCGTGCCGTGGATATGCTGGCTGACGCCCATGCCCCAGAAAATCAGACCGGCCTTGGCCTGCGCAAAGGTACGCGCGACCCTGCGCAGCTGATCCGGCTCAATACCACAGATCGGGGCCATCGCCTCAGGCGTGAAGGCGCGCAGGTGTTCCTTTTCGGCCTCCCAGTTCTCGGTCCAGCGGTGGATGTACTGGCTGTCATACAGCTCTTCCTCGACGATCACATTCATGATCGCGTTCAGCATCGAAACGTCTGCTCCGGGGCGGAATTGCAGCATTTCATCGGCAAACTTGCGCATCCCAACGCCGCGCGGGTCCATTACGATCAACTTGCCGCCGCGCTTGGTGAACTGCTTGAAATAGGTCGCGGCAACGGGGTGGTTTTCAATCGGGTTGGCCCCGATGATGATAACCACGTCCGAGTTTTCGACCTCGTTGAAGGTTGCGGTCACAGCGCCCGAGCCGACGTTTTCGATCAGCGCCGCCACGGATGAGGCGTGGCACAAACGGGTGCAGTGATCGACATTGTTATGGCGGAAACCCTGACGGATGAACTTCTGGAACAGATACGCCTCTTCGTTGGTGCATTTGGCCGATCCAAAGCCTGCGACATTCCGCGGGTCATCTTCGCGCAGCGCCATCAGTTTGGTGGCGGCCAGGTCCATCGCCTCTTCCCAGGTTGCCTCACGGAAATGCGTACCCAGATTGCCGGGATCGACGTTCAACCCCTTGGCAGGGGCGTCTTCGCGCCGGATCAACGGCTTGGTCAGACGGTGCGGATGGTGGATATAGTCGAACCCGAACCGGCCTTTGACGCACAGACGGCCTTCGTTGGCGGGGCCGTTGATGCCTTCGACGTATTTGACCTTGCCGTCTTTGACCTTCAGCGAGACTTTGCATCCGACGCCGCAGAACGGGCAGACACTTTCGGTTTCGCTATCGTAATCCTTGCTGTCTCCCTGCTGCTGATCGTCCAGCACAGTGGCTGGCATCAGGGCACCTGTCGGGCAGGCCTGAACGCATTCGCCACAGGCCACACAAGAGGACTCGCCCATCGGGTCGTTTTGGTCGAACACGACCTGCGCGGTGTGCCCGCGGCCGGCCATGCCAATCACATCGTTCACCTGGACGTCGCGGCAGGCGCGAACGCAGAGGTTGCAGTTGATACAGGCGTCCAGATTGACGCGCATCGCGATGTGGCTGTCATCCAGCAGCGGGATTTTCGCAGGTTCCTTTGCAGGAAAGCGGCTGTCATCGACGCCGTTCATTGCCGCCATGTCCCAGAAATGGCTGGAGGTATCATGCGCCACTTCGGGCTGATCGGCCACCAGCAGCTCCATCACCAGAGCGCGCGATTTCTCGGCCCGGTCGGTGTCGGTTTTGACCACCATGCCTTCCGCTGCCGGGCGGATACACGAGGCGACCAATGTGCGCTCGCCTTCTACCTCGACCATACAGGCGCGACAATTGCCGTCAGGCGTGTAGCCTGGTGCCGGTTTGTGGCACAGATGCGGAATGATCAGGCCCTGACCATTGGCCGCGTCCCAGATTGTGGTGCCCTCGGGCACGGTGACGTCAATTCCGTTCAGGTTGAAGGTGACGGTCTTTGTTGGGCTTGCATCAAGCATTGCTCTGTCTCCCTCAGATTTCGTCAGCGAAGTGTTTGATGACCAGGCGGATCGGGTTCGGGGCCGCCTGCCCAAGACCACAGATCGAGGCATCTCCCATGACCTGGCACAGGTCTTCCAGCAGGTCCTGATCCCATATGTCAGCCTGCATCAGCTCGACCGCCTTTTCACAACCCGCCCGACAAGGCGTGCATTGGCCACAGCTTTCATCCTCGAAGAATCGCAGCATATTCAGCGCGGCGTCGCGGGCGGTGTCCTGATCGGACAGAACCACCACGGCGGCCGAGCCAATGAACGTGCCCAACGGTTGCAGCGTGTCGAAATCCAGCGGGACATCGTCGATGCTGGCTGGCAGCAGGCCCGAAGACGGCCCGCCCGGTTGATAAGCTTTGAAGGCGTGACCCTCAGCCATACCACCGGCGGCGTCGATCACGTCCAGAATGGTTGACCCTGCGGGCAGCACGAATACACCCGGATTGGCCACCCGGCCCGAAACGGAATAGCTGCGCAGGCCGGTGCGACCGTTCTTTTCGACAGAATTCAAAACCTGCGGCCCTTCGCGGCAGATCTTTGACACCCAATGCAGCGTCTCGACATTGTGCACCAGCGTTGGGCGGTTAAAGACCCCAACTTGCGCCACAAACGGAGGACGATGGCGCGGTAGGCCCTTCTTACCCTCGATCGACTCGATCATCGCGGATTCTTCACCGCAGATGTAAGCACCAGCACCCCGGCGCAGGTCAATGTAACCCTTTTCGACGATCCCAGCCTCTTCCAACGCGCCAATCTCGCGGGCGAGGATTTCCAGCACAGCAGGGTATTCATCACGCATGTAGATGAAGCAGGTCTCTGCCTCGACCGCCCAAGCAGCGATCAGCATACCCTCAAGGAAGACATGCGGCGTGCGTTCCAGATAGTAGCGGTCTTTGAACGTGCCGGGCTCGCCCTCATCGCCGTTCACAGCCAGATAGCGGGTACCTTCGTTCATGCGAACAAAACCCCACTTCTTGCCAGACGGGAAACCTGCGCCACCCAGACCGCGCAGGCCCGAGGACAGGATGTCTTCTTGCACCTTTTCCCAATCACCGCTGTCACGCAGCTCTTGCAGCTTGGCATAGCCGCCGTTTGCGGCATAGGCGGCAAAGGCCTCATATTCGGGCAGATGGGCGTGGGTGTCACCGGCCGCAATCGCCGCCTGCACTTTTTCAGGGGTCGCGTAATCGATATGGTTATGACCGATCTCCAGCACCGGGGCGGTATCGCAGCGGCCCATACAGGGCGCGCGCAGCACGCGAACCTCAGACGGGTCCAGCCCATCCTCCAACGCCTTTTGCAACTGCTGGGCACCAGCCATTTCGCAAGACAGAGAATCGCAGACCCGGATGGTCAGCGCGGGTGGCGGGGCTTCATCCTCTTTCACCACATCGAAATGGGCATAGAAGGTGGCGGTCTCATAGATCTCGGCCTGACCTAGGCGCATTTCCACGGCCAAGGCGGCGATGTGGTCGGCACTGATATGGCCGTGCGCGTCCTGAATCAGGTGCAGAAATTCGATCAGCAAATCGCGGCGGCGAGGGCGATCGCCCAGCAGGCGCGCAATTTCGGCCTGTGCCTCATCCGTGAACTGACGGCCTTTGGGCGTGTGCCGCCCCTTGCCTTTACCTGACTTCCAGACGCCCTTGGGTGCGCCTGATGGCTTGGTATCTAATGGTGCCATGATGCCCTCCGATTAGGACTTCGTTTCTCATCAGACTAGCATATCGTCAAATCGCTTATCACTATCGCACGATAACGACAGGTTATCACCGTAATGACGTCACCACCGCGCGCAAAGCCTCGACCGTTGGCAATTCCGGCTCGCGTATCAGTGTGGCCAGACAAATTGGTTTGCTGACAACCGGATCCACCAAAGGCAGCACTTTCGTGCTCTTCAGCTCTCCAAGTGCACGCACCAGAACACGAGGGACAACCGTGGCCGCCAACCCCTCGCGCGCCATCACCATCGAGGCGGTAAACCCGCTGGTCTCGGCCACCACATCCGGATGCAGCCCCTGTTCTTCGAAGATATGGTCCAGAATGCGCCGGTTCTGCATTCGCGGCTCTAGCAGACTGAGCGGGAATTCGGCCACCCGCGCCCAGGGGATCGGGCCGGTTTCATCCGTCATGTGGGACGGCAGCAGCAAAACATAGGTCTCTTCATATAGAGGCTGAACCTGCCGCAAATCTGTGCCGATACTGTCGCCATAAGTCACACCGGCATCAAGGCTGCCCTCGTCCAACCGATGCTGGATCGCAGTTGAGGACATGGTTTCAATCCGCGTCACGATCCGGGGATGGGCCTGCCGCAAGCGTTTGGTCAGACGACCGGTAAAAGCAATCGCTGTCGGGATCACCCCAAGGATCAATGTCCCGGTGATTTCGCCCTTGGCGGCCAGCACCTGTTGCTCCAGGGCCTTGGTGTCATCAAGAATACGCCGCGCCCGCTGGACGATCATCTCACCTTCTTCGGTCAGACCCTGAAACCGGTTGGCCCGCCGTACGATGGACACGCCCAGCCGGTCCTCAAGATTGCGGATGCGCATCGAGAATGCTGGCTGCGAAATCCCACATTCCGCGGCCGCCTTGGCGAAATGGCGATGCCGCGCCAAAGCGCTGAGCAATTGCAGGTCGCGGATCTCGATCATCTAAGGTTTTCCCAGCGGGCAGGTTGAACGCAGACTAGCGGGTTTTGCGCGGGGGGAAAGCGAGAGTTACTGCAGAGCCCGACAAGGGGCGGTTTGGTATTGGTGCGAGAATTCAAACAACTGGACGTTTCAAACGTAAAGCAAAAGCCAACTCTGCAGAATTAGAGGCTGTTTGATAATCTATAATTGTCAGTCTTAAACTCGATGCTGAAGCAGCTTGGTTTCACCATCTGAAATCACCACGCCGTTACGCCAAAGATGATCCTTCATCACAGTCGGGTATTTGCTTGCGTAGTCACGGTATTTGTCGTTGGTCACGGCAAAAGAGATCGGCATGTGTTTCAGAGCCTCTAAAATATACTTGTCTGCCTGAACGCCGCCAGGAACGACATAAACCTCGTCTTCTTTGAGGCCAAAAATTTGTGCCAGCAGGATCAAAGAATGTCGTTGGCTGCTTGGAAAAGCCCCGTGTTCACTGAGTGTATGAAAAATATTGGCATCAAAGAAACAAACAATACGGTATCCCTGTGAGCGGAGCAGGTTGGCGATCTCGCCAAGCGGTTTTGCATCCAATCCGTTGTCATGCCCAAGATGGTAGATATTGCTGCCATCAAAAACAGCCGTTTTTTCATCCAGTCTGAGACCCCGCAAAAACCCCTGACGGTCATTGGCCAACAAGAAGTGCTGTTTGCCTGTGCGAACTCTGCGAACTACAAACCACCAAATGATAACAAGTGCAGACAGAAGGATCAAAACCTGAGTGTTCTTCGAACCTGACGATCCTAAAAGCCACCACACAGACAGTGCAAAGATGCAAACCAACAGACCAAAGCCCAAGAGCCTTTGCAGGGTGCGCCATAACCATGCGACGGTATTGCGGTCTTGTCTTGAGGCAAAACCTTTTGAGAGCACTTCACCTAATGTAGTTGGTTTGGAAGCCATAGTGGGTCTTGTGCTAATGCCCATTGGGCAAATGGTTGTTGAGTTAATCTTGGGCAACCATAAGAGCTTATAGCGGACTTAGCCTGTTCTCACTTCGACCCCAATGCGTCATCCTTCAGGCTCTACGTGTTGAACAGAAAATGCATCACATCGCCATCCTTGACGATGTATCCCTTGCCCTCGGCCCGCATCTTGCCCGCTTCTTTCGCGCCCTGCTCACCATTGGCGGTGATATAGTCGTCATAGGCGATGGTTTCGGCACGGATGAAGCCCTTTTCGAAATCGCCGTGGATCACTCCGGCGGCCTGCGGCGCGGCGGTTCCGGTACGGATGGTCCAGGCACGTGCCTCTTTCGGGCCGACGGTGAAATAGGTCTCGAGCTTGAGCAGGTCGTAACCTGCGCGGATCAGACGATCGAGGCCGGGCTCTTCCAGGCCCATCTCTTCCAGGAACATCTGGGCCTCATCTTCTTCCAGCAGGCTGATCTCTTCTTCGATCTTGGCGCTGATGATGACGTGCGCGTTGCCTTGTGCTGCGGCCATCTCGGCTACGCGAGCTGAGTATTCATTGCCTTCGGCGGACTCTTCTTCGGACACGTTGCAGACATAGAGCACCGGCTTGGTGGTCAGCAGTTGCAGCATCTTCCAGGCCTTGTCGTCTTCGGCGGTGACCTCAACCAGACGGGCCGGCTTGCCGCTTTCCAGCATCGCCTGCGCCTCGGCCAGCAGGCGTTCTTGCTGTTGCGCCTCTTTGTCGTTGCCCTTCAGCTTGCGCACCAGATTGGCGCGGCGCTTTTCGATGCTTTCCAGATCGGCCAGCATCAATTCGGTTTCAATCGTGTCGGCATCGGCCACCGGGTCGACACGACCATCCACATGGGTCACATCGCCATCTTCGAAACAGCGCAACACATGGGCAATCGCGTCGGTCTCACGAATATTGGCTAGAAACTGATTGCCCAGCCCTTCGCCCTGCGAGGCGCCTTTAACCAAACCGGCAATATCCACAAACGTCATCCGCGTCGGAATGATCTGCTTTGAACTTGCGATCGCGGCCAGCCTGTCCAGTCGGTCGTCAGGGACCGCAACATCGCCCACATTTGGTTCGATGGTACAGAACGGGAAATTCGCCGCCTGCGCGGCCGCGGTCTTGGTCAACGCGTTGAACAGAGTCGACTTGCCGACGTTCGGCAAACCCACGATTCCCATTTTAAAGCCCATGCTGGCCTCCTGAAGCGATACGACGGCGTTCTATGCAGGTCAGGGGAAATGCGCAACCCAGAGGCCCAAATTGGGCCGAGTCCGTTTTGCAACATCACACATCTGTCAAGCACAGTTGATAACTGGATGGTTGCAATCATCGATCCAGCGTCACCAAATGTTTCATAACGCGCAACAGAACTGACGAATTACGACCATGAAATCACTCATTCTATCCGTTTTCCTAATGGCAACGGCCACTGCCGTTCAGGCCCAATCCGTCATATTTGGCGCAGGCTATTCAGACTTCTCGAGCGGCGCATCAGACGATCATGCGCTTTTTTCGCTCGAGTATCAGCACAGACCTTTTCACCAGGCGACGCGGTTCAGCGCGGGTTTGGGCGCGGCGCTGTCGGTGGACACTGCCGGAGATACCCATATCGGTGCCGGACTGGTCGGTCTCTACAATCTGTCCGACCGCTGGTTTGCCGAGCTCAGTGTCATGCCGGGCTATTTCAACGCCGGGGACGACGACAACGATCTGGGTGGCAACTTTCAGATCCGCAGCCTGCTGGGTGTTGGCTACACGCTGGACCGCGGAAACAAGGTCTCGGTGGCCGTGGCGCATAAGTCCAACGCTAGTACCAACTCCTCCAACCCGGGCGTAAACTCAGTATTACTGCGCTATCACTACGGGTTCTGACGCAATCTGGCCCTGGCGGGATTGATTTCCGGTCAAAGTTTCTGCACATCAGGATCAACTCTGAATGCAAGGACTGCAGATGACCCGTATAGATGCCAAGTTCGCTGCCCTGAAGGCCGAAGGGAAAAAGGCCTTTGTGTCTTACATCATGGCAGGCGACCCCGATTTCGACACCTCGCTTGAAATCGTAAAAGGCCTGCCCGGCGCGGGCGTCGATGTGATCGAGCTGGGCTTGCCCTTCACCGACCCGATGGCAGATGGCCCTACCATTCAGGCCGCGGGTCAACGGGCATTGGAAAGCGGCATGACCTTGCAGCGCACGCTGGATCTGGCGCGCGCCTTCCGCGAATCCGATGACACAACGCCGATTGTCCTGATGGGGTATTACAATCCGATCTACAGCCGGGGCGTCGACACGTTCTTGGCAGATGCCAAAGCCGCGGGGATCGACGGTCTGATCGTCGTCGACCTGCCCCCGGAAGAAGATGAAGAACTGTGCTTGCCAGCACAAGCGGCGGGTCTCAACTTTATTCGCCTTGCCACCCCAACCACAGATGACAAACGCCTGCCCCGCGTTCTGCAAAACACCTCGGGCTTTGTGTACTATGTCTCGATCACCGGCATCACCGGAGCGGCCGAGGCTCAGGCCACCAATGTCGGCCCCGAAGTGGCCCGGATCAAATCGGCAACCGATCTGCCGGTGATTGTTGGGTTTGGCATCAACACGCCTGACAAATCCAAAGCCATCGCCAGTGTCGCAGACGGGGCTGTGGTCGGGTCTGCCATTGTCAGTCAGATTGCCGAAGGCAAATCTGTTCCCGATGTCCTGGGCTTTGTCAAATCGCTGGCCGACGGAGCCCACTCCGCCTGACCACAGCCAAATTCGCGTTTTCAACCGCCGCAGTGAGTTCTTTGCTTGCTGCGGCTTTTTTGTTGTCTGGACGCGATTGACCAACGCGTCAGTAAATTGGTATGAAAATTTAACCAAATCGACGAAAGCGTCCCAAAATGCCCGTCATCACAACCATAGAAGATCTCCGCCGCATCTATGAACGCCGCGTTCCGAGGATGTTTTACGATTACGCAGAAAGCGGCAGCTGGACAGAGCAGACATTTCGCGAGAACAGCTCAGACTTTGAAGATATCAGGCTGCGCCAACGGGTTGCCGTCGATATGTCCGGGCGCTCAACCGCATCGCAGATGATCGGACAAGAGGTCGCGATGCCGGTCGCCCTGGCACCTGTCGGATTGACCGGGATGCAACATGCGGACGGAGAGATGAAGGCCGCCAAAGCCGCCGAGGATTTCGGTGTCCCCTTTACATTGTCGACCATGTCGATCAACTCGATCGAAGACGTGGCGGAACACACCAACAAACCATTCTGGTTCCAGCTCTATACAATGAAGGATCAGGATTACGTAAGCCGTCTGATCCAACGGGCGAAAGACGCTAAATGTTCGGCCCTGGTAATCACGCTGGACCTGCAAGTACTTGGGCAGCGGCACAAGGACTTGAAGAACGGATTGTCCGCCCCACCAAAGCTGACCGCAAAAACCATCGCAAACCTGATGACCAAATGGTCCTGGGGCCTTGAGATGCTGGGCGCGAAGCGCCGGGAATTCGGTAACATCGTTGGCCATGTCGAAGGTATTTCTGATGCGTCATCGCTGGGGGCATGGACGGCAGAACAATTCGACCCCAGCCTGGATTGGCATAAGGTCGAAAAATTGATGGAACAGTGGGGCGGCAAGGTCATCCTGAAAGGGATACTAGACGCTGAAGATGCCAAAATGGCGGCTAAACTGGGCGCGGATGCTATTGTGGTTTCAAATCATGGCGGCCGCCAACTGGACGGCGCACTCAGCTCAATTCGGATGTTGCCACAAATCATGGACACCGTGGGCAATGATGTTGAGGTCCATCTCGACAGCGGCATTCGTTCTGGTCAGGACGTGCTGAAAGCGTTGGCTCTTGGCGCCAAAGGCACCTTTATCGGCCGTGCATTCGTGTACGGTCTTGGTGCCATGGGTCAAAATGGCGTCACGACGGCATTGAACGTCATCCGCACAGAGCTGGACACCACAATGGCCTTGTGCGGCGAACGTCACGTCCAGGATCTGGGACGCCACAACGTGCTAGTGCCCCAAGATTTTGGCGGATGTTGGCAGACCTGATCGGCCGCTGTCTGAACCGACCTCGGCATGGGGGCTCTGCCCCCGACGCCTGCGGCGCCTCCCCCGGGATACTTGTAGCCAGATGAACAAGGGATCCCAGCTTCATCTGGCTAAAAATATCCCGGAGCGCGAGGCAGAGCCTCGCTGAAAAATAATCCTGCGGCAGGCCTTTCCAAATCCAATGAATCAAGCTAAGGACGCGGCTTCACGCGGGTATACAGCCTTGGAGGATGCCCGCCCTAACATTGGAGAATTATCATGGCTGGAGAGATTCCTGATCTCGTAGCTCTGGAACGGACGGGGACAGGCAAGGGCGCCGCTCGTCAGGCACGCCGCGATGGCATGGTTCCGGGCATTGTTTTTGGTGGCGACAAAGAACCGCTGCCGATTCAGATCCCGTTTAACGTCCTGTTCAAGCGCCTGAAAGCAGGCCGGTTCAAGTCGACCCTGTGGAACCTGAAGGTTGAAGGCCACGATGACGTCCGTGTCATCTGCCGCGACGTTCAGCGTGACGTTGTCAAAGACTTGCCGACCCACCTGGACCTGATGCGTCTGCGTCGGACCACCAAAATCGCGCTGTTCATTCCCGTTGATTTCATCAACGAAGAAGAGGCACCCGGTATCAAGAAGGGTGGCGTTCTGACCGTTGTCCGCCCGGAAGTCGAACTGTTGTGCACCGCCGGCGACATCCCCGAGAAGATCACCGTTGATCTGACCGGCATGGAAATCAATGACGTTGTGACCATCTCGTCGGTTGATCTGCCGGGTGGCACCAAGCCGACCATCGACCGTGATTTCGTTATTGCGAACATCTCGGCCCCGACCGGCCTTGCGTCGGACGACGACGAAGATGACGAAGAAGTGGCCGTTGACGAGGTTGAAGTCGTTGGTCAGGAAGAAGCAGAAGAATAAATCCAGACCCAGTTTTCTGGATTGCGAAACGGGGCCCCTGTGGTCCCGTTTTTCTTTGTGCACAGAGGGTGGAAACCCAAGTACAAACCATGCGATCAAGCAGATGTACATTTCTCGCTTGAGATAGGGACGTAGCAATGAAGTTGTTTGTCGGATTGGGAAACCCGGGTTCAAAATACGCCCGCAATCGGCACAATATCGGCTTTATGGCTGTGGACCGGATTGCCGATGACCACGGGTTTGGTCCCTGGAAGTCCAAGTTTCAGGCAGAAATCGCCGAAGGGCGTCTGGGGCATGAAAAGGTTCTGCTCATCAAACCGCAAACCTTCATGAACCGCTCGGGCCAGACAGTGGGCGAAGCGATGCGTTTTTATAAATTGGAGCCAACCGAAGTAACGGTGTTCCATGACGAGCTGGATCTTGCCCCCGGCAAGGTGCGGGTCAAGGCGGGCGGCGGGCATGCGGGCCATAACGGTTTGCGCTCGATCCACGAACATATCAGCCCGACCTATGACAGGGTGCGCCTAGGGATCGGACATCCGGGCCGAAAAGAAATGGTCTCACCCTATGTGCTGGGTGATTTTTCCAAAGCTGATGCAGACTGGCTGGATGATGTCCTGCGAGGCGTCTCGGATGGCGCAGGTCATCTCGCCGACGGCGAAGGTGGCAAGTTCATGAATGCGGTTGCGCTGCGCACGGCCCCGCCGCGGTCGTCGAAATCACCTGCGGAGGCACCCAAAACCGCGCCAAAACCCGCGCCGCATTCTGAACCTGACGACCGCTCAGCGATGCAGAAACTGATGGACAAATTCAGGTAGAGCCAGATCTCTTGCCGTAACGTCCCATTTGCCCAATGGCACCGGGCACGGTCCAATACGATACTCAAATGGGAGGCGACATATGAGAACTTTGTTGAAGTGGGTGCTGCGCATCCTGCTGATGCTGGTGCTGGCCGCAGTTGTTGTGGGTATTTGGAAACGAGAAGAAATTCAGCGCCTGATGGCCGTGAATTCCCTGTTTGCCGAAGACAAGATCGTTCACAACTTTTCCCATATGAATGAGGCCTTCAAAACCGTGGACCTGCCACGCGGCAAAGGGCCGACATCAGAGCTTGGCTATGGCACTGGCTTTGACCTGCCGGAAGGCACCGATACTTGGATCGAAGACCGCTCGGTGACCTCGTTATTGGTTATGCAAGGCGGTCAGATCCGGTTCGAGGAATACTATCTGGGCACAACAGCCGAAGACCGGCGGATATCTTGGTCTGTCGCCAAAAGCTATTTGTCCGCCCTTTTCGGTATCCTGTTGGCCGAAGGTGCAATCGATTCACTGGACGATCCGGTGGTGAAATACGCGCCCAAACTGGAAGGCTCGGCCTATGAAGGCGTGACGATCCGCAACGTGTTGAACATGGCCAGCGGCGTGACCTTTGATGAGGACTACCTGGACTACAACTCGGACATCAACCGGATGGGTCGTGTTGTGGCCTTGGGCGGAGAACTGGACAATTTCGCAGCCTCTCTGCAGGACAGTTTCACCGCGCCGGGCGAGACCTGGCAGTATGTCTCAATCGACACCCATGTCGTCGGCATGGTAGTGCGCGGCGCAACCGGCCGCAGCGTTGCCGAGCTGTTGAGCGAGAAGATATTGCAGCCGCTTGGGTTGGAACATGACGGCTATTACGTCACCGACGGTGCAGGCGTAGCCTTTGTTTTAGGCGGGTTGAACTTCACCACCCGCGACTATGCCCGGTTCGGCCAGATGATCCTGCAAAACGGCACTTACGATGGCCAGCAACTGGTGCCTGCGGACTGGATTGCCGAGTCCGTCTGGCCCAGCGCACCGACCGCATCCGGCAAGATCGGCTATGGATACCAGTGGTGGATTCCTGTTGGCGCGCATGAGGGTGAATTTCTGGCGCGCGGTGTGTATGGTCAATACATCTATTTTGATCAACCCCGCGATATGCTGATTGTTGCGACTGGGGCAGATCGCAGGTTTCGCGATCCCGGCGTAAACGACGCAAACATCGAGATGTTCCGCAAGATTGCCCAAAGCCTGTAAGGTGTAGCCATGCAGAAACAGGACAGTATCAATGTATTGGGTGACGCTCTGGCCCCATGTTCGCGCGATCCGCTGACCGGGTTCTTTCGGGATGGGGCCTGCGACACCTGCCCCGAGGATCAGGGCAGTCACACGGTCTGTGCGGTGATGACGGCCGAATTCCTGGCCTTCTCAAAATACGTGGGCAATGATCTGAGCACCCCGCACCCAGATTTCAACTTTCCGGGGCTAAAGCCCGGGGACAGCTGGTGCCTGTGCGCTGCACGGTTCCTTCAAGCCCATGACGAAGGGTGCGCCCCCAAAGTGCATCTGGAAGCGACCCATCAACGTGCACTGGAAGTGGTGCCGTTGCGCATGCTGAAAGACCACGCGACCGAAAACTAGTCGAACCGGCCCAGGCTTTCCCGGGCCCGTCGTATTTTGGGGTCAATCGATGCTGCGACCTTCGGTATCCGACATGTCAAAATTCAGATATTTGGCCACGGTCTGCACATCCTTGTCGCCGCGCCCGCACATGTTCATGCAGATCAGGTGATCTTCGGGCAAATCTGGCGCGATCTTCATGACGTGAGCCAATGCGTGGCAGGGCTCCAGCGCCGGGATGATGCCCTCGGTTGCGCAGCACAGCTGGAACGCCTCCAGCGCCTCTTTGTCGGTGATCGAGACATATTGTGCGCGGCCTATTTCATGCAGCCACGAGTGTTCTGGCCCGATACCCGGGTAATCCAGCCCAGCTGAGATCGAATAACCTTCTAGAATCTGCCCGTCGTCATCCTGCAGCAGATAGGTGCGGTTGCCGTGCAGCACGCCCGGACGTCCACCGGTCAGAGACGCGCAATGTTCCATCTTTTCATTCACGCCCTTGCCACCCGCCTCGACGCCGATGATATTGACGTCCTTGTCGTCCAGAAACGGATAAAACAGACCCATCGCGTTCGAGCCACCGCCAATGGCGGCGATAAGCGTGTCGGGCAAACGGCCCTCGGCCTTGTGCATCTGTTCCTTGGCTTCTTTGCCGATGATCGACTGGAAATCGCGCACCATCGCCGGATAAGGATGCGGACCCGCCACCGTGCCAATGCAGTAGAACGTGTCGTTCACATTTGTCACCCAGTCGCGCAAGGCATCGTTCATGGCGTCTTTCAAGGTACCGCGGCCAGATGTCACCGGAATGACCTCGGCCCCAAGCAGACGCATGCGGAACACATTGGGGGCCTGCCGCTGCACGTCATGCGCGCCCATGTAAACCACGCATTTCAGGCCGAACTTTGCACAGACGGTGGCGGTTGCCACGCCGTGCTGCCCTGCCCCGGTTTCGGCGATGATCCGGGTTTTGCCCATGCGCCGCGCCAGAATGATCTGGCCCAGCACGTTGTTGATCTTATGCGCGCCGGTATGGTTCAGCTCATCCCGTTTCAGGTAAATCTTCGCGCCGCCCAGACGCTGGGTCAGACGTTCCGCATAATACAGCGGCGAAGGGCGACCAACATAGTTGGTCCACAGATCTTCCATCTCGGCCCAGAAGGTTGGATCGTCCTTGGCCTTCTCGTATTCCTCTTCCAGCGCCAGGATCAGCGGCATCAAAGTCTCGCTGACAAACCGCCCGCCGAAGATGCCAAAACGGCCCTGTTCATCGGGGCCGGACATGAAGGAATTGAAAAGATCGTTGGCCATGGGTGTCTCCCTCGTCATACCCGTTGTTCATAGGAGGTGACGACGGGTTTTGCCATGGCAAAACGCGCCTTTTGTCCCGCCTCCGGGTTATCGCACCGCGTCAATGAAGGCCCGCATCAGCGCGGCATCCTTGACCCCCGGGGCGTTTTCCACGCCCGAGGCCACATCGACCTGCTGAGCGCCTGTCATCCGGATCGCCTCGGCCACGTTTTTGGGGTTCAACCCACCGGCCAGCATCCAGGGTTTGCGCCAGTATTTACGCCCCGCCAGCAAACGCCAATCAAATGCCAACCCGTTCCCTCCCGGCAGAACCGCGGTCTTGGGGGCCTTGGCGTCGATCAAAAGCTGGTCGGCCACTTCGCTGTAAGTATCAATGGCGGCCAGATCCTCAGTGTCGGCCACGCCGATCACTTTCATCACCGGTAAGCCGTACCTTTCTTTTACGTCGCGCACCCGGTCTACCGGTTCGGATCCGTGCAATTGCAACATATCGAAAGGCGCCGCCTGCGTGATGCTGTCCAACAGATCATCCGAGGCGTTTACAACAAGGGCCACCTTTGCCACTCCGACGGGAACATGCGCCGTCAGTTCCGCCGCCTGCTGGGGCGTGACATAGCGGGGCGATTTGGGAAAGAAGTTAAACCCAAGGTACCGCGCACCTGCGTCGGTTGCTGCGCGCACGTGATCCGGTGCGGTCAGGCCGCAGATTTTTACAGAAACATCCGGCATTTAAGGGCCTCAGCTTGCCTCGTCCAGCAGCGCCAGCACTTCGTCCTGATCCTCATTCTGCTTTTTCTTAAGCTTCTTGACCTCGCGCTCAAGCTTGCGCACTTCGCTGGTCTTGGCAGAGGCGTCGCGGCGATGTTTGTGCTCGCGCAGCCATTCCCACAGGAAGCCGATGATCAGGCCAGCGACGACACCGCCCAGCACGACAACAAACAACGGCAGGGACGTGCTGAGGTTTAAGCCCACAAGTTCGGCAAAGGCGTCCGGCATCAGCTTAAGCTCAACCGATTCCCGGTTGGCCAGAGAGATGGAGATAAGAACGATCCCGAGGACCGCCAGAAAAGCATATCGAAGGTAACGCATCATAGCCTAGGCTTTACCGTTCAAACGATCCCTTAGCAACTTGCCAGTCTTGAAAAACGGAACACATTTTTCTTCGACCTGCACGGTCTCACCGGTTCTGGGGTTGCGGCCCACGCGCGCGTCGCGCTGTTTAACGGAAAAAGCCCCAAAGCCACGCAGTTCGACACGGTCGCCGCGTGCCATCGCATCCGTTACTTCTTCGAACACAGTATTCACGATCCGCTCGACGTCTCGCTGATAGAGATGCGGGTTTTCGTCGGCAATTTTCTGAATCAGTTCTGAACGGATCATGAGTATTTCCCTCCCAGGCGACCGGTTTACCATGTCTATTACTTTGGACAGTATAGGAAAAAACCCGGTTCGGGGGAACGTAAACTCTTTAGGCAAAGCGGACATTTTGTGGGTAAGTAACGCAATTTTTCGCTTGTTCGCCCAAATTCCTCGCCTCAAGCGCGAACGACCGCCGGAACAAGCCTAAAAATCGGAACATATTGATTCGCAACAAAAACGGCCCCGCGCAGTCACGCGAGGCCGAAAAATCGGCTAAGGCTGAGGCCCGAGCTTAGTCGCCGGATTTCAACGCTGCACCCAGGATATCGCCCAGCGATGCGCCCGAGTCGGAAGAACCGTACTGTTCCACGGCCTCTTTCTCTTCGGCGATCTCACGTGCCTTGATCGACAGACCCAGACGGCGGGTTTTGCTGTCGACATTGGTGACGCGGACGTCGACCTTGTTACCGACCGAGAAACGCTCGGGGCGCTGTTCGGCACGGTCACGCGACAGGTCAGAGCGGCGGATGAAGGACTTCATGCCTTCGTATTCCACTTCGATGCCGCCATCTTCGATCGCGGTGACCTCAACGGTGATGATCGAGCCACGCTTCACGCCGCCCACGGCTTCGGCGAACTTGTCACCGCCCAAGGCTTTGATCGACAGCGAGATACGCTCTTTCTCGACATCAACTTCAGACACAACGGCCTGTACCACGTCGTTCTTGTGGTAGTTCTGGATGGCATCCTCGCCACGCTCGTCCCAGGACAGGTCCGACAGGTGAACCATGCCGTCGATGTCGCCTTCGAGGCCAATGAACAGACCGAATTCGGTGATGTTCTTGACTTCGCCTTCGACTTCGGTGCCCTCGGGGTGTGTTTCTGCAAACACTTCCCATGGGTTGCGCTGAGTTTGCTTCAGGCCCAGAGACACGCGGCGCTTGGCACCGTCGATTTCCAGAACCATGACGTCGACTTCCTGACTGGTCGAAACGATCTTGCCGGGGTGGACGTTTTTCTTGGTCCACGACATCTCGGACACGTGCACCAGACCTTCGACACCGGCTTCCAGCTCGACGAACGCGCCGTAATCGGTGATGTTGGTGACGCGACCCTGATGAACCGAGCTCAGCGGGTATTTGGCCGCAACCAGATCCCACGGATCGTCCTGCAGCTGCTTCATGCCAAGGCTGATACGGTGGGTCTCTTTGTTGATCTTGATGACCTGAACGTTGATTGTCTCGCCGATCGTCAGGATTTCGGATGGGTGGTTCACACGACGCCACGCCATATCGGTGACGTGCAGCAGGCCATCTACGCCGCCCAGATCAACAAACGCACCGTATTCGGTGATGTTCTTGACCACGCCTTCAACGGTCTGACCTTCGGTCAGGTTGCCGATAACTTCGGCACGCTGTTCGGCACGCGATTCTTCAAGGATTGCACGGCGCGAAACAACGATGTTGCCACGGCGGCGGTCCATTTTCAGAATCTGGAACGGCTGCTTTAGACCCATCAACGGGCCCGCGTCGCGCACGGGGCGGACGTCGACTTGCGAACCAGGCAAGAACGCAACTGCGCCACCGAGATCGACAGTGAAGCCACCTTTGACACGACCAAAGATTGCGCCTTCGACGCGCTGGTCGTCTGCGTATGCTTTTTCCAGACGGTCCCATGCCTCTTCACGGCGGGCCATCTCACGAGAGATGACAGCTTCGCCGCGGGCGTTTTCTGCGGCGCGCAGGTAAACTTCTACCTCGTCACCAACAGCGATTTCAGGGGCTTCGCCGGGATTTGCGAATTCTTTCAGATCAACGCGGCCTTCCATTTTGTAGCCGACGTCGATGATGGCCTGGCCCGCTTCGACTGCGAGAACCTTGCCTTTGACAACAGAACCCTCTTCGGGCGTGTCCATTTCGAAGCTTTCGTTCAGGAGGGCTTCGAATTCCTCCATGGTTGTATCAGCCATCTGGCAGTGTTTTCCTTTACATAACGTTTTTACTGGCCGAGCGGTTGTCTCCGCCGGTCTTAATAGATTGGTCAGGCGAACTGACTTAGTGCACAAAACAAAGAGGGCCGGTTGGTTCCGACCCTGCTCGTCTCATTGTTTTATGGCTCAAATCGCCTTGTCGACGCGCGCTCTATAGCGGCTTGGCGGGTGTCTCGCAAGTCGAAAGCGGTTCCGCGCCAGCAGACCAAACAATCTTGCCGCGTTCACATTCCACTGATCCCGGCCCTTCCCTGTTGCACCTACCCGTTTATTGCGGCACCCCACCGGCAACAGTTATCGACCCAGCGACCGGAGCTTTAGTCGGACCATGGAAGATTTTGACCTCATTGTCGCGCAGCAACCCCAATGGGTTCAGATTTGGTTGAACATCCTGATGTTTGGTGCCTTTGTTCTGCCCATCACACTGGTTATCTGGCGGCAAACGCGTCTGACGGCATTGATCACAGTAGTAGGCAGCTTGCTCGGCGCAGTTGGGGTGATACTGATCTTCTCGCAGATGGGATATGTCCGTCTGATGGGTCTGGGACATGCAGTGGCTTGGACGCCGCTGGCCTATTACCTATGGCGGCAACAAGGGCGTGCCGACATACCGACCCCGCCAAAGTGGATCATACGCGTTGTACTACTGACACTCGTGGTTTCGCTGGTGTTCGATTATGTCGATGTCATCCGGTATCTGCTGGGAGATCGAGCGGCGGTGCCGGTTCCTGTGTGACCGCGGGTATCAGATCTCTTCGCCTTTTTTCAGCAGTTCATCGATCAATTCACGCTGCAAATTCTCGCTGTCGCCGCCACCATATTGCTGCGCGCCACCAGAGTAGAGCGAGCCGTAGGTTTTCGCGATATTGACTGTCTGTGCCAACCCCGAAATCAGTTGATCTTTTTCCAGCGGCGACAAGGGGTGGATGAACGCGGCCCACAGCATCCCATTGGCAATCGCATAGCGGGCGTCCAGGGTGCTGTCGAAATTGGCTTGCATCATGCGTTGCATGTCTTCGGAGGTCAGACCTTCAGCGCTGCGGATGGGGACCATGGCGCGCATCCGGTCCGCATTGGAATCGATGACCACCAAAACCAGCTCATCCGACACGGTCATCTGAAAACCGGGGCCATGCGGCTGTGCATCGGGGTCCAGCGCAAATAGGATATTGCCCAGACGCTCGTAGTCCATGCGCGGCTCGCTCTCCTGTGCTGCCAGGCTTCCGGCCAAAAATATCAGCATTAGGGCTAGTCGGATCATGGTCTCTCTCCTGCGGGCAATTTCCTAACCATAGGAACCTGCCTGCGCACTGACCAAACAAAGCTTAGTGAAGAGCCTTTCCTGCACGCCCACTTCTTTGGACGATCTGCAAGGTTTGCTGGCCTTGCTGCGATAGCGCGTTCGAAACCCACGCCCTAACTTTGTTTCAGCGGATGGAAAATCAACCAGCCCGCCCCTGAACACAAAAGGAAAATGCAATGAAATCCCTAATCCTGACGACTCTGATTGCCACCCTGCCGCTGATCGCGGCCCCGGCCTTTGCAGCCGATGAGATCAACGTTTCAAACGGTATCTCGGCCGCGGGCGCGCCGTTGGCCGCGCATGGTGTCGATCTGGTTGCGCTGGTCAATGACGGCAATCCGGTCGAAGGTTTTGCCTCCAACTCCGCAACATTTGAAGGTGCCTCTTACTATTTCACCACCGCCGCAAACCGTGAAGCATTCGAGGCAAACCCTGCCGCCTATCTGCCACAACATGGCGGGTTCTGTTCGTTCGGCGTGTCGGTCGGTAAGAAATTTGACGGCGATCCGGACCAGTATCTGGTTGCTGATGGAAAGCTATATCTGTTCCTGAGTGCTGAAACGCGCGCCGCATTCCTGAAAGATGTACCCGCCACATCGAAAACGGCTGACGATCAATGGGGTAACATCAAAAGCATCGCTGTTGGCGAGCTTTAAGCCAGTGGCCCGCGGCATTAACCCGTCGCGGGCCGTTTCTGCTCGACCAAGGCCACAGCCTGAGCGAGGGCCGCCTCGATGCTTAACTCTGAGGTATCCAGCAATATGGCATCCTCCGCAGGCTTCATCGGCGCGGTGCTGCGTTCGGCATCCCGCGCATCGCGCTCGCGAACATCTGCCAACACCTGGTCGCGAGTGACATCCGCACCCTTTGCATTCAGTTCCAAATAGCGCCGCTCTGCGCGAACTTCGGCACTGGCAGTAACGAACAGTTTGACCTCGGCCCGAGGGCAAATAACCGTCCCGATGTCTCGTCCGTCCAGAACCGCGCCACCTGCGCGACGGGCAAAGGCGCGTTGGAAATCCACCAGCGCAGCACGCACATCCGGAATAACAGCAACTTTCGAGGCTGCCTGTGCGATCTGAGCTGTGCGCAAATCGCCCTGCTCCAGTTCTTCAGCAGTCAGATCCTTGGCCGAGGCTACAGGCTCCATTCCGTCCAGCGTACGACGGCCAACCGCGCGATACAGCAGCCCTGTGTCCAGATGGGCGAAACCGAAATGCGCAGCGACCCCTTTGGAAATCGTCCCCTTACCGGCCGCTGCAGGCCCGTCGATGGCAACCGTAAAGCTCATCTGCGCGCGACCTTGGCACCCAGTGATGCCATCAGGGGCTCGAAGATCGGGAAAGAGGTTGCAATCGGGCTACCATCATCGACCGAGACCGGGGATTGGGCGCCCATTCCCATGACCATGAAGGACATGGCGATGCGGTGATCCAGAAAGCTCTCGCAGGTGCCGCCGCCGGGGATGTTGCCGATGCCCAAGCCTTCGACCGACCACCAGTCTTCGCCCTCATCCACGGTGACGCCATTGGCGCGCAACCCTCGGGCCATTGCGTCGATCCGGTCGCTTTCCTTCACGCGTAGCTCTTTCACGCCGCCCATCATCGTAGTGCCAGTGGCATTTGCTGCGATCACAGACAGCACCGGGTATTCGTCGATCATTGAGGCCGCGCGTTCCGAGGGCACATTGATGCCCTTCATGTTGGGCGAATACTTTGCGCGCAGATCGGCGACGGGCTCGCCGCCCTCTTCGCGCTCGTTTTCATAGGTCAGGTCTGCGCCCATATCGCGCAACGTGGTAAACAACCCCGCGCGCGTAGGGTTCAGTCCGATGCCCGGAATCAACACATCTGAACCGGGCGTGATCAGCGCAGCGCAGACCGGGAAAGCCGCGCTGGACGGGTCGCGCGGCACGGCAATGACCTGTGGCTTCAACTCGGGCCGCCCGGTCAAAGTGATCACCCTGCCCTCATCCGTGTCCTCAACGGTGATTTCCGCGCCAAAGCCCGCCAGCATCCGTTCTGAATGGTCGCGGGTGGCCTCTTTCTCGATTACCACTGTCTTGCCGGGGGCGTTCAGACCGGCCAGCAACACGGCGGATTTCACTTGCGCTGACGGCACCGGCACCTCGTACCGCACAGGCACGGGTTCGGCCGCACCTACGATGGTCATCGGTAACCGCCCGCCAGAGCGGCCTACGGATTGCGTGCCAAACAGCGCCAAAGGATCAGTGACCCGCGCCATAGGGCGTTTATTCAGGCTAGCGTCGCCCGTAAAAGTCGCCGAAATCGGACAGGTCGCCATCGCGCCCATAATCAAGCGAACACCGGTGCCCGAGTTGCCGCAATCAATCACCTGATCGGGTTCGGCAATGCCACCGACACCCACACCATGCACTGTCCATTCACCATTGCCGTGGTCTGTTACTTCGGCCCCAAAGGCACGCATGGCCCTGGCAGTGTCCAGAACATCTTCGCCCTCTAGCAGACCCGAGATCTTCGTCTCACCCACAGCCATCGCACCCAGGATCAGAGACCGGTGCGAGATCGACTTGTCGCCGGGCACCTCTGCCGTGCCGGTCAGCGGGCCGCAGGGATGCGAGGTCATCGGGATGGGCGTGCCGTGTCCGGACATGGGGGCTCCTTTTTGCGCTATCAGTCTAAGGCCGATTAGCGAATTGGAGCCGCTTGGTCCAGCCGCAATCAGCCTTTGCGGCGGAAGGTCAGGTAATGCGGCGTGCGCCCTTCGCGCAGGGCTTTCTGTTCGTAGCGGGTGGAAATCCAATCCTCCCACGGCTCGCGCCAGTCTGCAGGGCGCTCAGCCAGCCATTCGAACCCGGCGCGCGGCACTTCCTCCAGCGTTTGGCGGACATAGTCGGGGATGTCGGTCGCCACGCGGAAAATCGACCCCGGTTTCAGGGCCCGGGCCAGAGGTTCCAGGTGTTCAGGCGTCACAAACCGGCGGCGATGGTGCCGGGTTTTGGGCCAGGGATCGGGATAGAGCAGAAAGGCACGTGAAATGCTGGCTTCGGGCAAGACATCGAAAAGATCGCGCGCGTCACCGGGATGCACGGCAAGGTTTTCAACTCCGGCCCGACGGATTTTGCCCAGCAACATGGCAACACCGTTGATGTAAGGCTCTGCCCCGATGATACCGATATCGGGATTGTTTGCGGCCTGATGCACCAGATGTTCACCACCGCCAAACCCAACCTCAAGCCAGACATCCTTGCCGCCAAAAAGCGCCTTTAGGTCCAGCGGAGTGCGTTCGGGGTTCACATCCCAATCCACAGCGCCCGGCGACAAGGCGTCAAGGTCTTCGCTGAGATACGTCTTTTGGCTGGGCTTCAGGGTCTTGCCCTTGAAGCGGCCATAGAAGTTTCTGCGCGGGCGTTTTGGGGTCTGGGTGCTCATGGGCGTGCCCATACTGCGCGGGCTGCGGCGTTGCAAGCGTTGCGACGCCTTGCACCGAAACGAATAAGCGCGCCTGGTGCGGCGCGCTTGGGTTTGTTTCAGTTCAGACTGCTTTTTTCAGCGCATCTGCCAGGTCGGTACGCTCCCAGCTGAAACCGCCATCTGCCTCGGGCTGTCGTCCAAAATGGCCGTAGGCCGCGGTACGCTGGTAGATCGGCTTGTTCAGTTCCAGGTGCTGACGGATGCCGCGAGGTGTCAGGTCCATCACCTGATCCACAGCTTTTTCAATCAGCGCGTCATCGATCTGGCCGGTTCCATGCGTATCGGCGTAAATTGACAGCGGCTTTGACACACCAATCGCATAGCTCAGCTGGATGGTGCAGCGTTCGGCCATGCCAGCAGCGACCACGTTCTTGGCCAGGTAGCGCGCCGCGTAAGCGGCCGAGCGGTCCACCTTGGTCGGGTCCTTGCCCGAAAACGCACCGCCACCATGCGGCGCAGCCCCGCCATATGTATCAACGATGATCTTGCGTCCGGTCAGACCTGCGTCACCGTCCGGTCCGCCAATCACGAATTTGCCGGTGGGGTTCACGTGCCATTCGGTATTCGCTGTCAACCAGCCCTCGGGCAGGGTCTCGCGGATGTACGGTTCAACGATAGCGCGGATATCGTCCGAGCTGAGCGCGGCATCCAGGTGCTGAGTCGACAACACGATTGAGCTGACGCCAACCGGCATGCCATCACGGTAAATCACCGACAGCTGAGATTTTGCATCTGGGCCCAGCGCCGGTTCAATCCCGTTTTTACGCACCTCGGCCAACCGCCGCAGAACCGCGTGGGAATACTGGATCGGCGCCGGCATCAATGCTGGTGTTTCCGTGGTCGCATAACCGAACATGATGCCCTGGTCGCCAGCGCCTTCGTCTTTCTCGCCGGCTGCGTCGACACCCTGCGCGATATGCGCGGATTGTTCGTGCAGCAGGTTGGTCACCTCGACGGTATGGTGATGGAACTTGTCCTGTTCATAACCGATATCTTTGATACAGGCGCGGGCGATCTCATCGATACGGCCCATATAGTCGTGCAGCTTGTCCTGATCCGACAGGCCCACCTCACCACCGATGACAACCCGATTGGTTGTGGCAAAAGTTTCACAAGCCACGCGCGCCTCGGGCTCTTCGTTCAAAAGCGCATCAAGGACGGCATCGGAAATCCGGTCGCAAACCTTATCCGGGTGCCCTTCGGATACGGACTCCGAAGTGAATGTGTAGTTCTGTCGGGACATGAAAGTGCTCCATTAAGATTTCCCCGTCACGCCAGGAAGCCGTTGTGACAAGCATGTGAGGGGATACGCCCACACAAAGACAGGGTCAATCCGTTATTGTGTTTGCCCCCGTGCAGCGTTGCGCCAGAGCAGCGTAAGCAGCACCAAAAGCGCAAAAATCACCGGTTTATCGCCCAAGCGTGAATAAACGGTCGGTGCCATGGGTGCTGGCAGTTCCGCGTCGACATACCCCGCCTGTCCCAGTGCCAGCGCGTCTGTAATACGTCCCAGCGGATCAATCATTGCCGACACGCCGGTATTAGCCGAGCGCATCATCGGCAGCCCTTGTTCAATCGCCCGCATCTGGGCCTGCGCCAGATGCTGATACGGGCCGGATCGCGTACCGAACCAGGCATCATTGGTGATCTGCAACAGAAAATCCGCCCTGCCCGGTGCGGACAGAACATCTTGTGTAAACACCGCCTCGTAGCAGATCAGTGGCAGCGCCTTGCCCAATTTGCCCGCATCCATCAGGGCAGCACCGGGACCCGCGCTGAACCCGTGACCAGTGGTTGCCGCCATACCGTAAATGCCGAACTTCGCCATCACATCGCCAAACGGCACGTACTCTCCAAACGGGGCCAGATGGTGTTTGTCATACAGACCCTGCTGCTGGCCGTCCTCATTCAGATAGATCATCGAATTGTAAATGCGCGGGCCGTCGCCACGCTGGATGCCCAGAAAGACCGGCGTTCCCTGCGCCGCTTCGGCGACGACATCCAGATAAGGCTGCGCGCTGCCCAACCACGCGGGTACCGACGTTTCAGGCCAAACAATCAAATCCGGCCTGGGCCGTGCTGCTGTGAGTTCAATCTGACGCGCAAAAAAGAGCGGCGCGAATTCGGGATCCCATTTCTGATGCTGCAGAGCATTGGGTTGGATCAGACGCACAACATTGCCGGTGACAGTGACCTCCGGGCGCGTCGCGGCGTATCCGGCGACCAGACAGACAGCCCCCAACGTCAGGCCAAGCGGCAGGGCAAACCCGCCGCGCTGTGTCAGCGCCGCGCCCAAAGGCAGGGTTGCAAGTAAGGTCAACGTGCCCAGACCATAAGGTCCGAACAACGAAAGCAACTGTGCGACCGGCGTATCGACCCAGACCTGTGCCATCCCGGCCCACGGGAACCCCGTTAGCACATAGCCGCGGGCGCATTCCGTCAATGAAATGGCGATGGCCAGAAACGTTGTCTGTTGAACAGCTATGGCACCGGGACGCCGCGCGACCCAAAATGCCAGCGCCCAGAACAAGCCCAATCCACCCGCCATAAGGACAAGCGCAAAGGGCGCCATCCACGCGTGGCGCTCTGCGTCGACAAGGAACGGCTCGATGATCCAGTTGAGGGCATTGGCGAAATATCCGGTCGCAAAAGCCCAGCCCAGCCAGGCCGCCCGCATCCGCGTTTCAGTGGACAGAAAAAGCGGTGCCAACAGCACCAGCGCTAGCAGCGTGGCCATCCAGAGGCCAAATGGCGCAAGACCAAAGGCCGCAAGCGCGCCCAGCAGGACCGCCAGTATAAGTCTCAGCCACAAGGGCCAGCCTTGTGCAGGGTTCATCCAACAAGGTCCGGCAACATCACGCGCAATCGCTTTATCCGCCGCGCATCTGCGTCGATCACCTCAAACTCAGGGCCCTCGGGATGCAACACGACCTCACCCCGCGCCGGAACGCGGCCTGATAGCATGAAGACCAGACCACCCAGAGTATCAATCTCTTCTTCGTCCACATCTTCATGACTGGTTAGTGAACGCCCGATCTCGGCCTCAAATTCGTCCAGCGGGACGCGGGCCTGAACGACATAGCAGCCGGGTTTTTCATGCACCCAAAGCTGGTCTTCATCTGCGTCATGCTCATCCGCGATTTCGCCCACGACCTGCTCAATCAGGTCTTCAATCGTCAGCAGCCCGTCGACACCGCCATATTCGTCAATCACCAACGCCATGTGGCGACGTTCGGTCTGCATCTTGGTCATCAGAATGCCAATCGGCATCGAAGGCGGCACGAACAACAACGTGCGCAGCATCGAGACCAGATCGAATTCCTTGGACGTCCCGTTGAATCCATGGGTCAACGCAAAATCCTTGAGGTGTACAAACCCAAGCGGAGTATCGAGCGTCCCTTCGTAAACTGGTATCCGGGATAGGCCGCTATCACGAAACACCTGCGCCAATTCGTCTTTAGTGATCGTTGAAGGAACCGAGATAATCTCGGCCGTTGGGATGGCGACATCTTCAACCCGCATCCGGCGCAAGTTGATCATACCGCGCGGCTGAACTGTGTCAGCCTCGTGCCCATTGGCCGTGTCAACCTCTGCGTCGCTTTGTGGTGAAAGCGCGTCCACTATCCGAGAAAAAAATCCGGCTTTCTCGTTAACATTGTCACCGCTGTTCTTCGGTTGCGCGCTCTGCGCCGCCATAGAACTGCCGTCTGTATCGCCCATAAACCTATCCAATTAATCGGCCTTAATGGCCATCTCTACACATTATATGGGTCATCAATACCCAGTTTGCCAAGTATATTGACTTCAACAGCCTCCATCAAAGTGGCGTCAAGGTCACGAATATGGTCGTAACCCAGCAAATGTAACGTTCCGTGAATAATCAGGTGTGTCACGTGATCGTCCATGAGTTTGCCTGCCTCAGCCGCTTCGCGCGTGCAAGTGTCATACGAAATAGCGATATCACCCAGTGCTATTTCTCCGGTAAAGTCCGGGGTCGGCAACTCCGGGGCCTGCCCAGCGGCTTCTGCAGCCAAATCTTCGGCCGGCCAGCTGAGCACGTTGGTGGGCGTCGGTTTTTCCCGAAACTCCCCATTCAACTCAGCGATTCGGGTGTCATCACAGGCCAGCAAGCTGATCTCGCAAAGGTCCGCCTCCAGGTCGCAGTGATCCATCACTGCCTGAACGGCGCGTGTCGCCAGCGCCTCAAGACCCTGCCAGCGCGGATCAACGATTGTCAGTTCAAGATTCATGTCACGCCGTCCAAAGCCCTGTTCGGGCTTTGACGATTACCTCGTCTCGCGGCCCGAGTCGGCCTCATACGCTTCGATGATGGCGGCGACAAGCGGGTGGCGCACGACATCTTTCGAAGTGAAATAGTTGAAGCTGATATTTGGGATCGTATTCAGCAAGCGTTCAGCATCCGCTAAGCCGGATTGAACCCCACGTGGCAGGTCAACCTGAGACCGATCACCGGTAATGACCATGCGACTGCCTTCGCCCAGCCGGGTCAGAAACATCTTCATCTGCATAGTTGTTGCGTTTTGCGCCTCATCCAGAACCACAAACGCATTGGCCAGCGTGCGCCCGCGCATAAAGGCCAGCGGGGCAATTTCGATTCGCTTTTCCTCGATCAACTTGGCCAGTTGCTTGCCCGGCAAAAAGTCGTTCAACGCATCATAGAGCGGCTGCATATAGGGGTCGACCTTGTCCTTCATGTCACCGGGCAGATAGCCCAGCTTTTCACCCGCCTCGACGGCCGGGCGACTGAGGATGATCCGGTCAACATGACCCCCGATGAACATCGACACACCTGCCGCGACCGCCAGATAGGTCTTGCCGGTCCCGGCGGGGCCGATTCCAAAGGCCAGCTCATTATTGAACAGGGACTGGACATAGGCCTTCTGTGCATCAGTGCGCGGCTCGACCAGTTTTTTGCGGGTCTTGATCTCGACTGTCCCGCCCTTGAACATCTCTAACTGGTCGCCGTCTCGGGTACCGGTTCCTTTTTCTGCACCACCCATCCGCAGCTCGCGGTCTACATCCGCAGCCTCGACATCGCGGCCGCCTTCAAGCCGCGTGTATAGCGACTGAAGCACCTCGATCGCCTGTTTCTGGGCGTCTTCGTCACCCATGACAACAAGCTGGTTGCCGCGCCGCACGATCTGGACGGACAGCTTCTGTTCGATATCGGTCAAGTTGCGGTCGTACTCGCCGCACAGATCAATCAATAACCGGTTGTCAGGAAATTCTACAAACGCCTCGCGCTGGGGCATTTCGTTTTGCGGTGGGGTCAGGGCACCGATGGCCAATACGTTCTCCTGTGTTGGCGTTTTCATCTTGAGCGTAGACAACAAATCTTGGTGGGCGCAAGCCACAGTTTCATTTTTTCCGTATCGGATGGTAAAACCGCCGAGTTTTAAGCCGCGCTTGCCGCAAATCCCTTGGCGTGCGGCTTTTGAGGGGCAGGTATCAAAAGGTGTAGTTCAAACCAAATCTCAATCCACGATAGCGCGGCGTGGATTTTGTTGAAAACCCACCGTCGAATTCAACCGTCTCCGACTCGAATTGCACATATTCATACTCGCCCGTTATGGACCAGTTTTCATTCAGCCGGTGTTCGGCCCCGATGCTTGCCGAAAACCCCGGCCGACTTCCTTCGTCCTCCAGGGACTGAACTGCAGTGCCGGACGTAATGCTGCTGGTGGTTGTGACGTCACCCTGCACATAGCCAACGGTGAGGAAATACAAAACGGTGCCGCTTTTGTTGCTAAGCCCGTTGCGAAAACGCACGGACAAGACATCGGATACCTCGGACCCGCCTGTTACATCCACACCGCCAATCTGAGTTGAAACTTCATCATCGAGCGAGCCAAAATCGTAACCAAGCTCAAACCCGTAGACATAGTCGCGACCACCCATGGCAGGCAAAACGCCACGCCATCCGCCGCGGATGCCACCGTAGCCACCGCTCAGGTCTACTTCCCCTATTTCAAAGAGAGACCCCGTGGATGTACGTAGACCAAACCTGTCTGTGCCCCCGGTCGCATAGCCCCCGGAAAGCCCAAGGTAAAAGGCGTTTACATCGCTGCTGAACCGTTTTGGGCTGACAACGGGCGCATCGGTGACGCCCTGATCCAGATTACCAGCGACTGTCGCGCTGGACAGGATGGAATAGACCAGCAGGGTCGAAAGGGCGGTATGTCTGCCCGGTCCAAAGTAACGTTTCAGGAATTTCACTCGCACCCTCCATCGTCCTAACCTGAAAACAGGTCGGCGCAGATCTTGTTTCTAACGGGCACAAAACACACGCCCCGAAAATCTGACCTTTCTCGGAACATAGTTCCAAGGCATAAATCAAGGGTTAATTTTGGAAACAAACGCCACCGACAGTATTCAGGACACACCCTAAAACAGGATCAAACCAGCGCTCCGGCCAGCGAGTTCGCACCGGACGACGTGATCCGAACGTCCTTCAGATCGCCGATTCCAACATCCGCGTCAGACACGTGTACCGAATGCAGATACTCAGACTTTCCAACCATTTGCCCCGGAAGGCGACCGGGTTTTTCAAACAGGACGCGGACTGTGCGCCCAACCATTGCATCCTGAATTTCGCGCTGATGCCGCGTGATCAGAGCTTGCAGGCGCTGTAGGCGGTCATCCGCCGCCTGAGGATCAACCTGAGACCGTTCCGCCGCAGGTGTTCCGGGCCGCGTGGAATACTTGAACGAATAGGCATAGCCGTATTTGACCTGCTCAACCAGATCCAGTGTGGCCTGAAAATCCTCTTCAGTTTCTTCGGGAAACCCGACGATAAAGTCGCCCGACATCACGATATCCGGACGTGCAGCCCGGATGCGTTCGAGCAGTCGCAGGTAACTTTCCGCCGTATGGCTGCGGTTCATACGCTTTAGGATTCTGTCCGATCCTGATTGCACCGGAAGATGCAGGTAAGGCATCAGTTTTTCACAAGTCCCATGCGCCTCGATCAGATCGTCGGCCATGTCATTGGGGTGCGAGGTGGTAAAACGAATGCGCTCCAGACCATCGACCTTGTTCAGCTCCCAGATCAGACCAGCCAGCGTCATGTCGCCGTTCGAACCTGCGCCGTGATACGCGTTCACGTTCTGACCAAGCAGAGTGATCTCGCGCACGCCACGCTCGACCAAATCCTGTGCCTCGCGCAGGATACGGTCAGCAGGGCGGCTGACCTCGGCACCTCGGGTATAAGGCACGACACAGAAGGCACAGAACTTGTCGCAACCCTCTTGTACGGTCAGAAACGCCGTCGGGCCTCGTTTGGCCTTTGGTCGGTTCTTCAGCATTTCGAACTTGTCCTCTTCGGGGAAGTCCGTATCCAGCGCTTTTGCACCTTCGCGCGTCTTCGCCTCCATCTCGGGCAGGCGGTGATAGCTTTGCGGCCCAACTACCAGATCGACCAGAGGCTGGCGACGCATGATCTCTTCGCCCTCGGCCTGCGCGACGCAGCCGGCAACACCGATCTTGAGATCGGGTTTTTCGGCCTTCAACCCTTTGAACCGACCCAGCTCGGAATAGACTTTTTCGGCCGCTTTTTCCCGGATATGGCAGGTGTTCAGCAAAATCATATCCGCGTCATCGGGGGTTTGGGTTTCAACATAGCCCTGCCCGCCCAGCGTTTCGGCCATACGCTCGCTGTCATAGACATTCATCTGACAACCATAAGTTTTGATGTACAGCTTTTTGGGGTCTGACATGGTCATAGCCTTTGCGTTCGCGGGATCGGCGTCGTCTATACCTTACGAACGCCGCTTGCAATGCCCGCGCGATTACCCGATTTTGGCCGGAGATTCCAGCAAAGTGGAACCGGACAGGCGATGCAATACGACTCAATTGACGATTTTCTGACTTCGGGCAAAAGCGCTCTGGCCAAGGGCCCTGTCGCGCTGATCTTTGCCGAGGACGATGTTGAGATCGCCAGCACCATCCAACACCACCTGAACCTGGGTTTCAAATCCCTGATCGCCTTCATGCCGCAGGATTTTGCGCTGAACCCCGAGCTGTCGGACCGCATCCACCGCGTCGCTCTGGCCTGCGCCCCTAGAACGGTGGTGTTTGACACGGTCAACAGGCTGATCCAGGCCGCGCCCGGGCTTTGGATGTATTACTGCTATAACGCCGAATACCTGTTTTTTCCGTTTTGCGAGACCCGTACGGTCGGCGAATTGCTGGCCTTTCACACAGAAGAGCGCCGGGATGCGATGCTCAGCCATGTGGTCGATCTGTATGCGGGTGATCTGACCGACTTTCCAAACGGTGTCGCCCCGGACCACGCGATGCTGGACAGCACAGGCTACTACGCCCACACGCGCCACGACGTAGACGACCAACCAGTCGACCGTCAGTTGGATATGTCAGGTGGTTTGCGCTGGCGGTTCGAGGACCACATTCCGTACGAGCGACGGCGCATCGACCGGATCGCCCTTTTCAAGTCCCGCAAAGACCTGAAATTGCAGCCCGATCACACGTTCGATGAACCCGAGTACAATACTTATTCCTGCCCCTGGCACCACAACATGACAGCAGCAATTTGCTCATTCCGAGCGGCCAAAGCCTTGAAAAGCAACGCCGGATCGACATTCGACATCCCAACGTTTCGCTGGCGAAACTCGGTTCCGTTTCAATGGTCGTCAAGCCAATTGCTGGATCTGGGGCTGATCGAACCCGGTCAGTGGTTCTGATCCGACCGGGCCTTTGATCTAACGCTGCAACAGAACCGGAAACCAGTCTTCGCGCAGCCGCTGGCCGGGGATCATGTCGTGGCCGGGAAATGGCGGAGAGGTTCGACCCGGACGTTCGACATATCGCGCATCATCGCCAACCAGACGCAGCGAAAAAGCACGGCGACGGCGGTCTGACTGGTTCCCACGGGCTCCGTGCAGCGTGCGATAGTTGAAGGCAACCGCATCGCCGGGTTCCATTTCGAACTCCACCACTTTCATACCCTCGGCATCTGGATCAGGGACGGGTATGTACTGGCCCTCGTCCGGGAAAAACCCATCTTCCGAGGCCCAGCGCGTTGGTAACACTTCTTTTTCCCACAGGTGGGACCCGGCAACGCAGCGCAATGTCGCCTGTTTCACAGGGTCCAGTGGTGACCAGAAACTGACCGTTTGGCGACCTTCAACAAAGTAATAAGGCCCGTCCTGGTGCCACGGCGTTGCCATCGACGTCCCCGGTTCCTTGACCAAGACGTGGTCGTGAAACATCTGCACGGTTTGTGACTGCATGAGGTCGGCCGCAACCTCCGCCGCCGGAGAGTTTTTTATCACATCCCGAAACTGACCGATCCGGTGCCAATTGCAGTAATCGTCAAAGAACAGGCCCGTCTCACCCTGCTTTTTGTTCTCGGATGCGTACGGACCCGGCTCTGCCATATTCGCCGCAATACCGTCGCGCAGCGTGTCCACGTGATTTGCAAACAACCCTTTGATCAAAACAACACCGTCCTTCTGGTAGGTGTCGATCAAGTCCTGGGTAATCAAAGGATGCGTCATCTCTGTCTCCGTGCCCGTGGTCAGATGATCTGCGCATGAGACAGCCCTCTGTTCAAATCATATCTTTCAAAGATAGACTTAACTTCATGTTATATATCTCCTTGCGCCAATACGAATATGTCTGCGCCATCGGGCAACACGGCAGCCTGTCCGCCACCGCACAACACCTGAATGTTTCGCAACCCGCTCTGTCCAACGCTTTGACCCGGGTTGAGGATCAATTGGGCTATCCCTTGTTTGCCCGAAAACGTGGTGCGGCCATGGCGCTGACGCCGCAGGGGCGCAGCTTTATCGAAGACGCCGAGGCCCTGTTGACATGCGCGGCCCGTCTGGAAAACGCCTCTGACACGGGGTCAGTCAAAGCCCGGTTGCGCGTGGGTTGCTTTGTCGATCTGGCACCGTTTTTGCTGGCGCGTGCTCTGCGACGGTTGCGCGTCGAACTGCCTGATGTCGCAGTGTCTTACCGGGTGGACAGTTTTCAAGGGTTGATCTCGGGTCTCGTCGATGGGCAGATCGATCTGGCGCTGACCTACGGGCTGAGCATGGATGCAGCTTTTACCCGGCATACATTGTTTTCCAGCACACCAAACGCCCTGATGTCGCCGGATCACGCTTTGGCCTCGCGCAGCAATGTGTCAGTGCGGGATCTGGCCGCCTACCCTCTAATCCTGTCACAAGAGGGACTTTCTGCGCAGCATGTGCTGGGGCTTTTTCGACAGATTGGTCAAAACCCAACCATCGCACACCGGGCGGCGTCATTGGAAATTCAGCGTAGTCTTGCCGCGCATCAAGAGGGCATTGCGATCAGCTATGCTAACCCTCCGACAGAAGTCAGTTACGACGGCATGCCGTTGCGCAGCCTACCGGTGTCGGATTCGTTTGCCGCCGAACCGGTAGTACTGGCGAGACATGGAACAGGGCCAGCGGATCCACAAACAGCGGCCGCAGAACGCGTTATGATCGACTTAATGACGTAAGGTTACTTTTTTCGGAGGCGGATGACCACGTCGACCGACGCAATCTCAACCCCTTCCGGGGCTTCGGGCAGGCGTTGAATCACCAGTTCCTCAGACGGCGCATCACTCAGACGGCTTTCATCTTCCCAGAAGAAATGCGGATGATCATGCGTGTTGGTATCGAAATAGCTTTTCGACCCGTCCACAGTGATTTCCTGCAAAACACCCGCATCGCAGAAAGCGCGCAGAGTGTTGTAGACAGTGGCCAGCGAGACAGCGTCGCCGTTCTTTTTGGCTGCTTCAAACAGGCTTTCTGCGGTGACGTGGCGATGCAATCCGTCCCCAACCAACAACTCGGCCAGGGCCACACGCTGACGCGTCGGGCGCAGTCTGGCTTGAACCAACCAATTTGTGGCTATGCTCTGGCTTGCAAGTGTCATGTATCCGATACCGATTTGTTGCTGAGCTATATATAAGTAGTCTGGTAAGGTAATTTCAAATGAAATTCATTCGCAAGGAATGATCTGATCACAACAGGATGTGAGCCGCCGCTCTTGCAGGACCTTGCAAACGGGTGGTAGACGAGGCCAAATAACACAAACAGACCCATGGCAGGAGAGGCGGCAGAATGGCCCAATTCCCGAGCAGCTTTGACAAGGACGATCTGCTGAAATGCGCCCGTGGCGAGTTATTCGGCCCCGGCAACGCGCAGCTACCTGCCCCGCCGATGCTGATGATGGACCGGATCACCGATGTTTCTGCAGATGGCGGCGCCCACGGTAAAGGCCACATCCTGGCCGAATTCGATATTAATCCGGACCTGTGGTTCTTTGAGTGTCACTTTCCCGGAAATCCGATCATGCCCGGCTGTCTTGGCCTTGATGGCCTGTGGCAGCTGACCGGCTTCAACCTGGGCTGGCGCGGCTGGCAGGGGCGCGGCATGGCTGTCGGCGTCGGAGAGGTAAAACTGACCGGCATGGTCCGCCCGGATCGCAAGATGCTGACCTATAAAATCGATTTCAAAAAGGCGATCCAGACCCGCCGGCTGACTATGGGTGTGGCGGATGGTATCGTCGAAGCAGACGGTGAAATGATCTATGATGTCAAAGACATGAAAGTCGTCCTGTCTGAAGCCTGAGCCTGACCGGCCCGAAATAAGGAGCACGCACATGCGTCGAGTAGTTGTCACCGGTTTGGGGGTCGTGTCCTCCATCGGGAACAATGCCGAAGAGGTTCTGGCCTCACTTAAGGCTGGCAAGTCCGGCATTGAGGCCAACGAGCAGATGGTCGAACACGGCTTTCGCAGCCAGATCGCCGGATCGCTTAAGATTGATGTATCCGAGCATGTCGAAAAGCGCACTTTGCGGTTCATGGGACCGGGTGCGGCCTATGCCCATATCGCGATGAACCAGGCAATCTCTGATGCCGGTCTGACCGAGGATCTGGTTGAAAACCCACGCACTGGTCTGGTGGCCGGATCGGGCGGCCCGTCAACCAGCGCCATGCTGACCGCACACCAAACAGTGCTGAAAACCGGCGCCACCAAGCGGATCGGACCTTTTGCGGTGCCGAAATGCATGTGCTCGACGATTTCGGCAAACCTTGCGACTGCATTCAAGATCAAAGGGATCAACTATTCGATCACTTCGGCCTGCTCGACCTCGCTGCATTGCATCGGTAACGCGGCTGAACAGATCATGATGGGCAAGCAGGACATCATGTTTGCAGGTGGTGGTGAGGAACTTGACTGGACCCTGTCCTGCCTGTTTGACGCGATGGGCGCGATGTCCTCGAAATACAACGATACGCCCGAGAAAGCCTCGCGCGCGTTTGACCAGGACCGCGACGGGTTTGTGATCTCGGGCGGCGGTGGCATCGTGGTGTTGGAAGATCTGGAGCACGCCCTGGCCCGTGGTGCCAAGATCTATGCCGAAGTCACGGGATACGCGGCCACCTCGGACGGTCACGATATGGTGGCCCCTTCCGGTGAAGGCGGTGAGCGCGCCATGCGTCTGGCCCTGTCCACCATGCCCGAAGGACGCAAAGTTGATTACATCAACGCCCACGGCACCTCGACGCCAGTAGGCGATGTAGGTGAGGTCGAAGCGGTGCGCCGCATTTTCGGTGCAGGGAACGTACCGCCGATCTCGTCGACCAAGTCGATGACAGGGCATGCGCAGGGTGCGGCTGGCGCGCTTGAGGCTATCTTCTGCCTGCTGATGCTGGACCATGATTTCATTACGCCGTCGATTAATGTCGACACACTTGCCGAAGGCATCGAGCCCGGTGAAATTGCAACGCAAGTTGTTGAAAACGCAGGATTGGACAGTGTCATGACCAACAGCTTCGGCTTTGGCGGCACAAACGGGTCCATGATTCTGTCCAAGTATAACGGGTGAATTAGGATGTCGGATCAAATGAAAGGCAAACGCGGCCTGATCATGGGCGTGGCCAATGACCGCTCGATCGCGTGGGGTATTGCCAAGGCCATGCACGAGGCCGGTGCCGAACTGGCCTTCACCTATCAGGGTGAGGCATTTGGCAAACGCCTAGAGCCGCTGGCCCAAAGCCTGGGCAGCGATTTCATGGTCGATGCAGACGTCACCGACGACGCCTCGCTGGACCGGGCATTTGACGAACTGGGCGCCCGCTGGCCAACAATCGACTTTGTGGTTCACGCCATCGCCTATTCGGACAAGTCTGAACTGACGGGCCGATTTCTGGACACCACACGAGCGAACTTCAAAAACTCGATGGATATTTCGGCCTATTCACTGATCGAAGTATCCCGCCGCGCCTATCCGATGATGAAAGAGAACGGCGGCACCATTCTGACCCTCACCTATCAGGGCTCTAACCGGGTTGTGCCGAATTACAACGTCATGGGCGTGGCCAAGGCGGCGCTGGAATCAGCGACCCGTTACCTGGCCAACGATCTGGGACCAGAAGGCATCCGCGTGAACGCAATCTCGCCCGGTCCGATGAAGACCTTGGCGGGTGCCGCAATCGGCGGCGCGCGCAAGACCTTCAAATTCTGTGATCAAAACGCGCCGATGCGCTCCAACGCAACACTGGAAGCCGTAGGCGGCACGGCCGTTTATCTGGCCTCAGACGCAGGTGCCTGCACCTCGGGCGAGATCATTCGCGTCGACGGTGGTTTCCACGTTCTGGGCATGCCGCAACCCGAAGCCATGTGACCCGATCTTTCCCTGCCTGCGTCAAGATTTCACCATCTTTCGCAGGCAGGAATACCGGCATGAGCAAAGCTGACCAAATAATCGCAAGCAACATACGGGCGTCCCGACGAAAATCCGGCTTTCTGGGTTATCGCGGGCGGGTTGCATTGTTGACACTGACCACCTTGCTGTTCCTGTTTGTGTTCTTCACACAGCCGGACGCACAGGAATCCCTGAAGACATGGACCAGCCTGTTTTCGGGCTGACCTGTCCACCCGCATCGCGGTCAGTTGACTGAGACAACCTCGATCTCGAAAATCAAATCCTGCCCCGCCAGTGGATGGTTGGCATCCAATGTTACAGTCGCTTCGTCTGTCTCGACCACTGTTACCGGCAGGGTCTGTCCATCGGGTGTCTGCATCTGCAACTGGACGCCGGGCTCCAGCGGGATGTCGTCCGGGATGCCTTCGCGGGGGATCTGCTGCCGCATTGCGGGATTGATCGGGCCGTAGGCGTCCACACAGGCAATCTCAACGCGCTTTTTCTCACCCGTGGCAAGACCGGGCATGGCCGTGTCCAATCCCGGAATAATCTGGCCCGAGCCAACCACAAACTCCAGCGGATCGCGCCCCTCAGAGCTGTCGAACACGTTCCCGTCCAGCAGGGTGCCGGTGTAATGGATGCGAACCGTGTCGCCTTGTTTGATTGCGGTCATGTGTGGCCTCCGGCCGTTAAGGAATGAGCCGGCAAGCGTAGGGCGAAACACGGTATTGTAAACCCTCTACCCCTTTTGCACCCTGGGTCTTTGTGCCAACCTGCGCGCAATCCAGGGAGGGGTATTGATGCCGATAACAACTTGCGTTTTTGACGCCTACGGAACGCTGTTCGATGTATCCGCCGCGGCGCGTCAGGCCGCCGACGAACCCGGCTTTGAGGCGCTAAGACAAAATTGGCCGGATCTGGCCAATCACTGGCGGTTGAAGCAGTTGCAATACACTTGGTTGCGGGCGGTGGCCGATGCGCATGGCGATTTCTGGAACGTGACGCAAGACGGGCTGGACTGGGCGCTTGAGGCCACCGGTCTGGATGGCGATCCCTCGCTGCGTCAGCGCTTGCTTGACCTGTACTGGGAATTGCAGGCTTACCCGGAAGTGCCGGAAATGTTGAGCGCACTGAAAGTCGGTGGCCTGCAAACGGCGATTTTGTCGAACGGATCGCCGGCAATGCTGGATGGTGCGGTGCAATCCGCTGGTTTGGGCGATGTGTTGGACGATGTGCTGTCAGTCGAAAGCGTCGGTGTCTTCAAACCACATGCGCGGGTTTACGATCTGGTGCAGCAAAGGTTTGGTTGCGCCCGCGACGAGGTATTGTTCGTCAGCTCAAATGGCTGGGACGCTGCCGGGGCCAGTGGATATGGATTTACCACTGCCTGGGTAAACCGGGCGGGCGAGCCAATGGACCGCTTGCCATGGAAACCTGCACATGTACTGTCCGACCTGATGCCCATTCCTCAACTGGCTGGACTTTGATGGCTTTCTTTACGACTTCCGATGACAGAGACCTCTATTTCAAGGACACAGGGTCGGGGACGCCCCTGCTGTGCCTTGCTGGCCTGACCAGAAACACCAAGGATTTTTCCTTCCTTGCCCCATATGTCACGGACCTGCGGTTGATTGCGATGGATTACCGAGGGCGTGGGCAGTCGGATTATGATCCAGACTTCATGAACTACAACGTCCCGCGTGAATCCCAAGACGTGATTGAGTTGCTTGACCATTTGGGTCTTGACCGCGTGGCCGTCCTTGGAACCTCTCGTGGGGGCCTGATCGCGATGGCACTGGCGATCAGCCACCCCGAGCGGTTGCGGGCCGTGGTTCTGAATGATGTGGGGCCGGTAATCGAACCTACGGGGATCGCGAAGATCATGGGCTACATCGGCAAACAACCGGTGTCCAAAACTTATGACCATGCCGCGCAAGCGCTGCAGCATGTTATGGAACCACAGTTCCCTGGTATCTCGCTTGACCGGTGGCGTCAGGTGGCAGAATTCCAGTACGAGCAAACCGCGGACGGTTTGGCGTTGCGCTATGACCCGGCTTTGCGCACGGCCTTGATGGATCAGGCTGCGGCTGGTGAAACTCCGGACTTGTGGGCGTTTTTTGAGGCGCTGCGGGATATTCCAACCGGCGTAATCCGCGGCGCGAACTCGGACATTCTTGGTACCGAAACGTTGATCGAAATGCACAAACGTCACCCGGGTCTTATCTCTGTTGAGGTGCCTGATCGCGGGCATGTTCCGTTCTTGGACGAACCGCAGTCGCTGAACCTCATTCGCAAAGTACTGGACGCCGCATGAGCACGCTGGACATGATCGAAGCCGCTGCTGTCCGGTTAAATGGGCATGTGCGGGAAACGCCACTTCTGACCTCACCCTTTCTGGACGAGCTCGCCGGGCGGCGCGTATTGGTGAAACCCGAATGCCTGCAACATACCGGCAGCTTCAAGTTCCGCGGGGCGTGGTCGGCAATCTCGGCACTGGGTGACGCAGACCGGCAGCGCGGGGTGATCGCCTATTCCTCTGGCAACCATGCGCAAGGCGTAGCCTTTGCCGCCACGCAGCACGGGATTTCATCTGTCATTGTCATGCCGTCGGACGCGCCGCAATTAAAGATCAACAACACCAGGGCATTGGGCGGAGAAGTGGTTTTGTACGACCGCGCCAATGAAAGCCGGGAAGAGATTGGCGAGACTTTGGCCGCCCAGCGCGGCCTGACCTTGATCCGTCCTTATGACGAACCACAGGTCATCGCAGGACAGGGCACAACAGGGCTGGAGATTGCGCGGCAAGCAGCTGACATGGGCGTGGATCAGGCGGATGTTTTGGTCTGTTGCGGCGGCGGCGGGCTGACATCGGGTATTGCCCTGGCCTTGGAAAGTCATGCGCCCGGTCTACGCGCCCGCCCGTGCGAGCCCGAAGGGTTTGACGACGTCAAGCGGTCGCTTGCTACCGGCCAAATTCAAAACAACAACGCAGCTTCTGGCAATATCTGCGACGCGATCCTGACGCCGCAGCCCGGAGACATCACTTTTCCCATCCTGCGCCGCCTGTGCGGCCCGGGCCTGTCCGTGACCGAGGACGAAGCGATGCGCGCCATGGCGCAGGCCTTTTTACGGTTGAAAATCGTGCTGGAACCGGGCGGTGCAGTCTCGCTGGCCTCTGCCTTGTTCCGGAGGGACGAAATCGAAGGCGATTCGGTGATTGTTGTGGCGTCGGGGGGCAACGCGGACCCCGAGGTCTTTGGGAAGGCGCAGGAATTCCTGACCTGACACCGATCAAGTAAAGTGTCAGTCTGGGACTTTAGCGTGTGACGGCAGGGGGCTTTGGTCATGCAAATTGCGGATATCGGGGACGTGCAGCTCCACTATCGGGTTGATGGTGATCCAAATGGCGCGCCGATTGTCTTTGCCAATTCACTGGGAACCGATCTGCGCCTTTGGGACGCGGTTCTGCCCCATCTGCCCGCCGGATTGCGGATCATCCGCTATGACAAGCGGGGTCATGGCCTGTCCTCGGAGCCCCCCGCGCCTTACTCAATGGGAGCCCTGGTGCGCGATACCGAGGCATTGCTGGATCATCTGCAAGTACGGGATTGTGTATTTGTCGGCCTCTCGATTGGTGGCCTGATCGCGCAAGGGCTGGCAGTCAAACGCATGGATCAGGTGCGCGCGCTGGTTTTGTCGAACACCGCCGCCAAAATCGGCACGCCCAAGATCTGGCAGGACCGGATGGCCGCCGTGCACAAAGATGGGATCGAAGCGCTGGCCGACGCGGCGATGGAGCGTTGGTTTTCCCGCGACTTTCGCGCATCTGCCGAACACGTGGCATGGCGCAACATGATGGTCCGGCAGCCGGTGGATGGCTATGTCGGCTGTTGCGCTGCCATCTCGGGCACGGATTTCTACACGCCGGCCAGCGGCCTGCGATTGCCGACAATGGGCATCGCCGGCAGTGAAGATGGATCAACCCCGCCCGATCTGGTACGAGAGACCATTGATTTGATCCCCGGCGCACGATTTGAGCTGATGCGAAGGGCTGGCCATTTGCCTTGCGTTGAACAACCGTCCGAATACGCCGCCTTGCTGCAAAGCTTTCTAAGCGACATCGGACATATTTAAAGGAGCAGAGACTTGGCAGATTTCCTGTTGGTCCATGGGTCCTGTCACGGTGCATGGTGCTGGCGCGACCTTATCCCCGCGCTTGAGGCGTTGGGACATGCGGCGCAAACCGTCGATATGCCCAGCCACGGGTCTGATCCAACGCCGATTGCGCAGGTCACTCTGGACAGTTGCCGCGATGCCGTCCTGGCCGGATCAACGCCTGACACGATCATTGTGGGCCATTCCTGGGGTGGCTATCCCATCAGTGCGGCAGCCGAAGCAAACCCGGATGCCATGCGCGCGCTTGTCTACCTGTGCGCTTATGTGCCCCGCGACGGCCTGTCCATGGTCGAGATGCGTAAACGCGCGCCACGTCAGATGTTTGCCGACGCTGTTGAGAAATCCACAGATGGCTTGTCCTACACGGTCAGGCCGGACCGGGTGCAGGAATTGTTCTATCACGACTGCCCGCCGGAAACGGTGCCGTATTCATTGGCGCGCCTATGCCCGCAACCTATCGCCCCGCAGGACACGCCACTGGCGCTGAGCAAACGCTTTGCGGGCGTTCCAAAAGCCTATATCCGCGCAACCGATGACCGGACGATTCCCCCGGAATATGAAGAAGAAATGAGCCGCGTTGCCCAAGAAGGTCTGCGTCGCGTGATCAACAGCTCGCATTCCCCGTTTTTTTCCCACCCCGGTGAACTGGCCGCCATTCTGGATGATCTGGCGCAGGAGTTACCCTGAGTAAGGTCCCAACGCAGGCCCTTCACACATCATTTCTCCGTGGTAGTGTCCCGGTAATCCAGTTGAACGGGTCCCATGCGTCTGCCTTTTCTCTTTGTTCTCGGCACGGTTATGATCGACGCAATGGGCATCGGTCTGGTGCTGCCCATCATGCCGGAACTGATTGTCGAGGTCCAGGACGGCTCGCTGGCTGATGCGGCGATCTGGGGCGGGGTGCTGAGCACCGCTTTTGCCGCCATGCAGTTTGTCTTCGGGCCAATTCTGGGAAATCTGTCGGACGCCTACGGTCGGCGCGCCGTGTTGTTGGTTTCGCTGTTCGTTATGTCGCTGGACTATGTGGTGATGGCGCTTGCCGGCACCATCTGGCTGTTGCTGATCGGGCGTATCGTCGGTGGCGTCACTGCGGCAACCCATGCCACCGCAGCGGCGTTCATGGCGGATGTGTCAAAGCCGCATGAAAAAGCCGCCAATTTTGGTCTGCTGGGTGCAGCCTTTGGCGTGGGCTTCGTGCTGGGGCCGGTGATTGGCGGACTGCTCGCCGAATATGGCACGCGCGCGCCTTTCTGGGCGGCGGCGGGGCTATCGGCGTTGACCTTTCTTGCAGGCCTTCTGGTGATGCCCGAAACAGTGACCGACAGGACCCGCAGATCTTTCAGCCTGCGGCGGGCCAACCCCGTGAACTCTCTGCGCGCCATTGCCGCCTTGCCCGGCATACGCCCACTGCTGTGGGTCTATTTCCTGTATTCAGTTTCGATCTATGTCTACCCCGCGATCTGGGCCTATTTCACGACCGAGCGGTTCGGCTGGTCGCCGCAGATGATCGGCCTGTCATTGGGCATCTACGGCATTGGGATGGCAGCGGTTCAGGGCGGGCTGATCCGCCCGGCCACCCGATATCTGGGGGAACGCATCACGATCATCTTCGGCATGGCTTTCGGGATCATCAGTTTTTTGCTGCTTACACTTCTTACCAATGGTTTCATCGCCCTGATGCTGATCCCCATCACTGCGCTTGGGGCTGTAGTCACCCCGGCCCTGCAGGCCCTGACCTCGCGCGCGACCCCGGATTCGCAACAAGGTGAGCTTCAGGGCGTCCTCACATCACTTCATGCACTGTCGATGGTTCTGTCTCCGCTGGCCATGACCAGTGTGTTTGCATATTTTGTACGGCCCGGCACGGCCTACTACCTTCCCGGCGCGCCATTTTTGCTGGCTATGCTTTTGATGTTCGTTGGATTCGCGTTGTTTTTGCGTTCACGCCCTCAGGTAGCATAACAACGACCCTTTCATGACGCTTTCCACCTTGCAGAGCGGATCACCGCGCGCCACCGTGATCAAAATGGAATGAGGAAAACCATGCAAACTATCAAAGCGGCCGTCTGCCATGCGTTCGGCAAACCTCTGGTCATCGAGGACGTATTGATTGAGCCACCCGGCACGGGTGAAGTCGAAGTCACTCTGGATGCAGTTGCCATCTGTCATTCCGACATCTCATTCGCCAGCGGCGCATGGGGCGGATTTCTGCCTGCTGTTTATGGCCACGAAGCGGCTGGGGTGATCACCGCCGCGGGTGATGCGGTTGGCGAATTTCAGGTCGGTGACCCAGTTGTCGTCACGCTAATCCGGGCCTGCGGGTCGTGCCCATCTTGCGCCGGAGGCAAACCGACAATATGCGAAACACCGTTCGATACTAGCAAGGGTCCGCTGCATACCGCGGATGGGGCGCCTTTGGATCAGGCAATGGCTTGCGGCGCCTTTGCCGAAAAGGTTGTGGTCAGTCACCGTCAGATCGTGAAGATCCCACCGGCCCTGCCCAAGGACCTTGCCAGTTTGCTGTCCTGCGGTGTGATCACAGGTGTTGGTGCGGCTGTGAATGCCGCCAATCTGCGACCGGGTCAGGATGTTGTCGTGATCGGCGCAGGTGGTGTGGGCCTAAACGCCATTCAGGGCGCGCGCATCGCGGGGGCCCGGCGCATCGTGGCGGTCGACATGACCGAAGAGAAGTTGGAAATCGCCAAGGAATTCGGCGCGACCCACGGCGTATTGGCTAGCCTCAAGGAACCCTGGAAAGCCGTGTACAAAGCACTGGGAAATCGCGGAGCGGACGCCGTTCTGATCACCGTCGGTGCGATACCTGCCTATGATCAGGCCCCGCGCTATTTGGGTCGTGGGGGCAAGGCGATCATGATCGGAATGCCCCATTCGGGCGACATGTCCAGCTATGAGCCGGTTGTTCTGGCCGCGATGGGCCAGGGATTGGTCGGATCGAAAATGGGGGATGTGGTCATCCAGCGCGATATCCCGTGGATGATTGATTTGTATGAACAGGGACGGCTGAAGCTGGACGAGTTGATCTCGGGCCGTTGGTCCCTGTCGCAGATCAACGAGGCGATCGAGGACACCAAAACCGGATCAGCCAAGCGCAACGTGATTGTCTTTGACAACGACTGACGCCACCGGGCGGGAGGATACCGGATGAAACTGCAGGAACTCGACATCATCGTCACCGCCCCGCCTGCACCGGGCTGGGGCGGGCGCTATTGGATTTTGGTCAAAGTCACGACCGATACCGGGATCACGGGTTGGGGCGAATGCTATGCCTCATCCGTTGGCCCCGAGGCGATGCGCCATGTCATCCGAGATGTGTTCGAACGGCATATGCTGGGCGAAAACCCTGAAAACATCGAGCTGATGTTCCGCCGCGCCTATTCCAGCGGGTTCACCCAGCGCCCGGACCTGACGGTGATGGGTGCTTTTTCCGGGCTAGAGATTGCGTGTTGGGACATTCTGGGCAAGGATCGCGACCGTCCCGTCTATGCCCTGTTAGGCGGGCTGATGAATGACTGTATCCGCGCCTATACCTATCTCTACCCGCTGCCGCAGCATAACCTGTCCGATTTCTGGACCTCGGCCGATCAGGCGGCAGAAAGCGCTGCAGAAATGGTCCGGCAGGGGTTTACGGCGGTCAAGTTTGACCCGGCAGGTCCCTACACCATCCGCGGCGGGCACATGCCTGCGATGTCAGACATCGCGATGTCAGTTGCCTTCTGCAAAGCAATCCGCGATGCGGTTGGCGACAAGGCAGATCTGCTTTTTGGCACCCATGGGCAGTTCAACACCGCAGGTGCCATTCGACTGGGTCAGGCTTTGGAACCCTACTCTCCCCTGTGGTTCGAGGAACCGACACCACCCGACATGATCGAGGATATGGCCCGTGTCGCCCGCAATGTTCGCATTCCCGTTGCGACCGGCGAACGGATGACCACCAAAGCCGAATTTGGCGCCGTACTGCGCGCAGGTGCGGCGGAAATCCTGCAACCCGCCTTGGGCCGTGCAGGCGGCATCTGGGAGATGAAGAAAGTTGCCGCCATGGCCGAAGTGTTCAACGCTCAGATGGCACCTCATCTGTATGCCGGACCGGTTGAGTGGGCGGCAAACGTGCATCTGGCGGCATCCATCCCCAACCTCTTGTTGCTGGAAACCATCGAAACGCCGTTCCACCAACAATTGATCAAAGGCACCTTGCGCACTGAAGACGGTTTCGTGACTGCCCCAACCGCACCCGGCCTGGGCATTGATGTGGACGAAGACCTGGCCCGCGCGCACCCATATACTGGTGACGGGCTGCATCTGGAGATGCAGGAAGACCCCTGCGACTATGTCAACGGCAATGCGTTTCAGGGGGGTGCCCCGGCGAGCGACGCGTAAAGCACCTGGTCTCACCCCCTGGGCAAAACCCGCCGGCCAGGTCCGCAACCCCTAGTTTGAAACATACCCGGCGATAACCTGCATCAGTTTGAACGCTGTTGCGGCGTCGTTCTCAACCACCGCTAGGAATTCTTCCTCACCGATCCGCAAACAGGACAGGCCGGTTTCCGCAATCATGCTCAGCGCGCGTGGTTCTTTTCGGATCAGACCCAACTCACCCACCAGAGCGCCGGATCCGACCTTGGCAATCAACTGATCCGGACCTTCCAACTGAGGCAAGTACAGCCCTGCCTCGCCCTCAAGCACCACATAAGCACCATCAGTGGGTTGGTCGTCTTTCAAAAAGACGACCTCGCCGGGTTTGGCATCATACCAGCGCGCACCAAAGGCCAGCAGGCGCAACTGCCTGCGGTCCAGGCCCGAGAACAGCGGCGTCTGTTCCAACGCGCGCAGCTTGCGCGCCAGATCAGCTGAGGCTGCACTGTCTTCTTCCACTTCGCTGGGTCCTTCATCCGAAACCACCCTACCCTGCCGGATTTCCACATACATGTCGAATACCGCCGGGTTTTCGAACTGATCATTCAGATAGATCACTGTCGTGTCCGGCAACATTGACCGCAGGTTTTTGTACACGGCGACCTGTGTGGCCATGTCGTAGCTGGCCAGCGCATTCTCGAGGATCAGAATATCGGGCTTTTTGATTGTCGCGCGGGTAAAGGCCAGAGGTTCGGCAAACAGCGCCGGAAGGTTCTGCCCGCCCAGCGCAACTGGGACGTCATAGATCAATTCGACCACAAGCGGGCGCGCGCCGTTTTCGTCCAGAACATCCACGATCAGCTTGCGTACCTCATCCGAGCGCGTACCACCGATCTGGCTGACCTTGCCGAACAACGCGTTCTCCATCACGGTCAAACCGGGGGCGAATTCATCGCCGCGCAAGGGGACGAAGACATCCGACAACCGCTCCAACAGCTTTTCCGAATGGCTGTGGCGCAGTTCTAGGATGCGGTTCTTAAGCTCATCCGTGAAAGCTGGCCCAATCTGTTCGGCTGAAATCACCAACGGCACCGCCAGCAGATTGGCCAGCTGCTCATCGTTCAACCCGGCGACCCCGTCGTTTCGGGTCTGCTCAATGAGTTCCACAGCGGTTTCATAGGTCTTTGCCTCAAGCCCAAGCTTGCGGAACAACGGGTGATCAGTGCCATCCAGACCAAAAATCTGGCGCAGCATCTCGATCACGTCGCGGGTCAGGTTGACCAAAGTTTCATCCAGGCCCAACTCTCGCAATTGCCCCAGAAAGACCGTTTGGCCCGCCAGCAATTCCTGTGTGACCGGGACGCGTGGCGTTGCAAACAGCAGGTTTTCTGCCACCGGCAATGCAGGGTTATAGGTGTTGCGATCAAAAACCAGCGCCTGTTGTTCCAGCCCGGCTTTCAGCACAGCCTGTTGCACCAAGGGGCGCAGCTCAACCAGTTTGCGCGCCAGTTCCTGATGTTCTTTTGGATCGAAACTTTGTTCCGATCCGCGTTGAAAGAGGGCTGGGCCTGATCCCAAACCGTCGATCAGGTGCAGCCACCAGTCACGCAGCTCTGCCGGGCTGTTCAACCCGGCCAGCGAGGGATCAAGCCAGTCCGCCTGGAATGGGTCCGCGCTGTTTCCAGCCCGTTGAGTTTCGGCAAACGCCGGGTCCTCCACCGGGGCCGTCACCGGTTTGAACCGCATCGGCATCATGACGTTGTCGCCAAAAGTGCCCTGGAACATTACAGGACGGGATGAGGCATAGCCGATCCGCGCAGCCACGATACTTTGATGCACGCCAGACAGGTTTTCATCGCCAATCTCAACCCGGCCCGAGCTGGGCAATACCTCGCGCGTCAGCAACTCGGCCACGGCGCGCCTGTCTTCTTCGCTGGGGGTTGCAATCCCGATGGTTTGCCCGCTGGGGAACGCCAGATTCAGATCGTCCAGAACCTGATTGCCGTCCATGTCCCGAACCGAGACATGGGTCAGAACGATATCACCATTCAGACGCGGGCGCTTCTCGGGCTCGCCTTCGAACAGCTTTTCATCCGGCATGCCCGATGGCGCAAAGCGCTCTACAACCACATCCCATCGCAGCGACATGTCCTGGGTTTGGTTGTAGTAAGTCAGCAGTTCCTTCCAGGGGGAGCTGAGATCCTTGTACGCCGCCAGTGCCGCGACCAGCGCGCCCAGAGAAACCGAGCCCTGCAGCACCAACAGACCACCGACCAAGTAGAACATGAAAGGCGTCAGCTGCGATATGAAGTTGTTGATGAACTTCATAAAGAACTTCTTCTGGTAGATGTCGAACCGAATCGCGAAAAGCCGCCCCAGCTGATCCGAAATCATCGCCCGGCGATAGCGCCAGCCGCCGTTGGATCGCAATGTCGAAGCCCCAGCCGCGTTCTCACCGATCTGGGCCGCCAGCAAACGGACTTCCTGAATGCGTTCCTTGTTCAGCAGGTTGATCTGGCGCTGCAATTTGGGGATCAGCCAAGCCTGCAGCGGGATCAATGCAACGGCAGCCAGACCAAACCAGACGCTTTGCAGAAACAGGAAAGACAGAATCGTGATCATCTGCCCCGCCTGTAAAACCGGCTGGCTGATCGCGTCGCCCATCAGACCACCCATCGGCTCGCTTTCGGCGGTGATCATCGAAACCATTTCACCCTGACTGACCCGCTCGAAATAGGGCTGCGGAAAGCGCAAGGCGCGGTTGATCAACTGATACCGGAACCGGCGCAGCATCCGCTCGCTCAGCACGCCTTTCATGGTGTTGATCCGCATTTTCATCAGACCATGCGCCAGCACGGCCGCCAGAAATGCGCCACACAGGATGACAAGGAAAGTGGTCTGCTGCAGGCTATAGCCCCAGAATTCGACCACGGAACTGGTTGCACCAATCGCATCGTTAATTATGCGCTTAGGCAATTCCAACGTCAGATACAGCAACGGAAACAGCGTAGAGGTCACGGCCAGCAGGATCATCTGGTCGCGTTTCGAGTATTTCCAAATAAACCGGAAGATCGTGCGTTCTATGGAACCTGCCCCTGTTACGGATCACCGACCTGATATTGCCGAAAATGTCGTAAATCCAACAGTCTGAATTTACCGCAATCCGGGTCTGAGACGCAAATAGTTTCCAATTTGACCAGATTATCGCCGAGTGTGAACAAGTTCATTTGCGCAACTTCGGTTTAGCCCCTAAAGTTTCAACCAGGACGATTTCGGGAGGCCAATTTGAGTGCCAGCTTAGGCGCAGTGTTATTGATGATTTGCTTGTTGCAAATCAAACATATGTTTGCGGATTTCTACCTCCAGACGCCTAAAATGTTGTCCGGTCGTGGTGAGTATTTTCACTGGGGCCGTGCGCAGCATGCTGGAGTCCACATTGTGGGCTCAGTTATTGTATTCATGCTGTTTGGCGCACCATGGTCATTCATTTTGATCATCGCAGCGCTGGAATGGATTGTTCATTTCAACATTGATTTCGCCAAGGCCAGCTATTCAGACAAAAAGCAACTGGTGCCGAGCCAGGCCGCGTTCTGGCGTGCCGCCGGTTTGGATCAGTGCCTCCATAATCTGACATATGTAGCCATGGTCTGGGCCTGGGCAAGCTTCGCCGCCTAAAAGACCGGGTATTCTCAGGCTACATCTTCAAAAACGGGTGCTTGGTAGATGGATATCCATCGCCGGTCTATTGCGTCTATCTCAGTGGAATCGAAGCAGTCTTCCGCCTCCCAATAGCGTCCGGACGGAACCATGTAGCCCAGCATTTTTTCAGCGTGTAAAACTTCTTCCATTCGTTTTGTCGACGGCAACGAGCCTGCGGTCAGATCACCCAACCCCGCTGGCGGGAACAGCAACCGGCTGGCCCCGTTCGACAGCCTGACAACCCGGCAGTCTTGTTCTGCTCCAAACATCGCCAGCCGCGCCGATTTGGCCTCGAGCGAGCGCAGAGTTACATCTGTGCGCAACGGATCGGCCTCTCCGGTTCCATAGAAATGGGTTTTGCCGGTTTCGGGATACACCATGTCGCAGCCGCAATACGCCATGACCGCAGGCCGCAGCGCTGCAAGGGCCCAGTACCCGGCGGTGAACGCCATTGTCCCACCAGCATACACAAACCCCCCAAAATCGTTCTGCACAGGCACGTATTCCTCGGCCGAGACGATCCGTTGATGGTCCGCGATATTGTCGGGACGGTTTGCCCTCGGAAAATCCTCGGGGTGAATCAGAACATCCCAATCCGGACGAATACGCCAGGCATTGTTGATCGCAACAATATGGGTGAAGGCGTCACGGGGCCATGCCCGTGCCGTCACAGCGCTTGGCGCACTTCCAAGTATCAGAACTCGGTTCGTCGGTTCAGTCATCCCGGACCCTGCCGTTTTTGCAGCTTTCAGGATAGTTAGAGCATTTGGCAGCGCAAGCTAGCCCAGAACCGAAAAACTGCTTTCTTCATTGATCGGGCGCTTGCGGGAATAGAACCCGACATCGATCGCATGTTTGATATAGGGCAGTTCAAACTGCAGTGGCTGCGCGTCGTGATCCACCCCACCTTCGCAGTATTCGATCAGCGCGGTCATCATTTTGCCCGCAATTGGCGCGTTCTTGTATTGGTTCCCGCTGGTGCCGCAGGCCATGTAGAACCCCTGCAGGCTGGATTTGTCATAGATAGGAATCCAGTCCGTCGACGCGTCATACAGATCGACCACACCGCGGGTTTTGGACGGGATGCCAAGGCTGGGCACGCGTTGCGCATAACGCATCGCCTGCGTGGTCCATTGATCGGTGAAATCGTGATTGTAGTGCACGTCATCCTCGCACCATTGATGCGCATCACATTCCGGATCTTCCGAACCGATCAGGATGTGGTTGCCATGCTCAGGCCGGCAATAAAGCGCGATATCGCTGTCTGAAACGATTGTGCCCTGGTGTTCAAAATCAAACCCTTCGGGCGCAGGCACATGCACCACTTCTTGCCGCAGGGGGCGGGTTTCGATGGTCATGTCGTCCAGCACGCCTGCCAGCTTGTTGATGATGGCCGAGCCGGGCCCGGCTACATTTACAATAACCTTGGCGCGGATCTCTTCACCCGAGGCCAGTTTGACACCCGCCACGCGCCCGTCTTCTGCCAAAACCTCAACAACTTCTGCCCCGGTGCGCACCTCAGCGCCATGCTGTTTGGCCGCATCCATAAGGTTTTGCGCCGACAGGGCCGGATCGGTGACATACCCCGCCTGAGGCCAGAACACGCCCCCTTGCATCTTGCGCCCATTTGGTTGGCCAAAGTCAGGATCGTCCATACGTTTGGGCGGCGTAAAGCTGTCCAGGGAGTAAACCGGTAACCGGTCGACGATCTTCTTGGGCGACCACTCCTCGAACGGGCAATCCAGATCGGCGCTGTTTTTCATGTGCTTGTCCAGCATCCCGTTGGCGTCTGTTTTCATCACCAGACATCCCGTTTCGCGGAACTGCGCCAGATTGGCGTCGTCAGGCAGGCCCAGATATTCGGCCCAGTCGCGCCAGTAATGGTACCCCTCCCAGGCAAACGCCGTGCCGTCGAAGGTCGAATAATGCATCCGGATGATCGCGCAGGACCCGGCGGTCGAGCCATGACCAACCTGAGCGTTGCGGTCCAGCGACAGGGTTTTCCACCCCGCCTTGGCCATTTCAAACGCGACCGCTGCGCCGATCACACCTGTTCCGATGATGATTGCATCTGGTTGGCTCATGAGGGATCTCCTTTCCAATAGCGCTTTGAATAGGCGCTGAATTCTTCGACTTCCTCGGACATCGGTTCGACCCCGGTGAAGACGTAAAGATAGTGCGGAACCATTGCGATCCGCACCGACATGGGTTCGTTCAGCTGTGCAAGGTCATAGCCGATCTGCATGTAATACAGCACGCGGGCGCGAGTTTCGGCCTCAATCTCAGAATAACCATAGCGCGCGAACATCGCGTGCAGGGCCTGCAACCGACGGGCATCCGATTGGTCCAATGACCGCCGGACCTTGCCCGATTTACGTGCCCAGTCGCGCACGGCAAAATCCAGCGCCGTGTCAAACAGATCGGTGTTCACCACGCAGCGGTGCACGTTGCAAACTGCACCTGTGATAGTGTCTGCCGGGGCCTCGGACTGCGCGACAAGCGCGGCGGTATTGGTGGCCTGCCACCGGGCCAGTAGCGCATCCAGCAGCTCTTGCCTGGATTTGAAATACCAATAGAACGAAGACCGGGACACGGCCATCCGCTCGGCCAGGTTCAGAACCTTTATCTGGTCCACCCCGTCCGAGATCAGCACGTCCATCGCCACGTTCAGCCAATCGTCTCGCGTGACCTTGACGTTGCCGACCAGTGGTTCGGCCTCTGGATCATCACGGTGAAGGATGGGTTTGGTGTTCATTCAGCTTTCCGGCGGCGCGCCGCCCTCCTGAGTTCGTCGGGCAATAAACGTCTCGAGCGCGGCCAGCCCGTCGCCGTTTTGGTCCGGGGGTTCGAAATTAGCAAGGATGTCTTTCCAAACTCCGGTCGCCCGGTGGTTGGCGTCCACCGAGCCGCGTTCTGTCCAGGTTCCGAAATTGGCATAATCGTGCAGGTGCGGTTGGTAAAACTCGGTATTGTAACGCGCCATCGTCTGACTGGAGGCAAAGAAATGACCGCTGGGCTCCACCTCGGCCAGCGCGGTGTCAAAGCCAATCTCGTCGCGTCCGGCCTGGGCACCGGCGCATAGTTCCGCCACCATGTTCAGCACTTCGGCGTCGCAAACCAGTTTCTCAAAGGATACAGTCAGACCACCTTCCAACCAGCCAGCAGAATGGATAATCACCGTCGCCCCGGCCATCAGACAACCCCACAGACCAAACTGGTTTTCATTGGCCGCCTGGACATCATTGCTGTTCGAGGCCGACCCGGCCGCTGACCGCCAGGGTAAACCCAGATGCCGCGCCAATTGGCCAGCGGCCAGTGACGCCTGAAAATGCGAGGGCGTCCCAAAGGCCGGAGCGCCCGATTTCATATCAACATTGCTGGTGAATGTCCCGTAACAGACCGGCGCGCCGGGGTTGGTCAGTTGGGTCAGCGTCAGCGCCGCAAGCGCCTCGGCATGGGACAGAGTGATTGCGCCCGCAACGGTGATGGGTGCCATTGCCCCCATCAGAGTGAACGGCGTGATGATCGACATCTGGCCATATCGGGCAAAGTCAATCAAACCTTGGGCCATGGGGATATCGAGTGTCCGCGGACTGTTGGTATTGATGATCGTGTAGCAATGCGGATTGGCGCGGAAAACATCGTCTGAGAGACCACGCGCGGTGGACAACATCTCAAAGCAGTCCGTTACCTGCGGTGTCCCGCGCGAGAAGAAGAACGGGAACTTGTCCGTCAGTTCCATCTGCGCCCGCGTGGTGAAGTAGTGCCGCAGATGGGTCGGTACATCCTGCGGTTCGACCTGAGGCGAGATCATCTGAAATACATCAAAATGATGCGTGAGCTTCAGGAACTCCAGATAGTCCTGCCCTGTCGCCGGTCTCCGCCCGCGTTCCAGATCCGTGGCATTGGGGGCCCCGGCCCCCGGCTGGAACACCAACGAGCCCAATTCAAGCGTGAAATCCCGGTGCCGCGCGCCCGCCTGGCAAGCGATGGACTTGGGGGCCGAGGCAACCGCAGCCTCGACTATATCGTGCCCGATAAAGACCATTTCACTGTCTTCATCAACTTTTGCACCAGCCTTGGCGAATATCCTTCGCGCTTCGGGCAGCAGGACCCGGACGCCAAGCTCTTGCAGCATCCGCAGGGCAGTATCGTGCATATCCGCCATATGATCGGCCGGGAAAACCTCCATCTGCGGGAAGGGGTTTTTAAGCTGGCGGTAGTTCACACCGCGGCAAGGCTTTGGCGGGGCGTCTGCACCGCGCCCCCGCCGCCGTCTGCTCCGCTCGGGTGTTTGTGAGGTGACCATCAGCCCCTCATCGCCTTGCCCTGTGGATCATAAGGTGACGGCGCGATCACCCGCGCAGAGCATTCAACGCCAACCACATGGACGGACAGTTCCGTGCCCGGTTCTGCCTTGTCTTGGTTGACCAGCCCCATGGCCAGCGACTTGCCGGTGTAATGCCCGAACCCGCCCGAGGTGACGAACCCGACGCCGTCTTCGCCCGCCCAGATCGGCTCGTAGCCGCTGGCATCGGCGTCCAACGCGTCGACCTCAAGCGTGACCTGCACCTGCGCCGGCCCGTTTCCGTCCCGCTCGGCCAACGCGGCCTGTTTGCCGACAAACTCTTTGTCCCAGTCGATCCAGCGATCCATTCCGGTCATACTGGGCGTGTAGGCCTGGGTGAATTCTGCCGACCAGATGCCAAAGCTCTTCTCAAGCCGCGTTGACAGCATGGCGTTGAAACCGCATTCGCAAATGCCATTTTCGGCCCCGGCCTCAAGCAACATCCGGCGCAGCTTGATATGGTCGCCATAGCGGCAGTTGATTTCATAACCTTTTTCGCCGGTCACAGACATGCGCGCAACGCGGGCGCGCACCAGGCCGATGTCGAAATCACCGCAACCCATGAATTTCAGGCCCGAGATATCCTGTTCCGCCAGCTTTTCGATCACAGCCTGCGATTTCGGACCGACAAGGCCAAAGCCACAGTATTCCTCACCAAGATCGCGGATGGAAACACCGTCAATCATATGGTCATCGAACCAGCGCATATGCCAGGCGCGCAGGTAGTAACTGCCCATGATCCACCATGTGCCATCGCCCCAGTTGAGAACGGTCAGATCGCCTTTTAGGCGCCCATTCTCACCCAGCATCGGTGCCAGCTTGGCCCGCCCCGGCGCGGGCAGCTTCGACGCCATGACCTTGTCCAGCCAAATCTTGGCATTTGGTCCAGATACTTCGAACCGGGAAAAGCCCGTGATATCCAGCAGGCCGACGCCTTCGCGAATGGTCCGGCATTCTTCGGCCACTATGTCATGCGCGTTGGATCGTTTCAGCGTCGGCGTCTCTTCGAACCCCTGCGGTGCGAAATACAGCGGCACCTCAAGATCCCAGCTGACGCCCCATTTGCACCCGGCTTCGGTCATCGCGTCATGGGCCGGTGCCATTTTCATCGGGCGACCCGCGGGCAGTTGTTCGTTCGGATAGGTCATTACAAACCGGCGGGAATAGAACTGCCCGGTGGTTTCGCGAATATAGCGCTTGTTCTGGGCAAAATCGCCATAACGCGCCACATCCATCGGCCATGCGTCCGCCTCGGGTTCGCCCTGGATCATCCACTCGGCTAGCGTCTTGCCAACGCCGCCGCCCTGCAGGAAACCGGCCATAACTGCGCAGGCCGTCCAGTAACCGCGTTTGCCCGGAACGGGGCCCACCAGCGGATTGCCATCCGGCGAAAACGTAAACGCGCCATTCACCCACGTCTTGATGCCGACGTCCTGGATCGCGGGATAACGTTCAAAGCCCAGCGTCAGTTCGTTTTCGATCCGGTCGAGTTGTTCCTGAAACAGCTCTTCACCATAGTTCCAGGGCGCGCCATCCATCGCCCAATGTTCGTGATCGACCTCATAGATACCAATCAGGACGCCCTTCTGGTCCTGCCGCATATAGGTGAAACCTTCGAGATCGACGGTCATTGGCATCTCAAAATCAGCGGCGGCCACTTCGGGAATGGAATCGGTGATCAGATAATGGTGTTTCAAAGGCGAAACCGGCAGCTCAACCCCCGCCATACGCCCCACCTGTTTGGCCCAGAGGCCGGCGGCATTGACCACATGCTCACACGTGATCGTTCCTTTGTCGGTCACGACCTGCCAGCCGTCGTCTGTCTGGATCAACTCCTCGACCTTGGTTTCCTCGTAATACTCAGCGCCGCGTTTCTTGGCAGCCGTCGCGTAGGCCTGCACTGTGCCCGTGGTATCGATGTATCCTTCACGGTCGGCCCACATTGCCCCCAACACGCCGTCGGTCGACATGATCGGGCAGCGCCTCTGCGCTTCTTCCGGGGACAGCAATTCGCAATCGTCAATGCCAATGGATTGGAAAATCCGGTAATTCGCCTGCAGCCACTCCCAACGCTCCGGCGTTCCCGCAAGCGTCAGGCCGCCCGTCATATGCAGGCCGATATTCTGGCCGGATTCCTTTTCGATCTCGCTGAGCAGATCAATCGTATAGGCCTGTAGTGACGCCATATTGGGATCGGCGTTCAGCGCATGAATGCCCCCCGCCGCATGCCAGGACGACCCCGACGCCAGGCGCCGACGTTCCAGCATGACCACATCCGACCATCCGAACTTGGCCAGATGATACAGAACCGACGCACCCACAACGCCGCCGCCAATGACCACAACCCTATACTGAGATTTCATCCTGCTCTCCCCTGCATGATTGCAAAGGACGCTAGACGCACTGTTCACTTCTGTCTAGACATTTCTGTACAGTCCTGGCCGTCAGAAATCATGAAACCCGGTGGCAAGGTTTAAAGCTGCGCGCTGGGGCGCGAACCAATCCCTTCGAACCACGCCAGAGTGGCAGAATTTTCCTGCGGAATCCGCGCCTTAATGACGCGGGCAAAGTCCACAAAGACAAAGGCAGAGATATCGGCAAGGGTGAAATCCGGCCCGGCGATATAGGCGCTCTCAGACAGCCGCGTTTCCAACAGGTCAAAGAAAAGCCCGACCCGTACCGCCCCACGTTGGGCCAGCTCGGGAATCTGCGCGTGATTTACCGGACCCGGAATAGCCCGATCCGCAAAAGCCGGATGCGTATTTCGCAGGGTTTCAGCAATGGGCATCCCGCCTTGCTGTTCGACCAGGCTGTTCCACATCAAAACCAATCCCTTTTCGTCCGCCGTGCGTCCCATCAACGGCGGCTCGGGGCAACGGGCTTCGAGATATGCCGCGATCCCAAGGTTTTCGGTCAGCACTGTGCCTTGATCCGTAACCAGAACCGGAATGGTCGCATTCGGATTGACTGCTTTGAAAGCACCGCTCAGCTGTTCGCCCTTGGCGATCGAGATTTGCCGGGTTTCTATATCCAGCCCTTTTTCAGCAATGAACATGCGGGCCCGGCGCGGGTTGGGGGCAGTCGCGCAATCGTAGAATAGCATGGAAATATCCTCTTAGCCCGTCAGCGGCGATAGATAAAACATCGGCCATCCACTGCGGTGGGCGGCAAAGGCAATTCGGTCAGGGTGTCGAAATACATCCGGTCGCTGGACACCATCAGGCCACCTTCGGCTAGCAACGGTTCGATCAGCGGGGAAACGAATCTGGCAAAGGCATCGTTTTTTTCCCGGTTATGCCCTCCAAGGTCCGCATGGATAAGGCTGGCGGTGGCCCCGAAACGATCCAACGAGGCTGGCAGCGTCTCACGGACGTCACCCAGAATCACACGATCATCGGGCGGCGTCGAATCCGGATGAGAGGCAACCGCGCGCTCGAACACGTAAACAGGGCGGTTCTCAATGTACTGTACCATGTGATGGTACGTGCGGCCGTTGCCAAGACCCAGTTCGAATACAGGACCAGGCATCCCATGAGACTGTGAGATGGCGTAATCCAGACAGGTGCGCTGAGACACCATGCGGTCGATGAACAGATCCAATCTGCTTTGGGCGTCGGACACGGGGAAATCTCTCCTTGATACCAGTCGGCACGCAAGAAGTGGCCGACATGGTATGTGATGACAAATCCTACCGGCTTTGTGTAGGCAATTTGGCCTCAGTTTCACGTTTCCGCGACGTTTCGGCCCAAGAACGGGTTTGACTAGTCAGGCACAACCGCGCGAAACTGCGACAAAAAACACAGGGAGTTGATCAAGCCGATGCCGACCTACGGCCCTTCGGGTGGAATACCCGCATGACTGCGTTGCTGTCCGTCAGGGACCTCAGCATCGGATTTGGTGCGGGTGAGTCCGTTGTCCAAGGCGTGAATTTTGATGTTGAGGCCGGGCAGACGCTGGCTTTGGTCGGCGAATCCGGGTCGGGTAAAACCATTTCGTGCCGCGCCGCTTTGCGCATCCTGCCGCGCACCGCGCAGATTCGCAGCGGCTCTATTACCTTGAATGATTCCAAAGGCGTGGACGAGCTGATCTCGATCAGCGAACGCCAGATGCGGGACATCCGCGGCAATCGGGTTTCGATGATCTTTCAGGAACCGATGCGGTCGCTGTCGCCTCTGCACAAGATCGGCAATCAGGTCAGCGAAGTTCTGTGGCTGCATCGCGGCGCGTCCGAAGCGCAGGCCCGCAAAGAAGTGCTGGTGCAGTTTGAGCGTGTGGGGTTTCCCGATCCCCAGCGCGCCTATGATTCTTATCCGTTCGAGCTGTCTGGCGGCATGCGCCAGCGCGCCATGATCGCGATGGCGATGGTGGCCAAGCCGGAATTGCTGATTGCAGACGAGCCGACAACCGCACTGGACGTTACGACACAGGCGCAGGTTCTGGGGCTGATCAAAGAGCTTCAGCGCGAAACCGGCATGGCGCTGATCCTTGTGACCCATGATCTGGGCGTGGTGGCCAATATGGCCGAACAGGTGGTCGTCATGCACAAGGGCCGCGTGATGGAGGCCGGAGCTGCCGCGCCAGTCCTCACCGCACCGGCCCATCCCTATACCAAACAGCTGTTCGACGCCGCCCCCGCGATCCCTGACGAAGATTCCGTTGGACTGCCTATGCCGGACAAGGACCTGATCCTTCAGATGAAGGACGTGTCAAAGACATACACTATGCGGTCCAGCAAGGGCTGGCAGGGTGAGCGGTTGATACATGCTTGCCGCGGTGTTGATCTAAAGCTTGCACGGGGCAAGACACTTGCAGTTGTCGGCGAAAGCGGCTCGGGAAAAACGACGGCAGCCCGCATTGCGCTTGGGGCGGAACGCCCCAACCCCGGCGGTGAGGTGCTGTTCCGAACATCGCCCACCGAAGACCCAATTCCAGTCCATGACATGACCCGCGCCCAGCGCACCGCCTTTCAACGCAAGGCGCAAATGGTGTTTCAGGATCCCTACAGTTCCCTCAGCCCGCGGATGCGCGTTCAGGACGCCATGACCGAGCCTTTGGAGATCCACAAAGTTGGAACGACATCCGAACAGCGGGATAAGGCGGCCGAGATGCTGGAGCGGGTCGGTCTGAATTCCGACATGCTAAAACGCTACCCTCACGCGTTTTCCGGTGGTCAGCGCCAGCGCCTGTCCATTGCCCGCGCGATGATGCTGGACCCACAGCTTATCGTCTGTGACGAGCCGACCTCGGCTCTCGACGTGTCTGTGCAAGAGCAGATTCTGACACTGCTCGAGAATCTGCAGGACAGCCTGAACCTGTCCTATTTCTTTATCTCTCACGATCTGGCTGTTGTGGCGCGTATCGCCGACGAAGTCGCTGTCATGCGCCGAGGGCTAGTCGTTGAACAGGCGCCGCCCGAGACCCTTTTTTACAATCCCCGCCACCCTTACACCAAGGCTCTGATAGCCGCTCAACCGGAACCCGACATCAACCGCCCCATCGACCTAAAACTGGTTGCTTTGGGTGCTGGTTCACCAGACAGTTGGGATGACGCCTTCCGATTTACCGACTCCGTGATACCTTCTTTGGTAGAGATGGAGCCCGGCCATAAGGTACGATGCCATGTTTAAGACCACTCGCCCCCTGCTTCTGGCCGCTACGCTGGCTGTCAGTTGGATGCTGCCCGCCACGGCAGACACACCCGCCCCTCAGGAAGGTGAATTCTGGAAATCCGAGGTGACAGCGGGGCATCTGCCCCCGGTGCAGGAACGCCTGCCGGTCGAGCCATTGGTTGTGGATCTTGGTGCCAAAGGGCGCGCGTTCGGAACGCCGGGCGGAACATTGCGCACCATGGTTACGCGGTCCAAGGATATCCGCCAGATGGTTGTCTACGGCTATGCGCGGCTGGTGGGATTTAATGAAAAATACGAAATCGTACCTGATCTGCTGCAGTCGTTCGAGAATGAAGACAATCGCAAGTTCACCCTGCACTTGCGGGATGGGCATAAGTGGTCGGATGGCTCTCCGTTCACATCCGAGGATTTTCGCTACTGGTGGGATGACGTTGCCAATAACGACCTTCTAAGCCCCTCAGGCCCGCCGGATTTCCTGATCGTCGAAGGCAAGACACCGACAGTCACTTTCCCAGACGAGGTCACGGTTGTCTATGAATGGGAAGATCCAAACCCGGACTTTCTACAATCGCTGGCACAGGCCAGACCGCCCTTTATTTATCGACCATCCGCGTTTTTGAAACAGTATCACGAGCAATATGCCGATGCGGAAGAACTGGCGTTTCAGGTCGACGATGCCCGCGTCAAAAGCTGGGCGGCGCTGCATAACAAACTGGATAACCTGTATAAGTTCGACAACCACGAATTGCCTACTTTGCAGCCCTGGTTAAATGCCAGTTCCGGCAAGAAGATCAGGCATAACTTCGTGCGCAACCCCTATTATCACCGCATCGACAGCAATGGTGTGCAGCTGCCCTATATTGACGTGGTCGAGATGGAGATCGTGGCCCCCGGCCTTGTCGCCGCAAAGACAAACGCAGGTGAAAGCGATCTGCAGGGTCGTGGATTGGCCTTCCGCGACGCTTCTATCCTGAAAAAAGGTGAGGCAGGCGGAGACTACAAAACGTTGTTGTGGAATACCGGGGTGGCCTCGCAAATTGCGATCTATCCCAACCTGAACTTTGCCGATGAGGGCTGGCGCGACGTTCTGCGCGACGTCCGTGTACGCCGTGCTTTGTCGCTGGCAATTGATCGCAAGACCATCAATCAGGCGCTGTATTTCAAACTCGCCAAACCGGGTGCGATGTCGGTGCTGCCGGCCTCGCCCTTTTACGATGAGGAAAACGCGCAATCCTGGGCCCAGTATGACACCGACATGGCCAATACCCTGCTGGATGAGGCTGGCCTGACCGAACGTGACAAGAACGGCGTTCGCCTTTTGCCTGACGGCCGCCCGATGGAGCTGGTCATCGAAACCGCAGGCGAGCGGCAAGAGGTTGAAAACGCCCTCCAGATCGTGACGGATACATGGCGTGACATTGGTGTGGATCTTGTGATGCGCCCGCTGGACCGAGACATCCTGCGCAACCGGGTTTTCGCGGGCAGCACCATGGCCTCGGTCTGGTTCGGCTGGGATGATGGTATCCCGCAGGTCCACACATCCCCGGCCTATCTGGCGCCGACCGATCAGGTGTTTCTGGCCTGGCCTAAATGGGGCCAGTATTACCAGACCGGAGGCGAAGTTGGCGAAGCCCCGGACATGCCCGAGGCGGAACGCCTGATGCAACTGGCCCATGACTGGGAAGTTGCCAACACAGATGAAGAGCGCGAGGCAGTCTGGACCGAAATGCTCAATATCCACGCAGATCAATTGTATGCCATTGGCATCCTGAACGGCGCGCCACAGCCGATTGTTGTATCGAACCGTTTGCGCAACGTCCCCGAACAGGCCATGTGGGCCTGGGAACCCGGCGCGCATTTCGGCATTCACCGTCCGGACGAATTTTTCTTCGCCGACTGACAGGAGCAGCTAAATGGTCATGCTGCGCTATGCGGTGTATCGCTTTTTCACGATGCTGCTGACACTGTTGGTGGTGTCGGTTCTGGTTTTCGTGATTATCAACCTGCCACCTGGCGACTATCTGAGCAATCAGATCGCCGAGTTGCAGGCCTCGGGCCAATCCGCCGGTGTGGCCAAGGCCGAGTTCCTGCGCGCGGAATATGCGCTGGATCGCCCGATGTGGGAGCAATATCTGATCTGGATTGGTTTTTGGCCCGGTCCGCATGGGTTCGAAGGCCTGTTGCAGGGCAATTACGGCTGGTCCTTTGAGTTTGACCGTCCGGTGGCCGAAATTGTCGGCGACACTCTTTGGCTGACCGTTGTGGTCAACCTTGCGGCCATCCTGTTTGTCTATGCTGTGGCCCTGCCGCTGGGTGTGCTCGCCGCTGCGAAATCGCGGACGTGGATCGACTATACGTCGGCCTTTGTGGGCTATCTGGGCCTGGCCACGCCGAACTTTCTGCTGGCGCTGATCCTGTTTTACTACGGCCACCGCTATTTCAACCTGCCCATTGGCGGCCTGATGGATCCTTCGTTCGAAGGGTTGCCGATGAGCTGGGAGAAATTGAAATCCATCCTCATCCACCTGATTGTTCCAACCTTCGTGATCGGGACTTCGGGCGCATCGGCAATGATGCAGCGACTGCGAGCGAACATGCTGGACGAACTTGGCAAACCCTATGTGGAAACTGCCATCGCAAAAGGCATGGCCCCGTCTCGGATGCTGACAAAATACCCGCTGCGCGTGGCGTTCAACCCCTTTGTCGCTGATATCGGTAACCTGCTGCCGTCGATGATCTCAGGCTCGGTTTTGGTTTCGGTTGTTCTGGGCCTGCAAACCATTGGCCCCACCTTGCTGACGGCGTTGAAAACGCAGGATCAGTTTCTGTCAGCCTTCATTTTGATGTTCGTGGCCCTGCTAACTCTGATCGGCACCATGATCTCTGACATTCTGCTGGTCATGCTCGATCCGCGTATCCGGTATGAGGGGCGTGAAGCATGACCAAACTACCCGATGGTCGCTATGTCGACGATGCCCCCTTCGACCCCGAGGCCTCTCTTCAACAGCTTGAGCGCGCCGATCTGGACGCGCCGAACTGGATCTTGGTGTGGCGCAAGTTCAGAACCCATAAGCTGGGGCTGATCTCGGGCATTTTCCTGCTGCTGTGTTACGTGATGCTGCCCTTTGCCGGGTTCATCGCACCCTATGGACCAAATGAACGAAACGGAGAGCATCTGTACGCGCCCCCACAAAGCGTCAACTGGTTCTACGAGGGCGAGTTTATCGGCCCCTATGTCTTTCCCATTGTGGCCGAGGCCGATCTTGAAACCTTTCAGTGGACGTTTGTGCCCGCCACGGATGACCCGCGTTCAGTCCGATTTTTCTGCGAAGGGTCAGAATACAAACTGGCCGGTCTGATCAAAACCGACACGCATCTGTTCTGCGCTCCCGAAGGGGCGACCCTGTTCCTGTGGGGGTCCGACCGCCTGGGCCGCGACGTGTTCAGCCGCATCCTCTATGGCGCACAATTATCGCTGACGGTGGGTTTGATCGGCATTTCCGTCTCATTCACACTTGGCATCTTATTCGGCTCGATCGCCGGGTATTTCGGCGGCAAGATCGACTGGGTGATTAACCGCGTGATTGAGATTCTGCGCTCTCTGCCTGAACTACCGCTCTGGCTAGCGCTGTCTGCGGCCGTGCCGTCGAACTGGAGTCCCGTTGCGGTGTTCTTCATTATCTCAATCATCCTCGGGATACTGGATTGGCCCGGGCTGGCCCGATCCGTGCGCGCCAAATTCCTGTCCCTCCGCGAAGAAGAATATGTTCGCGCGGCTGAGATGATGGGCGCAAGTTCGGGCCGGGTGATCCGAAAACACCTGCTGCCCAATTTCATGTCGCACCTGATTGCCTCGGCCACCCTGTCGATCCCGGCTATGATCCTCGGGGAGACCGCGCTCAGCTTCCTTGGCCTTGGCCTGCGGGCCCCTGCGGTCAGCTGGGGGGTGATGCTGAACGACGCCCAAAACCTGGCTTCGATCGAGATCTACCCGTGGACGGCCATCCCGATGCTGCCGATCATCGTCATCGTGCTTGCCTTCAACTTCCTCGGCGACGGGTTGCGCGACAGTCTGGACCCGTATCAGCAATGACCCTGATCTCTGCCCTTCCTGCGTCGGACAGTTTCGAAACGACCGGAAAAGGAGCACGGCCCAGCGTTTTTGCAGTATCCGAGCTGGCCACGGCCAGTTTTGCCGCCGTGGGTCAGGAGCTGGCGCGGCTCGTGGCGGCGCTGAACCTTGCGCCCCAGCCGCCCGGGTTTTCGGTTGATCACCGGCTTGCCTCTCTCTGGTATGGGTATTCCTTCCAGCCCGAAGGCTGGGACATGCCCAACCTCTGGGACGCCATCGCCGGGGATTATCAGGCTGCAGACGGCTGGATCAGGTTGCACACCAACCTGCCCCATCACAGAGCAGCGGCACTGAAGGTTCTGAAGACAGCACCGGATCGGGACGCCGTTGCGCAAGCGCTGAGGGGGTGGACCGTCGCGGGTCTGGAAACCGACATTGTTGCCGCAGGCGGGGTTGCGGCAGCGATGCGCAGCCGGTCGGACTGGCTCGAGCATCCGCAGGGCCGTGCGGTGTCGCGCGATCCGTTGATCGGTTGGCACAGCCCACGCCGTATCAAGCTGCGCGACAGGTCTGAGGCCACAATCGCGCGGCCATTGACCGGTTTGCGGGTTCTGGACCTCACTCGCGTTCTGGCGGGTCCGGTATCAACCCGCACGCTTGCGGGGTTCGGGGCCGAGGTGCTGCGTATAGACCCGCCCGGCTGGGACGAACCCGGCGTAATCCCCGATATTTCTCTGGGTAAGCGCTGCGCGTATCTTGACCTGAAAACACCAACCGGGCTGGAGAAACTGCATACGTTGCTGTCCCAGGCTGATGTCTTTGTGCACGGGTACCGGCCCGGCGCGCTGGATGCCCTTGGGCTGGGCAAGGTCAAACGCGATGAAATTGCCCCCAACAGGGTCGAGATTACCTTGGACGCCTATGGCTGGCAGGGGCCCTGGTCCAACAGGCGTGGCTTTGACAGCCTTGTTCAGATGAGCGCCGGGATCGCGGATGCGGGCCGTGCCTGGGCAAAAACTGACCGGCCCACGCCATTGCCGGTTCAAGCGCTGGACCACGCAACCGGGTATCTGATGGCTGCCGCCGTTTTGTCGGCGATGGCCGAGGCCGCCTCTGGGAACGCGATCATGCATGCCCAACTGTCGCTGGCCCGTACGGCCGAGCTGTTGGCCGCACTGGGCAAGGCTGATGCGGACGAAGATATCACCGACGCAAAACCCGAGGATTATGCCCAGAAACAAGAAGCTTCTGACTGGGGTCTGGGTCAGCGCCTGAAACCTGCACTCTCGGTGGGGGCCGCCCGAATGTCCTGGCCCCTGCCCGCATCGAAACTGGGAACGTCTCAACCGAACTGGCAGTCGCAAACAGTCTGAGCAGACCGCCGCGCGGTACGCGCGGCCCGGCCCAACGCATTGGATTTCGCCTCGTCAGAGACGCAGCCCAATGGGGCGAGAGAGGCCCTTAGCGGTCATCCCCTCCGGGGCCGATATCGTCCAGATAATCCTCGTCAATTGCAGCCTGAACGGCACCGGTTACTGCCTCACGCTCTTTGGGAGTCAGGTTCTCAGTTTCTTTGCCATCGGCCAGACGCACGGTGACCTCGCGATGGGCAAACTTGATGCCTTCGCGCGCGAACAATTCCCGGATATCCTGATAGACCTTCTTACGCACCAACCACTGATCACCCGGTTTGGTCATGAACTTGACCCGGATGATCATCGCCGAATCCTGCATCTCGATCACGCCCTGCGATTTCAGCGGTTGAATGAAGTTTTCCCCGATCACCGGATCGCTCAGCATTTCCTGACCCAGCTTCTTGATCAGCTTCCGCACCTTTTCGACATCAGTGTCGTAGGTCACCCGCAGTGGTAACTTCATAATCACCCAGTCACGGGAATAGTTGGTCAGAACCTTGATCTCACCAAATGGAATCGTGTTCAGCGCGCCCAGATGGTGGCGCAGCTGGAAGGACCGAACCGAAATCTTTTCAACCGTCCCCTTCACATCACCGATGTCGATATATTCGCCTTTTCGGAACGCATCATCCAGCAGAAAGAAGGCGCCGGAAAAGATATCCCGCACCAGTGTCTGCGACCCGAACCCAACGGCCAGACCAACCACACCGGCACCCGCAAATAGCGGGCTGACATTGATGCCCAACTCCATCAGCGTGATCAGAACAATGGTGACGACAACCACCGCCAGTATTGCGCCCCGGAACAGCGGCAACAGCGTCGCCAACCGGCTTTGCCCGCCTTCGCCCCCTTCGTCGCCCAGTTCGGCCTCTTCCCCGCCCATGTCGGTTTCCTCGGCGATTTTCGAGTCGATCCAGATGCGGAAGAAATGGAATAGAATGTAGCCCATGAACAAGATGACCATCACATCAAGCGCACGCTCAATCGGCAGATCCTCGCTCCAGCTTGCGTCGGGGTTCCAGATGACGACCAGCGCGTAAAGACCAACAACAAAAGCCAGAATACCGGCCACGCGGCGCGCCAGGTCCTCATAAGTCAGGATCGTATGTTTACGCTTCTCGGCTTCGGCGGTTTCGTGGCGCATCGCGGCGTCTTCATCCACCTCAACCTCAGTCTCGGGGCTCACAACCGCCAGTTTGCGGTTGCGGTCAAAATACCGCTCTAGCAAATAGTTCATCGCGCCGTAGGCCACGACCACCGACATGAATATTCCATAGGTGCTGGCCACAATCGGAACCGAGTTTTCGTTTTCGAGCACCAGATCAACCGCCAGTTTGAACCAGCTGAACACGATGTAAAGCACCACAACTGGTGCCCAGGCGTAGGAAATGGAACGGGCGATCCATGACACCTGACCCGGCGCCCGTCCGCCACGCAGCGCGTTCGAAATGGCGCGGGCATTGAACAGGATCATCAGCACGTTACCCAGCGCACCAAACATGGTCAGACCGCCATAGACCATGGCGTAAACGTTGTAGTTCAGACCGAAATCCGCCACCCAGGTCGCAAACAACACCACCGAGATATCATAGGTCGCAAGGGCTGAGGCCCAGAAGTACAGCCGTTTGGCATCTCTGTCGGAAAACGGCGGAATACGGTACTGGCTCAGATAAGGCGACAGCACCATGCGCCACAGATCGGACACTGTGCGGGACAGGAAGAAGGCCGTGAATATGGCTGTGAGCGTGAATTGGACCGAGATGTCTTCGGCCTCGCCAAAGATCAGATACCCCACGATCAGGGCCATGATCATCGCAAAAATCGTGCCCCCGATCCCCATGACAAACCGAAAGACCAGAAACGGCATCTTTTCACGATACCCCTGCGGGTTATCTTTGGACCGCGCCACAACAACTCTTCTGGCGAGGCGTTTGCCATATATCTCGATGGACAACCAACGACCCAGCAGCAGGAACACGATGTTCCAGGCCAGAACTTCGACATAGGTCTGGATTCGACCATCCGGACTGGTTTGGCGCAGGACGTATTGCACCTCAAAAATCGAATATGGCAGCGCCTCGAGCCTGGATTCCATGGAATGCCGAAATTTCGAGAACCGCTCCTGCGCCTTCATAAGTTGCGATCCACCCGCCATCGGATCGTGCGGCTCTGCAGCATTTGCCGTGCTGCCTTGCTGTGCCCCGGATGACACAATCTGGCCGGTGCTATCGATGACAATCACGCTGGCACCAGAGTCGGTTGCGGCCTTGATCGCGGCGGCCAGATCACCGTCTTCGCTTGTGCCCGTTGTGGATTCAGAACCCGAACTATACCCGGGAATCAAAGACGTCTGCGCCGCGGCGCCTGTGGCAAAGGCCACTGCAAATGCCCAGATTATCAGAGAAAGTCCGGCAAACAGTTTGAGTTTCATCGCGTTTTCTGTCCAATTCGCATGTTGCGCCACAGGTTACATAAGCACCTGCCCGGGTACAAATATTCAGCATCGGGCTTCTCAATATCGTGTCAGGTCGTGTTCCCGGTGCAATGTTTGCACCAAGATGGCTTGCAACCCTGCAAAAACCGCATATGACAAACCCGACGAGATAAACAAGGATGGTTGCAAGTGCGGCACGCGCCGTATGCGCACTGGGCCACGTACAAGCCGGGGCGCAAGATGTTGCCAATTCGCAATGTTTTTTGAATTTGCACGACGTAAGCAATCCCTTTGGCAAGCGCCGACAAAGAATATACGATAACGGGTGTAAACGCGCGGATTTACACCGAGAAACACGACAGGCGAAGGCATGAGCCTAGGACAACACAACGACACATACGGCCGGGCGCCGCGCATCCTGTTCTATAGTCACGATACGTTCGGATTGGGTCATTTGCGGCGTTCACGCACGCTGGCCGGCGCGATAACGCAAGCCAACCCAGAGGCCTCGGCCTTGATTCTGACCGGATCACCGGTGGCCGGACGTTTCACCTTTCCACGCCGCGTCGACCATGTACGACTGCCGGGTGTAACCAAACGTGCCGATGGATCTTATGCAGCGCGCACGATCGGGATGGGTATCGAAGAAGTGACCGAGCTGCGCTCTGGCCTGATTCAGACCGCTGTTCAGCAGTTTGATCCGGACGTGCTGATCGTCGACAAAGAGCCCACCGGTTTTCGCGGCGAGCTGCTGCCCACTTTGGAAAGCCTTTTGCGCTCCAGGCGCACCAAACTGGTATTGGGCTTGCGCGATGTGCTGGACGAACCCGAAGTTCTTGCCGCCGAGTGGGAACGTAAAGAAGCCGTCGCTGCAACCGAGAAATTCTATAATGAGATCTGGGTTTATGGCATGCGCTCGATCTATGACCCGACCGAAGGATTGCCACTGAGCCCGGCGGCACAGTCACGCATTCACTGGACCGGCTATCTGCGCCGCGATCTCGGCCCGGTGGGTGAGCCGCCGGAACAGCCCTATATCCTGATCACACCGGGCGGAGGTGGCGATGGCAGGGCGATGGTGGACCTCGTGCTGGCCGCCTATGAACAAGATCCCGACCTGTCACCACGCGCTGTGCTGGTTTACGGCCCGTTCCTGTCGGGTGAGCTGCGCGAGGATTTTGAGGCGCGCGTTGCTGCGCTGAACGGGCGTGTGACAGCTGTGGGGTTCGAATCTCAGATCGAAACGCTGTTTGCCGGGGCCGCTGGCGTGGTTTGCATGGGGGGCTACAATACGTTTTGCGAGGTTCTGTCTTTTGACAAGCGCGCCGTCATCGTCCCACGCACAACGCCGCGCCTGGAGCAATGGATACGTGCTTCGCGCGCCGAGGGGCTGGGGCTGGTGCGGATGTTGGACGAATTCCGCGACGGGCTGACAACGGCCGCGATGATTAAGGCCATCCGCAATTTGCCGACCCAGGCCTTGCCGTCCGAGGCTATGCGGGATGGGCTGTTGGACGGGTTGGATTATGTGACTGACCGTGTGGATGCCCTGTTGCGCCGGGAACAGGAACGGGCCACCGGATGAGCTCAACCCAGCCGAAATTGGCGGTGTTGGTCAAAGGGTGGCCGCGCCTGTCCGAGACGTTCATCGCACAGGAACTGGTCGCCTTGCAGGATGCTGGCCACAGCTTTGACATCTGGTCCCTGCGCCATCCGACGGACGTTAAACGTCACCCGTTGCACGATCGGTTCAGCGGTCAGGTGCATTACCTGCCCGAATACCTGTACCAGGAACCACAGCGCGTCTGGGCTGCCCGCGACGCCGCGCAGCGCCTGCCTGGCTATGCCGAGGCCTATAAGGTCTGGCGCGCCGACCTGCGCCGCGATCCCACCCATAACCGTATCCGCCGGTTCGGGCAGGCCTGTGTGCTGGCCGCCGAACTGCCCGATGCAACGCAGGTGATGTACGCGCATTTCATGCACACACCGTCCTCGGTCGCGCGTTATGCCGCCATCATGCGCGGCCTGCCCTGGAGCTTTTCCGCCCACGCCAAGGACATCTGGACCTCTCCCGATTGGGAAAAAACCGAAAAGCTGCAGGCCAAAACCCATGGCGCAGCCTTTGGCGCGACCTGTACGGCCATTGGCGCAGATCACCTGCGCAGTCTGGCCGATGATCCCAAACGGGTCGATCTGATCTATCACGGTTTGGACCTGAGCCGTTTTCCAGCCCCTCCTGAACGAAATGTCCGCGAAGCGGATGGATCGTTTCACATGCTGTCCGTTGGACGGCTGGTCGAGAAAAAGGGGTTCGACCGCTTGATCGACGCGTTTGCCTTACTGCCAAAGGCACTCGATTGGCACTGGACCCATATTGGTGGCGGCACCCTTGGTGAGGCGCTGCGCAACCGGGCCGCAGCAGTTGGCGTGTCGCAAAGGATCACCTGGGCAGGGGCCTGTGACCAGCCCGGGGTCATCGCGGCCATGCGCGCGGCCGATCTGTTTGTACTGCCCAGCCGCATCGCCGCGGATGGTGACCGCGACGGGTTGCCAAATGTTCTGATGGAGGCCGCATCTCAGCTTTTGCCAATCCTGTCCACTCCGGTCTCAGCCATTCCCGAATTCATTGAAACCGGGACCCACGGTGTGCTGTCCGGCGATGACCCCGCCGCGCTGGCTTCTGCTATCACCCAATTGGCGGCCCAGCCCGACAAGTCAGCAGCCATGGCCACCAATGCCTATAACCGCCTGCTCGCCGAGTTCCGCATGGATCCCGGCATTGCCCTTTTGTCAAAACGGCTTAGCGCGTTGGGCGCAAGCAAAGACTGATGGCCCGGGTCGCCTTTTACACCCCGATGAAATCTCCGGACAGTCCGGTGCCATCCGGGGATCGTGAAATGGCGCGCAACCTGATGCGGGCAATTGCGGCGCCAGGGGACAGCGTTGATCTGGTATCCCGGCTGCGCGTCTACGACAAACATGGCGACACACAGATACAGGCCGAGCTGCGCCATGAGGCCGAAGCTGAGGTCCAACGGCTGATCGCTGAATTGCCCGCGGACACGGCGCTTTGGGTGACCTATCACAACTATTACAAAGCGCCAGATCTGCTGGGCCCGGCTGTGTGCAAGGCGCGGGACATCCTATATGTGCAACTGGAAAGCACCCGTGCGACCAGCCGCCTGAACGGTCCCTGGGCCGGGTTTGCCGAGTCCGCGCATGGCGCGTGTGACGCCGCTCGTGTGATCTTCTACCACACTGCAAATGACCTGATCACGCTGCAGCGGGATTGGGTCGCAGGTCAAAGCCTGGTGGAACTGCCGCCGTTTTTACCAAGCGCGGACCTGCCGCCCGCGTCCTCTTGCGATGGGCCGATGCTGGCGGTCGGCATGATGCGACACGGAGACAAGCTGGCCTCATATGACATCCTTGCGCAGACACTGGCGCAGTTAGGGGGGGATTGGGCATTGAACATCGTAGGGGATGGCCCGGCCCGCGCAGAGGTCCAAGCGCTCATGGCCCCGTTTGGCGACAAGGCCTGCTTTCTCGGCCAACTCGACCACGACACTGTACAGGCGCTGTACCAGACAGCCGCGTTGTTGGTCTGGCCCGGTGTGAACGAGGCATATGGCATGATCTATCTTGAGGCGCAGGCCAATGGTCTTCCGGTTGTCGCGCAGGACAGGCCCGGCGTCAGGGATGTGCTTGCCCAATCCGACTATCCGTCAATCGATGCAGGCCCTGAGGCGCTTGCCGCCAGACTACACAGCTTGCTGAACGACCGACCGTTGCGGCTGTCACTGGGTGCCAAGGCCCGCGACCGGATTGCCATGCGCCACCTTATGCCTGCGGCAACCGACCGGTTTTGGACGGCGGTTCGACCATTGGTCAGGGGGCAAACATGACCAAACTGGCCCTACTACGCCATGGTCACACACACTGGAACCGCGCGGGGCGCATTCAGGGGCGCAGCGACATTCCGCTGGATGACGATGCCCGGTCCGAGCTGGCAGCAGCGCGGCTGCCGGAACCCTGGGACCGCGCAGCCTTGTGGTCCAGCCCACTACTGCGGGCAAGTGAGACTGCGCGGCTGGTTTCCGGACATGATCCTCTCACCTCGGAGGCATTGACAGAGATGAACTGGGGCGATTGGGAAGGTTTGTGCGGCGTGGACCTGATTGCCGACCCAAACAGCGGATACCGCCACATCGAAGGCTGGAGTTGGGATTTTCGCCCGCCAAACGGGGAAAGCCCGGCCGAGGTCTGGACCCGATTGGAACCCTGGCTGAACGGTCTGAGTTCGGACAGCATCGCCGTGTGTCACATTGGCATCATACGGGTCATTCTGGCCCGGGCCTGGGGATGGGAATTTGCTGGTCCCGCCCCCTTTCAAATCAAGCGCAACCGCTTGTATATCGTGGATATGACAACACTGACTGCCCTGCCCGACCCTGTGCGCCTGATCCGGCCGGAGACGACCCAATGAAAGTGATGATCGTTGTTACCCATTTGCTGGGGACAGGGCACCTGAGCCGCGCCTTGACGCTGGGCCGGGCATTTGTGGAAGACGGGCACGAGACTTTTGTGGCAACCGGCGGGATGCCTGCGCCGCAACTGGACAGCGCCGGTATGACCCTGTTGGGTTTGCCGCCGCTGCGATCGGATGGCACTGATTTCACACGGCTGCTAACCCAGAGCGGCGAAGTCGCTGAAGAGGCCTATCACGCAGCCCGCGCAACTGCGCTGGTCAAGGCGGTCCAAAGTTTCGCACCGGATGTGCTGATCACGGAACTTTTCCCCTTTGGCCGTCGGTCCCTGGCCGCCGAGTTCCTTGCCGGTCTACAGGCGGCCCGCGACTTGCCAAGAAAACCGATCATCCTGGGCTCGATCCGCGATATTCTGGCCCCGCCGTCCAAACCGTCAAAGGCAGACCGCACTGAAGACATCGTTTGTGAATATTATGACGGTGTTCTCGTCCACTCTGACCAGAACGTCATTCCGCTTGCGGTCAGCTGGCCAGTCACAGATCGCCTAAACGACCGTCTGTACTATACCGGTTTTGTCGCTCCGAAGGCTCCGGCGCCACACCGCGAGGGCGTAGGCAAAGACGAGGTTTTGGTCAGCGCAGGTGGGGGATCGGTGGGCCAACCGATCTTTCGTGCGGCCATCGAGGCCGCCCGCCAGATGCCCAACAGGCGCTGGCGCCTATTGGTGGGCGGACAGGATGCACCGGCGCGTATTGATCAGCTAAGACAATTGGCAGGAGATACGTCGGTGATTATCGAGCCAGTGCGCCCTGATTTTCGCCAGATGCTGCCCCTGGCCGCAGCCTCGGTCAGCATGTGCGGCTACAACACTGCGCTGGATATTCTGCAATCCGGCACCCCTGCTGTATTTGTTCCCTTCGATGACGGAAAAGAGGTTGAGCAAAGCCTGCGGGGTCAAACCTTGTCCGAAATGCCCGCGACAAGTGTTTTGCCAAGCAAAAAACTGGATGGCGAGACGCTGGCCCGAGCCGTGGCTGAGGTTGTAACGTCAGACCCCCGACCGATATCCGATCGAGGCTTTGACGGGGCCACTAAATCGGTCGAAATTGCCAAACAGTTGAAGGCGCGGGCATGACCGCCGATTGGTGCCCTTTGGAGGCCGAACTCGCCCTATGGCAATCCCAAGCGCTGACATTGCCGCTGTGGTGGCGCGACGACGACGCGATTGCAGCGACATCTCAGCTTGAGGAGCTGACCAAGCTGTCGGAATCCCTTGCCCTGCCGGTGCATCTGGCCATCATTCCTCGGGACGCAGATGAAGAATTGGCAGAGCATGTCGCGCGCCACCTCACGCTGATCCCTGTTGTGCATGGCTGGGCACATCACAACAACGCGCCCCAAAATGAAAAGAAATCTGAATTCCGACTGCACCGGCCGATGGACAAGATCACCGACGATGCGCTTGCAGGATTGCAGCGCATGCAGACAGTGTTTGGGGACAGGCTGAACCCGATGTTCGTGCCGCCCTGGAACCGTGTCGCGCCCGAAGTGGTTCAGGAACTGCCGGGCCTGGGCTATCGCTTTGTCTCGACCGCGACGCCACGCAAGACGGCCACACCCGCGCCGGGGCTTGAGCAGATCAACACTCATCTAGACCCGATTGACTGGCGCGGAACCAGGGGGCTGGCCGATCCAAACATGCTGATCGACAAGACAGCTCAAATGCTACGCGACCGGCGCGAGGGGCGAGCCGATAACACAGAGCCGTTTGGCATCTTGACCCACCATCTGGTCCATGATCAAGACATCTGGACCTTTACCCAAGACCTGCTGCGCAGACTGCTGGCCGGGCCAAGTTATGTCTGGACCGCGCCGTCATCCAAACAGACCGGAGACCCCGAATGAGCCGACTGGATTCCATGCTGCGCCGCCTGACGGCCCAACGCGACGGGCTGAACTGGGCGGTGGCCCAGATATCGGATCTGGCTGGCGATGTTCTGGATATGGGGCTGGGCAATGGCCGCACCTACGATCACCTGCGGGAAATTCTGCCGAACCGGCGTATCTGGGTGATGGACCGAATGTTGCAATGCCATCCCTCCAGCACCCCTCCGGCCGAGGACTTCTTGCAGGGTGAGGCAGAGCCCATGCTTGAAAAGCTGGCTGCTGGCAACCACAGGATCGCGTTGGCACATTATGATTTCGGGCGCGGTATCAAGGCCGACGACGTGGCCGAGGCGGCACGTCTCAGCCCGCTGATCGCGCAAGTGATGATGCCAGGCGGGTGGCTGATCTCGGGCCAACCTTTGGTGGGCTTTGAACAGGTCAGCGGCCCGGACACAATCGCGCCCGACCGCTATCTGTTCTACAGGGCCTGATCAGGCGTTTCTTCCGCGCATGACTATGCGACCCGCCGCCCGCGCGACCATACGCCATTCAAAGCAGGTGCGCCTTCGCGCAGTCTGAACCGGATCACATCAGCACGGGTGCCGGCCCGCAACTCGCCCCGGTCGTCCAGCCCGACAACCTGCGCGGGGGTCTGCGTTACGGTCTTCAGACCGCGCGCCATGTCGCCCCAGATCTCCCCCAGCCGGGCCGCGGAAAGCAGCAAGGCGGCTGGAACGTAATCCGAAGACAAGATATCGAGATGCCCCATCTCGGCCAGTTCATGCGCTGCAACATTGCCGGAATGCGATCCGCCCCGGATCACGTTCGGTGCCCCCATCATCACCTTGATGCCTTGCACGTGACAGGCACGGGCGGCCTCAACCGTGGTGGGGAATTCAGCCAGTCGAATACCGTGACCGGCCGAGGTACGGACTTGCTCCTCTGTGGTATCGTCATGGCTGGCCAGCATGGCACCGAAACGATTGGCAGCCTTGACCGTCTCAGCCTCATGTTTGTCGCCGTTTCGGTCCCGCATCGCCTTGAGGTCAGCAACATGCTGCAGGAACCCATCACCCTCAAGCCCCAGCTTGCCTTTCAAGTAAGCTTCAAGCTTTGTGATATCGCGGAACTGCCGCTGACCCGGCGTGTGATCCATTAATGAGACCAGGCCTACGCGGTCTTCGGGGCCAAACTCGTTGAGTTCTTCGACCAGAGTTTCCGAGCAAACTTCAGCCCGCAAATGCAGGAAGTGACTGATCTTGAGCGCGTCCTGTTCCCGCAATTGCCACAGCTCGCGCGACAGGCCGCGCGCGTATTTCACATAACGCTGCCCCGAAGGGATAGAGCCCACGCGCATCGCATCAAACACGGTGGTGATCCCAGTGCTGGCCAGCTCGGCATCATGGGCCAGAATCGCCGCCGCGTGGGGCCAGTCGACCTTGGGGCGCGGCTGGATGTGGCGTTCCAGATTGTCGGTATGCAGCTCGACCAGCCCGGGGCAGACATAGTCACCACCACAGTCAATCGCCCCGGCGGGCACGGTTGCCCCGGTGGCGATTTCTGTAATCGTCTCACCCTCAATCCGCACGCTGCCGGTTACGGTCTCATCCGGAAGAACAAGCGTGGCATTGGCAAGGATCATATCTTCTGTCATCTGAACTTCACACGGTTTGAGCTATTGGAAAGGCCACGCATAGGAGGCCAATGTGACATTCACGCGATACGCGATTTATTTTGCGCCACCGGCCGGGGCCGCGTGGACACATTTTGCGACCAACTGGCTGGGCTGGGATATGGAAACCGGGCAAGAGGTCGCCCATCCTTTGATTGACGGCGTGGACGTTGATGCCGTGACCCAGGTACCACGCAAATACGGGCTGCATGCCACCATGAAGCCGCCGTTTCGCCTGCACGAAGGTCAGTCTCTTGACGCGCTGTCCAAAGCCTGCGAACGGCTGGCTCAGTCGCGCCCTAGGGTGACTTTGGACGGGTTGGAGATCGCCAGGTTGGGTCGGTTTCTGGCCCTGCGCCCTTTGGGCGATGAAACCGCGCTGAGCGCGCTGGCGGCGGCTTGTGTCCGCGATCTGGACGATTTCCGCACCCCCGCGCCTGTGGCCGAACTGGAACGCCGCCGTGCCGCCGAATTGACAGCGGAACAGGACGCCAATCTTGTTCAATGGGGCTATCCTTACGTCATGGGATCTTTCCGATTTCACATCACGCTGAGCGGTAAACTGGACAAGGCAACACTGGCAACGGTCGACGCCACGCTGCAATCGCGGCTGATGCAGTTGCTGCCGCGCCCGTTTCAGATCAATGATCTGGCATTGGTGGGCGAGGCCGAGGATGGGCGGTTTCACCTGATCCAACGTTACGTCCTTTCCGGTTGAAGCCGGGCAAGGATAGCGACAATCGTCGGCTCTAACGGTCCGGAGTTGTCGATCTCGATCACCTTCGCCAATCCGTCCGGCAACTGAGTCTGCGCCCGCGCCAGCCGCAGCGCCTGTTCGGTTTTGCCTTCCCGGCCGCGGGCAGACAAGCGCTGTGCCAGAACTTCTGGGTCAGCGGTCAGAGAGATTACGATCAGGTCGCCAAATACATCCTGCGCCTGCACCAATACGGATCGCGACAAGTTCACAAGCACCGCATCCGCGTGGCACCGCAGGTCTTCAACCTCTTTGGGTACGCCGTAAAGCAGGCCATGCGCGGCCCAATGCAATGCAAACGCTCCGTCTTTCGCCCGTTTTTGAAAGGTCTCGACGCGGACACGATCAAAATCCTCTCCGTCCTCACCCTCGGGGCGGGTGATCACGCGGCGCACCCGCTGAATTCCTGGCGCCCGGGACGCTAGCGCCTCCATCACGCTGTCCTTGCCAACGCCCGAAGGGCCAACGACCGCTATGACTGGCGCGCGGCTCATGCGGCCATACCGGGGGTAAAGCCCGATACGTCAATCTCGCGGTCGCACACCTGATGTCGCGCCTCGACATCATGAAAAATACCGATGATGGCCGCGCCACGGGCCTTGGCCTCTTCGATCAGGGACAAGACCGTCTCGCGGTTCTTCTGGTCCAAGCTGGCGGTCGGTTCATCCAGCAACATGGCCGGGTACCCATAAGAAAATCCGCGTGCAATATTAACGCGTTGCTGCTCACCGCCCGAAAACGTCGTCGGACTTAGATCCCACAAGCGCTCGGGGATGTTCAATCGCGTCAGCAATTCGGTGGCCTTGTCCAGGGCGTCTTTCCGGTCACATCCAACGGCCAACAGCGGTTCGGCCACCACGTCTAATGTTGGTACGCGCGGTACCACACGCAGGAACTGGCTGACATATCCCAGCGTTTCCCGCCGCAGCGCCAGTATCTGGCGGGGTTCAGCCTGGGCCACATCCAGATCACCAACCCATACTTGCCCTGACGCCGCCAGGTAATTCCCATAAATGACGCGCATCAGCGTTGATTTTCCTGCGCCTGAGGCACCGGTCAGGGCGACGCATTCCCCGGGCGCAACTTTTAACGACGCTGCCGCCATCACCGGAATAACAGCGCTTCCCTGATTGTGCAGAGTAAAGCTCTTGCTGACGTTTTTGAGTTCAATCATGACCTTCACCCTCAGACCTGTAACACGCTTGAAACCAACAACTGGGTATAGGCGTGTTGTGGATCGTCCAGCACTTGATCGGTCAGCCCGGCCTCAACCACGCACCCGTCTTTCATAACCATCAGCCGGTCCGCCAGCAGGCGCACCACAGCCAGATCGTGGGTGACGATGATGGCGCTCAGCCCCATCTCACGCACCAGCCCGCGCAGCAGGTCCAACAGCCGCGCCTGAACCGAAACATCAAGCCCGCCGGTCGGTTCATCCATGAACACCAGCCGAGGGCCGGTTACCAGATTGCGCGCGATCTGCAGGCGCTGTTGCATCCCGCCGGAAAACGCCGTCGGGCGGTCATCCACGCGGGTCTCGCTGATCTCGACCCGGCCCAGCCAATCGATCGCCTTGTCACGGATCGCGCCATAGTGGCGATCTCCGACGGCCATGAGGCGTTCACCGATGTTACCGCCGGCACTTACAGACATGCGCAACCCGTCGCGGGCGTGTTGATGCACAAAGGCCCAGTCCGTTCGCCCCAGCATCCGCCGCTCGGGTTCGGACATTGTCAATGTATCCACCGGCCCGTCTGTCCGTGTATCAAAGATCACACGGCCGCCATCGGGTTCCAGATGCCCCGCCAGACAATTCAGCAGCGTCGACTTGCCCGAGCCGCTTTCACCTACTATCCCCATCACCTCGCCGGGGTAGAGTTCAAAGCTGACATCGGTGCAACCGATGCGCGCGCCGTAGGTTTTTCGGATATCCTGAACACTCAGCAAAGGGGTCATATCGCTCACCTCGGATCGTAGGCAAATTCGATCCGGTTGCCGCCAGGCTCCTGGATCATAAAATGGATCTTCGGACCCTGGCCAGACGGTTCTGGCGAAAACTCGACAGTCACACCGGGCCAGTCTTTCACCGCATCAAAGACAGCCTTCAGGGCCTCTTCGTCCGGCACTTTGAACGCCGCATGATGCAGGCCGACATGGGCATGCCGGTCAAAACCGCGCTGATGTTCCCCTTTTTGCTGCCACAGGGTCAAAACTGCCGCGCCATTGCTGACGAAGGCTGATGGGTATTCGGGTTTACCCCCGACCACGTCCCAGCCCAGTGCATCGACAAAGAACGCCTTGGATGCGTCCAGGTCTGCGACCGTCAGGCCCAGATGATCAATTCCCAAGACATAGTCGCGCATCATGCTGCGTTCTCCTCGGCCAACCGGCCCAATTGGCCTGCCGCGCGACGCGACCGGCAGTAATCGGTGTCCGAACAGACAAACATCCGGTTGCCCGCGTCATCCATGATTACCTCATCCAGATAGCTGTCCTCGGCCCCGCACAGATCACAGGGGTGATCGGCTTTGGTCGCCTCGAACGGGTAGTCTTCGAAATCGAGGCTCACCACTTGTGTATGCGGCGGCACCGCGTAAATCCGCTGCTCGCGCCCTGCGCCAAACAGCTGGATCGCGCCCATCTCAAGCTTGGGATTATCAAATTTCGGGATCGGAGACGGATCCATCACATAGCGCCCCGACACTTTGACCGGATAGGCATAGGCGGTCGAGATCGCCCCGTGTTGGCTGATATCCTCGTACAGTTTCACATGCATCAACCCGTATTCCTCAAGGCTGTGCATCTTGCGCGTTTCGGTCTCGCGCGGCTCAAGAAACCGCAATGGTTCCGGGATCGGCACCTGATAGACGAGGATCTGGTCTTCGCGCAGCTTTACCTCTGGGATGCGGTGGCGGGTTTGAATGACCGTTGCTTTTTCGGTTTCCTCAGTGGTCTCGACCCCTGCGGTGTTCTCAAAGAACTTACGGATCGACACGGCGTTGGTGGTGTCATCCGCGCCCTGATCGATCACCTTGAAGGTGTCGTCCGGCGTCAGCGTCGCGGCCGACACCTGCACACCGCCGGTACCCCACCCATAAGGCATGGGCATTTCACGGCTCGCGAAGGGCACCTGATATCCGGGCACAGCCAGACCTTTCAGGATAGCCCGGCGGATCATGCGCTTGGTCTGCTCGTCCAAATATGCGAAGTTATACTCATTCATTTGATGTATCACTTTGGTTTTTGGTGTTGTTGTGGACGTATTCTTGATTTGCTTGTTCTTTTTTATCGTTATGCTTTACCTGTTTTGGCAGCGCGTCCATTCCCGTCGACGGCACAAGTCGATACAGCGCGACCCGACCGCTCGCTGGAACGCCATCGATACGTCGACCTATGCCGCGCGCGCCCGCAAAACCCCGATCGACGAGGAGCACCAGCAGAAATTCGCCTATGAAAACAGAAGCCTCCGCTAGAGGCACAGCCAGCCCCTTCAGGATGACCCGGAAGACCCTGTGCATGGGTAGTTTGTTGCAGCTTGCAATTTTGTGCCCGCTCAAGACATATCTCTTTACGATGTTTCGAACAGAGAACCGAATTTGCCGGACATAACTTTCACTGAAATCTCTCTGATCTTTGGCACGCTGGCTTTCGTTGTTTTTGTTTGGAGATTGCCTTCTCGAAAGGGTCGGCCTCAGCAGAACCGAAATTCCCACGACAATTCGGGAGGCGGATGGATTTCGGGTGGTGATGATTTCGGTGGCGGGGATTGTGGTGGCGGGGCAGACTGAACTCATTCGACCGCCTCCCTTGGTGTGATCCGTTCCTCAGCCTCGCGACGCAATTTGCGGACCAGTTCCAACTCGGACTGGAAGTCAACGTAATGCGGAAGTTTGATATGTTCCAGGAACCCAGTCGCCTGGATGTTATCCGCATGGCTTAAAACGAATTCCTCGTCCTGTGCCGGTGCGCCCAGATTGTCTTCGCCGAGTTCCTCCCACCGCAAGGCCCGGTCTACCAGTGCCATCGCGATGGATTTGCGTTCTGATTGGCCAAAGACCAAGCCATAGCCACGCGTGAATTGTGGCGGTTCGGTTTTGGAGCCCTTAAACTGGTTCACCGTCTCGCATTCGGTCAGCTCAACTTCGCCGATCTCGATGGCGAAGCCCAGTTCGGGAATGTCCATCTCAACCGCGACCTTGCCGATCCGCAACTCTCCGACAAAGGCGTGGTTGCGGGCATAGCCACGTTGGGTCGAATAAGCCATTCCCAGCACAAATCCCTCATCCCCGCGCGTCAGGGACTGCAGGCGCAGGGGACGGCCCGCGGGAAACTCCATCGGCTCGCGGGTCAGATCACCGGGAATGTCATCGCAAGGCGGCTCATCCTGAATGATACCCTCGCCCTGTAAGAATTCGGTAATATGCGGCGTTACCTCTTCGCGCGGATGCGCTTTGGGCGTGGCGGGCAGTTCGCCCTCAGCCGCCAGTTTGAAGTCTAGCAATCGGTGGGTGTAGTCGAATGTCGGGCCCAGAACCTGCCCTCCTGGCGCATCCTTGAACGTGGCCGAGATTCGCCGATCACACGTCATCTCACTTGTCTTCACCGGGTTGGAAGACCCGAACCGGGGCAGCGTCGTGCGATAGGCACGGATCAGAAAGATCGCCTCGATCAGGTCTCCGCGCGCCTGCTTGATCGCCAGAGCGGCCAGGTCGGGATCGAACAAAGACCCCTCGGCCATAACCCGATTCACCGCAAGGCTTAGCTGTTCGCGAATCTGAGCGATGCTAAGCTCTGCCACGTCTGTCGATCCCCGCCGCTCTTCGGCCAGCCAGGCATGAGCGTTGTCGATGGCCTTTTCGCCCCCTTTGACGGCAACATACATCGCTTAACCCTCCGCCTTGATCTGCGTGCTGCGCGGCAGGGCCGCAACCCGGTCACCACAGGTGAAAAAGAAGTCACAGCCCAGCGGATAAAGCGCCGCATTGGCCTGAAGCACTGGAACGTCGGGCAAGGACAGATAAGAGATTTCTCGTATCCCAGGCCCTGTCAGTGCAGCACCCTTTTGATGCAAGTCATCACATTCAACGATCAAAGTGGTGGATCGATCGGGGTATTCCGCTGTTCCGATCCGGTACCTGCCCATCGGCCGCAGCGCTCGCCATGTCCCGACTGCAAAATCCGCGCTTGCTGCATCTGTGATCGGCGCGCCGGTATGAAAGGTAAGCCATTGGCGAACGGCGTCCGTGTCAGCCGCCCCCGCCAAATGTACTTTGGTGTCCGGATCGCACAACGTCAGCAACAATGTACCCGAAGCCACGGACAAGGGCACGGGCGGCTGCCCGCCCGAGATCGCACGGATCTGACCCGGGCGCGCCATCACCGTCATGGCCGCCCGAAATGCGTGTGCCGCGTCAATTGGCGCGTCGCAAAACCCACCGGAGAATTGAGTTTGCTGGGTCATCAGCCCTCTCCCCGTACCATCGTGAAAAACTCGACCTTCGTCGCGGCGGCTTTGGCGGCGCGCGACGTCTTGGCGTCCTGCATTTGCTGACGAAGCGGGCCGATCACCCGGGCGTGCAAGTCGTCGGCGGCAGTGGTCTGCATCAAGGCATCAATCAGCGCAGCCGTCTGCGCTTTGGGTTTTGAGCGTCCCTGCACATAGCCATGCCCCACTGTTCCGTCGCCCAGGACTAAGGAACAACGCGTGACTGTCATTTCACCTAGGTTAAACGGAGCCCCTGTGGCGCCGGTCCGCCCACGGACCATGACGCCGCCCACTTCGGGACTGCGCAGCCATTCAAAAGCTGGCTGTGCCTCATAAGCGCCCCACAGCTCCATCAACATTTGCCCTGGTGCGCGGGCCAGCAGACCCATCCATTCCTGACGCGCTGCATGCGCGATTTCTGTGTGTTCTGACATCAAAGCCTCTTGGCCGGGTTGTCTAATTATACTATACAACTAGACAAATATTACACCCAAGCGCAGTGACTCGCAATCCGTGTATCGTGAAAGTTTGATGACATGAGCAAAACGCCGGTTTGGAAAAGCATCGCCCTCAGTCTGACTTCAGACATAGCGGAAGGGCGATACAACACCGGAGATCAACTGCCGACCGAGGCGCAACTGGCGGCGCAGCACGGGGTTAACCGACATACCGTGCGGCGGGCCTTGTCGGATATGGCCGAGCAAGGGCTGGTGCATCCTCGCCGTGGCGCAGGCGTGTTTGTGGCAGCACGGCCAACCGATTATCCGATTGGAAAGCGAGTCAGATATCACAAGAGCATCTCTGCAAGCGGCAAGATACCGGGCAAAAAGATCCTATCGCTGACGACCCGCGTAGCCGATGATAGTGAGGCTGAGGCCCTGCAGCTTACTCCCGGTGACACTGTTCACGTCTACGATGGCCTGTCGTTGGCGGATGGACAGCCCATCGGCTTGTTTCAGAGCGTTTTCCCGGCGGAACGACTTCCCGACATACTAGACGCCCTGTCGGAAACTCAATCAGTGACAAGAGCGTTGCAACGCTGCGGAGTCGAAGATTACACCCGCGTCTCAACCCGCCTGACCGCGCGGGCGGCAACACCAACGCAGGCACTGCACTTGCACCTGACCGAAGGCGCGCCGGTTCTGTTTTCAGTTGGGGTCAACGCCGACACCACCGGCATTCCGGTTGAATATGGCCGCACTGTTTTCGCAGGTGAACGCGTTACGCTGACGATGAACGAAGACTAGACGTCCATGGGCTCCCGCCCGTCTTCAACCTCCTTGCGGAGGTCTCATCCCGTTGGGCGTGGCGCCGCGCGGCGCGCGGCCCAAGGCCGCCAGCGTGTATCGGCGCAGCCAATGCACGTGCGGGCGCGGGAGCACCTGCTGTCAGGCTTGGTGTTTTTCGTATTTTTCCAAAAACGCCTCGGCCTTCAGCGCGCGGAAATCAGGCAAAGCCAAACGAAGACGCGCGTTGTCCCAATCCCACCAGGCCATCGCCATCATGCGTTCTGCAACGTCCTCAGAATACCGTCGGCGGATCGGATCGGCGGTCACGCCGCCGACGATCGTGTAAGGTGCAACATCCTTGGTCACTACAGCGCCCGCAGCCACAACTGCACCGTGGCCAATCGTGATCTCGGGCTTGATGATGGCGGCATGACCAATCCACGTATCATGACCGATACGGGTAATGCGACTGGCGCGGTGTTCGAACCATGTGGCATCTACTTCTACGTCATCCCAGTAATCCGCCGAGCGATACAGGAAGTGATGCAGCGATGCCTTCTCCATCGGGTGATCCGTCGCGCCAATCCTCGTAAAACTGGCGATGTTGGCGAATTTCCCGATCTCGGCATTGGCGATGTCGCATGTGCGGTCGCAATAGGAATAGTCCCCGATGACTGCATTCGCCACGCGCGTTCCAGCGCCGATTTCAACATATTCACCAAAGGTCGCGTTTGTAATCGCGCAATCCGGGTGGATAAACGGTTGATCCGAACGAAGACGTGCCATGAGTATACCTTGTATCCCGGGTGGTTCAGACCGCTTGGGCGACCTTGGCCCGTTTCCGCTTTGGCGAGGTTTCCCCCTGAATCAAACGCCGGCGCAACCAGCCCGAGAACCAATCCATCAGCATGACCATCAGAATGATCAGGATGATGTAATAGGCCACCTCTTCCCAGTCCTTCTGCGTGATAATGGCTTGTGTCAGCAGCAAGCCGATACCGCCCCCGGTAATGGCACCAATCACGGTGGCACTTCGTGTGTTGGATTCGAGGAAGTACAACAGCTGGCTGAGCAATACCGGCGTCACCTGCGGGATCACACCAAAGCGATAGCGTTGCGGCGCATTGGCCCCGGTGGATTGCACCCCTTCGATCTGCTTTTGGTCGACGTTTTCCAGTGCCTCCGAGAAGATCTTGCCGAAGGTGCCGGTATCGGTCACCAGAATGGCCAGCGCACCGGTCAGAGGACCGGGGCCAAAGGCGCGGGCCAGCACCACAGTCCAGATCAGCGCATCCACCCCGCGCACGAAATCAAAAACGCGCCGGGTCAGGAACCGAGCGGATTTCAGCGGGTTGAAGTTCCGCGTCGCCAGGAAAGCCAGCGGCAGGGCAATCATGCCCGCGCCCAGTGTGCCCAGAAAAGCCATCAGGATCGTCTCAAAAATAGCCCAGGCCACATCCTGGTGCCGCCACATCTTGTTGGTCCAAAAATCGTCCAGGATCGCACCCGCCTCACCCGAGGCCGCAAGACCGGCCAGTTGAGACGGGGATTTGCCGTAATACGGGCTGTCGAGGGTGAACCAGAACAGCTCCCATCCGGTGAAGTAGCGAAACACCTCTGAACGGTTGCGCGTCACCGTCAGGCGGCCCGCATCCGTGGTGATCGCCATCCGGTTCTTTGACACGTTGATCCAGTCTGGCACCTCACCCGCGGGCAATTCGGGCTGAACGCCCGCCGAACGGGTTGGCGTTGCACGCACTGTGCCATAGCCGGGAATGTCATATTCCACCGTCTCGGGACCAAAACGCACAACATGGCCGTCTTCCAGATCGATCACCGTGGTTGCCCCAAGGGCGACCCAGTCCGGGGCCTGACCGTCGGGATAGGTTCCCTTGCGTTCGCCCTCGATAGAGACCGATACCTCGCCATTTCGGTTGTCCCGCGCAACGTGGGTTTTATAGCTGTAACTGTCCGCAACCAGCGTTTTACCGTTTTCCCAGTTCGCCCGCCCAGCCAAGCCCGCTACGTCAAAGGCAAAGAAAACATAGGCCAGATAGGCCAGCATCAAGGCTGGCATGCCAAAATTCACCAGCCTCTTGCGGCTGAACAGACGGTCGGCCTCGGCCTTGAGCTCATCAATGCTCAGGTCTGTGGCAAAGGTGCTCATGCCCGGGCTCCTTTCTCGAATCCGTGAGTCAGGCGGTCGCGCAGCAGGCCGGACAGCTGATCAACCACGACAATAGTGACAAACAACAAAAGGAAGATCGCAGCCGCCTGATCATAGCGCCCCTGCCCCCAGGACATCGAGTTGCGCAGCTCGTACCCCAGACCACCCGCACCGACAAAACCCAGAATGGCCGAGGCGCGGATGTTGATTTCGAACCGCAGCAAGGCATAGCTGACATAGTTAGGGCCAACCTGGGGGATCACACCCAGATACATCCGTTGCGACCAGTTAGCGCCAACCGAATGCAACCCCTCGACCGGTTTCAACGAGGCGTTCTCGTTCACTTCGGAAAACAGCTTGCCCAGCGCGCCAGCGGTGTGGATGGCAATCGCAATCATCGCCGGAACCGGGCCACCGCCCAGCACAAAGATAAGAACCAGCGCAATCACAATCTCGGGGATCGCGCGGCAGATATCAGCGATGCGGCGGAACAGCGGGATCAGTGCCGGCCACATGGCCATACCCCGCGTCGACATCAGGGCCAGAAACGTGCCCGCAATGGTGCCGATCAGGGTCGAGGCAGCAGCGATGTTCAGCGTTTCAACTAGCGCAGGGAAGAACGTGACCAGGTTTTCCGGCAGCGCACCGATCTTTTCCCACGCCTCGGACAGAACCTCGGTCGGATAGTCGAATATTCGATGCCAGCCGTCGACAAAGCTGCCGGCATTGCGGTCATCTGCGGTGCGGAAACCAGCGGCCATCAAGGCCACAAAAACGATCAGAAGGATACCACCATAGACCCGCTTGCGTCGTGTCATCTCGGAATAGTCGGCCTTGATCTGGTCGACGCCGTGGGTCCCTGCGGACAGGTCTGTCATGGAATGCTCCTGAGTGGGAAAACGGGGCACGGCTTGTTACCGGACCCCGATCTTTGAATGTGCAGGCTTAGTTGGACTTCAGCTTGCGGGCTTCGATGATGATCTCATAGGCATCATGGGTGATCGGATCGAAGCTTTTGGCTTCGCCTGCCGCCACACCGTAAAAGCACTCGCGGTCTTTTTCGCTAAGGTTGTCCCACAGCTTGGTCATCTTCGCCTTGACTTCGGTCGGCAGCGATTTGCGGATCACAACCGGGCCTTCGGGGATCGGTTCGGACTGCCAGATCATGACCATGTCATTCATGTCGACCAGACCCGCATCAACCGCGCGGCGCAGCGCGCCCGACTGAAATCCATCTTCCCAATCGCCCAGACCGTCGGCCCAGGTCACACCACCGTCAACGTCACCGTTATTGACGGCAACGATGGTCTGCTCGTGCCCGCCGGTGAATTTCACGTCACCAAAATAGTCGCCCGATTCCATGGTCGCACCGATTGCGGCAGGGATTTCGATCGACGGGATCAGGTAACCCGAGGTCGAGTTCGGATCTCCAAAGCCAAAGGTCTTACCCTTCATGTCATCCAGCGAGGTGATGCCGCTGTCTTTCCGGGCGAAACCGATCGAGTAATAGCCATAGCCGCCATCGGTGTTGACCTTCACCAGCACCGGCTCAACCGCTTCGGGGTCGCTCAGATAGGTTTTGGCATAGCCCGATGCGCCCAGCCAGGCCATGTCGATGGTGCCGCCCAGCAGGCCCTGGATCACACCGTCATAATCGGCAGGCGCAAACAGCTTGGTTTCGACACCCAGCGCCTCTTCGGTGTATTCGCGCAGGCATTCGTTGTTGTTCAACCGGTCCTGAGCGTTCTCGCCGCCCAGAATACCAATGCGGAATTCGCTGATTTCGTCAGCCATGACCGGTGCGGCCAGTGCCGTTGTCGCCACCAGGGCAGCCATCAATTTTTTCATCTGTCTCTCTCCAGGTTTGTGTCCCCGGCCTCTCATCGGGCCGGGCGATGAAAGGGGTTGTTGGTTCAGATGGTCGCTTCGGCTTCCATCAACGCTTTCTGGGTCGCATCAAGCGTGTCGATCTCAGTCGATGTCGCCTCTTCCGAGAAGCTGGCATCGGCACCGTAAATCTCGCGGGCGACACCGGTTGTCAGCTGTTCGGGCAGACCGTCGAACACAATGCGCCCATCCCGCATACCAACCACGCGGTCGCAATAGCGGCGCGCAGTATCCAAAGTGTGCAGGTTGGCGATGACCGTCCGACCATCCTCTTCGTGGATGCGGCGCAGAGCCTGCATCACGACCTGAGCATTCATCGGATCCAGCGAGGCGATGGGTTCATCCGCCAAAATGATCTTGGGGTCCTGCATCAGGGCGCGCGCAATGGCGACCCGCTGCTGCTGACCACCTGACAGCGCCTCGGCGCGTTTGGGGGCATGTTCGGCTATGCCCAGACGGTCCAATATGTCGATGGCACGGTGGACCTCATCCATCGGGAACAGGTTGAACATGGTCGCCAGTGTCGAATGCCGGTTCAGCGTGCCATGCAGAACGTTGGACACCACATCCATGCGAGGCACGAGGTTGAACTGCTGAAAGATCATGGCACAATCGGCCTGCCAGGCCCGCTTGTCGCGCCCTTTCAGTTGGGTCACGTCCCGGTCCTGGAACAGGATCTCTCCCGCACTTGCGTCGGTCAGGCGGTTGATCATTCGCAGCAGGGTCGATTTACCTGCTCCGGACCGACCGATGATGCCGATCATGCAAGGCTTGTCCACATCCAGCGTCGCCGCATTCACGGCCACATTATCGCCGAAGCGTTTCGTCAGTTTTTTTATGCGCAGCACGTGCCACCCCCAAATGTGTTGGGGGTCAGCTAAAGACGATGTTCAACGGCTTTGTGTCGGTTCAGTGAAAGTTTTGTAAAGCACCACCGCACCGGAGGGGCCTACCCAACCGCCCGCATCGCGGGTATATGCGGGCCAACTCGATAAATGATATGAGGCCACACATGAGCTTTGACCGCTGCATCAAGATCGCCCCGTCGATCCTGTCCGCCGATTTCGCCAATTTCGGCGCCGAGATTCAGGCGATCGAGGCGCAAGGTGCCGACTGGGTGCATATTGATGTGATGGATGGCCATTTCGTACCGAACCTGACCTTTGGTCCCCCGGCCGTCAAAGCGTTCCGTCCGCATGTGAAAACCGTGATGGATGTTCACCTGATGATCGCCCCGGTTGATCCCTACATCCAGGCCTATGCCGACGCAGGCGCCGACATCCTGACCGCGCATATAGAGGCCGGGCCGCACACGCATCGCACGCTGCAGGCCATCCGCACCGCAGGTATGAAAGCAGGTGTTGCCCTGAACCCCGGCACCCCAGCCGACGCGGTCGAGCATTTGCTGGACCTGACCGATCTGGTCTGCGTGATGACGGTGAACCCCGGTTTTGGGGGACAGAAGTTCATCGATATGACGGACAAAGTGCGCAAGCTGCGTCAGATGATCGGTGACCGCCCGGTTCATATCGAGATCGACGGCGGTGTCGACCCAATCACGGCCCCACTGGTCGCTGCTGCAGGGGCGGATGTGCTGGTCGCAGGCTCGGCTGTGTTCAAAGGCGGGTCGGTGTCGTCGCCCGAGGTCTATGGAAAGAACATCAGCGCAGTTCGCGACGCTGCGCAATCTGCGGCTGCATAACCTCTCACGAATGGTTCAGGCTTAAATGCAGGGGGGTATAGGTCTCCCGACGCCCCGCAAAAACAGGCCAAGTCTTCGGAAGCGCAGGACAATTGGACTTGGTGGCATTTTCGCCAGCCGCAGCCTGTCAGCTATTGTAACGGACACGCAGTTTTATCGCCTGAACGAAACGTCCTTCGGCAACCAGCACAGACAGAAAATCACTAAGGTAATCCGGAGATAGCCCCGCCTCCATAGCCGCATCAAACCTGTCTTCCGCAGCGTCGAATTCACCCTCTGCCAGCATCACCAGCGCATCAACATACTGCACGTATGGCGCATCGGGGCTAAGCGCCAGCGCCTGATCGATGGCGTCCCGGGCCTCTTGCCTGTCTTCCAGCCAGAGCGCTATTTCCGCGTGCAGGCGATGGTCGAAATGGTCGGCACCGTCCAGCTTGATGCTGCGCCGGATGTGGATCAGAGCTTCGTCATAGCTGTAATCATCAGCCAGCAACCGTGCCCGCCAGAACAACAGGTAACTGCTGGGGCCTGCCCGGGTTTCGGCCATCTCAAGAACACTATGCGCCTGGGACCGCTGGCCCAGCTCAGACAGCGCGCGAGCTTTGCGAACATACCCATCCGCGTCATCCGGTTTGGCGGCGATGACCGCTTCGGCGTCCTTCAGTGCCTGTTTCGGCCGGTCCAGCATCAGCAGGATCAAGGAACGGCGCGACAGGGCGGCGACAAATTCAGGGTGCAGCTCCAGCGTTCGGGTGACATGTTCAAAGGCTGGCTCCCACCTGTCCTGCTCTGACAGCACAAAGGCCATGCCATACTCGGCATAAGAATCAGACGGATCGATTTCGATGGCCGAGCGGAACAGATCCAGCGCCTCGTCATTGCGGCCCTGATCGCTGAGTTCCCAGGCCAGCTGACGTATGGCCCAAGTGTATTCAGGGTCCAAAGCCATTGCCGCGCGCATGCGCGCTTCGAATTCTTCTACGTTACTCTGTCCGCCGTAGAGTGCGCTAGCGGCAAGGCCTGCCATGTTGCGGGCCGTCGGCTTGCGCGATACCGCCTTTCTAAACAGCTCGGTCGCCAGACCATAATCATCGTGGTAGTACAGAATCCACGCCTTCCCTTGAAGGCCTGGCTCAGCCTCGGGATTCAGTTCAAGGAGTTCCGAAAATGCCCTGTCGGAGGCGTCGTAATCATCCAGATCGAAATAGGCCCAGGCCAGCCTATCCAACATGTCAATGCGTTGGCGGTCCGATGCTCCTGCAGCCCCCAGACCAAGCTGGCAGATTTCCACCAACCGCTCTGGCGTGTCATCCTGTTCCACACAGGCCGACACATAGGTTGACTGAGAATTCGTAAGAAGTGGTTTGGCAATGGCGCTGCCACCGGCCCAGACCAGCATCGCGGCAAACGCGGCCAGTCGTGTCAATGCACTTGTGGTGTAGAACATCTGTCTAAAAAGCACTTTGTTTGTTTCCCGCAGAATACTCACAATTGTGATAAGAAAAAGGCTGCTTTGAGCTGTCATAACCGTTTCAAATCGGAGGTGATCAAAATGGCCCGATTGCCGTGGGGACCGTCAAGACATCACAGAATAGCCGCAGCGCTATTGCTTCAGATTTTCTGAACTCGAGTTTATTTATTTGCGTTTGCCTTAAGCCCTCAACTGTGACCAAAAACAAGACCAGTACCGACAGGCCCTGATTGATCAGCAAAGTGAGGATAACCCCATGATCGAACGCATCGAAACCGGCGAACGTTCATCTAAAATTGTGAAACACAACGGCGTAGCCTACCTGACCGGACAGGTCGCCGAGGGTGAAACGATTCAGGAACAGGTCCGCATCTGCCTGAGCAAAATCGACACTCTTTTGGAACAGGCGGGCTCGTCGCGAGAAAACATGCTGCGCGTGACGATCTGGCTGGCTGATATGAAGGATTTCGCCGGATTGAACGAGGTTTGGAACGCTTGGGTCCCGGCCGGCCACGCCCCGGCCCGCGCCTGTGGCGAAGCCAAGCTGGCACGGCCCGAGCTTAAGGTAGAGTTTATCGTTGATGCGGCGTGTAACTGATACTTGGATCGGCTGCGGAACAACCTGTTAGAAAGTGAAAAAGGCCGTCCCATGTGGGACGGCCTTCTTTGTTTCAACCGAGTGGGCTCTCATTGCTCTTTCAGAGCCACTGCCGCTCACCGGTAACAACGCCTAGGCGTTGTTACTCGACGATTTTCGACACGACGCCGGCGCCGACGGTGCGGCCGCCTTCGCGGATGGCGAAACGCAGGCCGTTTTCCATCGCGATCGGCGCGATCAGCTCAACCTCGAACGACACGTTGTCGCCGGGCATGACCATCTCGGTGCCGGACGCCAGGGTCACGGTGCCGGTCACGTCAGTGGTCCGGAAGTAGAACTGAGGACGGTAGTTCGCAAAGAACGGCGTGTGACGGCCACCTTCATCCTTGGTCAGGATATAGGCTTCGGCTTCGAACTTGGTGTGCGGTGTCACCGAGCCCGGCTTACACAGAACCTGGCCACGCTCAACACCTTCACGGTCCACACCGCGCAGCAGCGCGCCGATGTTGTCGCCCGCTTCTCCGCGGTCCAGCAGCTTGCGGAACATTTCAACGCCCGTGCAGGTGGTTTTCTTGGTGTCGCGGATGCCGACGATTTCGATCTCGTCGCCAACATTGATCACGCCACGCTCAACACGACCGGTCACAACTGTACCACGACCCGAGATCGAGAACACGTCTTCGACCGGCATCAGGAACGGCTGGTCAATCGCACGCTCAGGCGTCGGGATGTATTCGTCCACGGCCGCCATCAGCTTGCGGATGGATTCCTCGCCGATCTCCGGGTTGTTGCCTTCCATCGCGGCCAAAGCCGAACCGGCAATGATCGGAATGTCGTCGCCAGGGTATTCATACGAAGACAGAAGCTCGCGGATTTCCATTTCCACCAGTTCCAGCAGCTCTTCGTCGTCAACCTGATCCACTTTGTTCATGAACACGACCATTGTCGGGATGCCAACCTGGCGGCCCAGCAGGATGTGTTCACGTGTCTGCGGCATCGGGCCGTCAGCGGCGTTCACAACCAGAATCGCGCCGTCCATCTGGGCAGCACCGGTGATCATGTTCTTGACGTAGTCGGCGTGGCCGGGGCAGTCAACGTGGGCATAGTGACGGTTTTCCGTCTCGTATTCCACGTGGGCGGTCGAGATGGTGATGCCACGCGCTTTTTCTTCCGGCGCGCCGTCAATCTGATCATACGCTTGGAAGTCACCAAAATACTTGGTGATCGCTGCGGTCAGCGTCGTCTTGCCGTGGTCAACGTGGCCAATCGTGCCAATGTTCACGTGCGGCTTGTTACGCTCAAACTTTTCCTTTGCCATATCCTCAGGCGCCTTTTTGCGATTTGGGGGACCCTTGGTCCCGTAAGTTACATCTGCGCGCGCGAGATATTGGGTTCAAAGCGGAAAATCAAGCACATCCTGAGGGAAACGGGGATATCATGCCGGATTTTGTGGAACCACGGCTGAATCAAGCGGTTGGATCAGGTTCGGCCGCTTGTCGAACCAGCCATTTTCTTTGTGCTCTTCGGCTAGCCACTCCTCGACCCGGTCGGCAACTTTCAGGGCAAGACCGCTCATCTGCTCTTCTTTGGTTCGTTCGTGCCCGGACCCTTTGAAGGCGCTGCCGCCTGTTGTATCTTCCAGAACCTGGAATTTCTTACCCTTAGCCAGAAATTCCTTCTTGTTCACGTCATACACATTCACCAGCACGATGGCCGTACTTTTCGGGTTGTAGATAACCGGAATTCCCGGAGGCGCCAGCATGTAACCTTCGAGGCTGATGCCTACATCGTATTCCTGCGCGCCCTGATAGCGGCCCATTCTGATGTCGACTGCGTTTTGAATGGCCGCAGTCCATTCGTCAGGCGTTGCATCCCGCGACACCGGCCCTTTCACTGCCTTGCCAGCAAAGGCATAGTTTACCCGCAACTTGAATTCGCCCAGGCTTTCTGGCTCTTCAAAAACCTGCGTCTGGGTGCAGGCACCCAACAGGGCCAACCCGGTAATCAGTGTCAGAATGCGCAGCATGAATTCACCTCGATAAGCCTGTTTTTCCTTGATCTAGCGCACCGATACGGCTTGTGCCAAGCCGTATCGGCATAAAACCACTCGCCCGAGCGGGTGATCACGAAAATTTATAGTCGCGCGGAAAGCCATAAGGTGCCTTTTTCCCAACGCTGGCACGTTTGGCCAGCCATTGTGACAAGTCAGCCTCATGCCGGGTTTTGTCGCCACCCATCGACCATTTTAAACCTTCTTCCCAGTTGAACGTCGTCAGATCGGATAGCCCGCCATCCAACTCCAACGTGCCCTGACGACCCCGCGCCATGTTGTACTTTTGCAGGCGCACTCCTTTGCCGCGAGTCATCTCCGGCAGTTCCTCGGTCGGGAAGACCAGGAACTTCCCGTTCTGGGACACAACAGCCACGTGGTCCCCGTCAATGGGTTTGCAGATCATCGCAGTTTCCGGTGCTTTTACGTTCAGCACTTGTTTGCCGTTGCGGGTCTGGGCTAGTACGTCATCCTCGGGCACCACAAACCCGTTGCCTGACCCGGAAGCCACAAGCAGCTTGCGCCCTGGCTTGTGGATCAGGATGTCAATGATCTGCGCCTCGTTCGGCAGATCCACCATCAGGCGCAGGGGTTCGCCCATACCGCGCCCGCCGGGCAGGCTCGCGGCACTGACGGTGTAGAACCGCCCGTTAGAGGCAAACACCAGCAGACGGTCGGTCGTTTCAGCGTGAAAGATGAAACGGGCGCCATCGCCATCCTTGAACTTCAGCTCACGGGTCAGATCGATATGGCCGGTCATGGCGCGGATCCAGCCCATCTGAGAGCAGACAACAGTGATCGGCTCACGGTCGATCATCGCCTCAAGCGGTACTTCTTCGACCTCACCAGCCAAAGCAAACTGGGTGCGACGAGCGCCGCCTTCGTAGTCCTTGCCGAATGTCTTTTTGGTTTCCTTCAGCTGTTCAGCGATTTTGGCCCATTGCAGGTCTGGGTCGGCCAGCAGATCTTCGAGGTTGGCGCGCTCTTCCATCAGGGCATCACGCTCGCGAACCAGCTCCATCTCTTCCAGACGGCGCAGGCTGCGCAGGCGCATGTTGAGGATCGCATCGACCTGCACCTCGGACAACTCGCCCTCACCCGGCTTGGGCGATACGTAATCCGCCTCGTTGGTGGCGCGGACGTGGTCGATGCCCCAATCCTCGCGCATTAACGCAGCCTTGGGGTCGTCGTCATAGCGAATGATGTCGATCACCCGGTCGAGGTTCAGGAAGGCAACAATAAAGCCTTCCAGTACTTCCAGCCGGTGGTCGATCTTGGCAAGCCGATGCTTTGAGCGGCGCAGCAGAACCTCTTGCCGGTGATCAAGGAATGCCCGCAGCACTTCCTTCATCGAGCAGACCTTGGGTGTCACCCCGTCAATCAGAACGTTCATGTTCAGGCTGAACCGAACCTCAAGATCCGAGTTGCGATAGAGCATGCCCATAAGCACCTCAGGATCCACGTTCTTAGAGCGCGGCTCCAGGATCAGGCGGATGTCATCGGCGGATTCGTCGCGCACATCACCGAGGATCGGGATTTTCTTGGTCTGAATCACCTCGGCGATCTTTTCGATCAGTTTGGATTTCTGAACTTGATAAGGAATCTCCGTGACCACGATCTGCCACTGGCCGCGGCCCAAATCCTCAACCTCATACCTACAGCGCAGGCGGAACGACCCGCGCCCGGTGCGATAGGCCTGCGCAATATTCTCTGGTGGTTCGACAATTACGCCGCCGGTCGGGAAATCAGGCCCGGGCACATAATTCAGCAAAGTGTCGTCGCGGGCATCGGGCACTTTGATCAGATGCAGGCAGGCATCGCACAGTTCCGCAATGTTGTGCGGGGGGATGTTGGTGGCCATACCCACCGCAATCCCGCTGGAGCCATTGGCCAGCAGATTCGGGAACTGCGCGGGCAGCACAACAGGCTCGGTCAGCGTGCCGTCATAGTTGTCACGGAAATCGACGGCGTCTTCGTTCAGACCTTCTAACAGCGCCTCGGCCACGATGGTCATCCGTGCCTCGGTGTATCGCGAGGCCGCCGGGTTATCGCCGTCGATATTGCCGAAATTCCCTTGTCCGTCGACCAGCGGGTAGCGAACGTTGAAGTCCTGCGCCAGGCGCGCCATCGCATCATAGATCGCGGCATCACCATGTGGGTGATAGTTACCCATCACGTCGCCCGAGATTTTGGCCGATTTTCTGAAACCGCCGCTGGCACTGAGTCGCAGCTCGCGCATGGCATAGAGGATTCGCCGGTGTACCGGCTTCAGGCCATCGCGCGCGTCAGGCAAAGCCCGGTGCATGATGGTGGACAGCGCATAGGTCAGATAGCGTTCACCGATTGCGCGGCGCAGCGGCTCGGCTATCTCGCCCCCGTTGTCAGGGGCCTCCATATTGGGGTCGTCGATCGTATCGTTCATATATGATGTGATACGCCGCAAGTGCGCGCGGGTAAAGCAAGCAGCGCATATTTTGCTGGGGACAAGTCGCGCTTTTTGCAACAGGGGGAGACAACCCCCCGATTTCCCCCGTTTTTCGACTCGGGTCACCAAATATGCTAGGCTGACTGGATTAGACTGCTGCCTATTTCTTGTTTCTTACGATTGACCCGGGGGATGCGCCATGACGCGCCTTATTGTTATTACTTTCGCAGCACTAGGTTGGTGCTTTTATGTAATTAGCGGAGGCGCGGAATTCGAACCCCGCGGCCTGCGCAGCGACCAACCCGAACGTATTGCTTCCGTTCCAAAACCTTTACCTGTCGCACCGGCACGTGTTGAAGAACTTGTGACCCAAGTGGCCGCACGTGCGCCTCAGGTCCGCGCTCAACCGGCGCCCGCCAGCGAAGACATCGCTGAGATCGTGGCCGAAACCGCCGATCTCGGGTCCTTCTCAGGCTTTTCGGTTTTTGATGATCAAGGCGCCAGCATCACGCTTGCCTCGCTAGAGGATGGTGTGGCCGGGTTGCAGCAGGTTACCGAAGACGTGCAGGAAGACATCGCAGAAACCCCTACGGTTCCGGAACCCGTGAAAGACATTCGCGAGATCTCGGGCACGCGTGTGAACATGCGCGACGGCCCCGGCACGATCTATCCTATCGTCGGCAAGGCAACCATTGGTCAGAAGGTCGAAGTTCTAAGCGATTCTGGAACCGGCTGGTTGCGCCTGCGCGTGTTGCCCCAGCAACAGGTTGGATGGATTTCAGGGTCTCTTGTTCGAAAAACATCAAACTGACGTTCTGCTGTCATTGTCCTGACCCGAACCTCACAATAGCTTTAGTTCAGGTTCAACTTCAGGAAGATCATGCAGAAAACTATTCTCATCACCGGCTGCTCATCCGGGATCGGTCTTGATGCGGCGCATGGCATGCGTGCTCGCGGGTGGCGGGTGTTTGCGTCCTGCCGTCAGCAACGGGACTGCGACCGGCTGCGCGCGCAGGGGTTTGAAAGCCCGCGCATCGACTATACCGACGCCGACAGCATCGCCGCAGGACTGGCCGAGGTTCTGGAGGCCACCCAAGGCACGCTGGATGCTTTGTTCAACAATGGCGCCCATGGCCTACCCGGCGCAGTCGAAGATTTACCAACGGACGGTCTGCGCCATATCTTCGAGACCAATTTTTTCGGCTGGCATGAACTAACCCGACAGGTGATTCCGGTCATGAGGGCCCAGGGGCATGGGCGAATCGTTCAGAATTCGTCGGTTCTGGGTTTGGTCGCTTACCCGTGGCGCGGTGCTTACGTCGCAACAAAATACGCGGTCGAAGGGTTGACCGATACGCTGCGGCTAGAACTGGCCGATACCGATATCAAGGTGGTTCTGATTGAACCTGGTCCGATCACCTCGAAAATCCGCGAGAATTCGATCCCGGTATTCGAACGCTTTATCAACTGGCAAGGTTCGGCCCTGCGTGACCGGTATGAAGCATCCTTGTTGAAAAGATTATACGAATCCTCGGGACCCGACCGGTTCGAACTGCCCGCCTCGGCGGTGACCGACAAGCTGGCCCATGCGGTTGAATCGAAACGACCCCGTGCCCGGTACTATGTGACGACGCCAACCTATATTGCTGGATACCTGCGCCGCATCCTGCCCACCCGCACCATTGACCGCATCCTGTCAGACGTCTGAGGCAAAAATTCCCGTTCGCTTTTCACGCCTCCGACGTTAGATGATAGGCCAACGAAACAAGAAACCCGGACGGTGTACTCATGGACCTTTTGATGGTCGTTCTCCTGTTGGCCATGGCAGCGGTTGTTGTTGTGCTGGCGATTGGCATCGCCAATTTCGGCAAAAGCGGGAAAAGCGCTGCTTTGAAAAGCAACAAGATGATGCAGTTGCGCATCCTATTCCAATTCATTGCCGTGGTGCTGATCGTGCTCCACGTCTATCTGCGCGGACAAGGAGGTCAGTAAATGGTCGTTCTCAACAAGATCTACACGCGCACAGGCGATGACGGAAAAACTGCGTTGGGCAATGGCGAACGCGTCGCCAAATACGCGGGCCGCGTGGCAGCCTATGGCACAGTGGATGAGTTGAACGCATTTGTCGGCGTTGCCCGCACCGAGGCTGACAGTGAAGTCGAAGCCGCGCTGTCGCGTATTCAGAACGACCTGTTCGATCTGGGTGCGGATTTTTGCCGCCCCGACATGGAAAAGGACACCGAGGCCGATTACCCTCCGCTGCGCATTGTCCCTGCTCAGATTGACCGGCTCGAGGCCGAGATCGACGCAATGAACGAAACGCTTGAGCCGCTGCGCAGTTTCATTCTGCCCGGCGGTTCGCGTCTGGCGGCCAATCTACATGTCTGCCGAACCGTGTCGCGTCGGGCCGAGAGGCTTGCCGTTGAGCTTACCAATATGGAGCCGGTGAACGAAGTGGCGGTAAAATACCTCAATCGCCTGAGCGACTGGTTTTTTGTTGCCGCCCGCTGCGCCAATGAAAACGGCACCAAGGATGTGCTGTGGGTTCCGGGCGCGAACCGTTAAAAGCCGCCAGCAACGCAATAATATTACTGGCCGTTGCGTCAAAAAACACAAAACGCGACGTCCCAAACCCATGACGTGACGATTTTGCCCTGTTACCACGTGAACTGAGACGCTATTCAGGCGTCCGAGAGCATTGGTGGAGTCGCGTCGCGGCTCACCGTTTTTGTGAGGAGCAAGCGCAAAATGAAGGTACTCGTGCCTGTCAAACGCGTGATTGACTACAATGTGAAGGTTCGCGTGAAAGCGGACGGTAGCGGTGTCGATCTCGCCAATGTCAAAATGTCGATGAATCCATTCGACGAGATTGCGGTGGAAGAAGCCATCCGCCTGAAAGAAGCGGGCAAGGCCGATGAGGTCATCGCGATTTCAATTGGCGTCAAGCAATCGCAGGAAACGCTGCGCACTGCGCTGGCCATGGGCGCGGACCGCGCAATTCTGGTTATTGCCGCTGATGACGTGCATCAGGACATCGAGCCTCTGGCCGTTGCCAAAATCCTGGCCAAAGTGGTCGAGGAAGAGCAGCCCGGTCTGGTTCTGGCTGGTAAACAAGCCATCGACAACGACATGAACGCCACCGGTCAGATGCTGTCAGCTCTGCTGGGCTGGTCGCAGGGCACTTTTGCCTCTGAGGTCGACATCGAAGGCGACAACGCCAAGATCACCCGTGAGGTGGACGGCGGCCTGCAGACCATCAGCGTCAAGATGCCAACCATCGTGACCGTTGATCTGCGTCTGAACGAGCCGCGTTATGCGTCGCTGCCCAACATCATGAAGGCGAAGAAAAAGCCTCTGGATGAGAAGACCGCCGCCGATTACGGCGTCGACGTCTCACCGCGTCTGGAAGTCGTCAAAACCGAAGAGCCCGCAGCGCGCGCCGCAGGTATCATCGTCGGTTCAGTGGATGAGCTGGTCACGAAACTCAAAGAAGCGGGGGCTGTGTAATGGCTGTACTTCTTCTTGCCGAAGTCAACAATGGTGAGCTGGCGATGGACGCCACCGCCAAGGCCGTCAACGCCGCAAAGGCGCTGGGCGATGTGACCGTTCTGGCCGCAGGCGGTTCTGCCGCTGCTGCGGGTGAGGCTGCTGCCAAGATCGACGGCGTTTCCAAGGTTCTGGTTGCCGAAGACGCGTCGCTGGGTCACCGCCTGGCAGAATCGACCGCAGCACTGATCGTGGGGCTGTCTGACAGCTACGAACACATCGTGGCACCCGCCACCACCGACGCCAAAAACGTCATGCCGCGTGTTGCCGCGCTGTTGGATGTAATGATCGTTTCGGATGCGTCCGGTGTGGTTGATGGGTCGACTTTCGAGCGCCCGATCTACGCGGGTAACGCAATCCAGACCGTGAAATCGAACGACGCTAAAAAAGTCATCACCATCCGGACCGCTAGCTTTGATGCGGCCGGCGAAGGTGGCTCGGCGGCAGTTGAGACCATCGCGGTTGGCGACAACCCTGGCCTGTCTGAATGGGTCGAGGACAAGGTCGCCGAGAGCGATCGTCCGGAACTGACTTCGGCTGGCGTTGTTGTCTCGGGCGGCCGTGGTGTCGGCTCTGAAGAAGACTTCAAACTGATCGAAGGTCTGGCCGACAAGCTGGGCGCCGCCGTTGGCGCATCGCGCGCGGCTGTTGACTCGGGCTATGCCCCGAACGACTGGCAGGTGGGTCAGACCGGTAAGGTTGTTGCCCCGGACCTGTATGTCGCTGTCGGCATCTCGGGTGCGATCCAGCACTTGGCGGGTATGAAAGACTCGAAAGTCATTGTTGCGATCAACAAAGACGAAGAAGCGCCGATCTTCCAGGTTGCCGATTTCGGTCTGGTCGCCGACCTGTTCCAGGCCGTACCGGAACTGACCGAGAAACTCGGCTGATTTTCGGATCAGAACTTTCAAGATTGCAGAAGGCCCGCCAATCGGCGGGCCTTTTTCAGTTCAGGTTCCGGACCGGTGCAATCAGCGCCTCGGCGACGGATTTATGCGCCGCCGGGCCGATCATGTGTTCGGCCATCGGCTGCTGAAGGGTTCCGAACAGCATGTCCTCCAGCTCATCCGAATGGCCCGAAACAAATGCCGAAACCTGCGCATAACCCGCGCTGACCGATCGCACCTGTTCAAGCATCTGATCGGTGATTGAAACCACCATTTTTCCGCCCTGACGGGCACTGTCCTGATGGCGTAGAACCTGAAGGTTCAGCAGAAGGACAGGTGTTTTCAGCTTTCCCAATAGATCGCGGATTTTGAGCACCCAGTTTCGGCGCAGCTCTTCTGCCACGATTTCAAACCGGGCGTCGTGTTGGTCCTGCAATAGGGACATCAGATGGCACACGTAATGAACATCCGCAAAATCGACTTCGGGATAAAGCGCAATCAAATCCTGTGTCGGCGCCAGTACCCGGTCATTGCGCCGGGAGTGGACACGGTAGAAGTGATTCGTCTGCCCCAGAACGCTTGGCGCTTGCAGAATGCACAGCTCAGCCTCGGTTATGAGCTTGAACAGACCCGTATCCCCGCACAGCGTATCAAGCCCGCAAAACAGACTGCCCAAATTCAGGCACCGCCTGTCCAGCTTTTCCTCTAGAATCGCTGCAAAGGGACGGTCGACAAACCGCCCAAAGGTTTCATCCGCGCCGACACATGCCATGTAAGGCGTGTCCAGCGACCGTTCCGGCCCACGAAACCAGAGACGTGATCCGGCGTATTGGCATACGGCATCCTCGGGTCCCCCCGAGCCTGTTTGATGATAGCTCATAACACTCACCCATTTTTCACCCGGTGCCATCTTGCAGCCGCAAGTCTTGAGAATCTCCTAATGTGCGCATTTGAAGCAAATTCGAAGGGCTTGATCCTCTTGCCGCCCGCACCGATCTGCCGATACTGTCGCCCTAACCCGTGACACAGAGGCACCTGAAGATGGATGTAAAATCAGTCGGAGTGATTGGCGCAGGCCAGATGGGCAATGGTATTGCCCACGTCCTGGCCCTGGCCGAGTATGACGTTCTGATAAATGACGTAAATCAGGATGCCCTGAACAGCGCCGTGGCGACGATCGAGGGTAACCTGGCGCGCCAGGCCTCGCGCGGGAAGATCACCGACGAGGCGGTGCAGGCAGCGTTGTCTCGGATCAAGACCACGATGGACCTGCCGCAGCTGGGTCAAACCGATCTGGTCATCGAAGCCGCCACCGAACGTGAGGCAATCAAACAGGCGATATTTGAGGATCTGCAACCACATTTGCTGCCGCATACGATTCTTACATCGAACACGTCATCCATCTCGATCACACGTCTGGCCAGCCGCACGGATCGCCCCGAACGTTTCATGGGGTTTCATTTCATGAACCCGGTACCGGTGATGCAGCTGGTGGAACTAATCCGCGGCATTGCCACGGATGAAGAGACGTTCAGTGCCTGCAAGACAGTCGTGGACCGGCTCGGAAAAACCGCCGCCAGCGCCGAGGATTTCCCCGCCTTCATCGTGAACCGTATCCTGATGCCGATGATCAATGAGGCCGTTTACACCCTGTATGAAGGGGTCGGGAATGTGCAGTCCATCGACCAGTCTATGAAGCTGGGGGCAAACCACCCTATGGGGCCGCTGGAGCTGGCCGATTTTATCGGTTTGGACACCTGTCTTGCGATCATGAACGTATTGCATGAAGGTCTGGCAGATACCAAATATCGCCCCTGCCCGCTGTTGACCAAATATGTTGAAGCCGGATGGCTTGGACGCAAGACCGAGCGTGGTTTCTATGATTACAGAGGCGAGGCGCCGGTTCCGACCCGGTAGGGTCGTCGGGGGGCCAGCCCCCTCGCCCGGATTTTATTCGGGCTCACCCCCGGGATATTTATTGCCAGATGAAGAATCGGATCAGGGTTTGAGCGATTGACCCAAGGCCAGCGTGTGCTTTCTGAGCCAGGCCATAAAGCCGCGCGGGTCGCTTTCCAGAAGTTGCATGTCCTCATCCGAGATCGGTGCGCCAATCACCGGGGATTGCGGCTTGTTGCAGGACCGGACAATCTCGTGCAGCAAGAGACCCTGCCGCAGGATTGCCGATACCCTGTTGGCGATCTGATAAGCGCGTGAGTTGCGGCCTGGGAAGAAAATAGGCACCACCTGAGCGCCAGAGCGGCGGATCATTTTGGCGGTGAATACGTTCCATTCCCGTTCCTGCGCCGGGCCGAACCAGTCATCCGACGACATCACAACGCCCGACGGGAACAAGGCCACGACCCCACCTTCCTTGAGGTGGTCCATCGCTTTGCCCCGCATCTCCAGCATTTTCATCTGCGCTTCGGGGTCATGCGGAAACGGAACAGGGATCATGAAGGAGGTCGCGGCCTCATCCAGCCCGGTCAGAACCGAACGGGTGAGAATGCGGTAATCACTGCGCACCTGTCCGATCAGCTCGGCCAGGATCATGCCGTCGACCATGCCATGTGGGTGGTTGGCAACCACTACCACAGCACCTGTTTTTGGAATGCGCGCGATCTGTTCTGCTGGCGTGGTCAGATCGATGCCCATCACCTTGAGCGCACCGCCCCAGAACCTCTGGCCACGATAATACTCGTTCTGTTTCTCGAACTTGTTCACCATGCGCAGAATGGTCAGTTTGCCCGTGCACCATTCGATGGCGCGGATGGCCGTGGAAGTCCAGACATCGTCGAAGGAGTTTGCGTAGGTCAGGGTTCTACGGTCGTAGATTTCACCCTGATCCTCGGTCCCATCTACCACCGGGCTTGTCTTGGTCTCGTGCGTCGTTTCCGCCAATTCCTGGTCTTCCCGTTTTTCTATCGCGGCTGACGTCGTCAGAACCCTTCCCCGAATTTGTCATTCACCAGGGTTTCCACAGCATCGGCCAACGCCTCAGCATCAGGTCCGGACGTCTCGACGTCAATAGTCGTTCCGCGTGATGCTGCCAACATCAAAAGGCCCATGATGCTGTCACCCGCGGCAGAAAGCCCGTCCCTGGACACCTCGGCCTGTGCGTCAAAGCCCTCGACCACCTCGACCAGTTTTGCCGAGGCCCGGGCGTGCAGGCCTTTTTCATTAACGATTTTCAAGCTTCGGAGGGTCATTCTGTTTCTGTCCGGTCTTCTTCCAATGTCACATTTTGCGCATTGATGTATTTGCGTCCAGCCTCCATCGCCTGCCTTACGGCATCGCCAATAGGAAGGTGGCGGGATTTGGCCAGTTTGATCAACATAGGCAGATTCGCTCCGTAAAGGATACGCCGATCCTGCGGTGCGCAAGCCCGCAAGCTCAGATTCGATGGGCTGCCTCCGAACAAATCCGTAACAACAACTACGCCGTCGCCAACATCGACACTGTCGGCAGCCGCGCAGATCTCGCCTTGCTTTTGCGTGCGGTCATGGTCGGCCTCGATCGAGATCGCGGCCAGGCCGGGTTGCTTTCCAACCACATGCTGCATCGCGGCCAGATATTCCCTGGCCAGCCCGCCATGTGCTACGAGTACGATCCCGATCAATCCGACCTCACATTCAACGATCGACGTTCCATTTCGCGATGCCTAACTGCCACTTGCTGCACCTCCTCTGCAAGAGCCTTTGCAACCGCTTCTGCAATGGCCACAGATCTGTGTTGCCCTCCGGTGCAGCCAAAGGCCACGAACAGGTGCGCTTTGCCTTCGGCCCGAAAGGCCGGCAGCAGCAGTTTCAGCAGATCAACAACGCGGTCAAAAAACGGCGCATAGTTCATGTCGGCCTGAACATAGCGCGCCACGTCCGGGTTTCGACCGTCTTCTGCCCTCAGGTCCGGTCGCCAGTACGGGTTGGCCAGAAACCTGCAGTCAAAAACCATATCCAAACCGCGCGGAAGGCCGCGCTTATAGGAAAAGGATTCGATAGAGACCGCCAGATGTCTCCCGTCCTTGGGGGCAAACCAGCGGTCGACCTCTTCCCGCAACTGATGGACGTTCAAAGAAGAGGTGTCGATCAAGGTGTCGGCAATCTCTCGGATGGGGGCCAGCAGTTCCTTTTCCTGCCGCACGCCGGTTTCCGGGCCTGCTTCGGCTGCAACCGGGTGACGCCTGCGGGTTTCCGAGAAACGGCGTACAAGAACTTCATCACTGCAATCGAGGTAAAGTGTTGTCAGGTCGACATTCTCCATGCGCCTGAGCTTGACCGCCAGTTCAATGAACCCGATTGTCGAGAAATCCCGGTTGCGCGCATCAATGCCCAACGCCATCGGCTGATCGCTTTGCGGCCCATCAAGTAGGCGCAGCAACAGGCCCATCGGCAGGTTGTCGATGGCTTCAAACCCCAGATCTTCAAGAACACGGATCGCCGTTGATCGCCCGGCCCCCGAGGGTCCGGTCACCAGAACAATGCGCCGTTGTGTTGTCATGTGCCGAGCCAGTCCGGGTCCACGCGCCCCATTTTCAACAATTGCAGAAGTGCTGCTGGCAAGTTGGGGATAGCCGCCGCCCGAAGCAAGGGAACAGTTTGCCTCAGGAGTTGGATCGTGACGGGATCGGGCAGTCGCGCCTGTTCCGTTTGGTCCAGATCCACAACATAGGTTACTTCTGTCCCCCCCGCTGGCTGTGCGCGTACCAAGCCGATGCCGCGGGCTTCGATCAATCCGCGGGTACTTTCGGGGGCATCCGCCAATACCTGCCCATCGACCATGCGCAACTCCACCCTGTCATCAGCCACCAAAATGGCCCCTGCCGCGATCATCTGCAGCGCAAGACCCGATTTGCCAACGCCTGAACGCCCAACGATCAGGGCGCCGCACCCACCTACAGCGACGCAGGTGGCGTGAACGATGGCGTTGTCTTGATCCTGAAAATCTAAGAGCGTCTGGCCACTCATGCGCTTACACTGGCAGCCCCACGACAAAGCGTGCGCCCAGTGGATCCGATGTGATGTCCGCTTCGGTCGGGCGGATGTTCTCGGCCCAGATTACGCCGCCATGGGCTTCGACGATCTGTTTGGAAATGGCCAGCCCGAGACCCGAATTGTTGCCGAAATGCTCGGCCGGCCGTTCGGAATAGAATTGCGTGAACACCTTGGTCAACGCCTGTTCGGGGATGCCGGGGCCGGTGTCTTCGACCACGATCAGAACCCGGTTTTCCCGGCGGCGCACCCAGACACGGATCGCATCGCTTTCCTCGCAGAAGGAAATCGCATTGGTGATCAGGTTGACGAAAACCTGCGCAAGACGGGCCTCGAGCCCGTTCACGACGATGCTTTTGGATGGCAGATCGGTAATATAGTCAATCCCCTTGGTCCGGGCCTCTTCGCCCAGATATTCACCAAGATTGCCCAGCAATTTCAGCAGATCAAAGGGCTGTTCTTCTTCCTTGACCAGTTCCGCGTCCAGACGGGACGCGTTCGAGATATCGCTGACCAGACGGTCCAGTCGCCGCACATCATGCTCGATCACACCCAAAAGCTTGTTCCGCTGATCATCGCGCTTGACCATACGCAAGGTGCCAACGGCGGATTGCAGGCTGGCCAGCGGGTTCTTGATCTCATGGGCCACATCAGCGGCAAACTGTTCGTTGGCGTCGATGCGATTGTAGAGCGCGGTTACCATCCCGCGCAAAGCGCGGCTGAGACGCCCGATTTCATCCGGACGCGCGCTGAGGTCGGGGATACGTATCCGGCCCGGATTGACACCCGCGCCCCGATCCTTGCCCATTTCGGCGGCGGCGGCCAGATCAGCCAAGGGGTTCGCGATGGTCGAGGCCAGAACAAGGCTCAGGCCGATCGACACCAACAGGGCTACGACGAACATTTGCAGGATCCGCTCTTGTTCTTGCCGCGCCAGAGCATCGATTTGGCCCGCAGGCCCGGCCATCGCCACGGCACCCACGGGAAGATCCGCCTGCAGAATTGGTGCGGCGGCCACGATAACAGTCTGGCCGACATCATCCTTAACGGCCTGAACCTGCATCTGACCCATCAGAGCCTTCGGAATAATCTCTTGCACACGTTGCGCAAGGGTTGGGGCCTCATCCGGGGCAGTTCGAGTAAAGATCCTAGACAAACCCGTCCAGACCGCGTTCAGCGCATCGCTGATCAATGTACTGCCGGTCTGAACCTCGGCCTTGGATCTGAGTAATACTGGCATCTGTGCTGAAGCAGGTGCGCCCCGCGTCCAGCCAATAAGCGTCCCGCCTGCGTCATAGACAAAAACCTCGCCCCCGACAGGAAGGCTGAGGCCTGCAAGCGTGTCTTTGACGTCCAGAACCGAAGCATCCTGAGGCGGGCCGGACGCGTTTTGACGCAGCTGTGCCTCGAACACGTTGCTGACAAGTTGCGCGTCGCCGATCAGGTTGCGCGCGGTCTGCTGCACCTGCTCTTCCCGGGAAGAGTCGAGATACAACAACCCGGTAACAAGGATAACCAAAGCAATCAGGTTGAAGGTTATGATCTTTCGGGCAAGGGGCGATCCACGCAAGGAAAACAGATTGCGACGGCGGCGCGATGCACGCAGCTCGGCAGAATCAAAATCCTGCGGGATGACCCAATCATCCCCCAGAACGACATCACCGTCCCGCAATTCGCTGGCTTGTTCCGTATCGCGCACGAGACCCGGTTACCTCTTTAAAGCGGCCACGCTTATTCTTCGTTGTACCTGTATCCGATACCATACAACGTTTCGATAGCCGAAAACTCATGATCTGCGGCGCGCATCTTTTTGCGCAAACGCTTGATATGGCTATCGATGGTCCGGTCGTCCACATAGACTTGGTCGTCATATGCGACGTCCATCAGTTGATCCCGGCTTTTGACAAAACCCGGACGCTGCGCCAGGGCCTGCAGCAACAGAAACTCGGTCACAGTCAAAGAGACATCCGACCCTTTCCAGCTGACTGCGTGGCGCAGTGGATCCATCCGCAGCTCGCCCCGCTCCATCACTTTGGTGTCGCCGGTTGTGGCGTTGGTCACGTCACCCGTGGTTGCCTCTTGCCGGCGCAGAAGCGCGCGAATGCGTTCAACCAGCAAACGTTGCGAGAAAGGCTTTTTAACATAGTCATCCGCGCCCATCCGCAGCCCCAGAACTTCGTCAATCTCATCGTCCTTGGACGTTAGAAAGATCACTGGCATCTGGGTTTTTTGTCGCAACCGTTGAAGCAGGTCCATGCCATCCATCCGAGGCATCTTTATATCCAGAACGGCCATGTCGGGCAGCTTCTTGTTGAAAGCGTCCAGTGCCGCCTGACCATCGTTATACGTTTCAACCTCGAAGCCTTCAGCTTCGAGCGTCATGGACACGGACGTCAGAATGTTTCTGTCGTCATCCACCAGTGCAATCTTTGACATCGGGTTCACCCCTATTCCTGCTCACCTGCGCAATAATGCGCTTTTTTGTAAGTCATTGTTGGCGTTTTTGATGCGCCGAATCAATCCGTAACTGCGAATCATGCCTTTCTTGCGGCAGCTATGCGGCAAAAATGCCTTGCCGCCCGCAAATTACTGCCCGGATTTCCGACAGGAAATTCGTGATGGCGCTAAACCTGGACTTGGTTGCGCTAACTGCGCCAAACCGTCCTGTTCATGCCCCAAATGACCATGGTAAGACCCGCCCAGCCGCCGGGTTTTTCCCGGCATACTGCCCCAAGAGCGCACGCGACCCAACCACCGCAGCGCCGCCACAGGAGAAGACACACATGACATCTGGACGGGTTAACCCGCAATTCCGCCTCGAGGATCAGGGCATCGAGGGTCTGGGCAATGTCTATTACAACTTCATGGAACCGGCGCTGATCGAAGAAGCCCTCAAGCGGGGTGAAGGCACACTTGGCAATGGCGGAGCCTTTCTGGTCACCACCGGCAAGTTCACCGGCCGGTCCCCCAAGGACAAGCACGTCGTCAAGACCGACAGCGTCAAAGACAGCATCTGGTGGGAAAACAACGCCGCGATGACCTCTGAAGGGTTCGATGCCCTTTATGACGACATGCTGGCGCATATGAAGGGCCGCGACTATTTCGTGCAGGACCTGGTTGGCGGGGCCGACCCGGCTTATTCGATCAACGTGCGCATGGTTACCGAACTGGCCTGGCACAACCTGTTCATCCGCCACCTGCTGCGCCGCCCGGACCGCGAAGACCTGGACGAGTTCACATCAGATTTCACCGTCATCAACTGCCCCAGCTTTCAGGCCGACCCGGCCAAGCACGGTTGCCGCAGCGAGACCGTGATTGCGATGAACTTTGATCGCAAGCTGATCCTGATTGGCGGCACCGAATACGCGGGTGAGAACAAGAAATCCGTCTTCACCCTTTTGAACTACATGTTGCCGGAAAAAGGCGTGATGCCGATGCATTGCTCGGCCAACCACGCGGTTGGCAATCCGGTCGACACCGCAGTGTTCTTTGGCCTGTCCGGCACCGGCAAGACCACATTGTCCGCCGACCCTGCCCGCACGTTGATCGGTGATGATGAACATGGCTGGTCGGATCGCGGCACCTTCAACTTTGAGGGCGGTTGTTACGCCAAGACAATCAACCTGAACGCCGAGGCCGAGCCGGAAATCTACGCGACCACCACCAAATTCGGCACGGTAATCGAAAACATGGTGTTCGATCCCGAAACCAAAGAGCTGGATTTCGACGATGACTCGCTGACGGCCAACATGCGCTGCGCTTATCCGCTTGAGTATATCTCGAACGCGTCCAAAAGCGCGTTGGGTGGGCATCCCAAGAATATCATCATGCTGACCTGTGATGCCTTTGGTGTACTGCCTCCGATCGCGCGGCTGACGCCGGCGCAGGCGATGTACCACTTCCTGTCGGGCTTTACCTCGAAAGTAGCCGGGACCGAGCGTGGTGTGACCGAACCGCAACCGACCTTCTCAACCTGCTTTGGTGCGCCGTTCATGCCGCGCCGTCCCGAAGAATACGGCAACCTGCTGCGTGACAAGATCGCCCAGCACGGTGCGACCTGCTGGCTGGTCAACACCGGCTGGACCGGCGGCGCCTATGGCGTTGGAAGCCGGATGCCGATCCGGGCCACCCGCGCCCTGCTGACCGCCGCCCTGGAAGGTTCGCTGCGCGATGCCGAATTCCGCAAGGATGCCAATTTTGGCTTTGACGTGCCTGTGTCAGTACCCGGAGTGGCCGAAGTGTTGCTGGACCCGCGACGCACTTGGGATGATCAGGCAGCGTTCGACAAACAGGCCGAGAAACTGGTGCAGATGTTCGCCGAAAACTTTGAACAGTATCTGCCGTTCATCGACGAAGACATCAAAGCCGTCGCCATTGGCTGACAAAATTACGGGGGGGGCGCATGCCCCCCCAGTTTTTGGGACACATGCTTAAAAGCAATCTTCTTTAAGTTGTATTGTGATGTAAGCGCATACAAATTCGTTGCCCGAACGCCCTGCGTGAGGTATTTCATGACGTCATAAGGAAAATAGGTCCGGCGCATTTCTGCACCGAACCGAAAGAAAAAGACCTAGGGGCAGCTCGAGCAGACCTTCACATCAGCAAATTGAGCAACCTAATCAGATAACTAGTGTATTCCAAAGGGGATAAGTGTCAAGTTGAGATATGCTAAAAACACTCAAACCAGCATGTCACTAATTGTCGCGCAAAGGCGGCACACGGCACGAAAAACGATGGGTAGAATATGACCGAAGTCTCAAAACTGACCGAACTGCGCAAATTGATGCAGAGCATGGAGCGGACACTTGGGCTGGAGCAACTCTCTCCGGTTGAACGCGACATCTATTATGCAGCCGAGGAATTGTCCAAAGCGGACCAGGAAGTGCGCACATTTGGCTTGATCGAACACACCCTTGTCCAAAGCGTTTCGCGTCCGACATTTTTCCGGGCACTTAAATCGCTGGTGCAAAAGGGTTACCTGTCGCAAAGCGGCATGGCCAATCGGGGACGGTATATCGTACATGCCCCCAGATGACGCCCCTAACCTGCGCTGTGGTTGCTGAAACCCGTGCGCAGGTGGGCCTCTGACACGTTCTATGCCTCTTTGGCCTATGTGGTTGCATCGTTCCTCACGTTCGAGGTTCTGATGCCGCTACAGAACGTGTTCTTTCCTGAATACCCCAGCAGGGCAAGCCTGCTGTTTCTGCCACACGGCGTGCGGGTTTTGTCGGCCTGGCTGCTAGGATGGCGGTCGATCTTTGCGTTGTTGCCAGGAGTTTTCCTGGTATTTGCATTTCTCGGTGGTGCCGACGTCTTCCTGCCAAGCCGATTGTTGGCCATCGCGATTGCCGTCACAACCGTTCCCGCTGTGTTTTACCTGTTCAAATGGGTTGGCTGGGATTTGTTTCCACGGGCAGACCGAAATCCCTGCTGGTCCTGTGTCATGGGGGTGGGGATCATCACCTCATTCCTTGTGTCCGGTCTGACCAACATGGCGTTTGGCAGTGCTCGCGCGGAATATGTCGCTTTTCTGATAGGCGACATCTCGGGCCTGTTTTTCCTTATGCTCGGATTGTATTTCACACTTCGCCTAATAGACAGCCGGAGCTAGCCAAACACCGCACGTCGCAGCAAATTCACCCCCGCGGCCAGCAGCACAAGCAGCGTTACCTTTCGAAACAGCACCTGATCGATGCGAGGCTGCAGTTGCATACCAATCCACATTCCAGCCAGCGCGGGCGCGATCAAAACGGCCGATAACGGCGCAGTCTCAGCCCGCAAAACACCCGATCCCAGATGCGCCAGCAGCAGCGCAACCGCACCCAGCCCATAAATCACCCCCTGAACGCGCATTTGCTCGGCCTTGGGTGTGTTTAACGCCGTCAAATAGGCAACGGTCGGCGGCCCCCAGACACCTGACATGCCACCCACAAACCCGGCGATCGCACCAATTCCGACCTCAATACGTACCGAGGGTTTGTTAAGGGTCAGGCGGACACCCAGGATTTGAATCAACGCAAAGAATGTGACCGGAGCGCCGATCATCAACAAAAAGGTACGAGCTGGCACAAGGCTGACGAGCTGAGCCCCCGCCAGAAGGAATACCAACCCAACAAGCAGGAAGATGCGAAACTTGCGGATCGACGACACAGCCGCTGACACACCTTCGCGCAACGCCTGAACGCCATTGGTAACCAGCGTAGGCAGGATCAATCCGGCGAGGGCCACGTCAGGCGGTAGAAACATACTCAGCCCGGACACCAGAACCATAGGCATGGCAAACCCCACCATGCCCTTAACCCATCCGGCCAAAACAGCGACAGCCAAAGCCAGCAACAAGTCCTGTGGTGTCAACATCGGGAAAAACGTCATGACCACCTGATATCACTCCTGACGGGCGCTGCACTGCAAAATTTGCAAAGCAATTTTCGAACTTTTTCGCAACGTAATTCGTATTTTTGTTGCGCTGCACGTGCAGCATGATATGACCAGACGACCCAAGGAGAGACCTGATTCATGGCCCATGACGGACAGGATATGACCCAGATGAACACATCCGCGATTTTGCCCGAGCTGCTGACTCTGACACGCGCAGCCGTGCCTGCCGTTGAAACAGTGTTCGAACGCGCGCGCGAGTCGGTTCGGGCTCTGGTCTCGGCGGATGGCCGGGTGTCCGGTGCGCTGATCGAAGCCAACCAAACGGCGGCTCATGGCCTGGCCTGGCTTGCGACGTACAATCAGTCACTGCAACAAATGCAACGCTGGGCTGAAACCTTGGAGGCAGACGGAAAGTTCGGTGAGATCGAACAGTTGCTGCTCCAGATCGCCTTTGGTGAATACCTGCATCAGGTCGCGGGCGGCATCCCGATGAACCAGGGTGAGGTTCTGCGCCTTCAGGATATGGGATTGGGCTGGGACGCCCTGTCCGGTTTTCAATGCGCAGAAGTGCAGAAACTAATGGCGCAGGCCAACTCTCAGGCCGCCCGTACGCGTCTTGTTCAGCTGATGGAAGATCAGGCCGGTGCTACAATGTTTGGCGCTTCCGGTCTGGACGAAGAACTTGAGATGATCCGCGACCAGTTCCGCCGCTATGCGCAGGAAAAAGTCGAACCCAACGCCCACGATTGGCACCTCAAAGACGAGCTGATCCCGATGGAAATCATTGAGGAACTGGCCGAAATGGGTGTTTTCGGTCTGACCATCCCCGAAGAGTTCGGCGGATTTGGCCTGTCCAAAGCCTCTATGTGTGTGGTCTCGGAAGAGCTGTCGCGCGGCTATATCGGCGTTGGCTCATTGGGTACTCGGTCCGAGATTGCGGCCGAGCTGATCATCGCAGGCGGCACAGACGAGCAAAAAGCCAATTGGCTGCCTAAAATCGCCAGCGCCGAGATTTTGCCGACCGCCGTATTCACTGAACCCAACACAGGTTCGGACCTTGGCAGTCTGCGCGCCCGCGCCGTCAAGGATGAGAATGGCGATTACCAGATCACCGGCAATAAAACCTGGATCACCCACGCGGCGCGGACCCATGTGATGACGCTGCTAGCCCGCACCAACCCCGACAGTACCGATCACCGCGGCCTGTCGATGTTCCTGGCGGAAAAAACACCAGGAACGGACGAGAACCCCTTCCCCACCCCCGGCATGACTGGCGGTGAGATTGAAGTGCTGGGTTACCGCGGCATGAAGGAATACGAGCTGGGCTTTGATGGCTTCAAAGTCAAGGGTGAGAACCTTTTGGGTGGCGAAGAAGGCAAGGGTTTTAAACAGCTCATGGAAACCTTCAAATCCGCCCGCATCCAGACCGCGGCCCGCGCCATCGGTGTGGCCCAAAGCGCGCTGGACATCGCCATGCAATATGCGCAGGACCGCAAACAGTTCGGCAAGTCGCTGATCAACTTCCCCCGCGTGTCCGGCAAGCTGGCGATGATGGCGGTCGAGATTATGATCGCACGACAACTGACCTATTTCTCGGCTTGGGAAAAAGACAACGGTCATCGCTGCGATCTTGAGGCCGGGATGGCCAAGCTGCTGGGTGCCCGCGTGGCCTGGGCTGCTGCCGATAACGGCCTGCAAATCCACGGCGGCAACGGCTTTGCACTGGAATACAAGATCAGTCGCATTCTATGCGACGCACGCATTCTAAATATTTTTGAGGGAGCCGCCGAAATTCAGGCACAGGTCATCGCACGACGTTTGCTCGGGTGACCCTTTTCGGCACTCCTGTTTCCCCAACTGACCCGGCCTTTGTGCCGGGTCTTTTTCTTTCACAGGTGGTTTCAGGATCCCCTGTACAAGCCGAAACCGATTTACTCAAACAGCACGGGATCAGTCCTGACCCGCCAGCACCAAATCTTCCCCCTTTGATTTCCGCCAGAACCCCGATACAGCAACCATCGGAACGCCCACAGCCCGGAATTGCTGAACACGACATGACCCGATTGATATTTGCACTATGGGCGAGTTTCGCTGCAATCGCTTTGGCTGGCTGCGCGACCACGCAACCGACTGCCAGCCAGAACGACATCACCAATCTGGCACAGGCGATCCAAAACCTCGGGCCAAATGTCGACCCGGTCGAGGCGCGGCAGGCCGCTACTATCGCTTACACCTACTCGCAGCAGCTGGCGTTGGATTGGGACGTCACCGATCCCGCCATCATCCACAACGCCAAGATCATCAACGGGTTCCGTGAAAAGGGACTGTGCAACGACTGGGCCCAGGCGATGACCGGGCGCTTGCGGCAGGAAAATTTCCGTACGCTGGACATGCATTGGGCCACATCTCCGCCGACACCATTCCGTATCATCCACCACTCGGCTTTGATCAGTGCCAAGGAAGATTCGATGTATGACGAACTCATCCTCGACCCCTGGCGCAACAGCGGCACCCTGTTCTGGGCACCGGTCCGCGAGGACACGCGATACAACTGGCGTCCCCGTTCGGAAGTGCGCGAGCAACTGCTCAGCGGTGCGCTGCCCTATTGAGAGCACAGCAACCCGTTCCTTTGACACACGCCATAGGCTAAGACCCCTTATGATCCGCTTGATACTGATGCTGCCCCTGATGGCCCTCTTCCAGTGCGACCGGGATGAAACCGTTGCCGCCTACGGCGCTGCAGATCAAACATGGGTGCTGCAGGAAATTGATGGACGCCCGTTCGAGGCCAGCGCCCTGCTGCGCTTTCCTGAAGAAGGCAAGATCACCGGCAACGCCCCCTGCAACAGCTATAACGGCACCCTCAGCGCGCCCTACCCGTGGTTCGAAGTGCAGGACCTGATTTCCACCCGCGCCGCCTGCGCCGGGCTCGAGGATGAAGGGTTCTATTTTGCCGTCTTGATGGCGATGACCCAGTCCGAAGTCTCAGGAGACGTACTGATCCTGCGCAATGAGGACGGGCACGAGATGATGTTCAAAGCCGCCGAATGACCTGATCCACAAATCGCGCCCGTGCCTCGGGCAGCGGGGTATGGCCCAGAGACGGGGCCAAACGGTGTTCCAGAAAATAGCCGGTGGTCTGCAGGCCGTCTGCAATCTCGGTATCCGGCGCAGCGCCTTCGCCACGCAGGCAGGGCGGCAGAGGCAACAGTTTGTCCGCCCATTCACCTGCGCCTTGGGCGCTGACTGCCCGACCGGTTTTGGGTGAAACATAGATCAGCCCGTCCGTCGCACCGGTCACGGCACAGGCCGATAGATCAAGGCCAAAGCCCAACTCCTCGAGCAGTGCCAGTTCCCAGCGCAGATAGGCCAGCGGCCAGATCTCATCCTGCCCCAGCAGGTCCATCAACTGTTCGGTCTGCTTATAGATCGCCGGATGTGGTTCCCTCTCGGGCAGGCAAAAGGACAAAAGCGCCACGCTGGCGTTCAACCCGGCCAGCGCCAGCCGCCCCGAAAACGCTGCCGCTGCGCGCGACCTGAGAGGTTCGACCTGAAAGCTACCGAGATGTTCCTCAAGCCGCGCCCGCCAAAGCACGTCCAGCTGTGCGCCGGGCTGCAGGATCGGCGCAATCTTGCGGCTGGTTCCACCGCGTACAACTCCGGCATGTCGCCCGTGGCCTTCGGTGAAGACTTCGATGATCGCCGATGTCTCGCCATGGCGGCGAGAAGTCAGAAGGATGCCGTGATCGCGCCAGTCCAAGTGCGGGTCCTGTTCGTGATTGCGTCAGTATGAGGGCACAAGACCGTGATGAGCCGAATTCTGCAAGCGTTAAGGATGTTAGGTTTCAAGAGCTATACTAAAGGACAAGTTCAATGGTGTGGACTAAAGGATGCTCTGCGGACATAGCACCAATTCGCTGCGTTTGCTCGAGTGTCGGCAATTTGGCCATGCTTGGGATGGAACCACATCTTCAGCGGGGCCTCCGAATTTTGCCGGTCATTCGCAAGCCATCACGAATGTTCAGTCCCATCATCGTGAGGTTGGCCGCCCCGGCGATTAGTTCAATCACCTGAATCGTATAAAATGTGCTGTCGAATTCGCCAGCAGCGGCTTTGCCAGCCAAAAACCAGGCGGCGGGTACGAGGATCAGCAAACCATTCAACGCAATGACAGGCATGCGGGTTTTCTTGGCTTTCGTCAGCGCATCCTTGCGCTTCCGACCCATTGCCATGCCCGATCCGCCAACAATCGCCATTGCCGGTATGAGGATGAACATGCCTTTTAGGATCAAAGCCTTGGAGGTTGCGACTGTTTCATGGCTCGCAAAGAGCTCGCTGGTGACCGTTGATGTCCAGAAGAGGAGGATCATCACAAAGCCGATGCCGCCCGCGATGGCGTGAATCTTTGTTTTCATAGCGGTTCCCTCAAATTGTTTTTTGGAAAGGATTTCGTCAGGCCGTGCAGCAATTCGGCACCGCAACCTTCTCGAACAGGTGGGGTGCGGTCACAGCGCTTGAGGGATAGTGGCTGAGCTGCTGCTGAAACTCGGGGTTTGAAAACGCGGCGCGGAAATCCGCGACAAAGTCCCAGACCGCGTAGTTCATATACATGCTGCCGTCACCAATGGCCTTATGCAGCTGGGTGCTGATGTAACCCGGCTGCATTTTCATCCATTGGGCATCGCTCTTCCAAGCTTCTACCAAGGCGACTTGATCAACGGGATTGACTGTGAAGAGATTGACGAGAACGATGGGTCCGGCGTCGATGCCCAATTGCCGTTCAATGGGAAACTCGGGGTCGAGGGGTTTGAAACTGACCATTGCGGTACTCCTTGAAAGCAACTTCAATTTGGTGTCGTGTTGTCATATCTAAGAAGCATCAAACAAAATGACAATATGTTGTCAAAAAAATGAGGAGCCGATATGACGGACGCGCGAAGGACCGAAGAAGGAGAAGCCGTAACAGCGTTGATACTGGATGTGTTTCGGCTGAACGGTCGATTGCAGCTTGCCGGTGATCGCCTCGTATCAGAACTCGGTCTGACAAGTGCCCGATGGCAGATCCTTGGCGCCATTGCTTATTCGGATCGGCCGGAATCCGTTGCCTGGCATGCACGGACGATGGGTGTTCACCGGCAGGGCGTACAACGGATCATCAATGAATTGAGCAAAGAAGGCATAGTGGAGTTTCAGCCGAACCCACACCACAAGCGCGCGCACTTGGTTGTCATGACTCGAAAGGGGCAGGAGGTGTACGAAGCCGCGATTGCGAGGCAAATCCCATGGGTGAATGAACTCTCGGAAGGCCTGTCGCCAGATGATATTGAAACAGCGCAATATGTTGTTGACCGTCTCAAAACACGTCTCGAAGAAGCCTCAACGCGACAAGATTATAGCCCTACTCAAAGCTGACACCAATACAAATTGCCGCATTGGTCATTCTGGGCTCGAAGCAGCCATTAATGGAGTCGCTACTCCAGCCCTTCTTCCCCCAACAAATGCCGCCCCTCCCGATCCTCAACCTCAACGACCCAGAGATCAGGGTCAAAGCTGCGTTGGCGTTGGATCGCCTGATCCACGTCGCCCTCAGGGCCTGAGGACAACTCAACCCATTTGCGATCACCGCTCATTAGATCAAAGCTGCGTTGGAACGCCACCGCCTGGCCGTCCAAAGTGTTCAGTTTGACCAGAACCGCGCCTGCGGTGTCGTCTCCGTGTGCAACCACAAAGGCCGGGATTTCCAGAAACCGCAGCCGCGCGAGATAGGCGTGGACCCAGAAATCTGCCGTCAGGCGCGTCATGCGTTTCCGTCTTTGAAATCCAGCCCCATTTCCGAGTAGCGTTCGGATTCCTCCAGCCAATTGGGCCGGACTTTGACCTGCAGAAACAAGTGGATTTTGCGATCCAGGAATTCTTCCAACTCGGCCCGTGCGGCCTGGCTCACGGCCTTGATCGTCTCACCTTTCTTGCCCAGCACGATGCCCTTGTGGCCGTCGCGCATGACATAGATAATCTGATCGACCTTGGCTGATCCGTCCTTGCGTTCTTCCCAGTTTTCGGTCTCGACCGTCAGCTGATAGGGCAATTCCTGGTGCAGGCGCAGGGTCAGTTTCTCGCGGGTCATTTCGGCGGCGATCATGCGCATCGGCAAGTCCGCGATCTGATCTTCGGGGTACAGCCACGGACCCTCGGGCACTTCACCGGCCAGCCATGTCCGCAGGTCACCAACGCCGTGGCCCTTTTCAGCCGAAATCATGAAGGTCTCAGAGAAGGGATAGCGCGCGTTCAGATCGCTGGTCAGGGCCAGCAGGACCTCGGACTGAACCCGGTCGATCTTATTGATGGCCAACGCGACTTTGCGACCCTGACCAATCTCTTTCAGCCCTTCCAGGATACGCTCGACGCCTTCGGTGATGCCACGATGCGCCTCAACCATCAGAACGACAACGTCGGCATCTGCCGCACCACCCCAGGCCGCAGCGACCATGGCGCGGTCCAGACGGCGACGGGGTTTGAACAGGCCCGGCGTGTCGACAAAGACCAGCTGCGCGTCACCTTCCATCGCCACGCCGCGAATACGGGCACGAGTGGTCTGCACCTTATGCGTCACGATCGAGACCTTGGCCCCGACCATGCGGTTCAGCAGGGTGGATTTGCCAGCGTTGGGCTCTCCGATCAGGGCGATAAATCCGGCGCGTGTAGTCATGGTCAATGCGATCCTGTTTGCAAGTGCGCACCCCTATAGCAGAATGGCGTGGCGGGCCAGAGGGATTTGTCGCATTGCCGCCATGCGCAGAGGGTGGCAGGACTATGACTGCGCCACGCCAAACCCAGCCAGGCGATGATCCTTTACGCGAGGTAGACATGAACCGTCGTGAGTTTCTTTTGAGCAGCGCAACCGCTGCAGGGGCGCTGGGTATAGGGGGCTATGGTGTGGCAGCGAGCCACGTGAAAGAGCTGATCCTGCAGCCTGCCAGTTTTGCGCTGCGCGGCGGCCAGATCACCAATGGCATGGTCAGCCTGTCTCCGGACGCACCTCCGCCGGTGCTGTACGGAAAGCAGGGCAAGGTGATGCGGTTGCCGGTTCGCAATACGCTGCCCGAATACACAGCCATGCACTGGCATGGGCTGCGCATACCCAACGCGATGGACGGAGTGCCCTATCTGACCCAGATGCCAATGGGCGAAAATGAGCTGTTCACCTATGAGTTCACACCGCCGGATGCGGGCACCTACTGGTACCACCCCCATTGCATGACCATGGAACAGATGGCGCATGGCTTGACTGGTGTGATGGTGATTGCCGAACCTGAAAACCCTGGCTTCGATAGCGAACAGGTCATAAACCTGCGCGATTTCCGGCTGAATGACGACGGCAGCTTTTTACCAGCCTTTACCCAACGTGGCGCGGCGCGGTCCGGAACCTTCGGCAATGTCCATACTGTGAATTGGCTGCAAAGCCCAACCTATGACCATGCGGCCGGGGGATTGGTGCGTTTGCGGGTGGTCAATACGGACACAACCCGGACTTACAAGCTGCATCTGTCGGCCTCGGACGCACGGATCATCGCCTGGGACGGTCATCCGATCGAAGGTGAGGTGCCACTGCCCGTCAAAGAAACGCCATTGTTGGTCGGACCCGGGCAGCGCGTCGATATTGCCGTGGCGATGCCCACGGACGAAGGTCAGACCGTCGATCTGATTGTCAAACTGCCGGGGCAACCCCACAGGGCGATGGTACGGCTGCGGGCCATAAGGCAATCGCAGGCTCGGGATCTGCGTGAGTTGCGCCCCCTGCCCGCCAATCCGGTTGCCAAACCCGATTTGGCCAATGCTGAACTGCATGAGTTTGTTTTTGGCTGGACGCCAGAAGGCGGCATTCCGGATAACGGTTTTTGTGGCACGCTCGGGTATAACTTCTGGTCAATAAATCGCAAACCTTGGCCAGGGGATGCGGCGCAGGATGTGGGTCCTTTGGCGATTTTGAAAATGGGCAAGACCTATGTGCTGCGCCTGCGCAACGAATCCCCCAACACACATCCGATCCACCTGCATGGTTTGGCCTTCAAGCCGATCCGCTCGAACCAGCGAAAACTGCCGCCTTTGATGACTGATACCATGCTGCTGCTAAAGGATGAGGTGGTAGAGATCGCGCTGGTTGCGGACAATCCCGGCGACTGGGCCTTTCATTGCCATGTGATCGAGCATCAGAAAACCGGGCTGACAGAGTTTATTCGGGTGATCTAAAGGCTCCTGTTGCCCGATCCTGGCGCAAATCAAGTTCAAGCACATGGTTGGGATAGGCCTGATCCTGGATCCGAAAGCTTGTGGTGCCGATATGTTCGAAACCCTGTGACAGGTAAAAATCAATCGCGGGTGTGTTCTCGGAATTGGTGGTGAGCCAGGTTCTTTCACCACCAAGTTCACGGCAGTGTTGTAGCGCGGTGTTCAGCAGCGCCTTGCCAACGCCTTTGCCCTGGTGTCTCGGCTGAACATAGAGGGTTGAGATTTCCGGGCCACCTACACCGGGCAGCGGAGGCGTTCTATCAGTCGCGACGGCGACATACCCAATCAACCCTGATCCCGCCTCTAGTACGGCTAGAAATTCTGTTGGATCGGCGATGCGCGCCTTGGCGCGTTGGCTGGTGAATTCGTTCAAGGCATAATTAGCAAAGAATGCGCCGATGCCATCACGCTGATAAGTGGCCAGCCAAACCTCAATCGACAGCGCTGCAAGGCTGGAAGCATCAGAAGGGATTGCAGGTCTGATTTTCATATTGTGCTGCCCGTTCAGGCCACAACGATCAGTTTTTCTAGGCAGCGACACATTACCCCAAACGCTCTAACAGGGCCTTGGCGGCTGCTTGTTCTGCCTGCCGCTTTGATCCAGCGGTGGCTTGGGCTTCGGTACCGTCCTGCAGTCGGGCTGCAATGGTGAAAATCGGGGCGTGATCCGGGCCGCTGCGCCTTACTTCGACATAGGAGGGCGGCTTCTGCCCCCGCGCTTGCGCCCATTCCTGCAGCGCGGTTTTTGCGTCGCGTGCGTCGGCCTCAACATTGTGGATGCGGTCGCCCCACAGTGCCAGGATCACATCACCTGCGGCCTCAAATCCGGCATCGCGGTAGATGGCAGCGATCACAGCCTCCATCGCGTCGCCCAACAGGGCCTGCTTTCGACGGCCACCCGACAGCATCTCGGACCGGCCGAGTTTCAGGACCTCACCCAGATCAATCTGGCGAGCAACGTCGGCACAGGCTTCTTTACGAACCAATGCGTTGAAGCGGGGCGCCAACTGCCCTTCTGACGCTTTCTTGTCTGCCTCAAGCAACGCAGTGGCCATAACAAGGCCCAAGACACGATCGCCCAGAAACTCCAGCCGTTGGTTATCAGGTCGCGTTGCTGAGGACACCGAGCCATGGGTCAGTGCGCGCACCAGCAGTTCAGGATCTTTGAATTCATACCCCAAACGCTTCTGGAACGCTTTTATCTCAGCCGATAGCTTCAATTGACCGCCTTAAAGAAGCGATCCCCGCGCCAAGTCCAGAAGAACAGCATCGACCGGCCAGCGGACGAGAACATGATCCGGTCGGCCCGGCCGATCAGGTTTTCATAGGGCACATAACCGACCCCACCCGCAGATTGCGGTACACGGCTGTCGCTGGAATTGTCGCGGTTGTCCCCCATAAAGAAATAATGGCCTTCGGGCACGGTGTAGATGCCGGTATCGTCGGAGCCCTGCTCGCCAATATTCAGCACGTCGTAGGATACGCCGTTGGGCAGGGTTTCGATCAAACGGGACTTTTCGCAAAGACCGCCCAGACCAACTGGTCCATTTTCACAGCGCGGGCGCAGGCGTTGCGGGCCCTGCGGTTCTGACAATTCGGTGAAGACACCATCGGGCTGTTGCGGAACCGGCGTACCGTTTAGGATGACCTGGCCGTTACGGACCTGAATGCGGTCTCCCGGCAGGCCCATGAGCCGTTTGATATAGTCGCGCCCGCTTACTGGATGGCGGAAAACGATGACGTCGCCGCGTGCAGGCTCACCGCCCCAGATCCGGGAATTGTCGTCGCTCTTCATCCAGCCACAAACATCCTCGGCATCGATATTCAGACCAACTCTGGGAATGATCAGGCTGGGGCACGACGCATACGAATAGCCATAAGCCATCTTGTTGACGAATAGGAAATCCCCGATCAGCAGGGTCTCTTTCATCGAACCTGACGGAATCCAAAAAGGCTGAAAGAACAGGGTTCGGAAAATGCCCGCAATCAGCAGTGCGTAGACGATGGTTTTGATCGTCTCCCAGATGCCACTTCCGGTTTTGGCTTCTTCGGCCATTCTGCTCTCCAGTCCTTGCGTTGTTGGGTGCTACATGCGGGTCGGTCAGGGGCAAGTCAAGGCTGTGCAGCACCTTCTTGGCGTGGCCGCGCCTCGATCACCACAAAGGCCTGCGCCCAAGGGTGATCATCGGTCAGGGTGACGTGAATGATCGCCTCGTGCCCGTCTGGCGTCATCGTTGCCAATCGTTCCGCGGCCCAGCCGGTCACCTGCATCACCGGCTGACCGGTATCAAGGTTTGAGACGGCCATATCCCGCCAGGCGATACCCATCCGCAGACCTGTGCCCAATGCCTTGGAACACGCCTCTTTCGCGGCCCATCGTTTGGCATAGGTGCCCGCCGTATCCGCGCGACGTTCCGCTTTGTGCTGTTCGATGTCTGTGAAGACACGGTTGCGAAAGCGATCGCCAAAGCGATCAAGCGTGCCCTGAATGCGATCGATATTCGCAAGGTCTGTGCCGATGCCGAGGATCATTGGTTGCGATTTCCCTGTTTCAAAAAGGCAGCGTACCCACGATTTACTCCGGCAACAAATGCATACCGACAAAAGACAAACGACACGGCGAGGCAAAGTACAAGCTCTAGCCCAATAGACAGCCAAGCCCGGTAGCCAAAATTAGGTGCAACTGCATCCCCAAATACCAACGCAATCGCAAAAACGCAGATCACACAAACTAAGGTGGTCCAGATCATTTTCCGGGCAAGAACCCAGCTTTTGACCGATGGTCCGCATTGCCTTCCCCTTGTTCCCGCTTTGCCTCCATAAAAAAACGCAGCCGTCGCCAGGGCCAACCCCAAAGGCAGCGTTGCGAGGGGCCATGTCACATCAAACCACCATTTGATCAGCGACAAAAACGACAGTCCCGAAAAAAGGAACGCAACAAAGGTCAAACGATCCAGCTTGGCCTCTGCGTTCGTCGCCAATATGGTCTTCATTGGCTTCACCACTGCATCGCCTTGAGGATCATTGTGGTTGTTCTTTACGTTTAACCCGTTGCATGGCCTTCAGTTCGGTTTTCACCGCAAGCGGCACCAGCGCTGCATTCACGATAAACGCTGCAGAAACCAAAATTATATCAATTGCCAGAGTGCGATACAGTAGGGGAGGCGCGTAAAAAGCCATATACGCCTCAACGAGAAGGGACATTTTGAGTTCCGAGGCGCTGCTGTAGAATTGAAGCACCTGCCCGATCAAAAGGAGCGCTGTCCAGTTTACGACGTAAAAGACGAAAGCGCCCAAAACAGCAAACCGCACGATTTCCCGCAGCTTTAATGTGCGGCGCGCCGTGCGGGCAAAACTCTGCGCTGTGATCATAGCTGCCAATACCGCTGAGATGACCGGAATGCCCGGTGGAGTGAGATCATACCTGAACAGAATTTCAATTGTCGCGAACATCAATGTCAGCGAAAACCTGATTAGCAGTAGCCACAGGGCAAAGAGCCAAAGGCTTGGTGTTTTCATAGCATAGTCTCACCTTAGTGCGCTGTTTTGGCAGTGCCGGTATTTGGGTATTTGATCGCACGATTAGAACGTGTCCATAAAACGTTCAGATTTTTTTGGGGTGGCTCCGACAGCGGCAACAACTACGCGACTATCAGGTCGATCGCCTGCTGTTTTTAAGGTACGTGCGCGCCCCTAATGCGACAAACACACGACACATCAAAAAAGCAATAAGCAGAATCACGCAAAAGCCGATAGCCAAAAACAGAATAGGGATGTCACGAAGCGGGGCCGACAACGAAGGCAGCGCGAAAAACAGCAAGGCCGCCCAAACAAGAGAAATCACCATTCCCACGCAAGCCATAATAAGAGCCGCATTCCACATTTCAGACTTGGCTGGCATTTCGTCAAACTGCTGCGCATATCGCTGACCCTCGAATATTGCCCCAGCTATAAACGGTACCATGTGAACAAAGCTGCCAGACAAATCGACATCAAACACGGCGCTAGCCGCAAAAACGAACAACGGGATAGCAATGCTGACCAAAGTGAAAACAAGTGAAAATCTGAGAATGCTCGAACTCATGTCTAACTCTGTTTGTTGATTAGGAGGTTTTTAAAAGCGACCTGGAAAGCTGCCCTGTTTCAGTGGTCTGTCACCTGCGGTAGGCTACCTTTTCACTCACGACAACCGCACCGTCAGGATCTTATAGCTCGCCACTCCAAAGAACCCTGCAAACGCAAAGTCGAACCAGCGGCGGGCGCGGCGGTAGGCGCGGACCATGCGTTCGGATGAGAACAGGAACGCGTAGCCGATGAAGATAAAAAGCGACCCGGCATAAAGCAGGCCGAAATAGCCCAACAACATCGACAAGCTGGCGTCATTTGGGGCCACGATGGCATAGATCGATCCCCAGCTGAGGATCGCCTTGGGGTTGGTCAGGTGAATAGCCGCGCCTTTGGCAAAGATCGCCCTCAGTGAACCGGTGACCGGGTTGCCCAGCGCAACCTCATCCGAGCTCATGGCGCGACGCAGGGCTTTCAGCGCCAGCCAGCCCAGATAGGCCACACCAAAATAGCGGATCACCTCAAACACCCAGACATTGGCCAGCATAATCGCAGACAGTCCCAATGCAGCAGCAACACCCCACATGGCCGACCCCGCGCAGATGCCTAGCGCAAAGGCCAGGCCTGCGGTGCGCCCCTCATTCATGGCGGTTCCGGCGATACCCATGGTCGCAGGGCCGGGAGACCCTCCGGCCATCAGCCAGGCCAACCAGATGGCGACAAACCCTGTGGTGATCACGCCCGCGCCTCATCCATAAGGCGGCGCATCTCAGAAATTGCTGGGGTAAGACCGCGGAAGATGGCTTCGCCAATCAGAAAGTGGCCGATATTTAGTTCACGCACTTCAGGAAAGACCGCCACGGGTTTGACCGTGTCGTAGGTCAGGCCATGGCCCGCGTGCACTTCGAGACCCAGCGAATGAGCAAAAGCGGACATGTCGCGCAGGGCGTCCAATTCACGCGCGGCCTCATCCATATGACCGTCTGCATGCGCGTCGCAATAAGCGCCGGTATGAAGTTCGATCACCTCGGCGCCGATACGGTGGGCGGCCTCAATCTGACGCTGGTCGGCGGCGATAAAGATTGACACGCGACAGCCAGCCTCGCGCAGCGGGGCGATGTAATGGGCCAGCTTGTTTTCTTCACGCGCGACTTCCAGCCCGCCTTCGGTGGTGCGTTCCTCGCGCTTTTCGGGAACGATGCAGACGGCATGCGGCTTGTGGCGCAGTGCGATCTTCTGCATCTCGGGCGTGGCTGCCATTTCAAAGTTCAGCGGCACAGTCAGAGCGTCCATCAGCGCTTCGATATCTTCGTCTACGATATGACGCCGATCTTCACGCAAATGCGCCGTTATACCGTCAGCTCCCGCCTCTTCGGCCAGTTTTGCCGCGCGCATCGGATCCGGGTAAGCCCCGCCCCTGGCATTGCGAATGGTTGCCACGTGGTCGATGTTTACGCCCAGACGCAGTTGATTGTCAGACATCACCCGATTCCTTTCCCGATTTCCGGCCCGAGCCTAGTGGGTTTGTCACAGAAACGGCAGTCTTGGATTCCGCCAAGCGTTTGATTTCTTCGAACTTCGCCTTGATCCGGGCGCGGCGTCGCTGCTGGTACGTGCGGATCAGTGGCAGGCTGAGATAATGACAGATCACCGCGGCAAGAAGACCGGGAAAAATGCTGCCGATAAGATAGGGATAGAACACCTCGTGGTAGAAGATGCCCAACCCGTGCCAATCCGCAACGCGATCGGTAAACAGGGCGACCAAGTTGTCCTTGAGATCATAAATGGCGTTGGCGAAGGTGCGCATCAGCCTATGCGTTTCGCCTTCTTCAAAATCGGTTCCCAACAGGAAATGCCCGGTTTGCAGGCAAACAACCCCGATGGGCACATAGGTCAGCGGATTGCCAAAAAACGTGCCGCTGAGCGCCGCCAGAATATTGCCATTGATCAGCCGCGCGCACAGGGCAGCAACCACAAAATGCAGCCCATAAAACGGGGTAAATGCCGCAAACACCCCTGCCCCGATCCCGCGCGCAATGCGTTCCGGTGAATCCGGCAGGCGGCGAACACGGTGTTTGACGTAATGAAAGGCCCGGGTCCATCCGCCACGGGGGTAGACGAATTCCGAAGCAATCTGGACAGGCGAGCGTCGATCTCGGCGCTTAAATACCACTCCTGATCACCCCTTTATCAGCCAGCCGCGACAGCGGTTTTGGACCTGTCCCTGTAGCGTTCAACCGCAGCCACGTCACTTTCGGCCTCAAGCATCAGCATCAACGAATGCAACTGTTCCAGGTCGCGCAGCTCGACACTGATCATAAGGCGGTAAAAATCCGGTTTGCGATCGACGAATTCCAGGTTCGAGATATTGGCCTTTTTCTCGCCAATCAATGTGCAAATGCGCCCCAGCACCCCGGCATCATTACCGATGGTCAGATCAAGCGTCATACCATAGACAGCGGGGTGGGTGCCAGAATGCCAGTGCAGGTCGACCCAGCGGTCGGGTTCGCTTTCGTGATCGGACAGGCGGTCGCAATCGATGGCGTGCACAACCACACCTTTGCCGCGATAGGTGATGCCGACGATGCGTTCCCCCGGCAACGGCTGACAACAAGGCGCGCGTTCGAATTTCTGCCCCGGTTCAAGGCCAATCACCGCGCGGCGCAAGGGGATCGCGTCTCCTTCGTCCTGGGTCAGTTCGGGATAAACAGCGCTGATCACGTCATGGGCTGTCAGTTCAGCGCTGCCAAGGCGAGCCAGCAATTCGTGACGATCCTTCAGGCGCAGGTGCTTTGCAGCCGTGTCCAGCGCTTTGTCCGTCGACTTGCGACCAACGTTTTCAAAGCCGGAACGGGCCAGTTCCTTGCCCAGCTTGATGAATCGCTCGCGGTCGACTTCGCGCAACGCCCGGCGAATGGCGGTGCGGGCCTTACCGGTCACCGCAATTTCCAGCCATGTGACCTGCGGCGTCTGGCCGTCGGCGGTGATGATATCCACCGATTGCCCGTTCTTGATCCGAGTCCACAGCGGCACGCGGATGCCGTCCACCTTGGCACCAACGCAGGCATGTCCGATCCGAGTGTGGATCGCATAGGCGAAATCAATCGGCGTTGCCCCACGGGGCAGCTTGACCACATCGCCCTTGGGCGTGAAACAGAACACCTGGTCGGAATACATCTCGAGTTTGACGGCCTCGAGGAAGTCTTCGTGATCCTCTTCGCTGTCGAACTGTTCGGTCAGGTTGGCGATCCACTTGGCCGGGTCCACCGCAAACGGGTTTTCCGAACGTACACCGTCTCGATACGACCAATGCGCCGCAACCCCGGTTTCGGCGACATCGTGCATTTGGCGGGTGCGGATCTGCACCTCGACCCGTTTACCGTCACGCCCAGACACCGTGGTATGGATCGAGCGGTAACCGTTCGATTTGGGCTGGCTGATATAATCCTTGAACCGACCCGGCACCGCACGCCAGCGCTGGTGGATAGCGCCCAGGGTGCGATAACAATCTTCCTCAGATCGGGTAATGATGCGGAAACCATAGATGTCAGACAGGCGCGAGAAGCCCTGGTCCTTTTCCTGCATCTTGCGCCAGATCGAGTAAGGTTTTTTGGCACGGCCGAATACCTCGGCCTCAATCCCGGCCTTTTCCAGCTCGTGCCGCATATCACCGGTAATGCGGTGGATCACGTCACCGGTTTCGCGCTGCAAAGTGATAAAGCGGCGGATGATTGACTGGCGGCCTTCGGGGTTCAGAACACGGAAGGCGAGGTCTTCCAGCTCTTCCCGCATCCATTGCATCCCCATGCGGCCTGCAAGCGGCGCATAGATATCCATCGTTTCACGCGCTTTGACGACCTGTTTCTCGGGCCGCATTGCCTTGATCGTGCGCATGTTGTGCAGCCGGTCGGCCAGTTTCACCAGGATCACCCGCAGATCCTTGGACATCGCCATGAACAGCTTGCGAAAGTTCTCGGCCTGTTTGGTTTCACGGCTGGACAGCTGCAGATTGGTCAGCTTGGTGACGCCATCGACCAGCTTGGCGACTTCTTCCCCAAACAGCTCGGACACTTTGCCGTAATTGGCTTTGGTGTCTTCGATCGTGTCGTGCAACAGCGCGGTAATAATGGTCGCATCATCCAGACGCTGTTCGGTCAGGATAGCGGCAACGGCAACGGGATGGGTAAAGTAGGGCTCGCCGGAATGGCGAAGCTGGCCGTCATGCATTTGTTTGCCGAACTCATAAGCCCGGGCGATGCGATCAGCATTTGTCTTAGGGTTGTAGTTGCGGACCAGCGCAATCAGATCGTCAGGAGAAATCATCCGGTCCGCACCTTCGTGTTTGGGAATTACCCCTGGCCTTGAGCCTCCATCAGAGCGCGCAACAGCTTCTCTTCGGACATATCGTCATCGGCAGGCTTGTCCAACTCGGCACCCATTAGCAGTGCCATCTGATCTTCTTCGGGCTCGTCGACCTCGATCTGGGTCTGGTTCGCCTCGATCAGACGCTCGCGCAGGTCATCGGCGCTTTGCGTTTCATCAGCAATCTCGCGCAGCGATACGACAGGGTTCTTGTCGTTGTCGCGATCGACGGTGATCGGACCACCGGCGGAAATCTCGCGCGCCCGGTGGGCGGCCAGCATCACCAGTTCAAACCGGTTCGGAACCTTGTCAACACAATCTTCTACCGTCACGCGGGCCATTGGGCGCTCTCCGTTACTGAATCCATGTCAGGAAGAGGTTTATCTAAGCGCGAATCCCCGCCTTGACAAGCAAGAAATGCCGCAATTGCACCCTTCACACAGGGGTGACCGCCGCAATGTCTTCGGCAGACAGGTCAGAGAGCATTTCCGTAACCGTCCGGCCCAGCACAGGATGGCGCCAGTCCGGCGCCACATCCGCCATCGGAACCAGGACAAAGGCACGGTCCTGCAGTCGGGGATGTGGCAGGATCAACTGGCCCGGAACCTCTTGCCGTTGCGCTTCGGGCGACAGAACGAGCCATCGGTTAAATTCGGCGAGGTCCGGTAGAACCTGGTCGCCAAAGCCTACCAAATCCAGATCCAGCGTGCGCATCCCCCAGCGCTGAACCCGTTCGCGGCCAAACTCATGTTCAACTGCATGCAGGAGCTGCAGCAGCTCCGCCGGGGATTTATGGGTGTCGACTAAAGCTGCCGCGTTGATGTAGTCCGGCCCGGCCCCAGCAGGAAAACAGGGGGTTTCAAAAAAGCGGCTGACGGCGCGAATCACCACCCCCTGACGCGAAATCGCGTCAATGGCGTTTTGAAGTGTCACCTTGGGTTCAACACCTCTCAAACTGAGATTTGCACCCAAGGCGATGACCGCTTCTGACGAAAAATTGCTCATTCTGCTCCCAATATTCGGCGAATTGCATACTTGCGATACATAATAAATGCCCTAATTATGGGCTTATCAGCGCTCTGCTTATTTCTTAGCCACTCACCTAACACCCGGCGCGCTGGTTTGTACCGGAAGGATCTATTTATGTTTTATAAAGACGAACGGCTAGCGCTGTTCATCGACGGCTCGAATCTTTATGCAGCCGCAAAAGCACTGGGGTTTGATATAGACTACAAATTGCTGCGTCAGGAATTCATGCGTCGCGGCAAGATGCTCAGGGCTTTTTACTATACAGCGCTATTGGAAAACGACGAGTATTCGCCGATCCGTCCCTTGGTTGACTGGCTGCACTACAACGGCTTCACCATGGTGACTAAACCGGCCAAGGAATACACCGACAGCATGGGGCGTCGGAAAGTCAAAGGTAACATGGATATCGAATTGACTGTCGATGCCATGGAACTGGCACCGCGGGTCGATCATATCGTGCTGTTTTCGGGCGATGGGGATTTCCGCCCGCTGATCGCAAGCCTGCAGCGTCAGGGCGTGCGCGTTTCGGTCGTGTCGACCATTCGCAGCCAGCCCCCGATGATTTCCGATGAGCTGCGCCGCCAGGCCGACAACTTCATCGAACTGGAGGACCTGCGCGACGTGATTGGCCGGCCTCCGCGCGAAATGCCCATGGAACCGCGCAGCGTCGCAGCTGGCGTACAATAAGACCCGGCCACTCACTGCCGGGGGAAGAACTAGCGCGGTCAGGATGCACCACCCTGGCCGCGCTTCTTTAATTAATGATTAGGTGCTGAAACACCCATTGGCTAACATCGATTCATGTCAGGTAAATGACGCGCTCCTGTCTGGACCAAGGCCGGGAAAAGACTTACCTGTGGCCTTATGGAGACCCTGACATGACCAAGCCCCCGCTGACCTTGTACCTTGCCGCCCCTCGTGGATTCTGCGCCGGTGTTGACCGGGCGATCAAGATCGTCGAGATGGCGCTGCAGAAATGGGGCGCGCCGGTGTTTGTGCGCCATGAGATTGTGCACAACAAATTTGTGGTTGACGGGCTGCGCGCCAAAGGGGCCGTATTTGTCGAGGAACTGGACGAATGCCCCGATGACCGCCCGGTGATTTTCTCGGCCCATGGCGTGCCGAAATCCGTACCGGCCAGCGCCGCCAAGCGCGAGATGATCTATGTCGACGCAACTTGCCCGCTGGTGTCCAAAGTCCATGTCGAGGCCCAGCGCCACGCCGAGGCCGGGTTGCAGATGATCATGATCGGTCACAAGGGACACCCCGAAACCGTTGGAACCATGGGCCAGCTGCCCGATGGTGAGGTCCTTTTGGTCGAGACCGTCGAAGACGTGGCCAACGTGCAGGTCCGCAACCCGGAAATGCTGGCCTTTGTCACCCAGACCACACTGTCGGTGGACGACACCAAGGACATCATTGCAGCGCTTGAGGCCCGTTTTCCGGCCATTGTCGGCCCGCATAAAGAAGATATCTGCTATGCCACCACCAACCGGCAGGAAGCCGTGAAAGAGGTTGCACCGAAGTCCGACGCTTTGCTGGTGGTCGGCGCGCCCAACTCATCAAACTCCCGCCGTCTGGTCGAGGTCGCATCGCGCGCCGGGTGCAACTATGCGCAGCTGGTACAACGCGCCACCGAGATTGACTGGCGGGCGCTTGAAGGCATCTCCTCTGTCGCAGTCACCGCGGGCGCATCGGCCCCCGAAGTGCTGGTCACTGAGGTGATCGACGCCTTTCGCGACCATTACGATGTCACTGTCGAACTGGTCGAAACCGCAGTTGAAAATGTTGAATTCAAGGTGCCGCGCGTGCTGAGGCAACCCGCATGAGCGGTATCCCGAAAGCCCCGCTATACCTTGGGCTGGCAGGGCTCATCCCATTTGTTTGGGGCGCGCTGACCTATCTGAACGGCGATTTGAACGACTGGGGCAGACAGACGCTTGGGTCGCGATTTGTGGGGCCTTACGTCCAGCTATTCTACGGCTCGGTGATCCTGAGCTTTATGTCCGGTGTCTTGTGGGGCTTTGCCACCAAAACGTCAGGTAGCAAGGCGGCAACCTGCTATGCGCTGTCAGTGCTTCCTGCGCTTTGGGTTTTCTTCAAGACCGGTGGCGGGCCAGTCAGCACCGGCATCAATCTGATGTATGGCTTTGCCGGTTTGCTGATATTGGACGCTGTCTTTTCATATTGGCGACTAACTCCGGTATGGTGGCTCAGACTGCGTCTATTATTGACCACTATTGTCCTGATATGCCTTGCTGTCGGAGTATACCTGTGACTGACCAGAAAACGATTGACGCCTATTCCAGCCGCGTCTCCGCCTATCTGAGCATCCCCCTGCCCCCGGAACAGATCGAGTCGCGTTTGGCTTTTGCAGAAGCTGTGGGTGAGGGTCATGTTCTTGATCTGGGGTCCGGCCCCGGCTCGGACAGCGCGTTTTTCCTGCGCGAAGGTCTCACCGTGCGGGCGCTGGACGCAACCCCGGCTTTTGTCCAACACGCACGCGAGAATGGCGTCGACGCCCATCTGGGCACATTCGATGATGTCACAGAAGTTGCCGAATATGACGGCGTGTATGCCAGTTTTTCGCTGCTACATGCCCCTCGCAAAGATTTTCCGCGCCACCTGGCAGCCATCCGCCAGGCCCTGAAACCCGGGGGCGTCTTTTTCCTTGGCCTGAAACTGGGCACAGGCGAACACCGCGACGATCTGGATCGGTACTACACCTATTTCTCACAGACCGAGATCGAAGAGGCGTTGGCTGCGGCGGGGTTCACGATCGACCGCATAACCACTGGCATGGGCAGAGGGTTGGCCGGGTCGTATGACGGCTTCATTCTGGTGCTGGCCCATGCCTGAGTTGTTTGCTTATACCGATGGTGCCTGTTCTGGTAATCCCGGCCCCGGTGGCTGGGGCGTTCTTCTGCGCGCAATCGAGGGCGACACCGTCCTGAAAGAGCGTGAACTTTGCGGTGGTGAGGCTGAAACCACAAACAACCGGATGGAACTGCTGGCCGCCATCAACGCACTTGAAACACTAGAGCGGGCGTCGAAGGTTATCGTCGTCACGGACAGCGCCTATGTAAAGAACGGCGTCACCGGATGGATTTTCGGGTGGAAGAGGAACGGCTGGAAAACCTCGAACAAAAAGCCCGTCAAGAATGTCGATCTGTGGCAGCGCCTGGACGAGGCACAAACTCGCCACGACGTGACCTGGGAATGGGTCAAAGGCCATGCCGGGCATCCAGAAAATGAAAAGGCGGATGAGCTGGCCCGCGCGGGCATGGCCCCCTTTAAGCCAAAAAAGGCGCAAGCGTGAGCGGGCTTGCGCTGCTGGACTATGCCTCGGTTCTGGTTTTTGCGCTGACGGGCGCGTTGGTGGCCAGCCGCGCGCAACTGGATCTGGTCGGTTTTGCTTTCATCGCCTGTTTGACGGCTGTGGGCGGCGGCACGGTGCGCGATCTGCTGCTGGACCGGCACCCGGTGTTTTGGGTTGGCCAGCCTGCGTATATCCTGATCGCTGTCGGCGCTGCGGTGCTGGTTTTCTTTACCGCCCATCTGGTTGAAAGCCGCTATAACTGGCTGGTTTGGCTGGACAGTTTCGCGCTTTCCATCGCGGTGGCAGCTGGCAGCGCCGCAGCGTTGTCGCTGGACCAATCCGGAACAATCGTGGTGCTGATGGGGGTCACCACCGGATGCCTGGGCGGGCTGATGCGCGATGTGGTTTGTAACGAGGTGCCGTTGGTCCTGAAACAAGGCGAACTGTATGTCTCTTGCGCGCTTGCGGGTGCGATGACCGCAGTGCTGGCTGCGCGTCTGGGCTTTGACGAATTGGCAACATTGGCAGCCTGCGCGATGATCTGCTGGGTTTTACGGGCAGGATCGCTGCTGTTTGGCTGGAAGCTTCCCGTCTACAAAAGCCGCCCGCCGCGTTCCTGAGTACAGCCAGGTTCAGCGGCGCAGGTAGGTTTGCCAGATCCAGATCACCAGCAGGGCGCCCAGAACAGCGCCCACAAATCCCGACAACCAGCCCATCATCGTCACCAAAGCGCGCAACAGGAAACCACCGACCAGCGCGCCGACTATACCGATCAGCATGGTGGTGGGGATATCCGCATCAATCCGCATCAGCCTTGTGGCCAGGAAGCCTGCGGCGGCTCCGATGATGATCAGGGCGATGACGGACATATTAGTTCCTCCAATGGGTCGGGACGATGATCAGCGCACCGACCGAGGCGAGAACGGCGTTCGTGCCCAAGGACCACAGCCGAAAGCCAAACATCCGGCCGAGCATGAACTGTGCAAAATACAACAAAAACGCCCCGCCAATGCAGATGATGATCGATTGAAGATAGCCGTTGCGGGTAAAACCCGATTTCTCGGAAACCGCCCCAACAATGGCCGCAATCATAACTGTCCCAAGCAACGTCATATACATGTGGTTTCTTACCCTTGTTTTTATAAACGACTGCCCGTCGCCACGTTCCATCCGCGCAGAAACTCTTCTGCATCCTGCGCACCTTTGCCTGCGCGCTGCAATCTCAGCAAACGCACCGCGCCTTCGCCGCACGCTACGGTGAGATTATCGTCCAGGACCTCACCAGTCGTACCCTGCCCTTCGGCTAGGCATGAGGCCAACAACTTGACGCGCTGACCGTCGATTTCTGTCCACGCGCCGGGAAACGGGGACAAGCCGCGGATCTGGCGATCAACCTCAGTTGCAGTGCGGGTCCAGTCGATGCGGGCCTCGGATTTGTCGATCTTGGAGGCGTAGGTCACTCCATCTCGGGGCTGAGGTTCAGGGGTCAGGTGCGGCAAGCGAGTTAGAGCCGCGACAATCAGGTCAGAACCCATGTGCGAGAGACGATCATGCAGCTGCGCAGTCGTTTCCTGCAGCCCAATGTCGGTCGCCTGCTGCAGCAGGACGGGGCCGGTGTCCAAACCAGCCTCCATCTGCATGATACAGATGCCAGTCTGGGCATCACCAGCCATGATTGCACGGTGGATTGGTGCCGCGCCGCGCCAGCGGGGCAGCAGGCTGGCGTGGATGTTCAGACACCCCTGCAAAGGCGCATCCAGAATGGGCTGTGGCAACAGCAAGCCATATGCGACTACCACAGCCACATCAGCCTTGAGCGCAGCAAAAGCATCTTGCTCTTGTGCTGATTTCAAAGAGACCGGATGGCGAACGGTCAGTCCCAATGCCTCGGCCCGCGCATGCACAGGTGTGGGTCGGTCTTTCTTGCCCCGACCTGCTGGGCGGGGTGGCTGGCAGTAAACGGCAGCGATCTCTTGTCCGGCCGCGACCAGCGCATCCAGCACCGGGACAGAGAAATCGGGCGTGCCCATGAAAATGACGCGCATATCTATCCCTGCTTTTTGGCTTTGCGCAGCAGCATGTCGCGTTTGACCTTGCTGAGCCGGTCGAAATACATCCTGCCGTTCAGGTGATCGATCTGGTGCTGCACACTGGTGGCCTCGATCCCGACAAAGTCGCGGCGGTCGATGATGCCCTGCTCGTTCAGAAACCGCACCGTCACCGCGCGCGGGCGTTTCACCTTGGCGGATACACCGGGCAGATTGGGGCTGGCTTCGTCATGCTCGCGCAGCTCGACCGAGCTGTGCAGGATTTCCGGGTTGGCCAGTCGCACCGCCCGACCGCGTTCGGTTGAACCATCCACAACCGCCAGTCGCAACATGACCCCGATCTGAGGCGCAGCAAGGCCAACGCCGGGCATTGCCTCCATGGTGTCGATCATGTCAGCCCAGATGGCGCGGATATCGTCGGTGATCTCGGTCACGTCGCTGGCCGCGGTGCGCAGGCGCTTGTCCGGCCAGGGCAGACAGGTACGCACCGTCATGAGCGCGCCTGCTCGCGCTTGAGTTTTTGCATCTTGCGGGTGATCATCTGGCGCTTGAGCGGCTTGAGGTAATCAATGAACAACTTGCCGTTCAGATGGTCGATCTCGTGCTGAACGCAGGTGGCCCAAAGTCCATCAAAGGTTTCCTGCTGTGCTTTGCCGTCACGGTCGATCCACGCCACATCTACGACCTTGGGGCGCGTCACCTCAGCGAATTGCTCGGGGATCGACAGGCAGCCTTCCTCATAGACATTGGTCTCATCCGAAGACGCGATCACTTCGGGGTTGAACATTATCAGCGGTCGCGGAGCTTCGCCCTCTTCCTTGATGCAATCCAGCACGATCAGCCGATCCAACACGCCGATCTGTGGCGCGGCAAGGCCGATGCCAGGCGCGTCATACATCGTTTCCAACATGTCATCAGCCAGCTGGCGCAGCTCGTCCGACAGGTCGGCAATCGGCGCGCAAACCTTTTTCAGGCGGGGATCGGGATGGATCAGGATATTGCGTTTCATGGGGCTGATTTAGGCCATCACGGCCCCCGCCGCAACGCCCCCCTTGCACCTGCGGGAATTGTGGCTAGCTTTCGTCAAGACAGATGGAGAAGACATGACTTTCAGCGACCTGATCGACCGCCGGGGAACCAACAGTTCAAAATGGGACAAGATGGAGAAGCTCTATGGCGTGCCGCCACAGGACGGGCTGGCCATGTGGACCGCGGATTCCGATTATCCCACCGCACCTTGCGTGATCGAAGCGGTTCGTGAGGCTGCGGATCACGGTGTCTTTGGCTATTCCTGGATGCACCCGGATTACCTGAATTCGGTCCAGTGGTGGATGAAAAACCGCCACGGTTGGGATGTCGATACCGATTGGGTTCTGACCTCACAAGGGTTGGGCAATGCCATCGCGCTGTGCCTCGATGTCTGGAGCGAACCGGGCGACGGCGTGGTGATTTTCACGCCCGTTTACCATGAGTTCGCGCACAAGGTGAACAAGTCCGGCCGCCGGGTGGTAGAATGCCCACTGGTAAGGCAGGGCGAAACCTATTCCCTTGATCTGGATGACGCGCAATCTCGGCTGGATGGTTCAGAAAAGCTGTTGCTGTGGTGTTCGCCGCAAAACCCCTCGGGCCGGGTCTGGACTGCCGAAGAGCTGCGCGCCGTGGCCGCGTTTGCCGAGAGGAATGGGTTGATCCTGGTTACGGACGAGATCCATCACGATCTGGTCTACCCCGGCAACACCTTTGTGCCAATGGATGTGGCGGCACCGGATGCGCGGCCCTGGACCGTGACGCTGACGGCGGCGTCCAAGACATTCAACATCGCAGGGCAGCGGACGGGTAACATGATCATCCCCAACCCCAAACTGCGCGCGACCATGCGCCACCGCATTCAAACGCTGGATTATGATCCCAGCGCATTGGGGGTGGCCATGATAACCGCCGCCTATACCCCGCAGGGTGCCGCTTGGGTTGATGCCCAGGTCGCGCATCTGGACGGCAACCGCAAACTGTTCGACGCCGCCATCGCTGACATCCCCGGCATGTGGTCCATGCCGCTGCAGGCCACCTATCTGGCCTGGGTAGATTTCTCGGGCACCGGGATGAGCCACGATGAGTTTGTCCGACGCCTGCGCGAGGATGCCAAGATCGCCACCTCATCCGGTCCTGGGTTTGGCGCGGGCGGCGAAACCTTCGAGCGGTTCAACCTCGCCACGCAGCGCGCCCGCGTAGAAGAGGCTTGCACCCGGCTGAAACACGCCTTTTCCGACCTGCAATAGCCGTGCGGCGGCTTGCACTGATATCCTTGGTGTTCGTGCTGGCAGGGGCCGCGTGGCTAGGGTGGCATCGTTTTGGGCCGCGGCCATCGGCCCCGCCCATGGCCCCGGATGCGGTGCGGGTCGACCATATATTGATTGAGAAATCCGCCCGCCTCCTGACCGCCTCGCTGGACGGGGCGGTTGTCCTGCAAGCGGACGTGGCGCTTGGGTTCGCTCCTGAAGGGGACAAACAACAAGAAGGCGACGGAAAGACCCCGATTGGTGTCTTCGAAATCGACCGCCGCAATCCCCAAAGCGCGTTTCACCTTTCACTGGGGATCAACTATCCCCAACCCAAAGACATCGAAAACGCCCATGCGCAGGGGATCGACCCGGGCGGTGACATCTTCATCCACGGTCAACCCAACGGCGTGGTTGGCATGACCCTGCCCGGAGACTGGACCGCAGGCTGCATCGCGCTGTCAAATGCTGAGATGGCAAAGCTATGGAGTCTGACTTCCAACGGGACGGTGGTTGAAATCCGCCCTTAGTCCTCGTGCCCCAGCAGCGCAATCGGCGCATCCGGCGCACGATAGAAATCCAGCGGAGCCTTGTCGGCCGCAGCCGTACTGCGCTTGAATTCATAGCGCATCTCACCTGCTTCATCGTCGTCGGCGATGATCAGGCATTGATACATGTGCTTCGCGCCATCGAAGATATCGACCAAACCGCGCAGCTGAGGCGTGGTTTCCGCCTCAACCGTGAAGCCATCTTTCCACAATCTGAGAATTTTAAATGTATTGTCGCCAAACTCGACACGCAAACGGCTGGTTTTCTTCAGCCCCGCGATTCGCGCCGCAACCAGTTCGGCCGTGATTTCCTTTGAAACATAAGTACTCATACCAATTCTTCCCCCGCGCTGGACTCTATTGTGGGGCCCTGAGTGTAAAAATCCAGTGAAGCTGGTCACACAGACGTGCACGAAATCAACCTGTTGCGTGAAAATCCCAGCAGAACCTGTGCGCAAACGCAGGGATTGTGCGCGCGCCCTCGCATAGGAACGGCCCAGACACCCTCTTATCTTTGCCAAAATCGCAAAGCGGAGAATTCGATATGGGCCTGTTGGTTGACGGCAAATGGCACGACACCTGGTATGACACCAAATCCACTGGCGGTGCGTTCAAACGCAGCGCTGCGCAATTTCGCAACTGGCTGACCGCTGATGGCAGCGCCGGTCCATCCGGCAAGGCCGGGTTCAAGGCTGAACCGGGGCGCTATCACCTCTATGTCAGCCACGCCTGCCCCTGGGCGCACCGAACGCTGATCTTCCGGGAGTTGAAAGGTCTGAGCGACTTGATATCGGTCTCAGTCGTGCATCCTGACATGCTGGAAAAAGGCTGGACCTTTGAGACGGACGCGCACGGGGCAACTGGCGACACCCTTTTTGGGTTCGACTATGCGCATCAGGTCTATACGAAGGCCGATCCGAGCTACTCGGGTCGCGTCACAGTGCCGATCCTGTGGGACAAAAAACAGGCAACGATCGTCTCAAACGAAAGCTCTGAAATCATCCGCATGTTCAACACGGCGTTCAGCGGGATCACCGGCAATACCGATGATTACTGGCCCGCCGCGATGCGGGATGAGATTGAAGAGGTCAACGCCCGCATCTATTCCGACGTCAACAACGGTGTCTACAAATCCGGTTTTGCGACCAGCCAGGCGGCCTATGATGCAGCCGTCAACCCGCTGTTCGACTCTCTCGATTGGCTTGAGGACCGTCTAGCGTCCCACCGCTATGTGATGGGCGACCGCGTGACCGAGGCCGATTGGCGGCTGTTCACCACGTTGATCCGGTTTGATCCGGTCTATCACCTGCATTTCAAATGCAACCGGCTGCGGCTGATCGACTACCCCAATCTGTGGGCCTTCACACGCGAACTGTACCAATGGCCGGGCGTCGCACAGACGGTGAATATGGACCACATCGTGCGCCACTATCATTACAGCCACGACAGCATCAATCCGCATCGGATCATCCCGACAAACCCGGTGCTGGATTACATGGAGCCACACGGGCGCGATCAGCGACCCGCCGCGTAATGTTCGACCATCGCCGCCAGATCCTCTGGCGGCGTTCCGCTTTGCACATAGGCACAGGCATTGGGGCTGTGGGCAAAGATCGACCCGTCTGAGAAAAAGGTCGTGTTGGTGACAAAGATCACCCGCGCCTCTGGGCGGCGATAGCTGGCAAAATCGGCGACAGCCAGCGCGCTGCCGGCTTCCAGCACCAGATCCAGCACGATGATATCGAAATCCGCGCCATACAGCGCAAGGATTGCGGCCTCTTGACCAGTCACAAGCGTGACCTCGGCACCCTGCCGTTCAAGATGCCTTTTCCAGACCCGACCCAGATCGGGGTTACTCTCAACAATCAAAACATTCATATGCAACAACCTCGGCACTTGATGTGGTGATTGGTGCCGACCCTTGTTGTTTGTGATCACGCTATTTCCTTAACAAAGTGTTAACAGCGCCGGCAGAGCCCCGTGATCACGCGGAATTGCTTGTATGAGCGGCAGAAATCCGCTTGAACCGGGCCAAAGCAGGCGAATCCGGTGGAACCCCTATGGCAAGCCATGACCAAGATTTGAACCCTCGGGCGGCGCGTGACCACGGCGGCGGGCTGGACGGTGCCATCACCGCGTATGGCGGTGCGCGTGCCGACTGGATAGACCTGTCCACCGGCATCAACCCGCAGCCCTATGAAGTGTCGGGCCTTACCCCATCGGATTGGAGCGATCTGCCCGATCATGGCGCGTTTGAGCGTCTGACAAATGCGGCGCGCTCGTTTTGGTCTGTGCCGGACAACGCAGCAATTCTGCCTGCACCCGGGGCCTCAGCGATTATCGCCCGCATTCCGGCGCTTGCTCCGCAGGCCCGTGTGCAGATCACAATGCCCACGTATAACGAACATGCCGCCGCTTTTGCCGCCCAAGGCTGGACCGTGCAGCCAGGTGGCCCGGCAGAGGCCCGGGTCATCGTGCATCCAAACAACCCGGATGGGCGGACTTGGAGCGAGGCGGATGCGTGTGTGCCCCTGACTGTGATCGACGAAAGCTTTTGTGATATCAGCCCTGATGTCTCGTTGATCCGTCTGTCGCAGCGACCCGGTGTCATCGTGCTGAAGAGCTTTGGCAAATTCTGGGGATTAGCAGGGATGCGCCTGGGCTTTGCAATTGGGCAACCCGACCTGATCGCCCAGTTGAACGATCTAACAGGCCCTTGGGCGGTGTCCGGCCCTGCCCTTCGGATCGGGGAACGCGCGCTGCGAGACACCGGCTGGGCTGACGAGACCCGACAGCGCCTAACCGAGGATGCCGCTCGTCTGGACAGGCTTGTCACCGCCAAGGGAGCCACGTTGATCGGAGGCACACCCTTGTTCCGCCTCTACGAAGTTAACAACGCCACCGAATGGCAGGACCAATTGGCACGCGGCCAAATCTGGAGCCGCATCTTTCCCTATTCTCAGTCCTATCTGCGACTGGGCCTGCCCCCTGCCCATGGGTGGGATCGGCTGGAGGCCGTGCTGTGAGCACCGCCTTTCTGCTGGTCTGCGCCATGTGTCTGGACGCAGCCCTGGGCGAGCCGAACTGGCTGTGGTCGCGGGTCCGGCATCCGGCGGTTCTGATGGGCAATATCATCGGCTGGCTGGACACGCGCCTGAACCGGGGAAGCCAGCGACGGCTGAAGGGGATCGCCGTTGTGTTGCTGATGGTCTGCGGAGCGGTGGTCCTCGGGCGCGGGCTGGCAATGCTAGGGCCGGTGGTTGAACTTGTCCTCTGCGCAATCCTGTTGGCGCAAAAATCGCTGGTCTCTCATGTTCGCGCGGTCGGCGACGGGCTGCGTGCCTCGCTGGACGAAGGCCGCGCCAAAGTAGCTATGATCGTCTCACGCGATACAACCGATATGACCGAAGCGCAGGTAGCGCGGTCAGCCATCGAAAGTGCCGCAGAAAACCTCAGCGACGGGGTGATTGCGCCTGCGTTCTGGTTCCTGATCGCAGGGCTGCCGGGCCTGTTGGTTTATAAGGCGATCAATACCGCCGACAGCATGATCGGGTATCGAACCGAAAAATACCACGCCTTCGGATGGGCCGCTGCCCGTCTGGACGATCTGCTGAACCTGATCCCTGCCCGCCTGACTTATGTGATGATCGTGGCGCTGTCCGGTCAATGGGCGCGCTGGTCTGATATGGTGACGGATGCCCGACGCCATATCTCGCCCAATGCGGGCTGGCCCGAGGCCGCCATGGCGCGTGCACTCGATGTCGCCCTCGCAGGCCCGCGCAGCTATGACGGCCAACTCCGTGACCTGGCTTGGGTCAATGGCGAGGCCCCGCACGAGATCGGAGCACCAGAGGTTTTCCGCGCATGTGACATGCTTTGGAGGGTTTGGGGGCTTGCGCTTGGCCTCGTGTCGGTGTGGGTTGGGCTCAACTTTATTCTCTGACGGATCCGTTCATGCGCTTTCTCTCTGCCTTTGTTGCCGCCGCCCTGCTCACCACACCTGCCCTTGCCCAATGCGGTAGTGGGTTCAATTCCTTTGTTAAAGGGCTGAAATCCGAGGCCGTTCAGCAGGGTTTTGACAAGTCCACCGTCAACGCGTTTTTCAAAGGCGTGCAACAGGACAACGCGGTGTTGAAGGCCGACCGGGCGCAGGGCGTGTTCCAGAAACCGTTCATCGATTTCTCACGCCATCTGATCTCGCAAAACCGGATTGACCGCGGGCAGGCGATGTCGCGCAAATACGACGCGGTGTTTGATAGAATCGAGGCCGAGTACGGTATCTCGCGCGGCGTGTTGCTGGCCTTCTGGGCGTTCGAGACCGACTACGGCGCGTTTCAGGGCGATTTCAACACCCGCAATGCGCTGGTCACACTCGCCCATGATTGCCGCCGGCCAGAGTTGTTTCGACCGCAGATTTTCGCCGCAATCGAACTGTACCAACAACGCAATTTTGATCCAGCTCGCACAACCGGTGCCTGGGCGGGCGAAATCGGTATGGTGCAGATGTTGCCCCGCGACATTCTTGAAAACGGCGTGGACGGGGATGGCGACGGCACAGTCTCGCTCAAGACCTCAGCCCCTGATGCGTTGATGTCGGGGGGCAAGATGCTGTCACATCTGGGATGGCAACCGGGCCAGCCCTGGTTACAAGAAGTGACGCTCCCTGCACAGATGGACTGGTCCTTGTCCGGCCCCGGCAAGCCACGTTCGGTTTCCGACTGGCAGGCAATGGGCGTGCAGGCGCGCAGCGGGTCCTTGGCCAACCTGCCTGCCTCGCTGATCCTGCCACAGGGGCACAAGGGGCCCGCCTTTCTGGCCTACCCCAATTTCGACGTCTATTTCGAGTGGAACCAAAGCTTTGTCTATGTGCTGACCGCCGCCTATTTCGGCACCCGTCTGGAAGGCGGACAAATCTATGATGCTGGCAACCCGGCGCCCGGTCTGTCCGGCGCACAAATGAAGCAGTTGCAAAGCAAGCTGCAGGCGCGCGGCTATGACGTTGGCAAGATCGACGGCATCTTGGGGGCCGGAACCCGCGCAGCGGTTCAGGCCGAACAGGCGCGGTTGGGGCTGCCAGCGGATGCCTGGCCAACGGCGGATTTGTTGGGACGGTTGTAGGGGCTGGTTCTTTTACGCGACCTTTTCCTGATTGCGCGTAATTGACGGGTCGAATGCATGGACCAGCACTGACGAACCCTCAGTTTCAATCGCCGTGTTGGGCTTGATCTCGACCCAATCGTCATTATCCACATCCAGCGGCTCGGAAGAAATGATGATACCGTCCTTGCAGACGCGGTAGTGCAGGCTGGGTGCGTAGCGGTCAGAAGCATAGCGTGCTGCAAAAACACGTTTGCCATCTGACCAGCATGCCGCAAATCGTAGGTATGGGAGCGCACCACTTTGTCTGGACAGTGTCTCCACCCGCCCAATTGCGCGCTCCATAGCCCCGATTGGGTCGGTGTTCAGACCCTCGCCATGGGCGATCAGGAAGATTGCCTCGCTCTCTGTTGCCCCCATGCGGTATCCGTATAATTGCGCGGGGATCATGGCGTCTAGCGCCTGCCGAATTCTGTCATGACCCCCAGCCTGTCCGTTGTGCATGAAGCTCCATTTGTCGAAGCCAAAAGGATGACAGTTGTTTCGCGAAGTTGCGGTTCCTGTTGAGGCCCGCACATGCGCCAGGAAAAGCCGTGATCGGGTGTGATGTGCCAACTGCTTGAGATTGGCATCGGACCAGGCCGGATGGGTGTCCTTGTAGAAGCACGGCGTTCCACGATCAGAATACCAGGCCAGTCCGAAACCATCGGCATTTATCGTCGTTTTTCCGATCAGCGCATTTCGGCTTTGAATAACAAGAGATTGCTCCTGCTCCTGGATCAACTCGTCCAGATATCGCTGCTCACCTACCCAGGCCAAAAACCGGCACATACACCACTCTCCGTCGTCTTTGATAATTTCGCAGTACGATATCACCAGAACGGGCAGCTATTCTCCCAAAGATCACTAAGTTATTTGATATTTTCTATCATTTGATTGGCATTTGGCACAGAACTCCGATCATTTACTCACTCCGAACCGGATACCGATCGCCTTTTTCGTCAATCAGGATCAGCCGTTCACCGCTGCGGACATACAGATCGCACCGGGTGAACCCGTTGCGATAGGCAATGCAGACGCTGCCGTCTTCGGCGATGGAATAGGTGCCAAAGGCCGAGTTGCCGCTGGCGTAGGTAAACGAATAGGCCCCGCCTGCCGAAAACTTGGACTGACCGTCATCATAAAAAGTCAGGGTGCGGCCTGCGAGCCCGTCCAATTCCACTGACGACAGGGGGACATCGCCGGGTTTGGTGGGCCACTCGGCTGCCCAGAGCGGTCCGGCGGCCAAAAGCGCGAGGATCAGAAAACGTGTCATGCGGCCAGCTTACCCTGCAGGGTCGGCAGATGGTCATAACGTTGCAGTGATCGGTCAGGCAACCATCTGTTCGGCTTTTTTCAGATCAACCGAAACAAGCTGGCTGACGCCTTGTTCCTGCATGGTCACACCAAACAACCGGTCCATCCGCGCCATGGTCACCGCGTGGTGGGTGATAATCAAAAAGCGGGTGTCGGTCTGGCGGCACATCTCGTCCAGCAGGTCGCAGAACCGGGTGACATTGGCATCATCCAGCGGCGCGTCGACCTCGTCCAGCACACAGATGGGCGCCGGGTTGGCGAGGAAGACGCCAAAGATCAACGCCGTAGCTGTCAGGGTCTGTTCCCCCCCCGACAACAGGCTTAGGGTCGAGAGTTTTTTACCCGGCGGCTGACACATGATCTCAAGTCCCGCATCCAGCGGATCGTCGCTTTCAACCATGACCAGATTGGCCTCACCACCGCCGAACAGATGCTTGAACAGCATGGCAAAGTTCGAGTTCACCTGCTCAAACGCGGTCAGCAGACGTTCGCGGCCTTCGCGGTTCAGGCTGGCAATGCCGCTGCGCAGCGCCTTGATCGCCTCTTCCAAATCAGCCTTTTCAGTGTTCAGGGTGTCAAACTCCTCCTGAACCTCTTTGGCGTCCTCCTCGGCACGCAGGTTCACCGCCCCCATGGCGTCACGCTGACGCTTGTGGCGGTTCACTTCTGCTTCCAAAGCATCAGCGGCAGGCATCTGGTCCGGGTTCACGTCCAGCTGGTTCAACAATTGATTGGGCGTCAATTGCTGATCCTCGGCAATCCGCTCTGACGTAGCAGCCACGCTTTCCTTGGCGGCATCACACCGCGCCTCGGCCGCCGCACGGGCCTCGCGAGCTTCTGAGGCCAAACGCTCCGAATCCCGCTCAGCAATTACGACCTCGCGCTGTTGGCGCTCAGCCTCGGCAAGTTTGTCTGCCGATTCAGCGCGACGGGCCTCGACCGTTTCGATCAGCTCATTCAGCTCTTCGCGCGCTTCGGCAATTTCGGCCGGGGCAGCCATTGCTTCTGACAGTTCCTCTTCGGAACCTTCCTTGCGCTCGGCCAGTTCGGAAATCCGTTTTTCAGCCGTTTCCAGACGGTGCCTCCAGCCGCTGAGGTCCTTGGTCACTTCTTGCGTCCGGCGCGTCCGGGCCTCACCCTCGCGGCGCAGTTCATCATGCGACGACCGGTGGGTCAGCATGGTGATCCGCGCGGCCTCGACCGTTTGTTTGATGTCTTCGACCTGGGCGCGGGCGCTGTCGAGATTGCCCAGCCCCACCAACACGCTTTCTGCCTCGCGCAGCTGAGCACGGGCCGACATGGCGTCCTCTTTGTGGCGATCTACAGCGAGGGTCAGGGTCTCAAGCTTGCCCTGGGCCAGATTGCGGTCGGCTTCGGCCCGGCTGAGCTGACGCGCGGTCTCGGCCATACGCTGATCCGCAGCACGACGCGCTTCACGCGCGCGGCGGTCGGCCTCGGTCACATCGGCCAGTTGCTGCGACAGGGCCTCATGTGCCGCGCGGGCCCCATCGGCTTGCGCCTCGGTGCGGGTCAGCTCCTGTTTCAGCGCTTCTAGCTTGTTCAACTGTTCTAAACGCAATGCCGCCGCACTGGGCGCATCCTCGGCCCAAGCCCGGAAGCCATCCCAACGCCACAGGTCGCCTGAGCGTGATACCAAACGCTGCCCTGGCTTCAATGATGCCTGCAGGCGCGCGCCCTGATCTGCATCGACCAATCCGATCTGTGCGATCCGACGGCTAAGGCGATCAGGACCCGACACGTGCAAGGCCAGCGGTTCTGTCCCTTCGGGCAATGGCTGGTCACTGTCGTAACCCGCCATCTGCACCCAGCCAGAGGGACCATCGCCCTCGACCAAAGGTGCGCGCAGATCGTCGGCCAGCGCGGCTCCCAAAGCCTTTTCATAGCCCGGGGCCACACGCAGCAGGTCCAGAACCTGACCACCTTCGGCAGTGTCGCGTTCAACCAGCTTGGCCAGCGCTGTCGTCTCGGCGCGAATGGCGCCCAGCTCTCCTTCGGCCTCGGAACGTTGCGCGCGGGCCTCGGCCTCGCGGCCTTGTGTTTCGTTGCGCAGCTCATCTGCGGCGGCCAAGGCCTCTTCGGCGGCCTCAGCCGCCTCTCGGGCTTCTTCTTCACCCTCTTGCGCCGCTTCAAATGCCTCACTGGCGCGGGTCAGGGCCGATTTGGCCTCTGCCACTGCGGCACGGGCTTTTTCTTCCTCACCTTCAGATCGGGCCAATGTCTTGCGGCTGTCTTCGACCAAACGCTGCCCCGATTGGTGACGCGCCACCAGACGCGCCATATCCTCGGTCTCTTGGGAGAGGTGATCTTCGCGGTCCTGCAGGACTGACGCGGCCTCGCGCGCGATTTCGGCGGCCTCGGCCACTTTGTCCTCATGCCCTTCGGCAGCTTTGGTAAGCTCGCGCGCTTCCCATTCCAGACGTTCGATCATCTGGCCCGCGTCGCGATTCAGACCGGTTTCGCGTTCGATATCATTGCCCAACTGCTGAATACGGTTGGTCAATGTCTCAATGGTTTGGCGGGCGCGGGTTTCCTGATCGGTCAGCGCATCGCGTTGTACTTGCTGGCGTTGCAAAACAGCGGCAGCAATGGCCTCTTCTTCGCGCAAGGGCGGCAAAGTCTCTTCGATCTCAGCCCGCTTGGCAGCGGCGGCGCGGGCGTCAGCCTCGGCGCGGGACGCTTCGGTAATCCGTTCGCGCAGCTTTTCTTCGGCTTGCTGGCGGGCCATATCAGCCTCTTTCCAGCGCCGATACAGCAACATGCCTTCGGCCTGACGCAGCTGTTCACCAATCTCGCGATAGCGCGCGGCCTGACGGGCCTGACGGGCCAGCTGGGCCAGTTGCGTGCCCAACTGCTCCAACACATCATCAACGCGGGTCAGATTGGATTCGGTGCCTTTCAGCTTCAGCTCGGCCTCGTGGCGGCGCTGATACAGGCCCGAGATCCCAGCGGCCTCTTCCAGAATGCGGCGACGGGCGCGGGGCTTGGCGTTGATCAACTCGGCAATACGGTTCTGCCCCACCAGCGCGGGCGAATGCGCCCCGGTCGAGGCGTCGGCAAACAGCATCTGCACATCGCGCGCCCGCACATCCTTACCGTTGGTTTTATAAGCGCTGCCCACATCGCGAGTGATGCGGCGGATGATTTCAAGCTGGTCGTTGTCGTTGAACCCCGAGGGCGCCAGACGTTCCGAGTTGTCCAGGGTCAGAACAACTTCGGCAAAGTTGCGGGCCGAGCGTGTGGCGGCACCGGCAAAAATAACATCCTCCATCGCGCCACCGCGCATGGATTTGGGGCGGTTTTCCCCCATCACCCAGCGCAACGCTTCCAGAAGGTTGGACTTGCCGCACCCATTCGGACCCACCACACCGGTCAAACCGTCCGCGATGATCAGATCGGTCGGATCAACAAAGCTTTTAAAGCCGGTCAGTTTCAGTTTGCTAAAGCGCAATGGCCGCTTGGTCCCATGATTCCTATATCTGGAAGTTTGCGCAACTGATTGGGGGTGAGTCAACGCAGTTACGCAGGATGTGGGAGATCATCCCGACTTATCCACAACATCTTGCCGAAATTGCGCAAGAAAACGCGTATCTCAGTACGGCGTGCATTCAAACACCTGATAGCCGTAATCCTTGCCGATATCTTCAAAAAGGCCGAAATCGACACATTCGTAATTCGGGGTTGAGACAGCGGTCAGCAGCAACCTCTCTCCGGCGGCGCGGTCACAGCCCAAAACGCCAACCGTCACCGCCGCATCGCCCAGCACATCCAGAATAGGGCAACCCGAGACCTGCGCCATAGCCAGCCCAGCCCGATCTCGGATCGGGCCCAGGCGCGGGGCGTATTGCGTGTTGATCCGCACCGCCTCGGCAAGATCACCGCGCACGCGCACGTCAAACACGCTGCCGTTCACCGCCACACGGGTTGCAGGCAGGTCGCGAAAATATGGGGTGCCAGCCGAACACGCGGCCAGCACCAGAAGAGACAGATACCGGATCATGCGCCCAGCTTTGGCTCAATATGGTTAACAGAACCTTTCCGGTCTTATGCGCGCAGCACGTCCCCCAAGCGGCGGATACCCTCACGGATCGTGGCCTCGTCCGAGTTTGAGAAACTCAGCCGGATCGTGTCGACGCCGGATCCATCCGGGAAAAAGGCCTGACCGGGCACAAAAGCAACCTTCACGCTGTCCAGCGCACGCGCCAGAAGGTCGGCACCGTCTGTGCCTTTTGGCAAGGTCACCCAGATGAACATGCCGCCCTCGGGCTTGGTCCATTCCACACCGTCCGGCATATAGGTTGCCAGCGCGTCCAGCATGGCATCGCGGCGAGCGCCATAGACCCGGCGCAGCATGGGGATATGTGTGTCAAAGCTGGCCCGCGCCACCTGATCAATGGCCATCTGGTTGATCGTTGCCGAATGTAGGTCCGCCGCCTGTTTCATCAGCACCAATTGCGAGATCACTGGCTTGGCTGCCACGACCCAACCGACCCGCAAACCTGGCGACAGGGTCTTTGAAAAGCTGCCGCAATAGACCGTCCGACAAGCTTCGATCGCGCCTTTGCGCGCAAGTTCCAACGCCAGAACCGGGGGGATCGCCTCACCGTCATAGCGGAGCGCCTGATACGCGCCGTCTTCGATCACCGCACAGTTCAACTCATCCGCCAGATCCAGCAGGGCCTCTCGGCCGCGCAGATCGACGGTTTCACCGGTCGGGTTGGCGAAGTCCGGCGACAGATAGGCGAACTTTACCGCGCCCTCACCCGCTGCAGCATTGTACTCTGCAGCCCTGCGATTGCCATTGATGCTCAGCCGATCAAAACGCGGCTCATAGGCGTTGAAGGCGGCCAGTGCGCCCAGATAGGTCGGCCACCCAACCAGCGCAGTATCACCAGGCGACAGGTAAAGCTTGCCCAGGTAGTCAAGCGCCTGCTGCGATCCCGAAGTGATCAGGATGTTGTCCAGCCCGCATTCAATGCCGATCTCGCGCATGTGGTCGACCACCCATTCACGCAGCGGCGCATAGCCTTCGCTTACCGAATACTGCAGCGCCTGCGCCTGACTTTCCGGCCCTAACGCGCTTTGGAAAGCGGCCGAAAATCCTTCGGCGGGAAACAGGGCCGGGTCCGGAATGCCCCCCGCAAAGGATATGATCCCCGGCTGGTCCAGCAGTTTAAGCAATTCGCGTATTTCTGACGCTTTCATGCGCGATGTTCGCGTGGCGAACAGGTCTTTCGTAGACATTAGTCTCCTCCCTCTCACGTTCGGCAGATTAGACATCGCGCGATTAATGTCAATAATGCTGACCTAATGTTTCAAACAGGTGATTGGCCCTTCTTGAACTGGCTGCAAAACCGTGGTCATATGATTTGACCAATCCCGGACCGATAGCTGTATGCCCTTTCAAAAAGTCCAGACCGACAAGCTGTCCATTGCGGTGGTCAAACAAATCGAATTGCTGATCCTGCGCGGTATCCTGCGCCCCGGGGAAAGACTGCCGCCGGAACGTGATCTGGCCGACCGGCTGGGCGTTTCGCGCCCGTCACTGCGCGAGGCGATTGCCGAGTTGCAGGAGCAGGGCTTGCTGAGTGCCAAGGCGGGTTCAGGCATCTATGTGGCCGAAGTTCTGGGGTCGGCCTTTTCCCCGGCCCTGATCCGGCTGTTCAGCAGCCATGACGAGGCGGTATTCGACTACCTCTCGTTCCGGCGCGACATGGAAGGTCTGGCGGCGGAGCGTACGGCCCGGCTAGGCTCGGACAGCGATCTGAAAGTCATTCAGGCGATCTTTAACAAGATGGAGACCGTCCATACCCGCAACGCCACCGAGGAAGAGGCGCATCTGGACGCACAGTTCCACATGGCCATCATCGAAGCCAGCCATAATGTGGTGATGCTGCATATGATGCGATCCATGTATGATCTGCTGCAGCAAGGCGTGTTTTACAACCGCCAGATGATGTTTCAGCAGCGCGCAACGCGCCAGGCCATTCTGGACCAGCACCGCACCATCAACACCGCCTTGCAGGCCCGCGACCCAGAAAGGGCGCGCGACGCCGTGCAACAACATCTGAGCTTTGTCCGACGCAGCATGGAAGACCACCAGAAAGCCGCCCGCAACGAAGCGATTGCCCAGCAGCGGCTGCAACACGAAACCGGATAGACCTGATGTTCATTGGCCATTTGCCCGGCGCATATCTGTTCTTTCGGACTGCGGCACCAGGTGTCGACAAATTGGCCTTTACAGCGGCCATGATCGGCGCACTTGCGCCTGACCTCGATATGCTTTGGTTTTATTTGGTCGATAGCCGCGCACATCATCACCATGCTTACCTGACGCACCGGCCAATTCTGTGGGTCGGCATAGTACTGGCAGGATTGATGCTTAGACTTCGAATGCCGCGAGCTGGAATTGTTCTTATTTTCTTTGGCGCCGGTGGGGTGGTGCATATGGCGCTGGATTCAATCGTCGGAGAGATTGCTTGGGGCTGGCCGCTGTTGGACGCTTCACATCCCCTTGTCACGGTTCAGGCTACCCATTCGCACTGGATATTGTCGTTTCTCAACCACTGGACCTTTGCCGTTGAGATCGCAATCACCGTACTGGCGCTAATAGTCTGGCGTAGGCGGCGACGCCCAATACCGCATCCAGAGTGACACCGCCGGGGGCTTGCGCTTTAGATGCCGTGGAAAATCCGCATTACGCCATGCATCCACATGTCCAGACGTTTCAACGGTTGGGGGTCCACGGCGCTGAGATCCGGGAAACTGCCTTCGGCCTCTGAGCGATTGCGCAACGCCACCGGCATATCGAGAATGGACCGCATCAGCTCGTCCGCGTTGCTTTCCAGGCGCCGTTCGCACCGGATCGCCTCGAGCATCTCGGCATTATACTCTTCCATCGCTTCGGATCGCTGACCTTCGCGAAAACGGAATGCACCAATCTGCGCATGTACCGGCAACAGCTCGGCATGACGCGAAAAGCGCAGCCATAGCTCGCCATCAACTGCCAGTTTGAGTGACTCGTCAAACTTGGCACCTGCGCATTCCCACAGGCTACGACGCCAATAGGTCGATTCCTGCTGAACCCACTGATAGTCGCCAGCCAAAAATCGGGCGCGTGAAACAACCTTGGGCCGCCGGATGCTGAGCAAGTTATCCTGCTCGTCGATACAGGTCATCCGGCCGGTCAGCCATTCAATATCCTTGTTAAGCGCAAACAAGGACCCAACAACCGACAACCCGCCAGGCATCAGTTTGTCATCGGAATTGATCCAACCCATCACCTCGCCGCGCGAAAGGGCAAACCCTTTGTTCAAAGCATTGGCCTGCCCGGTATCCGGCTCCGAGATCACGTGAGAAAACGCATCGCGGTACCGCGCCACGATATCCATTGAACTGTCAGTGCTGCCTCCATCCGCAAGGATCAGGTCCAGGTTAGGATACTCTTGTTCCAGCACGGATTTGATTGTGCGTTCCAAAAAGTCGGCGCAATTCAAATTCGGAATCACGACACTGATCATTGGCAGGTCAGTCATGGCAGTCCCATCATAAAATCACCCTGGCCGTAAATTGGTCGGCGGCAAGCAAGTATCGGTCGAGCTTATCTTATTTGCCCGATCAGGCAACAGGGGGCAAAAGCGTCACGGTTAACGTTGTGCAGATCAGCCACTAAAAACAGCAAACCCGGCAGGGTTCTGCCGGGTTGCTTAATACTTGGCTCACACCAAATGCTTAGTGCAGCTTTTCACCTACGTCGGCAATCGCTGAGTTGATCAGCTTGTTCGCATGTGCAGCAGTCATCTGCTTGGCCAGAACCGCATTCGCTGCCGAAACGGCAACGGTGATGGCCTGATCACGGACTTCCCTAACCGCCGATGCCTCGGCCGACGCGATCTGATCCTTTGCGGCCGCCAGACGGCGTGCGATGGATTGTTCCAGATCAGCTTTGGCCTGTTCCGCCGCCAGTGCGGCGTCGTCTTTGGCCGCCGCGACAATGGCGTCTGCCTGAGTCTGAACTTCGCGCTGCTTGCGCTCGTACGACGCCAGCAGACTGCGCGCTTCTTCATGCAGGGCACGGGCTTCGTCCAATTCGGACTTGATGCCCTCGGCACGGGTGTCCAGCGCACCACCGATCATGCCCGGAACCTTGAAATAGAACAGGACCGCGATGAAAACGATGAAGCCCAGCAGCACCACAAAGTCGGTGTTGCCCAGCGAAAAGAACGGCCCGCTTGCGGCGAATGCAGGGCTGGCCGCGCCCAGGGTCAGGATAAGAGCAAGAGTATTCCGCATGTCACTTATCCCTTCATCTGAGCGTCTACGGCACCGGAAACGGCATCGGCATCCGCCTCGCCCCCCAGCGCAGTGACCAGTTCAGCCGCCGTATCCTTGGCAACCACCTGAATGCTGTCCAGCGCACTGGCACGGATGTCGGCAATTGCCTTTTCCGATTCAGCCGCTTTGGCCGCGATTTCCGCGTCTGCCAGAGCAATCGCGTCATCCAGACCAGACTGGATTTCGGCACGAGCTTCGGCGGCAATACGCTGTGCCTCGGCACGGGCATCAGCCAGCGCTTTGTTATAGGCCTCTTCAGCCTCGACCGCTTTGGCCTTCAGATCTTCGGCCGCAGCCAGGTCATTTGTAATGGTCCCCTGACGTTCCGCCAAGATTGCCGCGATACGCGGCAGAGCCACGCGGGACAGGACCAGAAAGATGACGACCAGCGTGATAACCAGCCAGAATATCTGGTTGGGGAACCAATCGAAGCAGAGCTGCGGCATCCCAATGGCAGAGCCATGGGAGTCGACGCATGTGCCAACTACTTCTTCTGAAATGGGTTCAGTCGCCATGATGTCCTCCGTCGGAACGTTGTCTTTACAACAGGTGGGCCGCTATGGCTTGGGCCCACCCGTGCGTAAGGATCAGGTTCCGCAGATTAGACGGCGAACATCAGCAGCAGCGAGACCAGGAATGCAAAGATCCCCAGGGCTTCTGCAAATGCGATACCGATGAACAGGGTCGCGGTCTGCGATGCAGCCGCTGAAGGGTTGCGAAGGGCGCCGGCCAGGAAGTTGCCTGCTACGTTGCCCACCCCGATTGCGGCTGCGCCGGAACCGATTGCTGCCAGGCCTGCGCCGATGTGTGCGAGATCGCCTTCCATGATGTTTCTCCTTACGAATTGGAAGTTTCGATGTTGGGTTATCAGACCTTAGTGCGAAGGATGCAGCGCATCTTTCAGATAAACGCAGGTCAGAATGGTGAAGACGTAGGCCTGAATGAAGGCCACCAGGACCTCGAGGCCGTACATTGCGGTGATCGCCAGAACGGACACGGGCGAGATCACGGCGATCGCGGCAAAACCTGCGAAAACCTTGATCACGGCGTGACCGGCCATAACGTTACCGGCAAGACGAATGGAGTGGCTGACGGGACGTACAAAGTACGAGATCAGCTCGATGATCGCCAGAACGGGGCGCAGTGCCAAAGGCGCGCTGGACACCCAGAACAGACCCAGGAACGCAGCACCATTCTTGACGAAACCCAGAATGGTGACGGTCAGGAACACGGCCAGCGCCAGCGGGATGGTCACGGCGAAATGCGATGTTGTGGTGAAGGACGTCGGGATCAGGCCCAGGAAGTTGGCGCAGACGATGAACATGAACAGGGTCATGACATAGGGGAAGTATTTGACCCCATCCTTGCCGCAGATGTCTTCGAGCATCTTGTAGACAAAGCCGTAAGCCAGTTCAGCCACCGATTGCATCCGGGTCGGCACGATAGCGCGCTTGGAGGTGCTGAGCACCAGCAGGGCAAAGACCGCGGCAATCGCCAGAAACAGCCACAGGGTCACGTTCGTCGGCGTATACCAGGCAATTGCACCGTCGCCAAAAAGCGGCTTGACGATGAACTGATCCATCGGATGGAAAACCAGGCTGCTGCCTTCTGCTGCGGTGGTCTCGCTTGCCACGTTCAGTCCCTCTCGTCCTTATCGGTGGCCTCGGCCGCCGTTTGTTTCTCTTGAGCCTGTTGTGCGCTGCGGAGCATAACCTTCACTCCGGCGACCAGGCCCAGCAATGTAAACAGCACCAGAAAGATCGGGATCGTCCCGAACAGACTGTCCAGCCCGTATCCGATGCCAAATCCGATCCCAAGACCGGAAACCATTTCGATGACCATTCGCCAGGCAAGCTCGCCCCCGGAAAAGTCGGCGTCTGCACGGGTCTCGGGCTTTTGAGCCTTTTTTGTCGCCGCGATCTTGGCCTCCAGCTGCGCCATACGCTGCTTTTGGTCATCATCGGTCACGGGCGTTTCCCTCGTACAGTCTTGGGCATGGTGCTAAGGCGCGCAGGGCACAGAGTCAACGGCGTTGGGTGCCTGAATTGACGCAGGCTAAGTAACTGTATTTGATGTAAATTTATCAATCTTCGTATTGCCTGAAATTCGCCCCATCCCGACAGGTTGATGCAAATCAGCAGAATCCGCATATTCAACCAAATGGTTGATCATTCCCGTCAATCGGCATCCCCCGCAGCAGCGCGGTCTCATCCAGAAGCCATCCGCGAAAGGCGTTGATGGATTTACGGCGCGCAGACCCAGCACCCAGAACGAGCCTGAAGCACCCATCCCGAAAGCCGATTGGGAAGCATCGGATCAGACGCCCGGCACTCAAATCGTCGAGCACACAATCCTGCGACCCGAGGAACACACCCTGCCCGTGCAGGGTCGCCTCAAGCGCCAAACCGGTTTCCATGCGCCACGCCCCGGAGTGGCCGTCGGGAAGCGCAATTCCCGCCAATCCCGCCCATTGTGGCCAGAGGTCGCCAGATCGGTCCCGGTAAAGACGGTGGCCCAGCAGCTGTGCCGGATCGTTCCAACCGCCGGGACACAGCATCGGCGCAGCATAGGGATACAGGGGGGCATCGCTAAGCAGATCGGACGGCACGCTGAGACTGCCCTGATGGGCAAAGCGAATGGCCAGATCAGCCTCATGGCGCGCGACATCGGCCAAGGCGCGGCTTGCTTCGATCCGCAACTCGATCTGAGGGAAGGCGGCATAGAAACTGGACAGGCGGGGGATCAGGAATTTCTGGGCGAACAACGGCTCGCAACTGACAGTGATCACGCCTTGGGGCTGTTGGCGGGCCATTTCCGTCGCCGCCGCCACTTCGTCCAATGCGGCGGTGATGCGGGTCAGCAAGGCATGCCCTTCAAGGGTCAGTTCGACCCCGCGCGGCAGATCGCGAAACAGCGAGGCCCCCAGATTATCCTCAAGCCCGCGCACATGGCGGCTGATCGCAGAGTGGCTGACGTTCAGTTCCTCAGCCGCGCGGCTGAAGCTTTCGTGCCGCCCCGCCGCCTCAAAAGCTTTCAGGGCATTTAAAGGGGGTAACAGGCGCGCCATGTTCAATATGTGCAATTTTCAGACATATATCGTCAAGTAATTGATTTTGATACGCCTCTGGTTTTTTGACAAAATGCTTTTGAAATAAGCAAAGGCGTATAAGTCATGGAACAAGCTCAAAGACAGAAGACGCAATTTTTACGTCTGTTTTTAAAACATATCTTCGACGTCATGATCGCGCCAAAGCGCGGCCCGCAGCCGACTCCCCTGCCCCCGACCGACCGAATGGCCCGGGACATCGGTCTGTCAGAGAGCGACCGTGCGCGCCTTTACCTGCGGCTGCCGTCGCAAAACATGCGCCACCCGATGCTCTGACACTCTTTCCGCGCCGGTCGCAAACGATTATGTCTTGGCCATGACTGACCAGCTGGACATCGTATTCGCGGCCCTGGCCGACCCCACCCGCCGCGCCATTCTGGCAATGCTGCTTGAGGATGACATGGCCGTGACGGATGTTGCGGACCCGTTCGAGATGTCGCTGGCGGCGATCTCAAAGCATCTGGTCATCCTGACCAAAGCGGGTTTGATCAGTCAGGAAAAACGCGGGCGGGTGAAATGGTGCAAGCTGGAACCCGACGCCCTGCGCGCGGCGTCGGTCTGGATGCAGGGCTTTGGGCAGTTCGAACCGGTCAATCTGGATGCGTTCGAGCGGTTTTTGGAAGTTGAACTGCCAGCAGCAGACGACTAGGGCCTGGTGTCACCGAACTGCGAACACCGAAACCTTCGAGTGTTTGACCAGGTATCCCGCGTGGCTGGAAAAGATGTAATCGGTGATCCGTGGTGCATGTGTCCCGACGACAATCAGATCAGCTCCGATCTCTTCGGCGGCATGGTTCAGAGCGCTGTCGACTTCAGCCGCAACATCGACCGAGTGGATATTGCGGCAATCAACCTCGACCCCACTGTCTTTGGCCAGATGTTCGGTAAAGGCGCTGAGTTCTTTGTTTATCGCCGCATGTGTTTGCACGGGATCCCCGGGCTGGCTTCCGGTTACGCTGACCACCGTAATCTTGGCGCTTTGCCATTTGGCAACCTCTGCGGCGACCTCGGCGGCCCGACGCACCTCGGGTGGTAAATGCAGATCGACTGGAAACATGATGTGGCTGAACATGGGTTCCTCCTTTTCCCTTGCCTAAAGGTAAAAGAAAGAGAGCCTGCGTGCCTTGATCTGCCTCAAGGGTACATAGCGCGCCGGCCGCGTAGAGCTTAACCTTCCTGGCTGTATTCAACACCGGTGATCACGCCGAACGGATCCGCTCGGCACAACCAAAGTGCCTGTGCCCCGGCGACAGACAGGGTTGTTACCGATCCCGAAGGTTGGATCTGAGTCGAAATCGCCGAAACATCATCGGGACGGACACCCGTCTCTGCCGAGACCAACGCCTCACAACTGCCCTGCAATTCGACCTCGGTAACCGTGTTGGCGGGGCTAGGCTGATTGCAGGCTGACAGGGCAACTGCAACAGTAAGGAATAGTGCTGATCTCATCGTCTTTATCCTGCGTTGCCTTGGGCCGAAGCTGGCACAATCTACGCTGAAAGCAAGCGTCATTCGGCCAGAGGGTTCGGTGCACTAAGCGGCTGATCTTCGGTCTTCAGCAGCAGAACCAGGGCCACAACAGTCAAAACTGCGCCAAACCCGACCAGTAGCGCGGGAGTTGGTTGGCCCAGCGCAACCTCCCACAGGATCACCCAAGTGGGCGTCAGATAGGTATAGGCCATGACCTTGGCTGAGGGCAGCCGCAAGGTTGCGAATTGCACCAGCACGAAACTGATCGCCGTGGCAAAGATCGAGACATACAGCAACCCGACCCAAACGATCAGCGGCAGGTTGGCCCAATCCGTCGCGCGGATGTCGGACCACCCGTACAGGGTCAGCAGAATACACCCTGCCACCAACGTTCCAAAGGTAAACACCACAGCAGGTTCACCCCGGTTCAGTTTGCGCACCATCGGAGTATAGATCGCATGGGCCACACAGCCCCAGAAATAGATGATCTCACCGCCACCGATCTCAAAGGCGGTGAGCGCCTGCCAGTCGGCGCGGAAAATCACCCACAACGCGCCTGCCGCGCCAACGGTCAGGGCAAAAGCCATACGCGGCGTCGTGATCTGCCGCAGCAACACCCACCCCGCGATGGCAGACATGATCGGCGTCAGAGTGAAAACGGCGGCGGCACTGACCGGTGGCGCAGTCTTGAGCCCGTGGAACATCAGCACGAAATAGGTAGCAAACAGACCGCCCAAAACCACATAGCGCCACGGCGCCTGCGCTGCGCTGCGCGGCAAACCGGTTGTCACCAACGCCGCGCCCCCGATCACCACAGAGGCGATGGCAAAACGCGCCGCCGTGATCGCCTCGGGTGTGATTTGGTTGGCGATTTGCGCCCCCAGTGAAAAGCTGCCCGCAACCAGCGCCGAAAAGGCAAGCATGGCCAGATGGCCACGGGCCTGAGGGCTCACGGCAGCCAGCCCCTGGACTGTTCCTTAAGAAAGCTCAGAAACGCCTGAACCTTGGTGGTGCGGTGCAAATCCACATGAGTAACCAACCACAGGTTGCCGAACCATTCCGGTAAGGGCTCGATCACTTCAATCAGGTTGGGATCGCGGGCGGCCTCCCACCGAGCCATAAAGCCGATCCCGGCGCCCGAAAGGACGGCTTCGCGAATGCAGAAGTTGTTGGTGCAGCGAAAAGTGATCTGCTCAGACGGAACGGCCCCACGCAACCAGCGCGAAAACGGCGCACGGCTGTTTTCATCATCAGTGCCTACAAAATAGTGGCCGGCGAAATCATCAATCCCCGACGGTTTACCGTGGCGGTCAATGTAATCCTTGCTGGCGTAAAGACCGACCTCTTGTGTGATAAAGGGCTGAACCACATTGTCCGGCTGGTCGGGGGCCGAGCCCGCGCGAATGGCCACATGCGCTTCGCCATATTCAAGGCGGAACAGACGATCACCGGTCAGATAGCGCACAATCAGGTCTGGATGCGACTTTTGAAACGCGCTGAGCGTAGGCACGACCAGCGGCGCCAATGAGCCCAGAGAAGTGACAACCAATTCGCCCGAGACATCGTCTCCGCGCCCTTTCATCCGACCCACCAACTGATTGAACTGATCCTCGGTGGCCTGCGCCACACGCAGCAGATCCTCACCTGCTTCGGTGGGCGTATAGCCGCGCGCGTGGCGCTGGAACAGCTTGACGGCCAGCCGCGCCTCGATGGCGTCAATGTGGCGGATAACGGTGGCGTGGTGAACGCCCAGAACCTCGGCCGCACCGCTGACGGTTCCCATACGTGCCACCTGATAGGCGGTCTTTACCTCGTCCCAATTGTCCATCGCATCTGTTCCACTGTGCAAATTCTAACAATGGATGTTGACTTAACAGAGTTTTGTTCGCTCACGCAACATTCATATTGGTACCAGACACGAATTCCACAGCCAAAGGAGCCCCTGACATGACCAGAACCATACTGCATATCGACGCCTCAGCCCGCCGCGAAGGATCTACAAGCCGCGACCTCTCGGACCGGATCGTCAAACATCTGGAGGCGGGGCGCATCATCCGTCGGGATCTTGCGGTCCCGCTGCCTTTGCTGACCGAAGACTGGATCAACGCCAACTTCACCCCCGCCGATCAACGCGACGCGGTTCAGCGCGATCAGCTGGCCTTGTCGGATGAACTGGTGGCCGAGTTGCAGAAGGCCGACACCATTGTGATTGGCCTGCCAATCTACAATTTTTCGGTGCCCGCCGCCTTTAAGGCCTGGATCGATCTGGTCGCCCGGGTTGGCCTGACCTTTTCCTACAACGAAGATGGCCCCAAAGGCCTGCTGGAGGGCAAGCGCGCCGTGCTGGCCATCGCGTCGGGCGGCACTGCAGTCGGGTCCGAGGTCGACTTTACCACCAGTTATGCAAAGCACGTGCTGGGCTTTATCGGCATTCAGGATGTCGACATCGTCGCCGCCGACCAGATGGCGCTGGATGCCGAGGCCGCGCTGAGCAACGCCCACAAGGCAGTCTCGGAACTGGCGGCCTGATCATCTCTGGCCTTTAAGGCGCGAAACGTCCAGTCTGAGCCCGAACAGGGTTTGTCAGACTGGGCGTTTACGATGAAAAAGATCGGCATTCTGGGCGGCGTGGGCTGGGCCTCGACCGTGGATTATTATCGGGCGATTGCCCAGGGTGCGGGGCGTCATTTCGCCCAACGCGGGCACGGATCCCCTCTGCCGATCCCACCCATGACTATTGAATCCGTCACCCAGGCCAAAACCCGCGCCTTGCGCGGCGTGGCCGGAGATGAGGCCAGCTGGGCCGATTTCGATGCGGTATTCCGCGAGGCGCTGATGACGCTGCAACGCGCAGATTGCGATTTCGCCATAATCGCGTCGAATACCCCTCATGCGCGGCTGCACGCGATCCGACAAGGGGTCACAATGCCCATTCTCAGTATCTTCGACGCAACCGCTGAGGTCACCGCCTCAACCGGTGCCGTCACGGCGCTGGTGTTGGGCACAACCGTCACGATGCAGGCCACCAACTATTCGGATCGGCTGGCGGAAATCGATATCCGGGCGAATGACCGATTGCCTGACACTGAGATCTCCGAAATGCAGGCAATGATCGACAGTGATTTCTATGGAGGGGCTTCGGACACTGCCCGCGCCCGGTTGCTGGCTTTCTGCGCCAAACATGCAGCGCCCGGCACTGCAATCCTGCTGGCCTGCACCGAGCTACCACTGGCCTTCCCCGATCATCTGGATGACCCGGTGTTCGAGGCCGATGAACATCTGTTCATCAACCCCTCCGCCGCGCATGTCGCCGCAGCCCTGAAAGAGGCGCTTGAGGGCTGACTACGGCAGCCAGCTCACTGCACAACCGATCCGGTCAAAGAACGACAGCAAGTCGTCGCGTGTCATGGCCACGGTCCGGTCATTCACCAGCGGGTGCATATAGATCATGTCCGCCCGTTGCGCCGCGCTGTCCATGAAGAACTGCACGTCGTTCGGGACGCCGTTGATCATCGCCAGCGGGCTGACCGCGCCGGGGCGGATGCCGAGGTTTTGCAACAGCCGATCCGCCGAGCCAAAGGACAGGCTGCCGACGCCCAACTCGGCGCCCAGCGCCTTGAGGTCAATGTCGCGGCTTTGTTCCAGCGTCACCAGATAGTTCCGCTTTTTCTTGTCGCGCAAATAGAGGTTCTTGAGGCGCAATGCATTCTCGCCGGGCACCATGAACTGATCCTCGACCGCTTTGGCGTCCGTGACCGTGCGCAGCGGCTCATGGCTGTGTAGCCGATAGGCCAGCCCCCAGTCATCCAACTGCGCCAGCAGCGCGTCGGAACTGAGCGGCAACGTGTCCTGAAAAGCGGATGATGCGTCCATGGGGTCCTCCTGTCTGGGGCGCTCATCGCGCAACGGGCGCGGGATTTCAAGCGCGAGACATGTCCAGGCTGCACTGCTAGAGTGTGCCCATGAAAATCGCACGCAATACTCCGACCCAGTTGATCCTCACTGATATACCTTGGTTTTACGGAGTTCTGTTTGCCTTCAACACCGTGATTTTCATCGCGTTGGGCCTGATCCTCACGCTCGCCGGAGGCAGGTTCATGATCTACGGGCTGGTCTTGATCATCGGCGGTGGCGCTTTCGGGTTTTGGACGTTCCACAAGTTTGTCAGGCGCGTTCTGGTCATTTTCGATCGCGCAACGCAAACCCTCGAAATCCGCGAAAAGTCCATTTTCGGATATGAGGCCATCGAACATCCCCTGACCGAGCTGTCCCACGCCGAAGTTGAAAGCACATTGCCCAAGGGGTCTTTTCTTGCCCCTAATCAGCACCGGCCGGTTCTGGTGTTGGACCAGGGGATGAGCGCCGGGCGCCATCCCATCGTGACCCGATACACCAAAGGATCGGACACCGCGCGGCTGGTTGATGCCATCAATGACTGGTTGACCGCAGACAAGGTTGACTCGGACAGCCAATCAGCCTAAATGCCACCGCAACATCCGGAAGCATCTGATCTTCCGGTCCCTTGAGTTGTTCAGGGATCGCCCCCCACCAGCGAGTTTCGCCCGTGGGGGCAATTGCGTATTTAACCGGTGTTTCTTATCTGAGAAGCGCCACATCAAAACCGGCTAAGGAGGCCGCAGGCATGTTTGAAAATCTATCCGAACGCCTCTCTGGCGTCTTTGACCGGCTGACCAAACAGGGCGCGCTTTCCGAGGAAGACGTCAAGACCGCCCTGCGCGAAGTGCGCGTGGCCCTGCTTGAGGCTGACGTTTCGCTGCCGGTTGCCCGTGAATTCGTCAAAAAGGTTCAGGATCAGGCCACCGGTCAGGCTGTCACCAAGTCGATCACACCCGGCCAGCAGGTCGTCAAGATCGTGCATGACACGCTGGTCGAGGTGCTGCGCGGCGAGGAAGACCCCGGCGTTCTGAAGATCGACAACCCGCCTGCTCCGATCCTGATGGTCGGCCTGCAGGGGTCGGGTAAGACGACCACAACCGGGAAACTGGCCAAACGTCTGAAAGAAAAAGAAGGCAAAAAGGTCCTGATGGCCTCGCTGGACGTCTACCGCCCGGCGGCGATGGATCAGTTGGCCGTTCTGGGCACACAGGTCGGCGTGGATACCCTGCCGATCGTGCCGGGACAGAAACCTGTCGATATCGCCAAACGCGCCAAGCAACAGGCGACGCTGGGCGGCTATGACGTCTACATGCTGGATACCGCAGGCCGTTTGCACATCGACGAAGTGCTGATGGGTGAAGTCGAGCAGGTCCGCAACGCGGTTGACCCGCGTGAAACCCTGTTGGTGGTCGATGGCCTGACCGGCCAGGTCGCTGTTGAAGTGGCCGAGGAATTCGAGGCCAAGGTTGGTATCTCGGGCGTGGTCCTGACCCGGATGGACGGGGACGGGCGCGGCGGTGCGGCGCTGTCGATGCGCGCGGTCACTGGCAAGCCCATCCGCTTTGTCGGTCTAGGCGAAAAGATGGACGCGCTTGAAACGTTCGAGCCGGACCGGATCGCCGGTCGTATTCTGGGCATGGGCGACATCGTGGCCTTGGTCGAAAAGGCCCAGGAAACGATGGAGATCGAACAGACCGAGCGCATGATGAAGCGCATGGTCAAAGGTCAGTTCAACATGAACGACCTGAAGATGCAGCTGGAACAGATGATCCAGATGGGCGGCATGCAGGGCATGATGGGCATGATGCCGGGCATGGGCAAGATGGCCAAGCAGGTCGAAGAAGCTGGCATGGACGACAAGGTGCTCAAGCGCCAGATCGCATTGATCCAGTCGATGACCAAACGCGAACGCGCCAACCCGCAACTGCTGCAGGCCAGCCGCAAGAAACGGATTGCCGCCGGGTCCGGGATGGAGGTCAGCGACCTCAACAAGCTGCTGAAAATGCACCGGCAGATGTCGGACATGATGAAGAAGATGGGCAAGATGGGCAAAGGCAAGATGCTGAAACAGGCCATGAAGGGCATGTTCGGCAAGGGCGGCCCCTCGCCCGAGGATATGGCCGGCGGTATGGACCCCAAGGCGCTGGAAGCTGCGGCCAAGGCAATGGGTGGTCGCGGTGGCATGCCCGGCATGGGCGGCGGCATGGCCCTGCCCCCGGGGCTCAGCGGATTTGGCAAGAAGAAGTAACGTGACCAGCGCCCCCATCATAACCACAGCTCGGCTGACGTTGACTGCGCCGACGCCCGATGATTTCGGCGCGTATCAGGCGTTTTATGCCGTGTCAGACGTCGCCGTTGGCGGGTATCGTGGCGGGCGCAGCGACGATGAGGTCAGAGAAATCCTGCAAGCCAATATCGAGCACTGGCAAACCAAGGCGTTCGGAATGTGGTTGCTGCGCCGGACCGGTGAAACCGAGGTGATCGGCGGATGCGGATTGGCCCATCCTGATCATTGGCCCCGTCATGAGCTGACCTGGTGGCTGATGCCTGACGCGCGCGGCCAAGGAATTGCGACCGAGGCAAGCCGTGCGATTATTGAATGGGCTTATGACACGCTTGGCTGGTCATCGGTCGAAACCCACATGCGAGACGAAAATCTGCCGGCGCGCCGCCTTGCGGAACGGTTGGGCGGGCGCAAGATCGACCGCGAGACATTCCCTGATGGGGTTGCGCGCGATGTGTTCGAGCTGCCACGGGTGGACGTGGCATGACGTCGTACATCATCCCCACAGTTGAAACCGAACGCCTGATCCTGCGAGCTCCGCACCTGGACGATCTGCCCGCGATGACTGCGTTTTTCGAAACCGAGCGCAGCCATTTGGTCGGCGGCCCCAAAACGGCGATGGAATGCTGGCGGTCCCTGATGGGACGGTTCGGTCACTGGGCCACCCTGGGCTATGGCGGCTGGCATATAGTCGAGAAGGCCAGCGGTACATTCGCTGGCTGGACCGGCATCATCAACGCACCCGGATGGGACGAGCCCGAGCTGGGTTGGACCATTCTGGACGCGTTTGAGGGCAAAGGCATCGCCTTTGAGGCGGCTGATGCTGCGCGCGCCTATTCGGCTCGGAAACTGGGCGTGAATAGCCCGATATCTTATGTCGCGCACAACAACACCCGCTCGCGCGCGTTGGCCGAACGTCTGGGCGCCACATACGAGCGTGACGGTGAGGTGATGGGCACGCCCTGCCAGATCTGGCGGCACCCGCGGATCGACGTAAAGACCCCTGCTTTGACCACCGAAAGGACTGGCCAATGACCAACCCCGTGACGCAGGCTGCGACGTTGTTGAAAAACCATCGCGAAAGCATCGACCGGCTGGACGCGATCCTTGTCTATACGCTGGGTGAGCGGTTCAAGCATACGCAGGCCGTTGGCAAGCTTAAGGCCACACACGACCTTCCCCCGTCCGATCCGTCGCGCGAAGCCGCACAGATTGAACGGCTTGAAGACCTGGCGAAAGAGGCCGATTTGGACCCCGACTTTGCCAAGGCTTTTCTGAATTTCATCATTCAGGAAGTCATCCGACACCACAAGAAACACCAGAAATAGCCGGGCGCATGCCGGCTCAACCAAAAGACACGCCTCTGGCGTGATGCCATTCAAAGGAGATACCACCATGGCTATGAAAATTCGTCTCGCCCGCGGCGGCTCAAAAAAACGTCCCTTCTATCGCATTGTTGCGGCTGACAGCCGTATGCCGCGCGACGGCCGTTTCATCGAAAAGCTGGGTACCTATAACCCGCTGCTGCCGAAAGACAGCGAAGAGCGCGTGAAAATGAATGTTGAGCGCGTTCAGTACTGGCTGGATCAGGGCGCACAGCCTACAGACCGGATCGCACGCATGCTCGAGGCTGCAGGCACCCGTGACAAAGCCGAGCGCAACAACCCCAACAAGGGTGCGCCGGGCAAGAAAGCCCAAGAGCGCGTGGAAGAGAAAGCGGCCAAAGCTGCTGCTGCGGCCGAAGCGGCTGCTGCTCCAGCTGAAGAAGCGACCGCAGAAGAGTAAGCAGGCGATTGCTGTGCGAGATCAGGCTTTCACCGACGATTTTCGCACGCAGTTCGATCTGTTGATGCGGCTCCGGCGCGATGTGCGCCGGTTTCGCACCGATCCTGTGGACGAGGCAGTGCTGACGCGCTGCCTCGACGCGTTTCGACTGGCCCCTTCCGTGGGGCTGAGCGAACCCTGGCGCGTGATCCGCGTCGAAAGTGAGGCGGCCCGTGCTGCCGCACTTGAGAATTTTCAGATTGCCAATTCAGAAGCACTGACCGGCTATTCCGGTGAGAAAGCCGCGCTGTATAGCAATCTCAAGCTGACAGGCATGCAGGAAGCCCCAGTGCAACTGGCGGTGTTCTGCGACGATGCCACCGAAAAGGGGCAAGGTCTGGGTGCCGGCACAATGCCCGAGATGCGACGCTATTCGGTGGTTTCGGCCATTACCCTTATTTGGCTGGCCTTGCGGACCGAAGGGCTGGGGATGGGCTGGGTGTCCATTCTGGACCCCGACCAGATGGCACACGACCTGGATGTTCCGGACGATTGGCGCCTGATTGGCTATTTCTGCATCGGCTGGCCGGAAGAGCTGTCAGACACGCCCGAATTGGAGCGTGTCGGCTGGGAAAACCGCGACACAGCTTTGCCCATTGAGGTGCGATAACCCGTGTTTGGATTGATACGACTTCCCATCCTGCTGCTGATCGCCTTTATTGTGGGCGTGTTCTTTGAACGCAGCAACCAGCGCGAGGCCTGTGCCACGCGTGGCGACTGGCAGGACGGGCTATGTGTAACGACGGAAGGGCCAAATGACTGATCTGATTTGCGTAGGCAGCATTGCGGGCTCTTACGGAGTGCGTGGTGAAGTGCGGCTCAAGAGCTTTTGCGCGATCCCAGAGGATATCGAGACCTACTCGCCCCTGACAGACGAGGCCGGCAAAGAACGTTATCCGTTGGTTCTGACCCGCCCGATCAAAAATGGCTTTGCCGCGCGTCTGGGTGGGATTGAAACCAAAGAGCAGGCCGACGCCATCAACGGGCTGCGCCTGTTTGCGCGACGCGACCAGTTGCCGTCGCTGCCTGATGACGAGTTTTATCACACTGACCTGATCGGGCTTGAGGTTTATGACACCGGCGGTACGCTGCTGGGCCGGGTCAAATCGGTGCAAAATCACGGCGCCGCAGATTTGCTGGAACTTCATGGTCCGGGCCTGAAAGCCACGGTTTTGCTGCCTTTCACGCAAGAGGCCGTGCCAACCGTCGATCTGGACAAGGGCCGCGTCATCGCCGATCCACCCGAAGGGCTGATCTGATGCGCCGCGTCCTGCTGCATCTGGGCCTGCACAAAACAGGCACCACTGCGGCGCAGTCTTTTCTGTACGAAAACCGCGAGCTAATCTGGCCACATTTTGCATTGGTGCTGCCCTATCGCACCCGCAATTCCGGCCTGTCACGGGCCGCCACCAGCCATTCCGTCTATGGCACAGTAGGGACACTGTCCGAATTCGGCACCCAGATGCACGCTTTTCTGGATACGCTCGATTTTGGCGACAAACGTGGGCTGATCATTAGCGAAGAGAACTTTGCGGGCCTGCGCCCCAGCCGCAACATCGAACAGGGTTATGCGGCCGCGCCAGAGCTTGCGGCCTGTATGGTCGACGCAATCCGCCATCGGTTTACCGGGCAGGACGTCGAGATCACCATCTATCTCTCTCTGCGCCAGCGCGGCGGCTGGTTGCGCAGCCTGTGGGCCCACGATTTGGAACGCATACGTCAGGTTCAGGACTTTGAGACGTTCCGGTCAAACATGGATCACCTGCCCGCGCTGGAAGACACGCTGAACCAGATCAGGGACAGGCTGCCCTCGGTCACCGTGACCTCGGAATGGCTGGAAGAGTTACAGCTGCGCCGCTATGGGCCCGGCACTCCGTTTGCCGAGTTTCTCGACCTGCCCCGGGACAAAGCCAAAGGTCTGGTGCCGCCGACCAGGGTCAATAACAGACTGCCCGAAGATGTTCTGACCCTGTTGCTGGACCTCAACCGCTCGCGCTTGGATGAGGCCGCTCTGGTGGAACAAAAAGCCGCGGTTATTGACCGCGCCAAAGACGTACTGATCGGCACGACATGACTGACACACCTGGTAAATCCCATGGTCGCAAGGCGATCCGCCCGACGCTCAAACCACGCGAATTGATGTCGCCCACGCCCGATCTGCACGGGGTATGGAAGGCAAAGATCATCACCTTGTTTCCGTCCGCCTTCCCCGGCGTTCTGGGCGAAAGCCTGACCGGCAAGGCTCTGCAAGAGGGGCTGTGGCAGATGGAAACTGTCGATCTGCGCCAATTCGGTGTCGGCAAGCATCGCAATGTGGATGACACGCCCGCCGGTGGTGGCGCCGGCATGGTGCTGCGCGCAGATGTGTTGGGCGAGGCGATTGAACACACGATGGCAGGCATTCAGGGCAACTGGCCACTGATCTACCTCAGCCCGCGCGGTCGCCGGATGGACCAGCAGATGATGCAGAACCTTGCGCGCTGTGACGGTATGACTCTGCTTTGTGGCAGGTTCGAAGGCGTCGATGAACGGGTGTTGGAGCATTACGGAATTCAGGAAGTCTCCTTGGGGGATTTCGTCATGACTGGTGGCGAGATAGCCGCTCAGGCCTTGATCGATGCAACGGTGCGGTTGATCCCCGGCGTACTGGGCAATCAAGCTTCGGCCGAGGAAGAGAGCTTTTCCTCGGGTCTGTTGGAGCATCCACAATACACCCGCCCGGCGGAATGGAACGGCCGCCCGATTCCCGATGTACTGATGTCAGGCCATCACGGGAAAATCGCAGAATGGCGCCACGAAATGTCAGAGCAGATCACACGCAAACGACGGCCCGATCTGTGGGATAGCTTCCTGAAATCGAATGAAAACCAAAAAGGGTGACCCAAGGGCTGTGGCTTACTTGGCACGGTTTTCAAACTTAACCGTGATCTACTTGTGGTGGATTTTTCAGATCAATATTCAATCTAAATAAACCTCTACCTTGCAATGTAAATTGCACCAATACAGGCAACAATAATGATTAAGAAATTAGCATTCGTGCTGGTGGCTGTGTCCGCTTGCACAACCAAACCTCTTGAAATGTCAGTGCCAACTCAGGCGGGTCACAATCTGCATTCTGCCCGGATCGCTGTGAATGCCTGCTCCGCCGAAGCGGATATTGGCGGCAACAGTGCCGTGATTGGCGGCTACGCAACAGCCATTCTTCTGACGTCTCCATTAATCGGTACCATTATTGGTTATAACACTTAGGGCGCATCCCGCACCCAAGGAGAAATTGATCAGGTCGACCGTTGCCTGACAGAACGCGGCTTCGAGCGCCGAGATCTAACTACCAATGAAACCAGTTGGTTGCGGGGCGCGACAGAACAAGAGCGGGTCCGCAGGCTGGACCATCTTGTCGGCGGTGGCGTTATCGAAACCTATGGTTTGGCCGCGGTTCAGTAGGCGTTTGCCTTCCAGCGCGCCCAGATATCGGGCTGACCGTTGAACGTGTTGATATCCACGCGTCCCTGAACACCCGGCACCAGCCCGGTCCCGGTATATTGCCAGAAGCGCCATATAGACCCGGGATAGACCTGCCGGGGATGACCGGCCACAGACCGCAGCCAAAACTCGGTCTTGGGTAGGCGTGCGATATCGGTGTCGGCGTAGAAGTCCACCGTGGTGTAGACGATGGGTCTGCGACCGTAATGGCGTTCAAGAATATCAAGGAACCGCTGCGCCTCGGCACGAACCGTGCGGCCATCGGGGCGTAAGGTGCAGGTCCTGGAATGCGGCGTCCATTCCATATCCAGCACATGCGGCAAGTCTGCACCTTTTGGGACATTCTCGATGAACCACTGCGCCTGCTCCCGGGCAGGACGGCAGAAATAGTAATAGTGATACGCCCCCCACGGCACCCCTGCAGCCTGAGCTCCGCGCCGGTGGTCGTCAAACATCGGATCGGCCACATCGCCCCCCTCGGTCGCCTTGATGAACACGAAGCTGACACCGGATGCCTTGGCGGTGCGCCAATCAATCGGCCCCTGCCATCGCGACACGTCTAGGCCATGAACCGGATAGTGACCGGGATGCCGTTCCTCCCAGTCATGCGGGTCGGCGTCGCCGAAGGCTGGGAAAATCACCGAAGGCGCAGTGGTATCCAAAAACGCGTTCGCCTCCAGCTTTTGGGGCGGCGGGGTGCTGCGCCCGCAGGACAGGGTTGCAAAGGCCAGAACGGCCAACATCAATGCTGCGCGCATGATCTATTCCTGTTTCAAATTTCTGCTCGTGTTATGCCACCCAGAATGCCTGATCGACGCCACAAGGCAACGATGGATTTTTAGGGCGGCGAAAACCTACCATCCGGCCTGCCAATCAAAGCGATTTAGACTTGATCCCTGCCCGCAAAGCCCGTAAAGCAGCGCAATCCGGTGCCGCGCCTGTCGCGACTCCGGTGTTTTGGTTTGCCTCATGGCGCAACACCCGGCTTTCTTCGGCTGCGGCGTGTCAGGGCGAACTAGGCATAAGGAACATTCGATCTGACCTCTGGCGGGCTGTACGCAGGACCCGGTGAAGACCAAGAGCTCTCAGGCCGTGCCCAAACTTCGTGGACCAACCGCGAGCATATAGGAGTACCTGCGATGGACCTGATCGCACAGCTTGAGGCGGAACAGATTGCCGCCCTGGGGAAAGACATCCCCGATTTCAAAGCCGGAGACACCATCCGTGTCGGCTATAAGGTGACCGAAGGGTCGCGCACCCGTGTGCAGAACTACGAAGGCGTCTGCATCGCGCGCAACAACGGCAATGGCATTGCCGGTTCGTTCACCGTTCGCAAGATTTCGTTTGGCGAAGGCGTGGAGCGTGTGTTCCCGCTGTTTTCGACAAACATCGACAGCATCACCGTTGTCCGCCGTGGCCGCGTTCGTCGCGCCAAACTGTACTATCTGCGCACCCGTCGTGGTAAATCCGCACGTATCGCAGAGGTCACCAACTACAAGCCCAAAGCTGGCGCCGAAGCGTAAGGAGCGGAAAGATGAAAAAAGACATCCATCCCGATTATCACGTCATCGACGTCAAAATGACCGATGGCACCGTGGTTCAGATGAAATCCACCTGGGGCGCCGAGGGCGACCAGCTGGCTCTGGAAATCGACCCCTCCGTGCACCCTGCATGGACCGGTGGTTCGTCGCGCCTGATGGACGCCGGCGGCCGTGTGTCGAAGTTCAAAAAGAAATACGAAGGTCTGGGCTTCTAAACCCTCCTCTTTTCGAATGCGAAAGGCCGTCCCTTGGGGCGGCCTTTTGCTTTTCAGCACATCGGTTTGAAAGTGCGAACGAAACATGGCTGTCAGAAAAGCGTTTGATAACACCGTCACCGAACTCTCTTGGCACAGGCCATGATCACCGCATCGAGCGATAGTCGAGTTGTGCCGAAAAGGTGTTACACTTGGTATCAAAACCGCCCAAACACGACGGAGACCCCGAAGATGCCCAAGTACAATGATATGTTCGAACTTTCGGTAGAGGATATGGATCTGATCGAAACGGCGTTGCGCGGCTTGGCTGCCTCTCAGTCGCAGGAAAGACCAGAGGAAACCGCTGCCAGCAAAGTGTTTCGCGAAAGCACCCTTCGCAGCGTCCAAGATCTTCTCGGCAAACTGCACGATCAGAAAGTTTTTTATCGCCCCAAAGATGGCGTGTACCTTGGAGGGTAAGTTCGCTTGAACTGCAGCGGGCGCTGCCATTTGGCTTGCACATTTAACGGGGTACGCGCGTCAATTCCGCTGCGCTGTGTACTGCAGGCACCGGTCCGCGCAGCAGCAACAGCGCCAGAGCCATTCCGATCAGCGCAGCGATTGCAGCGATCACCATAGCACTGTCAAAAGCGTTGTCCTGCACATCCCGCAGCGCCTTGGCCAGCGCTGTACTGGTGTCAGGGTCCAAGCCGGACAGCAATTGCTGGATCTGGCCGGGCGTTCCATGGGCCAGCGCATGGGCCAGGTCCGCGCCCTGGGTTGAATCGGTGGGCAGTGCGTCGATCACCTTAGACAGGCCCCGGCGGGTTGTGATGGCCTCGGCCAAACCACCAACCACGGCTCCAAGGGTAGCACCGAAGTAAAGGCACGCGTTGATGACCCCAGACCCCTGTCCCACGTGCTCTTCCGGTAGCAGGCGCAGGCCCAGACGGGGCAGCAACGAGAAACAGATACCCAGCCCGATCCCAACGATCATCAGCTTCCACCAAATCTCGGCATATTGCGTGGTGTTAGTGGTCGTCGTCAGCAATAGAAACCCAACGGCCATCGCACCCAGCCCCAATGCAATCGGCCACTGAAAGCTGAAGGGGGCAAGAAACCGGGGGGCGGTGACCGAAATCACAAACATACTGAGGCTAAGGGGCATGATCGCCAGCCCGGCCCCGACCGAGCTGTATCCGAATGCATCAGGCGATTGGACAAAGGTGTTGAAGTACACAAAAAAGCAGAACAGCGTAAAGCCCGTGACGAACATCCCCGTCGCTGCCATGAGGTAGCGCGGATGGCGAAAGTAACGCAGTTCAATCAGCGGGTCATCGCTGCGGCGCGAGACAATCACCAAAGCAACGGTTGCAACCGCCGCCAGCCCGAGCGGCATCAGCGTCAGCGGCGTGACCCATCCATTGCTTTCCCCATTGCTGAGCGCAAAGGACAGCGGCCCCAAAAACAGCAGGATGGCAATCGCGCCGGGATAATCGAACCGCGCATCGGCAAGGCGGGTATCGGGGATGTACTTCTTTTTGTTGACATGCAGGCCGATTGCAAACGCGATGGCCAGCAGCGCAAGGTCAGTCGCAAAGACGCCGCGCCAACTCAGGTAGTGGGCGAAAGCACCGCCCAGAATCGGCCCGACACCGATAGCAAGGCCAACAATCGCACCCCATGCGCCGGTAACGCTGGCGCGTTGATCCTCGGGCGTGGCGGCGGTCAGCAAGGATAGGGAGGTGCCAAATAGTGCCGCCGCCCCCGCGCCCTGCGCACCACGTCCGATCAACAGCATCGTAGAATCCTGCGCAAACAGGACCGAGGCCGACCCGATGGCAAACACGATCATGCCAAAGAAAAACACGCCCATCTTGCCGGTGATATCGCCCAGACGGCTGACAATTGTGACAAGGGTGGCGCTGGCCACTGTATAGATCGCCATCACCCATTGCAGGCCTGAGGGGGTCAGATCGAAGTCAGCTTTCAGATTAGGCAGGATGGTAGCGACAGCGGTGGTATTAAAGCCGACGACCATCATGCAAATCGCGGTCATCGTCAGAACAACGTGGGCCCGCGCCTCGGGGGTGGGTTCCGATGAGGTCTTATCGCTCATGAACGTGTCCTGAAATCGTTGTTCTTTAATGCAATTTATCAGCAGTCTAACGATTTTTAGCGCACCGCATAGGGCGGGATCAAATCCAGTAGGACAAGGTCACGGGCAACACGGCTATTGTGGTCAGTGTCGAAACCAGGATGAATCCAGCAACATCGGGTCCGTATTCCGGCATATGCTGATCAATGAACAGGTATGTCGCCACTGAAGACGGCATCAGGCAGCACAGGATCACCGCGCCACGCTCGGCCCCGGTGAATCCAAACGCCCATACGAGTGTTGACGCAATTACAACAGCCATCACCAGATGCAGGCCTGTCAACGCGACGGCCCGACCCAGGCTCTTGACCCGAAGGCTCGCCAACGTATGGCCCAGCGTCAGCAGCATCAGCGGGATCGAAAGACCGCCGAGGATATCGAAGGACTTTGCCACCGGTTGCGGTAGGCTATATCCGGTGGCCATCAGGATCAGCGAAAGCGCCACCGCATAGATGATAGGCGAGGTTGCCAGTTTTTTGGGCGAGAACTCTCCGGCAGGGATCCACATGCCCACAGTAAAAATGCTGATCAGCACTACGACGACAAACCCCATTGTATAGGCCATCCCCGCATCGCCCAGCGCCAACAGAGTGATCGGAAGGCCGATATTGCCGACATTGCCGTGCATCAAGGGTGTCAGAAACGCACGCACCGGCAGACGCATGGCTTTGAGCGCCACGAAACCAAGCACCCCGAACCCCGCAATCGCAAGGACGGCAGCTGCCATCACGTCCAGAAACGTACCCACGGCAATCTGAGTGGTGGACAGGTGCGAAATGATCAAGGTCGGATAGCCCACCCGCGACACGATCCCCCCAATCACCGCGTTGTCAAAAGGCACCTTGATCAAAGCCAGACAATAGCCGATTCCAGCACAAATCAGCACCGGCAACACCACGTTCAGAACGTTCAGAAACAGATGATCCAACGGCGGCCTCTAATGCAAATCCCTGATCTGGACAGTGAAACAGGGCTCGGAGTTTGACAAGCACGCAGGATAACCCACACAGGTGGCTTGGTTTTCCAATTTTGCACCTGATATCGCATCGCAACAATGCTTGGGGTTCTTCCCTTCCAGCCTTCCACAACATATAGTGGTCTACAACAACGTGTGGGTAAGCACGGCGGGACACGGGAATACAGGCATGGCACATATCATCGTAGTGGGGAATGAGAAGGGTGGCGCAGGCAAATCGACCGTGTCGATGCATGTGGCGACCGCGCTGGCGCGATTGGGGCACAAGGTCAGCACGCTTGATCTGGACCTGCGACAGCGCAGCCTGGGGCGCTATTTCGAAAACCGCATCAACTTTCTGAATAACGCAGATCTGAGCCTGCCCAGCCCCCGCCACCACGATCTACCCGAGATCGACGCGAGCAAACTGAAGCCCGGCGAAAACATCTATGATCACCGCCTGTCGGCCGCTGTGGCCGAACTAGAAAGTGACAGCGACTTTATCCTGATCGACTGCCCCGGATCGCATACCCGTCTCAGCCAGGTGGCGCATTCACTGGCCGATACGCTGGTCACGCCGCTGAACGACAGTTTCATCGACTTTGACCTGCTGGCACGGATCGACTCGAAAGGTGAGAAAATCCTCGGGCCGTCCGTTTACTCCGAGATGGTGTGGAACGCGCGACAATTGCGGGCGCAGGCGGGGTTGAAACCGATCGACTGGGTCGTTGTACGCAACCGTGTGGGCACGCAGCGCATGGTCAACAAAGAAAAAATGCAGCGCGCGATCGAGATGCTGTCGCAGCGCATCGGATTTCGGGTCGCTGCGGGCTTTTCCGAACGCGTCGTGTTTCGTGAGCTGTTCCCCCGGGGGCTGACCCTGCTGGACCTCAAGGATATCGGCGTCAAACAGCTGAACATTTCAAACATTGCCGCGCGGCAGGAACTGCGCGACATGATGAAAGAGCTGAACCTGCCCGGCGTCGAGATCGATTTCTAAGGGGCATCGGACATCGATTAGGCAGACCTTGCAAACATCACTTTTGAAACCTGTTTTCAAGAACCCGGCGTCTGCCGTTCTCTTTCCATGAAAAGAGTTTCCTGATCCCCGTATCGACCCAGAACCTTATTTTTGTATCCGACCTTCTTGGCAACGTTGATTGACGCGACGTGTGAGGGATCAAACATTGAAGACGTATGAGTTTGTTTGAGATTTGCATCAGCCCAAACCAACATTGCAGCAACCGCTTCGGTCGCAACACCTTTTCCCTGTGAACGAACATTCAATGCCCATCCAGCCTCGGGCTTGCCCTTCAAAGAAGGCTCGGTATCGCGGTGATAGTCGGCAAAACCGACTTCGCCCAAGAACGAACCATCCTCTTTAGAGATTACGGCCCAATAGCCAAACCCAAGATGGTGCCAATGCCCAGTGTATCCAAGCAACCGTGACCACGACTGCTCATAACTTGATGGTACCCCAGAGATGTGGGCGACCACCTTAGGATCAGCCCACATCGACGCGCTTTCTGGAAAGTCGCTTGTTTGGTGGCCGCGGAGAAGCAATCGCTCTGTTTCGAGAACAGGAACCAATCCAAATTCATTCATTTTTTGTAAGCCCAGTCATAGCGATTTGGTCGCAAGCCATCGCAACAAACCCATTGGGTTCAGCCAGCAAGTGAAACCTTTCGCTACGATCCCTTCGCATTGTACACGGTAAACAGCTCCTTCGGCTCGGCTACTCCGCGCAGCATGTAGCGCCCGACAGAAATCAGGTCCTGACCGCAGGGTTGTGCCGCGCGTGCGACGTCATCCGAGATCAATATCCTCTGCCCCAAAGACCGATGCATCCCAGCTATCCGAGCAGTCTGATTCACAGCCGGGCCGATGACCGTGAAGTCCAGCCGGGTTTCTGATCCGATATTGCCATACAGAATCTCGCCCGCATGGAGCGCCAGAGTGAAATTGGCGACGGGCAGGCCAGCGGCCACACGACTGGCGTTCAGCTTTGCGATCCGTTCCTGCACCACCGGCACTGCCTTCAACGCGGCGCGGGCGTCTTCGTCAATCTCGCCGACATCGAACATAGCCATCAGCCCGTCGCCCATGAACTTAAGGATATTGCCGCGGTTGTCATGCACGACGCCCACAGCCACCGCCAAATAGTCGTTCAGCATGTCGATGATTTCGGCACCCGGCAGTTCTTCGGACAGGCTGGTGAAACCCTCAAGATCAAAGTTCCAGATCACCGCATCGATCTGCTGCAACGACCCGCGCCGGATCTCGCCTGACAACACACGCCGTCCCGCGTCTCGTCCCAGGTAAACTCGCATCAGGTCTTTGGATACCCGCGCGTTGGAAGCTGATTTCAACGCCAACCCCAGATGCGGCAAAGCGGTATTGATCAACGACAAATCGCCGTCACGAAACCCTTCGGGCGCGTCAGACGTCCAAGACATCAGCACACCGTCCACAGCCTTTTTAGCGTCTTTCGGCCCATTATGGGTTGGAACATCAAAGGTCACACCGGTCGCATAGTAATCGGTGGCGCCAATTTCACGCAGGTCGTTCAACAAGGGAAAGCGACTGGCTTCATTCTGATCGACAAGGCGTTCGTGAATCACCTCGACCTCATCATTCAGGATGGCAAAAAGCGGGCTTTGCTTCCACATTTCGCTGGGTTCTTCTGAATACTCAAAAGTCTCAAAATCCCCACCCTGACCTTGATACCAGCTAAAGCCGGTGCCGCCATATACCGGGTGCAGCGCCGATTGCGCGGCGTGAAAGCGCATCAGTGGAACGCCCAGCTCCACCAGTTTTTCACAATACCCGTCCAGCAGCTGGTTCTTGTCGGCGCCTTCCAGACCGCGCGTGACCAGCCAATTGATCAGGTCACTGGATTTTGTTGTCTCACTGTCCAAGGCGATCATGTGTTAATCCTGTTATCATTATGCCCCCGATCTGGTGACGCTGGTTCGTGATTACCAGTGCTTAGCCAATATGTCCCAGACGGCGCAGCATTTTGCGCAACAGGTCGGTTTCCTCGGCACTAAACAGCCCGGCCAGCTTCGCATCGTATTGCGCGGCAATACTACATAAATCGCGGTAGGCGGCTTGCCCGGCAGGCGTCAGGGTCAATTCCTCGACCCTGCGATCTGCCTCGCAGCGCGAGCGCTTTAGGTAGCGGCGTGTTTCCAGCCGGTGCACGGCGCGACTGATCTTGGTCTTGTGTATCCGGGCTCTGGTGCCGATCTCTTTTGCTGTCAATTTGCCGTAATTGCCCAAATGGAACAGCACCCGCCATTCCGTGCGCAGCATGCCATAACGGTTCTTGTAAACCTGCTGAAACTCTAAAGAGCTTTCCTCGGCCGCGCGATTCAGCAGGTAAGGCAAGAAATCCTGCAGATCAAAGTCATCATTTTTTGCGGAATCGTGCTGTGTCATGCTTGTTAGTTACAAAATCAACTATTATCCGACAAGCAGCAAATGGAGGAACACAGGATGAACCATCCGACTGATCCGCACACACTGACGCAGGCCAGCACCCCAGTTGGCACCCATGCCGGCTATATGCCCGGGTTTGGAAATGACTTTGAATCCGAGGCCCTGCCCGGCGCGTTGCCACAGGGGATGAACAGCCCTCAGAAATGCAATTACGGCCTGTACGGCGAACAGCTTAGCGGGACCGCCTTTACCGCAAACCCGCCGGAACGGACATGGTGCTATCGCATCCGGCCGTCGGTCAAGCATTCGCACCGTTATGAAAAGATCGCCCTGCCCTATTGGAAATCCGCACCATGCGTTGATCCTGATGTAATTAGCCTGGGTCAATACCGCTGGGATGCAGTGCCGCATACCGACGAGGGACTGACCTGGTTGACCGGCATGCGCACGATGACCACCGCGGGTGACGTGAACACGCAGGTCGGCATGGCCAGCCATATCTATCTGGTCACAGAATCCATGGTGGATGAGTATTTCTTTTCGGCCGATTCCGAACTGCTGGTGGTACCACAAGAAGGCCGCCTGCGTTTTGCAACCGAGCTGGGTGTCATCGATCTGGAGCCCAAGGAGATCGCCATCCTTCCGCGCGGTCTGGTATACCGAGTTGAGGTGCTGGAAGGCCCCGCACGCGGGTTTGTCTGCGAGAATTATGGCCAGAAATTCGAATTGCCGGGACGAGGGCCCATTGGTGCCAACTGCATGGCCAACCCACGGGATTTCAAGGCGCCTGTAGCCGCTTTCGAGGATCGCGAAGTGCCCTCAACCGTAACCGTGAAATGGTGCGGGCAGTTCCACAGCACCAAGATTGGCCAAAGCCCACTGGACGTGGTGGCCTGGCATGGCAATTACGCGCCCTACAAATACGACTTGCGCACTTATTGCCCGGTTGGTGCCATTCTGTTTGACCACCCGGATCCGTCGATCTTTACCGTTCTGACTGCGCCCTCAGGCCAACCCGGCACGGCCAATATCGACTTTGTCCTGTTCCGCGAGCGCTGGATGGTGGCCGAAGACACGTTCCGCCCGCCCTGGTATCACAAGAACATCATGTCTGAACTGATGGGCAACATTTACGGCCAGTATGACGCCAAGCCGCAGGGCTTTGTTCCCGGTGGCATGAGCCTGCATAACATGATGCTGCCGCATGGGCCTGACAAGGAGGCATTTGAGAAAGCGTCAAATTCCAACCTCGGGCCGGACAAGTTGGACAATACAATGTCCTTCATGATCGAAACCCGCTTCCCACAGCATTTGACCGGGTTTGCCGCCGACAAGGCCCCGCTTCAGGATGATTACATTGACTGCTGGACGTCACTTGAGAAAAAGTTTGACGGCACACCGGGCAAGAAATGACACCAAGTAAAGGTTTGGAGACACAATGCCATTGATGAAATCCTGGGTGGTCTCGGCCAATGATGCCGATCACCCGTTCCCTCTGAACAACCTGCCCTATGGCGTGTTTTCAACCGAAGGCTCTGACCCGCGCTGCGGAGTAGCGATCGGTGACATGATCCTGGACGTCACCACTGCTGAGGTTGAAGGTCTGATTACGCTGTCAGACGAGCCCCTGTTCGACCTGCCCTTCTGGAACCCGCTGATGGAGGAAGGCCCAGCCGTCTGGGCCGCCTTGCGCAACCGGTTGACCGACCTGCTGGCTGAAAGCAGCGAGGCACGTGGTGACATTGAACCTATGCTGGTCGCTCAAGACGACGCGGAAATGCATATGCCGTTTGCCGTCAGCGAATACACCGACTTCTACGCCGGTCGGAACCATGCCCAAAACGTGGGCACCATGTTTCGCGGCGCGGAAAACGCGCTGCCGCCTAACTGGCTGCACATTCCGATCGGGTATAACGGCCGGGCATCTTCGGTCGTGGTCTCGGGCACGAATATCCGCCGCCCCTGGGGGCAGTTGAAGGCCCCGGATCAGGATCATCCTGCGTTCCTGCCCAGTCGCCGCTTTGATATCGAGCTTGAGATGGGCGCAATTGTCGGCACCCCGTCAGACGGGCCAGTCACGGTACAAGAGGCCGACGACAACATCTTTGGCTATGTGCTGCTGAACGACTGGTCGGCCCGTGACATTCAGGCCTGGGAATACCAGCCGCTTGGCCCGTTTCAGGCCAAAGCGACGGCGACCTCAATCAGCCCGTGGATCGTCACTAAGGCGGCGCTTGAGCCGTTTCGCTGTGACACGCCCGCGCGCGAATTCGAGCTGTTGGACCATCTGAAAGACTGCGGCCCGATGCTGTATGACATCAACCTGTCCGTGACGATGGCACCTGACGGAAAAGACGCCACCACCATCGCGCGCACCAACTACAACCAGATGTATTACTCTGCCGCCCAGCAACTGGCGCATCATTCCACTTCGGGTTGTCCGATGAACACAGGCGACCTGCTGGGATCAGGCACGATTTCAGGCCCGACCAAACCCGAACGCGGCTCACTGCTGGAACTCAGCTGGGGCGGCAAAGAGCCCCTGACGCTGGACAGCGGCGAGACACGCAGTTTCATCGAAGACGGCGACGTCCTGACCCTGACGGGCGCAGCCAAAGGCAAGGGTTACACAATCGGGTTCGGCGATTGTGTTGGCTCCGTGTTGCCTGCTCTTGAAAACCCGTACGCACGATAAGGAATCCAGCATGGCCAAGGCATTCGCGTCCCAAGGGGATATGTCGGAAAAGAAAATCACCTTCACCGAAGTGGGTGAAGGTCTCTATGCCTTCACTGCCGAGGGCGACCCAAATTCGGGCGTTATCATTGGCGACGACAGCGTGATGATTGTCGAGGCTCAGGCAACTCCGCGCCTGGCGGGCAAGGTGATCGAATGTGTCCGCTCGGTCACCGACAAACCAATCACCCACGTGGCGCTGACGCATTACCACGCGGTGCGCGTTCTGGGGGCCAGTGCATTTGGTGCGCAGCAAATCCTTATGTCCGATATGGCCCGCGCCATGGTGGTCGAGCGCGGTCAAGAAGACTGGGACAGCGAGTTTCAACGTTTTCCCCGACTGTTCGAAGGGCATGAAAGCATCCCCGGCCTGACCTGGCCCACCACGACGTTCAGCGATACGATGACTGTGTATCTGGGCAATCGCCGGATCGACCTGATGCATCTGGGCCGCGCGCACACGGCAGGTGACATTGTCATCCATGTACCCGATCAGAACGTGATGTTCACCGGCGATATCGTCGAATACCACTCGGCCTGCTATTGCGGCGACGGTCATTTCAGCGATTGGGGTGATACTCTGGACCAAATCAAATGGTTCGATGTGGACGCCATCGCGCCAGGACGGGGGAACGCTCTGATCGGCAAGGATATGGTGAACGCTGCAATTGAGAATACCCGTGATTTTGTCGAAAGCACCTATCGCCCGGCGGCCAAAGTGGCAGCCCGCGGTGGATCACTTAAAGAAGCCTGGGATGCTGTGCGCGCCGAATGTGATCCGAAGTTCGCTGACTATGCGATCTACGAACATTGCCTGCCCTTCAACGTCGCCCGCGCCTATGATGAGGCCCGAGGCATCGACACGCCGCGTATCTGGACCGCGCAACGCGACCTGGACATGTGGGAGGCTTTGCAAGGTTAAGGACATTCCGTCGCATTTGATCCAGATCGTTTTACCCGTGGGGAATTGGTGAAACCATCGCTGTAAGGCCCATGGCATATGCCTGCCGGGGAACGAAATCTTTTGCGCCACCGGCGCCAGAGTATCAGGGGAGAACCCATGAACAAGATTTTTGAAACTCCGCTCTATGCTTATCAGCGCAGCCCGGATCAGGATGCAGCGACGCCTGTGCGGCACAAAGCAATCGTTGTAGGGGCGGGGCCGGTTGGATTGGCCGCCGCGATCGACCTTGCCCAACAGGGGATCGCAGTTGTTGTGCTGGACGAAAACGACAAGGTCAGCTTTGGCAGCCGCGCCATATGCTTTTCTCAGCGAACGCTCGAGATTGCCGACCGTCTGGGTACGGGGCGACAGATGGTGGACAAGGGCGTGCTTTGGGATGCTGGCAAGGTCTATTTTGATGATCGCCAAGTGTACGAATTTGACCTGCAACCCGACACCGGTTACGCCAACCCTGCCTTCATCAACCTTCAGCAATACTATTTCGAAGATGCGCTGGTGGCCCGAGTTCGGGAATTACAGGCCGCGGGCGCACCGATCGAGATTCGCGGGCACAACAAGGTCGACGCCATCGGCACTCATGGCACCCATGTCGCGCTTGAGGTCGACACCCCTGAAGGGCCTTATAACATCGAAGCCGAATGGCTGATCGCCTGCGACGGGGCCAGCTCACCCACCCGGCGAATGCTGGGATTGGATTTCGAAGGTCGCGTGTTCGAAGACAATTTCCTGATCGCAGATGTGGTGATGGAGGCCGACTTCCCTTCGGAACGTTGGTTCTGGTTTGACCCGCCGTTCAACCGCGGCCAATCCGCCCTACTGCACAAACAGCCGGACAATGTCTGGCGCATCGACCTGCAGCTGGGCTGGGATATCGACAAGGAACACGAAAAGCGGCCCGAAAACGTCATACCACGCCTCAAGGCCATGCTGGGCGAAGATGTCGAGTTCGATCTTGAATGGGTATCAATCTACACGTTCCAGTGCCGCCGGATGGATCGTTTCCGCCATGGTCGGGTATTGTTTGCGGGCGACAGCGCCCATCAGGTCAGCCCGTTTGGGGCCCGCGGGGCCAATTCCGGCGTCCAGGATACAGATAACCTGTGCTGGAAGTTGAAGCTGGTCATTGATGGCCAGGCACCTGAGTTGCTGCTGGACAGCTATAGCCACGAACGTGTGCAGGCAGCCGATGAGAACATCACAAACTCAACCCGCTCAACCGATTTCATCACCCCGAAATCCGAGATGTCGCGTCTGTTGCGCGATGCGGTTCTGGACCTCAGCGAACATTACGACTTTGCCCGCCCGCTGGTTAACTCCGGACGGCTCAGCACGCCCTGCACCTATACGGGCAGTTCTCTGAACTCGGCAGACGCGCTGAACGGGCCGGAAGTGACCCGGCCGGGCGCGGCATGTCCGGACGCGCCTTTGGGGGATGAATTTCTATTGCCGAAACTGGCAGGCAAGTTCACTTTGTTGACCATCGACGCGGACGCGCCTGACCGAATTGAAGAAGGCGGGATTGAAGCTACCCGTCTGGCGCTGTCGGTCAAGGATGACCTGACGCTGGAACTGAAACGCCGCTATCTGGGGGGTGCGACCAGTGCGGCCTATCTGATCCGCCCGGATCAGCACGTCGCTGCGCGGCGGGACAATTACGAAGAAAACGCGTTCCGGCAGGCGATCCGACGCGCAACCGGTAAGGAGTAGAAACGATGACCGATCTGATACTCACCCCGAATATCGACAATGCCGATGATTTCTATGCCGGGTTGCTGTCGGTGCATGAGGGGCTGGACCCTGCACAAAGCGATGCGCTGAACGCGCGGCTGGTGCTGGTGCTGGCGAACCATATCGGCAATTCCGAAGTCCTGGCGCAAGCGCTGGATGCCGCCGCGCTCAAAGGCCGCTGACGACATGGGTGACGTGGCCCTCTACGATTACTGGCGTTCATCCGCCAGCTACCGGGTACGCATCGCGCTGAATCTGGCAGGGATCGCGTATCGGGCCGTCACGGTCGATTTGAGGGCCGGCGAGCACAGCTCGGACGCTCATCTGGAGCGCAATCCGCAAGGCTTTGTGCCGGTGCTAGAAATTGATGGCTTTCGGCTGACTCAGTCTTTGGCGATCATCGACTATTTGGATCATACACGCGGCGTTGGGCTATTGCCCTCTGACCCGGTAGAACGCGCGCGCGCGACGGCGCTGGCGCACTCCATCGCCGTGGACGTGCATCCGGTGTGCAACCTGTCCGTCGCGCAGCACGCCACCTCGCTCAGCGGTGGGGCCGAAGGGATGCCCGGCGACTGGATGCGCCATTTTATCCGCCCCGGTCTGCTGGCATTCGAGGCACTGCTGCGCGGTTTTGAACAGACCCCCTTTTGCACCGGTATTCGCCCTGGTCTGGCGGATCTGTGCCTGATCCCGCAGATGTATAACGCCCGCCGGTGGGATGTGGATCTGACCAACCTGCCCCGCATTCTTCAGATCGAGGCTAACTGCGCCGATCACCCGGCGTTCATTGCGGCCCACCCGGACGCACACGCGCCGACCTGAGCCGCCGCACAGGGTCTGTGTACGGGTGGGGATAGGATCAGCCTGCCATCGGTCTTACCTTGCCTGAAACGTCTGAAGGAGACCGCAATGCCCGAAATTACTGGTTACCACGCGCACATCTATTTCGATGCCACCACACAAGGGACGGCGCAACAGCTATGCGATGAGGCTGCGCGGTTGTTCCCGGTTCAGGTCGGCCGGATGCACGCCCGGAATGTCGGTCCGCATCCACGTTGGAGCTGCCAGTTGGCCTTTGCCCCCAAGGTATTTGAACAGGTCATTCCATGGCTGATGCTGAACCGGCAAGGCCTGACGATCTTTACCCATCCCGAAACCGGCGATCATCTGACCGATCACCGGGACCGAGCCATCTGGATGGGCGAGATGCTTGCGTTGGATCTGTCGATCTTTGACAAAATGGGCGCTTAATCCAGCGCCCTTGCTTGATCCCGCAGCTTGAACTTCTGGATTTTGCCGGTCGATGTTTTGGGCAGCGGTCCGAACACAACCGTTCTGGGCGCTTTGAAATGGGCCATGTTATCCCGGCAAAAGGTGATTATATCCGCGTCAGACACTTGCACACCCGGCTTAAGCTCGACAAAGGCGCAAGGCGTCTCACCCCATTTGACATCCGGGCGCGCAACAACGGCGGCCTCCATCACGGCCGGGTGTTTGTAGAGGACATCTTCGACCTCAACCGATGAGATATTTTCACCCCCCGAGATGATGATATCCTTGGACCGGTCTTTCAGCGCGATATAGCCGTCTGGGTGCATCACCCCAAGATCGCCCGAGGCGAACCAGCCACCGTTAAAGGCCTGGTCCGTGGCCTCAGCGTTCTTCAGATAGCCTTTCATGACGACATTGCCCTGCATGAAGATTTCACCCATGGTCTCACCGTCCGCCGGAACAGGTTCCAGCGTTTCTGGATCGGCAACCATCAACCCCGACAAGGCGGTATAGCGCACGCCCTGGCGCACTTTGAGCGCGGCACGTTCCTCGGCGCTTTTGCTGTTCCATTCGTCCTTCCAGGCACAGACCACCGAAGGTCCGTATGTTTCGGTCAGACCGTAAACATGGGTCACTTCGATGCCCATACCTTCCATATTCTCGATGACAGCCGCCGGCGGTGGCGCCCCTGCTGTCATCACCTTGATCTCGTGATCGAAATCCTTGAGGTGATCAGGCGCATTGGCCAGCATGTTCAGAACAATCGGCGCGCCGCAGAAATGTGTGACCTTTTCTTCCCGGAAGGCGGCATAGATAGGCTCGTCTCGCACGGCGCGCAAACAGACTGAAACCCCTGCGTTCGCGGCCATCGCCCAGGGAAAACACCAGCCGTTGCAGTGGAACATCGGCAGGGTCCACAGATAGACCGAGTGTTTCGGCATATTCCAATCCAGCAAATCCGATTGCGCATTAAGCGCGGCCCCGCGGTGGTGATACACAACACCTTTGGGGTTGCCCGTGGTGCCCGAGGTATAATTCAGCGTGATCGCATCCCACTCATCCTTGGGCAGTACCCATTCAAACTCTGGATCACCTTCCCCCAACAGCGCGTCATAAGTCAGGCTGCCCAGCCTTTCGCCGCCGTCAAAACTGGGGTCTTCGATATCAATGACCAGAATGTCGTGATCAACCTGACTCAGCGCCTCTTTCACCGTGCCTGAAAACTCGGGATCGACCAGCAGAACCCTGGATTCCGCGTGGTTCAGGATGAAGGCGATGATCGGCGCGTCCAGACGTGTGTTGATTGCGTTCAGAACCGCGCCAGCCATGGGCACACCAAAATGCGCCTCGTACATCTCGGGAATGTTTGCGGCAATGATCGACACCGTATCGCCTGCGCCGATGCCCCGCGCGGTCAATGCACCGGCCAGACGGCGGCACCGGGCGTAGGTTTCGGCCCATTCATAACGACGCGCGCCATAAACCACCGAGGGGTAGTCCGGATAGATCAGTGCGGTGCGCTCGATAAAACTCAGCGGTGACAGCGGTGTGTAGTTTGCCCGGCATTTGTCCAAATGCCTTTCATAGATGTTGGCCTCTGTCATCGGCTGACCCTTCCAGTTCGCTTGTTGCGCGACTTGACCACAAAGATGCGCGTCTGACAAACCCGTAGAAATACGGCGGGCATGGACTGGCGTTACGCGATAGTGCAGTCTGGCCCTATCCACCGATGGCCTTTCGCGGTGATCTGAACCATCGAAATACAAAGCCGGGGCAGCTTCGTTCCCGTAATTTGCGCACCCATTTCTTCTGAAAGGACATGTCATGGACGGCACGTTCAATGAAAACGATCTTTCCCGTGTGGTCGAAGCCGACCGCGCTCATATCTGGCACCACCTGATCCAGCATAAACCCTTTGAAACAAACGATCCGCGGATCATTGTCGAAGGCAAGGGCATGCGTGTCTGGGACCAGAACGGCAAAGAGCATCTGGACGCCGTTTCTGGCGGTGTCTGGACGGTGAACGTGGGCTATGGCCGCGAATCGATCTGCAAGGCGGTCTACGATCAGTTGATGAAACTGTGCTACTTCGCCAACTCTGCGGGTTCGATCCCCGGGTCCATTTTTGCTGAAAAGCTGATCAGCAAAATGCCGGGGATGAGCCGGGTCTATTACACCAATTCGGGGTCTGAGGCGAACGAGAAAGCGTTCAAGATGGTCCGCCAGATCGCCCATAAGAAATACGGCGGCAAGAAAACCAAGATCCTGTACCGCGACCGCGATTATCATGGATCCACCCTGGCGGCGATGTCGGCTGGTGGCCAGGATGAACGCAACGCCCAATATGGTCCCTTCGCCCCCGATTTCGTGCGCGTTCCCCATTGCATGGAATACCGCAAGCACGAGTTGGATGGCGCGCCAGAAGAGAACTTTGGCGAATGGGCTGCAGATCAGATTGAAGAGGTCATTCTGCGCGAAGGCCCTGACACCGTCGGTGCCCTGTGCCTTGAGCCGGTGACGGCGGGAGGTGGCGTGATCGAAGCCCCTGAGGGGTATTGGCAGCGCGTACAAGAGATCTGCAAGAAATACGACATCCTGCTGCATATCGATGAGGTTGTCTGCGGCGTTGGTCGTACAGGCACCTGGTTTGGTTATCAGCAATACGGCGTAAAACCTGATTTCGTCACTATGGCCAAAGGTGTGGCTTCGGGCTATGCGGCAATTGCCTGCCTAGTCACCACCGAGGAAATCTTTGACAACTTCAAGGATGATGCGGCGGATCCGATGAGCTATTTCCGCGATATCTCGACCTTTGGTGGCTGCACGGCTGGTCCGGCGGCGGCGATCGAGAATATGCGCATCATCGAGGACGAAAACCTGCTGGGTAATTGCGTCGACATGGGCGAACGGATGACCGGCAACCTTCAGGCGCTGATGGAAAAGCACAAAGTCGTCGGCGATGTCCGCGGCAAGGGTCTTTTCCTGGGGGCGGAACTGGTCGCGGATCGATCCTCCCGCGAGCCCGTTGACGAGAAGCTGGCGCAGGCTGTTGTGGCCGACTGTATGGCGCAGGGCGTGATCATCGGCGTCACCAACCGCTCGGTCCCTGGTCGGAACAACACGCTGTGTTTCTCGCCTGCATTGATCGCTACCGCAGACGATATCGACCAGATCACCGATGCGGTCGACGGCGCGCTGGGACGTGTGTTCGGCTGACACTGCACAACGTCTTATGCCAATCGAGACATCAAAAACCGGCGCGTCCTGCGCCGGTTTTTTTGGGTCACACATCGGTTTGCCAAATCTATGAACTCGGATAGCCTGCAATTACCCCACGCAGGAGATTGGTTCATGCTATTCAAATTTGCGCGCAGCCTCGCCGCTGCAATTGTTATTGCCTTTGCGACCCCCGTCAGCGCCGAGGACGGCAGCGGTTTCCCTCAGATCGTCGGCACCTGGACCGGCACCTATCTGGTGGCTTTCGCGAAATCGAACCCAAACCACGACAAGGGCCTGCTGCAGACCGAAATGGAGCTGGAGATCACCAAGCTGGACGGCAACCTGATCACCGCCACCAACCGCTGGCGTCGGATTGGCGACAAGGACTGGATCGTCGAAGAGGCAATGGGCACATTCTCACTGGACGACCCAACCCGTTTTGTTCTGGCCGAGGCTGGGATATCCGGTGACGACGTTTCTTCGGGGATATTCAACGGGGTCTATGTGGATGACGTGCTTATGGTCACCTATGCCGGTCCAGGCACCGGCGTTGCCTTTGCGGCGCAGTTGGTGAAAAAGGACAAGAACAAATAGGCCAGCAAGCGCGTTTCGCGCGTAACGAAGGCCTACACCAAGCGCACCCGGGTTTTCTCTGGTGATTGATTACGATGCTTTGTCTTACGTCCGGTCGGCGGGCAATAACTGCCGTTCATGGTAACAGGGTGAACGGCAGCATTGCTGCATTTTCCTCAACACCGCCGAAGCAGCCCTTCTGTTGGGGCTGAACTGGCGACGGGTTCTCAAGGCTAGGTCATCGCTTTTCAGGCTTTGGCAGGATGAACGGATAGACCGTTCTGCGGACATTCCGCGCCCACCACGCGTTGACCAGTTTCAGCCGATAGATGAACTCATAGGACCCCGCGTCCTTTTTGTAGGCCTCGTCCACCTCTTCCCGGGTGATCTGTGCGTCGGCCGGCAGCAAACGGTTCGACGCGATCAGCGCAGGTTCAATCCACTGCGGCATGCCCTCACGGTTCAAATTGCCGAGCAAATCGATGCAGTTTTCACGCAGATCGTAGTAAGATTTCAACAACTCGGGGGCCACGAACCGGCGTAAAAAGGGGTGCATTATTGCCGGATAGGGTTGCAAAACGATATCAAGGTCCAACAATTCCTTCCCAGCCGCCGTGCGCATCATCGGTGTTGAAACATCAATTTGCATGACTTTCCCGTCGAGCCAGACCCAATTCGACACCTGAGCATCAATACCAAGCTGTGGATTGATCGCGTTCTTTGTGGTTTCCAGAACGGCATTCAGCACCGGGTGGTCGGCGTCCGGCGTGGCCGCGCGCAGGACATTCGAAACCAATTGCTCCTTTTTTGCCATCGGCTGGCAAAGGTAGAGCGAGACGCCGCCCTGAGCGGTCTCGGTGATGCGGCCCTCGGTGGGCACGACCGGACACTCTGCCTCTCTCAGTTTAGAGATATAGTCGTTGACCGTTTCTAGGTACGCTTCGGCATACGCGCGGCCCGGAAACGGCGGTAGGCGTTTGAATGCCGCAACGGGGTTATCATCTGGGAACGCCACCGTGACGCAGATTTCACCCTGACCAAGGGTTTTGAGCGGATGAAACTCCTGGTCGCGCAGATGGGCGTCAACTGCCCGCTCCATGTCTTTGGTCACTTCATCCGAGACGTCGATCTTGGGAACCGAAGCTGCAATTGCCGTTTTGGGACGCGCTTCGGCTTTTGGCACCGGCAGGTCCTTCATGGCGGAAAGGGCATCGTCCAGACGTTCCATGCCTTTCTTCGCGGTCTCCATATCCAGCAGCACACCGGGTTTGAACTGCAGCGCCGACATGTCGAAACCTGCAAAAATCGCCCAAACGCCGCGTTCAACAAGCTCTTTCATCAAAATGACGCCACCATCGGCATAAGAGGTCTTGAGTCCGATCACCAACCCGGTCTGATGCACAGTTTCCAGATGCGGATGGCGCGTCTGCAACTTGGCCAGAGAGGTTTCGAAATAGGCCGACAACTTGGCCACGTTTTCGGACACCTCGGGGCGTTGGGCCATCTCGATAACCTTTTGGCCGACCAAACAGCCCAGTTCGGACCCGCCAAAGGTCGAAACATGGCCCCAACCAAATTCCTTAAGGTAGGTGCTGCAGCGATCCGCCATCAGCAGCGCAGCCGAGGGGTAGATGCCGCCGCTCAGACCTTTGCCGGTGACCAGCAGATCCGGTTCGATCCCAAAGGTCTGGCTGCCCCACAGCTTACCCGTGCGCATCAAGCCGGTCTGCACTTCGTCGGCAATGTAAAGTGTACCGTATTTCCGGCACAGCTCGGCCACGCCTGGCAGATAGCCGGGATCGGGCGGCATGAAACCGGCAGTGGCGGGGATGGTTTCAATCAGTGCCGCCGCGACTTGGCCGGTGGATAGCACCCGCTCTAACGCGTCGAGATCGTTGAACGGAACCTTTAGGAAAACTTCCGGATTATCGCTAAGGAAGTATTCTGCAGTGCTTGCATCACCAGCGGCACCGGACAGGCCCGAGCGCCCATGATAAGCGCAATCAAAGGCCACGATGGCACGTCGGCCGGTCGTCTGCCGCGCCACTTTGATGGCAAGGTCCACAGCCTCAGATCCGCCCGAAGCGTAGGATACGTACGGCATGTCGCCTGGTGCCGCGGCGACTAGTGCCTCGGCAAGCTCGGCACGGGGATCGCTGGGGAAATGGTGATTCCCCAGATCATATTTTTCCAGACCTTCCTGCAGCGCGGCGATGAATTCCGGATGGCGGTGGCCGAAGTTATAGGTGCCGCCATTTAGGTGAAAATCGAGGTATTCCTTGCCGTTGACGTCCTTGAACCCATAGCCTTCTCGCTCACCGATCAGGATATCTACGCCAGCCTTGCGGAACGTATCGAGACGATGCGGAATGAGATGTTTGTAGTTGAGGTCAAGAACATGTGACCTGCTGTTGTCACCGGACATTTCAGCCGCTGCGTTTCTCTTGTCAGTCATTAGAATTCCTCCACGTTTCGTGTCGCACCATCGGTTTGAACCGATCTGCCGCAATCTCTGCGCCGCTTCGATGCGCGCCCACGGCTTCACCTACGCGCACAGCGCGTGAAGTGCCTCCCACCTTGGGCGCGATCCTGATGGTGATGTTCGCTGGTGCAGACAGCGCGTTTCCCACAAGCTCATCTATGGCTGGACAATGACACGCAACGGAGGCACCCACCTTGCCAGTTGCGTTCGCGTTTTTGACATTTTTGATCAGTGTGCCTGCATAAAAAGCTTAGCTTCCAGGACCGAAAGTGAAAATATCAGCTTATCGCACGTTTTCGGAACTTGAGCGGACTGATCCCTTCCTCTCGCTTGAAGGCACGGTTGAAGGCACTGATTTCCGCATACCCAAGGTCCTCGGAAATTTCTGACACGGATTTATCCGTTAGTTCCAGCGCCTCGCGTGCCGCAGCTTGAAGAACGTCCAGGCGCAGTCGTCGGAAAGAGGTTTCTTCGTCGTTCAACCGCCGCCGGAGGTTTGTAGCGGACATATTTAAATGTTCCGCCATCAGCTCCGCGCGCATTTCGGCCTGGCCAATCCGTGATGACAGGATCAAACGCACTTTGCGCGCCAAACTCTGGTCGCTCCAAGGCTGCGCCAAGATAGCATCCGCCTGATTGCGCAAAATAACGAGAAGTCCGGGGTCCGATCCATGAATTTCCTGCCTGAGAGTGCTTGCAGCAAAGGTCAATCGGTTCTCTGTCTGATCGAACCTGATATCGGCACCGAAAATCCTTCTATATACCGTCAGATCTTGGGACTTTGGAAAGGTGAAGCTGCAGGACTTTGGTCGCCAGTCTGGCCCCAATTTCTTGCGGAAAGCCCGAACTGCCGCGGCTCGGCAACTTCTGTTATATGCAGGCCGAGTGACGCATCGCCGAGCTGCCGCGCTGCCCATTCAAACAGATTCAGATAGTTTTCTGCAGAAGACACCGCATCAGGATCAAACAGCCGCGTCTTGTCGAGCTGCAGCCGCTCGCAAATATCACCCTCCGATACCCCGAGCTTATGAAGTGCCACAACCAGGTAATGTACGGGATGTTCGTCGCGCGAGCGCGTAGAAAGGTTAGTTGGCATCATTTCGTGATGATGCGTATTTCCGGGATGAAGTCAAAGTCAGCGGCGGCTGACTTTGTGATGAATTGGGAACCCATCATTTACCCGCATCGCAGAAGCCGTCGATTTGTATTCAATGCTTTCCAAATCCACGTCTGGCGACCAATGACAATAAAGGCCGCTCTTTCCGGAATGGCCCTTCCTTTACGGTTTCTCGCAAACGGATCGTGGTGCAAACACAGGTCGGCTTTAGGTTTTTAACTCCGGAATACGTGTGTCTCGGGGATCTTCGGAATAGTCAAAATTGTCGAACACCCAACCCATCGCGCGTTTTACCGCCTCAATGGACGCGTCGTCATAGAATTCGGCGACCGGGACATCACCCCATTTGCGTATGCCCTTGTTGAATTCAGGCAAGGGATCCACCGCTTCTTCAAAGCCCAGCTTCTGGGCCATTCGTGCAAGGTCGTCGGCAAGGCATTCATACCTGATGGCATCTTGCGCAACGAATTTATCGTCAATCATGACAATGTCCGCGTCGGTTGCGTAACGGGGCCGCACACAAAATCGCCGGAACGCGGTCCGGATGTCGTCAAAACTGTCCGACTGGATGATCTCATCCTCTCGGCGCAGCCAGAAAAAATGTGACACAACACGATCAAACGGGTTTCGAACCGCTGTGAACCGAAAATACGAATCCCATTTTTCCTGCCCTAACCGCCGGCGGACACGTGCAGCGGGGATGTGTGGCCTCCAACCTTCAGGGGCCGGACCCCGAGCGACCCCTTCCCCGTAATGGCTGTCTGAAAGCTCAAGGGGAAGATCGTCATCCAGTTTCGTGCAAAACGGAAACAGGGCGCGCTCGATACTTGTTCCAGCGGTCTTCCGGGACTTTAGAAAAACAAATTTGTACTTGTTGCTGATGGCAACCATGTTTCACCTGCTCAAACGTGTTCAGACTTCTTCGCCCAGCTCAGATGCTTGGGCAGATAAAGTTGCCAAGACACCATAAGACCTTTTTGTACCCGGTTTTGGTGACGTGACTATTAGCAAGAAAGCCCTGCGATACCATCCCCGTTCGTCGCCGCAGGCAAACGGTGTTGTTTTCTGACACAGCCGGGAAGATCATTATAAACTGGGTTGTCATTTTGATGGGCAACAACTGAAGTTGCACCCTTCGAACTTGACGGGCGAACGAAGAAATATAACCGTGTTCAAGCATTCGTAACGGGACAAGAAATGAAAACGCTTCTGTGTGTTGGTGACTCGCATGCCCGACTGATCGGCCAGAAACCGGATGGGGGGGATTTCCGGTATGCGCGGGTTAGCGTCACTGCAGTGAACGGGTTCGACACGGCAAATGTCATTAGCATCAAAGGCGCTACCGCCGCCGGGTTTTATCCCAAGAACGACCGGAAATCCTCTTATTCCCGCGCGGCACGGGCGATCAAGCGTCTTGACCCGGCCGCGATCTGTTTCGGATTTGGACAGGTTGATGCAGAACTCAGCTGCTATTTCGTGGCGTTTCGGGACAACATCCGGCTTGAGGACGCCATCACAGCAAAGTTGGAAGCGCAAAAGCGATATCTTGAGGCGTGCAAAGAAGTTGCGGGAAACCGGGCCATCGTGATCAAGGGGCTGAACACCGCCACGATACAAGACCCCAAAGACTTGCGAAAAATGCTGCACCGTCGGATACGCACGCGTCTGCAGGCACCCCGCGGCCAGTTCACGCGCAGAGCAGATGAACTGGGCATCACGATCCAGAGGCATTGGGATATCAATGCCGAACTCTCCTCTGGTCTGAAAGAAAAATCACGGGCGCTTGGGTTGCCCTATTTTGATCTGCGCGATGTGACCGGATCAGAGGACAATCCCGGCCTCTCGAAACCCGAATATTGTGTGGGTGGCGGGGATGTCCACCTGCGACAGTCCGCGCTGGTCGAGGACATGTTTTCACGTGCATTGGCAAAAGCAGTCCAAAGCACCAAGACCGTTCCCACCCCCTAGAAAGAACGTCAGCAATGAAAAAGGCCGCTCCTTCCGGAACGGCCCTTCATTCACTGTCTCTTTGCAGAGGATCAGGCAGTCAGAGCAGCCTGCGCCTGGGCGACGATCGCGCCGAACGCTTCCGGTTCGTGCACGGCCAGATCGGCCAGAACTTTGCGGTCCACTTCGATACCAGCCAATGTCAGGCCGTTGATGAAGCGGGAATACGTCAGGGCCTCGTCATGCGAACGCACAGCCGCATTGATCCGCTGAATCCACAATGCGCGGAAGTTGCGCTTGCGGTTCTTGCGGTCGCGGGTTGCGTATTGGTTGGCCTTATCGACGGCCTGACGGGCAACCTTGAAGGTGCTCTTGCGGCGGCCATAGTAACCTTTGGCGGCCTTGATGACCTTCTTGTGACGGGCGTGAGTTACGGTTCCACCTTTAACGCGGGACATATCTTAATCTCCTCTTATCGGTCGTAGGGCATATAGCCCTTGACGATCTTGGCGTCGGGGGCGGACAGGGTGGTGTTGCCACGGGCGTCGCGGATGAACTTTTTAGTCCGCTTGATCATGCCGTGACGTTTGCCGGCCTGACCAGCAAGGACCTTACCGGTCGCAGTCACCTTAAAGCGCTTTTTGGCGCTCGACTTTGTCTTCATCTTAGGCATTTCCGTCTCCTTTCGGGGTTCGGTACTAAACGCGACTCGGCATGCCACATTGGCCGGTCACGCGATCAGAAGCGCCGTTTACGCAAGTTCGGTCATGCTGGCAAGGGGGTTTTGACCAGAATCTGCGCATTTCGCAGGATGGTCAGGCACCGGGGCGACCTGCGCCGCCCCGGTGATGTCACTTAGTGGCCGAATTTGCGGATTTCACCGCTTTTCAGACGCTCGCTATAAGATGCAAGCTCTTGCCGAACCACCTTCATCAGGAAGTAGAGCGCAAAGACGTTCACAACCGCCATCGCAAAGATCGCCGCATCCGAGAAGTCGATGACCGGACCAAGATTGGCCGCAGCACCGATAACCACGAAAATGCAAAAGATGATCTTGAACACCAGTTCCTTGGTGTGACCTTCGCCAAACAGATAGGTCCAGGCCTTGAGGCCATAGTAGGACCAGCTGATCATGGTTGAGAAGGCAAACAGGATCACCGCGATCGCAAGAACATACGGGAACCAGCTGAAGGCGCTGCCAAAGGCCGCAGAAGTCAGGCTGACGCCCGAGTTGCCATCAACGGTGGCGATGGCACTGCCAGCCTCGTTCAGCATGTAGTTTCCGGTTTCCGGGTCGATGATCAGCTGCTGGGTGATGATAATGACCAGTGCGGTCATGGTACAGATCACCACAGTGTCGATGAACGGTTCCAGCAGGGATACAAACCCTTCTGTGATCGGCTCTTTGGTGCGCACTGCCGAGTGGGCAATTGCCGCAGAACCAACGCCGGCCTCATTCGAGAACGCCGCCCGTTTGAAGCCCTGGATCAGGGCTCCGACCATGCCGCCTGCGACACCCAGACCGGTGAAGGCACCGGCAAAGATCTGACCAAAGGCCCAGCCGATCATGTCCGCGTTCATGATGATGATGACCAGCGCCGCCAGAACATAAAGGATACCCATGAAAGGCACGACCTTTTCCGTCACGCGTGCGATGGATTTCAGGCCACCGACAATGACCATGAACACCACAACCGCAAACACCAGCCCGGTGATCCAGCCCGGATAGTCGCCAACGATGCCCGCAATCTGCTGATGCGCCTGATTGGCTTGGAACATATTGCCCCCGCCCAGAGCACCCAGAATACAAAAGATCGAGAACAGGACCGCCAGGATCTTGCCGCCCGGCAAGCCCAGTTCGCTGAACCCCTTGGACATGTAATACATCGGACCGCCCGAAACCGTGCCGTCTTCGTATTCGTTTCGATACTTAACACCCAACGTACATTCGGTGAATTTCGACGCCATCCCAAGTAACCCGGCAAGGATCATCCAGAATGTCGCGCCCGGCCCACCGATACCGACGGCCACCGCCACGCCAGCAATGTTGCCCAGACCAACAGTGCCCGAAAGCGCCGTGGCCAACGCCTGAAAGTGGCTAACCTCACCCGCGTCATTGGGGTCAGAATAATCGCCTTTGACCAGGCTGATCGCATGGCTGAAAAACCGCATCTGCACAAAGGCGAAATACAGGGTAAAGACCGACGCGGCGATCACCAGCCACATCACGATCCAGGGAAAACTCGTTCCCGGAAGCGGCGCAAAGATAAAGCTGACAAACGGCCCGGTCAGATCGGCAAAGGCCTGATTGATTTTTTCGTCCAGCCCGGGCGCCTCTTGTGCTGCGACAGGGTTGGCAAGCAGGGCTGCGGCTGTGCCAGCCAGGCCCAGTTTAGATAGTGATTTCATTCTACTGCCTCCCATCAATTCACAACCGTGACCGGCACATCGGCGTGCATCACAAGGTTCTGCGTTGCGCTGCCGAAAATACGCTTTTTCAGGCCGTCCGCGGATGAGCGGCCAACCACAATCTGCGCGCCGCCGTTTTCAACCGTGACCGAGTTCAGCGTTTCAGCCACATCACCATGCCGCACTATGCCAGTTGCGTTGAACCCAGCCGCCTTAAGCGCATCAACCGCAGGAGAAACGACCCGCGTTGTCGCAAGCTCGATCTCTTCTTCGCGCCGCTTGTGCCGCGCCGCATTTTCTTCTGGCGTTTGAAAAGTATAAGGGGACCATTCAATGACGTAAGCCACCAACAACTCGCAAGTTCCGATCCGCTCTGCCAGGTCTTTGGCAAAGGCGATTGCGCGTTCTCCGGTTGCTGTCCCGTCCAGTCCTATGACAATTTTCGTTGTCATCTCGTTCCTCCATTTTTTTACATTTGACCGGGGCCCGTGCCCCCGGCAGGGCAGCCGGAACCTGGAACTTGAATTAAAGACTGCCCCAAAGTCAGTATTAGGAATAATCACTAGGAAATGGGGATTTTTTTGGTCTATATTCAGTTAAATATCTCGTTCTACGCCAGAAATGCAGGTAAATTACCTAATGGACAGAGATTTGGACAAGATCGATCAACGCATCCTGCAAGAGCTTGAGGCCAATGGCCGCCTGCCCATTGTAGAGCTTGCCGCGCGCGTAAACCTGACCAACACACCCTGTTCCGAACGTGTAAAACGCCTTGAAAAAAGCGGACATATCATCGGCTATAGCGCGGTTCTGAACAAAGAGCGGTTGGGTCTGGGCCATTTGACGGTTGTACAGGTGTCACTGACCGCAACGGCGGAACAATCGTTGGACAGATTCAACGAGGCCGTGCGAGACGTCCCTGAAATCGAAAACTGTTTGATGGTGGCCGGATCGTTTGATTATCTGCTGACGGTCCGCACCCGGGACATAGCGCATTTCAGGATGGTACTGGGCGAAAAGATCAACAGACTGCCCGGGATCCACCAGACCAGTTCCTTTACCGTGATGGAAACCGTGAAGGAACCGGTCGGAATGAAAACAAGGCGCGACTGATTATTCGGGATCAGTGCTGTAGATCAGCCGTTCGTCACAGGGCGCGACACGCAGAATATTCGTTGTCCCGGGAACGTTGAAAGGCACACCTGCGGTCACGACAATCTGGTCGACTTCGGTGGCAAAACCCCCTGCCCGTGCAGCGCGGGCGGCGTTAACAACGGCGCTTTTGAACCGCTCCAGTTCGGGTGTCATGACGCAGTTGCATCCCCAGCTCAGACACAAGCGGCGCGCGGTGCCCATCTGAGACGTCATCGCGATGATTGGCACGCCGGGCCGTTCACGAGCCGTCAAAGCGGCTGTTGTGCCGCTTTGCGTAAAACAGCAAATCGCCTTGATCTCGGTTTTTTCGGCAATTTCGCGGGCGGCGGCCACGATGCCGTCAGCCACGGTTGTACCTTTGGCGCTGCGAGACGCGGCAATGATTTGCGTATAAGTCGGGTCGGCTTCAACCTCGATGGCGACCTTGTTCATAGTCTGCACCGCTTCGATCGGATACGAACCGGCCGCCGACTCGGCGCTGAGCATGATGGCGTCCGTTCCCTCATAGATGGCGGTGGCCACGTCCGAGACTTCGGCCCGCGTGGGCATCGGGCTTTCGATCATGCTTTCCAGCATCTGCGTCGCCACGATCACCGGTTTGGCGGCCCCGCGGCATTTGCGGACCAGTCGTTTCTGGATCGGCGGCACAGCTGAAACAGGCAATTCAACACCCAGATCACCGCGGGCGACCATGACCCCGTCAGACGCATCAAGGATATCGTCAAATGCCTCAACTGCAGCCGGTTTTTCGATCTTGGACAGGATCGAGGCACGGCCGTCAGCCAGCGCGCGGGCCTCATACACGTCCTTGGCCCGCTGCACAAAGCTGAGCGCCAGCCAATCGACGCCCAATTGACACACAAATTCCAGATCGTTCCGATCCTTTTCCGACAGCGCAGCCAGCGGCAGCAGCACATCCGGAACGTTCACGCCTTTGCGGTTCGAGATCGCACCGCCCACTTCGACGGTGCAATTGGCATAATTCTGTCCGCAATCCTGAACGGTCAGGCGGATCTTGCCGTCGTTGACCAACAAGCGTGCACCGGGTTCCAGCGCTGCAAAAATCTCAGGGTGCGGCAGGCACACGCGACCCGCATCCCCCGGTGCGGGATCAAGGTCCAGCCGGAACACGGCGCCCTCTTCCAGCTCTTCCGCGTCATTGGCGAATACACCAACGCGCAACTTCGGGCCCTGAAGGTCGGCCAGAATCGCAATCGGGCTGTCCAGGTCCTTTTCCACCTGCCGGATGATCCGGTGTCGTTCACGAATTTCCTCATGGCTGCCATGGCTCATGTTCAGGCGAAACACGTCAGCCCCGGCCTCATGCAGCGCGCGGATGGTGTCATAGTCATTGGACGCCGGTCCCAGCGTCGCCACGATTTTTACATTTCTCAGGCGCCGCATTGGTTTTACTCTCCTCACGTCCCAGATGTTACCGCAAACACTGCGTTAGGCCGCTTATTGCGCAATTCCCTTTCCGAAGCAACTGCCCTACACCTGCGACAAACAAGATGACAGGCTCATGACGTATTCTCCGTTTTTTATCCACGGCGCGGATCGCCCGTCTCGCTGGCTGATCACATGTGACCACGCGACCAATACGGTGCCACCGGATATCAATGGGGGCGATCTTGGCCTGCCGCGTGAGGATATGGAACGTCACATCGCCTATGATGTTGGGGCCTATGAAGTCTCCAGGCATCTGGGTGAGATTCTGGATGCGCCTGTGATCGCTGCCAATTTCTCGCGGCTTGTGATCGACCCGAACCGGGGCGAGGACGACCCGACCCTGCTGATGAAACTCTATGACGGTTCGATCATTCCCGGCAATCGCCACGCTGACGCGGTTGAACGCGAACGGCGTCTGAACATGTGCTATCGGCCCTATCATCAGGCGCTGGAGCGTATGGCCGGCCTGCCCCACGCGGTGATCGTGTCGATGCACTCTTTCACCCGCCAATTGCGCGGCCGGGAGCCGCGCCCGTGGCATGTGGGCGTTCTGCACACCCCGGATGAACGCTTCTCGGACCCGCTGATTGACCGCCTACAGGCAGAGGAGGATCTCTGCGTTGGCGTGAACCAGCCTTACACGGGCGTCCTGCCCGGCGATGCGATTGACCGGCACTGTACCGCGCATGGCCGCCCCAATGCACTGATCGAATTGCGCAACGACCTGATCGCGGATCACGCAGGACAGCGTAACTGGGCGGAACGTTTGGCGGTTATCCTGCGCGATGCCCTGTCCAACAGCGCGCTGTAATGTAACCGCCAGAATGCTGCGCGACATTTCGACCTCACGTCATTGTGAGGCCACGCTTTGATACCCATATTTAAGGGGTAAGGAGGCGACCATGACACAAGAGCTTCTGACAACCCTTTTTGGCTGGATGGCCGTGCTGAACATCGCGGTATTACTGTTCAGCACATTGATGATTGTCCTGTTACAGGAGTGGGCCGTAACTGTTCACGGACGGATGTTTCAGATGGAGCCGCCCGAAGTGAGGCGCGCGTATTTTCGCTATCTTGCCAACTACAAAATCCTGACGCTCATATTCTGCATCATACCTTGGTTGGCGCTGAAACTGGTGTAATTGCGGGCTTCGACCATGACCAGTTTATTGTAACGCGGGCGTTGGCTTGTTAGGTCAGACACAGCACGCCACAAACCCATCCGGAGCCCGATCATGGACAAGCACACCGAAATCGAACTTCAGGCCGCCGCGTTCCGTCGGTTGCAAAAGCACCTGATGGAGGATCGGACGGACGTTCAGAACATCGACATGATGAATCTGGCCGGGTTCTGCCGCAACTGCCTGTCGCGCTGGTATCAGGAAGCGGCCAGTGAAAAGGGAATCGAGATGGGCAAGGATGAGGCCCGTCAGGTGTTTTACGGCATGACCATAGATGAGTGGAAAGCCAACTACCAGACAGAGGCCAGCCCTGACAAACAAGCCGCGTTCGAGGTCGCCTTCGAAGAAAACGTCGGCAAAAAAGGCTGAAGGTTCGGACAGTAAAAAGGCCCGCTCATTCGGCGGGCCTTTTGGTTCAGACCGCTGCTTTGCGGCTTTCGTCCAGATAAATCTCGCGCAGGCGCTTGGCGATCGGACCCGGCGTGCCATCACCCAGAGTGACCCCGTCAATCTCAACCACGGGCATCACGAAAGCACTGGCCGAGGTGGTAAAGGCTTCGTCCGCTTCCTTGGCCTCATCAACTGTGAACAGGCGCTCTTCCACCACCATCTGCGCCTCGGCTGCCATGCGCAGAACTGCCTTGCGGGTGATCCCGTGCAGGATGTCGGTGGACAGCGGGCGCGTGACGATCTTGCCGCCTTTGACGAGATAGGCATTATTGCTGGTGCCTTCGGTGACATAGCCATCCTCAACCATCCAGGCGTCATCACACCCGGCCGCCTTGGCCATCATCTTGCCCAACGACGGGTATAGCAACTGGGTTGTCTTGATATCGCGACGCCCCCAGCGGATATCGTCGATCGAGATGATCTTGGCACCTTTCTTAGACGCAGGGCTATCGGCCAGACCCGGCTTGTTCTGGGTAAACAAAACGATGGTCGGCTTGGTGTCTTCAGACGAAAAGGCAAAATCCCGGTCGCCATCACTGCCACGCGAGACCTGTAAATAGATCAGACCTTCTTCGATTCCGTTCAGCTCGACCAGTTTGCGGTGAATTTCCAGCAGCTCATCCTTGCTGCAGGGCTCGGCCATTTGCAATTCGGACAGCGAGCGTTTCAGGCGCACGGCGTGGCCTTCGAAATCAATCAGCTTGCCGTCCAGAACACTGGTGACTTCGTAAACGGCGTCCGCCATCAGGAAGCCGCGATCAAAGATCGAAACCTTGGCCTCGGTTTCAGGCAGGTAATCGCCATTCACATAAACGGTGCGGGTCATGTCTTGTCTCCTCAGCCCCAAAGTGCCGCCACAGGCGGGTGCACTCCGGCGTCATCAAATATCAGCGGGGTGTCGCGGTCTTCGGCCAACAGAAGCGGGCCGTCAAGGTCCGTTACCATTACACCCTGCGCCAGCAGTGTCGCAGGCGCCATTGCCAGAGAGCTGCCGAGCATGCAACCGACCATCACCCTGTAGCCGTCAGTCAGCGCCTGTTCGCGCAGCGCCAGCGCTTCGGTCAAACCGCCGGTCTTGTCGAGCTTGATGTTGACCACATCATACTTGCCTTTCATCGCGGCTAGGCTGGTGCGGTCGTGGCAGGATTCGTCTGCGCAAACCGGCACCGGACGGTCCATTCCGATCAGCGCGTCATCGTCCCCGGCAGACAGAGGCTGTTCGACCAGCGCCACACCCAGCCGCACCAGATGCGGGGCCAGATCGGCGTATACTTCAGCCGACCAGCCCTCATTTGCGTCCACGATGATCGTGGCATTGGGCGCGCCTGCACGCACGGCCTCAAGCCGGGGCATATCATCTGGTGTGCCCAATTTGATCTTCAACAACGGGCGGTGCGCGTTTGTAGCTGCCTGCGTCTGCATCGCCTCAGGCGTGTCCAATGACAGGGTGTAGGCGGTGATTTCCGGCCCCGGCGTCGGCAGCCCGGCCAGCTCCCAGGCCCGCTTGCCAGTGCGCTTGCACTCCAGATCCCACAACGCACAATCGACTGCGTTCCGCGCGGCCCCGGCAGGCAACAGGGCCATCAACTCAGCGCGGCCAAAACTGGCGGGCAAACCGGCAATCTCAGCCTCAACCGATTCCAGCGTTTCATCATATCTGGCGTAAGGCACGCATTCACCCCAGCCCTGATGCGCCCCGTCCGAAATCCGAACAGTCAGAACCTTTGCCTCGGTTCTTGACCCGCGCGAGATCGTAAAGACCTGAGCCAGCCGGAACACATCACGAGAGACCTCAATCTGCACGCGCACACCCTTTCATTTGCCACATTCGGTTTGCCAACAGCAGCCCGCTTAGATCACAGAGCAGTCAGCGCTTCCACCAGTTTGCCCGCTCCAAAACGGTAGGGGTCGGTTGCCGGAATGCCCATATCCGCCTCGACCTTGGCGATATAGGCACGTGCCTCATCCTCGCTGAGGTGCTGTGTGTTGATCGACACACCGGCAACCTGACAATCGGGGTTCGCAACCCGCGCCATCGGCAGGGCCGTATCCCGCAACTGCTCCAACGTGGGCAGCGCGTATTCTGGCAGGCCGCGCATATGGGTGCGGGTGGGTTCGTGACACAAGATCAGGGCATCGGGCTGGCCGCCATGGACCAGTGCCATGGTCACACCGGAATACGAGATGTGAAACAGCGAGCCCTGCCCTTCGATGTGATCCCAGTGATCTGCGTCGTTATCGGGTGTCAGATACTCAACCGAACCGGCCATGAAATCCGCCACAACCGCATCCAGCGGCACACCCTGTCCGGTGATCAGAATGCCGGTCTGGCCTGTGGCGCGGAAGGTTGATTTCATCCCGCGCTTGCGCATTTCGGCATCCATCGACATCGCGGTATACATTTTACCGGCCGAGCAATCGGTCCCAACCGCCAGGCACCGCTTGCCGCTGCGTTTTTTGCCGTTGGCGATGGGGTAGCCATCGGTCGGCACCCGAACGTCATGCAAGGTGCCGCCATGGGTTTGCGCGGCAGCGACCAGATCGCCTTCGTCCCGCAGCAGATTGTGCAAACCCGAGGCCAGATCATAGCCCATCTCAAGCGCCTCGATCAGAACCTCTTTCCACGCCACGCTGATGACGCCGCCACGGTTGGCAACACCAATGACCAGCGTCTTTGCCCCGGCAGCTTTTGCCTCGGCAAGCGACAGGTCCTTCAGGCCGAGATCGGCCTTGCAGCCATCCATCCGGTATTGACCCACGGCATTCTCCGGACGCCAGTCGCGGATGCCGATGGCAACCTTGGCCGCCAATTGGTCGGGCGCATCACCCAAAAACAGCAGATATGGTGTCTCGATCATTGCGGTGCACTCCTTTGATTCTGATGCAGGCTATGAGACGTGCCTGACGAGTGTTTCGCGTTTTCACCCGGCGGCAAACTGACCTGTGGGAAAATTTCGCGTCAACCTGCAGATGGGCGCAATTATCTTCCAAGTTTTTAAACCGTCCAAACTTTAATCACCGGGCACACAGGGTGTCGTCGCAAATGCTGCGATTGCATTGCCGCGACTGCACAAAGGTGCTTGCGAAGCCCCGCGCAATTTAATACCCCATGAGGCAAGAAAATCGCAATTTCCTTTCTCGCACGAGGTCCAGATGAGCTTTCGCATTCAACCCGCCGCCCCCGCGCGCCCCAACCGTTGTCAGCTGTTCGGGCCAGGATCAAACACCAAGCTGTTCCCCAAAATGGCCGCGTCCGCCGCCGATGTGATCAATCTTGATCTTGAGGATTCGGTGGCGCCGTCGGACAAGGACGCCGCCCGCGCCAACGTGATCGAAGCCCTGAACACCGTCGATTGGGGCAGCAAATACATGTCGGTCCGCATCAACGGGCTGGATACGCCCTATTGGTACCGCGACGTTGTTGACCTGCTGGAACAGGCGGGCGACCGCCTGGATCAAATCATGATCCCCAAGGTGGGCTGCGCCGAGGATGTTTATGCCGTGGATGCGCTGGTCACCGCTATCGAACGCGCCAAGGGCCGCTCCAAACCGGTTTCGTTTGAGGTCATCATCGAATCCGCAGCCGGCATCGCCCATGTCGAAGCGATCGCGGCCTCGTCGCCCCGTATGCAGGCCATGAGCCTGGGGGCTGCGGATTTTGCCGCCTCTATGGGGATGCAGACGACCGGGATCGGCGGTACGCAGGAAAACTATTACATGCTGCGCGAAGGCGAAAAGCACTGGTCCGATCCGTGGCACTGGGCGCAGGCCGCCATTGTCGCCGCCTGCCGCACCCACGGCGTATTGCCAGTGGACGGACCATTTGGCGATTTCTCGGATGATGACGGGTACATCGCGCAGGCCAAACGCTCGGCGACTCTGGGCATGGTGGGCAAATGGGCAATTCATCCCAAGCAGATCGCGCTGGCCAATCAGGTCTTTACGCCATCGGATGAGGCCGTGACCGAAGCGCGCGAGATACTTGCCGCCATGGAACAGGCAAAAGCCAATGGCGAAGGCGCAACTGTCTACAAAGGCCGCCTAGTCGACATCGCCTCGATCAAACAGGCCGAAGTGATTGTGGCGCAAGCCGAGCTGATTGCCCGCGGGTGAACATTGGAAAAGGCGCTCGATAGAGCGCCTTTTGCTACCGGCCGAACACTTCGTTTGGTGTCCAGGTGATCCTTTCACCCTGCTTGCCCGACTTCATCATCAGGCAGGACGTGCCGTATTTCTGGAAATAGCTGATCTTCAGCGGATACCATCCGGCTTGGGGCACCTCGACCTCGGTCCGTTGATTTGCCTCGCATCCCTGACGACCATTTACATAGCCGATCTGCTGTCCGCCGACCCATGCGTCAACGCCATCATTCGACCAGGTTTCCAATTCGTAAATACCTGGAGAATCGAACTTGATGTATCCGGTGATTTTGGCCGCTACATTGTAGGCTTCATTGAAGGTCAGAACCGGGTCGCCATCGCTGGTGTCGCGATAATCCAGACCGCGTAGCGGTTGCCCCGGCTGCATTTTCTTCGCCATCTGCTTGACCTTGGTCAGGTTCTGTATCTTGCGCGGCGGGTTTCCTTCCCACGCATACATCACATCCAGACCCGCCTTGGGGTTGGGTTGCGGATTTGCGGGTTGCAGTTTTAGCGGTGCGGACATAGCCACCCCGGCGATCAACGCCATGGCTACGGCAAGCGCTCCGGTCCGAACAAATGTCATGGTCTTCTCCCTGAGTTTGGCCCCTATGGAGTTATTCTCCATTTTGGTCAGGCCATTCAGGTGACAGTAGGACGTGAATTTTCACCCTGCAAGACAGTTAAAGATCACATTTCCACCTTCAAGCCCGCATATCCTTGGGCGAGCCCATCACCACATACGACGTGATCGACGTCACATGTCGCAGCGTTCCCAGCACCTCGGTGTGAAAGGTCTTGTAGGACGGCAGGTCGGTGCATTCCACACGCAGCAGGTATTCCAGAGTGCCGGTGATGTTGTGACACTCGACCACCTCTGGCGCGTGTTGCAGGGCGCGTTCGAACCCTTCCTGTGCAGCTTTTGTGTGCTCACCCAGCCCAACGCCGACATAGGCGACAAACCCGACGCCCAGCGCGGTCGGGTTCAGCACCGCCCGGTAGCCCGAGATCACGCCCGTGCGCTCCAACTCTTGCACCCGGCGCAGACAGGCGGACGGCGACAGACCGACGCGGTCCGCCAGATCCAGATTGCTGATACGGCCATCGCGCGACAGCTCACGCAATATTAGGCTGTTTATTTGATCAATTTTCGTCATTAATTGTGGTTACTAGAAAATTTTGCATCAAAACGCAATTTCATTTGGCCTTTGCAATGCAATTATACGTGCCATGACCTACGATATCCTGCTGGCCTTGATCACTTTTGCTTTCGTCTCGTCGATCACGCCGGGGCCGAATAATCTGATGCTGATGGCATCCGGGGCGAATTTCGGATTTCGCCGCACGGTCCCGCACATGCTGGGGATCGGCCTGGGGTTTACATTCATGGTGCTACTGGTGGGTACGGGATTGGTAAAGGTTTTTGAGGCTTACCCGGTCAGCTATTTAGGGCTGAAAATCGCATCGGTCGTCTATTTGCTGTATCTCGCCTGGAAGATTGCCCACGCCGCCCCGGCAAAAGAAGAGGCAGCGACTGGCACCCCCATGACCTTCTTGCAGGCCGCTGCGTTTCAATGGGTCAACCCAAAGGCCTGGGCTATGGCCCTGACGGCCACTACCGCCTATACGCCGGACCATACGCTGACGGCCATAATGATCGTCGCTCTGATCTTTGGGGCGGTTAATCTGCCCTCGGTCAGCGTCTGGACCATTCTGGGACAACAGATGGCACGGATCCTGACGAACCCGCGCCGATTGTTTTTCTTTAACTGGACCATGGCTGCGTTGCTGGTGGCCTCGCTCTACCCGGTTTTGTGGCCGAGCTGAGCTATTTCAGCGGCAGGCAGATTTCGGTCAGCAACTCATCTGGCGCGGTGTCGCGCGGATCATTGAGGTAGATCTCATAGCAGGGCTGATCCGCTGGTTCCTCACCGGATTCAGGCAACCAATTGCCAAACAGGCTGTGATAGGCCGCATGGATGCCCGAGTATGGCCCCTTGTAAGTCAGGACGGCCGTTTTGCCGCCCGTGATGTTCAGGTCTTCCATCCCCTCGGGCGTGTTGTCACCCCGGAATTGCGCGCCGGCGAAGCTGCGCAGCTTGTCCACGGCCACATCATCCGGACTGTCCAGATACACACCGACAACCGGACCAAGCTGTGGCCACAGATCACGGGATTCGCATATCGCGGTAAAGGTTTCAAAGCTCTTGCCGATCTCGGCATAGTTGCCCTTGTGTGGCAGGGCCACAATGCGGCGGGCGGGTTCGGTGCGGGTTGTAACGGGATGCATGGGATAGTCTCCAATTTTGAGGTGTGGATTGACCAGCAACCAGCGCCCGGACCTGCGATAAGTGCCGGGGCTGATGCCATAGGCCTGCGAAAAGGCCCGCGCAAAGGAATTCAGATTTGGGTAGCCGACAGCCGTTGCGATCCCAGCAACCGGGCGGTCGGTTTGCACCAGCCAACAGGCGGCGCGGTGCAATCTGATCCGGCGCACGGCCTGTGCGCAGGTCTCGCCGGTGATGGCACGAAACACGCGGTGCCAGTGGAACCGCGACATCGCCGCCACATCAGCCAATGCATCCAATGACAGGTCCCCTGCGGGATGGTCGTGGATATAGGCCAGCACGCGCAAAACGCGATCTTCATAGCTGTTGGCCATCGGCATCCTTCCTTCTCTCTGCCCATCTGTGGTTGCATATTCCTGATCCGCAAATCTTGCTGAGTTGCATCCGGAGCGACGTCAGGTCATATAGCGGGGAACATCTGCGTTGAGAGGCGTCATGACCCAGTATCTGGATTTCGAAAAACCACTGGCCGAGATTGAAGGCAAGGCCGAGGAATTGCGCGCGCTGGCCCGCGCCAACGAGGAAATGGATATCGCCCAAGAGGCCGCCGCGTTGGACGCCAAAGCCGCCAAGATGCTGGACGAGCTTTATGCCGATCTGACCCCCTGGCGCAAATGCCAGGTCGCACGGCATCCCGAACGCCCCCATTGCAAGGATTATGTCGAGGCGTTGTTCACCGAATTCACCCCACTTGCCGGGGATCGGAACTTTGCCGACGATCTGGCCGTGATTGGTGGTCTGGCGCGGTTCGACGACCGGCCGGTGATGGTGATCGGGCACGAAAAAGGGTCGGATACCAAATCCCGGATCGAACGGAACTTTGGCATGGCGCGCCCCGAAGGCTACCGCAAAGCTGTGCGCCTGATGGAAATGGCCAGCCGGTTCGGCTTGCCGGTTATCACCCTGATCGACACCGCAGGCGCCTATCCTGGCAAAGGGGCCGAGGAACGCGGCCAGTCCGAGGCGATCGCACGCTCAACCGAGATGTGCCTGAAGATCGGCGTGCCGCTGGTCTCGGTCATTATCGGCGAAGGCGGGTCCGGCGGAGCGGTGGCTTTTGCGACGGCCAACCGCGTCGCGATGCTGGAGCATTCTGTCTATTCGGTGATCTCGCCCGAGGGCTGTGCCTCGATCCTGTGGAAGGATGCGGAAAAGATGCGTGAGGCCGCCGAGGCGCTGCGTCTGACTGCGCAAGACCTGTACAAGCTGGGTGTCTGCGACCGGATCATTACCGAACCCAAGGGTGGTGCCCACCGTGATCGTGGGGCCACGGTCGATTCCGTGCGTGCCGCAATTGCTGCCATGCTGAAAGAGATGGACGGCAAAGATGCGGCGGCCCTGATCAAGGACCGCCGTCAGAAATTCTTGGATATCGGCCAAAAAGGTCTGGCGGCTTAATCCGTCAGCCGCCCAACTGGCGCAACAACGCAACCGAGGGCTCTCCAGTCACAGACAGCCCGTTGGCGCGTTGATAGGCGCTGATGGCGGATTTGGAGTTGTTGCCAATCACCCCATCCGCACCTTGTGTGTCATAGCCCGCCGAGGTCAGGCGGCGCTGTAGCTCTTTGCGATCCTCCAGTGTCAGGCCAGTTTCGTCTGGCCCGAACGAGGCCTGAAACGGTGCCCCACCTGCAATCCGGTCAGACAGGTGCCCGACTCCAATCGCGTAGCTGTCCGAGTTGTTATAGCGCTTGATCACCTGAAAATTGCGGAACACGGCAATACGCGGGCCTGGCACCTGAGGTTGCAGCACGGCCGTAGGCGTTCCGGATACGGTGCCGACCTCACCGCCCCAGGGCTGTCCCCGGATCCAGCCCGCGCGCGACAGGTAGGCCGCAGTCGAGGCCAGCGAATCCGTCGGGTCCTCGGACCAGATATCGCGCCGCCCATCCCCGGTGAAATCTACCGCATAGGCAAGGTAAGAGGTCGGAATGAACTGCGTATGCCCCATCGCCCCGGCCCAGCTGCCGGTCATATTGGCAGGCGTGGTGTCGCCGTTCTGAAGGATTTTCATCGCTGCGATCAGCTGGCTTTCAAAAAACTGCCCGCGCCGCCCGTCATAGGCCAGCGTCGACAGCGCGGACACCACCGGCACATCACCCCGGCGGGCCCCATAGCGGCTTTCCAGGCCCCAGACGGCCACGACAACCTCTTTGTCGACGCCATATTGCGCCTCGATCTGCGACAGCGTTCCGGCGTGGCGCACCAGCATCTGTTTTCCGGTGCTGATCCGCTCGTCCGAGGCCGAAATGGCCAGATAATCCTCGAGTGAGCGTTTGAATTCCACCTGATTACGATCACGCTCAATCACTCCGGGCAAGTACCCGGCCCCCTGAAAGGCGCGGTTGATCGTAGTCTGGGATATCCCTTGTCCCGCTGCGCGCGCCTTAAAGCCAGAAACCCAGGCATCCCAGCCCGCATTTGGTACCGCCTGCATCCGCGACGCAGGCGCACGCGTTGGCGCGCCACCAGAACAGGCGGCCAGCAAAATTGACCCGAGCCCGAGTGAAAAATTCCGTCGATTGATCATGTCTGAAATCTGCTCTTGTTGTGATTTGGTGCAGAATACAACAGACCCAATGCGCAGACCAGAACCACCATAGCCTACCGGAACATACCAGCATGTTCGGCAACAAGCCGCTTAACTGACAAGCATCCGCAGACCCTGCGTGACATCCGAACGAACAGCCAGACGCAACCCCGGTTCATCCCCGGCCTGCAGCGCCGCAATGATCAGCTTGTGGTAATGCGGCGGCTCAGTGCGCCGCAGCCGCCCATAAAGTGCCCGCATCGTCGGCCCCATCTGCAACCAGACGGTTTCCGCAATCGCCAGCATCGCCGGGGCTTGCGCCCGCAGATATAGCGTGCGGTGAAATTCCAGGTTGGTGCGAATATATCCTACGGCGTCCCGCTTGGTGACCATCTCGGCCACGGTCATGTTGATGCTTTGCAACCGGTCAATCAGCGCGATATGTGCACGCGGCAAGGCTCGACTGGCCAGCTCTACCTCAAGCAAGGCCCGCAAGGCGGCCAATTCCTCGATCCGGTCATTGGTCAGTTCCGGCGTTGATACCCGCCCTGAAGTCGACAGGAACAATGCCCCTTCAGCCACCAGCCGCCGCACGGCCTCACGCGCTGGTGTCATCGAGACGCCAAACTCCTTGCCGATCCCGCGCAGGGTCAGCGCCTGCCCCGGCGCGATTTCTCCGTGCATGATCCGGGATCGCAGAGCGCGATAGACCCGATCATGTGTTGCGGTCTGAGAGTTGGAGGGGCGTGCGCTTAACATACCCCCCATGTGATCACAAACTGCCCGAGGGTCAACTCACCGGTGCGTCAAATCGATACTGATGCAGCTGCGCCCCGTTGTCGCGCAACCAGCGCCGCTGGGTTTTGTAGTCGCCGAATATCCTCTCGACCTGGGCCCAGAACGCAGCAGAGTGGTTCATCTCGGCCAGGTGCGCCACCTCATGCGCGGCGACGTAATGCAGGATCTCGGAGGGGGCCAGGATCAACCGCCAGGAAAACATCAACCCCCCCGCCGAACTGCACGACCCCCAGCGCGACCGAGTGTCCCGGATCGTCAAACTGGAATAGGGGCGGCCCAGCATCGCCGCATAATCATCGCAGGCCCCGGTCAGGCGATCCCGCGCCAGCTCTTTCAGGAACCGAGCCAGACGTCGCGCTTCGGCCCCTTGGGGAACCGCGATCTCATCGTCTTGCAACTGGATGCGACGGCCCTGCGCGCGGACGATTCGCCGGTCGACGCCTTCAACCGGAATGATCTGACCGAATTGAACGGTTGCAGGCTCGGGGCGGTCCTGAAGGTGCTTGCGAATCCACTCTTCCTTAGTGCGGGCGAAATTCAACGCATCGACCTCGGGCAAACCATGCGGATAGGTCAGCGTAACCCGGCCGTCCAGCTGAGATATTCGCAAACTGATACGCCGTGCCCGCGCCGATCTGCGCAGCGTCAACGGCACCGGCGGCCTCCCGGGCAGTGCATGATCTCCCATATACCTGTTTCTCCTGCGCAAAGGCTTTGACAGTGCCCGCTGCTTGTGGCACGTGACCTGAATCGTTGATACGACTCACCTGATATCAAGGGGATTTGAGATGCCCAAGGAAGAATGGGGTGTAAAGCGCGTTTGCCCGACGACTGGCAAACGGTTTTATGACCTGAATAAGAACCCGATCGTTAGCCCCTATACCGGCGAGATCGTGGAGCTTGAAACCGGCAAAAGCCGGATGATCGCTGCGGACGCCGAAGACGCCGCATCGGCCAAAGCGCGTGAGAACGCGTCGGATAGCGAAGCCGTTCTGGATGACGACGACACTGTTGACGTTGAACTGGACGACGATCTTCTGGACGATGATGATGACAGTGAAGACAACGTCTCGCTGGAGGAAATCGCCGACATGCCGTCGGAAGAAGAAACCTAAGACCGGTCAGAGGCGACCCCCGCGTCGCCTCATGCCCACCCCGGGCGCGGGACGGAAGATTTTTTGGCGATTTCCATTTATTTGGACTTGCACTTGCAGCCACCGTCTCATAAACGTCCGCCCACTGCTGCGGCAGTACCTGTATGGGGCCTTAGCTCAGTTGGGAGAGCGCTTGCATGGCATGCAAGAGGTCAGGGGTTCGACTCCCCTAGGCTCCACCAAACCCTATCGGTTCAAACTGAAAGCAAGTATTCGAGTGGCGTGACACACATGTCGCTACATGCGTAGCTTTCACGGTTTATGCACGGAATATGATAGGTCCGTTGGCGTTTATCCAACATCAGATCAGACACCCCACGCAATATCCAATGGGTCAGAACCAGTGCAGATCAGAAGTTTCTGACCGGCGTTATTTTGCACAGAGGGAATTTACGGCCCTCGTCGCGTTTGCCATCCGATCAGACTGAAGCAAGCAAACAATATCGCAGCAACGCAGACAATGGATGGGCCAGCCGGTGTGTCGAACACATATGCCGATCTCAGCCCGGCGACGGCGGAGAACGCGCCGATTGCCGCTGCGATCAAAGCCATCGATTCCGGAGATCGCGCCAAACTGCGTGCCGCCGCGGCCGGGATGATCAGCATCGCAGCGATTAGCAAAACGCCCACAACCTTGATCGCAACGGCCACGGTTACCGCAAGCGACAATGTCAGGACCAATTGCTCGCGTCTGGGATCAAAACCACTGGCATAGGCCAGCTCTTCGTTCAGGGTCGCCGTCAACAGTTGCGACCAGCGCCACGCAATCAGAGCCACAACCAACGACGCCCCACCCCAGATCACTGCCAGGTCTGCGCGTGACACGGCCAGAATGTCGCCAAACAGGTAAGCCATTAAATCGATGCGAACGCCGGACAGGAACGATACCGCAACAAGTCCAAAGGCCAAGGCAGAATGCGCCAGAACACCCAAAAGCGTATCCATCGCGTAGCCTCGGCCAGTCAGCAGTGTTACGGTCAGCGCCATGATCAGCGCAACGGCCAGCGCACCGGTGAAGATTGACATCTGAAATGTCAAAGACAGCGCAACGCCAAGGATTGCTGCATGCGCCGTGGCATCTCCGAAATACGCCATACGACGCCAAACGACGAAACATCCCAACGGTGCCGCTGCAAACGCAACGCCAACCCCAGCCAGGGTTGCGCGTGTCATAAAATCATCAAGCATTATTCTGCAGCTTCCTTGGGGTTTTCACCGTGGTCATGGTGGTGATCATGATGGTGCTGATACAAGGCAAGCGCTCCGCCTGTACCAGTTCCAAACAGGGCGCGGTATTCCGGGGCTGAGGCGACGACCGCCGGCGAGCCTTCGCAACACACATGCCCGTTGAGGCAAATGACCCTGTCTGATGCGCTCATCACCACGTGCAATTCGTGGCTGATCATCAATATGGCGCAACCGGTTTCGCTGCGTACCGTTTCAATCTGTTGGTAAAAGGCAGCTGATCCCCGCTGGTCCAGACCCTGGGTCGCCTCGTCGAGCAGCAGAATGTCCGGCTGGTTTATCAGCGCACGGGCCAGCAAAACCCGCTGAAACTGCCCCCCTGACAGCTGCGACATCTGGCGTTTCAGCAAATCGGGAACGCCAGCTGAGTCAAGCGCATCCACACAGCGCTGTCGCGACACCTGGTTGGTTAGACGCATAAACCGTTCAACAGTAATCGGCAGCGTAGGATCGATATGCAGTTTTTGTGGAACGTACCCAATCTTAAGCCCCGGTTTCTGGACAACGCGTCCCGCAACGGGCTTGGTCGCGCCAATCACTGCGCGTAGCAAACTGGTTTTGCCAGACCCGTTTGGTCCGACAATGGTTACGATCTCACCTGGCTCGATTACCATATCGACATGATGCAGAACGGTGTTGGCGCCGTAGCGGATGCTGAGACCTTCGACAGAAACAAGGGGCATCTTCAAGCCTTCTTGGTACAATCGGGGCAGACGCCTTCGGCTTCTACAACCGTTCGCTCAATCTCAAACCCAACCGCGCGGGCGGCGGCGCCAAGCGCCCCTTTGGCCGGGGCAGACTGTGCCTCGGCCACAGCGTCACATTTGCGGCAGATCATAAAGGCCGGTGAATGGGTTGCTCCTGGATGCGCGCAGGCCACAAACGCATTCAGGCGTTCGATTTTGTGCACAAATCCGTTTTCGACCAGAAAATCAAGCGCCCGGTAAGCCACCGGTGGCTGCGACCCGAACCCTTCTTCGCGCAACCGATCCAGGATCGCATAAGCGCCAAGTGCGCGGTGTTCCTGAACCAGCATCTCCAACACCTTGCGCCGAACCGGAGTCAAACGCAGCCCATCTTCCCTGCAGCGGTCCTCGGCGGTTGCCAAAGCCGTCTCAACGCAGGTCTCGTGGTCATGTTTTTGAAACCCGATCAGAGCCGAGGCATCAGCGGGAATGGGTCGCGTGTCACTTGTCATGTTATTCCATATCATGTATGCCGCTCATAGTGTTATACAATCACATAGAGAGTCTGATGTCTAGAAAGCTTCTTCCAGTTTCGATCACCGCAGCGTTAATGGGTGGAACAGCAATGGCGGATGTTCCGAAGGTCGCGGTTGATATCGCGCCAGTGCATTCCCTGGTGGCTCGTGTCATGGATGGCGTTGGAACACCTGATCTGATTGTGTCACCGGGTGCTTCACCCCATGAATACAATCTGCGGCCATCCGAGGCCGCCGCGCTGCAAGAGGCGGACCTTGTATTCTGGCTTGGCGAAGATCTGACACCTTGGATGGAAGGCGCGGTTGAAACACTTGCTGACGACGCGACCGTCACAACCTTGCTGGAATCCGACGGCACTGTCCTTTTGGACTTCCGCGAAGGCGCTTTGTTCGAAGCACATGACCATGGCGACGACGAGCATGGACATGACGATGATCATGACGCGCATGACGACGAAGAGGCGCATAAGGATCACGATCACGAAGACCACACCGATCATAAGGAGCATGACCACGGCGACGAGCATGCCGAAGACAAAGAGCACGCGCATGACGACGACCACGCAAAACATACGGAAGGGGAAGACCATACCGGGCATGATGATCATGAAGACCATGCCGATCACGATGATCATGGACATGGCGCGCACGACCCTCACGCCTGGCTGTCACCTGCAAATGCAAACACCTGGCTGAACCTGATTGCAGCGCAACTGTCCGCTGCCGATCCGGACAATGCAGGGGCTTACTTTGCCAATGCAGCAGCGGCACGTGAAGAGATGGATGCGCTTTCCGCAGAGGTGGTGGCGACGCTTGAACCGGTACACGGCGGCAGTTTCATCGTATTTCACGACGCCTACCAATACTTCGAGGACGCCTTTGATTTCCCGGCCTCGGGCGCGATTTCCATTGGGGATGCGTCTGACCCCAGCCCCGCACGCATTGCCGAGATTCAGGCCCGCATCAAGGATGAGGGCATTGAATGCGTTCTGGCTGAACCGCAGTTCAACTCTGGAATAGTCGAAGCTGTGCTGGACGGAACTGCCGCCAATACCGGCGTGATCGATCCGCTTGGGTCCGATCTGGATCCCGGGACGGACCTGTACCCGCAGGTTATTCGCAACATGGCCAAAACCCTGGCCGAGTGCCTTTAAGCCAAGTGATTGGCTCGGTCGAAGTGATCCTTCGGCCGGGCCAGCGTCATCAGGGACAGCGCATGTTCACAAGGGACGTATTTCAAGTGCCGTCGTTGTCCCTGACACTCACGACGGTGTCCTCCTGATCCACCGAACTGCCCTAATTTTCATCTTTAGAGGTGGCGGCGATCTGGGCGACTTGTCTTTTCAAGGTATGTTATGTTATCTCATTTTCCAACAGGAGCGAGCAGTGATTTCTCATGTGACAAACAGCGTCGATGACAAGGCGGACCGGCGGATCCCGATCACTGTTGTGACGGGCTTTCTCGGGGCCGGAAAGACAACACTTTTGAACACTGTTCTGTCTGAGACCTCGGCCGGGAAAATCGCAGTGATCGTGAATGAATTCGGCGAAGCCGGGCTGGACCACGACCTGATCGAAACCGTCGAGGACGAGATCGTGCTGATGCAATCCGGCTGCCTGTGTTGTTCAATTCGCGGGGACCTGTCAGGGACCATTGCAAATCTGATTGAGCGGCGGGATTACGGGGCCCTTCGATTTGAACGGATTGTAATCGAAACAACCGGGCTTGCCGACCCAGGTCCTATTCTGCAGACGCTTTTGGTTGATCCCGAATTGCCAAAGGCTACACGAATGGACGGTCTGGTGACCGTTGTTGACGCGGCTAACGGGCCAACAACATTGGACGCTCAGATCGAGGCCGTTTCGCAAGTTGCGATGGCCGATCTCATCCTGCTCAGCAAGACGGATCTGGTTTCACCTGCCGTGGCTGATGCATTTTCTGACCGCTTAAAAAACCTGAACCCCAGCACACAGATCAAACGACCCGTAGGAGGTCGCTTCAAGCTCAACATATTATGGGGGCTGAGCGGTCTGCGCAAAGACATAGACCCAAAAGAAGCGATTGCGTGGACTTCAGCCGCTCAACTGCGTGAACCTGACCCGCTTGGCAACCTCTCGGGCTTCTCCAGGCCCAAGACAACGCAAATGGCAATGTTCCCACATGACACACGGATCAGTTCGGCCTCGATTGTGTTGAACGCGCCGCTGAAAGACGCGGTCTTTGACCTATGGCTGGATACGCTAACCGCGCTCAAGGGCCCAGACATTCTGCGCGTCAAGGGCATCGTGTTTCTCGAAGGCCTCGAAACGCCATTCGTATTCCATGGTGTCCAACACATTTTCGACCCGCCGGTTCCGATGAAGAACTGGGATGGCGATGACCGCCGGTCGCGCATTGTGGTTATAGCCCGCGACCTTGGGCGACCAGAACTGCAACGCAGCCTCGACATGCTGCGCGCCCATCAACCTGACCTTGCTACGAAAGATAAAGTGTTTCTGACCCATGACTGATATCCGTCTTCCCGTCACCGTCTTGTCCGGCTTCCTTGGCGCCGGAAAAACCACCCTTCTGAACCGCGTGCTGAACAACCGCGAAGGCAGGCGTGTTGCTGTGATCGTCAACGATATGTCCGAGGTGAATATCGACGCCGACCTTGTACGCGCCGAAACCGAACTGAGCCGCACCGACGAGACGTTGGTCGAGATGTCAAACGGATGTATCTGCTGCACCCTGCGGGATGGCCTTTTGGCCGAAGTCCGGCGGTTGGCTGATGAAGGCCGGTTCGACTATTTGCTGATCGAGTTGACCGGAATATCTGAACCCCTGCAAGTTGCCGCGACCTTTGACTTCCGCGACGAAAATGATGAGAGCCTTTCGGATGTCGCGCGTCTGGACACGATGGTCACGGTTGTTGACGCGATGAACCTGCTCAACGATTTCTCAAGTCACGATTTTCTGAGTGACCGCAGCGAGACGCTGGGGGACGAGGACGAGCGCACTCTGGTTCACCTTCTGACGGATCAGATTGAATTCGCGGATGTCGTCATCCTTAATAAAGTGAATGACGCAGGCTCCGAACGCACTGACGCCGCACGCAAGATCATTCGCAGCCTGAATGCCGATGCCCAAATCATCGAGACAAACCATTCCGTGGTCGAAAGTTCGGCAATCCTGGATACTGGGCTGTTCGATTTCGACGCCGCCCACGAACACCCGATGTGGGCAAAGGAACTTTACGGCTTTACCGACCATGTCCCGGAAACTGAAGAATATGGTGTTTCGTCATTCGTGTACCGCGCGCGCCGCCCATTTGAGCCAGAGAAGATTCTGGCCGTGCTGAACGGCGAGATGCCTGGCGTGATCCGGGCCAAGGGCCATTTCTGGATCGCATCCAGGCCTGCGTGGGTTGCCGAATTCTCGCTTGCCGGCGCGCTGTCCAGCGTCAAGCCGATTGGGACCTGGTGGGCTTCGGTTCCAAAGGAACGCTGGCCCGATCACCCGTCAGTGTTGAAATATATAGATCAGCATTGGATGGATCCCTGGGGCGACCGCCGACAGGAAATTGTCTTTATCGGCGCTGATATCGATTGGCCGGCTTTGAAATCCAGGCTCGACGATTGTCTGTTGCCCGACGCGCTTGCCTTTGACCCGGAAAGCCTCCCCAATGATTTACCGGATCCGTTTCCGTTGTGGCGCCGTGTGGAGGATGCCGCATGAACTACGCCCAGGCCGAGATCAAAAACGCAGCGGTAGGCGTCGGCGTTACGGACACTCCAGACGGGTTGGCACGGATTGCACAGCCCGGATGCGCAGCAACCCTCTGGCGCCGCCAGCTTGCCTTAGAATTTCAAACATGGATCGATGCGCTGGATCCTTTGAAGCTACCCAAGGCGCGGCTTGTACTGCGTCCGGACGCCGTGAAAGATGCAATGCGGCATCTGTGTGAAATCGTGGGCATGGAGGATGTTCCCGAGCGCGCCTGGCTTGAAGAGGATATCTCGGACTTGGCCACTCGTTTTGCCGAGATGATGCGAGCACCCTATCTGCGTCTTCGCTTGGACACGATCACCACAAACGCCTGTCGGAAATTTCACATCGACGCTCTCCATGCCCGGTTGATCTGCACCTATCGGGGGACGGGCACCCAATATGGAATTTCGCCTGATGGCGAAGATCCAAAACGTGTCTTCACCGTAGGCACCGGAGCGCCAATGGTCATGCGTGGCACGCTCTGGCCGCAGAACCCACGCTCTGGTCTGCTCCACCGTTCGCCGCCCATCGAAGGTACCGACGAGACACGCCTGGTTCTTGTGCTTGATCCGGTCTTCGAACCTGATGAGGTTCGTTGATGGGTCGAAACCTTGGCCAGACAAAACTCCGCAAGCGACGCCGCAGAGAAGACCCCATGCGCGAGTTTGACCGGCTCCCACCGGTTTTACGGGCCTGGGTCACGCAGGCTGCGTTGCCCTGGCGACCGCGTTCAGTCCTGCGCGCGTACAACACAGCGCTTGCCCGGACAGGAGACCAAACCCGGGCTCTGGACGAATTGAAACACCTTGAAGCCGCACAGTTGGCGAAAGACAGCCAGTTGACGTCTGCCGCATGATGCGGGCAGGAACAGGCATGGCTGATCTGTTGGCAAGCCCCGGCTTGGGCTCCGGTCATTTTTCCGATGGATCGCTTTCTGCGTAGTCACGCAATCGGTCGATATCGGAAATCTCGGCATGGTTTCGGTTGATCTTCACCCCCACCGTTTTCAGGCGCGAGAATGCCCGGCTCAGGCTTTCAGGTTTCATTCCCAAACGCCCGGCGATCAGCATTTTATCGTAGGGCAGCTCCACCTCGCACCCATCCAAGTTTTCTTCGCACAGGTTCAGCAGGAATTCAGCGACCCGCTGCGCGCCCGTCTGGGCCTTGAGCTGTTCCAATTGCGCAACCAGTGAATGCAAATGGGTAAAGGTAGAAGCCAGGATCGAAACGCCAATTTCGGGATCTTCTTTCATCAACGACAGCAGTAAGGGGCTGGGAATATGCATCACCTCGCAAGGCGAAACCGCCTCGGCCGACACAGGATAGGGAACATTGCGCAGCGCAACCGCTTCGCCAAAGCTTTCGCCGCGGGTAAAAACACTGACCACAGCTTCGGCCCCGGTTGGCGACATGCGAAACAGTTTGACCCAACCCGCCAGCACGACGTGAACGGCCTTGGCCTCTTCTTCCTGCAGAAAGATTGTCTCGCCTCGGTCATACGACCGCCAGATCGCATGACTGAGCAGTGTATCGATATGCTGGTCCGGCAAACTCTTGAGCAAGAGTGACTGTCGGGCAATCGCCTTTTGTGCTTCATGCGCCATGAAGGTTCTTCCCCTATTCCCTGGTCGATCATCTGACCGGTGCGTCCCGCAGGATCAGGCTATGCCAAAGCGGCCCCGCGTGCACCAGTCTTTTCCTGCCCGCAGCTTGACTAATGTCATGTTACGTTGGGGGGCACCGGCCTAATCTTGGTCCAAAGCCAGTAATCCGGGGAGCCAGAAAGATGGACTACGAGCGATTTTTCACCCAGAGCCTCGATGATCTGCGGGACGAAGGAAACTATCGCGTCTTTATCGATCTGCAACGCCGATGCGGGTCTTTCCCGAATGCGCGCCAGACCGATGGACCGGTGCAGCGCAACGTTCGGATCTGGTGCTCGAACGACTACCTCGGCATGGGGCAACACCCTTCAGTAATCGCGGCCATGCATGACGCGCTGGATCGCTGTGGTGCTGGCGCTGGGGGCACGCGGAATATCTCTGGGACTACCCATGATCATGTATTGCTTGAAACCGAACTAGCCGATCTGCATGGCAAAGAGGCCGCGCTGCTGTTCACCTCGGGCTATGTATCCAACTGGGCCGCGCTGGGAACGCTGGCCGCGAAAATTCCGGGCCTGATCGTCTTTTCCGATGCGCTGAACCATGCCTCGATGATTGAAGGCATCCGCCACTCACGGGCACAGAAGGTTATCTGGACCCACAACGATCTAAATGATCTTGAGGCGAAACTGGCTGCCGCCGATCCCGATGCCCCCAAGATGATCGCCTTTGAATCCGTTTATTCGATGGACGGCGACATCGCCCCGATCAGGGAAATCTGCGACCTGGCCGACAAATATGGCGCGATGACCTATCTGGATGAGGTTCACGCCGTTGGCCTTTATGGTCCGCACGGTGGCGGCATAGCCGAGCGTGAAGGGCTGATGCACCGTCTGACCGTGATCGAAGGCACGCTGGGCAAAGCCTTTGGCGTCGTGGGCGGCTATATCGCCGCTTCTGCTGCACTGTGTGATTTCGTGCGCAGCTTTGCCAGCGGGTTTATCTTTACGACCGCCCTGCCGCCGTCGATCGCCGCAGGGGCCGCTGCATCGATCCGGCATCTGAAACAATCGAATGTGGAACGCGACCTGCAAAAATCCCGTGTGGCGCAGGTGCGTGCCCGGCTGGATGCCGAGGGTATTCCGCATCTGCCAAACCCCAGCCACATCATACCGGTGATGGTGGGCGATCCGGTGAAATGCAAATTCATCTCGGACACTCTGCTGGAAGAATTCGGCATCTACATCCAGCCAATCAACTTTCCCACCGTCCCAAAAGGGACCGAGCGTTTGCGGATCACACCCTCACCCGTTCATACGGATGAAGACATCGATCATCTGGTCGGCGCACTGTCGGCCCTGTGGCAGCAGTGCCAGATCGCGCGGATGCCGATGGCCGCCCAATAACCTAAGCGTCCCTTTGCTTGGGAAACTGCCGCTCTTTCTAGGGCGGCTTTTTTTTGCGGTCAGATCAGGTACAAGCCAAAGATCGCGGCAGAAAAGCATGTCAGCACCATGGTGAATCCACGCAACCAGGCGGGGCTTCCGGCAAGGTCCAGATACCGGGCCAGGATCACTCGCGTCTTGATCAGCGCCAACATTAGGATACCCGCCCCAAGGGCTGCAGGTGGCACCGGTGCCATCGTCACCAGGGCTGAAGCCAAGCTCAGTATCAATAGCCCCAACCAGGCGACCACAAGGTGGTCGGAACCAGTTCTGCACGAGGTGATATCGGGGTCGGACATATCGCTTATCCCAACAGGTAGATCACGGGAAACAGCATGATCCAGACCAGATCAACCATATGCCAGAACTGGGCGCCAGCTTCGATGTTGCGGGGGGCGTCCCGCCAGGCAACAAGCAACAGAATGGCGACGCCAGCCAGCACATGTGCTGCATGAAAGCCGGTCAACAGGTAGTAGAACAGAAAGAACGGATGGGTTTCATAGCTGATGCCCTGCGCGGCCTTGTCCGCATATTCCGCACCCTTGATGATCAGAAACACCACGCCCAGCAGAGCCGCGCCAACCAAGGCCAGTCGCGCCGCACCTCGTCGGGCGATCTGACGCCAGTGCAAGGCTTGCGCGGCCAGATATCCGGACGTGACCAGCACGGCGGTGTTCAGCGCCGCGCCGGTGCGGTGGAGATGGGATTGCGCCTCGGCAAACCCGGCCGGATCAGTCAGACGCACGCCCATAAAGGCGATCAGCCCCGCCCCGAAAACCAACAATTCCGAGATGATCAGCACCCACATCAACAACTCGCCCGGAAGCTCGTCCATCAAAGAGGTGTCGCTCATGCGCCGACCAGTTGGCGATAGATTTGCGGCAATGCCATGGTCAGGCGATGCGGGTCGGGAATAACGGCAAAGCCACCCTGCCCGAACATGCGCGGGAACCAGCTTTTGCCGGTTTTGTCGATGGTGACGCCAAAGACCGACTGCCCGGCGCGGCGGGCCTCACGGACAGCCATACAAGTGTCTTCGATGCCGTGGCGGCCTTCATAATGGTCCAGATCGTTGGGCTTGCCATCGGTGATCACAAGCAGCAACCGCCGCTTGCACGTTTGACCTGCCAGATCAGCCGAGCAATGGCGGATTGCCGCCCCCAACCTTGTGTAGTGGCCGGGCCGCAGCGAGGCGATGCGCTGTTCTACTGTCTTGCCCATCATCTCATCGAACCCCTTGCAGCGCTGCACGTAGACACGTTGGCGTTTCAGCGAGCTGAAGGCGTGAATGGCAAAATCGTCCCCGCAGGCGTTCAATCCCCAGGCCAGCGCCGCCAATGCCTCGCGCTCAATGTCAATCACCGCGCGTCCGGTGACCGCGCTCTCGGTGGATCGGCTGACATCCAGCAGGATCGAAACCGCCAGATCGCGCGCCTCGGGCCGGGATTGCAACCACACCCGATCAGTACCTTCACCGCTGGCATGGCGATCAGTTTCAGCGCGCACGGCGGCCTCGATATCCAGCTGATCACCGTCCAGGTGGCCGCGCGTCATCACACGTCCGGGGCGCAGCGCCTCGAACTGGCGCTTCACCGCACGGATGCGGCGGGCGGTGGCGGGGTCCTTGCCGAATTCGGCGGCACCTTCACGGATATCAGCGTCCGAGGTCAGCACGTTCACATGATCGGGCAGGTATTTTCCGGTGCGCACGTCCCATTCGGGGTACAGAATACGACCCGACAGTCGCTCGCGATTCACATCTTCGGGCGCAAGGTCCAGGTGCAGTTTCAGACGCGTAGGTGGCGCTTTGGAGATCTGGCCCAGCCCGATCTCATCCTGATCATCGGCGGCTTTCTTGGCGTTGTCAGGGTCGTCATCGTCTATTCGGCGGTTGATGTTCAGAAACTCGGCCCAGCTGAGGATCGCCTCGAACTTATGCAGGATGAAACTGTCGCTGCGCGAGGCCTGATCAGATTTCCGACGCCGGGCACGGTGGGTTTTGTCGCCGGTTTCTTCCGGCGGGCCTTCGGTGTCGGGGTTTTCAACCTCGCTATGTTCGGAGAACCCAACAGCGCGCAGTTCTGGCCACAGGGGAACAGGGCGGAAATGCTGATACCCTCGCGGTGCGGTCATGTCGTCCACCGCTTCCAACAGGGCTTTGGCCCCGTCCAGCAATGGCGCAGGGTCGCCCAGCGCCTGCCGGATCAACGCCTCTACCGCGGCTTCAGCAGGCGGAAGGGAACGAATTTCACGCTGATACAGCACGCCCTTGCTCAGCTCGGCATAGAGCGAGCGCAGGCCGGGCGCATCCTCAAGCGTTGCTGCGACCATGTCTTCTGCGGCCGCCAACGCTCGCAGATCAGCGCGAAGGGGATCGTCGTCTTCAAACCGGGTTCCGGCATGGGCCGCTGCTGCTGCCAGCCAAACATAAAGCGCGCCATTGGCCTCGCGCGCGGGGAAAACGGCCAGACTGTCCGGCAAGCGCAGCACTTCCCCATCGAATGAGGCGCGCGGCATCAGTTCCACTTCAGTTCCCAACCTACGACGCCAGCTTAGGCGGTGGCGCGAGACCTCGGGCGAGACCGGGCGCAATTCGACGCCCGGGCTTCCCCCAAGCCCCCGGAAAAGAACTGCCAGCCGCCCCGCGACCTCTGAAAGGTCGACCGCGGCTCCTATGTGCACCTCAGGTGCATCAAGGCGGCTGGCAAGGGTGTGCCACAGTTTCCCGATCGTTTCTTCGGGTTCCCATGGCTCAAAGTCGATCTTTACCATTGGCTGGCCTCACCCAAAGACAGCCGTGACAAGATCGAGGAGCCCGCGTTTGATATCCTCATCATCGGTCAGAGGTTCGATCATGGCGGCAAGGATGGCGCGGTCTGTGGACATGCCCTGTGCGATCAGTGTCGCGGCATAAACCACCAGACGAGTCGAGACGCCTTCCTCAAGATCCTGACCCTTGAGCCCACGCAGCTTGCCAGCCAACCGGATAAGCGGCTTGCAGCGTTCCAGCGGCAGTCCACTTTCCCGGGCGACCACTTCGGCCTCCATCTGCGGCGATGGAAAGTCGAACTCCAGCGAGATGAACCGCTGCCGGGTCGAAGGTTTCAGGGTTTTCAGAATATTCTGGTAGCCGGGGTTATAAGACGCCACCAGCATAAAGCCGGGCGTGGCCTCAAGTTCCTCGCCGGTGCGATCGATCGGCAGTATACGCCGATCATCGGTCAGCGGGTGCAACACAACGGTGACGTCCTTGCGAGCCTCGACCACTTCGTCCAGATAGCAAATGGCTCCCTCGCGCACCGCGCGGGTCAGCGGACCATCCACCCAGACGGTTTCGCCTCCTTTCAGCAGGTAACGCCCGATCAGGTCGGCAGCGGCAAGATCATCATGACAGGCCACAGTGTAAAGCGGGCGGCCAAGACTGGCGGCCATATGGGCCACAAAGCGGGTCTTGCCGCAGCCCGTTGGCCCTTTCAGCAGGACCGGCAGGTTGTTTGTATAAGCGGCGGCGAACACATCGCATTCGTCGCCCTGGGGCAGGTAGAAGGGGGCGTCAGCCGCCCCCCTCCCCAGTTTCACGGAACCATCCATACCCATCACTCCGCAGGGGTTTCAGCAGCGCCGGGTTCAATGATCTCTTTCCGGGGCACCCAGATCGAGTAGATGAACAACAGCGCACCAAGGACTACCACGATACCTGAACCAAGACGCATCCAGTAGAAGATCGCAACCTGATCCTGCACATCCATAAAGTAGTCTCCGACCACCCGCTGCATGTGCGTTTGCACGGTTCCGGCAAAGGTCAGCACGAAGGTCATGAAGACCATGCCGCTGGTCATCAGCCAGAAGCTCGCCATGTTCAGAACCTGATTATACGGATCGCGGTTCTTGAGGATCGGCATGGCATAGCTGAAGATCGCCAGATTGAGGCAGACATAGGCTCCGTAGAAGGCCAAGTGACCGTGGGCTGCGGTGATCTGCGTGCCGTGGGTATAGTAGTTCACCCCATGCAGCGTGTGCAGGAAGCCCCAGACGCCGGCGCCAAAGAAGGCAAGCGTGGCACAGCCCAGCGACCACAACAGCGCGGCCTTGTTGGGATGATCCCGGCGGCCTTTCCAGACCATGACGAAGGCAAAGGCCATCATCGCAAAGAACGGGATCACTTCGAGGCTTGAGAAGATCGATCCGATCCACTGCCAGTAGGCCGGTGTCCCGATCCAATAGTAGTGGTGGCCGGTGCCCAGGATGCCCGAGAACAGCGCAGCGGCGACGATGACATAAAGCCATTTCTCGACGATCTCGCGGTCAACACCGGTCAGCTTGAGCATCAGATAGGCCAGGATCGAGGCCATGATCAGTTCCCACACACCTTCGACCCACAGGTGGACAACATACCACCAGTATTGCTTATCAAGGCTCAGGTTACCCGGGTTGTAGAAGGCAAACAGGAACAGCAGCGCCAGACCCCACAGACCCAACAACAAAATGTTGGTGATGGCGGTTTTCTTGCCCTTCAGAACGGTCATCGACACGTTGTACAGAAAGATCAGCGCGGCCACGACGATACCCGCCTTAACCCACTTGGGCTGTTCAAGGAACTCGCGCCCCTCTTTGCCCAACAGCCAGTTGCCTTCAAACAGGTTGAACACATAGGTGACCACCACGCCCAACGTGCCAACCACAAGGATCAACAGCTGCAGATAGGCCAGCTTGGTCGAGTGGATCTCGCGCTCGGCCTCTTCCGGGATCAGGAAGTACGCCGCACCGAAGAAGCCAAGGATCAGCCACACGATCAGAGAGTTTGTGTGCAGCATCCGCACGATGTTGAACGGCAAAAGCTCGCTCAGGAAGTTGGGTGATACATAGATCAAACCGGCCAGCAGGCCGCCGATCACCTGTATCGCGAACAGGCCCATTGCCACGGCAAAGTAGGCGTAGGCGATTTTTTGGGATTCGTATTTCATTGCTCCGTTCCCTTCTCAGCCCGCCTCGTTGGGCGGCCAGTCCTGAGCGTCGATATTGTCCGTCCAGATCAAAAAATTGGTCAGGTCGCGGATTTCTTCGTCGCTGAGGTTGAAATTGGGCATCTGCCGACGACCGGGAATGCCGGTTGGTTGTGCCTCCATCCAGCCCTTGAGGGATTCAAAGGCTGATTCCGGGTCGTCCAGTACGCCCCAACGTGTCATCACGTTTCCGACCTCGGGGGCAAAATAGGCCCCTTCCCCAAGAATTGTGTGGCAGTTGATACAGGCGTGTTTTTCCCAGACATGTTTGCCCCGAACCACGCTGTCATCCAGTTTTGCCGCGTTCTCGGACGTGACGATGTACCAGTGGGAATGGGCCGACAGGGCCAAAAATATAAGGATAAAGAACAGGGACCCGCCATAGAATATGTTGCGGGCCATGCTCTTGGTCATGACGTCTCGCATTGCGCTCTCCTTTGCGCCGCTTTGCTAGTAGACACACCATGGAGATCGGGTCGCCAAGGCGCCTTAACGAAAGTCAAGACGTCCGGAGTTCGGGGGAAATCATCCTGCCCGAGGGGCGCGTGGACCGGTCAAAGCCGGCCACATGGCGATCAGATACAGCGCAAAGGCGCAGACCCACAAACCATCAGACAGCAACATTGCGCCCAGATAACCGGTATCCAGTTCTGTTCCGATCCAGCGCGACACGGCGGCAAAGGCCATCAAACCATAAGCCACCACCATCGGCCCCGGCGCGATCAGGTCACGCCCGCTATGGCCCAGCGCGGCGCGGCTCATGACAGCCAAAGTCATCCCCCCGACGCAGCCGATGCCCAGAACGTGCAAGGCGGCGATCTCGCTGCCTATTCCCAGCACCCCAAGCCCCCATAGAATCAACCCCAGCGCCAGCATGCCCAGCGCTATATGCAGCGCTAGCAGGATCGGCTGCCGTACTGACCACCGCGTGCGCCAGCGCGCCATGCGCAGGGTCTGTACTACGCCAAGTCCCAATGCCAGGGTCCCCGGCAGCAAACTTATCCCTAACGCCAGGACGCTAAGCGGCAGGATCAGCGCCAATACCATCCCGGCCTTGTCCAACCCCACCGCTGAGACCGGCCATTTATCTTCGGGCTCACCGGCTCGTTTCATCGCGTTGCGAGTGAAGGCTGGCGTGATGCGCCCGCCCAATATGGCGATCATGGCGCAGAGGATCAGCAACCCGGCGCGCAGCCCGGTTTGCAGCGTATCCGTCGTGACCCCCATCCACTCCAGATGGGTCAGCAGGTCCGCAACCCAAATAAAGCTGAGCAACAGCAGGAAGATCATGTTCTGAGGTTTCGGGCGGCGGACCAACTGGCTTGCGATCTTGGCCGCCAAGACAGGCACAAAACTCAGGTCGACGACAGCGACCAGAACAGGCGGCAGAAAACCTGAGAACCACATCGCCATCCGACCCGCCAGCCACAGCCCGGCAGCCAGAGTGACAAAACGCGCACGGGCTTCGGGCGCGCCGGTCCAGTTCGGCACCGCGGTCAGAAAAAACCCGCCCAGCGCTGCGGTGGCATAGCCAAAAATCATCTCATGCGCGTGCCACATGGGCGGCGTCATGCCGTAATCGGGTGCCATGTAAGGAACGACCAGCCACAGCCCCCAGACCAGCCCGACAAACAGGCCGTACAGCCCGGCGGACAGAAAGAAAACACGAAACCCCTCACCTAGAATACGGGTGATGAACGTCGGCATGGCTGCTCTCCTGGTTCGTTTTCCCAGCCCTAGCAGTCCGTCCTCGCGCGCGACTTAACCAAAATCAAAAGCATCGGGAAAACATGAGCCAAAGAGGCGAATTTTATGTGCGGTGTTTTTGACGTTCTTTCCCAATTTCCAGCCAACTTGCGCCGCCAGCGTTGACTTTCGTCAAGGAGCTGACCTGCCCGATGTCCCACCATTGGCGGTGCCTCACCAGCAAATGGAGAGTGATCATGTCACTTGGAATCAGCTACAACAAAACTGGCCGCGCCTTCGGGGTCGGTTTGGCGATGCTGCTGGGCAGCGTCGCTGCACCAGCCTTTGCCGAAGAACCAACCTTGAGCGATGAAGCATTTGAATCGTCCAAACAGCTCTATTTTGAACAATGCGCAGGCTGCCACGGCGTGCTGCGTAAAGGCGCCACCGGCAAAAACCTTGAACCCCATTGGAAGAAAACCGCGGCCGACGGCACTGTGACCGAAGGCGGCACTCTGAAACTGGGTCAGGAACGCCTTGAAAAGATCATCGCCTGGGGAACCGAAGGCGGGATGAACAATTTCTCGGACATCATGACCGAGCAGCAAATCAAGGATATGTCCACATACATCATGATGGAGGCCCCCAAGCCGCCTGAAATGTCGCTGGATCAGATGCGGGCCACACGTAAGGTCTATGTCGAAGAAGCCGACTATCCGACCGAGCCGCTGCACGGTCGCAACTGGGAAAACTTCTTCGTCGTTATCGAACGTGACGTCGGTAAGGTCGCGATCATCGACGGGGACACCAAAGAGGTGCTGACCCATATCCCAACCGGATATGCCGTGCACGTGATCAAGGCGTCGGAACACCACAAAATCACCGAGCCTGAAACACCCGGCCGGTTCTGGTACACGATGGGCCGCGACGGCAAGATGACCAAGATCGATCTCTGGCAGACACCGGACAAGATGTTGGTATCCGAGGTTAAAGTTGCCTATGACGCCCGGGACGTTGCCGTCTCAGGTGATGGCAAATACATCATCGGTGGGGGCTATTGGCCACCGCACTTTGTGATCTCGGACGCTGTGACGATGGAGCCGCTCAAGGTCGTGTCGACCCGCGGTGTGAACACCGAAGGCGACTATGTGGAAGAGGCCCGCGTGGCCGCAATCTACACAACTCCGAACGAACCGACATGGCTGGTTGCCGTCAAAGAGCTGGGCCAGATGTGGCAGGTCGATTACTCCGATCTGGACAACTTGCGGATCGACAAGATCGACACCGCACGCTTCCTGCATGACGGGTTCTTTGATCCAACAGGCCGGTACTTCCAGATCGCTGCAAACGCATCGAACCAGATGGTCGTCGTCGACAGCAAAGAGCGCAAGCTTGAAGCGATCATCGACACTGCCGCCCTGCCGCATCCCGGCCCGGGCGCAAACTGGAACGATCCGAACTGTGGCCCGGTTGCCGGTACGACTCACCTGGGTGTGGGCACTGTGACCGTCTGGGGGAATGACCCCGAGAACCGTCCCGACGATGCCTGGAAAACCTGCTACGAAGTTGAAACCGACGGCCCCGGTCTGTTCATCCGCACACATCCCAATTCGAAATACGTGTGGGCGGACCAGACCAAACACCCCGAGCCTGAAATCCAACAATCGGTGCAGGTCATCGACAAGGAAACCGGTGAGATCGTGAAAACGATCCAGCTTACCGAACAGGAAGGCCACGCCGCCGTTCACTTTGAGTTCAACGCGGACGGAACCGAGGTCTGGGTGTCCAACTGGAACCTGGCCGACTCGAAGGAGCCGAACGGTGAGATCGTGATCTACGACGCTGAGACTCTGGAAGAAAAGGCCCGGATCAAAGGCCTGTTCGCACCGACCGGCAAGTTCAACGTCTACAACCGGTCAAACCACGTCACCTGACGGGTTTGCAATCAGCACCGGAAAGGGCGGGCCCCTCGCCCGCCCTTTCCTCGTTTGACCGATCAGCCAAACATGCCCGCCCGGCAGACCGGGCCAGTCAATACAGTCAAAACGGAGCCCGGATATGACCTCGGAACCGGAAAAGAAAAAACCAATCTGGCGCCGGTATTTCCTGTGGGGAATGCCCGTGGCCGGTATCGCCGTGGCCTTTGCTGCCGGCATCATCTTCTGGGGCGGGTTCAACACCGCCATGGAAGCCACCAACACCAAGGATTTCTGTATCTCATGCCACGAGATGCGCGATTTCGTTTACGAGGAATACACCGGCACGATCCACGACGTGAACCGGTCTGGCGTGGGCGCGGTCTGTTCCGACTGTCACGTTCCCAAGGACTGGACCCACAAGATGATCCGCAAGATCAAGGCGTCCAAAGAGCTGTATGGAAAGATGGTCGGCACCATCAACACCCGCGAAAAGTTCGAAGCCAAGCGTGTGCATTTGGCGATGAACGAATGGGAGCGAATGAAATCCACCGATTCACGCGAATGTCGGAATTGCCACGATTTTGAATCGATGATGCCAGAGTTCCAGAAACCCCGTGCCCGACAGCAGCACCTGAACGCGATGGAGGTTGGACAGACCTGTATCGACTGTCACAAGGGGATTGCACATTCGGACGCTCGTGACCGCGCCGATGAGGAATATCTGGAAAAGCTCGAAGCGCCGAACCCCGATTTCATCCGCGCAATCCCGCAGGAATACCTGACCAGCCTTGCCCGCATCGAAGCCAAGGAAGCGGCTGAGGCTGAGGCTGAAAAAACCGCCAAAGCGGCCCAGCAAGAGGCCGTTCAGGCCCAAATCGCCGCCGCGGTTGACGCAGCCGTCGCCGAAGAACGCGCCAACGCCAGCGGAGATGCCGCGGCCGCCCCTGCAAGTGGTGGTGGCAGTGACGTCGGTGGCGACATCGACTGGAACGCTGTGGCGAGTGCGGATCTGAAACTGTTCTACCCCGGCCAGGCTTCGTTTGAGTGGGTGCAGAACGGCAAGTTCCACGGTGGTGCCCGTCCGCTGACCAAAGGGGGCGATCAATGTTCGACCTGTCACGCCAAGGAACTGGACACCATTGGCAACAAGATCGTGGCGGGCGGTGATCTGGAACCGACCCCGATCCCCGGCAAGCGCGGGGTGATCGACGCAACCATTCAGGCGGCGCATGATGATCAAAACCTGTATGTCCGTCTGCAATGGCCGGATACAGGCCACAACCCTGCACCCTTTGTCGATGGCGGCAAAATGGATCCGGACAACCAGATCAAGGTTGCCATGATGATCACCGGCACCGGTATCGAGATGGGCGATCAGGTGGGCTGCTGGGCTTCGTGCCACGCGGACAACACCTTTATGCCCTTCGCGCCCGAAGCGGATGTGATTGCTGCCACAGGAGATATCGCTGGTCGTATGACCGCGCAGGACACGGTGACCAAATACATCAGCGAAAGCCGCACCGAGGTTGAAACCAAAGGGCGTCGTGGCAAGGCTCTGGGCGGTTGGGACAAGCTGCAGGCCGAAGCGCAGATCGAGCAATACCTGGCCGACGGCACCTATCTGGACCTGATGCGCGTTTATTCCGATGGCAGCGCCAGCAACGGGTATCTGCTGGAACAGCGTGTGGTCAATGACGGTGAAATCGCCGCCTCGGCCAACCTGTCCGGTGGGATGTGGACCGTGGTTTTTGCCCGTCCTCTGAACTCTGGCGCGCCAGGGGATGTGCCGCTTGAACCCGGCCAGACCTATACGGTTGGTTTTGCCATCCACGACGACTTTGCAGCTGCCCGGTTCCACCATGTGACGCTGGATACAAGCCTCGCTTTGGATGACGACAGCGCGTTTATTAACGTGGTGAAACAGTGACCTGAGGGGCCGGGCAATCCGGCCCCATTCCCTTTGATGGAAAGGAAACATCGACCATGAAACCCCTGTACGTTTTACCTGCGCTCCTGCTTCTGGCCGCGCCTGCATGGGCCGATGAAACCGCCGACACCTGCGCCGAGGCTGAAGATCGGTATGTTGAGATATTCGGCCAGCCATCTGCGGCCATTGAGGACGCCGAAGTGGTGCTGATGTACAAATACACCTTTTGCCCGGCTGAGCTGACGGTCAAGGCAGGCACCACCGTGCGCTGGGTCAACGTGGACAAACGCACCAGCCATTCGGTGCTGCTGAAAGATGGCAGCGTCCCCGAAAGCGACCGGCTGTTTCCGGAAGAAACGGTTGATATGACCTTCCTTACACCCGGACCGCAGGACTATCTGTGCGGCCCCCATTGGGAAACCCAAAACATGATCGGCATGATTATCGTCGAACCCTGAGCCGAGGCAGAAAGACAGGCAAGGCTGAGGAGCGCAGGCGCTAAACCCGCGCTCCTTAACTTTAGTCAAGGAAGCAGCACGGATATTCCGTCAACCTGCCCCCATGACACGCCCGGCTTCCCCAGCAACGTCCCGCCACTGCGCCGGTTTCGCACAGGAAACCCGGGTTCCGAAGACATTCAGAACAAGCGAGTTTGCACATGAGCGGTAAGGTTTTTCTGATTGGCGCTGGCCCGGGCGATCCCGAATTGATGACCCTGCGCGCCCTGCGCATGCTGCAAGAGGCCGATGTCGTGGTCTATGACCGCCTGGTTTCGGACGAGATTCTGGCCATGCATACCGAAAACGCACGGCTGATCCCCGTGGGCAAAGCCCCTAAATGTCACACCGTTCCACAGGATCGTATCAATGACATCCTGCTGGAAGAAGCCCGCGCCGGACACATCGTGGCCCGTCTTAAAGGTGGCGACCCGATGATCTTTGGCCGCGGCTCGGAAGAGGCCGCCTATCTGATGGCCCGTGGCGTTCCGGTCGAATACGCGCCGGGCATCACCGCTGGACAAGGTGCGTCATGTTCCACCGGTGTGCCTCTAACCCATCGCGGACTGGCGACTTCGGTTCAATATGTCACCGGGCACCGGCAGGCGGACAAGGTTCTGGATCTAGATTGGAAACGTCTGGCGGATCCGGATTCGACCCTGGTGGTCTATATGGGCGTTGCCAATATCGGCCAGATCGCCATGGGTCTGATGACCGAAAACCTGCCCGGATCAACCCCCGTTCTGGCGGTAGGCAAAGCCACAACTCCGAATGAACGCCGCCTTGTTTCGCGGCTGGATCGGCTGGCGACTGATGTGCGTGCAGCCAAACTGCAAGCGCCGACGCTGTTTATCATTGGCAAAGTTGTTTCCTTGTATGCCGAAAAGCCCGTGGCCGAGTTGCAGGAACAGGCACATGGCTAGGCTTGGTCAACAAGAACGCACGCCCCTGTCTGTCCGGACGACAGAGCGTTCGGGTTGGGCGGCGCGTGCTGTTCTGACCACAGCTGTACTGGTCGCCACTTCGGCCCTGGCTGCCGATGTTATCGACCCCAATGCCCTCAAGCGGCTTGTGCATCAGGACTGTGGATCGTGCCACGGATTGTCCCTGAAAGGCGGTCTTGGCCCGGATCTGCGATTCGACACATTGCAACATTACAACCCTGAGATCCTGACGGGTGTCATTCTCGACGGCATCCCCGATACGGCGATGCCTCCCTGGCGTCCCCTGATCAGCGAAGAAGAGGCTGAATGGATCGCCCGCTACCTTCTGCAACCGGAGGCACAATGAAACAGCTTATCCTTGGCCTTGCAGCCACCCTGATGATGACAACGGCCCCCATTGAATCAAACGCCGAACCAACCGCGACCGGAGATCTGGGACTTGTGATTGAACGCGCCAGTGGCTCGGTCCTGCTGGTTGACCAATCCGAGCGGGCCGCGCTTGCCCGGATCGAGGGGTTGGGCGATCTGTCCCACGCCTCGTTGGTTTACTCGCCCGATCAGCGTTTTGCCTATGTGTTCGGTCGCGATGGCGGTCTGACCAAGGTTGATATCGTCACCCGCCAGATCGTGAACCGCGTTGTGCAGGCGGGTAACGCTATCGGCGGCGCGATCTCGGATGATGGTCAACTGGTGGCCGTATCAAACTATGAGCCGGGCGGCGTCCGCGTCTTTGACGCCGACACGCTGAAGATGGTCGCGGACATCCCTACCGGCAGCAAGACCATCGGTCTGGTCGATGCGCCGGGTCGCCGGTTCGTGTTCACCATGTGGGACACGGGTGAGACCTGGATTGCTGATTTCACCGATAGTACGCCGCAGATCACCAAGATCCCCGACATGGGCAAAAACCCTTATGACGCGCTGATCACGGCCAATGGCCGCACCTATATCACCGGCCTGTTCGGCGAGGACGGACTGACCGCGCTGGATCTGTGGTCCGATACGCCCGAACCTATCCGCGTGCTGCCCGACTATGGCCGGGGCCAGCAGGAGATGCCGGTCTACAAGATGCCCCATCTGGAAGGCTGGGCGCTGACCGGGCGCGAGTTTGTCTTGCCCGCCGTCGGTCACCCCCAGGTTCTTTGGATCGACGCGGATTCCTTGTCTGAGACCGGGCGCACACAGACCCATGGCCAGCCGGTCTTTGCGATGGCTCGCCCGGACGGTCGGCAGGTCTGGGTGAACTTCGCCCACCCCCTGAACGACACGATCCAGGTCATCGACAGTGTCAGCAAAGAGATCATCCACGAGTTCAAACCCGGCCCCGCCGTGCTGCATATGGAATTTACGCCGCGCGGGCATGAGGTTTGGATCAGCGTGCGCGATGCGGGCAAGGTCATGATCTACGACACGCAGACCTTCGAAAAACTGCGCGAGATCGAGGCAGACAGCCCCTCGGGCATATTCTTTACCGCCCGCGCGCACAGAACGGGGCTGTAAGGCGATGGACCATATCACCGACCCAACCGACCGCCGCCTGCTGGATGAGTTTCAGCGTGACTTCCCCATAACGCGGCGCCCTTTTCAAGTGTTGGCCGATGCGCTTGGGCTGGACGAGGCCGGGGTGCTGGGTCGGCTTGCCCGGATGCGCAAGACCGGGCGGATCACGCGGGTCGGGGCCACTATTGCGCCCGGCGCGGTATCAGCCAGTACCCTGGCCGCAGTTGCCGCACCGGATGAGCGGCTGGAGGAGATCGCCGCGCTGATCGATGCAGAACCGGGTGTGAACCACAACTATCAACGCGAGGACTCCTGGAACCTCTGGTTCGTGGCCACCGGCCCCGACCGCGCGCATGTAAACGACACATTGGCTCGCATTGCGCATCGCACCGGGCTGCAAGTTCTGGATTTGCGTTTGGTGCGACCCTTCAATGTTGACCTGGGTTTCCGGATGTCGGGTGCGGCGCGCCATGTTCCAGGCCCGCGCAAGGTGGATTGCACCGCCATGCAACCGGGCGACCGCGTTTTGTTGCAGGCGCTCAGTACTGGCCTGCCTCTGGTCGCTGATCCTTATGCCGCACTGGCCCGAACGCTGAACCGCGACGAGGATCAGGTCATGTTGCGGATTGAAGCGCTGCACGCCGCAGGTATCATCTCGCGTCTTGGCGTCATCGTGCGCCATAGGGCGCTTGGCTGGTCTGCCAATGCGATGGTGGTCTGGGATATGCCCGCCGCGCAGGTCGACACCGCCGGGCCCGCCCTTGCGGCCCTTCCCGGCGTGACGCTGTGTTACGAGCGGAACCCGGTCGAAAGCGTCTGGCCCTACCGTCTGTATTCCATGATCCACGCCCGATCGCGCGGCGAAGCCCTAGAGGTTCTGTCAGGCGCGGTCGCACTGCCGGAACTGCGTGGCGCACAGCACAAAGTTCTGTTCTCGACCCGCTGTTTCAAACAGACGGGCGCGCTGATCCAACCCAAAGAGGCCGCCGCATGATGCTGGATACAACTGACCGCGCAATCCTGAACAGGATGCAGGACGACCTGCCCCTGACCACTCATCCCTTTGCCGACATCGCCGATGATCTGGGCATTCCCGAAGCCGAATTGCTCAGCCGTCTCGGGCGTCTGCAAAACGATCGCGTGATCACTCGGTTCGGCCCATTTTTCGACGCAGCGGCCATGGGCGGTGCGTTCTGCCTGTGTGCAATGGCTGTACCTGCAGATAAATTCGAAACCGTCCTGACCAAAGTCAATGCACACCCGGAGGTGGCGCATAATTATGAACGCACGCACCGGCTGAACATGTGGTTCGTAATGGCGACAGAAACGCCTCAGGGGATCGCAATCACCGCTGATGCAATCGAGCGGGAAACCGGGATCGAGGTCCTGCAGTTTCCCAAACTTCAGGAATTTTTCATTGGCTTCCGGGTGGCGGCATGATCGACGCGCAAGACAGACAGATCATCGAGGTTCTGCAAGGCGGGTTGCCTCTTGTACCAGCCCCTTACGCGCAGGTGGCCGAGACGTTGGGTATGAATGAAGATGCCCTTTTGGTCCGCCTGGCCAAGATGAAATCGCGCGGTGTGATCCGCCGCATCGCCGCTGCACCCAACCACTACAAATTGGGCATGACTTCGAACGGGATGACCGTCTGGGATGTGGATGACGACCAGGTCGCAGAACTGGGCGCACAGATCGGCGCATTGCCCTTTGTCACCCATTGTTATGAACGCCCCCGCGCCCTGCCCCACTGGCCCTTTAACCTGTTTGCCATGGTCCACGGTTCTGACCGTGCCGAGGTCGAAGAAAAACGCGCCGAGATCAGCGCCATTCTGGGCGAGGCCTGCCGGGCTAAAGACATCCTGTACTCAACCCGCATCCTGAAAAAGACCGGACTGCGCCTGAAAGCAAAGGGCTGAGACCATGTTCCGCCTGACTGAATACATGCATCAGCTGGTCACTCCGACCCCGGCGCGCAAACGCCGCCCAGGACCTGTGAAACCGGTAGTGATCTGGAACCTTACGCGGCGCTGCAACCTGAAGTGCCGCCATTGCTACACTGTCTCGGCGGATGTGGCCTTCCCGGGTGAGCTCAGTCACGAGCAAGCCATGGTAACCCTTGAGGATCTGGGCCAATTTCGCGTCCCGGCCCTGATCCTCTCGGGTGGGGAGCCGCTGGACCGGTTCGATTTCTTCGACATCGCCAAACGTGCGCGCGATCTGGTGCCGATGCTGGCGCTGTCGACCAACGGCACGCGGATTTATGACGAAACCGCCGACATGATCGCTGAGGTGGGGTTCAACTATGTGGGCATCTCGTTGGACGGGATTGGGGCCACCAATGACTGGTTCCGCGGGGTCGAAGGCGCCTTTGCCGACGCCCTGCGCGGTGTGCGCGAATGCAAGAAACGCGGCATCAAAGTTGGCCTGCGCTTTTGCCTGACCGAAGGCACCCAGCACCACCTGCCCGACCTGTTGCAACTGTGTGATGATGAAGGGGTCGACAAATTCTACCTGTCGCATCTGGTCTATGCCGGGCGCGGTGACAAGAACCGGGGCGAAGATGCTGAACATCTGCGTACCCGCAACGGGCTGGACCTGCTACTGGAGCGCGCGTGGGAGGCCGCCTCGGGCGGGCGTCCGCTGGATATCGTCACCGGCAACAACGACGCCGATGCCGGGTATTTCCTGAACTGGGTGTATGCGAATTTTGGCGCGGAAAAAGCCGCCCATGTGCGCCAACATCTTGCCAGGTGGGGCGGCAATTCCAGCGGGCTGGGCGTGGCCAATATAGACAATCTGGGCCGGGTGCATCCGGACACCTACTGGTCCGACTACACGGTCGGGAATGTGAAGACCAAACCGTTCTCCGAGCTTTGGACCGGTGATGACCCGATGCTGGCGATGCTGCGCACCCGTCCTCGCCCGTTGAAAGGGCGTTGCGGGGCCTGTCAGCTGAAGGACGTGTGCGGCGGTAATACCCGGATTCGGGCGCTGCAGGTAACCGGGGATCCTTGGGCCGAAGATCCGGCCTGCTATCTAACCAATCAAGAAATCGGCGTGAATGGCGCAGGCGAGCGCCTGCAGGTCACACCGTTCCGGGGGAAACGTCATGATCCGGCACATCAGTTCTTTTAGCACTCTGAAAATCGGCACGCTTTGCTCCCTGTTGCTGACCGGAACCGCATGGGCGGATGCCCCATCGGACTATGCAAATCACTGCGCCTCGTGCCATGGCGAGACCCGTCTGGGCGGCGTTGGCCCAGCGCTGATCCCCGAAACGTTGAAACGCATGCGCGGCCCCCGCGTGGCGTTGGTCATTGCCGAAGGGCGCACGGCCACGCAGATGCCCGCCTTCTCGCACGAGCTCGACGCGTTGCAAATCGAGGAACTGGCGGGCTGGCTGAAATCGCCGCTCGAAATCAACCCCAAATGGGGTGAGGCCGAGATCATGGCCAGCCTCACTCTGGATGAGGATTACAACCCGGTCGACGCGCCCGTTTGGGGCAGCGACCCGATGAACATTACACTGGTCGTTGAAACCGGGGATCACCATGTCAGCGTTCTGGATGGCGACACATTCGAGGTTCTGGACCGGTTCGAGACACCTTTTGCCGTCCATGGCGGGCCAAAGTTCAGCCCGGACGGGCGCTTTGTATTCATCATGTCGCGCGATGGCTGGGTGCAGAAATATGACATCTGGGCGCTGCAACAGGTCGGCCGCATCCGCGCAGGCGTTAACAGCCGCAACATCGCCATGTCGGGCGACGGAAAATGGGTGGCCGTGGCGAACTACCTGCCTAACAGTCTGACCCTGCTGTCGACAGATGATCTATCGGTGGCCAAGGTCATTGATGTCAAAGGCAAAAAGGGCAACCCCAGCCGTGTTTCAGCCGTCTACCAGGCCCCGCCGCGCGAAAGTTTTGTGTTGGCCCTGAAAGACGTCCCCGAGATTTGGGAGGTCTTTTACGGCGACAACCCACCTCAATCCGGGTTGGGGCATGATTTCCGCATCGAAGGGCAGTTCAAGAACCCTGATCCCTTTCCGGTGCGCAAGATCACCACGCCCGACTATCTGGACGATTTCTTTTTCGACCAGAGTTATGAATATGTGATGGGCGCTTCCCGAGACGGAAATGGCGGTCAGGTGATCGATTTGGTGATCGGTCAGAAAGTGGCTGATCTGGACTTGCCGGGCATGCCGCATCTGGGCTCGGGCATCACATGGCGGCATGGGGATACCACCGTCATGGCCACGCCACATCTGACAGATGGCACTGTATCGGTGATCGACATGGCAACTTGGGAAACCGTGAAACGGATCAAGACCGAAGGGCCCGGTTTCTTTATGCGCAGCCATGAAAACTCGCCCTATGTCTGGGCCGATGTGTTCTTTGGGCCCAACAAGGACGCTATGCACGTGATCGACAAGCAAAGCCTTGAGATCGTCAAAACGTTGCGCCCTGCACCGGGCAAAACCGTGGCCCATGTGGAATTCACCAAAGACGGTCGCCACGCGCTGGTTTCGATCTGGGAAGATGACGGTGCGGTGATTGTTTATGACGCGCAAACGCTGGAAGAGGTCCGCCGCCTGCCAATGCGCAAACCGTCTGGAAAATACAATGTCTGGAACAAGATCACCTTCTCAGAAGGCACCAGCCACTGAGGACAAATGGCCGGTGTGGAAGCTGGCCATTCTTCTGTATCCCGCCACAATGCTGGCGGTTGCGATCAACCTGTTTCTGGTGGGTCTGCTTGCACATGGCTTGGGGTTTGCGGTGATCGCGCCTGTCACCGCAATCCTGTGGTCAGTTCCTCTGGGCATTCCTGCCGTATGGCCGGTGGCGCGTTGGGTGCGCGGATTGATGGATGAGGCCGACAGCTGACACCCTTTTTCGGCGTACCTGACCTAAGTCAAGTATCAGAACCGGCGAATCCCATAGGACTCAGGAAAGCTTGCCGAGTTGGATTCTCCATGCCTGCCGCTAACCCTCTGCACACCGTCCCTGTCTGCGCCATGCGCGCTGTGTGTGCTTGTGCGGGCATTTTCCTGTTGCTTTTGCAACTGCTTGGCCCGGCGCTGGCGAGTCCCGGGCAAAGCATGTGGATTGAGATCTGCTCGGAGGCAGGGGCGGTTTGGGTTGAGGTCGACTTGGAAGAGCCAACCGACGATCCGACCGCGCCCTGTCCGAAATGTGCCGACTGTGCGCTGTGTGCTATCACAGCCACCGCGTCCTTGCCCGACCAGCCCGTTTTGACACAGACAGGTTTCGCCGAGTTCCTGCAAAGCCGGATTTGTGAGCGGGTCACATCATACAGGTCCGAACGGTTATGGCCCGAAACACGTGGCCCCCCGGTCGCGGCCCACGAAAAAACCGAACGCGCCCTGCACGCGTCCATGGCACCCACCCAAATACCCGGAGGTGTGTCGTGGTCGTAAGTCGCGCAACCCATTTCCTGCTGGCCTTTGTTCTGTCCTGCCTGATGGCGATTAGCGCCCATGCCGACAGCTTCGCCAGCTTCCTGCCCGAGATCGAACCCACTGACCTGGCCCCCGGTGCTGATGCCTTTGGCCCTGTGCGTGAGGACGTGCCCGTTGCGCCGGTTCTTAAGGGCGGCGAGACGGTGGCCTGGGCCTTTCTGACCTCTGACTTTGTGGGCACCACCGGCTATTCCGGCAAGCCCATCCACGTGGTTGCAGCCATCGACAGCGATGCGGTGCTGACCGGGGTACAACTGGTCAAACATTCGGAACCCATCGTTCTGATCGGCATCCCCAATTCGCGCATGGTTGAGCTGACCGAAGGCTATGCCGGGCTTGACCTGAAGGTCGAAGCCGAAACCGGGGGCGAGGGTCATGACCTCGACATCATATCCGGCGCGACGGTGACCATCATGGTGATTGACGACAGCCTTGTGCGCGGCGGCATAAAAGTGGCCCGCGCACTGGGTCTGGGGGGCCTGTCGCCGTTGCAGGCCGACGGGCCCAAACGCGAAATCGATATGGCGCAGGATGCAACCTATGACTGGACTACCCTGTCCGGGGACGGGTCGATCCGGCGTCTGACACTGGATGTCGGACAGGTTAATACAGCCTTTGCGGCCACCGGCGACCAACGCGCCATCAAACGCCCCGAACCCGGAGAGCCGGATGACACGTTCATCGACATGCATCTGGCGTTGGTCTCGGTTCCGGCAATCGGAAAATCCCTGTTGGGTGAGGCCGAATACAAGAACCTGACCGAATGGCTGGATGAGGGAGAACAGGCCATTCTGGTGCTGGGGCGCGGGGCCTATAGCTTTAAGGGCTCGGGCTATGTGCGTGGTGGAATTTTCGACCGCATTCAGCTGATCCAGGGCGACAATTCGGTGCGCTTCTTCGACAAGCAGCAAGAACGCCTGGGCAGGGTTGCAGCCGCCGACGCGCCCAGTTTCACCGAGTTGGATATCTTCAAAATCCCCGCCGAGGCTGAGTTCGATCCCGCCGAACCATTCCGCCTGCAACTGCTGGTGCAACGGGCCGTCGGCGCGGTTGAGAAAACGTTTTTGACCTTCGATCTGGGCTACAAACTGCCCGAACGCTACCTGCTGCCAGTAGCTGCCCCTGCCATCGTCGATGATGCCACCAGCGAGGCTGCGGCCAAGGCCGCCCTGTGGCAACGTATCTGGAAGGATCGCACGGTCGAAATTGGCGTCCTTGGCATCATGCTGCTGGTGCTGACCGCGACGTTTTTCTTCCAGTTCCACGCCACGATGAACGCGCGGGTCTTCTATTGGTTCCGCATCGGATACCTGACCATGACGCTGTTCTTCATCGGCTGGTACGCCAATGCACAGCTGAGCGTGGTGAACCTGATGGCGCTGGCGGGCAGCCTGCGCAGCGGGTTCTCTTGGGATGCCTTCCTGCTGGATCCGCTAGTCTTTATCCAATGGTTCGCTGTCGCCGCCGCGCTGCTGTTCTGGGGACGTGGGGCCTATTGCGGCTGGCTGTGCCCGTTTGGGGCCTTGCAAGAGCTGACCAACAAAATTGCACGCGCATTCAAAGTGCCGCAATGGACCCTGCCCTGGGGGCTGAACGAACGTCTCTGGCCCGCGAAGTACATGATCTTTCTGGGCCTCTTCGGTCTCAGCTTTGTGTCGATCCCGCTGGCTGAAAAATACGCCGAGATCGAGCCGTTCAAGACCGCGATCATCCTGAAATTCATGCGCGATTGGCCCTTTGTGGTCTTTGCGTTGCTTCTGCTGGGGATCGGGCTGTTCGTTGAGCGGTTCTATTGCCGCTATCTCTGCCCGCTGGGCGGCGCATTGGCGATCCCTGCCCGCGTCCGAATGTTCGACTGGCTGCGCCGCTACAAGGATTGCGGCACGCCTTGCCAGACCTGCGCCAATGAATGCCCCGTTCAGGCGATCCACCCCACCGGTGAGATCAACCCGAATGAGTGCGTCACCTGCCTGCATTGTCAGGTGCTCTACCAGTCCGAGGACAAATGTCCCGTCGTTATCCGCCAACTGAAACGGCGGGCCAAGACAGGGTCGGTCGACCTCAAGACCCCACTCGGACAACCACCGGCGAACCATCCAAACGCCAAACCGCAATCCGTTTCCTAAAAAGGAGGAACGATCATGTCGGAACATGACAACAAACTGAACATCACCCGCCGCGGGATGCTGGGGGCGACCGCCACCGGTGCCGTGCTGGCCGGAACCGGTCTGGGGTCAACCCTGATGACCGCGAAACAGGCCAGCGCTGCGGCCAATGCCAATCTGGAACCCGGCGAGCTGGACGAATACTACGGCTTCTGGTCCTCGGGACAGACCGGCGAATTGCGCATTCTCGGCTTTCCGTCCATGCGCGAACTGATGCGGGTGCCGGTGTTCAACCGCTGCTCAGCCACCGGCTGGGGCCAGACCAATGAATCGCTGAAAATCATGACCGACGGCCTGCTGCCGGAAACCAAAGAGTTTCTCGCCAAGCGTGGCATGAAAACCTATGACAATGGCGATCTGCACCACCCGCATATGTCGTTCACCGACGGCACCTACGATGGCCGTTACCTGTTCATGAACGACAAGGCCAACACCCGTGTCGCCCGCGTGCGTTGCGATGTGATGAAATGCGACAAGATCACCGAGATCCCCAACGCCAAGGCGATCCACGGCCTGCGCCCGCAGAAATTCCCGCGCACCGGCTATGTCTTTGCGAATGGCGAGGATGAAACTCCGCTGGTCAATGATGGCACCGTGCTGGACGATCCGTCGCAATACGTGAACATCTTCACCGCGCTGGACGGCGACACCATGGAGGTCGCATGGCAGGTGATCGTGTCGGGCAACCTCGACAACACCGACTGCGACTATCAGGGCAAATACGCCTATTCGACCTCGTACAACTCGGAAATGGGTATGAACCTGGCCGAGATGACCGAGAACGAGCTGGACCATGTCGTTGTCTTCAACCTCGCAGAAATCGAAGCAGGTATCGAAGCCGGTGATTACCAAGAGCTGAAAGGCGTCAAGGTTCTCGACGGACGCAAAGGGCAGAACAAGAAGTACACCCGCTATATCCCGATCCCGAATTCTCCGCACGGCATCAACACCGCGCCTGACGGCAAGCATGTCTGTATCAACGGCAAGCTGTCGCCGACCGTGTCGATCATGGACGTCACCAAGCTGGACGCGCTGTTCGACGGCGACGCTGATCCGCGATCCTGCATCGTGGGTGAGCCGCAGCTGGGTCTTGGCCCGCTTCACACCGCTTATGACGGTCAGGGCAACGCGTTCACCACGCTGTTCCTGGACAGCCAGATCGTGAAGTGGAACATCGACAAGGCGATTGAGGCTTACGGCGGTGCCGATGTGGACCCGATCATCTCGAAGGTCGATGTGCATTACCAGCCGGGTCACAATTCGACCACTATGGGTGAAACCAAAGAGGCCGACGGTAAGTGGCTGATTTCGATGAACAAGTTCTCGAAAGACCGGTTCCTGAACACTGGTCCACTGAAACCGGAAAACGAACAGCTGATCGACATCTCGTCCAACGAGATGAAGGTGGTCCACGACGGCCCGACCTTTGCCGAGCCGCATGACTCGATCATGGTGCGCAGCGACATCGTCAATCCTGTCAACGTCTGGGATCGCAACGATGTTACCTGGGAAGACGCCCGCAAACAGGCCGAGGCTGATGGCATCGATCTGGAAGACGGTGCCGAGGAACCCATCCGGGACGGCAATAAGGTGCGGGTCTATATGACCTCGCAGGCCCCGACCTTCAGCCTTGAGAAGTTCACTGTCAAACAGGGTGACGAGGTGACGGTCTACATCACCAACCTGGACGACGTGGACGACGTGACCCACGGCTTCTGCCTGGGCAACTACGGCATCGCGATGGAAGTGGCCCCGATGGCGACCGCCTCGGTCACTTTCACCGCCGACCGTCCGGGCGTGCACTGGTTCTATTGCCAGTGGTTCTGCCACGCGCTGCACATGGAAATGCGCGGCCGGATGCTGGTCGAGCCGCAGGGAGCGTAAGCCATGCGTTGGTCCTTGCTCATATCACTCCTGCTCGGCTCGCCCCTTTGGGCGGCAGACTGGGATGTGCCCAACCGGGCGGGGGCCATCAATGAGATACTGGCACAGGCGGCGGATGGAGACACCCTCCGCCTGAGCCCTGGTGTTTACGCCGAAACGCTGGTTCTGGACCGGCCCGTCACCATCGACGGGCTGGGACAGGCCACCATCGACGGACAAGGGGCGGGCAGTGTCATCACTGTGACCGGGCCCGGCGTCACGTTACGCGGCCTGACGGTAGTCGGCTCAGGCTCCAGCCATGACGGGATCGACAGCGGCATTCAGCTGACCAAAACGGCCACCGCGCCGGTGGTCGAGGATAATGTGTTGCTGGGCAATCTCTATGGCGTCGATATCCACGGTGCCAAGGACAGCATCGTGCGAGGAAACCGGATCGAAGGGCGTTTGGACCAGCGGATGAATGACCGTGGCAATGGCGTCTATGTCTGGAACGCGCCAGGTGCCGTTGTCGCCGATAATGACATTCAGTTCGGCCGCGATGGGATTTTCGTAAACTCTTCGAAGAAGAATTTCTTCACCGGCAACCTGTTCCGCGACCTGCGCTTTGCCGTGCACTACATGTACGCAGACGATTCAGTCGTCAGTGACAATGTCTCGATCGGCAATGATCTGGGCTATGCGGTGATGTTCACGACCAATGTGAAGGTGGCCAACAACGTCTCGGTGGGTGACCGGGAACATGGCGTGATGCTGAACTATGCCAACAAGAGTCAAATCACCGGCAATGTCGTGATCGGGGCCAAGGAAAAATGCACCTTCCTCTATAATTCCAACAAGAACGAATTCACCGACAACTGGTTCCAAGGATGCGGCATCGGCATCCATTTCACCGCTGGAAGCGAACGCAATCGCATCGTTGGCAACGCGTTCATCGGCAACCGAACACAGGTGAAATATGTCTCGACCAAGTGGGTCGAGTGGTCAGAAGACGGGCGCGGCAATCACTGGTCCGATTTTGCCGCCTATGATGTGGATGGCAACGGCATCGCCGACGCCCCCTATCGCCCCAATGACTCGATGGACCATGTGCTGTGGACCCAACCCTCAGCCAAATTACTGCTCGGCTCGCCTGCCGTGCAGCTGGTGCGCTGGTCGCAATCCGCGTTTCCGGCCCTGTTGCCGGGCGGTGTGATCGACAGCAACCCGCTAATGCAAGCCCCTGAACCCCCAGCTATGAAAAAGGTGCCTCATGACGGATAAGGCCCTGACGATAACCCAGGTCTGCAAGAACCGCGGCAAGGCCCGCGTTCTTGACGGTATCACCCTTTCCCTTGCCCCCGGTCAGCGCGTGGCGCTGCTGGGCCATAACGGCGCGGGCAAGTCGACGCTGATCAAATCCATCCTCGGGCTGATCCCGATTGAGGGCGGCGCCATTCAGATCGGCACCGCCACCCCCGGCAGCGCGCAAGCGCGGCGGGACACGGCCTATCTGCCCGAGGCGGTGTCCTTCCACCCCGCCCTGACCGGGCGGGAGCAACTGACCCTGTTCGCAAAACTGTCCGGGTCCAAAGCCGATGTGACCGGACTGCTGGGCCGCGTCGGGCTCAGCGATGCGCTGGATCGCCGGATCGGTGCCTACTCCAAAGGGATGCGGCAGCGATTAGGCCTGGCGCAAGTGCTGCTGGGCCAACCGAAAGTAGCACTGCTGGATGAACCAACCAGCGGCCTGGACCCGATTTCGCGCCAAGACCTCTATGCCATCATCGATGAACTTGCAGCCCAAGGCACAGCCGTGCTGATCGCCTCCCATGCCCTGACCGAGGTCGAGGCCCGCACCGACCGCATAGCCATCATGCGCAAAGGCCGGATGGTCGCCGATGACACGCTGAACAACCTGTCGGCGCTGGCCGGTCTGCCGATCCGCCTGCGGGTGCGCGCCAGCACCAACCCGGATGCGCTGGCCGCGGAACTGGGCGGCAACCGCATCAACGGTGCGTCGGTCGAACTGCTTTGCTCGCCGGATGACAAGATGGAGGCCCTGCGACGCATCGCTGGCATGGGTGAGGCCGTGGCAGATCTGGAAATGACGCCTCCCAAATTGGAAGACCTCTATCGCCATTACGCACAGGAGGATCTGCAATGACCCGCTTTCTCGCCATCACCCGCACTGAAATGCTGATCCTGCGCCGCAACCGCTGGCTGCTGGTCGCCACGCTGATCATGGTGCTGTTTGCACTGGCGCTGACCTTTGCGGGCAGCGCGCCAACCGGAACGCTGGGGGTCGATATGCTGACCGTCTCGGTCGCGTCGATGACCACGCTGTCGGTCTACCTTGCGCCCCTGCTGGCGCTGATGATTGCCTTTGACGCCATCGCCGGAGACGTGGACCGGGGGAGCCTGTCGCTGCTGCTGTCCTACCCCGCTGGGCGCGGAGAAATCCTGTTGGGCAAGTTTACCGCGCATCTCGCAGCACTGACTTTTGCTATGGCTGTCGGTTTTGGCACCGCCGGTGCCGTCGCCGCATGGTTTGGCGGCGCAGGCCCCGAGAGCCTGATGGCGTTGCTGCGCTTGATCCTTACTTCCATCCTTCTGGGCGCCGTGTTCCTGGCACTGGGATACCTGCTGTCTGCTTTGGCGAGGGGCGCCACGGCGGCGGCGGGTCTGTCGGCCGGGCTCTGGCTGGTCTTTGTCGTCCTCTATGATCTGGGCTTGTTGGGAGCCGTCGTCATGGATCAGGGCGGCACCTTCACCCAATCCGTCTTTCCGTGGGTGATGGTGGCCAACCCGGCCGACGCATTCCGCCTGTGGAACATCTCTGCCACCGAAGGTGTTGCGATGGCTTCCGGCATGACAGGGGCCGCGCAGGCCCTGCCCGCTTGGGCCGCCCCCGCATCCCTGTTGATCTGGCCAGTGCTGGGTTTCGCCATGGCCCGCGCCGCATTCCGGAGGGTCGAGCCATGAAACATCTTGTCTTGATCGCGCTGGTCGCGCTGGTGGCCTGCAAAGAAGAACAGATCGCCGTTCCTGACCCGGTTGATCTGACCCCCGACGCGCTGAGTTATTTCTGCCAGATGAACATTGCCGAACATGGCGGACCCAAGGGTCAGATTCATCTGGAAGGCTATCCTATGCCCCTGTTCTTCGCGCAGGTGCGCGACATGATCGCCTATCTCAAAAGCCCCGAACGGGACGCCCAAATCACCGCCGTCTATGTCAGCGATATGGGTGCCGCCCCTAACTGGCGGCAGCCGGGTGTGTCCAACTGGATCGCGGCCGATGGTGCAACTTTCGTAGTCGGGGCTAATGTCGCCGGCGGCATGGGTGCACGCGAAGTGGTGCCTTTCGCAGGCCGCACCGATGCCATGGCGTTCATTGCCCAATATGGCGGCACAGGCCTGCCCCTGTCCGACATACCCGACACCGAAGTACTGGGGCCCGTCGATCTGGACCTGAAACTGGAGACCCCGTCATGACCACCCTGTCCCGTCGCCGTTTCCTGATCATGTCTGCTGCCTGCGCCGCAGCACCGGCTGCAGCAACTCCGACGCAAGCGGCTAACTGGCGCGGTGTCGCATTGGGTGCCCAGGCCAGCTTGCGGCTGGAAGGCCTGACGGAGGCTCAGGCCGCACCGGTCTTTACCGCGGTCGAGGCCGAGCTGAACCGACTTGAGAACATCTTTAGCCTCTACCGCTCGGAATCGCAGTTGAATCAGTTGAACCGCACGGGTCGTCTGACAGCCCCTGCACCGGAGCTTTTGAACGTCCTCTCAATATGCTCCGCACTGTTTGAGGCTTCGGACGGGGTATTCGACCCGACCATTCAACCGGTCTGGGTTGCTATGGCTCAAGATGCTGATCAAGCCCGCCTGCGCGCAGCGTGGAACAGCGTTGGATGGAACCGGGTCACTGTGGATGCAGATGCAATCCACCTTCCCGATCCGGGACAATCGGCGCTGACACTAAATGGCATCGCTCAGGGTGCCATTACCGACCGCATTGCAGCCCTGCTGGCCGCGCACGGGTTGCGCGACGTGCTGGTGGATATGGGAGAAATAGCCGCCCGAGGGCAGCGCAGCGACGGCGAAAGCTGGCGTGTCGGCCTGGCCGAGAATGCAGGAACAGTTCAGAAATCCATCACGCTTCGGGACCGCGCCGTTGCAACCTCGGATGCCAACAGCGTCATGCTGACAAGCGCGCATGGTCACATTCTAAACCCCAAAGGGGACAGGCGGCCGGACCACATCGTTTCGGTATCAGCGCCCAGTGCCGCCATAGCGGACGGCCTGTCCACAACCTTATGCGCCCTGCCCGAGCCGCAAACGCAAGCGCTGATCAACGCGTTCCCCGGTGCAGCGATTGAAATGTGCCTCTGACAACTTGGTGTTGCGCCGCGCGCCACCGGTCAAAATGGTTACACGCGTGAAAGGATGACCGGGTCAGCGGTGTGGCCAAGACTTTCAGAAAACGCGAGCTCAGAGCCGGATCGACACGATGTCTTTAAAGCCGAGAACGCGTTCGGGCGTCCACACCTTCAGATCCGTGAAGCTTCATTGTGAAAATGCACTCGCAGAGGGCGCTGAATTTAGGATCACAAGCGCCAGATCGTAATGTCCGCCGCTAATCTCTGACATGCGGCGCCCTTTCCCCTCAAGGTCACAGGCCAAAAACTGGTCTCCGACATGCAGCACCCGCGTATCCATATCACTTGTCTGGATGCGCACCTCTCCGCGCAAGATCGTCCCAAGAACGACCGCTGGCGCGGTGTGCCAATCATCTATGTAACCGGGTGGGTGATGCATCATCAGTATGCCGCTGGCATCTATCTGCGGTGTCGTTAGGTATCCGGTAGGGGAAGGTGGGGTAAAGCTGCCGTCCTGCAACGTCCAGACACGATCTGCAAACCATGACCCACCATTATCGTCCTGATCTATGATTGTGATTTTCACAATGTGCCCTTTCTATGCAGCAATGGCAGGGCAAGCTTTGGACCTGCCCTGCGGTTTCAGCCTCAGAGACCTGTGCGTGCGGGCAGAGCCACATACATCTGGACATGCGTGACGGTCGAGAACTCACCCGGCAGCGGCCCGTAGGTCTTACCATCCGAATGCCACGCCAGACCCAGATCGGCGGCAAGATGTTCTCCGCTGAATTGCAGACAGGGCGAGATCGTACGCTTAAAATCGGCGCGACCATCGTCATTGGCGACAATGATGTTTTCCGACCCGTCGCGCGCCCCAAATGGCAGGTCATAAGTGCCAATGAACGGTTTGGTTGGCGGCCAGACCATGAAGTCATGCCAGATCGTATACACCCCGTTGGGCACCAGGTTCTCAAAGGTCAGGTCAACGATGCCGACACCGTTGTCGCAGCTGTAAGAGCCACCCCCCTTTGCCGCAAACCACTCTCCCAATGTCAAACCCAGCGGACGGCCCTTGGGATACGGTCCGGTGTCAGTCGTATCAAGAAAGTTATGCTTAACTTCCAAGGCCGGGGCGTAAAGCGGCGCGTCCATATCGCGGGTTGCGGCGGTCGGGCGAAAGACCTCACCTGATCCGGGTTCTTTTTCATAAAACACATCCTGTTCGGCCATGCCGTCATCGATGTGGAAGATGAACGTGAGTTCCATACGCTCGGCGGCATCGTAGCTGACTTTGGTACTGTCCTCTGCGCCTACATCTGTTGCAATTGACAGGGCCAGCACAGCTGCACTGGCAAGAAAACAAGGTTTCATATCATTGGTCCTTTGGTTGATTTTGGGCGTAATTGCCCGGGGAACCGGCCCGGATGAGGAACCGGAAGCTGTGATGAACGTGGCGGGTTACTTGCGTGGCCTTCGGGGGTCCGGTTGCGGTGCGAGACCCGAGGGTACATGCTGCGGAACCAGATCGGACCGATCCCTGGCGGATGGATCGGTCAGCGCGTCCAGAAATGCCATCAACTCGGCAATTTCATTATCCTCAAGCGCAACAGGGGCCAGGGTGTTTGCCAGTGCGATCCTGCCTCGCAGAGCCGTCGCGCTCTGAACCCAACGATCACGCAGATCAAAAGCCGCCCGACGTTCGCCGTTGAGAGGGCGGAAGATCAATTCCGAGTTCTCTGCCGTCTGTTCGATGATACTGCCCAAGGGCGGCAGAGGCACTGCGCTGGCATCGAAAGCTTCAAGCGATGCAACGCTGTCCAGATGATGGCGCACCATCGCCTCCAGATCGTCGAACGCGCCGTCATGCCCCCAAGGGCCAGTCAGCGTGACATTGCGCAGGCTGGGCGTGCGAAACGCAAAGAGGTCGTCGGCCTCAAACGTTACGCGATATCGCCCCTCATCTTCAGTATGGCGGCCGAAACCTGACGCCCGCCAGTAGCTGGTGTCGCTGCCATGCCCTTTGCCCGGCCCGATCTGAGGCACTGCAATGGCGTGGAATTCGTGATCCGTTTGCAGCGCGCCAGAGTGGCAATTGACACAGCCTGCCTTGCCATAGAACAGATATGCCCCTGCGCGGGCGGCGTCGGACAGGGCCATCGGTTCACCCGATAGAAATCCATCGAAAGGGCTATCATCGGACCGAAACGCCTGAGATTGGAACGCGGCCAATGCGTTTGCGGCCTGCACCATGGTGATCCCATCTGTATCGGGGAATGCTGCGGCGAACATTTCCTGGTAGCTTGGAGTTTCCCCCAAACGCTTGGCCAAATGATCCCAGGCGTCCGACACTCGATCTTCGGCCACTGCCGTCGCGACCGGGTTTTCTCCCTTTTGTCCAGCCATTTCCAAGTCCGACAACACCGGAAACATCGCTTGTGCGGCCAGAATGGTATCCAGCCCGGGGGGCAGATGCTCGCGCGCTGGGGTCCAGTAGCCGCTTTGAAAGGTAGAGAGTGGATCAGCCTCAACCCGTCCGTCATGAAACATCGAGCGGTATTCACGCGCGCCGATGTTCCACAAGGCCTGCGCATTGCGCGGAATGCGGTCGATCACACCATCGGCTGTGCGACGAGAGGGGCCGATCCCGATGCCCCCTTCGCCGATCGACAGGGCGACGCCGTCACTGGTGCCACGCGCGGGATCATGGCAAGTGCCGCAGGAAATGTTGCGGTTGCCTGACAGGATCGGGTCGAAGAACAGATTTCTACCAAGTTCAAAAAGCGCCTGTGGTGGCTTGCCGTCATACAAATAGTCACTGTCATGCAGACCTTCGGGCACAGAAAGAGAGGCAGAGCTGTCCGCGCGCACTGGTGCTGTAACGGATAGAAGGGTCAATGAAAGTGCGGTTCCAGCGCAGATAGACGACTTATAGCTCTTGAAAATAGACATTTTGCAATCCTTCGGTCGTAGCGTGGTCGAAAGTCTCCGCGCTTAAAGCAGTCGGTGACGGAGGCAGACTTCGCGCTTGTGGTCGATGAGGTGTTCCAGACCCACGTCCCGCAACAGGCGGTCGGGCAGTTCGTCAAAACCACGGCTTCGTCGTTTCAGAAGCAGGTGTAATGCGCAGCGTCGGATGAACTCTGAAATGTTCAAACATCGTCTGGAATGTTGCGCCCGGATATGCGCGGAGTTCAGATACGTCACTGACTTGTTCCTTCTATTGACTGGGCGTATTGGTGCGCGCCTGGCGGCAAATGAGGGGATGATTGAGCTGGGAACGAGGCGCTGTCGCTGGCCTCGATACACGTTGCGATGCGGTTTGCACTGACACCGGCGGCGTGAAAAAAGCCCTGAAACAGCAGCCCATACCCGGTGAACCACAGACCGGGATTTTGAAGATCTTCCTGCCCCATCGGATGCCGCGGATATCCTTTGTGGTCCAGCGCACCCAGATGTCCGAAAAGCCCATCTAGATCGGCCCTATACCCGGTCGCACAGATCACAACGTCAGGGTGGACCATTCGGCCACTGGCCATTTCGACGGTGTTGGGTGAAAAGCCAACCGTTTCTCCGACCGCGTCAAACCGCCGGGCCTTCAGCGCTGCGACAAACCCGTCATCCAGTGCGAAGGTCACGCCGTCCTTGAGCATGCGCGACCCGCCGCCCAACTTATGACGGCGCAACCCAAAGCGTTGCAGGTTTCCCAGAAACAGCCGTTGCATGGCGGCAAAGATCGGATCGAGCGACCATTTCGGGAACCGCGTGAAAAGATTGGCCATGCGTTGCAACGGGAACCCGAATACCCGCGAGGGCAGGATCGACGGGCCATGCCTGACAGACACCCAGACCTGTGCCGGGTTGCTTCGCGACAGATGGTTCAACACATCAGTGCCTGAGTTTCCAGCCCCGATGACAAGTATGTTCTTGCCGTCATATTCGCTGGGATCCGCAAAATCAGCGGCATGAATGATTTGACGCCCGAAATTCTCCATACCGGGCCAAACGGGCATTTCCGGCACTTTTTCCCGCCCCGTTGCTACGATCAGATGAGGACTGGAGTAGCTGCCCTTGGTGGTTTCAATCTGCCAACTGTCACCGTCGCGGTGCACTGAAAGCACGCGGGTCTCGAAATGGATGTCTGCATCAATCGCACGCGCATAGTCGCTTAGATAATCAACGACCGCGTCCCGGGGCAGGTACGTATCGGAATTGTTTGGTTTTTGATGGCCTGGCAACCGGGCAAAGTGGCGATGGATATTCAACCTCAACCTGGGGTGCCGTGCCCGCCACGGATCAGCCACCCGGTCTGAAGCTTCCAATATGGTGACGGGGATATCGCGGGACAGCAATTCACTTGCCGCGGCCAAACCGGAAAGCCCGGCACCGATGACGATGGCGGATGTTGATTGGGAAAGTGTCATGGGGTTTCTCCGATGCGCTTGGGTTTAGGTGTTCTCCGTATCTGCATCGGTATTGCCGCAAGGCTGCGAGTCGTGATATGCCGGTATGTGACAAGATCGGTGAATATCGGACATCATATGTCAGAATCTAAATCCACCTGCAGAACCGCTGTTGTGACCCTGCCCTGCGTTGGCACGTCGACCGTTTACTGCATCCTGGATGCCCTCGCCTCGGTTGGTAGGGACTGGGAGATGTTGCATGGGACGCCGCCCAAAGCGCGGGTTTTTGACGCCAAGATGCTGTCGGCGGATGGCAAGGCCTACACTGATATCAACGGGCGCCGGATCACACCGGACGGGGCTCTGGAAGACTTTGGCCAACCCGATCTGGTCATCGTACCGGATCTGCATCTTGCACCTGATTGCCCTTTGCCAGACGAGTTTTCCGCATTGACCAATTGGCTCGTCAAAACGCGCGCCGAGGGTGCCATCGTCACATCAGTTTGTTCCGGCGCTCTCTTGCTGGCGGCGGCTGGGTTGCTGAACGGCCTTGATGCGACCAGCCATTGGAGCTTTTGCGACGTGATCGCCCGAAAGTATCCAGAGGTCCGCATGCGCCGGGAACGTATCCTGATACCCGCGGGCGACGGGCACCGGATCGTCACGGCAGGTGGCGCGTCTGCCTGGGGTGATCTGGTGTTGTATCTGGTAGGGCGCATTGCGGGCCAGGACGAGGCGCGACGCCTCGCAAAGATCTATTTGTTGCAACCCCACACCGAAGGGCAATTGCACTATGCCTCGCTGACCGCAGGGGCCCAGCACGAAGACGCTGTGGTCGCTGATGCGCAGGTCTGGGCGGCGGACAATTATGCCCTTCCAACACCGGTGGCGACAATGGCCGCGCGCAGTGGCCTGACCGAACGCAGCCTATTGCGCAGATTTCGGAAAGTTACCGGGCAAACACCGGTTGAGTATATACAGACACTCAGGGTCGAAGAGGCCAAACAGATGCTGGAAACAAGCGACATGCCAATCGACGACATTGCGGCCGAGGTTGGATACACAGAACCTTCAAGTTTTCGGAATGCGTTTCGGAGATATGTCGGCATGCCCGCGTCAACCTACAGAAAGAAGCGCCTGGCGTTGGGTTTGGTTGCGCCGGAAACCTAGGCTCAGGACTCATAACCAGAATATGACTGTTGCGGCGAGAGCTATTGCAGATAGGAAGACCTTTGGGCACCGGTCATAGCGGGTTGCGACACGCCGCCACTCTTTCAGTCGGCCAAACATGATCTCTATGCGGTTGCGCCTTTTGTATCGACGCTTGTCATATTTGACTGCTTTGCCGCGGGACTTTCGCCCAGGGATGCAGGGCGTTATTCCCATATCTACAAGGGCTTCGCGGAACCAACCCGCATCATACCCTCGGTCTCCCAATAACCAATCAGCTGCTGGGAAACTACTCACCAATGCTCTGGCTCCAGTGTAGTCGCTGACCTGACCGGCGGTAAGAAAGAACCGGATTGGTCGCCCAGTCGTGTCGGTCACGGCATGCAACTTCGTGTTCATACCGCCCTTTGTCCGTCCAATCAGACGTCCACGCCCCCTTTTTTCAGCCCCAGACTGGAGGCTGTGCGGTGCGCCTTGAGATAGGTCGCGTCAATGGAGATTGTTTTGTTGTCGGGCGCTTCAGCCGCCAGTCCGACCATGATCCGAGCAAATATGCCCATGTCGCTCCACCGTTTCCAGCGGTTGTAGAGTGTCTTCGGCGAGCCATACTCCGAAGGTGCATCACACCAGCGTAACCCATTGCGGTTTATAAATATAATACCACTCAATACACGCTTGTCATCAACGCGAGGTTTGCCCCGGCTCTTCGGGAAATACGGCGTAAGCCGCAGCATCTGATCGTCGCTCAACCAAAACAGATTACTCATCATGCCCCCAATCGTTTGGGTTCGTGAATCACACAGATCAGTCAAGCTCAATGCCGTTTATGGGTCCTGAGCCTAACGTCTTGGTCAGGGATATTTGGGCAGCGCGAGTTTCATGAACTACTGCCCAATTGTCAGGTCATCCAAGGACCCTCCCTCGCGCTGAAAATCCTGCCAGATCCAGGCCATGCGATCCACAAACCACATCTTGCCGCCAGAGATCACCACTAAGCCGAGGCACGTGAACCCCAAATCATACGTCCAAAGGCCATAAGCAAACGGCAGAAGACCCAGACCGCTGACGAGGGCAAGCGCAAGTGCGACGCGTTTGTGAAGGGTCGCAACCCTGTCTCGGTGTCGCAGCCAGACACGCTCGCCCAGCACGCCTTGCGCTGACCAAGTGTCAAATGAGCTGGGTTGAGGAAATGCACGTGGGTTGGCCCATATCCAGACCACAACCACCCCAACAGCGCACCATGCCCAACCACCAATCCACACGCGGCTCCAGATCGCCAGAGCCAGCAGGGGTAACGGCGTAAGCACGCGGGTCCAGACGGACCAGGGGTTTGCATGCCGCAGCCAAACTTCGTCTTTCATGGCCATGAGACGTTCGGAAAAGCTGACTACATCCACCTTAAAAACTCCGGAAACTAGAATTTCCTCAGGGGGCTTGGAAGCAAGCCAACACAGATCAAAGCTGCATTCAAGCCTCATCCTTTGGTTAACCGAATTCCGTCTCCGAGCGCCAAAAAACTGTCAGACCCCTGGCTGCCGATCTGGGCAGCACTTCTTTCACAATTGCGTGGAACCCCAATAGGATTCAAGTCCCAGAGTTTCAGGGGTGCATCATAGACCATCTATTATGACTGGCGGACGAACAGCTTGCGCGTCTTCAGCCCTACTTTCCGAAGAGCCATGGCAAACCGAGCGATGATAACTGCGATGGGGTGCGCACTTTTTACTGGCTCACAAAAGGCTTGCCAAAACGGGATGTATTCTCGTTAATTGAGGCATGGCCTCATTATATGAGATACAATAGCCGATATGCACCTCGACAGGATGATCAACCTATTGGAAACCATTGCGGTTGCAGGGCGGCCCGTGACAGTCGCAGAGGTGCAACGAGCAACACGTTTGCCAAAGCCAACCTGCTACAGGCTCATTCAGTCCCTTGTCGAACAAAGGCTGATCAATGAACCCTCCAACGACGGGAAATATGTCATTGGTGAGCGGCTGATCCGTATCGCGTTACTTGGCAAGTCAGACGTGGATGTCCGACGTTGCGCGGCTCCTCTAATGCGTGCTGCTGCCACGAATTTTAACGAAACAGTGTTTCTTGCCCGCTTTCGCGACAGCAAGGTTGAAATTATCCATGTCGAAACGCCGGACGATCCGTCGCGGGCCTTTATTCATCCCGGGCTTGGGGTACGGCCGATGCACGCTTGCTCTTGTTCCAAAGCCATCGCAGCTTTTGCAGAGCCCGCGTTCCAAGAAACAATACTGTCAGGTAGTCTTAAAGAATACACGGAACTTACCAAAACCTCTGAAGCGGAATTGCGGCGTGAGTTCGAAGGCATCGTAAAACGCGGGTTTGCTGATTGTGATCAGGAAATCGACATTGGCATTTCCAGCGTCGCTGCCCCAGTATCCATTGGAAACATTGGCGCCACGTTCAGCATTGGTGCAGTGGGTCCCATTCGTCGTTTTGGAACCGAATACCGCATGGAAATCGGTGAGAAACTAAAGGTCCTGTCAGAAAAAGTCAGCGGGGCTATCCAGTTATGTAACGTAGCAGAGGTGTGACGACACACAGCCAATTTCGGTCTTTCGGGCCCAAATAAATGACCTCGGAAAGGGGCGATCACCGCAACAAGGAGGAACAACAATGAACTTGAGACCAGATCCGACATTTCATGCCTCGCCAAAACTGGCGATGCAAGCGCCGGTGGAAAACTACGCATTTACGGTAATGCTCAGTCCAGATGGTTCGCAATCTGACGGCATCGCTGTCGTCGACCTTAAGTCTGGGTCAGACACATATGCTCAAATCGTGCACCAAGTTATTGTTCCCAACAAGGGCGATGAATTCCACCACTTCGGCTGGAACGCCTGTTCGTCTTCGCTTTCGCCGCTAACGGGTCACGCCTTCCTTGAACGACGCTATCTGATTGTCCCCGGCATTCGTTCATCGCGCATTTATGTGATCGATGTGAAAGATCCTTTGAAGGCAAAGATCCACAAAACAATTGAGCCCGAAGAGCTGTTTGAAAAAACGGGCTACTCTCGGCCCCATACGATCCATTGTGGCCCAGAAGGGATTTATGTGTCCTGCCTAGGCGGTGGCGGCAAGGATGGAACGGACGGCCCTCCTGGTATCTTCATCATGGATTGCGAGACGTTCGAGATCATCGGCCAGTATGAAATGGACCGGGGAAAGCAAGACAAGCACTATGATTTCTGGTGGAATTTACCGCAAGACTACATGGTCAGTTCCGAATGGGGATTGCCCCCTCAGTTTGAGAACGGAATTGTGCCAGAGGATCTGTTGTCGAACAAATATGGTCACTCAATCCACTTTTGGGATTTACGGGCGCGTAAAAACATCCAGACGATGGATTTCGGCGAGAACTATCAGATGGCACTGGAAATTCGCCCGGCGCATGACCCAACCAAGTCTTATGGGTTCTGCGGCGTTGTCGTAGATACTACTAACCTGCAAGGGGCCATCTTCACATGGTGGCGCGATGACGATGGTGTTTGGCAGTCCAAGAAGACAATCACTATTGATCCCCGGCCCGAGAAACCGGAAAATCTGCCACCATTGTTACAAGGGTTTGAGGCAGTCCCGCCGTTGGTAACAGACATTGATTTGAGCCTTGATGACAAATACCTCTACGTCGCCTGCTGGGGGTTGGGGGAAATGCATCAATACGATGTATCTGATCCAATGAACCCGGTTCTGGCTGGCAAAGTTGAACTCGGCGGGATCGCGCGGGGCGCTAAGCATCCCAACGGGGAAAACTTTGCTTTTGGTCCGCAAATGGTCGAGATCAGCCGCGACGGGAAACGCGTTTTTTGGACAAATTCGCTTTATTCCACGTGGGATGACCAGTTTTATCCTGATGACGAAGGCGGGCAGATGGTCATGGCCGATGTTGGCGAAAACGGCGGGCTGACTTTGAACAAGGATTTCTACGTCAATTTCCCTGACGGCCTGCGGTCTCATCAGATCAGGCTGGAAGGCGGGGATTGTTCAACTGACAGCTTCTGTTACCCGTCCGTGTAAGTGATGGTCGATGTGACTTCGATGACAGCCCTATGGTGGGCTGTCATTTTTTCTGGTCTCTATCATGGCATCAACCCCGGAATGGGCTGGCCTCTTGCTGTCTCAGCAGCCCTGATGGAGCGCAAACACAGCGCTATGCCCAAAGCGCTTGCCATGCTCGCTGCTGGGCATTTTCTGGCCATGGTCGGTATATTGCTCCCGTTTTCGCTGATGATGGTCCTTGTGCAGTGGGAGGTCGAGCTGCGCATTGTTGCAGGGCTATTGGTCATCGCCATGGGCCTGTATCTGCTGATCAACCGGCGACACCCAAAGCTTCTGGCGCGCGTACATCCTGCACGCCTTGCGCTATGGTCCTTTCTGGCTGCCATGGCACACGGGGCGGGGTTGATGTTGGTTCCTATTTTTTTGGGAATATGTGCAATCGGTGCCGATGATGTGGGTCATTCAGCAGCTCGTTCACTTATGGGAAGCAACGTCGTAACTGCATTTGTTGTTGCGGCCGTCCATACGCTGTCAATGACGTTTGCCGGCGGGGTGATCGCAGTGTTGATCTACCGGTGGCTGGGGTTGAAATTCCTGTCAAAAACGTGGTTCAACCTAGATATCGCCTGGGCGCTAAGCCTTGTCATTGTAGGTGTATTTGGACTGTATTCCGCCCTAACCGGGCATTAACTCTTTCTTGAATGAAAGCGCGGCAAACAAAATAATCTTCGTCCCTCTAAGTAGAAATGCCCACTTTTTTTGCTACGGAACAGAATTTCCGCGACTGCGGCGAAAACCCGGTGTCCGACCTGCGTGTAAAAGCCACATGTCCGGTTTTAGCTGCGACCTACCATAATCGACGCAACTTACTTCAAAGCGCATCGCAAAGCTTTCAATCTGGGTGTTTTAAGAGAGGCGCGTTGCCGCCTGATCGGCCGGACCAACGTCCCGCTTCAGAACGTTCGGTAGTATTGTTGTAACTCTTGCATGATCTGAGCACGCTCTGTTTCCAAACTCATAATGCTACTCTGGCCCTCCTCATTCAAATCACTATATGTAGTCTCGTTGAATTCTGGATCTTTCAGATGTTGCCGCAGAGGAAGAACCCGACAGCGAGACGAAAGGTCGCCCAAGCGCTTCTGGATCGGTGCCATGGCGGGGTTAGACAACATGCGCTCCGCTGCTTGACTTGCTTGAGACCCGACCTCGCTCAATACGTCACTAAGCCTCGTCTCGGATTTATTGGGTATTTCCGAAATAGATCCCCTGAGCGCGGCAACCGCTTGAATTGCGTCGATCACGCTGGTGTCCGTGCCCTGTGTCGCTTCCCCTGAAAACAAATAATCGTCGATTGAGTAGTTCTCCCCTGTTTGTTTAAACTTGGCGAGTTTGCCCCCTAATTTGTCGTCAGATATGAACTTCAAAAATGTTGCCGGGGGCCTTCCACCGTCGATCATTAGCCCTTCAAGTTCAGAAAGTGAGCCAGTGTCTCGGTAAGTGCCAAGGGCTCGTACAAATACATCGCGATATGCCTGCAGTGTAGTAGCAACTGATGTCCAGTCAGGGCGAAAGCCAATCACCTGAATAGCGAGGACGATTTCCTTGTTCAGATGCGGGTTGATCTTGCGTTGAAGAGTGTAGTTATTGATAAATCGTTTGAATTCCCGCGGGTTAAACCCACTTTCAGTCGTCAGTTCCGCAACGAACGGCCGCACCGTTTTCTCGAGCTCCCTCTTCTGTGGTGCCTTCAGACCAGCCCCATTGATAATGTTTGTCAAAAGATCGTTTGTTTCGGATACGTTGACAGGCGGGAAACTGAATTGCACCTGAAAGATCTTTTGTAGATATCGTTCACCCGTCAGTCTGGTCGCGGTGGCGGACTTTTCGCCGGAGAACTTTGAGTAACGGTGTTCGATGGCCAATTCGACTACGTCCCGGTCCAAGCCGGCAACAAATACGAAGCCAGACAAATCGAAAAACAGCTTCATTGATTCAAGGACTTCAAGGGTCTTCTCTGGCAAGCAACGATCAAGGTCATCTACGAAGACCACGATTTTTGACGCACCCATCTTGGAGAATGCTGCAAACGCAGCCTGCAACGCATTGAAACTTGCGTGATAAAAAGATCGCGGCGTTCGTGCCTCAATGTCTTTCTCGTCCAGTTTTTCCGCTGCAGTCAGAGCTTTGTTCGCATCAAAAGAAAACTCCGCAAAGCCTGGGATTTTTGCTTTTGCCGACAATCCTGCCACCAGGCTAGAAGTCACGCCACCAATCACCCGGGCCAATTTGATCGCCGCGTTCTTGGCTTGGCCCTTGCTTGTCCTGTCAGACCATTTCAGAACGCCTTCCCGTATCACATCGAGCATTGGTACCAGCAGATGCTCTTCTTTTTCGTAACGCCACGCAGAGAACCAGACTGAGGCGTTCAAATTGGGATCAAGCCTCGCGTCGATAGCCCGCATCAGAGTGGTTTTTCCTGATCCCCAACTTCCATAAACCGCGATAGCAAAGCGTGGTTCGGACACCGTTACGATCTGAGCAAAAGTGTCGGCCAATCGACCAAAATCGAGCGCCAGATTTTCAACCTCTGGCACGTCAAGGAGCAATTTGAAGTTGGCGGTCGCATCAACTGTCAAGAGGTTGGCCCATCGCTCAATTCCAGATCGTCGTCAATTCCGCATTAAACTTCCAGAAGGGCCTTATTGCAATTGTACAGTTTCCAGGACCCCCTTTGAGTTTTCAATGTCGACACCAAACGCGTTCTGCGAACTTGGCTAGTGTCCAGCTTTGCTTTCACGACGAAGGCGGGCGGCGAGCGCAGCATTGATCAGTTGCTTGATGTAGGCTTACAGCCACTGATAATGATCGGATTCTGACCCAAATAGTACCATCACACTCTAAATTCAGCACCAGTTCTTCGGAACGGCACTCAACTTTGGTTTTGAAGGAAACGTGTGAATTGTGAGTCCTTACAGTGTCGAACGTTCACCATAGTTCTGGCACAACTGTGACAGTTGAGGACCGGTCAGCATGAACGCGATCACTGCCGCAATAAGGCTCTTCGCTCTACAAAGGGTCGCTGACGTACTTATAGCAACTGTCACTAGTCAAAGCCGACACTCGTGTAAATTGCGGCATTACGCACCATGGGCTCAACCCTGCAATTGTTTCGCGGTACGGTGCAGGTTCACCGGCGAGAGCGCATGCAAAGTGGTACGAACCAGCCATTCAGCGTGCGGCCTTCTTTGTCTGAGTTCGCAATTCGCCTAACGCAGGTAGAAACACCTCTGCTGCAAAGGCGTTAAACGAGCGTGGCGACGTGCCGGTGGTTTTCTCGACATTGCCGGTTGTGAAGTTACCCCAATCCGATGCGTAGGCTTGTCCGTAATCTCTGGCCAACGCGGCCGGCCAGTCGCCCCATCCCATGCCCTCGGTCTTAGAATAGATGTCTTCAGGCGATATCGGTTGATATGCGGTTGGTTTGCCACGCAAATCGCTCAAAACAATTGCCACATCAAAATAGCTGAGTGTTTCGGGCCCTGTCAGTTCAAACACTTCACCGTCCCATTGATCTGAAAGAGTACAATCCACAGCGCAAGCCGCGACGTCGCGGGTGTCAATCATCCCCATGCGACCTCTGCCCATTGCAAATGAAAACTGCCCCTGTTGACTAATTTGATCTGCAGCCATGAAGAGGCTTTGCATGAACAGATTGGGTCGCAGTATGACATATCCAATGCCGCTTTTGATAAGGTCCGTCTCGGTTTTTCCATGCGTTCGAGTGTTGTTAGTCGGCCCGTCCGGGTCGGCCTTGATCGTGGATATTCTGACAATCCTATTCACGTTCGCAGCGCGAGCCGCACAGATTGAATTTAAGGCCTGGATTTCTGCCGAGGCGTTGGCAGATGTAATCAGGATGACAGTTTCAACATCCGCCATTGCAGTAGCCAAAGCCGCCTCATCTTCAAATGAACCGACCAAGGGCGTTGCGCCCTGGGCTTCAACCTGTCCGACTTTGTTCGGGTCGTGCACCAATGCACGGGCTTCGGACACGCCACGTTCGGCAAAAAGCCGAAGAACTTCAGAGCCGATTGTGCCAGTGGCACCTGTTACAAGAAATGTCATCCGGCCACCTCGGCCCAAATGGCAAGTTCGTTTCCGTTAGGATCAGCGAAGTGGAATCGTCTTCCCCCTGGAAAGCTGTAGATATCGCGGATGATCTTTGCTCCTGCTGCCTTGACCTCGGCAAGAGTTTTTTCCAGATCATCTGCGAATAGAATAATCAATGCGCCGGGAGCTTGCGCTGGATTTCCGTCTTCGCGATTGAAGCCACCTTCAAGACCCGCGCCACTAAAACTAAATTAGTTTTGCCCCCATTCCTGAAACTCCCATCCAAAGACGGTTTCATAAAACCGCCTTGTTTCAGCAGGCTCAGTTAGCGGAAACTCGACGTAGTTGATCGTTTTGTTTATGTGGGGCATCAGGCGATCCTCGTTAATGTGCAGGTCACACTAATGCTTCCATTTTTCAAAGAAATAGGAAAAATTGAAAGCCAAATCCCATATTTTGAAGTTATACTATGCAGCTGGATGCCATCGCAGTATTCGCAGAAGTCGCCCGTTTGAATAGCTTTACCGAGGCCGGGCGCGCCCTAAATGCTCCGCTGTCTACAGTCAGTCGCAAAGTGTCCGAGCTTGAAGCCAACCTGAACACGCGCCTGATTGATCGCAGCAAACGACAGATCAGGCTGACAGACGCCGGAGAAACTTATTATGACCTCTGTCGCAAAGGACTGGAGACGCTTGCCCATGCCAACAGGGTAATGAATGATCGCCATACTGACACAGCCGGAACCGTCACAATCACAATGCCGCCAAATCTGTGTGAGCCAGTATTTCTCAATGCGATCGAGACCTTCCAACTGCGTTACCCAAAGGCGCAGCTGCGAGTGCTGGTATCTGAGCGCATGTTGGATCTTGTTGACGATAAAATCGATCTCTCATTTCGGGTGGCGGCACCAACCCAACCGGACTTGATCTCTCGGACAATCATGCGGCATCGACATCGGCTGGTTGCGACACCAAGTTACGCAGCAGTAAATGCCCTCCCGGTCAAGCCAAGTTGCTTAGCGGATCATAGGCGCATAGGGTTTGGGTTCGGTTCAAAACGGGAAGTCACGTGGTCTTTGTCAAAGGGCACGAAAACTGCGAACATCAGCTTCGAACCCGAACTTGCTATCAACGACTACGCGGCAATAAAGGCTGCCGTACTTGCAGGCCAAGGCATCGCTGAGTTGCCGGAACCGTTGTGCCAAGATATGCTTCAAGCGGGCAAACTGGTCGAGGTCATGCCAGACTGGCGCTTTCCTGAAATCAAGCTTTTTGCCGTCCATGCGGGTAACGCATCGTTGCCCAAGCTCGCTCGGCTCCTTCTCGATATCGTCGTTTCAGACATCAAAATGTAGGCTCAGCCCGCAGGCCTCAGTCCATTGATTTTCGGAAAGCGGTCGTTCGCTGCTACCCCGCTTTTCTACACATCAGAGCCCCCACCGGCCTTATGCAAATCCAGCGCTGTCCAAGTTGAACTGATCCGTGGATCTGACATTCCGATAGTTGATAAAAACCTCTCGTCACCATGATGCTGTTGTCCGGGTTTGTGGGGACGGGTACGACGCGGAAGCACCCGAAGCATTCGTCACCCAAAACGAAATTGCTATCACCGGGCGCAGGGAATTCCGCGGCACAAAAACCGTTTGCATCCGCGACCCTGACCGCAAAGGGCTGGAGCTTGTCGGCCCCGGTCCATCCGTTGCGCAACTGATCGCCAAACACGTCCACTCAGAATAGACGGCCGCGGGGTTGATTTGGAAAGAACGAGGGTTTTCTCTCAGGCCAGTTTAGAACGTGCCCGTATGCCCTCTTGATCGGGTCGAACTGGCACACATGATCCGCAAAGGTCAACACATGCCCAAACTCTGTCCGTTTCGTCAATTCGCGCAATTGGTCGTTTAAGACGCTGGACCGGAGAGATCACTTCGACCAGTTAGTACTTCGCAACAGATCCAAAGTGGTTTGCCAGATGATCTATCAAAGCTCGAACCCGGGCAGTCAGATGACGATTGGGCGGGTAGAGCGCATAGAGGCCAAAGTTCTCTGTCTCGTATTCATGAAAGAGTTGTTCAAGTGTTCTGTCCTCGAGGTTCTGCGCCACCACGTAATGCGGGCAGCGCGCAATTCCGAGGCCTGCAATCGCCATGTTGGCAATTGCTGCCGGTGCGTTGGCATGGAAGGCGCCGGCGACTTTGACCACAAAGTCCCGTTTTCCAGTCCGGAACCTCCATGCAGTTGCGTTAACCGGGTTTTCGTCGACAAGGCAGTTGTGGGTGGCAAGCGCCATCGGATCACCCGGCCTCCCCCGCGCGGTCAAATAATCTGGTGACGCACAGACAATAAGCGGCATATCCGCAAGTTTTTTCGCGATGAGCGTCGAATCCCTTAGCACTCCCACTCTGACGGCGAGATCGAACCCTTCTTCAACTAAAGCCACTCTGGAATCCGAAAGTTTGAGTTCGATATCAACGGTCGGATGTGCCAGCATGAACGGAGCCAGGGCTTGTGTCAGGTTGGTGCTGCCGAACCCGGTTGGTGCGGTGATCCGGATCGGACCCGCCAGCGCGGATTGTCTTTCCTGCACCAGCTCGTCCAGCTCGTCGACTTGTTCGACAATAGGGCGGCACCGTTCAAGATAAGCCACCCCTACATCCGTCAGAGAGACACTTCTCGTTGTTCGGTTGAACAGCTGGGTTGAAAGTCTGCTTTCCAACTGCGCTACGTATTTACTGACCAACTTGGTCGAGAGACCAAGACGTTTCCCTGCCGCTGTGAACGAACCTTCTTGGGCGACGGCCATAAAGGCTCTCATCGTATCAATTGTGTCCATTGCCCTGCTCCTTCGCCTCATTGACGCTTGGTTCATTATACCCATTTTGTTCACAGCCATTGAATAAATTAGGTCATTATAAATGAAACGGTCCTTTGGCATGTTTGTTCCAGTGAGCAGATGTACCGCAACAGTGCTCACCCAGAAAAACCCTCCGAAAGGAAAAAACCATGCCAAGCGCTATCCGTATTCACCGCCATCCACTTTCCGGTCACTCTCACCGGGTCGAGCTTTTCGCCAAATTTGGCGGCATCAATCACGAACTGGTTGATGTCGATCTGCTATCTGGCGAGCACAAGAAAGAACCATTCTTGTCCCTGAACCCGGCCGGACAAGTGCCGGTCATCGAAGACGGCGACACCGCCATCTCCGACTCCAATGCCATTCTGGTCTACCTCGCCCGCAAATATGCCCCCGACTGGTTACCCACCGACCCCGTCCTCGAGGCCGAGGTGCAGAAGTTCCTGTCGCTGGCCGCCGGGGATATTGCCCACGGTGCAGCAACTGCAAGGCTGGTCACTGTCTTTGGCGCTCAATTGGACGCAGAGCGTCCCAAGGCAGTGGCCAAATCCGCATTTGATCGTCTCGAAACGCATCTGGACGGGCGTGACTGGCTGGTTGGCACCACTCCGACAGTCGCGGATGTCGCGATATACAGCTACACGGCACATGCGCCTGAGGGGAACGTTTCGCTTGACGATTACCCCAATATCCGGGGGCTGTTGTCGCGTGTCGAGGCTTTGCCGGGTTTCGTGCCCATGCAAAGCACCAAAGTAGGTCTGGCTGCCTAGAGAACCAAAGCGCCCGGGCTGATAACCGGGCGCACATTTATCTTCCCTTGTTTTCCACAATGACATCACGACCCCAGGAGAAATCCCATGTCCGACATTGACCCGCGTGACTACAGTGCCTCCCCGTTTCACAACGGCGAACAGTTGGCTCAAGCGCGGCTGGGTGTCCGAGATATCGAAGACTGGGCACGGCAAGTTATTCGCGACTACCTGCCCGAACAACACCGCAACTTTCATACTGCTCTTCCGTTCCTGGTGGTCGCGGCCCGGGATGAACAAGACAGGCCCTGGGTCACGCTGTTGGAAGGGCCAGATGGATTTATCACTGCGCCGGACAACAAAACGCTGTCCATCGACGGGTTGCCCACCCGCGGAGATGCGTTGCACGGTGCCATTCTGCCCGGAAGCGATGTTGGTATTCTCGGAATCGAATTGGCGACCCGTAGACGAAACCGCGTCAACGGGCGTGCCGCAGAAGTTACCTCTGCAGGTTTCGATTTTTGTGTCGACCAGAGTTTCGGCAATTGTCCGCAATACATTCGAGAAAGAAAGTGGCACCGGCTGGATAACTTTGTTCCAGGCCAGTCAATCAGAGGCCAACGCCTCACGAACGAGCAGAAACAATGGGTTTCGTCTGCCGACACATTTTTCATCGCAAGCGGCTATCGCGGAGAAGGCGAAAGCCCGACTTATGGGATGGATGCCTCTCATCGCGGCGGCGACCGCGGCTTCGTCCAGGTTCTGGATGACGGGAGGCTGAGGTTCCCCGACTACGCTGGCAACAACCACTTCAACACAATTGGCAATATTCTCCTTGATCCGAAGGCCGGCTTTCTCTTTGTCGATTTCACCAGCGGCAGCTTTCTTCAATTAACCGGCAGGGCATCCATCGACTGGGACAGCGAAGAACTATCGAGATTTCCCGGTGCGCGCCGGCTGTTGACGTTAGAGATCGACGAGATTGTCGAGACCCGCTCCGCGGTCAGCCTCAGATGGAGCTCAGATGCGGGTTCGGTTCGGTCGCTCCGGCTTGTCGAAAAGACGCCAGAAAGCGCCGATGTCACCTCTTTCATCTTTGAAGCGCGGGATGGAGGGATCTTGACAGGATTTGAACCCGGCCAGCATCTTCCGATCGAACTTGAAATTCCGGGGATCAACGAGCCAGTCAGTCGGACATACTCGCTGTCCAACGGCCCCGATCAATATCGCTATCGTATCTCCGTAAAACGTGAGCGGAAAGGCATCGCTTCGCAGTTCCTTCATGATCACCTCGAAATTGGTGCAATCATAAACAGCCGTCGGCCATCCGGAGATTTCGTGATGACTTGCAATAAGTGCCCATTGGTGCTGGTCAGCGCCGGCGTCGGTGTCACGCCGATGATGAGTATACTGCACGCGGTTGCGAAGGAACGTAGTGACTGCCCGGTCTGGTTTGTTCACGGAGCGAGAGACGGCGAACACCATCCTCTGGCTGAGGAAGTTCGCGATCTGGCGTCCACGCGGTCGGTTTTCACCGTGCATGTCGCCTATAGCCAACCCGCACCCGGTGACCGAATTGGAACCGATTATGACAGTCATGGGCGCATCGATGGGGCATTACTGGCGCGGCTGATCAACAATGTCGATGCCCATTACTTCATCTGTGGGCCTGTGAAATTCATGGGTGAGTTGCAGACCGACCTGGAAAGCCGTGGCGTATCCCCAGAGCACATTCATACCGAAAGCTTTGGCCCTGCCGGGTGATCTGGTGTGACGATGGCTAAGGCTCTCGCTTCAGGAGTTTCCAACCATCGCGGGGACATCAGGGCCTCGATCGATCCGCACGGCCGTCAAAGCAACGCTTGGAAGAAGGAGAATTCCCATGGACCACAAAGTTTGTTTAATCACAGGCGTCGGTGACGGAACCGGCGCTTCTGTCGCCCGCCGGTTTGCGCGGGACGGGTATCGCGTCGCCATGTTGGCGCGCAACCCTGAGCGTTTGGCGGACCTTGAAAACGAGCTTCCGGGCTCGAAGGCTTTTGCGTTCGATTTGGAGGATCTTGACCAACTTGTCAGTGTTTGCCGTCAGGTGAAGGAAAAGATGGGGGTGCCTGAGGTGATTGTTCATAACGCTGTACGCGCCACCTTCAAACCCTTTACAGAGGCAGATCCTGAAGAATTGGAGCGTAACTTCCGCGTCAACACCACGAGCCTGCTATACATGGCACGCGAACTGACCCCGGCAATGGTCGAGCGCGGCAGTGGTGCCATCATCATCACCGGCAACACGGCAGCCCTTCGCGGTGTCCCGAATTACGCTCTCTTCGCGCCGACAAAAGCGGCGCAGCGGATCTTTGCACAGTCACTGGCCCGCGAATTGGGGCCAAAGGGCATCCATGTGGCTTATGTCGTGATTGATGCTGCGATCGACACGCCATGGACCCGCGTGCCCTTCAATCCGGATATGCCGGAAGAGTTTTTCAGCAAGCCCGACGCCATCGCTGCTGAGGTGTTCCATATCGCCCATCAAGATCGGTCTACCTGGTCGTTTGACGTAGAACTGCGCCCATATGGAGAAAAATGGTGAACCAAAGGTAAGCTGTCGTGTAACCAATGAAACTCAGGCTGAAAAGCCGGCTATCCGCAAAAACTGTGCGGTTTTCTGCGTAAGCGATTGCTGTAGTAACGGCAGCAAAAGGCCCAAAACAGACAATCGGATAAAAAAACGCCCCTGAACAGGTCGGAGGCGTTTTCTTTTTTCTTCGCAAAAGCGCTTAACCGCGCTCTTCGATGATCTCTACCAGATGCGGGATCTTGTTGACCATGCCGCGGACCGAAGGAGTATCTTCCAGCTCACGGGTTTTGTGCATCTTGTTCAGGCCCAGACCGATCAAGGTTGCGCGCTGTTCGGCGGGGCGGCGGATCGGAGAACCGATCTGCTTGATGACGATGGTTTTTGCCATGGCTCGCTCTCCTTATGCTTCTGCTTCAGCAGCAGCCGGTGCTTCGTCCCGCTTGGGCAGGATGTCAGCAACCTTTTTGCCACGACGCTGTGCAACCGAACGCGGGCTCTGCTCTTTGGTCAGGCCGTTGATGGTTGCGCGGATCATGTTGTACGGGTTCTGCGAGCCCAGCGACTTGGACACAACGTCCTTCACGCCCAGCATTTCGAACACGGCACGCATCGGACCACCGGCGATGATACCGGTACCTTCAGGTGCGGTACGCATAACCACTTTACCGGCGCCGTGACGGCCTTCGATATCGTGGTGCAGGGTCCGACCTTCGCGCAGCTGCACGCGGATCATCTGACGCTTGGCTTGTTCGGTCGCCTTGCGGATGGCCTCGGGTACTTCTTTCGCTTTACCCTTGCCAAAGCCGACACGGCCTTTCTGATCGCCAACAACCACCAGAGCGGCGAAGCCAAAGCGCTTACCACCTTTTACGGTTTTCGACACGCGGTTGATCGCAACCAGGCGATCTGCAAATTCCGGTGCTTCGTCACGGTCGCGACGATTGCCACGACGGTTATCACGTTCTGCCATTTTGGCATCCCTTTTACTGTGGCGCTATTGACGCCGTTTGTTCAATCCAAGTGAGCCCCGACTGCTGCCGAGGCCCCCGGATCATCGGGGCGGATCGAAACCCGCCCGCAAGTCTTAGATCTTCAGACCACCTTCACGCGCAGCGTCGGCAACTGCCTTCACCTTGCCGTGGAACAGGAAGCCACCACGATCGAAATAGGCCTCTTCGACGCCTGCCTTCTTGGCACGCTCGGCGATGGCCGCGCCCACTTTCGTGGCCGCTTCGACGTTGTTCTTGCCAACGATACCCAGGTCTTTTTCCAGGCTCGAGGCCGAGGCCAGGGTCACGCCGCGCACGTCGTCGATCAGCTGAACAGAGATGTTCTTGTTCGAACGGTGTACCGACAGGCGCACGCGCCCCGCGTTGACCTTGCGAAGTTTGTTCCGAACGCGCAGGCGGCGCTTCAGAAACAGGGTTCTTTTGCTGTTTGCCATTGTTTGCGTCCTTACTTCTTCTTGCCTTCTTTGCGGAAGATGAACTCGCCCTTGTAGCGGATGCCTTTGCCCTTGTAGGGCTCGGGACGGCGCCAGTCGCGGATTTTCGCCGCCACTTCGCCCACCTGCTGCTGGTCGTTACCTTCCACAATGATCACGGTCTGCTTCGGCGCGGTGATGGTGACACCTTCCGGAGCAACGAAATCAACGTCGTGGCTGTAGCCCAGGTTCAGCTTCAGGGTGTTGCCCTGCATCTGAGCCCGGTAACCAACACCCTGGATCTCCAGCTCTTTTTTGAAGCCGTTGGTCACGCCTTCAACCAAGTTTGCGACCATAGTGCGGCTCATGCCCCACTGCTGTCGCGCGCGCTTGGACATGCCGCGAGGGTTGATCTGAACCACGTTGTCTTCAACCGACAAAGTTACATCGTCAGTTGCGGTGAAGCTGCGGGCGCCTTTCGGGCCTTTGACTTCGATGGTCTGGCCGGAAACCGAGGCAGTTACGCCACTGGGCAGTTCGACCGGACGTTTACCAATACGAGACATTGACAGACCTCCTTAGAAGACGGTGCAGAGCACTTCGCCGCCAACATTGTTGGAGCGTGCGTTCTGGTCCGACATCACACCTTTCGGAGTGCTGACAATCGACACACCCAGACCCTGACGGACCTGCGGGATGTCATTGACGCCCATGTAAACGCGACGACCGGGTTTGGAAACCCGCTTGATCTCGCGAATAACAGGAGTGCCTTCGTAGTATTTCAGGCTGATTTCGATGGCCGGATGACCGTTTTCACCAGTCATGCTTTCGTAGCCACGGATGTAACCTTCGTCCGCCAGCACGTCCAGAACCCAACCACGCAGCTTGGAAGCCGGAGTGGAAACGGTGGACTTGCCACGCATTTGCGCGTTGCGGATACGGGTGAGCATATCGCCGATAGGATCGTTCATATCATTCTCTCCCTTACCAGCTCGATTTCACCATGCCGGGGATCTGACCAGCAGAACCCAGCTCGCGCAGCGCGATACGGCTGACCTTCAGCTTACGGTAGTAAGCGTGGGGACGACCGGTCAGCTGACAACGGTTGTGCAGACGAGTTGCCGAGCTGTTGCGCGGCAGTTTGGCCAGTTTCAGACGCGCTTTGAAACGCTCTTCCATCGGCTTGCTTTCGTCATTCGCGATTTCTTTAAGCTCGGCACGCTTTGCGGCATATTTGGCCACCAGGCGTTCACGCTTCTTCTCGCGTTCGATCATTGCTTTTTTAGCCATGTCTCTATCCTCCCGGCGCTCAGGCGTTGAACGGCATGTTGAACGCTTTCAACAGTGCCTTGCCTTCAGCGTCGGTTTTCGCTGTGGTGGTGATTACGATATCCATGCCCCAGACCTCGTCGACTTTGTCGAAGTCGATTTCCGGGAACACGATGTGCTCTTTCATGCCCATGGCAAAGTTGCCACGACCATCGAAAGACGGCTTTACACCGCGGAAGTCACGAATACGCGGCATCGCGATGGTGATCAGGCGATCCAGGAATTCGTACATCCGGTCACCGCGCAGGGTCACTTTCGAACCCAGCGGCATCTCTTCCCGGACGCGGAAGCCCGCGATCGACTTTTTCGCCAGCGTCGCAACGGCCTGTTGGCCAGCAATCGCTGTCAGATCCGCAACAGCCGCTTTGGCCTTTTTGGAATCACGAACAGCTTCTGCACCACAACCGATGTTCAGAACGATTTTTTCCAGCTTGGGCAGCTGCATGTCGTTCTTATAGCCAAACTCTTCTTTCAGAGCGGCACGGATGGTTTCAGCGTACTGAGCTTTCAGACGCGGGGTATAGTTTGCGGTATCAAGCATCGATCACGTCCCCCGTGGTCTTGGCGAAACGCACCTTCTTGTCACCTTCCATGCGGAAGCCAACGCGGGTTGCTTTGCCATTCTTGTCCAGCAGAGCCAGGTTTGACAACTCGATCGGGTTTGCCTGAGGCAGGCGACCACCTTGCGAGTTCTGAGTCTGGCGAGTGGCACGGATCGCGATGTTCACGCCATCAACAACTGCTTTACCGGCAGATGGGTTGACCGAGGTAATAGTCCCCTCTTTGCCCTTGTCCTTGCCGGCCAGCACGACGACCTTGTCGCCTTTGCGGAGTTTAGCAGCCATGGTTACAGCACCTCCGGAGCAAGCGAGATGATTTTCATGAAGTTCTTGCCACGCAGTTCACGAACAACGGGGCCAAAGATACGTGTACCTACGGGTTCGTTGTTGTTGCCAAGGATGACGGCGGCGTTGCGATCAAAACGGATCGCGGTGCCATCTTCGCGACGGACTTCTTTTGCGGTGCGTACGACGACGGCCTTACGGACGTCACCTTTCTTTACGCGGCCGCGTGGGATGGCTTCCTTCACCGAGACGACAATGATGTCGCCAACGGAGGCGTATTTACGCTTGGAACCACCCAGGACCTTGATGCACTGAACTCGGCGTGCGCCGGAGTTGTCAGCGACATCCAGATTGGTCTGCATCTGGATCATGTGGTTTCTCCCGACCTGTGGGGGCTGGTCTGGTTAGATCCCCCAGGGTTTCGACTAATGGAAAATCCCGGAGGCTTACGCTTCCAGAACTTCCCAACGTTTCGTCTTCGATTTCGGCGCGCATTCGATGATGCGGACTGTGTCGCCGACCTTGAAGGCGTTCTTTTCGTCATGAGCCCGGTATTTTTTGGACTTACGAACGGTTTTGTGCAGCAGCGGGTGCTTGAAGCGGCGTTCAACCGAAACGGTTACGGTCTGCTCGTTTGCGTCGCTGGTTACGGTGCCGGACAGGATACGCTTGGGCATCTGATTACTCCTCGGATGCCGCGGAAGCGGCCTTTTCGTTCAGAATGGTTTTGACGCGGGCAGCGTTGCGGCGGGCCGCTTTGATGCCGGCGGTGCTTTCCAGCTGACCGGTTGCCTGTTGAAAGCGCAGGTTAAAGCTTTCTTTCTTCAGGTTGGCCAGTTCCTCGCGGAGCTGGTCCGGGGTCTTGTCACGCAGTTCTTGGGCGTTCATCGCCTTTTTCCTTTGCTCAAAACACCAGAAGGCCCCGTGTCAGGGTCACCTTTGACCTGGTGGATGAATGATAGACATACGAATCCCCCGACTCGGCCGGGGGACACGCAAGATGCCGCTCTATAGGGGGTTAGCTGGTGGGTGGCAAGGGAAAGTTAGAGGCTTATTCAGTATTCGAACAACTGCCTTAACCCAGACGACCATTCAACGTCGTTTTGTCGGCATCCAGATACCTTGCCCACTACTAAGATGCACGCCCAATCCGCATTCCTTTTGATCTCGCAACCATCGGCCCCTTAGTGTCGAGGGCTATTATTGTTTGCAACTTGAGTAACGAGGGATTTCATGAAGTTATCTAAGCTATCTGTTTTCACGTTCGCCACACTGGTAACCGCAACGCTTGCTTCGGCCGCACCTGATGGGAAGTGGACGCTGACCATTAATTCCAGCCGGCCCTGGAAAATGGATGTCGCCATTGCCAACGATACTCCGCAGGTTCTTCCCGGTCATGGGATTACACCGGAAGGCATCGCCATTCGAAAAGTGACAGATGATCGAATTCAGTTCGACGCAACAATTTCCAAACAGGGAAGCTGTTCTTCGGGCAGCGTGATGAAGTTTGATCTCAAGTTCAAAAACGGAGCGTACAAATCGGGGTCGGTCAATGGAAATTGCATCGGTTTTCCAAAATTCCGCGCACGCGTGTCTGCAAAGTAGGGCGCAAAAAAACGCGGCCCTGTTTGCACAGGACCGCGTCTTAAACTGTCAAAGTCTGAAAGACTTACGCCAGCGCGATGTTCACAGCGGACTCACGACCGTCACGGCCGGGCTCGATGTCGAATGTCACTTTCTGGTCGTCGGCCAGGCCGGTCAGACCCGAGCGCTCAACAGCAGAAATGTGTACAAACACATCTTTGCCACCGGTCTCAGGTGCGATGAAGCCAAAACCTTTAGTTGCGTTGAACCATTTTACGGTGCCATTAGCCATATCCGTAATCTCCTTTAAAATGCTGCCCGCGGAATTGCGGCAGCGCGGCGTAGTCGTCTGGATCGAAAGACTGAACGCCGAGAATCGGGAGACAGTGGTCGAAAAAGAAAAACGTTAGCGCCCCTGACATCGTCTAAGATGGACTAAATATCAAGACCTTTTGGCAAACGATGTGAAAAAGGGTTGCATACAGCGATGCCTGATCCAACCCTTATTGCCTGAAAACAAAGAGGATGCCGCCTTCGGCTACCCTCTTCGTCGGCGTTTTTTCGCCCAGATGGTTTTCCAAGGGCAAGCGACACCTCGTCTTGGTCTCGACTAAGGTGCACTGATTCGAGTCCCTCGATTGTCGTCCGCGTGGGCGGCGGATCAAGCGTCCTTTTCTTGCATTTTCCGAACCATGTTCAGGCGCATGCGATGCGGCAGGAAAGGCAGGACCCAGTTCAAGGTAAAGGCCAGAGATTTTTCATTGATGACGTTCAGCTTGCCCGCCATCATCGCGTCATAACCGATCTTGGCGACGCCCGCTGGCGTCATGCCTTTCTGCGAGGCCAGTTTCGTGCCGTCCAGATCGGCCCGCGCGGCAAACTCTGTCGGAACATATCCGGGCTCAAGCGCCGTAACGGTCACGCCTGTGCCACGCAGTTCTTCGGCCAGCGCCTGGCTGAAGTTCGAGACATAGGCCTTGGTGGCAAAATAGGTCGCCTGCAACGGACCGGGCATATATGAGGCAGTCGAACTGACATTGAGGATTTTGCCGCCCCCTGCTGCAACCATGTCCTTGCCGAACATATGGCAGAGCGAAACCAACGCTTCGACGTTCAACCGGATCATATCGAGATCTTCAGACAGGTCCCGATCCAGAAACGCGCCGCGACCGCCGAACCCAGCGTTGTTGATCAGGTAATCGACCTTAACTCCGGCGGCCTTGACGGCGTCATACAGTTTTGCCGCCCCGCCTTCGGCCCCCAAATCCAGAGCGATGACCGTCACGGTAACGCCATGTTTGGATTCCAATTCAGATTTTAGCTCTTCAAGAGCCTCGGCACGACGGGCAGTGATGATGACGTCACCGCCTTGTGCAGCGTGATAGCGTGCAAATTCGCGTCCGATCCCTGACGATGCGCCGGTGACGAGTGCCGTTTTGGTCATGAAACCCTCCGTTCAGGTCATGTAATGTTGTAGCGCATTCAGCGCTGGAAGGACCGCGATTTAGCCCCAGCTGTAGTTGAAGCTGACACTAATCCGTTCGTCCTCAGACATGTTCATGGGCACTTCATGGCGCAACCAACTTTCCCAAAGCAACACGTCCGCAACGTCAGGTTTCAAATAGATGAACGGCTGCAACTCCCGCCGCCCGGTCTTGAGGCGCGTCGGTGCGGCCATCATCCGACCGGATCGCGGGTCTTCCAGCTTTAGCGCACTGGCTCCTTGGGGCATTGCCACATAGGTCGTGCCCGAGATCACGCTGTGCGGGTGCAGGTGGCTGGAGTGCATCCCACCCTCTGGCAGGATGTTGATCCAGATGTCTTCCAGCTTCAGCTCGCCCTCACCCAGATCAAACTCCAGGTCTTTGGCAAAAGCCGCGACGTGGCTGTCCAGCACTTTCACCAGATCAGCAAAGATCGGGAACCGCCAGGGCAGATCAGTCAAAGAGGCATAGCTGGTGTATCCGGGATAGCCGTTCTCCTCACACCAATCTTGCCCGGCCTCATCATCCTCGGCGATAACAAGACAGGAGCTTTCCAACTCTTCCGGGTCGATCTTGGGATCGAATTCGGACAAGGCGGCGCGATAGAGGCGGGTCACGAAGAGTGATTCAATCTGTGGCATGTGGCTGTCATACAGCAGCCCATTGTCAGATGCGAGAGCAGGTCAATATCCCGTGATTATTCCCCTTCGTTGAGCCAACTGCAAACTGCTAGCTTTGTTTTGCAGGCGAGAGTGCCTGCAGGACTGGTAGGAGGGAAGCTTTGTCGATTTTGAAAAAGGGCCTAACAGGCGCACCGGTAAAACGCTTGCAGGAAAAGCTGGGAATTGGTGCGGATGGCATATTCGGCCCCGGGACTGAACAAGCGGTTCGGGATTTCCAACAATCCGCAGGGTTGGGTGTGGACGGTATTGCAGGCCCCGACACGTTTTCAGCGTTGGGGCTACATGAATTGGTTTTGTTACGACAGGGGTCGCGCGGGGCAGCGGTCAAGAAACTGCAGGAAGGTCTTGGCATCGGTGCCGACGGGGTCTTCGGCCCTGGCACAGCCGCGGCCGTAGCGGAATTTCAACAGGAAAACAGCCTGGATGCAGATGGCATGGCCGGCCCGGAAACGCTGGCGAAAATGTCTGGCTTTACCGAGATAACCGCAGAGACAGTTCAAAAAGCCGCTGTGCAACCAGATGAGGCGCATTTTGAAAGTGAACCGCTTCCAGAAATAAGTGGTAGCGACGTCGTGGCCGGAAATGCCGTCGAAGTCCCGGAAGAAAAATCCGTCTGGGGCAAGGTAAAAGGCTGGTTCTCATAATCAAAAGAAAAAACCCCCGCCGGTTTCCCGACGGGGGTCAATCTTGTCACGGTCGGGGTCGCCCCCAATCGCTTACCAGTCTTCGCGAACCACGACGCGGGTCTTGATCGGCAGCTTCATCGCAGCCAGGCGCAGGGCCTCACGTGCGATGTCGTCATTGACGCCGTCGATCTCGAACATCACGCGGCCAGGCTTGACCTTGCATGCCCAGCGGTCGACCGAACCTTTACCTTTACCCATACGAACTTCGATCGGCTTTGCAGTGACCGGAGTGTCGGGGAAGATGCGGATCCAGACACGGCCCTGACGCTTCATGTGACGCGTCATGGCACGACGTGCAGCCTCGATCTGGCGTGCAGTTACACGCTCAGGCTCAAGAGCTTTCAGACCATAGGTGCCAAAGTTCAGATCAGAGCCGCCTTTGGCTTCACCCTTGATCCGGCCTTTGTGCATCTTGCGGAATTTAGTACGCTTTGGTTGAAGCATATCTTTCCCTCCTTAGCGACGACCGCCACCAGCACCACGAGGTGCAGGGCCGTCCTGGAGTTCCTGTGCTTTACGGTCACGTGCCTGCGGATCGTGCTCCATGATCTCACCTTTGAAGATCCAGACCTTGATCCCGATGATCCCATAGGGGGTCATCGCTTCGGCTTGTGCGTAATCGATGTCGGCGCGCAGCGTGTGCAAAGGCACACGGCCTTCGCGGTACCACTCGGTCCGTGCGATTTCAGCGCCGCCCAGACGGCCAGCGACGTTCACCCGGATACCCAGAGAGCCCATACGCATGGCGTTCTGAACCGAACGCTTCATCGCGCGACGGAACGAAACCCGGCGCTCCAGCTGCTGAGCGATGGACTCGGCAACCAGCTGCGCGTCAAGCTCGGGCTTGCGCACTTCGACGATGTTCAGGTGCAGTTCGCTGTCTGTCATCAGGGCGATTTTCTTGCGCAGAACTTCGATGTCCGCGCCTTTCTTGCCGATGATAACGCCCGGACGTGCAGTGTGGATCGTAACGCGGCACTTTTTGTGCGGACGTTCGATGATCACACGGGCGATGCCGGCTTGCTTGCACTCTTTGTTGATGAACTCACGGATCTTCAGATCTTCCAACAGAAGATCACCGTAGTCCTTGGTATCTGCGTACCAGCGGCTGTCCCAGGTGCGGTTCACCTGCAGGCGCATGCCGATCGGATTGACTTTATGTCCCATTAGGCTTGCTCCTCAACTTGACGCACCTTGATGGTGATCTCCGAGAACGGCTTCAGAATCTTGCCGAACCGACCACGGGCCCGCGGGCGACCGCGTTTCATGATCAGGTTCTTACCAACCCAGGCTTCGGCGACGATCAGCTCGTCAACGTCCAGGTTGTGGTTGTTCTCGGCGTTGGCGATTGCGGATTGCAGGCACTTCTTGACGTCCTGCGCGATACGCTTGTTCGAGAACGTCAAGTCGGTCAGAGCCTTCTCAACTTTCTTGCCGCGGATCATCTGCGCAACCAGGTTCAGTTTCTGCGGGCTGGTACGGAGCATGCGGGTTTTCGCCATTGCTTCGTTTTCGGCCACGCGGCGGGGGTTCTTTTCCTTGCCCATGACTTACTTCCGCTTCGCTTTTTTGTCTGCGGCATGACCGTAATAGGTCCGAGTTGGCGAATACTCACCGAACTTCTGACCGATCATGTCTTCCGAGACGTTGACGGGGATATGCTTCTGGCCGTTGTACACACCAAAGGTCAGCCCCACAAACTGGGGCAGAATGGTGGAACGACGCGACCAGATCTTGATAACTTCGTTGCGGCCCGACTCGCGCGCTGCTTCGGCTTTTTTAAGCACATAAGCATCGACGAAAGGACCCTTCCAAACAGAGCGAGACATAGATTAACGTCCCTTCTTCTTGGCGTGCCGCGAGCGGATGATCAGCTTCTGGGACGCTTTGTTTTTGTTGCGGGTACGCTTACCCTTGGTGTCCTTACCCCAAGGCGTAACCGGTGTACGGCCACCCGAAGTACGACCTTCACCACCACCGTGCGGGTGATCGATCGGGTTCATAGCGACACCACGAACCGACGGACGCACGCCCTTGTGGCGCATACGACCGGCTTTACCGAGGTTCTGGTTGGAGTTGTCGGGGTTCGACACGGCACCAACGGTGGCCATGCATTCCTGACGGACCATGCGCAGCTCGCCCGAGCTCAGACGGATCTGAGCGTAGCCGCCATCGCGGCCAACGAACTGAGCGTAAGTACCGGCCGCACGTGCGATTTGACCACCTTTACCAGGCTTCATCTCGATGTTGTGGACGATGGTACCAATTGGCATGCCCGAGAACGGCATTGCGTTGCCCGGCTTGATGTCAGCCTTGGCGGATGCCACGACTTTGTCACCAACAGCCAGACGCTGCGGAGCCAGGATGTATGCCTGCTCGCCGTCTTCGTATTTTACCAGTGCGATGAATGCGGTCCGGTTCGGGTCATATTCGATCCGTTCAACGGTTGCCGCGACATCAAATTTATTCCGTTTGAAGTCAACGATCCGGTAGAGACGCTTTGCGCCACCGCCGCGGCGGCGTGAAGTGATCCGTCCGGTGTTGTTCCGGCCGCCCGATTTGGTCAAACCCTCAGTGAGAGACTTGACCGGACGTCCTTTCCAAAGCTCCGAACGGTCGATCAGCACCAGCCCGCGCTGGCCCGGCGTCGTCGGCTTGTACGACTTGAGTGCCATGCTTTCTGTCTTCCGTTTAGCAAGTGCGGGGTGTTCCCCGCTATGTGATAGGCCCCCGTAGGTGCCAAAGGTATAGGGCCCCGAAGGTCCCCGGTTTCAAATATCATAGGCCCCGGAACGAATCCGAGGCCGCAAGATTGGGTGCATTTAGCAGTGTTGGGGGTGGGTGTCTATAGAAATCAAGAACATTATATATGTGCCTCACTACCCTTTTTTCCCTGATCGAAGGAGCGCTTTTAGAACCTATTGTTGGTTCGCATAACAATTAGCGTTTTTGAGTGAGAAACTCATGCCTCAGGAGTGTTTCGCTTGCTGAATCGTACGCGCTTTGTGGCGTGTACACAGACCGGCGCGCGCTGACAAATACTAGAAACAACCTGACCCGCATTTCTAGTTCGGCACCCTCAAATCCAATAGCCTCAAAAACCCCCTTCACAAACTCATATCGCCTGCGATCGACTTCTTTCAGGGCTTCGGCCACGACGGCGTCCTGAGCCGCCCAAGATCGGAAAGCAATATCAAATTGATCAAGTCCTTCTGACTCTACATATTGCGTTAACGACAACAGGCGCTCTGACGCTGAAGCCTCGGACGTATTGACATCGTTGATGACCGACTCCGTAAACTCCTTGGACCAGTAGTCGATCAGCGCCCGAACAAACTCATCACGGTTTTTGAAGTGGTGGTAAAAGCTGCCCTTCGTAACTCCCAGGTTTTTGACGAGAGAGTCGATTCGCAGCCGTGCACCCCCCTCTGTCGCAAGGACATTAAGGGCTGTTTCTAACCATCTTTCACGGTCATATCTAGGAAGAGGCAGGGATTTTTCAGCGTCGCGCATGCCCTGTTTTTAAGCCAAAATTGCGTTCCGTCAAGGCGTACATACCAAAAAGTACTTTACAGACCATTAAGTATGGAGCATACCAAAAGGTATCTAATATACATATTCGAATGGATAGGATTTTTTGACCTCAAGGGGGATGTACGATGCCTAAGAAGCTTTTATCAGCAACGCTCGCGACAGCTTGCGTCATTGCCGCAACTGCAACTGCGCAAACCTGGGAAGAAAATCTTGCGGCCGGTGCTGCAACAACAGAGCAGAACCATCTCAACGTGCCCTTCACGCAAATGAAGAATATGAAGACAGCCTTCAGTTCGCCCGGAAACTGGCCAATATTTGAGAACCGAGGGCCACTAGATCGTTCGCCTACCGACAAGCCATCCAAAGTTCTGGTCATGGGAAGCGGCGACCCGAATCCCAACCCCTATCGTTATGGCCCGGCTCTGGCGGTAATCGTAAACGACTATCCCTATTTCATTGACGCTGGAGAAGGTTGGTGGCGCGCACTGGGTAAATCGGTTCAGTCTCAGGACGCAATGGATCTGGCAACGATCATGAACGTCCCGAACATCAAGTACATGTTCCTGACCCACCTGCACGAGGATCATACCGTTGGATTGCCGTCTTTCATTTTGAATCCGTTCAAATTCGGGTCGAACCTGGTCGTCGTCGACAAGAAAGTTTACGGCCCCGCCGGTGTCGACGAGATGATGGCCAGCATCAACGACGCATGGCGCATTGACCGCAACGAAATGGCACAAGGGTCGACAGTGCAGAAATTCGACGGCGCAACCGCAGTTGGGGTGCCGGTCTGGCCACATGTTGACGTCAACGGACGTAAGATTTTCGAAGATGACAATGTTCTGGTCGAGGCCTTCCCGACAGCGCATGGGTTTTTAGAGAACACCCATGCCTACAGGTTTACGACCAAACCCGACGGCCGTGTTCTCGTCTTTGGCGGCGACGGGCACTACTCGGAAGGCCTGGTGAATGCAGCCAAAGATGCTGACTTGCTATTTATCGAGGGCATTACCCGCAAGAATATCAAGTACGCACCTTGGGGCGGTGACTCCGAGGAAGAGAAAGTGAAGGTCATCGGCGCCTACCACATGTTCCCAAGCGACATGAAGAAGTTACAAGATGACAGCGGCGTCAAAGGAATCGTCATGGTTCATGTGCAGAACTACAACAGCCCTGAAGACTTTGACCGGCTCAGCGTTCTTCATGAGATGATCGACGAAGGCGTGGTCAACATCCTGCAGGCTTCGGACGGCGACCTCTACTAAACACGATCAGCGTGCCAAAAACAGCTTGGTACCAATCCTCACAAAGTAAGGCCCCTGCTAGCGCTGGGGCCTTTGTCGCTCCCAAAACGGGTCAACCTGAGACCGCCGGACACGTCGATGTGTGCTCCCCACTCTCAGGGTCACATCTGCTTTCTTGGTGTCTTCCCGCTTGCCCGACTGGCCTCGCACGATCACTTCTTGTCGCGCGCGGCTTTCTCTTCCTTGGTCAGTTTAGCGTTCCAGACATTCTTGCTCAGACCCAGCTCCGCAGGTGCGGGTTTGGTCTTGCCGACGCTGACTTTGCCACCTTTATCCAGGAACTCCTGAATAAGGGCGTCATCCGTAGTTTCTTTGGGGACATGTTTCATGAAGGCGAGCCTAACCGCATCACACGCTCGGGGCAACGGCTGCAAGGCCCACCGAAGCGGACGGTTAATGAACCCGGTCTTGAATCATAAGGTTCGCATATCCAATCCATGCTCTGCTCCAGATTGCCAACGCCAGAAGCGGCAGAGGTGTCAACACGCGGGCCCAAACGGACCAAGGGTTTGCATGTCGCAGCCAAACCTCGTCCTTCATGCCCATGAGACGTTCGGAAAATCGCGCTATGTCCATCTGTGCAACTCCTAAATCTACCTCTCCGAAAATGGGAGGGGTCGGATTGGTTGTGGTGTACGACGAGGCGCCGCCCCGCTCTTCAGTTGGTAAGCCGTCGGACATTGGCGTATGTCGCAGCGTCAAGAACATTGGTCTCGATGCTGACCTCGGTGCCGTTGCAGCAAAGCCCCCTTCCCCGCAAAAACTGACATAAGGCGGCCCGTTGCTGCCGTTAAACGGACAGCGCAAATGCCGTCGCGCGCCCGTCAAACCGGACTTTCGCCGCGAGCGCAAAATCTGGAAGTGGTCGACTAACATTCTGCGGACCGAAGCAGTCATCGAACTTCGGCTAGCCTCTCCGCTGCAAACTCTGCAACACCCTCAGTGGTCCCATCTGCAAACGAGGCCACAGTGATTGGATCACTAACGTCTGGAAAATGATAGATTGCGTTTACGCTAAACGGTCCACCACCAGCATGCCCTACCGCCTTACCCACACTTTTCACAGCACCAGACATCAGGCCAAGAGCATATCCACATTCTGTCCATGGACGGTTGGAAATAGCGCCGCCAAGGATTTTTGCATCTAATATTTGGCGCATGGTCGCTGGCTGCAACAGATGACCAGTCATAAGCGCGTGCAGCAACCGCGCGGCATCTGGCGCGTTTCCGATCAAACACCCATGGTAGACCCACTTTGGGTCGTAGTCAGTCGCGGCCTCTCAATGTACCCTCCGAAATTGCCCGCATGTTTCTGCAAGCTCAATACTGTTCAGGCCCAACGGCTTGCACACCATATCGGCAATAACCTCACGAAGCGGCTTCTCCAGCGTCGCTTCGATTAGCTCGACTACAAACATGTAGCCTATGTTGGAATAAGACCAACCTTGCGCTGGCTCAAACCACATTCCTTTTGCAAGCGCCACATCAAGTAGCTTGTTGCGCGCCCAAGTCGAGATTCTCGCTTTCAGCCAACTTCAAGGCACAGGTTAAAATTACGGTTTTGGTGAAACTCCAATAGGGAAAGCAGGCCTCAACCGAACCAAAGAAGCCTTCTCGGCCAGAAGCAGTTATCCAATAAGAGTGAACTGTTAGAACGGCCATTTTGCAAATGTCTGGTACTGCATTGCCGGTGTCGATTTGGGCTCATTGCAGATCTCGGAGGCATTGCGGCCGCCGATTTGTGGGCTACGCCCCTCCCCGCATGGACGGCCCAATCTGGACATTGGCTGCAACCCTGCGTGCTGCGGTGCAGTTTAACCAAACCCGCCATTCGGCAAGTATGCAAAGCCGGAGCCAAAACGAACTCACGCTTGCCGGCAAAGCAAGCAATTCACCGGTATCGAAATTGTTTTATGCTACCTTTGATTGCGCAATGGATTCAGCCTGTAACTGTTGGTGCAGAAGTAACAAACGTGCAGGCAGTAGATGCTCACAAACTATCCGAGGTGACGAGCTCGGCCAACATACCCAGAACCCCAACCTCTGCCTCATGGACAGACTGCAACTCGGCGGCACAAGCATCCTCAATGATCTTGACAGGATAGTTGCTTTCAAACGCTTCTCTGACCGTCGACGACACACATAAGCTCGTCGAAACGCCACAAACCTACAGCGTTTCACCAGGCGTCAGGTAATTCGGAAGTGCTGACTAAAAAGCCGAGAGACGATAGCGACGAAGCAGAATGTCGTCTTTCAGACGGGCAACCTCGGACGCAAGCTCAACACCCGGCAATCCAAACTGGCAAGCCCCGGCTTCACCCAGCATTGTGCTTAGTTGGCTCTCTGCGGGAAGCAGTGTTAATCAATCGCAATATTGATGAAATGGACTTGCCAACCCTTATTCCGAGCAATTGCCGTACTTGCGTTGAGTTTTTTGATGACGCCTCGGCGCGCAACTTCGGGATAGGCGCTTGCGGCCTTTCCGGTCTCGGTTACCATGTCGTTGATGTAGTCAAGTGCAATAAGTGCGTTCATGGTTACTCTCAGTAAATGTTTGGACTTTTTGTAGAGTTTTGGATGCGAGGTTAGGGTGAAACATGAACGGATGATAGTGGAACGGATTCTGTCGCAAATGTTGAACTGCGCTGTGCGAGACGGGAGCTTATCTCACGCGCGTGGGGTTTAACCAGGAACCTGAACAAAACCCGCGGCTTGGTATTGTCCGTTTGACATAAAATCCCGGCGTGGGATCATACAAGGTCAACATAGCATCCGGAAAATCGGATATTATCGACTTCGGAGGCGGAGCATCGTGCACGCGGCAGGTGTCGACGACATTACCTGTGCTGGCTCAGGGCCACAGCCCAGAAGTGCCTATTGATGCTGCACCGCTGTCCCGCTTCTATCGGCGCAAAAAGACTCCTGATTGCCAGTTCTTGCCGCCGGTCAGATGGCGGGCACCTGTTGGGTGATGCAATGTACGCCACCACCTCCGCTGGCTATTATTCGGCCTGACGCGCCAAGTACCTTGTGCCTTGGGAATGCGTCCTGAATGACACTCAGCGGGCCTTCATCTTCAGATGCTTTGCCAGATACGGGGACCACGACAGCACCGTTGCAGATGTAAAAATTCATATGAACGACTTTGGCACTGGTCAGTGGTATTTCAATGATCTCCAACCGGCGACCCTGTGCATCCGTCGTGTTCTCCAGAATGCTCTTAGCGGCCGCCGTAATAGCCTTGTTCGGATCAAAAACATTATCGGTAGTGTGCAAGAGTACAACGCCAGGCCTGGCGAAAGCCGCGATGCCATCTACATGCCCGTCGGTGATCGGATCCGGCGTTAACCCTTTCGGCAACCAGATCACTTTGGTTGCGCCCAATTGTGCCTTCAGTTCTGCTTCGACCCGGGCTTTGGACCAGTTGGGGTTCCTGTTGGGGTGGAGCAGGCATTCCTCTGTAGTCAGGATGGTGCCTTGGCCATCGAATGCAACCGCTCCGCCTTCAAGAACCAGATCGCTTTGATACATTGGCATACCCAAGTGGGCCGCAAAGCGCCCCTTTGCCATTTGATCGTCCTTGTACGGAGGAAATTTCTCGCCCCATCCATTGAAGGTAAAACCGGCGATTCGACGATCGCCGTTCTTGTTTTGCACAATCATCGGACCGCTATCGCGAGACCATGCATCGTTCAATGGCATCTCAATCAACTCGATTTGACTGCTGAGCATGGACTTTGCGACAGCTCGGTCCTGCGGTTGAACAGCCATTGTGACAGGTTCAAATTCCGCCACTGTATTTGCCACGTTGGCCCATTCCTGTCGCGCCGGAAGTAGCTTGCGTCGGGACCAGCTTTCAGCCCTTGGAAACTTCATCAGGGTTCTTTCGTGCGGAACCCATTCCGCAGGAAACGTATAGCCATCCTCGGCAGCAGAGCCTCTGATGACCTGTGCACCCGTAGTCGAATAGTCCACCATACCTGCCGCTTTTACAGGTAATGCCAAAGAGAGGCCAACAGCAGACGCTGAGCCAAGAAACTTCCGTCTCTTCATCGCATTCTCCCAATTTTTCGGTCGACTGCTTCTGGTATAACAGAGAACCATCAAAGATGGTCCCGCAGGGATCTCTCTTTCAGATAAAAATCCACGGTGCTTCATGCAATGAAACCAACTTGGCAACCGCGCGGCATCTGGCGCATCACGCGGTCAAATGCACAACGCACCAATCGAACGCGCATTAATTGACTGAAAATGCGGTGCTGCCGTTCAGTTTGCGCACATTAAGCGATGCCATGATTTGAAAACGCAGAGCCCAAAAATTTGTTCTTCGCTCCGCTCGCCCAACACTGCTTCGGTATTATCATTAACCGCTTTGAAGAGCTGTCGCTTGATTTCTGAGGGGCTCGCCTTACGCAAAGATTCTGGCGTCGGATGATCCTCGTTAGCGATTTTGCTCCGCTAATCCGCGAATTTCTTGCAACCCATCTATTCAATGTGGCGACATCGATTAAAAAAGCCGCTTGGCCAAGAACTGATCGAGCCCGCAATTGGAAATTGTGTAACACATTTTTGAAGACGAAAAGCTCTTGGGCACGCGTTTTCGTTTACCTAGATTCTATCCCTGCGAGACAGCTGGTACGAAGAAAGGATTTAGGGTCTGGGCGGCGTGATGTAGACTCAGAAATAGTTTTATTGAGGAGCAGAGCATGCCGGTAATCGGACCGCCACTGGCGGCATCCGCGGATTTGACCAACCTGTTTCGCCGAGGTCTGGCGGCGGATCCCAAGGCGATTGCGCTTTACGCGTTGGACGGGGCTTTGACCTGGCAGGAGCTGGATACCGCCTGTACGCGGCTGGCGCTTCAATATCTTAGCCTGGGGTTGAATCCGGGGGACCGAATAGCTTCGATTATGCCGAACCGGGCGGCGCTGGTGATCCATTATCTGGCCTGCATGCGGGCCGGTCTGGTGGCGATGCCGCTCAACTATCGCTACACGGCCGTGGATATCGACCATGCGCTGCGGTTGGCAACACCGGCGGCGCTGTTGGTGCATGGCGAACGCGCCAAGGATGTGGCCGCAGTGCCAGGAATAGGGCGACTGCCTTTGGGGTTGATATCCTATGCAGGCGAAGTGGACGGGGCGCTCACCTTAAAGGACCTGATGGACGGTGAGGCTGAGGGGACACTGCCGACGATTGGGCCGGACGCCCCGGCGTTTATATTTTTTACTTCCGGGACCACGGGCAAGCCGAAGGGCGTGACGCATAGCCATGCCAGTATGGGAGCTATGGTGGCAAGCAACGCTCAGGGGTTGGGGTTGCGACCCGGAGATGTGGTGCTTCCTGCGTCGTGGATTTCCCATACTGCCGGGTTGCGGCTGACGTTTGCAGGGCTTTGGGCCGGTGCCAGAACGAACGTAGTGCGGCAGTTTTCGCCCGACGAGCTCCTGGGGCTCCTGCGACAATCAAAGCCGACAGTGGCGCAGATATTGCCCGCGCCATTGGCGGCATTGGTAACGGGGCATGGGGCAGTGCGCGAAGACTTTGGGTCACTAAGAACGATGATGGCAGGTGGCGACAAACCCTCGCAGACACTGGTCGAGGCGTTTGGTGCGCTGGCAGGTGTGCCGATCGGGGCGTTTTATGGGATGACGGAAATGGGGACGTCACATTCGAACACCCATGGAGGAGTTGAGAAAGCCGGTTCGATTGGATTGAACAATCCAGGCTATGTCTCGGCGCTTCGTGATGAGGCCGGGGTAGAGGTGCCCGTGGGAGTGGACGGCCGGCACTGGGTCAAGAGCCCGACTATGATGACGGGGTATTGGGACGACCCAGGTGCTACAGCTGCAGCGTTTCGGGATGGCTGGCTCGATACAGGCGATTTGATGCGACGGGATGAGGATGGCTATTTCTGGTTCCGGGGGCGGCAAAAACAGATCATCGTGCATGACGGCTCGAACATCAGCCCGGCGGAGGTGGAAGATGTACTGACAGCGCACCCCGCCATTGCGGCGGCAGTCGTGGTTGGGGTGCGAGATGAGATGCATGGGGAGGATGTATGGGGATTTGTGAGCTTGGTCGAAGGGGCGAAGCCGGTGCGACCAGGAGATGTCATCGACTTCGCGCGGAAACAGATCGGATACAAGGCGCCGGATGTGGTTCGGGTAGTTAATGCGTTGCCGTTGACCATGGGAGGCAAACTGGACCGGATGGCGTTGAAGCGGATGGCAGCGAAAGAAAGCGGTGCCGCGCATGTACTGTGATACCGCTGACGATCAGGTCGCAGATACGAAATGCTGCCCTGAGGTTAGAAGCGGCGACGACGAGCAATGGAACTGAGGATCTCATTCCTTCAGCCCAACTGTGTACGTCTGCTACGATCTCAAAGCTGTCGCCGTATGTTATGTCACATCGGATTGATCCCGGCTCGCGCGGTCGTTGAGGCGCTCAAATCAACCCTTCAGCGCAGAAAGAGACATTGGAAGCCGAACCGCAACTTATTGTAAATAGGCAGTCTTAAGCTGCGCAAGCCCTACGGAAAGTATCCGCGCCCGAACAGTTGGGATTGCACGGTCAGGTGCCTTGAGGCACGGTGTGGTTCAACCTGGAAGGATGTTCATGGCAGCCGCAAGACCTACCAACCCGTGGCTCATATTGCTTGGCCTCGCGCTTGGCGTCAGCATATCCAACGCTTTTGGTCGCTTTGCATACGGCCTAATTCTGCCATCAATGAAAAGTAGCCTTGGCTGGAGTCTCACTCAATCCGGATGGCTCAATACGGCCAATTCGATTGGCTACATAGTGGGTTCGATTCTAACGCTTTTACTGATCCGGCATTTTTCTCCGTCGCGGTTGTTTGCAAGCGGAACTGTGGCGACCGCGCTGTGCCTATTGGCGACCGGGTTTGATGAGAGCCTCGTGTTTCAAACTGCCTGTCGTACTTTGGTGGGATTGTTTGGCGCTCTTTCCTTTGTGTCCGGCGGCGTACTGGCAGCATCGCTGTTCCAAAGCCACGCCCGAAAGAATGCGCTGGCCATCGCCTTATACTTTGGCGGTGGCGGTGGGTTTGGTATCGCGTTATGCGGCGCAACCCTTCCGACTATGCTTGACGCATTCGGACCACAATATTGGGACTGGGCCTGGATCGGGGTCGGATTGGCAGCCCTGGTCATTTGCCCATTTTCGGTTTGGGCTTCCACAGAATTGAACGAAACCGAGCACGACGCCGCGCTTCCTTCCATCCCACCGGTGCGCAGAATGCTTGGCCAACTCGGTGGGTATGCGCTGTTCGGGTTGGGTTACATTGTCTACGTCACATTTATCTCTGTCTGGATGAAGGAGCAGCATTCCAGTGTCCTGTTGACCACCGCAACGTGGATGGTTCTTGGGTTCAGTATTATGGCGTCTCCTTTTGTTTGGCGCGGGGTGCTGGCTCGCTTTTCATCCGGAATGCCATTAGCGCTGATTTTAAGCGGAGTTGCACTAGGTTCAGCCCTGCCGATCTTGGTTCCATCCGGATATGGATTGATTTTATCGGCACTCGTGTTCGGACTTTCGGTGTTTATGCCGCCTACTGCTGTAACCAGCTTTGTCCGCCAGAATGTGGAACAACCGGACTGGGGTGCAACCATAAGCTTTTTTACCGTGATATTCGCCATCTCACAGGCATTAGGGCCGATCGGTGCCGGTGTCATCGGGGACATAACCGGAGAAATCGGAGATAGCCTCGTCGTGGCTTCTGCGGTTCTGCTGGTAGGTGCCCTATGTGCTGCGATGCAAAAACCGCTCATACGTGAGGCGGCGAAACCGTCTTAATCAGAACCACGCTCGGATCCCGTCTCTCATTCCTCACAACAGGCTCCATGGGTTCTGAATGCAAAAGGAGAAGCCTCCTGGTCACTCTAACCCGGGTCAGTTTCAGGCGATCTCCTCATAGTGCGGGGTCCAAAACTTCGCATTTATCGCCGCTTTCAAATCATCGCCTGTGGATTTCGGCGCAACCCCGTCCAGCTGTGCCTGTTGACCAACGGCAAATGCGATAGCTTTGCTGACTTCGCGAATGTTCGCCACATCAGGCAGCAAGCTGGCTGTGCGATCGGACTTCGCCGGTGACAATGTGGCCAGCGCCTCGGCGGCGGCCATGAACATTCCGTCAGTGACGCGGCGCGCGCGCGCCGCCAGCACGCCCAGCCCCATACCGGGGAATATGTAAGAGTTGTTGCATTGCGCGACATGGTGGGTCTGACCGTTGTAGACAACAGGATCAAACGGGCTTCCGGTGGCAACCATTGCGTGACCATCTGACCAATGGATAATATCTGCGGGCACGGCCTCAATTCGCGATGTAGGGTTCGAAAGCGGCAACACAACTGGATGATCTGTGTGAGCCGCCATCGCACGAATGATCTCTTCCGAGAACAAGCCCGCCTGACCACTGACACCAACCAAAATGTTGGGTTTGGCGCGATTAATCACATCCAGCAGTGAAATTTCACCATCGGACCAGCTCCTCACTTTAGTGAAGGGTTGGACAATTTGCATTTGGAACGGCAGAAGGTCCGTCATCGCATCGGTTAGCAATCCGTTCCGGTCCACCATGTAGATGCGCTCGCGCGCATCGGTCTCGGACAACCCTTGGCGAACCATGAGTTGCACCAATTGTTCGGCGATACCCACCCCGGCAGATCCCGCTCCAAGAAAGGCGATGGATGCGTCTTTTAACGGAATGCCCGTGACATTAGAGGCGGCCAGCAAGGTGCCCGCTGTTACTGCCGCCGTGCCTTGAATGTCGTCATTGAATGTACAGAGCTGATCGCGATACTGCGCAAGCAAGGGTGCCGCATGTTGCTGAGCAAAATCCTCGAATTGGAGCAATACATCCGGCCACTTGCGCTTAACCGCCTGTACAAAAAGATCGACAAATTCAAAGTATTCATCCCCGCTGACGCGTTCATTCCGCCAGCCGATATAGAGGGGATCTTCCAGCCGTTCCTGATTGTTGGTGCCAACATCCAGTACCACCGGGAGCGTTACAGACGGGCTTATTCCGCCCGCAGCGGTATAAAGCGAGAGCTTTCCGATCGGAATTCCCATTCCGCCCGCGCCTTGATCGCCCAAACCCAAAATCCGCTCTCCATCGGTGACAACTATGGCCTCGACAGAGGGCAGGATGGTATTCTCAAGAATGTCATCGATCTGGTCTCGCTCGGGATAAGAAATGATCAAACCGCGCGGGTGATCGTATATCTCACTGAACCTTTTGCAGGCGTCACCCACAACCGGTGTGTAAATTATCGGCATCATCTCGGTTAGATGTCGAACCAAAAGGGCGTAAAATAAAACTTCGTTATCATCCTGCAGGCCACGCAGATAGACATGCTTATCCAGCGGTGTCTCTTCACGCGCAAAGGCGGCATAGACACGGTCTATCTGGGTTTCGAGCGTTTCGATGTGTGGCGAAAGAAGACCCAGCAATCCAAGCTTTTCTCGTTCGTGTAGAGAAAAGGCAGTACCTTTGTTCAGGAGTGGGTTTGTCACGTACTGTAAATTTTCAGGACCGGAATCGACCATAGGCTGCCCTTTCGGATCGGCACGCACTGGTTGCACGCGTCTGTCCGATAAAGTCAGCATTATAAGACGGCAATTGCAACGGACTTAGGAGACGAGTGCATTTAACCATCTTGCATGGAAGTGTCTAAGTATCATTACTCTCTGCTTTTAGGATGCTGTCTGCCGAAGCGCCCGCAGACAGATTGGCGTCTGAAAATGATCGGGTTTCTGGAAGTTCAATATGCAGAGAAGACGTATGATCAATTTCAATTCGGCCGCTGTTCAGAGTATAGTTCAGGACGTGCCCTCCTTTGCTCAGGTCGGCGGAAAAAAAGTGTAGGTGGTAGCCCGGGACGACAATCCCGACGGCATAATCTGGGCACCGAAAACCCAGAATTGTCCCCTCGGCGGTGTTCAGCTCAAACTCAGCCTGCGTTTTTACGACCTCCAGCAGAGGTTTGTATGGCTTCTCCTGCCGTAGAACGTTTCTGTACTTTATGTGTTTAATGTTGCCGGTAAAACGAACGGCATAGAACAAATTTCTTGCCTCCGCCAAAGCATCAAGCTGGGCCTCAAGAGCATCCTTTTGTGTTTCTGTGTCCAAAGATCGAATAACCGCTGGTTCGAAATTGATGACGGCAGCATAAGGTGTCAGAGCCTTGTTGCTTGCGACCGAAGCATTGCCATCCCCGTCGAGGCGATAGGCAACGCCATCCAACACAATCATTTCTCCATCGAGCGCATTTAGTAGCCTCAGCGCGATTTTTGCGTCTTTAGCTTTGATCGACACTCTTCCATCGGGCAACCACGCCTTCAAACGTTCCAAATGAACGATCATTTCCTCTTGTGACGCTTCGTCCCCCTGACAGGGTTGCTCCATGTTCTGCAACAACGACGCCCATTTTCTCTGAGGGAAATGCGTCGCTTCAACAAGCTTCCAAATCGAGTTCAATACGCTGTGACCGATGATCCCTTCCGACAGCGCTCGCTCCAAAGTCGCCGCAATATCAACGGCAGCTTCGCTCAAAGGCAAAAATCCTAACTCTTTAGGTGAGAACTGTACGGCAACTAGATCATCAGCACGCAGAACGGAACTGTTACAATCCTGAAAGACTTTGCCCACACCGATCATTCCATGAGCCGACAACTCCGCGGCTCTGAGTGCGCCGAGACTCGCAGCGCCAAAAACGGGAACTCCCTCCGAAAAAGTCCAAAGAATTTCTTTGTGCCAAACAGTCGGGTTATTGAGAAATGTTCCATCTATCAATAGGATAGCGGATGGTTTTTTCTTGCTGCGCGATACAGATTCCCAATTGCCGCGGGCGGATGAAAGTCTGCGTCAATAATGCGGCGAGCTCTATCTTGTGGCAATGTCGGACCAAAGAAAACTACGGGTCTTTTTGAGCTGGAAGTGTTCCTTCGATCCATCCGCGCCCCTCTGGGCAGAGATAAAGGTGTCACGCTTGTGTCTCGTTCGCTGCGCACACGCTTACCACGAACATACCCAGAGGACATTGGGAGACCTTCAAGGCCGGGAACTACTACTCTTACGGCAACAGCGCCTTCTCGTTGATCGAGTCTAAACGCCGCTGCATCAGGGAAACCAGAGCTGTACAACCGATCCAACACCCACTCCAACGCGACTGCTTTGTTTCTCGGACCTTGAGATAGGTCCGACCAACTACGAGCTTTTGTGCGCTCCAAAGCACGTCCATAGGTGATATGGTAGTTTCGTTTCAGAACATCATCTCGTGCGCCAGATATCAGGGTTGCACGGGCTTGGGCTGCTTCAAAAATCGCCCGACGAAGCGCGACAATTGGGGTCGGCGCGCACCCGACCCCATCGCACGGTCGGACAAAAGCGCTCGTATCCGAATTTTCGCAAAGTCGGCAATGTATTACTGGAACGCCAATCTCGTGTGTCAGGTCATTCAACAGAACTGAGCACCCTCGTGAAGAAACCTTGGCAATCAGGTTTTCAATGCTTGGATCAACTCTTGAGCATTCTGTAGAGTCTAGCGGTGCAATTCGGTCTAGCCGCAGGGCGCCTTTGTCATCCATAGCAAAGGCAATCGCATCGCGCTCAATTACTTCGCATAGCCCATGAAGAACAGCGTCTTGATAGTTTTCACCTGCAGCCAACCCGTTTGTGGAAACTAGAAATCCATCATTTCGAGACATCTCTTCACAAGTCAGGCGCAAGTGAACCAAGTCATAGGGAACCCAAATGGGTCCGCCGCTGATTAGCTGTTCGAACTCAACCCATCTTATTGGCGAATCGACAGCCCGAAGAGGTGTTCTTCGATCTGCCGGTAAAATGGTTGGATCGGCAAATCCCGCGTTTCTCATTGCTTCTTGTGCATCTGCCATACGAACCGGCGGTTGAACGTTTTCCGCGGCTGCATGCTCATAGGCTTCCATAATCGCAGACGTTAACGCTTCGGCCAGAGTCGCACCTTTTCCGGATGCTACGCTTAATGATTGCGACATTGGACGAATGGCAGCAATGACGGGCAGTCCTAGAAAGTCCAAATCCGTTAGACTTGCTAGTCTTGTTACATCACTCCAACTCGCTACATCGGTCAATACGGAAGAGGCGACTGGCAAATTTCTGATATTTACCAAGTGGTTAATGCATCCGAAGCTATTCAAAATCCAGTCTCTCCCAATCAGTCACAAAAAAGGCGCGAAATAGTGAGGCGAGAACTCCGAAATAGTGTTGCGATTTGGGACTAGCTGGCAACAAAAAAGTACCCTCCCAAGACACAATGATATCCCACGTTCGCATTCACTCCTAACCGTTATCAGTGAAGATGGTAAAGGATGCGCCATTGTCGACTACAGCCGCCCTTCCAAGTTGCCAGAAACGGTAAGTTGCGTGCTTGGACCATGGGCACGCGCACAGGTCCTTATAGCTTGAACTTTACACTGATGACTGTTTGAGCATGTTCGATCGTTGCGAACTACCCGGACAGGAGAAGGTGAGGAATCCAAAAACAGGGTTGTAAGTCAAAACCCCAGGTTCACTTCTCCAACAACGGACGTTAGTGCGCCACGCAGCATTGGTGACTTTGGGCTCGCTGCTGACCTCGGTGCCGTTGCAGCAAAGCCCCCTGCCCTGCCAATAGCTGATTACGAGGACGGCCCAGACCGGTCACTCGACCCATGTCGCAGATGCTGCGGTCGCAGCCCCGCATTGCCGGCATTCGCCGCGCGTGCAAAACTTACAGTCGCTCGAACCCACCTGTGCGGACAACGTGCGCATGGATCGAAAATGTCCTGATGTCTATTCGGCGAAAGGATTGCCACTGGCCGATGAACCGCCTTTGTTGCTAACTTGTCTGCGTACTTCCAGGCAGGGTGTTCGATTGTTCTCGCGTTTCCTCAATGTCTTTACGGGTGTATTTCTCAAAGCAAACATCGCACGCCTGACAACAATTCTGCTTTTCGTGCTCTCTAGCGTGTCCGCATTTGCTCAGGCTCTTGATCCCGACCTAGATGCCATCGAAGAACATGTCCTTCGAACGCTTGAACGTGATCGCGTACCGGGCGCTGCCATCGCCATTGTCCGGCGGTCGCAAGTTCTGTTCTTGCAGGGTTTTGGTGAAGATGGCCGTGGTCGGCCCGTTTACGAAGACACGTGCTTTGTGATCGGTTCGATGAGCAAGGCATTCACTGCGTTGGTTGCGATGCGTCTGATCGAGACGGGACGCTTATCGCTCGATAGTTCTGTCGGCGCAACACTGTCGGAACTGTCAGACATGAGTGGTGGCGTCTGGCACGACATCACTCTGCGCCAGTTACTGACACACACGAGTGGTGTGCCGACCCGAACGCCCGTCTTGCAGCCGGATGCATCGCTCGCACGGTATGTCGAGAGTCTTGCGGATGTGGAACTGAATGGCCCATCCACAGAGCGCCATGCGTACTCGAGCGCCAATTACCTTCTCGCAGCACGCATGTTGGAGACGGTCACTGGCACACCATTCGACATACTTCTGGCGGATCAGGTATTCGCCCCGCTCGGCATCGAACAAAGTCGAGCGCGAAACGACGAATGCCGATCCGCGGGCCACCAATACTGGTTCGTCTGGCCCAGGCCTGATGATCGTCCTTCCGAACCCGGGCGTTTGGCCACGGCGGGTATAACAGTAAGCGTCGCGGAAATGGCGAGGTTTCTTCAGTTTCAGCTGGGCGAAAGAGTGTGGGAACAGGAGACAATCCTCAGCGCTGCAGGTCTTGCGGAGATGCATAACGGGACCGCCCAGGGCGATGGTTTTACTTACGGGTTGGGATGGCGAAATGTAGATTTGGCAGGCATCCGGTCGGTCCAGCATGGTGGCGTCCTACCCGGCTTTCGGGGAAAGATGATCCTTCTTCCCGAGCATGACGCGGCTGTGGTGGTGCTGACAAATGCGTCCTCGGCGTTACCATTGCCGATCCAACCAACCAGCCATAGGCTTGCCAACGATATTGCCCTTCACTTGGCCGGCGGGCCTCTCGGATTACCGAAGTCTGGCTATCGGACCTGGCTGATATTGTTCTGGAGCGGGCTGGGCCTTGTGTTAATCCACCAGACAGCCACCTTTGTGCGCATTGCGATTGGACGGGACCCAGCGCGCCATCCACTTCGAAGTGCTGCCGCCGACATTGCGATGGTGTTCGCAATCGTTTTTGCTTTGCCTTGGGCTATCGGTCTATCGCTTCGAAGCATCGTGGTCCAGACGCCGGATCTCACCCTATGGTTGGCGGCAATGTCTACAATGGCGGTCTGCGCTACCGTTATCCGAGTGTTTCGCGCGCGGGCGGACTCGCCACGGGCTCCAGACTCTCCAGACACATAAACAGCGAAAATCTTCATCGGATCAGAAAAAGGCAGCGCAGGGTTACCGTTCGCCGAACTCTGTCATCAGGTTCCGAACACGCGACCGGACTGACGCAGCTTTATCCTCCGACATCAGTTCAAGCAGAGTCCACCTGTCCGAGTGCTTGTCGCACAGTCGACACATGGCATCGACGGCCCAAGCGCGGACGAAGGGGCGCGGCGCGTCTAGCAAGGAGTTCAACCATTGCTTCAAAATAGGCTCGACCTTTTGCGGTACTGACATGTGGACCAAGGATTGACAAATGTGCAGCTGCGCTTGCCAGGCTGTCACCTCGTCAAGCCCAACAACCAGTCGCTCTACGTCCTGTGGCAGGAAGTCGTGACCTTTCTCCACCATGGCCTTGATGATCCAAGTCGCCCCTTCAGACACGACTGCTTCCTCATCCGGCACAAGATCAGCCAAACTCGAAAGAAACCATGGCTGGTCCTCATGTCGAGCGGCGATCTCTGAAAGGACTGATGGGTCTCGTCCGTCATAGCCAGTGAGTTCGTTGCGCAAATCATCGACAGTCGCCATCGACACCTTGTATCCTTTCCCAACTGTATCGCGAACAACCCACCATTTTCGCGCATCAAGAGAATTGATGCGTTGGCGATTGAGTGCCTTTGAACCTGTGCAACAGATAATGATTGCCGAACTCATGTCGATCAAGTTCGGTTTTTTGCACTTCGGAGTCATTCGTTCTTGGTGAGGCATCGGAAAAACTGGGGTCTTCGCGGCCATCAGAGGCGGTGCAACCCCGCGCCAAGCAACCTAACGCTTGGCAATTTGGGAACGGCCCAGAGCCGGTATCGCCGGTCTAGTCATTCGGTACTCCGCCGCTTTCGTTTTGCAGTCATTCGCTCCAGTGTCATCCACTCAAGCCGATCTTGCGGGTGTTGCTGCAAATGGTTATGTTGAGACTGCTTTTAGGGAAAGCCTCCAGGTTCGCGGAAAGCCGTCACCGGCATCTCTATCAACAATTCGACAGCCTTATTTCGGTATGTCTCATGCTCGGATCAAGCGGACCATCGAGCCAAAAGTGAGGACACCGATGACAAAATCCCTGGACCAATTGCGCCGCGATGCCAAAGCACTTCGCAAAGCCTATGAAGCAGGCGAATTGCGTGCCCGTCAACGCATCGCAAACTATCCACCTCGACCGGAGGCAAAAGCTCTAAGGCACTCGGACTATTTGCACGTAATTGCGCGCGAAAACAGTTTTCCGTCTTGGCCTGCACTAAAGTTCGCGGTCGATTTGCTTGGCATGGACAAAGCCGCGAAGCGGCAGCGCCTGAAACTGGCCCTCGCTCAGGGTCACTTCACCGCAGTAAGTCAACTGCTGGCTGACGCCTCAGATCTGGCAGACGGAGATTTCGGACTTTGTCTGGCCCTTTATCGCAAGTTGGACGTGATGGAGTTTCTGGACAAAGCGCCAGAACTGGCGACGCAGCTCATTGGCGATCTGGCGCCTCCATTGACGATCCTTGCCCGATCCAAGTGGATTCATCACGCACCTGAGCTGTCCCAAGACATGCTTGATATCGCAAACTCGCTTTTGGAAGCTGGTGCTTACATTGATCTCGGTGCACCGGTTTATTATGGCAATGACTACAAGCTATCACCGCTCTACTTCGCCATAGGCCATTCGGACAATATGGTTCTTGGGCAATGGCTGCTGGAGAACGGTGCAAATCCGAACGACGGTGAGAGCCTTTATCATTCAACCGAGCTCGGCCATCATAAGGGATTGCAACTGCTACTGGATCATGGTGCCGACCCGAAGGGGACAAACGCATTGCTGCGCGCGATGGACTTCCATGACACAGCAGCTGTTCAGATGCTTCTCGACCATGGGGCTAAAGTAGATGAATTTGACGGGACGCATGTTGGCGGCGAAGCACCATGGGTCGTCCCTGCCCTGCACCAAGCCGCGCGCAGGATGTCCTCGTCAGAAATGGTGGAGCTGCTGCTTGAAAACGGCGCCGAGCTGAACCGCCCATTCGAGAACACAACGCCCTATGCTCATGCGCGAGTGTTCGGAAATGCCAGTTTGGCGAGGATGCTCGAAGAGCGCGGCGCAGATACTGCTTTGAGTGAGATCGAAACACTATTAGCCGCTGTTGCGGATGGCGTTCAGCCGCGGGGCAAGTTGGATCCAGACAGCATACCTGATGCCTACCGCAATATCATCCGAATGATCTTGCATATCCCGGGCAAACTGGATCACGTTCGACGGCTGGTCGCCTTAGGAGTTGAATATGACCGTCCAGATACCGAAGGATTGACGCCGGTACAGGTTGCCGGATGGGAGGGCTTGCCAGACGTCATGGAGTACCTTCTGTCGTTAAAGCCAGACCTGACACATGTGAACGGCTATGGGGGAACACTTCTATCGACAATTATTCATGGATCGGAGAACTGCCCGCAACGATTAGACCGCGACTATACTCGGTGTCTGAGTCTGGCACTGCGGGAAGGCGTCGCTCTCCCGCACCGTGCCATAGAACTGGCTAGCCAGGACGCGGTATCCGAGTTTTTGTCAGATTGGGCGGAACGATATCCCGAACAAGTCGTCGAAGGTGGTGTCGCATAAACTGGTTAGTGCGATCATGACAGCAGGTGATGGCGAAAGCGGAAGGCCTGTGTTGCCATACCACTCCGCCTCCGGTCGCGTCAGGAATTCGAGAAGAAATCCGTAACAGCGTCGATGATCATCTCATGCTTGTCAGCACGCGCTGTGCCTCCATCCGCGCAGATGATCTCGTCTCCCGGTTCTTCTTTTGCCAGAAGCTCATAGCCTCCGGGCTTGCAGCGACCCAGGAAATCGAAATGCGATAACGTCTTCGGCTCGATATAGCGCGAATTGCTCTCTGGTAGGGCGGCAATCAGCGCGCGGGATTCAATGTCGAGCGTCAGACCCGAATTCATAATTGGTGCCCCAAAGACAAGCATGGGTCGATCAATTTGACGAAGGCTGGTGCCGGAAAAGCTCTGAGTTCCGCCAAGGTCAAAAACAGCAAATGCCTTAATCCGGCGGTCGGACAGATCGGCCTCCATCTGAACGCGATCTTCAGGTGTTTGCGCGATTTTCCAACCCGAAAGGATGCCACAAGCCAGTTCGTCTGGCTGAGTGTCGCAAAACTGACTTAACCCGGTTGCGTCGTACCTTGCGCCGGCCAAGGCAACGGCCGTGAACCCACCCAGTGAGTGTCCAGCCATATAGATCCTGTCTGAATCGACATATTGCGAAAAATCAGATGCACCAGTCACATGGTCTATAACACGGGAAATGTCCCTTGGCCGCTCCCATAGTTGCCGGGTCAGATCGGGGTCGCGAGACCAAGTTGACGTACCAGGATGGCTGATGGCGGCCACAATGTAACCACGTTGCGCTAGGGCCCCGGCAAGCCACGCCTGATTATAAGCGTTACCAAACATACCATGAGATACGACAACAAGTGGGAACCGGCTCGTCGCTGGCGCAGCATCCTTCACAACTTTCGTCCCCACCCACACTTCGCTTTCGAAGTCGTATGTTTCTGGCCCAGTGGCATCTGTTGGATACCAAATGAATCCGGACAGATCGCGCTTTCCCTCGACGTCGGCGATACTGAGTTCTGTCATTGCAGACCGGTACGGCTGGGCAAATGCCGTGGCTGCGCACATAGCTAAGACTCCAGCAAGAAGGTAAGAAGTTTGTCTCATCGAAAGCTCCAATCATCGTTCAAGATGCGTCAAAGCTGAGCCGTAGGTTTATTTGAAACAATGCTTTGCACTGCCTATACCTGTCCTTGATCCTGATTGAGGACATGTCTCGATAGAAAGAGGACAAATGGACAGCCCCGGGTTGATCAGTTTTCCCTTGCCGCTGGCTACAGCATTGCTTTGCGGTGTGCTGACCATGCTGGCCTGGCGGTTGGATCTGGGCTTTCGTCTGGCCAACATGTTGTTCTCGGCCTTCTTTGGGTTGGGCGCCTTCTCATCCCTGTTGGTCGGTCTGCGATTTGGCTACGGAGTTGAAGAGTTGATCCCGCTGCAACGCACGTTGCCCTTGTTCCTCGGGCCGCTCCTGTATCTGAGCTTTGCATCGTTGGCTGTCGAAAGACACGACGTCGCCAAGATCGTCATGATGCACCTAAGTGCGCCTTTCATTTTGATCGGGTTGTATCTGCTCTTTGCCAGTGACTTGAGAAGTCTGGATTGGGTAATCAGTGCCAGCTATTCGTATTATTGCGTCTCTCTTTTCTTACTTTGGCGGAAGGGGCCCGACGCACTGAGTCAAGCGCGGGTCGATGTCACACAGACCCTTTCCAACTGGCTTTTACGCGGCATTGGATTTCTCGTCTTTGTACTGGTTTTGGATAGCGCGATCGCAATCGACTTTGCAGTCAACAAGGGCGCCAATGCCTCAATGTTGATTTCTTACGGAACTGTTCCGTTGATCTTTCTTCTTCTTGCGACGTCAATCACGCTCCCATTGATGTTCTCCAAAGCCAACGCGGTGACAAACGCAGCGCCTGTAGCCAATACTGAAGATGCGGAAGTCGTAGAGCGACTGCGAACATTGATGGATGAGCAACAGCTTTTTCTGGACCCCAACATAACCGTCCAACGACTTGCCAAGCGCCTGAGCCTTCCGGCCCGCTCTGTGTCGTCTGCTGTCAACAAAACTCAGGGAACCAACATGTCGCAGTACGTGAACGAGTTTCGTTTGGCTCATGCAGCCCGGTTGCTTACAGAAACTGATGAAAGCGTTGCCAACATTGCTGCTCAATCAGGGTTCTTGGCACGTTCCAACTTCTATCGTGCATTCCAACGGGTCTACGGACAATCGCCTATTGAGTACCGGACACTTGGCAATTCAAAAGAAAAATCACCCTTCGACGACCATAATCCGCAAAATTTCGAACAGGCAAACTCTGCGTAAATACACGGTCATAAATCGAATGACGTTAATCTGCTGCCCAAAGGAGACGTTCATCGTGGCTATGGGTGCCGCGTCGCAGCTTCGCCAAAGCAGACCTTGGATGACACGCTCAGCATTTAAAGGAATCTAACGGCTGCGGCGTAGGAATATCCGCAGTTTGATACAAGTTAAAGATTATCGAGTTTGAGCACCTCCCGGTCCCTGAGGTACGGGAGCCGAGATTGAGCGGCCGACACTTTGTCTAACTCCAATGTTCCATATAGAATCTCGGTCTCTGCTCCGGCCCGTTCAAGTTCTTGTCCATCCGGGGTTGCGATGAAACTTTGCCCCAGAAACGACAAGCCGTTTTCGGCCCCTGCACTGTTGGCATAGGCGAGGTAAACACCGTTCTCGTAGGCGCGCGTAGGTATCATCCGCTGCGCGACCCAATCCCATTGCTCCCCGAGCGCCGTGGGGACCAGGATCAACTCTGCCCCGATCGACGACACATGCCGCGCTGTCTCGGGAAATTCGGCGTCATAGCAGATCAGCGTGGCGATCCGTACATCGCGGTAGGTGAAGAGCGTATATCCGTCGCCCGGTGTGAAATACTTGCGCTCGAAACCCGGCGGGATGGACAGTTTGCGATGAATGCCCAATCGCGTGCCATCCGGCCCAAAACACTGCGCGGTGTTAAAGATTGCGTTCCCGTCGACCTCGGGAAAGCCATAATGAATAGCGAGGCCATGGGCACTGGCCAATCCCAAGATTGCCTGTGCGATGGGGCCATCTGCGGGTTCGGCCCGTTCCGCGATCTGATCACCGATGTTGTAGCCAGTGGCAAAAAGCTCCGGCAGCACCAAGAGGTCAGCACGATGCGTTGCAACTGTGGGCAGCGTTTCGGCCAGCCAGTCCAGCCGGTCCCGCGTCGTTGGCAATTCGGCCGGAGATTGCCCCACGGCAAGGCGGAACGTGCGGCCCATCGCTAGTTTTCCGTGACCAGCAAGGTGCGGGGATAGTCGGTGATGTAATCAAATCCCGTTTCCGTCACCACGACCGAGTTGCCAATGCGCCCTGCCGTGACGCCGTCGATAGAGATGCCACCGTCCACCGCAAAGGTCATGCCCGGTTGCAGGATCGTGGTGTCGCCGGTTTTCAGCTCTGGCGCCTCCAGATAGGCAACGCCAATGGACCGTCCAGTGCGATAGCCGGTTTCGTATCCGCGTGCCGCGTAGATCTCATTGGCCGCCGCCGCCACCTCCTGTGCCTCAATGCCCGGGCGGATGGCGGCGATGGCTGCTTGTTGGGCATCAATGGCGGCCTGCTGAACGCGGGCGGCCTCATCGGTCACCTCACCAATGTGGAACATCCGGTCGAACCCCAGCTTGTATTGCTTGAACTGCGCCATGTTGCAAAAGCAGAAATAGACAGGATCGCTGCGCTGATACTCTCTCACCGAGGCGCGGCGATGCACCATAGAAGTGTCTTTCCCACTTTGCAGAATTTGTAGGTTGTGAATCATCGGCGAGACAAACCGTTCCCACCCCTTGTCGGTCAAAAAAGTCGCAGCACGGCGGGAGCCCGCATCAATCACCGCCAGCGCGCTTTCGTATTCCCTTGCACCTTCGCGCAGGCTGCCATGAGCGGCGGTCATCATCGCGTTGGCAATCTGGCCGGCCTCTTTCATCACCTGAATTTCAAACGGGGATTTGATCACCCGCATTGCGCCCAAAACCGGCGAGATGTCCTTGATCGGCACATCCGGATAGGTTTCGTCCAGATGGTTGCGCGCGATGGCAGGAATGCTGCCGCGTTCGACCCAGATCTCATCTGGCTCGTCACCCAAAGCACCGACCAGGGCGCGACCCCAGTTGCGTTGGCCTATGTCCTCCCAGGTACGCACATCCTCGACCCAGGTCATGGCCGCCACCATTTCGCTTTCCATCAGCGGCGTGATCACGACGGGGGCCTCTTCGGCGCCTACCACCAGCATGGTCGGGCGGCCGAATTCGATGCCCAGATAGCCCCAAAACCCGGCGAGATAGGCGATTGAGCTTTCGTCGGTAAAGACGGCGCGCTGAATGCCCATGTCCCGCATGCGGGCTTGAAGTGAAAGGGTGCGGGTTCGGGCTTCGTCAAGCATGGAAAACTTCCTGCGATGGTGAGTCGGTGTGCTTAGCAAACGCATTAGCTATATGCAGCATAGGAGTCATTTAAACAAAATCCACACATATTGTACACATTTCACCAATGGTGTATGCAGATAGAGTTGAGGAGACAGTCATGAGCCGCATTGCGCAAATCGTCGAGACGAGCCCAAAAAACACAGTCGAGTCCATTCAGACTGAGCTTTTGAAGCGTATCTGTTTTCTGGACTATCAGCCTGGCGATCAGCTGAAAGAATCTGAACTGGCCGCCGAATTCGGGGTCAGCCGCACACCGGTTCGCGATGCGATCGGCCGGATCAGCTATCTGGGACTGGTTGAAACACGTAATGGTGTGGGCACCGTGGTTGTCGCGCTGACCGCGGCCCAGATAAGGTATGTCTACGACATGCGCCTGGAATTGGCCTCGTTGATCGGCACTAAGTCACCGCGCGCAATCACACTCGCCGACCGCGAAACTGGAAAAGGTTTGTTGGAGGAAGCCCGAGCATTATGCGTGTCCTTCGAATCCAAACGATATGTTGAAATCAACCACCGTCTACACGAACTGATCGCCAACCTTATCGGAAACAGCACATTGCAATCGTTCTGGCGGCAAACCTACCATCAGGCCGCCAGCACCTGGTACAGGGTTGGCAACCTGGTGGGCCCTGACGTGGCATTGGCATTGGTTGTGGAGCTTGAGGAAATCAACACAGCACTGAAACTTGGCGATGTGGCCGCGATTGGGTTTATCCAGCGCACCCATATCGGCTATGGCTACCAGCGGATCAAAGAGCATTTACTATCATCCGAAGTGGAGTGACAAAGACCTGCGAGTTTTAGTCACGTGCGGCCCAAAGGAGACATCTAGCCCACAGCTTGGATGCTGCGGCCGCAGCCCGCTTTCCGGACATTCGCTGCGAGCGCAATACCGCAAGTAGGTCGAACTCACAGTACGCAGGACGAAGTGAGCATTCTCTGCGTTTGTTCCAACGACCGCTTTCTTGGTGTAATGGCCCTGTTTCGTGACAAAATCCACGCCCAATACAGTCTATTCTGCTGGCAAAAAAATAAGTTCTTGGTCGAGCTAGTACCGCAACCGCGGTGCAATTAGAGAGTTAAACTGAAGCCAGTTAGATATCTAAAACTCATCAAATTCCGGGACACTGCCAAGCCGAATGAGGAAACTTGGTGATCCGACTTCGCCACTGTTCGGATCCTCACTGACCATGTAGGCATCGGCGCCAGCGCAATCGTCGGATTGCGCTTCTCTTTCTGCTCTGTTTTGTGCTTCCGCTGCCGTGGAGTATTCAAATTGCTTGCCAATTTTCAAGCTTCCTTGCCCTCCGCGTCCTGGCTTCCGTTCCACATATGTTTGGCAGATGTAGTGAACTTTTTCTGAGCTCTCATCTGAGAGTGTCATGGCAATATCCTTGAAACGAGTACGGGCGCTATTGATGCATGAGATAAACAGTGCTCGCTAGCCACTTTGTTTGTGTTTCGCTCAATCAAGTCGCGCGGAGAGGAGGGCCAACGATCCAGTCACCGCTTTTTGACGGGCTTCGGCGGACAGGCTTCAGATGGTGTCGGCGCATCCCTTTCGAGCCGAGTTTTGCGGAGCCGGGCATTTTTGATCTGTCTTTGCTCTGCTTCTTCGTTGACCATCTCCCTAACGACCCGAGATGTTTTGTCCATCGGTGTTTCCGCGTTGGGGATTTGTGCTTTGAAAAGGGCTGTTTTTGTCCGCTTAGCCAATGGTCATTCTCCTTACCGTTTTCAATGGAGCATTTATCAATTGAGTATTTCAAATCGATGCCAGGTGATTGCCTGGTCCTTGAGAGACACGCGCGTTTTGTGAAGGATTGCGATGGAGCAGCTTTGTCTGAACGTCAGGAGCAGACATAGCTTTCATCAACGCGCTATAGTTCATTTGGAACCTCATTTCCGATCCCACGCTCTGTGTCGAATGGGACGTGCCGATAACAAGATGATCGCTTGTTGCACCGATGAGCCTGTTTCGAGGCGGCATAGAAAGCCCGAAAACATCCGTATCTTGCTGGCCAATGGCGAGAACTAATTGTGTGCTCTGTCCACTTTTTGGGACAAGGTGAAGTCTTTTGAATACCGGGTCGCAGATGCTCTGAGGGTGAGTTGCAGGTTTGGACCCCGTTTCAATGACTTCGGCGACAAGCGTAAAGGCATCCGTATACATCCCACCTATCTGATCTCCGGAAACCGGATCAACGCCCAGAAGTACTGCTTCCCCCAGCCTTAGATCGTTGATGCGACCAGCTGGATGTCCACCGAAGGCCCAAGGAAGGTTGGCCGAGTTACCGCCAGACACCGTCCGAAGGAAGGGACCACACTGCCCCTCAGTGTCATTCGCCAGGACGGACAAGGCGTCCATGTCTGCAGCATTTGGGGCAATTCCGCTCAGACATGCGAAGTTTGCTCCGATGCCCTTCAATGCGACACCGGGCATTTCCACCACTTGCTGTGCAATTGAGGCGAGGTCTTCTGGCATGATCCCTTCGCGCAGATCGCCCATCTCAACCATCAGGATAATGCCGTGAATGCAGTCTTTCCGGATCGCGGCGGCGGCCAGAGCGGTAATCACGAGGATCTCTGTGTTGTAGCTTGCCTCACAGTACTGGACGACCTGATCGACCTGGCTCAGCGTTGGTGTACGGATCAAGGTGATCGGGCATGTCATGCCCGCATTGCGTAGCTTCCGCACGTTACTAAGACGAGCTTCTGCAAGTCCCACAGCGCCACCGTCCAGCATGGCCTGAGCGATGGTTGGATGCCCGCACACTGCTTTGGTCACACCGGTGACGCTGATGCCGCGTGTCTTGAGGCGCCCGACCATAGTCTTCGCATTGTGGCGTATCTTGCTCATATGCACCTCAATGCGAGGGGTGTTCATATCGCAGCCACAGGTGCGGATTGATGTAAAACAGGATAGGCGGCGACAACCATTGCAAGCAAATGCGATGCCGGCCGGCTGAGTACATCCGTTACGGGTAACCCGAGTATTTGTGACTGTGCGGCGATAGTGTCGGTAATCTCGGCCTCAGACATCCTCTCGTGATTGAGTGTGACGCCGATGACTTTTGTGTCAGCAAACGCTTCGATAAGGGCAATTTCACTTGCAGGCTTGGGCATTGGCATATTGTGAAAATCACAGCGATGTGCACGCTTTGGAGCGTGCTGAAGGATGACGGCGTCCGGCTGGCTGCCCCGAAGGATAAAGGCGGATGTGCAGAAGGCCGGATGACTCAACGCCCCTTGGCCTTCGATCAATATGACATCGGGTTGTTCCGCCTCGGAAGCGTCAACGATCGCGCCTTCAAGCTCGCCGCAACAAAACTGCGGCGGCACGGCATCCATTGCCACACCATATTTTGCGCCCTGCATCAAACCCGTCTGACCCGTACCAACAAGAACAGTCTTGATGCCCCTTGCGTTCAAGGCGCGGGCTAATACGGTCGCTGTTGTCCGTTTTCCAATGGCGCAATCGGTTCCAAGAACCGCTATGCGCAGTGCCTTCACACCTGCAATACTTCCGTCGAACAGGCGCATATCCTTGCTGGGTTTAGGTTTTCGAATGTCTCGGATGGTGACTTTGCGTTCGGCCGCAAAAGACGCAATTTCCGGATCATCGCTCAAATACTCATGCAATCCACTGACGATGTTCATACCTAGTGATATCGCGTCGAGAACAACGTCGCGATCTGTCGATGAGAGTCTCCCCGTAGAAGGCGCCATTCCGTAAATGAGGGTATCTGGGATGATGGCTTCATGGACGACAGCAGCATCCAGACTTCTGAATACAGGAATGTGGTTTACTGCATCATCAAGAACCAGTCCGCTGTCTTCGCCGTCGTGATCTCTATCGATGACAGACAGGATCCTGTAGGCCTCTGAATGACGAACAAGGCCATTTGCAGTTTTGCCGTCAATTTTTGCGAAGTTACCCTGGCAATAGACAATCGCAGTTGGTGGCAAGACGATCTGAGTGGCCGAGGTGGATCTTAGGGATTTATCGTTGGTCAATGGCGGCGCTTGTGCACCACTGACGTGACGACGGATCGTGTTTACCGCGCTAAAGTCGGTTTTCATGATGTTTCCTTTTTGTGGTCGTCGCCGAAGGCAACGTTGTCGTCACCATCGGGTAATGAGGTCGAAATAATCGTGCCGCGCGCTCAGTTATCGAGAATGCATAGACCCTTAGATAACTGGAAATTCTTGTTGCAGTCCCAACGGTTTCCGGACCTGTCGAGATGGGCATTCGCAGGAAGGTCTATTATTTCACAGCTCACACCTGAGGTTGCGTATCCCCGCTCGCACTTCCATCCCGTGCCGTAGGTTGCATCGTCCAAGTAAGCATGTTCAGGGATCACAATGGCCGTGCACAAGCCATCCTGTTCAATGAACCCGCGTTCGCATGTCCAGGGTTGGCCGTATCTTGATGAATTCAGATACCCGTTGGCTGGGACTACAATGGCGACGCAAAGGTTGTCCAATGCTTCAAACCCACGTTTGCATTCCCACGCGGGCCCATAGGTCGTGGCTGCCAGATATGCGTTAGCCGGCACCACAATTTCTTGGCACGTGTCGTCGATTTTGAGAAAACCACGAGAGCATTGCCAACGCTCACCTGATGGACCAAGAAATCCGCCTTCAGGTACAATCACCGCAACACAGGCCGTATCATCGTTCTTGCGAAAACCACGAAGACATTCCCAACCAGAGCCATAGGTGCGGTTGGTCGGATACGCATTTTCTGGTACTATAACAATGGCGCAGCCATCGCCACTCAGCCTGTACCCGGCGTTACATTTCCAGCCGTCACCGTAGCTCTCTGCAGTGGCATTTTCAGGCACAGGTTGCGATGTGGATTGAGCATATGCAGGCGTTGAAGACAGAAGCAGAGCACCGATTGGGAGCACAATCAGAGCCGCAATCATCTGAATACCTAGTGACAGATGCGCTCCCCAGATCGCCTGACAGAGTTGCGGCATTGCCTTTGAGTTATGATCCATCCAGCTCAAGCCTCGCAATACAGGCATCTGCAAGGTCGCGGCTTGGCGTTTCCGACCCCGGCAGCGTAGCCCAACCCGTATCCATCATAGCCTTGCGGCGATTGAAGCCAGAGGCCTCTTGGAGGGTTAAGATGATTTCTTCTCGCTTGGGGTCAGCAGCTGACCTGTTCAGGCAAACCGGCACCATCGCGAGCGTCACTTCTTCGCTTGCATGATCCTTAGCCAATTCTTGAGCGCTGCCACTGGTTGTCCAGCCTCCCCAAGTAAAGCCAAGGATTGAGACCGCAATCGCACCACACAAAGCACCGTAGATGCCTGGTTTCGTCCATTCCGGAAATGTCATTTTTAGATCCTTTGGCGGAGAAAGCGCCGCCTCGCTGTTTTGTCTCTTTCCACTACAAACGGATCAACTCGCGTCACAAGCGATGCGGTCGTGCGCGATGTCATCGGCAACCTTCCCAAACATCAGACCCCAACTAGAGGGCGTGACAGCTGAATTTTCATGATGGAAGAACGTAGTTCACTCTGGCAGGCAAATTGCCCAGGCCGCAGAAAACCAGAACTTTAGTACACTCTACATAGCCCCACAGCGGCTGAATTGCAACGTTCGTCGACCTACCACTGTTTCCAAGGCCCCCAATGCCGATGAAAGAAATGGGCGCAAGCCAGCGTTCACCTAGTATATCGGCAAATCCGTAGCCACTTATGTGATCTCTTTGGTATGCTACTCTGAAGCCGAAATTCACTGCATCAACACCAAAGGCATCTAAGGGCTCATTCCGGACTTCGGTGACGTCGCAGAAAGGTTCCCTTCCCCGCCAAATACTGATGACTCGGACGGCCCAAAACCGCCATCCAACTTCACCTTCAACTTTGCAATGGAACTTCCTTGAAGCGGACATTAGCTCCGCGCGAAAAATACTGGCAACTCTCAACCGGATATCTTCTTTACGTACTTAGACTTCAGTCCCATCTGGCCAATTCCCGGCACTTTGCAGTCAATGTCGTGATCCCCATACACAAGTCGAATGCTTCGAACTTTGGTCCCCACTTTGACGACGGAAGAAGATCCCTTAACCTTTAAATCCTTGATCACTGTTACTGCGTCACCGTCATGAAGCACATTGCCAACGCTGTCGCGCACCTCTTGCACCGCATCCGATGGCAACCCCGGCTCCCATTCATGCCCACACTCTGGGCAATTTAACAAAGCATCTACCTGATAGGAGAACGCAGAAGAACATTCAGGACAAGGTGGTAATGTATCGGCCATAGCAAAGCTATAGCGTCCCTATCGACGGCTAGCCACACCTCTTCAAGAAGAGAGGCCCCATAAGATACATTCAGCGCCCATCTCGGATGCTGCGGTCGCTGCCCGCGATGCCGCCTTTTACTAATTTGAGCTGAACGTCCGCTTGGCGAGGTTTGTGACTTGCTGCACAAGCGAAGTCTCAAATGGCAGTGAAGGTCCGGTAGGGGCTCACAAGAGACCTCGGAGATGGCGCAGCATAGCCCCCTGCCCCTTTGCTGATGGATCTCGATTTCGGCCCTTTGCTGACTTTCACCAAACCAAAGATACCGCATTGCAGCGTTGCCAAAGCGGACTTTTGTTAACTGCACCGAACTTTAATCAGCTGTTCTGAAGTTTCGAATTCTGACACTGGTCAGGCGCAAGTCATTCGCGTCTTTCAGACCATCCCCTCCTGAAAGAAGTTGGCGCTTCGCCGTAGCGTTTCTTGAATTGTACCGTAAGTTGGGTAGCGCTGCTGAAGCCTGTAGCTGCCGCAATTTCGGCAACCGCCATCTCGGTCTCGCTGAGCAATGCGTAAGCCCTCGCGACGCGCAGTTCGATGTAAAATTGCACAGGTGAAATTTCGACATACTTTTGGAAGAGACGCTCCAACTGACGACGCGATATCTGTACGGCTTCTGCTATTTCAGAGATATCCAACGGCTCTTCCAGGTTTTCGTGCATGATCTGCATGGCGTTGATCAGGTATTGGTTGCGGCTGCCCAGGGCCACCGAGAAGGCTGATTTCTGAAGCGTTTTGCTGTTGTTGGATCGGAAGTGGATGCACATGTCCGATACGATGACCGCCAGATCGTTTCCGAAGTCGGATTCGATCATGTCCAACATCATGTCAGTTGCGGCACTTCCACCGCCACATGTCATGAGCTCGTTGTCGATTTCATACAGGTTTGCCGATGGCTCCAGATCGACAAAATTTTCGACGAAAGCCGGGTGGTTTTCCCAGTGCAATGTGAACCTTTTCCCTGACAGCACCCCGGCCTTCGCAAGGGCAAAAGCGCCCGTGCAAATACCACCCAGATTACAGCCAAAGGTTCTCTGTCGACTGATCCACGACAGGACTTTGGGGTTTGTACTCTCCGCCGGTTCAATGCCTGAGCAAACAAATAGCCGCGAGGATCGCGGAAGATTGCGCAATGCAAAATCCGGCGTTATTTCAATCCCGTTCGAACAAGAAACCGGAGTTCCGTCTTCGGTGATCAGAAACCACTTGTACAGTTCTTTGTTTGTGACCTGATTGGCAATCCTCAGAGGTTCCACCGCGGCGCTAAAGGCCAGCATGGTCAGCTTTGGCAACAGCAGGAAGTAGATTTCCCTGGCTGATCCATCATAGTCTATTCGATAGCTGGCCGCGCCTTTAGGGACAAAGTTTCTCGGGTCCATATCTCTCCTCCCAGTATCGACCAAGACGGATGAAGGGCACCAACACCTGTTGCGGTGTTGGTGCAGAACGGTCAGGTGGTCATCTGCGCAACAGGCTCACCGCTTTCTTCCCACGAACGGATCTCATCTTCGCTCGCCTTTGGTGAGAAGAGCCCGGTCATGGCATAGATGATACCGATGACCGGTGACAGCCAGCAAGCAAACGCGAGCGGTATATACAGCAGGTTTTCGAAGTTCCCGTCCGCAATACCCAAACCAAGTGCAGTGATTACAAAAGCACCACCTGCATTCCACGGGATCAGAGGGGACACCAGCGTTCCGCCTTCCTCGACTGCCCGGGACAGGTTCAGCGGTGAATAGCCCATCGCGCGATAGACGGGCGCATACATTCGGCCCGGCAGTGCGATGGACAGGTATGGGTCGCCCGCAACGGTATTGGTGGCGACAGATGTCATGATAGCCGAGATCTGTATTCCAGCGAACGTCTTCACTTTCGAGATGACAACTTTGATGATGGCCTGAAGACAGCCCACGCGCTCAAGCGCTCCGCCAAAACCCAGGGCCAGCAGCACCAGTGAAATCGTCCACATCATCGACTGAATGCCTCCGCGGTTCAGCAGGGGATCGATCTCCGGAACACCAGTATCAATCGAGTATCCGCTGTTGGCGAAGGTGAACGTCTCATGTAGCCCGGCCCCCTGACAGAAGATAGCCATGATGCCGCCCGCAACGGCCCCTGCAAACAACGATGGGATCGGAGGTTGTTTCATGACGGCCAATACGATGACCAGGACAGCCGGAAACAGCATGATTGGCGAAATCCAGAACGCATCATCCAATGCAGTCGTAATTGCGTGAATGCGGTCAAACGAAACCTGAGACGTGTCAATCAGAGTGAACCCGACGACAAAGTAGATCACCAGCGCGATCAGCATCGAAGGAACTGTCGTTGGGAGCATATTGCGAATGTGGTCGAACAGATTGGTCCCTGTCACTGCTGGGGCCAGGTTTGTCGTGTCCGACAAAGGCGAGATTTTGTCTCCGAAAAATGCGCCAGAGACCACCGCCCCCGCCGTCCAATACATTGGGATACCAAACCCGGCACCGATCCCCATCAGCGCCAGGCCGACCGTGCCAGTTGTTCCCCACGAGGTGCCCAATGAAACAGAGACTATAGAGCAAAGGATCATTCCTGCGGCAAGGAAAAGCTCGGGCGACAAGATCTTGAGACCGTAATAGATCAGCGTCGGGACGGTGCCGCTTGCGATCCATACACCGATGATCATGCCAACTGTGATCAGTATCGAGACCGAAGGCAGAGAGATATTGATGACGTGGAACACGCCTTCTTCAATGCTGGGCCATTTGTGACCCAACATGAGGCCAACGATGCCAGTAATAGCGATCCCGAATGCGAGAGGGATGTGCGGTGTAAAGTCACCGAAATAGAATAGCTGCAGCCCAAGTACACACAGGGTGAGTACTATTGGCACAAGCGCCAGCACCAAGCCGGGTTGCCGTATATTGTCTTCATTCGCAGACATATTGGTCTCCTCCATTGGAATGATCCAAAACCGTTATGATCTGCGAAAGAAACCAAATATGCCGGTATGGGACCGTCGGCCTGTGCGCACATCCTGTTAGAATTTGCGACATAGGTGCATCGGGTTTCGGCTTCTTCGAATGAATTGAAGACCGACCAATGCGATAGAACCCGGCAAATTGCCCCGTGTACTGCGCCCGCCTAAACTGCGCAAACCAACGGACTATGCGACGAAAATTGGAAACCGGCCCTTAAGAGACATTCACCGACCTGCCGCGATGCTGCGGTCGCAGTCCGCGTTCCGGCCATTCGCTGCGGGTGCGAAATCAAGCCGCTGGCGAACTGGTGAGCGGGACCTAGAAGTCTTTCGCTGCATCGCCGTAGTGATGTTCCGAGGTCGCATCGTCTGCTTTCAAAAGATGACAAAACTAGAACGTTGTCCTAACTTCGCTGTATGAGAGCTCGCCTTGCTGTGATCTTGATGGCCGACCTGGTCGGCTATACGTCCGCAATGGAGGCGGATCAGTCGCTCGCAATCGAGTTGGTCCGCGAACTTCGTGATAAACGTCTAGAGCCCGAGGCCGTACGAAGAGGCGGCGAGATACTGAAACGGATGGGTGATGGATGGATCATTGCCTTTCCATCGGTTTCAGCGGCAATCGAAACCGCTCAATTTGTACAATTGGCATTGGTCAACAATGAGAAAATCAGGCTGAGGATGGCCGCACATCTCGGGGAGATCGTTCAAGACGAGACTGACATTTATGGCGCCGGCATCAACATCACCGCGCGCCTGCAAACCGAGGCGCCACCCGGCGGAGTGATGATCTCCGAAGACCTCAAGCGGCAGTTGGACGAAAAGCTGTCAGAGGGTTTCAGCGATGCGGGTACATTCGATTTAAAGAACCTTGCCAATCCGGTGAACGGGTTTCAATGGCGGCCCGCAACGCAGCGTGAAGTTGAGCACACCGATTTGCCTTCCATTGCAGTGGAGCCGGTCACAAGTGCTCCCGAAACGAGAGAAACGCTTGAGGTTTGTGCCGATCTGCAGGAGCAATTGGTTCACAGTCTTTCGCGCCGTACTGGTGTGCGTGTGATCGCAACAGATTCAACGTTCGAGACCGAAGCAACGTATAGCCTAAGGTGCAGGTTGCGCTGCCGGGAGACAGAAGCAAGAATTTCGTCCAGCCTTATCCGGTTAGGAGATGGGCAGGTGACTTGGTCGCGCTTTTTAAACGGAGATGCAGAGAACCTGTTTGAATTGACCGACCGGGCCGCAGAACAGCTCTCGGACGAATTGCGTCTACAGATCAACGCGTTTGACGGTGACCGACTTAGCGACATTCCAGACGATCAATTGAGCCCCAGTGAGTTGAGATCCCGAGCGGCTATGCTGTTTTATCGTGCCACCGTCGAGGACTATAATCATGCAGGTAAATTGCTGGAGCGAGCACTTCGACTTGATCCCGCGAATGGGTCCGGGCTTGCGATGTGGTGTGAAGCCAAGCTGTACCCTTTGGAAGCGTGCTATCGCGAGGCCGGTCCTGATTTGCGCACGCGGATCATCGAGTTGTCGAACAAGGCTGTTCAGGCTGCGCCACGCTCCGACTATTGCTGGTACACGCGGGCGCAGGTGCGCGCGCGCCTCGCGGGCGATCTGCATGGTGCACGGAAAGACATCAGTAGAATTTTCCGACTGAATCCCAGCTACGTTTTGGGCATGGAGGCGAGCGGTTACACCGAACTAATTGCCGGCAACTGGGAGGCTGCTCGGAAGAGTTTGGCAGAAGCTGTCGATCGTTCCGCCGAGGATCCGTTTCTGCCGTACCGGCTTTATCCACTTTCGATTGCCCACATGATGGCAGGTGATCAGCAACTCGCGCTTGAAGCAATTTCGGACGCGACTGAAATGCGTCCCTACTGTCGACACTTCTGGTTGGTGAAGGCGTGGATACTAAGGAAGTCAGGAATGCATTCTGACGCGGAAACTGCCGCAGAGCGGGCGGAAGTACTGTTGGAAAAAGCGGACATCCTAGCACAGAACCTTCATCTGCCTGACCCCATCAGAGAGGCGATTGGGTTGCCGGGCGATCCGATCCAAGCATAGAGGTCCAAATGGTATACGAGTGCGAAGGTTTAGAGCCGCTTTGGGCTCTGAGCTGATCTCAGAGGCAGTGCAGAATAGCCCCCTGCCCCTCCACTGACAAATCTCGAGGACGACCCATTGCCGGCATTGCCAACGCAAATCTACGCGGCAACGCGGCTCGACCCACGGCGGGCCATTGCCACGTCATCAAGCGCTGCAATTCAGCTTCATCGGGCCTACCGTTCACCAAGACTGAATAATTGGGGCGCATACGAGCTCGCAATGCGTGGGACAGCCCATTTATCTGACAGAATCGATTCAGATTTTTCTGTTTTCCAAACTAGTCATTCAGGTAGACCGGCTACGCGCAGATGGTCTATCAGGCGGTCGAGACTGGCGGGTTACTTATACTTATAGTTCATTCTCACCCACCAATAATTCAACGGCGCGTTTGGCATCCAGCAACTTCCTTTTTAGTGCCGGGACAGGGTCAGTCCGCTTGTCCCGATGCCTTGAGGTAGCGCGCCATTCCCTCGATGTTTTCCTCACGCCACGCAGCATACTGCCCCCAGTGCTTATAGTCCTCCATCACAACTTCGGCTTTCAGTTGCTCAACGGATTTGCCCGCCTTCAGACCGTCAAGCACTGCTGCCTGCAACTCGACCATGTAGGTATGCGCGTCATCAAGATCGGCTTTCGTTCCCACAGCCCCGTGCCCGGGTGCAAAGATCTCGAAATCCAGCGTCTGGGCGGTTTCAAGCTGCTTGAACCACCCGCCGATATCAAAGCGGGCAAAATCGCGGAACGGAAGCCGTTTGGGAGCCGCAACATCAACGATGAAGGCGACGTTTTCGGGACGAACAATGGTGACCAGCATGTGGTTGTCGTGACCAGCGCCAAGGTTGGCCAACTCTATTGTCTTGCCGCCGATCTCCAGCGTATGCATATCGCCCACGCGCAGATCTGGAGTAACACCGTCGATCGTTTCGGGGGCATCCTTATGCGCGATCACCGTGGCGCCGTCATGGGCGCCGCCGCCGGAGGCGTGGTCACCATGACTGTGGGAATATATCAGATGGCTGATCCGATCCCCACCGATCTGATCGAGGTTAGAATTCAGCCAAATCCCGGCTTCAGCATTGATAGGATCAACCCGAATAATTCCTTCATCTGTCGCCACAAGAAGTGAGTTGTGAAAGTTGTTTCTCATCAAATAGACGTCGCCTGCGACTGGTTCGATGCTGCGCTTCACGTCTTGCGCAAATGTCGGAGTAGCCAAAACAGCCAACAAAAAGCCTATAAGTATTTTCATCGTGCCCTCCCGAAATCAAAGAGTGAAATAGAAGAAGTATGCGGCAAACCGCCAAATCCGAGGCGTCACGTTCCCGTGAGCCAATCAAGTGGCGGAAGTTCCCAGGCATATTGAACCAGCTATCCGAGGCGACGCAAAGTCGCACACTCGAAAAACCTCGACTTATCCTGGAAGGCGCATCTGTTTGGAGATGACCTGTTCCGTACAAAGGACAGGCTTGCCAACTCTTTCAAAGCGATACCCCAAAGCGTGGAAGCAAATGCGACCATTCTTGCGGTCATTCAGCAGGATTTCCCATGCAAATTCGGCGCAATCCAAACTATGAGTCCGAACCGGTTCTTTGGATCGGGTTATCCGGTCAATCGGCAGCGGAGTAATAGTCGACTGCGGAAAGGCGAATGAAACGGATACATCAGATACACCCTCGAAACACAGAGCAACCTGGCAAAGGGAAAATCGGAAATGTCCGTCGTCTTGCCGGATCCACTCCTCAATATGGTCAATATCGAGGTGTAGTTCGCTGGCCCAATCGTCGTTGTCCGGGTCGGGCGTAACCAGCCTAAAGGCGTAGATGGAGTCATCGTGGAACTCATGGGTGACATCCTTAAAGAGCTTCCGATTTTCATCCATGGCGATCACTCAAATCCGACTTGTAGCTGACACACTCGATTTCAGGGTTTCAGCCATACTAAGATGCCAACATGCCAGAACAAACGACAACAGCAGAAACTCTTACAACTCTGATCAAAGCTGCATTTGATTGTCTCGAACCACCCTCAGATGATGAGCTTCTACATCCCGATTGTATGGATGACGTGGATATTCTTGAGTTTTACGGTGGCGTCAAATGGCAAGAGATGACCGATCGGATGATCGTATACGGGTACGCTGCCCCAACAGCTTTCAGCCCAAAAGCATTTCAGTATTATTTGCCTGCTTATCTGATTTGGACGCTGCGCAATCCAGACAGCCCGGAATACGCCAGTGAAAGCATTATTCAGGCGCTTGACCCCGGCACATCGAAAGAAATGCTGCACGATTTCAGGAAGTCAAAGTTCAGCCTCCTATCACTGGAACAGAAGGAAGCAGTTCGGAGGTTTTTGTGCCATTTCGCCAACCATCCTGATCTTGGTGAAGATGCAGAAAGGGCATTGTTAAATTACTGGTCAATTGAAAGACAATGATGCGCGACTACGTTCAACAAAGCGCTCATATTTTTTGGTGCTCAGCTGCCAACACCACTGAAGTTTCTTATTCGCCTGCTGTCGGCTATGCTTCATCCATGTCAAACCTCTCCGACCGAAGACTGGCCGCTATTCTGGCTGCGGATGTGGCAAACTATTCCAAACTCATGGGGGAGGATGAAACCGCCACATTGACCGCGCTGCGCCGCTTTCGAAGCGACATTCTTACTCCAATAGTTGATGAGCATGACGGTAGAGTGATTAAAAGCATGGGAGACGGCTGGCTGGTCGAATTTCCCAGCGTGGTCAATGGCATCAAGTGCGCAATAGTTGTCCAAAACAAACTGGCCAATGATCCTCAGTTCAGATTGAGGATGGGAATGCACAGCGGCGATGTAAGTTTTGCCGATGAAGACGTCTATGGCGACGGTGTAAACGTGGCCGCACGTCTTCAGAACTTGGCTGAGCCTGGCTCACTCGTGATTTCAGAAACTGCCCGGCGTAGCATAGATGCTAAGCTTTCAGACCAATTCACCTGTCTTGGTTCTCAGAAACTCAAAAACATCACAGAGCCTTTGGTCGCTTATGGTTGGGGAATGTCAGCATCGGCTATCCAGAGGTACCATTTTGAATTGCCGGAACGACCTTCGATTGCGGTTTTGGTATTCGACAATTTATCCGACGATGCGGATCAGAGCTTTTTTGCCGAAGGTATGGCAGAAGATGTCATCTCTGCACTGTCCAGGTTTCACTGGTTCTTCGTAATCTCTCGAAATACAAGCTTTTCCTACCAGGGTCGCACTGTCGGGGCAGAGCAAGTCGCCCGTGATCTGGGAGTTCAATACGTTCTGGAGGGTAGCGTTCGAAGGGCCGGCAACAAGGTTCGCGTCTCAGCACAACTGATCGACGCCGTTGCAAACCACTACGTCTGGACCGAGCGATTTGACAGTGTAATTGAAGACATCTTCGACCTGCAGGACGAGATCACGCAAAAAATTGTAGGCGCAGTCGCACCTGAATATCTATCTGCAGAAATGCAACGGGCACGGCGCAAGGTGGTACCACGGATGGACGCCTGGGAACTGACCGCGCGCGCGCATTGGCATATTTCACAATTCACAAAAGCCGACATAGCCGAAGCCCAGAACCTGTTGCTGAAAGCTGTCGAGTTGGATTCGCAAAGCTCATTCGGGCTGGCAGACTTATCTTTCACCCATCTGATGAATAGCGTGAACGGCTGGAGTGACGATCCTGACGCCTCGAAGGCCGAGGCAATAAGCTTGGCGCAACGGGCGGTTTCGATGAACGGCCGCGACGCGTATGCGATGGCCCTGCTTGGTGCGGCGGATTTGTTTTCAGGTCATCATCGGGACGCTGTAAAGAAGTTGCAGGATGCCATAGTCCTCAACCCCAACGACCCCCATGCCTACGCTTTGTTTGCCAGATCTCAGGTTTATTTGGGCGACGGTAAAGAAGCCCTCAGTAACATCAAGACCGCGATCAGGCTCAGCCCACGCGATCCTTTAATAGCTTTGTGGTACTCCATTCGCTCACTATGTTGTTTCATAGCAGGCCAACACGAAGAAGCCATTGATTGGGCCGAAGCGTCAGTCCGCATCCAGCCCAATCGTAGCAGCTCTTATCTGGATATTGCTGTGAACAATGCCCTATGCGGCAAGTTGGATGACGCTAGGCAAGCCGTTTTCGACCTGAAACGCCTTGACCCTGACACCTCACTCCATTTGGCAGAGCGCACGCATCCCTTCGCGCGATCGGAAGACCGCACGCGCTATCAAAAGGGTTTGCGCGCAGCGGGTTTGAGTAGGTAAGTGCGGCCCTAATCGGATGAGGTGGGTGGCTCCTGCTCCACCGGCATCGAATGTGCCAAAATGCAGTTATCATCGACTGCTAGGAAAGGAGCCACCCAATGACAGTTAAAACCGTAGGCCTGGATTTGGCCAAGGATGTTTTTCAAGTGCACGGCATTTCGGAGAACGGTCGAGTGATTTTCAACAGAGCCATCAAACGCGCAAAGCTGCTCCGCTTCTTTGAGACGCTTCCACCCTGCAGGGTCGGGATGGAAGCCTGCGGGTCGTCCCACCATTGGGGCCGCCAGCTGCGCAAGCTTGGCCATGACGTAAAGCTAATGCCAGCAAACTATGTGAAGCCTTATGTCAAACGCGGAAAGACAGATGCGGTAGACGCGGAGGCAATTTGCGAAGCCGTCAAGCGCCCGACGATGCGCTTTGTCGAGATCAAGACCGAGGATCAACAGGCTATTCTATCGATCCACCGCACGCGGGATCTGGCAGTCCGGCAGCGCACCCAGCTGGCCAATATGATCCGCAGCCTGTTGCGCGAGTTCGGGCATATCTTGCCTATCGGGATCGAAGCGGTAACGGCCTTTGCTAAGCGCCACCTTGACGGTGATCACCCGGACATGCCCGAGATCGCGAACGGAATGCTTGGTATCCAGTGCTATCAGTTTATCGGTTTGAACGAGCGCATCGAAGGTTACTCAAAGATGATCAAACAACATGCTCTGATAAATGCTGATGCGCGCAGATTGATGCGCATGCCAGGAATTGGGCCAATAACGGCATCGGCCATTGTCGCGACGATCGGGGACGCAAAACAATTCCGCACCGGGCGCGATCTGGCGGCTTGGCTGGGGCTGACCCCGCTCAACAAATCCAGTGGCGGCAAAGAGCGATTGGGCAAGATCACAAAGGCTGGCGACCGCTACATTCGCAAGCTGCTGGTCGTGGGCATGACGTCTCGCGCTGTGATGGCGAAACGTTCGCCAGAAAAGGTTGATCTGTGGACAGCCAAGATCATTGCCGACAAACCATTCCGGCTGGCAACAGTCGCGATGGCAAACAAGGCAGCGCGGTCCATCTGGGCGATGCTCACAAAGAAACAGGAATATCGGCAGCCAGCGTTCTAACTGCGCTGACTGTCTACGAGATGCAAGACGTTGAAGTGATGATGCGGAATTAAGTCAACCAAGAGCAAGGAAACTCCGGGAATGGCTGCGGCCCTCTTCAGAGGCCGATAACCCGATTGGAACCTCGCTCGCGGAATTCATCCACTGCCCGGCAGGGCATTGCGCAGCAATGTCCCGATAGGGAAGGCCAGTGGAGGCAATGCCAAAACACAAACAGGCCGGACAGACGACGGTACTGACGAAAATGACCGCAAACATCGACAGAAAACGCTTGCAATGCAGGAGCCACCCACAGAGGTCATTTATCGGGTAAGCTCACGCCGCAATGCAGCTTCACCGAACCGGGCATTCGCTGCGGGCGCAAAATCCAAAGGTAGTTGAACTCACGCTCTGTGGACGAAGCACCAATTCGCTGCGCTCAGCCACGGCCAGAATTATTTTGATTGAAGAGCGTGCAAACATAGCCAGTTTCAGCTCACATTATGTAACAACGCGAGCTGCTGTAACGATTTATCCGTGCGCGCAGCTCGAGCTCTTATTCCGGTAGGCCCGCCGATTTCAAAAGATCTATCCGGCGTTGCCGTTCGGCCGGGTCAGTGGTTTGCTTGTGCCAGAACTCGTGTTTGGAGATGCTGTAGTTCGGAAATACTCGAAGCACCTCGCTCGCCGCTTGTCTGGCTGCTTCGATATCGTTGGCTTCGAGATGCATCACTGTACGATATCGGTAACAGGAAACGTATTCAGGCGCCAGTTCGAGACAATGCCCGAATGCCTCGTCGGCTTCGTCAAATCGGTCTAAGTTAGTTAAAACGATTCCGTGAATACTGTAATAGTACGGGGGTGGCAGTGGATTGAGACGAAATGCGCGTTGCGTCAGCTTCAACGCTTCCTCGATACGAGATGATTCAGAGGTATAATACGCCAGAATTATCAGATTGTCGGCATTTCCAGGGTACAGTTCGACAGCAATTTCCGCTTGTTGAGAGGCCTTTCCGAAATCTTCTTCGTACAAGGCAATCTCGGCTAACAACATATGTGGATCCCCGAAATCGGGGTCGGCAGCGATGGCCCTGTTCGTGGCATCCAGGGACTTTTGTTTGTAGCTTTCGATATCATCGGTCATGCCAAGCCACACGTGAGACCAGTAAAGCCATCCGAGTTCTACCCAGGCAGCGGCAAAACCCGGATCTCGGGTCAAGGCTTCCTCGATCAATGGCAGTGCGCTAACAACATCCTGCTCACTGAAAGTTAATCTCAATGCGCGGCCCTGCAGGTAGAGATCATACGCCCGTGTATCCTTTGTTTGACCACGCCAGCGACGGGCCTGCTCGCCCTCGGATAGTTTGACGTCCAGAGTCTCGACGATCTTGCTTGTCAGTTCATCCTGAACCGCAAATATATCGCCATTGGGTCGATCCCAGCGCTCGGCCCAGAGATGATTACCTGAAACCGCGTCAATCAACTGTGCGTTTACCCTCAACCTATCACCCGCCTTACGTACACTACCTTCAATCAGAAATCGAACTCCCAGTTTTTCGCCGATTTCCCGCACATCGAGTTGCTTTCCTTTGAAAGCGAAGCTCGAGTTGCGGGCGATGACGGTGAGCCCGCGCAGCTTGGACAGATCGGTAATCAGATCCTCGCTCAGGCCATTGGCGAAATAGTCCTGGGCAGAATTGTCCGAGAGGTTGTCAAAAGGCAGCACGGCGATCACCGGTGCGTCCGCAACCGACGGCTCCTTCCCGCCCCCACCGCCGGCTAGTCCCTGCAGCCACCACCAAGCGCCACCGACGCCAAGGGCGAGGAGCAGCACCAGCGTGGCGGCGATAAGCACCCAGCGCGGCGGGCGCCGGTGCTCGGCTGAGACTGCTGGGGCGCCGTCTTTGCTCGATAAGACCTGAAATACACGCACCGGACGAGCGATATTCTTGACTTCGCGCTCGCCGAGGTCGCTGAAGTGGAACGACAGCTTGTCGCGAATCTGTTCGTATACGTTCTGGCTCACGCAGATGCCGCCGGGTTCGGCCAAGCCTTCAAGGCGCGAGGCGATGTTGACACCATCACCGTAGATATCGTCGCCTTCGATGATGATATCGCCGACATTGATGCCGATGCGAAGCTGCAGGCGCTCACCATCGTCACTGTCGAGCGTCCGTTCGGCCACGTGTCTTTGGATCGAAACGGCGCAGCTGACGGCGGCGACAACCGAAGGGAATTCGACCAAAAACCCGTCACCCATCAACTTGAACAGACGACCGCTATGCTCGGCCAGCAAAGGTTCTATCAACTCAGTTCGGAGTTGCCGCAGCCGGGTCAGCGTACCCGTTTCATCCTCCCCCATCAGCCGGCTGTAGCCCACTACATCTGCGGCAAGAATAGCCGCGAGCCGTCGCTGTACAGCATTGTCCGACATTGAAATCTCCTCTGCCTATGGCAATGATTTCACACCTAGGGTCAGGATGCATTGATTTTCAAAGCGCTGCATGATTCACGGTTCGAAAAACGGAGCGGTGATATGAGCGACCTTTTCTGGCTGACTGACGAGCAGATGGCCAAACTTTCCCCTTTCTTCCCGCGGTCGCATGGCAAGCCACAGCTCGATGACAAGAGGGTGCTGAGCGGGATTATCTTCATCAATCGCAATGGGTTGCGGTGGCGGGACGCTCCCAAAGAATACGGGCCGCACAAGACGCTTTATAGCCGGTGGAAGCGTTGGAGTGAGAAAGGTATCTTCGCTCGGATGATGGTCGGCTTGGCAGCCGAACACGGCGAGGAAAAGACCGTGATGATCGACGCAACCTATCTGAAAGCACATCGTATCGCGACCAGCATGGCCGCGAAAAAGGGAGGCGCGGCCGCCTGATTGGCCGAACCAAGGGCGGCATGAATACCAAACTGCATGCTATCTGTGACAGCCAAGGGCGACCGATCAGCCTTTTTGTCACCGCTGGCCAAGTCAGTGACTACATCGGTGCGCGAGCGCTACTGAGCAGTATACCAGAAGTCGACTGGCTGCTCGGGGATCGCGGCTATGATGCAGATTGATTCCGAGACGCGTTGAAAGACAAAGGAATAAGCGCCTGCATCCCAGGTCGAAAGCAACGCAAGACAACCGTGAAGTATGACAAGCGCCGATACGAACGACGCAACCGTATTGAGATCATGTTTGGTAGGCTCAAGGACTGGAGGCGCGTAGCGATACGTTATGATCACTGTCCCAAAATCTTCCTGTCCGCAATCGCCCTCGCAGCAACCGTCATCTATTGGTTATGAATCCCGACCCTAGGGCGGAGAAAACAAAAATACTTATGAGGCCAAAGGGGCCGAATTCCTTTTAGCCCGAAGGGCAATCAATAAAATGAGTACGGCGTAAGCCGGTGCAGCATTGTCCCTTTCCCCACACCACACAGACCTTGCGGACGGCCCAAACTTGCCGTTCAGTAGTTGAGTTCATGCAGAGGTGTAATTGCCTAAAGCGGGCCCTGAGAACTGTGTGCGGAGCCTCCTTGCCCACGGACAACCAAGCCGCTGATTGGACTATTCTGACGCGTCGAAAGAAATGCTACAGTCCTCGCATTGCAATCAAAGGAGTTTTCTTGTGCGCTCTGTTGTCCTCACCATAGCCACCCTCTTACTATCCGCCTGTGTGTCAAACCACACGGTCTCGAATACCGACCTGCCGTTCTTTGGCGACGGCTATCGCGCCGAGGGCGATCAATGTCGCCGGATCGGTGAGGATGATTTTACCAATCAGTTACTCGATGACGCTGCCGACTTGGTCGGTTGCCCTGAAGACATGGAGAATCTGGGTGTTTTTGTCATCGACACTGGAGCTGTCGAAGTAGGTCGCAAAGACGGTTACATACTATTCTCTGTCCCCTTGCGTTAGTCTGCGTGCCGAGTTGGAGAATACGCCCGTTATAGCATACGGCGTTGAAACATAAACTATTTGTCAAGGACGGCCCAATCCTGACCTTCGCCCTACCTTCAAGATGCTGCGGTCGAAGCCCGCTATCCGGACATTCGCCGCTGCTGCGAAATCTTGGTCAGCGCAAACTCACAGGTCACGGACAAGGCAGACGTGCCTGCTCTTTGCCGCGAGGTCCGCATGTAACCCGTTGCGGCCATCTAATAGGATCCTAGCCAACCCTGGTTTGCAGCGAATAAACCGATCGCAAAGAACCCACTTTCTTCGATGCATCGTTTTAAGCTCTCAGCCCATTTGGCATTGTTGTCCCCGCCTACGACCCATCTTTACTGCACTTGTTTCTTTTGACGAGCCTCCAATGCCATCTCGTCGAGAATACCGAAAGCCACAGGATAAAAATTCTCGAATAGTTCGATCACCGCAGCTTCCTCCTCGGGATGATGTATTCCCTCGGCATCAGTAAGCCGCCCCATTCGAAACACGATCTCGGTGCCTTCATCTACAGGGACTAACTCATAGGTCTCCAAATTAGTAAGACCCTCAATAGACGAATTGTGTAGAATATCAGTCACATAATCGAATGGATGCCAGTCAACGATCAGCATCTGAAAGTGAGCGGCTTCATGAATGCAGTGCAAACGAATGCCGGCCGAAGTGCGCGATGCATCCCCTTCCCGATAGGCGTCTTTCAACATCATCCAGCGCATCTTGAGGTGGGGATCTGTGAGCATTTCCCAAGCCACTACCGGTGGTGCGTTTAGTATGTGCCGGGTTGTGAACACGGCATCCTCGTCGGTAACGCGGACGGGTCCGGCGATCTCCCGGTATCGTTGCCAAGCAGCAGCAAGGTCATAGACCCGCATGGGTACGTCACCAAAGTGCTCGAACTGAGCGCTGTATTGCATGAGTTCAGATTTGATGCCCATTGCCTGATACGCGTCTTCCGAGAATAGGGCGTAGCTGCGGATACCTGTATCCTCCTTCACATTGGTCTTCGCCATGCGATGCACGAGTATGACGTCAGCACCGGAAATATCTTTCATCGGTCCGATCGACAGTTCTTCAAATTTCCCGTGATGCGCAAGAATCTTCAGATCGAGATCGGCTACGTTGCGACATGCGTTGCAGGGGCAAGTCGTGTTTTGCACAATGTTCCGACGGCGTTCAGCGAACGCCCGATATAGGCTTTCACATATATTGAGGAAAGTTTCGCCGGAAGGGAATGGCCCACTCGAATAAGCGAGAACAGCGTCACCTTCGAGGCCCCGCAACTTCATCGGGTCCTTCAGTTCCATCACAATTGCCTCAAGCAAAGAATGGATGATTGGGTTGGCGTGTTCCAACTCCGACCGGGTCAAGTATCCAGTGTAACCGGTAATATCGGCGATGAGCAGATAACCTGACTGAATAGACATAATCACAAAAATCCCAAATTCGAACGTCAAAACATATGGTAGACAGCGAATTTATTTCGGGCAATGTAGTTCAGGAACAAAAACTGAATGCCCGGAAATGGCACCAGGCTGACGTTAGTTGTTGATAATTGATCGCCTCCTACGGGCTCAAAGCCGGACTCGGAGGCGACGCAGAAAATCCCCTGCCCTTCAATTGATAGGCCTCGTTGACGGCCCACAGTCGACATTCGTTGATCAGCTGCGCGCCGTGCCGCAGCTTCACCAGACGGGCCATTCGCTGTATCTTCGAACTTCAGGTACGAGCGAACTAACCCGCATTCACCGGGTGGCTGACGAGCTGTGGCAACGCGGCCAAAGCCAACCCAAATCGTATCCCGTTTCTCAAGTATTTGGCTGGGCCAACTCAGATAGGGCACCTTAGATGAGCAGAGACTCAAGCTCCTGTGGTAGTCTGAGGACATCAGCGAGAAACTTGGGAGGGAAAGATGTCGGATGTTGATACAGTAAAGGCACTCGACGCGGCCATAATTGATGGGATCAACGCAAAGGACGCAAGTAAGGCAACAGCACCCTACGCCGAAGATGGCGCGGCCATGCCGCCGGGAGCGCCGATAATGTCAGGTCATGTTGCCATTCGAGAGTATTGGCAGGCAGCAATTGACGGCGGCCTGAGTGACGTCGTGGCCAACCTGACCGAGGCACATGTCAGCGGAGACTTTGCGGTTACTACGGGAACATTGACGGGCTCCATGGGCGGACAAAAACTCGCTGGAAAGTACATACTCTATTTCCGCAAAGGCGACGATGATTGGAAGGTTCAGTGCGACATCTGGAACTTCGACGCATAAAGTCTACGAAACGGCCAAGCGGTAATATCAACCGCTTTGTGTTGACAGGTTGTGCCTATCGAAAGTCGCCTGTGCAGCGAGGCGACATGATCACTATCTGCGCAGTCCAGCCGCCGGGTCGTTTCTTGCTACACCTATTTCAAGGACAACGCTGACCTTACATTATCCAGTGTTGGGGCCTCCATCTGACCATTGGGTGGAGTAGTTCTATTTGGATTGGTTGAGTTGCTCATTCATGTCGGCAAAGGACACGGCCCAGAATTCTAACAGGAATGCAGAACATTCCTGTTCGGAAATTTCCGAACGCGCGCCATCGGCATCAGTTGCCATACCCATTGTGTAGCGCAGCTCGGTGCCCGTATTTGTTTCTGTCAGATGGTAGGTCTCAGGGAAGCTGATGTCCGGTCGCGCAGGGTCCAGAATGCGCGTCGAAAAATAATCAAAGGGTTCCCAATCTGTGACACGATAGAAAAATTGGGCCATTTCGTGTGCGCAATGATAGCCCGACCCCGGGCCAAGGCGTCCTAGGGGATTCTCCATCTTGATATCGCTGACGCTATTCATCCACTTCAGTTTGTGTTCGGGAGCGACGAGAGCCTCCCAAACGACCCCAATGGGAGCGTCGAAATGATATCGCATAGTCCACACGCCATCCTGTTCTTCGAGGAAATCGCGTTGGCGATCAGCGCGCATTTTTTCCCATGATTTGGCCAAATCGTAGACCTTCATGCGGACTTCGCCAAAATGTTCGATGTCCTGCGAAAAAGGCTCCATTATATCACCGATGTCCATGGCGTCTGCGGCCGCTTCGCTGAACAGGGCATAGCTTCGAATACTGGTGTTCTCAGCAACATCTGTCTTGGTCATCCGGTGAACCAGTATGACATCGGCTCCCGAAATGTCTTTTGTCGGACCAAGCTGCATCTCGTCAAATTGGCCGTGATGGGCGATGATTTTGAGGTCCAGATTGCCAACATTGGCGCAAGCTCGGCATGGGCATGTCGTATTAGCAATTATGTCCTGCCGCCTAAGGGTAAATGCGTTGTACAGGTTTTCGCAGATGGTCAGAAACGTCTCTCCTGATGGGAAATCCTGACGTGTGGAATATGCCAAAACAGCATCTCCTTCAGTTTTCCAAAAGTGCAGCGGGTCACCAACTTGCTCAAGCAAAACTCCCAGAAGAGATTGCAGGATGGGATTGGCATGGTCCATTTCCGAGGATGTCAAAAATTGTGTGTAACCCGAAATATCTGCGATCAGCAGATACCCAGTATGTGTTGCTGTCATTGTCCCCCTCCCCAAAGAGCGACTGGTACGACTTTTGCACCAGTACTGGAAAGGTACACATAAGCCTCTGTCATGACTAGACGAGCCAAGGAGCTCTCAATTTCAGATTGTCGTAGTCGACCGCTTCGGGCGGCTCTGTCGCAAAATTTTAGCCAAGATGTTACACCAACGTTTGGGTTAATCCAGTTTGTGGTTGATATGTGACAGAGCCATTGAAATCCGAGCACGCCGGTAGCCTGACAGTGATCATCCAAATTTTCGAAACAGTTGACACCTTGTTAATTTGCGAACTAGCTTTTTCAACGCTCCTGAACACTGGACCGCTGGCAATGCTCAGTGAAGCCGGAATTTCGGCGTGAACGCGTTACCGATTGGGGATTGACGGTATGGTGACACCCGAAAATGGCAGTGGCAATGTCTGTTAAAACTGCTACCCGCGAAGAAACACACCAAAATGAGGTCCGGATCGTCCAATCCGTACAGGCCCAACTCAACTTGCCAGCGCTGATGCTTGGGCTCGCAGTGAGTTCCGGGATTGTCGCTTACCTGGATTGGTCTGCGACGGTCTCAAGCTATGCGATCTATCCGCTGGCGCTATCAATATTGTTGTTGTTTTTTCCGTTGAGAAGTTGGCTACGGCTTCGCGGCAAGCCTCGACCCACCAGCGTCAGTGTCCGGCGTATTAAGGCGCTAGAACGTTTTACCTACCTGATGGGCGTTGTTTGGGCGGTCATTGTTTACCTCATCATGGCGGACTTAAGCCCGACCAATAACGCCTTTGTCATGGCAACCATATTCTGTTTGTGTTTCGCGGCCGTCGGCTTGAACCCGAGCCTGCCGCGCGCAGCCGGGTTCTACTGTGGTGTCACCTTGTTTTCATTATTGTTGAGTTCGCTGGAAAATGAAGTTCTTCGCCCAGACATCCTGGTGATCGCGGTCAGTATGATCGCACTAATTCTTGCTCGAATGATTTTGCAGAACTGGCGATATGTGAATCGTAATGTTGGGTTAAATCACGAAACACTTTTGGCTAAATCGGCGCTTGAACGTGTATCAAATCAACTTTCCCACTATATTTCACCACAGCTCTACGAGGCGATCTTTCGGGGTGATCAGCGGGTGGTGATTGAATCAAAACGAAAAAAGCTGACAGTCTTCTTTTCCGACATTGTGAACTTTACCGAAATTACGGACCGGCTTGAGCCCGAAGAAATGACAGGGCTCTTAAACAGATACTTGGCCGCCATGTCGGTCATTGCAAACGAACATGAGGCAAATTTCGATAAATTCATCGGGGATGCGATGATGTTTTACTTCGGCGACCCTGAGACCAGAGGCGTCACTGAGGATGCCTCAGCTTGTGTGCAAATGGCGATTTCAATGCAGAAGCGGTTGAGCGAACTCGAGATCGAATGGCTGGAACAGGGGCTAATCGACCAGCCTTTCAAAACACGCATTGGTATCAACACCGGCTACTGTACCGTCGGAAATTTTGGCAGCGAACACAGGATGGATTACACCATTATTGGCAGTGAAGTTAATCTCGCCGCCCGCCTCCAATCCCATGCCGCTCCGGGCGGTATCTTGATGAGCGCTGAAACCTATGCCCAGGTGCGCAGCTGGCTGCAGGCTGAAGAATGCGACGCGATTTCCATGAAGGGCTTCCCAAAACCTATCCGAACCTTCGAGGCTCAGATCGACTCGGACCCAAAGGCGACCGGTGATCGTGTCCTACAGCGCAAGATCGAAGGGATGAGCGTTACAATCGACCTCAATAGAATTGAGCGAACAGAGTCGATTGTCGCGCTGAAGAGCATTCTAGATGAGCTGGAGCACTAGCGAGACACAGAGCCTGGCGCCGTAGTCAATTGCTCCCGTGACAGCATCGCCGAATTGTTGAGCCTTTGCAGAAAGTTTTGAGTCGTTAGTGCCAACCTCAGATGCAGCGCGATATCTGATCTATATGCCTAACCCGCCCGGTCCTGGACGGCCCATAATAGACATTCACCACCCAACTAAATTTCTACGGTCACAGCCCGCTTTGCGGCCATTCGCTGCAATCGCAAGAGCCCTGGAGTTTGGTGAACTGACACTCCGCGGACATTTATTGCATTCGCAGTTTTGAGAAACCCGCGAATAGTTCTCCGCACCGGTCAATACTCGAGAAGTATCATTGCACCTAGCCAGCGACCTGTCGCTCGTAATCCACGGCATCGAACCAGCCTAATGAATTGGTGATACGACAGTTTTCGTCCAGTTCCCATTCTTCCCAGCCACTGGCCTTGACGTGGTTACCCGTATCCAAGTGATGCCCTTCGAGCGTCCAACCAAAGATGGCGTGATCCCCGGCAAATCGAACAAAGTCCCTTGTAAGTTTCATGTCGGGAAAAGAGGCCATGAACCCACCGGCCATGGCTATTATGGCTTCGCTCCCGAATTGATTTTCTCCCCGGTTGATCGTGATGCCCTTGTCAGGAGCATAGTGATCAGCGACCGCCTCGGGATTTCCTGAGTTCCATGCCGTAGTGTATGTCTCGGTCATTTTTTCAAACGCATCTTTGTTCAGTCGCATACCAGCTTTCCCATCTCCAAGTCCCAAGCCAACCTAGTTAGCTCCCTGCTCTCATGTCCACAGGCCACAAAAGGTGTTGTTCTGTTGCAATTTGAGCAAACTCGACGACTGGGAATTATTCATTGCCCAAACTGTCTTGATCGGGAACACTAAAATTCTTAGACCCTCGTAGTGGACCAATTACCATATGTCCAATCTCATTGAATGGCTGACACGAAGGAAGCTCCCTAATCTGGAAGCGGTTCTGGTCGAGAATGAGATCGATCTTGATGTCCTATATGAACTAACGGATGAAGACATGCGTGAGATCGGTCTTTCACTGGGTTCGCGCAAGCGGTTACGGGCGGCTATCGAAGCAAGTGAACCAAATCAATCTCAGTCTGACGCGACAAGTACAACGGATATCAAGCGCGAAGCCGAGCGTCGCCATTTGACGACGCTGTTCGTAGATCTTGCTGGATCAACAGCAATGTCAGCTCGGTTGGATCCCGAAGACATGAGCGAAGTGATCAAGCGCTATCAAAATACCGTTGCCGGTATCATCACTCGCTATGAAGGGAATGTAGCCAAATATATGGGTGACGGTGTCCTGTGCTATTTTGGTTGGCCGGTGGCGCATGAAGACGACGCCAAACGTGCTGCGCGCTCTGCGCTGGAAATTATGGGATCGATCGCCGAATTGCGTTCGCCTGATGGACAGGCACTATCTGTTCGGGCCGGGGTGGCGACCGGTATGGTCGTCGTCGGCGACCTCATAGGGGAAGGCGCATCACGGGAAGAAACCGTTGTCGGCGACACGCCAAACCTTGCAGCGCGTCTTCAGACATTGGCTGAACCGGGGCAGGTTCTGGTTCCAGAATCGACGAAGCAATTGATCCAAGACTTGTTCGAGTTAGAAGAGTTAGGCCGTTTCGACATTAAGGGATTGGACTCACCAGTACCGGCGTGGAGGGTGGGAGCCGCGCGCAGCCTGGAAAGCCAGTTCGAGACCGAAGATCTCAGTCCTGTTCTGCCGATGATCGGGCGTAACCATGAACTGGGACTGATCATGGAACGCTGGCATCGCGCAATTTCCGGGGAAGGCCAAGTCGCTGTTCTGATCGGTGAGGCAGGCATCGGCAAGTCCAGACTGACGCGTGCCGTCATTGATGCGGTCTCGACGCAGGATCACTTCCGGATGAACTATCACTGCTCGCCCTACCACACGGATTCGAGTTTCTTTCCTGTTATCCGGCAGCTTTCACATGCCATGGGCCATCTGGAGACTGACTCTGCCAGCAAAAAAATTGCAAAGCTTCGCCAGCAACTCCAGGCCGCTGACCCAAATATTATTGCTGAACTCCTACAGATAGAAATTGATCCATCTGCCGAAAATTCCGACCTGACACCACAACAACTCAGAGTTCGGATCATGGAAGAAACCTCGGCAGAATTGCAGGCGCTTTCACGGGAAAAGCCGGTTCTCCTTGTCGTAGAGGACGCACATTGGTGCGATGCCTCGACGCTCGCGATGCTCGAGGCGTGTCTGGATCGAATTGCGACCGAGCGGGTGATGATCCTGATTACCGGTAGACCGACTTTCCAGCACGCGTTCGGAGGTCATCCAATCGTATCCAAGCTTACCCTAAACCGTTTGGGGTCCGAGCAGATCGAGGCTGTTCTCGCAAAGATATCAGGTGGGAAAACCCTTCCCGACGAATTGATTAAAGAAATTGTCCACCGAACCGACGGCGTTCCCTTGTTTGTCGAGGAACTGACAAAAACCATCTTGGAATCCGGCGACCTGATTGAAGCCGAAAACAGCTTCCAACTTGCCGGTCCTATTGATCGGGTGACTATCCCGGCGACCCTGCATGATTCCCTAATGGCCCGGATCGACCGACTTCAACCTGTGAAGGAAATCGCCCAGATGGCCGCTTGCATCGGGCGAAGTTTCGACCGTGCGTCGTTGACAAAAATCGCCCGGGTCGATGATTTGGCGCTTGACGACGCGCTGGGGCAGCTTGAATGCAGCGAGCTCGTGTTTCGACGGGGGATACCTCCGGATGCGACATATGTCTTCAAGCATGCTCTGGTTCGGGATGTAGCCTATGAAAGCTTGCTGAAACGTCGACGTTTGGAAATTCACCACAGGCTCACGGATCTGTTTGAGGCCGACCCGAACGCGCCCTCGGAGTTGATCGCACATCATGCAACTGAGGCTGGGTTGACGGAAAAGGCTATTACGCTGTGGGGCGACGCTGCCAGAAAAGCTCAGGCCCGGCCGGCTTATGTTGAAGCAGGAAATCATCTGCGAAATGCCTTGACGCTGGTTGCAGGCTTGATGGACCAACCGGAATGGCGCGAACGGGAACTGGCGCTTCTGGTGCAACTCGCTCAGGTACATATCGCCAAGGATGGCTACGCCTCAGCCGAAGCCAGCAACGCTTTCTCACAGGCGTTGGAAAGGATAGAGGCAACCACGGACCCAGAACTCAAGGTTGCAATCTACTATGGGACGTGGATCGCGCCTTATATCGGCAACGATCTGCATAAAGCGTTCGGTCTGGTTTCGAGACTTGTAGAAGACATGGCGAACGAGCCCGCTCCGATCCCGAAGCTGATCTCTCGCCGAATGCGGGCTGCGACCCTGATCGCCAAGGGCCGCTCTGTTGAAGCACTTCAAGATCTCGAAACCGCTTTTGAACTCTATCAGTCGGCCGAGATCGTAGATTTTTCGACGAAATTCGCCCAGGATCCGGGAGTGCAGATCTGGTGCTATATGCTCCTTGCGCAGTGGATGTGCGGCGACGAAGACACGGCGAAACAGACCTGCGACAAGGCCCTTGCTCGAGCCCGCGAGCTCAAACATGCAAACACAATCTGTTACGCAGGTCTGCACGCTGTCACCTTGTCGATCTGGATTGGCGACTTAGAAAGTGCAACCGAGATCAATGAGGAAATGCGACAGGTCTCTGACGAGCACGACATGACGTTGTGGAAGGATTTTGTTGCCATTCATGACGCTGTCCTGGCTTGCATGACGGATGCGCCTGGCGCTGTCCATCAACTGGATAAGGCCTTGGGAGAGTATCGCGCAAAAGGATGCTGGCTTTGGGTAACGCTCTATTTGGCTGAACACGCGAAAGCCCTACTCAGGGCCGGTGATCCCAGCGCGGCCCAACAAACTGTGGACCGCGCATTGCGAGAACAGGATACAACAGGGGAACACTGGGCAGAGGCTGAGTTGCTGCGTATCAAAGGAGAAATCAGAGCAGCACAAGGAGATACCGATTCAGCGAATGCCGCCTTTGACCAGGCTATCTCGGTTGCCCAGACTCAAAAGGCCCAATTGTTGATCAAGCGCGCATTTCGTTCAAAACAGGCTCTCCTCGACGCAAACGGTTGAGCAATCGGGCTCGTCGCCAGCATCTTGGAGCATAACCCTTCTATGCAAACGTTGCCGCCATTCGCTGCACCAGCGAGAAGGGAGGCCTGTCAAATTCACACAAGGCGGGCAAATCAGGTGTTCGGCTAGGTTCGCATTTTCAGAAAAATGAAGGCGCATTTCTTTTCTGCGCATTGGATCGGGCGATTGAAAGTTACAGCCTAAATACTTCTGTGAGTGTAAACCGATAGGAAGAACTGCCGAAGATTATGTATTCAGTCAGAAAGCCAAATTGCTTAAGTGAGGGACGCCGTGACTTCTGAGAACGCCTTAATTTACCTGTCTGATGACGACCTTGGGAGTTTAGGCATCCAACCTTCGGAAGTTGCCGATGCCATCGAGGCTGCCCTAATAGCCAAGGCAGACGGAAAGCTTCACACTTCTCCCAAGACAGTCATCTTGCCTGGCGACGGGCGCTACGCAATGTCTACTTTGGCAATGGGAGATGATGGATTCATCGTGACCAAGCAGGTTACAGTGTGTCCGGAAAATCCGGCGAGGGGTCTTCCCACGATAAACGGTGCCATCATGGTTATGGATGCGCAAACAGGACAACTTCGCGCGGTCTTGGGAGCGAATTGGGTTACGGCAGTCAGAACTGCGGCGCTGTCAGTGGTGGCAGCGCGTCGGTTTGCTGACCCTCATGCCGAAACGGTGGCTTTTGTGGGCGCGGGTGTGCAGGCTCACTCCCATTTAGCTGCGTTTTCAGAGCTGTTTCCCCTGAAACGAATCCGCGTGTTCGGGCGTGGCACGGAGAATGCCGATAAGCTTTGTCGTTATGCTCGGGGCATGGGTCTCGATGCCGAAACATGCGCCAATGCCAAAGGCGCTTTGAGCGATGCCGAACTGATAGTGACATCGATAACTTTGGACTACTCTATTGAACCCTTCTTGGATGCCCGATGGCTGAAGCCAGCGGCCTTCGCCACCATAACTGATGCCTGCATCCCGTGGGTGCCGGCGCATATGACTGCCTTCGAAACGGTAATTGTCGACGACCGTTTGCAGGAACTGGAAAGCGACAAGCCGATGTTGCCATACGAACAAATAGCTGGCGACTTGACGGAATTGGTCGCTGGCAAAGTCGACGTCCGAGCACGCAATAAACCGGCGGCTTTTGCTTTCAGAGGGATTTCATTGGGGGATTATGCCGCTTCGGTTCTCGCAGTTCGTCGGGCTGCTGACATGCGAAGGCAGTGAGGTTGGGAAATTCGGTGCCACTCCGGAAAGCTCATTAAACGCTTTGGGTGCAGAATAGACTTTCGTTGAATTTTGACGCGTGTCTGCTCAGCGGGGCAAGGCTGCCGTTTGGGCTACATTGCTTTGGTTGATCGTTCAGGTGTTTGCTGCCACGTCTGACGCCTTGCGCTGGTGGGGGAAATCGCCCGCTGCGATGTAAGCCTCCTCCGAGGCGGTAGGTGTTCGACCGAGTACTGCATTTCGGTGCGGATGGCGTCCAAACCGCTCAATAACTCCCCGGACGGTTCTATTCTGCCCGTTGGCACCGTCGGCTAGAGACGCCAAGGCTTTCGGCCACAGCGGTTTCATTTCATCGACTAGGCGGATGCACAAGTCCATCCGCTCCAAATGGTCAGGCCCTTCGCAATGGCCAATGGCGATGACATAGAACATTTGCTCCCATGGCTTCGATAGCGTTGCATAGTGCCCGTTGGCGATACCCTCCAAACACAATCGGCAGGCCTTAATGTCCTGACCGAAAGCGCCGGGCGTATCCCGCCAAAGCGAACGCGGAAACTGATCTAGCACCAGGATTAGCGCCATCCTGCCTCTGGCGGTCTCTGCCCACACATCCAGCTCGCCACGTGCCCCGGCCTCGGACAGGGTGACAAACTCGCTACAAATTTTCCCGTCCATTCCGCCCTGCATGCGATCATCCCAGAACTTCAGGTGTTCTTCTGGGCTCTTCCAATGCTGTGTTTCGGGAAACCAAAAGTCCAGCACTTGGGCTGCACGTGGGTCTAGATCGGCCATTATGAATTCCACCTAGTTGCTGCCCTGCTCCGCCAATCCTTGGGGAAACATGCTTCTACACTGTCAGGATAACCGGACGCAAACCAGCATTTTCCTCAGCCGTATCAGGCGGACAAGACTCCTTTCCAAACCGCGAATCTGTATTCGATACCCAATACAAAACCTGGCAATCCAGACATTCGTGCGATGCGTAGCATCACGCAAGGCGGGCTCATTACGGACCTCAGTGCCGTTGCAGTACAGGCCCCTGCCCCGCTAATAACTGACACGGGGACGGCCCTTTGCTGACATTGGTCGCCCCTCATGGCGCCGCGGAGCGGCCCGTCAGACCGGCCATTCGCTACAAGAGCAAATTCCAGCGTGCTTCGAACGCAATGACCTCAGGGCAAAGCTGCCTTACAATATTGTAAAGTGGCCCTGATCTCTGCGTAAGGCCCACCTCACATATTCATCTCATCGCAAGGCACACTGCCTTGAGGACGACAAACGAAGGAGATGAGATATGAATACGAAGACTATTTCAGGCGGCCTACTGACCGGGTTGGTTATGACAGGTGCGATGGCCGCAAGTGTTTCTGCTCAAACCGCCGCCACCGCGACCGGTTTGACTGCCGAGCAGGTGATTGAAATCGCGCTAACCGAAGTGCCTGGTGAGGTCAAAGAGATGGAGTTGGAGACCGAAGACGGCGTGCAGGTCTGGGAGATCGAAATCCTTGCCGCAAGTGGCGCAGAGATGGAGGTTGAGATTAACGCACAGACCGGCGACATTCTCGAGATCGAAGCCGAGGACGATGATGACGACGACGATGATGATGATGACTGATCGCCACTCCGGTTTCCCGACCGGACTTAAGGAGGCTGCCCTTCCCGGCAGCCTCATATGTCGTTGGGGGCACTGATGCGGATTCTGCTTTTGGAAGATGACACGCAGCTCGGTCCTTGGATTGCCGGGGGGTTGCAGGAGGAGGGGCATGTCGTTGACCATTTTGATGACGGTAAGGATGCTTTGATTGCAGCGATGGGTCAGGACTATGACCTGTTAATCCTCGATCGCATGGTTCCGGGGCTGGATGGTTTAGCTGTGTTGAAATCCCTACGTGCGTCGAAGAATACGACGCCCACATTGTTCTTGACCGCCTTGGGTGAAGTAGATGCGCGCGTTGAAGGGTTTGAGGCTGGCGGTGATGATTATCTGACAAAGCCATTTGCCTTTGTTGAGCTGTCTGCCCGCGTGAATGCCTTGGGGCGCCGCCGCGAGGGTGGAGACTCTGGCGAAAGCGCTTCAACAACCCTACGTTATGCCAACCTGAGCCTTGATCTGCTGGCGCGACGGTGCGAACGACAGGGGCAGGTCATTGAGCTGATGGCCAAGGAATTCAAACTACTGGAATACTTCATGCGTCGCCCTGGGCGTCTTGTGACCCGCACGATGCTGTTGGAGCAGGTCTGGGATATGAGTTTCGACCCCACCACCAGCGTCGTCGAGACTCACATCAGTCGCCTCAGGGCGAAGATCGACAAACCGTTTGATGAAGCTCTGCTGCGGACGCGGCGGGGCGAAGGGTATGTCTTTGGTCGATAGGCTATTGCAGCAGATCAGGTGGGTGCGAAGGTCCTCGATGGTTCGTCTGGCCTTGCTGCTGGCGGTGATCTTTGCGGTTGGCATGGCTGTCGCGATCTTTGTGGCTTTGGCGCTGGGGCAACGCGCAATTGAGCAACGCGTTGATACCACACTTGAATCATTAGCTTCTGCTGCTGTGGTCGAGGATGCGCGCGGTACCAGCCAATCGATGATACTGCAGCCGATGGATGGACTAGGAGACTTGCCTGCTCCTTTGCAGCGCTCAGCGGATCGCGGCGGTGGATCTGTCGAGCTAGGGCGGGATTTTCTGGGATCTGATATCTGGCGCATTCTGGTGACGGAGGACAGCGCAGGTACCAGTGTGGTGGTGGCAGTACCCCTTGAGGAAAGTGAAGACGCGCAAGAGTTGCTGGCCGGCATTCTATGGATGACGTCGGCGTTGGTCATCGCGATCAGTTTGGCCATTGGACTGTTCGCAGGCGTGCTCGCGCAGCGCCGATTGGCGCGGATCGACGGAACGCTCACCCGTCTGGCTGCCGGCGATCTGGCTGCCCGCACGGAGAATGCCCGATCACGCGATGATCTCGACGATATCGCACGTCAGTTGGATCGCACGGCCCGTGAGTTGGAGAATTTGGTGGCCCAAACCCGGAACCTCAGCGCCAGCCTGGCGCATGATCTGCGTACTCCTTTGGCCCGCTTACGGTCGCGCTTGGAAATGCTGCCGGATGGGGCCGAGCGCGAGGATGCGCTGGTGGAAGCACAACGTTTGTCAGAGATCTTCGACACGATCATGCGTGTCGCACGGATCGAGGCCGCTCATGGGCATGATGGGTTTGAGGCGGTCCACTTGGGCAAGCTTGCCGCCGAGCTGGATGAGATTTTCGGACCGGTGGTGGAGGATGAGGGTAGGGTTCTAAGCATTGCTGTTTCAAACGCAGGCCTAGTGCAAGCCGACAAGCAGATGTTGGTGCAGGCGCTCGCGAACCTGATCCAGAACGCGCTTGTCCATGGTGGTGGTGAGATCATGTTGATTGCTGAGAACAGCATGATCGGAGTCGCTGACAATGGTGCTGGCGTTGATCCCGAACACTATAATGAGATCATCAAACCCATGGTACGCCTTGATCGAGCGCGCGGGGCAGACGGCAGCGGCCTTGGCCTTGCACTCGTCCGCGCGGTTGCTGACCGGCATGGGGCCAAGTTGGTGTTGGGGCCAAAAAACGCCGGTGATAATATGCCCGGCCTCAAGGTCCTCCTCAAGTTTGCAAATTTGTAAGGTTCGGGTCAGGCACCCGTAAAACCCGGTATCCATATCAGTGTCATCGAAACATGAATGACACTGGAGACTGACATGAACACACTGATCACTAAAACGAAATCCGCCCTGTCCGCCGCTGCCTTGTTCACCTTTGGCGCGGTGATGACTGGTCTTGGGCTGGCAACGGTCGGTCTGTTGGCCCTCTTCGCTTTGGTCGCCATAGGCATGACGATGTTCGCTGCTCCTTTCCTTGCGACAGCGCAACCTGCCGCAGAAGACGCTGCCGCTGCCTAAGCTCAGATCTGCACAAGGACATCTGATATGACGCGGACTGCGCAACCGCATGAGCCATTGGTTTTAGAAGAGGCTGGGCATTTCGTGCAGGAATGGGGTTATCAAGTCGCAAGTGCAGCACTGAAGCATTTTGGTGACGCTCCATGAGTTAAAGCAGTAGAACCGGCCGCAACGTTGCGCTTAAGGTCCGCCTCGGGCTCTGAGAAGACCTCGGAGGTGGCTCAGCATCCAAACCCTGAGTAGCACTTAGCACTGCGAGTTCGGCCCATTCCGGACATTCATGCATCGGTCAGATCGCATGGCCACTTTCTCTGAAGCGGACTTTGATCGACCGCGCAGCATTTCTGCCCCGGGCAACGGCCGGGTCGCGGGACCCTGCCGTCATTCGCTGCATTTGCGCCAATGGCCATTTGCAGATGTACGCTCGGGTGCAAGACACTTGCTGGATGAGTTGGATGAACCACTGCCAAACCGTCCCGCCATTTCGTTAGCGCACGAGGCACTTAATGTTCATCTGAACCCCTTAGCGAGCGGCACCGCGCAGAAACGCAATGAGCCCGATCCGCTCCTCCCTCGTCATTTCCAGCACTCGAAGCATCGCTGTCCCCGGAACAACCCCGGTCGGATCAGACAGGAATGCATTGAGGTCTTCTATGCCCCAAACGCCGTCCAGTTCGGTCATTGAGCTAGAATAGGCGAAGTCCTCGCTGGCTGCTTGCTTAGCGCCGAAAACGCCAACCAAAGTCGGACCAACATGCGGACCTGTCGCGGGTTTCCCTTCTTCGGTCTCGTGACATGTATTGCAACCGTGCAGCGCTCTTCGCCCCGCTTCGATATTGGCATTTTCAAGTTCGCCCTGCGTAATCGGCTCGGGTAAATTCGGTGTCGCGCCATTGATGCGCAGAAAATCAACCATATCCTTTTTGCCGGACATAGCTGCAGCATGGATGGGCGGACGCCCTTTGTTGTTGCGGAAATTCACGTCCGCTCCATGCTCAATTAACAGCTCTGCAGCTTCAATGGCTGCGCGGGCGGCGGCTTCATGGATTGGCGACTGATCGAAATCACCGGCAATCAGATCCGGATTGGTGCCATTTTCAAGCAGTAGCGCAACAACGGCAGTGTCATTGGCGCGCGCAGCGGCGTGGATTGGACTGCCAAAGGTGTAACTGGTATTGGCATCTGCGCCATGTTCCAGAAGCACCTTGACCACCTCGGCGTGTCCGCGTTGTGCCGCAAAGAATAGTGGGCGGCTAAGCGCCTTGGGCCCATCAGAGTTTGCTTCGAGGGCTTCGACAACGGCCTCCAGATTGCCTTCTGTCGCTGCCCCAATCAAATCAGGGTCCGCATGGGCGGCGTTCGCATAGAAAGACAAACCAACAAGAAATCCAGATAGTGTCATTGCTTTGGCCATCGTCCTCCTCTCTGCAGCTAACCCCACCATTATATTCCAAAAGAGCTGCTTTTACGAGTTTTCAGCGGCTTCCGACTGAAAGGCTCGACCAAGATTAGGTCGATGAGCTGCCATTCCTCAAACCTGCAGCAATGGTCAATATGGGCTCGTTGTGTACATCGGGGGCAGTGCAGCATCTGCTCAGGATCGTTTCAGGGCCCGATCGCGGACGGCCCTAAGCTGCCGTTGAGCCAAAGGTTCGATCTTCTCGGCTGATCCCGAAACCGGATGGGGTGGGTGGCTCCTGCTCCATCGGCATCGAATGTGCCAAAGTGCAGTTGTTACCGACTGCTAGGAAAGGAGCCACCCAATGACAGTTAAGACAGTAGGCCTAGATTTGGCCAAGGACGTTTTTCAAGTTCACGGTATTTCTGAGAGTGGGCGCGTGATCTTCAACAGGGCCATCAAGCGTGCGAAGCTTTTAGCGTTTTTTGAGATGCTGCCGCCTTGCACGGTCGGCATGGAAGCCTGCGGTTCATCCCATCATTGGGGCCGTCAGCTGCGCAAGTTTGGTCATGACGTCAGGCTAATGCCAGCAAACTATGTGAAGCCTTATGTCAAACGCGGAAAGACAGATGCGGTAGACGCGGAGGCAATTTGCGAAGCCGTCAAGCGCCCGACGATGCGCTTTGTCGAGATCAAGACCGAGGATCAACAGGCTATTCTATCGATCCACCGCACGCGGGATCTGGCAGTCCGGCAGCGCACCCAGCTGGCCAATATGATCCGCAGCCTGTTGCGCGAGTTCGGGCATATCTTGCCTATCGGGATCGAAGCGGTAACGGCCTTTGCTAAGCGCCACCTTGACGGTGATCACCCGGACATGCCCGAGATCGCGAACGGAATGCTTGGTATCCAGTGCTATCAGTTTATCGGTTTGAACGAGCGCATCGAAGGTTACTCAAAGATGATCAAACAACATGCTCTGATAAATGCTGATGCGCGCAGATTGATGCGCATGCCAGGAATTGGGCCAATAACGGCATCGGCCATTGTCGCGACGATCGGGGACGCAAAACAATTCCGCACCGGGCGCGATCTGGCGGCTTGGCTGGGGCTGACCCCGCTCAACAAATCCAGTGGCGGCAAAGAGCGATTGGGCAAGATCACAAAGGCTGGCGACCGCTACATTCGCAAGCTGCTGGTCGTGGGCATGACGTCTCGCGCTGTGATGGCGAAACGTTCGCCAGAAAAGGTTGATCTGTGGACAGCCAAGATCATTGCCGACAAACCATTCCGGCTGGCAACAGTCGCGATGGCAAACAAGGCAGCGCGGTCCATCTGGGCGATGCTCACAAAGAAACAGGAATATCGGCAGCCAGCGTTCTAACTGCGCTGACTGTCTACGAGATGCAAGACGTTGAAGTGATGATGCGGAATTAAGTCAACCAAGAGCAAGGAAACTCCGGGAATGGCTGCGGCCCTCTTCAGAGGCCGATAACCCGATTGGAACCTCGCTCGCGGAATTCATCCACTGCCCGGCAGGGCATTGCGCAGCAATGTCCCGATAGGGAAGGCCAGTGGAGGCAATGCCAAAACACAAACAGGCCGGACAGACGACGGTACTGACGAAAATGACCGCAAACATCGACAGAAAACGCTTGCAATGCAGGAGCCACCCACAGAGGTCATTCGGCGACCGCGTGGTGATGCGCCACTTTCAGAAGTTTAGTCGCCTGCCACGGCATTCGGATGACGCTCAACAGGGATTTTGCGGCCCGATGTACATTTTACGGCGTTTGCTCCACACTTCCACCTGGATGCTCCGGGGAAGTGAACCTCACGAATGACCGACGCAAAGCCCAAACGCCACCTTGCCGCCATTCTCGCTGCTGACGTAGAGGGATACTCCAAGTTGATGGGCGAGGACGAGGAAGGTACGCTCGCTGCGATGACCGCCCATCACAAAGACCTCATCGGCCCCTGCATCGCCGAGCATCGAGGTCGCCTGGTGAAGACCACAGGTGATGGACTGTTGGTCGAGTTCGCGAGCGTTGTGGACGCGGTGCGGTGTGCGGTCGCGATACAGGAAGGCATGCGACCTCGAAACGCCGAAATGCCCGAGGACAAGCAGATTCTGTTTCGAATTGGCATTAATCTCGGCGACGTGATCGCGCAAGATGACGACGTCTTCGGCGACGGTGTGAACGTCGCGGCACGACTTGAGGCTTTGGCCGATCCCGGCGGAGTCTGCATTTCACGAGCGGCTCGCGATCAAGTGCGCGACAAGTTTGACTATCCTCTGCAGGACCTGGGCGAGGTCGAGGTCAAAAATATCTCTCGGCCTGTTTGGGTGTTCAAGGTGCTCTTAGACGGCAGCCCACCGGCAGCAAACAGTCGTCCGAGTCGGAAGTCGCTTTGGCGCGTGTCAGCCGCCATTGTGATTATCGGCCTACTTTTTGGTGGTGGCCTATTGTGGTGGTATCAAGCCGGGTCGACCGATCCAAGCGACGCTATTTTGGCGTTGTCCGACAAACCATCAATCGCTGTCCTTCCCTTTGACAATCTGTCTGCTGACGCGGAGCAGGAGTATTTCTCCGACGGTGTTACTGAGGACATCATTACCGATCTGTCGAAAATTTCCGGGCTTTTGGTGATCGCGCAGAATTCGACATTCACCTACAAAGGGCAAGCGGCTAAGGTCAGTCAGATCGCCGAGGACCTGGGTGTGCGCTATGTGCTGCAGGGCAGCGTCAGGCGGACCGACGAGAAGATACGGATCACTACACAGCTCATAGACGCGGCCACCGAAGGGCACCTTTGGGCCGAGCGCTATGATCGCGACATCACAGACGTGTTTTCAGTTCAGTCCGAGGTCGCGCGGCAGGTGGCAAGAGCCCTGTCAGTAACGCTCAAAGCCAACGAGAACGAGAGGCTGTACCAGAAGTACACAACAAACATCGACGCCTACGATGTTTTCTTGCAGGCGCGCCGCACTGTCGATGTGCCAAGCAGGGATAATATCCTGCGCGGCGAGAAGCTCTTTGAGCAGGTGATAGAGCTGGACCCGAATTTTGCGGGCGGTTACGCCGGGCTCGCCTTCAACCTCTCGGTGCAGGTGCGTTTCCAATACACAGACACGCCATCAACCCACCTGTCACGCGCACTAGAACTTGCCAGAAAGGCAATCGAACTCGACACGGATTTTGCGTGGGGGCACATTGCTCTGGGAGGCGTGTATGTTGCCAGCGGCGACGCAGAAGCAGCCGTCGACGCTGTTTATCAGGCACTTATCCTCGAACCTAACGGCTACGAGGCTAACCTCTTCATGGGTTTCTATCTCCAGTTTGCGGGGGATGCCGCAAGTGCCGTGGACTATCTGTTGATCGCCAAACGTCTTAGTCCCGTGGAGACATACCGGGATGTCTCGTTTCTGGCTCTGGCGCAATTCATGAACCGAAACTACGAAGAGGTCGTGCGCCTTTGGACGAAAACATCTATTAAACCGAGGGGGCAGGCAAAAGTTTTTTTGGCGGCGACCTATTCGCTGCTTGACAGACCAGAAGAAGCCGCTGCGCTCGTGGAGCAATTTTTGGAATCTAATCCCGATTTTAATCTAACTGAATGGCAGTATCTTGAAACCTGGAAATCCGAGGAAAATCGGACGAGGCTGTATGAAGCGGCGAAAGCCGCAGGGGTCCCGGAATTTCCCCGCGAAAACTAACCTGCCAAAAGCAACGTACGGTAATTCGTTCTCAACAGGTAGATCCGGGGACTGACCATGCAGAAAGGTCAATGGGCCGAAGCTCCGGCCCATACCTGACATCCAACACAATTCCTCGACGCTGCGGTTGCAGCCCGCATTGCAGACAATCATTGGATCAAAATACTTACTTCGTTTAAGTCGATCCAACGGTTGAACGGAAGTGAGATAATGCCCACATTTAGTGGTGCACGTTAGCAAAATAAGGGGCATTTAGTGGTTGAGGCTACGCAAAATTTGTTTCTGGCAAACCCGTTGGAGTTCTACACAGCAGTGGTTGCGACTTTAGGGGTCGCCTTCTGGTTTCTAGACCGACGGTCTATGAAGGCTGCGCTCGAAGCGACCCGGGGCACCGAAATCAACTCTTTACGCACAGAACGTCAAAGGACTGAAGCAAATGTCGAGAAGAGCTTCGCTGAGTTACAAATGAAGTGCCAATTCGCTCGGGATTCATGGCGTGACCACGAATGGCGAAATGGGCCACAACTTCGCGATCCACTACACGTTTCTGAAGAGCAAAGGGAGATACAGAGGATTGAACTCGCGGCAAGATTACAATTAGAACGCCTAAAAGAAACGGCGCCATCACCCGAAAGCTTTGAAATCGCTGAGCTGGAAGCATACTTCTCGGCTGCCAACCGTGCATCGCTACAATTTGCAAAACTAACTTCGCAACTACCTGTTCCCAAGCGCCTTTTTCAATGACGGCCCCATAGCCGCCCTTAAGCAGGGTTTTCAAATGCTGCGGTCGCAGCCCACATTGCCGCCGTTCGCGCAACAACAGACAATGTTCGAAGGCACCCCCCCTCGGGAATTCGACAGGTGGTGCGGCTTGGCTTACCAAGTACCACGGATGACATTGCCGCCCTGCGTCAGCGTCAAGACGGTCCGGCGGGCGCAATTGGAGGTAACGGATGGCGGATAGCGATCCACGAGACATCTCGCATGACGCAGCACATAGGGCGATCAATTTTGGTCCGCCAGATTTCGAAATCAGGACCGCTGATGACATAAATCGATATCTCGACTACCTCATGTCGCTCATCAAAGGCGCAGAAACCCTTTTTGCGTCAGGGCATTTCCATCTTGCCGCATTCGCATCAATCACTGCCATCGAAGAAACCAGTCGCGCGCATCTGACTGCGTTTAGGAATGCGGATGCGGACCGGAAGAAAGGACGTGATCCGCTTCGCGATCATCATCTCAAGCAGAAAGCTGCAGTGACCGTAGTGTTTATGGGGGAGAGAATACACGAGATGCTAGGCGGCGAAGAAGCAGCCAAGGATCTCCATCAGAAGATCAATGATGGGTACCTCAACGAGGTGCGAGAGAAGAGTCTCTATTGCTTCGCTGATGATGGAGGCTTCGTCCGGCCCACTGACTTCGTGGACATTGAGATGGCGCGCGTCATTTTGCTGGTCGCCATTGAAACCGTTGATGATACATTTTGCGGAATGACTAACCACAGCTATCAGGTGTCTAAGGAGTTCGATGCGATGTTTGAGGGCGTTCGCAGCGGCGGATTACCTTCTCCTACCGCGTAAACGGGCATCCGCAGTATGCCGGCCCTTTGCAGACATTGACCAGTAGCTCTCGACGCTGCGGTGCGGCCCGTCGAACCAGCCGTTCGCTGCAGGTGCGCGATCTATAGCAGGCCAAACTCTCTGTTTTCGGACAAAGCTGGCTTTCGATGCGTGTACGGGACACATTCGAAGCGACGAACCAAAGTGACGCAGATCTACAAGAAAACTGGCAACCTGCGCGCGGTTCAACTGCTGCTCGGTCACACGAAGATGGATAGTACTGTCCAGTATCTCGGAGTTGAGTTGGAAGATGCCTTGGCTATCGCAGAGGCTATTGAAATTTGAGACTTAAGGGCCGTCTTCAGGGACGGCCCAAAGCTGCTTTAGTCCGCAAAAACATATGCTGCAGTGAGACTTCCCCGGAGCGGGCATTGACGAATAACGCAGCATCCGATGGAACCAAATGGTGACAGGATACCACGGCCGGAATTCACAAGACCTTCTGCGACACTGCTTTCGCCGGAATGCAGATATCAGTCTTAGCTATGCCCTTGTTTTCCAAGTCTTGAAAAGAACCCTCTTACAGGCCGTTTACGTTCAAATAGACAGCGTATAGCGAACTGGTACCCGCAGCAAATAGCCGGTTTAACTTGGTGCCACCGAAGCACACATTTCCTACAATCTCGGGAATGTGAACCTTACCAATCAACTCTCCATTTGAGTTGAGGCAGTGCACTCCGTCTGCAGCAGAGCTCCAAATACGACCTTCACGATCCGGCCTGAAGCCGTCGAACACACCATTGGTGCATGCAGCAAAAACGTCGCCACCTGTCAGGCTTTTTCCATCGGTTGAAACTGAAAATCTACGTAAATGGGCAGGGCCATCCGGGTCGTGTGTAACGCCGGTATCCGAGATGAAAAGTTCGGTCTCATCCGGAGAAAATGCCAATCCATTGGGTTTGACAAAATCGGTCGCGACCGCTGAAACCTTCCGCGTGTCTGGATCTATGCGATACACATGGCAACCGTCGATTTCACTTTCGGCGCGTTCGCCTTCGTAATCCATCAAGATACCGTAGGATGGATCAGTGAACCAGATCGATCCATCCGATTTGACAACGACATCATTTGGCGAGTTCAGACGTTTGCCCTGCCAAGAATCTGCCAATTCAGTGATCGATCCATCGTGGTTCGTGCGCGTTACCCGCCGGGTCAGGTGTTCACAGGATACTAAGCGCCCCTGACGATCTGTCGTATTGCCGTTGGTGTTGTTTGATGGCTGACGAAACACAGAAACCGACCCGTCTGTATCGTCCCAGCGCAACAGGCGATTGTTGGGAATATCTGACCAGACCAGATAACGCCCAGCAGCGAACCATGCCGGGCCTTCAGACCAGCGTGCGCCGGTCCACAACCTTTCGACCCGAGCGTGGCCAATGAAACAGGCTTCGAACTCTTTTTCGATCACCTCAAAACCGGTTCCGTCCAGAACGCCATACATTTCTTAATCCCTTCCATTGTCATGTCGCCCGGATGGACCGAGGCCCATCCGGAATTGGCCGGTTACCCATCCCCAACTCGCCTCAATCCTTCAGATCGTCGGGCAACAGTGCATCCGGGATGTTCTGATAGCTGACAGGACGCAGCCAACGGACAATGCCCAATGTTCCAACCGAGGTTGCCCGCACATCGGTGCTGGCCGGATAGGGCCCTCCATGCATCATCGCAGAGCAAACCTCGACACCCGTAGGGAAGCCATTGGCCAGCAAACGACCCGCCTTTTCTTCAAGGATCGGCATCAACGTCCTTCCAAACACCGCGTCCTCGTCATTCATATGGAGGGTGATAGTTAATTGACCTTCCAGACACTCTGCCAGCGCCCGCATCTGATCCAAGTCATCGCATTGAACGATGATGCCCGCCGCGCCAAAAACCTCATGCTGCAGCTTGGGGTTGGCAATCCATTCAACCGCGCTGACTCTGAACAGCGCTGGCAGGGCCGCGCGTTTGCCAGACGCAGCCCCGCAGGAGGTGACCTCAATCATCAACTCCCGGAAATCCCGGATGCCCTGCTCATAGGCATCACGGATGCCATCGGTCAGCATCTTTTGCTCTGCCGTTTCATTCAGCGATGTGACGCAGGCGGTTTCCAACACGTCGGCAAATGGTCCTTTCAGCATAACCGCCACACCTGGATTGGTACAGAACTGCCCAGCACCCATCGTCAGCGATGTCGCCCAACCTGTGCCGATCTCCGCCGCTCGCTCGGCCATCGCCTCGGGTAGGCAAAACATCGGATTGACAGATCCGAGCTCGCCATAAAACGGGATCGGCTGAGGGCGCGTATGGCACAGATCGTATAGCGCGCGACCACCGACCAGCGATCCGGTAAAGCCCACGGCGGTGATCTCGGGGTGCTGAACAAGGGCCGAGCCGACTTCTCGCCCGGACCCTTGCACAATCTGGAAGGTGCCCGCGGGCATCTCGCAAATCTCAATCGCCTTGGCGATAGCTTGCGCCACCAACTCGGCGGTACCCGCGTGGGCACTGTGGCCCTTGACGATCACCGGGCACCCCGCAGCCAGGGCCGAAGCCGTGTCGCCACCCGCTGTCGAAAAGGCGAGCGGGAAATTCGACGCACCAAAGACGGCCACGGGGCCGATTGCCTTGTGCGTCAGGCGCAGATCAGGACGGGGGAGCGGCGTCCGATCAGGAAGTGCGCCGTCTTTGCGGATATCAAGATATCCTGTCTCTTCAATCAAATCTGCAAACATGCGCAGCTGACCGGTTGTGCGGCCACGTTCGCCCACCAGCCGCGCCTCAGGCAAGCCGGTTTCGGCCATGCCAGTTTGGGTGATCTCATCACCCAGAACATCTATCTGGTCCGCGATTGTCCGCAGGAACGTAGCGTGTTCAGCGCGTGATTTTCCCGAGTATGCACGGAAATCACGACGCGCCACGCGGCAGGCCTCATCAACTTGCGCCGCTGTAGCCTGCGCAAAGCTCTGCCCGCCCAGATCGTCCGAGGTACGCAGATTGTCAGACCCGACCCAGTTACCGTCGATCAGGTTTTTTCCAAGGATCATCTTATTTTCCCCATTTCAGGACCAGCGGGTCCAGCGGTTTCAAAAGGTCTATCAAACGGTCGCGAATGGCCGGCTGCAGCGGGTCAATCGGATGGCGGCAGAATTCAGATTTGATCACTCCACCCTCGACCATCGCCGCCTTGCAGGACTGCCAACCGCATTGACGGTTTTCATGATTGATCACCATCGCCACACGCCCATAGGCTGCTGTCGCCTCACCGATATGGCCAGCGTGGTGATGGGTAATCACTGGCTTGATCTGATCGACGATCATGCCCGATGTCATCGAACCGGTCGCACCCGCGTCCAGATCAGCCAACAGAGTGATGCCTTCTTCACCGTCAAACGGCCCTTCAATTGCGTCACCGCCTGCCGCGATCAGCGCCCGCAGTTTGTTGGCGGCACGGGGGCATTCGATCTTGAACAGTTTCACCATGTCGATTTCTTGCGCCATCTGCACCAGCAACGGCACGGGCAAATCAACACCCGATAATGGCGCGTCCTGCACCATGATCGGGATGCCTACTTCACCCACGGCGGCAAACTGATCAAAGGTCTGCTGCGCGTTCCCCTTCAAAAGAGCCCCGTGATAGGGCGGCATCATCATCACGATGTCGGCACCAAGATCTTTGGCGAACTGGGCACGCTCAACTGCGATTTGGGTGGCGAAATGGCTGATCGTCACGATCATCGGTAAACGCCCGGCGACATGTTCAAGACTCAGCCGGGTCAGGATTGCGCGCTCTTCGTCCGAGATTAGGAACTGTTCAGAGAAATTCGCCAGAACGCAAACACCATCCGCGCCCTGATCGATCAGGCAATCCAAAACACGTTTCATCCCGTCGAGATCAAGCGAGCCATCTTCCAGAAACGGTGTCGGTGCAACGGGCCAGATACCGGTATATGTCATGGGTTACTCCGTTATCTCGAAATGCTTCAGGTGTTTATTAGAGATCTCGATCCCCAGACCTGGTTTGTCGTCATCTAGGTCGATAAAACCGTCGACTGCATCAGGGTCACCTTCAAAGATGTAATAAAACAGCTCATTGCCGACCTCGACATCGAAGACCGGGAAATACTCGCTGATCATGCAATTCGCGTTGGCCATGGTCAGGTGATAATTGTGCATCTGACCAGCATGCGGGATCACCGGCACCTGATGGGCCTCGGCGATGGCATTGATCTTTTGCGCAGCCGTGATGCCGCCGACCCGGTTGGTGTCGTATTGCAGGACGGAGACAGCCTTTTTCTCGATCAGGTCCTTGCACCCGATGATCGAAAACTCATGCTCGCCCCCCGAGATCGGTATGATGTTCATCGCATTCAGCTCACGGTAACCTTCCACATCGTCGGCGATAACCGGTTCTTCCAGCCAGCGGGGTTCATATTTGACCAGCTTGGGCAGCATCCGTTTTGCATAGTCCAGATTCCAACCCATATAGCATTCGACCATCAAATCGACGTCATAGCCGATGACCTCACGCACTGCCTCGACCCGTTTGAGATTCTCGCGCATGCCAACCATGCCGTCCTTGGGCCCCCAGCCAAATCGCATCTTGTAGGCGCTGTAGCCGTTCTTCTGCGCTTCAGCAGCTTCGGCCTGCATCACGTCGATGGGGCCGGAATAGAGCTTGGAATAATAGACAGGGATTTTCTCTTTGGTGCGCCCGCCCAGCAGTTTGAAAACGGGCTTACCTGCCAGCTTGCCCATCAGGTCCCAGATCGCCAGATCTACGGCTGAAATTGCGATCATCCCGATGCCCTTGCGCCCCCAGGCATGGCTGCGGCGGTACATCTTTTCCCACAGGTACCCGTAATCAAAGGGATCTTCACCGATCACCAGAGGGGCGAACCACTCGTCAATCGCCGCTTTCACTACGGATGGCGCCAAAGCCGCGTTGCCAATACCGATGGTGCCGTCCTCAGTTTCAATCTCGCAAGTCAGCCATTGATGGAACCGGAACGACGACATGGCATCGCCCTTATCGTACAACAAGTCCGACGCATTGGTGCAGAAGTTGCCCGTGGGTGGCACGGTGGGCCCAGTCCAGTTCCAGACGCGGGTGCGCACGGATTTAATCTTGGTCATCTCAATCTCCTCAGACCACGCCACGATTTGCGCGATGTGTTCTGGCCATCCGCACCAGCAGATCAAACGCCTGCCGTGTGGCGCTTGGGTTGGCTTTGTTCTGTCCGGCAATGTCAAAAGCGGTACCATGGGCCGGGGTCGCCACTGGGATGGGCAACCCTCCGGCTACGGTCACACCGCGCTCAAACCCCATCAGCTTAATCGCGATTTGGCCCTGATCGTGATACATGGTGACGACCGCGTCCACCTCGCCCCGCTGTGCCTTCAAAAACACTGTGTCCGAAGGCCAAGGCCCGGTCACGTTCATCTGTTTTTGCTGTGCCTTGCGGATGGCTGGTTCCAGGATGTCGATTTCTTCCCGACCGAACTTGCCATTGTCACCGGCATGAGGATTTAACGCTGCAACGGCGATGTTGGGACTGGCCTTGCCTGCCTTAAGCAAGGTGTCGTTGGCCAGATTGATCGCCTTCAATATCCCCCCTTCGCTGATGTTGGCGGCAACATCCTTAAGCCCGATGTGAGATGTCACGCGCGTTGTCATCAGCTCATCCAGAACATTAAGCTCCGAGTGATAGCCGTCATGCCCCATGTACCGCGCCATATAGCGATGCTCGTCCTCGGCATTCAGCCCGGCGGCCGTCATCGCGGCCTTGTTGAAAGGGCCAAACAGGATGCCGTCCACGTGCCCCGCCATGGCCAAATCCATTGCCTTGTCTAGACAGCGCAGGGATGTGGTTCCGCCTTCGACGGTCACATCGGCGATCTTCACATTCTCGGGCGCAATCGTATCGAGATCAAGATGGGTTAAACCACCCTGACCAGACACGTCGGTCACCGTGTTCAGTGGCACGTCCAGACCGGCCTGCTCCCCACCGCGTTGCCACAGGTGGCCGTCACCGACCAATACGATGTCGGCAGCCTCCTGTACGCCCTCCTGTCGCAGCAGTTTGGCGATCAGCTCCGGCCCGATCCCGGCCGGATCGCCGGGAACAATTGCGATACGAGGTTTGGTCACGCCGCACCCTTCCAGTGTTTTGAGAATCCATCGGGCAGGATGACCATCACGTCTGGCTCCTTGCCCGTGTCAAAGGTTTGAACCACCTCGAACGTGTCGAGGTTGAACCGCTGTACCTGCTCGCAATCGATCGCGATATAGGCGAATGCTGCATCGTCATCGATGCACAGCGCCAGCGGGTTCGCGGGTGTTTTCTGTTCGTGCAGCATCTCACCTGTCGCTTCGTCAAAAACAGAAAACGACCCGCCGAGATGGTTCATCGTCACCAGACGATTACGCTTTTCGTCATAGTAGATGCGGCAAGGGTCATCCGGGGTTGGAAAGGTCCGCTCAATCTCAAGCGTGTCGGTGTTGATCACCGCAACCGTATTGGAAATCCGTTGCGAGGTATAAAGCGTATGAACATCTTTGTGCAGGCACCGCCCTTCTGGTTTTTGCCCGGTCTTGATAGAGATCGGCACAACAGATGCGTCATACGGGTTGAATACCGTCACATCGCCCGAGGTCAGGTTCATTGAATAGGCGGTGCGTCCGTCCTTGGTCAGCGCGAATAGATGGCACTTGGTGCCCCCGGTCGACGTGATGTGATCCCATCCCTGATCGAAGGCGCGCGGGTTTTCCTTGACCAGCAGATGCCCGGTCCATTCAGATAGAACGTACAGCCGCCCCTGCCCGTCTAGCCCAATCCCGTGTGGGCGGGCGTGTTCGCCCAGATCATAGGTGTGCACGATCTCTTGCTTGCGGATATCGATCACGATAACCGACCGGCCATCGGTGCCGTCAATGCCCGAGTTCTGCACACCGTAGTGACCGACATAGGCGTAGTGAAACTCTTCATCGACCACGAATTCATGCGGGAAATGTGGCAAATCCAAACGCCCCTGCAAGGCACCCGTGTCAATGTCATACCAGCTTATGCAATGGCTGCATTTTTCGATCAACATCATGGATTGCGCCATTCGATTTCCCTCCTTCTTTAATCTTTTAGGGGTGTTTGTGGCCAGCTATTCGCAACCGGCCACAAACGGTTTCCTTAGCGTTCCAACGCACCAACGCCTGAGAAGCGGAAAGCTTCTTGCTCTAGTGCGTCAAGCTCTTCGGCACTCATCTGGTCATGCGCCACAGTGATCCGGCCAAGGAAGACAAACGGCAGCTCGTCCTGGCGGTCTTCCATATGCGCCTTGATCGCCTCGGCCGTGGCGGCGCCTACATCGTCCCCCATACGCATTGGCGTGGCGTCCAGCTCGCCGCGGCGGATGGCGTCCAGCTCAAGACCTGTACCGCCCCAGCCGGTCGAGAAGACCTCTTTCTCTTTACCGACCGAAACCTGCGCTTCGACCGAACCCATCGCCATCGCTGTGTTGGCGTTGTGGATGATCGTGGCCTCTGGATACGCCTGTAGGATCAGGCTAGTGCCCTCAAACCCACCTTCGCGCTGGTATTCACCGTAATGTTCATAAACGGTGTTCCAGTTGCCTTTCTCTTCTACACAGGCTTTGAAATCGCCCGAGCGCTGATCATCAGTGATGCCCGGAATACCGCGATTCATCGCCATAGTCACATCCTTGCCCAGACGTTCCAGCATGTAGTCGCACATGGTCAGCGCACCTGCGGCCGAGCTGAAGTCGAACCATGCATCCGGCTGGTTTTCCAAAGCCTTGGGCGGCGTGTGAAACGCCCAGACGAAAGTAGAAAAACCATCGCTGCCTGACATCTTGTCGATGTTGTCTGCCTGAATGGCGAGTTCCGATGGGCCAAAGATCACGAAGTCATACAAATCCGCGTCCTGAACCACCTGATTGGCATAGGTCGACTGCAGGCTATGTTCGATCTGACGGCTGGCAAATTCTGTTGTCTCGAATTCGATCCCCAACTCGTCCAAGCGTTTGGTCATCGCCAAATAGTTACGTGCCCAGAAATCCGACGTATCCGCAGACGGATAGATCAGCGCAATTTGCACCGGCCCGTCCTGCGCGCCCGAATATTTTACCGCCTCGGCACCGGTCATGGCTTGCAACGCTTCCAGCTTGCCGTCGGCATTCACCTCGCCCGGTACCCAGTAGTCGCGGTCTGCGATACCTGGCAGCTCTTTCAATGGCAGATTGCCTTCCGCCAAGGCGGCAGCAGCACACAGGCAAAATGCGCTTGTCGTCAGTAAGGCTTTGTTCAATTGTTTCACGGTAAGTCCTCCCTTTCGCGAACATTGTGGGGTCTTGCAGGTGCGTCGGGACTCCTACCTCCCGGCGCACCACTTTTTGTCTGCCTTAGCCGCTTGGCGTAGGCTCGGTTGCCAGACCCGCCCCAAGGGCTAGCAACAGGATCAGTGCGCCGATCAGCACGGTCGAGAACCGCAGCAGTTTCTGCGCCTCTTTGCTGCGCAGCGCGGCCATCAGGCCATGCGCACCGTCCCGGTCTTTCTTTTGCATCCAGGTGTACAGCGCCACGGAGCTGACAATCACCACGCCCGAGGCGACGGATTGCCAGAAAAACTCGATCCGCAAGGTCACCAATGCGTTGATCATCATCGACAGCAGCAACACGCCTGCCAGCGAACCCAGTATCGACGCCCTTCCCCCAAACAGGGATGTTCCACCAACAACAACCGCCGCAATGACGTGCAGATTGAAATACGGGGCCGAAGTCGCCTGGATAGCGTTCAGCTTGCCCGTCAACATGACACCCGCCATCGCGGCCGCAGCACCCATCAGCACATAGGCATAAATCTTGTTACGATCGACAGCGACGCCGGTCATTTCACTGGCTTCGGGATTGGACCCGATAGCAATGGTGTAACGCCCGAAATAGGTGCGGGTCAGCACCACATAGCCTACGGCCATGGTGAGCAGCCCCAAGACAACCGGGATCGGGATAAAGCCGGGAATCTGCCCGCGCCCGATATCCGTAATCAGGTCGGGGAAACGCGCCAGCACCAGACCCTTGGCAATTACCAGGGCAAGGCCGCGATAGACCAGGTCCATCGCCAGTGTACCGATCAGGTCAGGAACCTTGAACCGGGTTATGACCAAACCATTGATCAGGCCCATGATGGCCCCCATCAGAATGGCCAGCGGTACCGCCACCCATGCAGGGAAGCCGTATTGCTTGATCAGAAAGGCCATCATGATGGCAGAAAATGCCGCGATTGAGCCAATCGACAGGTCAATCCCGCGCTGCGTTATGACAAAGGTCATCGCCATCGCCATTGGCATGTATAGCGCCGCATCCAGCAAGATCAGGTTTAGGTTGCTCAGGCGGAAATACCGCGCAGGTTCGGCGATGCCCATGAAGATGAGGATCGCAAGGATCATGACCATGGGGCCGATAAAGGCCAGATAGGGCTCCAACCGGTCCATGAGAGTTTTTTGTTCAGGGTTTGTCGTGGTCGCGGACATCTCGTTCTCCTTCACGCGGCCGCATCCTGGGCACCTACAATCAGGCCCAGAACGTCTTGAACGGAACTTTCCGCAGTTTTGACAACACCAACGGCACGGCCGCGGCGTTGCACATGAATGCGGTCCGAGACCTCGAACACATCATCCAACGAGTGCGAAATCAGAATGACCGCCAACCCCTGCTCGCGCAGCGATTTGATCAGCTTCAGTGTGCGGGCCGTTTCCTGCGGACCCAAGGCTGCAGTGGGTTCATCCATCACCAGTAGACGCAGGTCTTCGTGGTAAACCGCGCGCGAAATCGCGACGGCCTGCCGCTGCCCGCCAGACAGGCTTTCGGTCATTACGTCCATTGACCGCAGACGAACGCCCAACCGTTCCTCCAAAACGCGCGCGGCCTCGAATTTCATGCGCTTGTTGTCCAAGAAAGCCATGCCAAAAAAGTTCTTGGTCAATTCGTTTCCCAAAAACATGTTGGCCGCAGGCGACAGATGGTCCGCCAAAGCAAGCGTCTGATACACCGCGTCAATCCCGTGCGCAATCGCGTCCGAGTGGCTGGACATTTCCAGCGGTTTGCCGTCCATCAATATCCGTCCTTCGGTGGGTTGGTGCACTCCGGTCAGAATTTTGATCAACGTGGATTTTCCCGCACCGTTGTCACCAACGATGGCCAGAACCTCACCCGCGTATGCGGTCAGATCAACATCTTGCAGTGCGGTTACACCGCCGAAGCGCTTAGTAATTCCTTGCATTTGAACCAATGGCTGGTCGCTCATGGTTTCCTCCTCTGCGCAAAGCTCCGCCATGGCGATCAATTGACCGCTAAATTGGCATTGCGCTGTGTTATCCTTGTCGACGGCGGTTCCTATCGCAGTAGATTGGAACCGCCGGTGTTTTTATTTGCCCCAGATTTCTGCGTAGGCTTTGCGGTAGGGACTGTCGGGGTCAAACTGGTTGCTGTCGCCCAGTTTGGCCAGACCGTCCTCGTTCACCAACGCGGGCGATGTCACATAGCCCGAGCACGGCTCACCCTGGATGGCACGATTCAGCTCATCCACCAGTTGCCAGCCTTGAAGGTTCAGCGGTTCGGCCACGGTAATGGTCTGATAACTGCCGCCGCGGATACGCTGAAACGCGGCCTCGGATCCATCCCCGGCAGATCCGGCCTGAGGGCCATCATCGGACGAGATACCAGCAGCGGCCAGCGCGGGACCCATGAAGTCGAAATAAAGATCATTGATCGCCAAAGCGTGCGTCCACTGATCGCCATATTTCTGCAACAGGCTCGTGGTCAGGGGACCCATCCGCGCCGAAGTATCGGCAATCGGAGTGTCCACGTATTCCAAAACAGTGCCGCCTGCGGCTTCGATCGTTTCCTTGATGCGGTCCGCCTTATCAATGGCAATCTGATACGTCGAATCCGTGAAAATAACTGCACCGACATTGTCGCCACCATCATCCAACGCCCATTCCGCAGCCACTTCGGACACGGTCATGGCATCGGTCGATACATTGGCAAATATCCCGCCCGGCGCATCGCAGCCGATCTTGGGACCTGAATGCCATGCGACCATTGGAATACCAGCGTTCACAACGCCTTCGAGTGCCGCTTGCTGTTCGACTGCGTCAAAACCGTTGATGATGATCCCGTCCGGCTGCAGGGCCATTGCCTGACCGATAGCGCCTGTGCGGCCCTGAATGGAACCGGCGCCGTCCAGCACGCGAACCTCCCAGCCGATAGTTCCGACGGCCTCTTCGACACCATTGGTGACGCCAAGAATACCGCCGTTTTTCAGATCACCCGCCACGACGACAATCGACTTGCCCTCGGCGGCTGTGGGTCCGCTTGTTGGTCCGTCAAAGGCTGTCTCGGCCATGACCGGCACACCCTGGCCCGTTAGCAGGGCAGCGGCGGATACCGCCATAAAAGTCCGTTTCAGCATAATCTCCTCCCTTATGCTTTTACTTGTTGGCGCCTTTGCGACGCTGAGCGTAACCGGCAATACCGATTGCGATCAGCAACGTGACACCGTTGAACATCGGCTCGACCCAGAAGGATCCACCGAATTGCTGAATGCCCGAGATACCAACAGCCAGGATCGCGACACCCACAACTGTTCCCCAGACATTCACGCGTCCCGGCTTGATGGTGGTGGACCCCAGAAAGGCCCCAACCAAAGCAGGTAACAGGAATTCAAGGCCGACCGAGGCTTGCCCGATCCGCAGTTTCGACGCCAGCAACACCCCTGCGAAAGCGGTGATTAGGCCCGATGACATAAACGCTCCAATGACGAACTTTCGCGTTGGTATACCGTTCAGCTGCGCGGCGCGCTGATTGGCACCGATTGCGTACAGGTAACGGCCAATGGGTGTATATTCCAAGATCAGCCACATCGCGACGGTAATGCCCAACACATAAAACCCGGTGATCGGCAGGCCGAATATAAAGGTGCCGTTGATGGCATAGAAACTGTCCGGCAACGCACCGACCATCTGGCGACCGCCCGTGTGCCACAGAGCCAGCGCGTACAGTACTGTTCCGGTGCCCAGAGTGGCAATAAAGCTGTCGATCTTTGCGACTTCGACAAGCAAACCGTTCAGGAAACCGGTCAACAAGCCCAGTGAAAGAACAATCGCGACTGCAATTGGCCAGGGAATACCGAACGTCGTCTGCAATGAGATCGCCAATATGTGCCACAGCACGATCCCGTACCCAACTGTCAGATCGATCCGACCGGCCGCCATCGGGATCATGGCCCCTAGCGACAGCAGTGCAATGATTGCCTTGTCCGAAATGATTGCTCGCAAATTCAAAAGCGTCGGAAAAGTATTCGGCAACAGGATCGAAAACAGAACGATCAGAAATACGGTCAACAGCACGAGCCCATAAACCGGAAGAAAGCGCAGAATTCGGGTTTTGAGCGAAGCATTTTTCAGCTCAGCCTTTGTGGGTTCCAGTGCGCTGGATTCAAGCGATTGCATTTTGTATTCCCTAACTCGCAACTGCGTTCGACGCCGAGGCTGCCTGTATGAGGTTCTCAGTCGTCAATTCGGTACCTGTCAGTTCCTGCACGATCTGGCCCTGACTGAAGACAATGGCGCGGTGGCAAATGGCGGCAACTTCTTCGAAATCGGTTGAAACTACGATGATGCCCACACCGTCTTCCATTGCCCGGTTCAGCAAAGCATAGATTTCCGCCTTGGCACCGACATCAACGCCCGCAGTCGGATCTTCACAGATCAACAACTTGCGCTTTGTTTCCAACCACCGCCCGATCACCACTTTCTGCTGGTTTCCACCGGAAAGGCTTTCAATTGTCATACTTTGATCATTCGGCGACAACGCTACATCCGCACCGATGCGGGCGGCGCTTTCAGCCTCTGAACGGTGGCTCATGAAAGACAACAGTGTCCGCCCGATGGCCGCAGGATTCAGGAACGTGTTTTCCCGGATCGTCAGCGACATTGCCACAGACTCCTCAGTTCTGTCCCGGGCAACCAGCCCGACACCGGACGCCATGGCCGCTTGCGGCGACGACAAATCCGGTGCCTCGCCGCGCAGGGCGATCTGCCCGTCAAACACTTCGGCGCCGAACAATGCGCGCGAGACATTTTCGTGCCCCGCGCCGCGCAGGCCGACCAGACCCACAATCTCGTTGGATTGCAGCTGGAAACTGACATTATGCGCCGCATCCATGTTCAGATCGGTGACCTGAAGAACGGTCTCTCCTGGCGGGGTATCCGGTTTAATCACCTGCCGGGTTTTCCGCCCGACGATCATGTACACAAGCTCTTCTGGTGTTGTGTGATCAATGCTGCGCAAACCGACCAGCTCCCCATCGCGCAATACGGCTACACGATCTGCAATCTGAAAGATCTCATCCAACCGGTGCGAGACATAAATCATGCCGACGCCCTGCTCCTTCAGCGGACGCAGGGCTTCGAACAAACGCTCAACCTCATCGGCAGGCAGCGAAGCGGTAGGTTCGTCTAAAACCAGGTAATCGCAATCCACAGCCAACGCCCGCGCAATGGCGACAAGCGATTTTTCGGTACGCGAAAGATCCTGAACGCGGGTTGTCGGGTCGAACTCGCAACCGACTTTGTCCAGCGCTTGTTGCGCAAATTCATCTACTGTCGTCCAGTTGATCAGCCCGTTTTTGCGCGAATACCCCAAGGCTAAAGCAATGTTTTCAGCCACTGTCATCCATTCGATCATCCCCAGATCCTGGTGGATAAAGGCAACTGACTGGCGCTCACCAAAACCGCCCGGGCGGTGTTCGTACGATTCGCCATCGATTAGGACCCGACCCTCGTCCGCTTTGTGGATGCCGCCGAGTATCTTGATAAGGGTGGATTTACCCGCGCCGTTTTCACCTAACAAAGCAACGATTTCGCCTCGCTCAATATTCAGGGACACATCGCGCAGGGCATAGGTGCCACCGAAATGCTTCTTTATCCCGTCAAAGAACAGATTGTTTTGTGCAGTGCCGGGCACTGTGGCCTCCTCCCAGATCGCGGTAACCCTGCTGATCCTCAACAACGTATTGAGTTACCCGTAACGTTACGCTAGCATTCTCGCAGGCCACACAGATGTCAATAAAAAAGAGTTACCCGTAACGTAAATGAGCAGCGATCCGGATAAATCTAATAGAAACAACAAAATAAGCTTGGCCGAAGTGGCCAAGGCTGCGGGTGTTTCCAAGATGACCGCCAGCCGAGTCTTACGGGATGGAGGCGGTTTTTCGGAAAAGACGCGGGCCAAGGTCATGGCCGAGGTTGATCGCCTGGGGTATCTGCCGAATCGTTTGGCGACTGTGTTTGCGGGCGACAAAAAGTCTACATTTGTCGGCGTCAGTATCCCGGAATTGGGCAATGAAATCTTTGCTCAGGTGCTTGAAGGCATTGATCGCAAGTTAGGTGCGTTTGGCCACCAGACGGTATTGGGTCTGACCGAGCACGAAATCGACCACGAAGAAAAATGGATTGAAACGGTTCTGTCCTGGCAGCCGGCCGGACTGATTGTCACGGGTCGTTCACACAGCCCGAAGGCTATACAAATGCTGCGCAGCGCAGGCATCCCTTTGGTTGAGATCTGGGACTTCAATTCCAGCCCGCTGGACATGTGCGTTGGCCTGAACCACTTTGACAGCGGCTACAGCATGGGCCGCTATCTTGCAGGGATGGAGTACCGAAAGTTTGGATACGTTGGCACGTCGCACGACGTTGCCAATGCGGCAACGGCTCGACTAAACGGCTTTTCCAAGTCCATCGATGATGCCAATGGTCGTCTGGAAAAGCAACTTCTGCTCAAAGACACCCCCGGATTCTATACTGGGTTTTATGGAACCGAGCAGCTTTTGGCTGCCCACCGAGATATTGAAACCATTTTCTATCAAAACGACAACATGGCCATTGGCGGCCTGCAATACGCGCAAAAGATCGGCCTTCGTGTACCAGAGGATATCGGTATCGCAGGATGGGGAGACCTGCCTATTTCAGCTATTCAGCCATATCGCTTGACTTCCATCGCAGTACCACATCTGAAAATCGGTCAAATCGCTGCAGAAATGGTTTTGGCGCAGATAAATGGAGAGCCCGTGAAATCCGCTAAAGACGTAGGGTTCAGGCTCATTCCCGGCAGCACAGTCAAAAACCCTAGAACCAACGCGTAGCGCTTTTTTCAGTCGTTAGCTTGAGATACATATACGGCCCAAAGCTGCCATTCATCGGGTCAGGCCACGCCGCAACGCAGCTTCATCAAACCGGCCATTCGCTGCGCGGGCGAGATCCGTGCGTTGTGATAGGTAGGCACTGCGGACGAAGGGGGCTTTCGCATTATCTCGGACAACGACGCCAGGCAGCCCTAAAAACAATCAAGGGATCTGTCACGACCGGCCGCCAGAGCGGCGGCGACCTTGACCGGCGCCTTCCGGCACAGCCGCGCGCCAAGCTGAGGTGCCCTTACAGCGGGAACAGATGCGTTCGCCAAAACCTTCGCTCCAGAAAGAGGTTTTGCAGCGCAAGCAGAACCGTTCCTTGGGCGCATCGGCAAGCGCACGCTTTGGCGGGTCCGAGACGATGAATTCCTTCTTCTTTTGCATCAGTTCCTCGCTTTCCATTGACTCAGGCATTCGCTTCTTCCCCTTCATTCAGGTACAAGCGAAGTGGCCTGTTGGCATGGCATCCCTTCATTTTCGGCGTTCTGAATTTCAGAGCTGTCCTGCGAAAAAACTTGCGGGGTATCGTCTTTGGGACTTTGGTCAACGAGATCGATATTCTCCCGCGTTGTCCGCGATCCCGAGTAAAGATGGCGCAATTGGGCCTCGGATACCCCGTCGGCCTGCATCACAAGCTGCACCATTGGGTCTGCCAGCATTTCTTCCAGAAAAACATCAGACAGCTCTCTTCCTGAAAGCTTGTCCTTCGCGCGGGCATTGTCGAGATCAATCAATGAAACGGTTAGGCTCCGGGTTAATCCCGGATGGGAAATGCGTGGATGCAGGTGGACAACAACCGAGGCCTTCCAAGCTTCAGGGTCTTGTTGATCCGGAGGCGAGGCGAGTTCGGTTTCGATTTCATACTCACCGGCGGGGAGCGTTTCTGCGAAACCGGGCACTGTGAATGGCCAGTCGAAAACTGCGATGGTCTTGCTGAATTGGTCATCCATTGCGGTGGTCCTTTCGATTAAGGGCCAGGTAGGCTTCGCCAGCCCGCTCCGGCGCGACTCTCAGGATTTTTCGAGATTGGCTGAACCGGCCTTTGCCGCCCTGATTGTCGGTTTCCTTATTCGACGGTTCAGCAGGACGGCAGACCTAATAACAGGTCATTGAAAGACCTGATCCCAATCGATTTCGGATTTTCCACTGAGACCTCGGTGCGTCGGTCAGACCCGAAAATTCGCACGTAGCCTATCAGTATATGGGGTTTGAAGTGCCGATTTACTACGGCGCGTTGCTAAGCAAATCAGCACATGAGGCTCGGTATCGGACCAAGGAGCGCTATTTGAGAAGTTACAACAACTTCAAATTTAGGAAGGCTTCGCTATCCCCGTTAGTTTTGGCAAGTTTTCCTTGCATAATCGAATTCTCGCGACATCCGGCGCGTTTGTTTCCCCAATAAGAGCGCTGTAGTTCATGCCTATTTTCAATTCGGACCTGACGGGCCCGGTTGGTTTGGCTGAGCCGGTGTGATCGCTTGTTGCGCTGCGATAGATTGTACCTGAGGGAAATTTCAGACAGCTTGCATCGATATCCCGCTTTCTAACATCAAGGGTCGAACAGGTTCCATGGTCACTTTCCAGTTGCAATCTAAGCATCCCACTGACCGTAGCAAACCAGTGTAAATTGATGAGGGCGGCATTAACGCAATCATATTAAGATGCATCAAGGTTCAGTCCTTCAATGCACGCTTTGGCGAGATCGCGGTTCGGGGAATCGGAACCAGGCATGGTCGCCCAACCCGCATCCATCACGGCGTCGCGTCGCTTGTACGACGTGGCAGCCTGGATCGTCGCGAGCTTTGCTAAACGCTGATTATCCGTGCGGGACATGTCGTGGCAAATTGGCACGAGCGCCGCGATCACCTGGTCCCGCGCCATTTCGCTTGCCAACTTGTTCGCGCTTCCGCCGGTCATCCAGCCGCCCCAAGAAAATCCAACGACGCCGACAAACACCGCGCCGAGCAGCGCGCCATACATACCAGGTTTCAGCCATTCAGGATTGGTCATATCAAGTCCTCCAGCGGAGAAAGCGCCGCTTCGCTATGTTGAATTGTTTCACAACGGGCCTAGTCGCAGGCAATGGCGTGCTCCAGATCCTTTTGTGTTGTCATATGCATCGTTGTTTGACCGACATGACTCCCTCGACCCCTGACCATCAGGTAGGTCGCGGTGCGTCGGTAAGCCTCAAAGCTGACGCCTTGCAGCAACTCCTCCTCGAAGAGAATTTCATACGCGCCAGCCGGAAACACGATATCGCTGTTTCCCAACCTGAAGGCATTGGTGAACGTCACCTTTGACCTGATCGAACGCGTGAGCATCCCATACCTCCGTTGAATTGATCGCTGGATTTCCGGTACCGACCATGGTCGGCCGCATCAGTCCAGATGCCCCGTCAAGTCACAGCACTTAGGGCTATATTATTCCCAACTCACGGGCTTTATGCTGATCGAAGTTAGTACCCATCAGGTTCTTTACTGTCAGGATGTGTGCAACAGCCTCACTCCCGGTAATCGGGGCTAGAAGGTGGCGCATCCAGGCGGATGCAAGTCTTTGCGCCTTGCAGCAATCAAGCAATATTGAATGCGGTATCCAACGCGTTGGTCGGTATCTTTGTCCCAACGACTTTTGTTGAGCGCCGCTCCCCCAGTCCGAAAGGAAAAATCATGTCAGTATCAGATGTTCTTCGCCCGGATGGCTCCGACTACGACCCTTTCCTGCTTGCAGAAGTGGGTGAAGACAAAACCGGTGCAACAGTCACGGTTTTGTCAGCCCTTGCGCGTCTCGGGCTCGAGCCTTGGACCGAGGCTCGTGAGCTTACACTTCTGGGCCGAGTTGCAGCGCATGCCCGGCTGAAAGCACATCTTTCAACAGTCAGAGATGTACCCACGCTTGATCATACGAGCGGCAGTGTGGCGACAAAGTTGGTGGCATTGTTACCTAAGCGCGTGTCGCATCGCGTTTCGAAATTGCCTGAGACAATAAAGTATTCCGGCCCCCGGATCCCGATCTATTGGATGCTGATTTCACTCATGGGCGCTCTGATACTTGCGCGGATCTTTTATCTGGCTCAAGCGGGCTAACCTGCGTCAGTACGAATGCGCTCTGAAACCCGTTAGGTAACATGTGTCCGCTGTATATTTGGTTGGCATTTTTTTTGAGTATCTGAGGGGCGCGGGGAACATGGAGCTCCCCAAAAGAGCTGTATGAGTCTCGCGCTTCTTATTCTCGGACCGTCTAGGAAAGGACATTCCAATGAATGATGAAGACCAGAGTCAGGAAAACCACACCGTCAAGCACATGGCCTCCGTCAAGGCCGCCTGGGACAAAGCGCCTGAAGGCCCCAAAAAGGCGACGGCATTGAAACACTATCAGGCCGCTGAAAGTGCCCATGAAGCAGAAAATGATGAAGAGGCTCACAAGGAACTCAAGGAAGCCAGTCGGGCGCTGATGTAACGTCACGCGTTGGAGATGTAAGCAGGATCGTCCAAAACCAGATTGTGGGCCCAATCAGGCCAGAAGCGGCCGCTTCTGATCCAGATACGCTGGATCGAAATCCGCCAGTTTAACCAGACCCTCATAGTTATTGAAAGTCACAAACCCATCCTGAAATGTAACCAACTCGTCCTCCCTGAGTTTGCGCAGGACGCGGTTGACGTGAATGGCGCTCAATCCCAGTGCATCGGCAAGATGGTACTGTGTGAGCGGGCAGGCATAGCCTTTCTTGCTGCCCATCCCCACAAGCGACAGCCTGACTCCAAGTTCCAGTAGGAAATGTGCCATGCGCGCATCCGCATCACGCCGCCCAAGCCCGACAAGATGTTCGACAACCATCGCTTCGTCGCGTGACACGGCCCATAAAATTGCAGTGGCAAGCCGAGGTGTCTCTGCGAAGGCTTGCAAAAGATCACTCACCAGAACCTCGGCGGCTTCGATTTCAACAATCGGCTCAATGCCATGGTCTGACGTGTGCAGCAAAACGCTGCGCAGTCCAAGGAAATCCCCTGGAATCTGGAAATCGACGATTTGGCGTGATCCGTCAGGCTGAATCTTATATGAAACAACCCAGCCTGCGGCGAGGATATAGGCAGCCTGTTCCGATTGTCCCTGATGAACAAGATCTCGGCCAGCCTCAAAGGTTCTCCTCCGCTGGTGCAATTGTGCCAAAACGGCCAGTTCCGCCTCTGCCAAGGCAACAAATGCCGAGAGTTTCTGTGTTAGCGGGCTAGTGTTGGTGTTCATCGTTGGATTTCCCCGAGCCTGCAAAGACTCTACGAAGAATTTGGTATTGAGGCTACTTTCGATCAGTCCAAAATACCAAAACTCATGTGACAATAGAAAAACCATCACCACCTCGCCTGGTCACGACTCCAATGACTTTAAAAGGAATGACCCCAATGTCAGACCACCAAGATCCCGCAGGCATGGCTGCACTCTCGATCTGCGAGGCTCTTCTACTTGCCTTAAACGATCTCAATCTTCTTCAGGAACGTGAGATCGTCGGGGTTTTGCGCGATGCTGCCGTGACTCACGAGTGTGCCAAAGGTTCGGAATTAGAGCTAGAAACCCATTCGGCAGTCGCCAAATTGATCAACGAGATTATTGTCAGCGGTAACTTCTCGCGCCGGTCTTAGATCACGCGGCCGGATACTTGAACGTCCTGTTGTTCGTGTTTCTGCCGACGATGTTCCGCGCTGCAATTGCTGGCACGTGGTTCTTCTACGTGCAGCACCAGTTCGAGGAAACCAGTTGGCAGCGGCAAAATGATTGGAGCATTCAGGATGCGGCGCTTGAAGTCGGTTCACACTTCGCACTGCCCGGAATGCTGAGTTGGAACGCCGGGAAAGTCGGAGTTCACCATGTTCATCATCTGGCCAGCCGTATCCCGTTCTATCGTCTTCCCGAGGTCCCTCGAGGTCATGACGTCCTTGCCAACACCCGGCGCAACACTCTCCGCGATAGCTTGCGCTTCACAAGCCTCGCGCTCTGGGAGGAATCCTAACGCATCGTTATAGTGAGTTATGAATCAATCCGGGTATAGATCAGAAACTTCGGAAACCAAATTGCGAAGCATGCCAAAGCGGCGCTCCAATGGCCTTCGGACACCATGGGCCGGAGTTGCGGCTATTGCCCATGTCTACATCCCTTCCTGACGACGGGAATCCTGCACGCACCGCCTTGGTTGCAATCTTCGTCTTGCGACAATGGAAATTACTTTTTCTTACTCCCTATCTTGACCGGCTTCTGACCCTTTGAGAAATCGGCCGTCGCCACGATTTTTTCCTTTGCTTTCTTTGGTTTTTTAACTTCGCGGTTGCCGCGCCTCTTGTCACCTTTTGACATCTGAGTTCCTTGCAGGTTGGATTCTCTCAATACGTTTGCATGTCACAGACCAACCGACTGCATTGTGGTGGTCCCGTAGTTGGGTCAAAAGACCTGCGTCACGCCCTCAAGGATCCCAAATCTGACGCAGTTCCAGACCTGTAGGGTTTTTGTGCGACCATCGCCTCGGTTGTGATCAGAAGGCTTGCAATCGACGCCGCATCTTCCAGAGCAACCCGGACAACTTTGGTGGGGTCAATGATCCCCGCTTTCAACATGTCGACATAAGTTTCCGTTTGAGCGTCGAACCCGAAGGATGGGTTTTCGCTTTCGATGATCTTTGCCGCGACGACCGATCCGTCCACGCCGGCATTTTCGACAATCTGGCGCAGCGGTGCCTGGATTGATCGCCGGACGATCCTGATGCCGGCATCCTGGTCGGAGTTGGCACCTTTAAGGGTCGCAAGCGCTTTGTCTGAATGGAGCAGCGCAACACCACCGCCTGGAACAACACCTTCCTGAACCGCCGCGCGAGTGGCGTTCAACGCGTCGTCAACCCGGTCTTTGCGTTCCGTTACCTCAATCTCCGTGGCCCCTCCGACCCGGATGATGGCGACCCCGCCTGTCAGTTTAGCAAGACGACCCTGCAGCTTTTCCCGTTCGTAGTCGGACGTCGTATCTTCGATTTGGGAGCGAATCTGGGCGACCCGTGAAGTGATTGCTGATTTGTCGCCCGCGCCATCAATGACAGTCGTATCATCCTTGGAGATGACGACTTTCTTTGCGGCACCGAGCATGTCCAGCGTGACGGTTTCAAGTTTGGTCCCCAAATCGGTCGAGATCACTTGACCGCTTGTCAGGATCGCGAGATCCTCCAGCATCTCCCTGCGGCTATCCCCAAACCCAGGCGCCTTCACGGCGGCAACTTTCAATCCACCACGAAGCTTGTTGACCACAAGCATGGCCAGCGCATCGCCCTCCACGTCCTCGGCAACAACCAGAAGCTGCTTTTCGGCTTCCATGACTGCTTCGAGCAACGGCACCATGTCGGCAAGAGACGACAACTTGCTCTCGTGGAACAGGATAACGCAGTCTTCCAGCTCTACGCTCATCTTGACCACATTTGTTATGAAATATGGGCTAAGGTAACCGCGATCGAAATTCATACCTTCGACCACATCGGTTTCGATCTCCAATCCCTTGCTCTCTTCAACCGTGATTACGCCTTCAGTGCCGACCGCAGCCATCGCATGGGCGATCTGACGACCAATCGCTACATCTCCGTTGGCGGAGATAGCCCCTACCTTCGCAATTTCAGCACTGTCGCCAACCGGTCGGGACAGGTCCTTGATCTTTGCGACGACGACCCGGACGGCTTGTTCAATACCTCGCTTCAGATCCATCGGATTCATGCCAGCGGAAACGGCCTTCATCCCTTCCTTGACGATCGCCTGAGCCAGAACGGTAGCAGTGGTTGTGCCATCGCCAGCCTCTTCGTTGGTGCGGGACGCGACTTCCTTCGCCATCTGGGCTCCCATGTTTTCAAAGTGATCCGGAAGCTCGAATTCTTTGGCAACAGTAACGCCGTCCTTGGTGATACGCGGGGCACCGTAGGATCTGTCCAAAATGACGTTACGACCTTTGGGACCAAGAGTGATCCTGACAGTGTTCGCCAGCATGTTGATCCCTGTTAGCATTCGGTTGCGCGCATCAGCACTGAATTTGACGTCTTTGGCGGACATGTCGGGAACTCCCTGAGACAAGGACTGGGTAATGGTCTGCCGCGTCTAAAAAAAAACAACAGGCCCTTGGTCTTTTCGTCTTCATCGAAAAGGCTAAGTAGAGTGACTGGCATCGAAGCGCTCCTTGTTAAGGTTTGTCGAGCAGAACAGCACTGGCCGAAGGCGTGCTGATCGGGCGAGTTTCATTCGTGCGGGCGCGGTGGCGGTTTCATTTTAGGGTCCACTTCAAAGGTCAAGGAGTCAAACCACTACAGCGCTGCGTCACAATCGCCGAAACGCGTTCCCGATGACCATGATTGCGCTAATCGAGTCAGCAACGGCCAGATAGTTCATTGTTTCCAATTCTGTTCCTGGAGTGTTTTCGTGAGCCGCCGCCGCGGCGCGCAATACCCTCGCAACTTGGCGTTCCAGAAGCAACTTTTGATCATTCAAGGAGAGCGATGGTGCCTCACAGATCGAGATTGCCGCCATTCCTGCAAACTCCGTTGGGCCAGACATCATGGGCCGTTCCTATTGCCAGAATTCATCAGGACCCGAAGTGGGCCCGATGAATTCAATCATCATTGCAGAATTTGCTGCATGCTGGACTGATTGAAAGCAGCTCCGTGTAGAATTTTCTCATGAATTCTCGCCACGCTTGGAGTACCCAATAAAAACAAGCGAAAACAGTCCTCTCACTCGAAAACTATCTGTATTCGTCGCTCTTTCGGGTGCTGAACGGTTGTGTTGCTAACTTTTAGAACGGCCAGAGTTAGCGACATGCTGGACACATCTGTCCTGCGATCTCAGCAAACAACCGAAAGCCCGAAGTTGTAGCGCTAGAGAACTGCTGTATTCGGATCATATAGACGACTTCGATGCCATCCAAGTTAGCGGACGCGGATGCGAAAGATTTGAACACACACATGCGTCGAACACGCTGATTTGTGAACTGATGTTCTTGCTCGATCAGGTTATTCAGGAGTTTCGACCTTATTGTCTGTACTTTAGCCGGACAACCAAATCGCTTCAGGATCCTGTTCACTTCTTGAATACCTGCTGCGTTGGCTTCGCACTTTTCGATTACGATTTTGCCAGGGCTTCCGTTTGACGACAAAGCTTTGGCAAAGAACTTGGTTGCTGCGGGACCGTTCCATCGCTCAGGCAGCATGAAGTCATGGGTGTTCCCTACTTTGTCGACAGTTCGATAAAGGCGCACCCAATTGCCGCGAACACGCAGTTATGTCTAGTCCATGCGGCAGGAATTCAGCGCAGGGCGCTTTTTCGATTATGCTCGCGCGGCGATCATCGGCGAGTATTTGGGAACCTACCTAATCAATGTGGCATGATCTACGCGCATGACCGACCGCTCTGCGGGCTAAGCGGACATAATATGCTCCTTCAACTTGTGCCATCGCCATGGAGTGTAGTCTAATCTTGGGAGCATTGGAGGATGTCACATTGTGGGTGTCGTTGCTTGACCGCCTTTTGACCAAGATCATCCAGGAAGGTGAGCTTGCGGTGACTTGGCCGGATGGGCGTTGTAGCACCTATGGCTGCGGAAAAGGGCCCAGTTCAGCCATAACCCTCCACGACAAAGCGCTTCCGCGCAAATTGGTAATGAACGGCGATCTCGCCTTGGGCGAAGCCTATATGGATGAGACTCTAACAATTTCGCAAAACGATTTACGCGGCTTTGTTTCGCTAATTGTGCGCAATGCAAACAACTATGGTGGTGGGCGTTACGGCACGTCGGTTACAGGGCTGCGCAAGTCACTTAGACGTATCGCACAGTATAATCCCGTTCATATCGCGCGCAGAAATGTCGAACATCATTATGACCTTTCCGCTGATCTCTATGAACTTTTTCTCGACCAGGACCTTCAATATACCTGCGCCTTTTTCTCAGACCCGGGGCAAAGCATCGAAGAGGCCCAGGTAGCAAAGAAGGTGCACATAGCCAAGAAGCTCTTAATCGAACCAGGAATGACAGTGATGGATATCGGCTGTGGTTGGGGCGGCATGTCAATTACCTTGGCGCGAGACTATGGAGCGAAGGTGGTTGGCGTGACCTTGTCCAAAGTGCAGTTGGAATATGCAAAAAGAAGAGCCGAAGCGGCAGGTGTCGGGAATATGGTCGAATTCCGCCTGATCGACTATCGGGACGTCAACGAAGAATTTGATCGTATCGTTGTGGTCGGAATGATGGAGCACGTTGGTCGGCCCCAATATCCAACTTTCTTTCGCAAGCTGCGTGAGAATCTGAAACCGGACGGCGTCGCATTGGTGCATACAATCGGTCGATCCACCCCACCCGGTCGAACGTCACCATGGATTCACAAATACATTTTTCCCGGCGGATATGCACCATCAATGTCCGAAGCCATGAAGGAGATTGAAAAGCAGGACTTGGTGACCACAGATGTTGAAGTCTGGCGCGGCCACTACGCGCGAACGCTTCAATGTTGGCAGGAAAAGTTCGAGGCCAATCTGGAATCGATCCGCGACCTCTACGATGATCGGTTTCTGCGAATGTGGCGATACTATCTGATCGTATCCGAGATGGCCTTTTCGGAACAGGGCTTGGTTGTATTTCAGTTTCAGTTAAGCCGAGGTCAGATGGTTGTACCTGTAACCAGGGATTATCTGAGCAAAACGTCTAATCACTCGGGTTGAGGGTCGTGGGAGTCAGCGGTTCTAAGATACGGCGGAGGAGCCTGTGCGGGCATCGAGAACAATAGAACTTAAAGTGAAAACATCGAGAAAAAAGGGTTCCGCTTTGGGCTTTAGAGCGGTCATCGACAGGCTGTACAATTTCACTTTTTCAGACAAACCCTGACTGTCGCGCTGCGGCCCTTTCCGGACCTTCACCCACCTTCGGCCATGCTGCAATCGCAGCCAGCATTGCCGATATTCGCCGCATGAGCAAAGTCCCGCAATACTCAAACTCGCAGCCAATGAACTAAAGCCGCGGCCGTTCAATTCTCTTTCTGTGGCAACGCGTTGTTCAAGTTGGCAACGTCGATCAGGTTGGTTCTTCCTATGATTGCAGCAAGGACCAGCTGTAAAACAGGGTCGCCAAGAGCGTGTACAGCGCCAGAATGGCAACATTGACTGGGTTTCCGGACAGTTTGGGCGTCTTGATTTGTGAGACGTTCAACACCGCGAGACACAGGGCGCTCATCGCTAGAATAATCGCAAATGTCGGGCGCTCAAAGTAGCCTGCAAACATAACAATAAAGACAAGACTGATGCTGTTGTTATCAATTGCGAGCCCCGTGTATTTTGCATCGCCCGACAACCCGAAAGTGCTGAAATAACTCAAACGGATCGCACCAAAGACCAAAGTGACAAACACGACGGGCAGGAACCAAGGACTGAACTCGCCGTAACTTAGGATCAATACGGCAGGTGTTACGCCGTAGCTGACAATGTCGATCAACAAATCAAGCGTGCCACCAAACGCGCGATCATCGCCCGTGCGACCTTTCATCCGACGGGCAATCAACCCATCCGCCCAATCAAACCCAACAGCCCAAATCATGCCAATCATCGCCGCAGGATAAAGCTCTATTATCGCAAAATAAATCGCCAGCAAAGAACATCCCAGTCCCGCGAGCGAGCAGATGTTTGGAAGATCTTTGATGTATGACAAGATCGGTGGCTTGGGCGTGGCAGCGTTTTCGATTGTCATGCGACATCCTTTGAGTTAGTTGGAGTGACTCCTCGTCAACGTTTGACAGGTAATCTCTGCTATCCATTCTGAGTGCATTTGAAACGCGCGGTTTCAAGTCATTAACCGACTCCAGACGTCTGAACGCCTGGAGGTATCTCAGCTTAATTATTTGAAAAAAACTGAACAAATACGCACACGCGCATTCAGATGCCTCGTGCTACCACCGATGACGGGTGGGCAAAAGGATAAAGCGAAAATGATCGTCTATACCGTTGGCACCTTCGACCTGCTTCATGTTGGCCATCTGGCCTTGTTAAATCACTGCAAATCATTGGGCGACATCCTAGCCGTTGGCGTCGCCTCTGATGAGGTCGTGAACCTGTATAAGCCGAACGTTCCGGTTATCCCATTGCAACAACGGGTTGAGATGCTTGAGGCGCTCAGTTGTGTGGATATTGTACGTCCCTATCATGCGCTCGAATACGTTTCAGGCTGCAAGGCGGTAGGTGCGGATATCTTTGTGATCGGCGAGGATTGGGGCAGTAAACGCCACAACCTCGATGTTGATGCCTACCTGAAAGAAATGGGCAAAGAGATCGCTCAGGTGCGTTACAATCCGCGAACATCATCCACCAAAATCAAACAGATGGTCATGGCACAAAGTCATGCGAGGGCAGCCGAATGAAAACCAGTCTATTCTTATAAAGACGCCTTAGATGACGGCACTCTATTCCCTGCCAGATGCGTTCAGCGCAGGTGACTGTGACCGCATCATTGCGGCCATCACGGCGGCCCCGTCCAAAGATGCGCGACTGGTAGGCCAAACGCGCAACCCTTCCCTCCGCAAGGCACATTTGGTCTGGCTTGATGACGTCGACAGGCCTGGATGGGTCATGGATCGCCTGGTCGAAATTGTCCGCAAATCCAATGTCGATCAGTTTGGCTTCGACCTGCGCGAATTTGCCGAAAGCCCGCAGGTCGCAAGCTATAACGCCTCTGACGGCGGCCATTTCACGTGGCACTCTGACATCGGCGAAGGCCCTATAGCGCGCAAACGCAAGCTCACGCTGGTGCTACAACTCAGCCTGCCAAATTCTTACAAAGGGGGCGACCTCGAGGTGATGCCAAGCGCCCAAATTCTGTCGGCTAACCGCGCTCAAGGCTGTGTCAGCATCTTCCCCAGCTATACCTTGCATCAGGTGGTACCTGTGCAATGCGGCCTGCGCCACTCGCTAACACTATGGGCGCATGGGCCGGCTTTCAGATAACCGATCAAAAATCATCGAATTCTGGAACATTGCCGATCCGAACCAAAAACGTTGGCGGGCTTATCTCGCCAGAACTTGGGTCCTCGACAATCATATAAGCATCCGCGCCTGCGCAATCAGGTGACTGACTCGCACGTTCCGCGCGGCTCTTGGCCTCTTCCGCCGTTGTATACTGGAACTGTTTGTCAATTTTGACGCCAGCCGGAGCACCCTTTGTGCGCTTTTTCTCGATGTAGGTCTGACAAATGTAGTGGGTCTTCGACGTATCGTCTGACATTGTGTGTGATCCTTGAAGAGAAAGTGCAGGATCAGGTAACAGAAGGTGCTTCAAAAGGCACAAAACGTTCCTGATAGGAATTCAACTATCTGATGTGCCTTAAAGTATCTCTGGAGAAGTTCAATACTAGGCCACCGTCAGGGGCGTCAACAAACCAGCAGATTGGGTTCCTAACCGCCACGGCCCAAAGGCGACATCCACCACTCATCCGGTATGCTGCAACGCGGCCCGTCGAACCTGCCGTTCGCTGCAAATGCGAATTCCGGGGCTAAACCTCGATCTGATTGCCCTCTTCTGCGCCGAAAGCGCCTGTTTTGTTGTATGATGGAGTGTACCGCTCCCGCGCTTTGCCTGACCGACACTCACACTAAGGTGCGTCGCGCAGAGGCGGGCCAGCGAAGGGCGCGTTGGCTCAAAAAAACGTTGCTAGTGTCTGCTGTAGACGGCAGCATAAACCTTTAACGGGGTACACTTGGAAAGACTGGCTAAAGAAAATACAAAACGGAGGGCGAGATGGCCAAACTAGGCGATGCTGACAGCGAGCCGGAGCTGTTCTTCGAACATGTTTTGGGGATCTTGAGTGAGTGTGAGAGGTACTTTGCAGAGGCCGAGACTGGCCCGGTCTTAGAGGTGTTACGATCTCCGGCTGAAGGTGTGATCACCGCGATCCGAGGAGAAGTCGAGGAAGCGGTCACCGAGCTCGCGCAAGATAGTGAAGCCGGCCAAGCAATGGTCGCCGGCCTACTGCTATCCGGAACCAATCCTTTGTTGACATCCCAGTCAAGTGTGATCGCCCAAGCGACAAAAGACATCGATTGGTCCAAGGCGCTTTCTACCGCGCTGGAATGGATCATCACCGGATTGAAGAAAGTGATCGAATTCCTTGGCGATGGGAAGCTCAAGACGATCCTGAAGGACCTCACAATCCTCCTCCCGCAACTGAAAACGCTAATCGATATCGGCCCCGATAAGGTGGATGAGTTGACGCTCGATGTCGCGGAGCTTGAGGCCAAGGTTGAGAGATTCCTGCACCAGGTACTGGGCAAGCCACTGGTGAAGAACGAGGACAAGAAAGGCGCGGGAAAGATACCACCGGTCGACGGGCCAGTAGAAGAACCGGAACTGCACGGCTCGCTGCTGTGGTACCTTTGGGACATCGAGCGCAAGCTTGAACACCTTTGGGAAAGAGTGAACGGAGGAGCGTATCCTCGACCCGGGCCAGACGAGCTGGTCACCGATCCGCAGGGCGTCCCGATCGATCGGGGCCACCCAATCGGACGCGAAATCGACGAGTTGCGCATCTTGATCGAATGCCTGGGCAAAATGATCGGCCGCACGCTTTATGGTGTCGAGTGGAAGTGCCTAGGGTCCATTCCCCCTGACCCGGCAGTGCCACCTGACGGGGGATTGCACCCAATTCAGCCCGACGGGCTGCGCCATCCGCGGGCCGTTCCCCCGATCCCGATCAAGGACGAAATTCATAATATTGAGGGGCTGATCTGGTATCTGATCTGGATATTGGGCCCTGTGACCGAGCCGCCTGAGTGGCCCCCCGGTTGGCCACCTCCGCCGGAGGTACCGCCCGAAAACCCAGTGATCCTTTCTGACCTCAAGCGCATCTTGGTCTACGAAGAGGGTGTGTTTCGGGCCGTACCGGGCTCCGATGAGAAGCTTATCGAAGTGCGCAGTGGTGCCTTCGATCTCGCGGGATGGGTGGACTTAAATGACCTGATCGACGGGCAACGGGTTAGCATTGAATTGTACGTCTTGTTACCAGGCGGGCGAAGGCGGCTCTATCGAGGGCGAAGTTTTGACGGCTCTGCGGATGCAGGTCTTTACGCGCTTCAAGATGTGCTGGGGCCAATCATCGTTGTCGGAAACGCCGTAGACATAGTGATCCGGCGGGATAGCGGCGGCGGTATTTTGGAGGTGCCGTACCAGTTCGTGACCGAAACTCAACGGCTAGAGCGTTAATTCCCCAGCGCGGCGACGCCGGGCAGGGTCTTGACCTCCATCCACTCCAAGAATGCGACTAGGAAACATTCATCGTGGCTATCGGGGCCGCGTCGCAGTTTCGCCAAAGCAGTCTCTAACCGACAAGCACAGCTTCACAATTGGATCTGATGATGTAAACGCCTCCGCTGGCCTCGGTGTGCCATTGTGGGTTTGCAAACAACCTGAATGTAGGCGTCTATGGAAGAGATTAGCATGATTGGCTTGGATCTGGCGAAGAATGTGTTTCAGATTCATGGTGACAGACTTATAGGAAGACGAAAAGCCTGAACGTTGCTTGCGTGCTAAGTTTCAAATGGGAACCTACATAAACGAACGGGGTGCTGTACGATGCCGGCAACTTCAATTTGTGTTATGAATTCCCTTATGTATTTCAGCAGCGCGAGAGGCCGGACGTGTCTAACCGTCGAGTAGAACTGCGTTACTTTGCGATCGTGTTGCTGCCAATTTTCATTTTCGGGCTGCATGAGCTCATCCACCACCATCTGATCGCAACGGATTTGGACGTGCCTGTCGAAATTCTGAGTGATGACAACACTTGGTTGGAATCGGTGGGCCGTTTTCGGTTCCTTGCCGCATCGTGGTTCTTTGCTTCTCTTGCCGTTCTGGCCGTGACTTTACAGATCCGAAATCTTGCGCTTCCAATGACGCAGGAAACAAGAATTGCCGCTTCCCTCACGACCTTGGCCATATTCATACTGGCGATTGCCCCAACTGTTCAGCAATATATGACGTCGACCACTCCGCGAATTTATCATCAGGTTGGTCGGGCCGTTTTTGAGACTGCGTTGTCGCGGGGCACGCTACCCGGATGTCTGCAACCTGATGATTATTGGCTGTTGGGTCGATGTGGCGACATACCGGTGTTTTCGATGTTCAGAAAGGTGCTGGACATCATCAACGCCCTTGCCGGGCTGGCGGTCGGCGCATTGATCGCTGGTATGATCCTGTGCCTGGCATCCGGTTCCAGCAAAAATATTGAAGAAACCGCAGAGGAACTGCGAAAAAACATGCATCAGATGCGGCAGCAACTGTATCTGTCCAGCCTTATCCTGACATTTGGCATGTTTTTCGCATCCAGCTGGATGTATTGGCCCCTGCCTGTGATCGAGGAAACACGACAGGCCGCCTATAGCTCACTGGTAACCGCGTCAGCATTGTTCACCGGAACCTACTTTTGCTTGCTGATGCTGAGTTACTATCTTCCAGTGGCGTTGATACTGGACAGTCGCATCAAAGACCTTTCCCGCAAGGCCCGCCTGAATGAAACGACAAAAGACGGCTTTGATGTCGAAGACTGGAAGGCATCGCACGGGTTAAAAGAAGGTATTGGAGAGGTGTTGCGCACAGGCTTTGCACTTACCGCCCCCATACTTGCATCTTTCGCTGGGGGCATCACACCCTTTACGCTTTAGCTGCCATAGCCAACGTCCTTTTGCCAGAGGCTAGGGCCAGCTTACAGCGGGCGTCATCCAGGCTATCTAACAACTCGGAATTCAGCAGCTCGGTCTTAGGTAGCAAATGCACCAAATTGCCATCTGGATGGCTGGCGAGATCTCGTGTCGAATGGCGGCATGTCGAAATCATTGATTGTTCACACGCTGACGGAGAAGCGGGCCGAGATACTGGGCCAGATTAAAGCATACGAGGCGCAGATCGCACATGCGAAGCACGATCTGGCGCATGTGAACGCGACGATTGAACTGTTCGCCGCACCTGAACGGCAGCGTGCCCGGTACATTGTGAGCCATGGGTTCTTCAAGAAGGGCGAGATCGCGGATATCTGCGCCCACCATCTCGGGGTCGATGTTGAGCTGACCACGAGAGAACTTGCCGAGCGCGTAATGGCGGAGCGCAACCTGGACATCTCAGATACTGCGCTTAGGAACTCGGTGGTCTTCAAGGTCGTCCAGGCGCTGCGACATGCCAAGCGACGAAAGCTCGTCAGGATGATCGAGAAGAAGAAAGGCATGTGTGTCTGGGGTGCCGGTGACGCCGTCACGCTGCGCGCCGTTGCCAATACCCTTTCCACGACCGGCTGACCGGGGACGCGAGCGCACCGCCGATCAAACAATCCGCCAGGCGGCCATTGCTCTCCTCCCGATGATCCTCGAGCCAGGCTGCATGGGCCGCGTATGCATCGAGATACCTTCCTTCAACTTTCAGGTGCTGTCCGCCAATCATCCGTCTAAGCCGCGAGAAGAAGCTCTCGGCAAGGTTGGTATTAACTCCGCTGACGCTGTAACCCTCTGAATGATTGATTCTTTGCATGTCAAAGTCTGTTTCCAGAAGATCCCAATGCGCGACTTCATCAGCCGAGACAACGGTATCTGGAGCGATCCTTTCCCTGGCGAACTCGACGCCCTGCGCCTCCCGAAGAGAGGTTCTCGTCACCGTTCGGCCGCCCCGCTGGCGGAGCACGACAACCACCCGGCGCTTCCCGCTCCGATTGGCGCGCCGCCGCCGGTCGACACGCTCCTCTTGCAGATTGGCAGGCCGGACATGGCCACCGAATGCGGCACCATCAACCTCGACCTAGCCGTCCAGAAGGACGCCCCGGGTCTCTGCCTTCATAGCTTCCCTGAGCTTGTGCATGAGCACAAACGCCGTCTTGTGCTGCACATCCAGGTCACGTGACATCTGAACCGCGGACAATCCCTTCGCCGCGTTCACGAATAGACAGATTGCGCCCAGGAGATCGACAAAGGCAAGCTTCCGAGAGGCGAAGATCGTGCCCGACGTCACGCTGAATTGGCGATGACATGCCGCGCATTTGAATCGGCGTCTGGTCGTCAGATCGTAAACATCAACACACCCGCATACAGGGCAGATCGGTTCACCATCGGTTTCCGGCCAGCGCAGTCGGCAAAATCGATGGTAAGCCGCTTCTTCCCCTTCAGAAAAGATCGCCTTGAGAGACAGGGTCCGCGCGGCGGCCGACAGGAGAAAATGCTGCGCCATATGAACCTCCAAAAACCACGAATGTTCACATATTGTTTTCGTTAGTCCCCCCAGTCAATCATTTGGTGCATTTGCTACCTAAGACCGCAGCAGCTCATTTCGCAGGCTGTCGTTAAATGACTCTACGAAGGTATTCTGCTGGGGCTTACAGCCGACACTGCTTCCTGCGGTTCATGATCATTCCTTCGCGCTCCAACATCGCACCGATCCACCAATTACCGGGACTGAACACCTACCGTCTTGGTCACTGCACGGTAGGCCCTGCGCTTTGGGCTCTACAACTAGGTCAAACCGCACCCAAACACTCTCAGAAACGCGCCTGACGCTTGAACAATGTGAGCCTCCGCGCCCGACGTGCTTGCCCAAACCTACGACGAAGAATGTGAGAACCAGACCCGCAAACTCTCGTTGTGAATGAGGGAGCCATACGGGGGCAGGTCATCGGCGACGTGATTTTCGAGATATTGCAGGACGATGTCCTCTGTTTTTCCGGATGGGGTGGATGGCTCCTGCTCCACCCACATTACAATGCGCCATAGTCGTCAGCGTCACACGACCGTCAGTTGAATGAGTCGGATACTTACAAACCTAACTTTAGCTTTAGCCAATCAAACCGGAACCCCACGCCTTCGTCTAGCCAGGGGACTGAAATTGGGGCACCATAGCCTCATTTCACAACACTAGTATTAGATGTCCCATGCCACTGTTTTCCTATCCGGTTCAGAAAAAGATATTTGCTGCAATCGAAGCGATCCCACCGCTCGCGAAATGGGTCAATCGCCTGCTTATCAACCGCATTGTCAAACGCGCCCGATCGCGACCGCACCCCTTGAGCACGGCCCACGACTTTGTCTCCTGGAAAGGGCTAACCGATCGCCGATGGAGCGGGCGTCACCTGCCACCCCGGGTTCGCAAGAATATGCCCGTCGTCGACGATCTGCTGGATCTCTTTGAGCGTCGTGATAGCTCCCAACGACTATGCCCCAAGTCAACCTGCCTCTTTCCTGCGTTCGCCCAATACCTGACCGACGGCTTTCTGCGAACAGAAACCGAGAATCTCATCGCGGAGGGTGAAACCGCCGACACGCGCTTGCGGCGCAATACCTCCAATCATGAAATTGATATGTGCACGCTCTACGGTCGCACTCAGGCACAGACCGATGCGCTGCGCCTCAACTCCGAAACAAGGGGTAAAAAAGGCCGCCTGCGTAGCCAAAAGCTCAACGAAGAAGAGTATTCCCCCTTTCTTTATTGCGATGGGCAAGTTGATCCCGATTTTGCTGTCCTGGATCGCCCCCTTGGCGAAAGCGACCTCACTGACGAATTGCGTGCCAATCTCTTCGCGGTGGGCGGTGATAGGGTAAACTCTGTCCCTCAGGTTGCGATGCTAAACACCCTGTTTTTACGTGAGCACAACCGCCTGGCTGGTGAGATAGAAACGGCCCACCCCGACTGGAGCGATGGGCGGATCTTTGAGACGGCCCGCAATACCGTTATCGTTATTTTCATTAAAATGGTGATCGAAGACTACATCAACCACATTGCGCCGCTGCCTTTCAAACTCAAGGCGGATCCGAGTGTGGCTTGGCGTGCGCCTTGGAACAAACCAAATTGGATCACCGTCGAATTCAGTTTGCTCTATCGGTGGCACGCTTTGATCCCCGACACCCTTCAATGGGACGCGACAACGCAACCCGTGTCGTCCACGTTCATGAACAATGCCCTGCTACTCAATGCCGGGCTACTTCAATCCTTTAAATTGGTTAGCGCCACGCCAGCAGGCGAAGTCGGTCCTAGAAACACGGCGAAACCGCTCTTGCATGTGGAAAAGTCTTCGATTGAGCAAGACCGCTTTTGCCAATTGGCCAGCTATTCAGACTATCGCAATTACCTTGGCCAATCGCGCCCGCCTCATTGGTCCAGCATTTCGACCGACGCCGACGTCGCAGCAAAGCTTTCTAAGCTATATGAACATCCCGACGATGTAGATTTTCATGTTGGATTATTCTGCGAAGACAAAGTCCCAAACAGCCCCCTGCCCAGCCTAATTTTGTCCTTCGTCGCCCTTGATGCATTTAGTCAAGCACTTACCAACCCGCTCTTGTCCGAACATGTGTTCAAACCGTCAACATTCTCTGAGCCCGGATGGCGCGCCATTCAAAGAACAAACAACCTCCGAGATATCGTAGACCGCAACGTAGCAGGTGGCGCAGGTGACACATTCATTTCCTTGACGCGACAAGATTGGGTTCCTGAATAAACCGGTACAGCAGGGCCAAGCGATGTAAGACGCCATTAATGCAGCACATGCGCAACTGACCAGTCCAGAACTTCATGGCGCAAGCATGCGCCGCGACCCTGCTTCACCAGACCGGTCTTTCGCCGCCGATAAAAACTGGGAAAAACTCGAGCTGACGCGCGGCCAGCAATCAGGTTCGAGCCAGCTTTCAAGCAAAGACGTGGTCCTTGGCTTTCAACCAGTTAGCAGCCTTGTTAAGGTGGATCAGAGTTTCATTCAGGCTGCCAGTCTCTCGGGTTCTGTTTTGCTTTCATAAGCCTTATCCGGCGTCAATATTCCATGCGTGGAATGAGGGCGCTCGGCGTTGTAATAGGTCATCCAATGGCCGATCCCTGCCTTGTCTTCAGAGCCAGTTTCGTAGGCCCGCAGATAAACGCATTCGTATTTCAGGTCGATTGCGACGATTTGAACACGTGATATGACCCGCCTACAGGACACACCTATTTCCGTTTTGGTACCCGTCGAGGCCAGGCTGGGCTTGTGTTCAAGCACATCTTTCAGTGCTTCAAAGAGGTCCGCGTTTTCCCAGACGAACCACATCAGCGTTAAGTCATCCTCAACTGATTTTCTGCGGACACTCGGCGGTTCTATTGAGCGATCCTATTGCTTTGTAGCTACAGAAATCGGCTGTTCAAATCGCGTTCTGGCCAGTCCGCAGTTTCTCAGCCGCAGAACGGCGCCAGTGGACAATGCACCTTCGCCAAGCTTCGGACATTGCGACAAGTCACTCGCGCGGAAGGCGTCAGCGGCCATAACCGCTTGAGGGGCCCAATAGGTCAACATGTGTCGCATCGGAGCTTTGGTTCGGTGGTCAGAGGGTGTTATTTTTCCAACTTTAGCGTACCGAATTGGCCAGAGCTGCGTCTGAAATCAGCAGAAGCACTGTAGACGGGCTTGCGCAACCTGTTGATGCCCCCCAGGGGTTTATGCTCAGCGAGACTATGCCACGGTGTGAATAAAAGAGGCTTGCAGGCATCAACCAAATTAGGTTCCAACTGACACGGGATGACAAGCTGGGCGACCTCGACAAACTGAAAGTTGGTCTCGTCCCATGGGAGGGCGGCATTTTCGATCATCTCCTGTTCTTTGCCCGCGATGTCATCGGCAGTGGCAACCTGTATTCGAAAGCTCAGCTTGATTTGTGTTTTGGAATCTAATGCATCTTCAAGAGCCTGCGCGAGGTAGTCCTCGTGCAGCTCGGCCATTTGATCTTGGGTAAACTCTGCATCGGACAAATCCCCTTCCAGAGGCGCTACAGAATATCTCATCACTCGGTCAGCGCCAAACTGGAATGGTGCCGCGCTGAAATAAGTGGCTTCATGCGGGCTACGGGCTGCGGTCTTCTGGATTTTCTCGACCACCTTGCTCGCAGTGATCACGCCTTGCAAATCGGCAGCTGTATAGTCCGCAAAGACCTCGTGGAATTGTGTAAAGGCCGCGCGCAAGCTCATCATCTGCTCCGTATCTGACGCAGAAGTCGGTGCAAGGTTGCCGGACATATCTATCATACCCAACTTGAGCATTACGCCAGGCAAAAAGAACAGATCGGGCGTTGCCCCGTCCTCTGAGGCAACAAGGGCCGCCGTCAGCCGTCGATAATCGCTGACATTGCGAAACGCGAACTCGGGCGTGTTTACCATCAAAAAATCCTGATTGTGCATCTCACCATCGGCCAGCAGAGTGTCCCCATCCACATGTAGAACCTTGATGGCCATGCCACGGCTGCCGTGGTTCATGACTTTAGTGCCGTCTGAATTTTTCTTCTTTTCGATATCGGCGCGTTTCAAAACATCCGCATTGGAATAACGGATTTTGGCACCGTAGCGACGACGCGGGTGGGCAAAAAGCCCCACCTGCAGGTTCTCCGGTACATCCGAGTTTACAACGAATTCGGCATCCAGGCAGCCATGTGATTTAGGGTGCACCCCGCGCAGCACCTGGCCATTTTGAAGAGATTTTCGCTTCTCCTGCAGCTTGACGGTGAGTGCCGCAATCTCATTGCGCCACGCGCCCTCTTCGTCAGGAATGCATTCGAAATTAGTTGAGGATGAGTTTGAGGCTTGAGCCATGTTAATCTCCAAATATGCAAATGAATTTTTCAGAAATAAAGCAGCCGACAATCGCTGGCTGCCGGTACAATAGGTGATCACCGCTGAAAATTCTACTTTCGCAGGTTCCAGCTGGAAATGGACCTCCGATTTAGACTGATCTCGCAGCTTTTGCGGTGAAAGTGCGCTTTGTAATTTTGCGGATCAATCAATCTCAACCGCATTAGGCACTCAGCGTGCTTCCATCGCTGAAGCGTTTGCGCCAGGAACTAGATCACAAGCCACGTTGTCCCAATTTAGAGCTTTAGGCTGAACGGTTTTGCCATTTGTGGACATCCGCCATTCAAGCCCTTTGCAGCATTGGTCACTTTGGGCTTACAGCCGACCTCGGAGCAAGTGCAGAATCCCATTTCTGGGCTCGCGCAGCTAAGGTGAGGACGGCTCATTCCGGACCTTGGCGAGGTAGTAAAGGGCCGCGCTGCAGCTACACCAGACCGGACTTTCGCTGCAGGTGCATGATTTAGGTACCTTCTAACCCACAGTCTGCGGGACTTTATTGTCATTCTTTAGGACGACACAAATGACCGCTTCGAAGGAAGCTGGCATCAAACCCAGACGCTGCTAAACTTATCATCGTAACAACCTTGTGATCGCAATGACCAAAGTACATCTTGTTCAAGGCATCTACCAACTAGTAGGTTGATATTTGTTCGCAAGGAGAGACAACATGAAAATCTATGATACTGAGGGTTTCCCAAACCCCGCACGTGTGCGCATTGCGCTTGCTGAAAAAGGCGCAACAGACCAGGTCCAATTCGTTCCGGTTGACGTGATGGGTGGCGAACATCGCACCGAGGCCTTCAAGGCCAAGAACCCCGATGCCGTTGTGCCCTGCCTTGAGTTGGCGGACGGTACACATATTTCGCAGTGCAATGCGATTACAGAATATATCGACAACCAATTCGAAGGCCCGTCGCTGACCGGAGAGACACCAAAACAACGTGCGCAAATTTCGATGATGAACCTGCGCGCAGAAAATGGTCTGCTGAATGCTGTGGGAACCTACTTTCACCATGCCACACCAGGTCTTGGGCCAGACCTTGAGACCTATCAATGTGCTGAATGGGGCAACAAGCAAAAGCAAGTTGCTGGTCAGACAATGGCTTACTTGGATGAAGTTCTGGCTGACAATGAATATCTGGCTGGTTCTGAGTTTTCGGTTGCTGATATCACGGCGTTTGCCGGTCTTGCCTTTGCGGACTTTGCCAAGGTCGACATTCCAGAAACACTCTCCAATCTGACGGCATGGCGGGCAAAGGTCTCGGCACGGCCCAGCATCGCAGGTTAAGGACGCGATACCACTCAAGCCGAAAGGAAAAACATGGAACTGAACGCAGACTTTAAAACACGCGTGGTTGTTCACTCTGAACAGCTTGAGTGGAACGCTTCGCCTATGCCCGGTGTGGATCGGCGTATGCTGGACCGCATCGGCGGCGAAGTTGCCCGTGCCACGACGATTGTGCGCTATGCGCCGGGCAGCAAATTTTCGGAACACACCCATACAGGTGGCGAAGAATTCATCGTGCTTGATGGTGTATTTCAGGACGAACATGGCGACTTCCCCGAAGGGACATATGTGCGCAATCCTCCCACCACTGCACATACGCCGGGGTCAGAGCCGGGCTGCACGATCTTTGTAAAGCTGTGGCAGTTCGACATGGCCGACCGCAATCAGTTTCGCAAAACCATGGCCGAAGAACTGACCGATCCTGTGGATGGTGTCGCAACGGCTGAACTACACCGTGATGCGCGTGAAACAGTTACCTACAGCCACCTTGATGCAGGCGCGACACTGGAAAATACCGATGTGGGTGGGATCGAAATGCTGGTGATTGCCGGTTCCGTCACCGAAGGCAGCGATACGCTTGAAAAAGGAGCATGGCTGCGACTGCCGGAAGGCGATCAACTGTCTGCAACGGCTGGCCCTGATGGGGCAAAGCTGTGGATCAAGACGGGTCATTTGCCCCACGCCAAACCGCCTGCCGTCTGATGAGTGTTGAAAAACCTTTGGTCCTTGTGGCCGGCGCGGGGGCTGGCCTTGGTCAGTCCCTGTTGTCCCGTTTCACAAAAGATGGCTTTGCTGCCGTTGGCTTGGGACGCACGCAACCTGAAACGGTGATTGGCCAGTTCTTTGAGATGGACCTGACGGACGAGAGTGCCGTTCCCAGCATCCTGGCGCAGGTTATCGCAGAACATGGCCCGCCCAAGGTTGTGATCCACAACACGAGCGAACTGATCATCGCGCCTTTCGCAGAAACCCGGCTTGCTGATTATCAACGCACGTGGGGATCCATGGTGCAGTCTGCCATTTTGCTTGCCCAATCGACACTGCAACCGATGGTCCGCGCTGGCGGTGGTACGTTCATTGTATCTGGCGCCACAGCGTCTTTGCGGGGTGGTACAAGATTCTCGGCCTTTGCCAGCGCAAAATTCGCCTTGCGCGGCCTGACGCAATCGCTTGCACGGGAGTATCAACCAGCAGGTGTTCATGTCTGCCACGCGATTCTGGACGGTATCATTGATACAGCGCGATCTCGGGACCTGCACAACCTTGATCCGGGCAAGATGATGAAGCCCGAGGACATCGCAGAGGCCTACTGTAGCCTCGCCCACCAACCCAAATCCACATGGACGCACGAGCTAGATCTGCGCCCGGCATCCGAAGGGTTCTAGCGCATGCAAACGCTGATTGTCGGCGGCGGGTTGTCAGGGCTTGTCTTAGCCGAACGTCTTGAGGCGCAAGGGCGCGACTATATGCTGATTGAGGCCCGCCCGCGGTTTGGCGGGCGAATCATGACGCAGCATCTGGAGGCAGGCTACTTTGACATGGGGCCTGCCTGGTTCTGGCCGGGCCAGCCACGTATTGCAGCTCTGATTGATCGGTTTGGTCTGACAAAGTTCGACCAATTCGCCGATGGCGCTCAGACCTTTGAGGATGAACATGGCAACGTGCAACGCGGGCAGGGTTTTTCATCAATGGAAGGGTCATGGCGGCTAAAGGGAGGGTTGGCTGCTCTGACAGACGCATTGGCCAACCGCCTGCCGGATCATAGCAAACAGCTAAACGCGCCGGTTGTTAAACTTGACATGTCCGGCGATCAATGCATTGCAACAACGGCAAAGGGCGAACAGATCCACGCGGATCAAGCTATCCTCGCTGTGCCCCCACGTGTTGCGGCCGAAATCGCATTTTCGCCCGCATTGTCTGCCGAAGCCACCCAAACCATGAAAGGCATCGCGACATGGATGGCAGGTCAGGCCAAGGCTGTTGCGCTGTACGACAAACCATTCTGGCGCAAACAAGGACTGTCCGGTGATGCAATGAGCCGGAAAGGACCGATGGTCGAAATCCATGATGCATCCCCCCATGAAGGCGGACCATACGCGCTCTTTGGCTTCATCGGTGTACCGCCCCAAGGTCGCGCGGACGAACAGCTGCTGCGTCAGCACCTGCACGCACAATTAACACGGTTGTTCGGGCCTGAAGCCGCCGAGCCCCAAAAGCTCTACTTGAAAGACTGGGCCATTGATCCCTACACTGCAACTGAGGCGGATAAGGCACCGCTATATGCCCATCCGACATACGATCTACCGAAGGCGATGAGCAATCTGTGGAACGGAAAGCTGCATTTCGCAGGAACAGAGGTCGCCCCGGTTTTCGGCGGCTATATCGAAGGTGCTTTGGAAGCGGCAGAGAATGTCCTACACAGCCTAAACGCCCAAAATCTTGGATAACACATGGCGACCGACACCAAGACAACTCTGCTCAATTCGGCTGAACGGGCCGCGCGCAGGCGTGGCTTTGATGGGTTCAGCTATGCCGACCTGGCCGCCGACGTCGGAATCACAAAGGCCAGCATTCACCATCATTTCGCCAGCAAGGCAGCTTTGGCCGTCGCGCTGATGCAGCGGTATTATTCAGATTTGGAAACCGCCTGTGGCGAGATTGATCAAGACCATGCAACAGGGGCGACGCGCTTAGCCGCTTTGATCAAGCGGTATCGTGGCGCACTTGAAGGTGGTCAAAGCTTGTGCCTGTGCGTGTCTTTTTCGACCAGTACAGAAAATCTGTCAGCAGACACGATTGCCGAGATGAACCGTTTTCGCACAATGATGACCGAATGGCTTGCGAGGGTATTTTCACTGGGTCAGGGCGATGGAACGATCCTGCATGTTGCCGATCCGGCAGCAGAAGCCGCCGCAACACTGCCTTTGCTCGAGGGCGCACAACTGGCAGCCCGAGTGGCACAGGACCCGCAAAGGTTTGAAGCGGCAGTCCAGATTTTGTCCAAGCGATTGGTTCAATAAACCAATGCGCAACCCTTCGTCCCGACGCTGGCTTTTATCCGTTAGGACTTGAGCACGTTCAAAAACAAACATTGCTGCGCTCTGCAGCATTGGTCGTTTTGGGCTCGTTGTGGATATCGGAGGCAGTGCAGCATCTGCTCAGGGTCGCTTCAGTTCCCGATCGCAGTCGGCCCAAAGCGGCCATCCATCGCGCCTCAAGACGCTGCGGTGCAGCTTCTACAAAGCAGTCATTGACTGGTACCGCTACATTTGAGGCTAACCGAGGATATCGTTTCTTTTTTAGCTTGGAACGGATGGTGTCTGTTCAGTGCCCTCGCTCAGGCCAGCATAGCCCCAAGTCGTATGCAGCATCGCACGTCCCCCATAACGTCGTAACGGTTCATCGGCGTGTTAGCTGCGCTTACCAAACCACATGCGGCTGATCAGCCAGTCTCGCACGTAGAACTGGTGATAAGCCCATCCCGCAACGTGCAGCCCGATCAAAACAAGAAGGACGGTCCCAATAATGCCGTGTACCACACGCGCTGGAAAAACACTGAAAGCTGGAGGTAAGGCGGCCCCGGACCCTCCAAAAATGATCGCGAAAAGCCCCGCTGAATAGGCAAGAGCAATGCCGCTGCCAACCATCAAAAAGACAAGCGCATACAGCCCTAAATGCGCAAATTTCGCACCCGAATTCAGTGCTGAACGGCCCGCATCCGCATGAGGTGGAACCTTGGCAAAGATGCGCATCGCCAGTCGCAGGGTCATAAGCACCCCAATTGTCAGACCCCAGATCATATGACCGGTCAGTCCAAACATCTTGTCCGGGCTATCATTTGGAATCTCTGCCAGGCTGGGGCCGCCAAGAATTAACGCAACAAGGATCATCACAGCAATGAGCCAGTGCAGGCCAACGAAAAAGGGATGGTATCGTTTCATAGTGAAAGTCCAGTCTTTGAGACACGCAGCAGCGCGGATGAAGAAGGTTAGGTTCAGTTCCTTGTATCGATACGTCGGACAGTATAAAACGAAACAAACTGAACATATTGTTACATGAGTGGAACATGCGTACGTTTGATTGGGAGCTCTTGCCTCATTTCCTTGCCGTGGCGCGGACAGGCAGTCTGCGGTCAGCCGCAGAAATGGTCGGAACCAGCTACGGCACTGTAAATCGTAACATCCAGGCACTGGAGACCAGCTATGGAGTGCGATTGTTTCACCGGTCCAGACAGGGCTTTTCGCTCACCGAATTCGGAGAAGCGCTTTTGCCAATGGCAGAAGACGCAGAACAGAAAATCTTTGCGGCACGCAAACGGGTCGAAGGGCTTGATCGTAGCGAGGCGGGCAAAATCCGGTTCTCGCTGACGCCGACCCTTGCCTATGACATTGTGGCACCGATTGTCGCGCGATTTAGTGAGCAATATCCAGAGATTGACATCGAGATGCGGCTGACATCAGAGGTGGAATCTATCACCAAGGACGAGACCGACATATCGCTACGTGTCGCGCAGGACGTGACTGACGACGTGGTGGCACGTAAGCTTTTTCAGCTGGAGATTGGCGTCTATGCCAGTAAGGATTATCTCAAAAATATAGTCCCAAATGCGAGCGCCGACGGCGTTGGCCTCACCTGGATTGGGCCCCCGACCAACCGCGCGCCCCAAAGCTGGGCCCGACCCTCGCCATTTCCGAACGCGACGCTGCGCCACGAAGTCACTGACGGACAAATGAGAGTGCACCTCGTTAACCTGTCTGTCGGCATGTCCCATTTGCCAACTCTTATCGAGCCCGCTTTCCCCAACATACGCAGGATGCCGGAAACGGACATTTCTCCCGGTCCATGGCTTTGGGTGCTCTTACACTCTGACCTCAGAAGAACAGTGCGCGTCCGGCGGTTTGTCGATTTTCTGACGGAAGAATTGCGTGCATTGCACAGGACGGGAAAACACTCCCGTTCGACCTAACGGATGCATAAACAGTTAAGGCACCATTCTTGCAGAACCTGTTGCAGCGCCGTTATTCAGCTCATATCTCCTGGGCTGAACGGCCTACAAGAGACCTTTGATTGGTCAAGCCATGCGGTAGTGCGAAGCCTTGGTCATGTTTGGTGGTTGGTTTTAGGAGTTCACGTTCTGGGGCTTGGACACAATGTTCTTTGATCCGGTTTCAAACCTTACCGGAGAAACTGTCCGCAAGTATGCATAGGAGTTCCCACATCATCGTTGCACCAACCAGCGCCGTATTGCCCGTCGGGTCGTAAGGCGGGGAAACTTCTACTACGTCCGCCCCCACAAGATTCAGGCCTTGAAACCCTCGGATCAGGGTTTGCACTTCCCGAGGCTGGAATCCACCAACCTCAGGTGTCCCTGTTCCCGGAGCGAAGGCTGGGTCGATGCTATCGACATCGAAAGAAACATAAGTCGGCCCATCCTCAACAAGGTCTCGGACTTCCTGGATCACGGCCTCAAGTCCAATCTCAAAAGCTTCCTCGATATGAATCACTCGCATCCCTGAGTCATACGAAAAATCCCAATGTGGTTCGGCGCGGCCTCGTATTCCAATCTGCACTGTGCGCTCGGGATCCAGAACACCGTCTAAAACCGCGTTTCGGAAAGGGCCGCCGTGATGAAAGCGTGATCCGTTGAATGGCCCGCCTGTGTCCGCATGGGCGTCGATATGAATCAGCCCGACCGGGCTATCACGTCCGACGGCCTGCAGTATTGGGTAACTGATCGAGTGGTCGCCTCCAACTGAAAGAGGAATGACACCAGCATCGATCACAGAGTAGAAATAGGCCGCGATCTCGGCGGTGGCCTTTTCCAGATCATAGGTGTGCTTGATCGGTACATCGCCAACATCGCCGTAGCGCGCCAACAAGGCCGGAATAACACCCGTCGCGTGGTTTTTCGGCCCCGATGTCAGCACGGATTGCTCCCGAACTTGAGACGGGCCGAAACGGGTACCCGGGCGGTTCGTCACGCCAAGGTCGAAGGGTACTCCGATCAGCGCGATATCCAGGTCCGATAAGTCACAGACCCCAGTCCGCAGAAAAGACGAATGACCAGCATAGGGCGTTACATGATCGGGCTTGTCGCCTCCAAAATCGGGATTGGCTGCTAGAAATTCGTTCAATGCACGATCATTCAGGTCGGTCTTTTCCGCGAGGCGGTGCAATCGAGAGAGTTTGTCAGCGTCCATCCGTCAAATCCAAGATCCGTGTCGCCCTACAAAATAGCTGCACCCATCAATTGAAAAATCCAAAACAATGAAACTATACTTTGGAAAACGATTGGGTATTACATGTTGAATTTTCACGAAGCCTCGATCCGCAAACTCAAGGTTTTTACGACCGTGGTCGATTGCGGTGGCTTTTCAGCGGCGCAAAGCGCGCTTGGCACATCAGCAGCCACGATCAGCGTGCAGATGAAAGAACTTGAAGAGCAACTCGGAATGGTCCTGTGCCAGCGTGGCCGCGGCGGGTTTCGCCTGACAGATCGGGGCCGCGCGGTCTATGACGCGGCCCGTGACATGTTCGGAGCTTTTGGAAACTTCAATCTCACCGTTGCATCGATCCGCGACACGTTGATCGGGGAAGTGAAAATCGGACTGCAGGCCAATATTGCCACCAATCCAGAATTTCATCTGCCACAGGCGATGCGGCAGTTCCATGAAAGGCCGAACAAGGTGACTTTCAGGTTGGAGGAAGCCCGATCCGCAGATCAGGAAGCCTATACGCTGGATGGTCGGTTCGATCTGTCCATTGGTTTGTTTCCGAACCAATTGCCCGGGCTCGTCTATGAACCGCTGTTCTCCGAACGAGTGGCTCTTTATTGCGCTCCGGACCATCCCCTTGCCCGCACGGGAGCACCCGCACAGATGCGGGAGTTGCTGGCGTCATCAGCATTTGTTTCTGCCGGCCCTGGGCAGCACCAGCTGATGAAACAAAATTTGGGATTGCCTGAACCAAGCGCAATTGCAGAAAATATGGATGCGGCAGTGATGCTGATCCGCTCAGGGCAGTATGTGGGGTTCTTGCCGGATCATTTTGCCAGTTTCTGGCAGAGTCGGGGACGGCTGCATGCGGTTCTACCGGACCAATTTGGCACTGATGTTGATTTCAAACTGATCACGCGCCGAGGTGCCCGCGACAAAAACGTAGTAGATGCCTTTGTCAGCGAATTGCTGGCAGCCCATAGATCTTGACGAATTCAGCCCGGCAGATGCAGTACCCACCAGGCTGAAGGGGGAGATGTAAGTTATTCGATTGCAATGTCAGCGTAGGTTTTGCTGTCTTTAGTTATGCGTGCATCGGTGGCGCTTCGATCCCGCCAGTAAACTGGGGTGCCATTTTCTGCTACGTAATCTATCAGCTCTTGTTTCTCTAACGCTGATTGCACTGCGGCTTCGATTTTGGTGACAACCTCGTCCGGTGTGTCTTTGGGAACGAACAATCCATTCCATAAAACGATATCCAACTCCGGCGCCAGTTCTTTCACTGTCGGAACGTCGGGCAGGATCGGTAAGCGTTCTTCAGTGAGCGTTGCCAGCACCTTAAGTTCGTCCAGGCAGGGCAACACGAGCGAGACAATCGAGTTCATCACTTCGACATCACCCGAGGCCAGAACGTTGCAGTCCACATTGTCGAAGGCCGCATCAGCTCCAAACTCGAACCCCATAGTATCGGCCAGCTCGACCGTCACTCGCGTCGGGATAAGGGCCGAGCCAAAATGGCCCAGAACAACCTCGTTTTGCTGCGCATGCGCCGCCAGTTCCTGCATTGTGTCATACGGCGCGTCCTCGGCTGCAACGATCAGAAAGGGATAGGTCATGAAGGTGCCGACCGCATCGAACGGGTTTGGTTGAAGCTCGGGTATGCCAAGATCTGGACCAACCACAGGTACATCAATGACAAAGGAGCCTATCGTGTAACCGTCAGGCGCCGCGGTTGATACTTCAATTGCTCCGGGGAACGGACCGCCCCCGCCCCCTGGCTTGTTCACAACGGCGGCCGGAACACCATACATTTCTTGGAACTCATCCGCTATGAAGCGAGTCAGTATGTCTTCGGCACCGCCTGGCGGCCAAGGTACAATGAACTGTACCGGTTTCTCTGGATAGTCGGCCAATGCACCCGTCGCAGCGCCTAAGATTACGGCTGCGGCTATAGGTTTCAATTGCATCTTCCTGATCTCCCATTTGGCACGTCGTTGTCAAAGTGTCCGGCTCGTAACTTAAGCGCGGGCTTTATTGTGCTGTCAGGCTGGCACAGCGCCTGCTGTCGAAAAATCTGAAATTTAGAAACTTTATTTTAGAATTCTCGTAGGCAATGTGGAGCACAAATGAAAAACTAATCCACATCCTAAAGGCATTCACAAACCCTCACCCTAGAGCCGAACCAACCAGGCATTTGTTGCGGCTATGGTATCGAGTGATAGCATCCGTCGCAGACAGCGGAGGCAGCGCTGCATCCTTTGAAAAATAGGCAGTCAGCGGCCCATACCAGCCGTTAGCCAGTACCGCCCAATGCTGCGTCCGCTTTCCACATTGCCGACATTCGCTGCGATCGCACGATCATCTACACAATGGATGGCTGACGTGCGGAGCTTTCGCTACGTTTGCGCCAACGTCTGCAATCTGGAAAGCCGAAGCGGAAAATCAAGAAATAACTAGTGTTGTCGGCACACCACCCCAATTGTGCGGATCAGTGGTCGAAAAGCTAATCCGCATCTAATGCTACTTCTGACTGATCTTAATCTCTACGTTCCGAGCGCCCGAAAGTGTGCGTTGCAGGTGCAGAAGGGTAAGCGGATCATTCGGCAGGTCCGCAACAAGGGCCGCAAAAGACTGACGTGCGTCTGCCGCGTCTTCGGCCAGCTTTCCATATGCCTCGCAGTACTTTTTAATCGCAGGATGCGCGCTCTGGTCAGTGGGCAACGGCTCAAAAGCAGCCAGCGCCGTAGATTTCCCGGGCAGTAACAAGTCGCCCGCCGGGCGTCCGGAAAAATCTTCTATCTGATCGCGCGTTGCGCCACTTACACAAATCCGGGTGCCAAGATCCTTGTTCGCTGCTTCAAGCCGCGCCGCGACATTCACACTGTCGCCGTAGGCTGTGTAATCAAAAAATGATTTTCCACCAAAGTTTCCGACAATGGCCTGCCCGGTATTTACGCCGATGCGTGTGACCCCCAGATCCACGCCACGGTCATTCCAGTCTTGCCGGAACTTTTCTGCAAATACATCAATTTCCAACGCCGTCTGCACGGCGCGAGTTGCGTGATCAGGCTGTTGTACGGGTGCTCCGAACACTGCATTCACGGCGTCCCCATTGATTTTCATAACCGTTCCGTCATTGTCAAAAACGATCTTTGCTATGCCGTCAATATAGTCGCTTAACAGAGCCACAATGGTTTCAGAGTCCAGGGTTTCGACCAGGGGAGTGAACCCTGCCATATCGGTGAACATAAACGTCGCGACACAACGCTCTCCCCCTTTCTGAACGTCGCCGGGACATTCCGATAGAGAACGCACAACACTCGGCGAGAAATATCTCGACAGAGTCGCGCGGGCGAGCTCTGCCTCGGCCTTTTCGCGCTGCAGACGTCGGAACATCCGCAGATGGGTCAGCGTCTTCTGAATAGTTGTTTCGAGGTCTTCGAATTCAATCGGCTTGGTCAGAAAGTCAAAAGCGCCGCGGTTCATAGCAGTGCGGATGTTGTCAAGATCGCCATAGGCCGAGATGACAACCGTTTTGAGGTCCTGGTGATCTTCGCCGAGACGGCTCAGCAATGTAAGTCCGTCCATCTTTGGCATGTTGATATCCGACAAGACCATCAGCACATCCGGGTCCGACGCAAGATGATCCAGCGCCTCCTGTCCGTTCTGCGCGAAGACAAACTCCATCTGACCTTTGCGAATTTCACGCCGAAATTTCTGCGTGACAAGCGCCTCTACATCAGGCTCATCATCAACGACAAGAATACGCGCTTTTTCCATCACCGCTCCGTCTCGCCGATTATACTGGACAGCATCTCTTTCAAGAGCCCGAAGTCGACGGGTTTAGAAACCAGACTGCGTGCCCCGCGGATCAACGCGTCATTTTCAGTATTTTTGTCGCCATAGGCTGTCACCATAATGACGGGTAGGTCCGGCACCCGTGCCATGACCTGATCGAGCAATTCCATGCCGGTCATACCCGGCATGTTAATGTCCGACAGCAACACTAGCACATCGGGCGCAACCGGTTCGACGAATTTACTCAGGGCTTCCTCACCAGATTGGGCAAACAGAAAATCATATTGCTTTTTGCGGATTTCCCGCCGGAAATTCTGCTGGAACAGAGCCTCCGCGTCAGGTTCATCATCCACAAGCAGGATTGTCAGCATAGGTCGTCACCGCCTGGAGCGGGCAATTCAAAACAAAAAGTCGTGCCAACACCTACCTCGGAGTCAAACGTCAATAACCCACCGTGCTGTTTTATGATGTCGAAGCTCATCGACAAGCCCAGCCCGGTGCCTTCGCCGGTGGGTTTGGTCGTAAAAAACGGGTCAAAAATCTTCTCTCGCATGTCATTCGGGATGCCGCCTCCGTTGTCTGAGATAAGCACTTCATAGCGACCAGAATTTACGCGCGTCGCTACTTTCAGTTGCGGCTCGCGGTCGGATACGCGCGCATACTTGGCTGCTTCGTACATGCCATTAGAACAGATATTCAAGACCACCCGCTGCAGTTCTTGCGGCAGGCATTCAATCTGACCGACATCATCAGACAAATCGGTTTGTAGATCCACATTGAACGACTTATTCGCAGCGCGCGCGCCATGGTATGCAAGGTTCACTGCCTCCAAAACCAGCGCGTTCAGATCGATTAGCTGCTTTTCTGCCCCCCCCTCATGCGAGTGCATCAGCATGTTTTTGACGATGCTGTCCGCCCGGCGCCCGTGCTCTTCGATTTTTGTCAGGTTTTCTGTGACCGTCTGCATCAGATCTTGGGCATCCTCCCGGTCTTCTTCTTCCAGCGTTGCGATGGGCGCCTTTAAGACTGCGATCAGTTCGTCCATCATCTCTGCTGAAAGCTTGGAGAAGTTGTTGACAAAATTCAGCGGGTTTTTGATTTCATGAGCAATACCCGCCGTCAACTGACCCAGACTTGCCATTTTCTCGGCATGGATAAGTGAGTTTTGCGTCTTTTTAAGATCGGCGAGAGTTTTCTCTGCTTCCTCCATGGCCGCTTCAGCAGAATTCTTTGCTACACGCAGCTCACTTTCAGCACGTTTTTGGGTGGTAATATCCCGGCCGTAAATGTTCACGTACCCGCCTTCCGGAACAGGCCAAAGCAAAAGGGTATAGATCTGACCACCGGCTTCGTACTCGAAATCTTGCCGTTGATCCCCACTCAAACCTTTGGCGACGCGCTTGCGCCATCCCGTTCCTACTCTGTCACCAACCCTCAGCTGCAGTGCTTCGATCAATGGAGCGCTCGCCTTATTTGCATAAGTTAATTCACCCTGTTCCGTGATACGCAAGACCGGGTTTGGGTTTTCTTCGGGAATGCGCGCCAGTTCACGCATCTGATTTTCGGCCTTAAGCTGCTCGTCCAGCGCCTTTGTGTTAGCCAGCGTCAATTCGATGCCTTTGATCGCACTTTTCCGAGTCAGAAGCGTAAGCTGTGTGATTGCGAATACGGACCCCAGAACCGTGATTGTGTTGATATACCAATCAAGCGAGCCCCAAAGTAGCATTGCCAACCACGTCAAACCCATGATCGGGCCAGAAAACCCCCATGAAACCCTGAGTGAAACTGTTGTGGCCCCGCCAAATCCACCAATGAATGTAAAAAGGTACAGCAACATTTGTTCATGTGGTTCCAAGGTTGGAATCATGAAGAAATTAAAACTGCCCCAGCTCGTGCCAAGGATTAACGACGTGATTAGAAACACGCGCAACCGACGTGGGGAAATTGATTTCGGACGCGGCTTGTTGCGTAGCTTGTAATAGCTTTTCAACCCCAACAGATTCATGATCAGTAATATCGCCACCGCTGCAATCGCGGGTGGTGTCAGATTTGCGAAACCAATCTGAGTGATTATCACCGAATAGGCTAGGAGTGTGTAAAACGAAAAGATAGGCGTTGTAGAAGCAACATCCAACGCTTCGTGGATACGCAACTCGCTTTCGAATTCCTGATCATTGAGGTCCGTCAAACGAGTACCAGCCTATAATTAGTTACTCCGCCAAACCTAGAGACGTCATAATGACTTGGAAAGCGCCAAAGCTTGCTACTTGCAATGAAGTGACGATCGCAGAGGCGTAACACCACTTCAGGCAACGCTCTTTTTCAAGGCCAGGGATGGTAGGGTATCGTATTAACTCATTTGCGCCGGCGTTGGTTTTATGTTGGTCGGGATCACCACCCGACTATTCAATCCACCCAGGGAGTCCGATTTCCCCAATTCGAGCCGGGCACCGTAAGCGTTCAGCAAATCAACTGCAATTGCCAATCCTAGCCCGCTGCCTTTGAACGAGGTATCAAGACGCCCCCCGGATCGCAGCGCTTCGGGCCGTGCATCTTCTGGAATTCCGGGGCCGTCATCTTCGATGCAAACTTCGATACTTCCTGCCCGGCGCTGTGCTGTCAGTCTTACGGTGCTGCGACACCATTTGACCGCGTTGTCTAACAAATTTCCTAGAACCTCTTCTATATCCTGAGTGTCCATGCGGACCCAGAGTTCAGGATCATTATTGATTTCAAGGGTTTTCCCATCTCTCTCAGCCATTGTTGAGAAAAGCCGTATTAGCCGGTTGACCGAATTTGAAACATCTGTGCGAGAATGCGTCAGCTCTGCTGTGTTCATCGCCCGCAGCCGCGCAAGCGACCGACCGAGTTGAGCATCAATCCGATCCAAAGCCTCCTGAGCGATTCCAGTGCTGATATCGCTCTCGGTCATGCCTTGCAGTTCGTTTCGCAGAATGGCCGCTGGTGTTTTCAGAGCATGAGCGAGATCGGCAGCGTGCCTGCGAGAGCCGGAAACGATGTCCCGATTGCGACGTAAGAGCTGGTTGAGGTCCTCGACCAGAGGGGCCACCTCTTCGGGATAATCCGCCGGGTCGAGGTCGTCATCAAAGTCCCATCGGTGAGACACATCCGTTCGCAGTTTTTGCAGTGGCCCCAGAATAAACGTCATAAGCAGCAAAGAACCCGCAACACCAATAAGGCCAACAAGCCCAAATACGGGCAGCAAACTGCGCTGAGCTGCCCTACGTTCATTGAGCAGTTGGGACTGGCTTTCGGCAACGCTGATGCCCCAAATGGTTCCATCCTCGTATGAAATTGTTTGATAGGCGCTACGAAGCACTTCGCCTTCAGGCCCAGAAGTGTTCCAAAGTGTGGCGTTTTCACGAGAACCGGACGGTTCCGCAATGGTTTCGTCAAACAGCGAAGCGGACGTGAAAACCTCTCCGCCCGCGTTTGAGATTTGCCAGTATCGGCCTGAATATGGCGTGCTATAGGCCGGATCGAACATGATATCGCGCAATGCATCGGGGTTCTGTGTTGTCACACTCAGCCCGACGACAAGTTGCGTGTGCCGGTCAAGAAGCGCGGCGTCGAACTGACTTGAAACGCGGGAATCAATATAAGAGAAAACAGCCAGCGTGCCCACACCAACGGATAAAGCCCCGGATGCGACCCCTCCAAACAAAGCCCGTTGACGCAGTGATAACATCAGTCAGAATCGACCATATATCCACGACCCCGAACCGTTGTGATCAAGTTAGGTCCCAACTTCTTGCGTAGGCGATTGATGAAAACAGCAATGGTGTTTGAGTCCCGATCGCCATCATATTCGTAGATATGCTCCGAAAGCTCAGTTCTTGGGACCATACGACCCGCGTTATGAGCCAGGTAGGTTAGCACCGCGATTTCCTGTGCGGTCAAGTCAACCGGAATTCCGTCGGCGGTCACCCGACCATAGCGAGTATCGAGAATGACATTCCCCATCTCGATTACAGGGTTCAGCTGTCCGCTTTGACGACGCAGAATGGCGCGGACCCGCGCAGCCAGTTCCGGCAAATGGAACGGCTTGGTCATATAGTCATCTGCACCCGCATCCAAACCATCGACCCGTTCGCTCCAGCCATCGCGGGCCGTTAGTATTAAAACCGGTGTCTTGATGCCGGCTCCCCGCCATTCACGCAAAACAGAGATACCATCGCGCTGCGGCAAACCGATGTCGAGGATGATCATGTCATACGGTTCGGTTGAGCCCAAATGCAGGGCATCAACGCCATTATTGGCAATGTCGACCACTCGACCCTCTGCGTTCAGCAGTTTTTTGACTTGATCGCAAAGGTGCGGTTCGTCTTCGGCGACTAAAATTCTCATTTCTCGAATCTACAGGTGGGTGATCAATAGTTTAAACACTATTTTTTACCACCACCGTTCCCGCCAGAGTTTCCGTTCCCGTTCCCGTTCCCACCGGAGTTCCCATTCCCGCCGGAGTTTCCGTTCCCGTTTCCTCCGGAGTTCCCGTTCCCACCGGAGTTGCCATTCCCGTTCCCACCGGAGTTCCCATTCCCACCGGAGTTGCCATTGCCGTTCCCACCGGAGTTGCCATTGCCGTTCCCACCGGAGTTGCCGTTCCCGTTTCCACCGGAGTTGCCGTTCCCGTTCCCGCCGGAGTTTCCGTTCCCGTTCCCGCTGTTCGCCTGGCCGTTGTTGGATTTCGCCTGGGAATTAGCGTTGGCAGAGTTACCCGTTGTGGATCGAGCCGCGTCGGAGATCTGGCGTCCAACAGTAGAACGATTGGGCACGACAACGCCCGTTTGAGCATTGACGATGACGCTGATAATTTTTCCGTCGGGTTTTTTGACCAGAATGCGGTAGTAGACCTTGTCAGCCTGAAAGGCGCGGGCGTCCACCGGGGTCCCGCCAAAGACCCTTTCCACACCTTTGATGACTCTTTTCAGCCGAATGGCGCTGCCGGATGTTGTCGCTTTGCGCAATTCAGACTGTTTCAATTCACGCGCAGCAGCATGCCCCTCTCCAGCCTGGAGAAAGGCGAACAGATAAGCGATGATCAGAAGCCTCTTCATCTTCAATACTCATTATCGCGCATGCACCCCCAAAATCTACTGGTTTTAAGGTGAACTGGCGGTGAACGGACAGTTAGTCGCGGGTTCAACAATAATGGGCTTTAATCTGGGCGTTGGTTCCTGATTCCGACACAAACCCCAGCGTTTTCGGAGCGTATCGATACGCGCTGTTAGGCGAGATTTGCATTCAACAAACGAGGATTGTCATGAAAACCAGTTTGACCAGCCTAATGAAGGTTTCCGCTATGGCAATTTCCTTACTGGGGTCCACAGCGATTGTTGGAGCGATCGTAACGCCGGATGTTGCCTTCGCAAAGGAAGGCAAGGGAAACGGCGGTGGTAAAGGAAACGGCGGCGGAAATGGAAATGGCAATTCTGGCGGAAAAGGTGGCGGCAACGGCGGCGGCAACGGAAATGGCGGCGGGAACAGCCAAGGCGATGGTGGCGGCCATGGAAAAGGCCACAGCAAGGGTGGCGGATCTGCCGCGTCTAAGGGTGACACAAGTAAAGCTGCTGGAAAGTCAGGCCGAAACACTTCTGGATCAGGGGCTTCCAAGTCGAAATCTTCGAAGGGCGGAAAATTCTCTCTGAAGGGCCTGATGACCGGGAGCAAAGGCAAAGCCAACAACAAGCGACAAGGCGGCATCAAGAGCTTGTTCAAAGGCAACAAGACGCTAAGCACCAAAGCGCAAACAAAAAGAACGACAGTTAAGAAATCTCTGAGACCCGCTAGTCGCAAAGCAAAGTATCTTGAGGATGGTACGCTTGAACCGCGCAACCTTGGCAAGCTGAATGGTGCTATCAACTCCAGCGTCAATGCAAAGCTTGCGCATATTGCCAATGGTCAGTTTACGAAGGGTACCGGGCCGGTCAGTCTTGCCGCCGGTCTCGCCGTAGCGGACGCTAAATTCAATCATGCCATGGGGGAAGACAATCCATACAGCCCTGAGGATATAAAAGAAATCTCAGCGGCATTTGGGTATTTGGACGATGCCCCCATGTCCCTGCAAGAGGCCGAGGATGTTCTGGCTGACGAAGCAGCGAATCCAGGAACAACTGATCCTGATGTCTTGGATGACGCACAGAATGTTAAAGATGCACACGACATAACCACCGATGACGACGGAAACCCGATTGATCGTCCAACTGAGGATCAACAGGCTTCTGCAGAGGCAGTGCATGAAGCAGAGGACAGCCTTCTGGGCCATTACAAGGGCGATTTTTCTGACGACGAAACCAAAGCAATGCAACAGCAAGATCGCGTCCTGGACGCCGTACGGGCCTCAAATCCAGATGACAAAGCGGTCAAAAGCGCACTTGGTGTTCCGGATGAAGAATACGATGACGACGTTAGCACCGATCCGGTGGCAGAAGACGAAACCTCTGACGAGAAACCAGAAGAAGAGTTGGCAAACAACGGTTAATCCCTGCGCCAACAAGCGGGTGACGAAGTCGCAGAGGCAGCTGTCGCTGCTTTGGGCGACTTCTTTTCCCAATTCTTTGCCACGAGCGGCGGTTAGAAGGTTGCGTCCAGCACGAACGCGACAACCAAAGTGGTTCTTGCTGGCCGCCCACAGTTTGGCCACTTGCAGAGTTCGAAGCACCGATATCCTACTTTACCAATCAAAAAACCCGCTCCGGCAGGAGCGGGCCTCTGCTTTTAAGTTTTTCCGGGTAGGACGTGTCCCGGTAAAACTGCAGATGTCGTGACAGGAGATCAGGCGGTCTTCTTCGCCCCATCAAGACGCTTGTTGTTAATAATGTCCATCAAAGCACTTTCGATAGGAGGGAATCGACCTGTGTTCGACTTCGCGGTGTTTGAGAGCTCTATTCGCACGGTGGAACCAGTAGATCTCATGCCTTGGAGGACTTGATTCACAGCAGCAACTTCAGTGGCAGACTTCATCAGCTTTTCCCCTAACAAAGGACCAAGCATATAGTTTCGCGGTTGGCCCGAGTAAAAGAGTATGCCTGATAGAGGTTGAACACTGAAAGAATACACTATTCACGTTCTGTTAATGTTGTTGCCGATGCGTAGACAATAAGTGCGTAGCCATCACTGTCGATTTGTATTGCCGTATCAAAGCATCACGCGAAATCAGCCAAAGCGCGCGGTCCCAAAGGTCCTGGCATTGTTGGTGCTATCTGCCTTTCGGTTCAACAGGTGCAGCAGTTCGACCTGATTGGATGCACCCGTCTTGGAAAAAATCGAGCTCAGGTGCGAGCGAACTGTGGCAGGACAGACCGAAAGGGTGCTTGAAATCACTTTGACTGTCATTCCTTCTTTCATCATTGCGCAAACCCGAAATTCGCTCCGACTGAGCGCCGCTGGATTTTCAGGATCCAGAATGGGTGTGAGTTCGGCGTCCCCGATTGCCCTGACGCCGTGGCCTCGGAATTGATTGAGTTTTGCCGAGATTGAGCCCGGGGGGCGATGTCCCCAACCAGATGCAAGTGTTGACGCCAAAACTGTCACCAGATCCAAGTTATGACGCGCAGGCCGGTGCTGGTAGTGTAACTCCAGATGATCACAGTGGCCCGCCGATACCTCAAGTGGAACCACAATGGCTTCACCCAACTCGCTTGGGATCTGATCTCGACACAAAAGCGACGGTACGCCTTCAGCGTCTGTCAGATCTGATAATTTCCATATCGATCCAGTTTTCGCTGTTTTTAAACACGCGCCCAAAATCAACTCTGCCTGTGCTTGTGGTTGATAAGGCCATATTTTCCCTTCTTGAATGCAGTGACGTGCAACGTATTTAATTTTTCCGCTTGGTATCGGTAATCGTGAAATTAGTGCGGCATCTGCACTTGCCAACCGCATTAATTGATTCAGAACGTTTGAAATGGACTTTCTGCCATTCAATGCCTGTGCCCACTCCATTACAAAATTCAAACTGTCCTGCGCGCGAACGCTTTTCGAAAAACTGTTACTCATTACTTTTACAATCCACCTAACAAAAAGCCAGCTCAGTCAGGCTCCCGACACGGCCCCCACCGTCCATTCAAACTTGTTCTGCTTAGGTTCGACCGACAACTGGTTTTGTGACCGCCGCTATAGGCGCACGTTTGAAATTTTTGCGAGAAGCATCTTTCAATTCAATGTTTTTAAACAGTAAAATTTTTGAATTTCGGAATAAATTTGAATTTCCTTCTTCCGATTTGCGATTTTCTTGCGCCGAAATCTCCTCATGTTTCCTCCACATTTTCTCCAAATTCTGGCCCATTGTTTCCGGAATCGATGATTCGTTTGTTTGTGAATGACCCGTTAATCTGTGGTTAAAAAGATTCTCCTAAAGGCGGAGTTATAATTCGTAAAAACATCATAAAGTAGTATAATTACCATTCTTGACGGAAGGAACGGGGCTTTAGCGCAATTACCGTAATTGGAGAGCTACTGCACGAATGCCTGGCTTGCGTTGCAATACTGCGCAACGTCGATCTCAATTTAACCTTTCGGGGGAAACATGACTAAATTCATGAACAAGTTTGTAAAAGAAGAAAGCGGTGCGGCAATTGTTGAATATGGCCTCGCCCTTTTGGTCGTCGCTTCGATTGCGGTTGGTGCTTTCACGTATCTTGGCACGGAAACCAACAACAACGTGACTGCCGCCTGCACCGCCCTGGGCAGCGCTACCTGCTGACAGCTGGCGAGCTTGCGTTCGCACAAAACGACATAATTCTGCGCCTAGCGTTTTTGCAGAGGCGCAGAATTTACCGCCGGGATTTTCGAAAGCCGACAACTACAGATGTTTCGAATTTTTTGAGCGTAACTTTTGGAGACAGAGATGCGTATCAGACCATTTATCACCACGCTCTTCGGGATCGCGATTGCCTCCGGTTCCGTGTACCTGGCGAAAGATCACATTCAGTTTAAAACAAGCGCCACCGGACCGTCATCAAATGCCGATCTGGTGGAAATTTACGTCGCCCGGTCGGAAATCGCATTTGGTCAGACGATTGAAAAACACGACGTCGCTGTTCATTCGTGGCCCCGCGACGCGCTGCCTGCCGGTGTGTTTACGGACATAGACGTGCTTGTTCCCGAAAGCAGACGTCAGCTGCGCCGCGCCAAGGGGCGGTTTTACCCTGGCGAAGTGATGCTGTTATCGAAGGTTTCGAATTTTGGTGAAAAGGTCACTTTGGTCCAGAAACTTGGTGAAAACACGCGTGCTATGTCGATAAAAGTTGACGCGGTCACTGCGGTGGGTGGGTTTGTTACTCCCGGTGACTGGGTCGATATTGTATTGACACAGGGCGCGAGAATGGAGTTGCGCGCTGTGACGATACTTCAGAACATCCGTGTGATTGGTGTAGATCAACAGTCTGAAGAACTAAGCGATCAACCCGAAGTCGCCCGCACGATCACCGTAGAAGTGACGCCACAACAAGGCCAGCGTCTTGCTTTGGCCCAAAAGGCCGGAACGCTGAGCCTGACCCTCAGAACGTTGGACGGGGTCGAAGACGCGCCAATGGAAATGGTGCGCCTGCGTGATCTGTTACAAGAAGAAGGCCCCGCGGAAAAAGCAGAAGTTCAACCCACTGTCAGGGTGAACCGGGGCACTGAATCCGAAGTGGTAACGATCCAGAGAACCCCTCGGGACGCCGAAGGTGCGACCGCCGCCGACCCGGTCTCTGAGGTGGTGCCCGACAATCAGACGGATGCAAAAGATTCGCCTGCAGACGCAGTGCCTGGGGTAAGACCCAAAATCCGCGAAATCGAAGTCAGCCAAAACTCTGGACAGTGAGGCAGAACCATGCCGCTGAAATCGATCATATCACCCATGGCCAAGGACGAAGACGGAACTGTTGCGATCCTTTGGGGCACAGCACTGGTTGCGTTTCTTGGCTTCTTTGCGATCACCCTGGATGTTGGCCGGTTAAACGCGACCCATGCAGAACTGCAGTCCTTTGCGGATAACGTGGCTTTGGCGGCCGCGGGCGAACTGGACGGGCAACCCGACGCAATAACCCGCGCAACAAATGCTGCCGCCAACCTGATCAGCGATAGCCAGACTTTTGCCACTGGACCAGCAGCCCTATCCGGTACGTCAGACTATACGCTTACCTTCCATTCTGCTCTACCGGTTTCGGATGTAGCGCCGCTTGGTGCGGACACTACTACAGACCCACGGACTGCCAAATTTGCACAGGTAGCTTTGACACCGAAGGCGCTGAGCATGAACCTTGCATCCGCTCTGGACAAGTTGCTTGGTGGAAACGGCATTTCAACGGCCAGCGTCTCAGCTGAGGCAGTGGCCGGATACTCGCAAGCGGCCTGCGATATTTCGCCCCTGATGTTTTGCCTGCCTCCGAACTGGGAATCTACGTTGACAGTGGGTGATCAGATTTTATTGCGCAGTGGTGGGAACAATACGGCCTGGGGACCTGGAAACTTCGGCTTTATTGATCTGGATTCATTTGAAGACACGTCGGGTGTCTGTGCGGATGAAGGCGGCAACAAGCTGGCCTGCCTGATCGCGGCGCAAAATCAAATCACACAATGCGTCCTGACCAATGGCCTGACTACAGAACCCGGGCAGAAGGTCGGTATCACCAACGCGGCGTTCAACGTTCGATTTGATATCTATCGCAGCGTGCTCAACGGTGAGAAAAACAACGTCGACTTTGCGCCTGCTCCGAATGTCATCAAGGGAATTCAGAAAAAAGGTGGTGGTTCGTGCATTCAAGGCAATGAAGAGATCACTCCAGACACAACCGCCCTTGGTCGCGACACTTGCATGGCCGCGGGTACCTGCGGCGGGAGCAACCGGTTCGGAGACGGCGTTTGGGACCGCGCTGGATATCTCAATCAAAATCATGATCTTGCTGACGGGGTCGCAGACGGAACTGGCGGCGACTCTCACCTGCCTGCACTGAGCGGATCGGATAGTGTCTTTGCTGGTACGCGGTACGGGATGTACCTGAGAGAAATCGCTTACGGAAACTCCAATCCGCATTCGGCGCCAAATGCGAACGCAATCCTGAATCCTTTGCTCGCCGAAACCGGCCGTCCGATGTGCTCGAGCAAAATGTCAGATGACCCGGCACGGCGTGTTGTGACTGCGGCTGGCATCGATTGTGCGCAGAACCCGGTTTCAGGTTCGACCACTGGCGTGCCCGTTACAAAATTTGTAGCCGTTTTCCTGACCGAACCAGTGGGTGACGATGGTGGATCGCCACCCAGCTTTGACATCCATGGTGAGGTCGTAGGCTTTCCGGATGTCACTGGGACCGGCAATGGTGGCAACGGGTTTGGCGGTATCTTTCGCGATCTCGTGCAACTGTATCGGTAAGGGGGCGAAGGATCATGAAAAAACGCCTGACGGCCCCGTTCAAACGCTTCGCACAGAAGGATGATGGTGCGATCCTCGTGGAATTCGGCCTCGTTCTGCCTGTCATGCTGCTGCTCTTGGCGGTCACGTTGGAATCGGCGCGTCTGATGTGGTCATACCAGTCTGTCATCGCAGGTGTCCGGGATGCCAGCCGTTATCTGTCTCGTGTCACGCCGGCGGATATCTGTTCTTCTGGTGGTTCCGTCGCGGGACTTACTACAACCCTGAAGGGGATCGTCGAGGACGACAAGGATGACAACGGCTTGTTTCCGCCGAGCATTACAGTCAATTCGGTGACTCCCAGCCTGACCTGCGTCTCCGGAACCTATAGGGTGAGCCCGGCCCCGGTTGGGACAGTCAGCGCAAATATCACGATCCAATTTCCGATGGGGGGCCTGTTGTCGCTTTTTGGCAGCGGCTTGTCATCGGTGACGACGGACGTCTCTGATACAACACGGATCTTCGGACAGTGATCCGCCTGGTACATATCCACGCGTATTTGCGCGGTAAAGGTCAGAGTTTCCTTGATGATCAGAGCGGTGGTGTTCTTGTCGAATTCGCAGTGGTTGTTTCTCTGTTTTTCTTCTTGTTCTTGTCATTGTTGGATTTCGGACGCCTGTCTTACAGCAGTGTAAACGCCCAGAAAGCTGCGCAAATGGCGGCGCGTATCGCCATTGTTCGGCCACCCGCTTGCAATTACAGCCCACCGCTCCCAACGCAACATCAACGCGGAACGTCCCCGTTGTCACCTCGTTTTGGCACAGCCTGCAGTGACTCGGTTGGAGTATGTGAAGATCCGAATTACGCCTCCTGCGCTGGTGACGCTACCAATGTAACCGCGTCGGAAATCTGGGGCCGTATCAGCCCGCTTCTGCCGCCGAGCGCCTCAATTGATGACTTGGAGTTCCACTATGACTTCAACCCCAATCTGGGTTTCCTGGGCGGCCCGTACACACCCATGGTCACGGTCAATCTGAACCTGAATGATTTTCAGTTCGTGTCACCGCTGGCCGCATTGGCAAACGCTGCGGGGGCCACGAACAGCACACTTTCATCAACAGCCGGTTACTCCAATTTCAGCGTTTCGCTGCCTGCTGAAGACCTTGCACAAGGAGAGTCAGGATAATGGAAAATAGCATTTCAAATCTAAAGTCACATTCTGTGATGCTTGTTTCTGAAAGCGATGTCATCGCCCGGGTTGTAGCGGATGTCTTTCCGGCAGACGAGGATAACAAAGTCACCTCCAACGCGACGTCGTTTCAGGCCTTGAACGGTGCGGCCATTCAGCTTGCGTCCGACCATGACGTGGTGATCTTTGAGATCGACCCGGTCGATGCGGATGAGGTGCAGGCCATCGAAGACGTGTTAGCGCGCCGTGATGACGATACCTTGTTTATTGCACTGACGCAGAATGACCTGTCGATCACCAAGGCACGCGAGTTGCGGCGGATCGGCGTCGACGACGTATTGCCCCTGTCAATCGATGGCGAGGAGCTGAAAGCTGCTCTTAGCGAGAAAATCAATGCACGCACGTTGGCGCAGCCATTGGTCTTGGGCGACGCATCCGCTTTGGGCAAAGTAATACCGGTTGCGAAATCTCGCGGCGGGGTTGGTGCATCGACTGTTGCGGCGAACCTTGCTTGCGCACTTGTAGGCGGAAAGGGGAATTTCTTTCGTAAATCCGCAAGAAGCCGGGTCGCGCTATTGGATTTCGATCTGCAGTTTGGAAATTCGAATGTCTTTCTGGACCTTGAAGACAACGGAGGGTTTCTCCAGCTCATTGAAAGCGACGAAAAACCTGATGATCACTTTTTGTCCTCGATCCTCCAGCAGCATACACTTGGCGTAGATGTATTGTGCGCACCGGCGCCGATGGTGCCGCTGCAGTCGATGCGGCCAGACCTGGTTGAGGGCATTTTCGACCTTCTGCAACGGCGTTACGATTACATCGTGGTCGATCTTCCCTGTGCTATCGTTGAGTGGGTTGAACCCATTTTCAAACGGGCGACCCAGCTTGCCCTTGTCACAGACACCACGGTGCCATGCGTGCGCCAGGCACGGCGTTTGATCGACTTTTATCGCGAAGCCAATATGGCCCTGCCGGTAGAGATCGTCGTGAACCGCGAGCGGAACAAGCTGGTCCGGCCATCGCATGTCCGCGAGGCCGAGAAGGTTTTGGAGACAAAGCTAAAGCATTGGCTGCCGGACAATCCGAAAGTCGCCCGCAATTCCGTAGATCTGGGACGGCCGGTTGTCGAGATGAAGCCGCAATCTGACCTGGGGAAGGCCCTGACAAAACTGGCTACCGCCGTGACGGCTGACGTACAGCCCGTGGCAACAAAGAATACATAAGAGGAGATTACCGTGTTCAACGAATTCAGATCACGCAAGGCGGCTTCAACATCGAATGTCCTGACATTGGAACGGCCCGTCGAAACGTCAGTCAAAACCAAGGTGACTCCTGACCCGATAGACACTGACCTGCAAGCGCATCTGGAACTCAAAAGCCGCTTGCACAGCGAACTTCTTGACCGGCTCAACCTGTCCGTCATCGACAAGGTCGAACGATCGGAACTGAGGCGCCAGATCGCGTCTTTGGTGACCGGTATGGTCGAGGCTGAAAACCTGCATATGCGGTCAGAGGATTTTACAGCACTGATTGATGAACTTATTCATGAGGTCATGGGGCTGGGGCCTTTGGAGCCACTATTGGAAGACCCGACCATCAACGATATTCTCGTGAACTCATATGACAAAGTCTATGTTGAACGCTTTGGCCTTCTGGAAGAATCCACCGTGCGGTTTCGCGACGAGCGTCATCTGCTCCGGATAATTGACAAGATTGTAAGCAATGTCGGGCGGCGCATCGACGAGTCGCAACCCTGGGTCGACGCACGCCTAGAGGATGGCAGCCGCGTCAATGCGATTATCCGGCCGTGTTCAGTCGACGGACCAGCCTTGTCGATCCGCAAGTTTTCCCGAAACCCGTTGACAATCGATAAGCTGGTTCATCAGGACAGCATGAACGAACAGGCGGCGAAGCTTCTTGCAGCGCTGGTTGAGGCAAGGTTGAACATCCTGATTTCGGGCGGCACCGGCACCGGTAAAACGACCATGCTGAACGCAGTTTCATCGTTTATCGACGGTAAGCAGCGCATAGTGACAATTGAGGACGCGGCCGAACTTCAGCTTCAGCAAAGCCACGTGGTACGACTGGAAACCCGTCCCCCCAACGCGGAAGGGCAAGGGGTGATCACCCAGCGTGAGCTGGTTCGCAACGCTCTCAGGATGCGTCCCGATCGTATAATCGTGGGCGAGGTTCGCGGGTCGGAGTGCTTTGATATGCTGCAGGCCATGAATACCGGACACGACGGGTCTATGACGACTGTTCACGCAAACTCGGCGCGTGATGCGCTGAGCCGGGTCGAACAGATGGTCACAATGCTGGGTGCCGACTTGCCGGTCAGAACCATCCGGTCACAAATCGCTTCGGCCATTCAGATTGTACTTCAACTTACGCGTCTCAGCGACGGCACCCGCCGTGTTGTCAGCATTTCAGAAGTGACAGGCATGGAGGATGACACAATCACCATGCAGGACATCTTCGTATTCAAACGCCGCGGGAAGTCCGAGAGCGGAGAGATCCTGGGAGAGTTCCTGCCCACGGGCATACGTCCCAAATGCTTCGACCAATTGGTTGCTGCTGGCGTTGACGTTGACACCAACATGTTTATCCGCGGGGCTGCCTCATCATGATCGACTTACAGCCAAATACACTTAACATCCTGATATACATTTCTATTTTCATTGGAATTTTGCTGGCTTACGAAGGTCTGCAGCAACTTTTTTTGCGTAGGGAAACCCATGGCGAAACGCGCAATCGCCGCATGAAAATGATCCAGGAAGGGGCCTCGACGGACACAGTGTTGCAACTATTGCGTGATCCGGCAATGCTGGCTGCCGGTGAAAAACCGGGGTTGGTTGATCGTTTTCGCCGTCTGCTTGTTCAGGCCGGGTTTACGATCAATCCGATCTGGGTCGTTTTTGCTGCCGCTTTACTTGCCGCCGTGATGTTTGTTGCCGTATCACGTGTCCTCGCCCCGGAACTTGCGCTGGTACTTAGTGCCGTTCTCGCCATAGTTCTGCCGCTGATGGTTCTGATTGCTATGAAGGCAGCCAGATCCAATAAGCTGACTAAACAGCTTCCGGATGCTTTGGATCTGATGGCACGTGGCCTGAAAGTCGGTCACCCAGTGGCCGTAACGGTTGGGAACGTGGCAACGGATCTTCCAGATCCGATCGGTTCGGAATTTGGCATAATCCAGGACCAGATCAACTATGGCGATGATGTCGCGACGGCTTTTCAGGATTTTGCGAAACGTGTCGGGACCGAGGATGCCAATTACCTCGCGGTTAGTATCGGCATTCAGCACGGAACCGGCGGTAACCTTGCCCGTGTTCTGGGCATTCTGTCTCAGGTCATAAGAGACCGTCAAATCATGCAGAAGAAGATCAAAGCCATCTCTGCCGAGGGTCGTTTGAGCGGCAGCATTCTCACGATACTGCCAATTATTATCGGCCTTTCAATCGAGATATCCACGCCATCGTTCTATGGCGATGTTCGAAGTGATCCGCTGTTTCCCTTTTTTGCATATGTGATCATTGGCCTGATGGTTGCCCAGGGTCTTATCCTGAGACAGCTCGTCAAGTTCAAGTTCTAACCAGGAGCAGTGACATGGACGTTATTCAAGACATTCTCGGCGATCAACAACTCCCCATGCAGTATCTTTTGCTGGCTGGTATTGCCCTAAGCGTATTCTTTGTGGTGCTGGGTGTTTCCGGCATGGCTACAAGCGATGACACGGCCGCGCGTCGTATGCGTGTCGGATCAATTTCGCGTGGACACGGTGCAGATTTTGACCTGCTTCAAGGGGATAACAGCGACCCGCACGGGCTGCTCAAAGCCTTTGTGCCGTCGTCCAAACGTGAGCGGTCCAGAATCGGCAAGCTTTTGAAACAGGCTGGTATTCAGCGTAAGCACGCCATCCAGACCTTCTATTTGTTCCGCGTGGTCTTGGGGTTCGTATTGCCGGCAGTTTTCGTTGTGGCCATGGCGCTGCCAATTGAAACTCAGGTTCAACTCCACATCGCCAACCTCTTGCAGGGCATCACATGGGTGAACGCGTTGCAGATCGTGACCGCGTTGATGGTGGCTGGGTTCTATGGTCCGGCTCTCTGGTTGCGAATTCGCATCAAGAAACGCCGTCAAGCCATTGAACACAGCCTTCCGAATGCGCTCGACCTGCTGCAAGTGGCGATTGAAGCCGGGTTGGGCTTTGATGCGGCTATGGTCCGGGTCTCGCACGAGATGTCCCACGCTGCGCCAGAAATTTCGCAAGAATTCACAATTCTTCAATTGGAACTGCAAGCTGGCAAAGAGCGGCAGGCCGCCTTTTGGGATATGGCGGATCGTGTCGGCATTGATGAGGTGAATTCATTTGCAAACGCGTTCCTGCAGTCTAATCAATACGGCACCAGCATTTCGGCATCTCTGCGCAGGTTTGCAACCGATATGCGCCTGGACCGCGAACTTCGTGCGCAAGAGAAAGCCAACCGTCTTCCGGTGCAAATGTCTGCGGTGATGGCCCTGTGCATGATGCCTGTATTGCTGCTGATTTGCTTGGCACCAATGTTGATCCGCTGGATGAATATGATTGGGTGACCGTTATCGTAAATCTAAAAATAGTAGGGTTGCGGTTCTTGGTGGAAGGCGGTGATGGACTTTGAATTCGAAAGTGGCGCTCACGGAGTGCGTCAAAGGGGGTTTGGAATAGCCAGCGCATTGCTCAAGATTCGGCAAGTCTAGCCGCGTGAGTTCCACCATCTGATCAGTTCTGAATGTCTGCTTTGCTACAAGGACAAAAGCCGTGGGCCCATGCAGCGAATGACCGGAATCCGCCCCTTCTTTAGAAAAGCAACGTGTTCTGGCGCAAAAAGTAACGCCGCAGCCTGCTCCGCCACACTTGTTTTAGGGCCAGCGGGATTTGGACAAGCCAAACGCCTCTGGCCATCAGGGGTAAGACACTGCCTTCCCCCTCGGGCAACCCTATTAGACAAAACCGTGTCCTCGGCTGCGCCTGCGGGCCGCACCACTATTGTCGAATGGCATTGCCTCGCCCCCATCCGCGTTCGCCACGTGGCAGATCAGCAGGAACAGGCGCCTTCGGCGTCTGATCTGCAAATCAGCCCTGATTTTCCCAAAAGGGAAGTCAGGATCATTGAAATCGGTCTAGGTGCTGGATGAAGGAAGTGAGGCGAAAATGGCAAGGTTCTGTCGCTGGTGGCAGAACTATGTGTCGCCTGACAAGGGGGAAAGTGGCGGACCGAGGAGGATTCGAACCCCCGACCCCTTGATTCGTAGTCAAGTACTCTATCCAGCTGAGCTATCGGTCCGCGTTGGTGAGGCGCTATGTAGACCCGGCATTCAGGACGTGCAAGCCAATTCTGCAAAAAATATTCTAAAAAGCCCCCTCGCCCCGCGGAAGCCTGATTTCAAAGGTTGTGCCTTGCGGTCCCGTCTCGGTAAGGACCAGATCTCCGCCATGGCCGCGCACAAGTTCCTGGGAAATGGCAAGCCCAAGACCCGAGCCGCCTTTGCGCACACCCCCCTGAAAAGGCGTGAACAGGTTTTCGCGGGCCTTCGGTGGCAAACCGGGGCCTGTGTCTCGAACCTCAACACACCAGTTGGTATCTTGCGTGCAGCCAGAAATCGTGATCCTGCCGGGGTTCCCGGAAGCCACAAGCGCTTGTCTGGCATTTCGCACTAGGTTCATTAGGACCCGGAACATTTGTTCGGGATCGGCCCGTGCGATCAGATCCTGGGGTACGTTGTTGATGATCTCTACGCAGGAATCCGCGACAGCAAGCTGCTCGCTGGCGACAACATCCTCGGCCACGTTTCGCAGGGGGACCATTGTCAGGGTCGGTGCAGGTTCCTCTGCTTTCCCGAACGCAAGTGTGCTTTCGCACAAGGACACCGCGCGGGTGATCGAGTTAACCAGCTTAGGTGCCATTCGCCGCACCAGCGGGTCGTCACTGGCCTCGATACGATCAGTGAACAGCTGGGCCGAGGTCAGGATGTTGCGCAGATCATGGCTGACTTTTGCGACGGCCCCACCCAGCTGCGCCAAACGTTCTCGCTGTTTCAGGGCCTGCGTCAGTTCGGTCTGCAACTGCTGCAGGGCCTCTTCCGCCTCGCGCAGTTCTGTCACCTTGGACCCGGGAGAAATGATACCGCGCGCATCTTCTGGCGCGCTGGCGTAGCGCTGCATATACCCAACCACGCTTTTGATGGGTTTAACCAACACAACCCGCACAGCCAGAAACAAAAAGAAGGCCGTGATAATCGAAATCACGAAGGAAAGGCCCAGAATTCGCAAACCGTAATCAGTCATCGCCATACGCAGCGGCATGCTGTCGGTTGTCACCTCGATCAAAAGTCCAGCCCCTTTGACCGGCTCGCCGATCACGCGAATGATTTCGTTTTCCGGCGTGAACAGGCGCGCGACGGCATCGCCGATCAGAACCATCGGCCCCGCGTCTCGCAAATCGTAAGTCTTGGTGATCGGTTCCGGGATGGGCGAGGACAACATCAGCTGACGCACCTCATCCCGCCGCAGGACAACGTTGTAGACACCCGCATTGGCCAGCAGCTCGGCCTCAAGTTCCTCGGCCAGCATGTCATCGGCCAGCAACGCCAATGAGGCGATCTGCGCACGCTCAAGCCGGTTCAGCAGGAAATCCTCGCGAAACCGCGCAATGGAAGGAACAAAGATCAAAATCTCGGCCAACATCACGAAGACCGTCGTCAGGATCAGAAATCGGCCCGACAGCGAGTTCAATCTGCTCTCCCTTCCAGGTCAGGGTATCCAGCGCTGGACGAACCCGACAACACGTTTAACCATCTGATTCTCAAACAGCCTTGGCGAGAAATAGGCACCCGCCACCCGTTTGTTAAGCTCTCCGATCGTCGGATAGGGCGAAACCATCGCAGCGATCTGCCCCATCTTCAGGTTATTTGCCAGGGCCAGCGACCACAAGTTGATCAGTTCACCCGCCTGATGACCCACGATTGTTGAGCCGACGGGTCGGCCTTTCACCACCATGACCTTTATGAAGCCGGTCGTTTTGCGCTCGGATATGGCGCGGTCATTATGGTGATAGTCAAAGCGCGCAACTTCGACCTTGTCACCATGCAGGGCGCGGGCCTGCGCCTCGGTCAGACCCACCTGCGCCAATTCGGGGTCAGTATAGGTGGCCCAGGGGATATGGGCGGTCTTCGCCTTGGATGGCAGACCAAACAGCGCCGAGCGGATGATGATACCCGCATGATACCCAGCGACATGGGTGAATTGCATCCCGCCGGCAACGTCGCCGATGGCATAGACCTTGCGGTTTGTCGTACGCAGTGCTTCGTCGACCTTGATCCCGGTCCGTGTCGGCTCAATCCCCGCGGCCTCAAGGTTCAGTCGGTCAGTGTTGGCCTTGCGCCCAGCCGCCATCAGCAGATGCGAGCCCGAGAAGATCTCTCCCGTCTCGGTTACCACCTCGACAACGCCGTCCCTGCCGCGGATTTGCGCCACCATGGCCTGTTCGTGAATGGCAACGCCTTCGGCGCGCAACGTGTCCAGCACGATCTCGGCAGCCTCAGGGTCGTCTTTGCCCAGCGCCTGCATGCCTTCGATCACCGTGACCTTGCAGCCCAGTCGGATATGGGCCTGTGCCATCTCAATCCCAATCGGGCCACCGCCGATGATCAGCAGATGTTCAGGCTTGTCGCGCAGGTCAAATATCGTCTCGTTGGTGAAAAAATGTACCTGATCCAGACCCGGAATTGGCGGAACCAGCGGAGAAGACCCTGTCGCAATCACCACACGCCGCGCTGTAATCATGTAATCACCCGCCTGCACCTGGGTCGGAGAGACAAAGCTGCCAAACTCGCGGATCACCTTTACTCCGAAGCCTTCGAACCGCTCTTGGCTGTCCATCGGTTCGATCTGCGCGATTACATCATGCACGTGGTCCTTGGCGGCGGCATAATCCACCTGAGGGACAACATCCGCCACGCCCAGCGCCGACGCATGCGCCTGCCCATAGGCCGCCTTGCCGCTGGCGATCAGGGCCTTAGAGGGCACACAGCCGAAATTCAGGCAGTCGCCGCCCATCTTGTGGCCTTCCAGCAGGATAACGTCGGCCCCCATCTGGCTGGCACCGGCAGCAACGGACAGCCCGCCCGACCCGGCTCCGATCACCAGGATATCGGTTTTCAGTTCTTGCATGTCTCAGGCGTCCTTTCGGCCACGCAGGGCTTTGACGACAATCGGCAATGTGGCCAGCATGCACAAGCCTATGATCGGGCCCATGACAAAGGGTTCCCACAGCAACGAGACATCCGGCGTCTCGCCGCGGTCGAACACGCCGCCCAGCCCGACACCGATCCAGGTGTAGACGATACCGCCTGGAATAATGCCTAACGCCGTGGTGATCAGAAAGTTGCGAAACTTTACGCCAACCAGTGCAGGCACAAGATTGGCCACAAAGAACGGCACCACAGGTACAAGACGCAGCAGAAACAGGACCGAGATCTCATTCTCACGCAGGCCGTCTTTCAGTTTTTTGACCGTGCCTTCGGACGCCTCAAGCCGCGCCGTCAGCGATGCGCCCAACCCCCAGCGCGCAGCCAGAAAGATTGCCGATGCGCCGATCGTTGCTGCAAAGACGTTGAAGATGGTGCCTGCGAACAGGCCGAACAGGAACCCTCCGGTCATCGAGGCGACTGCAGCGCCAGGCAGCGAAAAGCCGACAATCACGATATAGATCGTCACAAAGGTGGCGACCATCGCCCAGTAATTCGCATCCCGCCAGGCCAACAGCGCCTCGCGATTGTCGCGCAGCGTTTCAAATGTCAGGTAATCACCCAGTGTAAAGAACCCCACCGCGGCAACGGTAAGAATCACCAGCAAAGGTATGTGCCGCGCAAGCCCGCTGCGCGGTGCCTGAGTTGTATCGCTCATGTGAGTGTCCGGTTTTGTGCGTTTCATTCTGTCACCAACATGCGCCGCCTGCCGTCTCTGCAACAGGGGGCTCACGCTGCGTTGATCTTTACGGCAGGGAATGTGAGGGTTTCGGGACGTAAAACCGACTTTTTGAAACCTTTTACCCAACGCGGTTACAGAATTGTTGCAATAGGCGTCAAAACCTCCACCTAGGGGTTTGACTTAGCCCCCACTACCCAGTAGAGGACGGGCTTCGAACAACCGGGCAGGCGAATCCGCGCCGCACCCGACCGCATAAATTGGAGACGGAGCGATGAAACGCACCTATCAGCCTTCGAACCTGGTTCGCAAACGCCGCCACGGTTTCCGCGCGCGCATGGCCACCAAGGCCGGCCGCAAAATCCTGAACTCGCGCCGCGCCCGCGGTCGCAAGTCGCTGAGCGCGTAAACCGCTCACCGATCAGGTTATGAACATGACGCCGCCGGAGGCCCCTGAGGATGGTAAGAACCACCCCGGGGATATGCCCCCGGCGGCGTCCGTTTGCGCGCCTGATACTTTGACCATTCTGAAAAAAAGATCCGACTTCCTGAAGGCCGCGCGCGCGCGTCGGCAAGGAACGTCGTCTATGATGGTGCAGGCCCGCAAACGCGCACCTGATGAGGGTGCGGGTATTCGCGTCGGTTTCACCTGTTCCAAGAAGGTCGGCAATGCTGTGGCCCGCAACCGCGCCAAGCGCCGACTGCGCGAGGCCGCGCGTGCTGTGCTGCCCAGTCAGGGAAAAGATGGCTGGGATTACGTGCTCATCGGCCGTGCCGAGGCGACGGCCGTACGCCCGTTTGAAGGCTTGCTGGACGATCTGCGCTATGCGGTGCGCAAGGTACACGGTCCCCGGAAATGACGCTGTTGTCTCATATCTTCGCCCTGCCCGTCCGTGCCTATCGGTTGATCTTCAGCCCCTGGGTCGGTTTCAACTGCCGCTATCAGCCGACGTGTTCGGCTTATGCGCTGGAGGCGCTGGAAAAACACGGCTCGATCAAAGGCGCGTGGTTGGCTGCACGTCGGATCGGACGCTGCCACCCGTGGGGCGGTGATGGCTATGACCCGGTTCCAAAGTGCAAGGCTGACGACCACGCCTCCTAACCCGCCGTTAGACTTGACCGACGTCTTGCCGCGTTAAACACTCGGACCGGCACAGCCCGAGGTTCAGATGAAATCCGACGCCCGCCACAGCCTGCCCACCCATGACGTCCTGAACCAACCGCCCCTGCGCGGCGATGCCGATTTGTGGGGGGCTGATCCCGTGCTGCAAAACTGCATCCGCTTTGCCGGGGGACGCACCCAACCATTGCAGGCTTACGGAGCGACGCTTGGGCGCACCCAGACACGTGCGCTGGCACGCGAAGCCAATCGCCATACGCCCGAGCTGGTTTTTTTCGATCCCGGAGGGCGGCGTCTGGACGAAGTTCGGTTTCATCCCGCCTACCATCAGATGATGCAGATCAGTCAGACCGCTGGCTATACCGCGCTGGCGTGGGACGGCCAACCCGGCGGCCATGCCACCCATGCGGCAATGATCTATATGGCCAGCCAGGTTGAGCCCGGCCATTGCTGCCCGCTTACCATGACCTATGCCGCCGTCCCCGCCCTTGCGGCAAACGAGGGGATCGCGTCTGTCTGGACACCTCGGCTGACGGAACGCGGCTATGATCCATCCACGTTACCGATCGCTGCAAAGAAAAGCGCCACGCTGGGCATGGCAATGACTGAAAAGCAGGGCGGCTCGGACGTGCGGGCCAATACCACCGTGGCCACCCGTGACGGCGATCACTGGCGGCTGCGCGGGCATAAATGGTTCTGCTCCGCTCCGATGTCAGACGGTTTCCTGACGCTGGCGCAAGCGCCGGGTGGGCTGACCTGTTTCCTCGTCCCCCGCTGGCTGGAGGGCGAACGCAACGCGATCCATCTGATGCGGCTGAAGGATAAGCTGGGCAATAAATCCAACGCCTCCGCCGAGATCGAATATCACGACGCGCTGGCCTATAAGCTGGGAGACGAAGGCGCAGGCGTGCGCACTATCCTCGAAATGGTGCATCACACACGGCTGGATACCGCGATGGCCCCGGCGGGCCTGATGCGTGCGGCGCTGTCTGAGGCACACCACTGGGTCAGCCACCGCAGCGCCTTTCAACGCCGGTTGATCGACCAGCCCCTGATGCGCACGGTTCTGGCCGATCTGGTGTTGGACTGGGAAGGCGCGCTATCGCTGGGGATGCGCGTGGCGCAGGCTTTTGACGGCCAATCGCCGGAAGACAAGGCCTTTGCCCGGATCGCAGTGGCGTTGGCCAAGTTCCTGAACAACAAGCGTTGCCCCACGGTGGTAGTCGAAGGGATGGAGGTGCTGGGCGGCATGGGCTACGTTGAAGACACCGCTCTGCCCCTGCTCTACCGCGAGGCCCCGCTGAACGGAATCTGGGAAGGCTCGGGCAACGTAATATGCTTGGATATCCTGCGCACTTTAGCCCGTGAACCGCTGGCCGCCCAAGTTTTGGCGGCAGAGCTAGACGCGGCGACAGGCGTGGACAGGGGCTATGACGCCGCCCTAAAGGCGCATAATAATCGCTGGCCTAGCCCCCCGCCCGAGGCCGAAGCACGCTGGTTCGCCGAACGCACGGCCTTGTTGCTGACAGCGTCCCAACTGTTACGCCATGCGCCTGAGGCGGTCGCCGACGGGTTTATTGCCACGCGGTTGACCGGTGACAGCGGTCGTATTCCTGGATCGGTGTCCGGGCTGGACGCAAACGCCTTACTCGGGCGGCTAGGCTGACCCACACCCTTGCCCGGTTGCGCCAACTGCGGTAGGGGCTGATCATGTTTGACGAAGCAGATGATATCCACCCGCTCTTTGCTGGCGCGCCCTCGACCACCGAGTTCAAAAAGCTGCGCAAACGCATCGTGCGCCAGACCCGTGAAGCCATCGTGCAATACGGAATGGTGGACCCGACGGCGCATAACAAGGACGGTAACCCGCCCCGCTGGTTGGTCTGTCTGTCGGGGGGCAAAGACAGCTACACCCTGCTGGCCGTTCTGTACGAGCTGAAATGGCGTGGCCTGCTGCCGGTCGACCTGCTGGCCTGCAATCTGGATCAGGGGCAACCTGGTTTTCCTGCGACTGTGTTACCCGAGTTTCTGGAACGGATGGGGATTCCGCATCGGATCGAATATCAAGACACCTATTCGGTTGTGATGGAGAAGGTGCCCCAGGGCCGCACGTTTTGCGCCCTGTGTTCACGCTTGCGCCGGGGCAACCTGTACCGCGTCGCGCGCGAAGAGGGGTGTTCCGCCGTGGTACTGGGCCACCACCGCGACGATGTCCTTGAGACGTTTTTCATGAACCTGTTCCACGGCGGGCGTCTGGCGACGATGCCCCCGAAACTGGTGAATGAAGAAGGCGATCTGTTTGTATTCCGCCCCCTTGCCCATGTGGCCGAGGCCGATTGCGCCAAATTCGCCACCGCGATGAATTATCCGATCATCCCCTGCGATCTGTGCGGCAGTCAGGACGGGCTGCAACGCCAGCAGGTAAAACAGATTCTGGACCAGTGGGAGAAAAACAGTCCCGGACGGCGTCAGGTGATGTTCCGGGCGCTGACAAATGCGCGGCCGTCGCATCTGCTGGACCCGAAACTGTTCGATTTCCAGAACCTTGCCCTAGGTTCTGACAAAAGTACTGAAAATTCAGATGAAATTCCGCGACTGCGTTAACGTCTGACTCAGATTGGTTTTCTACGGTTGCCTTTAGCGTGCGATGCCCAACGTAAAGGCCCAGAAACCGATGTGGAAACATATCTCACTGAACCGCCTACTCGATTCCGTTGCCTCGGGGCTGAGCGGCCCGCCTGCACTGGCCTTTGCCCCTGCGATCAGCCTGGGTGCGTTCTGGCTGGGCGGCGAAGGGGCGTTGGTGGCCGTAGCCCTCGGGTTGCCTGTTGTGATTGCCGGTGCCGCCGCGATCGTGGTCCGTACACACCTGCAAACCGGCCCTCATGGCCCGTCTGACGGCCTGCTGACCCTCGATGCTTTTGCCTCCAGGATGGAGGAGATGTTTAACCAGACGGACGCGAATGTCGAAAACTCGGCCTGCATGATTGTTGCGCTCGACGATTACTCGGATTTCCTGGATCTTCACGGCAATTCTGCCGCCAATCATCTTACAGCGCAGTTCAGCAAGCGGGTTCTTTCGGTCATCCGAACGCAGGATATCGTGACCCGGCTGGATCAGAACAAAATCGCCATTGGCCTGAACCCGGCGCAACAACTGGATCTGGAAGCCTGTATTCAGATGTCCGGCAGGATTCAGTCGGTTGTCGAAGACCCCATTACGCTGAACGGGGCCGGAATCTATGTATCCTGCTCAATCGGCTTTAGCCTTTTGTCCAACATGGCTGAGGGTGCGTATGAGGAATGGATCGACGCCGCCTCAGCCGCGTTAAGCGAAGCGCAAAGGAACGGACCGTCGACCATTCGCGCATTTTCCAGTGACACCCGCCGCAGGTCTCGTATTCAGGCAAACCTGCGCAAGGAGTTTGACGCAGCCCTGGACAGTGGCGAAATCCGCCCCTGGTTTCAACCTCAGATCTCAACGGATACCGGACGTGTCACCGGGTTCGAGGCTCTGGCCCGTTGGGAACATCCGCAAAAAGGCGTGCTGAGTCCACAGGTGTTTCTGCCCTTTGCCGAGCAGGCCGAACTGATGGAGCGGCTTGGACAAGCGATGCGCCATCACGCCTTTGCAGCCATGCGCGACTGGGATCGGGCCGGGGTTGTGGTGCCAAGGATCGGGGTGAATTTCTCCTCGGACGAGCTGCGCGACCCTACCCTGATCGATCGCCTGAAATGGGAGCTGGACCAAAATGACCTGACCCCGGACAGGCTGGCCGTCGAGGTGTTGGAAACCGTATTTTCGCGCCGCCCCGACGATGTCATCACCCGGAACGTGACCAGCTTGTCCAAACTTGGCTGCTGCATTGATCTGGACGATTTTGGAACAGGTCATGCGTCAATTGCCTCTATCAAACGGTTTGACGTCTCTCGGATCAAGATTGACCGATCTTTTGTGGCCAAAACCGACCGCGACGCCAGCCAGCAACAACTGGTCAGCGCCATTTTGACGATGGCTGAACGTTTAAATCTCGAGACCTTGGCCGAAGGCGTGGAAACTAAGGGCGAACACGCTTTAATGGCCCAATTGGGATGCGACCACGTTCAGGGCTTTGGCATCGGCAAGCCGATACCGTTTGAAAAGACATTGGACTGGATTGCGGGGCATCAGAACAAGGTGAACGACGTGCCGAAGATTGGGCGCCAAACCGGCTCGTAATCACAGATTCCCGCCAAAGAAACGCTATACGTGACGAAATGACAGGCGAATCCGCTTGACCTTTGGGCCTGCACTCTGTTGAACCCACCGGGTGTGTTTCACTGCTTAAGGTGGCTGTCCCTGATGGACGATCAGAACAAGAATCTAATCCTCGCAACCGCGCTCAGCTTTCTCGTGATCCTTGTCTGGTTCGTGCTATTCCCGCCACCGGAACCTGCGACCACACCTGATCAGGCTGAAATCACTGCCACAGAAGGCGGCGAGATCCAGACCCCCAACGCCCAGGACACCGGGTCCGTGGGTGAGGCGACCGCCGCAGCTGAAGAGACCCAGCCCGAGGCAGCGGCCCCGCGGGTTCAGATCGACACCCCGCGCCTGACAGGCAGCCTGTCGCTGTCGGGGGGCCGGATCGATGAGCTGTTCCTGAAAGACTACAAGGTCTCGATCGATGAAGGTGCGCCGATCGTGGAACTGTTGTCTCCTGTCGGCTCAGACTCGGCCTATTACGCCCTGTATGGTTGGGCCCCAGGCACAGGGGTCGCAGGCGCAGACGTTCCCGGCCCCAACACGCCTTGGTCTGTTGAGCAGGGTGAGGTATTGGGCGTCGACACACCGATTACCCTGAAATGGGACAACGAAAACGGCCTGACCTTCCGCCGGATGATTTCGGTCGACGAAAATTACATGTTCAGCGTCACCCAGTCGGTTGAAAACAACACGCAGGCCGAGGTTGGCATGGCCCCTTATGGTATCCTTGCCCGCCACGGCATCGGCGAGGATGGTGATCTGCCAGGCCTGAAGAACTTCTTCATCCTGCACGAAGGCGTGATGGTCATGGCCGACGGCGTGCTGGACGAGATCGATTACGGCGATGTCCGTGATTTCGACATTGATCCAAACGAACGTGCCCAGGCTGAGGTGTTTCAGGTCTCTGAGGGTGGCTGGGTCGGCTTTACCGATCACTACTGGATGACCACGCTGATCCCAGAAGAGGGTGCAACCTTCAAAGCGGCCGCAAAATACGATGCCCGCCGCAAGATTTACCAGACCGAAACGGTGCTGCCGACACTGACCGTAGCCCCCGGCGCAACCGAAGAGGTCACGACCCGGTTGTTTGCCGGTGCCAAGGAATGGGAAACCATTCGTGAGTATCAGGCCGAAGGCGTCCAGAAATTCATCGACAGCATCGACTGGGGCTGGTTCTATTTCCTGACCAAGCCGATCTTCTGGCTGCTGCACAACATCAACGCCCTGATCGGCAACATGGGTTGGTCGATCATCGGCCTGACGCTGATCATCAAGGCAATCCTGTTCCCGTTGGCGTTCAAGTCCTACGTCTCGATGGCGAAGATGAAGGAATTGCAGCCGCAGATGGAGGCCCTGAAGGAGGCTGCTGGCGATGACCGCCAGAAGATGCAGCAGGGCATGATGGAGCTGTATAAGAAGGAAAAGGTGAACCCCGCAGCGGGCTGTTTGCCGATCCTGATGCAGATCCCGATCTTCTTCTCACTGTACAAGGTGATTTTCGTCACCATCGAACTGCGTCAAGCGCCTTGGTTTGGTCCGTTCCAGGACCTAAGCGCGCCGGATCCGACCTCGATCATGAACTTGTTCGGTCTGCTACCATTTGCCGGACCGCAGCCTGATACGCTCATGGCGCTGATCTTCATCGGTATTCTGCCGCTGTTGCTGGGTATCTCGATGTGGCTGCAGCAGAAACTGAACCCGGCACCAACGGACGCGACACAGGCGATGATCTTTGCCTGGATGCCTTGGGTGTTCATGTTCATGCTAGGCAGCTTTGCCAGCGGGTTGGTGGTCTACTGGATCGCGAACAACACGATCACCTTCACCCAGCAATACCTGATCATGCGCAGCCAGGGATATAAGCCGGACGTCTTCGGCAACATTAAATCCGGCTTTAAGCGTGCGGCCAAGACGGACGACAAATGACCGCTGAGGTAACCCAGATTTGGCGGCATCCGATCAAAAGCCATGGTCGCGAAGCCGTCCAGACCGTAACCGTGAACCCCGGGCAGACCATGCCTGGGGATCGCGTTTGGGCGGTTGCGCATACTGAATCCAAAGCAGATGGATCCGAATGGGTGCCCTGCGCCAATTTCAGTCGCGGCTCGAAAGCACCGCAATTGATGGCGATTTCAGCCAAATTGGATGGGGAAATGCTGACCCTGACCCATCCTGAGCGCCCGGATCTGACCTTCAACCCGGATAGCGAGCAGCAGGTTTTTCTGGACTGGGTCAGCCCGCTGATGCCTGCGAACCGGGCCGCGTCCGCGCGGATCATCCGCGTCCCCGGGCGTGGAATGACTGACAGTGATTTCCCGTCAATCAGCTTGTGCAATATGGCCTCGCACCGGGCTGTCGCCCAAAAACTGGGTCAGGATCTGTCGCCGCTGCGCTGGCGCGGCAACATTTGGTTCGACGGCATGCCCCTGTGGGAAGAATTCGACTGGTTGGACCGCGAGGTGCAGGTCGGCGAGGCGGTGTTCCATATACGCGAACGCATCACGCGCTGTCTGGCGACAACCGCCAACCCCGAAACCGGCGCGCGCGACGCGGACACCCTTGGCGCACTGAAAACCTGGGGTCATCAGGAATTCGGGATCTATGCCGAGGTGATCCGCGGTGGCGCGATCTCGATCGGTGACAAGGTACATGTGATATGAGCACCCTTCCCTTCCCAATTGCCGAAACCCCAGACGAATTCGCGATGGAGCGCGGTCGCAAGCTGTTTGCGGGCCCGTCCGAGTTCGTCAAAGGCGTCGTCGCCATGGATGGTCTGCCCGACCCCGACCGGCTTGAGGTATGCTTTGCAGGCCGCTCCAACGTTGGAAAATCCAGCCTGATCAACGCGCTGACCGGCACCAAGGGGCTGGCACGCGCGTCTAATACGCCGGGCCGCACGCAAGAGATCAACTTTTTCACCCAAGGCCCCGAGCTCTATTTGGTGGACTTGCCCGGCTATGGTTATGCCAACGCGCCGCTTAAGGTGGTTGAGAAATGGCAGCGACTGCTGAAGAAGTACCTCAGCGGCCGTCAGACCCTGCGCCGTGCCTTTGTCCTGATCGACGCACGCCACGGCGTCAAACCGGTCGATGCCGAGATCATGAAGCTGCTGGACACCAGCGCCGTGACCTTTCAATGCGTTCTGACCAAGGCCGACAAGGTCAAGGCCAATGACCGTGCGAAGATTCTGGATCAAGTCCGCGCGGCGCTGTCGAAACATCCGGCGGCTTTCCCTGAAATCGTGCTGACCTCGTCCGAGAAGGGTGACGGCATTCCAACACTTCGCTCGATCATCACGCATCTGGAATGACCCTGTCGCTCCGCCTTCTAACTCTGCTGACCGTGCTGGCCCTGTTGCTGACTGGCGCAATACCGCAGGGTTGGATGCCGACCATGGGGGATGACGGCAAAGTCCTGCTGGTTCTGTGCACCGGCGAAGGTACTGTTGAACAATGGGTCGATCTGGACCCCGACGATCCTATTCATGACAACACTGACGAGCGTGCCATGTGCCCCTTTGCGGGCCTGACCGCGGATGTTGATTTTCCGTCGGTCGGCGCAATCACGCCGTTTACCGCCACGATCCAGCCGCGCTGGACCCACCTTGAATTCACCCATCGCAGCGCTGGGTTCCATGCGCGCTATGATGCGCGGGCGCCACCCCTCTTCTCCTGAGTCACCTCAACCCAACTTTGAGCCTGCGCAGATGCTGCGCGGGGCAATTTCCGACTCTGGAGAGCACTATGGCATTAGACAGCCAAACCGTGGGGGACACCCCGACGCAAAACACTGTTGCGCAAAAATTCTACTTCGCTGCCTGGCGGTGGCATTTCTTTGCGGGAATATTCGTCATTCCCTTTCTGATCACACTTGCCACAACCGGGCTGATGATGATGTTCATCACGCAGTTTGACGGACGGGATGGCGAGAAAATCGCAGTCGCGGTTCAAGGCACTGCCCTGCCCGTTTCGCAACAGGCTGACGTGGCCCTGACAGAGGTCCCCGGGACTGTTGTCGAATGGATCGGACCCAAGGCCGCCGATCTGGCCACCGTGTTCCGCATCAAAACCGAGGACGGTCAGCGCCTTGTGGCCGTCGACCCCTATGCCGGAGAGGTTCTGGAGATCTGGGATCGCCGCGCCGGGTGGTATGATCTGGCCGACAACATCCACTCGACCCTGATGATTGGCACCACCGGAGACCGCATTCTTGAGATCGCCGCCGGGCTGAGCCTGCTGCTGGTGTTCACCGGCCTGTACATGTGGTGGCCGCGCGGAACCGGGTGGGCCGCAATTGTACCCAACCTGCGGGCGCAGGGCCGCGCCTTGTGGAAGTCCTTGCACGCTGTGGTCGGGTTCTGGGTCTCGCTGTTACTGGTGGTTTTCTTAATCTCGGGCTTGGCCTGGGCAGGCGTCTGGGGTGGCATGTTCGTGCAGGCCTGGAGCAGCTTTCCCGCCGAAAAATGGGATAATGTCCCCCTGTCTGACGAAACCCACGCCAGCATGAACCACGGTCACCAGAACGACGTCCCCTGGGCGCTGGAGCAAACACCGATGCCTGCCTCCGGGTCAGACTTCGGGATAGACGGGCTACCGCAGGGCACAACGGTGAATATCGACGCGCTTGTGGCCCTTGGAACCACATTGGACATGACCGGGCGTTTCCGTGTGGCCTATCCCGGAGATGAAACAGGGGTCTGGACCCTGAACCGCGACAGCATGAGCAGTGATTCAACCGATCCGGTCAATGACCGTACCGTTCATGTGGACCAGTTCACCGGCAAGATACTGGCGGATGTGCGGTATCAGGATTACTCGCTGATGGGAAAATCCATGGCTGTTGGCATTCCCTTTCATATGGGTCTGATGGGCACGTGGAACTTTGTTCTGAACGTGCTGTTCTGCCTGTCGGTCATCTTTGTCTGTGTCTCGGGCGTGATCATGTGGCTCAAACGCAGGCCCCACGGCGCGGGGCGGCTGGCCGCGCCGCCGATGCCGGCAGAATTGCCGCTGTGGAAAGGGGCGGTTCTGATCGGGCTGTTCACAGCGATGGCCTTTCCGCTGGTGGGCCTTACATTGCTGGCCGTGCTGGTCATTGATCTGCTTCTGGTCAGCAATATTCCAGCCATGAGGCGCGCCATCAGTTGACGCTCAGGCGGTCGCAACGGGCAATCGGTGCGGCCGCTTCAGCGATCCGGTCTTGGCAGCACGTTCCAAAGGTCCTAACACAGGATTCCAGAGGAACAGCAGCCATGAAGACACGTGATATGAACCGGGACTGGATCGCCACCGCCGCCACTTTGAACAGCGCATTGCCGTACCTGCAGCGCTATGACGGCGCAGTTGTCGTCATCAAGCTGGGCGGGCACGCCATGGGCAGCGACGAAGCGATGGAGAGCTTTGCTCGCGACGTCGTTCTTATGCGTCAGGTGGGGGTAAACCCGGTTGTCGTGCATGGCGGCGGCCCCATGATCAACGCGATGCTGGACAAGCTGGATATCCAATCGGAATTCGTCAACGGCAAGCGCGTGACCGACAAAGCCACCGTCGAAGTGGTTGAGATGGTGTTGTCCGGCCTCGTTAACAAACGCATCGTTCAGGCCATCAACGGTCAGGGCGGCACGGCTGTGGGCCTGTCAGGCAAGGACGCCAACCTGATGACCTGCGATCAGACCGATGCCTCGCTCGGGTTTGTCGGTTCGCCCGCCGAGATGAACCCGAAAATCCTGCACGATCTGTTTGCCCATGACGTGATCCCGGTGATCGCACCGCTGGGTGCCGGGCGCGCGGGCGAGACGTTCAATGTCAATGGCGACACCGCAGCCGGGGCCATCGCCTCGGCGCTCAAGGCGGACCGGTTGTTGTTGCTGACCGATGTCTCGGGCGTCAAAAATGCCGCCGGAGAGGTCGTGACCGAGCTGAAAGCCGGTCAGATCCGCGAGATGACACTGGACGGCACAATCGCAGGCGGAATGATCCCCAAGACGGAAACCGCGCTGGACGCGCTGCACAGCGGTGTGCGGGCGGTGGTCATTCTGGACGGCCGCGCGCCCAATGCGGTGCTGTTGGAGCTGTTCACAGAACACGGCGCCGGATCGCTGATCCGTCCCGACTAATGCGCACAGCGGAGGAGAGATGACCGGACTGCCCTCAACATCCTCTTACCGCGCATCAATCAGCTATGGCTGGGTAGGGCGTGTTGCGCACCAGGCAGGCCTGATCGTCATGGGCGCGACCCATCCGCGCATCAGCGGGGCCAAGGGTCTGGACAATGGCACTCTAATCCTGCTGGGCGCGGGATCTGCGTTCTGGCCGGTGCTGAAAGCCTCGCCAGAATGGCAAGGCCCCAATCCTGTGGACCGGTGGTCGGCGCGCGTCATTGGACAAATGGCGCAGGATCTGGGGGCCGATGCCTATTTCCCTTTTGGCGGTCCGCCTTACACCCCTTTCATCGACTGGGCGCTGAAATCGGGACGCACCTTCAGCAGCCCGGTGGGCGCGCTGGTGCACGATACGGTGGGCATGATGATCTCATACCGTGGGGCGCTGCATTTTGCCAAGGAGCTTGAAATCCCCATCGCAACCGGCCCATCGCTCTGCGTGACCTGCGACGCCCCCTGCACGCGCACCTGCCCGGTCGGTGCCCTGAATACCCACAGCTTCTATGACGTTGAGGCCTGCCACGGGCATCTTTCGACTGCCCAGGGGCAGACCTGCATGACCGGTGGCTGCCTGGCGCGGCTGGCCTGCCCTCTCAGCGCGGGGGCCGGGCGGGACCCGGAGCAATCCGCGCACCATATGAAGGCGTTTCACCCGTCATGAGCCGGATACTGATCCTGACCCGCCATGCGAAATCCAGTTGGGACAGCCCCACGCTTGCGGATCACGACCGCCTGCTGACCAAGCGCGGACGCAGATCGGCCAAGGCGATTGCAGGCTGGTTGCAGGGCCACGGCTGGCTGCCGGATGAGGTGATCAGTTCAACCTCGGCCCGCACCCGCGAAACCTGGGATCGGATGGGGCTAAGGGCGGACAAAATCCGTTTCCACCCCGCGCTCTATCACGCCGCCCCTCGGGACATTCTTGTTGAACTGACGGGTGCCACGGAACAGACCGTGCTGATGCTGGGCCATAACCCAGGCATCGCGGAATTCGCCAGCCGGATCGTTCAGCAGCCCCCACCACACCCCCGTTTTCATGACTATCCGACCTGCGCCACCACCGTGATCAAGTTTCCATTCGACGATTGGGCGGATATTCAGTGGAACACGGGCGAGGTGCTGGATTTCGTCATACCACGCGAGTTGTTGGAATAGAAAGGGGCGAGGCCAAGGCCCCGCCCAATCCACATTTTCTCGGCCTTCAGTGGCCCAGAATCTGGCTCAGGAACAGCTTGGTCCGCTCGCTTTGTGGGTTGTTGAAGAACTCTTCCGGTTCGTTCTGTTCCACAATCTGACCGGCATCCATAAAGATCACGCGGTTGGCGACCTGGCGGGCAAAGCCCATCTCGTGGGTCACACAAAGCATGGTCATGCCTTCTTCGGCCAGCTCGATCATAGTGTCGAGCACCTCTTTGATCATCTCTGGGTCAAGGGCCGATGTCGGCTCATCGAACAACATGATCCGCGGCATCATACAGAGCGAGCGGGCAATCGCCACACGCTGCTGCTGACCACCCGAAAGCTGGCCGGGGTATTTGTCGGCCTGCTCGGGGATCTTAACCTTTTCCAAGAAGTGCATAGCACGCTCTTCCGCCTCTTTCTTGGGCGTCTTGCGCACCCAGATCGGGGCCAGTGTGCAGTTTTCCAGAATGGTCAAATGCGGGAACAGGTTGAAGTGCTGGAACACCATGCCAACCTCGGACCGGATCTTGTCGATGTTCTTGAGGTCATTCGACAGCTCGGTCCCATCCACCATGATCGTGCCCTGCTGGTGTTCCTCCAGCGCGTTCAGGCAGCGGATCAGGGTGGACTTGCCCGACCCTGACGGGCCCGCGATCACGATCCGCTCGCCCTGATTGACGGTCAGATTGATGTCGCGCAGCACATGGAAGGACCCGTACCACTTGTTCATGTTGTTGATTTCGATGGCGACCTCGTCGCTCACCTGCATCTTGGATCGGTCGATTTCGCGTTCAATTGCAAGTTCAGACATATGTTGAACTCCTTATCGGTGGCCAGTCTGAAGCTTGCGCTCCAGATACATGGAATAACGGGACATGGAGAAGCAGACGACGAAGAACAACGCGCCAATGAAGGCGAACAATTCCCAGTAGATGCCATTCCACGCGGTATCGGCGCGGATCGCGTTGGCTAGGCCAAGCACGTCGAACAGCCCGATGATCGACACCAGAACCGTATCCTTGAAGATCCCGATGAATGTGCTCACGATGCCCGGAATTGAGATTTTCAGGGCCTGCGGCATGATGATCAGTCGCTGAGCTTGCCAATAGTTCAGGCCCAAACTGTCGGCCCCTTCATACTGACCCCGTGGCAGAGCAGCCAAACCACCCCGGATCACCTCGGCCATATAGGCAGCCGAGAACAGGGTCATCATAATCATCACCCGCAGGATGATGTCAAAGTTGGTACCCGGTGGCAGGAACAGGTTCAGCAGCAGCGACGCCACAAACAACAGGGTGATCAGCGGCACGCCACGAATGAACTCGATAAAGCCCACGCACATGTATTTGACGATCAGCAAGTCGGACTGGCGGCCCAGCGCCAAAACGATGCCGATTGGCAGCGAGACACCGATGGCTACAACGCCCAGCAGGATCGCCAACATGAAGCCGCCGAACTGGCGGCTTTGTACAGCCTCGATGCCTACCGGCAAGATGGAGTCCATCGCGCCTGTGAAGTAACCCGACAGAACCAACCACCAGATCACCGCAGCCACGACTGCACCGATCATCCCGATCAACTCACTCAGTTGTTTGCTGAGGACGCTGTAGACGCCCCAAGCGACGACAAATCCAAGCGCGGCTGAGATTGGGCCCCAAATGGTGCCACCCCACATCAGGAACGGCATCAGGAACGGGTAGATCGCGCTGAAGATCAGCAACTTGCTCGGCACGCGATCCGAATACAGAACCGGCGCCAGCGCAACCAGCAACAGAACAAGCGACAGAATCGGGCGCCAGTACAGATGGCTTGGGTAGAAGCCGAACAGCAGCTGCAGCCAGCGGTCGTTGATGACGGCCCAGCAAGCATGACCATGGGTAGAGCCCCAGGTCGCCATCATGATCTCACGACACTCTGTCAGTGAATTAGCGTTCCAAACGGATTGGAACGTCCATGGCAGAACACCCGACAACACGTAGTAGATCGCATACAGCGAAACCAGCGTCAGGATCGAGTTGAACCAGCCAGAAAACAGGTTGTGCTTGACCCAACCGATCACACCAACTTCGGATGCGGGCGGAGCTTGCTCCGGCAACATCTCAGTGCGGACAAATGAAACATCACTCATATTACCGCTCCACCAGTTTGACGCTATTGTTGTACCAATTCATCACACCTGAAATGCTCAGAGAGATGGCCAGATAGACCAGCATCAGCAGCAGAACGCATTCCAACTCTCGCCCGGTCTGGTTCATAGTGATGCCACCCAACGTACCCGTGATATCCATATACCCCACCGCGATTGCCAGCGATGAGTTTTTGGTCAGGTTCAGATAGTTTGAGATCATCGGCGGAATGATTACCCGCAGCGCCTGCGGCAGGATTACCAGTCGCATGGTCCGACCAGAACGTAACCCAAGTGCAGATGCCGCCTCGGTCTGGCCTTTGGAAATGGCCAGAATACCAGCGCGTACGATCTCAGCGATAAATGCTGCAGTGTACAGCGACAAAGCCAGCCACAACGCGATCAGCGAGTTGCGCATATGGGTGCCGCCCTTGAAGTTAAACCCTTTCAGTTCGGGATACCCAAGATGCAATCCAAGTGCCGTCATCAGGACAATCATAGGGACAAACAAAATGCCCAACTGGATATACCAGATGGTTGGGCGATCACCGGTTGCCTCTTGCTTTGCTGCGGCATTGGCAGAAACTTTGCGCATCGCAAAAATGCTGCCTCCCAACACGATCAAGAACGCAAGCAAATCCAGAGATACGTCAAACCGAATGCTCGACGCACCAAAAAAATGGATGTCGCCGAGGCTCCGGGTAAACAGGAATTCCGGGATGTAGACACCGCGGTTGGTCACAGCAACTGAGTTGAACAAATCCATCGTTGCTGTCGGGTTTTCACCTCGGAACGCATTTGGTGCGGGCAGGCCTTCGATCAGGATGGCCATGGCCAACACGATCCAAAGCAAAACAGGCACATTGCGGAACATCTCGACGTAAACAGTCATGATCCGCGCAATCAGCCAGTTGTTGGACAGGCGCAGAACGCCTACGAAAACACCAATAATCGTGGCTGTGATACAGCCCAGAACAGCAACAACCAATGTATTCAGCAACCCGATAAAGGCTGCGCGTAAATGGCTATCGCGCGAGCTGTACTCCAGCAGACGCTGGTTGATGTCATAGCTTGCAGGTTCTCCGAAAAAGCCGAATTCAACGGGTTTCCCGAGCGCTTCAAGGTTTTGAATAGTATTCGAAATGATCCAAGCTGCCAAAAGCATGAAACCGAACAGAGCGATAACTTGTATCGTCGCAGATCGGTACCGCGTGTCATAGAGGAGCATGGACAGCCGGAACTCCTCCTTCGGCGGGTCAGTGAGAGTCGTCATGACCTATGTATATCCCCGTGCATCCCGTTTTTTTACCGGCAGAGTTGGTCTCCGCTCAGGTCTATGCGGGCGTGTTTCTTATTGATGAAAAAAGGGCGCAGGTTGCCCTGCGCCCTTTTTCGTAGGCTTTTTAACGGAACGGCGGCGAGTACAGCAGGCCGCCATCGGTCCACTGTGCGTTCAGGCCGCGTGCCAGACCGATCGGAGTTTCCTCACCGATGTTCTGCGCGAACACTTCGCCATAGTTACCACCCGCTTTGATTGCGCGCATGGCCCACTGTGCGTCCAGGCCCAGCATCTCACCCAGAGTGCCTTCGCTGCCCAGCAGACGGTTCACTTCGGGGTTGTCTGTGCCAGCCGACATCTCATCGATGTTGGCCGAAGTCACGCCCAGCTCTTCAGCCGAGACCATCGCATTCAAAGTCCAGCGTACTACGTCGCCCCACTCGTGGTCACCGTGGCGAACCAGCGGGCCCAGCGGCTCTTTCGAGATAATCTCGGGCAGCAGAACGTGGTCACCGGGGTTTTCGAACGTGGCACGTGTTGCGGCCAGGCCCGATGCGTCGGTGGTGTAGACGTCACATGCACCAGCCAGATACTGCTGCTGCGCTTCGGCATTGGTTTCGATCGGAACCGGCTCATAGCTGATGTTGTTCGAGCGGAAGAAATCCGCCAGGTTCAGCTCGGTTGTGGTGCCGGTCTGGATGCAGACAGTTGCGCCGTCCAGTTCCTTGGCCGAGCTGACGCCCAGTGCCTTAGGAACCATAAAGCCCTGACCGTCATAGTAGTTCACACCAACGAATTCGAACTTCAGGTCGACATCGCGGCTGAAAGTCCAGGTTGTGTTACGGGCCAACATGTCGATCTCACCCGAAGCCAGCGCGGTAAAGCGTGTCTTACCGGTGGTTGGAACGAATTCAACAGCGCTTGCGTCACCCAGAACAGCGGCGGCAACGGCACGGCATACCGCCACGTCAAAGCCTTTCCATTCGCCATTCGCGTCAGGTGCAGCAAAACCAACCAGACCGGTGGTCACACCGCAGTTCAGCTTACCGCGGGCTTTGACGTCGTCCACGGTTCCCGCCATGGCTGCGCCCGCTGCCAGACCGGCAATTGTGGCCGCGCCCAAGATTACGGATTTTTTCATTTTTACCTCTTCCTGATTGTCCGCCCCGGACTTGGGACGGTTCCGTCCGGCACCTTTGGTACCAGAAAGGTTTCCCCAAAGGTGTTCTCCCCTTTAGTGGGCATGAGTTTGGTCGCATTCATAAACAAACGTCAAGGGTCGGATCAGGGAAATCGATGAGTCAACTCGGACTTGGATAGCCTAGCGTTCGAAATTCAGGCCAACTAGGATCAAACCGAGATATCAAAGAACCTTTTGGCATGCAGGAAGGCCGCTTTCTTGTTTTCAGCCAGTGCATGGGCCTCGTCATCGTGGCCCCATTGTTCGATCTGCCAAAGCTCATCCAACCTGGAAATGGACCAGATTTCTTCTGCCGGGCGCCAGTTTTCTGCTGCGGCAAACCCGAGGACGAGCGAGCCCGAAAGACTGACCAGATCGTGGAAGGCGGCGAGCTGAAAATCACTTAATCCATGAACACGCTGCCGGAGGGTGGTCAGCGATGCCTCGGGCTGCGGCTGGTGCAAAACTCCGGCTACAGGCAGCAACCGTGCGGACAATGTATCAGCGGCCCAATCCAGCGCCGGGTCCCATTGTTCGGCCTGACGGTGCTGCAACTCTTGCGGGTGCGTCGCCCGATAGCACAACAAATCCGAATCACCATAGTCGGCGAGCATATCTGCCACTTCGGCATGTTGGTGATGAACCTTGTCCAAAGATGCATTTGCCGAGCGTGTGAACGGCATCGAAGTCGGGTCGACCTCTTTCTCCTGCGCGTCCCATTCTGCAGCGACCTCCTGGGCCATAGCACGCGTCGGCAGAACCAGGGCGGCTTTGGCCGGAGTCTTTACCCGGCGGCCGTCCAGTTCGATGGTGTATCCGCCGCCCGTTTCGACCACGGCACTTTCGGTCCAGAACCGCTTTGGCTTCAAATCACTCATGGTGTCAGATCCAGATGTCGTCCAGCGCCTGCGGCAACTGATCAAAGGTTTCAATAACACGGGCAGCAGCGGTCAGAGCGGACCGGTCATGATAGCCCCAGGCCACGCCAATGCCGACCACGCCAGCGGCTTTGGCCATATCCATATCAAACCGAGTATCGCCGATCATGGCGGTCGCCGTGGCATCCACACCGGTTTCCGCCCGCGCGGTATCAATCATCGACGGGTGCGGTTTTGACGGGTGATGATCTGCAACCTGCCGGGTGACGAAGTATCGCTCCAGCTCATGTGCTTCGATCAGTGCATCCAACCCACGCTGTGATTTGCCCGTGGCGACCCCCAGCAAAACTTCGGGGACTGCATGAAGCGCTTCGATGACCTGACGTGCACCGGGATATAGCGGAGAGCTGGCCGCCCCCTGTTCCAGCCGATGGGCATGATAGGCATCCTTGTACCCTTCGACCAGACGATGCTGATCCGCAGCCGAATGCTGGGGCGCCAGCTGCGCCATCGCGTTGGGCAAGGACAGGCCCACAATGGACAGGATCGCCTGCCGATCTGGCACCGGCAAGGCCTGCGCATCGAAACTAGCAGTCATGGCCGCAACGATACTGCCCTGACTGTCAACCAGAGTTCCGTCGACATCGAACAGCACCAAACGCAGCGGTGCGCTCATTGCAAGGCCTCAAACGGATCGCCTGCGGCCAGATCCTCGGACCAGCCAAACGTGTCCCAGCTGCGCTCCATATGCTCCGGCAGCGGTGCGGTGACGGTGATCAGCTTTCGGGTCACAGGATGCCGGAACGAGGCCTGACGGGCATGCAGGTGCAGCTTTTTGCTGATGATCCCGCCCAGTTGTGCGCCCCAGCCGTCGCCCAGGTTTTCCTGCCCAGAGCCGCCGTATTTACCATCCCCGATGATCGGGTGACCAATCGCCGCCATATGCGCCCGCAACTGATGCGTGCGCCCGGTGATTGGCTCCATCGCCACCCAGGCGGCACGTCCGGCCACCCGATACAGCGTGGCATAGAGCGTATGCGCCCGCTTGGCACCCGGTGTGTCATCGATTTCGTTCAGGTGAACGGCGATCATCTTTTCGCCCTCACCCTGTTTGCCGTGACCTGGCGCTTTGACTAGCCCGGTCTTGATTTCACCCAGATACGGGGTCGGCACCCCGGCCACCAATGCCCAATAGATCTTGCGGGTATCGCGATGCCTGAACGCTGCTGTCAACCCTTTAGCCGCCTCGCGTGTGCGCGCCATCAGCAGAACGCCCGAGGTGTCCTTGTCCAGTCGATGCACCAGACGGGGGTTTTCGTCATAACCAAACCGCAGTGCCTCGGACAGGCCGTCCACGTGGCGGGTCTGGCCACTGCCACCCTGTGCCGGCAACCCTTGAGGTTTGTTCAACGCCAGCACGTGATCGTCGCGGTAGATCACGCAGGATTGCATCATCTTGGCATCCGCATCGGTGATCCGTAGTTTGACCTCGACCGGTTTGTGATCTGCATCCGGCAGAGGCGGAACCCGCACAGCCTGCCCGACCTCAAGCCGGGTCGAGGCTTTGACCCGCCCGCCTTCAATACGCAGCTCACCCTTGCGGCACATCTTTTCAATGCGACCCTGGCTGACATGGGGAAACAGCCGGCGCAGCCAGCGATCCAGACGTTGGTCTCCGTCGCCCTCTTCCACGGTGATCATCTGTACGCCGCTCATGCCGATATCCTCTGCGTCGCGCAGAAACACTGCGCGGTTTGCCTGTTTGGTCGTGCCCAAGAAAACATGCGCGTCTGTGGCGCGCCAAGACCCAAGAGTCAAGCCAAGGCTAGTGCGGGCTCCGTTGCGCCCGCAACTTGGCGAAATACTCCAGCCGTTTTTTCAACTCACGCTCGAACCCACGTTCAACCGGCTGGTACAGTGCGGGCCGGTCCATCCCGTCCGGAAAGTAGTTCTGGCCGGAAAACCCGTCCTCGGCATCGTGGTCATAAGAATAGCCCTTGCCATAGCCCTGATCCTTCATCATTGAGGTCGGCGCATTCAGGATATGTTTGGGCGGCGGCGCGCTGCCCGATTGCTTGGCCAGACGCATCGCTGCCTTATAGCCCACATAAGTTCCGTTCGATTTGGGGGCCAGCGCCAGATAGACCAGCGCCTGCGCAAGCGCCAGCTCCCCTTCGGGACTGCCCAGTCGTTCATAGGTTTCCCACGCATGCAGACAGATCGACTGTGCCTGTGGATCAGCCAGACCAATGTCTTCCACCGCCATCCGGGTGATCCGACGCGCCAGAAAGCGCGGGTCTTCGCCCCCGGTCAGCATCCGCGCGAACCAGTACAGCGCGGCATCCGGGTCTGAACCGCGCACCGATTTGTGCAGGGCCGAGATCAGGTTGTAATGCTCTTCGCCGGATTTGTCATATTTCGCCGCCCGGCGCATCAGCCGGGTCGACAGCGCGTCGGGGTCCAGGGGCGCATCGACCTTCCATGCCGCAACTTGTTCGATCAGGTTCAAAAGCGCACGCCCGTCACCATCCGCCATCTCGTGCAGCGCGTCCCGGGCGGGGCCGGTTAGCGGCAGGGCGCGGTCCAGCTCTTTCTCAGCGCGTTGGGTTAATCGCTCCAGATCAGCCAGGCTAAGCCGTTCCAGAACCAGCACCTGCGCCCGACTGAGCACAGCGGCGTTCAGTTCAAAGGACGGATTCTCGGTCGTGGCCCCGACCAGCAGGATTGTCCCGTCCTCCATATGGGGCAGAAACCCATCCTGCTGCGCTTTGTTAAAGCGATGGACCTCATCAACAAACAGCAGCGTCCCCTGCCCGTTCTGGCGCCGGATCTTCGCAGCCTCGAACACTTTCTTCAGGTCGGGGACACCGGTGAAAATCGCGCTGATCTGAACGAAATGCAGATCGGTCTCTTGCGCCAGCAACCGTGCGATAGTGGTTTTACCGACGCCCGGCGGCCCCCAGAACACCAGACTGGACAGGCTGCCTGAGGCCAGCATGACGCCCAACGGTGCCTCAGGGCCCAGCATCTGTTCCTGCCCGATCACCTCGGCCAGCGTTTGCGGTCGCAACCGATCCGCCAGCGGGCGATGTGCGGGCAGTGCGGGCTCGGACGCCCCGGTATCGAACAGGTCGCTCACACGGTTACAACCGGAACCGCAGCGAGACCGATCGACCACCGCGTAGAATATCAAGATTGACCCGACGGCCCGGATCGGTCAGCGCCCTGACCACATCGGCGGGATGTTCAATTTGCGCACTATTGATGCCGCTGACCACATCGCCGGGACGCAGCCCGGATCGGCCGCCATAAGGGCCGGCATCCACCACGACCACACCAGTCTGGGCCAGCAATAGCCCCATCCGGGCAATCACCGCCGGATTCACCCGCGACACGGTCAGCCCCGGCATTACAGTGTGATCATCCAGCGTCGTTTCTTCAGCTGCCGGGGTTTCGGGCGCTTTGATCAGATCAATCTCAACCTCGGTTTGCTCTTCCCCCCGCAGGCGGGTCACCAGTGATGTGCCGCCCACACCCGCAATGGACATACGGAACTTCATTTCAGCCGGAGAGTTCACTTCATCACCGTCCACATGGGTCACAACGTCGCCCACCCGCAACCCGGCATCGGCCAGCGGGCTGAGGGGGTGCAGGTCGGAGATCACGACACCCAGCGGTATGGCCAGTCCCAGCGACTCGGCAATATCTGCGCTCATGTGCTGACCCGCCATCCCGGCCCAAGGGCTGACGAAACTGTCATTGCCGTCCTGTGCCTGGCGCAGGAACTCAGCCACCAGATTGGCCGGAATCGCAAACCCGATACCGTTCGACCCACCCGAACGTGTCAGGATCGAGGTGTTGATCCCGATCAGGTCGCCATTCACATCGATCAACGCCCCGCCGGAATTGCCGGGGTTGATCGCCGCATCGGTCTGAATGAAATACCCCCGCGCATTGCCCGTGGCCGTCCCGGTCCGCGCAAGCCCCGAGATGATGCCCGACGACACAGTCTGCCCCACGCCAAACGGATTACCGATGGCCAGCGCCAGTTCGCCTACTTCAACCTGATCGGAATCGCGCATCTGCAGATACGGCAGGCCGTCTGCCTCTTGCAGCCGAAGAATCGCAATGTCACTTTCCTCGTCACCTAGCACCACCTGAGCCGAAAACTCGCGCCGGTCGGTCGTCACCACCCGGATTTCAGTGGCCGTGCCGACGACGTGGTAATTAGACACCACAAACCCGTCATCCGACAGGATCACGCCCGAACCCAGCGAGTTCTGCACCCGTTGGCGCGGCTCATCAAAGCCCCGACCAAAGAAATCCTGAAAAAACGGGTCCGAGAAAAACGGATTCGCCCGCCCCTGCCGCACGATCTTGGCATAGATGTTCACCACCGCAGGCGAGGCTTGTTTCACCACAGGCGCAAACCCAAGGCTGATCTCGGCCTGTGATGTCGGTACTTTGGTTTCGGCCTGGGCCGAAACCGCGAATGAGGCCAACAGCAGCGAGCACAGAATTTTCCGCATGATCTTCCCGTCGATGACTTGTCCATCGGATATGCGAGGCATGTGACAAGATTGCAAGCGTGATGCTGTCTCTGGCGCATTGACTTGGGGTGGTGGCGGTGAAAACGTTCGCCCGAATTAATCAAACGAAACGGACGAATTGTGCTTAGTAGAATACTTGCCGCGGGGCAAAAGCACCTGCGACCATCCTCTTTGTTCCTGACTGCCGCCCTTGGGTTGTCCGCACATACCGCGCAGGCTGCGGATACCAAACTAACCATGGGGACAGGGGCGAAAAGCGGATATTACTTTGCGGTTGGCAGCCTGCTGTGCACATCGTTTGCCCAAGGTACTGTTGGGTACAAATGCATCGCCAAAGCCACGGATGGCCCACGGGAGAATTTACCAAAGCTGCGCCGGGGTAAATTCAACCTCGTGGTGGCGCGGTCGGATTGGGCGCAAGACGCGCTGAAGGGCGCACACTTTTTCAAAAACAAGGGGGCGGACACATCTCTGCACTCTTTGTTCTCAATTAACAGCGCACCTTTGACCGTCATTGCGCGCGCTGGGTCCGACATCAGGTCTGTTGATGATCTGAACGGGAAGCGTGTCAATCTGGATGGTTCAGCCACGCACTTGGTGCAACAACTTCCCCGGGCGGCGAACTGGGATACCTCTGCCTTTGACACCTATAAGCCCAACGAAAAGAACCCATTGCGAAAACAATTGTGTTTGGGTGACATTGACGCCGTTGCAATTGTCGTCAGCTACCCGGCCAGTTGGATTCAGAAAACGGCACGGACCTGTCCGATCCAATTGGTTTCGGCGTCTGGTCGTCAGATTGATCGCTTGGTTTCCCGGTCAGATGCCCTCAGCAAAGATACGATCCCAGCGAACACGTATAAAGGGGTGGCGTCACCTACCAAAACCTTTGGCTTCAGGGCTACCTTGCTGAGCAGCGCCAAAGTGCCCGAGGACGATGTCTATGCCTTCGTTAAGTCCACGTTTGAAAATCTGCCTCAGTTGGCCCGCAACCATCCGGCGCTGAGTGGGTTGCAACCGTCAATCATGATCCGCGAGGGCCTAACCGCACCCCTGCATCCAGGGGCGGTCCGGTATTATCGGGAACGGGGTTGGATCAAGTAACAGCCCTGTGGTGCGCAAAAATAGAAAAACCCCCGCGTCCGGGACGCGGGGGTTTTTACATGAAAGCGGGGCTTTCTTAATCTTCGTCTGCGGCTTCTTCGGCGGCAACGCGGGCTTTGTCAGCCGCGCCTTTGGCGTCCAGATCACGGTCAACGAATTCGATGATCGCCATCGGGGCCATGTCGCCATAGCGGAAGCCGGCTTTCAGGATGCGGACATAACCGCCCTGACGCTCGGCGTAGCGGGGGCCAAGGATTTCGAACAGCTTTGCGACGTATTGGTCTTCTTTCAGCTGCGATGCGGCCTGACGGCGGGCGTGCAGGTCTCCGCGTTTGCCCAGAGTGATCAGTTTTTCAACGATCGGGCGCAGTTCTTTTGCCTTGGGCAGAGTTGTCTTGATCTGCTCATGTTCAATGAGTGAGCCAGCCATGTTCGCAAACAGAGCCTTACGGTGCTCATGAGTACGGTTCAGGCGGCGGTAACCACGTGCGTGACGCATTTTCTAGTTCCTTCTTCAGCGTTTTGCTTTGTCTGGCCGGCGATGCGTGTCACCGGCTCTCCTTGGGGCATGATTGCCCGTGCATTCCCCGCAAGCGCGGGCATTGGGAAGACGCGCTTAAAACGCGTCTTCGAATTTCTTCGCCAGATCTTCGATGTTGTCAGGCGGCCAATCCTCGACATCCATGCCGAGGTGCAGGCCCATGCCGGACAGCACTTCTTTGATCTCGTTCAGCGACTTGCGGCCGAAGTTCGGGGTGCGCAGCATCTCGGCTTCGGTCTTCTGGATCAGATCGCCAATATAAACGATGTTGTCGTTCTTCAGGCAGTTTGCCGAACGAACCGACAGCTCCAACTCGTCTACTTTCTTCAGCAGCAGCGGGTTGAACTCCAGACCATCGTCTTCGTCCTGGCGGCCAGCCAATTCCGGCTCGTCGAAGTTGACGAAGATCGACAGCTGATCCTGCAGGATGCGTGCAGCAAAAGCCAGCGCGTCCTCGGGAGTGATCGACCCGTCGGTTTCGATCTTCAGGGTCAGCTTGTCATAGTCCAGAACCTGACCTTCACGGGTCGGCTGAACGTCATAGGCAACCTTTTTGACCGGCGAATAGATCGCGTCGATCGGGATCAGGCCAATAGGCGCATCCTCGGGCTTGTTCTTTTCAGCCGAGACATAGCCTTTGCCAGTGTTGACGGTCAGTTCCATGAACAGATCGGCGCCATCGTCCAGGTGGCAAATGACGTGATCGCGGTTCAGAACCTCGATGCCGGCGCTTTCGCTAATGTCACCGGCGGTGACAACGGCGGGGCCCTTGGCATTGATCGACAGGCGCTTGGGCCCTTCGACTTCCATGCGCAGGGCAACCTGCTTGAGGTTCAGGATGATGTCGGTGACATCTTCGCGAACACCTGCGACCGAGGAGAACTCGTGCAGGACGTTGTCGATCTGGACGCTAGTGATGGCCGCGCCTTGCAGCGAGCTCATCAGAACGCGACGCAGCGCGTTGCCCAAAGTCAGACCAAAGCCACGCTCCAGCGGCTCGGCTGCCAGGGTTGCTTGACGTGCAGGGTCGTTGCCCGGCTTGCCGTCCAGCTGTGTCGGCTTGATCAATTCAGCCCAATTCTTGTGGATCATGTAATCCCTCCATTCCTGTCCGCGCCCCATGACCAACAAGGTGCAGACGCCCGAGGTTCAAAATGACGTGCTGGGGCCGTGCGAAAACGCGGGCCCCAGCTCAATTCTAAATCGCTTAGACGCGGCGACGCTTCGGCGGGCGGCAACCATTGTGAGCGATCGGCGTCACGTCGCGGATCGACGTGATGTTGAAGCCCACGGCAGCCAGCGCACGCAGAGCCGATTCACGACCCGAACCGGGACCCTGAACTTCGACTTCCAGCGTTTTGACACCATGATCCTGCGCCTTCTTGCCTGCATCTTCTGCAGCCATCTGTGCGGCGTAGGGGGTAGATTTACGCGACCCTTTGAACCCCATGGTCCCGGCCGACGACCATGCAATGGCGTTGCCCTGCACGTCCGAAATCAGGATCTTGGTGTTGTTGAAGGTCGAATTCACATGGGCGACGCCCGATGCGATATTCTTGCGCTCTTTTTTCTTGGTACGAGTCTTCTCGCGTGCCATCTGTCAGACCCCCCTTATTTCTTCTTACCGGCAATGGCCTTTGCGGGGCCTTTGCGAGTACGAGCATTTGTATGAGTACGCTGACCGCGAACGGGCAGGTTACGACGATGGCGCAGGCCGCGGTAGCAACCCAGGTCCATCAGGCGCTTGACGTTCATCTGAACTTCACGACGCAGGTCACCTTCAACGGTGAAGTTGGCGTCGATGTGCTCGCGGATGGCCAGAACTTCGGCGTCGGACAGTTCATTGACGCGACGGGTCGCATCGATGCCTACGGCTTCGCAGATGGCCTGCGCCGAGGTGTTGCCGATTCCGGTGATATATGTGAGGGCGATAGGTACCCGCTTTGCAGTCGGGATGTTTACGCCGGCAATACGTGCCACGTGTCACTTTCCTTTTTTGTTGCGGTTCCGTAACTCCGGAACCTTTTTTCACAACACTTGATCTTGGCAGTGACGCCAGAGGATCCAGCATTTGTACGAGGTGGTCGGTGCGCCCGGAACGAATCCCGCACGCGGTAGTGATTCCCATAGGGATGTGGGTCGATATGGGCTTTTGAAGGGGCCGTCAAGCCCCAACCCAAAGTCAGCCCAAGATTGCCTCAATCGACGCGGTGACTTCCTTGATATCAGCCAGTCCGTTGACCGGACGCAGATCGCCCTTGGCGTAGTAATAACCAATCAGCGGCGAGGTCTTCTTGTAATACTCCATCAGACGCGTGCGCAGGCTGTCTTCGTTGTCATCGGCGCGGCGCTGGAAGTCGTTCTCCTTGCCGCAATTTGTGCATTTGCCGTCTGCAGGAATTGGCTTGGTGTTATCATTGTAGACCTCACCACACCCACCACAGGTCGAACGCGCGGTGATGCGGTCTACCAGCGCCTCGTCGTCCACGCGCATCTCGATCACGGTGTGCAGCGACTGGCCCAGCTTCGTCAACAGCGCCGACAAAGCGTCCGCCTGAGCGAGCGTGCGCGGAAAGCCGTCAAAGATGAAACCAGCGCCGGTTTCCGTGGTCAGCTTTTCTTCGATAAGGCCGATCACGATCTCATCGGTCACAAGCTGACCCTTGGCCATCACCTCGGCCACACGGTTGCCCATTTCGGTGCCGCTGTCCTTGGCCTCTCGCAACATGTCTCCGGTGCTCAACTGCACCATGTCGCGTGTTTCAACCAGATGACGCGCCTGCGTCCCCTTGCCTGCCCCCGGGGGGCCCAAAAGTATGATGTTCATCGACGAGAGGGTCCCTTCCTGCCGCGTTTCTTGCTTTTACCGCGCAGTTGGGACTTTTCGATAAGGCCTTCGTATTGATGCGCAAGCAAATGACTCTGAACTTGTTGGATCGTGTCCATGGTCACAGAGACGATAATCAGAACCGAGGTGCCACCGAAATAGAACGGAATGGCAAACTGGCCCCGCAGAATTTCAGGCAGCAAACACACCGCCGCCAGATAAGCCGAGCCCAGAACCAGCACGCGATTGACCACGTATTCCAGATATTCGGCGGTTTTCTTGCCCGGACGGATTCCCGGCACAAAACCGTTCTGCTTTTTCAGGTTATCTGCCACATCGTCCGGTTTGAACGATACGTTGAATGTGTAGAAATAAGCGAAGAACACGATCATCGACGCAAAGAACAGCAGGTACAGCGGCTGTCCGGGGCCGAAGTTGGCCAACAGCCAGGACATGACCGGCCCGTTGGTGGCGCCCGACGAGAAGGTCGAGATCGTCACCGGCAGCAGCAGCAGCGAGCTGGCGAAGATCGCCGGAATAACGCCCGCAGGGTTTACTTTGACCGGCAGGTGGCTGGAACCGCCCTCATAGATCTTCATACCGGCCTGACGGCGCGGATACTGAATGTGGATCTTGCGCAATGCGCGCTCCATGAACACCACAAAGGTTATCACGGCGATCACCATCACAATCACACCGATGATCACGGCGGGACTGATTGCACCGCTGCGTCCGCTGGCAAAGAACTGTGCCATCGCCGCCGGCACTTCGGCGATGATGCCCACGAAGATGATCAAAGAGATACCGTTGCCGATGCCGCGCGCGGTGATTTGTTCACCCAGCCACATCAGGAACATGGTGCCGCCGACCAGCGTAATCATGGTCGACATACGGAAATACAGGCCCGGATCTGTTGCCAGATCGCCCGATTCCAGCGAAACAGCCAGGCCATAGGCCTGAACGGTGGCCAGCGCGACGGTGCCGAAACGGGTGTATTGGTTGATCTTCTTGCGGCCCTGCTCGCCCTCTTTCTTGAGCTGTTCGAGGGCGGGAACCATGGATGTCAGCAGCTGCACGATGATCGAGGCCGAGATATAGGGCATAATACCGAGGGCAAAGATACCCATCCGCCCCAGCGCCCCGCCGGTGAACATCGAAATCATGCCGCCGATGCCCTGCCCCGCCTGTTCCATGAACTCGCGCAGGGCTGCACCGTCTATCCCGGGCACGGGAATGAAAGTGCCCAGACGATAGACGATCAGCAATGCAAGCGTGAACAGGATGCGGTTGCGCAGATCGGTGGCTTTACCAAGGGCAGACCAGCTTGTGTTGGCTGCCATTTGTTCTGCTGCTGATACCATAAATCGGTCTCTCTTATGAAAACACCGCCCGGAACCGTTTTCCGGCTCGGGCGGCGTCTTGGAAAACTCTGGGGTCTATGTAAGCGGGACTTTGCCCGCTCACAAGCGCTTACTCTGTCGCAGCGGCTTTTGTGACCGTCAGTGAACCGCCCGCTTTCTCAACTGCCTCAACGGCAGCTTTCGATGCTCCGGTCACTTCCAGGTTCACCTTGACGCTGATTTCGCCTTTAGCCAGAACGCGGACACCGTCCAGCTTGCGACGCACCAGACCCGATGCGATCAGCGCATCTTCGGTGATCGCTGCCTTGGTGTCCAGCTTGCCGGCGTCGACGAATTTCTGGATCAGGCCCAGGTTGATAACGGAGAATGCCTTGCGATTCGGCTTGTTGAAGCCACGCTTGGGCAGACGTTGGTACAGCGGCATCTGGCCGCCTTCGTAACCGTTGATGGCCACACCCGAACGGGATTTCTGACCTTTGATACCACGGCCACCCATTTTACCCTTGCCAGAGCCGGGACCACGGCCAACGCGGGTCCGTTTCGGGGTGGCGCCTGGGTTGTCGCGCAATTCGTTCAGTTTCATTTCGCTTCTCCTTCGCCGGAAATGACCCCGAAGCGTGATGGGTCAGACACGGCATTTCTTGGTTTTGATTCTTGCGGACACAGGTCCACCGGAGGCGTATAATCCCGTTCCCCTCGCTTGGCAAGTCACGGCGTTATCCGTCGTCCTGGGGCGCCTCTTCATCGGCTTGAACCTTCGGGAGGACTGGCGCGGCGTGGGGGTCGATACCATGCTTTTTCGCCAATGTTCCAACCAGACTGTCGGGGTGAGGGACGCCACCAAACTTGTTCAGAATAAACGACCGCATGCGCCGCCCGTAGAAATGAATGGACTTGGTGTCTTCGGTAATAAATCGCTCTGCTCCGGCAGACGGGCGACCCAGGACCCGCCGATGCTTGAAGGAAATCGGATAGAGGACTTCTGCAGGAAATGAAAACCGTGCCTCATCATTTTGCCGCAACAACCATGTCAGTGCACGCGGGCCCCAAACCCCCCACAACATCTCTCCGGCATGTCTTGGCGTACCGGCGAGGGCGTCAGTGATCAGACCCTTTCGGAACGCAGTCGGCAGCCACGGCGGAATGCGATACGGGTTCTCAGTGTAGTCAATTAAATCGTACAATGTCGCGCTGTCGGGCGGCAGTCGCAGAACACCGTTGTTGATTTCATTGGGCGCGAGATGACCGTGGAAATGGCCGTTATCTGTTGTGAAGGGTTGGACACAGTAGGCGTCCGTGTCCGCCCAGATCATATCGGGTTCCTGTGCCAGCATCCGATATCGAAACTTATCGGCGTGAACGGCAGGGCTGCCTGTTCGTTTATGGGTGATGATATTTTCACCCGACAGAACCTTGCGGGCGTCCCGCTGTTCCGTCCCCTCAGGGATGTTCGTCACATCTCCGTAGGTATAGAGGCATACATGTTGCCCCATATCCAGAAATGACTTGATGCAGAGTTGTTCCAGAAAACTCAGAGGGCCATCGACCCACAACATACCGATTTGATAGTCTCGCACGTGGTCCAGCCCTTCCTGTCTCTACCCGACGACCTGACCTCACTTGAAGGATAACATCGGTATCTTCAACAAACTCGGCTGAGATTTGATCCGTTTGTGTCGCTTGTACACATTCCAAACCAAAAGAGGCGCCAAAAGGCGCCTCTGGGTGAGTGGTGTGTATAACGAGTTACGAGCAGTAAACGTGATCGCGGGCGATGTCGCTGATATCGCAGCGGCGCACGCCGATGTCGTGCAGTTCACGGTCGGACAGACCTTGCAGTTCCGAATAGGTGCGGTTGAACTCGGCGCGCAGTGCGTAGGTTTCTTTCGCCTTGGTGACGAACTCTGCAAGACGTGCGACCAGGTTGATGCCGCCATGAGGTGCTGTTGCTGTATGTGCCATTTCTGAATTCCTATCTTGATCAGGGCGTATTCCCCAACGTTGCTTTGATTGTTCCTGTTTGGGACAGGGTTCAGATAGGGGTGATGAATAACGCTAACAACGGAGATTTTGGTCTAGCCGATATGCGTTTTGGGAATGACAGCTCACGCGAGATGCATGATGCGTAAAGTGATTTCGTCCACTTAGCGGAAAAAGCCGACGTGTTCGGACGTTGTCTCTGAAGTATGATACCTATATTCACAGCTTTCAGTTATTTTTCCGTCGCAGGGTCGGCAATCGCACTTTTTGAAGGAGAGTTCGCTATGTGCCGGGTGTTTGTTGTTTTGGTTGGCTTATCGGTTTTGAATTTGCTGCCTGCCAAGGCCGACGCCGACGTGTCCTTGAGCGATGCGTTTGCAGCTTGTGAGGCAAGTGTTGTCCAGAACACAAATGCCCCATTACTCAACCTAGGCACAGTCATTGATCAAAATGAACGTGGGCAACGTATCCGCTTAAACACCGATAATGGAATAATTATTGCCAGCGTTTTTCCGCCTCCGTTCGATAATGTTCTTGGTTGCATACTGTGGGGTCGCAATCCCGTCCTTGAAGCGAAAATCGCGAACGCGTGGCAGGACTGGGTCGAATGGGACGAAGTCGAAGAAGCGGCGCAGGTCTGGTACGAAGGAAGCTTGGCCGTACCAGGAAGCGTTGATTTGACAGATACTCAGCAGCCGGGGTTTGTGTTAGCTAGATGCGACGTGCGTGAAAACGGTATCGTCCTTGCAAACCAGCCCGCCGTAGCTGGAGCAGTCCGACAAGCCCTTCCAAAGTTGGACCCGCCTCTCAGCCCACGAGTGTTTTTCCGATTCAGTGTAATGAGAGCTTTACCGGGTAGATGCCAAGCTGCAGTTGATGCTCGCTCGGATGGATAAGCAGGCTTTGATGTACTTGCCAAGGCGGCTAGTCTGGGCTCGAAGCAGAGGCTCAACCACTTAGAAAACCGCTGTCTCGAAGTCTTCCTGCTGACGCTCAAACCTTCTGAGCGACCCCCTCACCCATACAGCGCCCGCGCCTCGGCAAACGACAAAAGGCGGCGGTGGTTCTCGTCCCATAGGTGCAGCCGCGCGTTGGCGAGGCTTTCACGGATGGTCATCTGATTGCTGTTGGCCAGCTCATCATGGTCACGCAGCACTTCGGTCAGACGGTAGAATGGAATGCGGCTGTACAGATGGTGCACGTGGTGGATGCCGATATTGGCCGTGAACCACTGCAATACTGAGGGCAGGATGTAATGCGAACTGCCGTGCAGGGCAGCCTCGTGCAGCTGCCAATCCTGATCGGGATCCCACTGCGTCTCTTCGAATTGATGCTGCACATAGAACAGCCAGACACCGGCCGCGGCGGCAATCAGGGTCGAGGGCAGGAAAATCAGCAGCACCGGCATCAGCCCACCAAAGTAATAGACGGCCCCCAGCGCGGCCAGAATAGCCAGGTTTGTCACCATCGCACTGACCCAGAATTTTGGAATATGTGTTAGGCCAAGCGGCAGCCGGTTCTGAAACAGGAACAAATAGCCGGGGCCAAATCCAAACAGGGTGATCGGGTGGCGATATAGGCGGTACAACAGACGGTTCTTCGGCGTCAGCGCGCGGTATTCTGCCACGGTCAACGTGTGGATGTCACCCATCCCACGCTTGTCCAGATTGCCCGAAGAGTTGTGATGCGAGGAATGCGTGCGGCGCCAAACGTCATAGGGCGTCAGTGTCAGCACCCCGAGCCCCCGTCCGACCCAATCACTGACCGTCCGGTTCGTAAAAAACGCCCCATGACCGCAATCATGCTGAATGGCAAACAGGCGCAGCAGGAAAGCCGCATTCAGAACCGAAACGGCAAAGGCCAGCCAATAGCTGACCGACAAAGACATCCAGGCCAGCGCCCAAAGCGCGATGAAGGGAACAATGGTGGCCCCCAGCTCGAACCAGCTGCGCGGCTGGTTTGGTTCCCGATATTTGGCCAGCGTCGACACCCAATCCCGCGCGACGGTCACATCCGGGTTGTCCCGGGTCGAGAGAGAGGATTGGGTCATGCGCCTGCCATATCTTTTGCTTGTTGCATACCGGATAGACGACCCCACCGGTATAGCAATCAATTTCTGGTCGAGACGCTGGGATTGGCGCTCAATTTTTGGTGTCACCACCTAAAGAAAAACCCCCGCTCTCGCGGGGGTCTTAATGGTTTGTCCAAAGACAGATCCGATCAAAGACCGGTAGAGATGTCGATGGTGTTACCCTCTTCCAGGGTCACATAAGCCTTTTTGACGTCTTTCCGCTTGCCCAACTGGCCGCGGAACCGCTTGACCTTGCCTTTGGTGATGGTGGTGTTGACCGCCTTCACCTTGACACCAAACAGCGATTCAACCGCTTCTTTGATCTGCGGTTTGTTGCTGTCGATCGCCACTTCAAAGACAATCGCGCCGTTCTCAGACGCCATGGTCGACTTTTCAGTAATGATCGGCTTGCGGATCACGTCGTAGTGTTCTGCCTTCGCGCTCATTTCAGTCGAGCCTCCAGTGCTTCGACACCCGCTTTGGTGATCACCAGAGTGTCACGCTTGAGGATGTCATAGACGTTTGCGCCCATCGTCGGCAGGATATCCAGACCTTCGATGTTTGCGGCGGCACGGGCAAAGCCCTCGTTCACGGTGGCACCGTCGATGACCAGAGCGCGTTTCCAGCCCAGGTTTGCAACCTGCTTGGCCAGAGCGGCAGTCTTGCCCTCTGATGCTGCGTCTTCGATCACAACCAGCTCACCAGCTGCCATTTTGGCAGACAGTGCGTGGCGCAGACCAAGCTTGCGGAACTTTTTCGGCAGGTCGTGACCATGCGAACGCACGACCGGACCTTTGTAAACACCACCACCACGGAAGATCGGTGCCGAGCGTGCGCCGTGGCGTGCGCCACCGGTGCCTTTTTGGCGATAGATCTTCTTGGTCGAGTAGTTCACTTCCGAGCGGGTCTTGACCTTGTGAGTGCCAGCCTGCGCGTTGTTGCGCTGCCAACGGACCACACGGTGCAGGATGTCCGCGCGCGGCTCGAGGCCGAACAGGTCTGCGTCCAGCTCGATGTTGCCGGCTTTGCCGCCGTCCAGTTTGATTACATCAAGTTTCATGCTTCACCACCTTCCGCGGGAACTTCTTCCGCAGGTGCTTCGGTTGCAGCCGATTTCACAGCAGCCGGGAAAGGCAGGCCTTCCGGTGCTTTCTTCTTGACGGCGTCCTTGACGGTGACCCAGCCCGATTTCGGTCCGGGAACGGCGCCTTTGATGAAGACCAGGTTCCGGTCGGCGTCAGTTTTGACAACTTCCAGATTCTGGGTGGTTACACGGGCAGCACCCATGTGACCGGCCATCTTCTTGCCTTTGAAAACCTTGCCCGGGTCCTGACACTGGCCAGTTGAACCGTGCGAACGGTGGCTGATCGAAACACCGTGCGTAGCGCGAAGGCCACCAAAGTTGTGGCGCTTCATTGCACCGGCAAAGCCTTTACCGATCGAGGTGCCCGAAACGTCAACCTTCTGACCTTCCAGGAAGTGTTCGGCCGAAATCTCGGCACCCACTTCGATCAGGCCGTCTGTCGAGACGCGGAACTCGGCCAGCTTACGCTTGGGCTCGACCTTGGCGGCGGCATAGTGGCCGCGCATCGCCTTCGAGGTGCGTTTTGCCTTGGCGGCACCGGCACCCAGCTGAACAGCGGTATAGCCGTCCTGCTCATCGGTACGCTGTGCAACAACCTGCAGGTTGTCCAGGTGAAGAACGGTCACAGGAATCTGCTTGCCGTCTTCCATGAACAGGCGGGTCATGCCGACTTTTTTTGCGATAATACCAGAGCGCATAATCAATACCCTCCGATCTTATGACTGCAGCTTGATCTCGACGTCCACACCAGCGGCGAGGTCGAGCTTCATCAGCGCGTCAACGGTCTGGGGGGTCGGATCAACGATGTCGAGCAGACGCTTGTGCGTGCGGATCTCGAACTGGTCACGGGATTTCTTGTCAACGTGAGGGCCACGGAGAACCGTGAACTTCTCAATCTTGTTCGGCAGCGGGATCGGGCCGCGCACGTTCGCGCCGGTCCGCTTGGCAGTGTTGACGATCTCTTGCGTGCTGGCATCCAGAACGCGATAGTCAAATGCCTTCAGCCGAATACGGATGTTTTGGCTTTGCATAAATAACAGCCTTTTATCAGGCGTTGAGGTTGAGAGGAGGACAAGCGCGCATCGCCAACCCTCGTCGAACCCAAAAGGCGGGAATCATCCCGCCTTGATGTTCTTAGTGAGAACTCGCGCGATCTACAGGGGTGTGAGGTGTTTGGCAAGGGGTTTTTCCGGCTATCCGATTCCAGATTTGACCGCCGTCAAATTTCTCAAACCCGCCGCGCAGTATTAACTAAGCATCATCGCGACGAAACCAGAATTACTCGTGCCTCATGGGCACACGTATCCAAGAAAGAAAAGGAGTGACTTCTTCCTACGATTTTGTGTCTTTCGATGCGACCCGCGACAGCTTCAGTTCCCGATAGTCGAACAAAGAGATGTTGAAAGGTGCAAAAATCGCATCGCAGTCGGTTGCCTGTAGCGACGGAGGTCTTATGAAATCGTGCAGTTTAAACCCATGTTCCGCCATGACCGAAACAAAATCACTGAACTTGTATCCGCCTTGATAGCGACGGCGTGTTGAAACTTCGGCCAGAACGAAGGCGCAGTTTTTCAACATTTCCGATGCACCCCGAACAACTTCGATTTCCAAACCTTCGGTATCAATCTTCAGGCCGAATGGTCCTTTGTAGCTCGACGCGATCTCGTCAAGAGTCTTCACGGGTACATGTCTTTCTTCGATTTTCGACATTTGCGCCGTGGCGGCATCGTCAAATTCGAGCATTGTCGCGCGTGTTCCCATCGATCTGGCACCGACCGTTGTAATACGCAGCGTTGTCTCGCCGTTTTCTGCCCCAACACCGCAGGCATGAAAATCAATATTGATTTTGACCGCCCATTTTCTTCGCAGCTTTGCTTCGTAGTCTGCAATTGGCTCGATCAAAACAAATTTTAAATCAGGAAAAGCCGCGTATTAATGCGCGGTGCCCCCGGCAACCCCAACGTCAAACACCGTTTGCACTTGGAAACCGAGACTGCGGATGTACTCGCCCGTTTCCTTGTTTGGCAGGACTTGGTAACCGCGTCGCTTCAAACGTCTGGACAGCCTTTGTACTGTTTCGTCCATCTCGAAGTACTCCTTGTGCACTTACGTCAGTTTTGATTGACGGCGACATTCTAAAAGCACTTCTTTGGAAAAACTACAACTCGGATTGAACGGCTGGTTTTGGGTTGGCGTCTGACCCACAGGGTATTTCACCGGACCGTCCGTTCCGAGTAATGACCCGAGCACTGCACAGATCAGCGAGGAAAGCGCCAGTATTCAGCCAGCCAGCGACGTGGTCTCACTTAGTTCAGCCACCAAGACACGAAGAAAGTCGTCCATTTGTGGCATGGCTTTCCTTAACTCGACGGTGTGGGCTCTCATTGCTCTTTCAGAGCAGGGGCCGCCCACCATCATAGCAGGTTGTGATTACTCAATGATTTTCGTTCGATTATTCTGGTGTATCTCAGGATCATCGGTCCCAAACAAAAAAAGGGCGTCCCAAGGGACGCCCTTTCCGTTTGATATCGCGAGAGCGATTACTCGACGATTTTCGACACGACGCCGGCGCCGACAGTGCGGCCGCCTTCGCGGATGGCGAAACGCAGGCCGTTTTCCATCGCGATCGGCGCGATCAGCTCAACCTCGAACGACACGTTGTCGCCGGGCATGACCATCTCGGTGCCGGACGCCAGGGTCACGGTGCCGGTCACGTCAGTGGTCCGGAAGTAGAACTGAGGACGGTAGTTCGCAAAGAACGGCGTGTGACGGCCACCTTCATCCTTGGTCAGGATATAGGCTTCGGCTTCGAACTTGGTGTGCGGTGTCACCGAGCCCGGCTTACACAGAACCTGGCCACGCTCAACACCTTCACGGTCCACACCGCGCAGCAGCGCGCCGATGTTGTCGCCCGCTTCTCCGCGGTCCAGCAGCTTGCGGAACATTTCAACGCCCGTGCAGGTGGTTTTCTTGGTGTCGCGGATGCCGACGATTTCGATCTCGTCGCCAACATTGATCACGCCACGCTCAACACGACCGGTCACAACTGTACCACGACCCGAGATCGAGAACACGTCTTCGACCGGCATCAGGAACGGCTGGTCAATCGCACGCTCAGGCGTCGGGATGTATTCGTCCACGGCCGCCATCAGCTTGCGGATGGATTCCTCGCCGATCTCCGGGTTGTTGCCTTCCATCGCGGCCAAAGCCGAACCGGCAATGATCGGAATGTCGTCGCCAGGGTATTCATACGAAGACAGAAGCTCGCGGATTTCCATTTCCACCAGTTCCAGCAGCTCTTCGTCGTCAACCTGATCCACTTTGTTCATGAACACGACCATTGTCGGGATGCCAACCTGGCGGCCCAGCAGGATGTGTTCACGTGTCTGCGGCATCGGGCCGTCAGCGGCGTTCACAACCAGAATCGCGCCGTCCATCTGGGCAGCACCGGTGATCATGTTCTTGACGTAGTCGGCGTGGCCGGGGCAGTCAACGTGGGCATAGTGACGGTTTTCCGTCTCGTATTCCACGTGGGCGGTCGAGATGGTGATGCCACGCGCTTTTTCTTCCGGCGCGCCGTCAATCTGATCATACGCTTGGAAGTCACCAAAATACTTGGTGATCGCTGCGGTCAGCGTCGTCTTGCCGTGGTCAACGTGGCCAATCGTGCCAATGTTCACGTGCGGCTTGTTACGCTCAAACTTTTCCTTTGCCATGATGGCCTCCTTTGTCGGTAATGAAGGGAGCCCGCTAGTCGAGCTCCCTCAAATCTTCGCTTACGCGTATTTCGCCTGGATCTCGTCCGAGATGTTCTGCGGAACGGGATCGTAGTGGTCGAACTGCATGGTGAACTGGGCACGGCCGGACGACATCGAACGCAGAGTGTTGATGTAGCCGAACATGTTGGCCAGCGGCACAAACGCGTCGATCGCGATTGCGTTGCCACGGTTTTCCTGTCCCGAAACCTGTCCCCGACGCGATGTCAGGTCACCAATGATACCGCCGGTGTATTCTTCCGGGGTGATCACTTCGACCTTCATGATCGGCTCAAGCAGTTTCGCACCCGCTTTGCGCATGCCTTCACGCATACCCATACGAGCGGCGATTTCAAAGGCCAGTACCGAAGAGTCCACGTCGTGGTATTTACCTTCGATCAGGGCAACCTTGAAGTCGATCACAGGGAAGCCAGCCAGCGGGCCGCTATCCATGACGGATCTGATGCCTTTTTCAACGCCCGGGATGTATTCCTTGGGCACCGAACCACCAACAACACGAGATTCGAACGAATAGCCTTCGCCCGGCTCTGTCGGTGTGATGATCATCTTCACCTCAGCGAACTGACCCGAACCACCCGACTGTTTCTTGTGGGTGTAAACGATCTCGGCTTCGTGACCGATGGTCTCACGATAGGCCACCTGCGGTGCACCAATGTTCGCTTCAACCTTGAATTCACGCTTGAGACGGTCAATCAGGATGTCCAGGTGAAGTTCGCCCATGCCCTTCATGATGGTCTGACCCGATTCCAGATCAGTCTCCACGCGGAACGACGGGTCTTCGGCGGCCAAACGGCCCAGACCCTGGCTCATTTTTTCCTGGTCAGCCTTGGTTTTCGGCTCAACCGCGATCTCGATCACCGGATCAGGGAAGGTCATGGTTTCCAGAACCACCGGATCACCGGTCGAACACAGGGTGTCGCCCGTGGTGGTGTCTTTCAGGCCTGCCAGCGCGATAATGTCGCCCGCGAATGCTTCTGTGATTTCTTCACGGTCATTCGAGTGCATCATCATCATCCGGCCGATACGCTCTTTCTTACCCTTGGTCGAGTTCAGAAGCGTGTCGCCCTTGGCCAGAGTACCCGAGTAGATGCGGGTAAAGGTCAGCGAACCAACAAAGGGGTCGTTCATGATTTTGAACGCCAGGCCCGAGAACGCCATGTCATCATCCGCACGGCGGGCAATGTTACGGGTTTCTTCTTCGTCACCGGGTTTGAAGCCCATGTAATCGACAACGTCCAGCGGGCTGGGCAAATAGTCGATCACAGCGTTCAGCAGCGGCTGAACACCTTTGTTCTTGAACGCAGAACCACCCAGAACCGGAACGAACGCGATTTCCAGCGTGCCTTTGCGAAGCAGGGCGCGCAGGGTCGGAACGTCGGGCTCGTTGCCTTCCAGGTATTCCATCATCGCGTCGTCGTCCATTTCGACGGCCGCTTCGACCATTTTACCGCGCCATTCGTCAGCCATGTCCTTCAGGCTGTCGCGGATCGGTGCCTTGACCCAGCTTGCGCCCAGGTCTTCGCCCTGCCACAGCCATTCTTCCATGGTGACCAGATCGATCAGACCTTCCAACTCGGTCTCTGCGCCGATCGGAATACCAACCGGAACAGCACGTGCGCCGGTACGGTCTTCGATCATTGCAACGCAGTTGAAGAAGTCCGCGCCGATCTTGTCCATCTTGTTGACGAACACCATCCGCGGAACCTTGTAGCGGTCAGCCTGACGCCACACGGTTTCGGTCTGGGGCTCAACACCGGCGTTTGCGTCAAGAACGCAGACAGCTCCGTCGAGAACCGCCAGCGAGCGTTCGACTTCGATGGTGAAGTCAACGTGGCCGGGGGTGTCAATGATGTTCAGGCGGTGCTTGGGCGAGTCAGCCGTTTCACCGTCTTCAGTGCGTTCCCAGAAGGTGGTGGTCGCAGCCGAGGTGATGGTGATGCCGCGTTCCTGTTCCTGCTCCATCCAGTCCATGGTGGCGGCACCGTCGTGCACCTCACCGATGTTGTGGGATTTGCCGGTGTAGTACAGGATGCGTTCCGAGCAGGTCGTCTTACCCGCATCGATATGCGCCATGATACCGAAGTTACGGTAATGATCGAGTGTATATTCGCGTGCCATTTCAATAAGCCTCTGGAATTACCAACGGTAGTGGCTGAAGGCTTTGTTCGCCTCGGCCATCTTGTGGGTGTCTTCACGCTTCTTCACAGCGGTACCGCGGGACTGTACAGCGTCCAGCAGTTCACCGGCGAGGCGTTCTTCCATGGTGTTTTCGTTGCGGCCACGCGCAGCAGTGATCAGCCAGCGGATGGCCAGTGCTTCGCGGCGCTCGGGGCGCACTTCGACCGGAACCTGATAGGTTGCACCACCAACCCGGCGCGAGCGAACCTCGACCGACGGTTTGATGTTGTCGAGCGCTTCGTGGAACACTTCGACGGGTGCGCGCTTGATCTTGCCTTCAACGCGATCAAAAGCGTTGTAGACGATGCGCTCTGCAACCGACTTTTTACCGTCGATCATCAGGTTGTTCATGAATTTTGTCAGAACCTTGTCGCCAAATTTGGCGTCAGGCAGGACTTCGCGTTTTTCGGCGGCGTGACGACGTGACATATCAGCCTCTCCTTCTTATTTGGGACGCTTGGCGCCGTATTTCGAACGACGTTGTTTACGGTCTTTGACGCCTTGGGTATCCAGAACACCGCGCAGGATGTGGTACCGGACACCAGGAAGGTCTTTTACACGACCGCCACGGATCAGAACAACCGAGTGTTCCTGCAGGTTGTGGCTTTCACCGGGGATGTACGAGATAACCTCGAACCCGTTGGTCAAGCGTACCTTGGCAACCTTACGCATCGCCGAGTTCGGCTTTTTCGGTGTGGTTGTGTAAACACGTGTGCAGACGCCGCGTTTCTGCGGGCACTGCTCCAGGTGCATGGACTTCGAGCGTTTTACTTTCGGCTGCCGCGGCTTGCGGATCAGCTGTTGGATCGTTGGCATTCCGGTTATATCCCCGTTTTGCAACACATGACATGCACGCGCGATGCGTGCGGTTAAATTCGCTGCACTCGTGCGTCCACAAGCGCAAAACCCGCGAGCGTTCCCATTCCGAGGTGAACGTCACGGTTTGTTATCAGAGGGCGCGAACGAAAAAATTGTCCGGGCCTTGACCAGTTCATTACTGGAATCGGTTGTGGGGCGGCCCCCGGCACCGAGATGACGCGCGTTCTAGGCGGAGTCGCACCAAGTGTCAACAGCACACCGCGACAAGTGCCCGGCAAAGCCGGATGCGTTGAATTATCAGGGCCTGATCTCGATTTCCAGTGCAGCGGACATTGCGGGTATCTGGCCGCGCGGGCATAGTCCGATCACCAGTTCAAGCCATGGATGAATCATGCAAGTCATCGGCCTGTGCCGCTTTTCTTACCCTGCTGTTGGTGGGTTTCAGGTCGAACATGAAACGATCGAAGACCGCCGCCGATACCTGTACGACCCGGCCCGGCTGGACGAGCGGTTTCGCCTGTTCGAAACCACCACCTTGCCCTGCTTCAAAGAACAGACGGATCAGGACTATCAGTTTCTCATCGTCATCGGAGAATGCCTGCCCAAACCCGCGCTGGATCGATTGCACGATCTGACCGCCGGGATAAAGCAGGTACAGATCATTGCGCGCGAACCGGCCCGGCACCGCAGGGTGATGAAACAGATCCTGAATGACGCCCGCACGGACGCTGCCAAACCCTGCCTGCAATTCCGCCATGATGATGACGACGCGGTATCTGTGGATTTCGTCGAACGGCTGCGCCTCGCAGCCGAGGACGGCAAGGGGTTGATGGAAAGGAGCAAGACCGTCGCCATCGACTACAATCAAGGATTTCTGGCCCGATTTGGCGCCGGTGGCATTCAAGCGGCACAAGTGTTTCGCCCCTTGCTTGGCGTGGGCTTTGCCATGCACGTGCGTGGCGGGTGCGAGCAGACAATCATGAATTTCGCCCATCACCGGATCGGGAATTTTATACCGGTGATCAGCTACCCGGACGCGCCGATGTGGGTGCGGACCCTGAACCAGTTTAATGACTCTCCGCATGCCCGCAACAGCACCACCCAACTGTCCGCGCTGACGCCCGAACAACAGGGTGAATTCATCGCGCGATTTGCCATTGATCACGATGCCGTCCGGCGAGTTCACTCGGTTGAATGAGCCGCGCGTTCGCGAAACAGTGTAAACAGGCCCGCACCAACCACCAAAACAACGCCGCACATCGTCACCGCGTCCGGCCAATCCCCAAACACGATCCAGCCCAGGGTCAGCGCCCAGATCAGGCTGGAGTACCGAAACGGTGCAATGAACCCGACATCGCCTTCGCGCATGACCAGAACGCTGCACAGATACCCGGTCAAAACGAACACTGCCGCACAAGCCACCATTGCCCCCGCCCCGGATGGCACCACCTGCCATCCCCTAGCGGTTGTCGCAATGCCCGCCGCCAATGTGATCGACAAGGACGTCGCCAAAGTAACAACCAGCGAGGGGATACGGGCTGACATGCGCCGTGTGATCAAATCCCTGGCCGTGACCGAGACCACGGCAACCAGCGCATAGAGTGAATAGATGCTGAACCCGTCGGGACCCGGTCGCACAATCAGCAGCATCCCGGCAAATCCCAACCCAATCGCCAGAATGCGACGCCAGCCGATATATTCCGAGAAAAACAGCGCCGCGCCCAAGGTGACCGTCAAGGGCAAGGCTTGTAGAACCGCCGTCACATTGGCCAACGGCATGTGCAGCAAGGCGGTCAGAAAGAAAAACGTCGCCGCAAGCTCGGCCAGGCACCGGAACGCAACCAGCCATTTGTCGTGACGCGGAAAGTTTAGATGCAGAGCACCCTGTTGCCGCGCCAGCAGGAAAATCAGAACGGTCGCCAAGGCACCACGCATGGCGACCATCTGGAACAGAGGCACCTCTCCACCGGCAACTTTTATCAACGCATCGTTAACAGTAAAGGCCGCCATACTGCCCATCATAAGCAGCGCGCCTTTCACATTCGGGGTCATAAAGTCAAAGTCCAAAGCTAAAATCTCGGCCATTGGCCGGAAACGGTGCCTTGTTGTCAACAACAACGACACCTCTGATCAGGACTAGCTGATCACCGTCGTCCAGTCAGGCGTCAGCCAGAGAAAATAGCCAACATGTGATCAAGGCCCGACAAAGCCGCATCAATTCGCGGCGCATTCTCGGACTACTCACCGCGTTCAAGACCAGCGCCAATCAGCGGGTACCCGATCCGAGTTGACGGAAAATCCCGCGCGACCGCCTCAAAACACACCGGGATAGCATCGTATTCGACCCTCCTGCCCCGCCCTCGACAATCGAATTGAGCATAACCGACAACAAAAATTCGACGCCTTCATCTACTGGCACGCTGAAAACGGCGCTTGGTGATCCTGTTCCCTGACAGGCACAGAAAAGAAATGGCTTACGCAGTTCGGTAAACACCGTTGGAATGGCACATACCCGACAAGATGACTCGCACAGTGTAGGATATATAGGCACCTACTTAAGGTCGGCTTTGCGGGACAAAGTTACGCTTACTTGGTTTTCTCGGGCTTTGTAAAAAACGAACCGACCAATCCGATGAGGCGACCGAGCCAATAGGCAAATGGGCCAAAAATAACGCGTCTTCCTGCGTAGAGCCCAAACAAAAAAGTCACTAGCGCATACCACTTGAAACTCGTCAGAATTGCCTCACTCATAATCCTACCTGATGAAGGAGCAATCCGGCCCGCGATAACTTGGCCCTCCTGATGCAATGCCCGACCAACTCGCATCTTCGGTTGGTAAGACAGAACGACCCCGTTAGGATTTTCAGCCTCGAAAACAAAACTATAGCCGGGTTTTGTAGATGATTCTTGGTGATCAATCACTTTCGCAACGGTTACTTGGGCAGCGGTAGACGTTGCTAAGAAGTAGAGCGTAAAGGTTCCAGAGGCCAAGCCCAACAAAAAGAATATGATACCTATGCAACTCCAGAATTTGCTCCAAAGAGTACTCTTGAACGTTGATGATTTTGGGGTGGCAAGCATCCGGGTAGAAGTACTCCCTTCAACAAGAATTTTCAATGTTCAGGGTGGACCTGCTGTATCCTGTTATCATGACAAGAAGGGCTCGCAGCTGCCGTTCGAAGCGAAGGAAGCACTTACAGAAAAACCTCTGGTGACAGTCGTCGACAAAAGAAAAGGCCCCGCGAAGTCGCGGGGCCTCTAATTGGGTATGACAGACCGTTTACTCGCGGCTTTCCGGGGTTTCCACCAGAACGTCCAGCTCGTCTCCGACCATGTCGTCGTCCATCATCGGCGCAGCTAGGGCAGCGGCCGCTTCGGCCTCTTCCCGACGGGCTTCGATCACGACGTTGTCGCGGCCCTGGGCAACCTGACGCACAGCCTGTGTCGCGCCACCGGTGCCGGCCGGGATCAGACGGCCGACGATGACGTTCTCTTTCAGGCCAACCAGCTTGTCCTTCTTGCCCTGAACCGAAGCCTCGGTCAGAACGCGGGTGGTTTCCTGGAACGACGCCGCCGAGATGAACGAACGCGTCTGCAGCGAGGCTTTGGTGATCCCCAAAAGGATCGGTTCGCCCTGAGCCGGACGTCCACCACGCGAGAGAGTCTTCTCGTTGGCAGCGTCGAACTCTTGCTTGTCGACATGTTCGCCTTTCAGCAGGGTGGTGTCACCTGAATCCAGGATCTCCCACTTCTGCAGCATCTGGCGCACAATGACCTCGATGTGCTTGTCGTTGATCTTCACGCCCTGCAGACGGTAGACATCCTGCACTTCGTCGATCATGTAATCCGCCAGCGCTTCGACACCCATGATGGACAGGATGTCATGCGGGGCCGGGTTACCGTCCATCAGGTATTCACCCTTCTGGATGAAGTCGCCTTCCGCAACCGGGATATGTTTGCCCTTGGGCACCATATACTCGATCGTTTCCATCAACTCATCGCCTGGTTCGATGCTAATGCGGCGCTTGTTCTTGTAGTCGCGGCCAAAGCGCACGTAACCATCGGCTTCTGCGATGATCGCGTGATCCTTGGGACGACGGGCTTCGAACAGTTCGGCCACACGCGGCAGACCACCGGTGATGTCCTTGGTCTTGGCACCTTCGCGCGGGATACGCGCGACGACTTCACCGGCTTCGATCTGCTGACCATCTTCGATCGACAGGATCGCATCCACCGACATCGGATAGTGAACCGGGTTGCCCGCGTCGTTGCGGACCGGCTCGCCATCTTCGCCGACCAGAATGATTTCGGGCTTCAGGTCGCTGCCTTTGGGGGCCGCGCGCCAGTCGATCACGATCTTCTGGGTCATGCCGGTTGCATCGTCAGTCTCATCGCGGACAGCAATGCCCGAAACAAGGTCGACATACTTTGCAGTACCAGATTTTTCGGCGATGATCGGCAGGGTGTAGGGATCCCATTCGTACAGCTTGTCACCACGGGCAACCTTGGCACCGTCCTTGACGAACAGCTTGGAACCATAGCCCAGCTTGTGGCTGGCACGTTCCTCGCCGTGTTCGTCTTTGATCACCAGTTTCATGTTCCGGCCCATGACCAGGATTTCACCTGCGGAATTAGCCAGAACCTGCGGGTTCTCGAACGAAACCACACCGTCTTGGCTGGCCTCCTGGAACGACTGCTGACCACCCTGCGCAACACCGCCGATGTGGAAGGTCCGCATCGTCAGCTGAGTCCCGGGTTCACCGATGGACTGGGCGGCGATGATGCCGACAGCTTCGCCTGTGTTGACCCGCGTACCACGTGCAAGGTCACGACCGTAGCAGGTCGCACAAACGCCTTCCTCGGACTCACAGGTCAGAGGTGAACGGATGCGCATCGATGCAACGGCAGCCTCGTCAATGATGTCGGCCATACGTTCGTCGATCAACTGACCCGCGGCCACCAGCACCTCGTCCGTACCCGGGCGCAGAACGTCATCGGCAGAGACACGGCCCAGCACACGTTCGGCCAGCGAAGCAACAACTTCACCGTCGTTGACCGCAGCTTCGGCCGTGATCGCGCGCTCGGTTCCGCAGTCGATCTCGCGCACGATGCAATCCTGCGCGACATCCACCAGACGGCGGGTCAGGTAACCCGAGTTCGCCGTCTTCAAAGCGGTATCCGACAGACCCTTACGGGCACCGTGGGTCGAGTTGAAATACTCGAGAACGGTCAGGCCTTCTTTAAAGTTCGAGATGATCGGCGTCTCGATGATGTCACCGTTTGGCTTGGCCATCAGGCCACGCATACCGCCCAGCTGTTTCATCTGAGTGACCGAGCCACGCGCACCGGAGTGGGCCATCATGTAGACCGAGTTCGGTTCCTGCTCGGATCCATCCTCTGCCCGCTCGGACGATGAGATCGTGCTCATCATCGCCTCGGTGACACGGTCGTTACACTTCGACCACGCATCGACAACTTTGTTGTACTTTTCGCCCTGAGTGATCAGGCCGTCCATGTACTGCTGTTCAAAGTCTTTCACCTGACTGCGGGTTTCATCAACGATGCCCCACTTGTCGTCCGGAATAACCATGTCGTCCTTGCCGAACGAGATACCGGCCTTGAACGCTTCTTTGAAGCCCATCGACATGATCTGGTCACAGAAGATAACGCTCTCTTTCTGGCCGCAATACCGGTAAACGGTATCGATCACCTGCTGCACTTCTTTCTTCCGCAGCAGACGGTTGACCAGCTCGAACGGTGCTTTGTTGTTCATCGGCAGCAAGGCACCCAGACGCAGACGGCCCGGCGTGGTCTCAAAACGCTGAAGAACTTCGTTGCCCTCTTCGTCGATCTGAGCGATCCGCGCAGTGATCTTGGTGTGCAGATGCACCTCGCCGGAATCCAGCGCGTGCTGAACTTCGTCGATCGATCCGAACACTTTGCCTTCGCCGATCATGCCTTCACGTTCCAGGGTCACATAGTACAGACCCAAGATCATATCCTGCGACGGAACGATGATCGGCGCGCCGTTTGCAGGCGACAGAACGTTGTTTGTCGACATCATCAGAACACGCGCTTCCAGCTGGGCCTCAAGGCTCAGCGGAACGTGTACAGCCATCTGGTCACCGTCAAAGTCGGCGTTAAAGGCCGAACAGACCAGCGGGTGCAGCTGGATGGCTTTCCCTTCGATCAGAACCGGTTCAAACGCCTGAATGCCAAGACGGTGCAGCGTCGGCGCACGGTTCAGCATGACAGGGTGTTCGCGGATCACCTCGTCGAGGATATCCCATACTTCGGGACGCTCTTTCTCGACCAGTTTCTTCGCCTGTTTGACGGTCGAAGACAGACCTTTGGCTTCAAGGCGCGAGTAGATGAACGGCTTGAACAGTTCCAGCGCCATCTTCTTTGGCAGACCACACTGGTGCAGCTTGAGTTCCGGGCCGGTCACAATGACCGAACGACCCGAGAAGTCGACGCGTTTCCCCAGAAGGTTCTGGCGGAAACGACCCTGCTTACCTTTCAGCATGTCCGACAGCGATTTCAGCGGGCGCTTGTTGGCGCCGGTGATCACACGGCCACGACGGCCATTGTCGAACAGAGCGTCCACGGATTCCTGCAGCATCCGCTTTTCGTTACGGACGATGATGTCAGGCGCGCGCAGTTCGATCAGACGCTTCAGACGGTTGTTCCGGTTGATGACGCGGCGATACAGATCGTTCAGATCCGAGGTCGCAAAACGGCCACCATCCAGCGGCACCAGCGGACGCAGTTCCGGCGGAATGACCGGAATAACAGTCATCACCATCCACTCAGGCCGGTTGCCCAACTCAAGGAAGGATTCAACAACTTTCAGACGTTTGATGATCTTCTTGGGCTTCAATTCACCGGTAGCTTCGGCCAGATCAGCACGCAGCTGCTCGGCTTCGGCTTCCAGATCAATCTGGGCCAGCATCTCACGAATGGCTTCGGCACCGATATTGGCGGTGAACGCATCCATGCCAAAGGCATCCTGCGCGTCCATGTACTCTTCTTCGGTCAGCATCTGGCCGTATGACAAGTCGGTCAGACCGGGCTCGATGACGACATAGTTTTCAAAGTACAGAACGCGTTCCAGATCACGCAATGTCATGTCCAGCATCAAACCGATGCGGGACGGCAACGATTTCAGGAACCAGATATGCGCAACGGGTGCTGCCAGTTCGATATGGCCCATACGTTCACGGCGGACTTTCTGAAGGGTGACTTCAACACCGCATTTCTCGCAGACAACGCCGCGATACTTCATCCGCTTATATTTGCCGCACAGACATTCGTAATCCTTGATCGGGCCAAAGATACGCGCACAGAACAGGCCGTCACGTTCAGGTTTGAACGTCCGGTAGTTGATGGTCTCGGGTTTCTTGATCTCACCATAAGACCAAGACAGAATCCGTTCCGGGCTGGCCAATGAGACCTTGATCTCGTCGAAAACCTTCGGCGGGGTCAGCGGGTTGAAAGGATTATTTCCTTGAGTCAATTCCTGGTTCATCACAGGTCTCCAGCAGGTTTGGCCGTCTCGGGTGCTTTGGCATTCAGCCCACGCTTGCGCTCTTTACGCGCTTTGACGTGTCCTGAAAATGCCGTCAGGCCATATTTCAATCGGGCAATTTGTAAGTTGTCGACCCCGCAATATTCCTTTCGAAGTTGCGAAGCGATCGGCGAAGGCGGAAAGCCGGTTTGGGTCACGGCCAGATGGTTCAGTTTGCCACGGACAAAAAAGCCGTCCTGAACCGTGGGCCAACCGTTAAGTTGCATATAGTGCGTGTGTGGGTTTTCTTCCAGTTGGTGCTCAAAACCCCAAGGGTCGTTGACTCCGGCCTCTAGCTTTCGTTCAGCCATCCAGATCAGGTGATCTATGTTCCAGATGGCGGTCACCAGGGAATTGGGAGCGTCCCAGTCCTTTTGCATCGGTGCCAGCTCGACATCGGGTCCGATGATGGTCGGCGCCGAGGTGCGGTCAAAAGTCCAGCTGAAATCGCCCGGCCATGGGAACAGGGCATATTTCAGATCATGCTCGCGCACTTTCTTCATGGCGGTCTCGACAACCTCGGTATCAACCGGGGCCAGAGGGCACAGATCCTCGAGCATCAAAAAGATATGCCGGGTGGACGGGCGATCTTCTTTGATCTTGCGTGCAGTGGCCAACAGAAGCTCGACAAAGGTCTTGTCCTTGAACCGGATGACTCCGGGCACATCCAGATCCCCGTCCGTGGCCACGACACATTCGGGGTGCCCGGGCCAGAACATGTCCAACGTCTTCAGAATTGCCGGGATATAGTGCTCATTACGCGAATAGGTCGATACCAGAAGAACAGTGTCCTTGAACGCCTCGGCGGGGCCGTCCACCGGCGCACGATTTGTGATCTGCTTCATCATCTTCCGACGTTCTGCAGCCTTGGAGAATCGCCGGGTCACCTTGGCCAGCCCATATTTTTTACGAGCTTTGCGCAAGTCATCCGCGCCGCAATAGTCCTCGCGCAGTTGTGTCATCAAAGAAGACTGCGGGAAATAGGTCCGGGTCACGGCTTTTGGATTGACCTCACCGTCAATCAGGAACCCGCCGTCCAATGTGGGCCAGCCGTTAAGCTGCATGTAGTGAACGGCCGGGCTTTCCGGCAAAGGATGTTGGAACCGGCGGATGTCATGAATCCAAGCCTCTTTCTTGGTATCGATCACCCACTGAAGGTGGTCGATGCCCCAGATCGCAGGTGCGACCGCGTTGATAGTTTCCCAGTAGGGCCGCATCGCCGTAAGCTCTAGGTTCCCTGCCACCACAGAAGGGGCAACTTCGGAATCCAGGGCGATCCGGAAGTCTCCGGGCCACTGAAACAGCACGAACTGCAAATCCTGGTCGAGGACCTTGGTCATCGCAGTTTGCAACATCAACGTGTCGACCTGACCCAGGGGGCAGAACTCATTTGGCAACAAAAAGACGTGGCGCGTATCGGGGTGCTCTTTACGGATCCGTTGTACAGCACCGTCCAGCCTTTGCAGGAACGTTTCTTCCAAATCATCCGGCACCCCGGCGCCTTCACTCTCCCCACCGTGCGCAAAAACACAATTGGGGTGGCCCGGCCACAACCGATCCAACGTTTCACGGATTGCCGGGATGTATTTCTCGTTGTCGGCTTGTGAAAGGACCAGCAGGACAGTGCTCTTGAAAACTTCGGCGGCACCGTCTTCGGGCGTCCACTGCGGAGCGTCTTTTAGCGCCTTGCTGTGCTTTGCTTTTTTGCTTAGGCCGCGCGTTGCCTTGGCCAGCCCGTATTTCTTGCGGGCTTTGTTCAGATCATCCTGTCCGCAATATTCAACGCGCAGCTTCGACACCAGCGGAGAAGCAGGGAAGTAGCTTCTGGTAATCGCCTTGGGGTTTGCCACCCCGTCGATCAAGAACCCACCATCCAGGGTCGGCCAGCCATCTTGCTGCATGTAATGCACAGCAGCGACCGGCACCGGATTCGGGAACCGGTCGGCGTCATGAATCCATGCGCCCATTTTGGCGTCAATCACCGACAACAGGTGATTTATGTCCCAAATCGCTGGAGCGAGTGAGTTGATGCCGTCCCGGTTCTGCTGCATCGCCTGCAGGTCCACGCCATCAGCAACCACAGGTGGCGCGACATCGGAATCCAAATAGCTTTCAAAATTCCCAGGCCACTGGAACAGGACAAATTCCAAATCTTGCGCCTGAACCTCACCCATCGCCGTTTCCAGCATCCGGGTGTCTACCGGTCCCAGCGGACAAAACACGTCGCGCATCAAAAAGATATGGCGCGTTTCGGGACGATCCTTCTGTATCTGGCGCACCGCTTTGTCCAGTTTCTGCAGGAAAGTCACGTTCTGGAAAGTCAGCGTCGCATCATCCTTAAGCGCACCGTCGGTTGCAACGACACAGTCCGGATGCCCCGGCCACAGCAGGTCCAAGTTTTCGCGAATCTCAGGGATGTATGCCTCGGTCTCAGCTTCGGTCACGACCAGAAGCACCGTATCTTTGAATACGGTGGCTGCTCTGAACTCAGAGAGCTTGGAACCGGTCATATGCACGGACTCCGTCATCAAGCGACCTCCCCACTGGGGCGGGCGCACGGGACAGCACGTGTCCCGAACTGGTTTATGAACATGTCATGGCTCATTCAGAACCCTCATGATCTAGAGACAGGGGATGGGCCATTGGCCCATCCCGTAGAACGCATACGGAAAAGGGAAGACCCTTAACCTTCGTCCTCAACTGCATCCAGCAGTTCCATGTTCAGGCCGAGGCCACGGACTTCTTTGACCAGAACGTTGAACGATTCCGGTACACCTGCTTCAAAGTTGTCCTCGCCCTTGACGATAGACTCGTACACTTTGGTCCGGCCGGCGACGTCATCCGATTTGACGGTGAGCATCTCCTGCAGGGTGTAGGCGGCGCCGTAAGCTTCCAGAGCCCAGACTTCCATCTCACCAAAGCGCTGACCACCGAACTGCGCCTTACCACCCAGCGGCTGCTGGGTAACCAGGCTGTACGGCCCGGTCGAACGCGCGTGGATCTTGTCATCCACAAGGTGGTGCAGTTTCAGCAGGTACTTGATGCCTACGGTCACCGGACGCGCAAACTGCTCACCCGTACGACCGTCGAACAGAACCGACTGACCACTTTCCGAGAAGCCCGCACGCACCAGCGCATCGTTGACGTCAGCCTCTTTGGCACCGTCAAAGACCGGGGTCGCGATCGGAACACCGCGGGTTACGTTACCCGCCGCTTCGATCAGGTGACCTTCGTCCATGCCGGCAATGCCTTCTTCATAGACATTATCGCCATAGGCCAGCTTCATGGCTTCACGAACCGGGGTCAGGTCGCCGGACCGGCGGTATTCACCCAGAGCGTCATCGATGTTCAGACCCAGACCACGTGCGGCCCAACCCATGTGGGTTTCAAGGATCTGACCAACGTTCATACGCGACGGAACACCCAGCGGGTTCAGACAGAAGTCAACCGGTGTACCATCAGCCAAGAACGGCATGTCTTCCATCGGAACAACCTTAGAGATCACACCTTTGTTCCCGTGACGGCCAGCCATCTTGTCACCCGGCTGAAGCTTGCGCTTCACAGCGATGAAGACTTTGACCATCTTCATCACACCCGGCGGCAGGTCGTCGCCACGGCGGACTTTCTCGACCTTGTCCTCAAAACGGGCGTCCAGAGCACGCTTTTGCACTTCGTACTGCTCGTTCAGAGCCTCTACGATCTGCGCGTCCTTCTCGTCTTCCAGCGCCAGCTGCCACCACTGACCGCGGGTCAGCATTTCCAGCAGGTCCTCGGTGATCACCGAACCCGGCTTGACACCTTTGGGGCCTTTGACCGCGGTTTTACCCATGATCAGACCTTGCAGACGCGCATAGATGTTGCGGTCAAGAATGGCCAGCTCGTCGTCCCGGTCACGGGCCAGACGTTCGACTTCTTCCCGCTCGATCTGCAACGCACGTTCGTCTTTTTCGACGCCGTGACGGTTGAAGACACGCACTTCGACAACTGTCCCGTAATCACCCGGCTTCACGCGCAGCGAAGTATCGCGCACATCAGATGCTTTTTCGCCAAAGATGGCGCGCAGCAGCTTTTCTTCCGGGGTCATCGGGCTTTCGCCCTTCGGAGTGATCTTGCCGACCAGAATATCGCCCGGCTCAACATCCGCGCCGATGTAAACGATGCCAGCCTCGTCGAGGTTGCGCAGCGCTTCTTCACCGACGTTCGGAATGTCGCGAGTGATTTCTTCCGGACCCAGTTTCGTGTCACGGGCGGCGACTTCGAATTCCTCGATATGGACCGAGGTAAAGACGTCATCACGCGCGATACGTTCCGAGATCAGGATCGAGTCTTCGTAATTGTAGCCATTCCACGGCATGAACGCGACAACCACGTTCTTACCCAGGGCCAGCTCACCGATATCGGTCGATGGACCATCGGCGACAACCTCACCCTTCTGGACGGTGTCACCCACTTTGATCAGCGGACGCTGGTTGATGCAGGTGTTCTGGTTCGACCGCTGGAATTTGCGCAGACGGTAGATATCCACACCAGCGTCGCCCAGTTCCAGATCCTCAGTCGCACGAATAACGATACGCTGAGCATCAACCTGGTCGATGATACCGGCACGTTTCGCCTGGATCGCAGCACCCGAGTCGATGGCAACCTTTTCCTCGATACCGGTGCCGACCAGCGGCGCCTCGGCCCGCAACAGCGGAACCGCCTGACGTTGCATGTTCGAACCCATCAGGGCGCGGTTGGCGTCGTCGTTTTCAAGGAACGGGATAAGCGAAGCAGCGACCGATACCAACTGTTTCGGCGATACGTCGATCAGGTCCACATTCTCGGACGGCGCTAGCGTATAGTCACCCGACTGGCGGGTCGACACCAGGTCGTTCTTGAACTTGCCACCTTCGTCAAGCTGAGCATTCGCCTGCGCAACAGTGTGGCGCATTTCCTCGGTCGCGGACATATAGTGGACTTCGTCGGTAACCTGGCGCTCTTTGACAACGCGATAAGGTGTTTCGATGAAGCCATACTTGTTCACGCGAGCAAAAGTAGCCAGCGAGTTGATCAGACCAATATTCGGACCTTCCGGCGTTTCAATCGGACACATCCGGCCATAGTGGGTCGGGTGTACGTCGCGCACCTCAAAGCCCGCACGTTCGCGCGTCAGACCACCGGGGCCAAGCGCCGAAAGGCGGCGTTTGTGGGTGACCTCCGACAGCGGGTTGGTCTGGTCCATGAACTGTGACAGCTGCGACGAGCCGAAGAATTCGCGGACAGCAGCCGCAGCCGGTTTCGCGTTGATCAGATCCTGCGGCATTACCGTGTCGATCTCGACCGAGGACATACGCTCTTTAATCGCGCGCTCCATGCGCAGCAGGCCGACGCGGTACTGGTTTTCCATCAGCTCGCCGACGGAACGCACACGACGGTTGCCCAGGTGGTCGATATCGTCGATATCACCTTTGCCGTCGCGCAGCTCAACCAGGGCCTTGATGCAGGCCACGATATCTTCGCGACGCAGAGTGCGCAGCGTATCGGGTGCATCCAGGGCCAGGCGCATGTTCATCTTCACACGACCAACAGCCGACAGATCATAACGCTCACTGTCGAAGAACAGCGTGTCGAACAGGGCCGAGGCCGCTTCGACGGTGGGCGGCTCGCCCGGGCGCATGACCCGGTAGATGTCCATCAGAGCCGTGTCGCGGCCCATGTTCTTGTCCTGCGCCATAGTGTTGCGCATGTAGGGGCCGACATTGATGTTGTCGATGTCCAGAACCGGGATTTCGGTGATGCCTGCGTCGATCAGCTCTTTCGCTGTTCCGCCGATCAGTTCACCGTCTTTGTCGTATTCCAGCGTCAACTCGTCACCGGCTTCGACATAGATCGCACCAGTTTCTTCGTTGATCATGTCTTTGGCGACGAATTTGCCAACGATGTGTTCAAATGGAACCAGCAGGTCGGTGACCACACCCTCGTCGATCAGTTTTTTGACTGCGCGCGGAGTGACCTTCTTGCCAGCCTCGGCAATCACTTCACCGGATTTCGCGTCAACCAGATCATAAGTCGGACGGGTGCCGCGAACACGCTGCGGGAAGAACGGTGTGACCCAGCCCTTCTTCTTGTCCAGCTTATAGGACACCGTGTTGTAATAGGCGTCCATGATCGCTTCCTGATCCAGACCCAGCGCATACAGCAGGGTTGTCACAGGCAGTTTACGGCGGCGATCGATACGGGCGAACACGATGTCCTTGGCGTCGAACTCGAAGTCCAGCCAGCTGCCGCGATACGGGATGATGCGGCAGGCAAACAGCAGCTTGCCCGAGGAATGCGTCTTGCCCTTGTCATGGTCAAAGAACACACCGGGCGACCGGTGCATCTGGGACACGATCACACGCTCGGTGCCGTTCACGATGAACGTCCCGTTCGGTGTCATCAGGGGCATATCGCCCATGAACACGTCCTGTTCCTTGATGTCTTTGACCGACTTGGCGCCTGTGTCCTCATCGACATCAAACACGATCAAACGCAGAGTTACCTTCAGCGGTGCGCTGTAGGTCATGTCGCGCTGCATGCACTCTTCGACGTCATATTTGGGTTTTTCCAGATCGTATTTCACGAACTCCAGAACGGAGGTTTCGTTGAAATCCTTGATCGGGAAAACCGATTGGAACACGCCTTTGATGCCTTCGCCGTCTGTGGGCACATCTGCATCGCCGGAGCGCAGGAATAGATCATAAGAAGATTTCTGTACCTCAATGAGGTTCGGCATCTCCAGCACTTCGCGGATTTTGCCGTAATATTTACGAAGACGTTTCTGGCCAAGGAACGTTTGAGCCATGTCAGATGTCACCTTTCGATGTTCTCAGCGGGCAAAGACACCGTCGGGCCCCGGCGCCTTGCACATTAGAGACGACACGTCCGGATCAATTCGTGGCCACCGTCCCGAATGGTGGCCTCCCGATCCGCGAACCGCGTCTTAGAAAACGCCCCAACCCCTGAGGCCCTTTCTAAGACAGGTTCGGCTGGACCCGGATTTCTCCGGATCCAGCCAAATCTTGCGGCGCATCAGTGATGCACCTGTCGAATGGCTTAGGCCAGCTCGACTTCGGCGCCAGCTGCTTCCAGCTTGCCTTTGACTTCTTCGGCTTCGTCTTTCGACACGCCTTCTTTGATCTTGCCGCCAGCTTCGACCAGTTCTTTGGCTTCTTTCAGGCCCAGACCGGTGATGCCGCGAACTTCTTTGATCACGTTGATTTTCGAAGCGCCGGCGTTCTTCAGAACGACGTCGAATTCGGTTTTTTCTTCCTCAGCTGCGCCACCGGCGTCGCCGCCAGCTGCCATGACAACTGCGCCGCCGGCTGCGGGCTCGATGCCATATTCGTCTTTGAGGATGGTTTTCAGTTCTTGTGCTTCCAGCAGGGTCAGACCCACGATGCTTTCTGCGAGTGCTTTCAGATCAGCCATTTTATCAGCTCTTTCCGTTTACAGTGTGTGTTCCAACGTCAGGGTATTCACCCTACGCAGATCAGTCAGTGCCAACCGCTTACGCAGCTTCCGCCTTCTCTTCGATGGTGGAAAGGATGCTTGCGATGTTGCTTGCAGGTGCGCCAATTGCGCCAGCGATGTTCGAAGCAGGTGCGCCCAGCATGCCCGCGATAGTAGCAATAAGCTCCTCGCGCGAAGGCATTTTGGACACGGTTTCGACACCGGCACGATCCAGAGCGTTCTCACCCATTGCACCGCCAAGAATTTCGAACTTTTGGTTCTCTTTGGCGTAATCCTGGGCCACTTTGGCTGCTGCCACAGGGTCCTCGGAATAGGTCAGAACGGTCATCCCTGTCAGCAGGTCAGCTATGCTTTCACACGGCTTACCCTCAAGGGCGATTTTGGCGAGCCTGTTTTTGGCAACACGCACGGAGCCACCCGCGTCACGAGCACGTGCGCGAAGGTCCTGCATCTCGGCAACTGTCAGACCGGCGTAGTGAGCAACCACTACGACGCCAGAGCTTTCGAAGATTTGGCCGAGCTCGTCGACCACTTTCTCTTTCTGGGCTCTATCCACAGTTTTCTCCAAGTTAGGGGCGATATCTCACCCCGGCTCATATTTGCCGCAGCTTTCGCTCCGGCGTTCAGGTCCGTTGTTACGGGATTGCCCAAAATGCGCCCGAGGGTGGGACCCTCAGAAATCTTTGGTCTTACCCGTCTCAGGCAGGGAATTAAGGGGCCAAATGGCACCACCCACCGTCTTGGACGAAACAAAATAAAGCGCACGACGAATCGCACGCTTTACTCCGCAGTTCTCTTTAGGGCAGTTGCGAGGGGTTTCCAAGGGCAAAATGGCCTGCAATATCGGATTGAGCCAAACGGCGCCAAGACCCCCTGTTCAACGTCCGAGATTGACATGCTTCCTGTGCTGAGGTCCTGTCAAGCAACGCCCGCCCTGAGCCAAAAAAATCCTGCCCGAATGCTGACCCTGACTGACGATGAACACAACCGCGCAACCGAGTTTGTGCAGGAATTCTCAGACCACACCCTATCCGGGCGGTCGCTGGGGTTTACATGCATCTACCGGTCACATGATTTTCCCGACACGCGCATGGTCCTAAAGCTTACGGGGGCAGTACAGGATTATGCGCTGAAGATCGACACGATGTCCCCGACCTCGGGCAGGTTGCAGAAAGAGTTCGCGCTGTTGACCACTCTGTCGCGCTATTTTGAACAAAACGAATCCGGGCGGGTGATACAGCCAATTTACCTGTCGCCGGGGCACAATTTCTTTGTCACCGAGTTCATCAGCCGCCCAACTGCAGCTGAGTTTATTCATAACAGTCAGGACGACGATCAGGTTGCCCAGATATATCGCCGTGCCGGGGCGTGGCTACATGACCTTCACGGCTTTCAGCCCGCCATAGAATACGCGTTTCGCCCGCGCTGGATGACCCTCAGCATTCACGAGCTTCTGAACGCCGTGCCGCAGGAGATTGTGGCACAATCCCAGGCCATGGCCGACGTGCTGACCGAAACCGCCCAGCATCTGAAAGGCATTGTCGAAGCGCGGGTGTTTTCGCATGGGGATTTTCACGGCCAGAACCTGATTGTCGGTCAAGGCGAGATGATTGGCCTTGATTTCACCGAAGCAAGTGAAAAACTGGCCGTTTACGACATTGTCGATTTCCTGAAATCCGATGTTTTTCGGGATGCACCGGCCTCGGAAATCGATCGAAGCGGGATCATCAAAGCCAACAAGGCGATGTTCATGCGCAAATACAGGCATCCAATTCACCTGGACATCCTGGATTTCTGCATGTGTGCCCGATTGCTGAAAGACTGGTTGGCGCTCTGGCAGATCGGTCACATCTGCAGCCCCTATGAAGAAGACAGGCGACACCGCCTGGGCATTCGACTGCAAGCCGCATTTCAGCACTGGTGACTGATTTGGAACGCATTGTTTAGATGACATAAAAGTGTAGCCCAATTTAGGCGGGCTGCCGGTTGACTATACCCCAGTTAGATCACTTATATCGCGCAAAAATCGTGACTGGCTTTCAACAAGATTCGCCAGAGTTAAAAAGTTTCGAAGGGACTGATCGAACAGATGGTACTCCGTAGTTTTTTTGCGCAGGACAGTGATGGCCTTGTCATTGCGTCAGGCTCGCCCTCGGGCACCCCAGGCGATCCGATCATCAACAACTCGGACACGCCGAACGGCACCATCTTTACCTATTCCGGTGGCTTTGGGACAACCGTGACGCTTAATGACACCAGTGGCGGGACTAATACATTTAATGATGACCAGACATTTGGCCATGTCATCACCGACGGCGGCGGAATCGTGGCCGACGGCACACCTGTCGAAGCGGAATCGATCATCACTGTGCGTGCCCTGGACACGAACGGGAACCCAATCGGGCCCGAGATCGATGTCTATGTGTTTTCTCAGAACGGAGTAACGTCAGATGTCTGGGGCTTTGCGACCTCGGCGCCGCTGACGCCAGGCACGTCTTATGTCAAAACGACGGGCTCGAACATCGGTACGTCAGATTATACTGACTATATCACCTGTTTCGGCTTGGGCACCTTGATCGAAACCGCAGACGGCGAGGTTCAGGTTCAGGATCTGAGGCAGGGCCAGCGCGTCTGGACCCGGGATGGCGGGTTGCAACCCATACTCTGGATCGCAACCACCGAGGTTCACGGACGCGGCCCTTATGCGCCTGTCGTGATCGAGGCAGAGGCAATCGGAAACACACAAGAACTGGTTGTGTCGCAGCAACACCGGGTGTTGATCACATCCCCGGCCATCGACATGCTGTTTGCAGCGCCCGAGGTATTTGTCGCGGCCAAGCATCTCGCCGGTCTTCCCGGTATTTCGATCCAGGAAACCGAGCGCGTCGCCTATACGCATTTCATGTTCGACCGTCACCACATCGTCCGCTCGAACGGCGCGTTGACGGAAAGCTATTATTACGGCGACACCGCGAAGAACGCGCGCTCGTCACCTCAACGTGCTGAAATCTTGTCGCTGTTCCCGTCGGTAGATCATGCCAGAGACGCGTTCAGGCATACGGCGGCGGCGACAATCGGGGCGCGTGAAGCCAGTGTAATGCGCGCTTATCTCTGACTTGGGCGATAGACCCGGTGTTTCAGGTGATACCGTGACATTTGCCATCAAAGGTCTGTTCAATGTACGCACAGCATTTGGATTGTCCGGCCGCCATATTCAAACTCTTCAACAAAAAAAATCCCGGATGGTTCGCACCACCCGGGACCAAATCTTCGCAAATCCGCGTTAAGGCTTATTCGCCCGAGGCGGTCGCCACGTCCAAAGTCACGCCGGGGCCCATGGTCGAGCTCAGCGCGATTTTCTTCATGTAGGTGCCTTTGGCGCCTGTCGGCTTGGCTTTGGCAACGGCCGAGATGAAAGCACGGACGTTTTCAACCAGCTTGGCTTCGTCGAACGACGCTTTGCCGACACCGGCGTGCACAACGCCGCCTTTTTCCGCCTTGAACTGAACTTCGCCACCTTTGGCTGCTTCCACGGCCGCTTTCACGTCCATGGTCACGGTGCCAACTTTGGGGTTCGGCATCAGGTTGCGCGGACCCAGAACCTTACCCAGACGACCAACGATCGGCATCATGTCCGGGGTTGCAATGCAGCGATCAAATTCAATGGTGCCGCCCTGGATGGTTTCCATCAGGTCCTCTGCGCCAATGATATCCGCACCGGCCTCTTTCGCCTCGTCCGCCTTGGGGCCACGAGCGAAAACAGCAACGCGCATCGACTTGCCGGTGCCATTCGGCAGACCAACAACGCCACGAACCATCTGGTCTGCGTGACGGGTGTCAACGCCCAGGTTCAGAGCGATCTCGACGGTTTCGTCGAATTTCGATGTTGCGTGGGCTTTGACCAGTGCAACCGCTTCTTCCACCGACAGTTCTGTCTTGCCAGCGAAAGCTTCGCGCGCAGTGCGCGTACGTTTACCGAGTTTTGCCATCTTACTTCACCTCGATGCCCATAGAGCGGGCCGAGCCCAGGATGATCTGCATTGCGCCTTCGACGTCGTTGGCGTTGAGATCTTTCATTTTGGCTTCGGCAATTTCACGCACCTGCTTCGAGGTCACGGATGCCACGGTCTCACGACCTGGGTTTTCCGCGCCACGAGGGCGGTTACGCTTGCCAACCGGCTTCAGGCCAGCTGCTTTTTTCAGGTAATAAGACGCAGGCGGCGTCTTGATGTCCATTGTAAAGGACTTGTCCTGATAATAGGTGATCACGGTCGGGCAAGGCGCGCCTTGCTCCATGTCTGCGGTCTTGGCGTTGAACGCCTTGCAGAATTCCATGATGTTGATGCCGCGCTGACCCAGCGCCGGACCAACTGGCGGCGACGGGTTCGCCTGACCTGCAGGAACCTGCAGTTTCATTGTACCAGCAAGCTTCTTGGCCATTTGGTTTTCCTTTCAACCTAGGTGAAACGCGTCTCACCCTGTTTATGTTGCGTGGTCCGATCCGGGATCGCGATCCCAGTAACCTCCCACGAGAGAATCTCGCCCGAAGACGATAGAGGCGGCACTTACAGGGGAATTGTAGGGTTGGCAAGTGACCTATCCCGCCCCGATCGGGAACATCGAATCGAACCTAATAGGCTTCCCCCTGTAAAGGAATGCGGCCTGTCGGAGGTGTGGCAGTGCTGTCAGTTACCAAGAATACTAAGAACGCGAAAATACAGCGAAAACTTGAACAAGGAAGCCCGTCGGTTAGGATTTTGGCGCTTGTATCAAAAATACTCGCGGCTGTGCTATACTCTGAAAAAATACTTGTTTTTAGTGGAGGTTGATTATGATCATTCGTTTTATTGCAACGCTTGGCATCGCGTTCTCTTTATCAGCGACCGCACCGCAGACTGCGCGCGCCGATGCTGGCGAAATTTTGGGCGGCGCGGTCGTCGGCGGAGTCATAGGCTACGCGATTGGCAAAGACCAACAGAGGAAACAACAGGCCCGGACGACGACAAGAACTACCCGGACCTACCGGCCGGGCATCCCGTCGACCTCACAAGGCGCTCAGACCCAAACGGCACTCAACTATTTTGGCTACAATGCCGGAAGGGTCGATGGTCAAGTCGGTCGCGGTACCCGCACAGCGATCGAACGCTACCAGGCTTCAATGGGTTATCCTGTAAATGGTTATGACTTCCAGCCTTATCAGTATGACTTCCTGAATCAGGCATATTACTGGGCGACCAGCGGCGGACAGGCCGCGACCCAACTCTCGGGCCAACCTCTTCTGATGGCGTACCGCCGACAGATTCAAACCGGGACTACTCTGGCTGCGACCCCTCAGGTAGCGGCGCCAGCCACCCCGGTTGTGACACCGCAGCAGCCGGTTGTTGCGCCCCAGTCGGAAGCCGCTCCTGCGACCAGCACGACCGAAACTGCATCTAACAGCTTGCCAACGCTTTTTTCCGGCGGGACTGCGCGCCCGTCGCTCGCCAATCGCTGCAGTGCGGTCATGCTCCAAACCTCAACCAATGGCGGGTATACGACACTGGCAAATATGTCCGATCCTGATTTCGCACTCAGTGAACAGTTTTGCCTCGCCCGTAGCTACGCGATGGCGCGTGGCGAGGATCTGATGCAGAACATCCAAGGATTGACGCCGGATCAGGTAAGCGCCCAGTGCAATTCTTATGGCGAAACCTTGGCGCCGCAGGTCATTGCGCTTTCCCTAAGCTCTAAAGCAGACGCTGAAACTCAGATGCGCAAATACGCGTTGGATACTGGACTTAGCCCCGAAGATCTTGCCGCGACAAGCAAGGTTTGCCTGGCGTTCGGCTACCGTCAGGACAATATGAATACTGCGGTTGGCTCCGCTCTGATGTTGGTCGCAATGGGCGAACCTGCCTATGGAGAGCTAATTGGACATCACCTTCGTGAAGGCTTTGGCGTCCAGGAGCGCCGCGATCTTTCGATGCAGTGGTATGACGCGAGCCTTTCGGCACTGGACGCCGGATCACAGGCTGTCTTCTTGCCGTCCCAATCCGACCGCCCGCAACTCTTGCGAGCTGCTATGATACAGGCGCAATAAGTCGATACGCGACGCAGTGCCGGTCCTTAAGCGGCTGAAACAAAAAAAACGCCGCGGTGCCAATGGCATCGCGGCGCTTCTAATTTCACTGAAAGCTTCCTCAGCTCTGCTTGGTAACCTGCATGAAGTCCAGCTCGACCGGGGTTTCCCGGCCAAAGATCGAAACCGAAACTTTCAGTTTCTGGTTGTCGTCGTCCACGCCTTCGACCATGCCGTCGAAATCCTCGAACGGGCCGTCGTTGACCTTGACCTTTTCTCCGATCTCAAAGCTGATCATCAGCTTGGGCGCTTCTTCGCCTTCCTGAACACGGTTGAGGATCTGGTTGACCTCGGCATCGCGCATCGGCATCGGGCGGCCCTGGGGGCCCAGAAAACCGGTGACCCGGTTGATCGAGTTGACGAGGTGATAGCCCTGATCTGACATTTCCATATGCACCAGCACATAACCGGGCATAAAGCGGCGTTCGGTCGTGACCTTCTTGCCCCGGCGCACTTCAATCACCTCTTCGGTGGGCACCAGAACCTCGTCGATATCGTCCTCAAGACCCTGCTCGGCCACCGACGTGCGGATCTGCTCTGCGATCTTCTTTTCGAAATTCGAAAGAACGCTGACCGAGTACCACCGTTTCGCCATGAACCTGTCGTCCTTGTTTGCCTTAGGCCGCATCCAGAGTGCCGGACGCGCCGTCATTGAAATTCTGTCACGTCACCCGGAATAAAAAGCGGCGCGCAGCCCGAATCGCCGCACGCCCATTCCGAATAGTTCCGCGTCACCTACTCTGACATTGCGCGCTGTGCAAGGGGGCAGAGGCGTTTCCGCGCGCTCGGTTCGGGCTTATCCGAAGGCGCTCAGCACGAATTGCAGACCCCAGCGAATGCCCAGATCAACCAGCGCAAAGAAAACAGCTGTCAGCGCCGCCATGATGAACACCATGACCGTGGTCAGCAGCACCTCGCGACGCGTCGGCCAAACGACCTTCGCAACTTCGGCGCGGACTTGCTGAATGAACTGGATCGGATTCATAGTTGCCATTTGGCTTGGTTCTCTCTGCTAGCGGATGGGCCGGACATAACCGGGCATTGCGGCAATTTCAAGAGCGCTCAGCGCCACGTCTCAGGGCTTGGGATTGTCGTCCCATTCATCGCTCAGGATGCGCCGGGCGTCACCCTCGGGATCGTCATACTGGTTAGAGCGTACCGTGTAGACAAACGCCACCAGGCCAACCCCGCCCAGAAACAGGGAAATCGGTATCAGATAAGCCAGAACTTCCATATCAACTACCTCAGGCGCAGAGCATTCAAGGACACGGTGATAGACGACGTCGACATTGCCAAGGCAGCAATCAGCGGTGTGGCCAATCCAATAACAGCCAGCGGCACCGCGATGATATTATAGATGGTCGCAATGCGGAAGTTCTCGCGAATCCGTTTGGTGGCTTTTACAGCCGTATCGCAGGCGTCCGCAATCGGTGCCAGATCGTTGCCCAGCAGAACGATATCCGACGCCACCCGTGCCGCGTCCAGCGCCGAGGCCGGAGAGATCGACACATGAGCCGCCGCCAGCGCGGCGGTGTCATTCAACCCGTCACCCACCATAAGAACATGATGTCCCTGATCCCGCAGGTCCTGTACATGGTCGGCCTTGTCCTGCGGCAGGGCTTGCGCGATCCAGGTTTCAATCCCCAACGTCCCTGCCAGCGCCTTGACCGCTCCGCGGGTGTCACCCGAAATTAGGATGACCTTTTTGTCCGCTTGGCGGAACGCCTGAACGGCCTCGACCGCGCCCGCGCGCAGCGTGTCAGTGAACACAAAGGGAACTGGCGCCTGCCCTTCTACGGACAACCAGGCGGCGGTCTGATCGCCTTCGGTGCCCCCAGTCCAGGCAGCGCGGCCCAAACGCGCGCGCAGGCCATGATAGGTGCCCTCGGTGCCGTATCCCGGCACCTCGGCGACGTCCTGCACTTTGGCAGGCTTGATCCCGGCCGCGCGCGCTGATTTTGCGAGAGCAACGGATAACGGATGTGACGAAGCCTCGGCCAGCGCCAGCGCGACCTCAAGATCAGTGCGGGCGTGATCGCCAAGATTAGTCAGTGCGGGCGTGCCGGAAGTAAGCGTGCCGGTTTTGTCGAACACGACCGTGTCCACCTCGGCCAGACGTTCCAGCGCGGTGGCGTGTTTGATCAGCATCCCCTTGCGGAACAAACGACCCGAGGCAGCTGTGGTGACCGCAGGCACGGCCAGACCCAACGCACAGGGACAGGTGATGATCAGAACCGCCGCCGCTATGTTCAGTGCGGTGCGGATATCACCGGAGTAAATCAACCAGCCCAGAAAGCTGAGCGCCGCCAGTATATGGACACCCGGTGCGTAAAGCTTGGCCGCCTTGTCCGCCAGCGAGGTATAGCGAGACCGCCCCGATTCAGCTATGGCCACCAGATCTGCCATCCGGTGCAGCGACGTGTCCTCGCCCACTGCGGTTGCGCGGATTGTCAGGGGGCCAGTCAGATTAACCTCGCCGGCGCTGACAGTCAGGCCCGCCTGCGCAAAGACCGGCAGGGTTTCCCCGGTCAACAGGGACCGATCCAGCTCCGACTGGCCCGAGACGACCTCGCCGTCCACCGGCATGCGGCCGCCGGGACGAACAAGAACCAGATCGCCAACGGAAAGCGCCGACACGGCGACGTTCTTTTCCGCGCCGTCGCGCAGCATGACGGCCCGAGGCACCTCAAGTGCGGACAGCTCTTCGGCGGCGGATCGGGCGGCGGCACGGGTGCGGTAATCCAGATAACGCCCGGCCAGCAGGAAGAAGGTCAGCGTCAGGGCCGCATCGAAATAGGCATGTTCTCCGCCAAGGGCGGTTTCCCAAAGCGAAGTGATCAGTGCCAGCAGGATCGCCAGAACAATCGGCACATCCATGTTCAGTCGACGCACGCGCAAGGCGCTCCAGGCGTTGGCAAAGAAAGGCTGGGCGGAAAAGGCAATTGCAGGCAGCGCAATGGCTGCCGAGATCCAGTGGAACATGTCACGCGTGGCATCCGCCGCGCCCGACCAGACCGAGACCGACAGCAACATCACGTTCATCGAAGCGAACCCGGCTACTGCCAGCCGCATCAACAGATCGCGCCCGGCCTTGTTTGCCTGCGTGGCCGACAGCGCGCCGGGGTCCAGCTCATGCGCTTCAAAGCCCGCCTGCTCCATCACTGGGATCAGGTCGGCAGCGGTCAGCTCTGGCGCGGCCTTTATCATCGCGCGTTTGAGGGTCAGGTTCACCCGAGCCTCTTCCACACCGGGCTGTGCGTTCAGCTCTCGCTCGACAGTAGCGATACAGGCCGAACAATGGATGCCCGGCAGGGACAGGGCAATCTGAACATCCTGCGGAACAGGTCGCGCCGGTTCCGCTGGGCTGGCAATGCACCCCGGGCACGCCGCCGTACCGGATGAAAGCTGCGTCGTCATCCGCTATCCCTTTACGTACAATGGCACACGCTGGGCGAACTCTGCGCCCTCGCTGTCTTTGGCCACCAGACGGATGTTCCAATTGCCCTTGCCCAGCACCGCAGGCGTGGCATAGGCCTGACCGTCAAAGGTGAAATCGGGCGAGAAGTCATCCTTTACATGCGTGGCCCGCCCCACAACGGCCTTCAATTCGGCCACCTGGACCGGGGCGCCGGTCCTGTCGGTGATATGCAGGATCAACAGCCCGCCCGATACCTCGGCCTGAATTTCCCACCCCAGGGCCTGATGTTCCTGCAGGCGGTCGTTGAACTCCTGACTGGCGACGTAAGAGTTTTTGACCTCAAGCCCCGGAAAGGTTTTGACCGCACTATAGGCCAGCACCAAATTCACAGTAATGATCACGCCGAAGGCCGCGACAAAGACCGCCAAGGCGTGCTTTCCGGTAAATTGACGCTGAGCCATCTTAGTTTCCTCGTCCGTTAAACGTGGTGTCCTTATAGGCACGCTCACCACTTTGCAGGTCTTCCACCCAGATGCGAACCGGCGTTGTGTCCGCGGCCGCCGGGCCGGTATCTTTCAACGCGACGATGTAAACACGCTGCAATTGCGTCGTGTCAGCCGTGACATTCACAGTATCAATGTTCGTCCCCTCGATCATCACCTGCATCGACGGATCGCCGGTCAGGGTCAGTTTGAACAGCCGGTCCTCTCCGTGTTTGTTGCGCAGACGCACATCATAGGTGTTGCGGATTGTGCCATCGGAAAGGGTAACAAAGGTCGGGTTGCGCACAGGCGCCACCGTCAGGTCGATATCCGAACGGATGAACAGCGCAAACAGCAGGGCAAAGCCAACCGCCGCCCACATCGCTGTGTACATGATCGTCCGGGGCCGCAGAATGTGTTTCCAGATATTCTTGGGCGGGTTCCCTGCCCGTTCACTGGCCTCATCACTCAGCGCCATATAGTCGATTAGGCCACGGGGCTTGCCAATCTTGGCCATCATGTCATCGCAGGCGTCAATGCACAGCGCGCAGGTGATGCATTCAAGTTGCTGACCATCGCGAATGTCGATGCCCACGGGGCAAACGTTCACGCAGGCCATGCAGTCGATGCAATCGCCCAACTCAGACTCTGCTGTGCGTTTCCCTTTACCGCGTGGCTCACCCCGCCATTCGCGGTAGCCAACGACCAAAGTGTCCTCGTCCATCATCGCCGCCTGAATACGGGGCCAGGGGCAGGCGTAAATGCAAATCTGCTCGCGCGCGAACCCGCCGAACAGGAAAGTCGTGCCTGTCAGGATCAGCACTGTCGTGTAAGCCACAGGATGGGCATTTCCAGTGACCAGGTCCCGGGCAAGGGTCGGTGCATCAGCAAAGTAAAACACCCAAGCCCCGCCGGTTGCCAGACCGATCAATAGCCAGGTTATCCATTTGGTGACCCGCATCCGCGCCTTGCGGAAATCCAGCTTTTCCTGACGGTGCAGCCGCAGGCGGGCATTGCGATCGCCTTCGATCCAACGTTCAACCAGAATGAACAGGTCCGTCCAGACCGTCTGCGGACAGGCATAGCCGCACCACACACGCCCCAGCGCCGAGGTAAACAGAAACAGCCCCAGACCCGCCATGATCAAAAGGCCCGCCACAAAATAGAACTCATGCGGCCAGATCTCGATCCAGAGGAAATAGAACCGCCGGTTTGCAAGATCCAGCAGCACAGCCTGATCAGGCAAGCTTGGCCCGCGATCCCACCGGAACCATGGCGTCACATAGTAGATGCCCAACGTGACCGCGAGAATGATCCATTTCAGATTTCGGAAAGGGCCGGAAACACGCCGGGGAAAGATGGGCTCCCTTGCAGCGTAAAGGCTGGGGGCGGGGTCGGAATCGCTCACGGGCTGGCTCCAGATATGGCTGTTTTTTTAGCGTCTTGTCCCAGATCACACAGGTAGTCTCTTTGACATGGGTCAAAAGAGCATCGCACAGACACCTTTTGTCACATCTGACCGACCTGTCGCCTGAGCCAGCCCACAAAGGTTTTGACCGCAGGGCGCATGGGCGCGGCACCAATAACTGTATAATATCCGCGCATGCCCGGTTCGCAAAACAATTCGATGATGCGACCTGCTTTGATATCGGCCTCGACAAAATGTCGCGCCGTGACGGTCACGCCCTGCCCGGCGCGCACGCCTTCCAGCAACAGGTTTCCCGGCAATGCGATGCGTCCGGCCCGGGGGCCGTGCTCGACCCCGTGTTCAGCCAGCCAGGTGGTGGCCTCGGTCGTACCAAATTCCTCAAGCCAGGGCAGTTGGCTCAGTTCGTCCGGTGTCATCTTGGTCTTGCCGCCCAACAACGCGGGCGCTGCGACGATCACAATCGGGCTTTGCAACAGCAGCTCGGAATCCACGCCCGGCCAGTGCCCCGCCCCGTAACGGATCGCCACATCCACGCCACCCGGGCCCAAACTGACCAGATTAGGTGAGGGGTCCAGCGCCAGGTGAACATTCGGGTGTTGCGCCTGAAACGCTGGCAGGCGCGGCATCAGCCACGAGGCCGCGAACGACGCCGTCAGCGAGATATGAACTGGGCGATCCTCGGTTGCGTGCATCAGATCGCTCACCGCCGCGCCAATTGCCCCGAACCCAAGGTGCAAAGCCCGCGCCAGCACCTCGCCCTCAGGTGTCAGGGTCATGGATTTTCCGGATCGGTCCAGCAGAGCGACGTTCAGATGTTTTTCAAGAGCGCGCAATTGTTGGCTGATGGCAGCATGGCTGACATTAAGGGATGCACCAGCCTGCACGACGTTTCTTGCCTCTGCAAAGGCAGAAAAGGCCTTGAGCGCGGCCAGTGGCGGCATCTTCATCCAGTCCATATGTAAGCCTTAGTTACATAAGTAAATGTCAATTGAGTCGCATTTTTCCGTCCGAAGATCAATCTTGAAACTCAGTAGAACCCAACTGAGGAGAGGTCAGATGCTCTCAATCCTTGCAAGAACATTCATGGTCGCCACCCAAACCCAAACAGGTAGTGGCACAAGGAAACGGGAATGGTTGCCCGAAGATCACTGGTGGAAGGAAAGCAAACGCACGTCGTATCTATCCGAAAGCAAAGGTCCTCTGGACCGGGTCGGATCGGATCAGTAGTCTGAGAAAACAGCACCGGCTGTTCAGGAAACGCGCGAACAGATCGAACAGCCGGTGCCTCAACCTTCGGGCGGCAAACCGTCCGAAGGTATTCTTTTTCGCTGCTACTGGCCGCCACCCAGCTGGTGGACGTAAGCAGTGACAGCGCGGATTTGCGCATCGCTCAGGCGGTTTTCCCACGCTGGCATCACACCAAAACGACTATTTAAAACTGTCTGAGTTACGGCTTCTTGGCTGCCTCCATACAGCCAGATGGCATCAGTCAGATTCGGTGCGCCCTGGAAGACATCGCCAGTCCCGTCTTCGCCGTGACAAGCGGCGCAATTGTCTTCGAAGACAACCTTTCCAGCTTGTGCCGCCGCATCGTCGGTTTGCGCATTGGTCAGTGACATGACGTACTGAACCACCTGCGTAATCTCTTCACGTTCAAGGATCTCACCAAAGGCTGGCATCTCGGAGTAACGCGCATCGTCGCTTTCCTCGTTGCGGATACCATAGGCAACGGTGGTCTCGATATCCTCGAGCGAACCGCCCCAGAGCCAGGCGTCATCCAGCAGGTTCGGGAAGCCCGGCGCACCTTGCGCACCAGAACCGTGACACTGCGCGCACCATGTGCGGAACACAGCACCGCCAGCGTTTACCGCGTATTGCTGCAGCTCCGGGTCCTTCGAGATGTCTTCCAGCGGTGTTTCCACCAGACGGGCATTCCACGGAGCGTTGGCCTCCTGGAATGCAACCAGTTCTTGCTGCGCTTCCCCGCGCGAGGACCAGCCGGTCACACCAGCCGTTGCCGACTGAACCAGAGGCCATGCGGGGTACATGATCGTGTAGATCACAGCCCAGAAGATCGTGGCGTAGAACGTCCACAGCCACCAGCGTGGCATCGGATTGTCGAACTCTTCGATTCCGTCCCAGGTGTGGCCAGTGGTGTTCGGATCACCCGGCTGCTTTTCAGGTGTCTTGCTCATTTCCTCGCCTCCTCGGATGTGGCGGGTTTGTCTTGATGACGGAACGGGATGTTGGCGGTGTCCTTGTATTCCTTGCTGGCGCCGGGGCGGAAGACCCACACAACGATGCCGACAAAGAAGACAAACAGGACCAGCAGCATCCAGCTATCCGCGAACTGCCGTAAGAGAGTATAGTCTTCCATCACACCCTCCTTTAGCGGTTTGCATCCGGGGTGAAGGTCGAAAAGTCGACCAGCGTTCCCAGCATCTGCAGATAAGCGACCAGCGCATCGGCTTCGGTCAGTTCAGACTGACCATCGAAGTTACGAATGCTGACCTTTTCACCATAACGTTCCAGCAAACCGTCATAGTCGCTGTCCGGATCCGCCTGAGCCCGGAAATCCGCCTGGGCGTTCTCCAGCATCTCATCGGTGTAGGGCGTGCCAACAAGTGCGTTTGCGGCCAAAACATCACCGATATACTTGCCGTCGATGATGCGGTGTTCGAGGAAGCCATATTTCGGCATCACCGATTCCGGCACAACCGACTGAGGATCCCGCAGATGGTCCACATGCCACTGGTCCGAATACCGGCCACCGACACGCGCCAGGTCAGGCCCGGTCCGCTTTGACCCCCACTGGAACGGGTGGTCATACATTGACTCGGCCGCCAGGGAATAATGGCCATACCGTTCGACCTCATCCCGCATGGGCCGGATCATCTGGCTGTGGCAGACATAGCAACCTTCGCGGATATAGATATCACGCCCAGCCATTTCCAAGGGGGTGTAAGGGCGCATACCCTCCACCTTTTCGATCGTGTTCTCAAGATAGAACAGTGGGGTGATCTGTACGATGCCACCGATGGTTACGACCAGGAAGCTGAATACCAGCAAGAGGGTCGCGTTGGTCTCGAGGATTTTATGTTTGTCGAGCATTGCCATTGCGCCGGCCCTCCTTATTCAGCCGGGACCGCGACGGTCAGGCTGGCCTCTTTGGCCGGCGCTTTCCGCACAGTCATCCACAGGTTGTAGCACATGATCAATGCACCAGCGACGAACATCACGCCACCCAAAGCACGCACCACATACATCGGGAACTTGGCAGCTACGGTGTCAGCGAACGAGTTCACCAGGAAACCGTTGGCATCCACTTCGCGCCACATCAGGCCTTCCATGATACCGGTGACCCACATCGACGCGGCGTAGAGCACGATGCCGATGGTGGCGAGCCAGAAGTGCCAGCTGACCATCTGCAACGAATACAGACGCTCACGCTTCCACAGGACAGGCACCAGGAAGTACAGCGCACCAAAGGTGATCATGCCATTCCAGCCCAGCGCACCCGAATGCACGTGCCCGATGGTCCAGTCGGTGTAGTGGCTAAGGCTGTTGACTGCGCGGATCGACATCATCGGGCCTTCGAACGTAGACATGCCGTAGAAGCCGACCGAGATCACCATCATCCGGATCACCGGGTCTGTGCGCAGCTTGTCCCACGCGCCCGACAGGGTCATCAGACCGTTGATCATACCGCCCCAGGACGGCATCCACAGCACGATCGAGAACACCATGCCCAGCGTCGATGCCCAGTCAGGCAACGCGGTATAGTGCAGATGGTGCGGACCAGCCCAGATATACAGGAAGATCAGCGCCCAGAAGTGGATGATCGACAGCTTGTAGCTGAACACCGGACGTTCGGCCTGTTTCGGGATGAAATAGTACATCATACCCAGGAAACCGGCGGTCAGGAAAAAGCCCACAGCATTGTGGCCGTACCACCACTGGATCATGGCGTCTTGAACACCCGACCAGACGATGACCGATTTCGAGCCCCAGATGCTGACGGGGACGGTCATGTTGTTGACCAGGTGCAGCATGGCGACGGTGACGATGAACGCCAGATAGAACCAGTTGGCCACATAGATGTGGGGTTCTTTCCGTCTGACGATGGTGCCCAGATACACAGCCAGATAGGCCACCCAGACAACTGTCAGCCACAGATCAACATACCACTCAGGCTCGGCGTATTCCTTGGACTGTGTTCCGCCCAGAACATAGCCGGTCGCAGCCAGAACGATGAACAGCTGGTATCCCCAGAACACGAACCACGCCAAGTTGCCGCCCCAAAGACGCGCAGCGCTAGTCCGCTGCACCACGTAGAACGAGGTCGCGATCAACGCGTTGCCGCCAAATGCGAAAATCACCGCCGAGGTGTGTAGCGGGCGCAAGCGGCCAAAGTTCAGGTATCCCTGCGCCCATTCAAAGTTCAGTACCGGAAAAGCCAGCTGAAACGCGATGAAGGTCCCCGCCAGGAATCCGACGACTCCCCAAAAGGCGGTTGCGATCACGCCATAGCGTATCACGCCATCCATATACTCGCCTGAACGATCCGCAAGGATATCTGGCTCATCTGTGTTTCGAAGCGTCCAGATGAACAATCCACCGGCGATCAGCATCACCAGAATTGCATGCACCTGATACGCCAAATCCCGTGCATAATTGGTCCCGATCGCGGCAAACACCACGACCAGCCCAAGCACGATCAGCTTGATGTAATTTGACATATTGCGTCCCTTTGCCATGCCCTACGCGATTCTTTTTGTGTCGCAGGACCTGTTTGACTGGCTGCTGTTTTGTCCGACAGAGACCAGTGCTGCTTTGATCTGTGTCAAGACAATACCCTGATTTCTGTGACAATCCTATTTGAACAACTGGGCCAACCGGTCGCAGTCTGACGCGTTTTGAAAGCAAGAGGTCAAAATGGCTTACAAATCTCTTCTTACTGTGTTGACGGACACCAAACAGAGTGAGTCCGCGCTGGCACAGATGGCAGCACTGGCAAGCGCGCAGGACGGGCACGCCGAAGCCCTGTGTCTGGGTGTAGACCGCAGCCAGACCGGCTATTACTACGCAGGTGCAAATGCCCTGATCCTGCAGGAAACGCTGAATCGCGCCAATGCCGAGGCCGAAGAGGTCATGGCCTATGCCAAGGATTACCTGGTCAAGACCGGAACGCGCTGGTCCGCCGAAAGCGGCGTGGCCCAGATTGCCGATATCGGACGTCATATTGCCCACCGCGCCCGGTTTTCGGATCTTGTCATCCTGCCGCGCCCCTACGGTCCTGATTGCGGGGCTGAGGCGGAACCCATTGTCGAGGCTGCCATGTTTGATGGCCACGCTCCGGTTTTGATCACACCAGACGAAGCAACACCCTTTGATCGCCCTCGCACAATCACCATCGGATGGAATGAAAGCGTCGAGGCCATGCGGGCCATTCGCCGCGCGCTGCCGTTCCTGTTACAGGCTGATCTGGTGCGGATCGTCGTAATCGACCCGCCGCGCCACGGCCCTGACCGTTCTGACCCCGGCGGGATGCTGTCGCAAATGCTGGCACGTCACGGAGTAAAGTGCGAAATCGACGTGCTGAGCAAAACCATGACGCGCGTGTCAGACATCCTGAATCGCCATGCCCTGGATACCGAAGCGGATATGATTGTCATGGGTGCGTACGGTCACTCTCGGTTCCGCGAAGCCATTCTGGGCGGTGCCACGCGCAACATGCTGGAACAGGCCTCGGTGCCAGTATTCCTGACCCACTGAATACCAAGAAACCGCAGCTCAAAAACCGCCCTTAGGGGCGGTCTCTTATTTTCTGACCAACCCGATCAGAAATAGCAGGATCACCGCCCCAATTGTCGCGAACAGGATCGATGAGAACACGCCACCGCCCACGACAAATCCCAGAGCAGGGAAAATCGTACCGGCAAGAAACGCACCCACAATGCCAACGATGATATTGCCGATCAGACCAAATCCGCGGCCTTCCATGATCTTGCCCGACAGCCATCCGGCGATTGCACCGATGAACAGCATCGCCAGAATACTACTGAATTCCATAGGGTTGCTCCTGAAGTTCGCGTCGTTCAGCCACACCTAAACACAGCAGACCCTGCCAGTCACGCTGTAAAAGGATCAGACCAGGAAACCGCCATCCGAATCGTCGCCTGCCTCGTCCATCAGGCGCCCCATATCCGGGATGGTGACGTGGCGCTTGCCTTCCAGCTCGATGACTTTGTCTTTCTTCAGCGCTGAAATCTGCCGGCTGACTGTCTCAAGCGTCAGTCCAAGGTAGTCCGCCATAGCCTCACGCGTCAGGGGCAAATCAAAGACGATTGGCTCCGTGCTGGTCTTCGGACCTACTGATGCATCCCTTCGGGCAATAATTGACAAAAGGCTGGCAATCTTTTCCCGCGCGGTTTTCCGACCCAGCACCAGCATCCATTCCCGTGCGGCGTCAAGTTCGTCCAGGGTCATCTGCAACAGCCGGTGCGCGATGTGCGGCGTTTTATTCATCAACTCTTCGAACGGTTTCTTGCGAAAACAGCACATGACCAGATCGGTTGTGGCCAGCACATCATAGGGTGCCGAATCCCGCCCCGGTCGCCCGACAAAGTCGCTGGGCAGTAAAAGACCGACCATCTGTGTGCGGCCATCTTCCATGGTCTGGGTCAGCGACGCGATGCCGGACACGACAGAGCCTACAAAGTTCATCTGATCCCCGGACCAGATGATCGTCTGGCCAGCTTCAAAGCTGCGGTAATACTTGATGCCCTCAAGCTCTTCCAGCTCATCTACCTCGCAATGCGCGCACACGGCCCGATGGCGGATCGGGCAGTCAGCACAGTTCGTGTGGTCGATCTTAAAATTTGGTGTCATGCACGTTTCCACTTGATCTCTGTCAAGGTGCCTTTCCGGACCGTCCCATAAAGGTATCGCTATGATAGTGAAACCACAATTGGCACAGCTTGGACTATTTGACGCGAAAGTCCCGCGTTACACAAGCTATCCCACCGCGCCTCACTTCAGTAATGACGTGGGGGCAAGTCTTTATGATGACTGGATTTCCGGGCTCAAACCCGGCAGCGCCGTGTCTCTGTACATCCATGTTCCATTTTGCCGCAGGCTGTGCTGGTTCTGCGCTTGTCGCACGCAAGGCACCCAAACTGACAATCCGGTGATCGCCTATGTGGACGTGCTCAAGGCCGAGTTGGATTTGTTGGCCGCGCGCCTGCCCGAAGGTGTAACCATGTCGCGCCTGCACTGGGGCGGGGGCACACCTACTTTGCTAAATCCTGACCTGATGCGTGATCTTGCATCGCGTATTCTGGACGTAGTGCCGCTGGGCCCGAACGCTGAGTTCTCGGTCGAGATTGACCCCAACGAGATCGACGAAGACCGCTTGGATGCGCTGGCCGAGGCTGGCATGAACCGCGCCTCGATCGGTGTTCAGGATTTCGACGATGAGATTCAGAAAACCATTGGACGTATCCAAAGCTATGATACCACGCGCAAGGCGGTGGACATGATCCGCGCCCGCGGGATTGCAAGCCTGAACGCCGATATTCTGTATGGCCTGCCGCATCAGACCAAAACGCGGATGACGGAAAGCGTGCAGAAACTGTTGTCTCTCACTCCGGATCGCGTGGCGCTGTATGGGTATGCCCATGTGCCGTGGATGGCCAAGCGACAGCAGCTGATTCCATCAGATGCCCTTCCCACACCGGAACAGCGACTTGACCTGTTCGACACCGCCCGTCGCCTGTTTCTGTGGGACAATTACGCCGAGATTGGTATCGACCACTTTGCCACGCAGGATGATGGTTTGACCCATGCCCTGAAGGCTGGGCGGCTCAAGCGGAACTTCCAAGGGTACACCGATGATCAGGCCGAAGTTCTGATCGGTGTTGGCGCCAGCTCGATCTCGCGGTTTCCGCAAGGCTATGCGCAGAACGCGCCCGCGACATCGGCCTATACCAAAGCGATCCGCGAGGGTCGGTTCTCAACCTCGCGTGGACATCTGTTCAAGGGACAGGACATCCTGCGCTCAAGACTGATCGAAGCATTGATGTGCGATTTCCAGATCAACAGCGCCGAAATTCTGCGCGATCATGACATCACTGCGGTGGAACTGACCAGCATGTATCAGACAGCCAATACCACTTTTGACGGCCTGCTGCGCATCACCGAGGAAGGGCTATACATCCCACCCGAGGCCCGCGCCCTGACCCGGATGATCGCCCGCAGTTTTGACGCCTATGACCTGAGCAAAGCCGGCCACAGTTCGGCGATCTGACACAACAGCAGCACAAGACTTGACGCCGAGGGTCGGTTTTCCCCACACTCACAGGACGGGCGACACCCCGCCCCGCGTCCGAGGCAGGCTAAAAACAGACAATCCGCGCCGACGTACCCGCGTTGGGCAACCCCTTTCGTGCAGCTGAACTGCAATTTGAAAGAGGGACTGCACCTATGCGCGTTTTTACCGTCCTTGGCCCCAGCCAATCGGGCAAGACCACTCTGGTCGAGGCCATCAGTCGCCTCGATGGCCGCCCCACCACCTTCGACGTATCCGGAACCGTGCATTTGCACGGTTTTTCTTACCTGGACGAACCATGGTGCGCCATAGACGTGGATGGCGGCAGCGACAATCTGGCCTATGTCGGCCCGGCCATGGCAATCTCGGACGCCGCCGTGGTGGTCGTGCCGCCCGATCCAAACGCGGCCGTCCTGTGCGCGCCCTATCTGCGGCTGGTCGAAGAAGCGGGCATCCCCTGCTTTTTGTTCATAAACCGGATGGACAACCCCAATGGTCGCATCCGCGACATCATCTCGGCCCTGCAGACCTATTGCACACAACACATCGCCTTGCGGCAGGTGCCGATCCGCGATGGGGAAACAATTGTTGGAGCGGTCGATCTGATCTCGGAACGGGCGTGGAAGTATCGGGAAGGGCAACCCTCGGCCCTGATTGAACTGCCGCAATCGGTTGAAGACCGGGAACAGGAAGCCCGTACCGAATTGCTGGAAACCCTATCGGATTTCGACGACCACCTTCTGGAACAGTTGATTGAAGATAAACAGCCCCCCAGTGCCGAGGTCTATGATCTAGCCGCGCAGGTGCTGCAACACCATCAGCTGATCCCGGCCTGTCTGGGCGCAGCCAGCCACGGCAACGGCCTGACCCGGTTGATGAAAGCCCTGCGGCATGAGGCACCGGAGTTTGATATCGCCGCCGGTCGCGACGAGGCGGAAGACAACGCCAGGGCCATCGCCGGATTTGCAGATGTGAAGAAACATATCGGCAAGATCGTTGTGCTGCGCGGACTGGGGGACGGCGTCAAAGCACATGAAAACCTGGGCGGTGACACGGTCGGGAACCTGACGGCTTTGGATGCCAAGACGCAAATTGCAGAGCTTCCTGCTGGGCAAATCGGCCTGGCTGTGAAATCCGATCACCTGAATCCCGGCAACCTGTATGACAGCGGCGTGGCGACCCCATTGCCGGAATGGGCGGCGTCTCATCCGGCGGCCTACCGGCAAATTGTGTCTCCGGCGCATGAGCGCGACGATGTGCGTCTGTCCAACGCGCTGTCTCGTCTGGTTGAGATCGACCCGGGCCTGCATCAGGAACAGGACGAACTGACTGGTCACGCCATTCTGGGCTCGCAAGGCCCGCAACATATGCGGCGCGTCACCGCCAAACTGGCCGAGGATTTCGGGATCGAGATTGCCACCGACCATGTCGAGACCGCCTATCGCGAAACCATTCGCACCCCGGTCGAATATCGCCATCGTCACCGCAAGCAATCCGGCGGTGCGGGGCAGTTTGCCGATGTGGTGATCTCGGTCGCGCCGATGCCACGCGGATCCGGGTTCCAGTTTGAGGAAATCGTCAAAGGCGGGTCGGTGCCCAAGAACTATATCCCCTCGGTCGAACACGGCGCCAAGGAAGCGCTGGCGCAGGGGCCTGAAGGTTTTCCAGTTGTTGACGTCAAAGTCACGCTGAGCGACGGCAAGCACCACAACGTGGACAGCTCGGATTACGCCTTTCGCATGGCCGGCAAGAATGCGGTCCGCGAGGCGCTGCCACAGGCGAAACCGGTGGTCCTGCAACCCATCCTGAACGCCGAAATTCATCTGCCGTCAGATTTTGTGGGCGATCTGGTTCCAACCATCAGTTCGCTCCAGGGTCAGGTTCTGGGATTTGAAGGCAACCCAAACGCCTCGGGCTGGGAAATTTTCAACGCCCAACTGCCCGCCGTGGCCGAGGACGAGCTGCACCGCACCCTTGCCAGCGCCACGCGGGGCACCGGCTGGGTCAAGCTGCAGTTCGATCACTACGAAGAACTGCGCGGTCCGGTTCCAAATTCCGCCTCACGCGAAACGGCAAGCGCCTGAATACCAATGGCGGGCCGTTTTCAGCCCGCCGCCGCGATCAGTTCACGGGTATAGTCGGTTTGAGCGTTCTCGAATAGCGCCTCTGCCGAGCCCATCTCGATGACGTCACCGTTCCGCATGACGATCACGTTATGCGACATGGCACGCACGACCTTGAGGTCGTGGCTGATGAACAGATAGGCCAGCCCGTATTTGCGCTGCAGGTTACGCAGCAGGTCAACGATCTGAACCTGCACAGTCATGTCCAGCGCACTGGTGGGTTCATCCAGCACCAACAGTTTGGGTCGCAGCACCATGGCGCGCGCAATGGCGATGCGCTGACGCTGCCCGCCTGAAAACTCGTGCGGATACCGATCCATCGCAGCCGGGTCCAAACCAACTTCGGTCATCACTTCGGCCACCAAATCGCGCGGAGCACGGTGGGGATCGACCTTGTGGATCGCCAGACCCTCGGCAATGATCTGCTGGCAGGTCATCCGCGGGCTGAGGCTGCCGAACGGGTCCTGAAAGACGATTTGCATGTCCTTGCGCAGCCGCCGCAGCTCACGCGTGGACCAGCGGCGCACGTCCTGATCGCGGAAAGTGATGCTGCCCTCGGATGCGATCAGGCGCATGATTGCCAGCGCCAGGGTCGTCTTGCCCGACCCGCTTTCCCCCACGATGCCCAGCGTTTCACCCGCGCGCACGCTGAGCGTGGCGTCGTTGACGGCCTTCACGTGACCGACGGTGCGCTTTAGAAAACCGCGCTGGATCGGGAACCACACTTTCAGGTGATCTGTCCGCGCAACCTCTTCCGCATCCTGTGCCACCGGATCAGGCTGGCCCGCAGGCTCTGCCGCCAGCAGTTTGCGTGTGTAAGGGTGCTGAGGGTTGTCGAATATCTCGGTCGTGGCACCGGTTTCCACGATCTCACCATCTTTCATCACGCAGACCCGGTCGGCAATGCGGCGTACGATGCCCAGGTCGTGGGTGATGAACAACATCCCCATATTCTCGGTCTTCTGAAGGTCGGCCAGCAGTTCCAGAATCTGTGCCTGAATGGTCACGTCCAGCGCGGTTGTCGGCTCGTCCGCGATCAGAACGTCCGGCTTGTTGGCCAGCGCCATGGCGATCATGACACGCTGCCGCTGCCCGCCGGACAGCTGGTGCGGATAGCTGTCCAGCCGCTCGCGGGGGTCGCGGATACCAACCTTAGTCAACAGCTCGACAATCCGGTCGCGGGCTATGTCGCCCGTCAGCCCCTGATGCAAGGCCAGAGACTCGGCCATCTGCTTCTGGATCGTGTGAAGCGGGTTCAGCGAGGTCATCGGCTCTTGAAAGATAAAGCTGATATCGTTGCCGCGCACGTCCATCAGACTGTCCTCAGACGCGCCGATCATTTCCTTCCCGTCATACCGGACCGAGCCTTCGACCACCGCGCTGTCGCCCAGCAGGGATACGGTCGACAACGCAGTAACAGATTTTCCCGAGCCGGATTCACCCACAAGCGCAACTGTCTCGCCCCGGTCCACGGTGAAGGACACACCCTTGACCGCCGCGCTCAACTGCCCGTCCTGCCGAAACGAAACTTTGAGGTTTTGTACGTCCAGCAAGCTCATGAAAAGGTCTTTCTGGGATCAAACGCATCGCGGACGCCTTCAAAGATGAAGACCAGCAGCGACAGCATAATGGCAAAGGTAAAAAAGGCGGTGAAGGCCAGCCAGGGTGCCTGCAGGTTCTGCTTGGCCTGCAAGGTCAGCTCACCCAGAGATGGGGCCGAGGAAGGCAAGCCAAAGCCAAGGAAATCCAGCGAGGCCAAGCCCCCGATCGTGCCCGTCACAATGAACGGCATAAAGGTTAACGTCGCCACCATGGCGTTGGGTAGCATATGCCGGAACATAATGGTGCCGTTCCCCACGCCCAGCGCTCGCGCGGCGCGCACATATTCCAGATTTCGCGCCCGCAGGAATTCGGCGCGCACAACGCCGACCAGCCCTGTCCAACTGAAGAGGATCATCAGTGCGACCAATAACCAGAAACTGCGCCCCAAAATGGCGAACATGATGATGATAACATAAAGTGACGGTGTAGCCGACCAGATCTCGATAACCCGCTGGAAGATCAGGTCCAGCCAGCCGCCAAAAAAGCCTTGAATGGCCCCGGCAAAAATACCGATCAAGCTGGCGACACCGGTTACCATCAACGTAAACAGGATCGATAGGCGGAAGCCGTAAATCACCCGCGCCAGCACGTCACGCTTGGTGTCATCTGTTCCCAGCAGGTTTTGACCATTGGGCGGCAAAGGGGCCGCGCCCGGGCGATCCACGCTGGTGGTGTAGGAGTAGGGAATCAACGGCCAGATGGCCCAACCACGTTCGAACCCGTCGGCCTGGAACGTGCCGGCCTGGATCTGGTCAATGATGCCGTCCGGGTCGTCGAAACAGGCTTCAAGCCCACCGCTGTCGATCAGGCATTGCACCTCGGGGTCGCGGTAGATGGCTTCGGTCTGAAAGTCGCCGCCAAAATCGGTTTCGGCATAGAAGTTGAAAACCGGCGTATAGAACTCACCCCGGTATTTAACCAGGATAGGTTTGTCGTTTGCGATAAACTCAGCAAACAGGGACAGGCCGAACAGCACCGAGAAAATCAATAACGACCAGAAAGCCCGACCATTGCGTCGGAAATTACGCCAGCGGCGCTGGTTCAGGGGAGACAGTGCCATGTTACCCCTCCCGCTTTTCGAAATCGATACGGGGGTCGACCACCACATACATCAGGTCACTGATGATGCCGACAACCAGCCCCATCAGGCCAAAGATAAACAGTGTGCCAAAGATCACCGGGTAATCCCGAGCGACAGCGGCCTCAAAGCCCAGACGTCCCAGACCGTCCAGCGAGAAGATGGTTTCGATGATGATCGAGCCGCCAAAAAACACCCCGATGAACACGGCAGGGAAACCCGCAATCACGATCAGCATCGCGTTGCGGAACACATGCCCGTACAGCACCTTGCTTTCGCTCAGGCCTTTGGCACGTGCGGTCATCACGTATTGTTTTTTGATCTCGTCCAGAAACGAATTCTTGGTTAGTAGCGTCAGCGTCGCAAAGGCTGAAATCGTAAGTGCAATAATCGGCAATGCGATATGCCACGCGTAATCTGCGATTTTGCCGAACAGGCTTAGGCTGTCCCAATTATCCGACGTCAGCCCGCGCAGGGGGAAGATCTGCCAGTACGACCCGCCAGCAAACAGCACCAACAACAGGATCGCGAACAAAAAGCCTGGAATCGCATAGGCAACAATGATGGCCCCGCTGGTCCAGGTATCAAAGGTCGAACCGTCCTTGATCGCCTTGCGAATGCCCAGCGGGATCGACACCAGATAGGCGATCAGGGTGGACCACAGGCCCAGCGAGATCGAAACGGGCATTTTTTCCAACACCAGATCAATCACGCTGATCGACCGGAAATAGCTTTGGCCAAAATCCAGCGTCATGTAATTGCCCATCATCGTCAGGAACCGTTCTAGCGGCGGTTTGTCGAACCCAAACTCCTTCTCCAGATCTTCGATGAATTCCTTCGGCAGACCGCGCGCGCCTATATATTCGCTGTCAGAGCCAAAGGTTTCTTCGGCAGGGGCACCTTCACCGCCTGCAAAACCGGCAAAAACATCTCCCTCACCCTGCATTTGGGCAAGAATTTGCTCGATCGGACCGCCTGGAACAAATTGCACCAGGGTGAAGTTCACGATCATGATGCCCAGCAACGTCGGAATAACCAGCAACAGCCGGCGAAGAATATACGCGCCCAAAGTTCTTTACCTCACCGCGCCTGCGGCTTTGAGTTTCTGATACTTCTCTTCATTGAACCACCAGAAGTCAAACTGCCCAACGGCCAGAGGCGGAAGAACCTCAGGGTGCTCAAACATGTCGTAATAGGCAACCCAGGTATCCGACACATATCCAGTAGGAACCTGAATTCGCATATGCCGTAAGACACGGTCCAACGCCTTTAACGCAGCAATTTCCTCTTCGCGCGATTTGGTTTCGAGCGACGCGTCGATTATGGCATCCACAAGCGGGCTTTGCAGTGATTGAGGATTGTAGGACGACACAACCGCCGTTTCCGAGCCATAGGATTGCTTCAGCCCCGTACCCGCCTCCAGAAACGTTTGATTGCGGAAAAAGATCATGTCGAAATCTTTGTCGTAATACCGCTGTATCCACTGCGCGCTATCGGCCTTTTCAACCGTCACGCCAACGCCAAAGCTTTCGAGGCTACCGGCATAGGTTGTAACGATGGCCTCAGCCGTGTCCGACGAAGAGGCATTCAGCATGATTGTAACATTCAGCGGATTGCCATCGGAATCCCGCAGCTTCCCGTCACCAGAAACTGACCATCCCGCCTCTTCAAACAGCTTCAATGCCGTTCTCTTGTTGCGGCGATCCACGGTGCGAGAGGCGTTTGAACTGTGCGCGCGCACGGCCTCTTCAGAGAATATCTCTGCGGGAACAAGATCGCCCAACGATTCCAGGAAGGCTTTTTCAGCACCGGTGGGTAGCCCATCAGCCGCGACTTCGGAATTCTCTGCAAAGGAATGGCGCTGTTCCGTTAGGCCATATTGCAGCGACTCGGACGTCCATTCAAAATTGAAAGCCAGCCCAAGCGCCTCGCGCACTTTGATATTGTCAAAAGGCGCACGCTGCATGTTGAAGATGAAGCCCGTGGGCGAGGGCGGCGTCATGACGGGAATGCTCTCGCGCTTTACGTACCCCTTGTCGACCGCCGGAAAATCATAGCCAGTCGCCCATTTCTTTGTACTGCCTTCGGCCCGGAAATTATAAACGCCAGCTTTGAACGCCTCAAATTCCGCAGCGTCATCTGCGAAATACTCGACCCGCACGGTTTCGAAATTGTGCCGACCGACATTGATGGGCAATTTCCAGCCCCAGTAGTCCGGATTACGCCGATAAAGGATGTACCGGTTCAGTTCAAAATCATCGACCACATATGGACCGCTGCCCATCGGTGTCAGCAGACTTTGCTTGTCCAACCGCTCGCCTGTTTCTTCATACCAGGCTTTTGAAAACACAGGCGTTCCACCGACTTGCGAGATCAGAGACCGCCGTGATATCCCGTCGACAAAATTGAATTTGATTGTATGGTCATCAATGATCTCATACCCTTCGATGCGCTGCTTAACTGCACGCGCATAACTGCGAATACCCTGCTCCAGGAAAAGGTCATGAGTGAACGCCGCGTCATGGGCCGTCAAAGGCGTGCCGTCGGCGAACCGGGCCTCGGGCCGCATGTAAAAGATGCACCATTCCTTGGTGCTTGGGTATTCTACGGCTTCAGCGAGCAGACCATAGGCCTCGGTAATGGAATCCGCCGGTGAGGCTGACCCGAACGGGCTGTCTCCAAACATGCTTTCTGCGATCAACCCGGAATAGCGACCGGCTTTGCCCTGCCAGTTAAAGCGATTCATGCCATCAAACGTGCCGCGGGTTGAAACCGAAATCTCGCCGCCAATCGGCGCATCTGGATTCACATAGTCAAAATGCTTGAAATCCGGGGGGTATTTAAGATCACCAAAGTAAGAATATCCGTGCGCTTTGATGATTTTTTCGCTGCCCTCACCTGCGGCAAACACCCCATTGATACCCGGCGTCATCGCGGCCACCGCGCTCCCGCCCAACAGCTGTAGGGCAGTCCGCCGTTTTATGGTAGTGGTCTGCGTCGATCTGTTGCGAATCTTTGTCATGCTCGCCTCTCCTACAACCCTATTGGACGTCTTAATGCGCCTAAACCTTGCTAAAAGGCCAGCACTGTCAGTTTCAAGTTTAGAATGCGTGAACGCTTTGTGAAGTTCTTCTTAGACAAAAAAATAAAGCCGCTGCACAAGGCAGCGGCTTTGATATTCATCGTTGCAGGTCGCAGGATCAGTTGCCGATGGTCTGCAGGTAAGCAATCAGGTCTGCGCGGTCCTGTGGCTTTTTCAGGCCTGCAAAGCTCATGGAGGTGCCCGAAATATATGCGCTTGGGCGCGTTATGAACGCATCCAGGGCTTCGGGTGTCCAGTTGCCGCCATGGGCCTGCATTGAGGCCGAATAGCCGGTGAAGCCTTTGGCCGACGCAACCGGGCGGTCGACGACGCCAAACAAGTAGGGTCCAGTGCCGTTTGCGCCATCTTCCAGCTTGTGACACGCGGTACATTTGCGGAACACTCTGGCGCCCTTTTCCGGATCGGCGGCGGCCAGCATTTCCTCAAACACCACCTCTTCACCGTCAGCGCTTTCACCGGCGCTTTCGGTCTCGATGATGTAAGAAGCTGTCTCTCCATGCCCGTCGGCGTGGTAAAGCATTTCGGCGCCCCATTTGGCGAGAAGCAGCACCAGGAAGGTGCCAAACAGGCCTGCCGCGGCCTTGGTAACTGTCATCGTGTCGAACATTGATCGCGTGTCCATTTCAGCTGTCTGCGGGGTGTCTAAGGCTTCCCCTTGCAAGAGGCAAGGTATAGACACCGCGACTAAACGCCCAATTCAAGAACTTGTTGCACGGAATCGACCAAATGACCAAACGTATCGCATTTCAGGGTGAACCCGGCGCCTATAGCCACGAGGCCTGCCGCAATGCCCGCCCCGATATGGAGGCCCTGCCCTGCCGCACGTTCGAGGATGTTATCGAATCGGTTCGGGCCGGTGACGCCGATCTGGCCATGCTGCCGGTCGAAAACACCACCTATGGCCGGGTCGCTGATATTCACCGCCTTCTGCCCCATAGTGGGCTGCATATCATCGACGAAGCTTTTGTCCGCGTGCACATCAACCTGCTGGCAGTCCCAGGTGCAACGTTGTCTGACGTGACCGAGGCGCATTCGCATCTGGTTTTGCTGCCGCAATGCGCGGGTTTTCTGAAGGAACACAACATCCGGGGTCGGGTGAGCCCCGACAACGCCCGCGCCGCGCGCGAGGTTTCGGAACAGGGCGATTTGCATTCGGCGGCGCTGGCCAGCGAACTGGCCGGCGAAATCTATGGCCTCAACGTGCTGGCGCGCCATATCGAGGACCGCGACAACAACACGACCCGGTTTCTGGTGATGTCACGGCAAACAGACATGTCACGGCGCGGTGATCACGGCATGATCACCAGCTTTGTGTTTCAGGTGCGCAACATTCCGGCGGCGCTGTACAAGGCGATGGGCGGGTTCGCGACCAATGGGATCAACATGACCAAGCTGGAAAGCTACATGGTCGATGGCTCGTTTACCGCGACCCTGTTTTATGCGGACATCGTCGGTCACCCGGACGACCGGAACGTGCAGCTGGCCATGGATGAGCTGCAGCATTTCACCACCAATGTGGAAATTCTGGGTGTCTATCCGGCAGCGCAACCGCGCGGATAGATCAGGCCGCCGTGTATCGTTTGGACACGGTGCCGGTACCTTGCCGGTAATCGACAAACCCCATTGCGCTGTAATAGGCCAAACCTTCGTCATTCCGGGAGGAAATCGTCGCGTCGATTACCGTAATTCCGGAGGCCTGCACAGCCCTCAGCGTCGCGTGAAACAAAGCGCGCCCCACGCCGCGGCGGGCAGCGGATGGGCGTATATGTGTCCCGATCACACCCCAGCCTTCGGGGGCGCCGTAAGGATTGCCCTCGATCGCGTGTTTCACCGCTTGAAACCCCAAGGCTTGACCCTGTGCATCCAAAGCCAAGTTACAACACAGCTGATCGGGATGCGCGATGTAGTGCGCCAGAGCAAACCCCGCATCGCTGTCCTTTCTGCGTTTCCCTGCAACCACAAGATCCTGCAATACAGCAGAAATGCCTTCAGCATCGTTTGTAGTGGCGTCGCGAATGATCAGCTTATCCATGCCAATGTCCGGTTGAACTAGGTCCCATGCAGGTGCCGCTCTTCAATTTCTCTGGCAAATTCTTTCAGACGCAGCTGGAAACGCCGCCGAAACCGGGATTGCCCCAGCCGGAAGGATTGCAGCAAAAGCCGCGCAGGCAAGGATTTGGCCGCAAGCGTCATATCCACACTCAGCCGCGTTCTGCGCTGCGACAGGGCCAGAAATTCGATCAGCGTGAATCCGTTCATGCCTTTGCTCGAAGCCTCAAATCGCATGTGTGACGGGGGCTCACACTCGGCCATTTGAATATCAACGTGACGCGGTTTGCCGCGCAGTCGGAATTCGGTTTGCCAACTGGTACCGGGCACAACGCCCATATGGTCCGACATACGCCGTACCTCAATCCCACGTCTCATTGCCATGCGTTCAAACCGTTCAAAGTCGGCAACCATCTCGAACACCGCATTTACGGGGGCTTCGATATCTTCGCGCGCTGAAAACTGCATAGTGGTTCTTGGTCTCTTACCTTTTGGCCCAGTATTTTGTCAGTCAAGCGTATCCGCAAGCCAGTTTTGCAGCAGAAAATGTGCGATGGCCCCTTTTCGGGCTGGCAGTATCGTAGGGTGTTCGCCAGCAAAGGCCTGCATCATCTCGGACTTGGTGACCCAGATCGCGTCTTCGATTTCGACCGGGTCTATGGTGATTTCACGCGACAGCGCCTCACCGGCACAACCGAACATCAGCGAGGCCGGAAAGGGCCAAGGCTGGCTGGACAGATAGCTGACCACCCCAACAGGCACGCCGGCCTCTTCCATGACTTCGCGCCGGACCGCGGCCTCAAGCGTCTCGCCGGGCTCAACAAATCCGGCCAGCAGCGAGTACATCCCCTCGGGCCAGCCCGGAGACCGCCCCATCAGCACCGAATCGCCATATGTGATCAACATGATCACCACCGGGTCGGTGCGCGGGAAATGCTGACCGCCGCAAGACGGGCAACTGCGCTGCCACCCGGCCTGCACAAGGTCGCTGGCCGCCCCGCACCGGGCGCAAAACCGATGCGTCTCATGCCAGCTGATCACGGCTTTGGTGGCTGCAGCCAATTCGGCGTCACGGGCGGACAGGCGGGTCATAATCCGACGCAATTCGGCAAACACATGGCCCTGGGGCAGATCCGGGTGCTGTTGTTCTGACCGGTCAAGAAAGGCCCCGACATCGGACAAGTCCAACCCCTCGGCCGTCCAGTCCGAGATATCGAGGGCAAAGACCGGTGCCCCGTCCGACAGGCCCAGAAAGATGGGTTGCTCCACTTGGCCGCCTGGCCCGTTTTCGACCAACCCGTGCGTCATGGGTATGAGGCCCAATTGATCCAGCGCCTCTCCCTGCACCAGCGGTTTGCCGCGCCAGAACAACAGACATGCCGCCCGAGGATGCGCCCGCGCCTGCGCCATCTGATCGGCGTCGCCCCGCATATGTGCCGCCCGATCCAACCCCGAGCCCCCAAACGTCACAAGTTCTGCGTGTTTCATAGATTATCCTTCGGGTCGTCGGCACAGGGCTGCCATGGCTGCACCTGTGTTGCAATGGCAATTCTCGCCCCGGGATCTTTTGGCGCAATATCACCGCATGTGCGCCTTACAAGTTGCATTCATTATACCTTTTGTTGAAAATGACTAAGGAATAACTGCCTGTAGTAGAAATTTGACACGTTCCCCTCCTCTGTTGCACGCCGTCTTGAAACTACGCATTCTTGCGACATCCGATTTGCATATGAACCTGAATGGCTTCGATTATTATACCGATGCCCCGGAACCGACGATCGGGTTCACACGTACGGCCAGCCTGATCCGCGCTGCCCGGCACGAGGCCGAGGGTGATCTGGTGCTGCTGTTCGACAACGGAGACTCGCTGCAAGGGACGCCGATCGGCGATTGGGCCATGGGACCAGCAAAAGCGCCGCATATCCTGATGCAGGCGTTCGGCGATCTGGGGTATGACGCGATTGGGCTGGGCAATCACGATTTCGGATTTGGCCTGGATGTGCTGGATCGGGTTCTGGCGGACGCTCCTTGTCCGGTGATCTGCAGCAATGCACACCGTACAGATATGGCCTCAGTCTGGCAGGATCATGTGATCTTGCACCGTACGGCACAGGTTCAGGGCCAGAAGATACCGCTTAAAATCGGCGTTTTTTCGGTTCTCCCACCGCAGACTGCCAAATGGGAAGCGCACCACTTGCGAGACAAGGTTGTCATGGACGATATCCTGACTTGCGCGCGGGATAAGGTGCAGGCCCTGCAAACGCAGGGCTGTGATCTGATCCTTGCCCTTGCCCATACCGGATTGGGATCCGCGGACGCGACACCCGGTTTGGAAAATGCCATTGTTCCTCTGGCGGCCATTGACGGCATTGATGCGCTGATCGCTGGGCATTCCCATCTGACGCTGCCCGGTGCCGCGCATGACGGGATTGAACATGTCGATGCTGCCCGGGGTCTGGTGCATGGAAAACCGGTGGTCATGCCGGGATCGACTGGGTCCTATCTTGGGCTGATCGATCTGAAACTTGTTGCGACAGAAGCGGGCGGATGGTCCGTGCGGGACCGGCGGGCAGAACTGCGGCCCGTGTGCCCCGCACATTCCAAGGGATCGCCAGACCCGGTTGTCGAAGACCCGCGCTTGCTTGGTATTTTCGCCAACGGCCATGCCGAGACCCGCAAACGCGCGGCAGAACCCGTGGGCCGCTCTGACAGGCATTTGCACAGTTTCTTCAGCTTTTGCGCCCAGGATCGCGGGCTTTCTTTGGTTGCGGCGGCACAGGCGGCTGGTTTGCGCCCCTATCTTGTAGACACGCAGTTCAGAGATTTGCCCGTCCTGTCGGCGGTCTCTCCCTCCAAATTCGGCGGCCGTGCGGGCCCTAGGTTTTTTACCAATGTACCACCCGGTGAAATCTGCCTGCGCCACGTGAATGACCTGTATGTTTTCCCTAACGAGTTGCAGGCCGTGGTGGTTACAGGCGAACAGATCCAGGACTGGCTGGACATGTCCGTTGGAGTTTTCAATCAGCTTTCACCGGATCATCAAACCGCTCTGGTCGATCCGAACCGGGCCGGGCACAACTTCGATATCCTGCAAGGGCTGACCTATCAAATCGACCTGTCCCAGCCGCCACGTTTTGGCGCTGACGGAGGATTAATCGACCCGGGCCATCGGCGGGTTCAGGACATCCGCCATGACGGTCGCCCGTTGATGAACGATCAGCGCTTTGTTGTTGCGTTGAACAATTACCGGGCTATCGGCGGGGGGCTTTTCCCCTTTGTCGATCATGTCGATCGCATCACCCTGCCGGTTTTGTCCATTCAGCGATTGCTACAGGATTACCTGTCAGGACAATTGCCCCCCGACCTGCTGGAACAGACCCCACACCCGTTTAGGTTCGCGCCTATGAACGCGTGTCAAACAATCCTAAGAACCGGTCAGGCCGCCCGTCAACATCTGGCAGAGATTGCAGAATTCGAACCACATATAGTTGGCTCGGATGAAGAGGGCTTTCTATTGATCCGATTGACACTCTGACGGGTTGTCTTTCCGCCATCTGTTGCCTATATCCACCCCTGAGAGGTTGGCGCGGGCGAGCGCCTCGCCAACCTGGTCAGATCCGGAAGGAAGCAGCCACAACGAGCCCCGCTTGGGTCGATGTCCAACCTCTCACTTAAACAGACCATCAGCCGCAGGAGGGCTTTTATGATTGTAGCAAAACCCCTTCAGGCAGAGCGTCTCTGAACCCTGTTCCTACACCTGCCTGAACACATCACCGACGGATGCGCGACCGCCATCCCGCCGGTTCGCTGTACCTGAACACAGGCAGACCAATGACCCTTACTCTATCGGACCTGGGATGGTCCTCTCACTTTGCCGCGCAGCATGCGGCCAATCCTTCATGCGATCCCTTTCGCGTTCACGCCGTTCACCGCGATCGCCTGATCGGTGTGAACACACAGGGCGACTTTCCCCTGTTGACCCCGGGCCGGCCCACCGGTGATTTCACGGTCGGCGACTGGGTGCTGGCCGACAGCCAAAACCGGGTCCAGCACCTTTTGGACCGCCGCAGCCTGCTGCAACGTCGCGCCGCAGGCACCAGCGCCGAAGTTCAATTGATCGCGGCCAATGTCGATGTGCTGTTCATCGTCAGCTCGTGTAACGCCGATTTCAATCTGGCCCGGCTCGAACGCTATCTGGCGATGGCGCATCAGGCCGGGTGCTATCCGGTTGTTGTCCTGACCAAGGCTGATACCTGCGCTGACCCGCAGACCTACGCAGGACGCGCGCAATCGCTGGCACCGTTCCTGACCGTTTTGACTGTCAACGCGTTGGACCGCTCGGACGTGCAACAAATCCTGTCCTGGTGTCCTGCCGGACAAACCGCCGCTTTGGTTGGCTCATCAGGGGTTGGAAAGACAACATTGGCCAACGCCATGACGGGGCTCAGCGAAGACACCGCAGGTATCCGCGAGGACGATGCCCGCGGTCGGCACACAACGACGGCGCGAGCGCTGCACCAGATGATGAATCGGGGATGGCTGGTCGACACGCCCGGAATGCGCGCCTTGCGGCTGCTGGATGCTCAGGACGGCGTGGATGAGGTCTTTTCAGACATTCTGGACTTGGCCGAAGGCTGTCGGTTTTCCGATTGCCAGCATCAGGCCGAACCTGGTTGTGCAGTGCAGAACGCGATTGCGGACGGGGTGCTTGATGCGGACAGGCTGGAGCGCTGGCGAAAATTGCGGCGCGAAGACCAGAGGAACTCTGAATCCGTGGCGCAATCGCGGGCCCGCGATAAGGCCTTTGGCAAAATGGTGCGATCCGTGATGCAGGAAAAGAAATCCCGTAAAAGGCCGTAGGCACCCGGTGAGCAACCCCGTCAATCAGGCAGTCAACTGAGGCCAAATCGCCGCGTTCCGGCGCGCAAAGGCCCCGATATGGCCAATCTCGGGCAAGCCGAACTCACTCGGAGACAGCTCGTGTCGACGTGCCTTTGGCCCATATAAATCAGCAAGCCGCCAGACCGCGTCTGGCGGCACCATCTGGTCGTCCTTGAAGGCGAACAGATCCACCGGTGTATTCGACCCCGCCCAGCGCGCATTAGGCAGGGTATCCCCGATCTCTGGTACGTAGTTCAGCGGCGCGGTGCACCATTTGCGCCACTGCCAATACACCGATGCGGGCAGGTTTGCGCCAAATCCCAGCGCTTTGCCCGGTAGATACCCCATGGCCTTCACCGCCAGCGGCGCATGCCCATTCCAGAACATCCACGCCAGCGCCCGGTATGGCCAGGGGTGGTCAGTCAGAGTAACAAGCCCTGAGCAGACACAAATCATCCTGTCGATCTGATCAATATCCGGCTGTATCGGACCCAGCAAGCCGCCGACTGAATGACCAATGCTCCACTGCTGGGCATCGGGAAACCGCCGGCGCATCTCTGCCCTTGCAGACGGCATGTCGACCAGCGCCCATTCGGCCATCGTGGCCTTGGACGCCTTCATCGACCCGATCAACGAATGTCCAAAGTCGCGGTAGTCATAAGTCAGGCAGGCCATGCCCCGCTCGGCGGCCAGCCAGCGGGCGAAATGCTTGTAGTAATCCCGGGGCACACCTGTCGCACTATGCACAACAACCGCGACCATGGGAGGCGTCGCCGGCAGGTACAGCCGCGCCGACAGGCTGGCCGGGCCCGAGGGGAACAGAAAATCCTCGGTGGTTACCGCGTGTGTGTTGTCCAACATGGCGTCCATGCTCCAATTCTGAACTGTTCGGTTCACCTAAGTGAGTCCGCATGTTTTGAACCCCCGAGTCAAGACCGGCCCAACATGACCACACGTCCGCTTGCGACCGAAAAACCCTGCTTGACTCAGGCCACACACAGCCGCTAGCGATTGGGGGATGGTTCTCGTCCCCGGTCCCCGGGGCGGGATGAAAAGGGAACACGGTGCGGTCCACACCGGCAATGCCGGAACGGATCAAAGCCGCGACTGCCCCCGCAACTGTAAGCGGTGAGCAATGCCGAAACACCACTGGCCCCAAGGCTGGGAAGGTCGGCAAAGCGATGATCCGCAAGTCAGGAGACCTGCCATCCAAACGAAACCGAAACTCGGGCGGGGTGTCCGGGCAGGTTGTCAGCGCGCTGTCACACCTGATCCATGCCCCTCGTTCCACGCGCGGAGGGCGCAGTATGATCTGGAAGACAAAGACCCACGAATTCAAAGCAACTGTGTGCCAGCGCACCGGTAAAACCTGTCCGGCCCTGGCACAGATGGCCCGTGCAATTGTCGACGCGATGAATACCGCAACTCCGGTCACAAGGCCAGAGTTTCAGGTCGAAGGTAGCAGCGAACTAACCCATTGCGCGCCTGGCTGTACCGCCCGTTTCAAAGCGCAAAAAGAACGGATCCGGGTGTTCTGCGACACTCCTGACGATACTCTGGCTGACACTCTGGACAGTTATGCGGACATGATGTTTGGCGCCACAATCAACGCAATGCCTGCCGGTCTGATGTCGAACCCGCCCTGTGCGATGCTTGAAGTCGACGCACTGGCACCCCGTCCGGTCGCACGGGTCGACAATCAAGTCGCGCTTTGACCTGAGATGTGATCAAGGCGGGCTGCTTGCGCAGCCCAGGCCGCCTGATCCTCGGTTTCAACCGCACAAGGCCGCACCGCGCGCAAACGCGCCAGCGCGGCGGCGGGTGCCTCGCCATGTGCTACCATAATGCGCAGCACGACCATTCCCGAACGGCCACAGCCGCCCCGACAATGCACCAGCACCTTGCCTCTGCGTGACAGTATCTGTTCCACTTGCGTGCTAAGCTCTGCCCACAAGGCATCAATTTCCGGCGACGGAGCACCAAAATCCTGAACAGGCAGATGCGCCCATGCAATATTGTGATCCGCCAGATCGCAGCCAAGCCCTTCGGCCCCGTTCTGGGCCATCTCGGGCGTGGTTGTCATCGAGATCACCAGATCCGGTTGCCAGTCGTGGACTACAGCCAGATCATGCGAATACGCGCCACCGCGCCCCGGCATCGGCGACAAGGCAATGGTGCCGTTTCCAACTGCCAAGGCGTGGATCGCGAAGTCAGTCACAAGGCGCGTCCTTATCCAAATTCCGGCCGCCACAGGGCCATCTTCTGTTTCTATGATCCGCAAAAGGCTTTGCAAACCAAAATTCGCCCAAGCCTGCTGTGGACGCGGACGCCGGGGGTCACTACGCTGCATCCCTGACCCGAATCCGACAGAGCAGATATGAACGACACGCCAAGCCCCGCCTATCAGGTTCTCGCCCGCAAGTACCGCCCTGAAACCTTTGCTGATCTTGTGGGTCAGGACGCCATGGTGCGCACGCTGAAAAACGCGTTCGAGGCGGACCGCATCGCGCAGGCCTTCATTATGACGGGCATCCGCGGTACCGGGAAAACAACCACGGCACGGATCATCGCCAAAGGCATGAACTGCATTGGCCCTGACGGGGACGGCAAGCCCACGACCGAGCCCTGCGGGCAGTGCGAGCATTGTGTCGCTATCATGGAAGGCCGCCATGTCGACGTAATGGAGATGGACGCCGCCAGTCGCACCGGCGTGAACGATATTCGCGAAATCATCGACAGCGTCCGCTATCGCGCCGCCAGCGCGCGCTACAAGATCTATATCATCGACGAAGTTCACATGCTGTCGACCAGCGCATTCAACGCGCTGCTCAAAACGCTGGAAGAGCCGCCGGAACACGTGAAATTCATCTTTGCGACCACTGAGATTCGCAAGGTTCCGGTCACGGTCCTGTCGCGCTGCCAGCGATTCGACCTGCGTCGGATCGAACCCGAAGACATGATCGGGTTGCTGAACAAGATCGCAGCGGCAGAGAACGCCCAGATCGCGGATGACGCGCTGGCGCTGATCACCCGCGCGGCCGAAGGCTCAGCCCGCGACGCCACATCGCTGCTGGATCAGGCTATCTCGCACGGGGCGGGTGAGACCAACGTCGATCAGGTCCGCGCCATGCTGGGTCTGGCCGACCGCGGGCGTGTGCTTGACCTCATCGATATGATTCTGCGCGGAGATGCTGCGGGCGCCTTGACTGAACTGAGCGCCCAATATGCCGAAGGCGCAGACCCGCTGGCCGTGCTGCGTGATCTGGCTGAAATCACCCATTGGGTATCTGTCGTCAAAATCACACCAGATGCCGCCGATGACCCAACTGTTTCCCCGGACGAGCGCGCTCGTGGCCTGCAGATGGCCGACGCCCTGCCCATGCGGGTTCTGACGCGGATGTGGCAGATGCTGTTGAAAGCACTCGAAGAGGTGGCGGCCGCGCCAAACGCGATGATGGCTGCTGAAATGGCTGTCATTCGCCTGACCCATGTGGCCGACCTGCCCAGCCCTGCGGAACTGATCAAGCGCCTGCAGGACGCACCTTCACCGCCACCAAATGGTGAGCCCGGAGGCGGTGTACCCGTGCCGCCGCATGCGCCTGTTCAGGCCGCGTCGTCCGCCTATGCCGCTGCGCCACGCGGCCCCGCCGGCGCCCCAACGGCTGCTCTGGCACAGGACACCCAAACGGCGCTTGCACGCTATCCGACATTCGAACATGTGGTCGAACTGATCCGAACGAACCGCGACGTGAAACTGCTGGTCGAGGTCGAAAACGGGGTACGCCTGATCTCATACCAGCCCGGTCGGATCGAGTTCACTCCGTCGGACAATGCCCCGACAGATCTGGCCCAAAGGCTGGGCTCGGCGCTGCAGCGCTGGACCGGCAACCGATGGGCTGTGTCGATCGTGGCAGATGGCAACGCAGCCACAATTGCCGAGGTCAGGGACGCTGCCGATCTGGCGCTCAAGGCCGAGGCCGAACAGCACCCGCTGGTTCAGGCTGTGCTGATGCAATTTCCCAATGCCCGTATCAAGCGGATCGAAACTCCTGAACAACGCGCGGCCAAGGTTGAAACCGAAGCCCTGCCTGAGGTTGAAGACGAATGGGACCCGTTCGAGGAAGATTGAAGCCTCAAACCGCTCAATTCGAACCCCTCCCGCGCCCGCCACGGGCCATCGGTTGACGCCGATTTCCCTGAGCGACCTTGGGCCCTGCAGCGCGGGCAAGGCCCGCGCTGCCGGGCCCAACGGGAGGAAAGGTCTTGCCAAAGACCTTGACGACGAGCGGGAGGGCGCTCTGCACTTGTGCCGCGCCAACCGCGCCCGTATTTAGGCCTCATACCGGTTCATAGGAGAAAAACGATGCTCAAAGGTTTAGGCGGTCTTGGCGACATGGCCAAGATGATGAAATCCGCCCAGGATTTACAGACCAAGATGACTGATATGCAGGAAGAGCTGAACACCATCATGGTCGTCGGCGAATCCGGTGCTGGTCTGGTCAAGGCAACTGCCACCGCCAAGGGTGAGTTGAAAGGTCTGGATATCGATCCGTCGATCTTTAACGGCGACGATAAGGAAGTGGTCGAGGACCTGATCCTGGCCGCGATCAAAGACGCGCAAACCAAGGCAGCGGAATGTTCGCAGGAAGAAATGGCCCGCTTGACCGAAAGCATGGGTCTGCCCGCAGACATCAAGCTGCCCTTCTGATAGACACTCCTGACGACACTTCGGCCGGGCGCATTGCCCGGCCCTTTTGCAGGAGCGTACGCGTTGAGTTCGAACAGCGATATCGACAATCTGATTGACCTGATGGCCAAGTTGCCGGGCCTCGGCCCGCGCTCGGCCCGTCGCGCTGTATTGCACCTGATCCGCAAACGCGCCCTGCTGCTGACGCCCCTGTCGGACGTAATGCAGCAGGTGGCCGCAACTGCCCGCGAGTGCCTGAATTGCGGCAATGTCGGCACCACCGATATCTGTGACATCTGCGACAGCGAGGTTCGCGCGACCGGAGAGCTGTGCGTGGTCGAAGACGTCGCCGACCTCTGGGCGATGGAACGCGCTGCAGTTTTCAAGGGTCGCTATCACGTTCTGGGCGGCACGCTGTCTGCCTTGGACGGCGTCGGCCCGGACGAGCTGCGCATTCCCCGCCTCAAGGACCGGGTGACAGCCGAGGGGATCACTGAGGTCATTCTGGCGCTGAACGCCACTGTCGACGGCCAAACCACAGCCCATTACATCGCCGATCAGTTAGAAGGGCAGGTCCGCCTGACTTCACTGGCGCAAGGTGTTCCGATTGGCGGCGAGCTGGATTATCTGGATGACGGGACGATTACGGCGGCGTTGAGGGCGCGGAAGGAATTGTAACGCCAGTCTTTGGGCAATCGCATTCTTCGCGCCCCAAATTCCAAGACGACACCCTGTCGCTACTGCCAACCATTACTCACAGGAAATTGCATTGAACCTGAGCGGACAGTTTCTCGATGACCTTTTGCGAATTGTATTTTGCGAGTGTGCGGCCCTGCGTTGTGCATCCAGACTGAGCTGCGGCTTTGCGCAACAAGTCCATTCTGGCATCCTTAATTGCCTCAAAATTTAGGGTAAAGGGTCCTTTCATCTTGGCCAACACCACGTATGTTGAGCCATTCACTGAAACCAATCGGAATTTTCCACTAACTTTCCCCGATTTGATTTTCATAGCCCATGGCGCACGCCATTTTGATGACGCGATACGCATGGCCGCTTCCGCGCCAGGGTAGTTTGAAGTGCGATTGGACACATACCATGGAATGCCGATGGGCGTTGCCCTTAAACCGGATCCATTGTTGCTTGCAGCAACCCCAGGAACTGCACATACCAGTAACGCAATTAGTGCGGCAATGAATGAATTTCTTGAATGCATTAGTGCTGTTTCTCCAGAGATTTACCACGACAAAGAACGAGAAACTATGGCCCAATTTAGGCATCCACATTCAAAATGATCTACCATCCCTAAAAGATCCAAGATAAATCACTCGGACGGTTGGAACCGGTTCAACTTACTTCTTTCTTAAATATACTATTCACGAAACCGAACACATTACCGGAGCCTCCCATGACCCGCCTTCTCGCCCTCACCTTCGCCGCCTTCACCGCAACCACCGCGTGGTCGCAAGAACTGATAGACAAAGGCTTTGTCGAAGGCTGGAACATCATGATGGACCCGGCCCTTGGCAACGGATGTCTGATCCAAACGATCTATCAGGACCTCTCGGTGGTGCGCATCGGTTATGACGCACTGGATAATCGCGGGTATTTCGCCGTCTACAACAAGGCGTGGGGCGAGATCGAACAGGGTAAAAGCTATCCCATCCGGTTCGAACTGGACGGCAAGAGCTTTGACGCCACCGCTATAGGGTTCAATCAGCGCGACGTACCGGGGGCGACAGTGTTTTTCACTGACCGGAGTTTCGTCAACGCCATCGCGCAGAACAAGACCATGACGGTGTACAATCCCGCCGGAGAGGTTGTCATGGCAATTGATCTGAAGGGCACCGCCAAGGCACTGGACTACGCCCGAGAATGCCAGAACAAAGAGCTTTAACGAATCGGATCAAACAGCGCGTCCTTGGCCGCGCAGTCGCGGATCACGTCTCGACCGCAAGGTACCGGCTCTAACTCGCGGGACAGGCACAGCCGCATTTCTTCGATATAGCCCTGCTTGCAGGTGATGGTGATCATGTCCGGCTCCAACGACGGATTGGCCTTGAGGAACGCGTCTTCAACGACCGAGGCAGGCAGTTTGACAGAGGCTTCCAGTTTACGGAACACATCGGGCCGCCGGACCTGACCATAGGCTTGGCGGGACAATGCATAATAGTCAGGCGCGCTGAGGCCCGAACAGGTGCCATGCTTCTTCCACTGATGCCAGGCCAGCCCGGATGTGCCCTGAATATCCGTCATTTCCCGGGTCATGCGACGGGTCGGCGGGGCCTCGGACGTGCGGCAAAAAGCAGGCCAACCCTGATGGTATTGCGGCCAGAGCCCGTGCAGGATCCATCCGTGGTCATGGCGCGCGTCGCATTGATCTGAAGCGCGCGCATCGCCTTCGCGCGCGCACCAGTTCGGCGACCAGCTGAGCGCCAGCACGTAGTAGTCGAACTCACCCGCCTTTTCGCCATCCCCCAACGCCGCCATGGCGGTGACCATCCACAATATCAGCCCCAACTTCACCTGGCGCATTCACCTCTTCCCTTCTTGCCTTTGCGCGACTATATACGCCCCAAGTTCCCCGACAACGGAAACCTGCCCCAAGCCGGGGCCGCCGAATTCCGGCGACGGGAAAGATGTATTTATAGGAGACGGGCTGATGGCAAAACCGCTTATGGCCAAGGCGACAGCCGTATGGCTGGTGGACAACACCACGATCAGCTTCAAGCAGATCGCGGACTTCGTGGGGATGCACGAATTGGAAGTGCAGGGCATCGCAGATGGCGATGTGGCCGCTGGCGTCAAAGGGTTCGACCCGATCGCCAACAACCAGCTGACCCAGGACGAAATCAACACTGCTCAGAACAACCCACTGTACAAGCTAAAGCTCAAGTTCAACCCGGCCGCCTCGGGCGAGGAAAAGCGCCGCGGCCCGCGGTACACGCCACTGTCCAAGCGTCAGGACCGTCCGAACTCGATCCTGTGGCTGGTCAAGTTCCACCCCGAACTCAGCGACGGTCAGATTGCCAAGCTGGTCGGCACCACCAAGCCGACCATCCAGTCGATCCGCGAGCGGACGCATTGGAACATTTCCAACATGCAGCCGATCGATCCGGTCGCGTTGGGCCTGTGTAAACAGTCCGAACTGGACGCGATCGTACAGAAGGCCGCTGCCAAGAAAGCTGCCGAAGGTGGTGTGATGTCCGACGACGAACGCCGCAAACTGGTCTCGACCGAGCAGTCGCTGGAAATGGACGCCGCGCCCAAGATCCCGACCGCGATTGAGGGCCTGGAGACCTTCTCGCTGTCTGATGAGCCCAGCGAAGAGAAAGAAGAGCCCATCGTGGACGCCGACAGCTTCTTCAACCTGCCCAAAGGCGGAGCCGAGGATGAAGACGAAGACGAAACGCGCCCATAACGCTGGCATTGCCTCGGTCTGATCAGGCCGGGGCCTTTTCTATGAGACACCTATGCTGAACGTTCTGTCCAAAATCTTTGGTCCGCACCGCGCCGTTTCGATCTATGCCTTTGTGAAAACCTGGGGCCTGCCCGTGGTGGGCGGCGTTGGGGTGATCGTGGTTGCGGCCGCTTTGCTGCTGCTCAACGACAGTGGCGAGCACGAGCACGACTCGTTCATGACCGTTGCGGTCCTGTCGTCGACCGCAATCAACGGTGACCTTAAGAATGGCGTCATCGCGTCGGTGCGGCTGCCAGATGGTTCGGCCACGTCGATCACTTCGACCGAGGCCACCGTTTCGCAAACCGTCGGCACCAGCGCCTGTATCGAAAAACGCGTTTTTGTGGAAAGTGGCGAAGCCAGGTATCGCTTCAAACTGCCGCGCCATTGCGAAGCAAGCTAACAAGCAAAACACCGCCCGGTGGACACACCGGGCGGTTTTTCATTCAGATCATTTGAAAAAGGATGCCTGAAATGATGGCACCTGTGATCCCCAGCCCCAGATAGGTCGCAAAGACCCGTGGCTTGACCAGCGACCAAACCGCCGCCATGGCCGGGATGGAACTGACGGCCCCTGCGATCATGAATGACATCGCAGCCCCGGCGCTCATCCCTTGTTCGGTCAATCCAGCCAGCAGCGGTGGCGCGACGTACGAGTTCAGGTATGCAGGCATTCCAACCAGTGCAGCGATCACGATGGGCACAATACCTTCGCCTCCGACCACGCGGGCAATCAGATCAGCCGGGACATAGCTGACCAACAGCGCCTCAAGCACATAGGCCAGTGCCAACCATTTCAGCAGAAACAGACCGTTCTGGACGAATTCGGCCCGGAACCGAGTGCGGCGCTCCGGCTCTTGCCAGAACTTCCAAACGGGTTTGTCGTCCTGCTTAGGGCCACAGCCGCAGCAGCTGGCGGGCTTGTATTCGCGCAGCGGCTGCGCAAAGGCGCCGCCGCGCATCAAGGCCCGCACGGTGAACCCGCCGAACAGGCCCAAAGCTACGGCCGCAATCGCCTTGCCGATGGCAAAGGGCCAGCCCAACGCGCCCGCTGTGATCAGCAAGGTCGGCGGATCGATCAAAGGCGAGCTCAGCCAAAACGCCATTACCGCGGACAGTGGTGCGCCCAGCGCCAGCAATCCTGCGATGAACGGAATGACTTCGCAGGAACAGAATGGAGCCAACCCGCCAAACAGTGCCGCCAGCAGGATCATCCGCGTTTCGCGCCCCTCAAAGGCGCGGGCCACCATGACCTCGGCCCCGGTGGCCTTGAGGTAGGACAACAGAAGAACGGCAAACAGGATGTACTGCCCGGTATGAGCCAATGCTTTGCCAGCAAAGATCACCACCTCGCCCCAGTTTCCGGGATCCAGAATGGCAACGGCGACCAGCATAGCCACGATCACCGCCCAAGGTGTCTTGATCAGGTCAAGCGCGGCTTTGGCCGAAACTTTCGGGTTTTGCGTCAGATCAGCCATCGTTTGCCGCCTTTCCAACCTCATCCGCGCAACATTCGCTGAGGATGAACTCTGCCAGGGCCCGCAATTCGCCGTAGCTGGCGCGATTGATTGTGTTGCGCCCGATTTTCTCTTGCACGACCACGCCACCTGCCGCCAGAAATCGCAGGTGATGGGCCAGGGTCGACGGGGCGATGCCCGTCCGCTCTTGGATGTCACCAACGGTCAGACCGCCCTCACCGGCGCGGACCAGTGTCTTCAGAACCTTCAGCCGCGCCTCAGAACCCATGGCCGAGAATCCAGCTGCTGCTGTTTCCCACATCTTGCTTACTCCATTAAACTAGATTTATAGTTATTTAGTTTTATAAAATTCTTCCGTCAACCGGCAGGGCGTATATTTTTGGCGAAAGTGTAAGTCCAGATTGCTCAACCTATAAGTCCACTCTATAAGGCCCTATGGGAATATCGGTCGACACCTTCTTTCTGGAACTTAACGGTCAGGGCACGCTGCAGGCGCAGATCCAGCAGATGATTGCAGAGGGCATTCTGTCCGGCCGATTCCACGTCGGGGAAAAACTGCCCTCGTCGCGGAAACTGGCCGCACATCTGGGGGTCAGTCGGATCACCGTCACGCTGGCCTATACCGAACTGCTGGCCAATGATTACCTGACCGCAAAGGGCCGGTCCGGCTATTACGTATCGCAAAATGCGCCGGTCCCGCCGAAATACTCGCCGGTTCCGCGCGGCACAGAAACCGTGGATTGGGACAAAACACTGGCGCGCCGTTTCTCGGACGGGGACGTTCTGCCCAAACCCAGCAACTGGCGGGACTATCGTTACCCGTTCATCTATGGCCAGGCCGACCGGACCCTGTTCGATCATGCCAATTGGCGGCTGTGCGCAGTGCGCGCGCTGGGGCACAAGGATTTCGAATCCCTGACCGCCGATTACGTGGATCAGGACGATCCCCTGCTGATCGAGTTCATCGCCCGGCATACCCTGCCCCGCCGTGGCATCGCCGCCCGCCCCGAAGAGATTCTGATCACGCTGGGAGCACAAAATGCGCTTTGGCTGGCCTCACGTATTTTACTGACCCACAACCGCAATGCCGTGATCGAGGACCCTTGTTACTATGCATTGCGGAGCCTTCTGGACCACTGGGACTGCACTGTAACCCCGCTCAGCGTGGATCGGGACGGTTTGCCGCCCGAAGCGCTGCCGGATCAGACCGACGTCATTTTCACCACCCCCAGCCACCAAAGCCCGACGACCGCAACCATGCCCGTCAATCGCCGCTCCCACCTGCTGGAGCGCGCCAAAGAGTTGGACGCCATGGTGGTCGAGGATGACTATGAATTTGAAATGGCGTTTCTGGGTGCGCCATCCCCCGCGCTGAAATCCATGGACCGGGATGGGCGCGTCGTCTATGTCGGTAGCTTCTCGAAATCGCTGTTTCCCGGATTGCGCCTTGGCTACATGGTCGGGTCCGAACCCTTTATCCGCGAGGCGCGGGCGCTGCGATCGCTGGTGCTGCGCCACCCGCCGGGGCACATTCAGCGCACCGCGGCCTATTTCCTGTCCTTGGGCCATTACGACGCGCAAATCCGGCGGATGTCCAAAACACTGGCAAAGCGCCGCGATGCGATGGACACCGCCATTGCAGAACATGGGCTGACCGTTGCGGGGCGTGGTGTACTGGGCGGCTCATCCATGTGGATGTCCGCTCCTGACCATGTCGACATGACACGGCTTGCGCACAAACTGCAAAGTCAAAGCGTGCATATCGAACCCGGTGCTCCGTTCTTTTCCGGGCCTGCAAAACCGCAGAATTTCTATCGTCTCGGCTATTCGTCCATCGCAGCTGAGCGGATTGCACCAGGTGTGAAGTTAATTGCGGACGCCATTCGCACCTCTTAGCGCGACACTGGACCTAAACCGCCGCACGTTCTGGCCCTAACGCCGCCCTGCCCCATGGGTCAAAACCATATCCAAGGGCTGGACTGATTATCCGGCTGCAACCCCTTTTGCGCGGAGAATACTCAGATGAAAATGACCACTGAAGAGGCCTTTGTTAAGGTTCTGCAATCGCACGGGATCGAACATGCATTCGGGATCATCGGTTCGGCGATGATGCCGATCTCGGATATTTTTGGAAAAGCTGGCATTACTTTCTGGGATTGCGCGCATGAAGGCTCGGGCGGGATGATGGCCGACGGGTACACACGCGCCACCGGCAAAATGTCGATGATGATCGCGCAGAACGGCCCCGGGATCACCAACTTTGTCACTGCCGTCAAAACCGCCTACTGGAACCACACCCCGCTGCTGCTGGTAACCCCGCAGGCCGCAAACAAGACCATGGGTCAGGGCGGTTTCCAGGAAATGGAACAGATGCGCATGTTTGCAGACTGTGTCTGCTATCAGGAAGAAGTGCGCGACCCCTCGCGGATGGCCGAAGTTCTGAGCCGCGTTATCACCAAGGCCAAGCGCGCCTCGGCACCGGCACAGATTAACGTGCCACGTGATTTCTTCACTCAGGTTGTCGATATCGAATTGCCTGCCGTGGTTGAATTTGAACTGCCTTCCGGCGGTACATCAGCCGTTACCGAAGCCGCCGCGCTGCTGTCGGATGCCAAGAACCCTGTCATCCTGAACGGCGCGGGCACGGTTCTGTCCGCTGGCGGCATCGAAGCCTCGAAAGCACTGGCCGAGCGTCTGGACGCCCCGGTTTGTGTTGGCTACCAGCATAACGATGCCTTCCCGGGCTCGCACCCGCTGTTTGCTGGCCCGTTGGGTTACAACGGCTCGAAAGCCGGTATGGAGCTGATCAAAGAAGCAGACGTGGTTTTGTGTCTCGGCACCCGCCTGAACCCGTTTTCGACCCTTCCTGGCTATGGCATGGAATATTGGCCGGCGAATGCAAAGATCATTCAGGTTGATATTAACCCCGATCGCATTGGCCTGACCAAGAAGGTATCTGTCGGGATCGTTGGCGACGCAGCCACCGTTGCAACCAATATCCTGGCACAGCTGTCGGACACCGCAGGTGACGAAGGACGCGATGCACGCAAAGCGAAGATCGCGGAAACCAAGTCGCGCTGGGCGCAGGAACTGACGTCGATGGACCACGAGCAGGACGATCCGGGCACCACCTGGAATGAACGCGCCCGTTCCGCCAAACCTGATTGGATGAGCCCCCGCATGGCGTGGCGTGCGATCCAGCAGGCCCTGCCGAAAGAAGCGATCATCTCGTCTGACATTGGCAACAACTGCGCCATTGGCAACGCGTACCCGTCCTTCGAAGAAGGCCGCAAATACCTGGCCCCCGGTCTGTTCGGCCCCTGTGGTTATGGCCTGCCATCGGTGATTGGTGCCAAAATCGGTTGTCCGGACGTTCCGGTTGTCGGGTTCTCGGGTGACGGCGCCTTTGGTATTGCCGTAACCGAACTGACCGCCATCGGACGTGACGAATGGCCCGCTGTGACTCAGATCGTTTTCCGTAACTACCAGTGGGGTGCGGAAAAGCGGAACTCGACCCTGTGGTTTGACGACAACTTCGTCGGAACCGAGCTGGACACTCAGGTATCTTACGCTGGTATCGCGCAGGCCTGTGGTTTGAAAGGTGTGGTCGCACGCACGCAAGACGAACTGACTGCAGCCCTGAATCAGGCCATTGAAGATCAGAAAAACGGTATCACCACTCTGATCGAAGCCATGATCAACCAGGAACTGGGCGAACCCTTCCGTCGCGATGCGATGAAAAAGCCGGTTGCGGTCGCTGGTATCTCGACCGACGACATGACCCCGCAGGCTGGGGCATAACCCGCGTGAAACCTCTGCGCGCCATTCTTGGCACGGCCTCCGCATCTGACAAAATCATCGCCCTGTCCGAGGGCGATGATCCACGTATTGTCGAAGGCGCGGTCATGGCCGTGAAAGAGGGTGTCGCGCAGATCGTTCTTGTGGGCAACTACGACAAGGTTTCGGCACTTCTTGCGGCGCATTCGGGTTTCGACCCGAGCCGGATTGAAATCCACGACCCCGATTCCTCTCCTTTGCTGCCTCAGTTTGCAGCAGCCTTGCTTGAACGCCGCAAGCACAAGGGCATGACAATTGAGATGGCGCAGGAGCAAGTCAAAAACCGCCTGTTCTATGCCGCCTTGCTGGTCGAAGAAGGCATCGCCGATGGTACAGTTGGTGGCGCAGTCGAGACCACGTCGGACACGGTGCGTGCCGCGCTGCAGATCATTGGGACAGCACCGGATGCCGCAATGGTGTCCAGTTTCTTTCTGATGTTGTTTTGTCAGGATCACCACGACGTCAAAGGTGTACGCGTCTTTGCGGATTGCGGCCTTGTGGTTGACCCGAATGCACAGGAAATGGCCGAAATTGCCCGTGCCTCTGCCGCGTCTTATACCGCGCTGACCGGAGACACGGCGCGTGTCGCCATGCTGTCTTTCTCGACCTCGGGCAGCGCCGAGCACCCAAAGGTATCCAAGGTTGTAGAGGCCACGCAGATTGCCCGCGCGTCAGACCCAGATTTGTTGATAGATGGCGAATTGCAGTTCGACGCGGCATTTGTACCCGAGGTCGCGGCTAAAAAAGCCGTCGGTTCACCGCTTGAAGGGCAGGCGAATGTCTTTGTGTTCCCAAGCCTGAACGCCGGCAATCTGGGTTACAAAATCGCCCAGCGCATCGGCGGCGTCGAAGCTATCGGGCCGGTTCTGCAGGGTTTGGCCAAACCCGCCAATGATTTGTCTCGCGGGTGTACGTCCGAAGATATCCTGCACATGATCGCCGTCACTGCAGTGCAGGCACAAACGCACGAAACCGGAACAAAAAGCTAGAAGAGCCAGGGTATCGCGAAAAAATGTTCCGATTTGCGCCCAGATGTGGAAATGATCGAACCAAAGGCCGACAGAGGAAAAGATGAACCAGCCAAAAATTGACACGTCGCCCAAGGTCTCGGACGAAGTCCGCAAAACCACCTGTTACATGTGCGCCTGTCGCTGTGGCATCAATGTGCATATGAAGGACGGCAAGGTCGCCTATATCGAAGGCAACCGCGACCATCCGGTCAACAAGGGCGTGCTCTGCGCCAAGGGCAGCGCCGGGATCATGCAGGTCAATGCGCCGTCCCGGCTGCGCAAACCGCTGCGCCGTGTCGGCCCACGCGGATCGGGTGAATTCCGCGAGATAGAATGGGACGAAGCGATCAGCACCGCCGTCGGCTGGCTGAACGAATTGCACGAAACCGCGCCACAAAAGTTGGCCTTCTTCACCGGCCGCGATCAGAGCCAAAGCTTTACGTCGTTCTGGGCTCAGAATTTCGGTACACCCAACTACGCCGCGCATGGCGGTTTCTGCTCCGTCAACATGGCGGCAGGCGGCATCTACACGATGGGCGGCGCGTTCTGGGAATTCGGCCAGCCCGACTGGGATCACACCAAGCTGTTCATGTTGTTCGGTGTGGCCGAGGACCATGACAGCAACCCGATCAAGATGGGGCTAGGCAAGATCAAGGCGCGCGGCGCGCGGGTGATCGGCGTCAACCCGATCCGGTCCGGCTATAACGCCGTGGCCGATGATTGGGTCGGGATCACGCCCGGCACGGACGGGTTGTTCATCCTGTCGCTGATCCATGTGCTGATGAAGGCGGGCAAGATCGATCTGGATTACCTCAGCCGCTATACCAACGCGCCGGTTCTGGTGAATGCGTCAGATGGCCCAGAAAAGGGTCTGTTCCTGCGCGACAGTGATGGCAAGCCGCTGGTGATCGACCGAGTGACTGGCGAACCCACGGCCTTCGACAAGCCCGGTGTGCGCCCGGATCTGTCGGCCACCTATGAAAAGGGCGGCGTCACCCACCGCCCGGTGTTCCACCTGATGGCCGACAAGTACCTTAACGACGAACACGCGCCCGAGGCCGTAGCCGAACGCTGCGGCATCCCGGCCAAGCGCATCCGCGCCATCGCGGCGGAAATTGCCCGTGTCGCCTTTGACGAGGCAATCGAACTGGATCAGGAATGGACCGACTTCCGGGGTGAGACCCACTCCAAGATGATCGGTCGCCCGGTCAGTTTCCACGCCATGCGCGGGATTTCGGCCCATGCCAACGGGTTCCACACCTGCCGCGCCCTTCATGTGCTGCAAATCATCCTCGGCACGGTCGAGGTGCCCGGTGGTTTCCGCTTCAAACCACCCTACCCCAAACCAGTCGAGGCGCATCCGACGCCCCATGGCGACCGCCGCCCCGGCCGCCCGCTGGAAGGCCCGCATCTTGGCTTCCCGCGTGGTCCCGCAGACCTGTTGCTGGACGAAAACGGCAACGCACAGCGCATCGACAAAGCCTTCACCTGGGAAAACCCGATGTCGGCCCATGGGCTGATGCATATGGTGATCTCGAACGCCGCTGCAGGCGATCCCTACAAGATCGACACGCTGTTCATGTATATGGCGAACATGTCGTGGAACTCGTCCATGAACACCAAAGGTGTGATGGAGATGCTGACCGCCAAAACCGAAGATGGCAAATATGTCATCCCGAATATCATCTACTCGGATGCCTATTCCTCGGAAATGGTTGCCTATGCCGACCTGATCCTGCCCGATACCACCTATCTGGAACGGCATGACTGCATCTCGTTGCTGGATCGTCCGATTTGCGAGGCGGACGCTGCCGCCGACGCGATCCGTTGGCCCGTGATTGAGCCCGACCGGGACGTACGTGGATTCCAGTCGGTGTTGGTTGAATTGGCCAACCGCATGAGCTTGCCGGGCTTTACCAACGAAGACGGTAGCCCCAAGTGGAAAGACTACGCCGATTACATCGTCAATCACCAGCGCAAGCCGGGCATTGGCCCTCTGGCCGGGTTTCGCGGAGAAAACGGCGACAAGGAAGGCCGCGGCGAGGTCAATCCGGACCAGTTGAACCGCTATATCGAAAATGGCGGTTTCTACGTCGCCCACATCCCCGACGGGGCCGATTACTACAAACCGTGGAATACCGCCTATCAGGACTGGGCCGTGGGGATGGGCATCTATGACAGCCCGCAGCCTTACCTGTTCCAGCTCTATTCGGAACCGATGCGCAAGTTCCAACTGGCCGCCGAAGGCCACGGAGACCGCCAGCCGCCCGAGAACCTGCGCCAGCGGATCAAAGACACGATGGACCCGCTGCCGATCTGGTACGAAACCGATCAGCAGGGCAACGAGGGCTTCACCATCAACGCCCTGACTCAGCGCCCGATGGCGATGTATCACAGCTGGGGCACTCAGAACGCCTGGCTGCGGCAACTGCATGGACGCAATCCTCTCTACGTGCCGACCAAGCTGATGCGCGAACACGATCTGCAAGACGGCGACTGGGCCAAAGTCAGCTCGCCGCACGGCGAGATCACCGTGCCAGTGATGGAAATGGCCGCGTTGAACGACAACACCGTCTGGACCTGGAACGCCATCGGCAAACGCAAAGGCGCATGGGCCCTGCAGAATGATGCGCCCGAGGCCACCAAAGGCTTCCTGCTGAACCACCTGATCCACGAATTGCTTCCCCCCAAAGGGGACGGCATGCGCTGGGCCAATTCCGACCCTGTGACCGGACAAGCTGCGTGGTTCGACCTGAAAGTGAAACTTGAAAAAGCTGCACCGCCCTCAGATGCCGAAAGCCAGCCGGAGTTCAACGCGCTTGAATCACCTGTTGGCACTGGCCCGAGAGATCTGGCGTGGAAGGTCGGCAAATGACCCGGATTCGCTCTTCATCTGGCCAAAAACATCCCAGGGGTGAATTGAGCCGCAGGCTCAAGAGGGGGCTGGCCCCCTCCACCGCGCCCCAAAGCCGAGGTTTCCTGAAATGACCCAGCTACCGCAATCCACCGAGCGTAAAATGGGCCTGGTCATCGACCTGGACACCTGTGTCGGCTGCCATGCCTGTGTGATTTCCTGCAAGGGTTGGAACACTGAAAACTACGGTGCGCCCCTGTCGGATCAGGACGCCTATGGCGCCAACCCGTCGGGCACCTTCCTGAACAGGGTCCATTCCTACGAGGTACAACCCGCTCCGACCGACGCCCTCCCCGCGCCAGCCGCCCAGTTGATCCACTTCCCAAAGTCCTGCTTGCATTGCGAGGACGCGCCCTGCGTCACCGTTTGTCCAACAGGCGCCAGCTATAAGCGGGTCGAGGATGGCATCGTTCTGGTCAATGAAAGCGACTGCATCGGTTGCGGATTATGCGCCTGGGCCTGCCCCTACGGCGCGCGAGAACTGGACGCAGCTGAGGGTGTGATGAAGAAATGCACCCTCTGCGTCGACCGGATCTACAATGAGAACCTGCCCGAGGTGGACCGCGTCCCATCGTGCGTACGTACCTGTCCAGCAGGTGCACGGCATTTCGGTGATCTCGGCGATCCCGACAGCGATGTCAGCAAACTGGTCGCCCAGCGTGAGGGCATGGACCTGATGCCCGAAATGGGCACCAAACCCGTCAATAAATATCTGCCACCACGGCCCAAGGATCAGATTGAAGACCAGATCGACATTCTGGCCCCGCTTCTGGCCCCCATTGCCGAAGAACCCAAGGGTTTCCTCAGCTGGCTCGATAAGACTCTGGAGAAGCTCTGATGCATCCGGCCCCTTCTGTCATTCTATTCACCACCCTGTCGGGTCTGGGTTTTGGTCTGTTGTTCTTTCTGGGTCTCGGAATGCCGGACGTCAGCGGCTGGGTGGCGTTTGCGTTCTATGCCATCGCTTTTGGTCTGTCAGTAGGTGGATTGATGGCTTCGACCTTTCACCTGGGTCACCCGGAACGGGCATTGAAGGCCTTTACCCAGTGGAAATCCAGCTGGCTTAGTCGCGAGGGCTGGTGCGCAGTCATCGCTCTGATCTTTATGGGCCTGTTTGCCATCGGCGCGGTATTCTTCGGTCAACGCTGGGGGGCGCTGGGTATCCTCGGCACACTGTTTTCACTGGCGACGGTTTTCACGACATCGATGATCTATACGCAGCTCAAGACCATCCCGCGCTGGAACATGAAATTGACACCCGCCATGTTCCTCAGTTTCAGCCTTGCCGGCGGTGCGCTGCTTGCAGGGCAGACAGGAGTTGCTGTGCCCTTGCTGGTGATCGCCGCAATGATACAGGCGCTGTACTGGTGGCTGGGCGACAAGGCTTTTGCGCAATCCGGAACCAATATGGGCACAGCCACAGGGCTGGGCCAGCGTGGCGCGGTCACAGCCTTTGAGCCCCCACATACCGGCACCAACTACCTGCTGCACGAATTCGTCCATGTGGTTGGGCGCAAACATGCAGAAAAACTGCGGATCATCTCGTTCCTGCTGGCCTTCTTTGTACCCGTTATGCTGCTGTTGCTGCCGTTCAACCACTTTTTTGCCCTGCTCGCCGTTCTGTCGCATCTGGCGGGGGTCGCCGTCTCTCGCTGGTTGTTTTTTGCGCAGGCTGAACATGTGGTCGGGTTGTATTACGGCAAACGCTGACTGAAAAAGAGCCTCAGATTCGAGGCTCTTTTTTTGCAACCCCATGTCACAAACCCAGTGACTCATCCGTCCTGTTTTTGTTCAATCCCAAAACAGGAGAATACGATGTCCCCCCGGATCAATCACTTTGCCGTCGCACCCACTTTGCTTCAGCCCATGCTCGATATGGAGGAACGCCTGCGCGCCTCCGATCTGGAACATAGCCTGATCGAGCTGGTCAAACTCAGGGTGTCGCAGATAAATGGCTGCGCCTATTGCATTCACATGCACACGCATGACGCCCGCAACAACGGCGAAACCGAAGATCGGTTGCATTTGTTGAACGCCTGGCATGAATCGTCGCTGTATTCGGAACGCGAACGGGCAGCGCTGACCTGGGCGGAATCCCTGACCCGCATCGAAACCAGCCGCGCGCCGGACGACGTCTATAACGCCATGGCGGTACAGTTTTCGCAGCCGGACCAGGTGGCGCTGACCCTGGTGATCACCACCATCAATGCATGGAACCGCCTGGCCATTGGGTTTGCGATGCCTCACGCGGAAACCAGAAAAGCCACGGCCGCGTGACCCAGTCCGGGGACCAGCCCAAGGACCGGGCCTTTGTCGACCTGCAACCGCGCCTGTTTGCGGTTGCATACCGCATGCTCGGATCGGTCAGCGATGCCGAGGATATTGTGCAGGATGCTTACCTGCGGTGGCAGTGCGTCGATCTCGAACAGGTGCGCGACAAGACTGGCTATCTCATACGTGTCGTGACCAGGCTCTGCCTGGATCACCTGCGCGCCGCCCGGACCATGCGCGAGGCCTATCCCGGAGAGTGGCTGCCGGAACCTCTGATTACCCCGGACGCGACCGAGCGATTGGACCGGGACGTATCCGTCGCGCTTTTGATGGCGCTGGAGCGGCTGTCGCCGCTGGAACGCGCTGCTTTCCTTCTGCATGACGTGTTCGAACATTCCTATGACGAGCTTTCCCAGACGCTGCAACGCAGTCAGAGCAGCTGTCGTCAGCTGGTCAGCCGCGCCCGCAAACATGTTGAGCAGGTCAAACCGCGCGTCAGTGTTGACCGCGCGCATGGCGAAGAACTGGCCAAAGCGTTTTTCAACGCCGCCAAAAGTGGGGACACGCAGCATCTGACAACCCTACTGGCGCGGGATGTTCAGCTGCATTCGGATGGCGGGGGCAAAATCATCGCAACCCTGAATCCGATCTATGGTCGGGACAAAGTCACCCGGTTTTTCACCGGGCTGGCGCGAAAACCGTCTGCCCCGCAGACTTTTACTAGGGTCATTTGCTGGCTGAACGGTTTGCCCGCGGTCATAAATCGCGAACCTGGCGGGTCCGTGCAGGCCACGTCCCTAAAGATCGAGGATGGCAGGATCGTAGCCATCTACATGGTGCGAAATCCCGATAAAACCCGGCATCTTGAGGCGCTTTTAAGCTGAGCGGGCCTGCAGAACAGAGGCAGGCCCAAACATCAGAGCTTACACAAGACCCGCATGGGCCATCGCCGCATCGATGGCCGATTTGGTACTGCTTTCCAGCGGAGTCAGCGGCGAGCGAACTTCTTCGCTGCACAGCCCCAGCTTGCTGAGCGCGTATTTTGCTCCGACCAGACCCGGCTCGATAAAGATTGCCTCATGCAGAGGCATCAGACGGTCCTGATAATCCAGCGCTTTGGCATAGTCGCCAGCCAAAGTGGCCTGCTGGAATTCGGCGCACAGTTTGGGCGCGACATTGGCAGTGACCGAAATACAGCCCACACCACCATGAGCGTTAAAGCCCAACGCGGTCGCGTCTTCACCCGACAATTGGCAGAAGTCAGGCCCACAGGCGGCGCGCTGCTGGCTGACACGTGCCAGATCGCCAGTGGCATCCTTGACGCCAACAATGCGCGGCAACTCTGCTAGCTCAGCCATGGTATCTGGCGTCATGTCGACGATGGACCGGCCGGGGATGTTGTAGATGATGATCGGAATATCGGCGCAATCATGCAGCGCGCGGAAATGGGCCAGCAGGCCCTTTTGCGTGGGCTTGTTATAATACGGAGTCACAACCAGCGCTGCATCCGCACCGATATTTTGCGCGAATCGGACGAACCGCATCGCCTCGACCGTATTGTTCGACCCGGCACCTGCGATCACTGGCACACGTCCAGCCGAAGCTTTGACAACCTCTTCGACCACGGTCTCGTGTTCTTCGTGGCTGAGCGTGGGGCTTTCACCAGTGGTCCCCACGGGCACTAGCCCGGTCGAGCCTTGCTGAATCTGCCACTCCACCAGATGTTTGAGCGTCTTCAGGTCCAACTCGCCGTTATTGAACGGGGTGACGAGGGCTGGCATTGAGCCTTTGAACATGACACGCTCCTTAGAGTGCAGTTTGTGTTTTTTGCGCTTTGGTCCATCACAATCTTAGCGATGTGTGTTGATCCCGGCGGCGCAAGGTTTATCCTGAATGGCTCTATCCTTGGTTGGTTGGGAAATGCAAGGCATGACACGCGTTCTGGCGCTTATGATGGCGATGATTCTGGGGTCATTGGGACAGGCACGGGCCGATGCGGCGGGTGATCTGCGGGCCGGTCTTTATGAAATGCGAAAAGGCGATTGGAACGCCGCGCTGCGCGAGTCGGGCGCACGGGGGTCGGTTTCGCGCGACATCATCGTCTGGCATTGGATGCGCGAAGGCTTTGGCGGATCAGGCGACGTGCTTGTGTTTCTGGACCGTCGCCCGGACTGGCCCGGGTTGGCGTGGCTGCGGCGCAAAAGCGAGCCTGCCTTTACCGGGGCAGATCCCGACCGGGTGTTGAAATTCTACGCCGACAATCCCCCGCAAACCGCCGAAGGGGCGCTGAACTATGCCGTCGCGCTGAAGGCCAAGGGACGCCCAGGCGAAGCCGAGGCCGATATTGTCGCTGCCTGGCGGACCATGCCCATGGGGTCTGGGTTGCAAACAGACTATCTTGAGAATTTCGGCCCCCTTCTGAAATCCCACCACGCCGCCCGTCTGGACCGGATGCTGTGGGACAATCATCTGGTCAGTGCCGGGCAGATGCTATCGCTGGTCAGCACTGATGACCGCAAGCTGGCCGAGGCGCGTATTGCCCTGCAGAAACGTCAACCGGGCGTGGACGGGAAAGTGTCTGCGGTTCCGGAATCTCTGGCCGGATCGCCGGGGCTGGCGTTTGACCGCTTTGTCTGGCGCGACAAGAAAGAGCTGGATGACAGCGCAATCGACCTGATGCTGGCGCAATCGACCGGGCCTGACGCATTGGGTGAGCCAGATCAATGGGCCGAAGGACGCCGCCGTCTGGCCCGGCTTGAGATGCGTCAGGGTAACACAAGTCGTGCCTATGCGATTGCTGCCAACCATCATATGACCCCTGAAATGGGCTATGGCTATGCCGATCTGGAATGGCTGGCCGGGTTTCTGGCCCTGCGCAAACTGAACGACCCCGACACAGCCGTTCGGCATTTCCAGAATTTCTCGGGTGCGGTGCAATCGCCGATCTCAAAAGGGCGCGGCGGGTATTGGCTGGGCCGTGCCTATGCAGCGAAAGGTGATGCCGACAAAGCCTATGAAGCCTATTCCAAAGGCGCCGATTATCAGACCTCTTTTTATGGCCTTCTGGCCGCCGAACGGATCGGACGACCCTTTGACAGTGAACTGGCCAATCCCCGTCGGGCCCCGCATTGGAAACAGGCCGAGTTTGCCGATTCCAGCGTGTTGGACGCTGGTCTGCTGTTGCTTGCCGCGGGCGAAGACAACCTCTCGGAACGGTTTCTGACTCATCTGGTCGAGGGGCTGGACCCGGTACAGGCCGGCCAGCTGGGTGATCTGGCGATCGAACTGAAAGAACCGCATCTGGCCGTGATGATTGCCAAACGCGCGGCCAAGACAGGGGTTGTTCTGCCTGCGGCCTATTACCCGGTGCACCCGGTGGCCGATATCGGCCTGCCCATGGCCAAGGAAATGACGCTGGCCATTGCCCGCCGCGAAAGCGAGTTTGATCCGGTGGTGGTCAGCGGCGCGGGCGCGCGTGGCCTGATGCAGGTGATGCCCGCCACAGCCAAACTGGTGGCCAAAGAGCTGGGTATTCTCGGTGGCCACAAGACAGGCAAACTTACTTCGGACTGGCAGTACAACGCCAAGCTGGGAGCGAACTATTTGTCCGGTCTGGCTGCGGATTTCAACGGCAATGTGGTGATGATGTCCGCCGGCTATAACGCCGGACCGCGCAGACCGATCTCGTGGATGAAACGTTATGGCGATCCCCGCGCAGGCGAGATTGAAGTGGTCGACTGGATTGAGACCATCCCCTTTAGCGAAACCCGCAACTATGTAATGCGCGTGTCGGAAAGCCTGCCGGTCTATCGTGCCCGTTTGGGCCAGCCTGCACTGCCGGTCCCGTTTTCACAGGAGCTTATCGGCTCAACTCTGGCGTCTTTCGCGCCATAGGGTAAACAAGCCCGCCGAAACCACCAGAGCGGCACCAACCACTACCGCTGGCCGCAGGGATTCTCCAAAAATCGAGATGCCCAAAATCGAAGTCCAGACCAGGTGAAAATAGGCAAAAGGCTGGACGGCGCTGGCCTCGGCCATTTCATAGCATTTGATCAGCAGCCAGTGACCGAGAACACCGCAGACACTCAGCACCGCCATCCAAATCCAATCGCTGCTGGCCATCGGCTCCCAGTACCACATGCCGACCAGCGTAATCGCCACAGCACCCGACACCCCGGTCCAGAAAAAGCTGGTGGCGGCGCTGTCCTTGCGGGCGGCATAGCGCGTCAGCAACCCGTACAGCGCAAACATCAACGCTGAGATCAGGGGCACGATGGCCCAAGGATTAAATACCCCGACGCCCGGTTGCAGGATGATCAGAACCCCAGCGCATCCAACACCGATTGCGGACCAGCGTCGCCACCCGACAGTCTCGCCCAGCACTGGCCCGCTGAGCGCGGCCACCAGCAGCGGATAACAGATAAACACCGCCATCGTGTCGATCAGCCCAAGAACCGTGAAAGCAAAAACGGCAACACAGATTTCAGCCACCAACAACACGCCACGAAACACCTGCAGCCCGATCTGGCTGGTTTGTGCAGCGGCCCTTAACCCTCCGGGTGCCCGTGCGGCCAGCGCGATAACAAAGGCCGCAAAAAACCAGTAGCGGATCATCACGACCATGTAGGTGTTATAGGTTCCGGCCAGATGGCGCGAGATCCCGTCCTGCAGTGCAAACACCACTGTGGCCGCGATCATCAGCAGGATGCCGGCGCGGCTGTTGTTTTGTTGCGTCATGGTTTGACCGCGCAGGTCATGTGGCGCTTGCGACCATAGCCCGGTGTGCGGGTAACGGTGAACCCCGCATCGACTAATCCCCGCCGCACGAACCCGGCCGCCGTGTAGGTCGCCGCCGTGCCACCAATGGCGGTGTGATCGGCAACCTGTTGCATCAGGTCAGACCCCCACAATTCCGGGTTCTTGGCAGGTGAGAACCCGTCCAGGAACCACGCATCGGCGTTAGCGGCCCAGCCCGGCAGGGTCTGCCGCGCATCGCCTTCGATAACCTCAAGGTGCAAGGTCCCCAGGTCGCACTGCCCCCCTTGCCACTGGTCAAGAAACCGGTCAGCCCAGGGCGCAAGCTCGGGGAAGGCCTGCAGCGCGCGGGCCATATCGCTGGGCTCCATCGGATAGGCCTCAAAACTGGTGAAGGACAGCGGTGTGGTCTGGCCGGATGCCTCCCATTCGAACCAAGCGGTCAGCATGTTCAGACCGGTGCCAAATCCTAGCTCGGCAATGTGAAACCCCGACGCAAATCGCGCGGGCAGATCATTTCCTGCCAGAAACACATAACGCGTCTCTTCCAACCCGTTTTGCAACGAGAAATAGGGATCATCGAACCGGTCCGAGACGGGAATCTGCCCGTCTCTCCACGTCAGATTGGCATGCTGGTCTGCCATCGGGGAATCCTGTAGCTAAGCGGCGCGACACTGAACAAGGATAAGGGGAATGGCAATGGTCGATGTGACGGTGCGCGGCGCGGGCATCTTTGGCCTGTCCATCGCCTGGACCTGCGCGCGGCGCGGCGCAAAGGTGCAGGTTGTTGACCCTTTTGGCCCCGGTGCGGGCTCCAGCGGTGGACTTGTGGGCGCACTGGCCCCGCATGTGCCCGAGAACTGGAACGCCAAAAAGGCCTTTCAGTTCGACAGCCTGATCATGGCAAAACCGTTCTGGACACAGATTGAGGCAACCGGCGGCGTCTCGTCTGGCTATGCACGGCTGGGTCGGCTGCAACCCATTGCCGACGCCCGCACGCTGGAGCTGGCCCATGCGCGCGCGGTGAGCGCCGCCACGCTGTGGCAAGGGCAGGCCGACTGGCGCGTGGTTGAAACGGCTGAAGCCGGCGCATGGTGCCCGCCCAGCCCGACCGGATTTGTGATCCATGACACGCTGAGCGCCCGCATGCACCCCCGCCGTGCCTGTGCCGCGCTTGTGGCAGCGCTGGCGGTGATGGGGGTCGAGGTTCAGACAGACGCGCGTGATCAGGGGCAGGTCGTCCACGCCACCGGGCTGGCGGGCCTGCAAGAGCTCAACCAGGCTTTCGGCAAGACTGTGGGCAATGGCGTCAAAGGTCAGGCCGCGTTGCTGCGGTTCGATGCAGGCGACGCACCGCAGTTGTTCGCGGATGCCGTACATTTTGTACCACATGCCGACGGGACGCTGGCGATTGGGTCCACGTCCGAGCGCGACTATGACGACCCGACCAGCACCGATGCCGCGTTGGATGACGTACTGGAACGCGCCACGCGGGCTGTGCCTGTTCTGCACGGTGCCGAGGTTATCGAGCGTTGGGCCGGTGTCCGTCCGCGCAGCAAAAGCCGCGCGCCGATGCTGGGCGCACACCCGCTGCATCAGGGCCAGTTCATCGCCAATGGCGGCTTCAAGATCGGTTTTGGCATGGCCCCGAAAGTGGCCAAGGTTATCGCTGATCTGGTGCTGGATGGTCGCGACACCATACCTGAGGATTTTCGCCCCGAAGCCTCACTTTGACCGCGGCACAGCCTCGGCCGTCATGCACTGCCGCCCGTCGGGGCCACGTACCCACAGGACTGACCCATTGCGGCACAAGCTCACCGATTCAAAATGCATCACGGGTGAATACGCGCGGAATGAGAATTGCGCCAAGGGACCCATGGCATCTTCGGCAAGCAGCATCAAAAATTGCGCCAGCAACGGGCCATGCACGACCAGCCCCTCATAGCCTTCGACCTCACGCGCATAATCCAGATCGTAGTGAATGCGATGCCCATTAAAGGTCAGCGCCGAATAGCGAAACAGCAGGGTTGAATCGAAGCACAACTCTCTGTGGTCGGTTTCATCGGTGCGGGCATCCGGCGGGGTGGGTTTAACCTCAGACACTGAGGGGTCCTGCCGATAGACCAGATCCTGCCACTCTGTCAGGCATCGGACGTCGCCTTGCCATATCTCATGACGCAGAGTGACAAAGCCCAACGGTCCGCTGCGGCCTGTCTTGGCCGTCGCGCTTTCGCAGACCGAGCGCCGCTGCGCTTTAGTGCCAGCAATCAACGGTGCGTGAAACCTCAACCGTCCTCCGGCCCACATCCGGCGCGGCAGACCCGTGTCGGGGATCAAGTCGCCACCAACCTTTGGATGCCCATCCCGACCCAGCGCCTGCGGCGGCTGCGGTGACCAAAAATACAGCTGGTGAAAGAACGGAGGCAGCGCAGTCCCCGTCGCAACAGAGACCTGATACCCCAACGCCACTTGCAGCGCAGCGGCGCGGGCCGGATCAATTGCGTCGGTCTGTGTTTGTTCGGTCATGGCGGCAGACTAGGCAGACCCCGTCTGAGGAACAAGTGGCAGGATCAGGCTAAAAACCAGCCTCAACCCGCAACTTCTGCATCAGGGTTTGCAGTGCACTTTCATAACGGTCGCTGGTTAGCTTTCCCTGCGCATCAAACTCGTTCGAACTGCTGGCCAAATGAATTTCCGGACCCTGCAGAATACGCGGCTGGAACGGCACCATATAACCACGCAACACCATCTGTGCCCGCTCGCCACCCGCACGCCCGGCAGCCGCAGACATCACCGCAACAGGTTTGTCGGCCCAAGGGCGTCCCGCTGTTCGGCTGACCCAGTCCAGTGCGTTTTTCAGAACGCCCGATGGCCCCTTGTTGTATTCCGGCGTGGAAACGATGACCGCATGGGCCTGCGCGATCTGATCGGCCAGCACTTGCACTGGCGCGGGAATGCCTTCACCGTCTTCTAGATCTCCATCATAAAGCGGCAAGTTCAGATCGGCCTCGATATAGGTGCCGGGCGCGAATAACCGGGCCGCCTCGCGTAGCAATTTGCGATTGGTGGCGCTTTCGCGCAATGAGCCGGACAGGCCAAGCAGGATCGGTTCGGACATGAGGGAACTCCGTCAAGGTGTTTTCCCGTATTTAGACCGTAACGGGCCCACGCCAAATACCACATGACGCGCAGTCAATGTGCATAGAAGGGGTACCTTCATCGGTGCCCCTCCATTTTATGTTCACCCGATGGGGATGATCTCGATATCGACCCGGCGGTTCCGGGCCTTGCCCTCAGCCGTCAGGTTCGAGGCGGCAGGACGGTTTTCACCCAGACCGATTGTTGAAATACGGGCGCCGTTCACACCGTTGGCCTGCAGGATATCGGCAACAGATCGGGCGCGGCGTTCAGACAAGCCTTGATTGTACGAGGCCTCGCCATCGCTGTCGGTATGGCCGATGACCTGAACGCTTGAATTGGGATACCTCACCAGGTTTTGCCCAACGCGCACCAAATCTGCCCGCAGCGGCGGACGCACGGTCGAGCTGTCGGTGTCAAAGGTGATGTCATTGGGCACGGTAACGATCAGACGGTCGCCTGCATTGACGATGGTGATACCATCATTGGCCAACTGCTGGCGCAGCTCGGTCGCCTGACGGTCCAGCTGGTTGCCGATCAGACCACCACCCGCGGCCCCGATGGCGGCCCCAGCCAGCGCGCCCAGACCGGGGTTCGAATCATTGGCAATCGCGCCAACACCCGCCCCGACCAGACCACCCAGAAGCGCGCCTTGTTTGGCATTCTGGTTGGGATCGGACGGCAGGTTCAGCGTGCCGGGGTCTGTGCAAGCCCCCAGAATCATGGCCGAGCAAAGCCCGGCGGAAAGGAAAAACTTGGAAATCGTCATGGAATCACCTTCTGCTCCGTGACCCGTTTACCGGGTAGTTTTTGTTTGGGGCAGTATATCACGGGGGTTGATCTAGGTCTCAAGCAACAATCCGGTGAGATCGGCAATTACCTGCCACTTATTGCGCTCTGGGCGGTGTCATCCCAGCGATTTTGCTCTTGCCAGATCGCCCGCAGGGGTTTGCCCTGCCCGCAAAAATGATCGTCGATCAGCTCGCAGGCCCAGATCCGGTCGGTCCGAAAATGCCGAAATCCGTTTCGCAGCTCGCACCAGGCAGCCAGCATGGTGCATTCGATGTGATAGATCAGCGCAACAGGACGGACGATCCTTTCGCTCTGCAGGTCCGCTGAATTGACATAGGTGATGCGAATCTTGCGCTCCTGCCGGATGGCCTCGCGATAATTCACCACGGGGATGCAACCCTTTTCCGGGTCATCCATCGGTGCCCCCCATGGCGCCACCTGCAACCAATCCGCAGGCGCGCGCAGGGCTTCGATCTTGCGGCACACCCGATCCGCCGCCTGTTGCAACGTGCTGTCGCCGGTGCGCGCCAGCATCGACAGGCCGACCCAAAGCGCCTCGACCTCTTCTGCGTCAAAGTTCAGCGGTGGCAGGTCATAGCCGCGCCGCATCAGGTACCCGACCCCGGCCTCGCCTTCGATCGGGGTGCGTTGCGCCTGTAGCGCGGCGATATCCCGATAGACCGTGCGCACGGACACTTCGAGCTTTTCTGCCAGCGCTTCAGCCGTCACAGGGGCATCAGTTGCACGCAAAATCTGAATGATTTCAAACAGGCGGGTCGAACGACGCATAAGTTTCTCCGGGTTATCTGCTGACACTTTAGCACACCCCCCCTGACAAGGGGGTGTCAGCAGTGATGGTTGAGACTGGGTCTATAACGCAAAAGGAGAACACCATGCCTAGCCTCGACAATCACGTGATGATGACCCTGAAACTAGGCCGCTGGGCACAGGACCACAGCTTGCGCGCATTTGAGATCGAACGCGAGATCATGGCGAGCCGTCAACCCTGCGCCCCCAGGACCCGAAGGAAGCGTTTTTCATTGGGCAATCTGAAGATGTTGTGGACCAGCGCGACCTAAGATCAGAAATCAGGTGTGGCGCGGAACTTCATCGAAACGCCGCCTTCGGGGTTCTTCAGGCGCAGTTCCTCGGAATGCAGCATTAGGCGGGGATAGTCACGCGCCGCGCCCTCGGCATAAAACGGGTCACCCAGGATCGGGTGGCCCAGCGCCAGCATATGTACGCGCAGCTGGTGCGACCGGCCTGTCTTTGGAAACAGTCGCAGGCGCGTTGTCTCACTCTCAAGTTTTACCACCCGCCAATCTGTGACCGCGGACTTCCCCGTTTCATGGCATACCATCTGACGCGGGCGGTTGGGCCAATCAACGATCAGGGGCAAATCCACAGTTCCGGTTTTTTCCGCAACCCGCCCCAAGACCCGGGCAACGTAGGTTTTGCGGGTCTGGCGCTTTTCGAATTGTAGACCCAGATGTCGCTGTGCATGCGGCGTTTGGGCAAAGACTATGACGCCGGACGTGTCCCGATCCAGTCGGTGCACCAGCAGCGCCTGCGGAAAGGCCGCCTGTACACGGTTCAGCAGGCAATCGGCCAGATGCTCTCCGCGCCCCGGCACAGACAGCAGCCCCGAGGGCTTGTTCACCACGATCAGGCTCGCATCTTCGTGCAACACGTCCAAGGGTGTTTTCGGGGGATCATAGGTCTCGCTCATGCGCGCCTGCCTATCGCAGCGCGCTGCCTCCCGCAACGTCGGGCTTGCCTGCGCGTATCTGGTCGGCAAAGCTCAAACCCAAAGCGGAAGGAAAGACCATGCACCCCACAATCGAACGCATGCAGGAAGTTGTCGCAAAAGGCGATGAAAACCTGATCCATGACCTACTGGCGGAAGATGTGCGGTTTTCCCCGCCGACCTATTACAGCACCTGGACAGGCCGCGCACCGGTCGCAGCTGTTCTGGGCCATGTGGGACAGGTGTTTTCCGATTTCCGCTATCGCCGCATTATGGGCGAGGGCAACGATTGGGCGCTGGAGTTTCAATGCAAGATCGGGGATCTGGACGCTGTCGGGGTCGACCTGATCACTCTGAACGACGACGGCCTGATTCAAGAGTTTGAAGTGGCCATGCGTCCGTACAAATCCATCGGCGCGCTACGCGATGCGATGATGGCTCGGGTCACAACCGACGCGCGGTTCCTCAAGTTCAAAGATGCGCTGAGCTGACCATGCCTGTTGCCGCCGATCAGCTGTTGCGCGTGCCGCTGCTGCCGGTTCTGGCGGCACAGGGCCTGTCGGTGCGCCGCAAGGCCCAGTTGCTGCCTGAACCCATTGGTCCGCGCGAAGGGCGCGTCGGGCGCGGACCCCGGCTGCGCCTGCTGATTGCCGGTGACAGTTCGGCCGCCGGCGTTGGTGCTGGTACACAAGCGCAGGCGCTGTCGGGCCATTTGGTTGCCCGGTTGGCGAAGCACTACACTGTCGAATGGCAGCTTGAGGCCACGACGGGGCACACCACGCAGGACACGATTGACCGCTTGCACGGCTTGACCGGACAGTTCGATATGGCCCTTACGGCCCTTGGCGTGAATGACGTGACCCGGGGCGTGACACATGCGCGCTTTGTCGCCCGTCAGACTCGATTGCTGGGTCTTTTGACCACGCAATTGGGTGTGCGGCGGGTTGTTGTCACCGCGGTGCCTCAAATGAACCGCTTTCCCGCTTTACCGCATCCGCTTGCCTGGGTTCTGGGACGACAGGCCGCGCGATTGGATCAGGGGCTAATGCAAGTCGTAGCCGGGTTCCCTCAGGCCCGACACCTGTCGCTGGACCTGCCGGACGACCCGGCACTTGCCGCACCAGACGGGTATCATCCCAGTCCAAGAACCTATGCCATCTGGGCCGATGAAGCCGCGCGCCTGATGCGTCAGGCCTGAGCCCGCATCTGCCGGATCATCGGGATTGAATACACGACCAAAGCCGCCCAAATCAGCGGGAATGCAATCATGCGACCCCGGTCGATCTGCTCTCCAAAGACAGCAATGGCGGTGATGAAGATCATAGTTGGGGCAATGTACTGCAGAATACCCATGGTCGAAAGGCGCACCAGTTTGGCACCGTTGGCATAGACCAGCAACGGTACTGCCGTCACGATGCCTGCCCCTGCCAGCAACAGGGTGTCCTCGGCAACCAGTCCAAAATGCCCTGACCCCTGCGCCCCCAGCCATGTCACATAGGCCAACGCCGGGATCAGCAGGATCAGCACCTCCAACAGAAACCCCTGGTTGGGGCCGATGGGAAGCGACCGCTTGAAAAACGCATAGAAACCCCAGCTGAGCATCAACCCAAGCGCTGCCCATGGCAGGCTTCCGGCCTGCACCACAAGAACCAGCACACCCATCGCAGCCAGCCCGACCGCAACCATCTGCGTTTTGTTCAACGGCTCGCGTAGCAGGAGTGATCCAAGCGCAATACTAAACAACGGATTGATGTAATAGCCCAGCGCTGCATCCAAAGCATTGCCACTGGCAATCGCCCAGACATAAATAGCCCAGTTCACCGAAATCAGCGCCGCCGTCAGGCAGGCCATCCCCAACATCTTGGGATCACGTAAAGCAGCCCTCAGGTCCCGTGTCCGCCCCAGCGCAATCAACAAAAGCCCCGCCAAAGGCACGGACCAGATGATCCGATGCGCCACAATCTCAACCGGGCCGATATGCGCCATGGCCTTCATATAAAGCGGCAGGAATCCCCACAGGACATAGGCGGTGACCGCCAAGGCCAACCCTTTTGGCGTATCGGAGGATTGGGCGGGTGTTGATGCGTCTGCCATGGCAGGCCTCCGGCTTGTTCCGTTCGTCTTTACGGCAAATCTGACCGGATTGGGAACTGCGAAAACTGTGAAGAGGGCCATCAGCAATTCTGATATGTCGCCCCAAAAACAATCGAGCCGGGGCGCGTCAGCGCCCCGACAATTGGATTAGACCTTCACTCGCTCTGACTTGGGGTCATACATTGGCTTTAGCGAGGCTTCGGCCTTAATCTTCACACCGCACACGTCGATCTCATAGGTCGAGGCCAGCACATCCGCTGCCTTTTCGCCCTCGCAGGGCACATAGCCCAGGCCAACGGCGCCACCCAACGTGTGACCGTAATTGCCTGAGCTCAAATAGCCGACATACTCGCCGTTCCGCACGATGGGTTCATTGTGAAACAACAGCGGCTCCGGAGTGGTCAGTTTGAACTGCACCAAGCGGTTCTTGGGTCCGCTTTCTTTGCGCGCAATCACCGCCTCGCGTCCGATAAAGTCGCAGCCCTTATCAACCTTGACCGCAAAACCAAGCCCTGCGTCGACCACATGGTCTTCGCAAGTGATGTCGTGCCCAAAGTGACGGAAGCCTTTTTCAATCCGGCAGCTGTCCATCATGTGCATACCGCACAGCTTCAGATCCATATCCTGCCCGGCCTCGTGCAGCGTTTCGAACACGTGTCCGGCCATATCCGATGAGACATAGACCTCCCACCCAAGCTCGCCCACATATGTGACCCGATGCACACGCGTAAGGCCCATACCGATCTCGATCTCTTGTGCTGTACCAAACGGGTTGGAGGTGTTCGAAAAATCAGCGGGTGAGACTTTTTCCAACAATGCCCGCGCGTTCGGCCCCATGACCGCCAGAACACCTTCGCCTGCAGTGACATCCGTGATCACCACATTGAAATCGCCTGCATTGCGCATCATCCAGGTCTGATCTGCCAGACGGGTCGCCGCAGGTGTCACAACCAGATACGAGGTTTCTGTCAGGCGGGTGACCGTTACGTCTGCCTCAATCCCCCCGGTGCGGTTGAGGAATTGCGTATAGACGATTTTGCCATTGGGCACTGCGTAATCGCCGCCGCCGATGTAGTTCATGAACCTTTCGGCATCCGGCCCTTCGACGCGAATTTTTCCGAACGATGACATGTCGTACATGCCGACATTCTCACGCACGGCGCGATGTTCGGCGGCAGAGTTTTCGAACCAGTTCTGACGTTTCCAGCTGTATTGGTACTCGCGCTCCTGCCCCTCATTCGCAAACCAGTTGGCACGTTCCCACCCTGCCAGCTCGCCCATAACCGCGCCCTGTTCTAACAGGTGGTGGTGGAACGGCGTTCGGCGCACGCCGCGCGCGGTGGCCTTTTGACGATAGGGGTAGTGATCCGCGTATAGCAGTCCCAGCGTCTCTTTCGACCGCTCGAACAAGTACTTTTTGTTGCCCTGAAACGGTTGCATCCGGCTGATATCGACATCGCCCAGATCGAAGGGTTTCGCACCCGCATCCATCCATTCTGCCAGCGCCATGCCCGCGCCACCAGCGGACTGAATTCCGATCGAGTTGAACCCAGCAGCCACCCAGACATTGTCCATCTCAGGTGCCAGGCCCAGATGGTAAGCGTCATCCGGGGTAAAGGATTCGGGACCGTTGAAGAACGTATGAATCCCCGCCTCGGCCAACATGGGCATCCGGTTACAGGCAGCCTCGAGAATTGGTTCGAAATGGTCAAAGTCTTCGGGCAGCTGGTCAAACTCAAAACTGTCCGGAATACCCTCTGCCGCCCAGGGTTTCGCATTGGGTTCAAACGCCCCCAACAGGATTTTGCCTGCGTCTTCCTTGTAATACGCACATTCATCAGGAACCCGAAGCACCGGTAGTTGGGCCAGACCGTCGATGCCCTCGGTGACAATGTAAAAATGCTCGCACGCGTGCAAAGGCACATTTGAACCGGCCATCCGACCGACCTCATGTCCCCACATGCCAGCGCAGTTCACCACCATGTCGCATTCGATATGACCGGATGCGCTGCCATCATCGGCCATCCAGTCCACGCCGGTCACTTTGCGACCCTGCTTGACGATATCGGTGACTTTTGTCCGTTCTTTTACGATGCCGCCACGCTGTCTTGCCCCTTTGGCCAGGGCCAGGGCGATATTTGCCGGATCGCCCTGCCCGTCCAGTGGCAGATACACCGCGCCCTTGACGTCTTCGATGTTCAGATGGGGATACAGTTCCTGCACCCGTTCGTTTGAAATCTCTTCAACCTCGACCCCAAAGGCGCGGGCCATAGCGGCCTGGCGATAGATCTCTTCTTTGCGCTCTTCGGTCAGGGCGACGGTGATCGACCCACAGCGTTTGAACCCGGTGGCAACGCCGGTCTCAGCCTCAAGCGCTCCGTAAAGTTCCTGACTGTATTTTGCCAGTTTGGTCATGTTGGCGGTGGCCCGCAGCTGAGCGATCAAACCCGCCGCATGCCATGTCGTGCCACTGGTCAGCTGCTTACGCTCCAACAGCACAACGTCGCTCCACCCCTTTTTGGTCAGATGATACGCGACCGAACATCCGATGACGCCGCCGCCGATGATGACCACTCGGGCCTTGCTGGGAAGATCAACCATCCTGAAATCTCCGCTATGTCAGGTTTGGGGCAAAATGCCATGGAAGATCGACAATAAATGCACCAAAAACGTCAAGGCAGTGGCGATTTTCACCGATGTGATGCGGCCCGTTTTTCCCGCCGCAGTACAAAGGGCGTGACACCGAAAAAGCTTTTGTAAACCGACGAGAATCCGTTGGGAAATCCACAGGCCAGCCCGATTTCCCGGACGCTGATCGTGGTGTTCAACAACAGGTTATTGGCCTTGGCCAGGCGCATCTCACGATAAAAGCCGTTCGGCGTGGTGCCGAAGAAAGTCTTGAACTTACGCTCAAGCGAACGGTTCGACAGGTGCAGTGCTTCGACAATCTGTTGAATCGGCAGCGGGTCTTCGATGTTGGCCTGCATCAGCTTGATGCACTGATCCAGCTTGGCATCCCCTGTCGCCGTCAGTTGCGCCCCCGAAAACGGCTGCATCGACGAAAAGTCGCGGATGTTTTCGTGCAGCATGATATCGGCAACCGTCATCTTGGCCGGCCCCGAGATATGGCGACCGATGATGGCCAGCGCAACATCCGTCGTCGCCCCCATCCCGGCACAGGTCACAACAGAGCCCTGTTCGGTAGCAATCGACAGCTTGGCCTCGAAGCGGGCGCCACGTTCACGCAGGAAAGAGGCGTTTTCCCAGTGGGTTGCCATATCGGCGGTGCCGCGTTCGTCGATGTAACGGCTGGCGGCTTCGGCCAGCAAAACCACCTGCGCATCGCGGAATGTATAATCGGAAACCACCCGCCCCAGGGACAAGTCGGGATGATCCGGATCGGTGTTGCCAACCACAAACAGGTAATCGGCCTTGGGGTGGGATGGAATCCGCTCGGTCTGGACAGTTGCATCACTGCTGCTGGCAACCGGGCCGCCCTTAAGGGACCGATATGTAAAGGTGAAGGGTGGGCTGGGGCAGACGCGATTGGCCAGCCGCAACACCTCGACCAGCGAGGCCAGCTCCAGTAGCACATAGCCCGGTGCGACCACGATATCGAAATGGGTCTGAACCATGCCCGGCAAATTTTCTTTGGGTTTCCGCATCATCCGCGCCTCAGACGATGCGATGCCCGGCGGCGCGCAACCGCTGGGCCAGTGTCTGGATATGGTCGGGACCGACCTCACAACAGCCGCCAACAATAGTAGCGCCCTGTTCCACCCATCGCATGGCGTGATCCGCATAAGCATCGGGTCCAAGATCGAGACGTTGTTGCAGTGCATCGACGGTTGGGGCCTCTTCCAGAAAGCCCTGGGTAATCCCGGTAAAGCCATTGGCATAGGCCCCAAATGGTAGGCCCATCCGTGCAATGATCTCCAATGCGGGCGGCACGGCCTCGGGTCGGGTGCAATTGATCAACACGGCCTGGGGCGCATAACGGGCCACAACTGGTGCGATATCGGACAGGGCCTCGCCCGAGCGCAGACGTGTGCCATCACCGTCCATCACCGAAAGCGCCAGCCAGACCGGTTTGCCCGCTTGCGCGGTGCCCTGCATGGCCCCTTCGGCCTCTTGTACCGACGACACGGTTTCGATCAGGAACAGATCGACGTGATCCGACATCAGATCCACAAGCTCGGCGAATTTCCCGGCGGCCTCGTCCACATCCGGTTTCAGGTCGGGTCTGTACGAGGCAAGAAGCGGCCCGAGCGCCCCGGCGATGCGCCCACCTGTGGCGTTGCGAGCCTGCTCGGCCTGCGACAGTGCCGTGTTGATCAGATTGGCAAGCTGATCTTCTATCCCCTCACGCACCAGACGTGACCGGTGGACGGCATAGGTGTTGGTGGTGGCAACCGTCGCGCCACGCTGAAAGTATGCCCGGTGAACATCGCCCACAAGATCCGGTTGGTCGATCATCACTTGGGTCGACCACAGCGGCGTGGGGCTGTCACCGCACAGTTTGACCAGTTCCTGCCCGATGGAACCGTCCAGAAGGGTGATATCTGCCATGTTTCAGCCTCCTCAGGGGATCAGAACAAGTTTTCCCGGCAATGCCTTGGATTGGAAATCCTGCTGCGCAACCGAGATGTCTTTCAATGGGTAGGTTTTCGAGACCAAAGGCCTGATCCGCCCGGCATTCATCAGCTCAACCAACCGTCCGAAAACCTCAAGCGCCTGATGGGTGCAGCCGTGAATGGTGATGTCGCGCAGATATATATCGCGCAGATCGGCCTGAACCATCGGGCCAGCAATGGCGCCCGAGACCGCATAGTGCCCGCTCGGTTTCAGCGCCAGGATCAGGCCAGCCCAGGCGGGTCCGCCTACAACGTCGATCACTGCATCAAACCTGTCCGCAGGCAAGGGCGCGGTCCGGTCAAAGGTTCCGACGGCACCTTGCCCGACGACAGTCTCAGCCTTGATCGGGCTGGTCACGCCCCAAACCCTGGCCCCGCGCAACGCGGCCAGTTGGACAGCCGCCAGACCAACCCCGCCCGAGGCCCCGGTAATCAGCACGTTCTGTCCCGATGTAACGCCCGCGCGGGTCAACAGATTCTCGGCCGTGCCAAAGGCGCAGGGGATAGCGGCAATCTCAACGTCTGACAGCGGCGACGCGGACACGTCATACAAATCCTGTGCCTCGACCAGGCAATATTGCGCAAAGGCCCCGTCCATTTCCGAGCCCAGCGCGATGAAGCCAGTCGGATTGCCCGGTCGCGGGCGTGGCAGGTTGATTGGGCAGGTCACGCGCTGACCGGGATGAAACCCAGCCTCCGGCCCAGCGCTTTCGACAATGCCACACAGGTCGCCGCCCTGAATGCGCGGGAAATGCAACGCACCGCCCCAGCCTCCGGCATCAACGTTCTGATCAACCGCATCGGTTGCGCCGGTTACCTCGGACGCATACCAGCCGACCCGCGTATTGATATCGGTGTTGTTCACTCCGGCCGCCGCCACCCGGACCAACACCTGACCGGGGCCCGGAGAAGGAACCGGAATATCGTCGCGCCATTCAAGCGCCTCGGGGCCGCCGTGATGCGTCAGGTAGACACCACACATGTGTTTGGGAGCTACCATCGCAAACAGCCTTCAGTTTTGATCGTCTGGATGGGGTGGAATCGGCCCCATGGGTATGATGTCATAGCGGACGTTCAGCGTGGCCATCTTTGTCTCATCCCCAAAGTCCGCCTCGGTCATCGTCGCCATCTCGGAGAGGAACCCGTCAAACCCCGAGGGCTGAAAGATCATCAACATCCGTGCCGGGGCCGCCCCGGCCACACGACATGCATGCGGTACTCCCGACGGAACGTGCATGGTGGTGCCCGCCCCACAGCGATGCCAGTCGCCATCGACATAGAAATCCACCTCCCCTTCGAGGAAATAGAAAGTTTCGGCGTGGCTGTCATGACGATGAAGGCCAAGCGCAAAGCTGGCCTTCAGGTTGTCTTCCATGAGCGTGTAAGCACCATTCGTATCCTGACCGGAAACCTTGACGAAGGTGTGGTCGTTTTCCCAGTCGTAGTTGGGACCCTCACCGGGTCCCAGTTTGGAATATCGCAAGCTCATGGTGTCTCCATCGCTGTTACGCGCGCAACCGATCGTTCGAAGGGTCCCAAAGCGGTTGGTCTTTCTCTACCACAGCGCGGCATTTCTGACCGTAGATTTCCACTTCAAGCTCGGCGCCCGGGTTAGCCAGTTCGGCCTTGATCATACCCAGCGCGATGGACTTGCCAACGCGGTAGCCCCAGGCCCCCGACGTGGTCTCGCCCACGATCTCGCCGTTTTGCCAGATGCAGGACATGTAAGGCGCGTCACAATCACCGGCATCGACGGTCAGCGTCACAAAGGCCTTTTTAGCCCCCTGCTGCTTTTCGTTCAGGATCGCAGCCTTACCCGGGAAATCCTGCGGCTTGTCCAGTTTGACGAAACGCTCCAACCCGCCTTCCAGCAACGAGTAATCGGTCGACAGATCGCCCTTCCACGCGCGGTAACCCTTTTCGATGCGCAGCGAATTTAGGGCATACATCCCAAACGGTTTGGCCCCGGCATCAAGGATCGCGTCATAGATCGCGGGCATGTCTTCATTCAGCGCATGCACCTCCCAGCCCAGCTCACCAGCAAAGGAAACACGGATCAGGAAAGCAGGCTTGCCCGCAACCGTGGCAGACTGGTGCGTCAGCCAACCACTGGACAGATCCGCGTCAGCCAGGCCTGACAGGATCTCGCGCGATTTGGGTCCGGTCACGATCAGGGTGTCGCGGGTGGTTGTCACGTCCTTGACCGAAACGGTCGCGGGCATCGCATTGACCAGGATATCGCGATCGTGCCACTGCGCGGTGGCCGCAGTGATCATGATGAATTCGTCCTCGCCCAGACGGATGCAGGACATTTCGGTCAGGATGCGACCGCGCTGGTCCGAGATGTAGACCAGATTGATGCGACCGATCTTGGGCAACCCACCAGTGATCAGCCCGCGCAGCGTCTCGGCTGCACCGTCACCTTTGACCATGAAACGGGAAAAGCCTGGCAGATCGAGTACACCGCAATGGTCGCGCACCGCCTCGCATTCTTCTTTGATGCGCTGCTCCCACGGGCCCGCGCGGCCCCAGGTATGCGTGGCCTCAAGCGACGTGTCGTCGCCCGGCTGCGCGAACCAGTTGGCGCGCTCCCATCCATTATAGACGCCCATCACACCGCCCTGTTCTTTGACCTTGTCATGGACCGGCGACAGCTTTTTGTCGCGCGCGGCAGGCCATTCATGATGGGGGTAATGCATGGCGTATTCATTGCCATACACCTCCATGCCTTTTTGGTTGCAATAGTCCTGATCGGTATAGTCGGTGTACCGGCGTGGATCGACGGCCCACATATCCCATTCGGTGTGACCATCGACGATCCATTCGGCCAGCACCTTGCCTGCGCCGCCCCCCTGCGCGATGCCAAAGGTAAAGCTGTGCGCCTCAAACGCGTTCTTCACACCCGGCATCGGCCCGATCAGCGGCAGACCGTCCGGTGCATAAGGGATCGGCCCGTTGATCACCCGGCCCACGCCAGAGGTGGCCATCAGCGGCACCCGATCCATCGCGTCGGTGACAATGTCCTCGATCCGGTCCAGATCGTCATTCCACAGCTGGAATGAGAAATCTTCAGGCATCGGGTCATCCTCGGTCATCCAATGGCCCTTGCAGTTGGGCTCGTACGGACCAAGGTTGTAGCCATTCTTTTCCTGCCGCAGGTAGTAAGAGATGTCGACGTCGCGCAACAGCGGCAGCTTGCCACCGTGCTCTTTGGACCAGGCTTCGATTTCGGGTATTTCGTCGGTCAGCAGGTATTGATGGCTCATGACCATCGCAGGCACGGTGCGGCCGCCATAAGGCTTGAACCATTCGCCGACACGCTGCGCATAGTACCCGGCGGCGTTTACCACATAGTCACAGGCGATGTCGCCTTGATCGGTGTGCACGGTCCATGTGCCGTCGTCATGTTGCGTCACATTGGTTGCCGGGCAAAAGCGGATGATCTTCTGGCCCATGTCGCGGGCGCCTTTGGCCAGCGCCTGTGTCAGCTGTGCAGGGTCGATATCGCCATCGGTCGGATCGTACAGCACACCTTCAAGGTCATGGGTTTCAAGGAACGGATAGTTCTCTTTCGCTTGGTCCGGCGTCCACATTTCCATCGGAATACCCTGATAGCGACCCATCGCCATCGCGCGTTCGAACTCCTGCATCCGTTCTTTGCTATGCGCCAAACGGAGTGAACCCGAGACATGGTAATTCATCGGATAGTCAACCTCTTCGCCCAATCGCGAATACAGCTCGGTTGAATAGCGCTGTATGTTCATGATCGCCCACGAGGTCGAAAAAGTAGGTACGTTACCCGCCGCGTGCCATGTCGATCCGGCGGTCAGTTCGTTCTTTTCGAGCAGAACGCAATCGGTCCAGCCCTTTTTTGCCAGATGGAAAAGGGAGGAGGCCCCCACCACACCGCCGCCGATGATGACAACGCGGGCTTTTGTCGGAAAATCACTCATGTGTCTTGATCCCTATTACTGTGCCTCTTGGGGCAGATCGTCTGTGATGTCATAGTAATCGCCCTTGTCGGCCACAAAGATGTGCCGGGCGAGTTTCAGGCCCGTGGGCTCGCGCAGCGCGCCCATGGAAATCGAAATCGTGTCCTCGTCATTGTGCTGCCAGAACAGGAACGACCCGCAGGCGTTGCAGAACCCGCGCCGAGCGATGTCTGACGCGCGGAACCAGGTAAGTGTGTCACTTGCCGTAAAGCTCAGCTTGTCCTGATGGGCCGAGGTAGAGGCCCAAACATGACCCGATTGCTTTCGGCATTGACCGCAATGGCAGGCCGAGGGCTGGGAAAGGGTGCCATCGATGGTAAATGCAACAGCACCGCACAGGCAGGATCCGGTATGCATTGATTTATCCTCTTGCTGAAGGTGCGGTACTGGCCCCCAGCAACACGCCATAGATGATGAAACAGGTCGCCATGACACGACGGACCCAGGTATTGAAAACAGCCCCAAGGGCGGCCTTGCCCATCACAGCACCCAGTACCGTAAATCCGGTGTAACTGAGCGTGGTCAGAACCAGCGCAGTGGGCATGATCACTGTCATCTGCTGCCAGATCGGCACGTCGGGCTGCACGAATTGCGAAAACGCAGCCAGATAACCCGCAACGCTTTTGGGGTTGATCGTGGCGACGGCCAGCGCGTGCAGATAGACGTGGCGCGCGGGTCGTTCTGACGCGGGCGCCGGTTTGGTTGCGTTCATCCACCCCCGCACGCCGAGCCAGATCAGAAACCCTGCGCCCATCAGCTTGGCAATAAAGAACGCCGTAGGCGAGGTCGCGATCAACGCCGTCACGCCCAGCGCCGACAGGATCAAAAAGCCACTGGCCTGTGTCAGGATTGCCAGAACGCCCAGCATGGCCTTGGGAAACGGCAGGCTCATCCCGTTTGAGATGCAATTCACCGCATTCGGCCCTGGTGTGGTCACAAACACCACCCAGAACAGCGCGAATATGGTCCAGGCCTCAAAGCTCATCAGTACACCGGCGGAGCAATGACCCAGACGGCCACGGCAAGCTCATCATAAGGGTTGGCCCATTGATAGGGCTCATTCTTGATGCGGAACGTGTCGCCCGGCCCGACCGAGAACTTACGCGCGCCGATCGTCAGGTCAAGACGACCAGACACCATATAACCAACCTCCTGAGTGGGACGATCTGCAGGCGTTTGCATTTTCGAATGCGGCTTGAACGTGGAATGCACCATCTCAAAATCATCACTCAGATCGGGCGAAAGCAATTCTTCGATCAGCCCTTCGTCGCCTGACCCCATGGGACGGCGCGCGCCCGCGCGGACGATATAGCCTTGTTCGTCTGCAGGCGCCGCCGAATGTGCAAACAGCATCGACATCGGCACCCCCAGACATTCGGCAATCTGCCGCAAGTCCGAGATCGAGGGGTCGGACATGTCCCGCTCAACCTGACTAAGCCACCCGACCGACCGGTTCAGCCGCTCGGCGATCTCGGTCAGGGTCAGCCCACGGGCTTTGCGCAAGGCCCGGATATCGGCTCCGAGTGTTGCGCTATGCGGGGCTTGGCTGTTCACGGGGTCCTCCGGCGATGGTGAAATTTTGTCTTCTTTTTTCACGATGACCCGAATCAGTGAAAATTCCAAGGATTTTTTCACTTGGAACTGTAGCCCGGTTTGACTATGCGTCTGGCATGTGGATTGCGGTGATATACCTGTGGGCCGTCAACGGTCTGACATTGCTGGCCTTTGGCTGGGACAAGATGCAGGCCAGACGCCGCAAACGGCGTGTGCCCGAGCGCCGATTATTGTGGCTGGCTGCCTTGGGCGGCAGCCCCAGCGCGGTGTTGGGACGGTGGATTTTTGGCCACAAGACTTGCAAAACCCGTTTCACGGTCTGGCTGTTTGCGATCGTACTGGTTCAGGGCACGGCCTGCTATGTCACCCTGGACCAGATGCCCGGCCTATGGGCGCAATAGTGTCTACCGCGCAAACACCGCATTCAAAATAGCGCCCAGTTTTTCCGCATCGTCCTGACAAAACGCGTCTGGCTGATCGCTGTCGATATCGAACACAGCAAAGATTTCTCCCTGTGCATTCCGCACCGGCAGAACCAGCTCTGACCGCGTAGATGTGGCACAGGCGATATGGCCGGGAAACGCCTCAACATCCGGGACCAGCTGTGGCTCGCCTGTGCGCGCCGCCGCACCGCAGACACCGCGGGAAAACGGGATCACCAGACAGCCGTGGCCGCCCTGATAGGGGCCGATTTTCAGCGTTTCGAGCGCGGTCACGCGATAGAACCCGGTCCAGTCAAAGCGGGTATCGGAATGATGCACCTCGCACGCAACAGTCGCCATCAACGCGATCTCGTCGGTTTCACCTTCGGTCAGTGCGGCGATGGTTTTGGCAAGCGTGTTGTAATCCAGAGTCATGGGTGTCTTTTCCGGCAGAGAACCCCTTTCGAGTATGCCGAAAAAGACGGGGCGTCAAACCCGTTCGATGGCGATTGCCGTGCCTTCGCCCCCGCCGATGCAGATGGCGGCAACACCGCGTTTGAGGCCCCTCTTTTCCAGTGCATTCAGCAAAGTGACCATGATCCGCGCACCCGATGCCCCTATGGGATGGCCCAGCGCACAGGCCCCACCATTCACATTCACCTTGTCCCGCGACAGGCCCATTTCGTGCATGAAAGCCATCGGCACCACGGCAAAGGCTTCGTTGACCTCCCACAGGTCGACCTCTTCCTTCGCCCATCCGATCTGAGACAGCAGTTTTTGCACTGCCGGGACTGGAGCCGTCGTGAACAGGCCCGGTGCCTGCGCGTGGCTGGCATGGCCCATGATCCGGGCGCGCACGGTCAGGCCCTGCGCTTCGGCCGCCTCCGCCGAGGCCAGAACCAAAGCCGCCGCCCCGTCTGAGATCGACGAGGAATTCGCCGCCGTGACAGTGCCGTCCTTGCGAAAGGCTGGTTTCAGCGTCGGGATCTTGTCCGGGCGCGCGGATTGGGGTTGTTCGTCCTCGGCAAAACGAAGCGCGCCCTTGCGGGTCCGGGTGACGACCGGCGCGATCTCATCTGCAAACGCACCGGTTTCCTGCGCGGACAGGGCATTGGACAGCGATTGCAGCGCATATTCATCCTGCGCCTCGCGCGTGAACTGATAGGCCTCGGCGCAATCCTCGGCGAAGGTGCCCATCAAGCGACCTTTGTCATAGGCGTCCTCGAGCCCGTCCAGAAACATGTGATCGACCACCTGACCGTGGCCAATGCGCGCCCCACCGCGCATCTTGGGCAGCAGATATGGCGCGTTGGTCATGCTCTCCATCCCACCGGCCACCATCGTATTGGCATACCCCAAAGCGATCTGATCAAAGGCCATCATCGCCGCCTTCATGCCCGACCCGCACATCTTGTTGAGTGTGGTCGCAGGCACCTCTTCGCCCAACCCCCCGGCAAACCCGGCCTGACGTGCCGGCGCCTGACCCTGCCCGGCAGGCAGAACGCAGCCCATCAGCACCTCATCAACAGTATCAGTTCCGGCACCGTCCAGGGCGGCGCGAATGGCGGTACCGCCCAGATCCGCCGCGGCAACACCGTCGAACATTCCCTGAAACCCACCCATGGGGGTGCGCGCTGCTCCGGCGATAATGACCTGCTTCATTTGGATGCTCCTCTTCGTTTTCCGTTCGATGGATACCGAATGGTAAGAATTGCCGTCTAGCGTATTTCTACCAGTGATTTCAGATTAAAGGACCGTCGCGCATGGCCCTGACCAGCACAACAACCGACGCCACCCAGATCATCAAGGTTCAAGCGGACCGGATTGATGCGTCCATGGCGATACAATTCAAGGAAGACATGCGCAGCGAGGCCGAAGGTGGCGCCACGCGGGTTGTACTGGACCTGACCAGCGTCGAATTCATCGATTCCAGCGGGTTGGGTGCCATTGTCGCCTCGATGAAACAGCTTGGAAATGACCGAAGGCTGGATTTGGCAGGGCTGCATCCTTTTGTCGAAAAGGTGTTTCGTCTGACCCGCATGGACACGGTGTTCAAACTGTACCCCACGCTGGATGACGCCTTGTCGGCAACGGCAGACTGACTTTTCTGTTTCTCTGAATAGGCACAACGCCCATGTGTAACGGCAAATGTTTGGATTTGATCTTTGCAGCGACGGAATCCGAGGCCAGCGCCGGGATTGCGCAGCTTAGCAAATGCCTTGAGACGCAAGGCCTTCCGCCGCATAAGGCCAGCGATGTAAAGATTGCACTGGCTGAAGCAATCAACAATGTGGTCGAACACGCCTATGCCGACGTCACCCCTGCAAAAGTCCAGGTACGATGCCGTCTGCACAAAAACTGGCTGGAGATTCTGATTGCCGACACTGGCAACCCCCTACCGGGATTTCGTGTGCCAGACGGCGTTCCCGCACCTTTGGGTTCGACCATCCAAGGCTTGCCCGAAGGCGGGTTTGGCTGGTTTCTGATTCACGAACTCACCAGTGACATCCGCTATGAACACAGCGAAGGTTGCAACAGATTATCGCTGCGGTTCGACTTCCCGGAATCCCCTTAGCGGCAAGAAAAGGTCATAATAAGGCCCAGATCGAACCATTGTCGCGCCGCAAAGGACGGTCAAACATGTACTCGTAGCTCAGATAGCTTCCCTCGGCGCCACGTGTCACAGCCCCCACCCAGTGAACGGCGCCGAGGATCTTCCCCTTCATGTGACTGGACAACCGCAAAGCACGCGATACTTTCGGCGAGTTCAATAAGGGAAGAACAGCGTCATGCGGGATTTTCACACACCGGGCCGTTCCGAAGTTCTGGCGACCGAAGGCATGTGCGCCACATCTCATCCCCTGGCGGCCAAGGTGGCCGTGGACATTCTTGCTCGGGGCGGCAACGCAATGGATGCCGCCATCGCGGGGGCCGTTGTTCTGGGGATTTGCGAACCGCAGATGACCGGATTGGGCGGTGATTGCTTTGTTTTGTACAATCGGGCGGGCGAAGATGACATTCGCGCGCTGAACGGCTCGGGCCGCGCGCCCTCGGCGACAAACGCAGACACGCTGCGGTCGCGGGGGCTGTCGGCAGTGCCCCTGAATACGGCGGACGCGGTGACTGTGCCCGGCGCGGTCGATGCGTTCTGCCATTTGGCTGAAACCGAAGGCAAACTGGGTCTGGACGTTCTTCTGCAACCCGCCATTCACTATGCGGAAACCGGCGTCCCGGTTGCCCCGAGAGTGGCGCTTGATTGGAAGATCGCCGTGCAGACGCTGCAAGGCGCGGCGCGCAAACATTACTTGATCAGCGACCAAGCACCTGAAATTGGTCAGGTTTTCCGAGCGCCAGGTCAGGCCGAAGTTCTCCGCCAGATCGCCAGAAATGGCCGGGACGCGTTCTATTCCGGAGAAATTGCCGATGACATGATCGGTGCTCTCACCCAACTGGGTGGCGTACATACGGCCGGGGATTTTCTGGCCACCAAATGCTCAGAAGCCCAGCCCCTCAGCGGGGAATACCAGGGGTTGGATCTGGTTGAGCATCCCCCAAACGGACAGGGTGCCACAGCCATTTTATTGCTGAACATCCTGAAGAACTTCGACCTTGCCAGTATGGATCCCTTTGGGGCCGAACGTATCCATATCGAAGCCGAAGCCTCGAAACTCGCCTATGACGCGCGCAACCGGTTCATTGCTGACCCCGACCACATGACACATGCGGATCGGTTTCTGGACCAGGAACTGGCCGACAAATTGGCCGCTTTGATCGACCCAAAACGCGCGATGCCAACTGCTGCTCCGTTGACCGAGGCTATCCATAAGGACACCGTTTACATCACCGTAGTCGACCGGGACAGGATGGCGGTGTCGCTGATTTACTCGATTTTTCACAGCTTCGGCTCTGGCATTGCGTCCGAGAGATATGGGCTGTTGCTACAGAACCGCGGCTCTGGGCTCACGCTGCAGGCCGGACATCCGAACGAGCTGGCGGGCGGCAAACGCCCCATGCACACAATCATTCCGGGAATGTTGAAACAAAATGGCCGCGTCCTGATGCCATTCGGCGTGATGGGCGGCGCATATCAACCCACCGGGCACACTCGGTTTGTCTCGAATATGGTCGATCACGGTCTTGGCCTACAGGCCAGCATCGATGCACCAAGGGCTTTTGCCGACAAGGGTGTATTAAAACTGGAGCGGGAAATTTCGCGCATGACCGCTCAACAATTAGGCGATATTGGACACAAAGTAGAAGTACCGGAAACACCGTTGGGTGGAGCACAGGCGATCCGAATCTGCAAAAACGGCACTTTAATGGGGGCAAGTGACCCGCGAAAAGACGGATGTGCACTTGGATACTGACCTGTGCCTACACACGTGCGACGTTAGTTCAGATGAAAATGGAGAGGATAGCCACCGTTTTCAAACGGGCCAAACATATCTGGAATATCGGGATGCTCAACTGGTTCGCCAGATTGATCGGCAATCAGATTTTGTTCAGAAACATAAGCAACATAGAAGGATTGATCGTTTTCTGCGAGCAGATGATAAAACGGCTGATCCTTGATCGGCCGGCTATCTTCCGGAATCGCCTCGTACCATTCTTCGGTATTTGAAAATTCCGGGTCCACGTCAAAAATCACCCCTCGGAAGGGATGTTTTTTGTGGCGGACCACCTGGCCCAGGCGGTACTTGGCTTGTGTCTTCAGCATTTGTCGGCCCCCAATGGTCTTATTACCTCTTTCCGGGCGGAAATGCCAATCATTGATCTGAAATTAGGGGAAACAGTCTGTGAACCTTCTGCTGACAGTGTTCGAAATCGTTGCGCCGGTTTTTTTGTTGGCAGGGATTGGTTTTACCTGGGTCAAGCTGGGATTTGAATACAGGTTGGAGTTTGTCACGCGCCTGGGTGTGACCCTGGCGGTGCCCAGCTTGATATTTGTTGCGCTGATGCAAACCGAGATTCCGGCGGGTGAACTGACCCGGTTTACCTTGGCCGCGATTGTCGGCCATATTGGGCTGGCTTCGGTATTTGAGCTGTTCGTGCGGCTTCGTGGGCTGGATCGCCGAACCTATTTGTCACCGCTGATTTTCGGGAATACCGGTAATTTGGGTCTGCCCCTGTGCGTATTTGCCTTTGGCCAGGCCGGGTTGGGCTATGCGGTTGTTTTTCTGGCGGTTACCGCTTTGCTGTCCTTTACCTACGGCATCTATCTGGTGGCCGGAAAAGGCGGCTTTGGAAAAGCCGCGCGCGAACCGATGGTCTGGGCCACGCTGCTAGGGGCTGTGTTTTTATGGCGGGGCTGGCAAACGCCAGTGTTCCTGACCAACACGTTGGAATTGCTGGGCCAGATGGCGATCCCGATGATGCTGATCACTGTCGGGGTCGCAATCGCCCGTCTGACAACGCGCAGTCTGGGTCAGGCGATATGGCTGTCGCTGCTGAAACTCAGTGTTTGCTTTGCTCTCGGTTGGGGGTTTGGCACCATTTTCAGCCTGGAGCCGATCGCCTTTGGCGTTTTACTTTTGCAAATGTGTACGCCGGTAGCCGTGACATCTTATCTGCTGGCCGAACGGTTCGATGCGGATGCAGACGTTGTAGCGGGCATGGTCATGGTCTCAACCGTGCTGTCTGTGGGTGCTTTACCTCTAATTCTAGCTATTGTTCTGTAACGATTGTGATTTCCTAAAAGCTCAATCTGCGCTAGAATAAAGAAAAAAGGCACGAGGCACATGAGCAGAATTCTTTTCGTACTCTTCGGGGTGCTGCTTTTGGCATCCTGTGGTGGGACCAAACACCCCCCCTCCAAACTCAATGATGCGTGCAGCATTGCGCGAGAGCGTCCCGATTATATCAAGGCATTCAAAAGCACAGAGCGGAAATGGGGCGTCCCGGTTCACGTTCAGATGGCGACGATCTATCAGGAAAGCCGCTATAAGCATGACGCGCGCACACCGCATAAATATGTTCTGGGCGTGATCCCGATGGGCCGACAAAGCAGCGCTTATGGGTTCAGTCAGGCGCTGGACGGCACATGGGACGAATACCAGCGCGAAACCGGCAAACGCCGTGCCAAGCGGGACAGGATTCGCGATGCGTCGGACTTTATCGGCTGGTACATGAACAAGACCAATCAGCGCAACGGCATCAACCTGGGCGACACGCGCAATCAGTATCTGGCCTACCACGAAGGCCACACGGGCTATGCACGCGGCAGCCATTACAGCAAGACCTGGCTACTGAATGTCGCCAACGATGTGGATGCGCGCGCGCAACTGTATCAGGCGCAGCTGGCGGGTTGCCGCCATTGAAAGAAACGCGGGTCAGCGATTGGCTGACCCGCTTCTTTTTGATTTCGAGAACAAGCTGTTATTGAAGTTGCCACCCGTGCTGAGCTGACCCAGCAACACGGTTGTCTGGCTGCCAGCGTTGTCGTGAATGACCCACTTGCGCAGCTCGACGGGATCGCCGGTAAACATCAACTCGATCCGGCCGGATTCGGGGTTTTTCGGGTCCTGCGCAGTGACAACCGTCGCCGTGCCGTCAAAGTCGTGACCCACAACCATATTGGCCTGTCCCAGGTTCACATTGCGCGCCAACACAAGTGACAGCGGCGTTCGCTTCAGCGGGTATTGTTCCGGCGGCTGGTTGGACTTGGGATCGAAGATCTGCACCGTCCCGGCACGCGCCAGAACAACCGCGCTGCTGGGCGGGTCATATTCGAACCGCATCTTTCCGGGCCGCTCAATCCACAGCTTACCGGTGCTGAGCGAGCCGTCATCGTTGACTTGCGTGAACGTGGTCTCAACGGTCTTGAGATCGTTCAGATAGTTGGAGATCTGCGACAATGGCAACTTATCCGCGGCCCACGCGGCGGGGGCGGCCAATGTCAGGGCAAGGGCAAAAGCAATCTGTTTCATGAGGTATCAGATAGGCTTTTTGCCCCTGTTATTAAATATCCTATTGCTCGGGGACGAGGATTTCGCGCTTACCGACATGATTTGCCGATGAAACAACGCCTTCATCTTCCATTTGCTCAACAAGCCGAGCAGCTTTGTTATATCCAATGGCAAGTTTCCGCTGAATATACGAGGTCGAGCATTTGCGATCCTTGATCACAATCGCCACCGCCTGATCGTACAGGGCGTCTTCTCCGTTGGTGTTGCCACCGGTGTTCAAACCCAGAACCGCGTCGATATTGTCAGCTTTGTCCTCGGCCGGGCCATCCAACACGGTATTCACGTAATCGGGCGGGCCGAACTGTTTCAGGTGGTTGACGATTTCCTCAACCTCTTCGTCCGAGACAAACGGGCCGTGGCAGCGGGTGATCTTGGCGCCACCAGCCATATACAGCATATCGCCCTGCCCCAGCAGTTGCTCGGCCCCCATTTCACCCAGAATGGTCCGGCTGTCGACTTTCGAGGTCACCTGGAACGAAATCCGGGTTGGGAAGTTCGCCTTGATGGTGCCAGTGATCACGTCGACCGACGGGCGCTGCGTCGCCATGATCAAGTGAATACCCGAGGCTCGTGCCATTTGCGCCAGACGCTGGATACAGGCTTCGATCTCTTTACCTGCGACCATCATCAGGTCAGCCATCTCGTCGACGATCACGACGATGTAGGGCATCGCCTCGGGCGCGAATTCTTCGGTCTCGAACGTTGGCTCGCCGGTTTCGTCGTCAAACCCGGTCTGGACAGTGCGGCTGAACAATTCACCTTTGGCCAGCGCGTCTTTTACGCGGCCATTGTAGCCCGCGATATTGCGCACGCCCATCTTGGACATCTTGCGATAGCGGTCTTCCATCTCGCCCACGACCCATTTCAAGGCGACAACCGCCTTCTTTGGGTCGGTCACAACGGGCGACAGCAGATGCGGAATGCCGTCATAGACGGACAGCTCCAGCATCTTGGGGTCGATCATGATCAGGCGACATTCGTCCGGTGTCAGCTTATACAGCAGCGACAGGATCATGGTGTTGATCGCGACCGACTTACCGGAACCGGTTGTCCCCGCAATCAGCAAGTGAGGCATCTTGGCCAGGTTTGCGACCATGGATTCGCCGCCGATATCCTTGCCCAGCGCCAGTGGCAGCGCGTGGTTGCCATCGCCGAAATCACGGCTGGCAAGGATTTCGCGCAGCACCACCATCTCGCGGTTTTCATTGGGCAGTTCGATCCCGATCACCGAGCGCCCCGGCAGGGTCGAAACACGTGCCGACAATGCCGACATCGAGCGCGCGATATCGTCGGCCAGACCGATAACCCGGCTCGCTTTCAGGCCCGGGGCCGGTTCCAACTCGTACATGGTGACAACAGGGCCGGGGCGGACGCTGACGATCTCGCCCTTGACGCCGTAATCATCCAACACGTTTTCCAACATGCGTGCATTTTCCTCCAACGCCTCATCGCTGAGGTGGTGGCGTTCAATGCTGGATGGGTTCGACAGCAGGCTCAGCGGTGGCAGTTCGAAATCCGAATGCTTGTCTTCGAAAGACAGGGCGGGCTGTGCCTCGGCCTGGGCCCTGCGCGAAGGCGGTGGGGTACGGCGCACGGGCTGTGCAACCACCGGCTTGCGTGGCTCGGCCACAGGGATTTTCATCGCCGGTTGCGCCTGAGGGGCTGGTGCTGGCGCGTCCTCGAACACGGGCTCATCCTCGAAATCCGGCTCGGCGGCATAGTCACGATGCAGCGGTTCCTGCCATTCTGGAGCGGGATCTGCCGACAGCATTGGCTCGGGCGGCAGCCCAGCCGAGGTTACCGGCGGCTCAGGCGGCAGATCATCAGCGGCTCCAGAGTTCAGAATCAACGGGTCCGGCCCTCTGCCGCGCCCTTTGGTCAGTGGCAAGTCCGGATTGGGCTCGGGTGTCATTTCACCTGTTGCGACCTTGCGACTGCGGACGGCTGCCGAGATCTTTGAACGGATACGATCTTCGCCCGGCATCTCATCGAAACCGGAGACAGGTTCGCAATCAATCAGCTCGGGTTCCGGCATCGGCTCGGGGCGGCGGATCAGGTCAGGAATACGCGACAGTAGACCGATTTTTGCAGGCTCCGACACCGCGGGCTCATATTCTTCGAATACTGGGTCTTCATAGGCCAGTTCGTCATCAAACATAGCATCAGCACGGGCAGTTTTACGCTCTTCCCATTGCGCATGTCGGTCGCGCGCGGCCTGCGCGGTGGCAACCGCCCCACGGCCCAGCAGATTCATCAGCATGTCGTAGGCCATGACAAGGCCAAGCAGAAAGGCGCGAAAACCCTTGCGTACATCAGCCTTGGTAAAGCCCAGAACCACTGAGCCTACCGCGAAAACCGCTAGCAAAGACAAAAGGGACAACAGTTTTACCGCAAAGACCATTCCGGTAGGCATCAAGGACAGCAACGCGCCGAGGAACGTGTAACCCAGCATACCGCCCAGTCCGAAGGAGTGGCTGGATTGCCAGTCGGAGCTAGCGTTCAGAGTTTCCATATGAAGTGCGATCAACAAAAGCCAAGGCGCAAACAAAACAGCTGGCCAGAACAGACGCTCGATGCCGCTATGCGTTACAAAACGCAGGCCCCAAACAAGAAGAAATACGGCGATACCCCAGCAACCAAGTCCAAACAGCGTATTCAGAACAAAAATGATCGATGCCCCAGCACGCCCCAGCCAGTTCTGAACTGCGGTATCAGTTGACACCATCCAGTTCGGATCATCCGGCGTGTAGGACCAGATCATCGCGGCAGAAGCCAACCCCAACAGGATCAGGGCAAGCCCGATCAGCTCCTTGCTGCGCCGCTCGATGGCGGCCTGCGTGGTGCTGTCCAGCAATGGATCGCGGTTGCGCGCATTATATGATGCCATTTTGCCCTCGTACCTCACGAATAGATGCAGTCGCGGAGCTTGATCAGCCCCTGCCGCATCTCTGTTTTTGGGGCCACCATTGCGACCCTGATAAATTGCTCGCCCGGGTTTTTCCCCGGATCACCTTGAGAAAGATATCCGCCGGGCAGCACCCGAACACCGGTTTTCTGCCACAGGTTCAATGCGGTTTCTTCACCATTTTCGACCGGCAGCCACAGGAAAAACCCGGCCTCGGGCGGCATGTAACCCTGTAGACCCGCAAAGACCTGATCTGCAATCTCGTACTTTTCCTGATAGAGCGCGCGGTTTTCGACCACATGCGCCTCATCTGCCCAGACTTTTGCAGCAGCGGCCTGAAGGGGTGTGGGCAGCGGAGCGCCCGCATAGTTGCGCAATTGCTTGACCCGTTTGATCGTCTCGGGACCGCCTGCAATCAGACCGGACCGCAGCCCGGCCAGGTTCGACCGTTTTGACAGCGAATTGAACAGCGTGACCCGCTCAGGATCGGCGCCAAGCTCTTGTGCGACACTCAGAACACCTGTAGGGGCCTCATCGCGGTAAATCTCGGAATAGCATTCATCGGCGAAAATGCGGAAATCGTATTTTTCAGCCAACCGGATCAGTTCGGCCCAGTACGTGCGCGATGCAACGGCCCCCTGTGGGTTGGCGGGTGAACAGATATAGGCCACAGCAGTGCGGTTCAGCACCTCCTCGGGCAGACCAGCGTAATCGGGCAGATGATCGGTGGCGGCTGTGGCGGGTACAAATACCGGCTCGGCCGCGACCGAGATCGAGGCGACCATATAGACCTGATAAAACGGGTTCGGGCACAGAATAACCGGCCTCTCGCCGTTCTTCTGCTCTGGGCACAGCGCCATGGCAGCGTTGTACAACCCCTCGCGCGTGCCGTTCAGGGCCATCACATTTGCGTCCGGGTCCATCGTGACGCCATAGCGGCGCGCGATCCAGTCGGTGATCGCCCCGCGCAATTCGGGTGTGCCTTCGTTTGGCGGATAACCCTGAAACCCGGCAGCATTATCCGCAATCACGTCCGTCACCCAGGACGGAAAGTCATGCATGGGCGCGCCGATGGTCATGTGAATGACGTCTCCACCCGGTTGGTGGTGATCCAACAGGGTGCGCAGACGCGGGAATGCATATTCCGGTAGGTTCGAAAACCGCTCGGGGAAATTCATAACTACTGCCTCAATACCGGGATCATTTTCGCCCCGTTTTTTTAGCAGGTTACAGAGCCAGAGCCACTTCGTCCAGACAAAGAGGTGCCGAATCAGGGGATTGTGGCATTCAAGCCAATGCCGCTTCGGCCGCGGATCCAAGCCTTAACAGGGCCTCTTCCGAGCCCGGATAGCCCATCATCATCACCCCGCAACCCGGTGTCCCGGTGGGCAGCGTCAGCGCGGCCAGCCCCATCAGGTTGCCAATGCGCGTATTGCGCAGGGCCAGCAGGTTTTCGGTGACATAGTAGTCATGATCATTCATCAGCCGATCCAGATTCGGTGGTAGAATCGGTGCAGTAGGGGCCAAAACAGCGTCAAACCCGGCGGTTGCGGCATCCCACGCCGCCCGGCACGCCTTGAGTTTCGACCAGGCCGCGATGTAGTCAGGGCCAGAGACATCACGACCCGCCCGGAATCGTTCCAGAATTTCAGGATACATCGCCTCGGGGTTGGCTTCGATCACATCGCGCCACAGGCCGTAGGCCTCGGTCGTGTACAAAACGCCAGACAGGCCCATCGCCTCGTTCAATTCCGGCACTTCCAATGGGACGATTTCCGCCCCGGCATCACGCAGGCGGTCCAGCGCGTCATCAAAGGCCTTGCCCGGCGCAGCGCGTAGATCATCCTTGGCGACGTTTTGCAGATCGGCAAAGCAGCGGCCCTGCAGGCTGGCCCCACGCAGATCCGCAGGACTGCCGCCCTCCAGTAAGGCCAGCATATGCGCGGCATCCTCAACCGAACGCGTCAGGGGACCAACCGTATCAAACCGCAGACACAGCGGCACGGTGCCCTCAAGGCTGACGCGCCCGGCAGTGGTTTTCAGACCGACCAGGTTGTTCCAGGCCGCGGGGATACGCACGGAACCGCCGGTATCCGACCCGATTCCGCAGGCCGCCAGGCCCCACGCGACGGAAGCCGCGGCCCCCGAGGACGAACCACCCGACACCGCGTCAACGTCATCGACACAGGGCGGCGTCCCCGTGATCGGGTTCAGGCCCAGACCGGAAAAGGCCAACTCACTCATATGGGTTTTGCCAAGACAGACGGTGCCCATCGCGGTGGCGTTGCGCACGACCTGCGCGTCGGCTTCGGGCACGCGCCCTTTCAACAGGGCCGAGCCTGACTCGGTCGCGGTGCCGGCTGTGTCGAACAGGTCTTTCCAGCTGATCGGTACACCGTCCAGCAGGGATCGGCGCAGTCCCAGGCTGGCCCGCGCCTGCGCAGCCTGCGCCTCAGACCGGGCTCGGTCGTGGGTGACGCGGGCATAGATCCGGTCCTGATGTGGATGCGCGTCGATGGCGGACAGGTACGTTTCCGTCAGCTCAACCGGATCAATGCGCCCCATGCCAATGCCGCGGCCCAGATCACATGCCGTCATGCTCAGCCAGTCCTGCATCCCTGCCCCCTTCGAAATCCTGTGGTGTATCGGACGGTAGCGACAGGACCGCACATGGACAATCCCGAAAGGGCGCGCATATTGCGAGCCATGGAACACATGTCGGATATTCTGATCGTAGGCGGCGGCCTGAACGGCCCGGCCCTGGCTTTGGCACTGGCGCAAACGGGTCATACGGTCACCGTGATTGATGCGCTGGACGAAAAGCTGCGCAAGGACGCGGCCTTTGATGGCCGCGCCTATGCGCTGGCGCTGGCTTCTCAGCGTTTGTTGGACGCGACCGGGGTTTGGGCGCGGATTGCGGATCAGGCCCAGCCCATGCTTGAGATCAAGGTTACCGATGGGCATGCCGGCGCTGGTCCGTCGCCGTTCTTCATGCATTTCGATCATGCCGAGATTGAAGAAGGTCCAATGGGCTACATGGTCGAAGACCGCCACCTGCGTCGCGCTTTTCTGGAGGCGATGGTCGAAGAGTTGCGCATCTCGCAGATCAGTGGCAAGACCGTCGTTGCGCAAAAGGCGGACGAGACCGGCGTCACCCTGACCCTGAACGATGGCGCCACCCTGACCGGCAGCCTGCTGGTCGGATGCGACGGGCGCCGTAGCGGCACTGCAACTCGCGCGGGGATCAAACGCAGCGGTTGGGATTACGGCCAGACCGCTTTGGTCTGCGCCATCGAGCACGACCTGCCCCATCACGGTATCGCGCATCAGTTCTTTATGCCCCCCGGTCCGCTGGCCATCCTGCCACTGACCGGCAATCGCAGCTCAATCGTCTGGAGCGAGCGCACCGAAATGGCCAAGCGTATCAACGCCCTGTCCGAGGATGACTATCTGCAGGTTCTGCGCCCTCGCTTTGGCGATTTTCTGGGCGACATCCGCCTGCAGGGCGATCGATTCACCTATCCGCTGAACCTGACTATCGCCAATTCCTTCATCGGTGATCGTATGGCCCTGGTTGGCGACGCGGCCCATGGTATGCACCCGATTGCCGGTCAGGGCCTGAACGCAGGGCTGCGCGATGTCGGCGCGCTGGCCGAGGTGCTGACACTGGCCGGTCGGCGCGGCGAGGATATCAGCTCGGTACTGGTTCTGGAACGCTATCAAGAGTGGCGGCGGTTCGACACCGCAGCACTGACGATGGCGACGGATGTGTTCAACAAACTGTTTTCGAACGACAATCCGCTACTACGTGCGGGTCGCGATTTTGGAATGGGGCTGATAGGCTCTCTGCCCGGGTTACGCCGCGGCTTCGTACGTGAAGCGGCTGGACTGACCGGAGACCTGCCTAAACTGCTGCAAGGGCGGGCGATTTAGGTCCCGCCCGCGTTTACGGGTACGATCAGTCCAATTCGCGCGCTTCATCCACCAGCATCACCGGGATACCATTGCGGATGGGGAACGCCAGACCGGCAGCTTTGGACACAAGTTCTTGTTTGTCAGCGTCGTAGTGCAAGGTCGTATGGCTTTGCGGACAGATTAGCGCCTCAAGCATATGGCGATCAAAGGCGTGTTCGTTTTCGGTCATTGTAGTTTTTCCTCGTTCGATCCGCCGCGCATGGCGAACTCAATCAGGGTAACCAGCGTTTCACGCCGGGTGCGCAGGCAGGGCGCTTCCAGCAGCGCCTGTTTTTCCTCGGGGTCGAAATCCAGCAGCATAGACAGGGAATTCAACAGCAATTCATCATCCGCATCCTTGAGCGTGTCCCAATCTGTGGACATCTGGCGGGACGAAAAGTACCGCTCCAGTAATGCCAGAAAGTTGGCGCGGTCGAAATTATTGTCATGTTCGGCTTTGCCCAGATCACGGTCAAACCCGTCCCACGAGACGGTGCACCGCCGATAAGGTGTAAAAGCGTCCTGTTCCGCACGGATACGAAAACGCGAAATCCCGGTCAGCGTAATCAGATACCGGCCGTCTTCGGTTTCGGAAAACTGTGTGACGCGACCGGCGCAACCAATCAGATGCAGCTTGTCTTCGTTGCTCTGACAGGGATTGGGCTGCACCATGCCGATCAATCGTTCCTGCGTTTTGAGGGCATCGTCCAGCATTTGCAGGTATCGCGGCTCAAAAATATGCAGCGGCAGGCGCGCGCGGGGCAGCAACAGCGCCCCGGGCAATGGAAAAACGGATACCGTTTCCGGAAGGTCAGCGGGATGCATCATGTACCCGAGTGTAGCTCTGATCCCGAATTAGGCAAATATCATCGAGCTGAGCTTGCGCCGGCCGTTCAGAACAATCGGATCGTTCGGCTTGAGCGCGTCAAAAATCGTGAACAACTGCGCCTTGGCTGCCCCGTCATTCCACTCGCGGTCGCGGCGGAACAGCTCCAGCAATTGCGCCACAGCCTCTTCCACATCGCCATTGGCATGCAGCGCCTGTGCCAGATCGAACCTGGCCTGATGGTCACTGGCGTCAGCCTCGACCGCAGCGGTCAAATCGGCCAACGGACCGGCATCTGCCGCCTGTCTGGCCAGTTCCAGCTGGGCATGCGCCGCCTCGACTTCGGCCGAGGTCGAGATCTCGGCAGGCGCGCCATTAAGAATGGCCTCGGCCTGGTCCAGATCACCCGACGCGATATGCGAGCGCACCAATCCCCCATAGGCAGCGGCGTGGTTTGGGTCTTCGCCCAGAATGGCGGCAAAGGTCTGCGCGGCATCAACGGCTGCGCCATCGGCCAACATTTCCTCGGCAGCCTGCACGGCGTCTTCCAACTGGCCGCCGGGGCTTTCGCCGCCTGCTGCTTCGATCACGCGGTCCACAAAGGCCTTGATTTCGGACCCGGGCACCGCGCCCTGAAACCCGTCCACAGGTTGGCCTTTGAAAAAGGCATAGACGGTCGGGACAGATTGGATACGCAGTTGCGACGCGATGGCCTGCGCCTCGTCCACGTTGATCTTGACCATCTTCACCGCACCTTTTGCGGCCGTCACGGCCTCTTCCAAAAGGGGTCCGAGCGTTTTACACGGGCCGCACCAAGGGGCCCAGAAATCGACGATTATCGGCGTGTCCTGCGATGCCTCAATGACATCGGCCATGAACGTAGCCTCGGACCCGTCCTTGATCAGATCAGCGGCAGCAGAGCCGGTGGCGGCGTTCAAAAGATCCATGGCATTCACACTTTCATTCTGGTTTGCGCCCTATATGCAACCCCAGGGGTCAGAAACCAAGGGCCGAGTTGCGCAATTACAGGTCGAATGTCGCAAAAACCGGAGCGTGATCGCTGGGTTTTTCCCACCCGCGCGCGTCGCGCAGGATACGGCTGGAATGCCCCGAGTTCGAGATATCTGGCGTGGCCCAGACATGATCCAGACGCCGCCCTTTGTCTGCAGCATCCCAATCCCGCGCGCGGTAGGACCACCAGCTGTAAAGCGGTCCTTCAGGAATGTCCTGGCGGGTAATATCCACCCAGCCACCTGCACCTTGCGTTTCGGCCAGTTGATCGACCTCAACCGGTGTATGCGAGACAACCTTGAGCAATTGCTTATGCGACCACACATCATCTTCGCGCGGAGCGATGTTCAGATCACCGACCAGAATGGATTTCTGCGGTTTATCCGCATGGAACCAATCGCGCATTTCGGTGAGATAATCGAGCTTTTGGCCAAACTTCTCGTTCTTCTCGCGATCTGGCACATCACCACCGGCGGGGACGTAGAAATTGTGAATGGTCACGCCATTCTCCAGCCGTCCGGCAATGTGGCGGGCGTGGCCCAGGCTGGCGAAATCCTTGTCACCAACATCCTCGATCGGCAAGCGCGACAGAATGGCGACGCCGTTATATCCCTTTTGCCCGCGCGCAACCATGTGGGTATAGCCCAGTTCAGCAAACCCTTCGGTCGGAATTTTCTCGACGGGTGACTTGCACTCTTGCAGACACAGGACGTCCGGCGCCTCTTCCTGCAGCAATTTCAGCACGATGGGCTCGCGCAGGCGGACCGAGTTGATGTTCCAGGTGGCAAGGGTGAAGGACATGATTGGGGATTCCTCTGTCGCGATTGGCGCAGGTTAGCGTGGTGCGAGATAGGGTGCCATGAGAAAAGGCCGCTGAGTGATATAGTTTGCTCAATGGCAGCTACGCGGACAAACCTGCCATTGGTTCTCTCCTGATTTATTGACCAAGATTGGTTGGCTGCGTAGCTACTGGGCGGACAACTAGCCAAAAGCCGCATACACTTAGAGTGGCCGCAATACATAGCTAGGCGCTTACTTACCGAAAGAAGATATTAGATGAAAATTGGAAAGTTGTTTGCAAAATCCGTAGGAGTTCTCTTGGGACTTTTACTCATCAGTTGCGCGAAAACGCCGAACAACGTCAGCAAGGCATCAATGCACGAACAGGTTTTAGCGTCTGTCGAATATTGCAGCCCGGGTTTTGAAGCATGGAAATCTGTCCATCAAACCGGCAGCTTCACACTAAAACAAAATCCGCTGCACGACACATCGAAACAAATCGAATATGCAGTGGTTTTCGCTGACAATCAGTGTGTTATCGCATTTTTCCATCGTCAGACCGTGAGTGTCTCAGGCAAGACCTATAGTCATGCGCCGAATTTATCGCGCATTTCTCAATCAACGGCCCCACCAGAATACTTGAAAGCCAATGGGGTGGTTTTTGAACGTTTCATGGCAGAAGACCAACTTTCTACAGAAATTGCGCGGGCGCTGTTGGCTGAATGTAAGTTAGTGGTCGACAAAGACGAATGCCTGGAACGAGCTAAAGAAAAGACAAAAACTGATGCAGCCGTCCTACGATACAGGCTGGGTGAAGACCTCGTAACTCTGAGCCTATTTGAAACAGACGCGTACTTTAAGTTGAAGAAAGTCAACTGAACTGACTGCGTAACGACCGGTAAGGGCTCGAAGCAGACCTAGAAATCTCACCACCCTAACAAAAAAGGCCGGGCCCTAAGGCCCGGCAGTCCAACAGGGAGGTACATGTCATTACCCGGACATGCACGGGTTGGGAGTAACTTAAAGATACGTTCAGAGTATCACTTTGATCCAAGTCAATCCACCACGGATCAAGAGACCAAGCGATATCCACCCGATTCTGTGACCAAAAGGCGTGCATTGGACGGATCAGGCTCGATCTTTTGACGCAACCGATAGATATGCGTTTCCAACGTATGGGTGGTAACACCGGCATTGTAACCCCAGACCTCGTGCAGCAACACGTCGCGGGCAACAACACCATCTGCGGAACGGTAGAGAAACTTGAGAATGTTGGTTTCTTTTTCGGTCAGGCGGATTTTGCGATCCTCTTCGGTGATCAGCATCTTCATCGCAGGCTTGAACGTATAGGGCCCAAGCACAAACACCGCATCCTCGGACTGTTCATGCTGGCGCAGCTGTGCGCGGATACGGGCCAGAAGAACCGGAAATTTGAACGGCTTGGACACGTAATCATTGGCGCCTGCATCCAGGCCCAGAATGGTATCCGCGTCGCTGTCATGGCCTGTCAGCATCAAGATCGGGCTTTTGACGCCTTGTTTGCGCATCAGGCGGCACAGCTCTCGGCCGTCAGTATCAGGCAGGCCGACGTCCAGAATGACCAGATCGTAGATCGCTTCACGGGCTCGCTCCATTGCGGATTGACCGTCCTGCGCCTCAAACACATCAAAATCCTCGGTCATCACAAGTTGCTCACTGAGCGCCTCGCGCAGGTCTTCGTCGTCATCCACCAGCAGGATTTTCTTGAGCTGAGCCATGATCGGTTCCTCCTAAGCCTTTTCCATCACTTGCGTGCAGAAGATGCAATCAACAAGGTTTACTGCAATCGTCTCACGCCCTCGTGTCTGACGCGGAGGAAATGTTTCACATTTCCGTCTGATCAGGCTAGGAAAAAGCCAGAACGTTACAGGGTAACACAGATGAGTCTTATCCCCGATATCACGGAATTGCTGGCCCGGGCCCGTGCGGATTTGCGCATGGGGCTGCCGGTGGCGCTGACTGATGGCAGCGGTTTCAGCGTGCTGGCCATCGCGACAGAAACGCTCAGCGCTCAGCGGCTGGCGGACCTACGTGGGCTTGGCGGCGAGCCGGTGGTTGCCGTCACTGTGCGCCGGGCCGAAACGCTGAAGGCGCGGGCCTATGATGGCGACCTGGCACGGGTCGTTGTTCCGGCAGATGCCGGGATTGACTGGGTGCAGGCCGTGGCCGATCCGTCGGATGATCTGAGCGCACCAATGAAGGGCCCTCTGATGACCGAGCGGCACGGCAGTGCCAATCTACACCGCATTGCCATTGCCCTGACGAAGTCCGCGCGCCTGTTGCCTGCGGCCGTAGTTGTCGCGGTTGAGGAAGGCCGGAACTTTGCCGCCACCCATGGTCTGACCTGCATCGACCACACGCGTGCCGCACCGCATCTGGCGGATCGCAGTGCTTTGCATTCCGTTGTCGCCGCGCGGCTGCCGATGGAAGTGTCCGAGGCCGGACGGCTGCATGTCTTCCGCCCGGAAGACGGCGGGGAGGAGCATTATGCCGTGGAAATCGGGCGCCCTGACCGTGAAAAACCTGTTCTGGCGCGGCTACATTCGGCCTGCTTTACCGGTGACCTGATGGGCAGCCTGAAATGTGACTGCGGCCCGCAATTGCGCGGAGCGCTGGCCCAGATGGGGTCTGAGGGCGCCGGTGTCTTGCTGTATCTCAATCAGGAAGGGCGCGGCATTGGTCTGGCCAACAAGATGCGCGCCTATTTCCTGCAGGATCAGGGGTTTGACACGGTTGAAGCCAATCACCGGCTGGGATTCGAGGATGATGAACGTGATTTCCGCCTTGGGTCGGACATCCTCAAATCCCTGGGATTCAACTCTGTCCGGTTGCTGACAAACAACCCTGCAAAGATCGCGATGATGGAGAAAACAGGTATCGCCGTAACGGAACGCGTGCCGTTGAAAGTCGGCGAAACTGCGCATAACCGCGGATATCTGGCGACGAAAGCGGCCAAATCTGGCCATTTGTTGTGACCCTTGATGACCTCGTCCTGACCCCGCGTGGCGTTCGGTTTGCGGGGCGTGTCTTTCCCTGCTCAATCGGTAAAGGCGGGGTGAGTGACGCCAAACGCGAAGGCGATGGGGCCACACCAACCGGCGTACATCAGATCGTCGGAATGCTATACCGCCCGGACCGGATTGCAAGGCCGGTGCCGTGGGCCATTCCAATCGGTCCGCGCGACCTGTGGTCTGATGATAGTCGGGACAACCAGTACAATCATCTGGTTAGCACGCCCTATGCGTTCAGCCACGAAAAGCTGCGCCGCGCTGATCCGTTGTATGATCTGGTGTTGGTCACCGACTGGAACTGGCCCAATTCCGTGCCCAATCGTGGATCGGCTATCTTTATTCATCAATGGCGCCGTCCCGGTTATCCGACCGAAGGCTGTATTGCCTTTCGCCGCGATCATCTGCGATGGATCGCCAACCGGGTGGACTTGGGCGCGCGGTTGATTATTCCTGCGGTTTGATGCGGTCCCCGAAGATGGCCGAACCCACCCGCACATGGGTCGCCCCCAGCGCTATGGCTTGTTCAAAATCGCTGCTCATTCCCATCGACAGGCCCGCAAGCCCGTTGCGCCCGGCGATCTTGGCCAGCAGTGCAAAATGCAGCGCAGGTTCCTCATCCACCGGTGGGATGCACATCAAACCTTGGACTGGAAGATCCAGACCCCGGCATTCGGCAATGAAATCATCTGCCTCGGCCGGTAAGACGCCCGCTTTTTGCTGTTCTTCGCCGGTATTGACCTGAAGAAACAGGTCCGGGCAAGTACCGGTCTCCTGCGTCAGACGCGCCAGCGTCCTTGCCAATTTCGGCCGGTCTACGGAATGGATGGAACTGAACAGTTCCATCGCCTGCCGGGCCTTGTTGGTCTGTAACGGGCCGATCAGGTGCAGATCGACCTCAGAGAACTGTTCTATGAACCCCGGCCATTTGCCCAGCGCCTCTTGTACCCGGTTTTCACCAAAACACCTGTGACCGTCCTGCAGAACGGCCTGAACACGGTCATTGGGCTGCACTTTGGACACCGCAATCAGCTTAACGGACCCCGCGGGTCGTCCAGCGGTGGTTTCGGCTTGGGTGATACGGGCGGTGATTTCCTGCAGCGACATCGGGTTCCTCAACATGCTTTACGGGCAGAGAAACACCATGTTGGCGCAAAAGAAAAGGGCAGGCCCGAAGACCTGCCCTTAAACCTTACGGTTCAGATCAACTTAGAAGTTGAACTGGGCACCGAAGTCAGCAACCATAGTGGAGTCGCTGCAAACGTCACAATCGTTTACACCAAGACCACCGCGCAGCGATGCGCCGCCGCCCAGGTCGTAGATGGCACCAATAGCAACCTGCTGCAGGTCGGCATCAGCATTACCGTCACCATAGGTGAACAGCAGTGTGGTTGCAGCACCCAGGTTATAGGAAGCCGACAGACCCCATGCAGTACCGTCAGTTGCGGTAACTTCAGTCGCATCGTCTGCAACAAACAGAGTACCGCCGAAGTCGCCCCATTCACCGCCCAAGGTCAGAACGGTCAGGCTTGGGTCGCTACCAGCGCCACTGGCGTCAGTTTGACCGTACGCAACAGCAGCAGTGATGTTGTTGAACGTATAGGTCGCGCTTACGTCCCAACGGTCAGCATCGGTTGTTACACCGCCACCTGGGAAGAAAGTGCGCTGGTCATACGAAGCACCGAAGGCGAAATCGCCAACTGCGTACTGGAAGAACACAGCGTTCGCGCCCGAACCGGTCGACGAATAAGCCAGGAAGTTGTAGTTCACGCCAGAGTACTGACCAGCGAACAGTTCCAGACCAACTTCGTTACCGTAGTAGTTTGCCAAGTTGTCGAAGGCACCTGCAACGTTGCCCGCGTCAACACGCAGACCGCCGTAGATGACCGAGAAGCGTGCGCCGTTCAGGCCAGCCGAGTTGGCTTCGCCAGTGGACGAGTCTTCGTCAGCCTGCAGACGAACACGACCCGAGAACTCAACGCCGCCGTCGGTTTCGACGTTTGCGTCAATGTTCAAGCGGAAGCGAGATACCAGGATAGCATCGTCAGAATCTGCAGTGGTTGGAACGATCGCGCCGCTTGCTGTGGTCGTAGCACCGGTCACGTTGACACGGTCTTCTACGTAGCCAATACCAAAACGGCCGTAACCGCTAAAGTTTACTTCGGCCGCTGCAACACTTGCGGTTGCGATCAGTGCGGTCGATGCGAAGAGAACTTTTTTCATCTTGTTTCCCTCGGTTTCAAAAGTTTTTCTACTCGACACATGCCTCAGCACATGTCTCAGCACGGGAACCGTTTCGCTCTTTTTGCCCCCATTACGCAAGCTTGGCATAAACGCATGGTCCGCATTCGACCTAAATTGGTGCAAGGATGTCACAGTCGTTTTTTGGCCCCGGGGCGGCATCCGCCCTACCTATAAGTGACAAGAATAGGGTTGTTGCTGAACGGGACCTTGTCTAGGAGTATCAGGGAACACCATATGCCCAATGAAACAGGACCTGTCGACGATGCGCCTGATAAAGATTTTCGGTTTGATTTCACTGGCCGCCGCGCTTGCTGCCTGCTCCAACAACCGAAGCACCCCGACCACTTACAACCAGAATCTTGTCGGCGGCAATTCTGAAGAGCGTGAATTGAACGATCCGAATCGTTCAACGATCTGGGATGTGTTCGACACCGGAAAAAATGAACAAGTCACTAACGTGAACCGGTATTTGTGGTCTGCGTCTTTGGATGTGCTGAATTTCCTGCCCGTGCAAGAAGTTGATCCGTTTACCGGCGTGATCGTAACAGGTTACGGCAAACCACCTGGTGGTGGCCGGTCTTATCGCGCCACCGTGCACATCAGCGACCCGGCGCTGGCGGCGCGATCCTTGTCAGTATCACTGCTCACCAGCGGCGGCACGCCGGTCAGTGCCGCAACCACGCGCGCAGTCGAGGATGCGATCCTGTCCCGCGCCCGTCAGTTGCGCATTGCGGACAACAAGCTCTAGCCACCCGCCGAAAATCACAATATTACCACGCCGGGTTCTTACCCGGCGTTTTCATTCACGAAGGACCGCACGATGTCGCGCTATTCGGCCACCGAAATCGAAGCAAAATGGCAAGAGGCCTGGGACAAAGCCGGGATATTCACCGCCAACCACAAGGCGGACAAGCCGAAATACTATGTGCTTGAGATGTTCCCCTACCCCTCGGGTCGCATTCATATGGGACATGTGCGCAACTATACGATGGGGGACGTGATTGCGCGCCACAAGCTGGCGACCGGGCATAACGTACTGCACCCGATGGGCTGGGATGCCTTTGGTATGCCTGCGGAAAACGCGGCGATGGCCATCGGCGGCCACCCCAAGGATTGGACTTACGGCAATATCGCTGACATGCGCGGCCAGATGAAGCCGCTGGGCCTGTCCATCGACTGGTCCCGTGAATTTGCCACCTGCGACCCTGAATATTACGGCCAGCAGCAGGCGTTGTTTCTGGATATGCTCGACGCTGATTTGGTCTACCGCAAGAACGCTGTGGTGAACTGGGACCCGGTCGACATGACGGTTCTGGCCAATGAGCAGGTTGAAGGCGGGCGCGGCTGGCGCTCGGGTGCTTTGGTCGAGCGGCGCGAGCTGACCCAGTGGTTCTTCAAAATCTCGGACTATTCCGAGGAGCTGCTGGACGCGCTGGATACGCTTGAGAACTGGCCCGCCAAGGTGCGCCTGATGCAGGAGAACTGGATCGGCAAGTCGCGCGGCCTGCAATTTGCGTTCGACCGCACCGATGATGGTGAGCCGATCACCGTCTATACAACCCGCCCCGACACGCTGCTGGGCGCAAGCTTTGTTGGCATCTCGCCCGATCATCCGATTGCGCGGAAGCTTGAGGCGGAAAACCAAGAGGTCGCTGAATTTGTTGCCGAATGCCGCAAGGGGGGCACCACGGAAGAGGCCATCGAGACCGCCGAGAAGCTGGGCTATGATACAGGCATTCGCGTCACGCATCCGCTGGACCCGAATTGGGAACTGCCGGTCTGGATCGCCAATTTCATCCTGATGGGCTACGGCACCGGCGCGATTTTTGCCTGCCCGGCCCATGACCAGCGTGACCTGGATTTCTGCCGTAAATATGGCCTGCCGGTGATCGACACCTTCTATGCGCTGGATGACGACACCCCAGTCGACAAGATCGCCTTTGTTCCACCGAAAACCGAAAAGGTGCTTTGGGTGGATCATTTCGCTGGCCTGACCGAGGCTACCGGCGACGAGGCCATCAACGCCACCGTCGATTTCGCCGAAAAGGCAGGTTGGGGCGAAGGCGTCACCAAATACCGTCTGCGCGATTGGGGACTGTCGCGTCAGCGCTATTGGGGGTGCCCGATTCCCGTTGTGCATTGCGACAGCTGCGGCGTGGTGCCTGAGAAAAAGGAAAACCTGCCGATCCGCCTGCCCGACGATGTCACCTTTGACAAACCGGGCAATCCACTGGACCGCCACCCGACCTGGCGCGATTGTGCATGCCCATCCTGTGGCGCGCCCGCCAGGCGCGAAACCGACACGATGGACACGTTTGTCGATTCGTCGTGGTATTTCGCCCGCTTCACCGCGCCCAACGCGGAAACACCCACCGATCTGGCCGAAGCTGAATACTGGATGAATGTCGACCAGTACATCGGCGGCGTCGAGCATGCGATCCTGCACCTTCTCTATTCTCGCTTCTTCGCACGGGCGATGCAGATCACCGGCCACCTTCCGGAAAAGGCGATCGAGCCCTTCGATGCGCTGTTCACCCAAGGTATGGTGACCCACGAGATCTATCAGACCCGCGGTGCCAATGGCCGCCCGGTCTATCACCTGCCAGAGGATGTAACCGACGGCAAACTGGCCGACGGTACCGAGGTTGAGATCATCCCCTCGGCCAAGATGTCCAAATCCAAGAAGAACGTGGTCGATCCGGTCAGCATCATTTCGGCCTTTGGTGCCGATACCGCGCGCTGGTTCGTCCTGTCCGATTCGCCGCCCGAGCGGGACGTTGAATGGACCGCCGCCGGGGCCGAAGCGGCCTTTAAGCACCTGAACCGGGTCTGGAACCTGTGCGACAAGATCGGTGCCATGGATCCCGGTGCGTCAGGCGATGGCGATCAGGATCTGCTGCGCGAGATGCACAAATCCATCCGCGACGTGACACTTGGTGTTGAAAGCTTTGGCTTCAACGCGGCGATTGCAAAGCTCTATGCGTTCACCAATACGCTGGCCAAATCCAAAGCCGGTGCCGCAGCTCAAAAGCAGGCGATCAAAACACTGGCACAGCTGATGTCACCGATGACACCGCACCTGGCCGAAGATATCTGGGCCCATCAGGGCGGCGAAGGTCTGGTTGCCACCGCTCCTTGGCCGGTCGCAGATGAGGCGATGCTGGTTGATGACACCGTCACTCTGCCGATCCAGATCAACGGCAAACGCCGGGCCGAAATCAGCGTGGCCAAAGAATTGGACAAAGCCGAGGTTGAAAAAATCGCGCTCAGCACCGAAGCTGTGCAAAAGGCGCTGGATGGTGCCACACCGAAGAAAGTGATTGTTGTCCCGGGCCGGATTGTAAATGTCGTTGTTTAATCGCAGAACCCTGTTGATGGTGCCGCTGGCGCTGGCCGCCTGCGGCTTTGAACCGGTCTACGCTCCCGGCGGGGCCGGCGCGGAGCTGAACGGAAAAGTTGAGGTCTCTGCCCCGAACACGGTTGAGAGCTATCTTCTGGTTCAGAATCTGGAACAAAGGTTGGGTCGCAGCGCCAATTCGGGCAAGGAATACGCTTTGGATGTACGGGTCTCGACCGTGTCCCAGCGCGCAGCGATCACAACGTCGAACGAAACCAGCCGCTATACGATAAACGGGCGCGCCAACTATACGCTCAAGTCCAATGAAACAGGGCAAGTGCTGGCGTCGGGCGATGTTTCCAACTTTGTTGGCTATTCTGCCGCGGGATCGACCGTGTCGACGCTGGCCGATGAACGCGACGCCACCGATCGGTTGATGGTGATTCTGTCTGACCAGATCGTCACCCAGCTTTACGCCTCAGCGAGATTGCCCAAATGAAGCTCAGCCCGCGCGAGGCTGACGGGTATTTCGCCAAGCCGGATGCGGATAAGGCCGGGCTGTTGATCTACGGCGCGGATGCGATGCGTGTGGCGCTGAAACGTCAACAGGTTCTGATCGCATTACTGGGCCCCGGCGCCGAAGAGGAAATGCGCCTGACCCGCATGCCGGGGGCTGACTTGCGCGGCGATCCTGCTCTGCTGCTGGACGCGGTCAAGGCGGTGGGGTTTTTCCCCGGACAACGCGCCGTGTTTGTCGAAGACACCACCGATGTCGCCGCCCCTGCGATCATCGCAGCGTTTCAAGATTGGACCCCCGGTGACGCGCAGATCATTGTCACGGCCGGACAACTCAAGCCCAGCTCGAAAATCCGCAAAGCGTTTGAGGCAAACCCGGCAGCCTACGCCGTTGGCATTTATGACGATCCGCCCTCGCGCGGAGAAATTGAGCGGGTCCTGACCCAGGCCGGGTTGCAGAACATCCCGCAGGAAAGCATGTCGGCCATCGCTGAGTTGGCCACCGGCATCAGCCCGGGCGATTTTGCGCAAACGATTGAAAAGCTGTCTCTCTATAAACGCGGCGACGAGTCAGAGCTGACCATCGATGATATCGAAGCCTGCGCGCCGGGCTCGACCGAGGCCGCGCTGGACGATGTTCTGAACGTGGTCGCCGAGGGCCGCGCCGGTGAGATCGGGCCGCTGATCCGTCGGTTGCAATCCCAGGGCACAAATGCGGTCAGCTTATGTATCGGCGCCACCCGGCATTTTCGGACGCTTTATGCCTGCGCCTCTGATCCCGGCGGCGCGGCGCAGGGCATCGGCAAATTGCGCCCTCCGGTTTACGGCAAACGCCGCGACCGGATTGTGCGGCAGGCACAAGGATGGGGTGCACCCAAGCTGCAGACGGCTTTGACGGTGCTGACCGATACGGATCTGTCGCTGCGGTCCGCAGGGCAAACCGCCCCGGCCATGGCGCTGGTCGAACGCGCGATGATCCGTCTGGCAATGCTGGCACGGTCCCGCTAACCGGCGCGCTGCAGCCAATCGGCTGCCGCACGCCCGGCCCAATGTCCCGTCGCCAGACAAGCGGTCAGCAGATAGCCACCGGTCGGGGCCTCCCAATCCAACATCTCTCCAGCGCAGAACACGCCCGGTTTTGACCGCACCATCAGCCCGTCATCCAGTGCAGTGCGTGGGACGCCTCCGGCTGTTGAAATTGCCTCATCCATAGGGCGCAGCCCGGCGTGAAGGATCGGCAGCTGCTTTAGCGCGGCCATCTGTTGGGACTGTGGAACAGCGCAGCGCCTGACCATCTCATGAAACAGCGCGATTTTCTGCGGCGACAGGTGCAGGGACTTTTTCAACCACTGGGACAGCGTCGTCTTGGGTTTTTTAGCTGTAAGCCGCGCCTGCAAGGTCTGCTTGTCCAAATCAGGAGCCAAATCGACAAACAGCGGATCACCGTTGCGCAAAGCCGGGGTCAGTGAATATAGACCACCGCCCTCTAGCCCGGATGCGGAAATCGTCGCCTCACCCCGGCTGCCCAGCTCTCCGGCCATCCAGCGGACCGATTTCAGCGCAGCGCCAAAATGAGGCTTCATGTGATGGCTCCAATCAACCGACAGGGCCGAGTTCGCAGGCTCAAACGGGGCAAGCGCAACGCCCTGTTCGGACAAGATATGCGACCATTTTCCGTCAGACCCCAACCGGGCCCAACTGGCCCCGCCCAATGCCAACACGGTGACATCCGCCGCGATGGTCTGACGGCCATCCTGCGTGTCGAACATCAGTGCATCATCGTCCCAGCCCTGCCACCGCCACCGGGTTTTGATCTGCACGCCTGAACCCTCAAGCCGTGCAAGCCAGGCGCGCAATAACGGAGAGGCTTTCATCGCAGTGGGAAACACCCGACCGGTTGAGCCGGTAAACAGCGTTTGGCCCAGGTCCCGCGCCCAGATCTGAACCCCGGCAGCGTCGAGCTCTGCAATCATCGGGTGCAGCCAGTCAGCCGCGCCACTATAGGATCGCATCAACATCTCGAACGGTTCATCCTTGGTCAGGTTCAAACCGGATTTACCTGCCATTAGAAATTTGCGTGCAACAGAGGGTTTGGCTTCGGCCACCATCACGCTGTGCCCAGCGCGAGACAGCTCTTGCGCGGCCATCAGGCCTGCGGGTCCGGCCCCGATTATCACTGCCTGCGCCATTGCTGCCCCCTTGCCTTCCGCGCTGCCTGGCGCGACCTTACCTTTACCATGACTGACAGCGATCCGATCTGCCCGCTTTGTGACCGCCCGATCCCCGATGGGGGTGGCAGCCTGCACCATCTGATCCCAAAACTCAAAGGGGGCAAGGGCGGACCCACGGTTTTGCTGCACGTGATCTGCCACAAAGAAATCCACGCCACCCTGACCGAAGCCCAGCTGGCGCGCGCGTTCAACACGGTCGAGGCGCTGCGCAGCCATCCACGGTTAGAGACATTCCTGAACTGGGTTCGCAAACGCCCGCCCGGCTTTCGGTCGAAAGTACCGGGCAAGCGGCGCGGACGGTGATCAGCCCGGCCGGACCGGATCGCCAAAGGCATCGCGGACAGTGTCCTTCAGCCCCTGAAATTCAAGCCCACGATAATCCGGCACTGGCGCGAACCTGGCACCGGCGACGTGCTGAAACTCTAACGTGGTGTAAGGGCGTTTCCACAGCCATTCGCGGTTTTCGACTGACCACAGATCCGCGTCGGGCGGAACCTCGTCAGTGAATGCATAGAAATGCAGATCGAACCCGTATTGCGAGACATCCTGCATCGACAATAACCGCATGCCCTGCGCGCGACAAAAAGCATCCTCGGCTGCGATATCCCCGGTGCGCAGAGTGATCTGGCCAATACAAGCCCCCGCAAAGGGATCGGCAGGGTCTGCAGCACCTGTAGGGCGATTGCCCTGAAAATCATGTTGCAGAAGCTCGATCACAAACCCCTCGGGGTCCTGCAGATGGCACATATACCCGATATCCTGAAACTGCTTCGGGTCCGAGACTTTTACTCCCTTCTGGCGCAGGTATTCCACCGCAAGATCGACATCCGGCAACGTGATCCCGATCTTCCAATAGCGCTGCCCCGGGTCCTGCGCATACCCGCCGCCGCCGTGCATCAGCAACAAGTCGGCATCCGGCCCACCATAGCCAACGCGCTGGTTCTGCCGGTGCCCATGTACAGACATCCCCAGAATGTCCCGGTAGAACCCGGCCAGGCGATCGGGGTCGGTGACACGCAGGTACAGCGCAGACAACCTCATCGACATAACTGCCCAATACCAGCCGCGATCGCCGGGTCGGCCGCAAGACTGTCGGCAACCAGATCCTGCGCCGTATGCATCAGCATGTCAGGGTCTACCACCTGATCCACCAGACCAAAGCGATACGCCTCCTCCGCTGTGATCTTTTGCCCCGCCATCAGGATCATCCGGGTCCGGGACGGCCCGATCAGGGCCGCCATGCGCACTGGGTCCGAAGGTTGCGGCAAGAACCCCAGCTTCATAACCGGATAGAAAAATTTGGCAGACGGCACAGCGATACGCATGTCGCAGGCCAGCGCCATCCCGTTGGCACCCCCCGCCAACGTCCCGTTCAGGGCCGCGACCGTTAAACAGGGCAACGCGGCGATTGCGCCGGACAGGCGTTCCCACAGATCAGAGGTCGCAAGACCGGCGCGCACCTCATCCAGATCAGCACCAGCGCTGAACACATTGCCCGCGCCAGTTAAAATCAACGCACGCGCTTCGGTTGCAGCCTCGGCAATCTCCGACAGTTCGGTCAGCATCGCGCCCGTCAGCGCATTGGCTTTTTCCGGGTTGTTCAGCGTGACCGTCCACAACCCGCCTGCCCTGGTCAGTTCAATCACGTCAGTCCAATCCTTTGGCGCATTTCTTCACGCCGCAATAAAACCTCGGATCCCAAAAATTCATCCGCGTCGCTGGTACACATCCACAACAGCGCCCGTGCGGGCCAGTCGGCAGGGATATGATCGCTCCAATCCAGCTGGCTGACGGCATTGATACCACTGGCCTTGATCACCCGCTGCATATCCGTGGCGACGGTTCCGGGGGACAGGCCCAGGGCGCGGATGCCGTGAATGGCTTCTTCAAGATGCAAACATTCAGTCAGCATTTTCGCCCCTGCTTTTGAGGCACAGTAATGGCTCCACGCTTCAACCGGGTTTGACGCCGCACCCGACGAAACCGTCAGCACTGTTCCCCCACCAGCGGCCCGCATGACCGGTAAGGCGGCACGCATTCCGTGGAAAACACCCTTGAGGTTTATGTCGATCGCCGTGCCCCAAGCCGCGACATCCGCGTTCGACAGGTGAAAGATCGGATCGATGACGCCTGCGTTTCCAATCAGCACGTCCAACCCACCGAATCGGTCAACGCAATCAGCAACGGCCTGTTCTACTTGCGCGAACTGGCTGACATCACATTCCAGCGCGATGGCATTGTCGCCCAGCGCCTCCGCCAGCGCCGAAATCTGGTCCCGGTTGCGCGCGACCAAAGCGACATTCGCCCCGGCTGCGGCAAATACGCGCCCCGCCTCGGCCCCGATGCCGCGGCTGGCCCCTGTTATCAGTACGGTTTTGCCCTGCATTGGGACGCTGTACCTCCGTTGGTTTTAGATTGTGTAAATCTCTAACGCGTGAACGGGGAAAGGGTCCAGCCCTTGCCCCTTGACGCCCGACGCCGCAGGCACGACCATGCCGGCAAAATTGATCAAGAAGGGTTCTCTAATGTCCGTTTTCCTTCGCCGCAGCTGCGGCGCAGTTTTGGCTTATGCCGTTGTCACCCAGGGTGCGTTGGCAGACGTTACCGCCCAAGATGTCTGGAACGATTGGCAGGCCTATCTGTCCCAGATGGGGTACACCGTGTCCGGTGAACAATCCGTTGCCGGAGATGTGACAACCATCGCCGACATGACCATGTCGGTGGACCTGCCGGAAGAAGACGGACAGTTCCAGATGACCATCCCCGAGATGACGCTGACTGAAAACGGCGACGGCACGGTCAGCATTGCAATGCCGGAAAACTTCCCCATGATCATTGCGGGCGAAGCTGAGGGCGAGACGTTTTCCGTCAATATCGGCTATTCCCAGACCGGTTTGGACATGGTCGTTTCGGGCACCCCGGACGAGATGACCTATGACTATACAGCCGACACCCTTGGCATCACGCTGGACGAGTTGATAGTCGACGACGAGGTCATGCCCGACGATGTTCTGGGTGTGAACTTTGAGATGACCGAGGTGACCGGCAGTTCGCGCATGAAAATCGGTGAGATTCGCGATGTGGATCAGGAATTCACCGCGGCGGGCCTGACCTATGATCTGGCATTCGTCGACCCTGAGTCCAATGATACCGGCAAGATCGACGGATCGGCCAACCAGCTGACCTTTGAAGGCAACAGCCTGATCCCCGAGGATTTCGACTTTTCCGATCCTCAGGCCTTTTATGGCAACGGTTTCTCCTTCTCGGGCGTGTTCACCTATGCCGCTGGTCAAACCGCAATCGCGGGTACCAGCGAAGGCGAAGCGTTCACGATGGGAAGCGAATCCGAGGGCGGCCGGTTCGGCGTCGGCCTCGATTCCGAGCGTTTGGCCTATGATATCGAGCAAAACAGCGCGAAACTGGCGATCACCACGGCTGATTTACCCTTCCCGATCGAAATCGCCATGGCCAATGCCGGGCTCAAGTTCGAATTCCCGGTACAGCAGTCCGAAGAAATTCAGCCCTTTGGTTTCGCAATGAACCTGACGGATTTCACGATGTCGGACATCCTGTGGAGCATCTTTGACCCCGCAGGCGCCCTGCCTCGCGATCCAGCAACCATTGCGCTGGATACCTCCGGCACGGCCAAAATCCTGACCAATTTCTTTGACCCCGAAGCGATCGAGGCCATGGAATTTTCGGAGGAGGCCCCGGGTGAGCTGCATTCGCTGAAAATCAACGAATTGCTGGTGTCTTTGGTTGGTGCTGAACTGACCGGTGACGGCGATTTCGCTTTCGACAATTCCAACACCGATGAATTCGACGGCATGCCCGCCCCTTCAGGCGTTGCGAACCTGAAACTGGTTGGTGCAAACGCGCTGATCGATAAGCTCATCGGCATGGGTCTGCTTGGCGAAAGTGACGCCATGGGCGCACGCATGATGATGGGTCTGATGGCCGTACCGGGCGAAGAGCCGGACACGCTGAACTCGAAAATCGAGTTCACCGAAGATGGCCAGATCCTGGCCAATGGTCAGCGCATCAAGTGAGGAAACCCTGGAAAGGCGGCTTCGGTCGCCTTTCCACCCTCAGCGGTTCTCAACCCTTGTCCCTTTCACCTTATTTTGCACCATCCAATAAGGCCGTAGGTCTTGCGGGACCGGCGGTCCAAGGCTAGGTCCAATTCAACAGGACCGGAGGCCACATGACCCTTACACCCGAGAAAATCAGCCAAAACCTGCTGCACGCTGCCCGCACGGCCGGGGCAGAGGCAGCGGATGCGATTGTGATCGATGGCTCTTCGGTGTCGGTCGAGGTGCGCGGCGGGGCGTTGGAACATGCGGAACGTTCAGAAGGCACCGATCTTGGCCTGCGGGTGTTTCTGGGCAAAAGGCAGGCCATCGTATCCAGTTCGGACAGCCGCCCTGAAACGCTGACCGCGATGGCGGAACGCGCGGTCGCCATGGCCCGCGAGGCGCCCGAAGACCCGTTCACCGGATTGGCTGATGCGGACCTGCTGGCCCAGGACTGGGACCTGCAGGCGTTGGAGTTGTTTGACCCAAGCCCGGAACCCGCGGCCGAGGAATTGCTGCGTGATGCGCTGGCTGCCGAGGCCGCCGGGATGGCGGTTCGCGGCGTGTCGCAGGTGTCAGACGCGGCGGCCAGCTATGGAACCCATCGCGTGCATCTGGCGGCAAGCAACGGTTTTTCCGGCGGCTACATGCGCAGCAGCCGCTCGACCTCTTGCGTGGCAATCTCAGGCCAAGGCACAGGGATGGAGCGTGACTATGACGGCGACAGCCGTATCTTTCAAAGCGACCTCCGTAGCCCGGATGAGATCGGCCGAACCGCCGGCGAACGCGCCGTGGCACTGGTTGGGGCGCGAAAACCCGCAACCGGCACTTTCCCGGTTCTGTTTGACGAACGCATCTCATCCTCGTTGATCGGTCACTTGCTGGGGGCCAGCAACGGGGCGGCCATCGCCCGTGGTGCCTCGTGGTTGAAAGACAGCCTGGGCGAGCAGGTGCTGCCCAGCCACTTGTCCCTGATCGAAGATCCCCACCGACCTCGCACCTCAGGCTCGCGCCCCTTTGATGCCGAAGGATTGGCGACCCGGCGCAGAGCTGTTGTTGAAAACGGCATCCTGACCGGCTGGACACTGGATTTGTCCAGCGCCCGCAAACTGGGCATGACCTCAACCGGCAATGCCGCGCGTGGCGTGTCTGGGCCGCCCTCGCCCAGCAACTGGAATCTGAGCCTGACGCAAGGCGACCAAAGCCGCGCAGGCCTGTTGCGCGATATGGGAACGGGCCTGCTCGTCACCTCGATGATCGGATCGACGATCAACCCAAATACCGGCGATTATTCGCGCGGGGCCTCGGGCTTTTGGGTCGAGAATGGTGAAATCACGCACCCGGTCAATGAATGCACCATCGCAGGCAACCTGCGCGACATGCTGAAACGGATCATCCCAGCCAACGATGCCCGCACCCACCTGTCGCGCGTTGTCCCGTCGGTGCTGATCGAGGGAATGACCCTTGCCGGCACCTGATCTGCCCCTTCTGATCGACGCGGCGCTTGAAGCCGGAAAGATCGCCACCCAGTTTTCGGGCCGCACAGTGCAACGCTGGGACAAGCCCGATGGTGCAGGCCCGGTGACCGAGGCTGATCTGGCCGTCAATGTGATGCTGGAACAGCGCCTGCCTGCCGCCCGCCCGGGATATGGCTGGCTAAGCGAAGAGACCGAGGACACCAGTGACCGGCTGACAAAAAGCCGCGTGTTCATCATTGATCCGATCGACGGCACCCGCAGCTTTGCCGAAGGCTCACGCACCTGGGCACATTCGTTGGCTATTGCCGAGCAAGGCGAGGTGACCGCCGCAGTGATCTACCTGCCCTTGCGTGATCTTCTCTATGCCGCCGCCAAGGGGCAAGGTGCGACGCTGAACGGCGCGCCAATTTCCGTGTCACATGTGCCTGACCTGGAAATGGCCGAGATTCTGGCCGCCAAACCCAACCTGGACGCCCACCATTGGCGGCAGGGTCAGGTGCCGGATTTCAAACGAAATTACCGCCCGTCGCTGGCCTATCGCATGGCGCTGGTCGGGCAAGGCCGGTTCGACGGAATGCTGACCCTGCGACCCAGCTGGGAATGGGATATTGCCGCCGGGGATCTGATCATCCGCGAGGCGGGCGGCATTTGTTCCAATCGACAGGGTCAGCCCTTACGATTCAACAACGCCCATCCACGCCTGAACGGTGTCCTCGCCGCCAGCACTGGCATACATGCGGCGCTATATGCGCAACTCGATCCAGACAGTTCCGGGATCGCCTCATGAGCAAACCGCGCTCACTTAGCCTGGCCGCTTATCGCGTTCTATCCTGGGGGGTGCAAAACAGCGCCGACACGCCCTATATCCCACGCCCCGAGGGTGAGTTGATATGGATTCACATCAGCACGCAGGATCGCCAGCGCGCGGTTGTTGATTTCTGTCGCAGACTGCAACAGGCCCGACCCAGCCTGTCGGTGTTGCTGACTGCCCCGCCTGACGCCAACCTGACCCGGTGGGAAAGCGGGGGCTACACACTGATCAACCTCCCGTCCGAACAGGGCGGTGCGGCGCGGGCATTTCTGGATAACTGGCGCCCGGATCTTGGATTGTGGGTCGGTGGCGCGCTGATGCCAAATGTCATCACCCGGGCCGAGGAACACGGCATTCCCCTGATTCTGATCGAGGCTGGCACGGATATTCAGGTCGCGCGCGGGGGTCGATGGCTGCCTGACATCACGCGCTATACGTTCGACTGTTTCCAGACGATTCTGGCCACCACCGCTGAGACGACCCGAAACATCCGGCGGCTTGGGGTTGCCTCTGCCAAGGTAAAGCAAGCGCCCCCTTTGCATGTCAGCCCAAACCCCAAACCCTGGCCCGAAGACGAGTTGATCGAGACCAATCACGCCCTTGCAGGCAGGCCTGTCTGGCTTGCCGCATGGGTGCAGGACAAAGAGTTCATCTCGGTCCTCAGCGCCCACCGGCAAGCAACCCGGATGTTGCCCCGGCTGGCTCTGGTGTTGCAGGTTGCAGACATGACCGAGGCCGAGCCATTGAGGCGGCGGTTGGAAACCATGGACCTGCGCTGCGCCAACTGGGATAGCAGCGGTCAGATTGAGGATACGACCCAAGTCATCCTGTCCGCCATGCCCGAGGATCTGGGCCTGTGGTACCGGGTTTCTGCCGTGAGTTTTTTGGGCAGCTCGCTGGAACGCGGTGCCGGGGGGCACGATCCGCTATACGCCGCAGCCCTGGGATCGGCGATCATTCACGGACCTTTTGTACACCGTCACCAGCAGCTATACGATCAGCTGAACCACGCAGACGCCGCCCGTGCCGTCAGAACGGCCACCGAACTGGGTGACGCGGTGGTCGAACTTTTGGCCCCGGATCGGGCCGCGGATATGGCGCTGTCCGGGTGGAAAATCGTGTCCGAGGGTGCCCCGCAGGCGGATCAGCTGATTGATCTGGTGCAAGACTGTCTGGATGAACGGAGCGCCGATCATGCGAGCACCTGATTTCTGGAATACCGCCCCGGATCACCTGGACCTGCGCGCCCGGGTGCTGGCCCCGCTGGGGCGTCTCTATGGGGCGGCAACTGCGCGTCGGATCTCATCAAAACCTGGTCTGAACCCCGGCGTGCCCGTCATCTGTGTCGGCAATCTTAACGCAGGTGGCACCGGCAAAACGCCGACCGTGATCTGGATAATCGAACAGCTGCGTGATGCCTGGCATCAAACCCATGTTGTCACCCGCGGCCATGGCGGATCACTGGAGGGTCCCGTTCGCGTCGATCCCGGTAAACACACCGCCGCACAGGTGGGGGACGAGCCGCTGTTGCTAGCTGCATTTGCTGATGTTTGGGTGGCCAAGGATCGCGCGGCTGGCGCACAGGCTGCCGCAGCGGCCGGAGCCACCGTGATTGTGTTGGATGACGGGTTTCAGAACCCGTCGGTGGCCAAGGATTTTTCGGTGATCGTTGTGGACGCGGTCAAAGGTTTTGGCAACGGGCTGTGCCTGCCAGCTGGCCCCCTGCGGGAACCGGTCGATATTGGCTTGCAACGCGCCGATCTGGTTCTGTCACTGGGCGAGGCCGAGGCGCAGGACCAGTTCTCAAGGCTCTGGCAAAACAAGCTGACTGTCCCACACGCAACTGGTGCTGTCGCGCCGTTGCAAACTGGCATGGATTGGAGCGACACGCAGGTTCTGGCCTTTGCCGGCATCGGCCACCCCGAGAAGTTCTTTGCAACGCTGCGCGGCCTGGGTGCAACCCTGCTGCGAGCCGAAGCGCTGGACGACCACCAGCCGCTGACCCCGGCGCTGATGACACGGTTGGAAAGCGAATCTCGGGTGTTGGGGGCGCAGATGGTCACAACAGAGAAAGACGCTGTGCGCCTTCCGGCAGCGTTTCGCAGCAAGGTGATCACTCTGCCCGTGCGTCTGGAAATCGATGAGGCTGACATGGTCCGGGACATGCTGTTGCAGATCGCCCCGTCGCCCTGATTGGTGGAAAACGACCGGCCCGATAGGCCGGTCGCAAAAGCTTAGCTGCCCAGTTCAGCTTCGATAAGCTGCTTGAACTCTTCATAAGATTGGTTGTCGACCTGCTTGCCGTTCACGAGGAAAGACGGGGTCGCCTGAATACCATCACGCTCGGCGTTTTCCTGATACCAGGCCACCAGCGTTTGCGCGCGGGTGCCGTCCTGAAGGCAGGCCTCAAGCTGGTCATTGTCGATCCCGGCCAGACGGCCGATCTTGCGCAGCTCGTCCACGATTTCAGCCGGGCCCCCTGCTTTGGTCCATTCCGACTGGCCATCATAGATCAGGTCGGAAATGCCAAAGAATTTCTCGGGACCATCGCAGCGCGCGACCATCGAAGCCCACAGGCCATAGCGGTCAAAATACACTTCGCGATAGATGAACTTCACCTTGCCCGTGTCGATGAAATCCTTCTTGAGCTGTTTGAACGGCCCGGTGTGGAAATTCGCGCAATGCGGGCAGGTATAAGACGCATATTCGATGATCTCGACCGGCGCGTCGTCGGCCCCTTGCACCATTTCGACGACGGTCGAGGTGTCCAGTTCAGCTTCTTGTGCCTGGGCGCTGCTGATCAGCGGATAGGAGGCGGAATTGGAATTTGACGTCGACAGCCAATAGCCGCCAGCGGCCACGGCGACGGCCGCACAAATTCCGGTTGCAATACGGCTCATTACTCAGCCCTTTCTTAGCGTTTTTGCTTGGATAAAACGTTACGGCCCAGACATTCAAGGGCTGCGCGCAGATCACCATCGTGAACATCCTGCGCGGCCCGGTCCGCCTGGGCGGCGACTTCTGGTTCGGTCTTGGGTTTCGCTTGTTTCGGCTGGTGGTCGAAACTGGCCTGCCCCTCGGCAAATCCGGTCGGCGCGGTCTGGGTGATGCGCACCCGGCTGATCGCGTTATAGCCATAGACGGCATTCACCTTGCTGCGCAGCTGTTCCTTTTGCATCTCAAGCATCGGGGCCTGCGGTCCGGTGGTCAGAACGGTCAGGGTCGCGCCCATGGCGCCCTTGCCATAGCCCACCTTTACGGGGCTGGCGATGGCGGCCATATCCTGACCGACGATTTCAGCCCATCGGGTCAGCAGACGCGACACTGCAAAGCCCCGGCTTTCCCCGGCGCGCCTGATCTGGTCGTTCAGCAATGTCGCGGTGCGTTTGAACCCGCGGGTCGAAGAACGTCTGCGCTGCATCTGGTTTCCAACTCCTGCCCCACTATTGTAGAGGGCATATGAACAGGCGCCAGCGAAACCCGACAGGGAGTTAGATAAAACTTGCGTGAAACCAATGAAATTGACCTGAGCCGAACCCTGCTGAACTGGTACGACCACCACGCCCGTTCGATGCCATGGCGCGTGGGCCCGGCAGATCGGGCTGCAGGCGTGGTGCCGGACCCCTATCGCATCTGGCTGTCCGAGGTGATGCTGCAACAAACGACAGTGGCTGCTGTGCGCGAGTACTTCCTTCGGTTCACCTCGCGCTGGCCAACGGTTCAGGCCCTTGCGGCCGCGCCTGACGACCAAGTCATGGGCGAATGGGCCGGGTTGGGCTATTACGCCCGCGCCCGAAATCTGCTGAAATGCGCGCGGGTTGTGACCGATGACCATGGCGGAGCATTCCCCGACACTTATGACTCCCTTCTGAAACTGCCGGGCATTGGCCCTTACACGGCCGCTGCGATCTCGGCCATTGCCTTTGATCGCTCGGAAACCGTTCTGGACGGCAATGTCGAAAGGGTCATGGCCCGGTTTTTTGACATCCACGACCCTCTGCCCGGTTCCAAACCACAGCTCAAGGAAAAAGCCGCTGTATTGACGCCGCGCCAGCGCCCCGGCGATTACGCGCAGGCAGTGATGGATCTGGGCGCGACGATCTGCACGCCGAAATCCCCGACCTGTGGGATTTGTCCGCTGCGCGACCCTTGTCAGGCCCGTATGGCCGGAACGCAGCCTGACCTGCCGCGTAAAACACCGAAAAAGCCCAAACCAACCCGCTATGGGCATATCTACATCGCGCAAGCAGAGGACGGAGCGCTGTTGCTGCAGCGTCGCCCAGACAAAGGGTTGTTGGGTGGCATGCTGGGCTGGCCCGGTTCCGACTGGTCAGAGGCACCAGCCGAAACGCCGCCTTTTTCGGCCCAGTGGCATTCCCTTCCAGGCGAGGTGCGCCATACCTTTACCCATTTCCACCTGATCCTGCGCATCTGGACAGCGCCCTTGCCTGAAAACACTATTCCAAACGGCCTACTTGTGATGGCGAAACACGCTTTTCGACCCGGCGATCTGCCGACGGTCATGCGCAAGGCCCATGATCTCTGGCGCAATCGGTAACCCATTGTGACGATGTCGGTCTGGGACTAATCTCGGCGCAGTTGTACGGAGCCACTCGATGATCGCACCTGAGACCCTGTCACGCTGGCAATCGGCCCTTCCATTCTGGGTCTCTTTCCTGCTGATCCCGTTGATCTGGGCCGCTGCCTTTGCAGGCGGCTGGTGGGTTCTGCTGGTGCCGCTGTCGACCTGGTGGGCCTTTGCTCTGCTGGATCGGTTGACTGGGCTAGCGCTGAACAACGCCGACCCCGACACGCCCGACACTGCGTTGCACTGGTATGTCCTGCTGACCAAAGCCTGGGTCCCAACACAGTTCCTGACGCTGTATGGACTGATCTGGTACACAACCCATACGGATCATCTGACCACACTGACCAAAATCGGGCTGTTCTTTGGCATGGGCGTGATTTCCGGGACCATCGGCATCAACTACAGCCATGAGCTTATGCACCAGAAAGGGCGATTGGAACGCTGGCTGGGGGACATCCTGCTGGCTATGGTCCTGTATTCGCATTTCAGGTCCGAGCACTTGCTGGTGCATCACCGCTATGTTGGCACCCCGCGCGACCCGGTCACCGCACGGTACAACGAAGGGTTCCACCGGTTTTACCCCCGTGTCTTGATACAATGCCTCGTCTCGGCCTTCCGGGCCGAGCGTGACAAACTGGCGCGCAAGGACCGCCCCTGGACCGACCACGCCAACCCATTCTGGCGCTACTGGACGTTACAGCTAGCCATGCTGGTGCTGGCCTTCGCGATCGGAGGCCTGCCCGGCGTTGCCCTGTTTTTGATTCAGGCAGGTGTCGCCATCTGGCAGCTTGAGCTGGTCAACTACGTGGAGCACTACGGCTTGACCCGGAAATATCTGGGTCAGGGCAAATACGAACATGTTCAGCCCCGTCATTCGTGGAACGCGTCACAAAAGGCGTCAAACTGGCTGCTGATCAACCTGCAACGACACTCGGACCACCACTACAAACCCAACCGCCGCTTTCCGCTGTTGCAACACCATTCCGAGGATGCCGCGCCGCAACTGCCCTATGGCTATCCGGTGATGACGGTTGCCGCGATGATCCCACCGCTCTGGCGGCGGGTGATGAACCCGCGCGTGCGGGCCTGGCGTCGACAGTACTACCCTGAAATCTCAGACTGGAAACCTTACAACCGGTCGCAAAACCCGACGCCCGGGACCTGACCACAGCACGCGCCAGCGTGCTGCCCGGCCCAACGATCCGCTTTGCATCTTTGATGCAGGGCAGATCGGCGGGAGCACCCTGTGCTACATCACCCAAACATCCATCGGGTATTCAACGCCGCGCACCGCCTTGTTGATATGCGCCTCGAACCCGTCCATGAGTTCGGCCGCGGTGTTGCCCTCCTGCTCCAATTGCACCCGCACCGCTTCACTCAGGACAATCCGGGCCCGAAATTCGCGTGTCAGCGCCTCTAGCTTGGCAGCAACGTTCACCGCATCTCCTATCACCGCAAACTCCAGACGATTAGCCCCAATATCGCCCAAAACCACCGAGCCATAGTGAACCCCGACCCCAACATGGATCTCGGGCTCGCCGGCCCGACGCCGCTCCAGATTCCAGCGGTTGATAACAGTAATCATATCCCGCGCGCAGGCCACCGCGTTGCTGGCATCCGACGGTGTCGGCACTGGCGTGCCAAACGTGGCCATCAGACCATCGCCCAGGTATTTGTCCAATGTACCGTGATGGCGGAAGACCTCAGCCTCCATGCGTGCATGAAACCCGCGCAGAACTTCGATCACCTCATAGGGATCGCGACCGGCCGCATATTTGGTGAACCCGACAATATCGATGAACAGGACCGCTACATTCTCTTTGCGCACCTGCTTGAGAGGGTCGTCATTCTGGCTCAACTCCTCAACCACATTGGGTGAAAAGTACCGCGATAGATTGGCCCGTTCACGTTCCAGCCCCGCATTTGTCATCAACAACAGATTGAGCCGCCGCATCGACACACCCAAAGTCACGGCCACCATCATGAACACAACCACCTGCTGAACGCGTATGGAGGATCTGAAACTATTAGGATCTAGGATTTGAGCCATATCCGGGTATCCGGTCAGAGCGTCAGTCAATCGGGTGCTGATCTCTGGCATCGGTGTGGACACCCACCAGGCGATGATCCAACCTACCGTCCACATCATGGCAGTCCAGGACCCGATAGCAATCACCGTCCGCCAGGAATAAGCCAGCGTACCCGCGGCCAGGATGATGAAAAAATACTGGAAATTGTCGAACCGGTATTGCATGGCCAACGGCCGCACATCGTCGCTGAACGGGTTTGGCACGATCATGCCCAAGGTCATGATCAGCAGATCGGCAAAGATCAGCAGCAGCTCGGTCCGGGACTGGCCTACGCGACCTGCACGCTGGATTAGCCAGCCATTGGCGCAGATCAGCACCAAGATGAAGTGATACCAAAGCACATCCCAATGCGGGTTGAGATAGATCAGCAAAACCCCGGTCAGCCCCATCGCGATCCAGCGGGCTCGAACAGCCAGTTCCAGCCCTTCGCGCTTATGCCGCTCCAATGCAGCCTCGGTGTATTTGTTTTCCACCTCGACCCTGTCGGGCTGCGTTCCAAAGAACCGCCCAAAACGGGAAACGCTGGCTGTGGTATCCGACATGGCTGGGGCTCCTTCACTGGGCCGTAAAGTATAGAAGGCTCATATCGAAACCTGAGGCGGATGAAAACAAAAGACCCCGCCGAAGACGGCGGGGCAAGGCTTAGTGCCGTGTGTCAGGCCACAGGCACCGGCGGTATTCGTGAAATCAGTTGTGCAGTTCGGCCCGGATCTGCTGGCGCAGCACGTCGATCGGCACGGTCTTGCCGTCGCGTTTGAAGCACCAGTAGGTCCACCCATTGCAGGAAGGCGCGTTTTCCAGATGCGCCCCCACCTGATGGATCGAGCCTTTGACGTTGTCACCCACCAGCGTTCCATCGGCGCGCACCTTGGCCTTGTGGCGCTGGTTCATGGAATACAGCTCTTCGCCCGGGCGCAGCATGCCGCGTTCGACCAACTGACCAAAGGGCACGCGCGGCTCGGCGCGTTTGCTGGCGCTGACCTCCAGCGCCTCGCGATCGAACTTGCGGACCTTGGCGATGCGTTTCTCGGCCACCTTGCGATAGTTTTCCTCGCGCTCGATCCCGATGAATTCGCGGCCCAGCATCTTGGCCACAGCCCCGGTTGTGCCAGTGCCAAAGAACGGGTCCAGGATCACGTCACCGGGATTGGTAGACCCGATCAACACCCTGTGCAGCAGTGATTCCGGTTTTTGCGTCGGATGTGCCTTGTCGCCGTTTTCGTCCTTCAGACGCTCATGCCCGGTGCAAATTGGCAGGACCCAGTCGCTGCGCATCTGAATGCCTTCGTTAAGAGCCTTCAGCGCCTCATAGTTAAAGGTGTATTTCGCACCTTCGCGTTTGCTGGCCCAGATCATCGTCTCATGCGCGTTGGTGAACCGTTTGCCGCGGAAGTTTGGCATCGGGTTCGACTTGCGCCAGACGACATCGTTCAGAATCCAGTATCCGGCATCTTGCAGGGCGGAACCAACGCGGAAAATATTGTGATACGACCCGATCACCCAGATTGCGCCGTTAGGTTTCAGAAGACGATGTGCCGCCTTCAACCATTCCCGCGTGAACTGATCATAGACCCCAAAGCTGGAAAACTGATCCCAGTGGTCGTCAACCGCATCCACTTGGCTGTTATCCGGGCGGTGCAACTGACCTTTGAGTTGAAGATTATAGGGTGGATCGGCGAAAATCAGGTCTACCGACGCCTCGGGGAGACTGTTCATCACTTCGATGCAGTCCCCGGATAGAATCGTGTTTAGAGGGAGCGCTGCTGCGCCCTTTGTCTTGGTCGTTGTCATATCACTGCCTCAAGTTCCACGGCGCTTTTGCGCTCATTTGGTTGAGACAAGGATGAGTCATCCTGGATTCGCCGTCAATTTCTTTTTTGAATCAGCGACTTACAATTTACTCTTGATACAAGATATTGTGCACCGGCTTGAACGAACGTCTATGGTGTGGGGTCACACCAAGATTTTGCAGCGCTTGCTTGTGTTGTTTCGACGGATAACCGGCGTTTGTCTCCCAGCCATATCCGGGATGCTGTTGCGCCAAATCCACCATCAGTTGATCGCGCCAGTTTTTGGCGACGATCGAAGCGGCCGCAATCGACACCGAATAAGCATCACCTTTGACCACCGCCTGCGCCGGAGGCGCTAGATCGCGCGGAATCATGTTCCCGTCGATCAGCAAGTAATCCGGCGGTGGGTCCAGCGCCGCCACCGCGCGCTCCATCGCCAGATGAGAGGCCCGCAAGATGTTGATCTCATCAATCTCGGCGACCGAGGCTTGGGCCACGGCGACCTCAGCCCGATCGTGCAGGGCTGCCCCCAGAACGGCGCGCTTTTTCGCGGCCAGCTTTTTGGAATCGTTCAGCCCTTCGGGGATATCGTCGGGGTTGAGGATAACGGCGGCTGCCACCACCGGACCGGCCAGTGGCCCACGGCCCACCTCATCGACGCCGGCAATCCGAAAATAGCCCTGCGCCACGGCGTCTTGTTCAATAGAGTAATCCGGAGATGTCATAGATCAGGAAAAACGCGTTTTACCGCCCATCGCAAGAAAAAAGAGAGGGCAGCTTGCGCCACCCTCTCCAGCGCGGCACTTCTGCGGTGCCGCTCCTGCTCGAAGACCGTTACCTGTAACTCACGCGGTATCCCTTTTGGCGCAGGCAACCGGGGTGATACGCCCGTCTGGTTTTTTTGCCGTTCCAGAACTTGACCTTGCACTGGTTCGGTAGGCTTTTGCTGTATTTGTAGTGCTTGTTGAGGCAACCCGCCCCCAACAGCGGGCGTTTGTGGGAATACGCCTTGAAGGTGCGCAGGCAGCGCTGCGGCAGGTCGTATTTAGCGATGTGTTTCGGCAGCGGGCGCACATGATGCGGCCTGATTGCGGGCTTGGGGTGCGCGTGGTGCTTGGGCGGTTGGTGCACATGATTGTAGTTATGCGTCACCGTGTTTTTCTTGTTCTCATCGCTGAAATGCTTCACGGCAGCGCCGATCAGCGCAATGGCGGCCAGCCCGCCAAGGATGTCCCCGGCATCTGCGGCCCGCGCCTGTGAGGCCGAGACGCCGGTGACTGCAACCGCTGTTGCCACGATCAGGGCGATAAATTTCTTATGCATGGTGCGTGTCCTTCAATAGTCTCAGATAAGGCCCGGGGCGGGCCGTGTATTCGATGTCCCGACACTGGCTGCCCCCCTGTCAGACAAGCAATAACGCCCCGGTGTTATCCGATAGCAGACCCGCGAAACCCCTTAGGTTATTGAATATCGGACCATCCCATGCGCAGGATGCGGCCTATGAAACAGATCCTCTCTTCTCTGGCCGTTATGGCCCTGATATCGCTAGGCACTGCGGCGCAGGCGGCCGACTGCTATGCCGACTACAAGGCCAAGCAGGACAATCCGTTGCGCCTGCACTATGGCGTCATGCAAGTCTCGGCCTGTGACAAAGGGCAGGCCAAAAAAGAGGTTGCCCAACGCCTCAAGGGGTCGGGCTGGACCTTGCTGAACATCATGTCCGTTTTCGGACCCGAAGGGTTGGATAAAAGGAAGGCCAATGCCGGAAAATTCTATCTCCGTTACTGAGGCCAGACGCTCGGGCGTGCGACTGGTTGGCGCGGGCATCGTGGCAATCGTCCTGATACTGGTGACGGCGGCCATTTTCCTGTTCTGGACTCTGCCCGACGCCAATGCCTTCAATGCCCGGGTCGAACGGCTGTTTATCGAAAGCGACCTGACCTCACAGACCGAAATTCGCCTGCTTGAGATTCTGGCCCAATCAGGCACGGCTTTTGCCGACACCTTGTCCAGCTATCGGATGGTGATCTTCGTTCTGCTGGTCTTTGCCAGCGCGATGCTGGTGACGGCGTTGGTGTTTCTGGTGATGCTGGTGCTGTTGAACCGACGTATGGCACAGATCGAACGCACCGGTATTCAGGTGACCTCGTTGTTGATCAGCCGCGAGGAAAACACCGTTTACCTGAACAACATGGATTTCAAACTGACCCCGGCGGCGATGGAAACCCTGTCTGTTCTGGCCGAATCCCGGCTGGATGACGAGGTTCTGTCCGGCGCACAGATCGAAGGCATGATTTCCGGCCGTGACGCTGCCGATTGCGATGAAGCCGCAGGGGCCACGCGCATAAAACGGCTGCGGGATACACTTGGCAACCAGATGGTCAGCGAGCTGCTGGTCAAGAACATCGCCAAAAAGGGCTACATGCTGTCCATTGAAAAAGACGTGATCCAGATGGTCTGAGCGCACAGGGTCTGTGTGATAAAATAACGCTCCCCCCCCTTGGAAAACTTCAGTCAAAGGCCCATCCTATAGGGACCCGCGCCAGGGAGGTTGATGATGAACGTTCACACCACACCAAAAGTCAAAGGCTATGGGATCTCAGTTGAACCGTTGAAAGGTCGGATTGCGATCTACCGGGATGAGATCCTGCTGGCCGAAAGCACCAATGCCAAGGTCATGTATGAAACGCGGTTGCCGCCGGCGATCTATATCCCGCGCAAAGACGTCTGCATCGATCTGAGCGACGAAACCGAGTTGCAGACCTTTTGCCCATTTAAAGGAACCGCGACCTATCACGACGTCAGTGTTGACGGCACGCAAATTGCAAATTCCGTCTGGGCCTACGAAGAAGCCCTGCCCGAAAGCGTCGCCATTCAGGGTCATATCGGGTTTATGTCCGGCGTCTATACCCGGCTGGATCTGGGTGAGAACACGTTACGCGACCCCGAAGATGGCAATATCAGCGGCCCCCTGATCGATTGGCTGATGCGCGGTGCATCCAACAATGACACGCCCGAAGCCTTCACCAAAGCACTGGCCGAGAAAATGCTGGAACACGGCATCGCCATTCAACGCCTGAGCATCCTGGCTTGGTCGCTGCATCCACTGATCGCAGGCAAGCACTATATTTGGGAAAAGGGTGTGGCCGAAATCTCGACCAATGTCCCAACCTATGAAATTCATGACCATCCGGCTTACCTCAACAGTCCGCTGCGGCATGTGTCGAACGGGCTGGGCGGCGTACGCCAGCGTCTGAATGACGAAATTCCTCAAAACAGCTTTCCGATCATGGAGGATCTCAGGGCAAAGGGCGCCACCGATTACGTCGCCATGCCGCTGCCGTTCTCGGACGGGCGGACCAATGTTCTGACACTGACTTGCGATCACCCCGACGGGTTCACCACGGAAAATCTGGGGCTGGTGTTCGAGTGTTCCTCGGTCATTGCTCGGTTTTACGAAGTTTTTATGCAGCGTGAAAATGCACAGGTCCTGCTTGAAACCTATGTGGGCAAACGTTCAGGTGCCCGCGTTTTGGGCGGCGAGATTCGGCGCGGTGATGGGGATGAGATCGACGCAGCCATCATGTTCTGCGATCTGCGAAACTCTACCAGCCTCGAAGAACAGCTTGGCCGAACCGCTTATATCAGCGTGCTGAACGACTTTTTTGAAACCGTGTCCGGTATCGTGCATGAAAATGGCGGTGAAGTGCTGAAGTTCATCGGCGACGCGGTATTGGCGGTTTTTCCAGCTGGCGAGGATTCAATAGCCGCGCGCGAAAATGCGCAACGCTCGGCGACTGAAATTGTAGAAAAGCTGGGCGAACTGCGTTCGTCAGGGTCAGACATCCATTGCGATTGTTCGATTGGCGTGGCCTATGGGCGGGTCACCTATGGTAATGTCGGATCGCGCGAAAGGTTGGACTTTACCGTGATCGGGCAGGCCGCGAATATCGCCGCCCGGCTGGGGGAATACGGTAAAACGGTCAGCCATCGTATTGTCGTGTCTGCCGATATCCTGCCTGCATGCGCCAATGCTATACCGCTGGGGGATGTAAAACTGCATAACGTGTCGCAGCCAGTGACGTCCTTTGCCCTCAGAACATCGGCGGATGCAGTGCTGGACGCCTGAACCCGGCACCTGTTGTGCGCATCAATACCTGCTTAACCGCGTTCGACAGTTTCATTCCGCGGGTTCTTCGGACCCCGATACATACCGAGAAAAAGCCTATACTCCAAAATGCGCCGGAACCTTGGGCCTTGTTACCCACCCAGCAGGATCAAAGCGGTTTGAGCGGGCGATATCGCGCTTTGCAATTGGGCAATCTGGCTGCGCGCAAGGAATCGATCTGTCAGCTGTGCAACTGCGGCCTCATCCGTAAACTGCGCCAGATCATCAGAGCCCGTCACACTTGACAGCCGGTCTTTGAAAACCTCTAACTGCCGATCGATATCCAGCCCCCCAAAACTGGATGGAAGTCCAAGCGCGGTTTCCATCATACTTCGCAGCGGCGGCAGGCCCATCAGATCAAACCACTTGGTGTCCGCGCTGCCAGTTTGAGAGGCCAAATCAGACAGGGCATGCTGCGCATAAAGGGAAATGCGCATCCTCTCATCTGATTCACCAACGGCAATTTCGAACCGCGAGACGACATTGTCACGCGCGATCTCTTCCATATTGGTGATCAACCCCGTCTTGCGCACATCCCCCGGTCCCAACCCAAACGCCGCAGAAAACTCACGGTATCTTTTGTCGGACAGACGGTTGGACAGCGCATCATCTGCGTTAGTGCCATCAGACAGCACCTTCTGAATGAAATAGCGGTTGTTTATGTCATCTTCCAACCCAAACGCACCCAATGCCACTTGCAGCAAACGACGATCAGACACCAGATCCTCTGCCGATTGCACCTTTGCGATCTTCTCCAGGAAATACTGCGTCTCCCTTTCGTTGACGGCCGAAGACGCATAGCTGTCGAGCTGTGTATCGTAGCTACGCTGCAGAAAGCGCCAGCCGACAATGCCGCCTGTGGGGATGACAGGCTGGAAAGTCATTGCTGATAGGCCATCAATCGCTCTTCTCGAGGCAACAAGGCACGCAGAGATTTCAGACATTTGTAATACTGTTCAGCCAACAAAGCTTCGGTGGCCTCGGACAGCACCCGGTGACTGTCGGCGTCGGTGAACACCCGGCTTAGTTCCTCGACCCGCCGCAGCAGTTGCTGACGGGCCTGGTCCGGCTCCATATCACCTGACAGCACAAGCTGAGCAGCGTAACATACACGCCGCACAGGCGTATTAGCTTCGTCAGGATGAATGGCGTCGCGCAGTCGCAGGACGTTCGCTTGTGGCGTCATGATCGAGAACCGGCTGCGGCGGTCCCCGTTTTCCACGACCACGCCATTGATCAATACCCTCTCTTTCGGGGCCAGCTTCAGAACCAGGCCCCCCATCAGCTTGCACCCATCTGTCGCAAGCCACGCAGGACAGCCATATTGATTTCAAGCAAGGGCTCCACCGTTGCCTTGTTACCCAAAATCTGGCTGCTGTGCTGCTCGGTGAATTCAGCCAGATAGAAAATCCGTGCACGCAATTCGTTTGGCAACGCGTTGTCTGAATCCGCGACACCGCTGGCCAGAACGGTCCATAGGCGGCGGTTTTCATGCAGTGCCTGTACGAACCCTCCGAAATCGGTCTTTTGCCGGGTGGCCGCGGCTTTGAGTCGGTGCGTGATTTTTGAAATAGCCTCGTACTCGGTGTCGCGCGGGGTGCGCGCGGGGGCTGCGGTCTGAGCGTAGGCCCGATGTGCAAGAGATTGCGGTGTCACTTTAAATCCTTCCAATGGTCCGTCTTCTGGCGGTCAGGATCGGGGCGCGTTTCCGCGCCCCGGTCAGGTTTCGAAACTTAACGGAACAGCGACAGGATCGACTGTGGCGCCTGGTTGGCGATCGACAGAGACTGTGTGGCCAGCTGCTGCTGTACCTGCAGGGCTTGCAGACGGGCCGATGTCTCTTCCATGTCGGCATCAACCAGCGAGCCAATACCCGACTTGAACGAATCCGACAGGTTCGAGATGAACTCTTGCTGGGTTTCAATCCGGCCCTGTGCCGAACCAAACGCCGCCGATGCGTCGATGGCGGTGTCGATCAGGCCTTCGATGGTCCCCAGCGCAGCAATTGCTCCGGCACCTGTTGAAACGTTAATCGATGACAGGGCACCAAGTCCGCCAGAACCCGCGTTGGTGAACTGAGCCGACACCGTAACGTCCTGATTTGCATCCGCACCGGCCGCAGCAGTACCCGTGGCAAAGGACAGCGTATTCGGTGCACCGGAAGAATCATAATCGACAGCAACACCCGTAATACCAAGCGCATCCACCTGGTTCTTAAGGCCAACGGCGACAAGTGCGTCAGTGTAGTTCGCGTCATAGGTTCCCGATGGATCAAGATCGCTGCCCTGAATTGTATAGGACACTTCCTGATCGCCAACTCTGATCGAAATACTGTCACCAACTACAAAGTTGGCCGCTGAGCTGTCGATTACGATATCACCAGTACCCGCGGTACGGTCCATGGTGAAACCAGCCACATCGCCATCGGTTGTCACACCATCCGAAGTCGCAAGAACGTCTTTGGCGACGTAACCACCAATGGACAGGTCTTGTCCGGCAACAGCAATCGACGACGCCGTCACAGCACCGGTGTTGTCACGATCCAACGAAGACAGGATCGACGCAGATCCTCCATTAACCAGGTTGAGCCCGTTGAATTGAGCAGCACCGACAACCGAGTTGATCTGCTCCCGCAAAGCGGTCACATCCGTCTGGATTTTATCGCGGTCAACGTTGTCTTCCTGTGCCGCGACGATCTTTTCCTTCATCTGGGTCAGAAGGTCCGTCACGGTTTCCGACGCGTTTCGCGCCACTGCAACAGTTGACTCACCCAGTGCCAGGCTGTCTTTGATCGCGTTGAAGCCCTTGACGTCAGACTCCATGACTTTGGAGATCGCCCAGACGGCTGAGTTGTCCTTGGCAGTTGCAACGTCCTTACCGGTCGAGATCGCGCTCTGGGTTTGCGCCAGGTTCTTATTGACTGATTTCAGGGTCTGCAGCGCAACCATTGCGCCATTATTGGTCAGAATGCTGGACATAGCTTTCTTCCTTTTCCGTTCGGGCCCTTTGCGCCCATGCTTTCCCGCACCAATTGCGGGCTTTGACATCTTTCTGATCACTGCGACCCGCCGTCGGGCTGTTCGCGCCACCTGCTGTTCAGGTGCCCGACCACCTTTGACGTCGATCTCCTAACGGAGTGCTAAGGTGCCGCGGCCAGAAAATTCGGATTTGTTTTAAACCCGTGGCTATGCCCGTTTCTCCAGCTTCTTATTGCCACGCACCGAAAACCCGCTGCGTTGCCCGTCCGCGCCATAGGTGCTGAACTCCTGCCGCACACGCCGAAGTTCCGCCATACGACCGGCAACGGCGCGAATCCCTTCGGCCGCGCTGTTCAACAAGGCCTGGTTTCGTGTGACCTTTTTCTGAAGACGCATCAAATCGTCGCTGTCAAAAACCTGCATGTCATTGACCGCACCGATCAGCTTTTCTTTTTCGGGCGCCATTTGGTTCAGCCGATCAAGGTCACCATCGACCAGCGCGGTACGTTCAAGATCCAGCACTTCTTCGAGGGATCTGATCAGGTCAGTTTCGGGTTTGGTCGGCATCGGCTTTCTCCATCAAGGACTGGAACAGGATTTCGGACAGGCCCACACCGCCGGATTTGGCCAGCTGTTGCGCCTGTTGCTGCACAAGGAACGAGGAAAACTGGTCTTCCCCCGCACCTCCGCCCAAGGACTGGCGCGCCTTGCCCAGCCCTGCGGACTTGAGCATGACTGTCAAAAACGCAGCCTCCAACTCGACGGCTGCGGACTGCATTCGCTCAGCCGTTGTGGGGGCCTGCGCGGGGGGCGGGGTCGCAGAAATCTTCATCGCTTTCTCCGAAATTTGCATCGAACTTTCTTGATCAAAGGCGAAAGCAGTTAAAATAAATGTAACTTCCTGCAGGCAGGTTTCCGGTCACACAATCGGAGCCGGAGCAGAATGCCCAACCCTCTTTCAGTGATGCTGTCATCGCCCAATGCCGCCGCAAAATCCGAGGCGAACACGCAGGAACGCCCCGATTCGCAAGCCGCGGCTTCTTTTCAAACGGTTATGGAGCAAGAGGCCAAACAGCCTTCTGAATTGTTAGAACAGTCAGCGGTTCAGGTCCCGGAACCCGAGGCTGAAGCGGATCTCACGGAAGAAGGTGGCGTGGCGGAAATCGCCGTTGCTTCAGAGGATTCCCTGCTGCCAGAGGTGCCGGTTTTAGCAACACCCGCCCAGAATGAGACCGTTGAGAAACGCGTCGAGCCTGCCTTGGTTGCGACGCAGCCCCCTCAAAAAGCCCAGGCTGATGTTGAACAATCACACAAGCGACCTGCCGAAGCGCCTGCCGGGCAGGCAAACCAGCCGCAGCCAACTGTCCATTCCGCCTTTCAGATACTTGGGCAGGGGCATGCGCATCCAAGAGCGATGCAGTCCGCAGCACCCCAACCAAAAGACGGATCTGCGGTGTCAATCAGTCCTGAAACGCGCCCGCAAGGTGTGCCCGATTTGGGCACCTCCTTTGACCCGGATCGCGACTCGCTCCGGATCCAAACCTCCGCTGGTGTCACGCCAAAACAGCCGACCGCGCAGGATCGCGCACCGACCTTTGTTCAGATGCAGTTGCTGGCGACGGAAAAGACCGCATCCCAGACAGACGCCTCGTCATTACGCGAGGTTGAAGACGTTCAACCAATGCGCGACTCGCAGTTGTTTTCGCCGACCCGCGACGCCGGGCCAACCGTACAAGCCATGACGGCAACGGCCCGGGCGGAAGTCGCGCGTGCGATCGCGGGACAAATGGCGACGTCCATCACTGCGCGTCCCCACTCTGGCGTCATCGAAATCGCGCTGAATCCAGAGGAGCTGGGGCGTGTTTCGATCGTTCTGAACGGGCGCGACGACGGGCTGCATCTGGCAATTGCGGCAGAGCGTCCGGAAACCCTTGAAATGATGCGGCGGCACCTGTCGGTCCTTGAAGCCGAGTTCCGCAATCTTGGTCTGGGGGACCTGTCCTTTGATCTGGGCACGTCGTCCGATGCCCGGCAAGACGGATCACCGGGCGAGGACAGCACAGCGTTTTCCACCCCACCCCCGGAAAACAGAGCCGAAGACGGCCCGACCCCGGCCCGCATGGGGGCTGACGGGCGTATCGATATAAGGATGTGAGTATGATTACCCCAACGCAATCAACAACCCAGACCAATACGCCGACCGCAACAGCTGCACAGTCAAAGACTTCGGGCCTGGCTTCGGACTTTGAGACATTTCTGCTGATGCTGTCGGCACAAGCACGTAATCAGGACCCGCTTGAACCGCTGGATTCCTCGGAATATGCGTCGCAACTGGCGCAGTTCTCGATGGTAGAACAGCAGGTTCAGACCAATGATCTACTGTCCGATCTGGCACTGTCTTTGGGCAGTGTGAATCTTGAGGAACTGGCCAGCTGGGTCGGCATGGATGTGCGGGCTGCAGCCGCGTTTCAATTTGATGGCGCTCCCGTAACATTGTTCGCTCAGGCCGAGCCTGCAGCGACAAGCGCCGTTATGGTGATCCGCGACAACGACGGGACGGTGATCGACCGGATCACGGTTCCCACCAATGAAACCGAGTTTGCCTGGGCCGGCACTGCAAGTGATGGCAGCCCGTTGCCAGACGGCACTTACGCGGCCACATTGGAAAGCTATGACGGCGACGAGCTGCTGTCAGAACAGCTGGCAGCTACCTATCATCAGGTTGTCGAGGCTCAGGTCGGAGAAGATGCGGTGCTGTTGACACTCGACAGTGGTCAGATTGTACCGGCAGGAACAGTGGCGGCGGTTCGAACCGGAACTTGATCTGCTGGGCGGGACAGGCCAAACCTGTGCAACCTGCAACTCGATTGCTCTACCGGTGACCCCTCTGCCTGACTTCATCGCCCCACCTTTGGATCTTGTTGACGACCTGCGCGACCAAGGCCTTGTCGCAGCCAGGGCGCAGTTTCAAACCCTGTATGGTGGGCGCACCAATCAGGTCTGGAAAGTGATCGGGGAAGATGGCGGCAAGGTTCTGAAACTATATCGCGCCGGGATCCGCAATCCGTTGTTTCGCAACGATGCCACACTGGAAGCCCAGTGCCTGAGGGCGTTGGACCACACCGGATTTGTTCCCCGCCTGCGCGCCACCGGCCGGCATAAATTGGGCCAATGGGTGTTTTACGACCATGCGCCGGGTTCACCCTGGCGGGACGGGCCTGCCCTTGCCGCTGTGCTGCTGCAAACCTTCCATCGGCTCAACCTGCCTATTGAGGCACCAAAGGGCTGCAACGGCAGCACGGATCTGCAGCGACACGGTCAGCGTATTCTTGATGGCTGCACATCCCCTGCGCGCCAGCATCTGGAGGAATTGCGCCCCACTGAACAGGTTGCCCCAACCCTCCATACCTGCCTCATCCATGGTGACCCGGTGGCCGGTAACATTCTGGTCGCGCCGTCGGGGCTAACCCTGATTGACTGGCAATGCCCGATGCAGGGCGATCCGACAGAGGACTTGGCGCTGTTCTTGTCCCCTGCCATGCAGCATGCCTATCGCGGTGCGGCTTTGCGCCGGGAAGAAGAGGATCAGTTTCTGGCCGCCTATGACAACGCCCATACAGTCGAACGCTTCAAAGCGCTGCGCCGATGGTATGCGTGGCGAATGGCAGCGTATTGCTTGTGGCGGGTCGAAAACGGCGCCCCGGATTATGCCGCAGGTTTGGAACTGGAAATCGCCACACTTTAATCTCTACAAATCCCAGAGCCCCATGACTGCATAGGCCGGTGGCATCAACACACGCCGCCAGAGCCCAAGTGGAAATCGGCCCGGTGCGCGCGCAATCGGTTCCGGAAGTTCGGCATCCTTCCCCAGAGCCAACCGGGCCAATGCCCGCCCGCAATAGGTTCCCATCGCCACCCCGTTTCCGTGATAAGCAAAGCCAGCATAAATGCCCGCCCGACCCGCAACGGGCCCGGTAAATGGCACAAGGCCCCGCGACAGACACACCATACCGGACCACATATGGGTCACGTCGACATCTGCCCAAGCCGGAAACATCCGCGCAAAGTCTTTGTGCACCTTGCGACGAATCGCAACCTCGGCCCCCGAAGACGAGCGCAGCCCGCCGCGCATACCGAACAAAAACCGCCGGTCAGGCATCAGACGGAAATAATGCAGAAGGTTGCGGGTGTCGTAAGACATCTGGTCGGTGGTCCAACCCTGGGCCAATAGCTCGGCCTGCGACAAAGGGCGCGTAACCAGCACTGTGGATTGCACGGGCATATAGCGGCCAGCCATCCAGGGCGGCACATCCTCGCTGGAATAGCCATTGGTGCAGACCAGCACGTTAGCCGCTGTAACGCGGCCCGACACCGTCTGAACAGCATACCCGGATTGACCATGTATGATCCCCTGAACAGCACTGTTCTGAAACAGCTGTGCACCATGGGATTGGGCGGCCTGCGCCAACCCGAACAGGTATTTTCTGGGATTCAGACCAAAGCCGACGGGATTGGTGTACCCGCCATGAAACCCGCCACTGAAACCCAATCCCGGTAGGTCGCCTGTTTCATGCAATATGCCCGACACTTCAGCGTCCCGACGCAACTTTTCCATCGCGCGCGGCGTGTGAGCCAGCTGAGTTTCGCCTTTCGAATGTACATCCGCATCGATTTGGTGCGTGGCGAGAATATCCGCGACAAGATGAACCGCGTCCGCTTCGGCCTGGGCATAGCGTTGTGCGGCAACGACCCCGTATCGGCGCGTCATGGCCTTGTGGCTCAGCTTTGAACCGCCAAGGCAGCAGAATCCGCCATTGCGCCCAGAGGCCCCCCATCCCGGTGTTTCAGCCTCAAACACAGCGACAGAAGCCCCGGCCCGAGCTAGATGCAACGCGGCGGACAGGCCGGTGAATCCACCACCGACAATTGCAACGTCAACACGTTGATCGCCCTGATGAACCGGCCAGACCGGGCGGCCAATTGTCTCGTCCCACCAGCACCCGTCGCGTGGGCCGGGGCCATAGGTATAATCCGGGTACAGTCGTTTCATTCAGCGCGCGCGGCGGCCATTTCGTCCTGCTTTTGCCGCACCATCGCACGTTTCGTGACCAGTGACGCGGTAATGACCCCCACTGTCACAACCGCAATCATAAGCGTGGACAGCGCATTGATCTCGGGGCTGACCCCCAAACGCACCGCTGAAAAGATCTTGATTGGCAAGGTCGTAGCCGAGGGGCCCGACGTGAACGACGCAATCACCAGATCGTCCAGTGACAAGGTAAAGGCTAACAACCAGCCCGAGATCACCGCAGGCGCAATGATCGGCAGGGTAACCAGACGAAAGGCCTGTGCCGCCGTGCATCCAAGATCTAGCGCGGCCTCTTCCAAGGACTGATCAAACGTAATCAGCCGCGAGGATACGACAACCGAGACGAAGCACATCGAAAAGGTCGTATGCGCCAGAACGATGGTCAAAATGCCCCGATCCAGACCGATCCCGATAAAGAGCAGCAGCAAGGACAGGCCGGTGATCACTTCGGGCATCACCAGCGGCGCGTAGATCATGCCGGAAAACAGGGTGCGTCCAAAGAACCGCCCCCCGCGTACCAGAACATACGCCGCCGCTGTGCCGAGAATGGTCGCCAGCGTTGACGAGAACACCGCAACCCGAACAGTGACCCAGGCCGCATCCAGAAAGGCCTGGTTCTGCAGCAACTCACCATACCATTTAGTCGAGAACCCGGCCCAGACCGTGACCAGCTTGCTTTCGTTAAAGCTGAAAATGATCAAAATGATCATCGGGATGTAAAGAAACGCAAACCCCAGTGTCAGGGAAACCGTGTTGAACCAGCTCATCCTGTTCATTGCTCGGCCTCCGCCTGTTTTTGCTGATTGCGCTGGAACAACACGATCGGGACCACAAGGATCAGCAGCAGAACCACCGCCACGGCGCTGGCCACCGGCCAGTCGCGGTTCGAGAAGAACTCCTCCCACAGCACCTTGCCGATCATCAACGTACCGGATCCGCCCAAAAGCGATGGGATCACGAACTCTCCAATAACCGGGATCATCACAAGAAAGCACCCTGCAATGATGCCGGGGCGTGACAGCGGGATGGTCACCAGCCAGAACGCCTGAACCCGCGAGCAGCCCAGATCCTCGGCCGCTTCGATCAGGGATTCGTCCATACGCTCCAGCGCCGAATAGATCGGCAGGATCATGAAGGGCAGATAGGTGTAGACGATTCCGATATAGACCGCCGTATTGGTGTTCAGAATGGTCAGCGGGGTCGAGATGATGCCCGTCCACAGCAGAATCTGGTTCAGATACCCTTCATTCGACAGGATACCCATCCACGCATAAACCCGGATCAGAAACGAGGTCCAGAAGGGCAGAATTACCAGCATCATCAGTGTCGGTCGCCATTCCGTAGGCGCGCGCGCCATGCCATAGGCGATAGGGTATCCGACAATCAGCGTCAGAACGGTAGAGATCAGCGCGATCTTGACGCTGGACAGGTAGGCTTTCCAATAGAGGTCGTCCTCGGTCAGCCAGACAAAGTTCTCAAAGTCGAGCTGGCTGAAAAAGTCTCGGATCCCGGCCCAGCCCTGCGACAAATCCAGCGTCGGCGTATAGGGTGGGATGGCCAGCTCGATATCCGACAGCGAGATTTTCAGGACAATGAAAAACGGCACCAGAAACAGCGCCAACAACCAGACATAGGGAATGGCAATCAGAAGAGCGCGGCGCATCAGTCTGCCAGCAAAACCGCGGCGGTTGCTGTCCAGGACAGCCAGACCGGGTCTTCCCATGTGAACGACCGGCGCGAGATACGGCGGGTATTGGCCGTCTGCGCCTTCATGATCGTGCCGTTTGCCAGTTCAACATAATAGGTCGACAGATTGCCCAGATAGGCAATGTCATGCACCTTTCCCTGAACAGCGTTGATCGCCTCTGACGGGCGTTCGGCGGAAATCGTCACCTTTTCGGGACGGATTGCCAGATGGCAGGATTGCCCATTCGAAACCCCGCTTGCGGAAGACGCCGTCAATGGCGTCTGCCCTTCGGCCCAATCGATCTGGTAGGTTTCATCGCCGTTTGCCGTCGCCCGGCCCGCGATAATATTCACATCACCGATAAAGTCGGCCACATAGACTGAGTTGGGGTTCTCATAGATTTTGTCTGGCGTCGCCACCTGCATCAGCTTGCCCTGATCCATGACCGCAACACGGCTGGCGACGGTCATGGCCTCTTCCTGATCGTGGGTGACGATCACAAAGGTGGTGCCGGTTTTCTCTTGGATATCCATCAGTTCAAACTGCGTATCCTGCCGCAGTTTTTTGTCCAAAGCACCCAAAGGTTCATCTAGCAACAGCAGCTTTGGCGCTTTGGCCAGGGATCGCGCCAGGGCAACCCGCTGTCGCTGTCCGCCTGATATCTGATGCGGCTTGCGGCGGGCGAATTGCTCCAGCCGGGTCAGGCGCAGCATCTCTTCGACCCGCTCTTCAAGGTCATGTTTGGGCATGTTGTCCCGGCGCAGGCCGAAAGCGATGTTTTCCCAGATGCTGAGGTGAGGGAACAGGGCGTAGGACTGGAACATCATGTTCACCGCCCGTTTGTTCGGCGGGATCGGATCGATGTCCTGACCACCCAGCAGAATATGCCCTTCGCTGGGTTTTTCAAACCCGGCCAGCATCCGCATCATGGTCGTCTTGCCGCAGCCCGAAGGCCCCAGCAAGGCAAAGAATTCCTGCTCGAAAATATCCAAGGACAGATTGTCGATGGCCGTAAACTCACCAAACCGTTTGGTGACATTCTGGAACTGGATCAAGGGTTTCGCCTGTGGATCTTCCCACGGCGCAAAGACGGTAGAGTTCAAAACGGCCCCCGTTCGACGGACTGGAAAAAGGGGCAAGGCGGGCACGCCGCCTTGCGCAGATACATCGGATCAGGTGCCCGATTTGATCTTGGTCCACAGGCGGGTCACGGTCCGCTGCGTTTTCGCTGGATAGGGCGTCGTGATGTACAGGTTCTGCATGGTCGCATCGTCCGGATAAATTGCCGGATCACCGATCACGTCCTCTGCAAGGAACTCTTGCGCGGCTTTGTTGCCGTTGGCGTAGTACACATAGTTCGACGCAGCCGCCATATTGCTGGCATCAAGGATGAAATTCAGGAACTTATGCGCACCTTCCGGGTTCGGCGCATCCACCGGAATCGCCATTTGATCGAACCACATCAATGAGCCTTCGGCAAAGGGGTGGTATTCGATTTCCACACCGTTGTCGGCCTCAGCCGCACGGTCGCGCGCCTGCAGGATGTCACCTGACCAACCGACGGCCACACAGATGTCTCCATTGGCCAGCGCGTTGATGTACTCTGAGCTATGGAACTTTTGGATATGCGGGCGGACACTGGCCAGAACCTCTTCGGTCTTGGCAATAACGTCCGTGTCGTGGCTGTCCGGGTCCTCACCCATAAACTGTAGCACCATCGGGATGATTTCGGCCGGTGCATCCAGAAAATGCACGCCACAAGCAGCCAGCTTTTCCATATTCTCGGGCTTCAGAACCAAATCCATACTGTTCAGAGTAACATCATCACCCAGGGCTTCTTTGACCTTAGCGACATTTACACCGATGCCAGTGGTGCCCCACATGTAGTTGATCGAGTAAGCATTGTTGGGATCATACCCCGCAGTCCGTTCCTGAATAACATCCCAGAGATTGCCATTGTTCGCCAGTTTGGCCGCATCCAGTTCCTGAAACGCACCGGCCTGAATCTGCCGTTGAAGGAATGTGCCGGACGGCACCACAACGTCATAGCCCGAACCGCCGGCGAGCATCTTGGTCTCCAGCACCTCGTTGCTGTCGAACACGTCATAGATAAGTTCCAGACCGGTTTCTTCTTCGAATTTGGTCAAAAGGTCTTCGTCGATATAGTCGGACCAGTTGTAAACGCGCACTTCGTCGGCAAAGGCTGCCGACGCCCCTAGTGCGATGACCGCTGTCATGGTCAGCGTTTTGATAGTCATTTTTTTCTCCCTGCAAGTGTACGGGTATTTTCCCGTTTTTTTGGATTTGATCAAGTTTTGCGTTTTCCCTCGATCTTTCGTATGGTTTCACGGGGTCAGGCACCTGGCAAGGAAACAACAGTGGAATCAGGGCAAACCAATTGGATTTGATCAAAAATAAGTCATTGGACACAAAGGCTGAGGCGGAAAAACGTCCCGCCCACGAGCAGGTCTATCACACTCTCAAATCAAAGATCATGTACGGGGAACTGGTGCCCGGACAGCCCGTTACCATCCAAGGGTTGACTGATTCGCTGGGTGTCGGAATGACCCCGGTGCGCGAAGCAATCCGGCGTCTGATATCCGACGGCGCGCTGGTGTTTCAGGGAAACCGCAGGGTCAGCGTTCCGCTATTGTCCGGCAGGGATGTCGAACAGATGATTTTTGCTAGAATCTCAATAGAATCAGAACTTTCCAGACGCGCGGCGACGAATATGAACACCGAGGATATCGACCGTCTTGAACATATCGATCAGCGGCTGGACCGAATGATCACCGAAGGGGATGTCGGCGGCTATCTGCATCTCAACCACAAGTTTCATGAAATGCTGTATTCCCACGCGGATGCTCTGATTCTCAGCGATCTGGCCGAGCGTCTGTGGCTGAGGTTCGGCCCGTCGTTGCGCGTTGTATGCGGCCGGTTTGGCACGCAAAGCCTGCCGGATCGTCACAAGGACATTATCACCGCTTTGCGCGCCCAGGACGCCGAGAAGGTGGCAAAAGCCACCGCTCAGGACATTGCGCAAGGGATGGAACTGATGATGGACGCGCTGGTCAGCGGTTAGAATCGCCCGATTCGATTGACAGGGAAAAATTTGATCATATTGTGATTGGCAAACGCCCATGCAGGAGATTCTCCGATGTCCACCATCACAAATCACATGCCGACAGCCGAATTGCAGGCGCTTGATGCGGCGCATCACATGCACCCGTTCTCCGCCAATGGACCACTTGGGAAAGAAGGCGCACGCGTTATCACCCGCGCCAAGGGCGTGTATCTGACAGACAGCGAGGGCGAAGAGATTCTGGACGCCATGGCGGGCCTGTGGTGCGTCAATATCGGGTACGGCCGCGATGAACTGGCCGACGCTGCTGCCCGTCAGATGCGTGAGTTGCCCTATTACAATACTTTCTTCAAAACGACCCATGTGCCCGCCATTGCTCTGGCCGCGAAACTGGCCGAGCTGGCACCGGGCGATCTGAACCATGTGTTCTTTGCCGCTGGCGGCTCTGAGGCCAACGACACCAATATCCGCCTTGTGCGCACCTATTGGGCCGAAAAGGGCCATGCCGACAAGAACATCATCATCAGCCGAAAAAACGCCTATCACGGGTCCTCGGTGGGGTCCGCCTCACTGGGGGGGATGGTTGGCATGCATGCGCAGGGCGGCATTCCGATCCCGAATATCCATCACATCAACCAGCCGAACTGGTGGGCCGAGGGGGGCGACATGACCCCCGAAGAATTCGGCTTGGCCCGCGCGCGTGAACTGGAAGAGGCCATTCAAGAGCTGGGCGAAGACCGGGTCGCGGCCTTCATCGCAGAACCGGTGCAGGGCGCGGGCGGTGTGATTGTCGCGCCCGAAACCTACTGGCCCGAGATTCAGCGAATTTGCGACAAATACGATATTCTGCTGATTGCGGACGAAGTGATCTGCGGCTTTGGCCGCACCGGCAATTGGTTCGGTTCGCAAACGGTGGGCATCCGCCCGGATATCATGACCATAGCCAAGGGCCTGAGCTCGGGCTATGCACCCATCGGTGGGTCGATCGTCAATGACGAGATCGCCGAGGTGATCGGCAGCACCGAGTTCAACCACGGCTACACCTACTCCGGCCACCCGGTTGCGGCTGCGGTGGCGCTTGAGAACCTGCGCATTCTCGAAGAGGAAAAAATCGTCGAACACGTCCGCGATGTGGCCGCGCCCTACCTGAAACAAAAGTGGGAAGCGCTGGCTGATCACCCTCTGGTCGGTGAGGCCAAGATCGTCGGTATGATGGCCTCGATTGCACTGACCCCGGACAAGGCAAGCCGCGCCAAATTCGCGTCCGAGCCGGGAACAATCGGCTATATCTGCCGTGATCGGTGTTTCGGCAACAACCTGATCATGCGCCATGTGGGCGACCGGTTGATCATCTCACCCCCGCTGGTCCTGACGCTTTCGGACATTGATGAGATGTTCGAGCGCATCCTCAAATCTCTGGATGAGGCGCAGGCTGATATCATCGAACAGGGTTTGATGAAGGCAGCATCCTAGGGCTGTGTCCGATACCAAGTTTCCCAGGGGCGGCTTGAAAAGGCAGCCCCTTTTTGCGCGCTAACGCTTCGACCTGACACTTATCCGGCAGCGGTCTGCCCACCGCTAGGGCACTCACTTTACGAAACCGGAATTGCGTTCATTCCTTAACCTCCGGCACGCCCAATTCCCGTAAGTCTTCTACCCATCGGGCCAGATATGCCTCGCTTTTGAACGGCGCTTGTTGAGCTTCCTGAATGGTGAAATCGGGATTGGCCGTCAAAAACGCATCAATGACTGTTTGGGCCTCATCGCTGAGCCCAAGGCGCAACAAGACCGGCGCATAAGTGCGCTTCAACCCGTCCGGGATTTCGGCCATCTGTTCGATGGACGATTTGGCCTCTTGGTAATCCCCGGCGAAGTACTGCGCCCAGCCCAGGTTCCAAAGATACCAGTCCTGATGATGCGGGTTCAGGCGGATCGCCAGTTTCATGCGCTCAACAGCTTCGGGCGCGTTGCCGCCATAGACCACGGGATCGATGGAATCCGCCAGCACAGACGCCGAGTTCGGGTTGAGAGAAATCGCTTTGTCATACAAGGCCGCTGCGCGCTCCAGGTTGCCGCTTTGGGTCGTTGCGTTGGCCAAAGCCCAATGGCCCTTGAAATTGAACGGCTCCAGTTCAATGGCTTTCCTGGCCATCTTAAACGCGCGTTCAAGTGATGCCTCGCGCGTCAGGGTGTTTGTCCACCCCCAGCGATACCCATTTATATGCGCCCAGGCGTTTTCCACATAGGCGCCTGCATAGTTAGGGTCGAGCTCGATTGCCTTCGCGCTCAGCTCTTCGGCCCGGATATTGCCGTCCTTGGTAAAGGTAAACCATTCCTCCTGCGCGCGTTTGCGCAACTCATATGCGCCAAGGCTTTCGGTTGGCTGATGTTTCAAACGGTTATATTCAGCCAGGTCGATATTCGTCGACAAAAGCGATGCCACAGTGCGCGTAATCTCATCCTGGACCGAAAAAATGCCCTGCAGGTCGCGGTCATAGCTGTCGGCCCAAATATTCTGGCCAGTTGTCGCGTCGATCAGCTGGGACGTCACACGCAGGCGATCCCCCCCAATCTGTACGCCGCCTTCAACGATGTAGCGGACGCCCAGTTCCTGTGACACATGCTGGATGTCTGCCGGATTGTCCTTGTACGAAAACGTCGAATTGCGTGCGACAACAAAAAAGTCAGAGAACCGGGACAACGCCGTCAAGATGTTTTCGCTCAGCCCGTCGCTGAGGTAATCTTGGCTGGAATCGTTGTTGAGATTGTCAAACGCCATGACCGCGATAGAGGGTTTGCCCGAGATCGGCGCAGCCAGTTCCCCAGAGGCACTAGATCGCGTCGAAGACCAAGGTTGCCACCAAGCGGCGATACTCAAGATCAGAGCAAAAATAATGCTGGCCCCGATGACTAGCCGACCTTTGCCAGGCTTTTCCGCAATGGGCGCAATGGAGGACACGATGGCTGTGGCCTTGTCATCCATGACCAGGCTGAACACGTGCACAGGCTCGGCGATGTTTTTCACCCTATGCATCCCTGTGTCTTTGAAGGTCAGATCAAGCTTGGCCTTCACCTGCTCAAAAACACTGGCTGACATTAAGATGCCATCGGGCTCGGCCAGGCTTTCGATCCGCGCCGCGACATTGACGCCATCACCGTGAATATCGCCTTGATCCACGACGATGTCGCCGACATTGAGGCCGATTCGGTATCGCACCCGGTCATCTTGCGGCACGTCCACGTTGTCAGCCACAACATAGTGCTGCATCGTCACGGCACAGCGCACGGCCTCGACCGCGCTGGCGAACTCGATCAGCAAGCCGTCGCCCATCAGTTTCACGATGCGTCCATTTCGAGCGGTCAGAACGGGTTCGAAGAACCGTTCTCGATGGGCTTTGACCGTCGCCAGAACGCCTGTCTCGTCGTCGCGAATCAGGCGGCTGTAGCCGACGACATCGGCAGCAAGTATCGCGGCGAGACGTCTTTCCAATCGCTTACCTCCCAGAATAGCCATCACGCTAAACAGAAAGTCGCAGCGAAACCAGACGCCTTACCGCAACCGCTCCAACAGGTTCAGACTGGCATAGCCGTCAGGCAGCAAACCCTGCGCCAACTGATACGCCCGCACGGCGTTGATCGTGTTTGGACCAATACGCCCATCAATGCTCTGCGTGTCGAACCCGATTTGGGTCAGGCGGGTTTGCAGTTCCTTGCGTTCCGTAAAGCTCAGCACCCTGTCGCCGCGCGGCCAGTCGGCCTGAAACGGGGTATGTCCGGCCAGACGGTCAGACAGGTGGCCGATACCAATTACATAGGCATCAGCGCCATTATATGCCTCAATCACCCTGAAATTATCAAAGATCATCAATGCCACGCCCTGACCACCTGCAGGCAACAGGATCGCGGCCTGCCCGTGGTCGGGCACAGACCGGCCATCCGGTGTCACCACACCGCGCGCGGCCCATTCTGATGGGGTCAGCGTGTAGTCCCGTTTGGCCGTGGCATAGTCGAACCCCTCGGGCAGGCGCACTTCGACACCCCATGGCTGCCCTTTGGTCCAGCCGTGTCGCGCCAGATAGGCGGCAGCCGATGCCAACGCGTCGGTCGGGTTCTCCGACCAGATGTCGCGTCGCCCGTCGCCGTCGAAATCAACCGCGTGGTCCAGATATGAGGTCGGCATGAACTGCGTGTGTCCCATAGCGCCAGCCCAGCTGCCAACCATGTTGGTGGGACTAACATCCCCAGCCTGAACGATTTGCAACGCGGCCACCAGCTGTGTCTCAAAAAACTGTGCCCGGCGCGCATCAAAAGCCAACGTAGCCAGTGACTGTATGGTCTGATCGCTGCCTCGAAAAGTTCCGAACGAGGTCTCAAGACCCCAGATCGCAGCCACCACCTCTTTTTCAACGCCATACTGCGCCTCAATCCGGGTCAGGGTCGTCTGATACTGTTCCAATCCGGCGCGACCATTGGCAATCCTTGCATCCGAAACAGCGGTGTCCAGATACTCCCAGATCGGTTTTGAGAATTCAGCCTGATTGCGATCCCGCGCGATGATCTTCTTGTCATAGGTCAGTCCCGCCAGCGACCGGTCCAGAGTGGACGTGGAAATGCCCTGCGCCCGGACCCTTTCACGAAACGCCCCCAACCACGCCTGAAACCGCGCGTTTCCTTCGGTAGACACCCGGTACTCCTTAAATTGCGGCCGCACCACCGGCCGGATAGACACCGCAACACCGGCCGAGGCCAGTTGAATGGACCCCAGCCCATCCGGGGTTTCAAGGGATTCCGCCTGTACAACGGATGCCCATAGTGCTGCGGTCATAGCGCCGCTTATGCATCTATGCATTCCGAATTTTCCTGATCACTGCTCAATCACAGGATAGCGCAAGACACCGATTTCTCAAAGCACTCAAGACGCGGATTCACCTTCTGCGGCCTCACGATCCGCTCGGATACGGGCCAGCGCCTTACGCAACATCGGGATGCGATTGGGTCTAAAGCTTTCATCTGTCACAGACATTTCGCCCATGCGATCCAGCCGAAAGACGCGAAAATCCTGCCTTAAATGGCACCAACTCAGCAACACGCTGGCACGGTCCATGTAAACGATGCTCAGCGGGCTGACCCTTCGCCGGGTGTTGTCACCTTTCGCATCGGTATACGCAAATTCAATGGGCCGCTCATCCCAGGTGGCCTGGCGCAGATCAGCCACATTGATGGTCGGCTGGGGTGGGCGGTTAAGACGCGTAGCGGCCAGGACCGCGTGGCTCAGGCGATGCGACTGCCGTTGTGGCAGGCGGCCCTGCAGTTTGCGCAATACGGCGCTGGCCGCTTCGACGAGGCCGGGATCCCCGATGGATTGAACTTCGCGCAATCCCAGAACAAGGGCTTCCAGCTCATCGTCGGTAAACCCGAGCGGCGGCAGGGTTGCGTCTTCGATCAGGGTGAACCCAAAACCCGCCTCGCCATCTATCACGGCGCCCAGGCCACGCAGCGCATCGATATCGCGGTGAACAGTGCGGGGTGAAACGCCCAGATCCTGCGCCAATTGGACCGAGGTTTTCGGCGACGAGCCCGAGCGCAGGGCTTGCATCAGTTGGAACAGGCGGGCGGTGCGGGACATATCGCAGACTACCCTAACCCTAATGACAGAAACTGTCATTAGCTAGAGGTACCCATCACTCATCCCAAAACCGGAGCCCCTGATGTTGACCCTTCTGACCTACCCTTCTGCATTTGGACTGTTCAGTGCCAGCCCCTTCTGCGTGAAAACCGCGTACATGCTGCAAAAATCCGGGCAAAACTGGCAGCGTTCAGACATGCTTGACCCCCGCAAGATGCCCCACCAGAAATTGCCAGTTCTCCGCACCCCCGAGCGTCTGTTGCCCGACAGTGACCTGATCCGAGACTGGCTTGAGGCGCAGGGTGCTGATTTCGACACAGGCCTGAGCGATGTACAAAAGGCCCAGTCGCGGGCTTTGATCCGCATGGCTGAAGAGCATCTGTATTTCCAGATCGTTCTGGATCGTTGGGGCAACGATGACGTCTGGCCGATACTGTACGATACGTTTTTTACCGGGATCCCAGCGTTGATCCGCAGACCCGTTTCAAACTCGGTGCGCAAATCTGTTCTCAAGGGTATTGTCACGCAGGGTATTGGACGATTCTCATTGGCTGAGCGTTTGGACAGGGTCGAACGCGATCTCGAAGCGATCTCGGCCTATCTCTGGCAATCGAGCTTCTTGTTGGGCGACCACCCCACCGCTGCAGATATGAGTGTCGGTCCAATTCTGGCCGCCATGCGCGCAACACCCGCAGATACCCCCCTGACCCGCCGGATCAAACAGGATAACCTGTTGAACAGTTACATAGACCGAGTGGAACAGGCGATCCCGTTGTCATGACCCCCTTTGACGACCCCGCAGTCGAGGCCGCGTTCAACGCCTTCCCCCAGAGCACCCGAACGGGTGTTCTGGCATTGCGCGATCTGGTGCTTGAAACCGCCGGATCGCTACCGAAGGCGCAACCTTTGCAAGAGGCGCTGCGCTGGGGGCAACCTGCCTATCTGGCGCCCAAGGGATCGACGATCCGATTGGGCGGGCACAAGGCTGCATCCTTTGCCCTGTTCGTCCATTGCCAAAGCCGGTTGATGGGTGATTTTACCTCGGCCTTTCCGGGCGAGGATCGGATCGACGGCAACCGGGCCATCTTGTTCGATGACCCGGGTCAGATCGACAACACCCGTCACGGCTGGTTGATTGCGCGGGCGCTGACCTATCACTTCTGACGGCGCTTGCGTTCCACTTTACGTTTGATCTTGTCTTTCTTGCGCTTGGTGCTGACCGCCTTGCGCCGGGTTGGTCGGCCCTTTGATCCGCGTCCGCGCGGCAGGGCCTGATCATCGATTGACAACAGTTCCAACTCTAACCCGCCGGTCACTGGGGTGGCGGCGGTCAGACGCACCGTGACCCGTTGACCAATCGCAATGGTCAGGCCGGTATCCGACCCCATCAGCGTGCCGGCCTCGCTGTCGAAATGAAAGAACTCGCGACCCAATGATCGCACTGGCACCAGCCCGTCCGCTCCGGTTTCGTCCATCTTCACAAATGCCCCGAACCGGGCAATGCCGCTGATCCGGCCTGAGAATTCATTGCCCACCCGCTCGCTCAGATAGGCGGCCAAGTAGCGGTCGGTCGTATCGCGCTCGGCCATCATCGAACGGCGCTCGGTGTCCGAGATATGGGTGGCGGTTTCGTCCAGCCGGTCGATTTCATCCTCTGTCAGACCATCGGTGCCCCAGCCATGGGCCGAGATCAGCGCCCGGTGCACGATCAGGTCGGCATAACGGCGGATAGGCGAGGTGAAATGCGCATAGTTCCGTAGCGCCAGCCCGAAATGGCCGAAGTTTTCCGCGTTGTAATAAGCCTGCGCCATTGACCGCAATGTGCTGAGGTTGATCAGCTCTGCATCCTCGGTCCCGGCGGCGGCGTTCAGCAGCGCGTTCAGATGGCGGGTCTGCAACACCTGCCCTTTGGCAAGGTTCAGCCCTGCCGCCTGCGCCGTTTCCCGCAGGCTTGCCAGTTTCTCCTGCGCAGGTTCCTCGTGCACACGGAACAGCAAAGGTCTGCGTTTCGCTATCAGCGTTTCAGCGGCAGCCACGTTGGCGAGGATCATAAACTCTTCGATCAGTTTATGCGCATCCAGACGATCCCGAAAAGCCACGCTTTCGACCTCACCCGCATCGCTGAGGATGATCTTGCGCTCGGGCAGGTCCAACTCCAGCGGTTGCCGCTCTGACCGTGCTTTTTTCAACGCGGCATAGGCGGCATAAAGCGGGTTCAGCACCGGGTCCAGCAAAGGTCCGGTCCGGTCGTTGGGATTGCCGTCAATCGCATCCTGCACCTCGGCATAGTGCAGCGACGCGGCCGAGCGCATCAGCCCCCGCACGAACCGGTGACCGATCTTGTTTCCGTCGGCGTCGATCTGCATTCGCACGGCGATACAAGCGCGTGGCACGCCCTCGTGCAGTGAACACAGGTCCCCCGACAACCGGTCGGGCAGCATCGGCACCACGCGGTCGGGGAAATAGCTTGAATTGCCGCGCTTGCGGGCCTCACGGTCCAACGCGGTGCCGGGCTGCACATAGGCAGCGACATCCGCGATAGCGACCCAGATCACATGCCCACCCGGGTTTTTGGCGTCATCATCGGCATGGGCGTAACAAGCATCATCATGATCCCGCGCGTCCGAAGGGTCGATGGTCAGCAGCGGCATGTCCCGCAGATCTTCGCGCCCTTTCAGGCCAACGGGCTTGGCCTTGTCGGCCTCATCTATCACTTTGTCCGGGAAATCATCCGGAATCCCGTGCTGATGGATCGAGATCAGCGACACAGCCTTAGGCGCCGACGGATCGCCCAGCCGTTCGACAATGCGCGCGCGGGGCAAGCCCATGCGGTTCTTCGGCCCGGCCTGTTCGGCCTCGACCAATTCACCATCCTGTGCCCCGTGCACCGCCCCGTCATGGACCAGCCATTCGGTTGATCCGGCCTTGTCGATAGGAACGATCCGACCGCCCTCGGCTCCTTTGCGGAAGATCCCCACGATACGGCGCGGGTTGGACCCGATACGGCGGATCAGGCGAGCCTCGTAATTGTGGTCTTCCTCCTGCACCACGGTCAGCCGGGCCAGAATACGGTCACCTTCGCCCAACGCCGGATCGCTGGCGCGGGTGATCATCAACACGACGGGCTCGACCCCCTCGCCATGCCATTCCAGCGGGCGCGCAAACAAATCGCCATCCGCGTTGGGGGCCTTGATCTGTAACACGCTGACAGGCGGCAACCGGTCGGGATCGCGGTAGCTGCGCTTGCGTTTTTCCAAATGACCTTCGACCTCAAGCTCTTTGAGGATACGCTTCAGGTCGATACGGTCAGCGCCCTTGATCCCAAAGGCTTTGGCGATATCGCGTTTCGAGGTCAGGGTGGGGTTCGCCGAGATCCAGTCCAGGATCTCTTGCTTGGTGGGGATGCGAGTCATGCCTTTGGCCTAGCACGGGTGTGCGACGGCGTCATGACCAAAAAGCGCCCCCTCGGGTCAGGAATTCAGATCGTCCACCGTGTCGACGTCGCGCAGATGATCCAGAAAGGCCACGCGGCACCCCGAAACCGAAGCCAGCGTATCTGCCAGAGCATGTTTCGTAGACCATCGCACATCCCGAAACAGGCTTTGTGGCAAAGCACCAAAGCGCTGCGCACCAACGAGCCAGTAACCCCCGTCCGGGGCCGGGCCAAACACCATCTGCGCTGACCCCAGCCCTTTGAATGCCTGCGCGATATGACCGCGTGTGATACCGGGAATATCCGCACCGATCAGGCAAACCGGCCCGTTCGGCATGGCGCGCAGCATCCGACCCATCCGATCGCCCAGATCGCCCTGCCCCTGCGCCGCGCGGGGCAGGTCTGCGGGCCAGATACGGCTGGTCAAACCGTCGCGATCCGGTGACACCGCCAACACGATCTGCCACCGCGGATCGCGCAGCCGCCGGATCAGCGACCGGGTCTGGTGCCTGAACCACCAGGCCGCGCCAACCATGCCGATATCCCGCCCCAGCCGAGTCTTGACCCGGCCCGGTCGTGGTTCCTTGACCATGATGACCAAAGTACGCTGCATGGATCAGGCAAAGTAATCCCGCAGGATGCGCGTATAGATCGCCTTGAGCTGTTCGATCTGCGCCACCTCAACGCATTCGTCCACCTGATGCATGGTGCGGCCAACAAGGCCAAACTCGACCACCGGACAATGGGACTTGACGAACCGCGCGTCAGACGTGCCCCCCGTAGTGGACATTTCAGGCGCAACTCCTGTTTCATCCTCAACCGCCTTGCCCACGAGATCGGACAATGGCCCCGGCGGTGTCAAAAAGCTTTCGCCCGAAATCTTGATACGAACCGCCACCTCGACATCGCAGGCATCGGCCACGCTTTGCGCCTTGGCCCGTAACCACGTGCTGAGTTCGGCCCCGGACTGCAGATCGTTGAACCGGATGTTTACCGTCCCGCGGCACTGCGCAGGGATCACATTGGTAGCCGTGTTCCCGGTGTCGATATTGACGACCGCCAGGGTCGACGCATCGAAATGGTCCGAGCCCTGATCCAGTTCATGACTGGCCAGGTCGTGCATCAGGCGCGCCATAGCGGGCAGTGGGTTTTTGGCCCGGTGCGGATAGGCTGAATGGCCCTGTACCCCGGTCACGGTGAACCAGGCGGTCATCGACCCGCGCCGGCCGATCTTCATCATCTCACCCATTGTGTTAGGGCAGGTCGGTTCACCGACCAGACAAACTGACATCCGCTCATCGGCGCCGTCCATGTAGTCCAGCAGGGCCGTGGTGCCGTGCAGCGCATCGCCCTCCTCATCGCCGGTGATCGTCAGAATGACCGCCCCGTTCGGCGGCGTGTCGCGTACGAAATCCACAGCTGCGGCAGCAAATGCCGCCACCCCGGACTTCATATCGGTTGTCCCACGGCCGTACATCACACCATCGCGTATCGCGGCCCCGAAAGGAGGCATGGTCCAGGCGGCCTCGTCCCCGACTGGCACAACATCGGTATGCCCGTTGAATCCAAAGCTGCGCGCATGACCCTTTTCGCCCCACCGGGCAAACAGATTGCTGACACCGCCGCGATCCACACGGGTGCAGTCAAACCCCGCATCCGACAACAACGCCTCAAGCAGCACCAAAGCGCCGCCCTCTTCGGGTGTGACCGATGGGCAACGGATCAGGTCTGCCGTCAACTGTACCGGATCTGTCATGATGTGGCCCTTTGGTTCATTCGCACGCAGGTTCGCGTACAGATTCAACGAATTGGGCGGATTGCCAACCCCCGTGGTCCCGATTTCAGACGCTTTTTTCCGTTTGTACCGATTTGATACGTCAATAAAACATGACGCTTTACCCTGCGCGCATCTTGCTGGAGTAATCAAAATCGCGTTAGAGGGCCGCGAAACAGGTAAATTACCAATGACTCGCGCCCTTTGCATATGGATCTGCCTGGCGGTTGCCACATTAGCGCAGCAAATCCAGGCTCAGACACTGACGGTCACCACAGTGACACGCCCACCGTTTTCTTATGTTGAAGACGGGGCGCAGGCGGGATTCTCAATGGATCTGTTAGAGGCTCTGGCCGAGGCGCTGAACTGGGATTACTCGGTCACCCGGGTCGAAGGGTTCAACGAAATGCTGGGGGCCGTTCAGGATGGCACCGCTGATCTGGCCATCGCCAATATCTCGATCACTGCCTCGCGTGAGACGCAGATGGACTTTACCCAACCGATCTTTGAGGCCGGCCTACAGATCATGATCCCGTCCGCGGCCACGCGCAGTCCATCTCTGCTGCAGGCGCTGCTGTCGGTCGAGCTGTTCATCGCCATCGGGCTGGCCTTTGCCATTTTGCTGGGCGGCGGGATGCTGATGTGGGGGTTCGAACGCCGCGCGCAGCCCTATTTCGACCGCAAACTGAACGAGGCGTGGTTTCCATCCTTCTGGTGGGCCCTCAATCTGGTGGTCAATGGCGGGTTCGAAGAACGGATGCCCCGGACTCCCTTTGGCCGATTGCTGGGCGTCATTCTGGTTGTGTCCTCGCTGTTCATCGTTTCGGTCTTCACTGCGCGGATCACCTCGGTCATGACCGTGGACGCCATCACCGGTAACGTGAATTCTGTCAACGATCTGTACGGCAAGCAGGTTGGGACAATTTCTAACTCAACCGCTGCCAGTTTCCTGAACCGGCGCGAGATTGAGTTTTCCAGTTATGAAGATCTGGATCAGATGCTGACCGCCTTCAAGGATGAGCAGTTGGACGCTGTGGTATTCGACGCACCAATCCTGTCCTACTATGCCGCGCATGAGGGGCGCCGGATCGCATCCGTCACCGGAGGCGTGTTCCTGCGCGAAAACTATGGCATAGCGTTCCCCACCGGATCACCTCTGGTCGAGGACGTCAATCAGGCCCTGCTGGCACTACGCGAAGACGGCACCTATGACGAGATTTACCGCAAGTGGTTCGGCGCGCGGAACTAGGCGGTCTCTTCATCCCCGAAAAACGGCGTCATCTGCGCGACGATCACTGCGTTTTCGTCCAGCGCCCGCTGCATCAACGCCCGCTCATCGGGATCGATCTCATGCCCTTGTGCCTCACGTTCGGCCAATGTGCCATAACCAGTGACATCCAGCGGTGCGGTATCGGCCTGTTTCAGGATCGCCACGGTTTCACGCACGGCCTCTGCCTCGTCCACGCCACTGGCAAAACATATCAGCGCCGCCCCAGTCGCGTCTTTGGGCAGGCCATCGCCGTCTTTGCGGCCGATTTGCACAAGCAGGGTGTAAACTTGCTGACGAGAGGGCTTCTTTTGCTTTTCCATGCAGGGGGCCATAGCGGCGCACCTGTGCGCGGTCAAGCACCCGCCAATTGTAAGGTCAGGTCCGCCCGGTCATAGTGCCCACGTAACCCTTCCCAAATCCTTTTAAGGACGCCGTTATGCCCTATCCAAATTTCATTTCCAGTTTCCCAAGCCTTGACGTCCCGTTTCCCGAGGACGTGGTACAGACAGCGGTCATCAGATCCGATGCCGGGCTGGTGGCGTTCTTCACGTTTCTCCAGGATTTCGAACTGCCGCTGCATTCCCACAAAGCGCAGTGGGGCACCGTGATCGAAGGCGAGATAGAGCTGACCATCGGCGACGACACCCGCATCTATCGCCCCGGAGACAGCTACTCGATACCGGCTGGTGTTGAACATGGCGGCAAAATCAAAGCCGGGTCGCGTGTGATTGACGTATTCGAAGAACCCGACCGCTATCCGATCAAGGGATAGGCCGCGAACGAAAAAGGGCTGCGGCGGTATTCGCTGCAGCCCTGTTTAATTCTCGCGAGAGCGTTAGTCGCGCAACAGCTCGTTGATCCCGGTTTTCGAGCGGGTTCTTTCGTCCACTCGCTTCACGATCACCGCGCAAGACAGGCTGACATTGTTCTTGTACGGCATCGAACCGGCGACGATCATCGAACAGAGTGGCTCTTCGCCATTCATGACCTCTCCGGTTTCCCGGTCCACGATCTTGGTGGACTGACCGTTAAAGATACCCCTTCCCAGAACCGATTCTTGATACCTTGCGAAAAAGACACAATCTGGCCGCAATCTCCTCTCCGGGGGATTGACACGAATCTCGGCAAGAATCCGCAAGGTTGAATATGGCAACCTTTTGCCGACACTTCGCGCATCTGTGCGCGGGTTTTGGCTGAACGCTACACCGCTGACCCGAGCCGTTACACGCTGAAAAGAACGGTTCTTAAAATGACCGCACTTTAAAATTATTTTTGAGAGGGAAAGTTCGATGAGTAAATTATCCAAACTCTTAACAACTACCGCGAGCCTGTCCTTGCTGGCATTAACTCCAGCGGCAGTCAGCACAATCACCTTCTCTTCCAATGCTGCATACGCACAAGAAAGTGGCGGCGGCGAGTCCGAAGGCGGTGAAGGCGGCGGCGGCGAGTCCGGTGGCGGCGAAGGCGGCGGTGAGTCCGAAGGCGGCGAAGGCGGCGGCGAAGGCGGCGGCGGCGAGTCCGGTGGCGGCGAAGGCGGCGGTGAGTCCGAAGGCGGCGAAGGCGGCGGCGGTGAGTCCGAAGGCGGCGGCGGTGAGTCCGGTGGCAGCGAAGGCGGCGGCGGCGAGTCCGGTGGCAGCGAAGGCGGCGGCGGTGAGTCCGGTGGCGGCGAAGGCGGCGGCGGTGAGTCCGGTGGCGGCGAAAGCGGCGGCGGTGAGTCCGGTGGCGGCGAAGGCGGCGGCGGTGAGTCCGGTGGCGGCGAAAGCGGCGGCGGTGAGTCCGGTGGCGGCGAAGGCGGCGGCGGTGAGTCCGGTGGCGGCGAAAGCGGCGGCGGTGAGCAGGCTACCGATGTGATGCCAGGAGAGAACCGCTGATTTCAAAAATTATCGGCTTCTATAAAACCAATAATCCTTAGCTATGGAAGCTCAATAATTGCGAGTTCTCATCGCTGAAGATTCAAACAAATTGAATGGCCGGGCCAGATGGCACCGGCCCTTCTTTTTTTGATCAATCATCAATCGCGCAACAGCTCGTTGATCCCGGTTTTCGAGCGGGTTCTTTCGTCCACCCGTTTCACGATCACCGCGCAATACAGGCTGACATTGTTCTTGGACGGCATCGAACCGGCAACGACCACCGAATAGGGTGGCACTTCGCCATACATGACCTCTCCGGTTTCCCGGTCCACGATTTTGGTGGACTGGCCGATAAAGACGCCCATCCCCAGAACCGAACCTTCGCGGACGATACAGCCCTCAACCACTTCGGAGCGCGCGCCGATAAAGCAGTTGTCCTCGATGATGGTCGGGCCAGCCTGCATCGGCTCCAGAACGCCACCGATCCCAACGCCGCCTGACAGGTGCACATTCTTGCCGATCTGCGCGCAGGACCCGACGGTGGCCCAGGTGTCAACCATGGTACCCTCGTCGACATGAGCGCCGAGGTTCACGAATGACGGCATCAGAACCACGCCCGGGGCGATATAGGCCGATTTACGGACCACGCAGTTCGGAACGGCACGGAAACCGGCCGCGCGCCACTGGTTTTCACCCCAACCGGCGAACTTGCTGTCGACCTTGTCCCACCAGCCGCCAGCCTGCGGACCGCCGGTCTGAATTTCCATATCCTTGATGCGAAAGCCCAACAGGACCGCCTTTTTGGCCCATTGGTTCACATGCCAATCGCCGCTGTCCAGCTTTTCGGCCACGCGCAACGACCCGCTGTCGAGCGCATTCAGCGTATCTTCGATCGCCTCACGCTGTTCGCCGGTGGTGGCGGGGGTGATGGTGTCGCGCGCCTCCCAGGCGGCTTCGATGGCGGCTTCCAGTTGCGCGTTGGACATGGGGGTGCTCCGTACAGAATCTATTCACGTTGGTCTTGCCTATACGCAAGCGCAATCCATGGCGCAATGCGACGCAGGCGGGCGCGTTTACGTCAGTCTTCGGTTAAAGCCCCTAATGCGGCAAACATATCCCGGTCACTGCCCGTGCCCGCATTCGGCGCGGTCAGCAGCACATCGCCGTAAAATACCGAGTTCGCCCCAGCCAAAAAGCACAAGGCCTGCTCGGCCGCCGAGAAGTCGGAGCGCCCGGCCGACAGGCGCACGCGTGTCTTTGGCATGGTGATCCGGGCGGTAGCGACCATGCGCAACAGATCAAAGATGCCAACCGTTTCTCGATGTGCCAGTGGCGTGCCTTCGATCGGGATCAGCGCATTGATCGGCACGCTTTCAGGATGCGGATCAAAATTCGCCAGCACCTGCAACATCGAGGCCCGGTCCCGCAGGCTTTCGCCCATGCCGATAATCCCACCACAGCACAGATCGATGCCCGCGTCCCTACAATAGCTGAGCGTTTCCAGCCTGTCGCGATAGGTACGGGTGCCGATGATTTCACCGTAGAACTCGGGCGAGGTGTCAAGGTTGTGGTTATAGGCCGTCAGCCCGGCCTGGGCCAAACGTCTGGCCTGATGCGGCTTGAGCATTCCAAGGGTCACGCAGGCCTCCATCCCCAACGCGCGAACGCCCGCGACCATCTCAAGCACGTTGTCGAACTCGTCCCCATCCCGAACCTGACGCCAGGCGGCCCCCATGCAGAACCTCTCGGCCCCAGCCTGCTTTGCGCGTTTGGCCAGGGACAACACGTGTTGCGGGTTCATTAGCTTTTCTTTGGTCAGCTCGACTTCGCGGTGATGGGCGGATTGAGGGCAATAGGCGCAATCTTCGGGGCAGCCGCCGGTCTTGATCGACAGCAGGCTGGCTTTCTGGATGTCTTCGGGGTTGTGATGCGCCCGGTGGATCATGTTTGCACGGCCGACAAGATCCAAAAGGGGAAGGCGCAGGAGCGCCTCCACCTCATCTACACTCCAGTCACTGCGGATATTCCGGGCGTTATCAAGCATCCGGCTGCGCCCCGCGGAATTTCTGCATCAATCCCACAGGCAAGCCGATCACCAGTACAGCGGCAAGGGCGACCTTGACCAAATCACCGGCGATGAATGGGGTAAAGCCATAGGCCAGCACTTTGTCCGCCGGAACAAACTGCATCAGCCAACCAAGGCCAAACACGTAGATTGCCGCCAAACCCATCAGCATCGCCGGGACAAGGAACAGTTTACGCAGGTGATCCGCCACCCATCCAACAAGGATCGTCGCAATGACAAAGCCCATCAGATAGCCGCCGGTGCCGCCGATCATATAGGCAACGCCAATACCCTTTTCCGGGGTTCCGGCAAACACCGGCAGACCCGCAGCCCCGGCCACCATGTACCCGATCACCGTCGCCGACCCCAGCCGCATCCCATAAGCGGCAGCGATGGCCATGACGGCAGCCACCTGCAGGGTCATTGGAACCGGCCAGAAAGGGATCTGAATCTTGGCGCTCGCCGTTAGCAACAGGACACCCGCCACTACTCGGAGGATTTGGCCAATTGGCGTCAGATCGCCTGCGGATGGCAAGGTAGAGTTGAGTGCAGGTTTCATTTGATCCTCTTTTATAGATAAAATTGAGTCAATTCTGCACAGCAGCATTATATTTATCTATTAAAAATCAAGCGAAAAATTAACACGTGAATTAAGTGGTTAAATATCAATGAATTACGTGATTAACTGGCACGCCGTATATGACGGGACAGAATCGCCGTGGCAGCCGAAGCATCCCGATTTTTCAGCGCCTGAACAATTGAGGCGTGATCGGTATCCACACGCTGCACCCATTTCGGACGCCAGTGGGCGAACAGATGGCGCGCGCTTGCGATATGCAGATCATCGATCGTATGCAACAGGCGTGGCAGCCCGCAGGGTGTCAGGACAGCCCGGTGAAACACACGGTTCCGGGCCTCCCATTGCGGCATGGTTTCGGCCTGATCGCACGCGATCCGGGCGTCATCAGCGGCCTTCAGCGCGACCGGCGTCATGTTCTGCACCGAATGCTGCAGCGCCAGAGTTTCCAGCGCCACCCGCATTTCAGTGACTTCCCGCACCTCGGCCGGATCCAACGCGGTCACGCGCATACCGCGCCGGGGCTCGCTTTTGGCCAGACCATGGGCCTGCAGCCGCAGCAAGGCCTCGCGCACGGGAACATGGCTTGCCTCAAACGCGCGCGCGATATGATCCTGCCGCAGCTTTTCACCGGCAGAAAGCTCTCCGGTGATGATCTGTTGGCTCAGGGTCTCATAAATTCTGTCGGCTATCGTCGCGGTCATAAATTATAGATAAAATCCGCAACTCATTTCCACAAGCCGATAATTACCCCTGTAGCGGGTCCGGAGAGATGTTTCCGCCACAGATCAGAACTGCCACCTTTTCCCCCGGTTCGGGCTGATAGGCCCCCGATAACAACGCAGCCAACGCAGCTGCACCCGCAGGTTCGACAAGGATGCGATGCGCGCGCCACAATTTCTCCTGCGCCTGCGCAATGGCCGCGTCTGGCACAAGGACCGAGGTCATCCCCTGTGCCAGATCGAAACAGATCGACCCGATCCGCCGCGCGCCCAGAGCGTTGGCAGCAATACCGGACACGGCGACATCAACCGGCTCACCCGCCTGCAGGGCCGCGTTCAAGGCACAAGATGTCTCAGGCTCGACCGCCACAACCTTGCGCGCACCCTGAAACCAGCCCAGAGCCCCGGCGATCAGGCCACCTCCGCCAACCGCCACCAAAACCGTATCGGCCTTCAAGCTCTGCGCTTCCCATTCTGCGAAACAGGTGCCCTGCCCGGCTACCGTTGCGGGCGCGTCATAGGCATGGATCTGCATCGCTCCGGTGGCGTTCTCATACACCTGCGCCTGCGTCAACGCATTGGCGTATTCGCCCGCGACCACGCTCAGATCCGCACCTGTTTGTTCGATCAAAGCGATCTTGGACGGCCCCGCCAGTTCCGGAACAAAGATTTTGGCCGGATGGCCCAGCGTTTGCGCCGCATAGGCCGCTGCGGCGCCGTGATTGCCACCGGATGCGGCCACAACCCCCGCTTCGGGCACATCCAGGCTGAGCAACGTGTTGAACGCCCCACGCGCCTTGAAACTGCCTGTGTGCTGCATATGCTCCAGTTTCATTTCAACCGGGTAATCCAGCCCCAGCGCCCGGCTTTCCATCACAGGCGTCACCTGTGCATATCCGTCAATCCGTTCAGCAGCTGCTGAAATTTCGTGCTTCCAATTCATTCTTGTCTTTCCGTGACTGGCGCTCTGACCGTGAACCCTATAGCTGTTTTGAGAACACGCAAGCAGGGATAGATCACCGATGAGAGAAGACCGCCTCAGCCCGTTTCGCGACGCGCAGACAGACCGCTCGACCGCGAGCGAGGTACCGGACACGCCGCAGACGCGCTCACCCGCGTATCGCCTGGCCTTTGCCGATGATGACTTCCTGTGTCGCGATGAATTGCGCCCGGTGCGCCTGCAACTGGAACTGCTGAAACCCGAGATGATCATGACCGAGCGTGAGATCACCTCAACCATTGTCATGTTCGGCGGGGCGCGCATCCCCGAGCCATCGCAAAAACACACGGCACGGACACAGACCCTGTCCAACCTGTCGGTATACTACGACGAGGCGCGCGAATTTGCCCGGCTGATGACCGAGAAATCGAACGAAACCGGTTGCCGCGAAAACGTGATCGTCACCGGTGGTGGTCCCGGCGTGATGGAGGCCGGAAACCGCGGTGCGCAGGACGCAGGCGGCTGTTCCATCGGGCTGAACATCGTGCTGCCACATGAACAGGCACCGAACCTCTATGTGACGCCCGACCTCAGCTTTAACTTCCACTATTTCGCCATTCGCAAGATGCACTTTCTGATGCGCGCCCGCGCCATCACTATTTTCCCCGGCGGATTTGGCACCATGGATGAGCTGTTCGAATCCCTGACGCTGATTCAGACCGGTCGGATGGAGCGTGTGCCCTTCCTGCTGTTTGGTCGCGAATTCTGGGAAAAGGTCATCAACTGGGAGGCGCTGGCAGATGCGGGCACCATCTCGGACGAAGATCTGGACCTGTTCCGCTTTGTCGATACGGCCCAGCAAGCAGTTGATATCATCGAGAATTGGGAACCCGCGCCCGCCCGCGACGAAATCCCGGGGCGTTAAGGCATGAAGCCTCCCAAGACCGGCGAAATGTTGCATCTGCGCGGCAATGCACTGGACAAAGGGGAACCAGTGGCGTTGCCGCTGACCCAAAGCAGCATGTTCCACCTGCCCGGCGCGCCGGAGGGTCAGGATTTCTATGGCCGAGTGAACAACCCGACATGGGAACATCTGGAACAGGTTCTGGCCCATCTGGAAGGCGCACCCTGTCTGAGCTTTCCGTCAGGCATGGCGGCGATCTCGGCCGCCTTGTTCGCGACGGTCAAATCCGGGTCACGCATCCTGATCCCATCCGACGGCTATTACGTGACGCGGGTACTGGCCGAGCGGTTTTTGACCAATCTGGGCGTCTCGGTCACCGAACGCCCGACCACTGCGTTCACCGCTGGCGGGTTCGATGGGTTCGATGTGGTCTTTGTCGAAAGCCCCTCGAACCCCGGTTTGGACATGATGGACCTGCCCGCCATTGCCGCCGCTGTTCGTGCCGCAGGTGGGATCACGATCGCAGATAACACAACAATGACACCGCTGGGCCAACGCCCATTGGATAGGGGCATCGACATTGTCGTAGCCTCGGACACCAAGGCCATGGGTGGGCATTCCGATCTGTTGATGGGCCATGTCGCCAGCCGCAGCGCGCAGATCATGGAACGGATCGCGGAATGGCGGCGGGTCTCGGGCGCAATCCCCGGCCCGCATGAGGCCTGGTTGCTGCATCGCGGGCTGGAAACGCTGGACGTCCGGTTCGACCGCATGTGCAGCTCGGCGCAGGTTCTGGCCGAACAGCTGGCGGGGCATCAGATGGTCAAACACATCCGTTATCCGGGCCTTCCGGATGACCCGTCACACGCCCTGGCCAGGGTTCAGACCACACGGTTCGGCTTCCTGCTGTCGATCACGCTGGAGAGTGAGGCCAAGGCCGAAGCGTTCATCAACACCTGCCCTCTGCTCCGGCCTGCGACATCCTTTGGCGGCGTCCACAGTTCGGCCGAACGCCGCGCCCGGTGGGGCGACGATGTTGATCCCGGATTTATCCGCCTGTCGGTCGGGTGCGAACCCGTGGAAGAACTGTGGCAATCAATCGAGGCCAGCCTGAACCGGCTGTGATCACTTCTTGGGTTCGCGCAACTCGGTGAACACATAGATCGGCAGCACCACGCTGGCGATCAGCGCGCCCAGCCAGACCAGCAGCGTCGCAGCCAGCAGGTTAGAGATGCCCCCAACCGTCAGACCGGCGGTGACCAGATCGGTCACCAACAGGCCCACAAAAGTCACGATCAGGGCGATCCCACCCTTGAGTGCCGGCGCCTTCTGTTCTCCTAGCTTCAGGATCAGGGGCTCGGCCACCACCTGCACCAGCGTAAAGACGATCACCACAACGATGAACGAGATCGGCCGGATCGCAAATCCTGACAGCAGCACTGCCGCAAGCAACAAACCGATGGCATTGCCAGCCAACAGGGCCAGAACGGATTTGATTCTGCGCGTCATGGGGTTCTCCGACAGCAAATACTTAGAAACATGCATATGTTAGCAGATCCGCGGGATTTTGCGAGCGGTTCCAAAAGCCTCTTTCATTTGGGGTGTTGAAATCGCATGATAAAACGCATTCATCAAGATCAGACCTGCATCCGAGATTGACGAGAGGTGAGATGAGCGACGATCCCTATTCCGCCCTAGGCGTCACCAAAGACGCCAACGCTGCCGAGATCAAAAAGGCCTATCGGCGCATCGCCAAGGAATGCCACCCGGACCTGAAACCCGGTGATGCCGAGGCCGAAGAGAAATTCAAAGCCGCCGCGGCCGCCTATGATCTGCTGAAAGATCCCGACACTCGCGCCCGCTTTGACAAGGGCGAGATCGACGCTTCGGGTCAGGAACGCCCACAGCAGCAGTATTATCGCGACTATGCCGAGGCCGCCGGAAACCCCTATCGCGGGCAGGCCGCGGACCCAGACGATATGTCCGACATCTTCGCCGAATTCATGCGCGGGCGCGGCGGGTACGGACAGCGCACACAAGAGTTTCACGCCCCAGGGCACAATCGCAGCTATAGCCTGCAGATCAGCTTTCTGGATGCGGTGTTTGGGGCCAGTCAGAAACTAACCCTGCCCGATGGCAACCGGATCGAGGTCAAAATCCCTGCCGGTGTCACCGACGGCCAGACCATTCGCCTGCGCGGCAAGGGGGATCCGGGATTTGGTAAAGGACCGTCGGGGGACGCTCTGGTTACGGTGTCCGTCGCGCCGCACCCGGTCTTTGATCGCCTGGGCGATGACATCCGCATCACCCTGCCCATCACGATTGATGAGGCGATCCTGGGCGGTAAAATCCCCGCGCCCACCATAGACGGCGGCGTCAATGTCAGCGTCCCGGCCGGCACCAGCAGCGGCAAGACCCTGCGCCTGCGCGGCAAGGGCGTCAAGAAACGCGGATCAACCGAGCGGGGGGATCAACTGATCGAACTGACCGTTTCGATGCCGGACCAGATCGACGATGAGCTGAAGGGTTTCATGGAGACATGGCGCGAAACCCACCGCTATGAGCCGCGCAAAGGAATGCTGTCATGAGCCGCACTTTGACCGAAGACGAACTGATCACCACTGTCGCCCGCCTGACATCCTCGCGTCTGACCGAATATCTGGCCGCCGAGATCGTGATCCCTGAACAGACCGAGCAGGGGCTGGTCTATCACAGCCTCGACGTGGCGCGGCTGGAACTTGCCTGCGAGCTGCACGAGCAATACGAGATGGAGCCCGATGCCCTGTCGATGATGATCTCACTGATCGACCAAATGCACGGCCTGCGCGCGGAACTGCGCGAGGTGCTGAACGCGGTGCAGGCGCAGCCCGAACCGGTGCGGCAGACCCTGATCGAAGTCATCGGAACTGCCCGGTTCAGACAAAGGTGACTTAGTTCTTCACCACGTACTCTTCCGGCACGAAGAAAGTATAGTCCCGGTCGGCCACCGCCTCGTGGCAGTCATGGCAATAGGCCACGGCCCGCGCGCGTGCGCCCATCGTGTCACCGAATAGCGACCCGTCCGGCATCACCATGATGTACCGCCAGTCTGCCGTGTCTGGATTGGCACCATCGGCCAGTTTCTCCATCACGAACAAAGCACCCGGGTGGATGTTACCCTCATCCGTGACCGTCACGCTGTCTTTGGCCAGAACCGACCCCATGGGCAGCTTTTCGCCCGGTTGCAGGGTGCCGTAATTGTGCGCCATGCGATTGGCAAAACTGTTTACAAAGCGCTGACCATGCGTGGCCGAAATATAGGGCGCGTCATTGAACAATGGCCAGTTCTGATAATTCAGAAGAATATCCATTTGTGCAGCGGCATAGCCCCGCCCCATGCGCCGTTGCAGCGACTCATAGACACGCAATGCCTCTTCCTTGGACAGATCCGCCGGATTCTCGATTGCAAGATGCGCATCGTCTCCGTTTGATTGTGCAATAGCACCGGTAGCGGCAAATACCGACATGATCAATGCTGTAACTGAGATTGAATTCAATCGATTAAATAGAAATAACATTTGGATGGCCCACCTGATTTTAAGGTTCGCCCGCACGCCGCTGGTTACGATAAAAATGATAGCGGCCTTGAACAAACACGCCACACCCGGATCGCGACTCTCACCGCTTTGTGCGTAAGAGTGAAATGCACCTGCCCGGTTTTGGCCGTGCAAACATATCAAATTCTGCATGCAATAAACAGCAGCCCAAAGATTAATTTATCGCAGGCCGCCATGCAGGACTGGGAAGGTTCAGCTTTGCAGCCCGGCCTCGGCCTCGATCTGCTTGCGCGATTTGCGCGCGCGTTCGGTGGCGGATTTCAACTGACCGCAGGCGGCCATGATGTCCTCGCCCCGGGTTTTCCGGATCGGCGATGCGTAACCTGCTTGATAGATGATGTTCGCAAATGCCCGGATGCGGTTGTTCGAGCTGCGCTTATACGGCGCGCCGGGCCATTCGTTGAACGGGATCAAGTTGATCTTGGCCGGAATATTGTGGCGCTTGATGTGGTCGATCAGACGGTGCGCATCCGCGTCACTGTCATTGACGCCGTCCAGCATCACGTATTCAAACGTGATCCGCTCGGAGTTCGAAACTTTGGGATAGCTGGCCAGCGCCTGCAAAAGCTCTTCGATGTTCCAGCGCTTGTTGATCGGCACCAGCGTATCGCGGATGTCATCCGTGGTTGCGTGGAACGAGATCGCCAGCAGGCAGCCAATCTCTTCGGCGGTACGTGCAATTTCAGGCACCACACCCGAGGTCGACAGGGTGATGCGTCGGCGCGACAGGGAAATCCCCTCGGGGTCCATGGCGATTTTCATCGCGTCGCGGACGTTGTCGAAATTGTACAGTGGCTCGCCCATGCCCATCAGAACGATGTTCGACAGCAGGCGGGTTTCGTCCTTGGGCGCACCGGGCACCGGCCATTCATCCAAATCATCACGCGCCATCATCACCTGGCCGACAATTTCCGCCGCCGTCAGGTTACGCACCAGTTTCTGCGTGCCGGTGTGGCAGAACGAACAGGTCAGCGTACACCCGACCTGAGACGAGATACAAAGCGTGCCGCGGTCGTCTTCGGGGATGTAGACAACCTCTACCTCATGCCCGCCCGCGATGCGGACAAGATATTTGCGGGTGCCGTCCTCGGACACCTGACGGGTCACAACCTCAGGAATCTCGATGACGAAATTCTCGGCCAACTGCGCGCGATAGGCTTTGGCCAGATTGGTCATCTCGGCAAAATCGCGCACGCCCCATTGATAAATCCACTGCCAGATCTGGCCAGTGCGCATCTTGGCCTGTTTCTCGGGCGTGCCGTGTTCGATCAGAACCTCGCGCAAGCGGTCGCGGGTCAGACCGACAAGGTTCACTTTCCCCTCGGGCAAGTTGCGGGGGATGGTCAGGACGTCTTGAGTGATCGGCGCTTTGGGCGACATGGGAATATCTCGAAGGATTCTGGCTTGGGATGCGCCTCTATATAGGAAGCTGCGCAAAGATCAAAAGGAATCGTACAGATCATTCTGCATAGTTCAGCAACGCATCCACCCGCGCCCGGCCCAGATCGACCCGGCAGGAGGTGATGGCAATACCCGTGCCCGAGCCGCCCCCGTATGAGGCACCAATCGCCTCGCACTGCGCATCCCGGTAAGTGGTCCAAGCGGTTTGGGCAGCCTCCAACGCGGGTTGAGCGACGGTCCGACCGGTCACGTCATCCAGCTCTTTGGCCGATTGCATGGCAAAGCCATAGCTTGTCTCAACAGCGCGGTTCACCTGGTCCTCCATTGCCTGAACACAGGTGCCGATTTCGACCTGCGAGCTAGCCTCAGAGCATTCCAGACTTGGGTCAGCCAGGGCCGCCGAAGAAAAAAGCAGGAAGGGCAGAATGTAGCGCATGATGTGTTCCCGGACTGGTTTTGCATTTGGCCCCTCTATACCACGCCGGCACCCATGACCCCAATTGAAGTTCAGCCGCAGCGGCAAACCCGATGCGGCCGAAAACATGTGCTAGTTCCGGGAAAACTGGATCCTGTCGTCAGACGCCCGCAGGAAGAATGTCACAATCCGTGGCGTCCAGAGTCTTCACCGGGTCTTCCGGCCCGCATTGCTCACCGGTGACGGGATAGGTTTCACTGGTCTTGTCACACGCGCTCAACAATAAGGCAGCAGCCATCATCAGCACAGCAAAAGGTTTGTTCAACATCTGCAATTTCCTTCCTAAATCCTGAACCAATTAGTGCAAACCCGCAGGCCGTTTACATTGATAAGGATCAAGTTCGGGAAGGGACGCCGGGTAAAGACGGCGCTTACTTCACCCAAAAGAAAACCCCGCCAAAAGACGGGGCTTTGTGTCGATAACAGGTTCGTCTAGTTGGTGCAGCGCTTTTCCGCGTCTTCGATCGCCGCGGTAAATCCCAACAGCGAGAACGTATCCTTGGTCTGCGTGCCGCGCTCGGATCTGGCAGTCAGAACCGCCTCGGTTCCGCGCTTCATGGCCGCGACGACCTTCAGGTCTTCGCCCTCGGTTGCGGGCCACGCCCATTCGCCTTCGGTGATCAGCTCGAATTCGGTTCCGTCGATCTCAAGGTTGACCGTCGATCCGGGGGCAAACGGATAACCACCGGTAAAGGTCACCTGACCTTTGACCTCGGCGTTGGGGCGGTAGAACACGAATAACAGGATATCGCTGCGGCGCACCGACACCACACGCCCGCCGCGGGTGTTGACGGTTTCCTTGGGGGCAGACACGCTCCAGCATTCGGTGGGATCATCTTCTACGAAAACGCTCCAATCAGTTTTGGCTGCCACCCGATTGGTGCTTGTCGCCTGCTGAGCGATTGCGGTGGTGGCCATCCCTGCCACGCACAGGCCCGCGATCACGCGGACGAGTTTTGATCCCATTTGTCCAGCCTCCTAGCTCGACCTATACCTCATACCCACCGGAAATGCCTGCGAACCCTGCCAGTTCGTCTGTAAGTTGCGTCTTCCGATGATTGCCGACATACACACACTAACGCAGGTTTCGCCACAGGCGAAAGAGCGATTGGCAGAATTTTGCGCATAAAGAGGATGGTCCCGATGACGCACCCCATACCAATGACCGAACTATGGCGCGGCCCTTTGCTGGAAAGCCTGCATCTGGGGCACGCCGTGATTTGCGACGACACTGGCCAAATCGTACGCAGTTGGGGTGACCCGAATGCGATCATTTATCCCCGGTCCTCAGCCAAAATGATCCAGGGTTTGCCGCTGGTTACGTCAGGCGCGGCCGCGAAATACGGGCTGAACTCTGAACATCTGGCGTTGGCCTGTGCCTCGCATAACGGGGCGGCCATCCATACCGACCGCGTTTCAGCCTGGCTGGATCATCTGGGCCTGGCCGAACCCGATCTGCGCTGCGGCCCGCAGGAACCGCAGGATATGGCGGCGCGTGATGGGCTTATTCTGGCCGATGACACACCGTGCCAGATTCACAACAACTGTTCCGGCAAACATTGCGGGTTCCTGACCGTAACACAGCACATGGCCGCCGGACCGGAATACCTTGAGATCGACCACCCGGTGCAACAGGCCTGCCTGTCGGCCCTCGAAGAAACCACCGGTGAAACCAGCCCGGCCTATGGCATCGATGGCTGCTCTGCCCCGAACTTTGCCACATCGCTGACGGGCCTGGCCCGGTCGATGGCGTGGTTTGCATCAGCGGCTGACCGGTCGGACAGGGCCAGCGACGCCGCGCAACAACTTACTGCTGCGATGATCAAACATCCGGAACTGGTTGCCGGGGAAAACCGGGCTTGTACGGAACTGATGCGTGCCATGCAGGGTCGTGCCGCGATCAAGACAGGGGCCGAGGCGGTGTTTGTCGCAATCATCCCGGAAAAACGTATGGGGGTGGCGCTGAAAATCGCCGATGGCACAACCCGCGCCAGCGAATGCGCCATCGCCGCCATTCTGGTCAGCCTCGGCGTGCTAGAGGCCGATCACCCGGCCACCCGCACCTTTATGAATGCCACGCAATACAGCCGTCGTGGGCTGGAATGTGGCGTGATCAGACCTGCGCCGGGGTTCCCCGGCTAAGGCCCTTACATTTCAATTTCATGCACCTCGGCCACTTCGACCGAGCCTGATCCGTTCACGACCATTGGACAGCCTTTGGCCATCTCGGTCGCAGCATCCATGCTGTCGGCCTTGACGACAGTAAAGCCCGAGGCCGGGTTGGCACCGCCATTGTCGGCAACGCCATCGGCGCTGACAGTACAGGACTGGCCCACCGGGTTACCGGGAATATCCAGTGCGGCGCCTATGTTCTGAAACCATGCACCCCACGCGGCCATGGTCGCCTCAACCTTGGCAGGGTCGGTTGGGGTGTGACCGCCGTGATAGACAAATAAATACTGTGGCATTTCTTTCCTCCCTAAATGAAATCTATCCCAATTGGGCCTCAAGCTTGCGCAGCGATGAGGTCCAGCCGGTATTGTGGTTTGCGGCGATCTCGTCATCACCCAGATCGCGGTGATCCAGAACAAGACGCGCGCCGTCGCCAGCTGCTTCGACGCTGAGGGTTACGTGGCTTTCCGCCCCGCGCTGGTCCTGATCATCATGCCAGCCCCAGGTGAACCCCACCGACTTGGGCGGGTTGGTATGTGTGACCTGACCCGACACTTTGTATCGCTGGCCGTCCGCGTTCACCATGACCGAGTACCACGGCCCGAGGCGCGAAAAATCCAGATCATGCTCGGGCACATGCATCCCCTCGGGCCCCCACCACTGCAACAGTTTCGCACCATCGCTGATCCAGGCAAACAGGGTTTCGGGGCTGGTTGGGAACTCACGTTCCAGTTTCAGGTCGGCCATGAGTCTTCCCTTTCAATCAAATCGTTCAAACGGTCGAGGCTGCTCTCCCAGAATTGTCGTTTCGATATGGTCCACTCGGCAATCGCCCGCAGCCCATCTGGCTGGATCGAATACATCCGTTGTGTGCCCTGCACGCGCTGCTGGACCAGCCCGGCCTCGCGCAAAACCTTCAAATGGCGCGAGATCGCCGCCCCGGACATGCCGCGCCCATTGATCAGGTCACCTGCGGACAATTCTCCGTCCTGCATCAATTGCTCAACGATCGAGAACCGGGTGGCGTCGGACAGCGCCGAAAAACTGGTCAGAAGCGTGTTCATGATCTTTATTTAACGGTTTCGCTAAATAAAGGGAAGCCCCAGTTTGTCAGAGGTCCGAAAACGCCGTGCGCGCATAACCCTGCAGGTAAAGCAGGGCGGTCAGATCCCCGTGATTGATCCGGATATCACATTGCGCTGCGACCGAAGGCTTCGCATGCAGCGCTACGCCCGTGCCGGCGCGCTCCAGCATACCCAGATCATTGGCCCCGTCGCCCACAGCAATGACATCCGATTCCGACAGGCGCAGCCGCGCTGTGATCTGTTCCAGCGCATCGACCTTGGCCTGCCGCCCCAGAATGGGGCGCTGCACGTCGCCGGTCAGCTTGCCATTTTCGGCCAGTAAGGTATTGGCGCGGTTTTCGTCAAACCCCAGCTCATCAGCCACCTTGGCCGTGAACGCCGTAAAGCCCCCCGATACAAGCGCCGCGTAGCCGCCGTTTAGTCGCATGGTTGCGACCAGTTCTCTACCGCCTGGCATTAATGAGATGCGTTCGGCCAGAACCTTGCCGATCACGGCCTCATCCAGACCTTTCAATAGGCCGACCCGCTCGATCAGCGCGCCCTCAAAATCCAACTCACCATTCATGGCACGGGCTGTGATATCTTTGACCCGATCCCCGACACCGGCCTCGTCGGCCAGTTCGTCAATACATTCCTGCTGGATCATGGTGCTGTCCATATCGGCCAGCAACATCAGCTTGCGCCGTTTGAACACCGGCTGCGCGATCAGATCAACGCCCAACAGCTGCAGCTCGGCCCATACGTCCCATTGGTTTTCGGGCTTCTCGGCAAACTTGAACTCCGCCGCCTCGTCCGGGCTCAGCCATACGGGATTGCTGCCACCCCAGGCATTGCACAGCGCCTCGACCAGTGCCTGTTCAAGCGATGGTGCGGTTGGATTGGTCAACAGGGTGGCAACGTACATAGTCAGTCTCCGGAAAGGTCACATGCGCATAGCGCAGGTGCCGCAAATTCGCCAGAGCCTGTTCGCACAGAGCTATCCCAAAATGCCAGGCAAACGCAGCCCGTGTTCCCGGGCACAGTCTTTTGCAATGTCATAGCCCGCATCCGCATGCCGCCACACGCCCGAGGCAGGATCGTTCCACAACACGCGTTCCAACCGCCGCGCGGCGTCGTCGGTGCCGTCAGCACAGATCACCACCCCTGAGTGCTGGCTAAAGCCCATACCGACACCACCGCCGTGATGCAGTGACACCCAGGTTGCCCCGCTGGCCGTATTGATCAGCGCATTCAGCAGAGGCCAGTCGGACACGGCGTCCGAACCATCCAGCATCGCCTCAGTCTCACGATTAGGGCTGGCGACCGAGCCGCTGTCCAGATGGTCGCGGCCGATGACCACCGGCGCGCTCAGTTCGCCATTGGCCACCATTTCGTTGAACGCCAGCCCGGCACGGTGGCGGTCCCCCAACCCTATCCAACAGATGCGAGCCGGAAGTCCCTGAAAGGCGATCCGGTCCCGAACCATATCCAACCACCGATGCAGGTGGTCATTCTCGGGGAACAGCTCCTTCATCTTGGCATCGGTCTTATAGATATCCTCGGGGTCGCCTGACAGGGCACACCAGCGGAACGGGCCAACGCCCCGGCAGAACAGCGGGCGGATATAGGCGGGGACAAAGCCGGGGAAGGCAAAGGCGTTTTCTAGCCCCTCATCCTGCGCCACCTGTCGGATGTTATTGCCATAGTCCAAGGTTGGCACACCCGCATTCCAGAAGTCCACCATCGCCGCAACATGCTGCTTCATCGAGGCACGCGCAGCCTTTTCCACCGCTTTAGGCTCTGTTTCCCGCTTTTCACGCCACTGCGCCATGGACCAGCCCAAAGGCAGATAACCATTGATCGGGTCATGCGCGCTGGTCTGGTCCGTGACGATGTCCGGGCGCATCCCACCGGCGACCATACGCTGAAAGATTTCGGGAAAAACTTCAGCCGCGTTGCCCAGCAGGCCCACGGATTTTGCCTCACCCGCCTTGGTCCAGCGGTCGATCATCTCCAGCGCTTCGTCCAGCGTTTCGGCCTTGTCGTCGAGGTATTTGGTGCGCAGGCGGAAATCGATGCTGTCCGGGTTGCACTCGACCGCAAGACAGCAGGCCCCGGCAAAGACAGCAGCCAGTGGTTGCGCACCGCCCATGCCGCCCAAGCCTCCGGTCAGAATCCACTTGCCTGTCAGGTCGCCGTCGTAATGCTGCCGTCCGGCCTCTGCGAATGTCTCATAGGTGCCCTGAACGATGCCTTGCGTGCCGATATAGATCCACGAACCTGCGGTCATCTGGCCGTACATCATCAGGCCCTTTTTATCGAGCTCATTGAAGTGATCCCAAGTCGCCCAATGCGGCACCAAGTTGGAATTGGCAATCAACACTCGCGGCGCGTCCGTATGAGTACGGATGATTGCCACCGGCTTGCCGGACTGGACGATCAGCGTCTCATCCTCTTCCAGATCCTTCAAACCGGCCACGATAGTGTCGAAATCCTTCCATGTGCGGGCGGCGCGGCCAATGCCGCCATAGACCACCAACTCATGCGGGTTTTCGGCCACATCCGGGTGCAGGTTGTTCATCAGCATCCGCAGCGGTGCCTCGGTCAGCCAGCTTTTGGCATTCAGCTCGGGCCCGGTTGGCGGATAAATGTCGCGGGTGTTTTTGCGGGGATCGGTCATGGCGTAAGCTCCAATGCTGTGTCTTGGATGGCGTCCAGGATGTCGCGCAGCCATCGGCGCAGGCGATCGGCTTTGACAGGGTCATAGTCCCAAGGGGCGGCTTCGGCGGTCAGGTAGGTGGACTGCGCCAGTTCCATCTGAATGGCATGTACCCCGTCAGCCGGACGGCCGTAGTGCCGGGTCGTCCATCCGCCCCGGAAACGCCCGTTCAGGACAGCGCTATAGGGTGACGAAGCCGCAAATTCATGTGTGATAGACTCGATTTCCGACGCACAGGTCACGCCACCGTCAGTTCCAATATTCACGTCCGGCAAAGTACCCTCGAATAGAAAGGGAATGTGGCTGCGGATCGAATGACAGTCGAACAAAACCGCCACCCCATTCTGGTCGCGCACGCGCTGTAATTCCTGTTGCAACGCACTGTGGTAGGGCAAGTGGTATCTTCGTCGCCGATCCTCGACCTCATCGGCTGACGGTTCCTGCCCGCCTTGCCAAATTGGATCCCCCTCAAAATCCGTGAGCGGCACAAGGGTCGTTGTGTTCTGACCCGGATACAGCGAAGCCCCTTCGGGATCACGGTTGGCGTCGATTACGTAGCGGTGAACATGGGACTGAACCACAGTCGCATCACCGATAATCCCTTGATAGAGCCTGTTTATGTGCCAATCCGTGTCTGCCAACGCCTGCCCGGTTTGGTTCAGGCGCGCGAAGATCTCGTCTGGAACAAAGGTTCCACCATGAGGCTGTCCCAAGACTATTGGGCCCCGCCCCTTATGTATGCTGACCTCCTGCATCACACCAGCCCAGGCATGACAGTGCCGACGGCCTGAAGGATTGCGCCGTCCGCCACCAGCTTTTTGGAGCTCTCCAGATCAGGTGCCATATAGCGATCCTCGACCAGCGGTGGGATATCGACGCGCAACCGGGTGATGACTTGCTGCAACGGTGTACTGGTGGCTAAGGGTGCGCGAAACTCCACCCCTTGCGCGGCACAGAGCAGTTCGACGCCTAGAATGTAACTTAGGTTCTCGACCATTCGGGTCAGACGCCGTGCACCGTGGGCGGCCATGGACACGTGATCCTCCTGATTGGCCGAGGTTGGCGTGCTGTCGGTTACGCAGGGGTTGGCGAGGTGCTTGTTTTCGCTCATCAACGCGGCGGTGGTCACTTCAGCGATCATCAGACCGGAATTCAGCCCCGGTTCCGGCGTCAAAAACGGCGGTAGATCAAAGCTGAGAGTCGGATCCACCATCAAAGCGATCCGCCGCTGCGCGATCGCTCCGATCTCGGACACGGCCAGCGCGATCATATCGGCGGCAAATCCCACGGGTTCAGCATGAAAGTTCCCGCCCGAAACGATAGTACCCGCCTCGGTCAGAACCAGCGGATTATCGGTGGCAGCATTGGCCTCGATCTCAAGCGTGGCAGCGGCCTGCCGCAGCACGTCCATCGCAGCACCCGTGACCTGCGGCTGGCACCGGATGCAATACGGGTCTTGAACACGCGTGTCGCCATCGCGGTGGCTTTCGCGGATCTCCGACCCGTCTAGCACAGCCCGCATGGCACTGGCGGCCTCGGTCTGGCCACGATGCCCGCGCAGCGTGTGGATTTCAGGCTGCAGCGGTGCGGTCGACCCCATGATCGCATCGGTGGACAGGGCCGAAATAACCAGGGCGCTCTGTGCCGCCCGCCAGCCCTCATACAGACCAGCCAGGGCGAAAGCGGTTGAAAACTGTGTGCCGTTAATGAAAGCCAGCCCCTCTTTGGGACCCAGTTCAACAGGCTCTAACCCAACGGATCTCAGGGCTTGATCACCAGGCAGGGTTTCGCCGTTCACCTCAGCCTCACCTGCGCCGATGATCACGGCTGTCATATGAGCCAGCGGGGCAAGATCGCCCGAGGCCCCAACCGAACCTTGCGCCGGGATAACCGGTGTGACCCCATGGGCCAGCATCTGCTGAAGCAGCTCAATCAGCTCCCATCGGACACCCGAGGCGCCGCGCCCAAAGGACAATAGTTTGAGCGTCATCATCAGCCGGGTCACACGCCGTGACACAGCCGGGCCCACACCGCAGCAATGGCTAAGGATCAGATTGCGCTGAAGGGTCGAGGTGTCTTTGGCGGCAATCTTCAGGCTAGCCAGTTTTCCAAAGCCGGTATTGACCCCATAGACAGGCTCTTTACCAGCGGCGGCTATCTGTATGCGCCGCGACGCATCTTCGACCTTAGGTTTACAGCTCACATCCAGTGATACCGTGGCCTCTTGCCAATAGATTTCCGCCAATTGCGACAGGGTAACCTGCCCAGGCACCAGCATCAGGGGCGTCATGCCAGGCCTCCGAAGATACGTTTGTATAGGGGGTTGAAGCCGACGCGATACGCCAGTTCGGCCGGGTGTTCGATATCCCATACCGCCAGATCGGCGCGCTGCCCGGGTGCGACGGTGCCCTGTTCCGCCAACCCCAGCGCGCGGGCAGCGTTTCGGGTGACCCCCAACAGCGCCTCCTCCGGTGTCAGCCGGAACAGGGTGCAGCCCATATTCATCGTCAGCAACAGTGAGGTCAAAGGCGACGATCCGGGGTTGCAATCTGTCGCCAGGACTATCGGGACTCCTTGCTGACGCAACAGATCCACCGGTGGCAATTGTGTTTCGCGCAGCGTGTAGAACGCGCCCGGCAACAGCGTGGCTGCAGTCCCTGCTTGCGCCATCGCCAACACACCATCAGCCTCCAGATACTCGATATGGTCCGCAGACAGCGCCCCGTAAGAGGCCGCCAACTGTGCGCCGCCAAGATTTGACAGCTGTTCTGCATGCAATTTAACCGGCAGGCCAAGTTCCTGCGCCACATCAAAGACCTGCGCGATCTGAGAGGGGGTGAACGCGATCCCTTCGCAAAACCCGTCTACCGCATCCACCAGACCCTGTGCATGGGCCTCGCGCAGCGTGGGGATGCAAACCTCGCGGATGTATTCATCCGGTTGGGCGGCAAATTCGGGTGGCACGGCATGCGCTCCCAAAAAGCTGGTTCTGATCCGAACCGGGTGGGCGTCACCAATGCGTCGGGCGACGCGCAGCATCTTTAGCTCGGTCTCGGCGTCCAACCCATAGCCGGACTTGATTTCAATGGTGCTGACACCTTCGGCGATCAACGCATCCACCCGCGTCAGCGCATCTGACAACAACGTCTCTTCGCTGGCTGACCGTGTGGCGTTGACGGTGGACAGGATACCGCCCCCGGCGCGCGCGATCTCTTCATAAGAGGCACCGTTCAGGCGCATCTCAAACTCTTGCGCGCGGTTACCGCCAAAGACGACATGGGTGTGCGCATCGATCAGGGCGGGTGTGATCAACCGGTCGCCAAAATCCTCAACTGGCCATTCCGCGTATTCCGTGGGCAAGCCCTGTCGCGCACCAACCCAGACGATATCTGTTCCGTCCGAGGCGATGGCCGCATCCTGGAGCAGGCCATAAGGCGTGGCGCTGTTTGTCATCGTGGCGATCCGAGCACTGGTAAGGACTGTTTTTCCTGTCATGGCGTTTCTTTTTGACCTCCCCTCTTGGCAAATCATTTCGTATACGTGTAACTTTATAAAGTCTACACAAAATGGAAACATCATGTCGGTGTATGCCAAATCTGCCTTGTTAGGTCCTGACTGGTTCAACGATGTTCGGGTCGAAATCGGCGATGGGCGCATTGTCGGCGTGCAAACGGACGTTCGTGCTGCACCTGAAGACACCCAGGTGGGTGTTTTGCTGCCGGCGCTGGGAAACCTGCACAGCCACGCCTTTCAGCGCGCCATGGCTGGCATGACCGAAATGCGCGCGGCAGGGCGCGAGAGCTTTTGGACCTGGCGCAACCTGATGTACCGGTTTCTGGATCGCCTCACGCCCGAGCAGATCGAAGCCATTGCCGCGCTGGTGTTCTTGGAGATGCAGGAGGCCGGTTACGCCGCAGTCGGAGAGTTCCACTATGTCCATCATCAGCCCGGCGGCGCGCCTTACGATCAGCTGTCGGAACTAAGCCAGCGTATCTTTGCGGCGGCGGATCACACCGGTATTGGCCTGACTCATCTGCCAGTGCTCTATACATATGGCAACGTCACACAGGCCCCTCTTACGGGTGGTCAGCTGCGGTTTGGTAATGACGTAGACCGGTTTCTGACTCTGGTCGAAGGATGCCGCGCTGGCCTGCCCCACTCAGATTCTGAAATTGGCATCGCCCCGCATTCGCTACGGGCGGTGTCCCCAGCCGATTTGCGCAGGGTTCTGCAGGCGCAACCTGACGGACCAGTCCACATCCATATCGCCGAACAGCTGAAAGAGATTGACGATGTTCAGGCCACGTTGGGCCAGCGCCCGGTGGCATGGTTACTGGACAACGCCGATGTTGACGCCCGGTGGTGCCTGATCCACGCGACGCACATGACAGATGACGAAACACACGGGCTGGCCCGGTCGGGGGCCGTGGCAGGGCTGTGCCCGATCACCGAGGCCAATCTAGGCGACGGCACCTTCAACGGCGCGCGGTACATTGCCGAAGAGGGTCGGTTTGGTATTGGATCCGACTCTAATGTGCGAATTTCCTTACCCGAGGAGCTGCGCACGCTGGAATACTCGCAACGGCTGCGGGATCATGAGCGTGCGGTCATGGTCAAAGACGAAGGTTCGGTTGGTCATGCACTTTATACAGGGGCCGCGCGGGGCGGCGCGCAGGCCCTTGGTCGCGACTCGGGTGAGATCGCCACAGGAAAACTGGCAGATCTGGTGGCCATTGACCGCTCTCACCCTACGCTTTGCGCGCTGCGCGACGATCAACTGCTGGACGGGCTGTGTTTTGCCGCACCTGACCGGTTGGTGACCGATCTGTGGAGCGCCGGACGCCATACGGTGCAACAGGGTCGCCACATCGCGCGGGATCAGATCATCCCAGCATACCGATCCGCGATTGCGGGTCTGCTGGCCTCGGTCTAAGGGTAAGGCACCATGGCCCAGACCAGCGACACAACCAGTTATAAAGACATCAAACTCACCGTGCTTGAACGTATTCGGTCGGGGCAATGGCAACCGGACTCGCTGCTTCCAAACGAAGAGGCGCTTGCGGTTGAGTTCTCCTGCACCCGCACCACGGTCAATCGTGCGCTGCGGGAACTGGCGGACGAGGGCTATCTGGAACGCCGCCGCAAGGCCGGAACCCGCGTTCTAAGCGCGCCGCAGCGACAAGCGCGGTTCACCATCCCCATGGTCCGGGATGAGGTTGAGGCCTTGGGCGGCACCTATCGCTATGCGTTGGTCTCTGCCGGATCGGAACCCGCGCCCGAGTGGTTGAACGCGCGCCTGGCGTTAAGTCCGAACCAAGGCATGATGCATGTGCGGTGTATGCATTTCAACGGCAATACCCCGTTCCAATACGAGGATCGCTGGATTGTCACCGCCTCGGTCCCGCAAGTGGAACAGGCTGATTTCTCGCAGATCGGACCAAATGAATGGCTGATCCAGACCGTGCCTTTCACCAATGTTGAGCTGAGCTTCATGGCCAGCCGTGCCGATGCGACGCTTGCGGGGTTTTTGGATATGCCCGTTGGTGATCCTGTTTTCACCGGCGAGCGGATCACCTGGTTGCAGGGACAGCCCGTGACCTTTGCCAAGATGTTCTTTGCGGCCGGGTATCGCATGACCACGGAATTCTGACTGGCGGCCTGATTTCTGACCGCGGGGGCTTTACCCTCTTTCCAATCCAAGACAGATTCGCATTGAATCCACCCGGTGCAAAAGGAAGACGACATGGGCAATCCGCTTTATGACCGTTTGTTTGGCATTCACGCGGGCAAAGACACGCCGTTTCTGCATCTGCCCAACGGCCAAACCCTGACCCACGCTGCCTTTCTGGACATGGCTTCGCGGATCGCCAATGCGCTCAACGGGTATGAGCTGGAGCCCGGAGACCGTGTGGCCGTGCAGGTCGAGAAATCGCCCGAGGCGCTGGCGCTGTATGCTGCATGCGCGCAGACCGGACTGATCTTTCTGCCGTTGAACACCGCCTACACCACGGCCGAGCTTCGCTATTTCGTTGAAAACAGCGGCGCGGCGCTGGTGGTCTGCGACTGCGCCACAGAAGCCGGGCTGACCCCTATTGCACAGGCAAACAATGCCCAGTTAGAGACGCTGAATGGTGATGGATCGGGCAGCCTGATGCGCCGCGCGCTGGGAATGTTGCCCGCCTTTGCGCCGGTTCAGCGCGGGTCGGGCGATCTGGCCGCGTTCCTCTACACGTCGGGCACGACGGGGCGGTCAAAAGGCGCAATGCTGACGCAGAACAACCTGCTGTCGAACGCCGAAACTCTGGTGCAGCAGTGGCGCTTTACACAAGACGACGTGCTGCTGCATGCCTTGCCGATCTTTCACACACACGGTCTGTTTGTGGCCACGAATGTAATTCTGGCCTCGGGCGGATCGATGGTCTTCCTGCCGAAGTTCGATCTGGATGACATTCTGCGGTTGATGCCTCAGGTGACATCGATGATGGGGGTTCCGACCTTCTACACCCGCCTGTTGGGCGATGATCGGTTCACTGGCGATCTGGCGCGGCATATGCGGCTGTTTATCTCGGGCTCAGCCCCATTGCTGGCGGAAACCCATGAACGGTTTCAGGGCCGCACCGGTCACCGCATCCTGGAACGCTATGGCATGACCGAGACCAACATGAACACTTCGAACCCCTATGATGGCGAACGCCGCGCCGGGACGGTCGGGTTCCCCCTGCCGGATGTCGAACTAAAAGTCACCGACCCTGACACGGGCGAAACCCTGCCGCAGGGCAAGATCGGCATCATCGAGGTGCGCGGACCCAACGTGTTCGACGGCTATTGGCAGATGCCCGAGAAAACCGCCGCCGAACTGCGCGAGGATGGGTTCTTTATCACCGGCGATCTGGGGCGCGTGGACGCAGATGGCTATGTCCACATCGTCGGGCGCGGCAAGGATCTGATCATCTCGGGCGGCTACAACATCTATCCCAAAGAGATCGAGCTTGTTCTGGACGACCAGCCCGGTGTGTTGGAAAGCGCGGTGATTGGCGTGCCACACCCGGATTACGGTGAGGCGGTTGTGGGCATACTGGTGGCCGAACCAGGCCAGTCACCCGACCCCGAGGTTATTCTGGCCAACGTGCAAAGCCAATTGGCCCGGTTCAAACATCCGCGCAAGCTGTTCGTGGTGGACGCGCTGCAGCGCAATACCATGGGCAAGGTGCAGAAAAACGTGCTGCGCGACAGCTACAAGGACCTGTTTACGCAAAAATAGGCTTTAGCGGCTTCCGTCCCCGTTCGGTCAGCAACCAACACTGACGGCCCTCGAACACAGCTGCGGCCAAGGGACGGCCATAGCCCGCGCCCGCATCCAGATTGATCCGGTTGCCGCAATGTTCCGCCGCATCAACAGGGGTGTGGCCATGCACGATCAGCCAGGGATGCGGGTCGGATTCGGCCAGAAATTCCTGCCGGATCCAAACCAGATCGTCCTCGGATTGCTGCGCCAAGGGGATACCGGGCCGAATGCCCGCATGAACGAACAGCAGGTCACCCTCTTGATGATAAGCCGGCAGGGCATTGATAAAATCCAGATGCGCGGGTGGAACGGCGGCACAGGCGCGTTCATGCACCTGATAGATTCGGTCGTTATCCGTGACCTCGACGCCGTAAGACGCCAGCGTGTTCCGGCCTCCAAGCCGGGGATTCAGCCAGTTTAGAGTGATCGGCAACTGCTTGTCCGCGATCTCTCGCTCCTGCACGAAGCGAGCCATCATCCGGTCGTGGTTGCCCTTGACCATCACCCAGTTTCGCCCCGCCTGTTGCCCGGCGATCAGCAGGTCCAGCACGGCGCGGCTGTCCGGTCCCCGGTCGACATAATCCCCCAGAAACACGACGCGCGCATCCGGTCCGCCATCCGCCTCAATCCGGGACAGCGCGTTTTGCAGCATGCCCAGCTGCCCGTGGATGTCACCAACGGCATAGATCGAAGTTGTCAAACCGGAGCCCTTTCAAATTGGTTACAGGTCTTGTGCCTCAATTGGGCCGCCGACAAAAGACGATGCCCGCGCATTTAACAGCGCGGGCATCGAACAGGTCACGATTTCTACGCCTGACTATCAGGCGACGTCGAATTCCAGCGGTTTGATCTGCGTGAACAGGCCAGTCTCGGCCAATTTGGCGCGCGCTTCGGCTGGCACCGGTTCGTCGACATACAGCAGCGCAATCGCTTCGCCGCCCGCTTCGGACCGGCCAAGGGTAAAGTTGGCGATGTTCACATCGCTTGCACCCATGGTCTGGCCCAACGCACCGATGATACCCGGGACATCCTCGTTGGTGGTGTAGAGCATATGCGCGCCGACCTCGGCGTCGATATTGATACCTTTGATCTGGATGAAGCGCGGCTTGCCGTCGCTGAACACCGTGCCACCGATGGAACGCTCGCGCTTTTCGGTCACGACAGTGACCTTGATGTACCCCTCGAAGGCACCCGATTTGTCCTGATTGGTGGTCGAGATTTTGATCCCGCGTTCCTTGGCCACAACCGGGGCTGAAACCATATTCACCTCCGGGTTGAACTTTTTCATGATCCCGGCCACGGCCGAACAGTTCAACGCAGCAAGGTTCATCTCAGCTGCGACACCGTCATAGAGAATGTTGATCGCCTTGATCGGCTCATCCGTCATTTGACCGATGAAGCTGCCCAGATGTCCGGCCAGTTTGATCCACGGCCCCATGACCTTGGCTTCTTCGGCGGTGACGGACGGCATGTTCAGCGCGTTCTCAACAGCCCCGGTCAGCAGGTAGTTCGAGATCTGCTCGGCCACCTGCAGCGCCACGTTTTCCTGCGCTTCGGTCGTGGCTGCACCTAAGTGAGGCGTGCAGACCACGTTGGGCAGGTTGAACAGCGCGTTTTCCTTGGCCGGTTCTTCGCTGAACACGTCAAAAGCGGCCCCGGCGACATGGCCGGATTGCAACATCTCGGCCAGCGCCTCTTCGTCAACCAGACCACCACGGGCACAGTTGACGATACGCACGCCGGGTTTGGTCTTGGACAGGTTCTCACGGCTCAGAACATTGCGGGTCTGATCGGTCAGCGGGACATGCAGGGTGATGAAATCCGCGCGGGCCAACAGCTCATCCAGCTCAACCTTTTCCACGCCCATCTTGGCGGCTTTCTCTTCGCCCAAATAGGGATCATAGGCGACAACCTTCATCTTCAGGCCCAGCGCCCGTTCGCACACGATACCGCCAATGTTGCCCGCGCCGATCACGCCAAGGGTCTTGTTGGTCAGCTCAATCCCCATGAACTTGGACTTTTCCCATTTACCCGCATGGGTCGAGGTGCTGGCCTCGGGGATTTGCCGCGCCACGGCGAACATCATCGCAATCGCATGCTCGGCAGTGGTGATCATGTTGCCAAATGGCGTGTTCATCACGATCACGCCTTTCTTGCTGGCTGCGTCCTTGTCGACATTGTCGGTGCCGATCCCGGCGCGGCCAATGACTTTCAGCTTGTCCGCATGTTCCAGCAACGTGGGCGTGACCTTTGTGGCCGAGCGGATCGCGAGGCCGTCATATTGACCGATCACTTCGGCCAGCTTGTCTTTGTCCTTGCCGAGGTCGGGCATGAAATCCACGTCGATGCCACGATCACGGAAGATCTGAACAGCAGTTTCGCTGAGCTTGTCGGAAACGAGTACTTTAGGGGCCATATCTCTGGTCCTTGATATTTGGGAATTGTCCGGGCCTGATGCGGCCCAGAATTTTCGACGAAAATTCTTGGTCAGGCCGCAACCGTTTGCGCAGCGATCTCGGCCTCGAAGGCCCAGGCCAGCCAGGGCAGCATCGCCTCAATATCCGAGGTCTCGACCGTGCCACCGCACCAGATGCGCAGACCCGCAGGGGCGTCGCGATAGGCGCCGATATCCAAAGCGATACTCTCGGCCTCAAGTCGTCTCGCCACAGCTTTGGCAAACACCGCCCCATCCTGAATACGCGCATCGGTGAATTTCAGGCACACGGATGTGTTCGACTGCGTCGCGTCATCAGCGGCCAGATTGGCGATCCAGTCATTTTGCGCGCAGAAGCCATGCACCGCACCGGCATTGGCATCCGCACGGGCGATCAGGCCGTGCAACCCGCCAACCGAGCGCGCCCAGTCCAGCGCGAACAGATAGTCCTCAACCGCCAGCATCGACGGTGTGTTGATCGTGGCACCGGTGAAGATGCCGTCAATCAGCTTGCCGCCTTTGGTCAGGCGGAAAATCTTGGGCAGGGGCCATGCGGGCGTATAGCTTTCCAGTCGCTCCACCGCGCGGGGGCTTAGAATCAGCATCCCATGTGCGGCCTCGCCACCCAGAACCTTTTGCCAGCTGAACGTGGTCACATCCAGCTTATCCCAGGGCAGGTCCATGGCAAAGGCCGCCGAGGTCGCGTCACAGATTGTCAGGCCCTGACGGTCATCGGCGATCCAATCGCCGTTGGGAACACGCACGCCCGAAGTCGTGCCATTCCACGTAAAGACAACGTCATTGGCAAAATTGACAGTCGCCAGGTCAACGATCTGACCATAGTCGGCGGTCTTGATTTCGGCCTCGATTTTCAGCTGCTTGACCACATCGGTTACCCAGCCAGCGCCAAAGCTCTCCCAGGACAGCATTTCGACCTTGCGTTCGCCCAGCAGCGACCACAGTGCCATCTCAACCGCGCCGGTGTCGGACGCGGGAACGATGCCGATCTTGTAATCTGCCGGAATGCCCAGCACTTCACGCGTGCCTTCGATGGCCGCCTTCAGCTTGCCCTTGCCAACGGCGGCACGGTGCGACCGGCCCAGCGCGGCATCGGCCAGTTTGGTCAGTTCAAATGTGGGGGGTTTGGCGCAGGGGCCCGAGGAAAAACGCGGGTTGGCCGGCCGCTGGTCAGGTTTGCGCGCGGCGTCGCGCGACGCCGTTTGTTCGATAGTCATGTGTATTATCCTTCCAGATACACGCCCCTCGTTGGGGAGGGGTGTCCCACCGCCACACCTAGAAACCCCGCTGCGGCGCAGCAAGCGAAAAAGACGTCCTGAAAGCGGAAAACGACATCAAACACCGTTCGATTCCGGAACGCGTGTTTCCGATCGGCGAAATCCTGACGGGGTATTAACGCGTAGATGCGCCCAATAGGACCGTTTCCCCGGTCTCAATCGACCGTTGTGCCGCTAGGCCCATCCGCACCGACCAAAGCCCGTCTTGCAAGGTGACGTCCGGCTGATGCTTCTCGCCGCGCAGCATCGCAAGGAACCCTTGATGCTGGTAAAACGTGGACCCGTTATGGTCGCCCGCAGCCAACAGGGTTGGGTCGACCGGGATATCCTTGACCACAGGCCCCTTTGGGTCACGTGGGCTGACGATCACTTGCGGGACCGGCGGTTCGCCCAGATGATCCGGCCAGAACCGCCCCGGCCCTGGCACCAGCGCCTCAATCTTGGCCTCAGGTCCGATCACCGAGATCTCCTCCTGATACCGCGATCCTTCGGCGAACATGCACAGCTCCAGCATCGCGCGGGCGCCCGAAGCGAAATCGACGATGACATAGCCGTGGTCCAGAATATCCGGCACCTCGCCCGCATAGCTCTCGTCCAGATGATTGACCGCCTGACCGCCGCTCGCGGTCACGCGCACCGGGTCGGATTGCAGGATCAACCGCATCAGGTCAAAGAAGTGACAGCATTTCTCGACAAATGTTCCGCCGGTATTGCGGTTGAACCGGTTCCAATCGCCAACCTTTTCCAGAAACGGAAAGCGATGTTCGCGGATCGACAGCATTTTGACGCCACCGGTAGCCTGCACCTCGGAAATCAGCGCGGCGATTGGCGGCATATAGCGATACTCCATCGCCACCCAGATCGGCTGGTGATAGCTGTGCTGCAACACCTCAAGCCGCGCGGCATCCCCCGGATCGGTAAAGAGCGGCTTTTCCACCAGCAAGGGCAAGGGGCGCGTCCGAGCGATCTGATCGATCTGATCCACATGAAGATGGTTAGGGCTGGAGATGACCAGACAGTCAAGGTCTTCGACGGCCAAAAGCTCATGAACCGAGGCAACCATGACCGCGTCCGGAGCGATCTCTTGTGCCGCTTTGGCCATGTCCGCGTCGGGCTCAAAGATTGCCGCGACACGCGTACCCTCCAGCAGGGCGATATTGTGCAGATGCTCCTGCCCCATCATACCGCATCCGATCAGCCCGTAGTGGATGGTCCGGGTCATACGCGTTTCCTTTTACTTCAGACGTTGGACGTAGGTGGCCCGATCCGGATCGAACCAGGTTTTTGAAAACTCAACCGGCTCTGGCCTGTCTGACCAGCTGAACCGTTCAATATACCCCGCCATCTGGCCGACGGGTTTGTTGAAATCAGGCGGTGTCCACTCTGGCAGAGGTCGCACGGTCACCCGATCTTCGGCCCGCGTGATCCAGAACCCTAACTGGTGCTGATAAAAGCGATACAACGAGTCCGACAGCTGCGCCTGATCGATCCATCCGGCTGATTCGTCCAACCAGATTTCCTCGACGGCGATAATTGTGTCATTCAAATAGCGCATCCGCCGAACCCGCGATCCCCGGTCTGAGGCCCCGAATTGCGGCAGATCAGCAGGCTTGTCCAATTGATCCACCGACAGGATATCGGCACGCGGCAGGCCGCCGCCTTCGGGCAGTTCCAGCCGGAACATCGCATAGACGCTGTTCTGGGTCCCGGTCTCACGGATGTAATTGCCCGAGCCCTGGACGCGCTGCAGCATGCCCTTTTTCTCAAGCTCAGCGAGCGATTTTCGCAATGTCCCGACCGAGACCTGAAGCTCGGCTGCCATCTCACGCTCGGGTGGCAGACGTTCGCCATCGATCAGACGACCCGCAGCAATATCGCGGATCAGTAGCTCAGCGATCTGGATGTACACCGGCAGGGCGTTGGGGTTTCGGGTGGCTGGGGACACGTGAGGGCGCTTCACTCGGTCGCAGGAAAAATTGATACACTATTGATCTACATCAATGCGGTTGCTACGCAAGAGAAAAAGCAAATCAGCTGCAGAAAGAGAATCATATGACAGTCGTCCCCATCACATCCCCCGATATGGACGCAGCCGAAGTGTCCTGGTTCGCGGCTCTGTGTTCGGACGATTATCAGTTTCTTGGGGTTCCGGACGGCGATCTGCGCTCCAGCTGGGATCATTGTTCCGGCATCGTCAAAGAGGCCGAAGCGCAAGGGTTCCGCAATATCCTGTGCCCGTCCTCCTATCAGGTCGGGCAGGACACACTGAGCTTTGTGGCTGGTTGCGCGCCGATCACCGACAAGATCAACCTGCTGGCCGCCGTGCGCTGCGGTGAGATGCAGCCGATCATGCTGGCCCGCACCATCGCCACGCTGGACCACATGCTGAAGGGTCGCCTGACGGTGAATATCATCAGCTCGGATTTTCCGGGCGAAAAGGACGACAGCGCGTTCCGCTATCAGCGCTCACGCGAGGTGGTAGAGATCCTGAAACAGGCCTGGACGCAGGATGAGATCAACCATGCAGGTGAGGTCTATAATTTCTCGGGCCTGACCACCGATCCGGCAAAACCTTATCAAACAGGCGGTCCGCTGCTGTATTTCGGCGGGTATTCCCCGTCAGCGTTGGACCTGTGCGGCGAACATTGTGACGTCTACCTGATGTGGCCGGAAACCAAGGATCAGCTGGCCGGAAGGATGCAGGCCGTCCACGCAGTCGCCGAAAATTACAACCGAACGCTGGACTACGGGTTGCGTGTGCACATGATCGTCCGCGACACCGAGGTCGAAGCGCAGGAATACGCGGATTACATCGTGTCCAAGCTGGATGACGAATACGGTCGCGCCATCCGCGAACGGGCGCTGGATTCCACCTCGCTGGGTGTGGCGCATCAGGCCAAGAACCGCGATCTGGCGGATGAATACGGCTATGTCGAACCGGGTCTTTGGACAGGCGTGGGTCGGGCGCGGTCAGGCTGCGGTGCCGCACTAGTCGGCTCCACCGATCAGGTCATGACCAAGATCGAGGATTATCAAAAGATGGGCATCCGCGCCTTCATCTTCTCAGGCTACCCGCACCTGGACGAAGCCCGCCATTTCGGTGCCCGGTTGATGCCAAACCTGAAAACCTGCTCGCTTCCCGAGGAATACGGGCGCGTGCCCAAAACCACCCCGGCGACACCGCTGGGCAACGGAGAACGCCGCTGATGCAACGTGTGAAACTATCCGACACGCTGGAACTATGCCGTCTGGTCTATGGCATGTGGCGGCTGGGCGATGACGACAACACCGCGGCACAGCATGTCGAGGCCAAGATTCAGGCCTGTCTGGATCAGGGAATCACTACCTTCGATCAGGCCGATATCTACGGCGATTACGGGGCCGAGGCGGTTCTGGGCAATGCCCTGCGCGCCAACCCCGGCCTGCGCCAGAAGATGGAGATTGTCACCAAATGTGACATTGTCGCGCCCTGCGGCCGCTATGCTGATGCCAGGGTCAAATACTATGACACATCGCGCGGGCATATTCTGAAGTCGGTCGAAACTTCGCTGACCGAAATGGCCATCGACCACATCGATCTGCTGCTGATCCACCGCCCTGATCCGTTCATGGATCACCGGGAAACTGGGACCGCCTTGGATGAGATTGTCGCCAGCGGCAAGGTTGGCGCGGTCGGCGTGTCGAACTTCCGCCCGTGGGATTGGGACCTGCTGCAATCGGCGATGAAAACGCCACTGGTCACCAATCAGATCGAAATATCTCTGGGTCAGGTTGCCCCCTTCACCAATGGGGATCTGGCCTTTCACCAGCAGCATGGGCAGCCGGTCATGGCCTGGTCTCCCTTGGGTGGCGGGGTGCTGATGGCTGGTAACCCACCGGTCGGGCTGGTTGCGGATGAGATTGCCGAAGAATTCGGCGTGGACCGCGCCGCAGTCGCAGTGGCCTTTTTGCTGGCTCACCCCTCGGGCATCCTGCCGGTTCTGGGTACAAACAATCTGGACCGCATCAAACGCATCTCAGATGCGCTGAACGTCAAACTGGATCGTGAAAGCTGGTTCCGCCTCTATGAAGCGGCGCTGGGGCACGAGGTTCCATGATGAACGCAATCTCCAAGGACATGGCCCATACATTTGTTCCGCATAAGGAAGATACCCGCACTCTGCGCGATGCCTTTGGCCGCTTTGCCACGGGCGTCACCATCGTCACCTGCAACAGCGATGATGGGCCGATCTGTATCACTGCCAACAGCTTTTCCTCGCTTTCGCTGGACCCGCCACTGATCATGTGGGCCGGCGACCGAACCTCGCGCCGGTTCCCCTATTTCCACAAAGCACGTCATTTCAGCGTCCATGTTCTGTCAGCTGAACAGGCCGAGTTATGCTTTGGATGCTCAAGGAACGCCCATGCGCTGCGGGACATCGACCACATGCGGTGCGAAAACGGCACCCCGTTGTTGCCGGACTGTCTGGCGCGGTTTGAATGCGAGCAGCATGCGTATCACGACGCAGGCGATCACGTTATTGTTGTTGGAAAAGTTCTCAAGGTCAGCATGGCGGACGGAGACGCGCTGACCTTTTACGCCGGGAAATTCGGCCAATTCGCGCATCAATAAGCGCGATATGACGACTGCGGGGCAAACCCGCAGCTGAAATAGGGAGGATCCGCATGGGCGGACTGGCATCGGTGCTCGCGCCGATTGCATTCGTGAACGAAACCGCGCTGCGTCTGGGCCGCGCGGTTGGTATCGTTGCGATTGCATTCATGGTGATCGCAATCCTGATTCAGGTGTTCTTTCGATACGTCTTGGGCAATGCCCTGCCCTGGCCGGATGAAGCTGCTCGCTTCTGCATGCTGTGGATGACCGGCCTGATGGCACCCACCGCGTTTCGGCGCGGCGGCTTTGTCGCCATCGATATGGTCCCCATGATGTTGCCGCGCGCGATCGGCCAAATGCTGAACATCCTTCTGATGCTGGTATCCCTTGCGGTGCTGCTGGTCGCGGTTCGGATTGGCTGGTCCGAGGTGACCGGCTTTGGCGGCAAATTCGCCACTGCAGCTTTGTATCTGCCCACATCCCTCGGGTTTGATGAATGGTACCGCATTCCCCGCAGTTGGATGATGGCCTCGCTGTTGGTTGGGGTGGTCCTACTGATCTCGGTCAATATCGAACTGATCCTGCGCGCGATCATCAAAATGCTGGGCGGCGGTGATCTGTTGCCGGAAATCGCTGATGCACCCGTGGGGGCTGAATAGATGCTGATATGGTTCCTGCCGACTTTTCTGGTCTTCCTGCTGATCGGTCTGCCGGTCTTTTTCGCGCTGCTTGCAGCACCGGGCATCCTGCTGTGGCTGAACGGCCAGACCAACGACATCACGCTGCTGTACCGCAATGTCTATAACGGCATGGACAGCTTTCCGCTGATGGCCATCCCCTTCTTCATGCTGGCCGGAGAGCTGATGAATTGCGGCGGCATCACCATCCGTCTGGTCGAATTCGCCCAGGCCCTGATGGGGCATCTGCGGGGCGGTCTGGCGCATGTGAATGTCCTCAGCTCGATCCTGTTTGCAGGGCTTTCGGGTTCAGCAGTGGCAGACACTTCGGCGTTAGGATCGATGCTGATCCCGGCGATGGAGAAACAGGGCTATACCCGACGGTTTGCTGCGGCGATCACGGCGGCCAGTTCCGTTATTGGCCCGATCATTCCGCCCTCGGGCATCATGATCATCTATGCCTATGTGATGGGTGAAAGCGTGGCGGCACTGTTTTTGGCCGGTATCGTGCCGGGTGTCATGGTTGGCGTCGGCCTGATGCTGATGATCAAGTTCATGGCCGACAAGTATGATTTCCCCGTCGCCAGTCGCAAATACACTTGGGGCGAACGCGGGCAAGCCAGCCTAAAGGCGTTCTTTCCTTTGCTGACACCGGTGATCATTCTGGGTGGTATTCTGGGCGGTATCTTCACCCCAACCGAGGCCGCCGCCGTGGCCGTCGGTTATGCGTTCCTGATCGGCTTCTTCGTGCTACGCACGCTGACCCTGAAAGAGGTGCCCGAGATCCTCAGCAATGCGGGCCTGACCTCGGCGGTTGTATTGCTGCTGGTGGGTGCGGCTATGGCGTTCAAAACCGTGGTCAGCCTCAGCCACGCGCCGGAACAACTGGCGCAGCTGATCCTCAGCCTGTCGGACAATCCGCTGATCCTGCTGTTCCTGATCAACCTGCTTTTGTTCATTGTCGGCATGTTTCTGGATGCAGGTCCGGCAATTATCATCCTGGGCCCGATCCTGGCCCCGATCTTTACCAGCCTCGGCGTTGACCCGATCCATTTCGCCATCATCATGAGCGTCAACCTGACCGTCGGTCTGGCGACGCCACCGATGGGGTTGGTCCTGTTCGTGGCCGCCGCCGTGTCGCGGGAACGGGTGGAGACCATTGCCAAAGCCATTCTGCCGTTCCTGGCCGTCGAAATCATAGTGATCTTTTTGATCACCTATGTCCCCGCACTATCCATGACGATCCCACGCATAACGGGATTTGCAAACTGAGTACCACAGGGAGGAAACGCATGCTCAGAAGTTTCATCAAGACGGCGGCGGTGGCGACATCGCTGGTCGCCGCATCCGCAATCGCGGCAACGGCCGCCGATTATACGCTGCGCGCCACGGCGAACTCGAACGAAAACGACGAAGACTATGACGGTCTGATCGTTTTCAAGAACTATGTCGAGGCGGCGTCGAACGGCGCGATCGAGGTCGAACTGTTCATCGGCACGCAGCTGTGTTCGAACGGGGCCGAATGCCTGCAGGGCGTGGCTGACGGCACCATCGACATCTATATTTCGACCTCGGGCGGGGCTTCGGGCATCTTTCCTTACGTGCAGGTTCTGGACTTGCCCTATCTGATGGCCGATGACCGGATTGCCGAGCATGTTCTGTCGGGCGATTTCACCCGCACGATGCGCGACATGGCGCTGGAGGATTCCGGTGGCGCGATCCGCCTGATGACCATTGGCAACACCGGCGGCTGGCGCAACTTTGCCAACACTCAGCGCCGCGTGGCCGAGCCTGCGGATATGGAAGGCTTGAAAATCCGCACCGTGGTCGCCGACCTGCCGCAAGAGCTGGTCAAAGCGCTTGGCGCCTCGCCCACCCCAATCCCTTGGCCGGAACTGTTTACCAGTTTCCAGACCGGCGTGGTTGAAGGGTCCAAGAACGGTATCACCGACATCATGGGCATGAAATTCCCCGATGCAGGCCTGCAATATGTCACCCTGGACGGTCACGCCTATATGGGTGCGTTGTGGTGGATGAACAACGCCAAGTTCCAGGAGATGCCCGAAGACATGCGCCGCGTGATGGTCGACGGGTTCTATGCGCTGCAACAGGCCACGTTCGCGTCGCCCAAGCGCAAGTCGATCCAGGCCTATGAGGATTTCGTTGCCGGTGGCGGCGACCTCTATGTGCCGACGCCTGATCAGAAAGCCGCGTTCAAAGAGGCCGCGACCCCGGTTTATGCCTGGTTCCAGTCCAACGTGGCGCGCGGGGACGAAGTGTTCACCGCCCTGACCGAGGCTGTTGCCGCAGCTGAGGCGGATGTGAACGCATCCCGCGATGCGGACCTGAACTGAGCCATGGTGCCGGGCTTTCGGGCCCGGTCCTTACCGAAACGGGTACATCCACCCTTTGTAGTCGTTGACCAGAACATGCGCTTTCTCGATCTGCTCCGGCGACATTTTCTTGACCACTTCCTCAAGGCTGATTGCCGCATCGGGATCGCCGCCAATGGCGCTGAGCGTGTACCACATATACGCCCGCACCAAATCGGGCGCGGGCATTCCCAGACCCAGCTCATAATACCAGCCGATCCCGGACTGCGCCCCCGGGTGGCCCTTCATCGAGGCGCGCAGATACCACTCAAATGCACGCTCGTAATCCTGCTCGACCCCAAGGCCCAGACCGTACATTACACCGATCAGTTCCTCGGCCTCGGCGTTGCCAGAACGCGCGGCAGGCCAAAGCTCCTCGCGCGCAGCCGCGAACTCCCCGGCCTCCATCATATCGCGGGCCTGTTCCAACTCGGCCAGCGCCGGGGTCGCAAGACAGCAAAGGGCAAATACAAACTGGCGCATGGGGTTGCTTTCCTCTGGGCCGGGGTGGCTGCGGCGCAAGAGCTTCCGCGCCCGCTGAGTGATGATGACTTTCTATCCTTTGATATGGAACAGGCCGCCATCGGTCATCAACTGTTTTACGATCCGATCCTGTCGGGTAACCGCAACATCGCCTGCGCCCATTGCCACCACCCCGATTTCGGCACCTCCGACGGGTTGTCGCTGGGCATCGGCGAAGGCGGGCAGGGTCTGGGCCCCGACCGCACCCCCGGCACCGGAGCTGACCGGATCCGCAAACGCATTCCGCGCAATGCGCCGGGGCTCTGGAACCTCGGGGCCAAGGATATTCACACCCTGTTCCACGACGGCCGCCTGAGTATCTCGGATGTCTATGGCAACGGCTTTAACTCCCCGGCGCAGGAATGGCTGCCCGAGGGGCTGAACTCCCTGCTGGCGGCGCAGGCGCTATTCCCGCTGACCGCGCAATTCGAAATGGCTGGAAACGTCGCCGAGAATGAGGTGACCGGCGCGGTGCATGATCGCATCGACAAGGGCTGGCCGATCATCGCCAAGCGCGTCCGCACCGATCCCCGTTATAGCCCGGCGATGGTCAACGCCTTTGCCGAGGTGGACAAGTCCGAAGACATCACCATCACCCAGATCGCCAACGCGCTGGCCGCGTTCATGGCGCTGGAATGGCGCAGCACGGACAGTGCGTTTGATCACTATCTGGCCGGGGATGCTGAGGCGCTATCGCCGGCCCAGAAGGCCGGGATGACCCTGTTCTACGGCAAGGCGCAATGCGCCACTTGCCACTCTGGCCCGCTGCTGTCGGATCAGATATTCCACGCGCTGGCCCTGCCCCCCTTCGGGCCGGGCCGCACAAGGCAATGGGACCCAAACATGCGCGATGTCGGACGGATGGGCGAAAGTGATCGTCTTGAGGACGCCTATCGTTTTCGCACCCCAATGCTGCGCAATGTGGCGCTGACCGCCCCTTATGGCCATAACGGCGCGTTCCCCGATCTGGAGGCGATGATCCGCCACCACCTTAACCCGGAATATAGCTTCACCAACTGGACCCGCGACATGGCCGCTCTGCCGAATGTTCCGTGGTTGCAACAGGTCGATTTCGCGGTCTGGGACGACCGGTTCGAAATGTCGCGTCAACGCCGTCAGATCGACATCACCCCGATAAGCTTGTCAGACGGTGAAATCAGTGAATTGGTTGCTTTCCTGAACGCTCTGACGGGTACCAGTGTGGACACGCCGCTTTTCGGCGTGCCCGAGGGGTTTGAACCCTGATTTCAACTTTACTCTGCGGCGTCTTGGTATTCTGACATTGGGGGGCATGTGCAGATTAGGTTTCTGTCTCCGTATGCGTTGTCGACGCGGTTTACGGGGGACCAGTATTTGTCGACGCCCATCGAGCCCGGGGGGAAGCAGGCCTGTTCGCGGCTGTAAGGCCGGTCCCAGTCGCCGACCAGATCGCGCACCGTGTGTGGGGCGTTTTTCAGCGGGTTGTTCTCGGCATCGATCTTGCCGTCGATGATGTCCTGCGCTTCCGAGCGGATCGACAGCATGGCGTCGCAGAAGCGGTCCAGCTCATCCTTGGGTTCCGATTCCGTGGGCTCGACCATCAGGGTTCCGGCCACCGGCCAGCTCATGGTCGGCGCGTGGAAGCCGCTATCGACCAGACGTTTGGCGATGTCGTCGACGCTGACATGGGCGGCCTCGTCCAGGGGTCTTGTGTCCAGAATGCACTCATGCGCCACCCGACCTGTCTCGGACGTGTAGAGGATCGGATAGGCCTCAGCCAGCCGCGCGGCGATGTAGTTGGCGTTCAGGATTGCCACCTTGGTGGCCTGGGTCAGGCCAGCGCCGCCCATCAGCAGCACATAAGCCCAGCTGACCGGCAGAATGGACGGCGAGCCGAAGGGCGCCGCCGAGACCGGACCCACGGCACTGCCGTATTCCGGGTGGCCGGGCAGGTGTTCGATCAGATGCGCCTTGACGCCGATCGGACCCATGCCGGGGCCGCCGCCGCCATGCGGGATGCAGAAGGTCTTGTGCAGGTTCAGGTGGCTGACGTCACCGCCAATGTCCCCGGGGCGCGACAGGCCCACCATGGCGTTCATGTTGGCGCCATCGATATAGACCTGGCCGCCATGGTCATGGGTGATCTGGCAGACCTCCTGCACGGTGGTCTCGAACACGCCATGGGTCGACGGGTAGGTGATCATGCAGGCGGCCAGATGATCGGAATGTTTTTCCGCCTTAGCGCGGAAGTCATTCAGATCAATGTTGCCCTTGTCATCCGCCTGCACCGGCACCACCTGCCAGCCCACCATCTGCGCCGAGGCCGGGTTGGTGCCATGCGCCGAGGTTGGGATCAGGCAGACATTGCGGTGCCCTTCGCCGCGCGCAAAGTGGTAATTGCGGATGCTCAGCAGCCCCGCATATTCCCCCTGCGCGCCCGAGTTGGGTTGCTGGGAGATCGCGTCATAACCGGTGATCTGGCACAGCTTGTCGTTCAGATCGTCGATCATCTCATGATAACCCTGCGCCTGATCCTGCGGGCAGAACGGGTGCAGATTGCCGAACTCGGGCCAGGTGACCGGGATCATCTCGATCGTCGCGTTCAGCTTCATGGTGCACGATCCCAGCGGGATCATCGCGCGATCCAAAGCGAGATCACGGTCGGCCAGACGGCGCATGTACCGCGTGATCTCGGCCTCGGCCCGGTTCTTGTGGAAGATCGGATGGGTCAGGTATTCGCTTTCGCGCAGGGCGTAATCGGGCAGGCGGTACAGCTTGTTGGAACTGTCATCAGCCTTGTCGATGCCAAAAGCGCCCCAGACGGCCTCGATGGTCTCGGGGCGGGTCTGTTCGTCCAGGCTGATGCCGACACGGCTGGTCCCCACCTTGCGCAGGTTGACGCCCCGGGCCACGGCGGCCTCCATCACCACGCTCTGCAGGTGGCCGACCTCAACCGTGATGGTGTCAAAGAACACCTCCGGCTCAACCGCAAAGCCTGCCTCTTCCAGACCGGCGGCCAGGCGCGAGGTCTTGCGGTGCACTGATTGCGCGATGGCCTTGATGCCATCGGGGCCGTGATAGACGGCATACATCGAGGCAATCACCGCCAGCAGCGCCTGCGCGGTGCAGACGTTGGAATTGGCCTTTTCGCGGCGGATATGCTGTTCACGGGTTTGCAGCGACAGGCGGTAGGCCTTGTTGCCCCGGCTGTCGATGCTGACGCCGATAATCCGGCCCGGCATCGAGCGTTTCAGCTTGTCGGTGGTCGCCATATACGCCGCGTGCGGCCCGCCATACCCCATCGGCACGCCAAAGCGCTGGGTCGATCCGATAGCGATATCCGCGCCCATCTCACCGGGCGATTTCAGCAGCGCCAGCGACAGGATGTCGGCGGCGACGATGGCGATGGCTTTATGTTCGTGCAGCGCCGCGATTTCCGATGTGAAGTCGCGCACATGGCCATGGGTGCCGGGATATTGGAAGATGGCGCCAAACACTGACCCTGCATCCAGTGTGTCCGGATCGGCAACCTGAACGTCGATGCCCAGAGGCTCGGCGCGGGTTTTGATCACCGCGATGGTCTGCGGGTGGCAGTTGCGGTCGACAAAGAAAGCCGCGTTGTTGGCCTTGGACCGGCCACCGCGCTTGGCCATCGCCATCGCCTCCGCCGCCGCAGTCGCTTCGTCCAGAAGCGAGGCGTTGGCCACGTCCAGCCCGGTCAGGTCGCTGACCATGGTCTGGAAGTTCAACAGCGCCTCAAGCCGACCCTGGCTGATCTCGGGCTGATACGGCGTATAGGCGGTGTACCAGGCCGGGTTTTCCAGGATGTTGCGCAGGATCGGCGCCGGCGTGGTGGTGCCATGATAGCCCTGGCCGATCAGCGAGGTCAGAACCTTGTTCTTGCCCGCCACCTGTTTCATGTGAAAGAGCGCATCGCGTTCCGTCATCGCCGGACCCCAGTCCAGCGGGTCTTTCTGCCGGATCGCCGGTGGGACCGTCGCGTCAATCAGCTGGTCCAGCGTCTTGAAGCCAATCACCTTGAGCATGTCGCGCATCTCGGTCGGGCTGGGGCCGATATGGCGGCGATTGGCAAAATCATAGGCTTCGTAGTCGGTCAGTTTGAAGGCCATAGGTAGCGCTCCTGTCGAATAGGTCAGGTCGGGCAGAGACTGCGATAGCCTCCGGCGTGGGGTGAGGGCCGTCCCTGAACCTGTCCGGTGGACAGGTTCAGGCCCAAACGGGCGGAGCCCAATCGGCATCCGCAGTTGAAACGGCGGGTCCGCGCAGGGACCCGGCCAAAGATCAGCCGATCAGGGCCTTGTAGCCGTCCAGATCCATCAGATCTTCCAGCTGCGCCGCGTCCGTGATCTTGATCTTGTAGATCCAGGCCGCGCCTTCGGGGTCGTCGTTCAGCGAGCCGGGATTGTCGGCCAGCGCCTCGTTCACTTCTACGATCTCGCCGTCCACCGGGGCATAAAGCTCGGAGGCCGCCTTGACGGATTCGATCACGCCGATCTCACCGCCTTTTTCGAACTCGTCGCCTGCTTCCTGCTGTTCGACGAAGACCACATCGCCCAGCTGCTCGGCGGCATGTTTGGTGATGCCCAGCGTGGCGGTGTCGCCCTCGACGGTCAGCCATTCATGCTCTTCGGAATAATAGGTTGCCATGGTGTCTCTCTCCTGACTTCAACGCTTGTAATTCTGGGTAACAAAGGGCAGCGCCACGATCTGCGCCGGTTGCGGCTTGCCCCGGATGATCAGGTTCACCTGTTCCCCGGGTTCACCGTGACCGGCAGCGACATAGCCCATCGCCACCGGTCCACCGACCGTGGGGCCAAACCCGCCCGAGGTGATCTGGCCAATCGTGGTGCCATCGCTGCCCTGGATCTCGACGCCCTGACGCGCAGGTGCGCGGCCTGTCGGTTTGATGCCGACCAGCTTTTTGGCGGGGCCTTCGGTGAGTTCTTTTTGGATGCGGTCGGCGCCCGGAAAGCCGCCCTCTTCCTTGCGGCGCTTTTGAATGGCCCAGGCGAGGCTGGCCTCAATCGGCGAGGTGCTCTGGTCGATGTCATTGCCATACAGGCACAGGCCCGCCTCCAGCCGCAGGCTGTCGCGCGCGCCCAGACCGGCCGCTTCGCAATCCTCATGCGCCAGGAAGGCTTTAGAAACTTCGATGGCCTTGTCCTCGGGGATCGAGATCTCGTACCCGTCCTCGCCGGTATAGCCCAGCCGCGAGATGCGGCAGTCCACGCCCAGGATCGGCGCCACAATGGTTTCCATGAACGTCATGTCGCGTGCCGCAGGGCACAGATCGCCCACCACGTTTTCCGCCGCAGGGCCCTGAACCGCAACCAGCGCCCGGTCGAAGATCTCAATCACCTCAACCCCGTCCAGATTGGCGCGCATATGCGGGATGTCCTGATGCCGCAGCGCCGCGTTCACCACCACAAAATAATGATCACCCGCGTTCGACACGATCAGGTCATCCATGATCCCGCCATCCACGTTGGTGAAAAACCCGTACCGCGCCTTGCCGGGCTTCAGCGTCGCATAAGCCTGCGGGCAGATCGCCTCAAGCTTCTCGCCCACATTCTCACCGCGCAGGATCACCTGACCCATATGGCTCACGTCAAACAATGCCGCCTTCTCACGACACTGCGCATGCTCACCCATGATCCCCAAAGGATACTGAACAGGCATCTCCCAGCCCGCAAAATCAACCAGCTTACCACCCAATTCAACATGCAACGAATGCAAAGGGGTGCGTTTAATAGCGTCAGTCATGTCACAGACCTTTCAAAAGCCGTTGTTAAAGAATACCGCACATTATCCACCCTGCGTCAAAGTAGTTTTCCGGCCAGCTTCCCACGACCATACCGCAAGACAACAGGCGTCGAACACTGATCTTTGTCAGGCTGCCACAGCAAGACTTGCAAACAAGGTATACACCCGCATGCCACAGTTGCGTTTCTGATAGGAAACTATTTTCCCTCACGCAACACTCTAGTTTGTGAAATGCGGAACACTGTCACGGGGTTCAAGCCCTTCGCCGCGCAGGTTTTTGCCAGATGTCGGCCCAACCCCTCTGGTCCCGGCCTGCAACCTGCCCTAAGACTTCGCCCGAGAGGGGCCGCCATGTCACATATTACACTGGTTCGTCACGGCCAGGCCAACACCGAGGCGCGTGATGAGGAAAGCTATGACAAGCTCAGCGATCTGGGTCACCAGCAGGCGCGCTGGTTGGGCGCGCATCTGCAGTTTACGCGCACCCATTATCCACGGGTCTTTTGTGGCACTCTGATCCGCCATAGGGAAACCGCCTCCAGCATGGGTCTGCCTGACCCCATCTGCGATCCGCGGCTGAACGAGATTGAGTATTTCACCATCGCCAAGCTGTTCGAGGAACAACATGCGGTGACAATCCCGACCGACCGCGAAGGGTTTGTGGACCACCTGCCCCAGACCTTTGCCGCATGGGCCCGGGGTGAGATCGACAATACCCCCGAGACGTTCGAGCAATTCGAAACCCGCGTATCCGCCGCCCTGCAAGACATCGGAACCGATGGTGGACCCGCGATTGTGGTGACGTCCGGCGGGTTGATTTCGATGGTGGTGCGGCAGGCTATGGGGCTGGATATCCCCTCGATGTCGCGCGTGGCCCTTGCCATCATGAACACGTCAATGCATCGTTTGCACCCAATTGGACCGCAGCTGAGCCCGGTGCTGTTCAACGCCGTTCCGCATCTTGAGGCACCAGACCGGCAATTTGCGCAGACACATCTGTAACCCCGGAGACCCCTGATGCAGCTTTACTATGCCCCCCGCACAATCTCGGTCGCAGTTGCCATTGCCTTGGAAGAAGCCGGGCTGGACTATGAGGCGATCAAGCTGGACTTTGCCGGGGGCGAGCAAACCAAACCCGCCTATAAACAGATCAACCCCAAGGGCCGCGTTCCGGCCCTGGCCGTTGACGGCGGCGTTCTGACCGAAACCGGCGCGCTGCTGGAATATGTTGCTGCCAAGGCCCCCGAGGCCGGGCTGGTGCCCGCTGATCCTGTGATGGCATGCCGAATGCGCGAGGTCATGTTCTACCTGGCCTCAACCATGCATGTGAACCACGCGCATAAATTGCGCGGCCACCGCTGGGCCGACAAGAAATCCAGCTGGAAAGATATGACAAACAAGGTTGCGCAGACAATGACCGCGTCCTGCGATTACATCTGCACCAACGGGCTGCGCGGGCCGTTTGTTCTGGGTGAGGCCGTGTCGCTGGCTGATGCCTATCTGTATGTGGTCTGCAGCTGGCTGGAAGCGGACGGCGTCGATGTCTCGGCCTTTCCCAAAATTCTCGCCTTTCGCGAGGCGATGGAGGCACGTCCATCTGTTCAGGCGGTGCGGGCCGCCGGTATGCTGTGACAAAAGGATAAACATGACACATCTCTGGGTCCGGGCCGAGCAGCGCCCGAACGAAGAACGGGTTGGTCTGACCCCCGAAGGGGCCGCCGCGCTAATCGCCGCAGGTATTCGCGTGACGGTCGAGGAAAGCTCGGTGCGGGCCATCCAGATTGACGGCTACAAGGGCGCTGGTTGTGAGATCGCACCAGAGCATTCATGGCCCAAGGCCCCGCTGGATGCGATCATCTTCGGCCTCAAGGAACTGCCCGAGGACGACACGCCCCTGCCCCATTGCCACATCATGTTCGGCCACGCCTATAAGGGTCAGTACTCCGGGCGCGCGCTGTTGCAGCGGTTCAAGGCCGGAGGCGGCACGCTTTATGATCTGGAATACTTGGTGGACGAACTCGGTCGACGTGTTGCCGCCTTTGGCTATTGGGCGGGCTATGCCGGGGCTGCGGTCACGCTGAAAACCTGGGCCGCGCAGCAACGGGACGAAGCCTGCCCACCGGTTGGCGTGTACCCGGGCAAAGACACCCTGAACGCCGAACTGCTTGCGGAACTGGACGCCACCGGCGCGACCCGCCCCCGCGCCATCGTCATCGGTGCCCTGGGCCGCGTCGGCGCCGGCGCTGCGGATCTGTGCAAGGCGATGGGTGTCGCTGTCACCAAATGGGATATGGCCGAGACCGCCAGCGGCGGGCCTTTCCCTGAGATCCTAGACCATGACCTGTTCCTGAACTGCATTTTTGCCCGCCCCGGCACGCCCGTCTTTGTCCCGCACGAGGCGCTGAATGCTCCGCGCGCGCTGTCTGCCATCGGCGATGTCGCCTGTGACCCGGACAGTGATTACAACCCAGTGCCTGTCTATGATCGTGCCACCACCTGGGATCAACCTGCCCTGCGCGTCGCCAGTGATCCAGTTCTGGATGTGATTGCTATCGACAACCTGCCTTCGATGCTGCCGGTAGAAAGCTCGGATGATTATGCCGCGCAGCTTTTACCATCGCTGCTGACCCTGACGGATATTGAATCCGGTGTCTGGGCGCGGGCCCGCGATACGTTCCTCACCCATGTCTAGGGAAGCGCACGCATGGAACACCTGATCGGAGGCGCAGCCGCAGTGCTTGGCACTGTATGTTGGCTGCCCCAGACCCTGAAAACCTGGCGCACCCGCGAGACCAAAGACCTGTCCCTGCCCGCGAACCTGTTGATCCTGACCACGCTGACCCTGTGGCTGGCCTATGGGGTGATGATCGCGGCATGGCCACTGATCCTGGGCAATGTGATATCGATCCTGCTTGTCAGCGCGATCGTGATCGCCAAACTGAAATTCGGCTGAACAGCCTCAAAGGAGCTTACGCATGACCATCCATTGGTGTGGCACCGGCCTGTCGGCCATCCCCGGCCTGCGCCGCCTGATCGAGGGCGGGCACAAAGTCACCGTCTGGAACCGGACCATCGACAAGGCCAAAGCCGAAATCGGCGACCTGACCGAAGACATCCGCGCCTTTGACATCGACGCTTTGGGCGGCGTGTTGGAACAGGGCGATGTAATTGTATCTATGCTGCCCGGCGATTGGCACGTACCGCTGGCAGAGCTGGCAATCGCGCACAAAGCGCACTTTGTCTCGTCCTCGTATATCGCGCCCGAGATGCGCGCGCTGGACGACAAGGCACGTGCGGCCGGTGTTGCGTTGGTCAACGAGGTCGGACTTGACCCGGGCATCGACCACCTCATGGCGCATGCGCTGATCGACGATTACCGCGCCTCAAGCGCGTTTGATGCGCAGAACCACCTGAGCTTTATTTCTTACTGTGGCGGCATCCCCAAGAACCCCAACCCGTTTCGGTATAAGTTCAGCTGGTCCCCTCTGGGCGTGCTGAAAGCCCTGCGCTCGCCTTCGAAATCGATCCGCGACTACGCGCCACTGGACGTCGCCCGCCCCTGGGACGCAATCACCAGCTATATCGCACCACTGCCAACACCCGAAAGTTTTGAAGTCTATCCGAACCGCGACTCGATCCCGTTCATGGAAGAGTACCAGTTCGAAAAGCACTGGCCGGTGCGCGAATTCGTCCGCGGAACCCTGCGCCTGAACGGATGGGCTGATGCGTGGGCTGATGTGTTCCGGGAAATCGAAACCCTGTCCGGCCCCGAAGGCGATGCGCGCCTGAAAGAAATGTCGGACCAGTTCTGGGACGAAAACGCCTATGACAAGGGCGAGCCCGACCGCGTGGTGCTGTGCGTGGGCCTCAAGGCCGAGAAGGATGGCATTGCGGTTTGGCACAAGACCTATGTCATGGACGCCTGGGGTGACGCGCGCGGCACCGCCATGGCGCGGCTTGTCTCAATCCCGGTGTCGCTGGCGGTCGAAGCGGTCCTGAACCGCGCCATCGCCGTGGGTGTTCACGCCGCGCCCCGCGATCCGAAACTGGTGCAAAGCTGGATGGCCGAGATCGATACCTTGGCGCAGCACCTGCAGATCGTGGATCAAATGAAGTAAACGGCTGGCACCGCCCACAACTGGGGCGGTGTCTTCAGTTCAAGACGGCCTGCGCCAGATCGACGAGACTCCAGCTCCGTTCTGGTCCAAAAAGATACTCGCTCATGCGTTTCAGTTCCGCTTCTTTTCCAGCCTCTTCAAAAGAGACAAACCGGGCATCATTCACACATTCAAAGGCCCGGTGATGAATGAGGAATTGAGAGGCTTGATCCGGTGACATACCTGATCCTACGTGAATAGCTCCGCCGCAAAGGCCCCTGTTGGAAACCACCCTCGGATGACGCTTATGAACAGCACATACAAGCGCCTTGAGCCCAGACCGCTGGTAAACCTCCAGCCGGGGGGTCTAAACGGGGGCAGCAGCTTATCAGGATGGCCGGATCAAAGCCGCCAAGGCCCAAAAGACGGGTGCAGTTCTCAATAGCTTTTTCTGGATCGGTTTCACGCGCCCGGCACCCTTCCGTCAACTCTGTGATCAGCGCGTTTCGCTGCTGCTTTTAAAACAGCAAAAAAGCCCAAGATCAGGCAAACGGCCAACAGCCTTACAGTATTTCCACTCAGAAGCCCGCCTCTTAGAAAATAAATCAACTATAGCGCGGTCTTTCTGCAGCGAATTCTCGCCGTCTACCACCTTGAAAAAACGGTATCCAACGATGCAGGCGCGACAGCTTAGAGCTTGATGCAAGATGCAAATGAAGCCATTCCGTCTGGTCGGAATGGCTTTATTTGTCTTGAGTTGCATGCGCTCAGATAAAGCGCTCGATCGTGTTGTCGATATCGATGCGATTGATCCCAATCTCCGCCAGCTGTTGATCGGACAAGCGCCCCAGCTCTTGCGCGGCACGCACAATATCGGATCTAACCGACTGAACACGCATCGCACGATCAAAAAGCAACACCGCACTGGCAGTGTTCGAGACGTCATAAGTTGGTTGTGAATCCAGCATTTTATCCTCCGTTTCGATAGGCGCTGATCGGCGCTTGGGTTACTGGTAGGGCTGTTGGTGATAAGCGCTCTGATATGCGCGATCTTTGATTTCGGCCCGAGGAACACCGATGTCGTTCAGTTGTTTGTCACTCAACGCTTCGAGGTGGTGAACGGTTTTGCCGTAAATCCTGCGGCGAAAATGTTCGACCCGGGCTTCGGCATAGTCGGAAAACAAACCGAAAAAGAGACCTTTCTGCGGGGTGACTGTCTGTGCATATCCCATTTCTTCCTCCATAAAATCCGAGTTGCGTTGTTGGTCACATCTCAAAATAAGGAGGCCTGCGTTAACACCGCAGGAAAGGCAGATTAAGGTTGGTTAATATCGGCTGAGAAGTGTGGGATTGGGCAATCAGTTCAAATGTACATATGCCAGATCAACCAAGTTTCGGCGCAGTTCGGGCGTAAACATGTTTGCCTGAACCCTTTTTTCTAGGTCATCCCCTGGCTGCGCAATATAGAGCGGATAGATGTATTTTTCGGGGAAGATACAATCGAACACACGGTTTACGACAATTAAGCGTTCAGCAGATTTCGAAGGATCTCCCTGCAGCGCCGCGGTTTGCCCTAAATGCAAAGCTTGAATATCGTACTTGCTCCACTCTTTTTCTTGCTCATAGAGCTCACCTACAGTCCGCAAACCGGCTTCAAGCAGTTTGTCCCTAAGTTAATCAAAGTGTTCCCCCATGAGTTCAAGGGCATCATAGCAGCTTAGTTCCGGATAGGATGTGCGCCTCTCGGGAAACAGGGGCGGGCATTCTGACCCAGTCCAAAGACATGTCCCATAATAGTAACTTAATTAGTTCTCGTTCAGCGGATCGCGTCTTAGGGCTTCGGTGAGCACCTTGACCGCTGACGCATATTGAATTTCTTCATCAATGTACGTCCACTAGGCTTTAGATATCCATTTTCGGTCTGGGTAAGTCGCCGTGAGATACGCGAATTATCCATTTACTTCGTCAACTGAACCCATAGCCAGTAACAGTTTTCTTTTCATTTGAATGGAATAGTCATTCTCTGGCGCGATCTTCAACGCTGCCTCAATCGCAACCATCGCAGCCTGATAGTTTTCGGCGCGGGCGAAATACCACGCTTTCCACTGCCACGGCACTTCGCTTGTTGGATCTGCCGCAATGGCAAGATCAACCTCGCGCAAGACCCCCTCGGCATCCCCCAATAACATGTAGGCGCGCATGCGATGACGATGGATCAGGGAAACATGCTGCGGGATCGGCACCACCATTGCCGATTGGGCCTCGGTACAGGCCACAAGCGCGGCTTCGGGGTCATCGATCCCGTTTGCACAGGCGTTCAGCAAAATTTGGTTCTGGTGCCGGACGTACACCATTGCCGCCGTAATCATGATCACCACAAGCGCGGCGATCCGAACAACCGGGACGCTGCGGTTCATGGTCTGAATAGGAGAATTGAAACTCATTGCAATCAACCTGAGGCTTAAATCGCCTCAGTGCTTCCATATCGTTTTAGTCAAGTCCACCTTTCGGGCCAGACAGACGGAAACTGTTGCCAATACGCCTACATCAGGTCGTTCTCGACATCCTCGGCCGAGATACCCAGCGCATCCAGACCGTTTTCCAGATGATCCGACATGTGCGGTGTACCGATCAGGTAGTCGGCACAAGGGGTCGAGGCCTCTGACTTGGCGGTGGCGATGGCCTCGGCCAGATCCTCGGGGAAAAAGCTCTCGCGCCCAACCCACATGACGGCGACCAGTTCGGCCTGCTCGTCTTCGCCCATGCGCTCGATAAAGGCGCGCAGCTCGCCCTCGGCCCGGCCCAGTTCGCGCCCCATCATGGCGACCTGAGCGATTTTTCTTGCCGAGATTTCCAACATGACCCAACTCCTCGTGTTCGCGGTTTTCACCCTCCACCAAGCATTGTGCGCGCCTTGAGTCTTTGATCTTACGCAAACAAGCGTCGCTTAAGGGTCGCGGATCCGGGAAACCGGATGGTCGGGAACCGGGGCCTTGCGGAACGGGCGAAACCTGGCCTTTTTCACCCACAGTTTCAGCGCCTGCCACAGGATCAGGGTAAAGGCCCGGCGCGCGCCAAACGGGCGGCGCAGCAGCGACCACAGGATCGTGCGGTTTGTCAGCGGTGCACGTGGGCCGGTCAGTGTTGCAATCAGACCGCCGTTTTCACGTCCATAGTCGATCCAAACCCCCACCCGGTCCGGGCGATAGTCGAAACGGAACGTATAGGTGCCTTCGACCTCTTGAAACGGTGAGACATGCATCAGCTTGGTCGCCACGATACGGTCCGAAGGCTGAATTGGCGCGAAATTGGGAGTATGGCACAAATAGCTGTGGCGCGTGCCAAAAGTGTTGGTGACCTCGGACACAACGGCGTAAAGCTGGTCTTCTGCATCGAAACAAAACCAGAAGCTGACCGGGTTGAACACATGGCCCATAACCCGGGGCTGGGTCAGCAGGGTGATGCGATCCGGTTGGGTCACGCCCAGATTGCCGAACTGTTCACGCAGCCAAACCGCGCCGCGGCCTTGCCCCGGTGTGCCTCCGTGATCGCGATCGCGCCAGCTTGTGATATTGACCCGGTTCACTGAAAACAGCGCAGGTGTCCCCGGACGGGTTTCGGGGTCCAGCAGGATATAGTCGATCGAATAGCGAAAGGCGTTTTCAATCGCGCCCTTTCGCCCGTGAAACGTATGACCTGCGATATGGTCGACCGTGTTCATCCCGTTTTGTCCATTCTGCCTGTAAACCTTTCAAACGGCGCTGTTTTCCTCAGCCATCCGTACTATTCACTACGAAACTTAGCGCCGTTCGGATCAAATTGGCCAATTAAAGTGATCCGGCTTTGGTTGCGCCGCGTAATGTGGTTATGTTTACCGAGATCGATACCGTGACCTTGGATGAACCGGCGACCGAAAGGTCATCAACAAAACCTTGGCGCGCCAAGAGACGCATCAGGGGCAAGCCGGTGAACAGAGCGGATGACAGTTGTGACACCAAAACTGAGTGGGTGAGCCACGTCAGCCGCATTCGGGATGCGCAGGATCAGGCGGCTTTTGCTGAACTGTTCCAGCACTTCGCGCCGCGGATCAAAGCGTTCCTGATCAAGTCGGGATCCGATGTAACGCTGGCCGAAGAATGCGCGCAAGAGGTTATGGTGACCTTGTGGCACAAGGCGCATTTGTTCGATCCGACAAGGGCGACCGTGGCCACTTGGGTGTTCACGATCGCCCGAAACAAGCGCATCGACGTGCTGCGCAAACAACGCCGCCCCGAGCCCGAAGAACTGGGTTGGGGTCCAAAGGCAGAGCCCGAACAGGATGACGTTCTAGCACTGCAACAAGAAACCGCGCAGCTGCGTGACGCTTTGACCGCGTTGCCAGAGGCGCAAAGACAACTGATCGAGAAGGCCTACTTCGGAGATCTGAGCCATCGAGAGATTGCATCTCAGACAGGGTTGCCTTTGGGTACGATCAAATCACGTATACGGCTGGCGCTGGACCGCCTGCGCCATGCAATGAACTGAGATGACGACGATGAGCAACAAGATTAAACATCACCTCACGGACGACCTGCTGATGGCCTATGCAGCGGGCAGCTTGCCCGAAGCTTTCGATCTGATGGTTGCCACACATCTGTCTCTGTGTGACCACTGCCGTGCGCGGGCGGAAAGCTTTGATGCTGTTGGTGGATGCGTTTTGCAGGATCAGGAGGCAAGCGCCGGGATGAGTGATGGCTCTTTGTCCGCGACCATGGCGATGATCGCAAAAGGCGCGCCAATTGCCAAACCAACTCCCCCCGGCTGTTCGGTTCTGCCTGCTCCTTTGCGGGATTACGTCGGCGGCGATGTGAACGCCATTCGTTGGCGGTCCATTGGCATGGGGGTAAAACAGGCCATTTTGCCGACCACGCGCGATGCCAGTGCACGGTTGCTGTTTATCCCGGCAGGCGCGGCGGTTCCAGATCACAGCCATCATGGCACCGAATTGACCATGGTTCTGCAAGGCGCGTTTTCCGATGAAGTAGACCACTTCGCGCGTGGTGACGTTGAGATAGCGGACGAAGACCTGCACCACACGCCAACGGCGGATATTACCGAGGACTGTATATGCCTGGCGGTCACCGACGCACCGCTGAAGTTCAGCAAACTGATGCCGCGGCTGTTTCAGCCCTTTCTTCGCATCTGAACCATCGGGCAAGATCGTACTTCGCTGACCCGACACCCCAAAATGGTGGAGTGTACCAAGATGATAAAATCTCAGGCCCTTGTTCTGAGCCTGATTGCCTCAACCGCCGTGGCGCAGAGGGTGTCTGACGTGATGTTTGAACCGGGTAACTTCGGCACTATGGTCAACGGGACAATAACGGGGAACGAGTTTTTCGACTATAAGCTCGGCGCACAGTCCGGGCAGGAGTTGTTTGCCGAACTTCAGGTCAGTGACACCAATGGCAACGGGGTAATCTATTTCAATATCCTGCCTCCAAGCAGCGATGGAGAGGCGATCTATATTGGCTCGATCAACGGCAACACCGCTCGCATCGACCTACCGCAGGACGGAGATTACACGATCCGCGTCTATCTGATGGGCAATGATCGGGACACCGGCAAGACGGTCGGCTACAATCTGGATCTGTCGATCCAGTAAGGCTCAGGCCTCGGATTTACCAAGCGGCACCACATTGGCGTGATCGTCGGGGGCCAGTTCCTCGAAATCGAAATTGTCCAGCCGCTGCGCCCGGCGTCCGGCCTTTTCGGCGCTGATCTTGATCTCCGAAATATCCTTGGCCGCCTGTCCGAAATGCCGGTCCAGATTGGACACACGGTCGCCCAGACGATCCACATCTTTATGCAGCAGGCCCAGTTCCTTGCGGATTGCACCCGTCTGTTCGCGCATCCGCGCATCCTTCAGGATCGCCCGCATCGTGTTCAACGTCGCCATGCAGGTGGTGGGCGAGACGATCCAGACACGTTTGTTGAAACTCTCCTGCACCAGCTCCGGGAACTTGGCGTGCAGTTCGGCATAGACCGCCTCGGACGGTAGGAACATCAGCGCGCCATCAGCGGTTTCACCATCGAGAATGTATTTCTCGGAGATGTCGTTGATATGCTTGCGCACCGTGGTCCGGAACATCTGCACGGCTGCTTTCAGCTCCATGTCGTTGGTCGAGCCGATCAGCGCCTCATAGGCCTCCAGCGGGAATTTGCTGTCGATCACAATCGGCCCCGGAGGGTTCGGCAGATGGATCAGACAATCCGCCCGACGCCCGTTCGACAGCGTCGCCTGCAGCTTGAAACTGTCCGAGGGCAGCGCCTTGGAGACGATATCGTTCAGCTGAATTTCACCAAAGGCGCCACGTGTCTGCTTGTTCGACAGGATATCCTGCAGTGACAACACATCGCCGGACAGTTTGGTGATATTGTCCTGCGCCTTGTCGATGGCGGCCAGCCGTTCCTGCAGTTGCGTCAGCGAGGTCGCAGTCTGTTTCGAGGACCCATGCAGCGATTCCTTCATCCGTTCCTGCATCTCGGCCAACGCACGGGCGGATTTCATCGCATTATCCGCCAGCCGGTCGTTCATCTGCTGCTGCACCGAGGACAGGCGCAATTCAACCGTCTGGATCACCTGTACCTGCGCATTGGCCTGCGTGTCCGAGACATGCTGCAACCCGCCGCGCATCTGCTCTTGCCCTTGTCCCAGCTGTTGCACATGCTGACCCAAATGCGCCATCTGGCGGGCCAGCGGTTCGGCCATGCGGGCCGAGCGATTGGCAGCGCGTAGCGACAGAAACAACAGCAAAAGGATCAGGGCCACCAGCCCGCCGCCGATCAGGATCACCGGGTCATTCAATGCATATTGGGTTCCTGCAATCTCGATCATGTCGCCTCGGATGTTCTTGTTTTATTCTTCATAGCCCGGCAAGGGCGCGGGATCAACTGCGTCCGAACAGACGTTCAATATCGCTCAGCTTTAGCTCGACGTAAGTCGGCCGCCCGTGGTTGCACTGACCGGAATGGGGCGTTGCCTCCATCTCGCGCAGCAGGGCGTTCATTTCCTCAGCCCGCATCCGGCGGCCCGAGCGGATCGAGCCATGGCAGGCCACCCGGCTCAGGATCGCCTCGATCCGCGCCTGCACCATCTGGCTTTCGCCCTGATCGGCCAGCTCATCCAGGATATCCAGGACCATGGCACGGGCATCGACCTCACCCAGTATGGCGGGCGTTTCACGTACCGCGACCGCGCCACCGCCAAAGCGCTCAATGGTCAGGCCAAAGCGCGTAAGATCCTCGGCGACGGCCATCAGGCGGGTGCATTCGCCTTCGGACAGCTCAACAATCTCGGGGATCAGCAGCGCTTGCGCGGCGACGCCGTTCTCGGTCATCTGAGTCTTGAGCTTCTCATAAACCAGCCGCTCATGCGCTGCGTGCTGGTCGACGATTACCATCCCGTCGGCGGTTTGCGCGATGATGTAATTCTCGTGCACCTGTCCGCGCGCCGCACCCAGTGGCAAATCCTGCGCGGGCGCGTCTTTGACCGGCGCAACCGGGGTCGGTTCAACGATGGCACCGCTGTAATCCTGCGACAACTCGGCAAAGCCCGGCGCTTGCGCACGATAGGCGGCCTGGCGGGCGGAGGGTGAAGGCCGATCCATTTGATAGACCCGCGCCGGTGTTGCTTGCGCGGGTTCCGGACGCATCGCCCCCAGCGTCGCATTGGCCACAGTCGAAGAGGCCCGGTGCCCGGCCTCAGCCAGCGCATGGCGCAAGGCCGAGACGATCAGTCCACGCGCCACGCCGGGATCGCGGAACCGGACCTCGGATTTCGCGGGATGCACGTTGACGTCCACCAGAGTCGGATCGCAGTCGATAAACAACGCCGCCGCCGGGTGTCGGTCACGGCTGAGGAAATCGAAATACGCCGCCCGCAACGCGCCGGTCAGCATCTTGTCCCGGACAGGCCGTCCGTTGACAAACAGATACTGCGCTACAGCCGCCCCTCGGGAATAGGTCGGTAGGGCCGCATAACCATACAGCCGGATCCCATCTCGGGTGGCGTCGATTTGCAGGGCGTTCTCAGCGAAATCGCGCCCGATCACCCGCGCCAGACGGGCATGTAGCGCGTCAAACAGATCACCATTCTCGCGGTCAGCACGGAAGGTCACGCGCCCCTCACCCCCGCCCGAGACATCGCGCAGCGTGAAGGTGATGGATGGTTCGGCCATGGCCAGACGTTTGACTGTATCGTTGATTGCCTGCGCTTCGGCCCGGTCGGTGCGCATGAATTTCAACCGCGCTGGCGTCGCAAAGAACAGATCGCGCAGCTCGACCACTGTGCCCGCGCGCAGGGCGGCGGGTTTAACCGCCTCGACCGACCCACCTGACACGTGGATCGCAGCCCCTTCGCCACCCGGAACGCGACTGGTGATAGTCAACCGCCCAACCGCACCCAGCGAGGGCAGCGCCTCACCGCGAAAGCCGAAGGTGTGGATATTCAGCAAATCCGAGCCGTCGATCTTGGACGTCGCGTGACGGGACAGCGCCAAGGGCAAATCATCGGCAGAAATTCCGCAGCCATCGTCGGTCACGCGAATCAATGTCTTGCCGCCGTCAGCGATGTCGATCGCAATCCGGTTCGCCCCGGCATCGATGGCATTTTCCACCAACTCCTTCACAGCCGAGGCCGGTCGTTCCACCACTTCACCGGCGGCAATGCGGTTGATGGCAGCGTCGTCAAGCTGTCGGATTACCGGTCGGTTTTCGCTGATATTGGGGTTTGCCTGCACCATACCACCAGACCTAGCACAAGCTTGCGCAATTCTGCCACTGGTTTGAAGGCTCTAATTTGAACGAGAGGGGGCGTTCGAACAATCGCGCCGCGCCGGTGGTATCAGACGACGATCAAGGTCACGATTGCTCGAACGATCGGAAGTGAGTGGTGGTCATTTAACTGTCAGTGATTGGTGAACTAACATGAAATCTGGCATGAGGTTCATTAACTCTGACTGCCTTATTCATCTGGGCAAAGATCAGCCGACAGGCCGCAGGGTGGGGTGGCAGGAACATGCCGTGTCAAGCCGTACCCGGGGCGCCTGCACGGTTTCGGCACGGCCCCCAAACCGCGGCGCAGGCCAGAATCAGACCAGACATCGTAGCAATCATACCTGCAGCGCTGACGGCGTCTGTGCTGCCCAGCCACAAAGGGCCGTATCCGGCCAGAACATAGCCAGAGACGGCGGACAGGACGGCAAAGCCCACGCTCCAGGCGATCTGGGTTTCAAGCCGATTTGTCATCATCCGTGCCGCGGCTGGCGGGCAGATGAACATGGCAATCACGATGATCGAACCGACTGCGTCAAAGGCGGCCACAGCGGCAATCGCCGCAATGATGACCAGCGCCATGCCCAGTGCGCCGGTACGAATACCGATCGTGCGGGCAAACCCTTCGTCAAAGGTCGAGATCTTCAGGGGGCGCCAGAACAGCCAGATAAACAGGATTACCCCGATCAGGGTCAGCGCGATCCGGGGTAGTTCGGGCGGCAAACCGGCCAGCGCCTCAGTGTCCCATAGCGACGACCAGCCAACGGCATCCAGCCAGATCAGGCTTTCCAGATTTCCGTACAACGCATGTTCCACGTCCAGATGCACGGTTGAGGTATCGGTCTGCTCCAGCAACAGAACGCCACCAGCGAACATGGTAGTAAAGACAACACCCATCGCTGCGCCCGGTTCGATCTGGCCCAACCGGCGGATCGCCTCGATCATCACCACTGCCACCACGGCCGCGCCCGCCGCGCCAAGCATCATCGGCCAGGTCGAGATCGCGCCGGTCAGCAGAAAGGCCACTACGATACCGGGCAAAACCACATGGCTGATTGCATCCCCGATCAGGGCCTGTTTGCGCAATACCAGAAAGTTGCCGGGCAACGCGCAGGCGATGGCCGCGAAGGTGCCGATCAGCAAAGGTGTCAACGACAGGGGGACAAATTCCTCACCGCTCATGAGGGCACCCCCTGTGGGCCGCCAATCAGGCGGTCGATCTCGGTGATCTGGTCCTGGGTTAGAACCGTTTCGATGTCACGCAGCCCATCATACAACGCGGCTGTGGCCTCATGCGCCTGATCGGCGCGCACCACCTCCCACCGCTTTTCGTCGCGCAAGGCCTTGGCGGCGCGCGCCTTGCCTGCTTCGGTGGCGACACCGTCAGCACGGGCCAGACCGGCCCGCTTCAACAGGCGCAGGGTCAGCGGTTCATAAATTTTCTGGTCTTGCGCCAGTGCCAGCAGACCCTGACGGATATGCACCCGGCGCTGGAACTTCAAATGCTGTAGAACTGCGGCCAGAACACCACGCACAGGAGCCAGCAACAGGGACAGCGCGAAGAAGGCAAAGCTGACCAGAACAATGATCGGGCCAGTTGGCAGGTTCGGAGCCGAGGCCGACAGCGCCGCGCCCAGATATCCAGCCAAACCACCTGCCAGACCCGCCAGAAGTACCACGCGGTCCGACCGATCAGTCCAGAACCGCGCCGTGACCGGCGGGATGATCAGCAAGGCCACAATCAGGATCAGCCCTACGATCTTCAGGCCAACAACCGTGACCGCCATCACCAGCCCCATCATCGCCAGATCGATCCGATGCACCGGCAAACCTCGGGCTGCGGCATATTCCGGGTCAAACGCTACCATGGTCATCGGACGCCGGATGATCATCACCAGAACCAGCGTCGCCGCGCCACCAATCGCGATGATCAGCGCATCCGCCCAGAGCATCCCCGCGGTTGAGCCCAGCAAAAACCCCTCCAGCCCCGCCTGTCGACCAACTCCCATGGTCTGGATCACGGTCAGCAAAACGATGCCAAAGCCGAAGAACACTGACAGGATCGCGCCAATGGCTGCGTCCTCGGCCAGGCGCGTGCGGCGGGTCAGCCAGTTCATACACAACAGGCCGAACCAGGCGGAAATTGCCGACCCGGCCAGCAGCCCAATCAGGTTGCGCCCATCCCCACCAAACGCGACCAGCACCATGAAGGCCAGGCACACGCCCGGCAGGGTCGCATGGCTGATCGCATCGCTGACCAGCGCACGTTTACGCAGAAACAGAAAGGTCCCGGTCACTCCGGCCGACACCCCCAGCAAAGTCGCGCCAACGGCGACCAGTGTGGCGTTATAGCCCAACTGCAGAGTCAGCGCGTCCCAAAGCATGTGTTATCCCAGCGCGCGCGCGATCTGGTCGATCTGAGCGGTGGCCAGACGACCGCCATAAGCGGATTGCAGGGTCTCGGCGGTAAAGGCTTGGGCCACGGGCCCTTCGACCACTTTGCGAGTGTTGATCAGGAACACATGGTCAAAATAATCGGTGACGGTGGCCAGATCGTGATGCACGACCACGACAGTCTTGCCGCCCTCTCTCAGCGATTTCAGCACTTCGATGATGGCCTTTTCGGTGGCCGCATCAACCCCGGCGAACGGTTCATCCAGCAGGTAGAGGCCCGCATCTTGCGCCAGCGCGCGGGCCAGAAAGACCCTCTGTTGTTGTCCGCCCGAAAGCTGACCGATCTGACGATTCGCAAAATCACGCATGCCCACCCGGCGCAGGCAATCCATTGCAGAGGCCATATGCCGTGCGCGTACCCGGCCCAACAGACCCAACTGGCGTGACAGGCCCATCAAAACCACATCGATCACACGGGTGGGGAAGTCCCAATCCACGCTGGCGCGCTGCGGCACATAGGCGATACGCGCGCGTTGCTCTGCCAATGGCTTGCCATAGACGGTAACCTGTCCCGACAGTGGTGATACAATCCCCAGAGCCGCCTTGAGCAGGGTGGATTTACCCGCACCATTCGGCCCGATGATCGCTGTCATTGCACCCGATTGCACCGTCATATCCACAGAAAACACTGCCGGTTTCTGTCCGTAGGAAACGGTCAGACCCCGAATGGCAAGCGGGCTGTCCTCAACGCTGCGTTCTGCGACGGAAACACCCTGATCTGCAGCCAGCTCCAGCGTCATCTCAAAACCCCGCCGACAATTTGCCGTTCATACCGCGGCCGGGAACGTCCGCGCCCAGCGCACCGGCAATGACCGTGATATTATGGTCCAGCATCCCGATATACGTACCCTCATAGGTGCCCGGCTCGCCCATGGCATCGGAATAAAGCTCTCCGCCCACACCAACGTCATGGCTTTTTGCAGCCGCCCCTTCGATCAGCGCCCGCATCGATCGGTCGGATACCGAGCTTTCCACGAACACCGCCGTCAATTGCTTGTTCACCAGCGTATCAACCAGTTCGCCGATCCGGTTCAGACCAGCCTCGGACTGGGTCGAGATGCCCTGAATGCCCAGCACCTCATAGCCGTATTCGGCGCCGAAATACCCAAAGGCATCATGCGCTGTGACCAGCACGCGGTTGTCTTCGGGCACAGCGGCCAGTGCCCGCGCACCGTAGGCTTCCAACTTATCCATCTCGGCAAGAAAGGTCTGCGTATTGGCAGCAAAGACTTCAGCGGCTTCGGGGCGGGCCTCGGTCAGCGCTTTTTGTACTTCGACCACCACATCGCGCCACAGGACCGGGCTCATCCAGACATGCGGGTCGTATTTGTCGGCATAATCATCATGCGCGCGCAGCTTTGCGGGATCGACCGCTTCGGCCACGGCCACCACGTTGCGTTTGCGGCCAAGATCGTGGAAAAAATCTTCCATCTGTGCTTCCAGATACAACCCATGCCACAGGATCAGATCTGCGCGCGTCATGGCCACGATATCAGTGCGCGTCTGGCGATAGGCGTGCGGATCGACGCCGGGGCCCATCAGGCCCTTCACCTCAACCTGATCGCCGCCGACCTGACGCGCCGCATCAGCGATCATGCCGGTTGTGGCGACCACTTTCAGGGGCGCTTCGGCCCAGGCCATCAATGGCAATGCAGCGGCAAATGCCAATGCTGCAATAAAGCTGCGACGAATTATGTCAAACCCCGATTTGAGTGTCTCTTGAGAATGAATATGCGAACCATTCGCAATTAAGTCAACGCTATTGCGAATTATTCGCAAGAAAGTGTTGATTTTTGTCCGTTTGGTCAAAAAATTTGCGCGCGTTTCCCGGCTATGCCTTCCATTTATGCGCGACCCGTGCGATTTTGGCGCAAACCTCCCAAAGGACGTGAGTATGGAAACGCAGAGCTCAGAAAGCCCCGTGCGCACCGCGCATCTGCCGCAAGTGACCGAGCCCAGAAACCCCGGTATGGACCTTGATCTGGACTGGGTGCGCGCGGTGCAAGCCAACACCTCGGCGATTGAGCGCCGCGCCGCCACCCTGCCCGGTCGCCGGTCGGTCAAAAAGGACTATCAGGCCGCCTGGCTGCTGAAGGCTGTCACAATGATCGACCTGACCACATTGTCAGGGGATGATACGGTGGGTCGGGTGCGCAGGCTTTGCTCCAAGGCGCGCCAGCCCGTAGCACCCGCCACGTTACAGGCGCTGGACATGCCGCCGATTACGACTGGTGCGGTCTGCGTGTACCACGATATGATCGAAACTGCGGTCGAGGCTTTGCAAGGCACTGGCATTCCGGTGGCCGCCGTGTCCACCGGATTTCCTGCGGGTCTGTCGCCCTTTCACTTGCGCGTGGCCGAAATTGAAGAAAGCGTCAAAGCGGGCGCCGAAGAGATCGACATCGTCATCTCGCGCCGCCACGTCCTGTCCGGGGATTGGCAGGCCTTGTATGATGAGATGAAGGCCTTTCGCGCGGCCTGCGGGGACGCGCATGTAAAAGCCATCCTCGCCACCGGAGAGCTGGGCAGCCTGCGCAACGTCGCCCGCGCCTCACTGGTGTGCATGATGGCCGGGGTGGATTTCATCAAAACCTCGACCGGCAAGGAGAGCGTCAACGCGACGCTGCCAGTTAGCCTCGTGATGATCCGTGCCATCCGCGACTATTATGATCGCACCGGCTACCGTGTCGGCTACAAACCCGCGGGCGGCATTTCGAAAGCAAAAGATGCGTTGGTTTATCTGTCGCTGATCAAGGACGAACTGGGCGACCGCTGGCTCGAGCCGGACCTGTTCCGCTTTGGTGCCTCGTCACTGCTGGGCGATATTGAACGGCAGCTGGAACATTATGTCACCGGGGCTTACTCGGCTGGCTATCGTCATTCTATGGGGTGAGGCACGCCCGGAAATCGCTCTGGTAGAGCGATTTCAGTGCCGAACGGGCGAAGCCCCGGGAAAAGGACAAGAACAATGACAGTCAAAGAAATCTTCGAAACCATGGACTATGGCCCCGCCCCCGAAAGCGCCGCTGAAGCCTTGGCATGGCTGGTCGATCAGGGCGACAAGTTCGGCCACTACATCGACGGCACCTTCACCAATCCCGGCAAGGGGTTCGACAGCCGCAACCCGGCAACGGGTGAGGTTCTGGCCAAGCTGACACAAGCCAAACAAGCGGATGTGGACGCAGCCGTAGCCGCCGCGCGCCAGGCGCAGCCGAAGTGGGAGAAACTGGGCGGCGCCGGCCGGGCACGGTGTCTTTATGCCATTGCCCGCCTGTTGCAAAAGCACTCGCGCCTGTTCGCGGTGCTGGAAAGCCTGGACAACGGCAAACCGATCCGTGAATCGCGCGATATCGATATCCCTCTGGTCCAGCGTCATTTCTACTATCACGCCGGCATGGCGCAGTTGATGGAAAGCGAACTGCCAGACGCGCAGGCGCTGGGGGTTTGCGGTCAGATCATCCCGTGGAACTTCCCGCTGCTGATGCTGGCCTGGAAAGTGGCGCCCGCACTGGCGATGGGCAACACGGTGGTTCTGAAACCGGCTGAGTATACCTCTCTGACTGCGTTGCTGTTTGCCGATATCTGCACGCAGGCCGGACTGCCCAAGGGCGTCGTCAACATCGTCACCGGCGATGGTGCGGTGGGTGAGATGATTGTCAACTCGGACGTGGACAAGATCGCCTTTACCGGCTCGACCGCCGTGGGTCGGCGTATCCGCGAGGCAACCGCCGGGTCGGGCAAGGAACTGACGTTAGAGCTGGGCGGGAAATCCGCGTATATCGTCTTTGACGACGCCGATATCGATTCCGCCATCGAAGGGCTAGTCGACGCGATCTGGTTCAATCAGGGTCAGGTCTGTTGCGCCGGGTCGCGCCTGCTGGTGCAGGAGGGCATCGCTGACCGCTTCCATGACAAACTGCGCGCCCGGATGGATACCCTGCGCATCGGCGATCCGCTGGATAAATGTATCGATGTGGGTGCAGTTGTGGACCCGGTCCAGTTGCAAACCATCAAGGGTATGGTCGACAGCAACACCGCCGGGCATATGCACCAGGCCGCGTGCGATCTGCCCGAGAACGGCTGTTTCTACCCGCCGACGCTGATCTCGGGGTTGGAAACCTCAGACCCGCTGATGCAGGAAGAGATCTTTGGCCCGGTATTGGTGTCCTCGACCTTCCGAACCCCGTCCGAGGCGGTCGAGCTGGCCAATAACACGCGCTATGGGCTGGCCGCGACGGTCTGGACCGAGAATGTGAACCTGGCGCTGGATATCGCGCCCAAGCTGGTCGCGGGCGTGGTCTGGGTTAATGCCACCAACCTGTTCGATGCCGCCGCCGGGTTTGGCGGTGTGCGGGAAAGCGGCTTTGGTCGTGAAGGCGGCTGGGAGGGGCTGACGGCCTATACCAAGCCCAAGAGCAAGGCCAAACCGCTGGCCAAGATCGAAGCGACCGTGGGTGAAGGTGCGCCAGTCGATCCGATTGACCGCACCGCCAAAATGTATGTCGGCGGCAAGCAGGCGCGGCCTGATAGCGGCTATTCGAAACCGGTCTGGGGCAAGTCCGGCTTGCTGGGTCACGTGGGCCTTGCCAATCGCAAGGATGTCCGCAACGCGGTTGAGGCCGCTGCTGGTGCCACGGGCTGGTCCAAAACCACCGGCCACCTGCGCGCTCAGATCCTGTACTACATTGGTGAAAACCTTTCAGCCCGCGCGAATGAATTTGCCACCCGTATCGACGCCATGACCGGCCGGAAAGATGGCGCGAAAGAGGTCGAGGCTTCGATCCAACGCCTGTTTACCGCCGCTGCCTGGGCCGACAAGTATGACGGTCATGTGCATGGCGTCCCGATCCGGGGCGTGGCCATTGCGATGAAGGAACCAACCGGTGTCATCGGCGCGCTCTGTGCCGATGAGGCGCCGCTACTGGGGCTGATCTCGGCCATGGCGCCGGCGATTGCGATGGGCAACCGGGTGGTGCTGGCGGCATCCGAGCCTTACCCGCTGGCGGCAACGGATTTCTATCAGATACTGGAGACCTCGGACGTGCCTGCGGGCGTGGTCAACATCCTAACCGGCAGCCACGCGGAGCTGGCGAAACCGCTGGCCTCGCATCTGAACGTGGATGCGGTCTGGTCCTTCTCATCGACCGACCTGTCAGCAGTGATCGAGGCGGCATCTGCCGGAAACTTGAAGCGGAGCTGGGTCAACAATGGCGGGTCCACGGACTGGTACTCGGACCATTTGCGCCACTTCCTGCAGGCATCAACCGAGGTGAAGAACATCTGGGTGCCCTACGGCGAGTAGGGCCCCAGCATCAGCGGCGCAGGTTAAAGCGCATTCATAAATGTCCATAACTTGTGAAGCTGTTCATATACAGCTTCACCCAGCTGCCCCAGCGTAAGGCCCATTCAAAGTATTGAGTGGGTCTGGTTATGTTGAGTTTTCCGTTTGAAATCCCTGAAGTTGTTCAGGTGGCCACGATGGTCGGCGTATTTGGCGCGGGTCTGTACATCCTGGGCTACTTCATGTTGCAGATGGGGTTCATCCGCGGGAATGGAACCCTGTACCCAATTCTGGTGATAACCGCCGCTGGTTGTGTTCTGTTCAGCATGTCGGAAGAGTTCAATCTGGCCGGTTCAATCATTCAGTTGGCTTACATCTCGATCTCGATCCTGGGCCTGCTGCGTGGATTTCTGTCCAGACATCTGGTGCGGTTTTCCGATGACGAGCGCCAGTTCATCGCCCTGCACCTGGAATTGCTGAAACCCCATCAGGCCCGGAAATTACTGAACACCGCCACGACCAAGACCTATGACAACGGCGACATCCTGATCGAGGAAGGCAAGACAACCGACTTTCTGGGCTTTGTCCTGAGCGGTCGGACCACGATTCTGAAAAACGGCCGGGTCATCAATCAATGCGGGGAGGATGAGATTTTGGGTGAACTGACATTTGGCCTCGGCCTACCTGCCACGGCCACGGTCATCGCCACGGAACCCACAAAATGCCTAGTGTTCGACAATATCCGCCTGACCCGCCTGCTACGGCGCAACCGTCATATCGACGACGCGCTGAAAGCCGCACATTTTCGGCATACACGGCAGAAACTGCTCAGCAGTAACAAGCACACGCTGCGGGCGCAGAGACGCCCTGCAGCCGCATAAAACTCAGCCGTCCAGACCTTCGGGCTTGCCGACGATGGTAAAGTGCAGCCCGTCGGGATCCAGCAATTCCGATGCGACCCGGTTCACGTCTTCCAGAGTGACCGCGTTCACCTTGTCATTGCGGGTGATGATATAGTCGATGGGCAGATCATCCATCTGCATCCCGACCATGATCCCCGCAATCTGTCCATTACCATCAAACCGCAACGGATATGCTCCGGTCAGATAGGTCTTGGCATCGTCCAGCTCTTTCTGGGTCACGCCCTCGGATGCAGCGCGCGCCCATTCGTTGCGGATCACCTCGACCGCTTCGGCGATGCGATCATTGGCCGAGGACACGGACCCCAGATAGACCGAGGCCAAATCCTTGGGCACCAGATAGGTCGCGACGCCGTAGGTCAGGCCACGTTTTTCGCGCACTTCCTGCATCAGGCGGCTTTCGAAGCCACCGCCCCCAAGAATGTGGTTCAGAACAAAGGCCGCAAAGAAATCGGGATCGTCCCGGTCAATACCCGCATGCCCAAACAGGGCCACGGATTGCGGGGTGTCGAAGTCGACAACGCTGACACCGCCGGAAATGGTCACATCTGCCCGGTCCGGAATGGCTTTGCCGGTATCAGGCAAGTCCGCCAACAGCGTGTCCAGCAGCGCGCCGAGCTCTTCCGGGGTGATATCGCCAACCGCACCGACATAGAGTCGATCCTTGGCAAGCACATTGTCATACGCGGTGACCACATCTTCGCGGGTCAGGGCGCTGACGCTGTCAATCGTGCCCTTGCCTTCAGAACCGTAAGGGTGATCGCCATAGGCCATCTGCGCAAAACTGCGCCCGGCAATATCATTTGGGTCAGTTTGATCCGAGCGCAGGCCAGACAGAACCTGCGCCTTCACACGGTCCACTGCATCCTGGTCAAAACGTGGCTCGTGAATCGTGGTGCGGAGCAGTTCAATGACCTGGTCGCGGTTTTCAGTCAGGAATTGCGCGGAAATAGACACCGAGTCATCGGACGCATTGTACCCGAAGGACGCCGCCAGCGATTCCAGCTCGCGCGCATAGGTGCGGGCGTCCATATCACCTGCGCCCTCTTCGATCAGGCCGCTCATCAAATAGACGGCACCGCGTTTGCCCGGTTCATCCAGTGAGGTGCCGCCCCGAAAGCGCATATCCAGCGCAGTGAAGGGAATCGAGTGATCCTCGACCAGCCAGGCTGTTATGCCACCGGGCGAGGTGACCTGTTTAATGTCAATCTCGGCCCAGGCGGGCAGCGCGATGACAAAGGCGATCAGGGTTGCGAAGATCCGTTTCATTGCGTCACCTCATCGTCGCGCATCAGCCAGCCAGTGACTGACGTTTCGGGTTGCAGCACTTCGCGCGCGGCGGCCAGGATTTCGTCGCTGGTCACGGCCTGCAGGACATCGGGCCAAGCCTGCACGTCCTCGACCGTCAGGCCACTGGTCAGGGCACGGCCATAACGATTGCCGATCCCGTCCACATTGTCGCGCGCATAGGTCTGCGCGGCGCGCAGCTGCATCTTGATCCGCTCAAGATCGTCTTCGTTCACACCCTCGGCGATAAACGAGACCACGGCTTGATCCAGGGCATCTTCGGCCTCTTGCAGCGACACGCCCTGCGCCGGGACGATCAGCAGATCAAAGGTCGTATCATCCAACGACACACCCCGATAGAAGGCACCGGTATAGACGGCCATCTGTTGTTCGAACTGCAGCTTTTCGTTCAGGTAAGACGTGGTGCTGCCGCCCAGCAACTCGGCCAGCAAGAACAAGGCGGCGGCCTTTTCCTGCGCTCCGGCATCGCGTTCCGGCGCAAGATAGCTGCGCTGCACATAAGGCTGCGACACACGCGCATCTTTGTAGGTTAGGCGGCGTTCGGCCGTTTGCGGCGGTTCTTGTGACCGCACACGCTCGGGCAGGTCCGGATTGGCCGGGATGACGCCGTAATACTGCTCGGCCAGGGATTTGACATCGTCGGGTTCTACATCCCCGGTCACCACCAGAATGGCGTTATTGGGCGCGTAATGGGTCTGATAGAAGGACAGCGCATCCTCCATGTCCAGTTCTTCCATCTCGTGCATCCAGCCGATGATCGGCACGCCATAGCGGTGGTTCAGGTACTGCGCTGCACTCATCTGCTCACCAAACAGGGCACGGGGGTTGTTTTCGGTGCGCTGGTTGCGTTCCTCAAGGATCACGTCTCGTTCGGTCAGGATGTCCTCTTCAGACAGGCGAATGTTGCGCATCCGGTCCGCCTCCATCCGCATCATCAGCTCCAGCCGGTCGGCGGCGACGCGCTGGAAATAGGCGGTATAGTCGTATGAGGTAAACGCGTTGTCATTGCCGCCATTGGCGGCGACGGTGGCAGAAAACTCACCCGGAGCCAGCGTATCGGTGCCCTTGAACAGCAGATGTTCCAGGAAATGCGCCACGCCAGAGGACCCGATCGGCTCGTCCGCTGATCCGGCGCGATACCAGACCATGTGTTGCACGACCGGCGCGCGGTGATCTTCGATCACAACAACGTCCATGCCGTTGTCCAGCGTGAATGTGGTGACCGCTTCGTGACCATCCGCAGCAAAAACCGGGGTGGCGGCGATCAAGGCGGCAGACAATGCCAGAGCCCGAACCATGGGGCGTCCTCCGTTTCGTTTATGGGTTTCAAACTACGGTGGAGCCGCGCAGGTTCAAGGCTGATGACAAAAAGTTAAGGATTATTCATCAGCCGGAGGCGCAGAGGGCGTCTCGATCCCGGCGCGCCGTGCAGCCTGAGTTTGCTTACTGGCATCCAGCGCCTGACGGCGATAGACCTGTGAATAGCGATCCACCTTGAACAGGCGCAGCTGTGTCAGGCGACCCTGACGGCGACGGAATTCGGCATCCTCAGTATCGACAACTTGCCGCGTATTCGCCGTAACGCCATAGCGACTGGACGCGGAAACAAGTGCCGAATCCGAGGACGGAATCGCATTGCCCGGCGTCAGCGCCGCGGCATTTCCACCCAATGCGACAACCGCGTCGGCCTTGGGATTGGGATCCGTCAGGTTCGCCCCACCCGGCGATGGGGCAGGCAAAAAGCCATAGTCCTGCGGCTGCGTCAGCGGCTTGACCGGCATCACCGCAAACTCATCGGGGCCCGGCCCCGGTGCCTCAAGGTGGCGCAGGCCGATGTTAGAACACCCAGCAGCCGCAAAGGCCAATGTCACAGCAAATATTGAACGCGGCAACCGCATCAGAGTCTCCAGCCTGTTTCAGGCGCTTTTATCGCATTTCCCAAGGCGCGTCACGAGGGCTTTTTGCCCTCGAACAACACAAGTCCGATGGCACCGGCAAAGATGAACACATCCGCAAGATTGAACACAAAAGGGTTGTTGATGCCACAGCACGACATGTTGAGGAAATCCAACACATAACCGTATAGCAGCCGATCGACGACATTGCCGATTGCGCCACCGATCAGCAGCCCGCCGGATATCATCATCAGTTTCGACGGCGTCGATCGTATCAGCCAGATCAGAACCCCGACCGAGATGGCCACCGAGATACCGATCAGCACCCAGCGGGCAGCTTCGGTATTGCCCTGGAACAGACCAAAGTTGATGCCGCGATTCTCGCCGTATTTGAACACCAGCAGCGGTGGCAGAACATCGATATCGCCTGCCGCCACCCGCATTACATGAACGACCAGATACTTGCTGATCTGGTCGATCAAAGTGGCAGCCAGAGCAGCCCAGATTAAGGGACGGTATCGCATCAGTGACGGAAATGGCGCATGCCGGTGAAGACCATGGCCAGCCCGGCCTCGTCTGCGGCCGCGATCACCTCGTCATCGCGCATCGACCCGCCCGGCTGGATCACACATGTGGCTCCGGCCTCGGCGGCTTCCATCAAGCCGTCGGGAAAGGGGAAGAACGCATCGGACGCCACTGCAGACCCGATGGTCAACGGCTGCGGCAGGCCCAGCGCCTCGCCCATGCGTTCAGCTTTTTTGGCGGCAATCAGGGCGGAATCGATACGGCTCATCTGGCCTGCGCCTACGCCCACGGTCGCGCCACCCTTGACGTAGACGATGGCGTTGGATTTGACATGTTTCGCCACTTTCCAGGCAAACAGCAGATCGCGCATCTGGTCTTCAGACGGGGCCTTTTTGGTGACAACCTTCAGATCGTCCAGACCGACAAAGCCGTTGTCTTTGTCCTGCACCAGCAGGCCACCGGCCACCTGACGCACGGTCTTGCCACCAGCAGACACGTCCGGCAGTGCATCGGTTGTCAACAGACGCAGATTCTTTTTGGTCGCAAAGATCGCCCTGGCCTCATCCGATGCGCCGGGGGCAATCACCACTTCGGTAAAGATGCCGGTGATTTCCTGCGCGGTTTCGGCATCCAGCGGCTGGTTCAGCGCCACGATTCCCCCAAAGGCCGATGTGCGGTCGCAATCAAACGCGGCCTTATAGGCCTCCAGCAGCGTGGCTCCTGTCGCCACACCACAGGGGTTGGCGTGTTTGATGATGGCACAGGCCGCCCCATTGGTCGGATCAAACTCGGCGACCAATTCGAATGCTGCATCTGTGTCATTGATGTTGTTATAGCTCAGTTCCTTGCCCTGATGCTGCACGGCGGTGGCCACGCCCGGGCGATTGGTGCCATCGGTGTAAAATGCAGCCGTCTGGTGGCTGTTTTCGCCGTAACGCAGGGTCTGTTTCAACGCGCCAGCAAAGGCGCGGCGTTTCGGGGCCTCAAGCGCCAGCGCATCGGCCATCCAGTTCGACACTGCCGTGTCGTAGGCGGCGGTGCGGGCATAAGCCTTTTGCGCCAGCCGCTGACGAAAGCCCAGCGAGGTCTTGCCGGAATTCTCTTCCATCTGATCCAGAAACGACGCGTAATCTTCGACATCCACAACCACGTTCACAAAGGCATGGTTCTTGGACGCGGCGCGGATCATCGCCGGGCCACCGATATCGATGTTTTCAATGCATTCGTCATAGCCCGCGCCTTTGGCCACGGTGGCCTCAAACGGATAGAGATTCACGACCAGCAGATCGATGGCGCCGATGCCGTGTTCCTCCATCGCAGCCACATGGGTGTCGTTGTCCCGCAGCGCCAGCAACCCGCCATGCACCATCGGGTGCAGGGTCTTGACCCGGCCATCCATCATCTCGGGAAAGCCGGTAATCTCGCTCACATCTTTGACCGCAAGCCCGGCATCCCGCAGCGCCCGCGCCGTGCCGCCGGTCGACAGCAGTTCGACCCCGCGCTCTGCCAGCGCCTTACCCAGTTCGATTAATCCGGTCTTGTCGGAAACAGAAAGCAACGCGCGGCGCACGGGGTGAAGATCGGTCATGGGTCCAAAAGTCCTTTTGGCGTCAGTCAAACTCGGGCTCGTCCCGGTGCAGATCGCGCACGGCATAGGCGGTGTCCTGTGCCTTGCTCAATGTCCACCGGATGCGCGTCGCATACTCCATTGCGCGCCCGGATAGAACGATCTGTTTTGTCGCGCGTGGCTTTAGCCGACCCTTTTCAAGGTAAACGCTTGGCTCGACTGACAATTTTCCCACACCGTCATGGCGAAAAACCCAGATCTCGCCGCTCTTGAGCGCCATCGACACCGCGGCACCGCCCAAATCAATGGCCGCGTCCACGTCCGGATGCAGGTGAAAATGGATATCAAAGCCAATGCCTTTCATCCCCGAGGCATCCAGCGCCTTGTCAAACTGCCTCTTGGATTTATCGGTGGCGGTCAGCAAAATATCCTCACCGGTCAGTTCGCGGCCGTCAAAACGAAGCTCGAACGTGCGGGCGTGGGTCAAACCAAAAACCTTGGCATAGCCATCATGCCCCACCATAAAGCGCGTCCCCTCAAACGCCTCTTCGAAATCGACCGGCACGTCCTGTGGCGCGTCGACCAAAGCCTCGTTTTCGGTGCCGGGGGCCGGGGGTGCCAGCCGGGCACTGGAATAACCGTCCAGACACAGGGTCGAATGAGACGGCGTGGCACGTCCAGCGCGGCGCCATTCCGAGCCAAAGCTTCCACCAGCCCCGCAATTCACGATCAGGGGACGTCGCCCCGAGGTCAGCTCAAACGCCAGGGTCGACGCATGAGCGTTGAACGACGCGGCCCCTTTCGGCGGCGTGGCTGCATCGACGATCACACTGGTACGTGCGGCATAGAGACGGGCAAATCCCATCGCCAGACCGGTTGCATGGTTCGGTCTGACCCCACTTTGAGCCAAAGCCTGATCCAACCGCCCTTCGACCCCGCGGCCACCACCGTGAAAACGCGCCAGCCCACCGTCGGAATGCCGCAGGCTGCGCAGGGTCGGGGCCATGCGTTTGATCGCATTGGATTGCGCACCGGGCGTGCCCCGCCCCAGATCGCTAAGCGCGGCCGAGGTCCAGGCCAGCAGGGTGAACACATCCAGCAATTCCTGCGGGTTGCGGGTCGAAATGCCGCCCTTCTGATCGATCTGCTTTTCGCATTCCCGCGCCAGGGCACGCAAAGCGGGGTCTGCCATCTGCTCCAGACCTTCAAGCGCAAGCCCCGCCTGTACCAGCCCGGCCAGCGACTCGAACCGGGGCAGGCCCGGTGTTGCTGCAGACCAGCGTTTTGAAAGGAACCATGTTTGCTGTGCCAAAGCGCGAAAGAATAGTTCCTGTTGCGTTTCATTTCTACCGCGCAGCAAAAACACCGCGTGGTTGATCCAGCGTATCACGCGCCGTCCGGTTAGATCCGGGGCCCAACCGGGGCCGTGACCGCGGCCATGCGCCTCAATCCAGCCCCAAACCCACCGCTGGGCTTTTTCCCGCGCCCGCATATCGCCGACGGCTGCCAGATCATCCAGCCAGGCAAATCCGTGGCGCTCGTTGTCAAAACCTGCACTGGGGGCGGTGACATCCCACAGGTTGGTATCCTTTGCTTCGACCAGATACCCTGCAAATAAAAGATTTCCTGCCACCAATTGCCGCCCACGGGCAAAAGAGCCGACGGTGCGCGGTTCTGGCTCTCCCACGAAACCGGTGACCGCCTTGCGCCGCTGACTGAGGCGTGCGTAGAGACGGTTCTGAAACCGTGTCCACCGATTGGTCATGGTATCTGAGTTTGACATGACGCTCGTTACTCTGCCCCTTGCGCTCTGCTGGCGCCTGAACCAACGATAGACCGGGGCGATCGTCAAGTCATCGAAAAGCGTGCCCTTAGGGCGTTTTGTTCAGGCAGGCCACGTAAAAGCCGTCCATACCGCCCAGATTCGCCCAATAATCAGGGCGCAGGCGCAGACCGCCTTCTTCGGTAATCCAGCCCGCATCCGCACCCGGGACATTGAGCGCGTCCCGGTCGATGCGCATATCCGGATACTGCGCCAGCGCCTCTTCAATCTGCACTTCGCCTTCATCCGGCAGCAGGGAACATGTGCAATACACCAGCCGCCCGCCAGGCTTCAGCAGGGTCCAGGCATGGGCCAGCATGTGCGCTTGCAACTCGATCAACCCGCCGAACTCTGATCCATCCTTGGCAAAAGGCAGATCCGCGTGCCGCCGGATCGTTCCCGTGGCCGAACAGGGTGCATCCAGCAGGATGGCGTCGTACTGGCCCTGATGTTCCAGCGCGTCGCCTGCGATGATCGAGGCGGTCAGACCTGTGCGCGCAAGGTTTTCATGCACCCGTTCAAGACGCGCCTCTGAAATATCAAGCGCGGTGACCTCAGCCCCGGCAGCGGCCAGTTGCAGCGTCTTGCCACCCGGCGCCGCGCAAAGGTCCAGAACAGCCTCACCTTCTTTGGGGGCCAGAATCTGTACAGGCACAGCAGCAGCGGCGTCCTGCACCCACCAATCACCTGCATCAAAACCCGGAAGGGTTGAGACCTGCCCCGCATCCCTAACGCGCATCGAACCGGTTGGCAGGGCATCACCGGGACCCTGAGCGCCCGGTTTCAGCGAAATATCCAGTGGGGCACCGGCGAAATGCGCCTGCTCCATACTCGCGACAGCCTCGGCCCCCCAGGCCATAATCAGCGGATCGCGCAGCCAGTCCGGCAGGCGCGGCACCCGCATCCTGGGCCAGGCCTCGGGCCCTTCGGCCGCCACTTTGCGCAGCACCGCATTCACCAACCCCTTGAGTCGTCCGTGTTTGCGTGAACGCCCGACGATCTCGACCATGGAATTGACCACGCCATGCGCCGCCTCTCCGTGGCACAGTTCGACCGCACCAAGGCGCAGCGCGTTATGGACCGTCAGATCGGGGGTACGGTTCAGGTGATTGTCCAGCAGTCGGTCGGCACGTTCCAGCCCGCGCAGGGTTTCCAGCGTCAGGCGTTGCGCCCGAGCGCGGTCTTCCGGCCCCAACCGGTCCAGCGCGCCTGCGGCCAAGCATTCGGGCAACAGCCGGCCTTCACCCAATATCTGATCCAGCAGATAGATCGCGCTACGCCGCGCCGCTGTTGCGTTGTCGGACATGGAACCGCCTTTGATGTGACTCTCGCCCGCATTGCCATTGGCGGACGGGGGCGTATATCAAGCCCGTGCACGGAAAGGAACCCGATGTCATGAGCGACGACCGCAAAGACCTGCCCCCAGCCGCCCAGCGCGCTTTGGCCGAGGCCGAAGACCGCCGCCGCAAAGCTGAAGCCGAGGCCAAAGAGAGGCCAAAGGAATTGGGCGGGCGCGACGGCCCCGACCCCGCCCGGTACGGCGATTGGGAGAAAAAGGGCATCGCGATCGATTTCTGATTGTTTAGCCGCGCAATGCCGTCAGGAAGTCGTCGATCAACGCGCGCTGCTTTTTCGATCGTACCCGATCCTCGGGCCAGGTCAGCCAATAACCTTCGCGCGTTTCCAGCGCTGGCAGGTCCAGGCTGCTCAGCTGACCCGCTCGGGTGTTGCCCGCCGCAAGTGGCACAGACCCCAGCACAACCCCCATCCCCTGACGTGCAGCCGCAATAGAGTGGCCCATCGAATCGAAGCTGACATGGGCAGGTGGCAGGTCCTCAACACCGGCGCTGCGCGCCCAGTCCCTCCACCCCGGTCGCTCGCCGCGTTGATCAATCAGCGGGGCACCCCATGCGATGTCCGGCGCAGCCATCGGCACAAGCACCTCTTTTGCGATCAATGCTGCTTCGCGCCCGGGCCACGCCCCGCGCCCATAGCGGATCTGCAACCAGGTCTTTTCCTCATCCAGTGATGAACGGCGAGCCACCGAATCCGTCATCAGCCGCACCTTGGGCTGCAGCGTTAGAAACCGCGGGATACCCGGCAATACCAGCGCATAGATATGCGAGGACAGACCGGCCACGCGCAATTCACGCGGCGAGGTTCCGAACAAATCCTCGGTATTGTGCTCTAGTGCCAGCAGGCTGTCCTGCACCAACGGTAGATAGCTTTCGCCTTCGATCGTCAGCGACACACCGCGTGCCTCGCGCACAAACAGGGTGCGGCCCAGCCAGGCCTCAAGGTTGCCGATCCGCTGGCTGACAGCCGCCTGCGTCAGGCCAAATTCGCGCGCGGCGGCGGAAAACCCACCCAGCCGCCCGGCGGCCTCGAACACGCGCAGCCAGTCCAGCGGGGGCAGGCCGATCTTTTTCCTAGCCATTAGTTTTTCCAAGCCTCAGCAGAAGGAAGGATTAATTGTAGTAATGTCATGAGGCGCGTATTTCCTCAAGCAAAGCCCGCGCTGAACAGGAGAGACCCCATGCTGCGCTCTGCCACCCACACGCCTACGGTTGTTACCGTGGATTTCGACACCGGTACCCAAGCCCGGTTTCACGCCATCTGGCTGCGCGACAATGCGCTGGACTCCGAGACCCGCGCACCGGGCAATGGCCAGCGCCTGATCACCATCGGCGATATCCCGACCGACATTTCGATCAGTGCCGCCAGCGCCGACACTTGTGACCTGACCGTCACCTTCCAGCCCGAAGGCAAGACTGTCACCTTCCCCGCCGACTGGCTGGCCGAGCATGTTTATGATCGCGCCGAAAGCCGCCCTTTGGGCTGCACCGCGCCCGGCATCACCACCTGGGAACGTGGCATCGACGCGCCGTGCGCGGATTGGGACGCGGTTCATGCCAACCCGACCACCAAACTTGGCTGGCTGGCGGCTGTCGCTGAATATGGATTTGCCAAGCTGACCGGCGGCCCGACCGAACCTGAGGCCCTGCTGAAGGTCGCTGACCTGTTCGGTTATGTGCGCGAGACCAACTATGGCCCCTATTTCGAAGTGCGGACCGAGGTGAACCCGACCAACCTCGCCTATACCGGGCTGGGGCTGCAGGCCCATACCGACAACCCCTATCGCGATCCGGTACCAACGCTGCAGATCCTCTATTGCCTGGAAAACAGTGCCGAGGGCGGCGAGTCCATCGTTGTCGACGGCTTCCGCGCCGCCGAGAAACTGCGCGATCAGAACCCTGACGGCTTTGCCCTGCTGGCCGGTTACCCGGCGCGGTTCGAATTCAAGGGCTCGGACGGGGTCTGCCTGCGCTCGCGCCGCCCGATGATCGAGCTGTCGCCGGATGGTGAACTGGTCGGCATCCGCTTTAACAACCGCTCGTCCGCGCCCTTCGTGGATGTGCCATTCGACAAGATGGAGGCCTATTACGCCGCCTATCGCCAGTTGGGTGAAATCATCGACGACCCGGCCATGGGAGTGTCGTTCAAACTTGAACCGGGCGAGAGCTTTATCGTCGACAACACCCGCGTGCTGCATGCGCGACTGGGTTATTCCGGCGCAGGTTCGCGTTGGTTGCAGGGGTGTTACGCCGACAAGGACGGGTTGCTGTCCACCCTGGCCGCGATGCAGATGGCAACGCCGGAGGCGGCGGAATGAAACCCAATTTCTCGACCCTAAGTCGCGACAATATCGTGGCCTTCATCGGTGACATCTTCGACCGCCGGGGCGGTGAGGAATATTTGGGCGAGCCGGTCACCATGGCGGAACATATGCTGCAAGGCGCCACTATTGCCGAACAGAACGGCCAGCCTGAAGAGATCATCGTCGGTGCGTTGCTGCACGACATCGGTCATTTCACATCCGAGTTCGGTACTTATCATCCAGACGACACCGAAGACCGCCATCACGAGGACGCGGGGGCCGAGGTGCTGGAACAGTTCTTCCCCTCGGTCATCACCGATTGCTGCCGCTATCACGTGGCGGCCAAACGCTATCTCTGCGCCACCAAGCCCGAATATTTCAACCGCCTGTCTGCTGCCTCTGTCCATACGCTGGAGTTGCAGGGCGGCCCGATGAGTGCCGATGAGGTCACCGCGTTCGAGGCCAACCCGAACCTGAAAGAGATCATTCAGGTCCGGTATCTGGATGAGGCTGGCAAACGCGCCGATATGGACACACCCGATTATGCACATTTCGCACCGATGGTGCAGCGCATGGTCGACAAACACTTGGGGGCCACATGAACGCACCGGAATATATCTTCGAAGCCAGTACCAAACCGTCGCTGCCCTGGCACGAGGTGCCCCTGATCCGGGCCACTGATGCGTCGGTCAAGGGCTACGGCTGTCTGGTTGATGATCCCGAGGGGTTCGAGATCGAAATCGCCCGCTGGCCGCAACAGGGCTGGCGGCCCATTGACGAAGGCACCGGCGACGAAGGCGGCTGGGTCGAGGGCACGTTTCACGGCGAATGGAAGGGCGATGTGCTCTATGGGCGCAACGACGCGGTCGGCGGGCACTATGTTCTGGGCTGGTCGACCGACCCGCAACAGGCGCAGGCCGACCAGCAGACCGCACCGCGCGATCAGGTGTTGCTGTGGCATATGAACTATCACCCGGACGGGGGGCAGATGTTCTGGCCGCTGGACGACAAGCCCTTCATCATCCCCGCAGCCCTGCCTGGCGACAACCTGACGCCGGACAAGGTGGTAGCGTTCTGGTGCGACGGCACGCAGGGCCTCTATATCCATCCCGGCATCTGGCATGAGGGGATATTTCCCGTCGAAGACGACCAGCGGTTCCTCGACCGGCAAGGTGCGGTTCACGCGCGGGTCAGCGCCGATATCGGCAAAGAGTTCGGCGTTTATCTGGCTTGCCCGTTGCGGGCGGACAAGATCAGGGAGCTGTGACCAGCGGGACTATGGGGGGCGCAAAGTTTCAGAAACCCTTAACCTTTGCGCCCAACATCTGTGATACTCTCGACACACACCGCCATATTGTACGGGAGGCATCGCATGGGCCTGAGCAGGCGCAGAATTGTTCAACTTGGCACCGCCGCAACGGTCGGTACGATACTGCCGCTGCGGGCCATCGCCGCCGCAGATCAGAATGACGGTTTCGAACAGGATTTCGCCGACACGGTGACACGCCTGAAGATGGCGTTTGCCCAGCTGGGGCTCACCGAGACGCAACCGCTGCCGCTTGCCACCGGACTCGACGACTATAACGGCGGGCTGCGCCACGATTTCGATCAATCCGCCCTGCCCTCCAATGCGTTTGTGATCCAGCCTCTGGCCCGGGTGGGCGATGTTGATGAGAAATCCCGCACTGATATCCTGCCGCTGTTTCATGAGGTCGGCTGCCATCCGGCCGCAAGCGCTGATGGTCAAACCGCAACCCGGCTGATGATGCGCCTTCTACGAGAAGAATTTGATCTCGACCCCGCGCGGATTGCCTTTGTCAGCGTTCCGCAATCAGGCGACATGCGCCCGGTGCTGGATCAGATGGACCTGCCCTTTGCCGATAAGGTTCTGCTGCGGGATGAGGTCGAAGCGCTGGCCGCCCGCGATGCCTCGGGCTTTTTCTTTCCCGATCCGTTTGGCGATGCCTACATTGTGACCATGGGCGTTTACTATCGCGTCGGCGGTACAAATGAGCCCGCGCCGAAGGTTTATCCACCCTCGGACAACTGGACCGAGATTGGCGAGATCATGATCGGGGGCGAGGCCGCTCCGGTAGGGATATCCATCGGGGCTGAACGTCTCACCTATGCCCGGACCGGCAAGTTCCCGACATGGGACCAGCGGTTGGGCGCGTTGTTTGCTCAGGTTGAACAGGACGGCACAGAACCGCCCGGGCTGGCCACATTCCGGTGAGGGGGCCTACAGCCCCAGCACATCCACCATGTCATATTGGCCGGGGGGTTTGCCCTGCCCCCACAGTGCCGCCTTCAGCGCCCCACGGGCAAAGATCGCCCGGTCGGTGGCCAGATGGCGCAGCACGATGCGCTCTCCGGGGGCTGCAAACAGCACGTCATGTTCGCCCACAATGTCGCCTCCACGAATGGCATGAAAGCCAATGTCACCGCGTTTGCGCGCCCCGGTAATGCCATCGCGGCCCCGGTCGGACACTTCGGCCAGATCGACCCCGCGCCCTTCGGCGGCGGCCTCACCCAGCATCAGCGCCGTGCCCGAGGGCGCGTCGACCTTGTGGTGGTGATGGCCTTCGATCACTTCGATGTCGAAATCCTCATCCAGCGCAGCGGCGACCTTTTTGGTCAGTTGTACCAGCAGGTTGACCCCAAGGCTCATGTTGCCGGCCCGCACGATCACCGCGTGACGCGACGCGGGCTCCAGCGCCGCGATCTGTTCGTCGCTCATCCCGGTGGTGCCGATCACATGCACACAGCGCGCCTGCGCGGCCAGCGCGGCAAATTCCAGCGTCACCTCGGGCGCGGTGAAGTCGATCACGGCCTGGGCCTGTGCGAACGCTTCCAGCGGGTCTTCGGTCACCGTCACGCCCAGCGCAGCACTGCCCATGGCCACGCCCACATCCTGGCCAATCCAATCGTGGCCCGTGCGCTCGACCACACCGACCAGACGCGCCTGATCGCTGTCGGTCACGGTCTTGATCAGCATCTGCCCCATACGGCCCGAAGCCCCTGTGATGACGATCCCCGGAATATGGGTCATTGCGCTGGTCCTTTTACTAAAGTCGGCTCAAAGCCTCCTACCCGGTTCGCGCCCGCTTGGCAAAGCCCCGCTTTGCGCTTAGATCGGGGTTTATGGCAAAGAACAAATTCCACGATGGCCCCGGCCCCTCTCAACGACAGCTGCGTGTTGGCGAACTGATCCGCCGCACCCTGTCCGAAGTTCTGGCGCGCGGAGATGTCCACGACCCCGACCTGAACCGCATGTCAATCACCGTGGGCGAGGTCCGCACCTCACCCGATCTCAAGATCGCCACCGCCTATGTGCTGCCGTTGGGCGGCAAAGGTCAGGAAGACGTGATCGAGCTGCTGGCCCGCAACAAACACGAGCTGCGCCGCATGGTTGGCAAAAAGGTCGGGCTGAAATTCTCACCCGATCTGCGGTTCCGTTTGGATGACACGTTTGATCGTCTGGACGACACCCGCCGCATGTTCGATCAGGACGCGGTGCGCCGCGATCTGGACGAGTGATCCGCAGCGCTGTCACATTGGGCGCAGTCCTTTGGGCGGCGCAAGCAGGCGCAGTCACCTGTGAAAAGCTGGCCCATGAGGACAAGCGGTTCACCATTTGCGAGGTGGATGCCGCCAACGAAGACCTGCGCCTGTTTCTCAATGACGAAAACGGGGATCTGCTGGGGCATTTCTCATCCGTGAACGAGGCGCTGACCCCCGACGGTGAGCGTCTGGCTTTTGCGATGAATGCGGGCATGTATCACGATGACCGCGCGCCCGTTGGTCATTATGTCGAAAACGGCGAAGAGGTCATGCGTGTGATCTCGAACCCCGGTCCCGGCAATTTCGGCCTGTTGCCCAACGGGGTGTTCTGCATCCGCGAGGGCCGCGCCGATGTGTTCGAGACGCTGGATTTCGTCGATCAAGCCCCCGACTGCCGGTTCGCCAGCCAATCCGGCCCGATGCTGGTGATCGATGGTGAACTACACCCTCGCTTCCTGCCCGATTCGACTTCGCGCTATGTGCGCAACGGGGTCGGCACCAGCGCGGATGGCATGCGGGCGGTTTTTGCGATTTCCGAAGATTACGTCACCTTCCACGAGTTTGGCAGCCTGTTCCGCGACGTGCTGGACACGCCGAATGCGCTGTTCTTCGACGGCAATATCTCACGCATGTATGACCGAGCGACCAATCGGTCCGACGTCGGATTTTCGCTGGGGCCGATCGTGGGTGTGGTCGAAGATACACCCTGAAATTGACAGGGGTGATGTGATCCGCTAGGTCGCGCGCCTCGGCTAGGAACAAGGTGCAAGATGGGACGCAAACGCAAAGGCCGCGACATTTCCGGTTGGCTGGTGGTGGACAAGCCCGCAGGCATGACCTCGACCGCTGTGGTCAACAAGGTGCGCTGGGCGATGGACGCGAAAAAGGCGGGCCATGCCGGCACGCTGGACCCCGAGGCCACCGGCGTTCTGGCCGTGGCACTGGGCGAGGCGACCAAAACCGTTCCCTATATCACCGACGCGCTCAAGGCCTATACGTTCACTGTGCGCCTGGGGCAGGCTACCAACACCGATGATGCCGAAGGCGAAGTGATTGCGACCAGCGATGCGCGTCCGACGGATGATGAGATCAAGGAAGCGCTCGCGCCCTTTATCGGTGAAACCCTGCAGGTGCCGCCCAAATTCTCGGCTGTGAAGATCGATGGTCAGCGTGCCTATAAGCTGGCCCGCGATGGCGAGGATGTGGAACTGGCAGCCCGCCCGCTATGGGTCGAGGAGCTGGTTCTGGTTGATCGCCCCGACGCCGATCACGTCACGCTGGAAATGACTTGTGGTAAAGGCGGCTATGTCCGGTCCATCGCCCGCGACTTGGGTGCGGCACTGGGGTGCCACGGCCATGTCCGCGAGCTGCGCCGCATCTGGTCCGGCCCGTTCGAGGCCAAGGACGGTCTGAGCATCGAACAGATCGGCGAGATGGCCAAATCCGCCGCGCTGGACGACCACCTGCATCCGTTGGAAACCGGCCTGACAGACCTGCCCGAACTGAAATGCACACCCGAAGGCGCCACCCGTCTGCGCAATGGCAATCCAGGCATGGTTCTGGCGGCAGACGTGGAATACGGCGATGAGGCCTGGGCCTCATTGGAGGGTCAGGCTGTGGCCGTCGGCATCTACAAATCCGGTGAATTGCATCCCAGCCGGGTGTTCGTCACCTGATCTGCATGCTAGTCGACACCTATGATTACCCGCACACACACCAAGGGCGACGCGCCCTCAACCGCTGTTTATTCTGACTGCGAGAAGTATCGCTATAGCCTGACCCGCATCTGGGATCCGGCCGGCCGCAAAGCGCTGTTTGTGATGCTGAATCCGTCAACCGCGACCGAGGTGCAGAACGACCCCACAGTCGAGCGTTGCGAACGCCGCGCGCGGGCGCTGGGGTTTGGCGCATTCCAGGTCACCAACATCTTTGCCTGGCGCGACACTGATCCACGCAATATGCGCGCCGCAGCCGATCCGGTCGGGCCGGAAAACGATGCCACCATTCTGGACGGGGTCACCTGGGCTGATCAGGTCATCGCCGCCTGGGGCACCCACGGCGCGCATCTGGATCGCGGCCCGGCTGTCGAACATCTGCTGCGCGGCACCGGGCAGCCTCTGTTCCATTTGGGGCTGACCAAGGGCGGCCATCCCAAGCACCCGTTGTACATCGCCTACACCCAGCAACCCGAAGCGTGGTGACAAAGGGTTAACCACGGACTCAGCTAGGCTTTGACCAACCGGTTGACCTCATAGGATATTTCATCCTCGGAGCAGTCGTTCACGGAGGGTTCCCATGTTTCTGATCGGATTGCTGAGCCTTGCGGCCGTCGGTGGCGCTGCCTACGCCGTCAGCGACGCCTTTGTTGCCGAAGACGATCCCGAAGGCGACGACATCACCGATGAGAATGTCGACGATATCTCTGACGGCAAATTCCTTGAGATTGATGATACCATCGAAGAGCCCCCTGCGCCGGAGCCCCCCTCGACCGGGACAATCATATCCGAACACGAAGGCGATCTGGTCATTGCCGGAACTGACACCCCGGATGTGCTGACGGGGCAAGAGGGCGACGATCAGATCAATGGGTACGGAGCAGACGACACCATAGACGGAGGCGCAGGTGACGATGTGCTATTCGGGGCCGAGGGCATGGACACGCTGCAGGGCGGGGAAGGCGATGACATTCTGCATGGTGAAGACGGCGCAGACCTGCTGTCAGGGGATGAGGGCGAAGATGCGCTGTACGGCCATTCCGGTGACGACACTCTTTCGGGGGGCGACGGCGACGATACGCTCTTTGGTGGGCAGGACGACGACACGCTATCCGGCGATGAAGGCGACGACGCGTTGCTTGGCGGCTATGGAGATGACACGCTGCACGGCGGTGCAGGTACGGACACACTGTTCGGCGGCGACGGCGATGATACGCTGACAGGCGACGAAGCTGAAAATGAACCTGCAACCGACTTTCTGAACGGCGGTGCCGGGAATGACACGATCCTGGCCGGCAGCGGCGACATCGTAACCGGCGGCGACGGCGCGGATGAGGTTGTTCTGGACCCGGACGCCGAAGACGACGCCGTGACAGTGATGGATTTCCAACCTGGACAGGACAAGCTGCTGATCTCATGGGAAGGGCAGGAAGACCCCGACATCCAGATCGAGGCTGATACCGAAAACGAAGACCTGACCCTTGTCTTGGTCGACGGGCAGGACGTCGCCCAGCTGTTAGGGGCCGAGGGTTTGACGGCCGACGATATCCAGCTGATCACCCAGGCGGAATTGGCGCAGCTCAGCAGCTTTGGCTGAACTTGCAGAAACCTTTTGCCATTTGCTGAAAATCCGCATATACGCGCGCATCCGTATCGGAATCGATGCGGTTCTCTCCATGGGCCTGTGCTGGACGACATCCCGGCCTGCGCCATTCACTCTAACCTTTTAAAGGAGACCCCGATGTCGATTACTGCCGTTGAAAAAGCACGCGTTATGAAAGAATTCGGCACCAAGGACGGCGACACCGGTTCGCCAGAAGTCCAGGTTGCCATCCTGACCTCGCGTATCACCACCCTGACCGAGCACTTCAAGACCCACAAAAAAGACAACCACGGTCGTCGTGGTCTGCTGAAGATGGTCGCCCAGCGCCGTAAGCTGCTGGACTACCTGAAAGGCAAAGAAGAAGCGCGTTACCAGGACCTGATCAAAAAGCTGGGCATCCGCCGCTAATCGCGTTTGCACGGGCCTTGCGCCTTGGCTATCTGATTATTACGCCCGCCATTTTGGCGGGCGTATGCATTTCAGGAAGACAGCTTCGACAGTCTGCACTTGGGCTTACGGTCGGCGTCCCTTAGCCCAGCGGGTAGAACAACCGAATTATGGCACTGCCCAGCAGGCAGACATATCCGATCCACAGGCATCTCTCGTCGATTGGTCGCCAGTCGGCGACATCCTGATCGCGTTTTGTCACCAGAATGGATTTGACTTTGTCTTTGAAGGCCTTTGGCTCTTGCGGAAGGGCGTCGCGCACTTCTTGCAGCTTTTTCTTTCGGTTATTCAACGACCACACCGGAAAAGCCAATATGGCAATGCCGATCATCGTGGCCAGATTCAGCCACCAGTGGATGTCAGCGTTCGACATCAAACAGCTAGTGCCGCTACCAATTCACTGTTGCTGGCCTCTGGATCAACATAATCCATCTCATCCAGCTTATGCGCCGAAAAGCCGACAAGCATATGACCATTGCACGCCTCGATATACCGAACGATTGTATCCCAGTTCGGCAACGCACCAATCGGCGCCTCCAGCCTGGAAATTACCGGCTGGGTCAGCGTTGAGTTCCGCTCGATATCTTTTTGGGTCATGCGCTTCTCTTTGCGGAGGGCGCGCAGTGCCAAAGCGAGTTTTCTTTTGACCTGATTGTGTTTTGTTTCCTGGGCGATATCCGGTCGTATTTTGTGAAGTTCAGCCCTGAAAGTCCTCTTAGTCATTTGCTGGCTCCCAACTTGGGTCGATTAAATTGAAGTGTGTCGTGGCCAATTGACGGCCGGTCTCACACGGTCTGCCACGTCGCGAAATCAGGCCATGCAGGGTACATGGCCACGGCCGTTTTTTGGATGTATCCAGAGACACAATCAAAACGTTACCCCGGCACTCTGGCACCGAAAGCGCATAAACTTCGTGGCGGTTATCAAGCAGCCCGCATCTTTCATTCAGGTCCGGGTCCTGCTCTTCAAGTTCTTCAATGAGGAAGTCGGCACCCGCAACGCATTTTGATGTTGGCTTTTTAAAGCTCTCCAGAACTTCGTCATGAAACTCTGGCACAGGCTCTACTTCTCGCGACAATCCACATGTCTCCACTTTGCCTTCGGACCCTCAATATAATCTTTGTGGTATATAACTTCAAGGGTATATTTCTGGACATCCCGCGCCCGGTGCCTGCGGAACTTCGGACAAAATAGGCGCTTGCGCATAGGGTCGCCTACCCTAGCCACGAAAAACGCCCGCCTTTCGGCGGGCGTTTCAGTGCTTGGTTTTTAGGATGTTACATCTTCGACCGTTCCGATTTCAACGCCGACCACAGGCAGTAGCACATCACCAGAACGACCAGCGTGAACGGGCTACCAGTCGATACCGCCGCGCCTTGCAGGGCTGCCAATCCTCCGCCCTACAGCGATGCAATGGCCACCAACCCCAAACGCGCGCTCCCAGGATAGGGTAGAACGCTGACCGCAGGGTTGGCGGCAGGCCCAGGTTGTAGCTGAAGATCGCCAGGGCCAGACCAACTGCGGCATATACCGCCCAGCCTTCTAGGCCCCAATGGTGAATGGTGCCAACGGCGCCAGCGTATTCATTGCCCGGAACCGCTTTATCGATGCCCGGCGGAACAGCGTTCCCGCCCTCGGCAAAGTTGAAATAGACTGGCTCCATAACACCGAAGAACAACAGCCCGATACCGATACCCGCGGCAAACATCATCGCGATCCAGTCCGCATAGGAATAGTCGGGGTTGCGTCTGGACCACCGATCCGAACCTTGCCAACCGGCAGTATGATCAACGCCAGACAGAACAAGGTAATCGCGTCGACGGACAAGACCAGAAACCAGTCAAACGTACTGGTCAGCCAGGGCCTGAGCCAGCCAAAGAGCGTGGCCGCGGCCTCTTTGTTGGCCAATGCGATCAGGACGAACGCATAGATCAGGATGCTTGAGATCAAAAGACCGGATTATGAATGTCCAGACCGAAAGGGCGGACGTTATCCTGTCCGAGTTCGTATTCGGTCTCAAAGTCATAGACCCGTGGAACCGTATCCAGCATTTTCTTCGTTTGAGCCCTTCGACTGCCCCTCTGTTCGTTGGGTGCAAACGCCAATGTATTCGGTCGGCTGAGGGGTTTGAATGGTCTACCCCCCCTTGGCGCGTATCCGTCCATTTGACCGCGGGCTTAGTGTTAAAAGCCTTTACGATCATCATATTTTCACAAAACATATTCAGCGTGAATTATGTTAGAGAATAACAAAAAAGCGCCCACACAATGATGGGCGCTTTCAGTGTCGGGACAGGTGTTGAGGGTGTTACTGGGACATGCCGCCTTCGCTGCTGACCTGTTCTTCGACATGAGTTTCGTTTCCAACCGACGCACCACGAGGCGGGAATTCGGCGAAACTGGCCAGATGCGCCTGAACCAGCCGGGCCGCCGGACCAAAGGCCCACATCTTGTTGCCCATCCAGCGGGTGTACATGCCGGACTCTTCTGCCGCTTTCTCGTAGGGATCGCGACGCAGATTGAACAACAGGGGCGCGTTCAACTCATCTTTGGGCCCCGCCCATCCGTTTTCCTGAATGGTGAAATGGGCTTTCCAGTCATTGTAACGCACGGCCTGAAGATCTGTTCCTTCGTAATAGACGATCTCCTTGCGGTTGCTGGGGGTCTCACCTGTCAGATAGGACAGCTGATTATACCCGTCCAAATGCACCTGATACCCCTCAAACCCCTGCAACAGATCCGACGGTAGATCCTTTGAGCCCCCGGCGGCAGCAACCAGCGTAGGCATCCAGTCCATACCGTCAAAAATACCATTCAGCACCTGACCTTCGGCAATCTCACCGGGCCAGCGAATGATCGCGGGAACGCGAAAGCCGCCCTCCCAAGTGGTGCCCTTTTCACCGTGGAAAGGGGTTGTTCCGCCATCTGGCCAGGTCATCGTTTCGGGACCATTGTCCGAAGTGAAGATGACGATGGTGTTGTCCGTGATCCCAAGTTCCTCAAGATGTGCGGTGACCTTGCCGACGTTGTTGTCGAGCTCTTTCATCACAACGTCCTGCAATCCGCGCCCATCGCCCAGCATGGCTTCGTATTCCGGACTCAGATGGGTCCAGACATGCGCCCGCGCCGGGGCCATCCAGACAAAGAACGGTGTGTCGCTTTCGACCGCACGGTCGATGAAGTCGATCGTATGGGCAGTCACCTCGTCATCCAGCGTTTTCTGACGCTCTGCCGGGGCGGGGCCGTCGTCGACGATACGCTGCTTACCAACAACGCCCCAACGGGGATCAACGGTTTCGTCAACCGTATCGGTCGCATAGGAATGGATAATGTTACGCGGACCAAACTGGGCCGCAAATGCCGGATCATCAGGCCAGTCCGGGTCGGATGTGTATTCCATCGCGTTCAGGTGATACAGCCAGCCCCAATATTCATCGAACCCTTTGACAGTGGGCAGAAACTTGTTCAGATCACCCAAGTGGTTCTTGCCAAACTGGCCAGTGGCATAGCCCATGGTTTTCAGGATGTTGGCGAGCGTCGGATCCTCATCGCTGAGCCCGACGGGATCGCCGGGCAGGCCAACCGTGTGCATGCCGGTGCGCACTGGGAACTGGCCAGTGATAAAGGCCGAACGCCCTGCGGTGCAGCTGGGTTGCGCGTAGTAATCCGTAAGGCGTGCGCCTTCAGCGGCCAGTTGATCCAGATTCGGGGTCTGGATGCTTTTTACGCCTTGATGATAGCTGCCAAGACTGGCCCAGCCCACATCATCGGCCATGATGACCAGAATATTGGGCGGCTGGGTTTCTGCGGCCGACAGTGTCGCCACAGCGCTGAATGCAGCCGCGAGGCCAATAGTTAAGGATTTGATCTGAAACAAGGTTTTTGCTCTCCTGAATGCCGGAATGGGCCACATCTTTATCTACCATGTCCTAGCGGGTGCCCCGGCCAGATCGCAACTTGGGTTTACATTTTTGCAGAATGTGAAACGTAAAGGTTTGAAACTGAAATTTGAGGTCACACAATGCTGGGCGAAAACCCCCTTTCCGCAGTCCTGATTCTGGCGGAAACCGGAAATTTCCAGGACGCGGCCCGGCGGATGGGCGTCTCGAACGCCTCACTGTCGCGTTATGTGGCCATGGCCGAGGCGCAGGTTGGGTTTACCCTGTTTCACCGCAAACGCGGCAACAGCGGCCTGACACGTAAGGGTGCAGAATTCCTGCCGGTGGCCCGCAAACTGCAGACCGAGATGCACGCCTGCGACCGACAGATTGCCCATATCCGCGAAAACAACAGGCAGGTCGTGCATATCGGATGCGGGCCACTGACCCCGCGCACGCTGATCAAACCTGCTCTGCGCAAGGCGCTGCAAATTTCACCGGAGCTGCGCTTTCGCATTGCGGTCGACGCCCGGCAAGCCCCGATTGAAATGCTGGAAAGCAACGAGATCGATATCTATGTCGGAGACCTGACTCACACGCCCGAGGCCGAGAACATCGAACTGATGATGTTCGAAAAGCGCGCTGTGGTTTTTGCCGCCCATGTCTCGCACCCATTACACAAGGCAGGCGGTGTGACTTTGAACGAAGTGTTTTCATACCCGTTTGCCTCTCCTCACTTGCACAAACATTGGCGCGCGGCGGTGACGCAGGCCCTGGGTGGAACCGAAGAGGCCGCAGAAAGGGTCAGGGTTTTGCCACAGGTCGAAAGCGACGATTACGCCTTTCTGACCTCTTTGTTGGAAGATGACAGGCTTGTTGTTGGCGGTATGCCGGAAACCTTTGCCGAACTTGTTGCGGCGGGATCCGTAAAGCTGATCGAAACCCGGCCACAGATCACATGGAACATCTGTGCTGCCCGCAAAGCCGGACAGGAACACCAGGCCATTGATCTGGTGTGGCAGCAGTTGCGCAGCCTCGAAGAATAAGGGCGACAGCTGATTTTCCGACCCGCTCAGTTCCCCTTTTCTTTCTGCCCGTTCTCATGTATGCGCGCAGCATCTGAGACGTTGTGCCATGACCCCGGCACTTCAACGGAAGATAAAATGGGGTCGGCGGCAATGGGGCCGCCACGCAAACGGGAGACCCGCAGGGGCGGGAGTGCTCCCTTCTAGGATACGCATATGTTTGATGTAACAAAGAAATCTATCCAGTGGGGCGAAGAGACGCTGACACTGGAAACAGGCAAGGTTGCCCGTCAGGCCGACGGCAGTGTGATTGCCACGCTGGGCGAAACCAGCGTCATGGCGAACGTGACCTTTGCCCGCGCCCAAAAGCCCGGTCAGGACTTTTTCCCGCTGACCGTCCACTATCAGGAAAAATACTATGCTGCCGGTAAAGTTCCAGGCGGCTTTTTCAAGCGCGAGGCGCGCCCGACCGAAAAAGAGACGCTGACCGCGCGTCTGATCGACCGTCCGATCCGCCCGCTGTTTGTTGATGGCTTCAAGAACGAAGTTCTGGTGATGTGCACCGTGCTGTCCCACGATCTGGTCAACGACCCCGATATGGTCGCGATGATCGCGGCATCCGCTGCGCTGACCCTGTCTGGTGCGCCGTTCATGGGCCCGATCGCCGGGTGCCGCGTTGGTTTCGAGGATGGCGATTACGTCCTGAACCCAACCGTTGATGACATGCAGGACCTGCGCCTGAACCCTGAACAGCGTCTGGATCTGGTTGTTGCTGGCACCAAAGACGCCGTGATGATGGTTGAATCCGAGGCTTATGAACTGTCCGAAGCCGAAATGCTGGGTGCGGTCAAATTTGCCCACGAGCAAATTCAGCCGGTGATCGATCTGATCATTGATCTGGCCGAAGTCGCCGCGAAAGAGCCGTTTGATTTCCAGGCGCCTGACTATTCCGAGCTGTCCGCGGCCGTCAAAACCGCTGGTGAAGAGCAGATGCGCGCCGCATTCGCCATCACCGACAAGCAAGAGCGCACCGCCGCTGTTGCCGCAGCCCGTGTCGCGATCAAAGAAGCCCTGAGCGAAGAGCAGCTGGAAGACGGCAACCTCGGTTCAGCCATGAAAAAGCTGGAAGCTGGCATTCTGCGCGGTGACGTCGTCAAAGGCGGCAAGCGGATCGACGGTCGTTCGACCACCGATATTCGCGGGATCGTTGCGGAAACCTCGATGCTGCCACGCACACATGGTTCGGCCCTGTTCACCCGTGGTGAAACGCAGGCGCTGGCTGTAACCACGCTGGGCACCGGTGACGATGAACAGTTCATCGACGCGCTGCATGGCAACTTCAAATCGAACTTCCTGCTGCACTATAACTTCCCTCCCTACTCGGTTGGTGAAGTTGGCCGGGTCATGGGCCCTGGACGTCGTGAAATCGGCCACGGCAAGTTGGCATGGCGCGCGTTGCAGGCGGTTCTGCCTGCGGCCACCGATTTCCCCTATACGATCCGTATCGTATCCGAGATCACTGAATCCAACGGATCGTCCTCGATGGCGTCTGTCTGCGGCGGCTCGCTGTCGATGATGGATGCAGGCGTGCCGCTGAAAGCGGCGGTTGCCGGTGTGGCCATGGGTCTGATCCTGGAAGATGACGGCGATTATGCCATCCTGTCCGACATTCTGGGTGACGAAGACCACCTGGGCGACATGGACTTCAAGGTTGCGGGTACCGAAAACGGCATCACCTCGCTGCAGATGGACATCAAGGTTGCGGGCATCACACCCGAGATCATGGAAAAAGCCCTGGCGCAAGCCAAGGACGGCCGGATGCACATCCTGGCTGAGATGGGCAAAGCCCTGTCCGAGACCAACGAATTCTCGGTCCACGCGCCGCGCATCGAAACCATGAACATCCCCACCGACAAGATCCGTGAAGTGATCGGCTCGGGCGGTAAGGTGATCCGTGAGATCGTTGAAGTTTCGGGTGCAAAGGTCGACATCAACGACGATGGTGTGATCAAGATCGCCTCACCCGATGGTGAATTGATCCAGAAGGCCTATGACATGATCCACTCGATCGTGGCTGAGCCGGAAGAAGGTCAGGTTTACACCGGTAAGGTCGTCAAAATCGTTGATTTCGGCGCCTTCGTGAATTTTTTCGGCAAGCGCGACGGTCTGGTCCACGTGTCCCAGATCGAAAACCGCCGCCTGAACCATCCGTCGGATGTTCTGAAAGAAGGTCAGGAAGTAAAGGTCAAGCTGTTGGGCTTTGACGACCGCGGCAAGGTTCGCCTGTCGATGAAGGTTGTCGATCAGGAAACCGGCGAAGAGGTCGTTCCTGAGAAGAAAGAAAAGAAAGAGGAAGGCGCAGAGTAATCTGCCCCATCCCTTCGAACAGAAAACCCCGGTTTCGACCGGGGTTTTTTTATGGGTGCGGGATAAGGTTGAGTTTCTTCTTTAAATTTATTTTCTTGGCTACTTTCTCCTATAACGTGTACCATTTCCTGAAGAATTTCTACATGAGTTCTTAAGGGCGGCATTATGCAATGAAGTTCATTACGGTCTATGAAATAAACGTCGACCCCCTAAGCAGTACCAATGTTACCGTTCTGAATGCCTATCAGGTAGCAATCACCGACGATGACAACTTCCTGGAAGATCCGGACGCGGATGGAAGCCAACAATTTGATGTCAGCTCAATCCCCGGCTTGGGTAACTCTGCAAATTTTCAGACCTTCGAGACCTATAGTGGAGATGTGAACGGACAGCCGGTCACGTTTACATTGCTTCAATTCTCGAACCCTCAATACATTGTCGTGACCCAGGGTACGGTCAGCGTTAACGATACGATCGCAAACACCAACAACACGATCGTCACCGCAAACCCTTCTCAATACGATACTCTTCCAACGTTTGTTTGTTTCACTGCAGGCTCGCTGATCCTGACACCCTCAGGGCGGCGGAAGATCGAGACACTTGAACAGGGTGACGAGGTGGTCACCGGCGACGGCAGCAGCAAGCCTGTTCAATGGATCGGTCGTCGCAGGCTTTCAGCGGCAGAGCTGAAACGAGCCCCCCATCTGTGCCCAGTACGTATTCGGGCCGGGACCTTTTCCAATGACCGTCCCAAACGCGACCTGTTGATTTCTCCGCAGCATCGCATTGTGATCGCGTCCGCGCTGTTAGAGCTGTGGCATTCACACCATATGATGCTTGCTCCAGCCAAAGGGCTGGTTAACCATCGCAGTATCACGCAGGATTCCCCTGAAGTGGGTGCAGACTACATCCACATTCTTTTTGACAGGCATGAATTGGTGAATGTCGAAGGCATATGGTCCGAGTCGTTCTTTCCCGGCGACACAAGCATGGGTGCCATGTCCGGTGACACCAAACGTGAACTTTTTGAACTGTTCCCTGAGCTGGCATCGGATATGTCCGAGTATGGCGATACCGCCCTTCCTGTGCTGAAGGCGTTCGAGGCCCACATGCTGCAACAGGATCTGAGTGTACCGAAAGGACGTAGGATTTCCTGATTGTCCTTTTGCTGTGCTTCCTCCTCGATTTATTCATTCACGCAGGCCTAAATACCCGTGATTCAAAGTGAAGGCCCCACGCCTTCCCTTCGCAGCCTGACAGCCCACATGTGCGTCATACCAAACACGGAACAAAGGACATGGGTATGGTTACGCGTCTTATTCTCGCCTCGGCGGCCCTGACGGTCAGCGCATCGGCATTGGCCGCACAAAGCCTGTCAGAGGGGCTGTATATTCAGGGCTTTGCTGGATACAGCCAGCTGCAGGGCAGCGACTTTAGCGGAACAGTCAACGGATCGTCCCAATCCGTGGATACCGATTTTGACGCAGGCTTTGGCCTGGGCGTCGCAATCGGAACCGAAATCCCGCAATGGTCGAACGAGCGCTTTGGCACAAGGGTCGAGTTGGAGTTGTCCTATCGCGACAGCGACGTCGACAGCGTCAATTTCTCGGGTAATGGTCCGGCGGGCGAGGCGAATGTGTCTGGCGACATCACACAGACTTCGCTGTTTGCCAACGTGCTTGTCGACTTCAAACAGACCGGCGCACTCACCCCTTATGTTGGGCTGGGCGTAGGGGCCACCTATTCGGATCTGGACTTTGCCTACGGTCCGGGCGTGGCGCTGGATGACAGCGACACCACGTTTGCGGCGCAGATCATCGCCGGTGTCGCCTATGAGATCGACCCAAACCTGGCCCTGACACTGGACACCCGCTATGCCCGCGCCTTCGACGTCTCCTCCCAGCGCCTGGCCCCGAACGGCACGTCCACTGGCACTGTGGAAGACGATATCGACGCGTTCAGCGTCAATGTCGGCCTGCGCTACGGTTTCTGATTCCAAATGGGGGAAGCGTTTCTCTCCGGTTTCTCTTCCCCCGCATGTTCCCGTGTTCTATGCACGGGGACATGCGTTCCTTTGTCATCCACATGTCCTCAAGTACGGCCCGCAGGCCCAATGCCGACCAGCTTTGCGCTGGCCTGCCCAATGCCGAATTGTTTGAGGCCGTAAATGGCCGCGACCCGGACCAGATCGCCGGAGTCGAGCTGCACCCGGGCAACCTGCACCGACCGCATTATCCGTTTGCCCTGCGCCCCGCTGAAATTGGCGTCTTTGAAAGCCACCGCCGGATCTGGCGCAAGCTGGTCGATGACAACATCGACCTGGCCATTATCACCGAAGACGACCTGCGCACCGACCCCGCCCGTATGTCCCAAGCACTGGATCTGTTGGCTCCGATCGCGACGCCCGATCACTATATCCGAATCCCCGTCAAACAACGCGAAGCGCCCGCCCAAACGCTGGCCGAGGAAAACGGCCTGCGCCTGATCCTGCCCAAAGTGATCGGCCTGCAATGCGTATGTCAGATGGTGGGAAAACGCGCCGCCCAGCGTCTACTCGCCGCCACCGACCGGATTGACCGCCCAGTGGACACGTTCCTGCAAATGCACTGGCTAACCGGCCAACCGATCCACGCCCTACAGGGCAGCGGCAACCAGGAAGTGGCCAAGGAAATCGGCGGCTCGACCATTCAGACCAAACCGCCGCTATCAGACAAACTGACCCGCGAGATCAAACGCGGTATCTACAGGGCACAGCTGCACCTGCACCCACAACGCCCGCCTGCTTCATCTGGCTGAAAATATCCTCGGGGGGAATCGCGCCAAAAGGCGCGATGGGGGGCGGACAGCCCCCCGACCCGGCCCGCCTTAGGACGGCGCCTTGGTCTTGCGCAAATAGGGAAAGATCGTCTCAAACTCGCCGAATTTCGCCTTGGCATCTTCGTTCGACACGGCCGGCGGAATGATCACATCTTCACCCGGCACCCAGTTGGCCGGCGTGGCCACCCCTTTGGACGACATCTGCAACCCATCCAGCGCCCGTAGGATCTCGGCAAAGTTCCGGCCTACGGTCATTGGATAAGTCATCGACAGTTTCAGCTGCTTATCTGGTCCAATGATAAAGACCGAACGCACGGTGGCACTGTCCGCCGGGGTGCGGCCATCAGGCAGATACGCCTCGGCGGGCAACATGTCGAACGCTTTGGAAACCGCCAGCCCGTCATCCGCTATGATTGGAAAACCGGGATTGGCATTGCCATAGGCTTCGATGTCTTTCTTCCATTTCTTGTGATCTTCGACACCGTCGACGGAAACCCCAAGCACCTTGGTGTTGCGGGCTGCCCATTCGTCGCTCAACTGGGCGACGGCCGAAAACTCGGTCGTGCAGACGGGGGTAAAATCCTTGGGGTGCGAAAACAGGATCGCCCAGCTGTCGCCGATCCAGTCGTGGAACTGGATGGTTCCATGATCTGTTTCAGCGGTGAAATTCGGGACCGTATCGTTGATGCGTAAACCCATGGTGCATCTCCTCTGCTTCTAAAAATCCGAGTCGCGTGCAGTGAACCTAACCACTTTGCGCAATAGTTAAACACTCGGCAATTCACATGATGATTTTTTCTGAACGCCCGGCAGGTGAGAATTTGATCATATCCCCCCTTGCCGTGCCCAGGGCCGAGTGACAGAGTGGCCCCGATAACCAGTTTCGGACACCATGGTCGGGAGGATTCGCCATGATCGAAAAGCGCAGTTTCTACATTGACGGCCAATGGGTTGACCCTTTGACCACCAATGACTTCGAAGTGATCAACCCATCCACAGAAGACCCCTGTGCGATCATCTCACTTGGGGCTCAGGCGGATACGGATGCCGCTGTTGCCGCGGCCAAGGCTGCCCTGCCCGGTTGGATGGCCACCCCTGTCGAAGACCGCATCGCACGGGTGGAAAAGCTGGTCGACATCTACAAGACCCGGTCCGAGGATCTGGCGCAGGCCATGTCGATGGAAATGGGCGCCCCGATTGACATGGCGCGCAGCCAGCAATCGGGCGCTGGTGATTACCACCTGAAGAATTTCATCCGCGCGGCCAAGGCGTTTCCGTTCGAGCGCCCGCTGGGCGATCACGCCCCCAATGACCGCATCATCCATGAGGCCGTCGGCGTCGCCGCCCTGATCACCCCGTGGAACTGGCCGATGAATCAGATCACGCTCAAGGTTGGTGCTGCGGCGATTGCGGGCTGCACCATGGTTCTGAAACCGTCCGAACAAAGCCCTCTGAACGCGATGATCTTTGCCGAGATGATGGATGAGGCCGGATTCCCACCCGGTGTGTTCAATCTGGTGAATGGCGACGGTGTGGGCGTGGGCTCGCAACTGTCGGCGCATCCTGACGTGGATATGGTCAGCTTCACCGGCTCGACCCGCGCCGGCACGGCGATTTCCAAGGCCGCGGCGGATACGCTGAAGAAGGTCCATCTGGAGCTGGGCGGAAAAGGTGCCAATGTGGTCTTTGCCGATGCTGACGAAAAGGCCGTCAAACGTGGCGTTCTTCATATGATGAACAACACCGGCCAAAGCTGTAACGCGCCTAGCCGGATGCTGGTACAGCGCCCGATTTATGACCAAGCCGTCGAAACCGCCGCAGAGGTCGCCAACAAGGTCTCAGTTGGTTCGGCCATGGAAGAAGGTCGCCATATCGGTCCAGTTGTAAACGAATTGCAGTGGACCAAGATTCAGGACCTGATCCAGAAGGGTATCGACGAAGGTGCGCGGCTGGTTGCCGGAGGCACTGGGCGGCCGGACGGTCTGAACAAAGGCTATTACGTGCGGCCTACGGTTTTTGCTGATGCCAACAACCAGATGACCGTCGCGCGCGAGGAAATCTTTGGCCCGGTTTTGACCATGATCCCGTTTGATACCGAAGAAGAGGCGGTCGAAATCGCCAACGACACGCCCTATGGCCTAACGAACTATGTGCAAACGCAGGATGGTGATCGCGCCAACCGTATGGCGCGCGTGTTGCGGTCGGGCATGGTTGAAATGAACGGCCAATCCCGCAGCGCCGGCTCGCCCTTTGGCGGTATGAAACAGTCCGGCAACGGGCGCGAAGGCGGCGTTTGGGGCCTGGAGGACTTTTTGGAAGTCAAAGCCGTCGGCGGCTGGGCTGCTGAGTAGCATTTCCTCCGGACGAAATGGTGAAGGGCGAAGCGCGGAATTGCGCCTCGCCCTTTTCTTATGCGGGCCGCACCACCAATTGCGGCTGCCCATCCGAGGTGTGCCGCGTGGATCGACCATCCCAACCAATCTCACCCGTGACACGCTGCCGAAAGGCTGAAAAGCTGTCGAACTGAACTACGTCGACGGGGTCGTCGAATTGCAGGGTGACACGGCGATGCGCACCGTCACCTAACATGGTCAGGCCGCGGATCTCGGCGCTAAAGGGTTGGCCCAGATAGCGCCCCTCGACGCGGTCACCCACACGCAGGAGCATCCGGTTGCCCGCCAGCGCGCGCAGCGTGTTCCAGTCTTTGGCTCCGTGCTGATGGGCCACCAGTTCCAGCGCCTCGCTATGGGACAGCGACACGTCTGCCGCCCGCAGTTTTTCGCGCAATCGTTTTGCCTGCGCCTTCAGCTCCTCGATCGGAGCAATATTTTCGAGATGTGTCATGCCTTGCCTCGTTTCCTTGAACGGGCGCGAAATCAGGACGGTGTTCGCATTGCCATCCGCGCGCCTGGAAAGGGCAACAGATGTTCAGAAACCGGGTTTCACCAAAGCCTGAAGGCCGCGAACGGCAGGTAACCCGAACCTGAGGGCGCTTTTGGCACCCAATGCGCGGCCTGTCAATCAGGCGTCCGCTTGCGCTGCCTCATAGGCCAGCATCGCGCGTTTGACCGGCAGACCCCAATGGTAACCACCAAGACCCCCGGATTTCCGCAACGCCCGGTGGCACGGAATCAACCAGCTGACAGGATTGCGCCCCACGGCCGTTCCCACGGCCCGCACGGCCTGGGGTGATCCAACCCGCTGCGCAATCTCGGAATAGGTGGTGACCTGACCCGAAGGGATATGCATCAGTGCCTCCCACACTTTGATCTGCAAGGGTGAGCCTATCAAGTAGATCGGCGTTGGTTTCAGCCGGTCACTGACGGCCCCAAAAGCACTGAGCGCCCAGGGCCGCAGGCGCATTGGATCTTCGACAAACGCAGCCTGTGGCCAACGCGACAGCATATCCTCCATCGCTTCTTCCTCGCCGGTTTCCGCGCCGAAGGCCATTCCGCATATCCCGCGGTCCGTGCCCATCACCAGTGTCGGGCCAAAGGGGCTTTCGAACCAGCCCCAATAGATGGTCAGGCCGGCGCCTTTGCGGGCGTATTCACCGGGGCTCATGGATTCCCACTTTAGAAACAGGTCGTGCAGACGGCCGCTGCCGGACAGACCCACATTATGCGCAGTCTCAAGCGTCGTGAACCGATCATGCAGCAGGGCCTTGGCATGGCCCAATGTCAGGTATTGCTGATACCGTTTTGGCGACACCCCGGTCCAGCGCGAAAACAGGCGCTGGAAATGGGCCGGGCTCATATCCATCTGACGGGCCAGATCGTCAAGGCTCAGGCCTTCACCGCTTTGATCAATCAACGCGATCGCGCGGCGCATGACGTTATAATGATATCCGCTTTCGGGAGTCTGGACGTTCATGTTGCACCTCATTGTCTGACCAAAACCATAGCGCGCCGGTCACGCCCCCGCGACCCGGAACTTGCGCAATGGCTTTGGGCTTGTGTCACGGCCCCTCGGGCGGCATTAAGGCGCGGATGGCAAAGCAACTCGATTACCATACGATCCGCGAGATCTTTACGCGTTTTCAGGCCGCCGATCCGGAGCCCAAGGGCGAGCTGGATCACGTCAACGTCTACACTTTGGTGGTAGCCGTGGCGCTGTCAGCGCAAGCCACAGATGTGGGCGTCAATAAAGCCACCCGCGCATTGTTTCAGATCGTCGACACGCCACAAAAGATGTTGGATCTGGGCGAAGAAGGTCTGATCGAACATATCAAGACCATCGGCCTTTTCCGGCAAAAAGCCAAAAACGTCATCAAACTCAGCCGCATTCTGGTCGAAGAGTATGATGGCGAAGCGCCCAATTCCCGTGCCGCGCTGCAATCGCTGCCGGGCGTCGGGCGCAAGACGGCCAATGTGGTGCTGAACATGTGGTGGCACTACCCCGCGCAGGCGGTGGACACCCATATCTTTCGTGTTGGCAATCGCACCGGAATTTGCTCCGGCAAACATGTGGACGCGGTCGAACGCGCCATCGAAGACAACATTCCAACCGATTTTCAGCTGCACGCCCATCATTGGCTGATCCTGCACGGTCGATATCACTGTAAAGCGCGCAAACCGATGTGCGGAACCTGCATCATCCGCGATCTGTGCCAATTCGAGGACAAGAATCTATGAAAACTTACCAGCTTGTCGGCATCGGAAATGCCGTTGTTGATGTGATCTCGCAAGCCGATGACAGTTTCCTGGAACTGATGGGCATCGAAAAAGGCATTATGCAGTTGATCGAAAAAGATCGAGGTGAGGTTCTGTATGGTGCCATGGAAGGCCGGGTGCAAACACCGGGCGGCTCGGTTGCCAACACCATTGCCGGGGCGGGTGCGCTGGGGCTGGAGTTGGCCTTTATCGGACGCGTGCATGACGATGCGTTGGGTCGGTTCTATGCCGATGCGATGAATGAGGACGGCGTTGATTTCGTCAACCCGCCGGTACCGGGCGGAGAGCTGCCGACCTCACGCTCGATGATCTTTGTCTCGCCCGATGGTGAACGGTCGATGAATACCTATCTGGGGATTTCATCGGAACTGTCATCTAAGGACGTGGCCAGCGACGTGGCCGGCAGCAGCCAGATCATGTTTCTTGAGGGCTATCTGTTCGACAAGGAAAAGGGCAAAGCCGCCTTTCTTGAGGCCGCGCGCGATTGCCACAAGGGTGGCGGCAAGACCGGCATCGCCATTTCCGACCCGTTCTGTGTCGAACGTCACCGGACAGATTTCCTTTTGCTGATCGAGAATGAGCTGGATTTCGTGATCGGCAACGAGGCCGAGATCAAATCCCTGTTCGAAACCGACGATCTTGAGGCCGCTCTGGCCAAAACGGCTGAGATTTGTCCTCTGGTTGTGTGTACCCGCTCGGGCGACGGGGTGACGGTTCTGCACGATGGCCAGCGCACCGACGTGCCGGTGGAAAAAGTGGTGCCGGTGGACGCCACCGGCGCAGGCGATCAGTTTGCCGCCGGGTTCCTTTATGGCATGGCCACCGGTCGGGACTATGAGACCTGCGCCCGGATCGGCAATGTCTGCGCCCGCGAAGTCATCAGCCACATCGGCCCGCGCCCGGAGGCAAACATGATCGAGTTGCTAACGGTCGAAGGACTGCTGTGATCCCCGATCAGGGGTAAGCTTCGGTGTATTGGGAAGGGTTGCGAACCCTCTCTTGTTCTAGCCCGTTCCGAACAGGGCGATCCAGATGCCTGCAAACATGAAAATCCCGCCGAAATTCACAAAACTGTGCCAAATGGCATATCTGAACGGCATTCCTTTTCGGGCATAAAAGACAGTGCCCGCTACATAGCTTGCGGCGCCGGCCAGGATGAACCACAGGACGTTGACGGGCACGTTGGTAAGATCAGGTATGGCACTTAGCCCTAGTGCCCCCAGCCCAAGATAGGATGCCGTCGACCAGCGCGACTTGACCGTGGGGTTTGCGATTTTGTTCCAGACGGCTACGGCGGTCAGGCCCCAGCAGACCCACAGCAGGATCATGGTCCACGTGGTCCCCGCAAACATGAAGAACGGCGTGAACGTGCCGCAGATGCTGGGATAGATCGCCGCGTGGTCAATGCGGCGCAGCAAGGTGCGACGCTCATGCCAGGGGGAAAAGTGGTAAAAGCAGGAGGCCAGATTTGAGGTCAGCGCGCAGCACACATAAACCAGAACCGCATAGAACATCCCGCCCTCAAGGGTGAGGTACGACTTGTAGAGTAACACACCGCCTGCAATCAGGATCAGAATCAACCCGATGGCATGGACAACCATATCAGCGTAGCGGTGGTGTGGATCAGGGCTTGGGTATGTTGTCGGGATCATAGTGCTCTCGGGAAAGAAGGGAGCCTGGTCCGGCTGACACCCAAGGTGCAGGGTGTCGCGCGTGACACCGCGGCGATGGGTTTCGCTGGGTCTTGATCAGCCCAAATGCAAGGCAAACGCCGCAACGACCTGTTCATAAACCGCCCGTTTGAAGGGGACGATTTCATGCACCAGCCGATCAGGCGCTTGCCATTTCCAACGGGTGAATTCCGGATGGTCGGTGGCGATATTGATCTGATCGTCACGACCGGTAAAACGCAGCAGATACCATTTCTGTTCCTGCCCGCGATAACGGCCTTTCCAGATCTTCGGGACAATATCATGGGGCAGGTCATAGGGCAGCCAGCCGGGCGTTTCGGCGATAATCTCGACCAGACCGGCAGTCACTCCGGTTTCTTCCCACAGTTCGCGCAGGGCGGCATCGCGGGGGTCTTCACCGTTGTCCACGCCGCCCTGGGGCATCTGCCAAGCGTCCTTGTGGCGATCATTGCGCTGACCCACAAAAATCTTGCCTTCGGCATTCATCAGCATCAGCCCGACACAAGGGCGATAGGGCAGTTTGGCGATCTCTTCAGGGGTCATGCGTGACATCATCCTTTTTGACAGCCTTTCTGTACCAAGCCCCAATCCGACAGCAAAGGGTGTGACGTACGGTTTCGCGTGACATCGCAACGTCCAGCAGTGATTTTGTGCACAAATTTTAGGGAGAGTTCCGTAATGACCGCGTACCCAAACATGCTGGCCCCTCTGGATCTGGGCTTTACCACCTTGAAAAACCGCGTCCTGATGGGCTCGATGCATACCGGTCTGGAAGAAACCGGCGACTGGAATCGGGTGGCCGAGTTTTATGCGGATCGTGCCCGTGGGGGCGTCTCACTGATGGTCACCGGCGGCATTGGCCCGAACCTGGAAGGCTCGGTCCTGCCCGGCGCGTCGATGATGACCAATGACGACGAGGTCGCCAAACATTCCATCGTAACCGACCGTGTGCATGAGGCTGGCGGTAAGATTGCCATGCAGATTTTGCATGCAGGCCGGTACGCCTATGGTCCGAAATGCGTGGCACCCAGCCCGGTGAAATCGCCGATCTCGCCCTTCCCGCCGACCGAGTTGGACGAGGACGGAATCGAGAAGCAGATCAGCGATATCGTCAACGCTGCCGTTTTGGCCCAGAAGGCGGGGTATGACGGGGTCGAGATCATGGGATCGGAAGGGTATTTCCTCAACCAGTTTCTGGTAACGCACACCAACAAGCGCGAAGACCGCTGGGGTGGGTCCTATGAGAACCGGATGCGCCTGCCGATCGAAGTTGTGCGCCGCACGCGTGAGGCGGTCGGCACTGATTTCATCATCATCTATCGTTTGTCGATGATCGACCTGGTGCCCAATGGGTCAACCCATGATGAGGTTGTGCAACTGGCGCAAGAGATCGAAAAGGCCGGGGCCACGATCCTGAACACTGGCATTGGCTGGCACGAGGCGCGCATCCCCACCATCGCCACCAGCGTTCCGCGCGCGGCTTTTGCCTGGGTGACTAAAAAGCTGATGGGCAAGGTCTCGATCCCGGTGATCACCTCGAACCGGATCAATACGCCGGAAGTGGCCGAAGAGGTCCTGTCGACCGGCTGCGCCGACATGGTGTCGCTAGCCCGCCCGATGCTGGCGGATTCAGATTTCGTCAAAAAGGCGATTGAAGGCGAAGCCGACAAGATCGCGCCATGTATCGCCTGCAATCAGGCCTGTCTGGATCACACCTTCCAGGGCAAACTGACATCCTGTCTGGTCAACCCGCGCGCCTGTCATGAAACCGAACTGGTGATCAAACCGGCAGCAAGCGTCAAGAAGGTCGCCGTTGTCGGCGCGGGCCCGGCGGGTCTGTCGACCGCAATGACGGCTGCCCAGCGTGGTCATGATGTAACCCTGTTTGACCGCGCGGACGAGATTGGCGGGCAGTTGAACATGGCGAAACAGGTGCCCGGCAAAGAAGAGTTCTGGGGCCTCGTCGACTGGTTCCATACCATGATTGCCGATGCGGGGGTCAAGGTTGAATTGGGCCGCGAAGTGGGCGCAGACGACCTGACCGATTTTGACGAGGTGGTGATCGCCACCGGCGTCATCCCGCGTGATCCGAAAATCCCGGGTCAGGATCGGGATAACGTCATCGACTACATCGACGTGCTGCGCCACAAGGCCGAGGTCGGAAAATCGGTCGCCGTAATCGGCGCCGGTGGCATCGGTTTTGACGTCTCAGAGTTTCTGCTGGAAGAAGGTCACAGCATCACCACCGACCTGCCTGCATGGATGAAGGAATGGGGTGTGACCGACCCGGCCGAGCATCGCGCAGGCCTGGCGCCCGAGGGCCCGCAGCCCGCGGCGCCTGCGCGCGACGTGACCCTGCTGCAGCGCAAGGCGCAGGCGCATGGCAAGGGCTTGGGCAAGACCACCGGCTGGATTCACCGCGCCACGCTGAAGATGAAGAACGTCAATTTCGTCGGCGGCGTGAACTATGAGCGGATCGACGATGACGGCCTGCATGTCAGTTTTGGCGAAGAGCGCGCGGATCCCACGGTGATTGAGGCCGATACCATCGTGCTGTGTTCTGGCCAGCTGTCCGAGCGCAGCCTGGCGGACACGTTGATCGAACGGGGCGTGACCCCGCATGTGATTGGCGGCGCTGATCTGGCTGCGGAACTGGACGCCAAACGCGCGATCAATCAGGGCACACGGCTGGCAGCCACATTCTGATCTCTGATCCGTATCTCAAAAAACCTGCAAAAGCCGCTTCGAAAGAGGCGGCTTTTTTCATTCTCTTGTTGACTACTCTCAGATCTAGGTACATATGTACCAACATGTCGAAAATGATTGAACGCGCCCAAACGGGTATTCGCATTGAAAAACGCCTGCTCAAAGTCCTGAAGGGTCTGGCCGAGTCGCTGGATATCTCCGTCGGTGACCTGATCGAAGGCATCGCCCTGCACAGCTTTGAGAACAAGCCACCCTTCTCGGAAGAGACACTGGCGAAAATCAAACAACTCAAAAGTGTTTACGATCTGGAATGGACTGCCGAGGACAGCCACACATTCAAGGAGGATCAGGAATGAACGCGCCACAGGTCTCCAAGCTCACCCAAACGTTTGAAGCCCATGCGATTGACAACACAACGTTTGGACACCGCGAACATGTGCAAGTGGCATATGATCTGTTGCTCAAATATGACTTTATCGATGCCGCCGCTGTATATGCCAAGGGCATTCGCGCACTGGCGGAAAATGCAGGCGCGCCGGACAAGTTCAACCTGACGATCACATATGCCTTCATGAGCTTGATTGCCGAACGACTGGCACGGACCCCGGCAGATAGCTTTGATCGCTTTGTATCGGACAATCCCGACGTGATGCGCAAAACCGTCCTCGACCAATGGTATTCACAAGATCGGCTGCATTCGACCATGGCGCGTGGCATTTTCCTTTTGCCCAGTGCCGCATAAGGCGCTCGCCGGGCGCCGGTTATCGCTGCTCGCCTGTTCTTGCCGCTTCCGAACCCTTGCCAAATCTCTGCTCCTGACGTGAACTCAGGCGATGGAGGAACACCCGCGTCAATCTGATCACCGCAACATTCCGCTGATGACCGGGCAAGGTGCATTGTCGGTCATGGCCTGGTCAATGGCCAGCCCGCCCATCGCGCTGACGTTCCTGGCTGTCTCGATGGAACTGCCGATCTTTTTGGCGGGGATGCTTGTGTCAATCCGCCATGCTGCAGGTACGCTGGCCGACCTGTTCGCCCCCGGAGCCATCGCCAGACTACCCCGCAAGAAAACAGCGTTGGCGCAGCTGGATCTGATGATGGCCACCTGTTTCATCGCGGTGGTCCTGGTGGTTCTGTATGGTGGCAAATCGACAATCGTGTTGGCGTTTGTCGTGGGCATCTTTGTGATCGGTATACTGGAAGAGATCAAAAGCCTGATGATTCTGGAGTTTCTGGGCGACAATCTACCCTCCCAAGACCGCATGCGTGTGAGTTACTGGCAAAAGGCCATCGGTGGGGCGGCAACCATCGCGGTTGTGCTGCTCTTGCATCAGCTGTCACATGACGCCCCCGCCCTGACCCGCCATAGTCTGGTCGTGGGGTTTGGCGCCGTCTGCTTTGTCCTGTCGGCCTTGGTCGTGATTTCCCTGCACGAAAATACCAAAGGGACTAACGCAGCAGGCAAGCTCGCCCCGGTCCGTTCAACACCTGAGTTCTGGAGCAATGCCGCAACTCTTTTGTCCAAGGCATGGTTTCGCAAATACATCCTTGTCCGGCTGGCCTTTGTCCTGGCCGGGCTGTCCGTGCCATTTTTCGCCCTGATCGCGGCTGAGGCGCATCACAGTTCGACCAGCGGTCTGACCGCTTTGGTCGCATCATCTGCAGCAGCGCTGTTGGTGGCGGCTCCGATGTGGCGCGCCCTGAATGAGGTTTCCACCCGGCGCGTTATGATTGCAAGCTCGGCGATGGTGGCAATATCGGGCCTGTGCCTGATCATTCTGCACGCAAAAGGACTGGACCATACCATTCACCTGCACGCTGCATCGCTATTTGTTGCGACGATCGCTGTCACCGGGTTGGGCGGCGCGCGAACGCTGTATTTCATGGACATCGCCCCGCCCGCCCAGCGAATCACGGCCCAAGCCGTTTCCAAAACCATAGCGCGCCTAGCGATCATCGTATTTTCGACTGGGTTGGCGGCGCTTGCTCATACCAACAGCGCCACCTGGGCCGTGATTGTTATCGCGTTGGGCAGTTTTTTGGCAATCTTCGTGATCCTGACACTGGTGGACACACCCGGCAAACCGGACGCGCTGGACCAAAAGACCTCAACCTGATGAGCTGCAGGTTACTCTACGGTGATGGTAATCACTTCGGACACGATCGGAGTGGCATGGGGCACATGCCCGGCATCACCCAGCACCAGCTGCAGCGTATGTTCACCAGAGGGCAACTCCAGCGTGACCTCGGTCTGGCCGCCACCAAAATGCATATGACTGTCGTCTGCGGGCAGGCCATATGCCAGCTCATCCGCGCCGTCTTCACCCTGTCCAATCGGCGGGCGATCGATCAGCAAATGATGGTGACCGGTGTTTTCTTTTTCGGTCCCGGCAGGGGCCACACCCATACCGCTGAGGCCAAAGACCACGGTCACGGGCGATTGGACGGTATCCCCATCCGCGAGGTTTACAAAATAGACCTTCGCATCTGGGTTAGACGGCGTCTCACCCCCGGCCAGTGCAAGCGTTGCGCACAGGCATAAGGTGGCAATGGAAAATAAGGCTCTCATGATCTCCTCCGTGGTCACAAATTTGCCATTCTCCTTCTAGCATATCTGCGCCGGAAAGCCGAAATTCCCAACACAGCCGGGCTTGTGGCCAACTTGGAAACCATTGTTTCGGCGTTTCCCATCTGCAAACGATCCAATTCAAATCCCTGATATTATCCCATGTCCGCCCAGTTTCCGCCCAGATTGGTCGCCATAGTCAGGTTGAGATCAAATACCCGAGGTACGAGAATGGACCGACTGACCGAAATGGAAGCCTTTGCCAATGTGGTGGACCAGGGTGGCTTCACCGATGCGGCCAAGAAAATGGGCATCTCCAAATCGGCCGTGTCAAAGCACGTATCGAGCCTTGAGGCGCGGTTGGGTGCGCGGCTGCTTAACAGAACAACCCGGCGTGTTTCTCCAACCGAAATCGGTCTGGCTTATTACGACCGCGCGCGACGTGTTCTGAATGACGCAGGCGAAGCCGATGCGCTGGTCACCTCGATGCAATCAGCACCTTCGGGTCTGCTGCGGATCAGCGTCGCGACGGATTTTGGCGTCAATCACCTGTCTCCGGTCCTGTCCGATTTCCTGGCGGCCTATCCGGATATCACTGTGAACATGGTGTTGAACAACCGTTATGTTGAGCTGATTTCCGAAGGGTTTGACGTTGCCGTGCGCATTGGTGAGCTGGAAGACAGCACCCTGCGCGCGCGCAAGTTGACCGATACAGTCAAACGGATGGTCGCCGCGCCTAGTTATATTGAGAAATTCGGGCGCCCGCAAAAGATCGACGATCTGAACGAACACAAGCTGCTGCATTACTCCAGCCAGTCGTCTGGCAATGTCTGGAAACTGACTGCGCCTTCTGGCGAAAAGCGTCAGGTCCGCACTGCTGGCTGGCTGAGCGTGAATGACGGGCAATCGCTGCTGAACGCGGCCACATCAGGTCTGGGGATCGCGTATCTGCCCAGCTACCTATACGCCGACGCCTTGAAAACAGGGCAGGTCGTGGATGCGATGCCGTCGCTGCCCGATGAGGTACAGGGCGTTTACGCTGTCTACCCGCCGGGCCGGTTTACCCAACCGAAGGTGAGGGCATTCATAGATTTCTTAGTCGAGTCCTTTGCAAATAAAGGTCTGATGGACTGGGCGAGTTAATAAGGTAAGAAAACCCGGGCAGCAAACTCAAAGGAATGCTGTTTAAACGAATAAAATCAATACTCAAGCAGCAGTGTATTTAAAGCCCTTGGCAGTATACCGCTTGATTGGTGATGAGGCAGGCAGAATGCGTACAGCGGTTCGAACCGACTACAATGCCGGACAATCCGAACTTGGCACTGATTCGGCGCCATCAACGCGCCCCGCGTCTGCCGTAAGCGAGGTGACCGGGCTAATTGGCGTAGTTGCACTATTCGGTGCAATTACCGCTGCCATCTATTTCGACACAACGCTGCCTCAGTCCATTTTTCTGCTAATGTCCGGGGCCGCAATCCCAATGATTGCATCGACAATACTGTTGGATAAAGCCCATTTGAGATCGTCCACCGGCTTGGATTACGGACTGAATCGCCAACGATCTGAAGTTGCTTCGATTACGATCACCAAGACTTTGGGCCTTGGGGCAACTCTTTTTGTCATCGCGCTAGCCTACCAGATTATCCCAACTTATGACACATCCAAGTATCAAATTGTCCGGGCTCTGACGGCACTTGTATTTCCTTTTCTATGGGTGTTTTCACCCGTGTACATCGCCTTCACAACCCGGCACATGATCGAGCCGCGTGACGAGCTTTGGCATTTTGGGAAGTTTGTTACTTTTCAGTTTTCTGCCGTGGATATGACATATGTTAAGGACCATTGCAGGGCGTGGCTGGTCAAAGGGTTCTTTCTCGCGTTTATGGTCTCGATCCTGCCGATGATTGTGCACTCAGTGGTCAATTCCAACTTGGATCGGGTATTTGGTGAGCCGGTTCTGATCATTCTGTATCTTGTCCAAGTTTCGTTTCTTGTGGATGTGTGTATCGGGACCATCGGGTATGTTTGCACATTCAAAGTTCTCAACTCGCACATCAGATCTGCAAACCCGTTTCTATCTGGTTGGGTTGCAGCTTTGATTTGCTACCCTCCATTCGTGATAATGCACTCCGGCGGACCGCTTGACTATCGCGGAGGGACACAAGAATGGGGGGTTTGGTTGGCCGATCAACCTACGGTTTTGATTCTGTGGGGTAGCGTTATCTTATTGCTGGCGGCAACCTACGCTTGGGCTACGGTTGCATTTGGAATCAGATTCTCGAACTTGACACATCGCGGGATCATCACGACCGGCCCGTTCCGCTATGTTAAGCACCCTGCCTATTTGTCCAAGAACCTCATGTGGTGGATGGTCTACATGCCATTTCTTTCAGTTATGGGCACTACTGCAGCGATACAGAGCTGTATTTTGTTGCTGGGCGTAAACGCTGTGTATTTCGCACGCGCCAAGACAGAAGAAAAACATTTGATGGCAGATGAAGACTACCGGAAATACGCAGAATGGATCAGAACTAACGGTTTGTTTGCGCGCCACTTAAGACGCCGTGACATCTAAATTGGCGTCGGAATGGCTGCGAACCAGTTAGCGTTTCCCACTGCAAATAAGAATATTCTCCCTCGGTGCTCCACAACGACCCGGGCCTATGTGCTGGTCTTTTTTGCCATTTACGATACCCATGGGTGCCAGGTCACTTCGAGTCGGCGTTAAGCGCCATTTCTCTGCGGTTAGTTAACCAACAAAACAGCTTCGACCCGACGGTTTTCGTCGCGTCCTTCAGGCGTCGCGTTTGAGGTCAGCGGAGCCAGATACCCGATGCCACGCGCCTCGACCCGAGCGGCGGCAACGCCGTATTTTTCGATCAGGCGCGCCCGCACGGCCTGCGCGCGTCCGGTGCTGACAGAGATATTGGCATCCAGCGCGCCGGTGTCGTCCGTATGCCCTACCAGCGCCAGACGAGTTCCCGGGTTATCGGACAGAAACCCCGAAATCAGCGCCAAAGAGGCAAACGGTCCCTCGCCCAACGTCATCTCACCGGTGCGAAAATGCAGATCCTCCAGAATGATATGCCCGTTCTGTTCAAGTTCGGACAGTAGGTCACCTGGCTGACTGACGTTTTCTTCGATCACCAGCGGTGGCGGGGTTTCGCCATCAACCGGGGTGACCCGGACCATCTGCACATAGCCATCAGGTGCGTTGCGGCTGACAAGCAAGCTCAGAACCTCGTCCCCACGGGTGGCAGACAAAAAGCGATAGTCCTGAATGGCCACATACATATCGGGGGTCGGGACAACCTCAGTCCCGAAGCGGAAATCAAAGCCGCCACAAACGCGGGCTTCGCATTCGAACAGAACGTCATATCCCTGCGCCGTGATCTGATCGCGTAGCGGTGCCAGCAATTGCAACGTCGTGCTGGATCCCGATTGCAACCGCCAGGTCAGCTGCTCGACCTGCCCTTCGACCGAGCGCGCGGGCACTTGACCCTCGGCATACGGACCTGTTGGCAGATCATAACTGTCCAGCGGGCTGACGCGATCACTGATCTGTCGTGCCCCAGAGGGCAGCGTCAGGTCTTGCGCCACAGCCGGGGTGGTCAGCAGGCACAGGCAAAGGGCAATCTGTCGGATCATCGGGCCTGCGTATGATATTCGTCGTTCGGAGCCATCGCCGTGGCACTGGCAACCCGGTTCGACATGTTGAAAAATCCGGCCACGTTGGCAATGTCCCAGATGTCGCGGTCCTTGAAACCTGCATCGCGCAGGCGCTGGCGGTCGGGCTCTTCGATCTCGGTACTGGCCGTGGTCATTTTGGCGGCGAAATCCAGCATCGCCCTCTGACGGCTGTCCAGCGGGGCAACCCGGTAATTCATCACCAACATCTCACCCAGCTGAGGATTTCCAGATAACTGCCGAACAGCGGCACCATGCGCCACAAGGCAATAAAAGCACTTGTTGATCGCCGACACCACAACTGCGATCATTTCGCGTTCCAGTTTGCTCAGTCCGCTTTCGGCCAGCATCAGATCGTTATACATCGCCGTGAAACCGTTCAGCTTATCGATGTCGAACGCATAAGCCCGCAGGACATTTGGCACAAAGCCCAGTTTTTCCACGCAGATATCAAAGTACTTTTGCGTCTCGGGCGGCAGGGTATCTGCCATGGGCAGATTCAGTGCGGTAGGCAGGGTTTGGTCGGTCACGTCGGGCTCTCTCCTTGGACAAGCTGACGGTAATGGTATTCTCCGGCGATCTCCATCCCGAGCGTGCGATAAAGCCCGTTGGCCCCCGCATTTGCCTTGGTGCAAATCACGCTAAGGGTGTGTGCGCCATTGTCCCGTGCCCAAAAGGCCGCGGCGCGCATCGCCCATTGCCCCAGCCCTTGACGGCGATGCGTGGGCAGAATTTCCAGCGCGTGCACCACGGCAACACCACCGTGCATGGCCACAAATCCTGTGCCTGCGGGGTGATCCTGATGGCGTATCAACAGGCCAGTTTTCAGACCCTGCACCCGCTCCATCACCGCCAGCCGTTGCGGACCTATACCGCCCTGCGCCCAGATTTCCCGCATGATCGACAACGGCTCCCACGTGGTGAAAACGGTCACCGGGGGTAGTGGTAGATCGGTCAGGTGATCAACCGGGCAAGTATAGATATTAACCGGGTCCAGAACCTGATACCCGCGGTTTTTCAACTGATCATCCAGCCCCTCATCCCCGGGCCACAGGCAAAAGATGCGCTTTTGGCCCATCCCCTGCATCGCAGCCTCGGCCGTGTCGATATCATCGTTGGTCACCAAACCCTGCGCATTCGCCGCAGACACGCGAGAGCCGCCGCCCTGTCCCTGGCGCAGTTTAAACGGACCCAGCCGCTGATACCGCGCCGCAGGCCAAGTAGCGTCTACAATGTCAGACCAGCTATCGGTCACAGATCAAGCTCTTTCGCAAGCAGGGTGGTCGCGGCATCAATGCGGGCGCCATCGGTGCCGCGTACGACCACATTGGCGCCAAAGACACCGTTGATCTGGAACGGGTAGCAGCCAATGGAGAGGTCCGCGAACGCGTCTGCCACCGCCGAAAGGGTTGCAGCAATGTCGCCTTCGCCCCGGTCCACCCGCAAAGTTTGCGACAAAAGAGGGCTGCCCCCAGTCAGGCCGGGCAGCACACTGGCAACCATCGCCTGAAACACCAGCGGAACCCCGGCCATTACATGGACGTTTTCAAGGGTGAACCCCGGCGCGGTCGAGACCGGATTGTCGATCAGCGCCGCCCCGTCGGGAATGCGCGCCATACGCAGGCGGGCGTCATTCAACTCAAGCCCCGATTTGTCGTAATGCGCCTGCAGCAGGGCACGTGCATCGTCGCGGATACCGATATGCGCGCCAAAAGCGCGCGCAATACAATCGGCGGTGATATCGTCATGGGTCGGCCCGATGCCACCGCTGGTGAACACCGTGTCATGGGCCTGGGACAGCGCCTTTACAGCGGCCTCAATAGCAGGGGCATCGTCGCTGACAATCCGTACCTCTTGCAGGTCAATGCCGTGCTTGGTCAGTTCCTGCGCCAGATAATGCATGTTCGCATCGCGGGTCCGCCCCGAGAGGATCTCATCCCCGATCACCAGCATTGCAGCGGTTGGATTGGCCATGGCGCGCTCTCCCCTTGATCGACCCTTGACGCAGGTATAGGCCCTGAGACATGCGCTTTGAAACCCCCCTTGTCCCCGCCCGCCTGATCCGCCGCTACAAACGCTTTCTGGCGGATTGCACACTGGAGGACGGGCGTGAGGTGACAGCCCATTGCGCCAATCCCGGCAGCATGATGGGACTGGCCGAACCCGGCGAGAAAATCTGGCTGGAGCCCAACGACGATCCGAAGAAAAAGCTGAAATTCGGCTGGCGGCTCGTGGATCATGAAAACGGCCATTTCACCGGGGTGGATACCTCCGTTCCAAACCGGGCCTTGCGGGCAGCACTGATGGCGCAGGAAATCCCGGAACTGGCCGCCTATGAAACCGTCAAGCCCGAGGTGAAGTACGGCCAGAACAGCCGCATCGACTTTCTGCTGACGCAGCCCGGCCTGCCGGATACGTATGTCGAGGTCAAATGCGTGACCCTGTCACGCCAACCCGGTCTGGCCGAGTTCCCCGACAGCGTCACCGCCCGCGGCACCAAACATCTGGGCGAGCTTGTCTCGATGATAAAACAGGGCCACCGCGCGATCCTGCTGTATCTGGTCCAGCGCACCGACTGCGACCGCTTCGCGCTGGCCGCTGACATCGACCCAACCTATGCAGCAGCGTTTGAGGACGCGCAGGCGCAGGGGGTGGAAAAGCTGATCTATACGACACGGATTTCGCCCAAGGGGATTTGGGTCAGCAGTTCAATACAACGCCGTGGAACGCCTTAACATTGAACTTTCGGTTTTGAAGTGATCCGGCACAGACGATTGAACCCATTAATAATTGAGGGCGCAGTGACACATAAGAAAGTTTGGGAATCTCTTCTGCTGTATAGCACGCGCAACATGCAGCCAATCGGTGTGCATCTGGATGCTCCACGCCCCGAGGGGTACGTGGCATTTCAGGACCGATACGAGGATGCGCAGGAAATAGCACCATCTGAATACCCCGATTACGTGTTTTTTCAGTATTACGACTTGCCGAAAAAGAAGAAGGAAAGCTTGCCGGATATTTTCACGGGTGAACTGGCCCTGATCTTTGTGTCTGAGGCGATGCATGACCTGCTCACCCAGTTTAACCTTGGCAAGACACGATTCCAGGAAGTTGACCTTCGGGAATACGATCAGGAAACGCCCTATCCTGGAAAGCGCTGGTTCTTCATGCACGTTCTGGAAGACCGAAAAACACTGATCCCGGAACTATCAACCGGACTTAGACCGGTGGGCACGTCCGGAGAAGCTTGGCGCATGTATTCCGAAGGACCCAATAAGCTCGCGGTCGATCCGACCGCGGCCAACGATCTGGATTTCTGGATGGATCGAAGCATTCGCAGCCGCGTGTTTTTCTCGGGCCGTCTGAAGATCGCGATCAAAGAGTTTGGTCTAAACGCACGGTGGCTGGGGTTTCGCCCTTGCAAAGTGGTTGTTTGAGCGGTCCCTTGAAGTAAAGCGCGATTACACCATTTAATTTGCACCGGAACCCGCGACCCAACGCCCTCTGGTACTTTCTGCACAAGCAGCGTAAAAGAGGTGCTGCGCGAAATATTTGGAGCTCCGCACCGATGAAAGACCATCGTGGCCGTCTGACCAAGGACGGTATTCGCATCTATGAACAAAGTGACTTTGCTGGCATGCATGCCGCAGGGGCTTTGTCCGCGCGGATTCTTGACGATATCGCCGATCATGTCTTTGTCGGCCAGACCACGGGTGAGATCGACCGGCTGATCACGCAGATGGTCGAAGACGCCGGCGCGACGTCGGCGACCATTGGCTATAAGGGGTATGAGCACGCCAGTTGTATCAGCGTCAATCATGTGGTCTGCCACGGCATTCCCGGTGACAAAAAGCTGAAGGATGGTGATATCCTGAACATCGACGTCACGGCCATCGTGGACGGCTGGTTCGGCGATACGTCACGCATGTATGTGGCCGGAAAACTGCCGCGCAAGGCCGAACGGCTGGTTCAGGTCACCCATGACGCACTGTTCAAGGGCATCGAGATGGTCAAGCCGGGCAATACCTTCGGCGATATCGGCCACGCAATTCAGGCCTATGTCGAGGCGCAGCGGATGAGCGTTGTGCGCGATTTCTGCGGCCACGGTCTGGGTCGGGTGTTCCACGCGCCGCCAAATGTACTGCATTATGGCCGTCCGGGCACCGGTGCCAAGCTGGAAGAGGGCATGTTCTTCACAATCGAACCCATGGTGAACCTCGGCCGCCCCGAAACCAAAACGCTGGCCGATGACTGGACCGCCGTGACCCGCGACAAGTCGCTGTCGGCACAGTTCGAACACTCGGTGGGTGTGACGGCAGATGGGGTTGAGATCTTTACCCTGTCACCAGGCAACAGGTTCCACCCGACCTATTCGTCCTGATCAGCGGCCTGATCGCGCAGCAGTTTCAGCAACAACGTCTCGTGACCCCATGGCGTGACCGCGTCGTGGATGAACACTGGCGCGCGCCGCGGCTTGGGCGGCGGTCCGGTAGAGGTGTCACTTTGTGGTTTGACGGCCCAGAATGGGCCCGGCAAGGCTCGGTCCATGCCCCGAGCCTAGCACAGATGGATCAACTCTCCAAAACTGTGGGGTATCAGACATCGCGACCGTCAGGCCACATCTTGCCATGTGACCCGCTGGCGCAAAACCTGACCCTCAAGCAACCGTGCATGTACCCTTGTCGTTTTTCTGGACGGCACCCTTCATCCTCATGTCATATTCCATGGTTGTGTAATCCACGACAAAGGTGACCACATCACTTCCCTGAATCAGCAGGAACGTCATTGTGTTCAGGCCCGGAAAAATACTGGCTTCCCCTTCCAGAGTATCCGTCGCAATGAACCCTTTGTCGGATCCACCGGACCGAGAGAGGGTCACCCCTTTTTGGTCGACGTCGGACACGCAGTTGACGGAAAACTCGTCCAAATTGATTTCCGATTGGGCCAAGGCTGCCGGGGCAGAAAGCCCCCCGACCAACAGCATTGAGACAGTTCTGAGAAGCATTCGCGCACCTTGTAGTTGAGTTAAGTTCAGCGCGTCTAGATGCGAATCTGGTCCGAAATGTGACCGGAAATTGTTAAGAACGGTCTCGTCAGAAAGGCCATCCGGCAACCGGCTATCGCGGCCGGGCTCCGACTGTTGATCCAGATGAAATTACGCGGTCCACATCAGGGAAATATGCGTATCCCCATACTTTCGCGCACTCTGCAGTGTGAACCCTTCCGGCGCGTCCATCGGGGCGTTTTCCTCCCAGACCAGCAGGGCATCGTCACCAATCCATTGCCCAGTCACCGCCCCTGAGATCGCCTTTTGGCCAAGCGACTTACCATAGGGTGGATCGAGGAAGATCAGATCATAGGGTGGGCCGGGATTGTCGCCCAATCGGGTTGCGTCGCGACGGATCAGATCGGTGCAGTCGGCACTGCGGGTCAGATCGATGTTCTTGCGGATCAACCCCTGCGCCACACGGCCATCATCCACAAAGGTGACATAGGACGCACCGCGCGACAGGGCCTCAAGCCCCAGCGCGCCGGTGCCAGCAAAAAGATCAAGCACGCGCAGACCTTCAAAGTCGATCTGATGGGTCAGAACGTTGAACAGGCTTTCGCGCACCCGGTCGGTGGTCGGGCGCAAATGCGCCCCCACATCCCCTTTGCCAACCGAGGCCAAAGCACGGCCCCGGAACTCTCCGGCGATGATTCTCACGCTTTGAGCAGCGGTTTCAGGTCCGCCTCGGGGTCAGCGACAATCTCCGGATCAGCGGTTTTGCCCGCATCAATCAGGCGCTTTCCGACCATGTATGCCCGCGGATCATTCATCGCATCTACCGCGATCAACTGATCGCCCTTGTAGTACCAGAAGGACACGGTCTGGCCCGCGCCCCTGCGGGTCACAACGCGGTCATAGCCCGTGTTCAGGCCAGCGATCTGCAGTTTGACATCGTATTGATCCGACCAGAACCACGGCGTCGCGGTATAGTCCTTGGCCGCGCCCAGCATGTTCTGGGCCACGATCTCGGCCTGATCAATTGCATTGGGGACGCTTTCTAGACGGATGCGGTCGCCCGCGTGTGGGAACGATGCACAATCGCCCGCCGCCCAGATCGACGGATCGGACGTCCGCCCGTGCGCGTCGGTCTTGATGCCGTTCTCCAGCTCCAGCCCGGCCAGCTCAGCCAGATGGGTTGCGGGCGCAATGCCCACGCCGACAACAACGAAATCGATCTGTAATTCGGTGCCGTCGGTCAGCACCGCACCGGTGACTTTGCCCGCGTCACCCACCAGACGATCCAATCCGACGCCCTCGCGGATATCGGCCCCGTATTCCGAATGCAGGGCACGAAAGTAATCGCTGGTCTCGGGCGCAGCGACGCGTTGCAGGATACGGTCGGCCATCTCAACCAACGTGACTTTGACCCCGCGCTTTGCGCATACGGCAGCAGCCTCTAGCCCGATGTAGCCGCCCCCTACGATCAACGCGCGGGCACCTTCGGTCACGGACGGTCCCATGTCATCGACATGGGCCAGATCGCGTACTACATGCACGCCGTCAAGATCGCCGCCAATCGCGCCCGGAAGGCGGCGTGGGTCGGATCCGGTGGTCAGGGCCAGCTCGTCATAAGAAATCACCTCATCGCCCAGCGTCACGGTCTTGGCTTGCGGATCAATCGCAGTGACGCGATCCCCCAGCCGCAGGGTGATGTTGTTCTCGGTGTAAAAACTCTCGGGCCGCAGGAACAGGCGTTCCAATTCCATCTCGCCCAACAGATAAGCCTTGGACAAAGGCGGGCGCTGATAGGGCAGATGCGGTTCGGCCCCGATCAGGGTGATCTCGCCCTCAAACCCGTCCTTGCGCAGCTTTGCAACAAGCGACGACCCCGCCTGCCCTGCACCGATCACGACAATATGGCTCATGTTCCTCCCACCCTGTCGAATTCCCGTGGTCACATCCACCTGGTCACCTATATTGCGGCAGAGCCCGACTCTGCAAATCCAATCGACAGGAGCATAAAAATGATTTCAACAGGTGACACACTGCCCGATGCCACACTGATCCAGATGGGTGCGAATGGCCCCGAGGAGGTTCGGATTTCAAGCAAGACAAAGGGCCGTAAAGTCGTGGTTTTTGCGGTGCCCGGCGCGTTTACCGGCACCTGCACCACAGCGCATGTGCCCAGCTTCATGCGCACCAAGGATCAGTTCAACGCCAAAGGCGTGGACGAAATCATCTGCGTGGCCGTCAATGATCCGTTCGTAATGGGCGCCTGGGGCGAATCTACCGGTGCAACCGCTGCCGGGCTGACCATGCTATCGGATGCGGCATCGGAATTCACCAAAGCCCTCGGCATGGATTTCGACGCCCCGCCAGCGGGTCTGTTCGCGCGCTCAAAACGCTATGCCATGGTCGTTGAGAACGGCAAAGTGACCGCTCTGAACCTGGAAGAAAACCCCGGCACCTGCGAGATTTCCGCAGGCGAGAGTCTGCTGGACGCGATCTAGAAACGGGTGGCCCCGGTACACCCCGGGGCCATGACCGTTAATTAACTTGATGCACCGCCCTGATCTGCCAATAGTTGTGGCATACAGACAGGGAGTTCATTTATGAAACAGAAATTAGTTATGCTTTTACTTGGAACTGCGGGGGCATTGGCTGCCTGCGGTCCGGCCCCGACACCGCAGCAGCAAGCCGCACGTCAGCATGAGATCGCCTGCCTGGGCGGCACATTGGGCGGCGCATTGATCGGCGGGGCCATCGGCAACCAGTTCGGTGGCGGCTCGGGCAAAACCATCCTGACGGCGGCAGGCGCTGCCGCGGGTGGTTTCGAAGGTCAGAGATACGCATGCTGAGGAGAACCGGAATGAAACGTGGATTTATCGCTGCTGCAGCCATTCTGCTGGCCGGTGTTGCCTCGGCTGAAACCGTGGCGGAGCTGCATGAGAACGAACTGAAAGCTATTGACACCAACAATGATGGATTTCTGTCGAAAGACGAGTTCAACGCCTTTTCCGATCACGCCTTTCAGACGATGGATGAGGACAAGAACGGAACGCTGGGTCTGGACGAGGCCAAGCCATTTCTGGACATAAAGCAGTTTCGAGGCGTTGATCGCGACCGTGACAACGCTATTTCCAGAGCGGAATACGACGCACAGATGAACGATGATTTCCTGGCAGCCGACAAGAACGAGAACGGCCAGCTGGATTAAAACGGACGGCCCTGCATACGGCGGGGCCGGACCATTCAGACAGGGGCTTGCGATGACGAAATGGGCTTTTATTGGCGTTATGGGTGTTTTGGCTGCTTGCGATGTGCCACAGGCCCCAGTGGTGACCGGCCCCGACGGTCAGCCACGCATTCAGATCAGTACCAGCGGACTAACCTGTTACAACAATCGCTGTCTGGACATTAAACCAGCCGCGCGCAGTGTCCGTCAGATCGGCAACCGCACGACCCGCATTCCCGGCAATATCGACGTAAGCAGTGGCAGTGTGACACCGGGCGAGTTCCGGCAGATGGCCACCACGGCATCTTTGGCGGGCGGCGAAGGGTCTCAGAGCGACCGCGGCTAAACCAGACTGTCCATCTTGCGCGCCAGCTTGGCATCCAGAGAAGACAGGCCACCCACATCATGGGTGGACAGCACAACCTTGACCGTGCGGTAAACGTTCGACCATTCAGGGTGGTGGTTCCACTTCTCGGCAAAGATCGCCACCTGCGTCATCCAGCCAAAAGCGTGGACGAAATCCTCGAAGATAAAGGTCTTGGTGATCGCGTCCCGGTCTTCGACCATGGTCCAGCCGTTCTTGAACAGCGGGTCCAACAGGGGGCCGCGGGTCTCGGTTGACAATAGTTCGGTCATTGCTGCTCCTCCGGGTTCGATTTTCTGAACGGGCCGTAATCCGTCAGAATCTCGATCTCTTCTCCCACTGCGTGGGCCTCGGCGTCCAGATAATTTTTTATCGCATCCGCAAAGCCCGGGTCGCCGACCCAATGCAAGCTATGCGTGCGTGTCGGCAAGTAGCCACGCGCCAGTTTGTGTTCGCCCTGCGCGCCGGCCTCAACCCGGGCCAGCCCTTCGGCAATGGCAAAGTCAATCGCCCTATAGTAGCACAGTTCGAAATGCAGACACGGGTGGTGTTCGACACAACCCCAATAGCGGCCAAAAAGCGTTTCACGCCCGATAAAGTTCAACGCGCCCGCAATAGGGTAGCCATTGCGCTCGGCCAACACCAGCGCCAAGTCATCGGTCATGGTTTCCTGTGCAATATCAAAGAATTGCCGCGTCAGATAGGGCGATCCCCATTTGCGCGCACCGGTATCCTGATAGAACTGCCAGAAGGCATCCCAATGTTCGGGGCGCAGTGCGGGGCCGGTATAGGTGCGAATCTCGCCGCCGAATGCACAAGCCTGAGCGCGTTCCTTGCGGATATTCTTGCGCTTGCGCGAAGATAGCACATCCAGAAACCCGTCAAAATTCGCATATCCATCGTTGAGCCAGTGAAACTGTTGCGAAGTACGCAGCATCAAGCCCATCTGTTCGCCCGCCAACGCCTCATCCTCGGTACAGAATGTTGCGTGCAGGGATGAGACCTGATTGTCCGCCGCCAGTTGCACCGCCCCCTGCACCAGCGCCGACATGCCGATCCCTTCATAGCCTGGGCGCACTAGAAAACGCCGCCCCGTGGCGGGTGTAAAAGGCACCGCGACTTGCAGTTTCGGATAATACCGCCCGCCTGCATTTTCGTAGGCATGGGCCCAGTTGTGGTCAAAGATATACTCACCTTGGCTATGCGATTTGGCATACATCGGAGCCGCCGCAATCAGCATCCCGTCCAGATAGGCGGTCAGGTATTGCGGTTGCCAGCCGGTGCCGCGCCCAACCGATCCGCTTTCCTCAAGCGCCAACAGGAACCGGTGTGTGGTGAAGGGATCAAGCGGGCGGCCTCCATCGGCCACTTCAGGACAGGCGCAATTGTCCCATTCGGTCGCAGAAATCTGCGCCAGAGATGCCAGTACCTGAATCTCGATATGTGCCTGATCCATATACCCTCCGCCTGTGGTCTTTATCTGTGACTGCCGGGCGAGGGTTCAACCCGGATGAATGGCCAAATACCCCTCAAAAGTCACATTGTCGGCAATGGCGCGGGCTTCTGCCTCTTGTTTGGGCGAGCGCACGGTCCAGCACAGGATCGGCACGCCCTGCGCCTTTAACGCGGCCACGCGGGGCCGGGCCAGATCCTTGACCTCATGACTGATGAAACTGGCACCAACGCGGTCGAAATCGGGGATCCCACGCAGGTGATCGCCTACATCCTGCGGCAAAAGCTCGACCTTTGGCTGATAAGAGCCCGTCACGATGCCTCGCGGCAGATGAGGGGCCAGCCGTCCCAGTTCAGCCACCGAATGAGGGTTGAAAGACATCACAGCCACAGGGCCCTCATAGCCCTGCAAGGCGCGCACCGCGTCCTGTTCCAACGGACCGACTGCCGGACCCATTGCGCCATCCTGATCCTTGAGTTCGACCAGCAGCGGCACTTTTCCAGCCACCATCTTAAGCACTTCGTCCAGCGCTGGAATGCCGTCATCCGCGTGCAGCAACGGCGTGTCCAGCGCTTGATCGGCAGTGATCTGCCGGATCGGGCCGGGTTGGCCGGTCAGGCGGGTCATGTCATAGTCATGAAACACCATCGCCCGGTTGTCCGATGTCAGTTGCAGGTCGATCTCAATCCCGTATCCGGCTGCAACGGCGGCCCGAATGGCCGCCCGGCTGTTTTCCGGGCGATTATCCGAGATGTCGTGCAACGCCCGATGCGCGATCGGGATTTGCAGGAAAACGGATGGCAGGGACGGTGTCATTGAACCTCGAAAATACCTTCGATTTCCACTGCCACGCCCAAAGGCAGTGACGCCGCGCTGACAGCAGACCGTGAATGACGTCCGGCATCGCCCAGCGCTTCGACCAAGAAATCCGATGCACCGTTGATGACCTGTGGTTGCGCGGTGAAATCGGCGGTTGAGTTGACGAAACCGGTCAACTTGATCACCCGCACCAGCTTGTTGATATCACCGTCGCAGGCGGCCTTGACCTGTGCCAACAGGTTGATGGCACAGACTTTGGCTGCGGCCGCGCCAGCCTCGATCTCCATGTCATCGCCCAGCTTGCCGGTGATCAGATCGTCATCCTTCGAAATCTGTCCCGAGACATACACAATATTGCCGAGGCGTACGAAAGGCACATAGTTAGCCGCCGGTGCGGGGGCGTCCGGCAGGGCAACACCCAGGCCTTCTAATCTTGCAGCGATGCTCATCAGGTATCCTCCCAAGCTTTGAGTCGGGGTGAAGCTAACCGGGAAGACGGGGTTCGGAAAGTGCGAAAACGGCGAGGTATCTCGCCCATTTGGTGGGCATAACTCTTCTTATTCCGAAGTGTTGAACTTGTGTCACTTTACCTCTGCCTATCTGGCGGGTTAAACGCTAGCTGTTTAATAATGGCTGTGGAACAGCTATGGACATCGGATTGGGCCGCGTACAACGGCCGCAGGCAGTATTGATTGAAAGTTCGGAAAATCAGTATCCGAACGGTTTGGAGTGGCAAAGACCGTGTTGAGCAGAATTAGCTTTAAGCACCTGATCGTCCTGTCCCTGATGACAGCTCTCAGCGCCTGCGCAACGCAGCCCACCGAAGAGGCCGCGCGGGGCGAAACCTTTGATCCCTATGAGAATACCAACCGGGGCATCCACAAGTTCAACCTCGGTGTTGACCGGTTCCTGTTCCGCCCGGCCTCGAAAGGCTATGTCAAGATCGTCCCCGATCCGATGGTGACCAGCTTCAACCATTTCGCGGAAAACCTGACGATGCCCGGCCAAGCGGTGGACTACCTGTTGCAGGGTAACATCAAGCAATCGGGCAACGCCTTGCTGCGGTTCCTGATCAACACGACTGTAGGTGGCGCCGGCCTGTCAGACCCGGCCAGCGAACTGAACCTGCCGCCCGTGGATACGGATTTCGGTGAAACCCTGCACGTTTGGGGTGTGGGTGAGGGCGCTTATGTCGAATTGCCCTTTTATGGCCCCTCGACCGCGCGGGATGCAGTGGGTGTTGTGGTGAACCTCTTCTCGAACCCCATCAATTTCAGCCCGGTCCGCCCGGTCGACAATATCGGTGTCTACGCCGAGGTTGTGCGCCGGATGGGCGATCGGGGCCGATTCTCGGACACGGTTGACTCGATCCTGTATGAAAGCGCCGACAGCTATGCGCAGGCACAAACAATTTACCTGCAAAACCGCCGCTTTGAACTGGCAAGGGACGATGAGGACGCCTATCTGGGTCTGTATGACGACCCTTATGCCGAAATTGGGACCGACCCTGTCAGGGACCCCTACCTAGACCCTTACGAGGACCCCTATGCAGAGTAACCATCTGAATCGACGCGGTTTTGTTGCGACCGGCATTGCTGGTTTGGCACTTTCCGCCCTTCCCCTGCCCGCGTTTGCGCAAACCGAAGCCAGCGCCAAGGCGCTGGTGGTCAGTGTTGTTGACGACATCAACCGCGTGATTGCCACGGGCAAATCCGAAAAATCCATGCTGCGCGACTTCGAGAAAATCTTCGTGCAATATGCCGATGTGCCTATCATGGCGCGCTATGTGCTGGGGGCAGACGGCCGCTCGGCCAGCCCCTCACAGTTGAAACAGTTCACCAAGGCATTTCAGGGCTATATCTCAAACAAATACGGCCGGCGTTTCCGCGAGTTTATCGGTGGCGAGGTTACGGTGCGCAACGCCCGCAAGATCAAAGCCGGGTACGAGGTTCGTACATCGGTCAAACTGCAGGGTTCCTCTCCGTTCGAGGTTACGTTCCTGGTTTCGGACAAGTCGGGGCGCGACAAGTTCTTCAACATGTTCATCGAAGGGGTGAATATGCTGCTGACTGAACGCACCGAGGTTGGCGCGATGCTGGACGCACGCGGTGGAGACCTGAACCGCCTGATCAAGGATATGAACCGAAACAAGGTCACCTGAACCGCTGACGATGGCACCAAGAAACCGCTGCGCAATTGTGTTACGCGGCGGTTTTTCAACCGCTTGGCTCTAGTACGGCTCACACCAGCGGCCGAAACGCTTGACCAATACCTTCCGCGCTCGTTCGGCGTCCTGCTTGTAACCTCGTTCGAGAGGCAAAGTCAGCAACTTCTCTGAGCTTGTGAGTGGTCCATTCAGGGCCTAAAACTCTCCGTCGCATTCCACGGCCCGCTCCAGGTATTGTTCCATTTTCTCGTCAACCGAGCGAGACATGAAGTCGAAAAGACTGCTGCGTCAGCGGCCACATTAATCTGAACTCCCAAGGTCACCTCCAGATAAAATTCTGATCCGCGGAACCTGCATTTTTGGCCAATTGGCAACTCAGGTCATATAGCTGCGCACAAGGGCTCCGGCGATCAGCGACCAGCCATCAGCGATGACAAAGAACGCCAGCTTGAACGGCAAAGAGACCGTTGCGGGCGGGACCATCATCATACCCATCGACATCAACACCGCCGCCACCACCAGATCGATGATCAGGAACGGAAGAAAGATCAGAAAACCGATCTGAAAGGCACGGGCAATTTCGGACAACATGAACGAGGGCATCAGAATCGACAGGGGTGCTTCTTCAGAAAGCGCGATCGCCTCTCCGCCTGGGCGTAAGGCAGCCATGGAGTGAAACGTGTCGGCGTCCAGCCGTGCGGCCATAAAGGCGCGGAACGGTCGGATGGCGATTTCCAGCGCCGGTTCGACCTCCATGGTTTCTTCAACCATCGGCCTGATGCCGGTTGTCCAGGCCTCGGTAAAAACCGGTTCCATAATGAAATAGGTCAGGAACATCGCCAGGCTGACGATCAGCATATTGGGCGGTGATTGCTGCAACCCGATGCCTTGCCGCAAGATGGCCAGAACCGTGATCAGGAACGGAAAGCAGGTGATCATGATCGCCAGCCCCGGTGCTAGGCTGAGCACGGTAATCAGCAAGATCAACTGAATGCTTCGGGCCGAGATCGAGCCCCCCTCACCCAGCGACAGCGACAAGTCCTGCGCCGCAACAAATGAGGGGGTCAGAGCCCCAAGCACCACGACCAGCCACAGCAGAGACCGCATCAACCTATCCCGTTCTGCAGGTCCGTAATTTCGGTCAGACGCACCGCAAGCTGCCCGGCCTGGTCACCCTCCATCTCTTCCAGAAGGCCGCGGGCGACCAGTTGATCGCCCACATACAGATCGACTGGGTCTTCGATCCGTTTGTCCAGCGTCAGCACGGCGTTCTCACCCACGTTCAGCAGATCCCGGATCAACGGCCTTGCCCGTCCGACCGAGACCGTGACTTCGATCGGCACAGCCTCAAACGGGTTTGCCTTGTCGGGTTTCGGGGTCTGTGGATCACTCATTGTTCGCTGCCTCTTTTGCCTCAAATACATATGCGTCGAATGCCCCGGCGACCGAGGCCAGCAGACCACTGCAATCAACCTCTCGTTGGGATGTGCCGACCTGTAGCCTGGCCTGCCCTGCCTCTAACGCAGGATCCTCGATCACTTGGGTGGGCGCAGACAGTTCCTGGGGCACCATCGCCTCAACCTCACCCGCGCGGCCTGTGGGCACGAAAATCTGCATCGGCTGACCCAGCTGGTCGCGCGCCATGTCGACCAGTTGTTCGACCAGCCGGGCGGCAAAGCCACTCTCCAAAGTCTCAGGCAGGACTACGTTGACCAGGCTATTGAACATCGGTTCCAACGACAGGCCCATCCGGGTGACCGCTTCGTGGTAGGTAAAGGACATGTCCTCAAGCGACTTGGCCAGCTCGGCCGAGACCTGCCCGCGGCTTTGCTCCTGCGCCTGAACCGCGTCTTCCCAACCGGCGCTATATCCTTGTTCAAAAGAGGCCAGGCGCTGTTCATCCAGCGCGTCTTCGTCCAGCAAGTGCAACTTGCCGCCTCCAGACTGCAACGTGAAATCCTCAAGAAGATGGGCTATCGACATCACACACGCTCCTCACCTTCTTCGAGCCAACTGCGCAGGATCTCGACGGTCTCTTCCTGCTTGTCACCGATCATCGCCCGCAACCGATCAACCGGATCGGCACCGGATTGCGCGGCCAGCGCCGGAACGGCCCCAGCGGTCGCACTTCCGGGCAAGGATGTGAATTGCCCGCTGTCCTCAGACGCAATTTCGCCGGTCAGGTAGGATTCGGGCTCGGGCGCAGTGTCCACAGGCAGTAGCGCTGGCGCCAATGCCGGTTTCGTCAGGATTGGGCGGACCACGAACAGGCCCAGAACCAGCGAAACAATGGCCAGAACCGTCATCTGGATCAGCGACATCGCGTCGAAATGCATTTTTTGCCAGATCGACGATGATGCCACGGTGCCTTCCGGTTCGACCACCGGCAGGTCCAGTGATTTCAGGGTGATGACATCCCCCCGATCCGCATCAAACCCCACCGCCGAAGCGACCAGCTCTTTCAGAGCGCCCATCTCGGTCTCTGGCATCGGTACAAAAGTTTCGACCCCGGCGGCATCTACTGCGCGCGTTCCGTTGACCAGAACCGCAACCGTTAGTCGTTTGATCGCGCCCGGAGCGTTATGCACCTCAAGCTCGGTTTCCGAGACCTCATAGTTTATCCGTTCGCGGGTTTCAGTGGCATTGGAATTGGACTCGTCCCCACCAGCCCCATCCCCATCAGGCAGGTTCGAGGCCACCGTGACATCCGAAGACTGGTTGCGGGCGCTGTCTGATCGCTCCTCGACATCGGTACTGATGGCGACACGCCCTTTTGGGTCAAAGCGGCGTTCGCGGATCGATTCCGTCTTGGTCACGGTATCGACGCTGACCTCTACCACCGCATTTCCGGCCCCTACACGCGCCTCAACCAGCCGCATCACGCGTTCCCGCAGCTGACGGGCCTTGTCATCGGCCGTATCCGCCGCCACAGCGGTTTCCTGCCCGCCGATCACCGCCCCGTTCGAATCGATCACGGCCACATTCTCGGGTGCCAGGCCGCTGACCGCCGAAGACACAAGAAATCGGATCGCCTTGGCCTGGTCCGAGGTGAACTGCGCCCCCGACGCCACCAGATAGACCGAGGCCGTTGGGGCCACACTGCGCTGAAACGGGTTGGTCGATCCGTTCGCGATATGGACCCGGGCTTGGCTGACATGGGGGCTGCCGACAATTGTCCGGGCCAGCTCACCTTCTTTCGCGCGCCAATAGGCGGCGTCGAACATCTGCGACGTGGTGCCAAACCCGCTTAGGGAATCCAGCAGCTCATACCCGCGATTGCCATTGGCAGGCAGGCCTTCGCTGGCCAAAGTCATGCGCAGCTCATCCCGCTGCGATCCGGGCACATAGATCGACCCGCCGCGAATCTCAAAGGTGACGCCGCGTTGATCCAACGCACGGACGATGTCGCCCGCGGCCCCGCTTTCCAACCCCGCATAAAGCAGGGTCATCGACGGCGCCGTCGCCAGACGTGACATCCCAAGGACCCCGAAAAACACCAGCACAACCGCGCCAGCGACGATAATTTGTTTACGCCTGTCCAAACTTGCCCAGACAGTTCCGATCTGCTGCACGCTCACCTCCGACTCGCCGACATTCTGCCCGACGCATCCCCTGTTTGGACGATTGCCCTTAACAATCGGTTAGTCCCTGCCGGGTTATGACGATTGCAGAACGGATAAATGAGGACGTCATGACTGACGCGACTGCAGAACAGGCAGAAGTCCCGGAAAAATCTGAGAAAAAAGGAGTGATCATCGGGGTTGTTCTGGCCCTTGTGGGGGCCGCGGGCGGGTACTTCCTGACCACATCCGGAATGCTGCCTATCGGGGGAAAGCCGGCGGCGAATGCGGCCTTGGAAAAGGATGTTGGTAAGGCTGTAGAGGCGTTGCCGCAGGTTGGCTTTATCGATCTTCCACCGGTGATCATTTCGGTGAATGCGGGCGATTCGCGGCATCTAAAATTTCACGCCCAACTTGAGGTGAACACTGACTACATCGCTGACGTAGAGAAGATGACACCGCGAATCATGGATGTGCTGAACGGGTATCTGCGCGCGCTCGAAGTTTCGGACCTTGAGGATTCCTTAGCCCTGATGCGAATCCGCGGCCACCTGCTGCGGCGCATTGAAATCGTCGTCGGAGAAGGCCGCGTGCGCGACGTTCTCGTGATGGAATTCGTATTGAACTAGGAGGCGAAGTTGGAGCTGATTGCAGATATTTTGCTGGTCGCCGGCGCGTTGGGAGCGGGTCTTTATTGTTTCGTGCTGTCCCGGCGGCTTAAACGATTCACTGATCTGGAAAAAGGTGTGGGCGGTGCGGTTGCCGTTCTGTCGACCCAGGCGGATGAGTTGAAACAGTCGCTTGGCGCGGCGCGCGAGGCCTCGGACCAGTCAGGCGCGGCGCTGAAAGAGCTGACCCAAAGGGCTGAATCCGTTGCGCAGCGGCTGGAGCTGATGATGGCGTCGATGCACGACGTGGTTCCGCAGGATGACACCCCGCCGAAACCCGCCGACCCGGAACCAATTGCCGTTTCCGACTCCGCTGAAGACGCCCCTGAGGCGACCGAGACCGAGACCGAGACCGAGACCGAGACCGAGACCGAGACCGAGACCGAGACCGAGACCGAGACCGAGACCGAGACCGAGACCGAGACCGAGACCGAGACCGAGACCGAGACCGAGACCGAGAATACTCCCGCCGTTTCCGAACCAAAGCAAGAAGATAAGGATGAGGCGACGGCACCGGCCAAGCACCCGGGCGGCGTAATGTTCTTCAGACACCGCCGCGCTGGTGGTGAGGCCGCGCCATGACCCGGCGACCTGGCAAGAAACGCCCAAAGGGGGGCGTGCTTGCGGTCATCTCGCTGCTGATGATCGGGTCAGCCGCGATTCGCGTCGGGCTCGAAGCGGGACCCGCACTGGCAAAAAGCGCTGAGCCAACGGTGCCGCTGGCCATGAAGGCCCAGGCCGAATTGCCCGGCGCGCAGGTGCTGTTGACAGAATTGAGGCGCCGGGAAGAGGCACTGAAACGGCGCGAAGCCGCAGCGCTGGACCGGGAAAAAGCGCTTGAGATCGCGGACAAGGCCATCGAAACCCGTCTGGTCGCCCTGGTAGAGGCCGAAGAGGCCCTGCGTGCAACACTCGCCCTTGCGGAAAAAGCCGCCGAAACCGACCTGACGCGCCTGACTGATGTCTACCAAAGCATGAAGCCGAAAGACGCCGCCGCCTTGTTTGAAACGATGGACCCGACATTTGCCGCCGGGTTCCTGTCCCGCATGCCTCCGGACGCTGCTGCTGGCGTTCTGGCCGGCCTAAGCCCCGAGGGCGCTTATACGATCAGCGTGATCATGGCCGGGCGCAACGCTTCAGCCCCTCAGGAATAACATGTTTTTCAACCCCGCATCGGAACTTGCTGGAGATCACCCATGATCGGAATTATCGGAATTGTCGTCATCTTCGCCATGGTGTTCGGCGGCTATCTGGCTGCGGGTGGAAAGATGGCTATCATCATGAAATCACTGCCTTTTGAGATGATGATGATCGGCGGAGCCGCAGTTGGTGCCTTTATGATCAGCAACGATCTGAGTGCTGTCAAACACACTGTCAAGGACATGGGCAAAGTGTTCAAAGGCCCGAAATGGAAACCCGAGGATTATCGCGATCTGCTTTGCCTGTTGTTTTCGCTGATCCGCATTGCCAAGGCCAACCCGGTTGAGGTTGAACAGCATATTGAGGAACCGGAAACTTCGTCGGTGTTCTCGGCCTATCCCAAAATCCAGGCTGACAAAGAAGCCGTCCACCTGATCTGTGATACGATGCGATCCGCGTCGATGAACTATGATGATCCGCACCAGGTCGAAGAAGTTCTGGAAAAACGGATGGAGACGAATTTCCACCATGCCATGCATTCCAGCCACGCCCTGCAGACGGTTGCAGATGGCTTGCCCGCGCTAGGTATCGTTGCTGCGGTTTTGGGAGTGATCAAGACGATGGGCTCGATCGATCAGCCGCCAGAAGTGCTGGGCAAGTTGATCGGCGGTGCGCTTGTGGGGACGTTTTTGGGTGTGTTTCTGGCCTATGGTCTGGTGGGTCCGTTTGCGGGCAAGCTGAAGGCGGTGGCCGAAGAAGACAACCATTTCTATCAGCTGATCAAAGAGGTTCTGGTTGCCAATCTGCACAACCATAACCCGGCCATGTGCATCGAAGTCGGTCGCCAGAACACACCGACGCACAACCGACCGGGCTTTACAGAGTTGGAAGAGGCGCTGAAAGAACTCAAGCAGGCGGCGGCATGATCCGGAGTGCTCTGTTGACCTCTGCCCTTATCGCTGCGGCTGGTATGGCCGTGGCGCGGGATGTGACCGTGCGCTCGGGCGAACATGACGGGTACACCAGGTTGGTTGTTCAGGTACCGCCGGGCACGGAATGGGGCCTGAAACAATCGAAAAACGGCGCCAAACTGAGTGTCACGCTGGACGATGTGGCATTCCAGACAGGCTCGGTTTTTCAACGCCTGACCCAAAACCGTCTGGCCACCATCTCGCAGCCAGAACCGGGCGCGCCCCTGGAGATGGAGTTTGGCTGCGATTGCGCTGCCTCAGCGTTTCTATTCCGGGACACGATGATCGTGGTGGATATCGCGCCGGGGTCGTTTCTGCCGCCGCTTACCAGTGATATCCCGCCCCCTGCCGTACCCAATACCCAGCCTGAGACCAAACCCATGACGACAGTGCAGAGTTTTGAAGGGCTGGCCTTGCCTTTGTTGTCACTGAACGCAAGCGGGCTGGAGGATCAGCTGGCGGCGCGGCTGATGCAAGGGGCTGATCGCGATATCATTGACCTGAACATCGCCCCTATCGGGCCCCGAACTTCTGCGGCAAATCAGAACATGCTTTTGACTTCGGACCTTGAGCGGAACATTGAGGTGACCTCGATTCTGGACGAACTGAACGGGTTGCTTGGCCCGGATGTGCCGCATTTGGTGCGCCGCCCCCCGTGTATCTCCAACGCAGAGCTTAAGTTTGACGATTGGTCCGATGATCGCCCGTTCCAGGTTCAAACCGTCGCGTACCGATCCGGTCTGTATCAGGAGTTTGACGTGATCGACACAGCGCGCGCGCTGAACTTGGCCAAGCTATATGCCTATTCAGGTTTTGGGGTCGAGGCGCTAAGGGCACTTGAGTTGTTAGGGGAAAAGACGGCAGAAACGGACCGGATTGCGGCCATTGCCCGGGTGCTGGATAAGGATTCATTGACAGACCAGAACCCGTTCGCGGATCTCCAGCGTTGCGATAGCGACGTCGCGTTATGGGCCTCGTTGACCGAAGGCTACCTACGGGACGATGCCAACCTGATCGCTATTGAACAGGCATTTGCGCGCTTGCCGGATCATCTGCGTCGACACGTGGGGCCCGGGCTTTCGAACCTTTTCGTAAAAGCGCAAAAACTTGAGGCTGCCCGCCGTGTTTTGCGGTCGGTTGACCGGGTCAAAACTCAGACCAGCCCGGAGGTAACCCAGTCCAAGGCCAAAGTTGCCAAGGCCGAGGGGAATGGCCCAAGGACCGAGGCCCTGCTAACCGAAGTACTTTCCGCATCAGAGGCGACGCTGGAAGCCCCGCTGGCGCTGGCACGTCTGGTCGACAAGCGCTGGACCGACCGCGGTGCCGTGTCTGCGCAAGAGATCGACCTGGCCGAATCCTACACGGTTGAGTTTCGCAGATCCGACATTGGCCCGGTGATGCGGCGAACCCATACCCTTGCCCTGAGCCTGGGGCAGGAATTTGATGCCGCGATGGATTTGGCAACAGACCTGCCGATGGAAGCTGAAAACGCGGAGGCGCTGAATCGTGTGGTGCTGATCCTGACCGAACGGGCCGATGACGAGACGTTTCTGCGGCGCGTTTTGACTTTGCCGCCCAGGTCGTCTCAGGCACTGACGACAGATTCTGCCATTGCTGTGGCGGACAGGTTGTCGTCGCTGGGGTTCTCGAAACAGACCCTGTCTTTGGCGAAACGTCCACAAGACAAACTCCGAAGGGGTGAGCGAGCCAGGCTGCGCGCAAAAGCGGCCCTGCTGGATCAGCGCCCGCATCAGGTCATCCTGGAACTGGACAATGACCTCTCGGCCACGGCGGTATCGATGCGTGTCGAAGCACTGATGGCGACGCGAGAGTTCAGTGCAGCGGGCGAATTGTTACACAATTTAGGGCAATTGGATGCGGCGAACAGGTTGTTCTGGCTGGCGGATCAGCCGGATCAGGGCCACGCGTTGGATGACCTGAAATACGGCCGGGTTATGCAGGCCACCCAAGGCCTGATGGTTTTGCCGTCTCGGCAACCTGAAAAGCCCTTGGCAGACGCGACGCAGCTGCTTCAGGACAGCGCGGAAACGCGACAAAGGATTGCCGACCTATTCGCAACACTGGGGCAAGAGTAACAGGGCAGACCTCCGCTAACCGGGGAGAGTGGCTTTGTCCGGGTCCAGGCAGCATCACACCTCTGGGCCGTCAAAGATCAAATTTGACAGGTCAGAATACCGCGTGTCGGGGTCGACCCAGCCGAGCATGGTCTTGCGGATCGCATCGGCACGGTTTGAACCGACCACCGGAGCCGCAAATTCTGTGTATTTGCCGATGACCTCATCGCGGTTCATCGGCGCTTCGGGACCGCCGCGCGCATTGACGTCGCCCGACTCAAACACGCGCCCATCGGTGGTGACAACGGTAACATCCGCCCAACGTCCCTGCGGAAAACGCCGGGTGTGGCGGTCGCTTTCGGCCACGCGAATGCGAGTCAGCAAATCCGCCACTGCAGGGTCGGCCAAACCAGTGCCTGAGATATGTTCGACTCCGATCCGGCCATAGATGGCCTGAACCGCAACAGCAAAAGGCAGGGAATACTGGGCTTGCGAAGTTGTATCGGGCAGCCCTGCGTAAAGGCAGGCGGCCTGGTGGAAACTGTTGATGTCAACTGACCGGATCTGAGCGTGGGTCAAACCATTGTCGCGCATCACCGTGCGAACCCCGTCGATGGCGGCATGGGCCCAGCGACAGATTGGGTAAGGTTTCACATATTGATGTTCGACCTGCCAAAACTGACCCAGATCGTCCCAATGCGGGGCTGCCGCTGCGGCCTCTATGGTGATGGCGGGGGCGCCGGTAAACCCGCGCTCGGCCAGAATGGCAGAGGACACGCCCACCAGCGCACCCCATCCCGACCCATCATGCAACATCGTCGGGTTCGCAATTTCGCGCATCATTTGGCTGCGAGGGCCGTGATATTCAGCAATCCCCATTGCCTGCCGCAATTGCTCGGGCGTGTGTCCGCGCAGCCGGGCCGCCATGGCCACAACGCCCAACGCATTCCACGCACCTGAGGTGTGATAGTCGCTGACAGAGGCATGCAGCGACAAGCCGGCTCGTCCGGCGATTTCATATCCTGTAATCACAGCGGCCAGCGCCTCGGGGCCGGTCAGGGCAGGACGATGTTCAGCAAGTGCGATCAGCGTCGGCAGAACCACAACGCCGATATGACCTTTGGTTGGGTTATAACCGTCATGCCCGTCCAGATTGTCGGTTTGCGTCGCCGCCGCATAGACCGCCCCCGCCAGACTGACCGCGCGGCCATCAAACATCATCCGCGTGCCATAACTTGGATCAGTGCTGGCATATAGCAGCGCCGCTGTGTCGCGCGCGATCACTCCGGCCTGCATCGGACCCGAGGCGATCAATATGCCCATCGTGTCCAGCATCATCAGCGCTGCGGCCTCTTTGGCGCTGTCGGGCATGGTATCCGCGGAACGGTTCAGAGCAAATTCGGCGACGCGGTCAAAGGTATCGGTCATTTGACAGGCTCCATCACCGGCGCGTTGATACCGCGCAGGCGATGGCCTGCCGGATCAAACGGCGGCTCCGCCAGCAATTTGGCCTTATGCGGCTTGCCCAGGATAAACACCTCAACCGTATCGCCGGGCTGCACGACCTTTGGGTCGGCATAACCAATCGCCAGAGATTTTCCCACCGAGTACCCATACGCCCCTGATGTTACACGCCCGACCGGCGTGCCGTCAGGGGTGAAAATAGGCTCACCACCCGAGGCATCGGCCTCATTTACCGCAACCTCAAAGACCGACAAAACCTCGCGCGGGGGGGTGTCTTTGACGGCCAGATAAGCGTCCTTGTTCAGGAATTCCTTGTCCAGCTTGATCAAACCGTCCAGCCCAACCTCGTGCGGCCAGTATTCCTGAGAATATTCGCGACCCCACGACCCATATCCTTTTTCGATGCGTAGGGATCCCAGCGCACGGCCGCCGACGGGGCCGCCGTTGAATGCTTTGCTGGCCTCCAATAACGCGGAATAGAGCCTGATTTGATCGGCTTCGGCGCAGTGCAGCTCCCACCCGAGATCACCAGTAAAGCTGACGCGGATGGCCAGACAGGTAATGCCTGCGACATCAATCGTGCGGGACCGCATGAAGCGGAAACCATCATTGGACAGATCCGCATTGGTCAGCCGTTGCAACAGATCGCGGGACTTTGGACCGGCAACGTTAAAACCGGCGATCCGGTTGGTGGCCACCTCGAATGTGGTTCCTGCCGGTAGATCGACCATGTTGAAGAACCGTTGGTGATAGCGTTCGGCCATGCCGGACCCGATCATCATGTATTCGTCGTCAGCAACCTTGGTGATGGTGAAATCGCCCGCCACGCCGCCACGAACCGAGATCATCGGTGTCAGGCAGGATCGGCCGATCTGGGTCGGCACCCGGTTGGCAACCAGCTGATCCAGCCAGTCATACGCGCCCGGTCCTTTGACCACGTAGTTGGCAAAGTTTGAGATGTCGATGATACCGACGGTCTCACGCAGCATCCGGGCTTCTTGGTCCACCGGCTGCCACCAGTTCTGGCGGGTAAAGCCGTTGGTCTCAACCGTGTGAGGCTGTTCCGCGAACCACAACGGATGTTCCCAGCCGCAGTTCAGGCCAAAGACGCATCCCATGTCTTTTTGCATTTCATAGGCTGGGCGAAGGCGGGCCGGGCGTCCGGCGCTGCGTTCTTCGTTCGGGAAATGTATGGCAAAGCGGTGGGTATAGGCGTCCTCGACCCGAGATTTGGTAAAGGCCTTGTCCGCCCAATCCCCAAACCGCGCCAGATCCCAGGCGAACATGTCGTATTGCGGCTCGCCTTCAATCATCCATTGCGCCGACAACAGGCCCAGACCTCCGGACTGCGAAAAGCCCGGGATGATGCCGGTACAGCAGAAATAGTTCCGCAGTTCCGGGACCGGACCCCAGATCGCATTCGCGTCGGGTGACCAGATCATCGGGCCGTTGATCACCCGCTTGACCCCGGCGGTGGCAGCCACCGGCACGCGTTCGGTCGCGCGAATGACGTTTTCCATGATGCGGTCCAGATCATCGGGAAACAGGTCATGGGCGAAATCCAGCGGTGTGCCGTTTTCAGCCCAGAACCGCATGTCTTTTTCATACGCTCCAATCAGCAGGCCGTTGCCCTCTTGCCGGAAGTAATATTCACCATCCCGGTCGGCGATTGAGGGCAGGCGACGGCCCAGATTGGCGACCTCGTCGATGGTTTCGGTGACGAAATACTGATGCTCGGTCGGTTGCAAAGGCAGTTCGATCCCGGCCAGCGCGGCCACCTCGCGCCCCCACAGACCACCCGCATTCACCACCCATTGCGTGTGGATGTCGCCCTTTTCGGTGCGCACGATCCATGACCCGTCAGGTTGTTGTACAGTCCCTATTACAGGGCAAAACCGCTCAACCGTGGCGCCCATCGCGCGGGCACCAGCAGCATAGGCCATGGTCACGCCAGACGGATCGACATTGCCGCCATCGGGTTCAAACATGATGCAGCGGATATCGTCGAACTGCGCCAGCGGGTGCAGTTCCATCGCCTGTTCGCGGCTGACTTCAAAAAAGTTCAGGCCATAGAACTTGGCCTTGGCTTCCTGCAGACGCAGTTGATGTTCGCGGTCCTCAGTTTGAGCCAGATAGAGGGACCCGGATTGAAACACGCCGCAACCCTGCCCGGTTTCCTTCTCCAGCTCTTTATACAGGTTCATCGTATAATGCTGGATGCGGGTGATGTTGTTGTTGTCGTGCAACCCGTGAATGTTAGCCGCCGCATGCCAGGTCGAGCCAGAGGTCAGCTCATCGCGTTCCAGCAGGACCACATCGGTCCAACCAAGCTTGGCCAGATGGTAGAGGATCGAGCAACCGACTAGCCCGCCTCCAATCACAACGGCCTGTGCGTGGGTTTTCATGGGCTTGACCTCCTGTTGCCGGGCGCATGTGGGGCGCCCGTGCAGGAAAGTCAGCCACAGGTCAAAGCGGTCTTATACTCTGTTCCCGACGTGGAGTGTCGGAAACAGAGTTTGAAGGGCCGGTTTTGATCAGTAGGGCGCCTCAACATCGTTCATCGAGACATAGACAGTCTTCATCTCGCTGAAATGGTTGATTGCCAGTTTCGAGTTCTCGCGCCCAACGCCGGACATTTTCGACCCTCCAAACGGGGCCTCAACCGGAGCGAGGTTGTAAGTGTTGATGTAACAGGTGCCAGCCTCGAAACCTGCCACGATGCGATGCGCACGCGTTAGGTCATTGGTGAACACGCCAGCAGCCAGACCAAACTCGGTGTCGTTGGCGCGGGCTAGAACCTCTTCTTCGGTGTCAAAGTCCAGCACGGACATGACCGGGCCAAAAATTTCCTCGCGGGCGATGGACATGTCATCGGTTACATCGGCAAAAACCGTCGGCTGCATGTAATAACCTTCGCCATCGACCCGGTTACCGCCATAGACCAGCCGCGCGCCTTCGGATTTGCCCTTTTCAACGTAACCCAGCGCGATCTTCATCTGGTTTTCACTGACCATAGGACCGAAATTGACCTCTTCATCCAGCGGATCACCAATTTTCGCGGTGGACAGACGTTCGGACAGGCGGGAAAGGAAAGCGTCTTTGATGCCCTTTTGCACGAACACACGGGTGCCGTTTGAACAGACCTGACCCGAGGAATAGAAATTGCCCAAAATCGCGCCCGAAACCGCGTTTTCAATATCGGCATCGTCGAACACGATCATCGGGGATTTGCCACCCAGTTCCATCGTGACGTGCTTCATGCCATCGGCGGCTGCGGCATAGACCTTGCGGCCTGTGGGCACCGACCCGGTCAACGACACTTTGGCCACGCGCGGATCTGTCACCAGCGATGCGCCCACATCACCATAGCCCTGAATGACATTGTAGACGCCTTTGGGTGCGCCCGCTTCAATCAGAATCTCAGCAACTTTCAGGGCAGACAGGGGCGTGGTCTCGGACGGTTTGAACACCATCGAGTTGCCGCAGGCCAGCGCCGGAGCCCCTTTCCAACAGGCGATCTGGGTTGGATAGTTCCAAGCTCCGATGCCGACACAGACGCCCAGCGCCTCGCGAATGGTATAAACAAAGTCACCGCCGCCCAGCGGGATATGCTCACCGGTGAGTGAGGCGGTCAAGCCTCCGAAATACTCTAACGCATCTGCCCCGCTGGTCGCATCGGCCACCAACGTTTCCTGCAATGGTTTGCCGGTGTCATGGGTTTCCAGAATCGACAGCTCGCGATTGCGGTCGCGCATGATATCGGCAGCACGACGCAGAACACGACCCCGTTGGGTTCCCGACATCGCGGCCCATTCAGATTGCGCCGCTTTTGCACTGTTTAGAGCCTGATTTACGATATCTGGCGTGGCAGAATGCAGCTTTGCGATAACCTCTCCAGTGGCCGGATAGATGACATCAATGGGGGTGCCGCTGGTATCTTCGACATATGCGCCGTTGATGAAATGGCTGGCCTTGGGCTGAAACTTCATGCCGGGTCCTCTTTATTATCTGCGCCGGAATGCCTGGGCGCGGGGACAGTCTGATTTGCATTTAGCGTTTATTGATTGATCAGTCAATAAACGTTGAAACTGGCAGGCTTTTGCCCAGCCGGCCGGGCGCCCTCTTGAAAAAAAGCGGTTAATGTTCTATTTATGTTCTACACAGTCAGAGGATCACCCGATGGCCCAGAGCTTGCGAAATTCCGCCCCAGGCGGCCCGACAAATGACTATCACCTGCTGCCAGTCACCGACAGGCAGATGCGGTATGCTCACGCCATCGCGCAACAATCCGCGCTTGAAATTCCGGTCGAAGCTCGGCGGGATCGTAAATCCATGTCCGCGTGGATATCGGCGCATAAGCCTGACGATCCATCCCCTTTTGCAAATTATCCAACTGGCAAACAGGTCGCATTCGCCGAGCGCATCTCGCGCAGCAAACGGCGCCCGATCCCATCCGAGTGTTTTCGCGACAAACAAATGATGTCGCGCTGGATAGATCAGAACAAATAGCCCTGTATCAGTGTCTAATTATGGCCGTGGTTGCGTGAATACAGCGCCACAGCTGCAGCCACAAACATACCCAGCAGGATATAGCCCGTCACAGCCTCGGCTGAGGCCAGCGCCCGACACAGACCGGTTGGGGACATGTCGCCATATCCAACCGTGGTGAAAGTGACATACGAGAAATACAAGACATCAGCAGGTCCCTGCGCCCCGAACACGCAATTATCTGTGTACCCAAATGCGCCATACACGGCGGCAAACAGGAACGGGACAACCTGGATAAAGGAAATGCCCATCAGAAACAGCAGGCGGCGCGGCGACTTTACCTGCGTCATGTAGAACCACGATTGCGAGACCACCCACAGAACCAGCCCGACCGATGCAAACGTGCCAATGGTGTCCCCGGCGGTTGCCTCGCTTAGGCGCGACAGCACGAACCAGGCCAGAAAGCTGGCGACAACCATGCCAACGGCCGCCAGCAGAGTTGATTTCCATTCTTCCAAAGTCGTGGGCTTGCGGGACATTGCGCTTACTCTGCGCTCAGATGTTCATGCCCACGTTGGCGTGCCAACAGGATCTGTTTCTGACGTTCCCGGAACCGGGCTTTGTCGGCCTCTGATGTCTCATCCACGCAGCGGTGACAGGTCACGCCGTGCTCATAGTCGGGGCGTTTCATATCCTCGGGCAGAATCGGGCGACGGCATCCATGGCACAGTTGGTGTGGACCTTCGACCAGCCCGTGACCCACCGACACGCGGTTGTCGAACACAAAACACTCGCCTTGCCAGGCGCTGTCTTCGACGGGCATTTCCTCGAGATATCGCAAAATGCCGCCTTTGAGGTGGTAGACATCTTCGACCCCCTGCCCCAGCAGGTAGTTGGTGGATTTTTCACACCGTATTCCACCGGTGCAGAACATGGCGACGCGCTTGTTGTGAAAGCGGTCCTTGTTCTCTTCCCACCAGGTTGGGAACTCGCGGAAGCTGGCGGTCTCAGGGTCTAACGCGCCCTCGAACGTACCTATCGCCACCTCGTAATCATTGCGCGTGTCGATCACCACCACATCATCGGACCGGATCAGGTCATTCCATTGTGCGGGATCCACATAATTTCCAACCCGCGCACGCGGATCGACATCTGGCTGGCCCATGGTCACGATCTCGGTCTTCAGGCGCACCTTCATCTTGCCAAATGGTGGATGGTTTGAGGTGGCCTCTTTCCATTCTAAATCGGCGCAACCGGGCAAGGCGCGGATATGCGCGAGAACGGCGTCGATCCCGGCGCGGGGCCCGGCGATAGTGCCGTTGATCCCCTCTTGCGCCAGCAGCAGCGTACCTTTGACCGATTGCGCGTGGCATAACGCCAGCAAAGGATCCCGCAAGGCGGCGTGATCCGGAAAACGGGTGAAGTGATAGAGAGCAGCGATCGTATACATGCGCGCGGTCTAAACCCGCCAGCGCAGAGGCGCAAGAGACCGCATTGACGCCCCTGTCCCCGCCGCCTACCCATAGTGCAAAAGATGGAGGCCCCTATGACCCACGCCCTGATCGTGATCGACGTCCAGAACGATTTCTGCCCCGGGGGCGCGTTGGCCGTCCCGGGCGGGGATGAGATTGTGGCCCCCATCAACGCCATGATGCCCGATTTCGATGCCGTTGTTCTGACCCAGGACTGGCACCCGGCCCAGCATTCCTCTTTCGCCAGTTCTCACACCGGAAAAAGTCCCTATGACATGACCGAGATGCCCTATGGCCCGCAGGTTTTGTGGCCGGACCACTGTGTGCAAGGCACCAAGGGCGCGCAATTTCATCCCGGCCTGCGCACCGATGGCGACCTGATCATTCGCAAAGGGTTCCGAGGCACGATTGACAGCTATTCGGCCTTTTTTGAAAACGACCAGACCACGCCTACTGGGCTAGAGGGTTATTTGAAAACGCGGGGCATTGGCACGCTGACGATGGTCGGGCTGGCGACGGATTTTTGCGTCCATTTCTCAGCAGTGGACGCGGCGCGCCTAGGGTTTGACGTCACTGTACGAATGGGGGCGTGCAGGGCAATCGACCTAGAAGGGTCTCTGGTCGCTGCGCAAGCGGCAATGCGCGAATCGGGCGTTACCCTGGTCTAAGGTGTGGCACCTGCCGCAGCCAGAAACCTGAGAATCGCAATCACCATCACAGCCAGACCCAGCGCAATTCCAATGCGCCATTGAACCGAGCGTCTTTTCGTAGTGGAAGCGTGTGGCTGCCGCATTGCGACCGTCTGATCAACGATATTGGTAGTGGTTTCAGGCTCGGGACGTGCCTGTTTTACATCATCGAGAAATTGCCAGATATCGAATTCGCCGAAATACTCGCCCTGGACGCCCATATTGCGGATGTTCGCAAACAGGCGCTTTAAGATGCGTTCCCGGTCGACGGCGTCTTCAGGCAGGTAGAGCCCATGCGGCAGACCGCTACTGTGGGTCTCAAGGCTGAACCCCGAATCCACAAAAATCCGACGAATCTTTGGGGATGCGCTGTGCAAGGCCTGAACGGTTCGAATGTCGCGAAACCATGCTCGCACGGCACGGTTTCCGGTCACGGCCGCAACGCCGTGTTCGGGATCCACCTCATCCGGAGCAATAGCTACAATATCAAAGTCGTACTCGAAAACCATTCACTGAATTAACCTTACGCTTCCATCCCTTCTTTTCACTAACCGGTGAAAAGATCACATAATATGCTCGATTTGTGACCTGACCTTGTCATTGTCTTCAATCTAGCAACTCTTGCCATTCCACGCACCTATTGATCTAACAACGGAAATCGCAGGAGTTCCCCATGGTCGATATTGCGACACGCGTGTACAATCATAAATGGAAGATTGACCCGATTGTACGGTCTTTGATCGACACGGACTTCTACAAACTGCTGATGTGCCAGTCAGTGTTTCGAAATAAGCCCCAAACAGATGTGGTTTTTTCCCTGATCAACCGGTCGAATCACATTCCATTGGCTGAATTGATTGATGAGAGCGAACTGCGTGAGCATCTCGATCACATCCGGACGCTCAGCCTCAGCCGGGGTGAAAGCACCTGGCTGCGCGGCAATATGTTCTATGGCAAACGACAGATGTTTCGATCGGACTTTATGGAATGGTTCGAGAATATGCGCCTGCCGCCCTATCACCTCGAACGCAAGGGCGATCAGTACGAACTGACCTTCGAGGGCAAGTGGCACGAAGTCATGCTGTGGGAAATTCCCGCGCTGGCGGTACTGATGGAACTGCGGTCCCGCGCAGTGTTGAACGACATGCGCCGGTTCGAGCTGCAGGTGCTGTATGCCCGTGCGATGACCCGCGTCTGGGAAAAGATCGAACAATTGCGCGGTATTGACGGGTTGGGCATTGCCGATTTCGGCACCCGTAGGCGGCATTCCTTCCTGTGGCAGGACTGGTGCGTGCAAGCGATGATGGAAGGGCTGGGTTCAGCCTTTACCGGCACCTCGAATTGCATGATTGCCATGCGGCGCGAGGTTGAGGCGATCGGCACCAACGCCCATGAATTGCCCATGGTGTACTCTGCCTTGGCCGACACTGACGCCGAACTGGCCCAGGCGCCGTATGATGTCCTCAGCGACTGGCACGACGAACATGATGGCAATTTGCGCATCATCCTGCCCGATACCTACGGCACGCAGGGGTTTCTGGACAACGCCCCCGACTGGTTGGCGGGCTGGACCGGAATTCGCATCGACAGCGGCGATCCGGCCACCGGGGCGGAAACCGCCATCAAATGGTGGCAGTCGCGCGGCGAGGACCCGAACCAGAAGCGGGTTATTTTTTCCGACGGTCTGGACGTGGACAAGATCCGCGAACTGCACAGCCAGTTTGCCGGTCGCACCAACGTCTCGTTTGGTTGGGGCACGCTGCTGACCAACGATTTCCGCGGGCTTGTACCGAATGACGCACTGGCACCGTTTTCGCTGGTCTGCAAGGCTGTTTCGGCCAATGACCGCCCAACTGTGAAATTGTCGGACAACCCGGAAAAGGCGATGGGTCCAACCAGTGAGATTGACCGCTATAAACGAGTGTTCCACGTCGGCGCGCAAGAACCGATCGAGGTGATCGTTTAGGCTCTAACCATGGTGGGCGGCCACAGTTTTAACCTGTGAAAAGCCATACAGGGCCTCAAACCCCTTTTCTCGGCCATGGCCGGACTTGCCGACCCCGCCAAAGGGTAGTTCAACTCCGCCCCCTGCGCCGTAATTGTTGATGAACACCTGACCCGAGCGCAGTTGTTTCGCCAATCGCATCTGCCGCGCGCCGTCGCGGGTCCAAAGACTGGCAACCAGACCGTATTCGGTGGAATTGGCAATCTGTACGGCCTCTTCCTCGCTTTCGAAGGGGATCAGAACCTGAACCGGGCCAAAGACTTCATTCTGCGCCAGCACGTGATCCGGGGGCACATCAGCAAACAGGGTCGGCCGGACATAGGCCCCGCCCGCAGGCGCATGATCGACGATCCTCCCCTGACCAGCGATGCTGAGATCACTTCCTTTGGCCAAAAACCCCGTCACGATCTGTTGTTGCCGGGCCGAAATTAGTGGGCCAAGGCGCAAATCCTCATGCGCCGGGCCAACGGTCAGATCGGCATAAGCGTCGGCCATGCGGGATTTGACCTGCTCATACACCCCGCGCTGCACCAGAATGCGGGATGAGGCCGAGCAGGTCTGCCCTGCGTTCTGAATGCCCGCATTCACCAGAAACGGCAGGGCGGCGTCCAGATCGGCATCGTCAAACACCAGTTGCGGAGATTTCCCGCCCAGTTCCAGCGTCACCGGCACCACATTGCGCCCCGCCGCCTGTTGCACCAGCGCACCGGTGGCGACCGAGCCGGTGAATGAGATATGTTGCATGCCCGGATGCGCCGACAGCGCTGCGCCGGCCTCGGCACCAATCCCCGGCACCACATTCAGCGCCCCGGCGGGCAGACCGGCCTGTTGCGCCAGATGGGCAAAGGCCAGCGCCGTCAGACAGGCCTCTTCCGCCGGTTTCAACACGCAGGCATTGCCCATCGCCAGCGCCGCCCCGACCGAGCGGCCAATGATCTGCATCGGGTAATTCCACGGCACGATGTGGCCCGTAACCCCATGCGGCTCGCGCAGGGTATAGACGGTATAGCCGTCCAGATACGGGATCGTCTCGCCCATCACCTTATCCGCAGCACCGCCATAAAACTCGCAATACCGCGCCAGGGCCACCGCGTCCGCCCGCGCCTGGGTCAGCGGCTTGCCGACATCCATCGCCTCAAGCGCCGCCAGATCATCGACCCGTTCCAGCACCATCCGACCCAGCCGCGTCAGGATACGCCCGCGTTCCAGCGCGGTTTTGCGACCCCAGTCGCCCGACAGCGCTGATTGAGCCGCAGTGACGGCGGCATCTATGTCGCTGGCCTGCCCCCGCGCAATCCGGGCAATCTCGGACCCGTCTGAGGGGTTGATCAGCGACAAGCCCTGTTGTGACGCAGGTTTCACCCAAGCGCCGCCAATCAGGCACAAGCCGGGATCGAACCAGAGGGGGTGGGTCATGTCAGGCTCCATTTCGTCTCTAACTCTTGGGATTATGCCACGTATTGACCGATATCCGGCAGGGTCGGCGCGGCTTCGATCAGGGTGCGAGTGTAAGCGTGTTGGGGGCTGGCAAAGACCTGTTCGGTTTCGCCCTGCTCAACGATTTGTCCTGCCTGCATCACCAGCACCCGGTCGGTGATCGTGCGCACAACACTCAGGTCATGGCTGATGAACAGATAGGTCAGGTCGTAGGCGGCGCAAAGCTCGACCAGCAGATCCAGAATCTGCGCCCGGACCGAGACATCAAGGGCTGAGACCGCCTCATCGAACAGGATCAACTCGGGGCGGATGATCAGGGCTCGGGCGATGGCGATCCGTTGTCGTTGGCCACCCGAAAACTCATGGATGTACTTGCCTGCATCATCGGGGCTGAGACCCACGGCGGTCAGCATCTCGGCAATGCGATCCTGCTTTTCTGAGCCAATGGGCTGGGATTGGAGCAGATGGAAGGGTTCGGTGATCAGACGCGATACGCGGTGGCGGGGATTGAAGCTGCCATAAGGGTCCTGAAACACCACCTGCATCTTACGGCGCACCGCCAGATTGGGCCTGTGGCCGGCAAAAACCGGCTGCCCGTCCAGGCGAATCTGGCCGCTTTGCACCTCTTCCAACCCCAAAATCGCCCGTGTTAGGGTCGATTTACCGCATCCGGATTCGCCGACCAGCCCCAGACGTTCGCCCTTGTTCAAGGTAAAGCTGACCTGATCCACGGCACGGTGATGCCCCGGGGCCCCGAACAGGTGTTTCCGGGGCAGGCGATAGTCACGCGCCACCTCTTGAACCTCAAGCAAGGGCTGCTTGTCCTGGGCCTCGGGCAAGCTCACCTGATGGCCCGAGGCGGCAAACAGCATACGGGTATAGGGGTGCTGCATGTTGCGCAGCAGATGGTCCGTTTCCCCGGCTTCGACCACTTCGCCATGGCGCATGACGACAATCCGGTCCGCCATATCCGCCACCACCGCCAGATCATGGGTGATCATCAGCAGGCCCATATCATATTCACGCACCAGCCCTTTAAGCAGGTCGAGGATCTGCGCCTGCGTGGTCACGTCCAGCGCCGTTGTCGGTTCATCCGCGATCAAAAGCTTGGGGCGCAGGGCGATTGCCATGGCAATAACGACGCGCTGGCGCTGGCCACCGGACAACTCGTGCGGATAGCGTGACAAGGGGAACCGGTCGGGCGGCAAGCCCACGCGGGTCAGAACCTCTTGTGCGCGTTCGGTGGCCTGCAGGCGGGGCATAGCCTTGTGAATCAGGATCGTTTCGGTCACCTGATCGCCGATGGTTTTCACCGGGTTGAGCGCGGTCATCGGTTCTTGAAACACCATACCGACCGCGGCCCCGCGCAAGGCGCACAGCGCTGCCTCAGATAGGGTCAGGAGGTCTTGCCCTTTAAACCGGATCGCGCCGTCAACACTGGCCCCGATTGGCAGCAACTGCATGACAGCCAGCGCCGTCATCGACTTGCCCGAGCCGCTTTCGCCGGTGACCGCCACGATCTGGCCGGGGTCGATAGTCATGCTGACCTGTTTCAGAATGTCCGCCCCATGGATCGCCATTGAGAGGTTTTCGATCTGCAATAAACTCATGCCCGCGCCACCCTGATTCTTGGGTCAAGCCAGTCACGCAACCCGTCACCCAGCAGGTTCAGCCCCAGCACCGTCACGATGATTGCAAATCCCGGAATCAGAGCCAAATGCGGGGCAAAACTGACCATTGTCTGCGCATCCGCCAGCATTCGGCCCCAACTGGGCGTGGGGGGCTGCGCGCCAAGGCCAACATAAGACAGGCCCGCCTCGGCAAGAATGCCAAGGCTGAACTGGATGGTGCCCTGCACGATCAACAGGTTGGCGACGTTGGGCAGGATATGCTCGGCAGAAATCCGGGCCGCACCTTTGCCTGAGACCCGCGCGGCGAGGATGAACTCGCGCTCCCACAGCGACAGTGCGGCGCCACGGGTGATACGAGCAAAGACGGGGATGTTGAAGATGCCGATGGCGATGATCGCGTTGATCGCGCCGGCACCAAAGACGGCGGTGATCAGGATGGCGATGACCAGCGAGGGGAAAGCAAAGACCAGATCGTTGCCGCGCATAATCAGCTCATCCAGCCATGACCCCTTGCGCGCCGCCGCCGTCAGGCCCAACGGCACGCCAAAGCCAACGCCGATCCCCACCGCCACCAGCGCCACTGCAATGGAAGTCCGCGCGCCCACCATGATCATCGAGAACATGTCCCGCCCAAAATGATCCGTACCGAACCAGTGCTGCGCGTTGGGCGGCTGCAGCTTGGCCGGGATGTTCAGCGCCGCATGCTCATAGGGCGTCCAGACAAAGGACATCAGCGCCGCCAGCACAACCAACGACGACAGCGTCGCGCCAAGGATCAGGTTGCGGTTCATGTCCGACCCCTCAGCCTTGGGTCGACGGCGGCATAGGCCAGATCGACCAGAAAGTTCACCGTGATCACCGCAAAGACCAGCAGCATGACCACCGATTCCACCACGATCAGATCGCGGGCCGAGATGGCCTGAAACACCAGCCGCCCGAGGCCGGGCAGGTAGAACACCTGTTCGATTATGATCGATCCGGCCAACAGAAAGGAAAACTGCAACCCGATGATGGTCAGCACGGGGATCAGTGCATTGCGTACCCCGTGCCGCCACAACGCTTGACGACGGGACAGGCCTTTGGCGCGGGCGGTACGCAAAAAATCTTCGCCCAGAATGTCCAGCAGCGAGGATCTCATGACCCGCGCCAGAATCGCCGCCTGCGGCAGCGCCAGTGCGATGGCCGGCAGGGTCAGCGAACGCAACCCGGTCCAAAAACCGTTGTCCCATCCTGCGAACCCGCCCGCGTTGAACCAACGCAGATTGATGGCAAAGATCAGCACCAGCATTATCGCGAACCAGAAATTGGGCACCGCGATGCCCAGCTGTGTCGCGCCCATCACGGTCAGATCCCCGGCCTTGCCCCGGCGGGCGGCGGCATAAATCCCGGCGGGGAACGCAATCAGGGTCGACAGCGCCAGCGCATAAAGCGCCAGCGGCAGGGACACCCACAAGCGGTCTGCAATCATCTGCGCCACCGGTGTGCGATAGGTGTAGGAAGTGCCGAACTCCCCGACCAGCATGCCGCCGACCCAGTTGAAATACCTCTGCACTTTCGAGACATCCAACCCTAGCTCAGCTCGCAGGGCTGCTAACGTGTCTTCCTGCGCGTTCACCCCAAGCATGAACGAGGCCGGATCGCCGGGTGCTACCTCGATCACCGCGAAAATGACCACCGAGGCCACGGCCAAGCTGATCATCAGCGAAATCAGACGTTTGAGGGTATAGCGCAGCATCGAATCTACGTTAGGATTACATATCGCGCGGGTCCAGCACCTAAGGCACCAACAGATAGGCAAAAACCGCGTAACCGACGATCGCCGCATAGCCCAGTGGATAAATCCATTTGATCGCGTAATTGTCCAGCATTCTAGCCCTGCCTTCGTGACCGGACACTTTCATTTTTCGCAAAGCGACGTTGAACACGATCAACGCCCCGGTCATCAGGAACATACATTGTAGCACGAAATCCAGAAAGGTCAGATAACCCAGCTTGGGCAGATCGGCTGAGATGGCCCAGTTAAAGGCCACGAAGACCAACAGATTGCCGCCGGCGATCTCAATCCGGCGACGGTATTCGTCAAGGAAAAACAGCGCCCAGCCCACCGAAATCAGCACCAGCATCGGTAGGAACACCCGGATCACGTAATAGGTCAGGTGGCGGTGCCCTTCGAACGCCAGCGCAACCTGATCACTTTCCCGGCCGGACAAGCCGACGACTGTCGAATGCAGAACCTGTGGGTTGCCCATCACCCACTCCTCCTCGCCCAGCAAATTGCCCAGGCCGGAATGATCTTCCAGCGGATAGTAGGACACATATTCCGACGGAAAGATCGAGACGACCTCGAAGAAAAACTCTTGCGTGTCAAACGGGTATTTGCGGAAATCGAAATGTGGGGCCTGCAATGTCAGCGAGGATTTCTCGACATATACCACATGACCGTCATAGTGCAGCGAGGCCGCAGATTCGTGTATCCATTTATTGGATTGCTGGTTGTGGATGACAAACGCCGGGACGACCGCCCCGACATCCGAGGCATGTTCGGCCAGCGTCCTCGGGTTGAAAACCTGATACTCGCGTCCGACAGCATCGCGGTCAAAGGCCAGCGCCGGATCAGTCCATTCAACGCGCAGAACAACGACGGCGCCATAATTCTCGGACTTTTGATCCACGCTGGTGACCTGATCTATCTGGATGCCGATCCCCACCTTCAACGGGTTTTCCGGCGTGCCAACCAGCGCTGCAAGCCCGCCATCCAGCGCGTTTTGTGCCTGCGCCTTGCCGCCCAGCGCAAAAAGGCAGGCAGTAAAAACAAAGCACAAAAAACGGACAAAGTTCATCGTCAGGCTCACTTGGGAACGGGAAATCCGGGGTCGATTATGGCCCCGGATCAGGTCACTCGGACCAGCTGATCTGTGTCAGATCAATTGCAGCTGTGGGTGCGTTTTCCCACAGGCCCTGCACGCCCGCTTTGGCAACGCCCAGCTTGGCCAGCTGGAATAGATAGCCGTTGACATAGTCGTTTGCGATCAGGCGCTGCGCCTCACCCATCTGCTTGGTGCGCTCTTTGGGATCAGTGGTTGTGTTCAACGTCTCCATCAGCGCCTGGAAATCAGTGCTGTCATACTGGAAGTAGTAGTCGGGCCGCGCATAGATGCCGATATCCATCGGTTCGGTATGGCTGACGATGGTCAGGCCAAAATCCTTGCCTTTGAACACTGATTCCAGCCACTGTGCCCATTCCACATTAATGATCTCGGCTTTGATGCCGACCTCGGCCAGTTGCGCGGCGATGATCTCACCCCCGCGACGGGCATAAGATGGAGGTGGCAGATGCAGGGTGGTTTCGAACCCTTCTGCATAGCCCGCGTCCGCCAACAGTTCGGCGGCTTTTTTGGGGTCATATGCTGAATTTCCGGTCAGATCGACATAGGCCGGGTTATGCGGCGCGAAATGGGTGCCGATTGGCGTGCCGTATCCAAACATCGCGCCGTCTATGATCGCCTGACGGTCGATGGCATGGGCCACGGCCTGACGCACTTTGATGTCATCAAACGGCGGCTGCTTGTTGTTGGTGGACAGGATCGTCTCACCTTCGGTTGACCCCACCAAGACCTGAAACCGCGGATCGGCCTCGAACTGCGGTAGGTTTTCGGGCGCGGGAAAATTGTCGAACACGTCCACATCCTCGGCCATCATCGCCGCAAACGCGGCCGTAGGGTCCGAGATAAATTTGAACGTGGCGGTTTCCAGCACCGGTTGATCACCCCAATAATCAGGGTTGCGGTTCAGCGTGATGCTGTCGCCCTGCACCCAATCGCCAAAGGTAAAGGCACCGGTGCCCACCGGGTTGGTCTTGATACCCTCAATGCTCTCCGACGCAACTATCACTGCGTCGCCCCAGGCCATGTTGAACAGAAAATTGCCGTTGGGCTCGGACAGGGTGACCTTGACGGTAAGGGGGTCAACAACCTCGACGCTGGCAACCGAGTTGAACAGCGCCTTTTGCGCATTGGCGCTGTCCTCAGCCATCGCCCGGTCAAGGCTGAATTTGACGTCCTTGGCATCCATCGCGCTGCCGTCATGAAAGGTCACGCCATCGCGCAGCTTGAAGGTATAAACGGTACCATCATCCGTGATCTCCCAGCTTTCAGCCAGGCCGGGCACCACTGATCCGTCACCCATGAACCGGGTCAGACCTTCGAATATATTGGTATACACCACCGAATCGATGGCCTGCGCCGCGGCGCTGGTCGGATCCAGATGCGGTGGTTCCAGCTGCATCGCGATGGTGATGTCGGATTTGGCCAGAGCTTGCGTGGCAAACAGGCTGGAGCCGACTGCAAGAACCGACGCAAAGGACCGAAATGTCTGCTTTGTCATAAAAATCTCTCCCCACTGAATATTTGTGGCCCCGTGTTTTCAGGGGCCGTTCTTTCGGTAATGTCCCTTTAAACCTTGGGTCAATCAAGGAAATGTTCGCGCAACCGGGGTTTCTATGGCCCGGTCCGATCTGTTATGCCGCGCTGCAACATGAACCCCGGAGGAGCGATCATGAGCGCCACAGCCCGCAAAACGGCCCCGAATGCCCAGGATATCCGTGCCCGCAAAGGCGGCGAACCCTTGGTCAGCCTGACCGCCTATACCACGCCAATGGCGCGGCTGATGGATGATCACTGCGATTTCGTTCTGGTGGGCGACAGTGTCGGCATGGTGCTGCACGGGCTGACCTCGACCCTAGGGGTGACGATGGAGATGATGATCCTGCACGGACAGGCTGTTGCGCGCGGGCTGGACAACGCGATGATGATCGTCGACATGCCCTTTGCCAGTTACGAGCATTCGCCCGCTGACGCCTTCCGCAACGCCGCCCGCCTGATGGCGGAAACCGGGGCCGGGGCGGTCAAGCTGGAAGGTGGTGTCGAAATGGCCGACACCATTCGCTTTCTGGTCCAGCGCGGCATCCCGGTGATGGCGCATATTGGCCTGACGCCGCAATCGATCAATACGCTGGGCGGCTATAAGGTTCAGGGCCGCGACGATCAGGGTCAGACGGTTCTGGCCGACGCCCATGCGGTGACGGCAGCCGGCGCATTTGCCGTCGTATTAGAGAAGGTTCCCCAAGGTCTGGCCGACCGGATCACCGCCGAGATCGCGATCCCCACCATCGGTATAGGCGCATCAGCCGGGTGTGACGGGCAGATTCTGGTGGTGGATGACATGGTCGGCTTTTTTACCGCGTTCAAACCGAAATTCGTTAAACGCTATGCCGAGCTTGGCCAACAGGCCGAAGCCGCCATTGCCGAATACGCCGCTGAAGTGCGCGCGCGCAGCTTTCCCGCATCCGAACATGTGTTCGCCGATCAGGCCCCGGTCAAGGGTCCCAAAACATGACTGCGCCAATCTTGCGCCGGTTAAGCGATCTGCGCACGCTGACGACGCAATGGCGCAGCCAAGGCGAGGCTATCGGCGTGGTTCCCACCATGGGCGCGCTGCATCAGGGTCACCTATCACTGGTCGAAGCCGCAAAGGTGGATTGTGACCGGGTGATCGTGACCATTTTTGTGAACCCCAAACAGTTCAACAACCCCGAAGATCTGGCCAATTACCCCCGGACCGAACACGAAGACGCGCAAAAGCTACTGCCCTTTGGTGTCGACGCGATTTATGTACCTGATCCCGAAGAAATCTATCCGCAGGGTTTTGCCACGACGGTATCGGTTGCAGGCCTGACCAATGTGATGGAGGGCGAATTTCGCCCCGGCCATTTCGACGGTGTCGCCACGGTGGTTGCGAAGCTGTTTCTGCAAACTCAGGCAGACAGAGCCTATTTCGGGGAAAAAGACTATCAGCAGTTGATGGTCGTGCGCCGGATGGCACGGGATCTGGACATCCCGGTCCAGGTGGTCGGCTGCCCGACCATGCGCGAAGCTTCGGGCCTTGCGATGTCATCACGCAATCTGCGCCTGTCACCCGAAGGGCTGGAGGTCGCCGCGCACAAGCATAGGATCATGCAAAAACTGGCCCAGGCGCTGAAGAACGGCGATACCTTTGGTCCGCTGGCCACGCAGGCGGAAACGCAGTTGCTGGCCGCAGGATTTGCACAGGTGGAGTATATCCAACTGCGCTGCGCCGAAACGCTGGACCCGTTGACCTACGCCACCCGTCCCGCGCGACTGTTTGCGGCAGCCTGGGCTGATGGCGTGCGCCTGATCGACAATATTCCTGTCTGAACGCTCTGGCACCTGCGTCACTGTTTGCGCTAAAGTCCCGCAAAGCCAAACGGGAGGGGCACGAGGGATGACCTATATTCTTGCCATTGATCAGGGCACCACATCTTCACGGGCCATTCTGTTCGACGCGAACATGCAGCGCGCGGGCACCGCGCAGCATGAATTTACCCAACATTTCCCGCAGGAAGGCTGGGTCGAACACGACGCTGAGGAAATATGGGACAGTGTTCTGCGCGTCTGCCGCGAAGCCATGGAGACAACCGGCGCCACCCCTGACCAGATCGCCGGTATAGGCATCACCAATCAGCGCGAAACCACCGTCATCTGGGACCGCGCCACCGGTGCCCCCATCCACAACGCCATCGTCTGGCAGGACCGCCGAACCGCCGATATCTGCGCGCGCTACAAGCAGGCCGGATGCGAAGATGACGTGACCCATCAGACCGGGTTGTTGCTGGACCCGTATTTCTCAGGCACCAAGGTTAAATGGCTGCTGGACAATGTGCCCGGTGCCCGCGACCGCGCCGACGCCGGAGAGTTGATGTTCGGCACCATCGACAGCTTTCTGATCTGGCGCCTGACCGAAGGGCGCAGCCACGCCACCGACGCCACAAACGCTGCGCGCACGCTGCTGTTCGACATTCACAAAGGGGATTGGAGCGCCGAAATTTGCGACCTGCTGGACGTGCCGATGAGCATGCTGCCTACGGTACATGACTGCGCCTCGGATTTCGGCACCACAACCCTTTTGGGAGGGGATATCCCGATTTTGGGCGTCGCGGGCGATCAGCAGGCCGCCACGATCGGACAGGCCTGTTTCCACGCCGGCATGATGAAGTCGACCTATGGTACGGGGTGTTTTGCGCTGCTGAACACTGGCGACAAACCGGTTGAGTCGAAAAACCGCCTGCTGACAACGATTGCCTATCAGCTGGACGGTCAGCGGACTTATGCGCTGGAGGGGTCAATTTTTATCGCGGGTGCGGCGGTTCAATGGCTGCGCGACGCGCTGCAGATCATCGAAAACGCTGCCGAAAGCGGCGAACTGGCCGAAAAAGCGGACCCGAACCAACATGTAGTGATGGTGCCCGCCTTTACCGGGCTTGGAGCGCCTTATTGGAACCCTGAATGCCGCGGGGCAATCTTTGGTCTGACGCGCAATTCCGGCCGGGCAGAGATTGCCAACGCAACACTGGAAAGCATCGCCTTCCAGACCCGTGATCTATGGCACGCCATGCAGGGCGACTGGGACGACAACGCCGAGGTGATCCTGCGGGTCGATGGTGGGATGAGCGCCTCGGACTGGGCTATGCAGGGATTGGCCGATCTTTTGGGCGCGCCGGTGGATCGTCCGATGATGCAGGAGACCACCGCGCTGGGGGCCGCCTGGCTTGCGGGGATGCGGGCCGGTGTCTACCCGGACCAGCAGGGATTCTCTGAGACCTGGGCGCTGGATCAGCGGTTTGAACCTGTCTTGTCAGCCGACGAGCGCGACGCCGCCTATACCCGCTGGCAACGTGCGGTGTCCGCAGCGATGGCGTTCTAGAGCGGGCGCAGGGTCAGTTGTGATCCTTCATCAGCCGCTGTTTCTGACGTGACCAGTCGCGCTTGGCCTGGGTTTCGCGTTTGTCGTGGTTTTTCTTACCCTTGGCGATGCCGATTTTGATCTTGGCCAGGCCTTTGTGGTTGAAATACATAACCAGCGGCACCAGCGTCATGCCCTTGCGCTGGGTCGCATTCCACAGATTCGACAGCTCTTTGCGCGACACCAGCAGCTTGCGGCGGCGGCGCTCTTCGTGTTTGAACGACTTGGCTTGTTCGTAAGGGGCGATATAGCTGTTGACCAGCCACAGCTCTCCGTCATCGACCGAGGCATAGCTTTCAGCGATGTTCGTGCCTCCCACACGCAGGGATTTGACCTCGGACCCTTCCAGCATGATGCCGCATTCGAGATCGTCTTCGATTGCGTAATCGAAGCGCGCGCGCCGGTTTTCGGCGATGACTTTGTAATTCGGGTCTGTCTTTTGCTTGGCCATGACGCGTTGATTTAGGCGGCTTAGGCCGCCCTTGCAAGCCGAAGCCGTCAGGACGTGGCCGAGATGATCAAATCGGGGCCAAAAATCGTGTCGGCGTGATTGTGCAGATAAATCTTGAGCCAGGGTGTAAACCGCGCCGGATGGCGCTGCACTTCGGCCAGAAGATCGTGGTAATCGATCCAGCGGATATCCATGACCTCGTCCGGGTTAGGCTCGATCTTGAGCGGGCCACGAACATGGGCCAGAAACACATCCACCACTTCATGTTCGATCATGTTGTTGCCGACATCGGCGTGGTACTCCAGCCGGTGACGATACTCGGGATAAAGACCGGTGATCCCCAGTTCTTCATGCAGACGACGCACTGCGCATTCCGATGGCGTCTCACCCCAGTCGGGATGGGTACAGCAGGTGTTCGCCCACAGGCCCGGCGTGTGGTATTTGCCCATGGCCCGACGTTGCAGCAAAATCTCGGTGCCGCGCACAACAAAGACGGACACTGCCTTGTGCTTGAGGCCTTTTTCATGCGCTTCCAGCTTTTCTACGGGGGTCAATTCACCATCAACCCAGGCTGGGATCATGATTCCCATCTGTCATCTCCTGCTGCCGATCCGCCTGCATGGCCGGGTGTTTTATAGCTGCGGCCTGATCGGCTTGGCTTGGCAAGACGCGCGAAAACTGGTCTGAGCCGCGCAGATCCAAAGTGGCGTTGATCCGTCCGTTTTTCAATCGCACGAAAGGCCGCAGGGGCTGCGGCCTTTCGTGGTCTTTCTGGACAGCTGGGATCAGGCGTTATTCGCCAGAGACGCTGACGATATAAGCGTAGACGTCTTCACCACCTTTTTTCAGCTTGAAGGTCATCTTGGACTTGGCTGAAGTCTCACCGAGGTAGTCCTTCAGGAACGCCTTGGGATCAACTGCGTATTCAACAAAGGTCGCCTCGTCCCAAACTAGACCATTTTCGCCGGCTGCAACGATGCTGTCGCCGTATTTGAACCCTTCCAAGGTGCCGGCGGTGCGGCCATCGATGCCGTACAAATTCGGGCCGGTCTTACCACCTTTGACAATCACTTCGCCTTCGGGATCAGCAATCATGTGGCAGGACTTGCATTTGTTAAAGGTCTTCTTCCCGGCTTCTGCATCACCTTCGGCGTAAGCAGGCATGGCCATCAGGCCCAAAATTGCGGTAGCGAGGATGCGATTCATAGGTTTTGCTCCGATACATATTGGCTGCACCAAATGGAACCTTGGCGCAAGAAAGAGTCAACGCGCAGATTGCCGCGCGAGGACACTGTGTCACCCCGGCCTAGGGGTCGTCCTTAACTTATGTCATATACTTCGGGCCAACATGGTAACAGATCCCCAGGCGCCGGTGTGGCAAGATACACGGCCCGCGCAATCGCCCGGGAAAGGCACAGCGCAGCGGCGTGACCCACCATCGCCAGCTCGGCCTCTGCCTGCAATGGCCGCGCGCCCGTGCTGACGCCAAAAACCAGATCGCCATCCCCTGGCGTGTGTGCAGGCAGGATAGCGCGGGCAATACCGTCATGCGCGGCCACGGCCAGCCGCTGACATTGCGGTTTGGTCAAGTTTGCGTCAGTGGCGACAATGGCGATGGTGGTGTTGGTCTTGTCCGGTGCGGCGGGACGCATCGCCTGAGCCTTGCGGCTGGCGGTGGGCAGACCCAAACCAGCGGTGGGGTCCGGCCCCAGCCCACCGAATTCCCCCCCGACCTCGAACGGCGCCGCCCAAAAGTGGCGGTCGCCGGGTGTGGTGACACTGCCCAGCGGATTGGCCGCGACCAGAGCCCCGACCGCCGCACCAGATTCCAGCACCAGCGAAGCCGACCCCAGCCCGCCTTTGTGCATCGCCGCCAGAGCGCCCGTGCCCGCACCAGCGGTGCCCAGAGCAAACTCCACGGCCGCGGTTTCCAACGCTGTTCGCCCCAAAGCGCGATAGGGATTATCGGCCCAGTCCTTACTACCGCCATTGAGCAGATCAAACAGGATCGCACCCGGAACGATCGGCACCCTGACGGAGCCGACCTTAAAGCCGCGCCCTTGCGCGCGTAGCCCATCCGAGACGCCAGAACAGGCGTCCAGTCCAAAGGCGGACCCGCCGGACAACGTAATGGCATCAACTTGTGTCACCATTTTATCAGCGGCCAGCAGATCAGTTTCCCGCGTGCCGGGTGCGCCGCCCATGACGTGAACGGACGCCACAAAGGGGTGTTCGGCGGTCAGGACCGTAGTGCCGGATTTCAGCGCAACGTCCTGTGCGTTGCCGACACGCAGGCCGGGGACATCGGTGATCAGGTTTCTGGGTCCGGGGGTCATTGCGGTCTCGGGTGTTGGTGTGAAAAAGCGCGCGGGCGCGCTGCCTCCGGCGGGGATATTTTCAGCCAGATGAAGAGCGGATCAGATGCAGCGGCCACCGTCGACCTCCAGCGCTGTGCCGGTGATCATGCTGGCCTCGTCCGAGCACAGAAAGCAGGCGGCGTTGGCCATGTCTTCGGGGGTTGAGAAGCGGCCCAGCGGGATGGTTGACAGGAATTTGGCGCGAACCTCGGGCGTGTCTTCACCCATGAAGGATTTCAGCAACGGCGTTTCCCCTGCCACCGGGCAGATCGCGTTGACACGCACGCCGGAAGACGCGAGTTCCACGGCCATTGTCTTGGTTGCCGTGATCATCCAACCCTTGGAGGCGTTGTACCAGTTCAGGTTCGGGCGCGGCGACAGACCTGCGGTTGAGGCGACGTTCAGGATCGCTCCGGTGCCACGGCCTTTCATCTGCGGGACAAACGAACGAGCGGTCAGGTAGACGGATTTCATGTTCACGCTGAACACCCGGTCGAAGTCATCCTCGCTGACTTCTTCCAAAGGGGTCGGCAGATGGGTGACGCCTGCATTGTTGACCAGAATATCGAGCGAACCAAACTGATCGCTGACGGCCTCTGCCATCGCCTGCACCGATGCAGCATCCGCCACATCGACTTGATGCGCGATGGCCTGCGGGCCCAGAGTGGTCGCCATATCGCGGGCCGCATCGCCATTGATATCGGCAATCATGACACGCGCGCCTTCGGTCAGGAATTTCCGTGCAATACCTGCGCCAAATCCAGATGCGCCGCCCGTCACAATCGCGGTTTTTCCATCAAGCCGCATGGCCTTACCCCTTAGATCCTCTTTGCGTGGCAGAGTAGCAAGGCGGCGCGAAACTACCAGATCAATCTTCGGACACCTGGCCCCGTAATGCCTTGACGTTTGACCGCGCCTTTTTCGACGCCAACCGCCGCTTGACAGACCCATAGGTGGGCTTGGTGGCGATCCGGCGTTTGGGTTTGATCAGCGCGCGGGCAATCAGCTCGGCCAGACGGGCGCGAGCGATCTCGCGGTTACGGGCCTGTGATCGGGTTTCCTCGCACTGGATGATGATCGCGCCCTCTTTGGTCCAGCGCCGCCCGGCCAGCCGTTTCAGACGCGCCTTGATCGGATCAGGCAGCGAGGGCGAGCGCGCGGCCTCGAACCGCAGCTCAACCGCGGTTGAAACCTTGTTGACGTTCTGCCCGCCGGGACCGGACGAACGGACAAAGCTCTCGGTCAGTTCCCAGTCTTGCAGGGTGATATCGTCGTTGATGCGCAACATGTTGGCGACCTTACAGGCGGCGTGCAGAAACAAAAAGGGCCGCCCCGGCGGGACGGCCCTTCGAAAGTTCAGGAGGTGGGGTCGGTTAGATCAATCGACCAGCCGGAGCGAGCGCTCCGCCAAGGGCTGCCCTAACGGGCGATCCCCCCGGTTGTTCCGACACCTCTCTCCAATCTCTTTCTTGACACTGGATCACCTCCTTTTCTATCTGTTGCGGTTGAAAAGAAGCGTGCCACAAGTTGTGCCATTCTCAAAGCGTTTTTTATGCCGGCTGTGCAGTCAGGCGGGCAACGATCATCTTGAAGGGGATCAGCGCCACCAGCGCCAGTGACAGTTTCACCAACCAATCGGCAAAGGCCAGCGTCACCCAGAGCGGTGCCATCGGGCCGGACAGCATGAACGGCACAGGCTCCCACGCCCAGCTGATCGCATCGTCGGCATTGGCGCCGAAAATCGCAATCGAGGCGGAAAAGGCGATGGTGAAGAACAGCGCTGTGTCCAGTGCGGACCCAACCAGGGTTGAGACCAGCGGCGCGCGCCACCAGCGGCCTCCGCGCATGGCGTTGAACACGGTGACGTCGGTCAGTTGCGCGATCAGAAAAGCGGTTCCCGAGGCCACGGCGATCCGCAGCGGAACAGCGGCATAAGTGAACCCGTCCCCCTGCAGCATGATCTGGCTGCCGATCAGCGAGCAGATGATACCGGTAACAAACCCGGCAAACACAACCTTGCGAGCGGTGGCCACGCCATAGATGCGGTTCATGATGTCAGTGACCAGAAAGGCCAAAGGATAGGTGAAGGCACCCCAGGTAAGCAGCCCGTCAAGGATCAGGAATTGGACCAGAATGTTCGAGGCCACAACAATGGCGGCCATGGCAAGAATGCCGGGAATGAAAGCGCGTTGCATATTTTGATGCCCGTTTTGACAAGGTAGCGGCGACTTGGCCAAGGGACCGTCCCAAGGCAAGCCGTGCGTTTAGACCTTTGCTTTGGCCCTGTCAATCGGGCAGCAGATATTCCACCAGTTCAGTGCGCTGCAGGGCCAGAAAGTTGTCATCCGAAATCATTGTTCCGCGCAACCTCCCCTGTGTATCGCGCCACACGGACAGACCTTCGAGGTTGTCATGTGTGCCAGTGCCGGTTTCGAACAGGATCTCCTCGGCACCCGGTCCATCGTCAGCGATCTGCCAACGACGCAGGCGTGATCGGAACCCAATCAGCGACAAAGCCCGTTCCAGTACATAAAACCGACCATCGGGGCCGAAATCCGCGGCCACGGGCAGGAATCTGCCCCGTTGAGGCAGAACAAATGGCGTCGCCCATATCTGGCCATCCCAACGATAGACCGGGATGTCACCCTGCGCGGTGCGGTTTTGTTCAGGCATCGCGTAAAGCCGACCGCGACCATCAATCGCCAGCGCTTCGAAGGCGCCGTTGCCCTCAAGCCCGCGGAACGCTGCAGGTCGGGGCAGCACCCGCGCTTTTGCACCGGGTGAGGCGTAATAGGCCACGCGATGAACTCCTTCGAAGGACACATAGAACCCACCATTTGGCGCCATAGCGATACCCTCGGAATCGCCTACATAGCCCGGCATTTTTTGCCCAGTGCTGGACAGAACCGGCCAATGCCCGGTGGTTTGAATTCCGGTGATCAGGTCCCCGTCCCGGTCAATCCTGGCATGGACAAGGACCGCGCGGTCGCTCAGCGCGACCATGCGGCGACCGTCGTCATAGATTTGAACCGCCGAGAACCCGCCAAACCAATCCGCTGTGCCGCGCCAGGCAAAGCTGTTCAGCTGGGTGGCCGTCCTGACCTCAACCGCCCAGACCGCCCCCGCCAGAACCAGCGCTGCGATCAGTTGGACTGCAGGACCTGGGCGCATTGCTGAGGCAAATCTGCCATCCGATACTCACGACGTTTCTTGGGCGCAGGTGCGTTTGGATCGGGCGGCGGCGGGTTAAGGATGTTGTTTACCCACTGTTGCGCATCGGCGCATCCGTCCCCCTTGGGCGGCGGGTCCTGATTGACGCAGCCGCGCGATCCTCTGGGGCATTTCAGCCGAACATGGAAGTGATAGTGATGCCCCCACCAGGGTCGGATTTTGCGTAGGTAGGCCCGGTTTCCCTTTTCTTCGTTACACATTTGCACCTTGGCGCCGGGAAACACGAATATCCGCGCGACACGCTTGTCCTTGGCGGCCTCACGCAGCACCGCGTGGTGCTGTTTGGTCCAATTGCCGTTGATAAAGGCTCCATTGGCCCGACGCAGGGAAATGGACGAGATATTCTCGCGCGCTTTGCGGCTGAGCCTCATGTTGTCCCCGGGCAGCATCCAGATATCGATATCCAGCCCCAACTGGTGACTGCGATGGCCTGAGGTCATCGGCCCACCGCGCGGCTGGCTGATATCTCCAATATATAGACCATTCCATCCCGGTTGTTTCGACGCAAACCGGCTGAGGTCCTGCACATAGTCAATCGCCTCGGGGTGGCCCCAGTTGCGATTGCGCGACAGGCGCATGGCCTGCCATGTCGGTCCGGTTTCGGGCAGTTGCACCGACCCGGCCGCACATCCGCGCGAATAACTGCCGAAGGCGGCCGGCTTTTGTTGTGAGTTCTGCTTTTGCGCCCCGAACAATTGCTTGGCCAGCGGTTGCGCCGTAGCCGTGCCTGCCCATGCGATCGCGGCCAAAACGGCCAAAAAACGTAGTAAAATCATCTGCTCTGATCCCCTTCCGGTTTCACCCAGCGCATCAGGATTAATCCCACAATAAACAACAGAATGATCGGTGACACCCCCAGACGTGCACTGCCGGTCACGGCTGTGGCAATACCGATCAACAGTGGCGCAGCAAAAGCGGTGGCACGACCCGACAGGCCATAAAGACCAAAGCTTTCGACCGGGGCCTTGGGGTCGGTATGGCGCACCATCAGCGATCGGCTGGCGGATTGTAGGATGCCGCCCATACCGCCAATCAGAACACCGCACCCGAAAAACACCAGATCCGGCAGACCGGACCCATCCGGCAGGGCGATCCCGTAAACTTGCGTCCGGTCCATCGACACAACGGTCACACAGACAAAGATCAGCACCCAGATCGCCACCAGAATGACCGGTTTAGGGCCGTGTTTGCGATCCAGCTTACCCCCGATCCACGCAAAGATGGCCGACGCCAGAACGCTGACAATCCCGAACACACCGATCTTGATCAAGTCCCATTCCAACACCAGCGCTGCATAGACGCCGCCGAAACTGTACAGCCCGTTCAGCGCATCGCGGTAGAACATGGAGGACCCCAGATAGCTTGCCAGGCTGATCCGGTGGCGCAGGTCCGACACCGATTTGGCCAACAGACCCAACGCCGCGCGCAAACTGCCCTGTTTGTTCGTATCCGGATCATCGCGAACCCACAGAAAATAGGGCACCATGAACAGGATGAACCATCCGGCCGTGAACGGCCCAACAAAGCGGGTGCCCTCTCGCATAGCGGCGTCCAGGCCGAATATCGGATCCATCCCGATCAGCGTCTTGCCATTGGGCTGTTCGACAAACAGCGCCAGCATAATCGCCAACGAGATCAGGCCGCCAAAGTACCCAAAAGCAAAGCCTGAACCCGAAATCTCGCCTACTTCGTCATCATCACCCAGCTCGGGCAGTTGCGAGTTGATGAAGATCAACGCGTATTCCGCACCCACAAAACCCAGACCAAAGGCCGACAACATCAGCCACATGTTTGACCCATCGGGCAACGTGTACCACAGCGCCGCCGAGCCCACGGCATACATCACTGAAAAGGCAAATATCCACGGGATACGCCGCCCCGACACATCCGCCATCGCCCCCAGCAAGGGCGCGCCAAAGGCGATGATCAACCCGGTGATGGTCAGGCAATTCGCCCAGACAGTCTGTGCCTGCGCGGCCGCCGCCTGCGCGTCCAGACCAGTATTGGCATAATACCCGGCGGCAACCCCGGCGAAGTAGGGCCCAAAGACAAAAGTGACCAAAAGCGAATGATAGGGCTGACTGGCCCAGTCGAAAAACCACCAGCCCCAGATGCGCCTGCGCTTGGAAATCTTTGCCATCACTGCCTCTGTTTATTGTTGCTTTCATATGACGAGGCTTTGGGCCAATTCGCAAGCGTTCTGTTGGTGCGGGCTTGCTCTTTACCGCAGGGGTGCTTAGGTCTCAGCAAATGTGAAATCCGGAGGCCCCATGCTGTCGCTGATCCAAATTCTGCTGCTGATCCTGGACATTGTCTGGTTCATCATTCTGGCCCATGTGATCATGAGTTGGCTGATCAACTTTCAGGTGCTCAACCTGCATCAACAACTGGTCGCGCAAATCTGGTACGGTCTGAACCGCATTCTGGAACCGATCTACGGCCCGATCCGGCGGGTTCTGCCCAACATGGGCGGGCTGGATCTGACGCCTCTGGTGGTTTTGATCGGCGTCTATGCGCTGCGGATCATCCTGATCAACAATGTGGGCTATTTCGTCTGACCACTTGTTCCCCGATTCTTAGTATGTGATTGTCCTGTTTAAGAGCAGATAAACCTTAAAACAGGGTCACCCCGCATATGTTCGACGCCGCACCCTTGCTGCGAGATGTCTTTGGATTCGATGACTTCCGACCCGGTCAGGAGGAGATCGTCGATGCCGTGACCGCAGGCGAAAACGTGCTGGCCATCATGCCGACCGGGGGTGGTAAATCCCTGTGTTTCCAACTGCCTGCGCTGCTGCGCGATGGGGTCACGGTGGTGATATCCCCGCTGATCGCCCTTATGCGTGATCAGGTGCGCGGGCTGCAAGAGGCCGGCGTCGAGGCGGGCGCTTTGACATCCGGCAACACCCCCGAAGAAACCGATGCTGTGTGGGAAGCGCTGGAAGCCGGGCGGCTCAAGCTGCTTTACATGGCCCCGGAACGGCTGGCCGCCGGGTCGGCGATGGGGATGCTGCGCCGGATCAATGTCAGCCTGATTGCGGTGGACGAGGCCCATTGCGTCAGCCAATGGGGCCATGATTTCCGACCCGACTACCTTCGGATCGGAGAACTGCGGCGCGCGTTGGATGTTCCGCTGGCGGCCTTCACCGCCACGGCGGATGCAGAAACGCAGGACGAGATTGTTGAAAAGCTGTTTGATGGCGGCACCCCGCGCAAGTTCCTGCGCGGCTTTGACCGACCCAATATCCATCTGGCCTTTGCCGCCAAGGACGGACCGCGCAAACAGATCCTCGACTTTGCCGCTGCCCGCAAAACCCAGTCGGGCATTGTCTACTGTGGCACCCGCAACAAGACCGAGGTGCTGGCACAGGCCCTGCGTGCCGAGGGGCATTCGGCCTGTCACTATCACGGCGGGATGGAGGCCGAGGATCGCCGCATCGTCGAGACCCGTTTTGCCCGCGAAGATGGCCTGATCGTGGTTGCAACTGTGGCCTTTGGCATGGGCATCGACAAACCCGATATCCGCTGGGTCGCCCATTCCGACCTGCCCAAATCGATCGAGGCCTACTATCAGGAAATCGGCCGTGCGGGCCGTGATGGCGGACCTGCTGAAACCCTGACCCTGTTTGGCGCGGATGATATCCGCCTGCGTCGGTCGCAGATCGACGAAGGGCTTGCACCGTCCGAACGGCGCATGGCCGACCACGCGCGGCTGAATTCTCTGCTGGGACTGGCCGAGGCGCTGGCCTGTCGCCGCCAGACTTTGCTGGGGTATTTCGGCGAACAGACCGAACCTTGCGGCAAATGTGATCTGTGCGACACGCCGCCCGAAATCTTTGATGGCACAACCCCTGTCCGCATGGCCCTGTCCGCAATCCTGCGCACCGAAGAATGGTTCGGTGCAGGCCATCTGATCGACATCCTGCTGGGAAACGAGACCGACAAGATCCGCGCCCGCCGCCATGATGCGCTGTCCACCTATGGTATCGGCAAGGACTGGTCGCGGCCCCAGTGGCAAGCGATTTTCCGGCAAATGATGGGCCATGATCTGGTTCGCCCCGACCCCGACCGCCACGGCGCGTTGCGCATGACCGAGGCCGCGAAACCGATCCTGAAAGGTGAAGCCCAGATCAACCTGCGCAAGGACACGATCCGCAAGGCCACGCGACGCCCTGCCGTCAAGGCCATGGTGTCCGAAGAAGACGCGCCGCTGCTATCTGCGCTCAAGGCCAAGCGCCGCGCGCTGGCCGAATCCGCACGCGTTCCGGCCTATGTTATCTTCCCTGATCGCACCCTGATCGAGATGGCCGAAACCCGCCCCGCCAATCTGGACGACATGGCCCGAATCAGCGGGATTGGCGCAAAAAAGCTGGAACGCTACGGGGCCACATTCCTTGAGGTTCTGACCGGCGCGGTCGAGGAACTGCATCCGGCGCGGCGCAAACTGGCCGGGCGCGATCAAGGCGATATCTACGACCGGCTGCTGGAAGTGCAATCGCAACTATCGCGGGGACCCGACGGGATCGACAAGCCACTGACCTGTTCAGCCTCGCAACTGGCCAAGGTCGCGCAACTGCGCTCTGACGATCCGCAAGCGATCGAAAAGCTGCTGGGCAACCGTCGTCACAAAAGGTTTGGCGCGGCCTTTCTGGACGTGCTGCGCGTGGCGGGCTAGATATCCCGATACAGGCAAGAAACGAGGGCGGACATGCTGGTAGTGATTTCCCCGGCCAAACGGCTGGACTGGGCAGAACGGGATGTCGAGGCCACCCAACCCGACTTTCAGGACGACGCGATTCTGCTGTCGAAAACCGCCCGCAATCTGACGCTGGGCGATCTGAAAAAGCTGATGGACCTGAGCGATGATCTGGCGCGGTTGAATCGCGACCGGTATCGCGCCTTTTCTGATGCGCCCGCCGCAGATGCGACCCGTCCCGCCGCGCTGGCCTTTGCTGGCGACACCTATCAGGGGCTTGAGGCCACCTCGCTGGATGCGGATGAGATGGTCTGGGCGCAGGATCATCTGCGCATTCTGTCCGGCCTTTACGGTGTGTTGCGTCCGCTTGATGCGATTCAGGCCTATCGTCTGGAAATGGGCAGCAGGTTGAAAACCCGCCGCGGCAAGAACCTGTATGAATATTGGCGCGATCAGTTGAGCAAGGCGCTGAACGCCCAAGCCGAGGAAGTTGGCAGCAATGTCCTGATCAACTGTGCCAGTCAGGAATATTTCGGGGCTGTCGACCTGAGGGCGCTCAAACTGCGGGTCATCACGCCGGTTTTCATGGAGGACAAAGCAGGCACCCCCAAGATCGTCAGTTTTTTCGCCAAAAAAGCGCGCGGAGCGATGGCACGCCATGTCATTCAGCACCGCCTGACCGATCCCAAAGGCCTGCTGAAATTCGATTCTGGCGGCTATGCCTACCGCCCGGATCTGTCAGAACAAGACAAACCCGTCTTCGTGCGCCCCTATCAGGCCTGATCCAGCATCGAAGGATCATAGGCGACCAGTTCGACCGTATTACCCTCGGGGTCTTCGGTGAAAATACCGCGCCAGCCGATCCAGCCGAATTGCTCCACGCGGTAGGGCTGACCGATTTTGTTATACCAACACATCACAGCGTCTTGTTCGGCAAAAGGCAGCGACAGAGCGATGTGATGCAGCGATGAGCCCGCACCGGTCGCTGGCCTCTGTGCACCGCTGGGGTGCAGACCAGGGCGTGGGGCGGCGGAATGGTGAAACAGCGCCAATACCTGCGTATGACCGCCAAACCCTTCGGCAATGCGAAAGAACGTGATGGCGCTGTTATGATCGCCACTCAGGCGCTCCAGCCCGATCACGTCTTCATAAAACGCCACCATCGCCCCCATATCGGCGCAGCGAATGGCGATCTCGCCCAGGGCGCGCGGCTGAAATCCACGATTGTCTGACATGGGATCAGCCTAGTCGGGCAACGCATCCTCGGCAATGACGGGCAGAGCAACTTCGGGCTGGTGATCCAGGATCATCCGTTGGATTTTCCGCTTTTGCAGCGGCTTCGTCAGATAGTGATCCAGCCCGGCGGACAGAATACCTTGATCATCCCCCGCCATGGCATGCGCCGTCAGTGCAACAATCGGCACGTGACGCCCGGTTTCAACTTCGCGCCGTCTGATCTCGACCGTGGCCTGTTTGCCGTCCATTTTGGGCATCGAGATATCCATGAAGATCAAATCCGGATCAAAGTCGAGATGGGCTTGCACCGCTTCAACCCCGTTGCTGACGAATTTCAGATCGATGTTCAGATCTTTCACCATCTTTTTCAGGATCAATTGATTGGTCCGGTTATCCTCGGCCGCCAGGACCCGCATCAGCCGGTGGGTTTTGGGAACCTCGACCGGCATTGGGGTTTCCGGCTCGGCCGCTGACACGCGCGGCCCATGGCTTAGGGCGGTCAGGCGGGAATATAGCTCGGCCCGCGGGATCGGTTTCTGCAAGACCCCGTCGATCAGGTGGCGCGCCGGGTTGGCGTGAACAACGCCGGGATTGACCGACATCACCACCACGGGCAGATCGCCCCAGCCCCGTTTTTGTAGCGTGCTTGCCAGTTCCAGACTGTCCATATCCGGCAGGTCGTGATCGCACAGCAAAAGATCCACACTGTCATCTACGGCGTCCAGCGCCTCACCCCCCGTTGCGCAGACGGTCACGTGAGAGCCCAACCGACCCAGCTGTTTGGACAGGATGGCGCGGTTGACGGCCATATCCTCGACCACGATCACATGGCGCAGGCAATCTGCCAGATCGGGCGGCGCTGGTTGCGGGCCTTCTGCCGTGGGCAGCGAAATACGGAACCCGAAACACGATCCCTGCCCCGGCTCGCTTTCGACCCACACAGCTCCGCCCATCAGCGTGATCAAACGTTTGGTGATGGACAGACCAAGCCCGGTGCCTTCAAACTGACGGTTGCGCTCATCCTCGACCTGGTTGAATTCGCCAAAGATGTGCCCGATTTTGTCCGCATCAATCCCGATACCAGTGTCTTCAATCGCCACATGTATGTCACACGTGTCGGGCTCTGCGTTGGGCACACCGGTGACGCGGATCAGGACGTGACCCTCTGAGGTAAATTTGACCGCATTGCCCACCAGATTGGTCAGAACCTGCCGCACGCGACCGGGGTCGCCCACAAACAGGGTGGGCAGGAACAGGTCATAATCGACCAGCAACGACAGCCCCTTGTCCCGTACGCTGGGCTGCAACAGCATCGCCACCTCAAGAATGCAGCGTTCGAAATCAAACTGTTCGGGGTGCAGGATCAGCTTGTCGGCCTCGATCTTGGAGTAGTCCAATACGTCGTTGATGATCACCAGCAACGCCTCACCGGAATTGCGGATCGTATTGAGGTAGAGCCGTTGTTCATCGTCCAGTGGCGTTTCTGACATCAACTCGGTCATCCCGACAATGCCGTTCATCGGGGTTCGGATCTCGTGGCTCATATTGGCCAGAAAGGCCGATTTCGCACGGTTGGCAGCCTCCGCCCGTTTGCGGGCGGCCTTCAACTCGGTCTCATGCCGGACCGAGGCGGTGATATTCAGGCCCAGACTGACGGTGTCGCCGCCATTGCCGCGCTGATCGATCAACTTGAAATACTGACCATTCCACAGCTTGATCACAACGGATTCAGGGTGTGGTTCCGCCCAGCGCGCCAGCATTCTGGCCTGCCACTCAGCCGGCGGCTCCGAACCGATATCAATCAGCCCCTCGGCCATCAAAACTTCTAGAATGCGGGCATAGGCAATGCCCGGCGCAACCTCGTCCACACCCTCAAACACACGCAGATAGGCCGCGTTGGCCCCAATCAGGCGGTTCTGGTCGTCAAAAAAAGCAAAGCCGTCCTGAATGGTCTGAATCGAATGCCATAACCGGCGCTCAGCCACTTCGATCTTGGCATGGGCCACGGTCAGGTCGGATTTGACCTTTTCGTTTTCGTCGCGCACCGTTTCAACCTCGGCCTGTGTTTCGCCGATACGTTTGGTCAGTGCCACAGCGTGCAAACCCAGTTTGCGGTTGGCCGCTGACAGTTCGGTCTGCTTCATTTCCAACAACCGCTCAGCCGCCAGCCGCGCGCGTCTTTCCTGTGCCAGTTTGGTTACAAGACTCATCTGCCGATCCCGGAATTACCCGCACCCAGCATCCCGACAGAGCGTGAAAAAGTGTTTAAGCCGTTGCCTCTGTTTTGGTGCACGCCCGATGTTTGCGGCCGATCCGGTGTTGGTCGTTGGCGATAATCCGGTCGCTGACGGATTTGACCGCCACACTCAGCGCCGCCCTTCGCGCAACCAGCCGCCCAGCAGGAAACCACCTGCAAGCAACAGAACCACCCAGGGTGGCAACAGCCCGGCCTGGGTGACGTCGCGGGTTTCATAGGCGTTGCGTGGGGTCAGCCCGATCCAGCCGCGCCCCGCGGCCGGGCGCCCAGCGCGCACGGTGCGGATCGAGGGCAGACCGTTTTCAAGCGCAATAACCCCGCCGCGCAGGTCGGCCAATACGGGCGCAAGCACCTCACCTGTTGCTATGGTCTGTTCGAACTCTTTTGGTGCTGCAGGCCCCAACCCGATCACCGCCGTTTGTTCACCTTCCTGCAGGCGATAAAGGCCAATCTCAGGCCCGAAATACAACGCTTCGAACCGACCCGGTGAGACCTCTTCCAGCGTGATCTCAAGCGTTTCACCGTTCGGGCGGGTTACAGTCACCGGCCCGACCTCATTCTCAAGCGTCTGGCGGATGATGCGCATGACCCGGCCGTTGGCCTCGGCCCATAGGGCTTCTTCCTCAAGCTCGGGCTCTTTCATCATCCAGTGGGCCAGACGCCGCAGCAGCTCCAACTGCGGACCGCCGCCCTCAAACCCCCGGCTCCACAGCCAGGCGTGGTCCGAAGCCAGCAGCGCCACACGCCCCTCACCAACCCGGTCCAGCACCAGAAGTGGCCGGTCATCCACGCCGGTCATCAACAGCTCACCCGAGCGGTGTTTGACATCGATCTGGCGCAACCATGCGCCCCAATCCTCGGAATCGCCCAGATTCGTGGTCACCGGGTGGCGATGGCCCAGATCCGTGACCATCGGCACAAACCGTTCCTCAATAACGCGCGCGGTGGGTTGTGCCGGCAGGATCGGAGCCAGAGGCGAGCGGAAAATGCTGTCAGCGGTGGCAAAATCCGGCCCCGCAGCGATCAGCACCGCGCCGCCGTCGTTGATATAGTTGGTGACATTGTCCAGATAGATTGCGGGCAGGATGCCGCGGCGCTTGTAGCGGTCAAAGATGATCAGGTCGAAATCGTTGATCTTTTCCAAAAACAGCTCGCGGGTCGGGAAAGCGATCAGAGACAGCTCATCCACCGGCACTCCGTCCTGTTTTTCCGGTGGGCGCAGAATGGTGAAATGCACCAGATCGACCGAGCTGTCGGATTTCAGCAGGTTACGCCATGTCCGTCCGCCCGGATGCGGCTCGCCCGATACCAGCAAAACCCGCAGACGGTCGCGCACACCGTTCATCTGAATCAACGCGGTGTTGTTGCGATCGGTCAATTCGCCCTCGGCCTCGGGCACGGTGAACTGGATGACATTGCGCCCGCCATGGGGCAGAGAGATCGGCAATTCCACATCCACGCCAAGCGGGATGGTGAATTGTTCCGGTTCTCCCCCATCCACCGAAATCTCAAGCGGGGCAGAGATCGCGCCGGTGGGGGCAGCGCCGCTGTCTTCGACCCGCAAGGTCAAAGTGACCGGCTCGCCAATAATGGCAAAGGCCGGTGCGTTGCGGACAATCAGACGACGATCCCAATCCGCGGCGCGCCCGGTTTGCAACAGATGCATCGGCGCGGGCAGATCAGGGGCCTGATCCACGTCGTGCACGATACCATCGGACACCACAAGGATACCTGCGATCCGGGCGCGGGGTTCCTCGGCCAGAGCCGCGTTCAGTGCCCCCATGACCTGCGTGCCCTCGTCGCCATCGCCGTCGCCAACCTTGATCCGGCGCAGCTCGGTATTGGTGCGGGATTCGATTTCGGTGGCCAGTTCTTCGGCGGCCTGCGCGGTTTGCACAGCCCGGTCCGACAGGGTCTGGCTGGCGCTCTCATCCTCGATCATCAGGACAATATCAGTCAGCGGTACGCGATCTTCGACCTGATAGACCGGCCCCGACAGTGCCGCGATTACCACCAGCGCGGCCAGCCCGCGCAACGCCCAGCCTGACAAGCCGCGCCATAGGGCCAGAAGGACACCCGCAACTGCAATCGCAGCCACAATGGCCAGAACGGGCCACGGAATCAGTGGATCGAATATGACGGTTCCTGTCATTGTCCCAACCTGTCCAAAAGAGCAGGCACATGGACCTGATCGGATTTGTAATTCCCGGTCAGCACATGCATCACCAGATTGACGCCAAAGCGATTGGCCAGCTCGCGCTGACGTTCACCGGCATAGCCGCGCCCCACCGGCAGCAGCGCCTGGCCGTTGCGATCCACGGCCCAGGCCCCGGCCCAGTCGTTGCCACCGATCACCACAGGGGTCACGTTGTCGTTGAGATTGCGGAAGGGCATGCCTTCGATCTGTTCTGCATCCATCGGCGCAGCCTCGACCCAGACCTCGGTGCCTGCGTAACGACCTGGGAAGTCCTGCAGCAGGTAAAAGGCGCGGGTCAGCACGTGGTCACGGGGAATGGGCTCTAACGAAGGGATATTCAGCGGCGCGGCCAGCTGTTGCAACTTGCGCCCATTGGGGCTGGCGGCCCCGAACCGGGCGATATCGGCGTCGCGGGTGTCAAACAGGATCATGCCACCGGACCGAAGATAAGCGTTCAGCTTGGCGTAAGCCTCGGCTGAGGGTTGCGGTTGATCCGGGGTAACAGGCCAATAGAGCAGCGGGAAAAAGGCCAGCTCGTCACGTTCCAGATCAACGCCGATGGGATTTGCAGGTTCGACCGAGGTGCGGAAAAACAGCGTCTGCGCCAGACCGCGCATCCCCGCACCGGCAATATCATCCACTTCGGCATTGCCGGTCATGACATGGGCCAGAACCAGCTCATGCGTAGCGCTGAGCGCGAAGTCTGTTTCCTCGGGTGTCTGCGCTTGTGCTTCGGGCACCAGAAAGGCCGTGCCCAAGGCCACCGCTGCGACCTTAGCCAGCCCCAGCCGCCCCGACAGCGCCAGCGAGGCGATCACGTCCACCGTCAGCAACAAGAGCGCAAGGCTCAGCAGCAGGCCTCCGATCGGCGTCTCAGTGTTCACTTCCTGCCCTTTGATCGGAACGTCCGAGGGCCAGGTCACCGGACGCAACACCGTGTCCGCAGACAGCACATTCAGCGCCAGTTTTTGCTTACCGCTTTCGTACAAGCCGGGCCGCAGATCCGGACCAATTGTGCCCGCCACCAGTTCAACCCCATCCACACCGGCCAGATTGCCCGCATCAGACAAGGTGCCAAAGCCATCCATGACCTGAATCGGTGCCCAAGTGGTGCCTTGCAGTTGGGATTCCTGCCGCGATTTCGCCGCCGAGGCCACGGCCAGCCGGTCGAGCATCTCAACAAACAGGCCTGACAGTGGCAGGCTGGACCATTCCGCGTCTGCCGTCACATGGAACAGCACCACCTGCCCCAGCCCCAGCGGTTTGCGCGTCACCAACGGCGTGCCGTCCGACAGGGACGCAATCACCCGATCCGCCAGATTGGGGTCCGGTTGCGCCATAACCTGCGTGGTGACGGTCACATCACCGGGGATATCCAACCCGTAAAAGGGCGAGTTCTCGGGGAATGGCGCTAGCCCTTTGGCCTCACCCCAGCTCATCGCGCCACCAACCGAGCGCCCACCGCTGCGCAGACGCACCGGCAGCAGCGTGTCTTCGGCATCGCGGCCCAGATCACTTGCGGCCATACGCGGACCGGCATAGCGCAAAAGCAGACCGCCCTGTTCAACCCATTTGATCACGCCAGCCTGCTCGGCCTCGGACAATTTCGCGACATCGGCCAGAACGATCGCATCAGGGTTTGCTGGCAGAACTTCCAGCAGACCGCCATCCACGAAATCAGCGGTAGGAACCAAAACCTGCGTCAGGTAGTGCAGTGGCGACAGCAGCTCCAGTCCTTCGCGGTTGAGCGTCCCGGCGATCAGGGCAATCTCACGTCGTCGCAGGCTGTCATCGGTCAGGGTCAACGCGCCGGCCGAGCGCTGTCCCTGGATTTCGAACCGGGTGATCCGCCCGCGCAACTCGGATGGCAGCGCCAAGTCCACCTGCGCCTGCGTCTGATTTTCTTCGAAAACCAACACAGAGGATTGCAGAACGCGCATAACGCCCGCCGGATCGCGCCCCTGTGCCAGCAGCGTCACCTGACGGACCGGGCCAGGCTCTGACCGGTTTGCAGTCAGTTGAATGACACCGTCCTGATACACAGCAGGTGTCATCCCAAGGACCGGTTCGGAGTTTTGATACACAGTCACCGCACCGCGCGATTGTAGCGCGTTCAAGACCTGTGCATGTCTTGGATAGGCTATCTTGTCGCTGAACCAGTTGGTGTCAAAATCGCCTTCGATCTGACCCAAAGCCTCTAGCGTCTGCGCAATTTGCTTGTCGGTTGGCTGCCACGGCATCGGCATCAGACCCGGAAGTCGGCCGCGCCACGCTTCGGCGGCCTGAAACACTGGCACTTCAGGTTCTGTCAGGCGCATAATCGACACCGGACGGCCCGCCCGGCCAGCTTCGGTCAATTGCGCGTCGATCTGTTCCAGATTGGAAGGCCAGCCCGTTGATCCGGCCCAGCTTGCGTCCAGGATCAACAATAATGGCCCGGATCCGTACTGAAAACGCGAGGGGTTCAGAACCGGCCCCGCAAGACCGACAATAATCGCCGCCGTCGCAAGGATGCGAAGCAACAGCAGCCACCAGGGGGTGCGATCGGATACGCTTTCCTTGTCTTTCTCTCCCAAAAGTAATGTCACCGCGGGGAAGAAACGGCGTATGGGGGCGGGCGGAACGGCGCGCAAAATCAGCCACAGAATTGGTAGAACTGCGAGGCTCACCAAGACCCAAGGGGCAGTGAAACTGATAGCCGCCAAAGCCGCCGTCATCGCAAGCTCCCGTCCATTGCGCGATACATCCACAACAAGGCCGCTTGCGCGCTATCTTCGGTGTGGTGCAACCCATATTGCCACTCGGTCGCGCGGCAGAGTTGTTTCAAGGCCTCTTTCCGTTCTGCAAGACGTTCAAGGTATCTTCCACGCAACGCACCGGCTTTTAGCGTCTCATGTTTCAGCGTCTTCGCGACACTCTCAAATACCGTGCGTCCACGGAACGGGAAGGACTCTTCGCTGGGGTCCAGAACTTGCAGAAGAACGCCCCTGACGCCGCGATCAGCGGCCTTTGTCAGCGCAAGTTCAAGTTCGCTCAACTGGCCCAGAAAATCCGAAATGAACACGGCGCGGGCGCGGGGAATCATGGCGCGATGTTCCGGCGTGGCATAGTCAGTCTGAATTTCGTCGGACAAAGCCTCTGCCAGACGGATGATCTGTGCATTGCCACGCCGGGGCGGCAAAGTGGTGCCGGTCAGGCCCACACGTTCGCCCCCCCGCACCAACAGAATGGCCGTGGCCAGCCCCAACAGGCGCGCCCGGTCCGCTTTGGTGGGCAGGGACTTGTCCGAGGCAAACCGCATCGACGCGCCCTGATCCACCCACAACATCACCGATTGCGCGATTTGCCATTCGCGTTCGCGCACAAACTGCTGATCCCCGCGGGCCGAGCGGCGATGGTCGATCATCCGCCGACTGTCGCCGATCTGCGCCGGGCGGTATTGCCAGAAATCATCGCCCAGACCGGATCGCCTGCGCCCGTGATCGCCCAGCAGGACGGTGCCGGCCAGATGTTCGGCCCGCGCCAAAAGCGGCGGCAGTCGGGCCGCTTCGGCTTCAGATCTTTCGCGAAGGGTCAGCGCAGCATTCACGCCGCGGCCTCAGTGCGGGTCAACCCCGCGGCAGTGGATTCGATCAGATCAGCAAGGCTATCCCCCCGCGCCCGCGCCGCGAAATTCAGCGCCATCCGGTGGCTGAGCACCGGGCGCGCCATATCCAGTACATCCTCGGCATTTGGGGCCAAACGCCCCTGCAGCATCGCCCGCGCCCGCACTGTCATCATCAGCGCCTGTGCCGCACGGGGGCCGGGGCCCCAGGCCACCGTCTCAGAAACCCGTTCGGACACGCCTGCCTCATCCGGGCGGAAGGCGCGGACCAGATCAAGGATCAACTCGACCACGGATTCACCCACCGGCATCCGGCGCAGCAGGACCTGCGCGGCCAAAAGCTCTTCTTTGCTGAAAATCTGATGCGCCTCGTCCTCTTCAACCCCGGTCGTGGCCAGAAGAATATCCCGTTCGGTCTGGCGATCGGGATACTCCACGTCGATCCGCACCAGGAAACGGTCCAGCTGCGCCTCGGGCAGCGGATAGGTGCCTTCCTGTTCAATCGGGTTCTGCGTGGCCAGAACGTGGAACGGCACGCCCAGATCGCGGTCTTCACCGGCCACTGTCACGGTGCGTTCCTGCATCGCCTGCAGCAGCGCCGACTGCGTCCGGGGGCTGGCGCGGTTGATTTCATCCGCCATCAGCAACTGGCAGAAGATCGGCCCGGAAATGAACCGGAAGTGGCGGCTGCCATCCTCGGCGGTGTCCAACACTTCGGAGCCCAGAATGTCAGCAGGCATCAGGTCTGGTGTGAACTGAATGCGGTTACCGTTCAGCCCCATTACAGTCGACAGCGTTTCTACCAGGCGCGTCTTGCCCAAACCCGGCAGGCCGATCAGCAGCGCATGGCCGCCACACAGCAATGCCGTCAGGGTCAGGTCCACGACCCTTTCCTGTCCGATAAAGCGACGGGTGATCGAGGCCTTGGCCTCTTGCAGTTTGGTTTCCAGCGCTTCGATCTCGGACACGAGGTCGGCAGGTTCGGTCATGACTTTCCCTTCCGTGGACTATTATGGTTGAAGTGTATCGCGCGAAAAGGAAATGGCAAAAGCAATGAGTGGACAAAAACCTGTGACTCCTTCTCCGGACGGGCTGGCGAGTTCGATCAAAGCGACCAAAACACGGGGTTTACCCCCCGTACACCTGTGGAATCCTCCGTTTTGCGGCGATCTGGACATGTATATCGCAAAAGATGGCACCTGGTGTTATTTAGGATCGCCGATCAACCGGTTCGAGCTTGTGAAGCTTTTTTCCTCAATTCTTAAGAAAGAAGACGGAAAGTACTTTCTGGTTACCCCGGTTGAAAAGGTGGGAATCACCGTCGAGGACGCGCCCTTTATCGCGGTGGATTTTGAGGCCGAAGGCGACGGACAGGCCCAGAGGTTGAGTTTTTCCACCCATGTGGGCGATGTCGCCGTCGCGGGTCCGGATCATCCCATCCGAATTGTCATAGACGCGGAAACAGATGAGCCGTCTCCGTATATATTGGTTCGCGCAAACCTGGAGGCGCGCATTGATCGCAAAAGCTTTTATCGCCTCGTGGACATCGCAACGCATCTAGATGGCTGGTTTGGGGTCTGGTCCGGGGGGCAGTTTTTTCCGCTGATCCGTTCGGACGATTTGCCGGGCTAAGCCGGGCGCGCGACCCGGCGATCCTGCGCCAGCACAACGGACAGCGCCACGATCCCTGCGCCCAGCGCGCGGGTTGAATTCCACTCATCCCCCATCATCACCATGATCACCATCACGTAAAACGGCGCGATGTTGATATGGAATGAGGTCAGAGCGACGCCCAGCTTACCAATGGACGCGACAAAGAAAACCTGGCTCAGCCCCATCGAGATAATCGCGTAGATCATCAACATCCCAGCCTGCTGAGTGTCAAAGGCGGTCGCAGGCAACACATCCATACCCATCTGCGCCGCCCCAAACACCAGCAGCGATGCCATGACCAGCCCGCCAGCGAACGTGATCGTGGTGCGTCCCGTGTGGCTAAGGTCTGGAAAGTCGCGCGCCGTTGCCATGCTGGCCCAGCAGAACAGGCCCGTTGCCCCAATGGCACAGACCGCCCCCAGACCCAGCTGAGCAGGCGCCACCGCACTGGTCGCAATCAATCCGCCGACAATCGACACCAACACACCCAGCGCAAAATTCCACCGCAAGCGCCGCGTGCCTGCTGCAAGCTCCAGCACTGTGGCCATCAGCGGCGCACAAGAGGCAATGATTGCAACCGTCACCGGATCGGTCAGCTTTTGCGCAACAATAAGCAGGAACATGGCAATGCCAATCCCAAGCCCTCCGACCAGCATCGCATGGCCCCAGCGGGCACGCAGCACCCGCCGCGGCCCGTCGATCAAAAGCCAGATCGGCACCATGACAACCACCGCAAGCGCCAACCGCGCCGCCAACAGAGCAACCGGTGGCCAGGTCTGCAACAACACCTCGGCCGCCGGAAACCCGGCCGCCCAAGTCAGCATTGAAGCGACCGCCAACCCATTTCCGGACAAGGCAGAAATCCTTCCGCCGGACATAGAAAGGGTGGTCCCGCGCACGGGGTCAGGGCTCATCGCCATTAGGGTCAAACCTTTTGTTGGTACGGCGCCTGAAATGATTCGCCGTAATGTTCCGAACCTCACTGAAATGCGCCGGGCGATCTGGTCGATTTTCGACAATCTGTCGTTTTCAGTCCCTTTCACTGAAACCGGCCCGACGCTATGGTTCGGCCATCAGATTTCCGAGGCCCCACATGCCCAAATTCGCTGCCAATATCTCGCTGCTGTTCACCGAGCTTCCTTATCTCGACCGGTTTCAGGCTGCGGCTGAGGCGGGCTTTAAAGCGGTCGAGATTTTGTTTCCCTACGAACAGGCGGCAAAAGAAACCCGCCGCGCCCTGCTGGCCAACGGGCTGGATCTGGTACTGATCAACGCGCCACCGCCGAACTATACCGGGGGTGCGCCGGGATATGCAGCCATCCCCGGGGGTGAGGCGCGTTTTCAGTCTGATATCCGTCGCGTTTTGCGTTATGCCGATATCCTGCGACCCGGGCTGATCCATATCATGTCGGGCTATGCCTCAGGGTCGGATGCGCTGGAATGCTTTGTGAAGAACCTGCAATGGGCCGCTGATTTCGCCCCCCATCAGCAAATCACGATCGAACCGCTCAACCCGGTGTCACAACCCGGGTACTTCCTGAACGACTACGATCTGGCGGTCGAGATTTTGAACCAGGTGGACCGCCCCAATCTGGGTCTGCAATTTGACAGCTTTCACGCCCATATGATCCATGGCGACGCGCAGGCGATCTGGGATCGGTTTCACCCGCGGGTCGTTCACGCCCAGATCGGTGCTGCCCCCGACCGCTCGGAACCGGGGCGCGGCCCAACAGATTTCGCAGCCCTTTTCGCCGCGATGGAAAACACCGGCTATTCTGGTTGGGTCAGCGCCGAATACACCGCCTCCACATCCCGCACCAGCCAATCGCTGGGCTGGATGTGACACCGCGCCTCATGATGCTGTCTGGCAATTGATCCCGAAATACCCCACACCCGATCATCACAGAGTCAAGGAGGCCAGACATGTTCCCTGCCCGCTATGCCCGCGCCGTATTTAGCCTGATCATGTCCGGCCTCATGTCCTGCATCGTGACAGGGATCGCCACGGTTAAAGCCATCGGGTTTGGCCCCGGCACGATTGGGGATTGGATGGCGTCCTGGGCTTTTTGCTGGCCCATCGCCTTCACTGTCATCCTGCTGCTTGGTCCCAGCGTGCAACGGCTGGTCAATCGCATGGTCAGACCGCAGGGCTGACCCGCTGCGAAGAGGGCCCGTCGGGCCTGATGAGTAGCGCAGCCCGCATTATAAACGTCTAGTGGGCTTCAGCCCAGTTCGCGCCCTGCCCGGCATCCACGCTCAGCTTTACGTCCAGTTTCACCGCCGGGTTTGATGCACCTTCCATAATGTCGCGCGCCACACTGATCACCTGATCCACCGCGTCTTCGGCCACTTCGAACAACAATTCATCATGCACTTGCAACAGCATCCTGGCAGGCAACCCGTTGATCGCCCCCGGCATCCGCACCATGGCGCGCCGGATCACATCCGCTGCCGTCCCCTGGATCGGCGCGTTGATCGCCGCCCGACGCGAGAACCCGGCATGCGGCCCCTTGGCATTGATCTCGGGTGTGTGAATTTTACGCCCGAACAAGGTCTGAACATAACCGTGCTCTTTCGCAAAGGCGACGGTGTCGTCCATATAGGCTCTGATTCCCGGGAAACGCTCGAAATACCGGTCGATGAATCCTTGCGCCTCGGCCCGGGGAATGCGCAGGTTGCGCGCCAGACCAAAACCCGAGATGCCGTAGATCACACCAAAGTTGATCGCTTTGGCTTGGCGGCGAATATCCGGAGTCATCTCGTCCAACGGTACGTCGAACATCTCGGACGCAGTCATGGCGTGAATGTCCAACCCATCCGTAAAGGCCTGTTTCAAGGCAGGGATTTCCGCGATATGTGCCAGAATCCGCAACTCAATCTGGCTGTAGTCGAGGCTGACCAGCACATTGCCCGGCTCGGCGATGAACGCCTCGCGAATGCGCCGTCCCTCTTCAGTGCGCACTGGAATGTTCTGCAGGTTCGGATCGGTTGAGGCCAGACGGCCTGTATTGGCCCCGGTGATCGAATAAGACGTATGCACCCGGCCCGTATCGGGGTTGATATGGGTCTGCAGCGCGTCCGTATAAGTCGATTTCAGCTTGGACAATTGCCGCCAGTCCAACACCCGGCGCGGCAATTCATGCTCGGTCGCCAGATCCTCAAGAATATCGGCCCCGGTCGAATACTTTCCGGTCTTGCCTTTCTTGCCGCCTTCCAAACCCATCTTGTCGAACAGGATCTCACCCAGCTGCGCCGGCGACCCGACATTGAACGGCTCTCCTGCCAATTCGTGGATTTCAGCCTCTAACCCGGCCATTTTCTGCGCAAAGGCGTTGGACATGCGGGACAGCACATCGCGGTCGACCTTGATGCCGTGCATCTCCATCTCGGTCAGAACCGGCACCAACGGACGTTCCAGCGTTTCATAAACCGTCGTCACCTGTACCTGATGCAGTTGTGGTTTGAACAGCTTCCACAGGCGCAAGGTGATATCGGCGTCCTCTGCCGCATAAGCGGTGGCCTCGTCAATCGGCACCTTGTCAAAGGTGATTGCCGATTTTCCGGACCCCAGCAGCGGCTTGATCGGAATCGGCGTATGGCTCAGATACCGTTCCGAGAGCGTATCCATCCCATGCCCATGTTCGCCGCCATGCATCGCATAAGACATCAACATCGTGTCGTCGATCGGCGCGACAGTGACCCCATAGCGTTTGAATATCTTGGCATCGTATTTCATGTTCTGCCCGATCTTCAGGATCGACGGGTCCTCAAGCATCGGCTTCAGCAAGTTCAAAGCCTGATCCAGCGGCATCTGCCCTTCGGCCAGCGCAACCGAGCCAAACAGGTCATCAGTCGCACTTTGACGATGAATCAGCGGGACGTAACAGGCCGTGCCCGCCTCAATGCACAGCGAGATGCCGACCAGATCGGCGATCATCTCGTTCAGGCCGGTGGTTTCGGTATCCACCGCGACCCAGCCACGTTCATAAGCTTGGTCGATCCAATTTTGCAGGGCCGCCGCATCCCGCACGCATTCGTACTTCGATGCATCAAAGGGCGCGGCCTCAACTTCCGGCTCATCCACAGGTGCAGGCGCATCCGCAATTGACGGGGCCTCGGCCCCCAGCTTGTCGGCAATACGCTTGGTCAGGGTGCGGAACTCCATCTCGGCCAGAAACCCCAACAGCGTTTCCGGTTCGGGGTCTTTGACCTCAAGATCGTCCAGAGTGAAATCCAAAGGCGTCTGCTCATCCAACTGCACCAGCCTTTTCGACAGCTCGATCTGGTCGCGCTTTTCGATCAGGGTCTGGCGGCGTTTAGGCTGTTTGATCTCTTCGGCACGGTCTAGCAGAGTTTCCAGATCGCCATATTCATTGATCAGCAGCGCCGCCGTCTTGATCCCGATCCCCGGCGCGCCGGGCACGTTGTCGACACTGTCTCCGGCCAGCGCCTGTACATCGACCACACGTTCCGGGCCGACGCCGAATTTCTCGATCACCCCGTCGCGGTCAATGCGCTTGTTCTTCATCGCATCCAGCATCTCGACGCCGCCGCCAACAAGCTGCATCAGGTCCTTGTCGGAACTGACGATGGTCACACGCCCACCAGCCTCTCGCGCCTGAACGGCAAGGGTGGCAATGATATCGTCGGCCTCATAGCCCTCAAGCTCTTTGCAGGCGATGTTGAAGGCACGTGTCGCCTCACGGGTCAGGGGCATCTGCGGGCGCAGGTCCTCGGGCATAGCCTCTCGGTTGGCCTTATACAGATCATACATGTCATTGCGGAACGTGTGCGAGCCCTTGTCGAAGATCACTGCCACATGAGTTGGCGCGTCCGGCCCCGCATTCCCTTCGACATATTTCTGCAGCATGTTGCAAAAGCCCGAAACGGCGCCGATCGGCAACCCGTCAGACTTGCGCGTCAGCGGTGGCAGTGCGTGATAGGCTCGAAAAATAAAGGCCGATCCATCGATCAGATGCAGGTGACACCCTTTGCCGAATTCACTCATGCGCGCTCTCCCTGTCAGACAGGGATGGTTCTGCCACAGGGCCGCGCGGGTGACCAGCGAAGAAGGGGTACTATCCGCCGAAGAGGCCTGAGAAGACATCCGAGAAGCTGTTCAGCAAGGCCATGATGACCAACACACCCAAAAGGGCGAAAAAGGCCATCGCGAAGAACTGAAACAGGATCGCGCCCGCGCCGATCACGATGCCCGCTATGGCGGGGCGCTTTTTTTCATGGCGCATCAGACCGACAGCCGCGAGAATGATCGCCAGGCCACCCAACATGGCAACGCCGATTTGCAGGAAATCATCCATGTTGCGCGCGCGTGCAACAGGCTCAGGCTGGTCCAGCCCAGCGGCCGAGCGCAAAGTGGATTTACCGATTTCAGCTGCAAGCTCTCCCAGAGAAACGCCGGTAGATTGCTGGGGCGCAAAAGGCCCCGCCCAAAAAACAAACAACGCCGCCATGAGGGAGGTTGAGGCAATCAAAAAGCCCAGCCAACCAAAAACAGGGCTGTGGTCGTTCTGCGCGGTAACTTCAGTCATCGTTCACCCTCATGCAAATGTGCGCTCCAGATAGCATTGAAACATGGCAAGACTTGGGAATGCGCCCGGATTGCCCAGAGGGCGGTCGTTCAGTTCAAACTGAAGGCCCGCGTCGCCGCGTCCCAGCGCAAGCCAGTGTTATCGGCAATCTGTCGCATCTGTTTGTTCAGCGACCGGTCATTCAACTTGCGGCTCAGCGTGCGCAGAGGGACAAGGTTACGTTCGCCGTAGCCATCGATCAGAAAGAACATATGCACCTGATCGCGCTGCCCGTAGACGATGTTCATTTCGTGGATATCGCGGCCAACGATCTGAAACGCGTACAGCTTTTGCACAAAGCTGTTGAGGTTCTCCAAAATGGCGTCATTCAACACATTGCGTTTGCACATCCACGACAAATGGCGGGCAAGATCGCCATCGTCGGATTGGATCTTTTCGACCACAACCCCCGGTCCGACATCCGTCTGCACTATCCCAAAGGATCGCGCCAACGGCAGTTGCGCGATATCGGGGCCGCTTTTCAAGGCTGCCTTCATCTCGCACTCGATTTCTTTCAGCGCATTGCGAAAGGCAGAATCCGGCATAAGCCTCCGCACAAGACGTTTCGAGAAGGATCGGTTCCGGCGTGTTCGCGGCCGTGTCACCTTAATCAGCAGTTCAGGTTGGCCCGGGCACGCATAGACATCCCGGTGGCCACCTTTGGCCAGAGGCTCTTGATCTGATAGCTGCAAAAGCTGCACTGCAAACAGCATCCGGCCTCCGTTCTGTCGTGAATGCGTCACAGTCTAGGCCAGCCTGACCAAATCTATGAGCCACACAGCACATATCATGCGATCAGGCCTGGGCTTCGTGCCCTGCCAGGACGTATTTGCAATCGCAATACGGGCATTCGACCCAGCCGGTATCCTCGGGGATTTGTAACCAGACGCGCGGATGGCCCAATGCGCCTTCGCCGCCGTCACAGGCGACCCGGGCGGTTTCAACGATCTTGGTTTCCGGCGCTTCGATGGTCACGGCTGGCGATCCTTCTGCGGTTGTCGGCCTCGCGGGCATGTACTAGGTGCGTTTATGAGCGATGAGTAAACCGGGGGCAAGAGCGACATGGGCGATGCGGCAATCAGGATCGACGGGCTGCGCAAAACCTATCGCGGCAGCAAAGGCCAGCCCGAAAAGCAGGCGCTGAAAGGTATCGACCTGACTATCCCGCGCGGGTCCGTCTTTGGTCTGCTGGGGCCGAACGGCGCCGGGAAATCGACCCTGATCAACATTTTGGCGGGTCTGGTGGTGAAAACCGCAGGTCATGTGTCGATCTGGGGCTTTGATCAGGATCAGCACCCACGCCAGTCACGCGCGGCCATCGGTGTCATGCCGCAAGAGCTGAACCTTGATCCATTCTTCTCGCCACGGGGCGCGCTTGAGGTGCAGGCTGGCCTTTATGGCGTGCCCAAATCGCAGCGCCGCAGCGACGAGATCCTCGAACTTGTCGGCCTCAGCGACAAGGCCGAGGCTTATGCCCGCACCCTGTCCGGCGGGATGCGGCGACGTCTGCTGCTGGCCAAGGCATTGGTGCATCACCCCCGCATCCTGGTGCTGGACGAACCCACGGCCGGTGTAGACATCGAGTTGCGCCAGATGCTGTGGTCCAACGTACGCAAGCTGAACGAACAGGGCATGACGATCATTCTGACCACCCATTACCTGGAAGAAGCGCAGGAAATGTGCGATCAAATCGCAATCATCAACCACGGCGAAAAGATCGCGCAGGACAGCACCGCCAACCTGCTGGACCGGATGGATAGCCGCACCATGGTGATCACTCCAGACGCCCCGGTCACGGGCTTGCCAGTGGCTGACGGCGTCGAGGCCGCTTTGCGCGACGATGGCAGTTTGGTTCTGCATTATCGCAGCGCGCAGACCAGCGCCGAACGGGTTCTGGAATCCGTTAGGACAGCTGATATCCGCATCCGTGACGTCCGCACCGAAGAGGCAGACCTTGAGGATGTGTTCCTCGCCCTGACCTCGGCTCAATCAGATGATCCCCCGGCGGATGATCAGGATCAGCCGCGCCGGGGTATACACCGCGTCAGGCTTTAGGTCCGGTCGATCCGCGCGTGATAGCAATTGTTCAGCGCCGAGCGGATGTGGATATAAGCAACATCATCGCGGGCAAAGATATCCTCGGCCGCGTTATGTATATCCGCCTGTGGCGTGATGATCCCGGTGCCATAGACGATGCGGTCATCCACCCCGTACCCTTTGATCAGATAATTGGGTGAGGCGGTCAGCGCCTCGGGCAATTCTGACGGGTCCTCATGGCGCTGACAAGGCTCTACACAAAGGTAAATCGGCCCGGTTTCGGCAAATGGCTGCGTCGCGGGAAAGGGCCTGTGGGCCAGCACCAGCATCTCTTTTCCCTCCGGAATATAGGTCAGGCAGTGGCGGCAGGGGTTGCCCTGCCCGTTTGAAATCGCCCGCTCCGGCGGGTTGCCATAGCCGTCGGGCGCACCGCTGCGATAGGCCTCAACCTGAGCGGTGGGGAGGGCAGAAATTCTGTGCATGATATGTCTCCTTTTCTGGCCCAAATATGTCCACCGCCCTACCACCAGGCGACCCGTTTCCTGCGCAATGGCGCAAAGGACTCGAAAAAGAACAAAACGTGAATATAATAGAGAATCGCCATGTATGCCGAATTGTCGATCACCTCGAACTTCACCTTCCTCACCGGGGCCTCCCACCCCGAGGAGTATATGGAGCGTGCCGTCACCCTGGGCCTGCCCGCGATTGCCATTGCTGATGACAACTCGGTGGCCGGCATCGTCCGTGCCCATACCCAAGCGCGCGAGATCGCCCGCAAGGTGCGCGAAAGGCTGGAGTGGGAGGCGCAGAACACCTCGATCGGCCCGCCCTGCCCCGATCACATCCCCAAACCGCCCTCCTACCCCGTCCATGCGGTGCCGCGCCTGATCCCGGCGGCGCGGCTGATCTTTACCGATGCGCCCACCGTCACCGCCCTGCCCCTGAACCGGCAGGGCTGGGCCAACCTGTGCCGCATCCTGTCCAGGGGCCGCCTGCGCGCCGAGAAAGGCGATTGCATCCTGCACCTGTCCGACCTGATGGAATTCTCCGACGGTCTCCACCTGCTGCTCTGGCCACAGGCGACCCCGTCGCAGGGCGCCGCGGAGTCTGAGCCGTCTCGGAGAAGCGCCAGTGGCGCTTCTCAGGCGAAAGACGGGCGGAGCCCTTGGCGGACACAGGCGCAGCAGCTGACGCGCCGCTTTGCCGGGCGGATGCATCTGTTGATGCACCCCCGCTATGATGGCGCAGACAATGCGTTTTTCTCTGTATTAGAGACTGAAGCAAAGCAACTCGACCTGCCCACACTCGCCAGTGCCACGCCCCTGATGCACCACGGGGCCCGCCGCAAACTGGCGGATGTGGTGACCGCCATCCGCCTGCGCCGCAAGGTGGATGATCTGGGTCGCAAGGCGCTAGCCAATGGAGAGCAGCGTCTGCGCTCGGAACCCGAAATGCTGCGCATCTTCAAGGGCCATGAGGGCGCCGTGACCCGTGCCTATGACCTCAGCGAACAGCTCACATTCTCGCTGGATGAGCTGCGCTATGAATACCCCAGCGAGGGCAGCGAACAGGAAACCCCGACCCAGCGCCTGCACCGTCTGGCACATGAGGGGCTGCACTGGCGTTATCCGGCGGGGGCTTCGGACAAGGCCAAAAAGATGTTGGCCCATGAACTCGCGCTGATCGGCAAGCTAAAATACGAGCCTTATTTTTTGACCGTCCGCGACATTGTCCATTTCGCCCGATCACGGGACATCCTGTGCCAGGGGCGCGGATCAGCGGCCAATTCGGTGGTCTGTTTCTGCCTCGGCATCACCGAGGTCAGCCCCGAGATGGGCACCATGGTGTTTGAACGCTTTGTGTCAGAGGCACGCGATGAACCGCCCGATATCGACGTGGATTTCGAACATGAACGCCGCGAAGAGGTGATCCAGCACATCTATGACCGCTATGGTCGCCACCGCGCCGGCCTCTGCGCCACGGTGGTGCATTACCGCGGCAAACGCGCCATCCGCGAGGTCGGGCGGGCGATGGGCCTGACCGAAGACACCATCTCGTCACTCTCCTCGCAGCTTTGGGGCTTTTTCTCAGCCGCCGGGCTTGAGGCCGAGCGGATGCGCGAGATCGGCCTCGACCCCGAAGATCGCCGCCTGAAACAGACCCTAATGCTGGTCTATGAGATCAACGGCTTCCCCCGTCACCTGTCGCAACATGTCGGCGGCTTCATCATCACCGAAGGGCGGCTGGACGAGCTGGTCCCCATTGAAAACGCCGCCATGGAGGATCGCACGGTTATCTGCTGGGACAAGGACGATATCGACACGCTTGGCATCCTTAAGGTCGATGTCCTCAGCCTTGGCATGCTGACCTGCATCCGCAAGGCGTTCGATCTGATCACCCAGCACCACCAGACCGGCTATACCCTGGCCACCCTGCCGCCCGAGGACCCGGTGGTCTATGACATGCTGTGCAAGGCCGACAGTATCGGCGTGTTTCAGGTGGAATCACGTGCACAAATGAACTTTCTACCCCGGATGCGCCCGCGCAATTTCTATGATCTGGTGATCGAGGTCGCCATCATCCGCCCCGGCCCCATTCAGGGTGACATGGTTCACCCCTATATCCGGCGGCGTAACGGAGAGGAGGAGGTCAGCTTCCCCTCGGACGAGCTGGGTGAGGTGCTGGGCAAGACCCTCGGCGTGCCGCTGTTTCAGGAACAGGCGATGCAGATCGCCATTGTCGGCGCGGGCTTTACCCCGGAACAGGCGGACCGGCTGCGCCGGTCACTGGCGACCTTCAAGAAACATGGCAATGTCAGCGAGTTTCGCGCGCTGTTCCTGCGCGGGATGAACCGCAACGGCTATGACGACGATTTTGCCGAGCGCTGTTTTTCCCAGATCGAGGGCTTCGGTTCCTATGGCTTCCCCGAAAGCCACGCGGCCAGCTTTGCACTGTTGGTCTATGCCTCGGCCTGGATCAAATGCCACCACCCGGGCATCTTCGCCTGCGCCCTGCTGAATTCGCAGCCAATGGGGTTCTATGCCCCCGCCCAGATCGTCCGCGATGCGCGCGAGCATGGGGTTCAAGTGCGCCCGGTCTGCATCAATGCCAGCTTCTGGGACAATGTGATGGAGCCTGGCGGCCATGGCGGGCTGGCCCTGCGGCTGGGGTTCCGCCAGATCAAGGGTCTCAGCGAGGAAGACGCCAGTTGGCTGACCGCCGCGCGCGGCAATGGCTATACCCAGGTCGATGACGTCTGGCGCCGCGCGGGCCTTGGGCCGTCTGTGATCGAGCGGCTGGCCGAGGCCGATGCCTTTGCCGCCTGCGACCTGACCCGGCGCGAGGCGCTGTGGCAGGCCAAAGCGATTGCCACTGCCAAACCGCTGCCGCTGTTTTCGCAGGATCTGGAGGGCGAAGCTCTGGATGAGCCCGCAGCCCATCTGCCGCAGATGACCCTGGGCGAACAGGTGGTCGAGGATTACGTCGCCACCCGTCTCAGCCTGAAGGCGCATCCGGTCGCCCTGCTGCGGCACCTGCTGACGCCGGAGGGGCGCGACAAAACCACCTCTGTTCCGTGACGCCGGAACGACCTATCTGCCCAAAACAGAGACGTAGATCAGGCCACCATGACCAGACCCACCCTGCCCCCGCGCTTTCCCGCGACACCGGATCAGATCAACGCGCAGGTGCGCGCCTTTTACGCCCGTGTCCGACAGGATGCGGTGCTGGGCCCGGTCTTTGGCAAACATGTCACCAACTGGCCCGCACATGAGGACAAGATCGCCGCCTTTTGGCGCAACGCCATCCTGTATGAGCGCAGCTATGACGGCAATCCGCAGCGGGTCCATATCGAACGGCCCGATGTGCGCCCTGAGATGTTCGCCCATTGGCTGGACCTGTTCGAAGAGGTCGCCACCCAAACCCTGCCACCGGAAACCGCCACGCCTTGGGTGGCGCTGGCGCGTCGCATCGGGGTGGGGATGCGGGCCGGCGTGCAATCTGCGCGCCAACCCAAGGACGCGCCGCCGCTCCTGCGATGATCCCTGATCATGACGGTTATGCCATGTTAGCGGTAAAATAGGGGCTATGCGCCTCGGCAAATTGGGTTTAAGCACCGGTTAGACACAGCCGCCGCGCCATCCAAACCGATGCGCGGCCCATTGATCCGGTCTACGAGACAGTCTGATGAACACGCAAAACACCACAGTCCGCGGCCTGGGTTATGCCTTTCTGGGCTTTGCCGTCTTTGCCAGCCACGACGCGCTGATCAAGGTGCTGGGCGGCACGTATTCGGTGCTGCAGATCATATTCTTCGCCACGCTGTTTTCTTTTGTGCCGATGGCGGTCACGATCCTGACTGATCGGTCAACGGGTAACTTTCTGCCGCACCACCCGTGGCTGGTCCTATTGCGATCCGCGCTGATGGTCACCGGCATGTCCTGCGCGTTTTACGCTTTCTCCGTGCTCCCGCTGGCCGAGGTCTATTCGCTGCTGTTCTCCTTCCCGCTGATCGTCACCGTCCTGTCGATCCCCATTCTGGGCGAAGTGGTCCGGGCCCAGCGTTGGGCCGCCGTAGGTGTGGGCCTGATCGGCGTTCTGATCGTCCTGCGCCCCGGCACCACGGACATCACGTTGGGCCATCTGGCGGCGCTGACGGCGGCTTTCTGCAGCGCCTTTGCATCCGTTCTGGTGCGTAAGATCGGGAATGAGGAGCGCTCGGCTGTGCTGATCCTCTATCCGATGCTGCTGGCCATCGTGGTGATGAGCCTTGCCCAGCCCGCCGTCTATCTGCCGCCCTCGCTGCTGCATCTGGCGATGATGGCCTTGGTGGGGGTGTTTTCCGTCATCGCGCAGCACCTGATCATCATGGCCTACCGCGCGGCTCCAGCTGGCGTCATTGCGCCCAGCCAATACAGCCAGATCATCTGGGCCACGATCTTTGGCATGGCGTTCTTTGGCGAAAAACCTGACGGCTGGGTCGCCGTCGGTGCCAGCATCATCATCGCATCCGGCGTCTTTGTGGTCTGGCGCGAAAGCCGGTCCAACGCATCCGCCAACACTCCGGTTCTGCGGGTCCGGTCACCCAGATCGGATACCGGGGCGACACGTCCGGGGGAATAAACCCACGCCGTCAAGGCTCCGTGCTTCTGATCTTGAGGTCGCCGTTTGTGCCGCTTTTTTCAAACCGGTCCAAGGCGCGCACCAGATCACTCAGCCTTTTGTAGCCGTAGGTGCGGGCGTCAAAATCCGGATATATTTTACCCAGTTGGTGCCCAACGAACCCAAGTGTGGCCCAGCCATCGGGTTCGTTCGTGTTCTTTGCAACATTACGGATCAATTGGAAGGCATGGTTCAGGTCATGCTTCGATTTCGGGCTCTCGCCCTTTTGGGATTTTGCCGCGCCAGCTTCGGGCTTTTCAATGTTTTCAATGTAAATGAACCGATTGCACGCCGCCACGAAGGCCTTGGGCGCCTTACGTTCTCCGATACCAAACACGTCCAGCCCTTGTTCGCGAATGCGGCTGGCAAGACGTGTGAAATCGCTGTCTGAGGATACCAAAACAAACCCGCTGAACCGTCCCGAATGCAAGATGTCCATGGCATCAATGACCAGTGCGATATCGCTTGAGTTTTTCCCGGTGGTATTGGCGAATTGCTGATGGGGAACAATGGCGTATTCGGCCAGTGATTTAGCTTCCCACCCCTGCGGCGACCCATTGGAAAAATCGCCGTATATCCGCCGTAGGCCAGCCTCTCCCAACGTGGCTATTTCTTCAAAAATCTCTGCTGCATGTTTTGCGGAGACATTGTCCGCGTCAATCAGAACCGCAAGGCGGTCTGTTCGTCCTGTCGTCACCTGAAATCCTCAACCTTAAATTTAATTCATGGTGAGGAATGTAAGAATCAAAATGGGCGAGCAAAAGCCCGCCCTTGGAAATTTTTTTGGTTTTCTCAGTACACCACCACCGACCGAATGCTTTCGCCCTTATGCATCAGGTCGAACCCGTGGTTGATGTCGTCCAGACCCATGGTGTGGGTGATCATAGGGTCGATCTCGATCTTGCCGTCCATGTACCAGTCGACGATCTGTGGCACATCTGTCCGACCCCGCGCTCCGCCGAATGCTGTACCGCGCCACGAACGCCCGGTCACCAGCTGGAACGGTCGGGTCGAGATTTCGGCCCCCGCGGGCGCCACGCCGATGATGATCGATTCTCCCCAGCCCTTATGCGCAGATTCCAGTGCCGTGCGCATAACGCCCACGTTGCCGGTGGCGTCAAAGGTGTAATCCGCACCGCCCTTGGTCAGATCGACCAGATAGGGGACCAGATCGCCTTCAACCTCGGACGGGTTGACGAAATCGGTCATGCCAAAACGGGTGGCCATTTCTACCTTGGAGGGGTTCAGGTCGACGCCGACAATCTGATCCGCTCCGGCCAGACGCAGGCCCTGGATCACGTTCAGACCAATGCCGCCCAAGCCGAACACGATGGCGCGGCTGCCGATCTCCACCTTGGCAGTGTTGATCACCGCGCCGATGCCGGTGGTCACACCACAACCGATATAGCAGATCTTGTCGAACGGCGCGTCCGGGCGCACTTTGGCCAGCGCGATCTCGGGCAGCACCGTGTGGTTCGAAAAGGTCGAGCAGCCCATGTAGTGCAGGATCGGATCCCCATCCAACGTCGAAAAGCGCGAGGTGCCATCGGGCATCAAGCCTTGCCCCTGCGTAGAACGGATCGCCTGACACAGGTTCGTCTTGGGGTGCAGGCAGTATTCGCACTCGCGACATTCCGGCGTGTAGAGCGGGATCACATGATCACCCGGTTTCAGGCTGGTGACACCGGGGCCCACATCAACCACCACGCCTGCGCCTTCGTGGCCCAGAATGGCCGGAAACAAACCTTCGGGGTCGGCACCCGACAGGGTGAATTCGTCGGTGTGGCAAATGCCGGTGGCCTTGATCTCAACCAGAACCTCACCGGCTTTGGGGCCTTCGAGGTTCACATCCATCACTTCCAAAGGTTTGCCCGCCTGAACGGCGACGGCAGCACGGGTACGCATGGCTTTCATCTCCCTGTCGATTTTGACCCGACCCTGCGTTAATTGCAGGGTGTTTTCAACTGCACTTTGATGGCAGGATGGCTAAACATTTGATATTGCAGAAACGACATAGTCAGAATGAGGAACGCCAATGCACCGATTTTTACCCGCACTGGCCCTGCTGGCGGCCTGTGCACAGACGCCTCCGCCCCCAGATGACAGCCCCCTGCCGCCCGAGGCCGCGCCGGTCGATCTGGCCTTTTGTGAAGGCGATGCGTTTGCAGGTTCTGTTGGTCAGCCGGTCTCGGGCATTCAGGCGCAACTGCCGGAACGGGCGCGGGTTCTGGGTCCTGATGGCATCGCCACGCAGGATTACCGCATCGACCGGCTGAATGTTTATGTGGATTCAGAAGGTGTCATTCAACGCCTGACCTGCGGGTAGGCGTGGACTCGGGGTGTGATTCTCATTTAGGAACAAAGTGAGAACATTTTGATGTCTGCCCGATGCCCAAACGCCGAATACTCTCTTTGTGGTTTCCCTGTCTTGGGGCCGAACGGCTGGTTCGCGCCGCGCGCGGCCTGCAGGATGGGCCTTTGGCCGTGGTGGCCGAGCAGTCGAACATGCAGGTTATCACCTCGCTGAATGCGGATGCGCAGGCCGCCGGTTTACGGGTCGGCCAGCCGGTACGCGACGCCCATGCCATGTGCGCATCGCTTGTTACCCGCCCCCGCAACGCCCCGGCCGAGGCCGTGTTCCTGACCGCGCTGCGCCGCTGGGCGGGCAAGTTCAGCCCCTGGGTGGCTGAAGAGGTCCCCGACGGGCTGATCGTCGACCTGTCGGGCTGTGCCCATCTGTTCGGCGGCGAAGAGGCGCTGCTGCGCGTTTTGGAAATCGACTGCGCCGATATGGGTCTGAGTGTTCAGATGGGCATTGCCGACACGCTGGGCGCAGCCTGGGCGTTGGCGCGCTATGCCGGGCAAGAGGCCACGTCCGACCGCAATGGCGACGCCATCAGCCAAGAGGCCCGCGCCACCCGTGCCCGCGCCACCAAACGGCGGCACTGGACCAGAGGTGGCGCCGCACCGCAGGTGATGGCCCTGGGGGGTGGCGCGCGGGTCGCCGCGCCGGGGCAGGCGTATGGCGCGCTCAGCCCCCTGCCCATCGCGGCGCTGCGGCTGGAGGATCAAGTGGTGGCACAGCTGAACCGTCTGGGCCTGCGCCGGATCGGCGATCTGCTGGGCCAGCCGCGTGCGTCCCTTGCGCGACGGTTTGGACGGGGGCTGGTGCTGCGGCTGGATCAGGCGATGGGCAGCGCGCCCGAACCGGTCTCACCCGCGCGCGCGCCACATCACTTTGCGGTGCGGATGACTCTGCCCAATCCGATCGGGTTGGTCGAGGACGTGATGGCCGCGATCGACCGGATGCTGCCCACGCTTTGCACCAAGCTGGAAGAAAAAGCCCGCGGGGTGCGCACCCTGCGGCTTGAGGCACATCGCGCCGACCAGGCGGCTGAAGTTATCGAGGTCGGTCTGGCCCGCCCGGCTTATGACAAACATCGTATTCGCCCCTTGTTAGAGATGAAAATCGACAAGATCGACGCGGGCTATGGTATCGACATGCTGCGGCTTGTGGCGGTCCAGACCGAGCCGATCCACGCCCGTACGATGGCTGGCCACGCCGAGGCCCGCCGCGCCGTCAGTGACCGGTTGGAGGGCAATACGGCAGTGGATGATCTGATTGGAAAACTGGGCGCGCGGGTCGGGCTTGAGGTGATCACAAGACGGCATCCTGCGGCCTCACATATCCCTGAGAAAACCGCCCAGACGCTGGCAGCAGCATGGTCAGAGCCCGCGTGCGACTGGCCTGCCCCATCGCGCCCACGGCCCCTGCAGATGTGGCAGCCCGAGCCGGTGATGGCCCCGGAAACCCCGGATGTACCAATTGCGTTCCGCTGGCGCGGGCGCGACTGGCAGCTGTCCCAGGCCACCGGCCCGGAACGGATCGCGCCGGAATGGTGGCTGGATGACCCCAACTGGCGCAGTGGGGTGCGCGATTACTGGGTGGTGGTGACGCAACAGGGTGAACGGTTATGGCTGTTTTACGGCCATGGCGGCACCATGTCGGCGGGTTGGTTTTGCCAGGGACAATTTGGTTAGGGTCTATTTTCCGCGATAGACCAAAAAATCCGGCAGATAATCAATCAACCGGACCAGCCAGGAAAACGGAGCAGGGAAATCGGTGCGGAATCGGCGACGACCCATCGCCCTGATCACCCGATCCGCCGCATCCTCGGGCGTCATCAGCATCGGCATCTTGAACGCGTTCTTTTCGGTCAACCGGGTCTTGATAAAGCCGGGATTAACGATCCGAACCGTCACACCCGTGCCCGCCAGATCATGGCGCATCGTCTCGGCCAGCGAAATCAGCGCCGCCTTGCTGGCCCCATAACCAATCGCAGCCGGCAAGCCGTGATACCCCGCGAGCGAGCCTATAAGTGTGATCTCTCCGCGCTTCGCCTGCACAAAGCCGGGCACGGTTTCACCCAGAACACGCAACGCCCCCAGATAGTTCACATCCGTCATCGCCAATGCCGCCTCGGTATCCCAATCACCGCTGCGCATGGGATCATAGGCGCCTGCGTTATACACCAGCCCATCGACCTCTCCGGCCTCGGCCATCGCGTGGCGCACAGAATCCGGATCGGTCACATCCATTGGAATCGCCCGCGCTTTGGGCAGGGAGGCGCAGATCGCCTGCAAGCGCTCGGCATTGCGCGCTGACAGGACCAGATGTGCACCCTGACGGCCAAGAGCCTCGGCCAAGGCCCGGCCCAGACCTTCGCTGGCACCAATGATCCAATAGGTTTTTCCGTTAAAGCTGCTCATGCGAGGGCCGTTCTATTCGTGTTCCCTATGAATACGGCGTCACCCCTGCGATGGATCACACGCAATAGCTGACCCCAAAAGATGTCACCAGACGCCACAACATAGTGCATCACCAAAAAACTTCTAACCTTATTGATCCACCCCCGACCATTCTGCGTATCTTATTGTAAAGGGTCGCACAAAGGGGATGGCATGTTCGACGAAGCCCGGGGCGTACGCAAGAAAATCGCAGTAGTTGGTGCAGGCATTTCAGGTCTTTCAGCCGCTTACTATCTTTCAGAAGACCACGATGTCACCGTGTACGAGGCCGAACCCCGGCTGGGCGGTCACGCGCGCACAGTCATGGCCGGCAAGAACGGGGACCAACCAGTAGATACCGGCTTCATCGTCTTCAACTATGCCACCTACCCCTATTTAACCGCTCTGTTCGACGAGCTGAACGTGCCTGTCGACAAAAGCGAGATGAGCTTTGGCGCAACCATCGACAATGGCCGCATCGAATACGGGCTGAACAATCTGCGCACCCTGACGGCACAGAAACGCAACCTCGCGCGGCCAGCCTATTACAAGATGATCGCCGACATCCTGCGGTTCGGCAGAGAGGCCCCCACAGCCGCCCAGGATGACGACACCACAATCGGAGAGCTGGTCGACCAACTGCGTCTTGGTCAATGGTTCCGCGACAATTACCTGATGCCGATGTGCGGTGCGATCTGGTCTACGCCGGTTGAGTTTGTCGACCAGTTTCCGGCCCGTTCGCTGGTGCAGTTCTTCCGCAATCACGCGCTGTTGGCCAGCGGCCGCGCCAAGCAGCATCAGTGGTACACGGTCAAAGGCGGCAGCATCGAGTATGTCCGCCGCATCGACGCCGCCTTGCGCGCGCGTGGTTCAGAAATCCGACTGGCCAGCCCGGTCGAACACATTCACCGGGACGATACCGGCGTGACCATCCACAGCCACGGGCAGTCCGATCTGTATGACGAGGTCATTCTGGCCACCCATTCCGATCAATCCCTCGCCCTTCTGGGTCAGGCCGCCACCCCATTCGAACAGGCTGCCTTGGGTGCGATCCGATATCAGCCGAACAGGGCCGTTCTGCATTGTGATCCCGGCCAAATGCCCCAACGCCGGGCCTGCTGGTCCAGCTGGACCTATCGCTCGCAGGGGGGGAATGTCAGCGTCACTTACTGGATGAACCGGCTGCAGAACATCCCAGACAGCGACCCGCTGTTTGTGTCGCTGAACGCGGCGTCCGAAATTCCTGCGGAGAAAATCTATGATCAGGTCGAATTTGCCCATCCCGTGTTCGACAATGCCGCTCTGAAAGCACAGGGACAAATCCGCGAGATGCAGGGACAGAATCGAACCTGGTTTGCCGGTGCGTATAACCGGCACGGCTTTCACGAAGACGGCATTGCCAGCGCGATGCATGTTGTCGGGCTTATCAACGGCACCCCGCAAACCATCGGAGCTGACAATGGCATTCTTGCAAAAGATCCGGCCGTCCCTGCCTCGGCGGATTTCTGACACCTGCGCAGCGGCTCTGGTCAGCTTTGTGATGCTGACCCCGAGCGGGTCAGCAGCCTCACCCATTACGCAAATGGTGACGGATGCGCAGCTCAGGGGAAGCGCGACCTTTCGCTTTCTGGGCGTGCCGATCTATGACGCCAAGCTGTTCACGCCCAAAGGGGCAGCACTTAGATGGGATGAGGATTTTGGTCTGCAACTGACCTATCGCAAAACCCTGAAACAAAAGGCCCTTGTTAACTCGACGCTGCAAGAGATAGCCCGGCAGGGCAACCCGGCGCCAACGCAAAGCCAGCTAAAGCAGTGTTTTCAGGCCGTCGCCAAAGGAGACAGTTATATTGCGATCTCTGAAGGACCAAACAAGGTTGGATTCTGGCGCAACGGTCAAAGGACCTGCACCTTAACTTACCCCGATGCAAAACGCGCCTTCATGTCCATTTTTCTGGGAAGTGACACAAGATCCGCCAGCTTCACGCAGCAGCTGAAGGGTCAGTGATGTTGTATCCGCGGGTCAGCCTTTATGCGTTGATGTTGGCTGCGGCGGGTATCCCGCTCTACATCCATCTGCCGCGGTTTGCAGCCGTAAATCTGGGTATCGGACTGGGTGTGATCGGCACCGTCCTGCTGATGATCCGGCTGGTGGATTTGGTGCAGGATCCGCTGATCGGTTGGGCCATCGACCACTGGCCGGGTGCGCAAACCCTGTTTGCCGCTGCCGCCGCGATCGGGCTGGCGATTGGATTCCCATTGCTATTTGGTCTGCCACAAGGGGCGAATATAGCTGCATTAGTATCTATTCTTGTGCTTCTGTTTTCGGCCTACAGTCTTGGCACCATCCTACTGTATGGCCGCAGCGCAACGCTGGCCAATTGCCCTGATCCGAAAGAGTTGATGACGCTGGCCGCATATCGTGAAGGTGGGCAATTGACCGGCGTGGTGTTAGCGGCCAGCGCACCGGCCCTGTTTGTGGCGTTTGGTGCCAGTGCCCAGGGATATCCGGCTTTTGGGCTGTTTCTGGGCGTAATCGCCCTTATCACGCTGGCCGTAACCCTGCCGATCTGGCGACGCGCCCCAATAACAGGAGAGCCGCTGTCTTTTGCCAGTCTGGGTCAGGCTGGTGCACTTCGCCTGTTGGCGCTGGCGCTGGTCAACAGCTTGCCCGTGGCGATCACCTCGACCTTGTTTTTGTTCTTTGTCGAAGATCGGCTGCAATTGCCCGGCAAAGCCGGGCCACTGCTGATCCTGTTCTTCCTAAGCGCAGGGGCCAGCGTGCCGTTATGGGCCAGGCTCAGCAACCGAATTGGTCCTAAACAGACCCTGATAATCGCCATGCCCCTGTCCATCGCGGGCTTTGTCGGGGCTGCCATGTTGTCAGCTGGGAACCTGACCGGGTTCGCCCTGATTTGCCTGGCATCTGGGGCGGCACTGGGCGCGGATATGGTGGTGCTCCCTGCTATGTTCTCGGTCGTGCTGACGCGCGCCGGGCTGAACGCGTCCGCTGCGTTTGGCATCTGGTCATTTGCTGGAAAGCTGGGCCTTGCTCTTGCTGCTTTTATCACTTTGCCCCTGCTGGAGCGCAGCGGGTTCAACCCGGGACAAGCAAACTCGACCGAGGCGTTGAATACGCTCAACCTCGCCTATGCCGTGCTGCCCTGCATCCTGAAACTCGGCGCGTTTGGAATGGTTCTGGCGCTGCCCACTGAGGTCTCAGCCAAATGAAACTCATCGTAGTATTGCTATTCGCTATCCTCGCCCTGCTTGCCGCCAAGGGCAGGTTTTTAAGCTTTCGGTCGCAATCGCCCGCGGATTACACCGGAACCGGGCCGACCTTTCAGATGAAGGAAAACCTGAACGGAGAGATCCTGTCCGAGGGTCTGATTTATGGTCCCGACGGCAAGATGTCGAACAGCTTTGTCGCCCGCATGGTGGGAAAATGGGACGGCAATACCGGCACCCTTTCCGAATTTTTCACTTATTCCAACGGCAAGACAATGACCCGAAAATGGTATCTGAAGCTGGGCACGGGGAACACGTTCATCGCCACGGCGGACGACATCGTGGGGGAAGGGCATGGCACGATATCGGGATCGACTGTCAAACTGACCTACCGGATCATCCTGCCCGAAGATGCTGGCGGGCACACGCTGGACGTCACTGACTGGATGTATCTGACGGAAAACGGCGTGATCATGAACCGATCCGAGATGCGTAAGTTCGGCATCAAGGTCGCTGAGCTGATCGCCACCATGCGCCCCGCCCCAAAAACCAAGGCGGCGCATCTGAATGGGACGAACGGCTATGACACCGCGGCAGAGACACGGACGCTACAATGATCACCCGCCGTTTTCTGATCCCGGCCCTTGCCATTGTTGGGCTTGCTGCCCTGACCGCCTGTTCGGCCAAACCCCGCGTGCCCAAGACCTTTCTGTCCGACCGGCAACTGAATCTGGAAGAGTTCTTTGCGGGCAAAACCGTAGCCTACGGTCAGTTTCAGGACGTGCTGGGCAACGTGCCGCGTCGCTTTACGGTTGATATCGACGGCACATGGGACGGCAAGATCCTGACCCTGGTCGAGGATTTCGTCTATGACGACGGTGCCACCGAACAGCGCATCTGGACCCTGAAAAAAACCGGCGAAGACACCTGGACCGGAACTGCACCCGGTGTACTGGGGACGGCCAGCGGGATCGAGCGTGGTGATACGTTCAACTGGACCTACAAGATTGATCTGCCGGTCAAGGATGGCACGATGCGGGTCGATTTCGATGACTGGATGTGGCTGCTCAGCGAGGATCGCCTGCTGAACCGTGCCTATGTCTCGCGCTATGGGGTGCGGTTGGGCGAGGTGATCCTGTTCTTCGAAAAGAACTAGGCAAACAAAAAAAGGGCGGTTCCAAAGAACCGCCCTTATATTTCGATGGTTCAGATCAGCTTAGAAGTTGAACTGGGCACCAAAGTCGGCGCGGATTTTACCGTCATCGTCGCCATCTTTGATTTCACCGACAGCACCGCGCAGGGTTGCACCGCCGCCCAGGTCATAGATAGCGCCAACACCGATGTTGCGGGTGTCGTTGTCTGCAGAACCGTCACCGTAAACCAGCTGCAGCGTGGTCGCGGCACCCAGATCGTAAGCGACCGAGAATCCATAAGCAGTGCCATCTTCGTTGCTGTTTGCAACGTCATCGTCGGCGACCAGAACTGTACCATAGAAATCGCCCAGCTCGGCGCCGATGGTCAGAACCGTCAGGCTTTCCTTGTCGACACCGGCGCCTTCGTCGGTCTCACCATAGGCCAGCGACACGTTGATGTTGTTGAACGCGTAGGTTGCGCTTACGTCCCAACGGTCACGATCATCTGTCAGGCCGCCGCCCAGGAAACGTGTGTCCTGATCATAGGACGCCGAAAACGCAAAATCACCAACGGTGTAACGGAAGAACACGGCGTTCGCACCCGAACCGGTCGAGCTGTATTCCAGGAACGAATAGTTGATACCCGAGTACTGGCCCAGGAATTCTTCCAGGCCCGGTTCCGTACCGAAGTAGTCATCCAGGTTGTCGAACGAACCTGAAACGTTGCCCGCGTCAACACGCAGACCACCGTAAATGACCGAGAAACGCGCGCCGTTCAAACCGGCTTCGTTCTGCTCACCGGTGTCCGAATCTTCGTCAGCCTGCAGGCGAACACGGCCCTGAAACTCGACGCCACCGTCGGTTTCGACATTGGCATCGATGTTCAGGCGGAAGCGTGAAACCAGGATGGTGTTGTCGGAGTCAGCAGAGAACTGGTTTGTTGCGCCACTTGCAGTTGTCGTGGTCTGCGTCACGTTGGTCCGGTCTTCCTGATACCCGATACCAAAACGGCCGTAACCGCTGAACTTAACTTCCGCGGCTGCAACGCTTGCGGTTGCGATCAACGCGGTCGATGCGAAAAGAAGCTTCTTCATGGTGAATCCATAGGTTTTTTGAGAGGAGTGTGGCTACAAGAATAGCTGGGCGTCTACTCGGACAAATCCCCGGGAGACACAACGGAGTCGCAGGATTTTGGGATTTTCTGCCATAACGCCCGTTGCATCTTTGCAAAGGTACCTAACGACAGTGTGAAAAATCCTTTGATTTACACTTATTTTGAGACCTCAGAGCCTTTGTTACAATAAATTGAACAGAAAAAATTTGCGCCACCTCTTTAATTTTGAAACGTTTTACCTTGGCTCCCCGAGTGCTGAATTATTAGGCAAAACGGCATCCAATCAGCCGTATCAAATGTTACCGAATCCACAGCATCCCAGGCCCTTGAAACTGGCTGTGACCGATCATTTGCTTGAATAGACAAAGGACAGCGACCGACTGACACCTCCTGGTGGCTTCGGGAAAGGAGAGGCCGCTTGAACCTGCGCCTTAGCCGCCCGCTCAAGATCCGGTGAGCCGTTGGTGTCCACGACTTCTACATAGTTCAGGGTTCCGTCCGGGTTGATCACGAAAAACACCCGCGCAAAGCCCCGTGCCGCTGAATAGACCACTGGCGATCGGTTCAGGTGCACCAGAACGCGCCCGGCATAGTTGGTTCGGTCCGAGTTTCCGGGACCGCGCCCGCCACTGCGGTTGCCGCTGTCACCGCTTGTAAAGACATCAACGCCGCGACGCCTGTATGTGGTCAAGGGCGACTCAATCTGGCGCGAGGGAAAGCTGAGCGCGCTGAAATCCCGCGATCCGCTCAACACGCCTTGCGGTGCTGGGGTTGGGCGACGGTCGGGCAATTGCGGGCGGATCGACGAGGTCACCGCCAGCTCTGAGGTCTCGTTGGCCTCTTCCGCGTCCGGCACCTGTTCGGACGGGGTCACTGGGATGTCGGCCTCAACTGTCTCACTCTCAACCGGATCAAGCACCTCGACCGATGGCACGGGGGCTTCGGACAGCGCTGGTGCTTCGGCTTGCTGTTCCTCCGGGGTAACGGTCTCGGCCTCGGTCGGGGTCTCAGCAACTGTTTCCGCAGCCTCAGGGTCGCCCTCTGGCGTTTCTGCGGTTTCTGAGGGTTCAACCGGCGGGGTTTCATCAATCTCGTCGCTGGCCTCGGCCTCGCCCTCCGTGGTGTCCGGCGTTTCAACAGGTTCCGGCTCAACCGGTTCGGGCGCGACAGGCTGCACAACTTCGGCCTCGCCTGTGTCAGGCGCAAAGGTGCGCTTTGGATCGTCCGAGGCGACATGCACCTCGCTGGTGGGGATTTCCGCAGGCTCGGGTGCCGGTTCAGGCTCTTCTTCGACTGCGGGATCGGGGGGATCGGGGGGTTCAGCAGGTTCAGGCGTGACCGGTTCTGTTACGGTTTCCACCAAGTCTTCAAAGCTGGTACCCAACTCCACCGTATCCACTGGGCCGCCTTCGTCTGGCTGTTCCGCCAGTCTGGGCGCGGTAATGCTGATACCCATCACGTGCAGCAGCAGCGACAGCGCAACGGCAATGGCCGCGATGACGACCGAGCCCCGGATCATTCCAGCGCCTTCTCGGTCACAACAAACACCGAAACGGCGCCCAGACGGCGCAATGCTCCAGTGACCTCAATCAACCGTGCCCCCGGTGCATCACGATCCGGTACGATACGCACCGGGCCAGGATCGCGCCCAGCCATATAAGTTTCGGGATCAGTTGGCGTGCCGCGAAAGCTGAGCGCACCGTCCTGATGCAGCACCAGCGCGTCGGGTGGCTCACGCCCTTCCAGTTCGGACGTGTCCACAAGGTTCAAATCGGGATCCAGCGGCGTCGCCACCGTGCCCGCGATCAGAAAGAAGATCAGCATCAGAAAGACGACGTTGATCAACGCAATGGTCGAGTCGCGTTTGCGGCGGGGGCGGATCGAGCGGATCATTCCAGCACCAAAACGCTTAGGTTTTCGCGGCCGCGCAGTTCAACCAGCAGGTCCACCACATGCTGGGCCGTTGTGTCCGGATCAAGGCTGACCAGCACCTGCCCGGTTGTTACTTGCGCCGTCAACTCGGCCAGGGTGACAGAGGTGCCGTTCAGCACCAACCGCGTGGCTCCCAGCTGAACAAACGCGCGATCCTGCGGGCTGTCATTGGTCGCGCCTCCGCTTGTGGCATTGCTGAGCTCGATCTCGCCGAATTTCGAAAAGGTCGAGGTCAGCATGAAGAACAGCAGCAACAGAAAGATCACGTCGATGAGCGGTGTCATCGCCATGGGTCGTCGGACAAAGGGGGCCGCGTTACGCATGCCCGGGCGCAACCGCCGCGGTTGGGATGTCATCTGCCAGTGGGAGGGCCTGCCCCGGCACCAGAACCGTGCGCAACGCCTTGTCCGCAAACACCCGTTCTCGCGCGGTTCTGCTTTCGAACCATGACAGCACCATCGAGGTCGGCATCGCAACCGCCAACCCCACTGCCGTGGTCACAAGCGCCACCCAGATGCCACCAGCCAGCAGCGACGGATCCACCGACGACCCCGCACCTTGCAGGCTTTGAAACGCTTCAATCATGCCCAGCACAGTGCCGAACAACCCCAACAACGGCGCGATCTGCGCCACGGTGTCCAGGAACCGGAACCCTCGCTCCAGCCCCGCCAACGCCAGCCCGGCCTCGGCATCCAGCCGTTGATCCAGGCCAGGCGCGTCCGGTGCATCCATCGCCACGCCCACAAGCGGCGCCAGGTAGCTGCGGCTTTTGGCAAGGCGGGCGCGGGCCTTGTGCTCATCGCCAGCATCCCAGGCCGCCAGCGCTTCGGACAGAACCCGGTGCCGACCCACCCCAGAAGCAGTAAACTGCCAGATCTTGTAGAGTGTGACCGCAAGGGTCACCACCGACATGGTGATCAGGATCGCAACCACAGGCCCACCCAGGGCCAGAATTTCACGCAAGGCATCGAAAAAACTCATCCCAAAAGCTCCACATCTGTCCGGCTGCTCAGGTTCAAGGCCTTCAGGCAAACCTCGCTTTCGGAATCGCCGATTACGCAACTGCTCAGACCATTTATCAGGACGCGGCTGATGTTACCGCAGGCCTCGCCTTTGACATCGAATTGACGCACGCGCGGCAGGTCGAGGGGCAGTTCCCGGAAGTTATACAAGGTAAAGGTTATCACTCGGCCCGACGCATCAAACACCACTGTCTGAAAGCTGGCCGTATCAATCGCTGAATCCGTGCGGTTTTCGGCGACAAATGTCAGTCTGCATGCGCCTTCCACATCCTGAATGGTGTTGAGCTCTATCTGCAGGCCCGTGGGCGCATCTTCCGTGGAATGCGCCAGTGCCACGCCCGGCGCTGTTGCAAGAATTGCGGCCAGAGCCGAACGGCGAAACATCATTGATGCGCTCCTGATTGATCACGCAGGAATTTCAGGGGCCGCCGAGTTTAAGCAGACCCTGTATCCGTCATATCCAAGACAGCTGAGGGGGGAAAGGGTCGCCGACACCTTTGTGATGGATGAGCAGCCGCGCGCGCAGTCTGGTTGCTGCGAAAGCGCGGCAGACGTAAAATCACCCGTCCTTTCGAAATCTGACTCAGATTGGCCAACACCTTGTTACAGGTACGAAAATCGGCATCGTCTGCATGGTAACAGTTAACGATCAGGTACTTTCAGCACAGCTGCGGGGGCTGGACCAAAGATCTGCATTGCTTGGCAGCAAATCGGGTCAATCCCATCAAATGGAACACAGAAAGCGCGACGGTCACGTGTTTAGACGAGAGTGCGGCAACCTAATTTGTGGGTTCTGAACCCAAATGGCCCGTGTCCTCTTTGCCCCCAGTCGCTTAGACTATAGAGATAGCCAACGCCAAGAATGAAAGTCAGCCTTTCACAAACGTCATGTAACCCAGATCAGCACGATCAACGATTCAATTTGAGGTAGAATTTTTTGATTATCGACAAACTTGCACAAGTGGACGCTCATCAGAGAACTTTCGCGCTTGGTTCTGAGAATGCAGAGGAGAACTACTTAGATCTTCTCAAGCACCAAGGCTGGTCTGAAGTAAGTGTATCTGCGGCCCCAACCCTGGTGGTTATTCAGCTGGAACCGGGAAATAACCTGAGTGACAAAGTTTTTGCCTTAGGACACCTGCCGGAATTTTTGACTGGAATCGGCGAAGGAAGAATTATTAGCCGTTGGTGTACCCGCGCGATTACCGAAGCAGCGGCACATAGTTATGAATGCACTCAACTTGATCCGCGACACTTGTTTTTTGAGTTGTGGCCAGGCGAAAAGGACGAGTTATCACGTTCAACAACAGACAGCTTTATGCATGGTTTAGATGCTTTGGTTTGGCGTAAGCCTGCGCTCGAGCAAGCTTGCAGCAATCGCGCCAGATGCGAAGCCTGAGGAAACTTGCGGCCATCGTTCGGAAAAAATCAGTATCTGTGGGCGTTCAAAATTCCGCTGATCTAAGCAAGAACAGTTCTGGGCTTTCTGTCCAACAAGTTGACATTGAAAACCTTTGGTCGGAAGGACCTGGTTCGCTGCCGGACTGCGATATTCTATTGTTGAGCAGTAAAGAGTTTGTCGTAAGACCCGAATTGGTGAATGAAATCAGAGCAAGTAGTGAAGACGATTCAGACAAACGCATTACGTGTGCCTACCTGCGCGATAACCACCACATGTACCAACGAAACTTAGGAATTGCTTCGGCGGTTGATTTTGTAGCGGTTGGTCACGCATATAAAGATCATTACTTGAGGGCAGAGAATTTCAATATCTTTTTCCCCGGTGCAATGGGTGTGAATAAATTCGACCAAAACCTTATTTCAGAGATATGGGAGCAAGACAAAATGCTTCCAAGAAACGACCGTCTATATGGAAGCTATAATCTCCATACAAATTTCAAAGACAGGACAGATTTTATTGAACTGTGCAGTTCGCTGGACAACAGCGATGTAATCCAATGGTGGCCGGGCACAGAAAAAGCAAACTACAATGATTTAAGTGAAGTGGAGAGATTCAAGCAGTGGATGTCATACAAGGTGTCTCTGGTCGTTAACACCGACTTTTGCGTACCCATTCGGGTCTATGTCGCGCTGCTTGCTGGTCAGATTCCAATTGTGCCGACTTCTTTGGTCGGGATGTCGGAAATTTTCACCCACGAAATGCTCCGGGAACTGCCAATTCTTACCTATGGGGAAAACAAGGCGAGCGCGGTGCAGCAAGCTTGGGCGGATGGCATAAAGAGATTTGATCAAGGGGGCGCAAAAGCCGCTGAGATGCGTCACAGATATGCGTTCGAAAACCTGTTTTACGAACATACTTGGGAAAGAATTTTTGACTGTCTACTTGAATTCGAAGGCGCGGAGGGCAAAGTGACACCGCAAAAGGGGTCGTCATAGGGTCTTTTGAGCACATAAGCTTCAATCTGGAAAGTCGGCTCTGCCAGGCAATTTATCGACACTTTCTGTTTCTCCGATTGCGCAATCACTTCGTACCGTTGCCGCCCTCTGCCAGAACGCTGCCTGCCGCGTTTTTGGCGATAGTCAGTCGCGGTTAACACTAGGGTGTCGAACAGTCACGATGAACCTAGCCCCTTGGTATGACCACCTGCGCTTGCAGGCGAAAGCGTATGCCTTCGGCACCGTTATCCGGTGCCTCGGCCCAATCCCCTTGGGCAGATTAGCTCCATATTTTCAACTTCGAATGTCCGCAACGAGCCCAGAGCTGCCAAGACAACTACCTTTTGTACGCCTGTCATTTGCATCCACGTTTGCTAGTGTAACCACAAGATACATTTCTAAATCGAAGGTGACTCAATATGCTTGGGAACTTTGACATTGAGGTCCAAACAGCACGACACATCGCAGGCAATCGTTCAGACCGGCGTCAGAGGTTTGCTATCTATTGTATGCTCGCTTGCGCGCTAAGCACCCTGTTTCTGTACATGTTTACTCCATTGGACCTGCCAAGAGCAGCACTATTGGGGATTTGCTTGGTGGCAATAGCTGCTATTCCATTGAGGATATTGAGCATTCGCAGGCAAGCTGCTGAAGCCGCGAAGCTCGACCAAATGCGAGCAGAACAATTGAAAGAGCATCGAGTCAGACAGGCTGGCAAAAGCTGAATCAGTCTTGTGCCGTTATAGGCAGCTTTGTCCGCAGAGCAGCTGTCCACGGCTCCAAAACACTGCGTCTTTGATCTAAAGTCCGCTTCCTGTGCATTGCCGCTGTCGCCGAGGTCCAGTGCTGCAAATGCAGCGAACGGCGGCTTGCTGGTCTTCTAACCGCGCCGCCATCTAAACCAGCATGCGACTTCGTCTAACTAGGCGCACTGCAGTACGGCTAACCGCACATAACCAAGCGAAATAGCAAACTGTGGTAGCTCGGTGGTAGCTATGCGATGCGGAGCAAAGAGAAGAAACTCTCTAACCCTTTGAAAAAAGTGGTGAGCCGTGCAGGATTCGAACCTGCGACCCACTGATTAAAAGTCAGTTGCTCTACCAACTGAGCTAACGGCCCACTCTTTTCAGGATCTTTCCGATCCATGGCGCTCTCTAAGGTATTTTCCCGACCGGGTTCAAGACCTTATTTTGCACCTCGTTTCACCGACACTTAGCGTGTTTCCGGCGTCCCGATAGGCGGCTTAACTAGGCAGGTGGCGCGGAGGGGTCAACCCCTTTTTTAAGGAATCTTCGCTGCAGGGTGGATTCCTTTCCGGCACGACGTTATATGCCCGCCATGCAACAGGAACTGACCACCGGTTTGCCCTTCATGAAGATGCACGGGCTGGGCAATGACTTTGTCATTGTGGATGCGCGTGCGCAATCTGTCGCGATTTCGCCCGCTATGGCAAAAGGAATTGGGCATCGGCAGTTCGGCGTTGGATTCGATCAGTTGGCCGTGATCGAAAACGGTGAGGCGGATGCGCATCTGGTGTTCTACAACGCCGACGGATCGACCTCTGCCGCTTGCGGGAACGCAACGCGTTGCATAGCCCGGTTCCTGATGGAGGAAACCGGAAAGCCCGCGCTGACCTTGACCACAGAGCGCGGCACTTTGATCGCGCGCGATGCCGGGAACGGCCTGACCTCGGTCAATATGGGGCAGCCGCAGTTGAACTGGCACGAGATTCCCCTGGCCGAAGAGGTCGACACCCTGGAACTGCCAATCGAGGGCGCGCCGACCGCCACCGGCATGGGCAACCCTCATTGCACCTTTTTCGTAGACGACGCCGAGGCTATCCCGCTGACCGAATTTGGTGCGCGGTACGAGTATCACCCGCTTTATCCGGAACGGACCAATGTTCAGGTGGCCCAGATCATTGGCCCTGACCATATCCGCATGCGGGTGTGGGAGCGCGGTGTCGGAATCACCTTGGCCTCGGGATCGTCGTCCTGCGCAACAGCCGTTTCAGCCGCCCGCCATGGATTAACCGGGCGCAAAGTGCAGATCGAATTGGACGGCGGCACGATCTGGATCGACTGGCGCGACGACGGCGTCTGGATGACCGGACCAACCTGCCACGTCTTCTCGGGCACGCTGACACCGGAATTCCTGGAATCACTGGAATGAGCGCGCCGAAGTTCACCACCCTGGGTTGCCGCCTGAACGCCTATGAGACCGAGGCGATGAAAGAACTGTCGGCGCAGGCTGGGCTCACCGACGCGGTGATCGTGAACACCTGTGCTGTCACAGCCGAAGCGGTGCGCAAAGCCCGGCAAGAAATTCGCAAGCTACGGCGGGAAAACCCTGACGCGCGGCTGATCGTGACAGGCTGCGCGGCCCAGACCGAGCCTGACACATTTGCCCGAATGGATGAGGTTGACGCGGTCATTGGCAATACCGAAAAAATGCAGCCCGATACCTGGAAAGACATGGCGGCGGACTTTATCGGCCAGACCGAGACGGTACAGGTCGACGACATCATGTCCGTGACCGAAACCGCGGGCCACCTGATCGACGGTTTTGGCACGCGCTCGCGCGCCTATGTTCAGGTCCAAAACGGCTGTGATCACCGCTGCACCTTCTGCATCATCCCCTACGGCCGCGGCAACTCGCGCAGCGTCCCTGCGGGCGTGGTGGTGGATCAGATCAAGCGGTTGGTAAACAAAGGTTACAACGAAGTTGTGCTGACAGGCGTCGACCTGACCTCATGGGGGGCCGACCTGCCCGCGCAGCCCAAGCTGGGTGATCTGGTCATGCGCATACTTAAACTGGTGCCTGATCTGCCGCGCCTGCGGATCAGCTCGATCGACTCGATCGAGGTGGATGAGAACCTGATGCAGGCCATCGCCACGGAACCGCGCCTGATGCCGCACCTGCATCTGTCACTGCAACATGGCGACGACCTGATCCTCAAGCGGATGAAACGCCGCCACCTGCGCGACGACGCCATCCGCTTTACCGAAGAGGCGCGCAAACTGCGCCCTGAAATGACCTTTGGCGCCGATATCATCGCCGGGTTTCCGACCGAAACCGATGCCCATTTCGAGAACTCTCTGAAACTGGTCACCGATTGTAACCTGACCTGGCTGCACGTCTTCCCCTATTCCAAGCGCGAAGGCACTCCGGCAGCTCGTATTCCACAGCAGGTGAACGGTAGCATCATCAAAACCCGCGCCGCCCGCTTGCGCGCTGCTGGCCATACCCAGGTCGCCCAACACCTGTCCGCACAGATCGGGAAATCACATCACATCCTGATGGAGAACCCGCATATGGGCCGGACCGAGCAATTCACCGAAGTAACCTTCGCTACTCCTCAACCCGAAGGGCAGATCGTGACCGCTACAATCAACGGCACAACAGATACCCAACTGACGGTCTGATCCGCGCTTCATCTGGCCAAAAGTATCCCGGGGATGAATTGGCCACAGGCCAAGAAGGGGCTGGCCCCTTTACCCCGACCCCAACAAAAAACCCCCGCAGCCTGTGGCGCGGGGGTTTATCAATTCAATCAGGCCGCAAGCTTAGGCGTGCTTCTTGCCTTTCACGCCAGCCCACAAACGCTTGTTCACCAGGTACAACAACACCGAGAAAAGCGTTAGGAAGATAACACCGACAAAGCCAGAATACTTCCGCTCCATCATCTTCGGCTCGGCCGTCCACATCAGGAAGGCTGCGATATCCTCGGACATGGCTTCAACCGTGGCCGGGTGACCATCGGCGAATTCCACCTGATCTTCCGACAGCGGCGGTGCCATTGAGATCCAGCCACCTGGGAAGGCCGCGTTTTCGTACAGAACGGTGCCTGCTTCTTCCTTTTCCTCGCCAGTATAGCCATCCAGCAGAGAGGCGATGTATTCCGCACCGCCCATACCTTTGAAGAACTGGTTGATTCCCAGGCCGTATGGGCCATGGAACCCGGCGCGGGCCTTGGCCATCAAGCTCAGGTCCGGTGCGCCAACACCGTCATTGACCGGGAAGTGGTCGGTCGGGATCGCCGGGCGGAAATCATCCAGCTCGGGGTCGAACACTTCGAAGTTGCCCGCGGCATAAGCGATGACTTCTTCTTCTGAATAGCCCAGCGCCTCAAGGTCACGCAGAGGCACATAACGCAGGCCGTGGCAGGCCGCACAGACCTCGGTATAAATCTGAAGGCCGCGCTGCAGCTGGTTTTGATCCCAGGTGCCAAAGGGGCCTTCAAACGAAAAGTGGAAATCCTCGATATGCTGCTCGCCGCCGCCTGCTGCGTTAGACGCAGCAGGAGCAAGGGCGATGGCAAACGCGGCACCGATTGCAAGTTTCTTGAACATGTTTCCGGTCCCTCTTCTTACTCGGCCGGCGTGGCGTCGGCGTCAGCCTTGCCATAATGCGCGTTGAAGTCTTCTTCGATAGTCTCCGGCTGGGCCAGAGGTTTCTCGATCACACCCAGGATCGGCAGGATCACGAAGAAATATCCGAACCAGTAGGCAGACGCGATCAGCGAGAAAGTCGCATAAGGCTCTTCAGCAGGCATCGCCCCCAGCCACATCAGGGCAAAGAAGTCGATGATCAGCAGGTAGAACCACCATTTGAACATCGGGCGATACTTGCCCGACCGAACGGTCGATGTGTCCAGCCAAGGCGCCAGCGCCATCGCCAGGATCGCACCAAACATCGCCAGAACACCAAAGAACTTGGCATCGACAATGCCGCCGGTGACAAAGCTGGCGATCTGAACAACCCAGACCTCACCGGTAAAGGCGCGCAGGATCGCGTAGAACGGCAAGAAATACCATTCGGGTACGATATGTGCAGGTGTCGCCAGCGGGTTGGCTTCGATGTAGTTATCCGGGTGACCCAGATAGTTCGGCATAAACCCGACGATTGCCCAGAACACCACCAGGATCACAACCAGCGCGAAAAGGTCCTTGATCACGAAGTAAGGCCAGAACGGCAGCGTGTCTTTTTCCGCCTCGGCTTTCGATCCGCGGCGCACTTCAACACCCGTAGGGTTGTTGTTGCCGGTGGTGTGGAAGGCCCAGATATGCACGACCACCAGAGCCGCAATTACAAACGGCAGCAGGTAGTGCAGCGAGAAAAAGCGGTTCAGCGTGGCATTGTCCACCGCGGGTCCACCCAGCAGCCAGGTCTGGATCGCATCGCCGACAAAGGGGATCGCGCCAAACAGGCCGGTGATCACGGTTGCACCCCAGAAGGACATCTGCCCCCAGGGCAGCACATAGCCCATAAAGGCGGTGCCCATCATACACAGGTAAATCAGCATCCCGATGATCCACGTGATCTCACGTGGGGCTTTGTACGAGCCGTAGAACAGACCGCGGAAGATGTGGATATACACCGCAACAAAGAACAGTGATGCGCCGTTCATGTGAATATAGCGCAGCATATAGCCGCCATTCACGTTGCGCATGATGTGTTCGATGCTGGCAAAGGCCAGATCGACATGCGGGGTGTAGTGCATCACCAGAACGATACCGGTGACAATTTGCAGAACCAGGCAAAACGCCAGGACGATGCCCCAGATCCACCACCAGTTCAGGTTCTTTGGTGTGGGGATCATGAGGGTGTCATAAAGCAGGCCGACAATCGGCAAACGGCTGTTCAGCCACTTCTCGCCATTTGTCTTGGGCTCATAGTGGTCGTGGGGAATTCCGGACATCTGGCTCTCCCTTAGCCGAGTTTGATAGTAGTGGCGTCTACCCATTCCACAGGCGGGATGGGCAGGTTTTCAGGCGCGGGACCCTTACGGATACGGCCAGCAAGATCATAGTGCGAACCGTGGCAGGGGCAAAACCAGCCACCAAAATCGCCTGCATCACCTAGAGGCACACAGCCGAGGTGGGTGCAGACGCCCATCTGAACGATCCACGCCGCCGGCGCTTCACCTTCTGGCGATGGAATGACACGATTTGCATCCGTTGCCGGCGCGTCGGGTTTCAGGTTCGCGTTGCGTGCAAGCGGGTCGATCAGTTCGGCCATGCCGTCCGCGTCCTGCTGCTTTGCTTCGTCGATTTCGGCACCGGTGCGGTGGCGAATAAAAACAGGTTTTCCCAACCATTTGACGGTCAGCTGCGTGCCCGGCTCAACTCCGCTGACATCCTGACGGATCGAGGACAGCGCCTGAACGTCTGCCGACGGGTTCATTTGGTTGACTAAGGGCCATACGGCAGCCCCCGTCGCAACGACACCTGCGCCGCCAGCGACGTAGTAGAGGAAATCTCTGCGGGTGCCTTCGTGGTCTTCTGCGTGGGACACGAGGTTTTCTCCGATTCCGGCGCCCGGGGTATGCCGGGCAAACATGCATCAGCACCGCATCAAAGCGGCGTCTCATCGCGGCTATCTAGCCGGGAGAAATCGGTTCGTCCAGCGGTCATAGGCGCGCACTACGCCGCATCCGGGCATTCATGTCACAACGAAGGGGTGCTTTTTCAAGATTTGGGCAGAGTTAAGAGAAAAATTTTGCCGCCGACTTTCCATTCGGATCAATGTGATTCGGATCAGCCACTCAGGGTGAAAGATGCGCCTGGAATACAGATCCAGTTGCGCGTCAGGGCCGGAAATCAGCATAGTTTCGACCAGATTTTGCCACGCAAATTTCTACTTTCAAAGGAATTCGAGCGCGCCAAATATTGAGTGAAAAATACATATTTTACAATCGCTTACCTGCATCCGATTTTGATTGCACTCCGGGTGGGAATACCTGAAGGGCGAGGGTACACCCAATTTCTGCAGGACGTTTCCAATGTCAAAGCTCTTTGCACCCATAATGATACTCTCGCTGGCTCTGTCGTCTCAGGCCGCGGCCGCCGGTGATCCGGCAAAAGGCGAAAAACTCTACAATCGGTGTTCTTCATGCCATGCAATCATCAAAGATGGTGAAGTTCTGGTCAAAGGTGGAATCACCGGACCGAATCTGTACGGCGTTGTCGGCCGCGTCGCCGGAACCGAAACCGATTACCTTAATGGCAGCGTGCGCCTGCCGGTTGGGATGTTCACCGACGACATGATCCGAGCCGGGCAGGAAGGTCTGATCTGGACGCAGGAAAACATCGCCTCTTATTCCAAAAATCCGATCGAATTCATTCAGGTCTATCTGGACGACGACACAGCCCGCCCGAACATGAGCGTCAAGCTCAAGAAGGGCTCGGCAGATATCGCGGCCTATCTGGCAACGTTCGGTGACTAAGCCCAGAAGCTGGTCACGTATTCCGCATCAACGCGGCCAGTTGCGCGATCTCACTGCCCTGCCCATTGCTTTCGACGTGATCAGCGGCGGCCAGACGAACCTCGTCCAGTTTGTTCTGGTTCAGCTTCCAGGTGCCCTGAATGTCTTCGACCCGCATCCGGCAGGGCACAATCATCCGCATCATGCGCTCCAGCGCCTCGGGGGTCATCTTGTCAGCGCTCCAGGGTGGTTTTGGCAGCAAGCGCTCCTCGAAATAGGCCGATTGACGGTCCAGCAGGCCGCGCAGTTCTTCTTGCGGGCAACGCTCTAGCGTTCCGGTCAGGTGAACGGCCACGTAATTCCATGTGGGCACCTGATCGTCGATCCCATACCAGTCGGGCGAGATATACCCGTCCGGCCCTGACACCGCGATCCGCACGGTTTGCGGTTCTTTCAACGCCCGGACAATCGGGTTTGACCGCACAAGATGCAGGTCCGCCTCAGTACCGTCCTCGGACAGCACAAAGGGCACATGGCTCAGCAACGGCGCGTCATCCGTCGACAGCGCCAAGACGCCAAACGCCCGGTCGCGGGCAAAACTGATATGGCGCGCGCGATCATCGGCGCGAAAAGCGGGATTCGGGTGCATGGCGGTCCTCCTGCCAAATCTCTTGCAGAGCCGGGCAGTTCTTGGCAAGGTCCGTCTCGTTCTCAGGGCGGGGCGAAATTCCCCACCGGCGGTATGCGGGCGATGACCCGTAAGCCCGCGAGCGGTCCCTACTCAGGGATGACAAGCAGATCTGGTGAGAGGCCAGAGCCGACGGTTAAAGTCCGGATGAAAGAGAACGTGCAGACACGCCGCCTCGCGGTGTGTTTGCTCGTGATCGCCTTGGGTGACGTGTCTGTTACGAAAGGAGATCATGATGACACACACCCGATATGCATTTATCAAAGCCAACTGGCATTCCGATATTGTCGACCGAGCGCTGGATGGGTTCCTGGAACTGATTCCAGCCGAGCAGGTTGATGTCTTCGACGCCCCTGGCGCGTTCGAGATGCCGCTGCTGGCCCGCGATCTGGCCCAGACCGGGCGCTACAGTGCCGTTGTTTGCGCCGCCTTTGTCGTCGATGGCGGCATCTACCGGCATGATTTTGTGGCGCAGGCTGTGGTCGACGGACTAATGCGCGCCGGATTGGACACCGGCGTTCCCGTCCTGTCAGTCTCGCTGACCCCACATCAGTATCAGGAGACCGACCACCACAACGCCATCTACCGCGCACATTTTGTAGAAAAAGGCCGCGAGGCGGCGCAGGCCGCGCTGAAAATCACCACAACCCGGGCGCAACTGGCCCGGGCCGCGTGATGAGATTGAGTTGGGGCCAAGGCGCCCCAACCGCAAATCCGCTTGAGGCCAAGGCCCTTGGCAGCTAATCACAACGCGCAAAGGAGCACGCCCCATGTCGATGAACAGCTTTGGACACCTTTTCCGCGTCACCACCTGGGGTGAAAGCCACGGACCCGCCTTGGGCGCCACTGTCGACGGCTGTCCGCCGGGCGTCGCGATAGACGAGGGCATGATCCAGCACTGGCTGGACAAGCGCAAACCGGGGCAGAACAAGTTCACCACGCAGCGGCGCGAAGCAGATCAGGTGAAAATCCTGTCCGGTGTGTTTGAGGGCCAGACCACTGGCACACCCGTGCAGCTGATGATCGAGAACACCGATCAGCGCTCAAAGGACTACGGCGATATCATGGACAAGTTCCGTCCGGGTCACGCCGATATCACCTATTGGCAGAAATACGGCATCCGCGATTATCGCGGCGGCGGGCGCAGCTCGGCCCGGGAAACTGCGTCCCGCGTAGCCGCAGGTGGGCTGGCACGCGAGGCGATCAAACAGATCGCACCCAATGTGCAGATCACCGGATACATGACCCAGATCGGTCCCAACAAGATCAACCGGGATAATTTCGACTGGTCCCAGATCGAACAAAACCCGTTCTGGACCCCCGATGCGCAAGCTGCCGAGGATTGGGCCGCTTATCTGGACGGGTTGCGTAAATCCGGCAACTCGGTCGGCGCGGTGGTCGAGGTTGTCGCGCGCGGCGTGCCAGCGGGCATCGGCGCGCCGGTTTACGCCAAGTTAGACACTGATTTGGCCTCTGCGATGATGTCGATCAACGCGGTCAAGGGCGTTGAGATCGGGGAAGGTATGGCCACTGCTGAACTGACCGGCGAGGCCAATGCCGATGAGATTTTCATGGGCCAGAACGGCCCGCAATACAGCTCGAACCATTCGGGCGGCATTCTGGGCGGCATTTCCACTGGGCAGGATGTTGTTGTGCGCTTTGCCGTCAAACCCACATCGTCGATTCTGACCACCCGCAAGACCATCACCAAATCAGGTGAGGAGACCGAGATCATCACCAAGGGCCGTCACGACCCCTGCGTCGGCATCCGCGCCGTTCCAGTGGGTGAGGCGATGATGGCCTGTGTAATCCTGGATCACTTGCTGCTGCACCGTGGCCAGATCGGAGAGAACCGTGGACGGATCGGCTGATCTGCGCAGTCAGCTGCGGGGCATTGTCGCCCACCGGATGGAGACGGACCCCGCTCATGATCTGGCCCATCTGGATCGGGTATGGGTGAATGCACAAGCCATTGCGGGCAATACGACGGACATGCACGTCCTTTTGGCAGCCAGCTACCTGCATGATCTTGTGAACCTTCCAAAAGACGACCCCGCGCGGCATCTGGCCTCGCGAAAATCCGCGCAGGAATCCGAGCCTATTCTGGGCGAAATGGGCTATGATACCGACCAGGTCCGCGCCATTCAGCACGCGATCGAGGCGCATAGTTTCTCGGCCAACATTACGCCTCAGACGGCTGAGGCGCGTATCCTGCGCGATGCCGACCGGCTGGACGCGTTGGGGGCTATTGGCGTGGCGCGCAATTTCTCTGTGTCTGGCGCTTTGGGCCGGTCGCTGTATGACCCGGCTGATCCGTTTGCCGAACAGCGCCCGCTGGACGACTTGGCCTTTTCGGTCGACCACTGGAAGGTCAAACTGCTGTCCCTGCCAGATGACATGCTGACCGATGCCGGCAAGGTGATCGCGCAGCAGCGGACACATCGAATGATCCGCTTTCTTGAGGAGTTCGCCGAAGAAATCGGCCGCTCTTTGCCAGATGACTGGTCAAACTCGACCCGGCGGCATTGATCTTTGACAGTCAAAGGCGCAGGAAGGCGCCGATGGCTAAACCCTTAACATCGCATCGACCCTTACTGGCTGTGTCACTGAAGCTCAGCGCGCTCGTTCTGTTCACCTTGATGCAAGCGCTGGTCAAAGTGCTGTCAGCCGACTTTCCCACCGGCGAGATGGTGTTTTTCCGTTCACTGTTTGCCGTTCCGATCATCATCTGCTGGCTGTTGTACCGCAGAGAGCTGTCCCAGGGCCTCGTCGTCAAAAAGCCAATGGGCCATTTCTGGCGTGGTGTTCTGGGCACCAGCGCGATGTTTCTGACCTTCACCGGGCTCAGCCTGCTGCCGCTGCCCGAGGTCACTGCGATTGGCTACGCCACCCCTATTTTCACACTGATTCTGGCAGCACTCATGCTGGGTGAGCGTATCCGCATGATCCGTATCGGCGCCGTCGCTATTGGCCTGTTGGGCGTATTGATCATGATCTGGCCACGGCTGGGCGGCAATAATCTGGATACCGCCGCAACAATCGGGGCGCTGTGTGTGCTGGCCGCGACCATAGCGCGGGGGTTTGTCCAGATACACATTCGGCAACTGGTGCAGGTCGACCACCCTGCTGCGGTTGTGTTTTATTTCTCGATCACCGCCACGCTGTTATCCGCCGTGTCCGCGTTTTGGGGCTGGATCATGCCGACTTGGGAACAGGCTCTGATATTGGTGGCAATGGGGCTTTTGGGCGGTGTGGCGCAGATTCTGGTGACGTCCTCATACCGCTACGCGCAGGCCTCGATGCTGGCACCTTACGATTACACGACCATGCTGTTTGCTATTGTCATCGGATACATCTGGTTTGATGAATTGCCGACGCTGGTCATGTTGGGCGGGGCTGCGCTGGTGATCGCGGGCAATGTGCTGGTCATTCTGCGTGAACGGCAACTGGGTCTGGACCGCGGCAAAGACAAGTCAGTGACCGACCCCAAAGCCTGACCTTTACCTTTGCCATTCTTTGCTTAGGTTGTGCGCAACACCAAGAAAGGTTCCCCGCATGAGCGACGCACATGATCACAAGGAAAAGATGCAGAAGGTGCAGGCCAAGCACCGTAAAAAAGTGTCCGAGGCCGTCGATCCCGAACGGGGGCTGATTCTGATCAACACCGGCAAGGGCAAGGGCAAGTCTTCGGCCGCGTTTGGTGTTGTGATCCGCGCGCTAGGCTGGGGCCAGAAGGTTGCCGTGGTTCAATTCATCAAGGGCAAATGGAAAACCGGCGAGCGGCGGTTCTTTGAAGAGCGCGATCTGGTGACCTGGCACACGATGGGCGAAGGTTTCACCTGGGACACGCAAGACCGCGACCGTGACATTGCCGCTGCAAACGCCGCTTTTGACAAGGCCTGTGCGCTGATGGCCAGCGGTGAATACGATCTGGTGATTCTCGATGAGATCAACATCGCCCTTCGTTATGAATACTTGTCTGTCGAACAGGTCATCGACGGGCTGGCCGCGCGGTCAGGCAAAACCAGCGTGTTCCTGACCGGTCGCGACGCCCCGCAAGCACTGCGCGATTACGCCGATCTGGTGACGGAAATGACTGAGGAAAAGCACCCGTTTAAGGCCGGTATCAAAGCCCAGCGCGGCGTGGATTTCTGAGATTTGGGCATAGCGGGCGCCCCGGCATCGACCTGGGGCGCCCCTGAATTTGATTTACTCAGATAGCACTTGGCTGAGGATCAAGCGTCACCGACCAAAGCTCAGTATCTGCCCGGTCCATCAAACGCACAGACATCTGCTGAGTGACCCCGTCGATATCCACCAGACCAAAGAACTGCAGACCGGCACTGGGCGGCAGATTCACCCCCTGTCCTTCAGCCGGAGCTTTGACGAATTTCACCTCTGGGCCAAATGTGCCGTCCAACGCGTTGGGGCCAAATGTTCCCGCATGCAATGGGCCCGAGACAAACTCCCAGAACGGCTCAAAATCCTGAAATTGTGCTTTGTTAGGGTCATAATAGTGTGCCGCCGTGTAATGCACATCCGCCGTGAACCAGACCGTATTGCGAACCCCGGCCGTCTTGATGAAACGCAACAGGTCGGCGATCTCAAGCTCTCGGCCTTTGGCAGGCCCACCATCACCGTTCGAAACGGCTTCGGCGCCTGCCTGGTCTTTCCAGTTGTCCCAGACGATCAAGCCGATCGGCATGTCCGAGGCAATCACCTTCCATGTTGCGTTGGACGAGGCTAATTCGCGCTTTAACCACGCCAGCTGATCGGCGCCCAGAATTCTGGACTGATCGGTAATCTCATCCTCCATCGAAGCCCCGTTTGGCCCGCGATAGCTGCGCAGGTCCAGAAAGAACACGTCCAGCATCGGGCCGTATGAGATCTTGCGATATACGCGTCCGGGTTCGGTCGGTGTGACCCGCAAAGGTGTCATCTCATGAAACGCGCGGGCGGCCCGGGATTGCAGCACATGTACCGATTTTTCGGTGTAACGATCATCCGAGATCAGGTCCTTGGCGTCGGACCAGTTATTGACCACCTCATGATCGTCCCATTGGAAGAAGGTTGGGCAAACTGCGTTCATTGCACGCACATGATCGTCCATCATGTTGTATTTCCACTGGCCCCGGAATTCGTCCAGGGTTTCGGCAACTTTGCGTTTCTCGTCGATCAGCGTGGAGTTTTTCCAGATCAACTGGCCGTCTTTTTCCACCTCATCCTGCATCGGGCCATCGGCGTAAATCGTATCGCCCGAGTGGATGAAGAAATCCGGCTTGTGCTGCGCCATGGTCGCGTAAGTACGCATGCCGTCGGCATCAATGCCCCAACCCTGACCAGCGGTGTCGCCTGACCAGGCAAAGCGCACATTCCGGCGCGACGTTGGCGCAGTGCGGAATTGGCCTGTAATAGGCTCTGATTTGACGTTGATATCGCTCAGGTCGGCGGCCACGAAGCGATAGAAGATATCCTGATCCGAGGGCAGCCCATCAACCAGTCGTTTCACCGTAAAATCGCTGTTTGGGATGGCGTCTATTGGGGTCAGCTGTCGTGCGTCGGCAAAGCTTTCAGTGGTCGCGACCTCCATCATCACCCGAGAAGGGCGGTCTGTGCGGGTCCAGATCATGCCCGAAGCTGTATCGACATCGCCGGACTGCACGCCATGGGTAAAGATCGGGCGGGACGCGGCACGGCTAAGGGCGGGCATCGCCAAAGATGCGGCACAGGCGGTGCTGCCGGCCAGAAAGGCGCGGCGGTTGGGGCGAAGGAATTTAGTCATGGGGCTCTCCTGTCTGGTGATCTGAGATGATCACGCGATTGGTGAGCGGCAGTGAGCCGCCTGTTTGTAAAACAAGCGGCTCAGATTCTTGAAAGTATCACGATGATATTGTGACACCTGTGGATAACGTGCTTAGGCTGCCACGCCCTGTTCCGGTGCGCTGAGCGAAATGACAGCAACCACTGCCGCGCCGTTCAGCCAGTAGTAAATCGCATCCAACCCCGAGAACCCAAAAAGGCTGGGCGCGGCCAGAAACGCAACACCAACCAGCAGATCGACGCTGAGGTGGAACTTGTACGGCAGAACCCGCCAGATCCCCAGATGGTGATCGGTCAGAACAGTCAGCACAAACGCCGCCACGCCGGTGACCACGGACAGCCACAGAGCCATCGGGTTGGATTGCCCCAGTCCCAGAACAAACGGCAGCACCATCAGCGCCAGAGCGACAGGGTAGTCCAAATAGGCATGCACAGAGCGGGTAACAAATCGGACAGACATTGGAATTTCCTTTCCTGGATTGGCATAGCCGTAACCTAGGTAAAGAATGGCGAACGCTTAATCCCGGATCGTCCGCAAAGCATTGCAGATCGTCCGGATTAGCGTCGGATCAGTGCATGGACCGATAAGCCGCCGGTGACAGGCCGACCTGCTTCTTGAACACACGCGAAAACGCAGCCTCAGAGGCATAGCCCACCTCAGCGGCGGCGTCAGCGACGTTCCAGCGGGCCTCGGTCAACCCGTGACAGGCGATCTGCATCCGCCAGTCGGTCAGGTATTGCATCGGGGTTGTGCCCATCTTCTCAGCAAACAACTGGGCGAAGCCGGTGCGCGACATCCCGGCCTCACGCGCGAGCAACTCGACGCTCCATTCTTGGGCGGGGCCCTGATGAAAAGCGGTCAGTGCGCGTGAGATTCGCGGATCGGCAAACCCGACAAGGGCAGTGTCACTCGGGCTTTGATGTTCCAGATGGGCGCGGATGGCCTGTGCGAATAACACCTCGGACAGTTTCATCGCGATCAGATCACCACCAATCCGCGCGCCGTTGACCTCGGATCCGATCATACGCAGCGTGGCTTCGATCCATGCCCCTGCCTCTTCGCCGTAGTTTTCGATCAGGATGAATGGCGGCAACCGGTCGATCAGCATATGACCGGTGCCTTGCCGCCCCGGTGGGCCTGTGAAGGAGAAATGGCCACAGATCAGCTGGGTATCGCGGCTTTCGTCTTCACCGCCGTATACCAAAACACCGTCCCCCTTGTATCCGGCCTCCTCCAGCACCTGCTCCAACGGCAGAGCGTCCAGCGGGTTAACCTCGTTGCACAGTAGGGCATGGGCGGCTCCGTGGGGGATCAGGATCAGATCACCTTGTTTCAAACGCAGGGTTTGCCCTGTGTTAGAGACATGAACTTTCAATTCACCCCGCTGCACAAAGTGAAACCGTGCCACGTTCTGAAAGGCCGGAACCTGTATGCCGAAGGGCGGCGTGAACGAAGTGCGGAAGTAAAATGTACCCCGCAGGGAAAGGCGGGTGAGGATATCGCTGAGCAGGTCCAACATGCGATTAAGCTACAGGTCTTTATCCGTACGTCCAGCCATCTGAACGACTTGCACAAAACCTTGAACGGCTGGCAAAGAAAAACCCCCGCCAATGGCGGGGGCTTTCACAGGTCTGATCCCGATGGTCAGGCGCGCACCAGCGCTTCATAGTCGGCCGAGATTTCGCGAGCCAGATCTCCGACTTCGAACGTGTAGTTGCCAATCTGGCCAACCGGGGTGACCTCGGCCGCTGTACCTGTCAGCCAGCATTGTTCGAAATCCGCCATCTCTCCGGGCATGATATGACGTTCTATCACGGTGATGCCTTTGTCTTTCAACATCTTGATCACAGTCTGACGGGTGATGCCGTTCAGAAAGCAATCAGCCAGCGGCGTATGAACTTCACCATTCTTGACGAAAAAAACATTGGCGCCGGTCGCCTCGGCGACATAGCCGCGGTAATCCATGAACAGCGCGTCCGAGCAGCCTTTGGCTTCGGCCTTGTGCTTTGAGATGGTGCAGATCATGTACAGCCCCGCCGCCTTGGCGTGAACCGGAATGGTTTCAGGGCTGGGGCGTTTCCATTCGGCGATGTCCAGCTTGGCACCCTGCATCTTGGCATCGCCGTAATAGGCACCCCAGGGCCAGACCGCGACGGCCATCCGCACGGGGTTGCGAGCCGAGGCCACGCCCATATCCTCGCCCGAACCACGCCAGACCAGCACGCGGACATATGCGTCCTGCAACCCGCTGGCGTTCAGGGCTTCTTCCTTGGCAGCCTCGATCTGGTCGATCGAGAACGGCATCGGGATGTCCAATGCTTCGGCCGAAGCGATCAGGCGCTCGGAATGTTCGCGGCTTTTGAAAATCTTGCCGTTATAGGCCCGCTCACCCTCGAACACAGAAGACGCGTAATGCATCGCATGGGACAGGATGTGTACATTCGCCTCACGCCAGGGCACCAGCGCTCCATCCATCCAGATGACACCGTCACGATCATCATACCCCGCCATGCGAAATCTCCTTGCTCGGGTTGATTTTTCCGATTGTTGCGCCAATTAAGTCCGAACCGGACATAAAGTTGCGCAAAAACTGCAATTCGATACCTGTCCACTCTTGGAATGTCAACAACGCTGACATAAACTCGGCCCGGTGTAACGAATGAGGCATGATATGTCGGATACCCGCCCCGCCCAAGTTTTTGGCGGCGAGAGCCTTTTGTTTCTGACCGACGAACAGCTGCGGCAGGGGATCGAGGCGATGTTTTTCGCCTATCGCGGCTTTACCGCGGACCCTGATCGTATCCTGGCGCAAATGGCTTATGGGCGGGCGCATCACCGCGCCATCCACTTTATCAACCGCGCCCCGGGAACCACGGTCAACAACCTGTTGGCCATTCTTGGCGTGACAAAACAATCCTTGAACCGGGTGTTGCGGACATTGATCGACGATGGGTTGGTCGAAAGCCGAGTCGGCACCGTGGACAAGCGTGAACGGCACCTGTTTTTGACCGAAAACGGCAGAGCGTTAGAGGCCAGGTTGTCCGAGGCCCAGCGCGTTCGGATGCGCGCGGCATACAAGGATGCCGGTCCCGAGGCTGTGTCAGGATTTCGTAAAGTGCTTGAAGCGATGATGGATGCTGATATGCGTCATGCTTACACGAAATTGCGGGATACCACCTCATGAGCGACATGGACGCCCATCTGCTGATCGTCGACGATGACGAACGTATTCGCGATTTGCTCAAGAAGTTCCTGATGCGAAGCGGGTTTCTGGTGACCTCCGCGCGCGACGCCGCCCATGCGCGGCGGGTCTTGTCGGGGCTGGATTTCGACATGATCGTTCTGGATGTGATGATGCCGGGCGAGGATGGCGTCAGCCTGACCAAAGCGCTGCGCGAAACTCATGCCACACCGATCCTGCTGTTGACCGCGCGTGGCGAGACCGAGCATCGGATTGCCGGCCTTGAGGCGGGTGCAGATGACTATCTGGCCAAACCGTTTGAGCCAAAAGAACTGTTGCTTCGGATCAATGCCATCCTGCGACGAATGCCGGAGACCCCGGCGCAGGACACGGCCAGCAAGATCCTGAACCTCGGCCCGATCCGATATGACGTGGAACGTGGCGAGATGTGGCAGGGCGAAGACCCGGTGCGACTGACCGCAACTGAAAGCCAGTTGATGAAGATCTTTTCGGCCCAGCCCGGTGAGCCGATCAGTCGGGCCAAACTGGTTGAGTATCTGGGCAGGGACAAGGGTCAGGCGCAGGAGCGGGCGGTCGATGTTCAGATCACCCGTCTGCGCCGCAAGATCGAACAGGACCCGAAACAACCGCGGTATCTGCAAACAGTGCGCGGGGCCGGATATATGCTGGCACCGGATTGAGCGTGCCGCTGCGCGGCGATTTCAGGCCTTCGGCGAGGGTTGTTTGGCCAAATGAATAGGGGATTCCAATGAAGACCGCCCTTTTGACTCATGCGGATTGCCTTGGGCATGTGACACCTGAGGGGCACCCGGAACGGGTGGCGCGGCTGGAACATATCCTGCACACGCTAGAGCCGCTGGACCTTGATCGCAGAACGGCCCCGATGGCCGCCGATGACGATCTGCTGCGCGTTCATCCTGAAAGTCACATCCGAGACATTCGCAGCAGTCGTCCGGTGGACGGATTCAACCAGATAGACGGCGATACGTTCATGTCACCGGGATCGGTTGATGCCGCCTATCGCGCCGCTGGCGCAGTCGTGCGCGCAGTTGATCTGGTGCTGAGCGGCGAAGTGCCGAACGCATTTTGTGCCATCCGCCCACCTGGACATCATGCGGAAACGGACACTGCCATGGGGTTCTGTCTGTTCGGCAATGCGGCATTGGCGGCAAAACATGCGCTGGATCATCACGGGCTGAGCCGCGTGGCGGTGGTGGATTTCGATGTGCATCATGGCAATGGCACGCAGGATCTGCTGTGGGATGAGAAACGCGCCTTGGTGATCACCAGCCAGCAGATGCCTTTGTGGCCCGGTTCTGGCCGTCCGGATGAGACTGGCGCGTATGAAACCGTTGTGAATATCCCCCTGGCCCCGGGCTCTGGTGGAGCAGAGATGCGCGCCGCTTATGAGGCGCAAGCCTTTCCGCGACTGCGTGCCTTCAAGCCCGAGCTGATCATCATTTCGGCCGGTTTCGACGCGCATCAGGACGATCCGCTTGCCAACCTGAACTGGTCGACCGGCGATTTCGCGTGGATCACCGGGGAACTGTGCAAGATCGCCGCTGAGGTTTGTGATGGTCGTATCGTCTCGACTCTGGAAGGCGGGTATGATCTGAACGCACTGGCCGAGGCCACCCGGGCCCATGTGGAAGAACTGATGAAGGCAGTCCGATGACCGATACCCCCGTTGATCAGATGACATTCGAACAGGCGATGAAAGAGCTGGAGACTGTGGTTGGCCAGCTTGAGCGCGGCGACGTTGCGCTGGATCAGTCCATCGCGTTGTATGAACGCGGGGCCGCGCTGAAAAAACGCTGCGAGGATGAGTTGAAGCGGGCCGAGGAAAAAGTGGCCGCGATCACTCTGGACGCGGATGGTCAGCCGACCGGGACGACGCCAGTCGAAGGTCAGTAAATGTTTCGCGAAAGACTGGCGCGGGATGCGGCGCGGATACAGGATCATTTCGATCTGGTTCTGGGCGCGCTGGACGATCTGGATGTGACAAGGGCGATGGCCTACGCCACCGAAGGCGGCAAGCGTCTGCGTGGATTTCTGGTGCTGGAAAGCGCGCGACTGCATAGCATCGACCCAGCACAGGCGATCTGGCCCGCAACCGGGATTGAGGCGTTGCATGCCTATTCGCTGGTTCATGACGACATGCCCTGCATGGATGACGACGACTTGCGGCGCGGGCGTCCGACAGTACATGTGAAATGGGATGAAGGGACGGCCGTTTTGGCCGGGGATGCCCTTCAGGCAATAGCATTTGAACTCTGCACCCACCCCGAGGTCGGTCCTGTTGCGGTTCGCGCTGAGCTGGCCCTTACACTGGCCCAGGCAAGCGGTGCACGGGGTATGGTTCTGGGCCAGGCCCTGGATATCGCGGCGGAAACAACCGAGATGCCATTGACACTGGACGAGATCACCCGGCTTCAGGCGGGCAAAACCGGTGCTCTGATCGAATGGTCTGCCTGCGCGGGGGCACGAATGGCTCAGGCAGATAGAGCCCCCTTGCGCCAATATGCCCAAGCCCTTGGCCTTGCTTTTCAAATCGCCGATGACATTCTGGATGTAGAAGGAGATGCCGAAAAGGCCGGTAAACGTCTGCAAAAGGATGCCGAGGCGGGAAAGGCTACGTTTGTTTCTCTGCTGGGTTTGGAGGCCGCCAAAACGCGGGCGACCGATCTGGTGGATCAGGCCTGCGCGGCGCTGGATGGGTACGGTGCGAAGGCTGAAACCTTGAAGGACGCCGCCCGCTTCGTTATTGCCCGGGACAGCTAAGCCAGGAACGCCATATGTCTGACCGCCCGAATACGCCCCTGCTGGATCTTGTGAACCGCCCTGCGGATCTCAAGCAGTTCTCGGACGCGCAGTTGCATCAGGTTGCACAGGAATTGCGGTCCGAGACGATTTCCGCTGTGTCCGTCACTGGCGGGCATCTGGGCGCGGGTCTGGGCGTGGTGGAACTGACCACGGCCCTGCATGCAGTGTTTGATACGCCGCGCGACAAGATTGTCTGGGACGTGGGTCACCAGTGCTATCCGCATAAAATCCTGACCGAACGACGCGACCGTATCCGCACTCTGCGCCAGAAGGATGGGCTCAGCGGGTTCACCAAACGCAGCGAAAGCCCCTATGACCCGTTTGGCGCGGCGCATTCCAGTACCTCGATCAGCGCCGCTTTGGGCTTTGCCGTCGCCCGCGATCTGGGCGGGGTCACACCCGAAGGTCTGGGCGACGCGATTGCGGTGATTGGCGATGGTTCGATGTCTGCCGGCATGGCGTTTGAGGCAATGAACAACGCCGGGCATCTGAAAAAACGCCTGATCGTGATCCTGAACGACAACGAGATGAGCATCGCCCCCCCGGTTGGTGCGCTGTCCAGTTATCTGTCGCGCATGTACGCCGAACAGCCGTTCCACGATCTGAAAGCTGCTGCCAAGGGCGCAGTGTCCCTGCTGCCCGAGCCGTTTCGAGAGGGGGCCAAACGCGCCAAGGAAATGCTGAAAGGTATGGCCGTAGGCGGCACTTTGTTCGAAGAGCTGGGCTTTTCCTATCTTGGCCCCATCGACGGCCACGATATGGATCAACTTTTGCCGGTGCTGCGCACGGTCAAGGCGCGGGCAACCGGCCCGATCCTGATCCATGTGTTGACGAAAAAGGGCAAGGGTTATGGTCCTGCCGAGCAAGCCCGCGACAAGGGTCATGCCACGGCCAAATTCGACGTGGTGACTGGCGAGCAGAAAAAAGCGCCCTCCAATGCGCCGTCGTATACCTCGGTCTTTGGCAAGACACTGGTGGAAGAGGCCGCGCGGGACGACAAGATCGTCGCTGTCACCGCCGCGATGCCGGACGGCACTGGTCTGAACCTGTTTGCGGAACGCTACCCGTCGCGCTGCTTTGACGTTGCAATTGCCGAGCAGCACGGTGTGACGTTTTCCGCAGCCCTGGCGGCCGGAGGGATGAAGCCGTTTTGCGTGATGTATTCCACCTTTTTGCAGCGTGGCTACGATCAGGTCGTGCACGATGTTGCGATTCAGCGCCTGCCGGTGCGTTTTGCCATCGACCGTGCGGGCCTCGTGGGTGCTGACGGGGCGACCCATGCGGGTTCGTTCGACATCGCCTACCTCAGCAACCTGCCCGGCATCGTCGTCATGGCCGCTGCCGATGAGGCCGAGCTGATGCATATGGTGGCCACTGCCGCCGCGCATAACGACGGTCCCATCGCTTTCCGCTATCCGCGGGGCGAAGGCGTCGGCGTGGATCTGCCCGAACGCGGTGAGGTGCTGGAGATCGGCAAAGGCCGCATGATCCAGAAAGGCGCGCGCGTCGCGCTTTTGTCCTTTGGCACCCGTCTGGCTGAAGTTCAAAAGGCGGCTGAGGCGCTCGCGGCACGCGGCATCACCCCGACCATCGCCGATGCCCGCTTTGCCAAGCCTCTTGACCGCGACCTGATCCTTGATCTGGCCGCCAACCACGAAGCCCTGATCACTATAGAAGAAGGCGCCATAGGTGGTTTCGGCAGCCATGTGGCGCAGTTGCTGGCGGATGAGGGCGTGTTTGACGAAGGCCTCAAGTTTCGCTCAATGGTTTTGCCCGACACCTTTATCGATCACGCCAACCCAGCCGATATGTATGCAGTTGCGGGCATGAATGCCGAACAGATCGAGGCCAAAGTGCTTTCGGTTCTGGGCGTTGCTTCAATCCGCGAAAAACGCGCCTGAGGCGATTCACTTGCGGAGTTTCTGAAAAGCCGTGGTGCCTCAAGAGGGACTCGAACCCCCGACCTTGTCCTTACGAAGGACCTGCTCTACCAGCTGAGCTATTGAGGCAAGCGAAGGATCGTTTAGACGGTCACGGGGATGCGTGCAAGTCTCGAAACCCCGGGAATTCGCCGGCCGTCCAGCGCGTGATTCCCCGGCGTCAGATCCTTTCCCCTGATGGTCTCCGGCGCAGAAATCGTACTGTTTCAGTGAATTACGAGGGCGGTTTTTTGCCTGGGTTTCGGATTGACACTCACCAATTATTTCATTATTTCATGAAATATGATAGAAGAAATTACCAACCAACTGGCCATCCTCGGTCACCCGCAGCGCATCTCGGTGTTTCGCATGTTAGTGCGACGGTTTCCTGACAGCGTTCCCGCGGGTGAACTGGCGACCGGGCTGGATATCAAGGCCAGCACCCTGTCGAACTACCTGAATGCACTACAGCGTTCAGGACTGGTGACACAAGAGAGGGCCGGGACCTCTCTGCTCTATTCCGTTGATATGAAAACCGTGCAGCAGATGCTGGATTTCCTGGTCCTCGATTGTTGCCGTGGTCGCCCTGATCTTTGCATGCCCTTTACCCAAGGAAATGACGCCATGACGGATCGCAAGTTCAGTGTTTTGTTTCTGTGCGTGGGCAATTCCGCACGCTCGATCTTTGCTGAATCGCTGCTGCGCGCGTTGGGCGGTGAACGGTTCAACGTGTATTCCGCTGGAACGCAACCGACCTCGGACCTGAATCCGTTTGCGGTGCAGGTGCTGCAGGACAAGGGGCACGATACCTCGGTCCTGCGCTCGAAACATATGTCCGAATTTGCCGCCCCTGATGCGCCAAAAATGGATTTCGTGTTCACCGTCTGCAATCAGGCCGCGAACGAGGATTGCCCAGCATGGGAAGGCCAGCCGATCAGCGGCCATTGGGGCATGGTCGACCCGGTCAAGGCCAACGGCACCGAGGCCGAGAAAAGCCTGGCCTTCCAGAACGCCTATGGCGCGCTCAAGCGTCGGATCGAGGCGTTCACCTCATTGCCGGTTGAAAGCTTGGACCGGATCGCGCTGCAATCCGCTGTTGATGACATCGGACGCACGTCAGTTGAGGATTCAAAATGATTACTTACGCTGTAAACGGGCTGGGCCGGATGGGAAAACTGGCCCTGAAACCGCTGTTGGAAAAAGGCGCAAACATCGCCTGGATCAACGATGCGATGGGCGATCCGGAAATGCACGCGCATCTGCTGGAGTTTGACACGGTCCATGGGCGCTGGGATGCCCGGTTCTCCCATGACGCCGACAGTTTGACCATCGACGGCACGCGCCTGCCATTCATTGGCACCCGAGATATTTCTGCTCTGCCACTGGAAGGTGTCGATGTGGTGATCGACTGTACAGGCGTCTTCAAGTCCGAGGCCAAGCTGGCCCCTTATTTTGCGGCGGGCGTCAAAAAGGTTGTCGTCTCTGCCCCGGTCAAGGACGGCCCCGCCGCCAACATCGTGATGGGTGTGAACGAGGCGACTTACGATCCCGCCAACCATCGCATTGTGACCGCAGCGTCCTGCACCACCAATTGTCTAGCTCCTGTGGTCAAGGTCATCCACGAAAACCTGGGTATTCGCCACGGATCAATGACCACAATCCACGATGTGACCAATACCCAAACCATCGTTGACCGCCCTGCCAAGGATCTGCGTCGCGCTCGTTCGGCGTTGAATTCGCTGATCCCGACCTCGACCGGTTCGGCCACAGCAATCACGCTGATCTACCCCGAGCTTAAAGGGCGGCTGAACGGCCACGCCGTGCGCGTGCCGTTGCTGAACGCCTCGCTGACGGATTGTGTGTTCGAAGTTGAGCGGGAAACCACGGCCGAAGAGGTCAACAGCCTCTTCAAAACTGCTGCCGAGGGCGCCCTGCGTGGTATCCTGGGCTATGAGGTCCGTCCGCTGGTGTCGGCCGATTACACAAACGACACCCGCTCTTCGATCATCGATGCGCCTTCGACAATGGTGGTGAATGGGACACAGGTGAAAATCTACGCCTGGTATGACAACGAAATGGGCTATGCGCATCGCCTGGTCGATGTCGCCCTGATGGTCGGAGCGGCGCTGTGACCCACAAACCCGAAGGTCTGTCAGCCTATGCCGCCGTCACGGCGGCCTATTGGGCCTTTATGCTGACCGACGGGGCGCTGCGGATGCTGATGCTGCTGCATTTCCACACCATGGGGTTTTCACCGGTTCAACTGGCCTATCTGTTTGTTCTGTACGAAATCGCGGGCATGGGTACAAACTTGGCCGCCGGATGGATCGCGGCGCGGTTTGGTCTGACTTCGACACTGTATGCGGGGCTGGGATTGCAGGTCCTGGCACTACTGACCTTGACTCAACTGGATCCCAACTGGGCGATTGGCGCGTCTGTGGTCTTTGTGATGATTGTGCAAGGGGCCAGCGGGGTGGCCAAGGATCTGGCCAAGATGTCCTCGAAATCCGCGGTGAAGCTGCTGGCACCGACAAAAGATGGCGGCCTGTTTCGTTGGGTGGCGATTCTGACCGGGTCAAAGAACGCGGTGAAGGGGCTGGGGTTTTTGCTGGGTGCCGGAATACTGGCCACCTTTGGCTTTGTCTGGGCCGTGCTCGCTATGGCCATCGTTCTGGGCATCATCCTTGTGGCGGTTGTCTTGTTCATGCCTCCGGGGCTGCCCAAAGGGCGCAAAGGCGCAAAGTTCACCGAGGTGTTCTCGAAATCCGCCAATATCAACTGGCTTTGTGTTGCGCGCCTGTTTCTGTTCGGGGCCCGCGATGTGTGGTTTGTGGTCGGCATCCCGATCTATTTCTACGCGGTGCTGTCCGACGGATCCGAGGCCGGAAACCGCTCTGCCTTTTTCATGATCGGCACGTTCATGGCAGTCTGGATCATCCTGTATGGCGCGGTGCAGGCCAGCGCGCCGAAAATTCTGCGCGCTGCTGACCGGGCCGAGGCTGAGCTGATCCGCGCCGCCCGCGACTGGGCCGCCGCGCTGTTTTGCGTACCGGCCGCGCTGACAGTGGCCGTAGTCCTGTCTTCAGGCCCCGAGACATGGTTGACCCTAACGCTGGTAGTTGGTCTGCTGGTTTTTGGTGCTATTTTTGCGGTGAATTCCTCGTTGCATTCCTATCTGATCCTGTCCTTAACCCAGGCCGAGCGGGTAACGATGGATGTCGGGTTCTATTACATGGCCAACGCCACCGGCCGTCTTTTGGGCACGGTCCTGTCTGGCCTGACCTATCAAATCGGAGGGCTTCCCATGGTTCTTGGCACCGCCACGCTCATGGTGGCCCTATCCGCGCTGGCCTCTGCCAGAATGCATGATCAGACATCCGAGGCCCTGTCATGAGTATATTCGAGCGTTACCTGACCGTGTGGGTCGCCTTTGCCATGGTCGCAGGCATGCTGATCGGGTTGATCGCACCCGCACTGGTTGGGATGATTGCTGCGGCCGAGTTTGCCAGCGTCAATCTTGTGGTGGCAGTGCTGATCTGGGCAATGGTCTACCCGATGATGGTCGGCGTTGATTTTGGTGCGGTCGCAGGTGTGGCCCGCCAGCCACGCGGGCTGATTGTCACACTGGTGGTCAACTGGCTGATCAAGCCCTTTACCATGGCGCTGCTGGCCGTGCTGTTTTTTGACTATGTGTTCGCACCGTGGATACAACCCGAGGACGCCGCCCAATACACCGCCGGTCTGATCCTGCTGGGCGCCGCGCCGTGCACAGCGATGGTGTTTGTCTGGTCGCAACTGACCAGAGGAGACGCGACCTATACGCTGGTTCAGGTCTCGGTCAACGACCTGATCATGGTTGTAGCCTTTGCGCCCATCGTGGCCTTTCTGCTGGGCGTCACTGATATCTCGGTGCCCTGGCAAACGCTGGTTCTGGCGACGGTTCTGTATGTCGTACTGCCCCTGATCGCCGGCCTGATCACCCGCCGCGCGCTGGGATCGCAACAAGCGATCGACACTTTCTCAGCCCGGGTCAAACCCTGGTCAGTGATGGGCCTGATTGCCACTGTCGTGATCCTGTTTGGCCTGCAAGGTCAGACGATCTTGTCCAAACCAATTGTGATCTTGCTGATCGCGGTACCCATTCTGATCCAGAGCTACGGCATCTTCGCACTTGCCTACGGCGCAGCCTATGCGCTGAAGGTTCCCCACCGCATTGCCGCCCCCTGCGCCATGATCGGCACATCCAACTTCTTTGAATTGGCCGTGGCCGTGGCTATCAGCCTGTTTGGCCTAAATTCCGGCGCGGCACTGGCAACCGTTGTCGGCGTGCTGGTTGAAGTGCCCGTCATGCTGTCTCTGGTGGCGTTCGCCAACCGCACCCGCGCCCGGTTCCCAGATCCTGCTGCTTCATAAAACTGGCGACCCCGGCAGGATTCGAACCTGCAACCTGCCCCTTAGGAGGGGGCTGCTCTATCCAGTTGAGCCACGGGGCCGCGCAAGGCTCTCTGTACCTGTGTTTTTTCGGGATGTCATGAGTTTTGCACAACAGTTGTAAAACGCGTCCTGTTCACGCTACCATCGGGCAAAACAACAGTGCAGGTGCCCTCCGTGACAATAGATACCAAACGCCCGCTTACCCTTCGTGATGTCTCGGAAGCGTCCGGAGTATCCGAGATGACGGTCAGCCGGGTTCTGCGCAACCGAGGCGATGTGTCTGATGCCACCCGCACCCGTGTTTTGGCTGCCGCAAAAGAGCTGGGATACGTGCCCAACAAGATTGCGGGCGCACTGGCGTCGAGCAGGGTCAACCTTGTGGCGGTGATCATCCCGTCACTGTCGAACATGGTCTTCCCCGAGGTTCTGACTGGTGTCAATCAGGTGTTGGAAGACACCGAATTGCAGCCCGTGGTCGGCGTCACGGACTACCTGCCCGAGAAAGAAGAGAAGGTGCTGTACGAGATGCTCTCGTGGCGGCCCTCGGGCGTGATCATTGCCGGATTGGAGCATACAGAGGCCGCGCGTGCCATGCTGGATTCCGCGGGTATTCCGGTGGTTGAGATCATGGATACCGATGGCAAGCCGGTTGATGCGATGGTTGGCATTTCCCACCGCCGCGCCGGGCGCGAGATGGCGCAGGCGATCCTGAAGGCGGGCTATGAACACATCGGGTTCATGGGCACCAAGATGCCGCTGGACCATCGCGCACGAAAACGGTTCGAAGGGTTTACCGAAGTATTGGGCAAACACGGGGTCGAAATCGAAGACCGCGAGTTTTATTCCGGCGGATCCGCCCTGGCCAAGGGGCGAGAGATGACGCAGGCCATGCTGGAACGCTCGCCTGAACTGGATTTCCTGTATTACTCCAACGACATGATCGGTGCAGGTGGGTTGTTGTACCTGCTGGATCAGGGGATCGACATACCGGGCCAGATCGGTCTGGCCGGGTTCAACAATGTTGAGTTGCTGCAAGGCCTGCCGCGCAAACTGGCCACAATGGATGCTTGCCGGTTAGAAATCGGGCGCAAGGCGGCTGAGATCATCGCCGCACAGCTGGCCGACCCAAATGCCGAGGTCGATACGCGGATAACTCTGACCCCCAAGATCAGCTATGGCGATACGTTGAAACGGCGCTAAACCCGTGGCGCTGCAGCGGTTGGACAACAAGACGGCCCGTGCCCTGTTCATGGATCACCATGCGCTTGCCGAAACCCCTTCGGGCGACGCAAAAGGCGCGGATCTGCTGGAATTGATTCATCGTCTGGGCTTTGTGCAGCTGGATAGCATCAACACCGTTGCCCGCGCCCATGACATGATCCTGTATTCGCGCAGACCGTCTTATCGCGCTGGCAACCTCAAGCGTCTGTACGAGCGGGACAGGGCGCTGTTCGAACACTGGACCCATGACGCGGCCGTTATTCCAATGGCGTTCTACCCACACTGGCACCTGCGGTTTCAACGGGATGCCGATCTGCTGAAATCGCGTTGGAAGAACTGGCGCCGGGATGGGTTCGAACAGCAATTCGCTACCGTCCTGCAGCATATCCGTGACCACGGTCCGGTGTCGTCGTCGGACGTGGGGAAAGACGAAAAGAAAGGCTCTGGCGGGTGGTGGGACTGGCACCCATCCAAAACCGCGCTGGAGTTTCTGTGGCGCTCGGGCGCGCTGACGGTGATTGGCCGCAGCGGATTCCAAAAGCGATACGATCTGACCGAACGGGTGATCGACACACATCTTTGTCCCGGCAACATGGTCTGCGACGCGGACCAGACCGTTGATTGGCTGTGCAACGCGGCGCTGGACCGGTTGGGATTCGCAACCTCGGGTGAGTTGGCTGCGTTTTGGGATACGGTCAGTGTGACCGAAGCGAAGAACTGGTGCGAACAGGGCCTAAATAAGGGGCTTCTAGAAGAAATCGAGATCATTTGTAACGATGGCCGCGTGCGCAAACTGCTTGCCCGGCCGGGTCTGGCTGCGTCAGATGTGCCCACTCCAACCAGCCGTATCCGCGTGCTTAGCCCCTTTGATCCGATGCTGCGCGACCGTAGCCGGGCCGAGCGGCTGTTCGGGTTCCACTACCGGATCGAGGTCTTTGTGCCCGCCGCCAAGCGCACCTATGGCTATTACGTATTCCCGCTGCTGGAAGGAGACCGTCTAATCGGGCGGATCGATATGAAAGCACAGCGCGATCGCGGCATTCTTCACGTCAGCGCCCTATGGCCGGAAAGATCCGTACGCTGGTCCGAAGCCCGGACCCGGCGGCTGCAATCAGAGTTGGACCGGGTCCGCCGATTTACCGGTCTGGATGACGTCGAGTATGCCTCTGGCTGGCTGAAAGACCCTAATTAGGGTCTATTCTGCGTCCCCCAGTGTCAGCTTGATGGGCTGCAGGCCGTCTATCCCGCCCTCGATCACGTCGCCAGCCTGAACCGGACCGACCCCAGCCGGAGTGCCGGTCAGGATCAGGTCACCGGGGCGCAAGTGATAATACCCGGACAGATGGCTGATGATCTCATCGATCTTCCAGATTAACTCGTCCAGCTTTGCGTCCTGACGCAGCGCCCCATTGACGCTGAGGTGAATGCGTTTGTCATCCGTCGCGGCCCAGTCCGAAGCCTGCACCAGCGGCGCAAACACTGCGCCATTTTCCAAGTCCTTGCCCAGATCCCAGGGGCGCTGCTTGTTGCGCTCGCGGATCTGTAAATCTCGGCGCGTCATGTCCAGCGCACATCCATAGGCATAGACAGCCCCCCAAGCCTGGTCGCTGGTCGCCCGGAACACGGGTTTGCCGATGGCCACAGCCAATTCCATCTCGTGGTGGAAATTCTCGGTGCCCGGAGGATAAGGCACCGTTGCCCCGGTCAAAACCGCGTTGGCAGCGGATTTGGTGAAGTAAAACGGAGCCTCACGGTCGACGTCATGGCCCATCTCGGCTGCATGGGCCGCATAGTTGCGACCAACACAGAAAATCCTGCCCACCGGATAGGTCGCGGTTTGTCCCTGAACCGGAATGGAAACCGGTGCAGGAAGAGAAAACAGACTGTCTGGCATCAAGGCCCCCTTTTTTCGTCAGGCAAGGGTGCATCTTAGGGAAGGAGGGGTTCAGGACAAGCCATGACAGGGCAGCGCCGTCGCCGCACTCTGTCTTCGATCACAATTGGACGTACATGCCTTGAAAATCCCAAAAGGGCTCTATCGTCTATAGCTGGCAGAGCGAGACGTGCTCTGACCCGCCAGGGCATGCCCTGGTCTTGCTGTCACGCACGCGTTTAGCGGGGGCTCAAGCCTTTGCGCTTACCAAAAGAAACCTATGAAAACCGGTACTTAACCCGGAAACAAGGTGCATATTTCGGAGAACTACGGCCAAAGATGCTGCCCCCAGAAATCTTTGTGCAGATCAGCCGTCTATTTTCAGGCGGCACGTTCTCTGAATAGCGGGTCGGACCGTTGGAACACACCCGGCGCAACCGGCCTGGGCCAGACACCCAGTCCAGTGCAAGTCTGGCCGCCCCGTCGGAGAGGTCCCTAATCTCTCTGGCGGGGTTTGTGTTTGCTGTCACGTCTAAAGGTCATGCAGATCATTTAACAGGTCCAGAAGCACCTCGTGCCGGTCCGGACCCAGTTTGGCGCGCAGCTCATCGGCCAGGCGGATCGATACCTGGATATTGTCGCGGATAATCTGCTCCCCTTTGGCAGTGGCCTCGACGATCTGGCGGCGCTTGTCGCCGGGATGCACCCGCCGCAGGATCAATCCCTTGGCTTCCAGCTTTTGCAGAATTCGGGTGAGACTGGGCAGCAAAAGGCAGGCCCGTTCAGCAATATGTGTCGGTTCTTGCGGGCCGTCCTCTTTCAGAACGCGCAACACGCGCCATTGCTGTTCCGTCACCCCTGCATCCGCGAGCATATTGCGAATTGGTCCCATGACCCTTTCCCGTGCCCGCAGCAGCGCAATGGGCAGCGAACGTGACGTCATCGGTAAGTCATTGGTCATAATAAATTCTGTACGAAATCGGGCGGCACTGCAACTTAACAATAACTATCGCATCGGTTGCGCAATTTTGGCCTTTTTAGAGCCTGATTTTCCCAAAACACTCAGAACATCCAATCCTCGGCCCACCGCAAAGACCGTTGACCTTCGGGGCCGTGTACCCATCACTGGCAGAATATAGAAAACCTCGCCCGCCGAATGATATCCAGAAGGAGGCCGGACCATGCCTGCACCCAGAAATGACTTCAAACAGGCCCTCAATGATGGCCGACGACTGATTGGATGTTGGAGCAGTTTTGCCGAGGCCATCACAGCCGAGATCATGGGCACGGCCGGTTTCGACTGGCTGGTGATCGATGGGGAACATGCGCCAAACGACATCCGTTCGGTTCGGGATCAACTGATGGCGCTGGCGCACAGCCCGTCACACCCGGTTGTCCGGGTGCCAGTAGGCGACACGGCCCTGATCAAGATGGTACTGGATGCCGGAGCCCAGACGATACTTGTGCCAATGGTGGACAGCGCCGAACAGGCGCGGGACCTGGTGCGCGCCTGCCGTTATCCACCCGAAGGCGTGCGCGGAGTGGGCGCGATGGCCTCGCGCGCGACGCAATACGGAACAACCACCGAATACATCCAGACGGCGGATGAGCAGATTTGCCTGCTGGTTCAGGTCGAAAGCCGCGCAGGTCTGGCGGCGCTGGACGACATTCTGAAGGTAGGTGGCGTGGACGGCGTCTTTATCGGCCCCGCGGATCTGTCGACCGATATGGGTTATCAGGGCAACAGCACCGCCCCCGAGGTGCGCACCGCCATTGCTGATGCGATGATCCGGATCAAAGCGGCGGGCAAGGCACCCGGCATCCTGGGCACCACGGATGAGGCGCGTCAGGCCTATCTGGACATGGGGGCGCAGTTTCTGGCAGTGGGGATAGACGTGATGCTGCTGGCGCAGGCGTCCCGAGCATTGGCAGAAAAATGGAGAGCGAAATAGCGCCTTAGTCCTGCATGGCAGCGGCGGCCCGCGCATACCCGCCCGACGCCCCATCGACAAAATGCACGTGATCGTCGCGCGTGGCCGAAGGGACAAAACAGGTCATCATCGCCTCATCCTGCGCGTGAACGCCATAACGAATCTTGCCCTGCCCGCGCGCCTGTTCCAGCAGAATCCGTATTTGCGCCAAGGTGGACGGATCGCAATCCAGCGTCATTTTCAACCCGTCATCGAATTTGCGAAAATCGGCATTGCGGCTGACCATCCGCTTGTAATGCTCGGGCTCAAAATTCCCCAGCCGTTTTCCGGTTTTGAACAGTAGCCCGATCAGCAGGTTTTGACCCATCAACAGCAGCTTTTGCAGGGTCAGGTTTCGTCCCGCCCGCGACACATGGGCGTCGATTGACACACCGGGGGGAGGCCAGGTAATCGGCGGGCCGTTCTCGGGTACCGGATGACCGCCACGGTCCAACCCTTCGGATGCGGAGAGAACGGATTGCGCCAGATCGGCAAAGTCGCTCTCGGTTGCATTTTCGGTTGGCTGCACCACCAATGACACGATCTGACCATGCCGCGCCTTGCTATTGGACCAGCGGCAGGACAGGCCGGTCAGGTCCGGCTGGGCCCCAGGGTCCGCGGGCGGTACCAAAAGCTCTCCTGCTTTCATCTGCGCCTCGGCCCATGCCAGCCCCCCGCCCGAGAACATGGCATAATCCACCCCGTCTGATGGCGCATAGCGCGCAACGCGCAGGTCTTTGCCCGCCAAACGAAGGTCAGAAACCGGCACCAATGCACCGCGCAGCGCGATCGAGAACTCTTCGGCCGCCCAGCGTTGTGTTTCGGACAAAACAGTGCGGGCCGTATCGACGGCGCTTGCGGGCACAGCAAACCCCGCCCCATCGCCGCCAAAGACATAAGGAAACTCTTTGCCGCGCAATCCGTTGATCATCGCCGAGATCACCGCCGCGCCAACCATGTTAACGGTCTTATATCGCCCCTTGGCGATCTCACCGGTGGAATCGACGATATCGGCAACGCCCAGTGCCCAGTCATCCGGCACTGCTGTAAAGCGCGCCGGTTCAGCCAACAAGGTGAAGTCCCGTTGCCGGGGAAGACTGTTATAAAACGCGGCCTGGGCGTCTTTCATTGGCACCTCGGGTGATGGGTCGGTTAAACAGCTAGCGCGATTGTCATGACTGTCCTGTGAAATCATCATAGCACATGCGCTTGTAGGACGCATCGGGACGTGCCAAGCATTTCCGCGCAACTTGGGGAAGGGCAGATTTCATGAAGGCAGGTCTGGTGGTGTTGTGTCTGGGCTATGTGCTCAGCCAGTTCTTTCGCGCCTTTCTGGCCGTGCTCAGCGTAGATCTGGGCCGCGATATCGGGGCCACGCCCGAGGATCTGGCCTTTGCATCAGGGCTTTGGTTTCTGGTCTTTGCGGCGATGCAACTGCCTGTAGGCTGGGCGCTGGACCGGATCGGGCCGCGCCTGACGGCGGCGGTATTGCTGATGATCGGTGGCGCGGGCGGGGCAGCGCTGTTTGCAGTGGCCAGCACGCCCCTGCATATCGCCATTGCCATGGGGTTGATCGGGGTTGGTTGCTCGCCGGTTTTGATGGCGTCTTACTACATCTTCGCGCGCGAATACCGCCCGGCGCGGTTTGCCACCCTGGCCGCACTCATGCTGGGGGTCGGGTCGGTTGGCAATCTGGTGGCCTCCTACCCCACGGCTCTGGCGGTTGAGCTGATGGGCTGGCGCGCGACGATGGCAGCTCTGGCCGCCACCTCGGCCATCATCGCCGCAGGTATCTGGATCAGCGTTCACGACCCCAAACAGGTTGAGAGCGAACACCGAGGATCGGTGCTGGACCTGCTGAAACAGCCCGCCTTGTGGGCGATCCTGCCGCTGATGCTGGTGGCCTATGCGCCGTCGGCGGCAACGCGCGGGTTGTGGGCCGGTCCATACCTGAACGACGTGTTCGCCCTTGGCACCACCCAGATCGGCACCGCGACCCTGTTCATGGGGGCCGCGATGATTGCAGGCACCTTTGCCTATGGGCCGCTCGACCGGCTTTTGGGCACACGGAAATGGGTGATCTTTGGCGGTAATGCGCTGGGCGCGGCGGCGCTGGGGCTGCTGTGCCTGTGGGTCGACGCGGCAGTCTGGGTGTCAGTCGGTTTGATGGCGGTGATCGGTTTCATGGGAGCCAGCTTCCCGGTCATCATGGCCCATGGCCGTGCGTTTGTACCGCCGCATCTGGTTGGGCGGGGCATGACCCTGTTGAACCTCTTTGGGATTGGCGGCGCGGGGCTGGCGCAATTTGTCACCGGCCGCATCCATGCGGGTACGGTAGACATCAGCCCAACCGCGTCCTACACAGCGATATTCGGCTTTTTCGCGGTCACGCTTGCCATCGGCTGCGTGATCTATCTATTCAGCCGCGACAGCGTCGACTGACGCTGGAACCGACAGGAGCATCCATGTCCGACCCGCGCGTCATTGCCCCCAACCTCAAACGCAGGCTGTCCGGCGTGACCGCGACGATTGCCCGGCTGGTGCCCTTGCAGGTGCAATGGATCGACATCGCGGCCACCGGACCAGGATTGCCCGCGGATATCCCGCATATAGCCCTGGGGCGCTTGCCGTTTTTGTCCCGCAAAACAGCGCGGGTCTGGCACGCCCGGCGCAATACCGAGATGCTGCTGGGCCTGATCTTGCGCAATATCTTCCGGCTGCGGTTGAAACTGCTGTTTACCAGCGCCTCACAACGGGCGCACACCGGTTATACGAAATGGCTGATCGACAAGATGGACGCGGTGGTTGCGACGTCGCGCAAGACCGCCGGGTATATGGAGCGTGACGCGCAAGTGGTCATGCATGGTATCAACCTGCAGGACTTCGTGCCGCCGCAGGACAAGGCGGCGGTTCGTACGCAATTGGGTCTGCCCGAGGGGCTGTTGCTGGGCTGCTATGGCCGTATCCGCCATCAAAAAGGCACGGATGCCTTTGTCGATGCAATGATCGACCTGTGTGGCCGGTTCGATGATGTCCACGGCATCGTCATGGGCCGCGCGACCGAAAAACACACGACCTTTCTGGCTGGGCTGAAGGACAAGGTCGCCAAAGCAGGCCTGTCCGATCGTATCCTTTTCATGCCCGAGGTCACTGTGGACCGGATCGCCGAATGGTATCAGGTTCTGGACCTGTTCATCGCCCCCCAGCGCTGGGAGGGCTTTGGCCTGACCCCGCTTGAGGCGATGGCCTGTGGCGTACCGGTTGTCGCCACCGATGTAGGTGCGTTTTCCGAGATCGTGACAGATCCGTCTCTGGGGCATGTGGTGGAGCCCGGTGACACTCCCGCGCTGGCCGATGCCGCCGCTGACATGTTGTCTGACCCCGATTCTCTTGCCCGATCCGGCAACGCCGTCCGCGCCCATGTGGAACAGAATTTCGACATCAACCGCGAGGCAAAGACCCTTGTGGCGCTTTATGAACGGTTATTGAGCGGCACCTGAGGCGAAGCGCCGCGTCAAATCGGTGTCATCGGGCGAAATATGTCCCGATAACTCTTTTTTCTTTCTCGTGGCGCGGCTATGAACGCGCGTCCTTAACTCTGGAGACATGAAATGGGCTATCGCGTCGTAGTCGTCGGCGCCACAGGTAATGTGGGCCGCGAAATGCTGAACATCCTGGCAGAGCGCCAGTTCCCCGTCGATGAACTTGCCGCCCTGGCAAGCCGTCGGTCGCTGGGCACCGAAGTAAGCTTTGGCGACAAGACCCTATCCACCAAAGACCTGGACACGTTCGATTTCACCGGCTGGGATATCGCCCTGTTTGCCGTGGGATCCGAAGCAACCAAGGTCTATGCGCCCAAAGCAGCCGCCACAGGCTGTGTAGTGATCGATAACTCGTCACTGTATCGCTATGATCCGGACATCCCGCTGATCGTACCCGAATGCAATCCGCAGGCGATCCACGATTACGCCAAGAAAAACATCATCGCCAACCCCAACTGCTCGACCGCGCAGATGGTTGTCGCGCTGAAACCGCTGCATGATCGCGCGCGGATCAAACGCGTTGTCGTATCGACCTATCAGTCGGTGTCGGGCGCGGGCAAAGACGGCATGGACGAGCTGTGGGATCAGACCAAGGCCATCTATAACCCCACCACGGAGGTTGCGCCGAACAAGTTCCAGAAACAAATCGCCTTTAACGTCATTCCCCAGATCGACGTCTTCATGGAAGACGGCACGACCAAGGAAGAATGGAAGATGGTGGTCGAGACCAAAAAGATCGTCGATCCGTCGATCAAGGTTACCGCCACATGTGTTCGTGTGCCCGTGTTCGTAGGCCACTCTGAGGCCGTGAACATCGAGTTCGAGGAGTTCCTCGACGAAGACGAAGCCCGCGACATCCTGCGCGAGGCGCCCGGCATCATGGTGATCGATAAACGCGAAGACGGCGGCTATGTCTCGCCTATTGAATGCGCCGGCGATTTCGCCACGTTCATCAGCCGTATCCGCCAGGACTCGACGATTGAAAACGGCCTGAACCTTTGGTGCGTGTCTGACAACTTGCGCAAGGGCGCCGCCCTAAACGCCGTCCAGATCGCCGAACTGCTGGGCCGTGAAGTCCTGAAAAAGGGCTAAAGCCCACCCAACAGAACTGCCGCAAGGGCCGCCTGTTTCGGGCGGCCCATTTTCTTTGTGCTTGTTGCGACTACGGCGCCTGCACCTTTCGCGGGAAGACAAAAGATCGTAACTGTTTCGATGGCCTGTTCGGCGCCAAAGACAAGACTGAGCCAGGTCAGCCAGAGTGGAATACTCTGTGCTCACCAAATCCCAGCACAGCAATAGGGCTGGCCATGGCCGTCATGGACGCAATCACAACCCGTCCCCAGACGGCAGAGATCCCAAACATCACCTGTTCAGTCCTGTCGGACAAATTGCTTGTGTCATACGCCAAACCAGGCCAAATCCTTGCTTACATCTGAGCCGTCAGCGCAAATCCAAAAACACATAGCGATGAGGCAGCGGAGGCAATGCCGCAACTTGGCCAGCGAAAATCACCAGGCCGACGGATACGAAGGTCCACGCCCACACATAGGTTCAGGATCACCAACCATTTTCCAGGAACCAGGAAACAATTTCAGCCCCTGTAAATTCGATGCTCAGAGCAGCACCTCCAAAGGAGTCAAAGCTGGAGATGTAAAACGCACACGTCAATAGAATGTTGGTGAAAAAGAAATTTCCGGCAGAGATGCGCATCGGCAGCACTCGCACCTAAAAACTGTATGCCGACAGGGAATTGGTCCGTAAAAGCTTTCGGTAGGTCGCACCGGACGCTGTCAGCCAAACAGGTAAAATCCGCACTCAGAATGGAATTGTGACAAAGTAGTTTGTTACCACTTTTCAGCCTGATTAAAGACAGCCTGGATCAGCTAGGGAATGAAAGCTCCGACAGTTCGGAGCTTTCCCGGTGATCAACCGTCCCGGTTATGATGCTCAATCAGTCTGTGAATGTGTATTCACCCAGATCGCATAGGTTCAGGCCAAAGTCTTCGGCCTCTGAACCATCGGCAAAGATACCACGAATATCATAGATGCAGGTGGTCAACCCGTCTACAATGTCAACTCCGGTTTCGTAGCCAGGCGCAAGATAGCCGTCTGCCAAAAGATCTTCCTCCCAATCGTCAGATGAAGCCGGAGAGATATTGAACTCGACGAGATCCGAGCTGCTGTCATTGTGCAGCAGGAATTCAAGATCTTCGGCATATGCAGAGGAACACAATGTCAAAGTCATGGCAGCCAGTGCGGCAAACAGGGTTTTCTTCATCAATAAGGATCCTTTTGTTTGGGTAAAAGTTGATGTGAGCCACCGACTTGAGGGGGTCAGTACGTGGCGACTCGGTGGCCCACAAGAGGCAGTATCCTATTGGCGCTTTCTCTGTTTTGTTGTTGATGGCAGGTTACAGGCTGAACTCAAATCCGATCTGGTCTGCATAGCCTTAGTCGTCCGAACTGCCGTTAAAATCACTTCAGGCAGATACTGAGCCGACCAGCATGGTTTGCGTAGCGCTCTCCAAGTGACCACCAAGTGTCAGCTCGAGATCGTTTTGTTGCGCTCTGTGATGACTGCGTCTTCGCTGAACGAAACTCCGGCTTCGTTGTCAAGGGCACGGGTGTTGTAAAACTGACCAAACAGAGCCCCGGTTTCACCAGTACCCTCTACTACGCGCACGCCAAGACGCGCCCACAGGGTATCCCATCAGAAACCGTTCCAGTAGCCGAAACCACCGAAAACCGTGGAGCGGCCCACATCAACGCCTCATTCGGCCAGCAGAGCGACAACATCTTGGTAGGATAACGGGTACCCGCAGTACCAGCGCAGGGCCAACGGGATGATCTTGGGTGAAAAACGGTGGAACTTGAATGGATCAAATCTGGGCATGTAAGACGCCAAGAGTTCTCTTGCTCGATCTTACAGACGGTCAATGCAACAGTCTGTTTTCTCCGGTCCTGAGCACCTAAACCTCCATTCCCTCGCGTCTGACAGGTGGCAAAATTTGGTGTCAGAGCCATTGAGGTTAACTGAAACGCTGGACGCACTTGGCGAAACTTGGCATCTTTGGACAAGCCGTAACCAACGAGACGTCTACGATGTTACCATCTCAGCGCCATGCAATTATCCTTGACGAAGTCTCGCGTCAGCCCGCCGTCTCGATCCGATCGCTAACTGAGAGGCTCGGCGTTTCGCGGGAAACTGTGCGGAAAGACATCGAACTGCTGGCGCAGGAGAACAAGCTCAATCAGGTGCGGGGCGGGGCGACTAACATCCGCACGAAAGAGCCGCCCATGGCAAGCCGGCCTTTGACCAATCCAAAGGGTAAGGAAAGGATTGGATCCTATGTTGCCAGGATGATCCCTGATGGGGCCAGTGTCATAATTGATAATGGATCAACCACCCGCGCGGCGGCACAGGCATTGGCCCACTCCCATCAAAATTTAACTGTTTTTACCATCGACTTGACCATCGCCTCTATCCTGATCCCAGCGGCGACAGAGATCACTATTTTGGGTGGGCGTCTGGACATTTCCGAGAATTGCACGATGGGTCTGGACACATTAGATCACCTTCGAAGATACCATGCAGAATACTCTTTGGTTGGCGTCGGTGGTCTGACAGCACAGGCCTTGTTCACCGACTTTTCCCTTGAAGCGGCAAACTTACGTCACCTGATGATGCAGCAGGCTCATAGATCGCTGGTTCTTGCTGACCGCAGTAAATTTGGGGTGGTTGGGCAGGTCGCGATGAAACCGCTACCAACAAATGCTTCTCTCGTAGTGGATGAAATGCCACCGAAGGAAATTATGGCCGCTCTGACAAGTGCAGAGATCGAGGTCGGGCAGGCGTAAGCCAAAAAAAGAAAACTATTGCCAAGTTTTGCAAAGCATTCTTACGATGGGTTCAAATACGAATCCTGCCGTATGGAGCAATGCAATGGCCAAACCGCAACTTCCCAAAAGCGCGCAATTTGTCATCGTGGGTGGTGGCATTGTCGGCTGCTCGGTGGCGTACCACCTGACAAAAATGGGCCACAGCGACGTGGTTCTTCTAGAGCAAGGGCAGTTGAGTTGTGGCACCACTTGGCATGCGGCGGGTCTGGTCGGGCAATTGCGCAGCCAACCGGCGATGACCAATCTGATCCGCTATTCAACTGAGCTTTATTCGCAGCTTGAGGCTGAAACAGGCTTGGCAACCGGCTGGAAGGAGTGTGGGTCAGTAACCGTCGCCCGCACCGAGGATCGTATGACCATGTTGATGCGCACGGCAGCAGCGGCGCGCGCGCAAGGGGTCGAAGTTGAAGTTATCACTCCGCAGGACGCACAGGATAAGTGGCCGGTGATGCAGGTCGATGACGTCAAGGGTGGGCTGTGGATGCCGGGTGACGGCAAGGCCAATCCGACCGACCTGACACAATCGTTGGCCAAGGGCGCTCGAATGGGCGGAGCCAAGGTGATTGAAGGCATCAAGGTAACCGATATTCTGACCGAGGATGGCGCCGTGAGAGGTGTCGTCACCGATCAAGGTACCATCGAGGCCGAGGTCGTCGTGAATTGCGGTGGTCAGTGGGCGCGGGAACTGGGCAAGATGTGTGGTGTTAACGTGCCCCTGCACTCGGCCGAGCATATGTACATCGTGACCGAAAAGGTCGAAGGCGTGAGCCCGGATCTGCCAGTACTGCGTGACCCCGACGGCTATATCTATTTCAAAGAGGAAACCGGCGGTCTGGTAATGGGCGGGTTCGAACCCGAGGCCAAACCCTGGGCAATGGATGGCATCCCCGATAGGTTCTTCTTTCAGCTGTTGCCCGACGACTGGGACCAATTCGAAATCCTCCTTGAGAACGCCTTGGTCCGCGTGCCGCGGATGGCAGAGGCGGGTGTGCGAAAATTCTATAATGGCCCCGAGAGTTTTACACCGGACAACAACTTTCTTCTGGGCGAAGCGCCCGAGCTAAAGAACTTTTTTGTTGGCGCGGGCTTTAACAGCATGGGGATCGCCAGTGCTGGCGGGGCGGGGCGGGCATTGGCCGAATGGATTATTGAGGGGGCTCCGACATCGGATCTGTTTGCCGTCGATATCCGTCGTTTCGCCAATTTCAACAACAACCCCGCCTGGCTGCATGATCGGGTCAAAGAAACCCTGGGCCTTCATTACGCGATGCCTTGGCCCAACCGTGAATTGGATAGCGCACGCCCGTTCCGCCGGTCAGCGCTGTATGACCGGTTGGCTGCAAAGAACGCCGTATTCGGATCGAAAATGGGTTGGGAGCGGGCAAATTACTTTGCCTTTGAAGGTGAAACACCGGAAATCCAATACAGCTTTGGTCGACAGAACTGGCATAATGCGGTTGCGGCCGAGCACAAGAATACCCGCGAAGGGGTGTCGATCTTTGACCAGAGTTCGTTTGCCAAACTGATAGTACAGGGCCGTGATGCCTGTGCCCAACTGAACCGGATCTGCGCGGCCAACATAGACGTACCGGTAGCTCACACCGTGTATACTGGCCTGCTGAACGAACGCGGTGGATATGAATCCGACCTGACTGTGCTGCGCCTGAAGGATCAGGAGTTCATGCTGATCACCGGTTCGGCCCAGGCGGTGCACGATGCTGACTGGATACGCAAAAACTTCGACGAGGATGCGCATGTGTTCTTGACGGATGTCACTGCCGCCTGGTCAGTACTGGCGATAATGGGACCGAAATCACGGGCTGTGCTGAACAAGCTGACCAACGCGGATCTGTCCAACGCCGCATTCCCCTTTGCCACCGTGCAAGAGATCGATCTGGGCTATGCCACCATACTGGCCAACCGTATGACCTATGTGGGTGAGCTGGGCTGGGAACTGGTTGTTCCGGTTGAATTCACGGTGGGCGTCTACGAAGATATTATGCGCGCGGGGACTGAGCATGGTATTAGGGATGCCGGATATTATGCGTTGGAAGGGTTGCGCCTTGAAAAGGGCTTCCGTGCTTGGGGCCGCGAGCTAACTCCCGACATCACACCTATCCAGGCCGGGCTGAGTTTTGCAGTCGATTTCGACAAGCCGAGTGACTTCATCGGCAAGGCGGCGCTGTTGAAGGCTAAGAACGATCCCGATCATTTGAAAACCCGCATTGTACAGCTGGTGCTGGACGACGGCGTGCCGCAGTTGTGGGGCGGTGAGGCCGTGCTGAACAACGGTGTCGAAATTGGCGAGGTCCGTTCAGCCGCCTATGGCCACACATTGGGCTCTGCAGTCGCACTGTGCCAGCTGGATGCGCCCGAACGCATCACGGTCGACTATGTCCGCGCAGGAGCCTTCGAGATTGACCTTGCCGGAGTCAGGTATACGGCAACTGCTCATCTGCGATCACCCTACGATCCGAAAGGTGAACGGCCCAAACTGGATCTATAGGCAGTCTTGAAACTGTCCGGCGTTGGCTCCGATGAATCCCTTCTCATTCGTCAAAAGCGGCGAAATTACCGCGACCAATGTAGGCATTTAGGGCCCAGGTTTGTGAACAATCAGTGATGGCTGCAATTGAGGCTGAGTTTTGCCCTTCGCGCAAACCGGGCTTCTAAGCGGCTGTAAAGTTGGTGCTTTGGGGTAAATTTTGGGGTAAATAATGTCTGTATTGCAAAAACGGTTCACCATTTTCCAATCAATAAGGCGGAGTATTTGGCAGTTATTTCCGGAGCTAGTTCCCATTTGGATGCCTGCGGTCAACGCGTCACCTTAAAGTCCAGGTTTTTGGGAGATGGGTGTTATCCCGAATGACGGCGACCTGTGTGCAATACTGCCAAGATTCACACGGAAACGTGGGGTAATTTACATAGGTTTTACTTATGATGTGGTAGGTATAATCGATTTTTCTTGACTCTTTATTCTGTCACACTGCGGAGACATAAAACCGTAATCAAGCACCACTCCAGAATGGTGTTCCTAAGACAAATCAACCGACAGAGGATCACAATGAAACACAAGACAAAATTACTCGCAGCCCTGGCTCTAAGTTCCTTGACCGCGAACGGTGCGGCAGCGGAAACCGAATTGACAGTTTACACAGCCGTCGAAGCTGAAGACCTGGCGCGCTACGCTGAGACGTTCAATGCGAGCAATCCGGACATCAAAATCAACTGGGTGCGGGATTCGACCGGGATCATCACCGCCAAACTGTTGGCCGAGAGGGACAACCCTCAGGCAGACGTCGTGTGGGGTCTCGCAGCCACTTCGCTTTTGTTGCTCAAGTCCGAAGGTATGCTTGAGCCTTACGCGCCTGCAGGTGTTGGCGACCTGGACGCGAAATTTGTCGACGGCGACAACCCTCCGGCATGGGTTGGCATGGACGCTTGGGTTGCCGCAGTTTGCTACAACACCGTCGAGGCCGAGAAAGCGGGATTGACGCCGCCGACATCGTGGAAGGATCTTACAGATCCTATGTATAAAGATCAGGTGATTATGCCAAACCCGAACTCGTCGGGCACCGGGTTCCTTGATGTGTCCAGTTGGCTGCAGATGTTCGGCGAAGAAGGCGGTTGGGAATACATGGACGGGCTGCACGAGAACATCGCGCGCTATACCCATTCGGGCTCAAAACCATGTAAGCTGGCAGCGGCAGGTGAGATTCCGATCGGCATCTCATTTGCCTTCCGTGGCGCCAAGTCAAAAGCTGACGGTGCTCCGCTTGAGATTATTGTCCCATCAGAAGGCGTCGGCTGGGACATGGAAGCGACAGCAATTGTTGCCGGTACTGCAAACGTTGAAGCCGCGCAGAAACTTGTTGATTTCACGGTCACCAAGGAAGCCAACGAGATGTACAACACTGGCTACGCTGTTGTGGCCTATCCTGGCGTCGCAAAACCAGTGGAACACTTCCCCGACGGTCTTCTGGATGCGATGATTGATAACGACTTCGAGTTTGCCGCCAACAACCGCGCGGCGATTCTGAAAGAATGGCAGTCTCGCTATGACGGAAAGTCGGAAGCGAAGTAATCCAACTGGCAGAAGAGGCGAACGCGCCTCTTCTGCACACCACTCTTTTTCCCAAACAACGCGACCAGCGCGCCCGGATTCAACGGCCAAAATAGGCCGTTTTGAGGTGCAGATGTGAGGACCGCTCCCGTGCTTCAGAAACCCCCAGCAGGTGAACTGTATCTAAGCATCCAGAATTTATGGAAGGCCTTTGGCAGCTTTCTTGCCCTCAAGGATATAACGCTGGAAATCAATGAGGGCGAATTTGTTTGCTTCTTGGGACCATCCGGTTGCGGCAAGACAACCTTGCTCAGGGCAATTGCCGGATTGGACCTGCAAACCAAGGGTACCGTTATGCAGGATAGCAAGGATGTGTCCAACCTGCCGCCATCCGAACGCGACTTCGGGATCGTTTTTCAATCCTACGCGCTGTTTCCAAATCTGACGATCGAGAAGAACATCGCTTTTGGTTTGGAAAATTCCGGGCGGAGCAAATCGGATATTGCCGTCCGTGTCAGCGAATTGCTCAATTTGGTTGGTCTGCCCGATCAAGGCAAAAAATATCCTGCACAATTGTCGGGCGGTCAGCAGCAGAGGATTGCTTTGGCCCGTGCCATTGCGACTAATCCCGGCCTGTTGTTATTGGACGAGCCACTTTCTGCATTGGATGCAAAGGTGCGCGTCCATCTGCGTCACGAAATCAAGGAGCTGCAACGCAAACTGGGTGTGACGACCGTTATGGTTACGCACGATCAGGAAGAAGCTCTGGCGATGGCCGACCGGATCGTGGTCATGAACCATGGGGTCATTGAACAAGTGGGATCACCCACGGAAATCTACCGAGAGCCAGCCAATCTGTTTGTTGCGGACTTTATCGGGGAAATGAACCAGATTCATTCGCAGGTTACTAAAGGTGGTCGATTGAGTGTGGGCGAAAAGACCTTTGCTTGTATCAGCCACTCGTTCAACGACGGAATGCCGGCAATAGCTGCAATCCGACCGGAAGATATCATTCCACACGAATTGGGGTATCTCGACAGCGGAGGGAATCGGAATTGTATCGAAGTCACACTCGATGAAATGGAGTTCCTGGGTTCGTTCTGGCGGTGCCGTTTAAGCAACGAGCGATTTGGATCTTCAGAACTGATCGCGGACTTTTCGATCAATGCTGTGCGCCGACTTGAACTGGAACAGGGCCGGACCTTGGTGATTGAGTTGCCCGAAAACCGACTGATGGCCTTTGATGTTCCGGAAGCAGCAGCATGAGTGAGCTTACGACCAACCCAAATTCTCTACCAGCCGGGCCTGACATCAGGCCCAAGCTGAGCCGAGACGACATCCTGATGCGTGGAAGCATGATCGTGATCGCACTCTATCTGGTCGCGACGTTGGTCCTGCCGCTGTACACGATGCTTTCCAAATCCTTTTCCACCTATCGGATGGAGTTGTCCCAATACGAGTTTCAGGTCAGCGACGAGGCGGGTCAGTTTGATGGGGTTATCCTGCCAGCCGACGCACTGAATGCGCAAACGAACGCTTTTTCCGACACCGATCTGGCGACTGGTTCAGACGGGCGCCTGTCAGTGACCGAGCTTTTCCCCGATTTCAGCTTTCGCAGTCCGGTAATGTATCAGATCCGCAATACGAGCGACACTGGCCGGTTTCTTGTCGGGTCAACCCTCCAGGACGGCACAGATTGGGTCACGCTTGATTCCAACGCGTTTCGGCGCGTTCAGCTGAGGCCAGTTCAGTCGCGAGGTTTGGACAATTTTGTAAACTATTTCTCGACCCCGGCACTGTTCAATTCGATCAAGAATTCGCTTTGGATTTCTGTGCTTAGCACCATTGTCACAGTAACACTGGCGTTCTGGTTCGCTTATGCGCTGAACCGCAGTTGCATGCGGTTCAAGGGTGTGTTTCGCCTGATTGCGATGGCTCCAATTCTGGTGCCTTCACTGCTGCCCGGCATTGCGCTGGTCTATCTGTTCGGCAATCAGGGCATGCTGAAAGAAATGTTGTTCGGGGCCAGTATCTACGGTCCGATTGGCATTGTCATAGGCTCGGTGTTTTTCACCTTCCCGCATGCCTTCCTGATTATTTCGACCGCTCTGGCGATCTCGGATGCGCGACTGTACGAGGCTGCGGTCAGCTTGCGCTCGACGCCTTGGCGCACTTTTTGGACAGTCACCATACCCGGCGCGCGCTATGGTCTGATCTCTGCCGCCTTCGTCGTGTTCAATCTGGTGATTACTGATTTTGGTTTGCCAAAGGTGATTGGCGGTCAGTTCAACGTTCTGGCCGTAGACATATACAAACAGGTGATCGGACAGCAGAACTTTGAAATGGGTGCAGTTGTCTCGGTCGTTCTGGTGATCCCGGCGATTCTGGCCTTCGTGATTGACCGAATGGTTCAATCCAAGCAGGTTGCCCTGTTGTCGGCTAGGTCAGTCCCGTACCAGCCAACTCCAAATCGTAAAGCGGACCGTATTTTTCTAGCCTATTGCTGCCTGATCGGTCTTTTCATCATTGGGCTGTTGGCTGTGTGCCAATTCGCGGCATTGATCAAATTCTGGCCCTACGACCTGAGCCTGAGTCTGAAGAACTACGATTTCAACAAGATGGATGGAGGCGGTTGGAGCTCCTATATTAATTCGATAAAGCTGGCACTTTTGACGGCCCTGATCGGTACTTCAGTCGTTTTCTTTGGGGCCTATCTGGTTGAAAAATCGAACGGGTTCAGAACGGGTCGGTCGATCTTTCAGATGTTCGCGATGCTGCCTATGGCGATCCCAGGTATGGTGCTGGGCCTGTCCTACATCTTCTTCTTCAATAGCCCGTCTAATCCGTTGAACGGAATTTACGGAACAATGGCAATTTTGGTGATCTGCACAGTGACGCACTTTTATACCGTTTCACACCTGACAGCGGTGACGGCCCTAAAGCAGATGGACAGAGAGTTTGAGTCGGTCTCAGCCTCGCTTAAGCAACCGACGATGAAGCTGTTTGCCCGTGTCACAGTGCCCGTTTGCCTGCCAGCAGTCCTGGACATATCGATTTATCTTTTTGTGAACGCCATGACGACGGTATCCGCGGTTGTGTTCCTGTACTCACCAAAAACTACGCTGGCATCTATCGCAGTGTTGAACATGGACGACGCAGGGGATATTGCACCAGCCGCCGCAATGGGAATGATGATCTTCTACACAAACGCGGCAGCCCGGATCATCCACCTGATTGCCTCCAAGGGAGTTCTGGGACGAACGCAGGCTTGGCGAAATCGCTAGAAGTTAAGAACCCGACCAAGAGCACCCTTACCGATCAGGCATCGGTGAGGTTTGGTTTGTCTCTAGAACAGAATTGGCGAAATCCATGAAAGCTCTTATAGTCTTGACCTCGCGCCGTTGAGAGAGATAAATCATGCTTTCTCCCATTTGCAGGTCGACATCTTGCAGCTTGATTTGTCTGAGACGGTCGTCGTGACCGTATTCCGCCTGGGACACAAATCCGATACCAGCACCTGAGGCTACTAGCTCTCTCACGGCTTCCCGCCCCTCCGCTACAATTGCTGGTTTCAGCAGTATCCCCCTTTTATTGGCCTCATCTTCGAGTTTCTCGCGCGTTTTTGATCCCTGTTCCCTGAAGATGAGAGGTAAGTCCGCCAACTCGGCAAGGGACAGAGTAGGTTTTGAGGCAAGAAGCAGTTCTCGGGACGTGAAAGCCACAATCTCTGTCGAGCCAAGGCTAAGAACACTCATATCCTTGCCGGGCGACACGCTGCCTACAACGCCAATTTCTGCATTGTAGGTTCTGAGCTCTTCAAGAATGTCCTCTGTGTTGCCGGCCCGGACAGTAATCGTGATGTTTGAATACTTTTTTCGGAACGGCCCTAAAAAGTCGGTCAAGTGGTGCGCGGAATCCGCAACGATGCGCAGCTCGCCGTCGATCGCGGCCTTGGTTTCAGACAGATAATCCTCGATCTGATCCTCGATCTCAAAATATTGTTTGGTGTACCGGTATAGCTGTTCGCCTTCCACAGTGAGGTTCACTCGCTTTCGCTCGCGCTTGAATAGCAACAGATCATGATCCTGCTCGAGCTTGCGAACCTGTTCTGAGATCGCTGGCTGCGTCAAAAAAAGTGCCTCAGCTGCGCGGGAAAACCCACCATGTTTGGCGACGTAGTGGAAGGCTTTGAGCTGGCTATGTCGCATTATGGACTCCTGGGGGGCATGCATAGGCTAGGCTTATGATTGGATTGATATTTGCAATTTCACATATAGCAGTAGTTACTGCAATTGTGTCATTGAACCGCTGATCTGGAGCCTGGTTATGACGCCTTCTTTTCCTCAAATCGAGCAACCGCGCCTCGGTGAGCCCTACTTGTTGACTCCTGGCCCTTTGACAACGTCTTACGCCGTGAAAGAAGCCATGTTGAAAGATTGGGGAAGCTGGGATGATGACTTTCGGGGTATGACACATGAGTTGCGCACTGGTCTACTAGCGTTGCTAGGCGAAGGTGCAGAAGACTTTGATTGCGTTCCAATGCAAGGAAGCGGATCTTTTTCAGTCGAGGCGATGCTCGCATCCTTCATCCCGCCTGAGGGCAAAGCGCTAGTTCTGGCCAACGGTGCTTATGGGCAGCGCTCTGCATTGACCTTGAGGTATCTTGGGCGCGAGCATGTTGTCTTGGACAAGGGTGATTACCTACCGCCACGCGGTGATGAAGTTGCCAGCATTCTTGCGGACGATCCTGCAATTACGCATGTCGTTGCTATTCACTGCGAAACCAGTTCGGGAATTCTGAACCCGGTAGAGGAAGTATCAGAGGCGGTTTACGCCGCGGGTCGCAAGCTTCTTGTTGATTCAATGTCAGCCTTTGGTGCGATCGAGTTGAAGCCCTCAGAAATTCGATATGAGGCAATGGTTTCCTCCGCCAACAAATGCATTGAAGGTGTTCCGGGGTTTGGGTTCATAATTGCCCGCAAAGACGAACTTGAAAGTGCAAAAGGCAACAGCCATTCGCTGTCTCTGGACGTTCACGCACAATGGGCACATATGGTCAAAACCGGACAATGGCGCTTTACGCCACCAACACACGTGGTTGCCGCATTCATCGAAGCGCTCAGGGCGCATTCGGCGGAGGGGGGCGTTTCTGGTCGCGGGGCCCGATACACCAACAACCGGGACCTAGTGGTTGCTGGCATGCGTGAACTGGGTTTCGAAACTCTGCTCGACAACCGCTGGTTAAGCCCAATTATCGTTACATTTTTCTGCCCGGCAGATGAAAACTTCGCCTTTGATCAGTTCTACAATCTGATGAAAGAAAAGGGCTTCATCATTTACCCGGGTAAATTGACCGTCGTCGATAGTTTCCGCGTCGGGTGTATTGGCCAGATGGACGGCAAAGTTATGCGGCAGGTTGTAATCGCCGCCAAGGAATCTTTGGATGAAATGGGTGTGTCGAGTGCCACACCACCTCTCCAGGCATTAGAAGAACGCGCCAAACTGGCCGCTTAAGGATCAAGGAACAAATCAAATGACCATCCACGCCCCTGTTGAAGCCAACGAGCGCGTCTACCCGGTGCCCAAAGTGCCCGCCATTGCCATCTGCCTTGACGGCTGTGAGCCGGAGTATCTGGACAAGGCCATTGCCGACGGCCTGATGCCGACGCTCAAGCGAATGCGCGAAACCGGCACTGACCGGTTGGCCCATTCTGTAATCCCGTCGTTTACCAACCCAAACAACCTCAGCATTGCGACCGGTCGCCCACCGATCGTGCACGGCATCTGCGGCAATTATCTGATTGACCCGGACAGTGGTGAAGAAGTGATGATGAACGATGTGCGCTTTCTGCGCGCACCGACTGTATTCAAGCAATTTTACGACGCGGGTGCCAAAGTGGCGGTGGTCACAGCCAAGGACAAGCTGCGCGCGTTGCTGGGGGCTGGTCTAAAATTTGACGATGACCGGGCCAAGTGCTTTTCTGCGGAAAAATCCGACACGTCGACTCAGCTTGAACACGGTCAGGAAAAAGCCAGCACATGGTTGGGTATGGCCCAGCCCGAGGTGTACTCGGCAGAACTGTCCGAGTTTGTCTTTGCTGCGGGGGTCAAGTTGCTGAAGGAGTGGAATCCAGACGTGATGTACCTGACCACCACCGATTACGTGCAGCACAAATACGCTCCTGATCAGGCCGAGGCCAAGGCGTTCTATGAGATGTTTGACAAATATCTGACCGAATTGGACGCTCTGGGCGCTGCTATTGTGGTTACCGCCGACCACGGTATGAAGCCCAAGCACCATGCCGACGGCTCGCCCAGCGTGGTTTACGTGCAGGATTTGGTTGATGAATGGTTGGGCAAGGATGCCGCCCGTGTCATTCTGCCGATCACGGACCCCTATGTTGTTCACCATGGTGCACTGGGGTCGTTTGCAACCTGCTATCTACCCGAAGGTGCGGATCGCAACGACATCATTGCGAAACTGAAGATCACACCTGGAATAACCGATGTATTAACCAAGGAAGAGGCGATCAAACGTTTTGAACTGCCCGGCGACCGCATTGGTGATATTGTGATGGTGTCGGGCGAGAACATCTGCATCGGAACCTCCGAGGACCGCCACGATCTGGCGGCACTCAACGAGCCGCTGCGCAGCCACGGCGGTCTGACCGAGCAGGAAGTGCCCTTCATCGTTAACCGGGTACTCGACTTGGGAAATGCACCTGAGCTGCGCAATTTTGATGCCTTTTTCTATGCAACCACAGCTGCGGCCCAGTAAGTCATGAAAGATCAATCCATGTCGAAAATCGAAATCCGCAATGAAGGAATGCGCATCGGCGGTGAGGTCGTCTTTACCGACGAAACGGTGCCGGTTCTGTACCCTTACACGAATGAGGTTGTCGGCTATGTGCCCGCCGGCAAGGCCGAACATGCGCGCAAGGCGTTTGAGATTGCAGCGAAATACACTCCCAAGCTCACAAGATACGAGCGCAGCCAAATTTTGCAGCGCGCGGGTGAATTGATTGGTGAACGCCGTGAATACTTGGCCAAGTGGCTGACGCTGGAACTGGGTATCTGTCACCAGCACGCGATTTATGAAACCAAGCGCGCGCAAGACGTCTATCAATTCGCAGCTGCCGAGGCGATGAAAGACGATGGTGAAATCTTTTCCTGCGACCTGACCCATAATGGCAAAGATCGTAAAATATTCACCATGCGCGAGCCAGTGAATGCGATCTCGGCAATCACACCGTTCAATCATCCACTTAACATGGTTAGCCACAAGATCGCGCCGTCGATTGCGACCAACAATTGCATGGTTTGCAAGCCGACGGAACTGACGCCACTGACGGCGCTGACGCTAGCTGACATCCTCTACGACGCTGGCCTGCCGCCTGAAATGTTTCAGGTGGTTACCGGCTGGCCGGGTGACATTGGCGATGAGATGATCACCAATGATAACATCGACATCATCACCTTCACCGGTGGTGTGCCGGTGGGCAAGATGATCGCCGAAAAGGGCGTATACAAGCGGCAAGCGCTGGAATTGGGGGGCAATGATCCCCTGATTGTTTTGAACGATCTTTCTGACGCTGATCTGGAGAAGGCCGCGACCATCGCCGTGGCAGGTGCCACTGGAAATTCGGGTCAGCGCTGCACTGCGATCAAGCGCATTTTAGTGCAAGAAAGCGTGGCCGACAAATTCGTCCCGCTGGTGCTCGAAAAGGCGAAGAAGATCGAATTTGGCGATCCACAAGACCCCGAGACCGAACTGGGCTGCGTCATCCATGATAAGGCAGCGGAACTGTTCGAGAGCCGCGTCTATCAGGCGGAAAAAGAAGGCGCCGAGATCCTCTATCATCCTGGCCGTCAGGGCGCGCTGCTACCGCCAATTGTTGTCGACAGAGTTCCACATGACAGCGAGTTGGTGATGGAAGAAACCTTTGGTCCCATTGTGCCCATTGTTCGGGTTCCGGACGATGACGACGAGGTGATGCGCATTTCCAATAGTACCGAATTCGGTCTTTCTTCGGGCGTCTGTACCAACGACTTGAACCGTGCGATTGCCTTTATCAACGGTCTGAACGTGGGCACCTGCAACATCTGGGAACAACCCGGATACCGTATCGAAATGTCCCCCTTCGGCGGCATCAAGGACAGCGGTAATGGGGTCAAAGAAGGTGTCATTGAGGCCATGAAGTTCTTTACCAACGTAAAGACCTACTCGCTGCCCTGGCCACGCTAGTTTTTGCGCCTCGACCCGATCCGGGCCGGGGCACCAAAAGTTCCTCCCTGGTAATGGCGGACTTTGCGGGGTCCGCATTTTTTCACAAGCGGCGTTGAGGAAAAGCATGTCACAAATCGTCCACACGGAAGGCGAATCCAATACTTCCAGCGCGCGAAAAGCATGGATGAAGGAATCTATAGGGCCTAAATCTTCACCCTTGCTAAAGCGTGACGCGAACAGGTTTCTGCATCAGTCACTGTCCTCGCCATGCGTCAGCACCATAGCCAAGGCTGAGGGAATTTGGGTCGAGGACCTAGACGGCCGCCGTTACATGGATTTCCATGGTAATTCAGTGCACCATATCGGTTACGGCCATCCCCGTTTGATCGCCGCGATCAAGGCGCAGCTGGATGACCTGCCATTCTCGCCCCGTCGCTTTACCAATGACCCCGCAGTAGAACTGGCCGAAAAACTCGCCGAAATCACGCCAGGTGACCTTGGGAAGATGCTATTTACCACTGGCGGCTCTGATGCCAATGAGGTTGCTCTCAAGATCGCACGCGCAGCAACCGGTCGGTTCAAAACAATTAGCTTCTGGGATGCTTTCCACGGCGCTGGTTTCGGTGCCGCAAGTGTCGGAGGAGAGGCAACATTTCGCAGCCACATAGCCGGCCCGCTTTTGCCGGGTGCCGAGCACGTCGCACCCTTTGCATGTTACCGGTGCCCCTACAATCACGTCGGACCGGAAACCTGCGGATTGGCATGTGCAAAAATGGTCGAGTTCGTTTTGGAACGCGAAGGTGATGTAGCTGCGGTCATCGCTGAACCTATGCGCGCTGTGCCCTATGTGCCGCCCCCAGATTTCTGGAAATCGGTTCGGGACGCGTGCAATCGTCATGGGGCTCTTCTGATCATGGACGAGATTCCCACAGGTCTTGGTAAGACCGGCAAAATGTTCGCCTTTGAGCATGACGAGATTATCCCTGACATCGTCACTTTGGGTAAGGCGCTTGGTGGAGGTATCCTTCCCATTGCCGCTTGTATTGCGCGAACTGGACTCGATGTTTGTGGAGATTTTGCCATTGGGCACTATACACACGAAAAAAACCCGGTTACCGCGCGGGCCGCGCTGACGACGATACAAATCATAGAAGATGAGGGGCTGGTTGATCGTGCCGCTAAACTTGGCGAACACGCTATTAACCGCCTGAGGGACGAACTTCAGAATATTCCGATCGTAGGCGATATTCGCGGCCGCGGCCTGATGTTTGGCGTCGAAATCGTCGATGACCGCGCCGACAAGACGCCTGGAAATGCACGCGCAGAGCGTATCTACTATGCCTGTTTGGAAGCCGGCCTGAGTTTTAAGATCAGCCAGGGGTGTGTACTGACTTTGTCGCCGCCGCTAACGATCTCGCGGGAAGATTTGGACTGCGCGATCGATATTGTTGTCAATGCGATAAGGGACGAAAATTGACCCTTAGGGCCATACCAGGTGAGTGAAAATCATCGTGGTTACTGCTTGCCGGGGCTCTGTCACAAACTCAGGTTGGCATGCTGCATCTTGGTGTAATTTGATCCAGCTGAACGGTTGACTGAGGCAACGTTCAGGAATGCCGGATTATCGACTTCTGAGGTGTGCACTACCCAAAATCCGTGATCCTGTATGGGGTCTGTTTCTACGTCCGATACGGCGTCTCGAACCGCGACCTGTAGGGGAACGAGGTGTATCGGTTGATTATACGAGTCAGAACCGCTGGGTCGCGAAATAGTCAACCGAGGCGGCGCGCGTAGCGCAGAAGCGGAAGGCCAACGCCCCCGAATCCTGGCGTATGGATAAGATCTATATCAAAGTCTGCGGTGAATGGGTGTACTTACATCGCGCCGAAGATCGCCGCGGGTAAACCTTTGATTTCATGCTTTCCAATAAGCGAGACACGACGGTTGCACGAAAATTCTTCGCCAATGCAATCTACAACAATGGCATCCCGAAACGGATCACAACTGACCAAAGCAAGAGCAACGCGGCCGGAATCAAAGAGGTAAACAAGATCTTCAAGCGCCTGAGCAAATCTTTCAAAATCGATACCGTTCGCTCGAAGTTTCTCAACAATATTATTGAACGCGACTATTGGTTTAACAAAAGCCTCACACGACCGACGTTTGGCTTCAAAAACCTCACCCCAGCTGCAGCGACACTTACCGGGATCGAGACCGCCAATGTGATCCGCAAGGAGTAGCTTTACCAATTGAAGTTCAGCTTTCGTCAATTTGCGAACCTCGCGGAACAACTCCGTCCAGTCAGTTCATTCGCCCTGATCCATGAAAAATTTGCGACAGAGTCCAATGCTTGTCCAACAGGCGCTGAACACGACCTGATCTTAACCTCCGAATAATATCCGGTATGGACCGTTGCGATTGCAGCGCCTCTTTACCATCTTAACAGTCGGCTGTAGGTGGACGACATTTGGACAGCAAGGCATAGGCGACCCGCCAGGTTTCTGCACACGGTGTCGAACGGCGGGTCAAGCAGAATTTACGGAGCATCATTTGAGATTCATGTCCGATAACAAGGTTTTAAGGTTCCTGGCACTGGCCGGTGCAGCTATCCTGATCGGGCTGGCGGTATTCGGTTTTACAGGGCGCTATTTCGCGGCCGGGGATTCCATCGCCCTCATGCGGCCCCAGATCGGGGTCTTGTTGATTGTGTTTGCCGTGATCCTGTTGTTTGTGCATGCCAGAGGTTTTGCGCTGGTCTCGCTGGTCTTTGCCACGATTACAGTAGGTTCCGTCGCAGCCGGGTACTTGCCCTCGCAAGACGACTGCGGCACTACCTGCGTTACGCTGTACCAGAAAAACCTTATGTCCCACGCCTGGCCAAGGTATTCATTGGCTGACGATATTATTGAGTCCAATGCCGAGATTGTGACCCTTCAGGAAGTATCCAGTCACAATCAGCAATACATGCGCAACCTGTTCGACCACTATCCGACGTCAGCAATTTGTGAATTCAGGCCTGAGCAGAATGTTGCGATCCTGACGACTCTGCCAGTTGTCGAGGGCGCAGAGTTTTGTCAGCACGGGTTGGGGATGGTTGGCCTTCAGGTCGTTGGGCCGGACAACCAGCCAGTCTGGGTTATTTCCGTTCACCTCAACTGGCCTTACCCGTATGGACAATTTGAACAAAGCAAGAAGATCGCAGAGCACATCGAACAACTGGAAGGTCCGGTCTTGATTGCAGGAGATTTCAACATGGTTCACTGGGGTGGCAGTGTGCGCCGGATTGCATCTGCTGCCGGCAGTCAGGTCTTTGGTCCGGCTTTGAACACCCACAACCTGGGCAGTTGGATGGTGCCCATGCCAATTGACAACCTTCTTGCCCCCAAAGGTTCAACCGGCAATGCAGAACTGCGCCCTTTCATGGGATCTGACCATCTGGGGATCAAAGCCCGTATCAACCTGCCCTGAAATTCAGCAGGCCCGAAGGGGTGGCGCTGGATTGATCCGCGTCGCCGTACAGGCCTATACGGCCTGACCGTCTGCGTCGAAGAACTGCAATTTGTCGGGCGCAAAATGCAGGCCGATCTTTGTACCTGGTTTCAGATCCGTGTCGCCGCCAAGACGGACGGTGACCATTTCCCCGGTGCCGCAATCGACAATGACAAACATGTCGGCCCCCAGATATTCGACCACCTCGACCACTCCGTCACTGTGACCCGCACCCGGCGCAACCACGGTGATATGTTCCGGTCGGATGCCCAGTTTCGTGGCCGCTCCGGTCCGGTCAAACGGGCCGGCGCCGTCGTTGTCCAGCAGGAACCGATCCCCTGACACTGAGCAGGGCATCACGTTCATCTTCGGACTGCCGATGAACTGTGCCACGAATAGGTTGGCGGGGCGTTCATACAGCTCGCGCGGGGTACCGACCTGGGCAATGGTGCCGAACTCCAGCACAACGATACGGTCGGCCAGGGTCATCGCCTCAACCTGATCATGGGTCACATAGATCATGGTGCGGTTCAGGCTCTGGTGCAGTTTGGCGATCTCGTACCGCATTTCGACCCGCAGCGCGGCGTCAAGGTTCGACAGCGGTTCATCGAACAAAAACGCAGTCGGGTCGCGCACGATAGACCGCCCGATGGCCACGCGCTGCCGCTGCCCGCCGGACAGATCCTTGGGGCGGCGCTCCAGATAGGGGTCCAACTTTAGAACCTCTGCTGCATGGCCGACGCGCTTTGCGATTTCCGCCTTGGAGACACCGGCCACCTTCAGCGAAAAGCCCATATTCTCGGCCACGGTCAGATGTGGGTAAAGCGCGTAGGACTGAAACACCATCGTCAACCCGCGCTTGGATGGCGGGTGGTCGGTGACGTCATTGCCATTAATCAACAGCGCCCCGCGTGAGATATCCTCGAGCCCGCCGATCATCCGCAGCAGCGTGGACTTGCCACAACCCGAAGGGCCAACAAAGACAACGAATTCGCCCTCTTCGATCTGCAAGTCGATGCCCTTGATGACCTGTGCGCTGCCGAACCATTTCTCGACGGCTTTGAGTTCTATGCTGCCCATCAGTTTCTCCCTGCCCAATGCAACCAGACGGCGGCCGTCCAGGTAAACGAGTTCCCCCCCGCAGGTCCGCCGGTGATCGGGTCGAAATATTCGGCAAACCCGTGACCCGCAATCAGACGGGCAGTTTTCAAACGCAGGGCTTCAGCTTCGACACCGTGTCCCATGCCGGCCAGTCCAAAACCCGCAAGCATGTTCATGAAGGCCCAGGTCGGGCCGCGCCAGTACCGGCGTTCGTCGAATTTGGGCAGGTTTGGATCATAGCTGGGAATCGGATGCGGCACCGTGGTCAGAACGGATTTCAGGCGCTCCAGCATCTGAGGCGATTCAATTCCCGCGTACCAACACAAATAGCTAGCGTTAGAGACGCTTTGTGCCCACTCGCCGCTATGGGCATCTCGCGCATCAAACGAGCCAAGCATGTCATTCCACAGCGACTGCGCGCCTGCGTCCAGCCGGGCGATATCGGCGTGCAGCCCGTCAGCCTCAAGCCCCAGCTGTGCGCTGATGGCCAACAGATCGCGGGCGGCGCGCAGGGTGGTAAAGCTCATGGTGGGATCCGCCACGCGGAACGGATTGAGGGTCAGCAGTTTCTGCTGGTCCCATCTGACATCGCGCCCGATCTGCACCAGTTTGATGTACCGGTCATAGTCGTATTTGGTGGGGCGGTCATCGCTGTTGACATGGCTGGTGTCGCGGCGCTGATATTCACCCACATCCGAGGCATCGATGCCCGCCATTGCCCTGTCCCAATCTGGGGCATTGTCGCGCCCGGCCTCCCACGGGTGGGTGGTACAAACGGCACCGTAATCATCCAGCCGCCACTTCATGATCCAGCGGTGCCAGGCCAGCATGGCTGGAAACAGCGCGCGCATCCGCTTGGCGCCCGCCTCGGCATCCATATCCAGAATGCGCCGCGCCATGGTGGCGGCCAACGGCGGCTGTGTGATCCCCGAAGACGGGATCGGCCCAATACCGCCCCAGACATCCGGTCCAGGGAAATAGCCCGGATCAGGGTTGTGGAACAGGATATGCGGCACCATGCCATCCGCCCACTGGCCCGAGAATAGGGTCTCAAGCTCGACCCAGGCGCGGTCGATATCAAACTCGGCAAAACCCAGCGCCGCAATCGCGCTGTCCCAGTTCCATTGATACGGGTACAGCCCGCTGGTTGGGATGGTATAACCGCCGCGATCATTGGCGGTCAGGATATTGCGCGCGGATTCACTCGGCGAGGTATAGTGGTTCATCTCAGTCATCCTTTGACCGAACCGGCCGTCAGGCCCTTGGTCATGAAACGTTCAAGCCCCAAAAACAGGGCCATGATCGGAACGGTGGCAATCACCGCCCCGGCCATCAGGTGTTGGCGGGGAATTTCCGAAGAGTTCAGCATTGTAACGCCCCGGGTCAGGGTAAATTTCGACGGATCGTCCAGCAGCATGAAGGCCAGCAGGAACTCATTCCAGGCAATCATGAAGACATACAGCGACACCGAAGCCAGCGCCGGTAGGCTAAGCGGCAGGGTGATCTTCCAGATCACCGCAAGGCGCGACAATCCATCCATCAGCCCAGCCTCTTCCACCTCGGTCGGCAAACCGCGGAAATAGCCCTGCAGCATGTAAAGCGCGACGGGTATCGTAGTGACCGGGTAGATCATCACAATCCCAAGGATTGAATTGCGCAGCCCGGTCACCGAAAAGGCAATATAGATTGGCAGCGCCAGCACGATCATTGGCACCATATAGATCAGCAGGATCGAGCGCGAGAATGCCTTTTGCCCCTGAAACCGGAACCGCGCCACCGCATATGCGCCGGGCACGCTGAAGGCCAGGGTAATTGCCACTGTCACCACCGAGACAATGAAAGACGTCCACAGATAGGTACCGAAATTGAAATCGCGAAACAGTTCGGTATAGCTGCGGAACAGGGCAGCACCCTGGTTCAGGTCGACCGAGAAATCCAGCGGGTTCTGCAGCAATGCCTGCTGCGATTTCAGGCTGGTCATCACCATCACATAAAATGGAATGACCACAATGGCCGTGAAAAAGATGTATCCGAACCCGGTGCAGAACCGGATGACGGCATCCTCGAACTCGTGCCGGGTTAGCGCCGCAAACGGTGTCTCTTTCAGGATCGCTGCCAAAGACAGGTGCATCACCACAGCCATCACAACCACGGTGACCAGAACCGCCTGCACCGAGGTATTCGCGCCGATCAGAACCGGGCCAAACCCGGTCAACCCGGACAGGCCCAGCAGCGCGGATATGCCCAGACGGGCCGGTGCGCGCCGCATCGGGAACCGGACATAAACCAGACCTGCAATTGCTCCCCAGATCAGGCAAAGCAGAACCTGCGGGCGAAACGCAGCCCCGGTTGAAAATGACAGAGTGATGGCAGCTGTAGTGGCAATCACCACCAGCCACAGCGCGCCCAGTACCGGGCCGGTAAGGTACCCCTTGCGCATTACAGGCCCTCCTCTCGGCTGATAAAGCGGAAAAAGACAAAGCTGAACGCGATCAGGCAGATCAGGATCACCACGGCCACGGCGGCACCCGCCCCAATGTTCGAAATCGCAAAGGCCTGCTCATAGACATTCACGGTCAACGTACGGGTGCCCGCATTGCCGCCGGTCAGCAGGAAAATGTCGTCGAACTTGTTGAAGGTCCAGATAAAGCGCAGCAGGAACAAGACTGACAGGATGCCCAAAAGTTGCGGTATGCTCAGCAGCCAGAACTTCTGGAACGGTGAGGCCCCGTCCATGTCGGCCGCCTCATACATGCTGGAGTTGATGGATTGCATCCTTGCAAGGATGAACAGGAAGGACAGCGGGAAATAGCGCCAAATCTCGAACACAGTCACCATGATCAGCGCCAGCGGGCGTTCCCCGAAGAAATTGATCGGCTCGCTGCTTACGCCCATCTGCACCAGCAGCGCGTTGGCCGAACCCGAAAAGGGATCAAACAGCGTGACCCAGGTAAAGGCCACGGCAATGACCGGGGCGACATAGGGAAACAGGTAAAGCCCCCGGATGATGCCTTGTCCCCTGAAACTCTTGTTCAGCAACAGGGCCGCAAACAGCCCCATGACCAGCGCTCCGATGGTGCCAAAAACGGTATAAAACAGAGTGACCCATAGCACGCCCCAAAACTCGGACCCGTCAAAGACGCGGGCAAAGTTTTCCAGGCTGAAGTCCAGATTGGTCAGGACATTGGGCCCGCTGCCAGTCACATCAGGTTCCGAGTTTTCGACCAGATCCTCAAACGCGTCCGGGTCGCCATCGACGGTGATCGGGATACGGATGCGTTCCCGCTGGCCGCCTTCCAGCGTGCCGAAATCGCACAACAGCTGTTGCCCGTCCAGCACGCAGGGTGCGGTGACTTCGCCGACTGTCACACCGTCGGGCAACACATCGGAAAAGGACACCCCATCAATTGCGATCTCCTGGCTGGAGTTGCGCAGCCGGTATTCGATCCGCAGGTCGTCGCCTGATCCGCGCAGGCTTTCCCGGACGATCGGCGCAGGGGGGCGCAGATCGGACAGGGTAAAGGGCTTGAAGCTGATCCAGATGATTGCCAGCAGCGGCAGGATCACGACAAGCGAGACACTGATCACGGTTGGAGCCAACAGCGCCCAGGCCAGACGCGCCTCGCGTTTGGCTAGAGCCCCGGTTGCGGTCGGTGGGGTGGCCGAAGACATGGGATACCTCGAAGGGTTGAATGCAGCGGCGCGCAGGCCGCTGCAAGTGCCAGAGCGGCAGAGTTACTGGACCTTGGCGAGCTCTTCATTCATGGCGGCAACCGCAGCGGCGGCGCCGATCTCATCGTCGATATACTGACGCACGACCCGGTTGATGGCCTGAGAGTTGATCATCTTTGAGGCCAGCGCCAGTTGTCCCTCGGCCACGCCCCAACGCTGGGCGACGTCCAGTCCATTGACGATCTCGTCGATCATTGCCTGATCATACAATTCGCCCAGGGGTGCCTTTCGATCTACACCAACGGGCAGTTGCGCCCATGCCTCGGAAAATGCGGCCGGGTTGTCGGCGGTGCCGCGACGCACCGGGAATTTCCCCTCGGGGGCAATTGCCAGGGTCTGAGTATAGCCCTGATCCATCGCGTATTTCACAAACTCCATCGCCGCGTCGGTGTCGGCGTCATTGGTGATGCCGAAGTAACGAACGTCGCCCCAGGCTGCGCCATCGGGGTTGGACGGTCCCGAGAAATTGGTGACGATACCGGTTTTGGACGCCAGATCGCGTGACGTCGGATCGTCGGTGATGGTCGGTGGGGCACTATCGCGCAGTCCGGCCAGTTCATCCAGAATGAAGGGTGACCAGATGATCATCGCAGCCTTGCCATCAAAATACAGCTCGCGCGATTGCTTCCAATACAGCTCTCCCGGAGGCGACGCTTTTGAGATCGCTTTGTAGAAATCCAGAACCTCGGTCGTTTTTGCCTCATCCAAAGCCTGGAAACCGTCAGTTCCAACCGGACTGACACCATTGGCGAGGAAAACATGCTCCAGAACCTGGCTCATGAAATTCTCGTCCACCTTGGTGGCGGCGACAAAACCGTACATCTCGGGCGGGTTATGCAATGCGTCCAGTGCTGTCACCACATTGGCGAAGGAGCTGGGCGCATCCAATCCAGCGGCATCAAACAGGTCTTTGCGGTAGACCACCATCTGCGTCCAGCCATCCACCGGCACGGATGCGGTTTCATCGTTGAACGCAGCCATGGCCAGCGCGCCGGGGGCAAAAGTGTCGGCGCCCAACTCTTCGATCACTTCGGTGGCGGCTTCGGTGTCAAGAATGCCCGCCTCGGCCCAGGGCAACGCGTATTGCAGCGGGTGATAGACTACATCAGGCAGATCACCGGCGGCAAAGGCGGCAGTGGCGCGGGTGCCCAGATCGGTTTCAGTGACCGGGATCACCTCGACCGTGGTGCCGGTATCGGCCTTGAACTGATCGGCCATCTCCTGCTGCTTGGCCAGACGTTCTGGCTGTTCCTCGGTGGTCCAGAAGCGGATCGTGTCGGCCTGCACGGACAGCGCGGTCAACGCCAGTACAAGCGATGAGCCAAGCATCAGCCTGGCTGCTTTGGGTGTCAGTTTCATCGGTGGTTTCCTCCCCGGTTTTGGTCTTTGTAGTGGCGTATTTTTTGCGACAGCTCTGACGGCGTCAGCTGCGGCGGCCCGTCCGAGCCGCCTTCGACCAGCGTCGCCTCGGTCAACTCCCGAAGGGTGGTGGGATCCTCGCCTTGGATCTGGCGGATCAACAGGGTTGCCAGCCGCTGCCCTGCCGTGCGGGATTCCACCGCAAAGGTGGTCAGCGCCGGACGGGCATAGCGACATTCCGGAATGCCATCATAGCCGATCACTGAAACATCGCGGCCAATCTCAAACCCCTGATCCTGCGCCGCGGAACAAAAGCCCAATGCGGCCAGATCGGTGGCAAAGACAATCGCGGTTGGCGGTTGGTCCACTTGCATCAGGGCCATCGCCTGCGCAGCGCCATCATCACGTGTCCGTGCGCCTTTTCTGATCAGTGCGGGGTCAGCAGACAATCCCGCCTCGCGCAGACCTTTAAGATATCCATCACGGCGCAAATGGCTGTAGTTGAACTTCGGATCGCTGCCGACAAAACCGATACGCTGATGCCCGAACCCGGCCAGCCGCAGCACAGCCTTGCGCATGGCAGTTTCACCAGCGATGTCGAACCACGACGTCTCCTCCAGGTTATTTGGCTGTCCGTACCCGGTGCGGCCATACAGGATATGCGGTACTTTGAGATCTCGTAAAAGCCCGACCCGGCTGTCCTTGACCGCCGTCCGTGGCAGGATGAACCCGTCGGCTTTGCGCTCTTCGACCAGGCGGCGGAGCACGTTCAGCGTGTCCCGGTCCGACGTTGCAGTAGAGATGGTTATGGTCCAGTCCAGACTACTGGCCGCTTCACAGGCGCCAGCCAGAAAATCCTGCAGGAATGGATTGTGCTGATCCGGTTCGTCACTGTTCAGCACCATGGCAATCGCGCGCACCTGACCAGTCCGGATCGCCTGCGCATGGCTCAGTGGCCGGTATCCCAACTTGCGGGCCGCAGTCTTGACCCGCATTTGTGTCGATTCGGAGATATCCGGATAACCATTCATCGCCCGCGACACCGTGCTTTTGGACAGACCCAGATGTGCGGCCAGTTCGTCCAACTTGACCCGGCCAGAGACCGGGCTGCGATTCGCGGATGAACGCCGTTGATATGAAGAATTCGCAGTCATTTTGTTTATTTGTTTGTTCCGAAACCGGTTTCGGCAACGAAAAAGTTAAAAAAGATACAAATTGGCCAATTTTCAACGTTTTTGCGGAAAACCTGCTGTCAGCCCTGAGTTTCGACCAAAGCCTTCAGATTGGTCAGTCCGCGCTCGTAGTCGCCCCCGACCCAGTTATCCATCATCAACCCCATCCACCGGGACATCGGATTCAGGCCCAGATCCGAGACAAACCCCCAGGTCACCTGGGTCTGATCCCCTTCAGGCTGCAATTCAAAAGAAGCCTGCGCAGTGCCCATCGGACCAAAATCCAGTGCGGTTCTGACAGCCTGATCGGGCGTGCTGGCGGTAATCTCCTGCGAACCTGTCCCGACCTGCGGGTGATCCGAGCTCCAGTTCAGGGTGTTGCCTACGCCGGCTTCGGGTCCGCTATAGGATAGCTGTGTGTTCGGGTCACGGGACAACCAGGGGGACCATTTCTCGGTCTCTTGCATCGAGTTCACGAACGGAAAAATCGCGTTGGGCGGGGCATCAATCGTGATGCTGCGCGATACTTCGGCCTGGCCTGGCAACAGGTAAGAAATACCTACCAGGGCCAATACCAGGACAATGAGGGTAACGAGAATACGTTTAATGAATCGCATAATACGCGCCTGATCCAAACAGGGATGCGGCGACTATACCAAAAAATGGCGCAGAATCAGAGGTCTGATCCAGCGCCAATCATTCAGTCACTTTGTCCGGGGCCGCTCAGACAACCACGAACTTCTGTTCTGCTGGGTCGTAACACTGCAACCCACCTTCGCCAATGTCGGTCCACAGCCCGTGCAGGCTGAGTGAGCTGTCCTCGACCGCGGCGGCAATAAACGGGAAAGTCATCAGGTTTTCGAGCGAGGCAACAACCGCCTGCCTCTCGAATTGACGGGCTTGATCGACACTGTCCTCGATATCGGCCACCAGCTCGTACTTTGGTTTCAGGATGTCCATCCAGCGACCGACGAAGCTTTCTTTGGCTTCCAATTGCGGGGCCTGACCTTTGCACATGTCAATGCAGCCCTGAACGCCGCCGCATTGCGAATGGCCCAGCACGATCAGATGCGCAACCTTCAGCGCTGTGACCGCGTATTCAATTGCGGCGCTGGTGCCATGGTGGTCACCGTCCGGCGCATAAGGCGGCACGAGATTGGCAATGTTGCGATGAATGAAAAAGTCACCCTGATCTGCTCCGAACATCGACGTCACATGAACCCGGCTGTCGCAGCACGAGATAACCATCGCCCGCGGGCGCTGTCCCTCGGTTGCCAGGCGGCGGAACCAGACCTGATTTTCGGAATAGGTGGTGGCTTTCCAACCGTGATACCGTTTGACCAGATAACCTGGCAGAGGTTTCGCTAAGTCCATTCTAGTGTCCATTGTCGTGTTGCTGAAGGTTGCTGTAACCTGAATTCGAGGAAAATTCGAGTGATTATCCTGTTCTTTAGCAAGGTTTTGCAAAGGAATTCACCACCAAGGTCTGGTTATGCCGTGGGGGCGCAATGAATTGGGGTGAATGTGGTGGAAAAGATAGTCACGCTTGAACACAAAGAAACGGTGCGGTTGGATCCGGATCGGTTGACCGGTCTGTACCGGCAACTGGGCGACAAGAATGCGCTGGACGTGCTGTGCCGCACGGTCGAAGAACTGGCCGTGCGCCTGTCAAATTGTGAGCGGTTCTGGCGGCAGCGCGACTGGGCGGGGTTGCGCAAATGCGCCCGCTCGCTGGTGGCGATTTCGGAACAGATCGGCATGATGGCACTGGCCCATGTGGCCGGTGACGTTGCCCGATCGGTGGATGCCGGTGACGTTGTGGCAACCGGCGCCACGTTGTCCCGGTTGATCCGGGTCGGTGAAAAATCGCTGACTGTAATCTGGGATCAGCAGGATCTTTCGGTCTGACAGGGCTTGCAGAGGGATCGTGGGCAGCTAGGCTGGGTACAAATAGAACCAATCGAGATATTCATGACCCTGTCCTTCGCTTCTCGCTCCGATCCTTCTGTGCCGCTGCATGTCATTGCACAGCCAGATCTGGACACATGGCTAAGCAGTCAATCCGATCAGGTCACGTCCTGGGTTCGGGCCAGCGGATTTACCGCCGCGCTGGGCCAGGTGGTGCTTATCCCCGGCCCCGAAGGCACACCCGAACATGCGCTAGCCGGATACGGCAAAAGCTCTGGCCGGGCTCGCAAACGGTTTCCATTGGCGACCGCTGCCCTGGATCTGCCCGAAGGGAATTACCACATTGCCTCGGGCCTGCCCGATGATGCACTGGCCACCGAGTGCCTGGGCTGGTTGCTGACCAGATACGCGTTTGACCGCTATGCCTCGCAATCACCGGCCAAGGCCCGGCTGGTTGCACCCGAAGGGGTGGATGCCGCTCGGATCGAGGTTCTGGCCAATGCCGAGGCCCTGATCCGCGATCTGGTCAATACGCCCGCGTCGGATATGGGTCCCGATCAATTGCACGCTGCGGCTGAGGCGCTGGCACAGGAATTCGATGCTGTCTGCGAGGTGGTGCGCGGCGCAGCTTTGTTGGAACAGAACTTCCCCTTGATCCACACCGTCGGTCGGGCTGCCGCGCAGGATCCGCGCCTGATAGAGATGAACTGGGGCAGCGCGGGGCCGAAACTGACATTGGTGGGCAAAGGAGTTTGTTTTGATACCGGCGGGCTGAACTTGAAGCCGGGAAATTCGATGGCGCTGATGAAGAAGGACATGGGGGGCGCGGCAAATGTTCTGGGTCTGGCGCGGATGATCATGGCGCTGAACCTGCCGCTGCAACTGCGGGTTCTGATACCGGCCGTCGAAAACGCGGTGGCCGGAGATGCCTTTCGGCCCGGCGACATCCTGACTTCACGCAAAGGCCTGACGGTTGAGATCAACAACACCGATGCCGAAGGGCGGCTGGTGCTGGCCGACGCGCTGGCGTTGGCCGATGAGGGCGCGCCGGATCTGGTGATCTCGATGGCGACGCTGACGGGCGCGGCGCGGGTGGCACTGGGGCCGGATCTGGCCCCGTTCTATACGGATGATGACAACGCGGCAGGGGCGTTGGCGCTGGCCGGACAACAGGCTGCTGATCCAGTTTGGCGAATGCCGTTTCATGAGCCGTATGAGACGATGATCGAGCCCGGCATCGCCGATCTGGATAATGCACCCTCTGGCGGGTTCGCGGGATCTATCACTGCTGCCTTGTTCCTGCGCCGGTTCGTGGGTGACAGCCGCTATATGCATTTCGATATTTATTCCTGGCAGCCCGGCAACGCACCTGGGCGCACCAAGGGTGGCTTGGGCCAGGGTCCCCGTGCCCTGCTGACCGCCCTGCCTGAGATGTTGGACCTATGACCAGGAGGCGCGTCATTCACCCGGTCGTTGACCTGCTGCGCCAGCCAGATGGGCCGCGCGATCGTCAACTGTTGTTCGGTGACACGGTCGAGGTGGTCGAAACCCAAACTGGTTGGAGCCGCGTCGCCGCAGACAAGGACGGGTATCCCGGCTGGGTGGCTTCGGATCAGCTTGCAGAGCCAGTTCCCGACACCCACTGGATCACCGCCCCGGCCACCCATGCTTATGCCCTGCCGGATATGAAAAGCCCCGATCGCGTATCGCTGAGTTTCGGAAGCAAGGTGCTGGTGTTGTCCGAACAAAACGGATTTCTGGAAACGGAATTGGGATTTATCCCTGCGGTTCATGCCAAACTAAACGCCACTCGACTGACCGATCCGGTGTCAGTGGCCGAGCTTTTTTTGGGCACACCCTACCTTTGGGGCGGCAACAGCCGGTTCGGGCTGGATTGCTCAGGTCTCGTGCAGGCCGGGTTGCTGGCCTGCGGCCTGCCTTGCCCCGGCGACAGCGGTGATCAGGAACGAGAGCTGGGCGAGACGCTGCCCAAAGGAACGCCTGCCAAACGCGGCGATCTGCTGTTCTGGAAAGGGCACGTGGCCTGGGTCTATGGTGACAACATGCTGTTACACGCCAACGCCTTCCACATGGATGTGACGTTTGAGCCGATGGATCAGGCGGTTACGCGCATTCTGGAACAGGGCGACGGGCCTGTGATGGCCCACAAACGGCTCTAATCCAGGTCAACCGAGCGGATCAACTTGCGCTCTAGCACCCGCAAAACCGTGCGCAGATCATGGCCGCGTTTCAGGATACGCCCATCCATTCCAACCACCGAATACATCCCCTGCTTTTGCCGCAGGCGGGGGTCTTTCTCGACCCGGTAGATCGGATGTTCTGCCGTGCGCCGAAAGATGGAAAACACCGCCATGTCGCGCAGGTTGGAAATGCTATAATCGCGCCATTCTCCGGCAGCAACCATTCGGCCATAGACTGACAGGATATGGGACATCTCGCGACGGTCGAACGCGACGGGCATCTGGGCCGAATTCGCAGAAAACCGGCTGGGAGGCTGCATGTTCATACCCCAAGCCTCGCCGGAAAACGCATTTGAATCAAGCCCGCTGGTTTGAGTATGTGGCATTTTTGAACCGGTGTGCTTTAGCGTCGTCCAACTTGCCGACAGATCAGGATCACAGGCAAAAGACCCACGGCCAGTATCACCAGCGAAGGAACAGCTGCGCCTTCCAGCCGCTCATCCGAGGCCAGCCGATAGGCCTGCACCGCCAGCGTATCAAAGTTGAAAGGCCGCATGATCAGGGTTGCGGGCAGCTCTTTCATCACGTCTACAAAGACGATCAGCAACGCAGTCAGCAGCGACGGCGTCAGGATTGGCAAATGCACCCGGCGCAGCGTGCCCAGCGGCGTCTGACCCAAGGACCGAGAAGCCGCATCCATATTGGCATGCACCGTGCTCTGCCCGCCTTCATAGGCACTCAGCGCAGCGGCCAGAAAGCGCACCATATAGGCCGCAACCAACAACCAGATTGAACCCGTGACCAGCAAGCCGGTTGAGATATCGAAGGTTTGCCGCATCCACGCATCCAGTGCGTTGTCGAAGCTGGCAAAGGGCACAATCAGCCCCACAGCAATCACGCCCCCCGGCACCGCATAGCCCAGCCGCGCCAGATACCCGGTGCTGGACGACACCTGGCCTGGCCTCAGCCGCTGAAAGAACCCGACGCAGATCGCCGCGCACACCGTTACCACAGCGGCCACGCCCGCAAGGGTCAAAGAGTTCTGGATGAACCCGACATAGCGCTGCGACAGCAGGTTCTGTTCAGATGTCAGCCCCATCTGGATCAGGATGAACACCGGCAGCAAAAAGCCCAGCAGAACCGGAATGACACACAGTGTAAAGGCCGCAGCAGATTGCCAGCCTTTAAGCTGTGCCGAGGGTAAACTGGCGTGGCTTTTGCCAGCTTGATAGTATTTTGCCCTGCCCCGCTGCATCCGTTCGGCCACCGCCATAAGCAAGGCAAAGCCCAGCAGGCATAGGGCCAGTTGCGCCGCTGCAGCCCGGTCTCCGATCGAAAACCAGCTGGTATAGATACCGGTAGCAAAGGTCTGTACGCCGAAATAAGCCACAGTGCCGAAATCGGCGATGGTTTCCATGATCGCCAGCAGGACGCCCCCGGCGATGGCCGGACGGGCCATCGGCAGCGACACATGCCAGAACGCCAGCCACGGGCTTTTGCCCAGCGCGCGGGCGGCCAGAAACGCGGTGGCGCTTTGCTGCAGAAACGCCGCACGCGCCAGCAGGTACACATAGGGGTAAAGCACCAGGATCAGCATGACCGCTGCGCCTTCTGTCGAGCGGATCTCAGGAAACCAATAATCCCGCGGACCCCAGCCGGTTACATCGCGCAGGGTGGACTGAACTATGCCCGGATGGTCCAGAATGAACGTATACGCATAGGCCAGCACATAGGCAGGGAAGGCCAGCGGCAGAACCAGAGCGATCTCAAGAAAGCGCACACCGGGAAACCGGGTCATTGTCACCAGCCACGCCGCCCCAACTCCGATGCAAAAGGTACCGGCAGCCACCAGAACCACCAATATGACCGTCGTCAGCGCATAACCGGGCAAAACCGTGTCCAACAGGTGCGAGATCGTTTCCGTCCCGCCCGTCACCGCCGCCAGAACAACCGCAACCATTGGCAACAGACACGCAGCCGCCACCAAACATGCCACAGTACCCACCAGCCGGGTGCCAAAAGCACCACGGTTGCGCGTTCCGTGCTCTGAGTAGTCGATTTCGGCCATGGTTCCGGTTTGTGGCTGACAAGCGCAGGTTCGACCTTTAATCGACTAAAACGCTAAGAAACACCAGTGGGCCGGGATACAATTCTGCGGCGCAATCTGCCGCAGAGCTGTTTTCAAGTCACTCGTAGACGCGCTGATCCTCGATCACCAACCCGTCCTTGGGCAGCGTTCCCGGGGCCACGACCTCGATCGCGCCCTTTAGTTTCAACACTTCGATCACTGATCTGGCGTAGGCAATGTCGTCCCCACCCGGGCTTTCGATCTGAACGGTCATGGTGTCCATTTCACCCTGGCGCGCGGCGATGACGCGGGCTTTGACGATCTCAGCGTGTTTGTCGACCAGTGCAGCCACCTGTTCAGGGCGGACAAACATCCCCTTGATCTTGGTGGTCTGATCGGCACGTCCCATCCAGCCTTTGATACGCATGTTGGTTCGACCACAGGGCGATTCACCCGGCATGATCGCGGACAGATCACCGGTCGCAAACCGGACAAGCGGGTAATCGGGGTTGAGGGTGGTAACCACGACCTCACCCACCTCACCTGCGGCGACGGGGGCTCCGGTGCCCGGGGTGACGATTTCCACAATCACGTGTTCGTCGAGGATCATGCCCTCCATCGCGGGGCTCTCATAGGCGATGTTGCCCAGATCGGCCGTCGCATAACACTGCAGGCAGGAAATTCCGCGATCCGCATAGTCCTGCCGCAGCGACGGAAACAATGCGCCACCGCCCACTACAGCGGATGAGAAATTCAGCGCGACGCCCATCTCGTCGGCCTTGTCCAGGATCACTTTCAGATAGTCCGGCGTACCAGCATACGAGGTGCAGCCCACATCGCGCGCCGCCGTCACCTGCAGCTCGGTCTGGCCGGTTCCGGCAGGCAGCACTGCTGCTCCGACAGCCCGCGCACCGCTTTCGAAAATCATGCCCGCGGGCGTCAAGTGATAGCCAAAACAGTTCTGGACAATGTCACCCGGTCCGACACCTGCGGCGTGCAGAAACCGCCCCATGCGCCACCAATCATGGTCGGTGCTGCCCGGTTCATAGATCGGGCCGGGGGATTGAAAAACGTGATGGAAATGGCGCGCCGGTTTGACAGTGAACCCGCCAAAGGGCGGTCGCGTCGCCTGAGCCTGTGCCAGATCAGACTTGCGTAAAACAGGCAGCTTCACAAGATCCTGGACCGAGGTCACATCATCGGTGTCCACACCAGCCATATGCGCGGCAAACCCGGGCGCGGATTTTGCCCGCTGGATCTGGACTCGCAGCGCCTGCGTTTGATCGGCGGCGCGCTGATCAGCTGACCGGGTTTCAAGCGCATCGTAGAATTTCGTCATCGCTAAATCCTCCATCCGCTTACAGCCACCTCTTGCGGCGGCGATACGACCGCACGTCGCGAAAGCTTTTTCGGCCATCGTCGGACATGCCCAGATAGAATTCCTTCACATCTGGGTTTTCACGAAGTTCGGCCGCCGGGCCATCCATGACGACGCGGCCCGATTCCAGAATGTATCCGTAATGCGCAAACCGCAGCGCCACGTTGGTGTTCTGTTCGGCCAGCAGGAAGGACACGCCTTCCTTTTCGTTCAGATCCTTCACGATGCCAAAAATCTCTTCGACCAGCTGCGGCGCCAGACCCATCGAGGGTTCATCCAGCAGGATCGTCTCGGGCCGCGACATCAGCGCCCGCCCCATCGCCACCATCTGTTGTTCACCGCCCGAGGTATAGCCTGCCTGCGACCGGCGACGTTCCTTGAGGCGGGGGAAATATGTATAAACCAGTTCCAAATCCTGCAGGATCGCGGCTTTGCCATCCTTACGGGTATAGGCTCCGGTCAGCAGGTTTTCTTCGACCGTCAGGTGCTCGAAACAGTGGCGGCCTTCCATTACCTGGATGACACCTTTTTCCACCAAAACAGCGGGGTCACTTTCATGTACGCTGGTGCCGCGATATTTGATCGTGCCTTTTGTCACCTCGCCACGTTCGGAATGCAGCAGGTTGGACACCGCCTTCAGCGTCGTTGTCTTACCCGCACCATTGCCACCCAGCAGCGCGGTGATACCGCCTTTGGGAACCGTCAGGCTGACACCTTTAAGAACGAGGATCACATGGTTGTAGATCACCTCGATATTGTTGACCTCTAGCAGGGTATCGGCCTGCACTTTGGTGTTTTCTGCCGCATCCAGCATCTGCGCGTGTCCTCGTGCGAGTGTCGGGTTCGGGGCGGCGGCCAACCGCCGCCCCGCGTGTCAAAAGCGCCTTAGTTGCAGCGCGATTCGATGTTGTTTTCTGCCGCATAGGCTGCGGAATCCTCGTTGATCAGCGCACCAATCACGCCGCCATCGGTGGCTTTAAACTCTGAGATCAGCGACCAAGTCTTGTTGGCTGCGTCCCACTGGGTCACACCAACCAATGCATCACCTCCGTGGTTTTCACACGACACCGAGAAGGTTGGACCGAAATTCGGCAGACCCAGTTCGACCATCTTCGCTTCGGTGATCTCCAGCGCTTCCATGCCATCACGCATTTCTGCGGGGGTAATGTCGGCATTGCCCGAGATTTCCTGAGCTTTCTTGACGGCTTCCGACGCCAGCATCGCCGCATAAAGACCACGGTTATACAGAACCGTGCCCACCTGATCGCCAGCACCCGCAGCCTTGCCCGTATCGACGACATATTTCTGGATGTCGTCAAACACCGGGAAATCCGTGCCCACATTGTGGAAGGTCAACGCCTTGTAGCCATTGGCGGCTTCGCCCGCTGGCAACACGTCGTTTTCCGAACCTGACCACCAGATGCCAATGAAGTTCTCCATCGGGAAACGGATGTTCGCGGCTTCTTGCACAGCAACCTGGTTCATCACACCCCAGCCCCACATCAGCACATAATCCGGCTTGTCACGGCGGATTTGCAGCCACTGGGACTTTTGTTCCTGACCGGGATGATCCACCGGCAACGCCGCCAGTTCAAAGCCGTGTTTCTTGGACAGCTCTTCCAGTGTACGGATCGGTTCTTTGCCATAGGCCGAGTTGTGATAGACCAAAGCGATTTTCTTACCGCTCAGATCGCCGCCGTTTTCCTCAAGCAGATAGTTGATCGCGCCAGAAGCTCCATCCCAGTAGTTGGCGGGATAGTTGAACGTATGGCTGAACACATCGCCGTTTTTAGCCGAGGTCCGACCATAGCCCATCGTGTGCAACGGGATGCCATCTGCGGTCACTTTTGGGATCAGCTGATAGGTGATGCCGGTCGACAGCGGTTGATAGACCAACGCGCCTTCGCCTTTGGTGGATTCATAGCATTCCACACCTTTTTCAGTGTTATAGCCCGTCTCGCATTCGACCATGCGGACTGGAACACCGCCAATGCCACCATCCCGTTCGTTCAGAAGGGTGAAATAGTCATTGTATCCATCCGAGAACGGGATGCCGCCAGCCGCATAAGGCCCGGTACGATAGCTCAGATCTGGTATGACCAGATCCGCCAGTGCCGGCCCAGCGGCCATCAGGGCGCCCAGCGCCATGGTTGCCAGTTTTGTTGTCATCGGGTGTTTCCTCCCTTGATTAATCCGATGTTGTGTTCGGGCTTTCCCACCCGTTTTTTGATTGGGCCAGCCCCCTAGTGGGGGAATGGCCAGAGTCTGAGTTTCTCTTTGGTCACGCGCCAAAGCTGCGCCAGACCGTGCGGCTCGAGGATCAGGAACATGATGATCAGCGCACCGACAATCACCAGTTGCAGATGGGCGACGATATCCGTGGGCCAGCCCAGCACGTCGACACCAACCACCTTGAGAACTACGGGCAGCAGCACCAGAAACGCAGCACCCGCAAAGGATCCGAAAATCGAACCCAGGCCGCCAATGATCACCATGAACAGCACGAGGAAAGATTTCTGGATGCCGAACACTTCGCCAACCTCGACCGCACCGAGGTACACGGCAAAAAACAGCGCCCCTGCGATACCGACAAAGAAAGAACTGACGGCAAAGGCTGTCAGCTTGGCCTTGAGAGGGTTTACCCCGATAATCTCGGCCGCAATGTCCATGTCGCGGATCGCCATCCAGGAACGCCCCGTGGTGCCGCGGGTCAAGTTGCGCGCGATGATGGCGCAGAAGGCCAGGAAGATTAGGCAGAACAAATAAGTCGCCCAGGCTGGCGCGTTTGGTCCGGTGATGATGATACCGAATACATCCCGCTCGGGCGCGTTTATCTGTCCCGAGGCGGAATAGTTGTAGAACCATGGGACCCGGTTGAACAGCCAGACCAGAAAGAACTGTGCGGCCAGGGTGGCCACCGCCAGATAAAACCCCTTGATCCGCAGAGATGGCAGGCCGAACAATACGCCAACAATGGCCGTGACCCCTCCGGCAAGGAACACGTGGACAAACATGCTGACATCCGGGAACGCGGTCATTAGTTTGTAACAGGCATAGGCCCCCACGGCCATGAACCCGCCCGTGCCCAGCGACACCTGCCCGCAATAGCCCACCAAAATGTTCAGCCCGATCGCCGCGATAGCGTAAATCAGGAACGGTAGCAGCAGCGCATTGGCCCAATAGTCATTGATGATAAAAGGGATGATCCCAAAACCCACCGCCACCACCACATAATACCGATACCGGTCGAACTTGATCGGGAAGGTCTGGCTGTCATCTGTGTAGGAGGTTTTGAAATCTCCAGCCTCACGATAAAACATGTCTTACTTTCCCCATTCTTCCTGCGCCCTGTTTCGGGTCGCGGCGTCCAGTTGTTTGGACCCTTTGGCGTAACCGCTTGCCTCGGATGTGCGCACCAGTTTCATGTAGGCCATAATGCCCGTAACCAGCCCGGCAAAGGCCAGGATCGCCGCGATCACCAACTGGCCCTCGGTCAGGTCATCCGAGGTCAGGGCGATATAGCCAAAGGCCCAGAATCCGGCCCACGCGATCACATTGAGGATGGCAATCAGTTTTGACATCGCTACACCCTCTCGATGATCTTTTCGCCGAACAGGCCTTGCGGCCGGAACACCAGGAAGATCAGCGCCAGCACATAAGCGAACCAGTTCTCGGTCGCGCCGCCGACCAGCGGGCCGATGGCAAACTCGAACAATTTCTCACCCACACCGATGATCAGCCCACCTACAATGGCACCGGGGATCGAGGTGAACCCGCCCAGCATCAGCACCGGCAGCGCCTTGAGCGCGATCAGCGACAGGGAAAACTGCACGCCCGACTTGGTGCCCCACATGATGCCCGCGACCAGCGCGACAAAACCCGCAACCGACCAGACCATGATCCAGATGAAGTTCAGCGAGATCCCCACCGACAAAGCCGCCTGATGGTCGTCGGCCACCGCGCGCATTGCCCGGCCCTGTTTGGTGTACTGGCTAAAGGCAACAAGAGCAGCCACCAATAGCGCCGCAATCACCGTCGCCACAACATCCAGATTGTCGATGAAAAAACCGTAGCCAAAGATGTTGAACGTGCTTTCGTCGATCCACAGGTTGATACCCTGCGGCAGACCCACATCCAGCTTTTTGATTTCAGACCCCCACATCAGGTCGGCCACACCCTCAAGGAAATAGGCCAGACCGATGGTCGCCATGAACAGGATAATCGGCTCTTGCCCTACCAGATGGCGCATGACAAAGCGCTGAACGGCCCAGGCAAGCAGAACCATCACTGCCATGGTCAGAAGGATGGCGAACAGCGCAGGTACGTTCCAACCGAAATAGTGGATATGCGTCCCGAAGGTCGCGTTGATTAGATGGGAAAACGGCACCTGCCCGTTCATGATCCCCACCAGTGTCATCGCCGCGAACAGGGCCATAACCCCTTGGGCATAATTGAAAATCCCCGAAGCTTTGTAAATCAGAACAAAGCCCAGCGCGACCAGCGCATACAACACCCCGGCCATCAGGCCATTCAGGATGACCTCCATCGCGTAAATCAACTGATCAGGCATGTGCGCCCCCTCTCATGTCTGTCAGATGGTCAGTCATGGCTCACCCCCAGATAGGCGTCGATGACTTCCTGGTTGTTGCGTACCTCATCGGGTGTGCCGTCGCCGATCTTGCGGCCGTAATCCATCACCACCACGCGGTCGCTCAGGTCCATGACAACGCCCATATCGTGTTCGATCAGGGCGATGGTGGTGCCGAATTCATCATTCACGTCCAAGATAAAGCGGCTCATGTCCTCTTTCTCTTCGACATTCATGCCGGCCATCGGCTCGTCCAGCAGCAAAAGCTTGGGTTCGGCGGCCAACGCGCGAGCCAGTTCGACCCGCTTTTTCAGCCCGTATGGTAGGCGGGACACCGGCGTTTTGCGGATGTGCTGGATTTCGAGGAAATCGATGATCTTCTCAACCGCCTCGCGGTTTTCATTCTCTTCCGCCTCGGCTTTACCCTTCCACAGCGCCTGCTGCAGAATGTTGGTTTTCATAAAGCTCAACCGCCCGGTCATGACGTTGTCCAAAACACTCATACCTTCGAACAAGGCGATGTTCTGGAAGGTCCGCGCAATCCCCTGCTGTGCCACCTCAAACGGGCGCATCTGTGGTCGCTTGGCCCCGTGGAACCAGACCTCGCCCTCTTGCGGTACGTAAAACCCCGAGATCACGTTCAGCATCGAGGATTTCCCCGCGCCGTTCGGGCCGATAATGGCCCGGATCTCACCCTCGCGAATGTCGAACGAGATATCCTTGATCGCCACCACACCGCCAAAGCGCAGGGTGATGTGTTTCATCTCCATCACCACAGCGCCGATCTTGCGGCCATCCTCGGTGACGTATCCTTCGGCACTATCCAGCATCAGTCACTCCCTGACTTGCGCAAAAACGGGATGGCGGGCGGGGCGGTGACCGCAGGTCGATCGGCGCGCGTTGTTCCCTCATTCCGCCGCCACCTTGTGCTGCACAGCAGCCACAACCGGCGCGTCCACGATCTTCAGCGTCGCGCTGATGGATCCCTTGCGGCCATCCTCATAGGTTACTTCGGTTGTGGTCGAGACGGTTTCAGACCCGTCATACAGCGCCGCGATGATGTCGGCGAACTTCTCTTCGACGAACCCGCGCCGCACCTTGCGGGTGCGGGTCATTTCCCCGTCATCCGCGTCCAGTTCCTTGTGCAACACCACAAAGCGATGCACCTGGCAACCCGACAACATTTCATCAGCCGCGACAGATTTGTTGACCTCTTCCACATGGGATTTGATCGTCTCTAATACTTGCGGATGTGCTGTCAGTTCTTGATAGGACCCATAGGCGACGTTGTTGCGCTCGGCCCAGTTGCCCACTGCTGTGAGGTCGATATTGATGAAGGCCACGCAGCGATCCTTGCCGTTTCCGAACAGCACGACCTCAAGAATATCGGGATAAAACTTCAGCTTGTTCTCGACATATTTCGGCGCAAACATCGAGCCATCGGCCATTTTGCCCACATCCTTGGCGCGGTCGATGATCCGCAGATGGCCGCTGCTTTCCTCGATGAACCCGGCATCGCCCGTGGCCACCCAGCCTTCGGCATCCTTGGTCGAGGCGGTGGAGTCTGGGTTCTTGAAATACTCGACAAACACGCCGGGCGAGCGATAGTGAATCTCGCCCGTCTCATCAATCTTCAGCTCGACATCCGGGGCTGGTACGCCGACGGTATCGGCCCGCACCTCGCCATCCGGCTGCACGGTGATAAAGACCGTCGCCTCGGTCTGACCATAAAGCTGCTTCAGGTTGATGCCCAATGAGCGATAGAAATCAAAGATTTCCGGCCCGATCGCTTCACCAGCTGTATAACCCACACGAAACCGTCCATAGCCCAACGTGTCCTTGAGCGGCCCGTAAACCAACATATTGCCCAGCGCGTATTTGACACGATCACCAAAACCCACCGGTTTGCCGTCCAACAGCTGCCCGCCAACCTTCTTGGCATGGGCCATGAAATGGTGGAACATCCGCTGCTTCAGCTTGCCCGCATCCTCCATCCGGATCATCACATTGGTCAGCTGGGTTTCGAACACCCGCGGAGGCGCGAAGAAATAAGTAGGCCCGATTTCGCGTAAGTCGGTCATCATCGTGTCGGCGCTTTCGGGGCAGTTCACGCAGAACCCGCACCAATAGGCTTGCCCGATGGAGAAGATAAAATCGCCGACCCAAGCCATCGGCAGATAAGAAAGGATGTCTTCATTCCGGGTCAGGTGATCAAACTCGGCCGAGTTTTTGGCGCTTTCGATCACGTTCCGGTTCGACAGCACCACGCCCTTTGGCTTGCCCGTGGTGCCCGAGGTATAGAGCATCACGCAGGTGTCGTCGTAAGTCAGCGCGCCGATCCGCTTGTCCAGTTCCGCATCAAAACGTGCGTGGCCGGCGGTGCCTTCGGCCTTGATGTCGTCCAGCGCGTTCATCTGGGCATGGTCGTACTTCCGCATCCCGCGTTTGTCGGTATAGAGGATATGTTTGACCTGATGCAGATTTTCCTGAATTTCGACGACTTTGTCGACCTGTTCCTGATCGCCACACACAACATATTTCGCGCCGCAATGTTCCAGCACATAGGCCATCTCTTCGGCGACGGAATCCTGATAAAGCGGCACCGGCACCGCGCCGACCATTTGCGCGGCGACCATCGACCAGTAATGCGCCGGGCGGTTGCGGCCGATCACAGCGATATGGTCGCCCTTCTCGATGCCAAGCTCCAGAAATCCCAGCGCGATAGCACGGATTTCCGCGGCTGCCTCTGCCCAGGTCCAGCATTGCCAGATCCCAAATTCCTTTTCCCGATAGGCCGGGACATTCCCGAACTGCGTCGCATTGCGATGTAACAGCGCCGGAAGGGAAACCATCCCCTCAGCGCCCGACTGCGTCTGAGCCAATCTCTTTCTCCTCCCCATCCGGCCCTCCCCGGGCCGGAAACGGCGGACCCGAGGCCAAACCCCGGACGCCAGCGCCCCGATAAGGGACGGTTGCACGATCAGCGTCAACTTTTTCCTGATGTTTTCTCAATTCTTACGAATTGTAACAGGGGCATGCTCAGCTGGTTGATGCTTACAAGAATCTTCAACCCGCGAAGCGCGAGAGCGATTGACATAGTGCGGCGCAGAGGGCTTTAGGTTTTTGACCCATTAATGCACGACTGCACCGTATGATACGTATCCTCTTTAATTCTTCTATTGTTGTTTTGTTGACTCTTTTGACGCAAGTCGGGGGCCTCGCCTGGATCTTTGCTTTGTTCTTCAAGCGCAAGTTGTTCGCGTTTGCCCTCGCTTATGCCCTTATTGCTACATCAGCTGTATGGGTTGCTCCTTACTTTGGACGCGTCGCCATAAGCTGCTTTGACCGTGGGCCGCTTGAAGTCCAAAGCTGGATGTATTGCGCGCTAAACCGAAACTATGTTTCTCCTGAATTGGCGGATGTTTTGGAAGATACCGCGCAGACGGTGAATGCGCGCTTTCCAGGGACCAAAACGCTGCTACTTGATGCCAACTTTCCATTCTTTGATGGCTTTCCGTTGCTTCCACATCTTTCCCATGATGACGGTGTAAAGGCAGATTTGGCATTTTTTTATAGTAACGAGGAAGGCTATCTGAGCGGGGCAACAAGGTCACCAATTGGATACTTCGCCTTCGAAGATGGGTCGTCCAATTGCGCGAATTCCTGGCCAACGATGCGGTGGAACTTGCGACGTCTTCAAACGTTTTGGAAGAGTTACAGCATAGAACAAGCCCGCACGCGTATGACGCTTGAGGTTCTGGCGGCCAATGCCCGTGTTGAGAAGATCTTTGTGGAGCCGCATTTGGCTGACAGCCTTGGTATCTCGCATGAGAAAATTAGGTTTCAGGGATGCCGGGCAGCCCGTCACGACGATCACATACATTTCCAGTTATAGTTCATCTCGGCACCAGAGAATCTGTGCCGTTTTACCGATAATTCCCCATTTTAGGGTCGGTTTCTTAATGGTCCTTGGTTACAACCAGTCCCGCAGGATAGGGATCAAGGGCACATCCGCCGCAGGCATTGGGCAGGTGCGCAGTTCATTCGCACGCACCCATTTCAATGCCTGACCCTCCTTAGATTGCGGGATGCCTTCCCATTTGCGGCAGGCAAACAGCGGCATCAGCAGGTGGAAATCGTCATAGCTGTGACTGGCAAAGGTCAGCGGCGCCAGGCACGAGGCCCAGGTGTTGATGCCCAACTCCTCTTCCAGCTCGCGGATCAGGGCGGCTTCGGGGGTTTCTCCGGGTTCGATTTTACCGCCGGGAAATTCCCACAGACCAGCCATGGATTTGCCCTCTGGGCGCTGCGCCAACAGCACCCGGCCCTCGATATCGATCAGGGCGACGGCAGACACTAATACAGTTTTCATGGTCGCAACCCCGGGCGCAAAACCGGGTTCCACATTTGCCGGAGTTGTTTCAGTTTCACGAGCGATAATCCGCGTTGATCTCGATATACCCATGGGTCAGATCGCAGGTCCAGACAGTCGATTTTCCATCGCCCAGCCCCAGATCAACTGCAATCACTAGGTCCTGGCCTTTCATATATGCAGCGGCGTCTTCTTCGCGATAATCCGGGCTGACCCAGCCTTTTTCGGCCACAAGAATATCGCCGAAGGAAATGCTCAGCAGGTCGCGATCTGCAGCGGCACCGGATTTGCCAATAGCCATGACCACACGACCCCAGTTTGGATCCTCGCCGGCAATGGCCGTTTTCACCAGCGGTGAATTGGCAACGGCCAAACCGTGCACCTTGGCGTCAGTATCTGAGACTGCCCCAGTCACGCGGATTTCCACGAATTTCGTTGCCCCCTCGCCGTCGCGCACCACCTGATGCGCCAAATCCAGCATCACGCCTTCCAGCGCCCGGGCAAACGCGTCATTGCCGGTGGCATCCACGCCGGATGCCCCAGTCGCACACAAAAGCAGCGTGTCCGAAGTCGACGTGTCGCTGTCGACGGTGATGCAGTTGAACGTCCGATCAGCTTGTGTGCCCAGCATGGCCTGCAACGCGGGTTGGGCGACCTGTGCGTCAGTGAAGATGTAAACCAGCATCGTCGCCATATCCGGCGCGATCATGCCCGATCCTTTGGCAATCCCCGCGATAGAGACTGTTTTGCCGTTAATCTCAACCTGCGCGCTGGCCCCTTTGGGGAAGGTATCTGTGGTCATGATGGCCTGCGCCGCGTCTTCGATCGCATGACGGCTGAGGCCCGATTTCAACACCTCAAGCTGGGCCACGATACGCTCATGCGGCAAAGGCTCGCCAATCACCCCGGTTGATGAGGTAAAGACGCGCCCGACGTCAACACCGGTTGCTGTTGCCACGGCCTGCGTTACTTCGGTCACTGAGCTTTGCCCGTAATGTCCGGTGAACGCGTTGGCATTGCCCGAGTTCACAAGGATCGCCGCGGGCCCGTCATTGGCCCCGCCGACCTTGTCCTGACAGTCCAGTACCGGGGCCGCCCGGGTTGCCGATCGGGTAAAAACCCCGGCCACAGATGTGCCGGGGTCCAGCACCGCCAGCATCACATCGGTCCGGCCCTGATAGCGCACGCCCGCCTCGACGGTGGCAAAACGCACACCGTCAATCGCGGGCAATTCGGGAAACGCCACAGGCGCCAGCGGTGAGACTTTGGTGATCTTCGCCACGCGAGATTACTCCTGAATCAGGTCCAACTGGCGCACAACGTCCGGGGTCAGGCCCTCGGGTGCGGGGCGCTCGATCTGGGCCTGTTGCGTCAGCTCATCAATGCGGGTCTGAATGGCCTCTTGCTGAAGGGTCTGGGCCAGCTCTTCGCGCACAATGTCCAGCGCAGGCGCTTCGCTTTTGCGTTTGTCGTTCAGGACGATCACATGCCAGCCAAACTGTGTTTTCACCGGATCAGACACCTGATCCTTTTCCAGACCGATAACGGCGGTCTCGAACTCGGGCACCATGCGGCCTGCGCCGAACCAGCCCAGCTCACCGCCATTGGGACCCGATGGGCCGGTCGATTTCTCTTTGGCCATCTCGGCGAAATCAGCACCATCATCCAGCTGCGCCTTGATCTCGTTGGCTTCTTCTTCGCTTTCCACAAGAATGTGGCTGGCGTTGTATTCATCCGCGCCCTGGAATTCGGCGAACTGTGCATCATAGGCTGCTTGAATGGCGTCATCGGTCACGGCGTCACCGACCAGCGCGTTCACTGTCTGCACAGCCCGCAAAGAACGGGATTCGTTTTCCAGCGCCAGCGCATTCAACTTGGTCAGATTGTCCTGTTCCTGCCCCAGCAATTGCTGCTGGATCAGCTGCTCGATGATGAAATCGTACAGAACGTCATCTTCGACCTGCTGATATTGCGGCGGCAAGGTCGCAACGGTGGCGATAACGTGACCCAAGGTGATCTCATCGCCGTTTACACGGGCCACCACGGTCGACGCATCGGGCTTGGTTTCAGCAGCCAATGGCAGGGCCATCACGGCGGCAAGCGCCAGCGTTGGCAGAAAAGTGAGGCCTTTGGGCATGGAATCTTCCTATTTCTTTGCCGCGACAGGGCGTGGCGTTGACACTCTGGGACCTGCCGCTTACATCGCTTTGAAGCCTTGGACAGGGCCGCCTTTCACCCCCCGTATCTATGGGTTGCGCGCAAGGTGGGCAAGCCTGTCGCAACCAAGACAAGAACAGATCCGCTGGAGTGAACATGCTGGGACTCGGAACGCTTGCCAAAAAGGTGTTCGGAACACCGAACGACCGCAAGATCAAGGCGACCCGCCCGCTGGTCGAACAGATCAACGCGCTGGAGCCGGAGTTCGAAAAACTGTCGGATGAAGGCTTGATCGAAAAAACCGCCGAGCTGCGCAAACGTGCACTGGATGGCGAGGCCCTGGATGCCCTGCTGCCCGAAGCTTTTGCCAACGTTCGCGAAGGCGCCAAGCGCGCGCTGGGTTTGCGTGCCTTTGACGTGCAGCTGATGGGTGGGGCGTTCCTGCATCAAGGCAACATCTCGGAAATGAAAACCGGCGAGGGCAAGACCCTGGTCGCCACTTTCCCCGCCTATCTGAACGCGCTGACCGGCAAGGGCGTGCATGTGGTAACGGTGAACGAATACCTGGCCAAGCGCGACTCGGACTGGATGGGCAAGGTGTTTGCATCTGTCGGCATGACCACTGGCGTGATCTGGTCAGGCCAGCCTGATGCCGAGAAAAAGGCCGCCTATGGCTGCGACATCACCTATGCCACCAATAACGAGCTGGGTTTTGACTATCTGCGCGACAACATGAAGGCCGATCTGGCCGAGATCTACCAAAAGCACCACAATTTTGCGATTGTGGACGAGGTTGACTCGATCCTCATCGACGAGGCGCGGACGCCGCTGATCATCTCTGGGCCGTCCGAAGATCGGTCAGACCTGTATACGGCGATTGACGCAATGATCCCGTCACTGGGCGATGATCACTTTACGCTGGACGAGAAAGCCCGCGGCGTGACCTTCACCGATGAGGGCAACGAGTTCCTGGAACAGCAGCTGATCGCTGCAGGCCTGATCCCCGAGGGACATTCGCTGTATGATCCCGAAAGCACCACAGTGGTGCATCACGTCAACCAGGGTCTGCGCGCGCATAAACTGTTCACGCGCGACAAGGATTACATCGTCCGTGATGGCAACGTGGTGCTGATCGACGAGTTTACTGGCCGCATGATGCCTGGCCGTCGCCTGTCCGAGGGTCTGCATCAGGCCATCGAAGCCAAGGAAAGCGTGCAGATCCAGCCCGAGAACGTGACGCTGGCCAGCGTGACCTTCCAGAACTATTTCCGCCTATATGACAAGCTGGGCGGCATGACCGGCACTGCGCTGACCGAGGCCGAGGAATTTGCCGAAATCTACGGTCTGGGCGTGGTCGAGGTTCCGACCAACAAGCCGATCGCCCGCCTGGACGAGGACGATCAGGTCTTTCGCACCGCCGGCGAAAAATACGGCGCAATGATCGAAGAGACCAAGGAAGCGCAGGCAAAGGGCCAACCGGTTCTGCTGGGCACCACGTCGATTGAGAAATCCGAACTGCTCAGCCAGTTGCTGACCAAGGAAGGTATCGAACATAACGTTCTGAACGCCCGTCAGCACGAGCAAGAGGCGCAGATCGTCGCTGATGCCGGTCGGTATGGCGCGGTGACCATCGCCACCAACATGGCCGGTCGCGGTACTGATATTCAGCTGGGCGGCAATGTGGAAATGAAGGTTCTGCAGGCGCTGGCCGAAAACCCCGAGGCAGATCCGGCCGAGCTGCGTGCCGCGGAAGAAGCCCGCCATGCTGAAGAAAAAGAAAAGGTCCTGGCTGCCGGTGGGCTGTATGTCATGGCGTCCGAACGGCACGAGAGCCGCCGTATCGACAACCAGCTGCGGGGCCGGTCCGGTCGTCAGGGTGATCCGGGCCGCACCGTGTTTTACCTCAGCCTCGAAGACGACCTGATGCGCATCTTCGGCTCGGAACGGTTGGACAAGGTTCTGACCACGCTGGGCATGAAAGAAGGTGAGGCCATCGTCCACCCTTGGGTGAACAAGTCGCTGGAGCGCGCGCAGTCCAAGGTCGAAGGTCGCAACTTTGACATGCGTAAGAACGTTCTGAAATTCGACGACGTGATGAACGATCAGCGGAAAGTGGTGTTCAGCCAGCGGCGCGAGATCATGTCGACTGACGACCTGTCCGAGATCGTCTCGGACATGCGCGAACAGGTGATCGACGACCTGATCGACGAACACATGCCGCCGAAATCCTATGCCGACCAATGGGACACCGATGGTTTGCACGAGGCGGTCAAGGACAAGCTGACAATCGACGCACCGGTTCAGGACTGGGCCGCCGAAGAGGGCGTGGATGACGAACAGGTCCGCGAGCGTCTGGTGAATGCGGCCGATGAGATGATGGCGCAGAAAGCCGTGGCCTTTGGCCCCGAGAACATGCGCAACATCGAAAAGCAGGTTCTGCTGCAGACCATTGATGGCAAATGGCGCGAGCACCTGCTGACGCTGGAACATCTGCGTTCCGTCGTTGGTTTCCGTGGGTACGCCCAGCGCGATCCGCTGAACGAATACAAAAACGAAAGCTTCCAGCTGTTTGAATCCATGCTCGACAGCCTGCGTGAAACCGTGACCCAGCAATTGTCGCGCGTCCGCCCGCTGACCGAAGAAGAACAAAAGGAAATGCTGGCACAGATGGCTGCACAGCGTGCACAGGCACAACAATCAGTTGAACAGGCCACCAATCAGGCCGAAGCAGTGGCCGAGGCTGAAGCCTCGGGTGATCCGCGCCCCGGCTTTGTCGAGGATGATCCAGCCACTTGGGGCAACCCGTCGCGCAACGACAGATGCCCTTGTGGATCCGGCAAGAAATTTAAACATTGCCATGGCCGCCTGACCTGACGTCACCGTAGTTCAGACACAATGAGTCCGCTGCACGGCCACATATTGGCCGTGTTTCAGGGACAATGTGCGACTCGCTCCTTCAACTAGGGAGGGTGTCTTGTTTGTAATAAAGAACTACGTAACCACCGGAGGCACAGTCGTGTGTGCTCTCGCTATCGGTTACTTGATGCAAAATGGATCAACTGCGCAGCGTAACGCCGCGCATGCTGAAGTCGCGGCTGCCACCGTGGCGCAAACCTCGGTGATGCCCGGGCTGGACGGAATTGTTCTGACCTCCTCGCCGTCGGCCTATCGTACGGATGCCGTCACCGAACCTGCGCGACGAACCCTGCAGCCTAGCCGGTCAGCCCCCTCTGACCATGCCAACTGCAGCTTAAGTGCCCGGGCCCATGCAATGCCCGGAGCCACGGCCCGGGTGATTGTCAAAGCACCTTGCTATGCAGATGAACGGGTAGAAATCCATCACAGCGGCCTGACCGTGACCCAGCACACAGATGCAAGCGGGACACTTGACCTGACCATTCCCGCCTTGTCGGAATATGCAATTTTCCTGATCTCGCTTGAAAACAAGCAAGGTACCGTTGCCACCACTCACATCCCTGACATGGGCCATTACGCGCGCATCGCTTTGCAATGGCAGGGTCAGACCGATTTGCAGATTCACGCGCTGGAATTTGGCGCTAGTTACGGCAGCAAGGGCCACGTTTCAGCGAATCCGGAAACGCAAGGCATAGGCAGCGTTGTGCATTTGGGTCAGGCCGGTCTTACTGATGCCCGCAACCTACAAGTGTACTCATTCCCCGCTGGCCGGGCGTCCGAGGCAGGATCGATCGAAGTAACGGTCGAAGCCGAAGTGACAGCCGAGAACTGTGGTCGTGACCTGAGCGTGCAATCGCTGGAGCTGCGTGGTGATCGGAAGCTGCGCTCGCACGATTTGACGTTGAACATTCCCGATTGTTCGCGGACCGGTGAGTTTCTGGTGTTGAATAATCTGTTCCAAGACCTGACAATCGCGGAAAAGTAATCCGCAGGCAGGCTCGACACTCTTATGACATTCTTTCGTGCGGCGTCCGCTGCACTGTTTTTCGTGATCCTTGCATCCGGCGCGCAGGCGCAGGACATCACGCTGACATCCCATGACGGCAAAGTCGAAGTCACCGGCACTCTGCTTGGCTTTGATGGTGAATTCTATCGCGTCGACACCCAGTTCGGTGAATTGACCGTCGACGGGTCCGGTGTCACCTGTGACGGCCCGGCCTGCCCCAGCCTGACCGATTTCGTGGCCGAGATTCGGTTCTCGGGCGCGTCCGCCATGGCCGAGGCCGTTCTGCCCGCCCTTCTGATGGGGTTTGCTGACCATGAAGGGCTGTCCATCTCAGAGCCACACATCGACGCCAACAGCCAAACCTATGCGCTGCATCAGTCTGGTCGGGATGCGCCTCTGGGCCGGTTTATTTTTGATGTCAGCAACACCGGCCAAGGCTTTGCCGATCTAACCGCGGATCAGGCTGATATCGTCATGGCCCTGCGTGAAATTCGCCCGTCAGAACAAATGATCGCCGAAACCGCCGGTTTGGGTGATCTGACCGATGTGCGCCGGTCCCGTGTGGTGGCACTGGATGCTCTGGTGCCCGTTGTGGCGCGGGACAATCCGGTGCGGCAGATCTCTCCCACCGATCTGGTTCGGGTGTTTTCCGGCGCGATTGCGAATTGGTCGGACCTTGGCGGCCCGGACGCGCCGATTGCGCTGCATCTGCCCGATGTCGGATCAGGGTTGGCACAAGGGTTCGAGGATCAACTACTTGGCCCGGCCAATGCCACTTTGGCCGATGGGACAATACGCCATCACAACAGCGGTGATTTGGTTCGCGCCGTGGCCAAAGACCCTTTTGGCATCGGAATCGCCAGTAAAGCCGAGGCCGAAACAGCGCGTGCCTTGCCCCTGACGGGTGGCTGCGGCCATGCGCTGGTCGCGACGCGCCAATCGATCAAAACCGAGGATTACCCGCTGACCTCGCCTATGTTCCTGTACTTGCCCGACCGCCGCCTGCCGCGCATTGCAAGGCAGTTCCTGGCCTATACCCAAAGCGAGGATGCCCAGATGGCGATCCGCGATGCGGGGTTTGTGGATCAGGCCCCAGAGGCCATGCGCCTTGGATTGCAGGGGGATCGTCTGGCCAATGCGGTGGCCGCGGGCGGTGCCGAGGTGGGTCTGGAAGAGCTGCAACGCATGATCGACACGTTGCGGCCCATGGCGCGCCTGTCTTTGTCCTTCCGGTTCGAGGCAGGCTCATCCCGGCCAGATGCGCAGTCGCGTTCAAACATCCGCCAGTTGGCGCAGCAGCTTGAAGCCGGCACGCTGGATGCGCGCAAACTGGTCTTTATCGGCTTCAGTGATGGCGACGGTCCTGCGTCGGCCAATGCCCGGATCGCGCTTTTGCGGGCTAAGACCGTGCGCAATGCGGTGCTGTCCGCAGTCGAGACCGCCATTCCGGACAGTGTAGAGCTTGAGGTCGATGCCTTTGGTGAGGCGATGCCGATGGCCTGCGACGACACCGACTGGGGCCGCAAGGTAAATCGCCGGGTCGAGGTCTGGGTTCAGTAACGTCTACAGATAGCCTTCGGCCCGAAAGCTCAGCTCGTTCGATTTGCCGATGATCAAATGGTCGTGCAGGGTCAGGCCCAGCGCCACGCATGCGTCCTGAATGCGGTTAGTCATATCGATATCCGATTGCGACGGGGTCGGATCACCCGAGGGGTGGTTATGCACCACAATCAAGGCCGATGCGTTCAATTCCAGCGCCCGTTTTGCAACCTCGCGCGGGTAGACAGGCACGTGGTCGACGGTGCCCTTGGCCTGCTCCTCGTCCGCGATCAGTACGTTTTTCCGATCCAGGTAGAACACCCGGAATTGTTCTGTCTCGCGATGTGCCATTGTGGTGTGGCAGTAGTCCAACAGCGCGTCCCAGCCCGAGATCACATGCCGTTGCATCACCCGTGCACGGGCCATCCGGTGGGCGCATGCCTCAAGGATTTTCAGGTCGGTGATGACGGTATCGCCGACGCCCTTGATCTGGCGCAACCTGTCTTCGGGCGCGGTCAGCACGCGGTTGAAATCACCAAACGTATCCATCAACGCCCGCGCCAAGGGTTTCACATCCTGCCGAGGAATTGAGCGAAACAGAACCAGCTCCAACAGCTCGTAATCCGGCATCGCGGCCGATCCGCCGGACATAAACCTTTCCCGCAGGCGTTTGCGGTGATCCTTTATGTAAGACGGCAGGCGGCCTGAAGGCAGCGGCTGCACCGGGGCTTCATCTGTTTCAAACAGCATCGGGGCTTCGGCAAAGGCATCCTGTGTCATGCCTCCAGAGTGGTCCAGAATCGGTTTCTGAAAGGTTAACGCATCTCACCGGCCATGCGTGCCGTGGCGCGGCGAATGATCATGTGCAGCACGATGGAAAACACACCAAGTGTCAGCATGGCCGCAAACATCAGGTCCGTCTTGGCGCGACCGTTGGCCAGCAACATCAGATACCCCAACCCTTGCGAGGAACCGACCCACTCACCGATGACCGCCCCAATGGGTGCATAGACCGCAGCCAGCCGCATCCCCGACGCCAGCGAGGGCAAAGCAGCCGGAATGCGGATATGCCACAACACCGCGCGTGGGCTGGCCTGCATCGTACGTGCCAGATCAAGATAGCCCGACGGTGTGCGCATCAACCCGTCAAAAAAGGACGAGGTGATCGGGAAATAGATGATCAGCACGGCCATCGCCACCTTGGACCACAACCCATAGCCCAGCCACAGGGTCAGCAGAGGGGCCAGTGCAAAAACCGGCAGCGCCTGCGTGAACACAAGCATCGGCTGCACCAACACCCGCGCGGCCCGGGAATTGGCCAGTTGCAACGCGGTGATCACACCCAGGATCGTGCCAAACGCCAGGCCGATCACCACCTCAATCGCGGTGATCCAGGTATGTTCGGCAATCAGCCAACGGTTCTGCCACCAGGTCTCAGCCACCAGCGCGGGCCCCGGCAGAATAAACTTTGGCAGGCCGGTCAGGGAAACGATCCCCTGCCAGATCGCCAGCGCAAAGATCGTGGCAGCAAGGGCCGAGAGGTACTTCATGCCGCATCCTCGCGCAGCATACGCAGCAACGCGCCCTGTGTTGCCAACGTCTCCAAATCGTCCACATGACGCGGCGCTGGCGCATGTGGCGGATCGCAAGGCGTCAACCCGTGCTGGGTCATGACAGTGATGGACTGGCCCAGACGTGCGGCCTCGCCCGGATCATGGGTCACCAACAGGACGGTACGGCCTTGCAACGCCTCAGCGGCCAGATCCTGCATATCGGCCCGGGTACGGGCATCCAGCGCTGAAAACGGCTCATCCAACAGCACGATGGGGCGGTCTTCCATCAACGTGCGAGCCAAAGCCACCCGTTGCCGTTGGCCGCCGGACAGCTCGGACGGTTTTTTGCCCAAATGCTCCTGCAACCGCATTCGTTCGATCAGACGGTCGCGGCGGGCCAGATCGGGCTTTTCCCCCCGCAGGCGCGCGCCCAGCGAGACATTCTGCGCCACCGTGGCCCAGGGCAGCAACAGATCATCCTGCGCCATATAGGCGACCCGTTCAGTCACGGGCTGGCCGTCACTGGCCATAATCTCACCGGTGAAAACCGCGCCGGTGTTTAGCCCGGCAATCAACCGCAGCACCGTTGTTTTTCCAACACCCGACCCGCCCAAAAGACACGTCCACTGCCCCGCCCCAAGGGTCAGGGTCAACGGTGCGAACAGTGTAGCGCCATCGATCGAGGCTTTGCCTTTGACGATCAGGTCGGGTGCCGGGGTCACGGAGTCAGACCCATTTGCCAGAAATTGACCTCGAGCATCGTTGCCGTTTCAAATGTCTTGCAAAGGTCGGACCATATTGGAAGCGTATCGTAGTTTTCGCCCAACCGTCGGATCAGCGCAGAATCCAGCAAAGCACCGATATCACGGCAATAACTCTGATACTGATCGCCCGCATAAGTATCGATCCACGGGCGGTAGGTTTCCGATGTCGCTTCTTGTGCCAACCGCGCGCCGATCTCGGCATAGCCGATGACGCAGGGCACCAACGCGGCCAGCAAGGTCAGGTAGTCACCGGAATACCCGGCCTCAAGCACAAATCGGGTATAAGCCAGGTTTTCCGGCCGCTCTGGCGTTGCAAACAGCTCCTCACGCGAGATCCCCGCGTCGGCACAAACGCCCACATGCAGCATCATCTCTTCATGCATCAGCCCATTCACTGTCGCCGAAGCGACCTGCATTTCCTCATGGGTCTGCGCCTTAACCACCGCCAACGCCCAGGCGCGCGAGAAATGGGTCAGGAACACGTAATCCTGCCGCAGGTAATGCAGGAACGCCGCGCGCGGCAGGGTGCCGTCTTTCAACCCTTCGACAAAGGCATGGCGGGTATAATCCCGCCACGGCCCTTGTCCCGCCTCGCGCATCAGCGCGAAGGCTTTGCCGTAACCGCTGCTCATTTCGCGGTTACGTCGATGGCAATGTCACTGACCGGCTTGATGCTGTCGATCATGCCGCTGTCTTTCAGGAACGCTTCGAACCTTGCATAACGACCCGCCTCAAGACCTGCCGGGCGTAGGGCAAAACGCGGCAACGTGTCGACCCAGGCGCGGGCGTTCAGCTCATCCTGCAACTCAGGCGAGGTGCCCGAGAAAATCTCCCAGCTTTTGTCCGGGTTGTTGACGATGTACTGCGTCGCCTTTTCGGTTGCGGCCAGAAAACGGGTGACCTTGTCGATATCCATGGTCTCAGGGTTGGCAACATAAATCAGCTCGTCATAGGCGGGCACGCCTTCTTCCTCGATATAGAAACAGGTACCGGGAACGCCTTCGATATCCATCTGGTTCAGTTCGAAATTGCGATACGCGCCGATCACCGCATCGACCTGACCAGTCATCAGCGAGGGCGAGAGCGAGAAGTTGACATTGATCAGCTCAACCTCATCCAGTTTGACGCCGTATTTACCCAGAACGGTGGTCAGGACGGCCTCTTCTACACCTGCAACTGAGAAACCGATCTTCTTACCCTTGAGGTCTGCGGGTGATTTGATCGGTCCATCCTCTAGCACCAGCAGGCAATTCAGCGGTGTCGCCACCAGCGTACCGACCCGCTTCAGCGGCAGGCCTTCGTGGATCTGCAGGTGCAGCTGCGGCTGATACGACACGGCCAGATCAGCCTGACCAGCGGCAACCAAACGCGGCGGGGCGGAAGGGTCAGCAGGCGGAACGATCTCGACCTCAAGCCCCTGTTCAGCGAAGTAACCGTTTTCCTGCGCCACAATGATAGGCCCATGATCGGGGTTGATGAACCAATCCAGCAGCACGGTCATCTTGTCTTCGGCCCAGGCGGGCGCGGCGGCCAGCAGGGCGATGGCAGTGATCAGCTTTTTCATATCTCGCGTTTCCTTCTTACTCACGAGGTTGAGGCCGCGACGAGGACAATCTCGCCCGGCCAATTCGGTTGAATTTGTTCGGCCGCACGCCACGCGCGCAGGCCGGTGGCGCAGCAAAGCGCCAGTCTTTTTCCTTGATTAGGATCTATCACGTTCACGTTTTCAGGCGTCACCCGTTTTGCGTTGGGATGGGCCGGACAGACGGCTTCGTCCACCGAGCGAAGCTCGATGATCTGGTCTTCGTCAGTCAGCTGGCTGGCCGAAAGAAAGCGAAAGCAGCTGTTCGGCTCCGGCGCGTCATCGAACCGGAAACCGCTGCTGCGCAGGGTGCGGCCGTCGTATTGTACCATCTGACCCAGAGGCGAGGGATCGAGCCCGAGGATCAGGTTTAGCGCCATCTGCGCCTGCATCGCGCCAACTGCACCAACGACGGGGCCAAGCACACCAGCTGTGGCACAACTGGCACCACTGTCCGGCGCATCAGGGAACAGCGCGCGCAATGACGGCGCGCCGCCGCAGAAGCCACCGACATAGCCCGACAATCCCAGCACCGAGGCCGAGATCAGCGGCTTGCCTTGCGCCAGACAGGTGTCCGACAGGGTATAGCTGGCGGCATAGTTGTCGGCACAATCCAAGATCACATCCGCCTGCGCCACCAACCCGGCTGAGTTTACACTTGTTAGAGACTGTTTTTGACCGATCACATCAATCTCAGCGTTCAACGCACGGCACCGGGCTGCGGCGATTTCAGCCTTTGGACGACCGCAGTCCGATTCGGAAAACAGCGTCTGACGGTGCAGGTTTGACAGATCAACACTGTCGCCATCCACAATCGTGACCCGGCCAACCCCAGCCCCGGACAGCAAGGGTAAAACTGGTGCGGCCAGACCGCCCGCGCCCACCACCAGCACACGCGTCGAGGACAGGCGCGCCTGCCCTTCGGGGCCTACTTCGGGCAGTTGGGTCTGACGGGCATAGCGGCTCATCGCGTGACCTCGATCCATTGGCGCACACGGGCTTCTGGGTCAGCGTTCAGGGTAATATCGGTGACGACCGAGACGACATCCGCCCCCGCCTGCAACACACCTTCCGCCCGCTCAACACGCATCCCGCCGATCCCGACAAGGGGGATATCGCCCACGCGCGCCTTCCATTCGGTGACGCGGGGCAAGCCCTGCTGGTGCCATTTCATTTTCTTCAGGATGGTGGGGTAGACCGGACCTAGTGCGACGTAATCTGGATCCATTGCCAAGGCACGCTCAAGCTCATCATCGTCATGGGTTGAGACGCCCAGTTTCAGCCCTGCCTTGCGGATGGCTTTCAGATCCGCCTCGTCCAGATCCTCTTGACCCAGATGAATCCAATCACACCCGGCGTCAATGGCGGCCTGCCAATGGTCATTCACCACTAGCATTGCGCCATGTTCGCGGCACAGATCGCGCGAGATTGCGATCTGTTCCCGCACAATCGGTTCGGGCTGATCCTTGACCCGTAGCTGTACCAGTTTAACGCCCAAAGGCAGCATGCGCCGCAGCCAGTCGGAATGATCAAAGATTGGGTAGAACTGATCCAGCCTCATGACAAAAACGCCTTTCCGATGACGGGGGTTGAAGGTTCGGCCATATCGCGCGCCTCAATCGGATCGGCTTGATAGGCCAGGTACCCGGCCTCAATCGCCAACTTCATCGCTTTGGCCATCATCGCCGGATCGCCCGCCCGGGCCACGGCGGTGTTCAACAAGACCGCATCATATCCCAGTTCCATCGCATTTGACGCGTGGCTGGGCAAACCGATCCCGGCATCAACCACCAGCGGCACATCGGGAAATTCAGTTCGCATCGCACGCAAGGCATATGCGTTGTTCAACCCACGGCCCGATCCAATCGGCGCACCCCAGGGCATCAACACCTCACACCCAGCAGCCAGCAACTGTTCTCCCACAATCAGATCGTCGGTAGTGTAGGGAAAGACCTGAAACCCGTCCTCAGTCAGGATGCGCGCGGCCTCGACCAACTGAAACACATCCGGCTGCAGGCTGTCGGTGTGGCCAATCAATTCCAGCTTGATCCACTTGGTGTCAAACACCTCGCGCGCCATATGGGCCGTGGTCACGGCCTCTTTCACCGTGTGACAGCCGGCCGTGTTGGGCAAAATCAGCACACCCAAATCACGGATCATCCGCCAAAACGTCTGCCCCGCCCCGGATTCGCGACGTAAAGACACCGTCGCCACCCCAGCGCCGCTGTCGCGAAACGCCTGTTCCAGAATGGCTGGGCTGGGGTATTGCGCCGTGCCCAGCATCAACGGGTTTGGCAGTTGCGTGCCATAAAACAGTTTCATCCTCAGCCCCCCTGCATCGGGGCGACAACTTCGACCCGGTCTCCATCGTTCAGCTTGTGTGCGATGCGCAGGCTGGACGGCACAAAGTCTTCGTTCACTGCCGTTGCCACCCGGCCCGAGAATCCAAATTCCTGCAGTAAATCCGAGAGAGTTTCGCCGCGCATCTCACGCGGTTCGCCATTAAGCACGATCTTCATCAACCATCTCCGAATGTGTGTTCTTTAGCGCCAGATCAGCTACACCTTGCGCCAAGGCAGGGGCCAGCAAATAGCCGTGGCGGTACAGCCCATTGGCATAGATTGTCCGGCCTAACCGCCGAATGCGGGGCAGATTGTCGGGAAAGGCGGGGCGAAGATCTACGCCGATCTCAAGCACCTCAGCCTCGCCGAAAGCAGGGTTCAGCGCATAAGCCGCACTGAGCAGTTCCAGCATCGAGCGCGCCGTAATTCGGCTGCTGTCCTCGGATTCGATCATCGTCGCGCCCAGCATATAGACGCCGTCCCCGCGCGGAACGATATAAAGCGGCATCCGCGGATGCAGCAAGCGCACGGGCCGGGTCAGGGTCACGTCTGGGCAGCGGATTACCAGCATCTCTCCTTTGACACCACGCAGATCATGCAAGACGTCCCGCGCGTGCAGACCCCGGCAGTCGATCGCGTTTTCCAGCCGTGTGGGCGCCAGTTTATGGTGGAACTCGACCCCCTGTTTCACAAGCTGGGTGCGCAGATCACGCAAGGCCTGTCGCGGGTCCAGATGGGCCTCATCCGCAAAGAGAAGACCTCTGGTGAACCCATGTAAGTCAGGCTCTAACTCTCTGATTTTTGGTTGATCAACCTCGGCGAACCCTTCGGTCCGGCGGGAAAAACGACGCAGATCTGGCAAATCTCGAGGATTAGCCACAACCAATGTTCCACGTCGCTGCACCCGCGTCCGTGTGCCCCACCACTCCAGCGCAAGCTGACCAAGCCGCAACACCGATTCTTCCGCGTTTTCAAACTCGCACCAGGGGGCCAACATGCCCCCGGCCCACCATGAACACCCGTGCGGGCCAGGCGGGCCACCGGGATCAAAGATCTGAACCTGTGCACCGCGCGACACAAGCTCACTGGCAACAGCCAGACCGGCGACGCCGGACCCTATGACCGACCAGACTGTCACGCGGGCCAAACTTGGTGGAAATGGTGAACCGGACCATGCCCCTGGCCGATGGACAGCGTATCCGCCGCGGCGATCGCCCCTTGCAAATACGCATGTGCCTGTGCGGTGGCCTCGACCAGGCCAAGCCCTTTGGCAAGCCCTGCTGCAATCGCAGAGGACAACGTGCACCCGGTACCATGCGTGTTGCGCGTATCCCGGCGCGGCGCCTTGAACTCAGCAACCCGCCCGGAAGGGCTGATCAGAAAGTCTTGGCAGATTTCACCCAGCCCATGCCCACCCTTCATCAGAACGGATCCGGCACCCAGCCCACATAAGGCAAGCCCCTGTTCAACCATTTGCTCTGGCGTCGCTGCCTCAGGCGCGCCGAGCAATCGGGCAGCCTCCGGCAGATTTGGTGTCAGCACGGTTGCACGGGGCAATAGAACATCGCGCAATGTCTGGACCGCATCCTGCGCCAACAGCGCATCACCGGATTTCGCGATCATGACAGGGTCGAGAACAACAGGGCCAGTAAACCCGGCGATGCCATCTGCGACGGTGTGAATGATCTCGGGCGTGGCCAACATGCCGATCTTGATCGCATCAACATCCAAATCGATCAGCACTGTCTTGATCTGCGCTGCTATGACGTCCAGCGGGATACCATGTACAGCTGTCACGGCCTTGGTGTTTTGGGCAGTCACCGCTGTAATCACACTGGCACCGTAAGTACCCAGCGCGGACATCGCCTTGAGGTCGGCCTGAATCCCGGCCCCACCGCCACTGTCAGACCCTGCAATTGTCAATGCAATCGGCGTCATGTCGTTGCTCCAATTCGGTTTGGGCAACGGGGCGTGGAAAACGTCTGTAACGTGTTAGACCGTTCCCTCCGCCGGTATTGCCCGGATCAGGTTCGATGGGTTGACACGTGCATGCCTCTCAGCCCCTGACATGGGGCACCCCAACGGTTGTTGCGGACAATCTCAGGTGAAGTGGCGAAAATCAAGCGTCAATCTGTGGGCTATATGGCCACATTGAACCCGGAAATAAGGCCAACACGCGCATTGGAAACTTGTGGAACGTTGCGAGGCTCTGCCTCGCGCTCCGGGATATTTAGAGCCAGATGAAGCAGGCGATCCATGCTTCATCTGGCCAGAAAATATCCCGGGGGAGTCGCGGTTTGCCGCGGCGGGGGTAAAGCCCCCCCTTGATGTACGGAAAGGCTGGTTAGCCTTTCATCCCGTCCCAAAAAGACTTTACAGACGAGAAAAAGCTATTGGATTCCGGGTGGTTGTCCTCACCCAAGTCGTCAAATTCCCGCAGTAGTTCTTTCTGACGGCTGGTCAGATTGACGGGGGTTTCCACGGCCAGTTCGATGAACATGTCCCCAACGCCGCCTCCGCGCAGGGCCGGCATGCCTTTGCCACGCAGGCGCATTTGGCGGCCGGATTGGCTGCCAGAAGGGATCTGAATGCGGCCGCGACCACCATCAATGGTAGGCACCTCGATGGATCCGCCCAGCGCGGCCTTGGCCATACTGACCGGCACGCGGCAATACAAGTTCACGCTGTCACGTTCGAAAAGCTTATGATCTGACACTTCAACAAAGATATACAGATCGCCCGGGGGGCCTCCGCGCATCCCGGCTTCGCCTTCGCCAGCCAACCGAATGCGGGTGCCGGTTTCAACGCCCGCAGGGATGTTGACCGAAAGCGCGCGTTCACGTTCGACGCGGCCTGCGCCCTGACAGGATTTACAGGGGTTCTTAATGATCTGGCCCAGACCGGAACAGGTGGGGCAGCTGCGTTCAACGGTGAAGAAACCCTGTTGTGCGCGTACCTTACCCATGCCCGAACAAGTCGGACAGGTCGTAGGTTCCACGCCGCCTTCCGCACCCGATCCGTCACAAGCCGAACAAGCCACAGCAGCCGGGACGCTGATCGTTTTTTGCAGGCCTGCAAAGGCATCTTCCAGCGACACGCGCAGATTATAGCGCAGATCAGATCCACGGGCCGCACGACGTCCGCCGCCAGTGCCACCGCGCTGGCCGCCCATGAAATCGCCGAACAGGTCGTCAAACACGTCCGAAAAGGCGCTGGAGAAATCCCCCTGTCCGAAACCACCACCGGGGCGTCCGCCGCCACCGCCCATGCCGTTTTCAAACGCGGCATGACCAAAACGGTCATAGGCGGCCTTGCGTTCAGCGTCTTTCAGAACGTCGTAAGCCTCGTTGGCTTCTTTGAACTGGGCTTCGGCATCCGGGTTGTCTTTGTTGCGGTCGGGATGCAGCTCTTTGGCTTTCGTTCGAAAACCCTTTTTGATCTCGTCCGCCGATGCGCCCTTGGACACGCCGAGCACATCATAGTAGTCGCGTTTTGACATCAGTTGTTCCTTATGTCTCAACGTAATCGGACCGGCCCGGGTCACCGGACCGGCCCGACTTGGCCCGGTTACCCGTTAGTTGCGCTTGTCGCCGTCCAGATCTTCGAACTCGGCGTCGACGATGTCGTCTTCACCCGCCGGAGCCTCGTCAGCCGCCGCAGGTTCGTCGTCACCCTCTTCAGCTTGCGCCTTGTAGATCGCCTCGCCCAGCTTCATCGCAGCTTCGGTGACGTTCTGGATACCCGACTTGATCTTGTCGGCGTTCTCAGTCTCCAGCTCGTCTTTCAGCGCGGCGATTGCCAGTTCGATGGCTTCGACAGTCGTCGGATCGACTTTGTCCGAATGTTCTTCGACGGACTTTTCGGTCGAGTGGATCAGGCTTTCCGCCTGGTTCTTCGCCTCGATCAACTCGCGGCGTTCTTTGTCCGCCTCGGCGTTGTCTTCGGCGTCCTTGACCATCTTGTCGATGTCTTCGTCCGACAGACCACCCGATGCCTGAATGGTGATCTTCTGTTCTTTGCCGGTGCCTTTGTCTTTGGCCGAGACCGAGACAATGCCGTTGGCGTCGATGTCAAACGTCACCTCAATCTGAGGCATGCCACGTGGCGCGGGCGGGATTTCTTCAAGGTTGAACTGACCCAGGATCTTGTTGTCCGCGGCCATTTCACGCTCACCCTGGAAGCACCGGATTGTCACGGCGTTCTGATTGTCTTCGGCAGTCGAGAAGACCTGAGACTTTTTCGTCGGGATCGTGGTGTTGCGGTCGATCAGACGGGTGAACACGCCACCCAGCGTCTCAATACCCAAGCTCAGCGGCGTCACGTCCAGCAGAACCACGTCCTTGACGTCACCCTGCAGAACACCGGCCTGAATGGCCGCGCCCATGGCCACAACTTCGTCCGGGTTCACACCCTTGTGCGGCTCTTTGCCGAAAAACTTGGTGACCTCTTCGATGACTTTCGGCATCCGGGTCATACCACCGACCAGAACAACCTCATCAATGTCGCCCGCCGACAAACCGGCGTCTTTCAGCGCGGCCTGACAGGGTTTCATCGACTTTTTGATCAGATCACCCACCAGTGATTCCAGCTTGGCACGGGTCAGTTTCATGACCATGTGCAGCGGCTGACCGTTGGCACCCATCGAGATGAACGGCTGGTTGATTTCGGTCTGCGAGGTCGAGGACAGTTCGATCTTGGCTTTTTCAGCAGCTTCTTTCAGCCGCTGCAGCGCCATCTTGTCGCTGGACAGATCGACACCGTGTTCCTTTTTGAACTCGTCCGCCAGGTAGTTGACGATGCGCATGTCAAAGTCTTCACCACCCAGGAAGGTGTCGCCGTTGGTCGATTTGACTTCGAACAGACCGTCGTCGATTTCCAGAATGGTCACGTCGAACGTACCGCCACCCAGGTCATAGACCGCGATGGTTTGGGTTTCTTCCTTGTCCAGACCATAGGCCAGCGCGGCGGCTGTCGGTTCGTTGATGATCCGCAGCACTTCCAGACCGGCGATCTTGCCTGCGTCTTTGGTGGCCTGACGCTGAGCGTCGTTGAAATAGGCCGGTACGGTAATCACGGCCTGCGTGACTTCCTCACCCAGATAGCTTTCGGCGGTTTCCTTCATCTTACCCAGAGTGAAGGCCGAGATCTGGCTTGGGGAGTACTTTTCACCGCGGGCTTCCACCCACGCGTCGCCATTGCCGCCGTTCACGATGGCATAAGGCACCATTTTCTTGTCTTTTTCGACTTCTGCATCATCCACACGACGGCCAATCAGGCGCTTGACGCCAAAGATCGTGTTGTCGGGGTTGGTGACCGCCTGCCGTTTTGCGGGCTGACCGACCAGTCGCTCATCTTCGGTGAAGGCGACGATCGAGGGCGTGGTCCGCGCCCCTTCTGCGTTTTCGATGACCTTCGGCTGCGAGCCGTCCATGATGGCCACACACGAGTTTGTGGTGCCGAGGTCAATACCGATTACTTTTCCCATATGTCGATCCCTTTCTCTTCAAGGCGATGTCCCAAGGCCTGAACCCGTTACGGCATCCCGGCCTCGATCAGTTATGCGCAACAGCTCTACACCATCGCGCGTCCCGGCGTATATAAGGGCGAGACCAAAGGCCTGCAAGCGGTCTAAATCGCAGGTTTTCGGGAATCTATGGCCTTTTTTGGCAAGGTTTTGGCAAGGATTGAGGATTCTGCGATGGCGCGGCTGCATTTGCGCGATTTTGATATCAGAAAAACCTATCTGGATATGGAGGAACAGACCCAGTTGGTAGAAGTGCTGCGCCCGATTCTGAAATCCGCCCCGCTGTTTCGGCCGGTGACGCCCTCGGGCAAGGAAATGTCCGTGCGCATGACCTCGGCCGGCGCGTTGGGATGGGTCACGGATAAGGCCGGATACCGATATCAGCCCGAACACCCCAAAGGTGCGATCTGGCCAGTTATCCCCGACAAGATTTTGGACATCTGGCGGGATCTGGCCAGCTCTGACCGTGAACCAGACTGCTGCCTGATCAACTACTACGGCGAGGGCGCCAGGATGGGCCTGCATCAGGACAAGGATGAGGCGGATTTTTCGTGGCCCGTCCTGTCGATCTCATTGGGGGATGATGCGCTGTTCCGCATTGGCAACCAAACCCGCGGTGGTAAAACGGAATCGATCTGGCTGAACTCGGGCGACGTGGTGATTATGGGAGGACCCGCGCGCCTGACCTATCACGGGGTCGACCGTATCCGCTTTGGCTCCTCCAAGCTGTTGCCCAAGGGCGGACGGATCAATCTGACCTTGCGCGTGGCCGCTTAGCGGCGCGCGCCCCAGCTTTGCGAAACATGCTGACGCGTGAAGAATATTCCCAAAAGTCCGATAAGCAACAACACCAAACCAACCCAAAGCGCATATTCCCAACTGGTATTTCGCGGGAAATAGTTGCGGAAAACAAAGCCCCGGCACTGGTCGATAATATGAAACAGCGGGTTCCAGATGAACATAGTCAGCATGAACCCACCCAGCGCATTGCCCACAAACATCTTACCCGAAAATATCATGTTCAAACGCCGGTAGATGTTTTTCAGCATCTCAGACGTACCCGGCAACCAGGGCTTCATCGCCATGAATACAACACCAACCGAACAGCCGGTAAACCAGGCCAGTATAAGCATCGCAAACGCCCCGCCTGGTTCCTGTATTTCGATCGGGGAAACCGCAACGCTATACAGAAACAGGATCACAAGGATGGACATCATCTGCGTGTAAAGCGAGCCGTAGGCCGTGGCCAACAAAACGACCATCATGTTCATCGGCGAATGCAGCATCATCGGACTGTTCCCGGTGCCGACGCCCGCAATCGCACTGACGGCTTTTATATGGGTTAGAAACAAAAACACTCCGGTCAACAGATACAGAATGAACTCGCCCCGAATTTTGGCGACACGCGACCCCATGAACGACATGATGGTATAGAACACCAAAACCAGTGCCAGTATCTGTACAATGTTAATGATGATCGCAAGCAACGCGTTGGAGTGCTGCGACCGCACGTTGCGCACCACCGCATGGAATATCAATTCCGCAGTTGTAAACGCACCGCCCAGAAGGGACTGGTTTCGCTTGAAATAATACACTCTGAGTGTCTTTCCCGCTTTTTCGCCAGCAATCTGCCACGAATTTCTTGCCGATCCGTAACCGGCACATCATAAGGCCGATAGAAATTTCGATCAACAAACCACGCGAACGGAGCATTTTTGTGACTTACGACGCCCTTATTCCCGTCATCCGACGTCTGGCCCTGGAAGCGGGCGACACGATCATGCAAATCTACGAAGCGGATGACTTCGACGTGAAGGTCAAATCCGACGCCAGCCCCGTGACCGAAGCGGACGAAGCCGCCGACGCCCTGATCTCGGCCGGGCTGCGTGCCGCTTTCCCGGATATCCTGCTGGTGACCGAGGAACAGGCTGCCTCGCACACGCAAAAAGGGGATACGTTCCTGATCGTGGATCCGCTGGACGGCACCAAGGAATTCATCAACCGGCGCGGCGATTTCACCGTGAATATCGCGCTGGTCGAAAACGGCGTTCCAACCCGGGGTGTTGTCTATGCCCCCGCCCGTGGTCGTATGTTCTATACCCTGGCCGACGGCCAGACGGTTGAGGAAACCGGCGCGTTGGACAAGGCGCAAGCTGGTGCCGTAACACCGATCTCGGTGTCTGAGCCGGACAACGCGGCCCTTCTGGTCGTAGCATCGAAATCGCACCGGGATCAGGCCACTGATGACTACATCAACAAATATCAGGTTCAGGACAGCAAAAGTGCAGGTTCATCGCTGAAATTCTGTCTGGTTGCCACCGGTGAGGCTGACATCTACCCGCGCGTCGGTCGCACGATGGAATGGGACACCGCCGCAGGCCATGCCGTTCTGGCCGGCGCGGGCGGCAAGGTCGTGCGCTTTGACGACCACAGCCCGCTGACCTATGGCAAGGATGGCTATGCAAACCCGTTCTTCATCGCCTACGCTCCGGGTGTTGAGCTGAAGGAGGCCTGATGTCCGTATTGATCGCCATACCCGCCCGTTACGCCTCGACCCGGTACCCGGGCAAACCGCTGGTGCCATTGACCGGAGCCAGTGGCAACGCGATGACCTTGATCGAACGGTCCTGGCGTGCGGCCAGTTCGGTATCGGGCGTGGACAAGGTGGTTGTGGCCACTGATGACGACCGTATCCGCGAAGCCTCTGAAGGTTTCGGCGCCGAGGTGGTGATGACATCCGAGACCTGCGGCAATGGCACCGAACGCTGCGCCGAAGCGCATGACGTACTGGGCGCAGGCTATGACATCGTAGTGAACCTGCAAGGCGATGCCCCCCTGACCCCACATTGGTTTGTCGAGGACCTGATCGCCGGCCTGCGCGCCGCGCCCGAGGCTGGTGTCGCGACCCCCGTGCTGCGCTGCGATGGCGACGCGCTGAACGGTCTGCTGGACGACCGCAAACACGGGCGCGTCGGCGGCACCACCGCCGTTTTCGCCGCTGATCACAGCGCGATGTATTTCTCGAAAGAGGTCGTCCCCTACACCGCACAAACCTATGCGGGGAAACAACCGACCCCGGTGTTCCACCATGTTGGCGTTTATGCCTATCGTCCAGACGCGCTGGCTGCTTATCCCGGTTGGCCGGTTGGACCGCTGGAACAATTGGAAGGGCTGGAACAGCTGCGGTTCATGGAAAACGGCCGCAAGGTTCTGTGCGTCGAGGTGGAAGCCAAAGGCCGCCAGTTCTGGGAGCTAAACAACCCGCAGGACGTGCCGAAGCTGGAAGAGATGATGGCCGCGATGGGGTTGGAGTGATCCGTTTTCCCCGTGACTCCGCGGCTCCGCGTTGGCTTTGTGTCGGCACTGCGACAACTTGGGATCTGCAATGACAAACGTGTTGGTAACCGGCGGGGCCGGGTATATCGGATCCCATGCCTGCAAGGCGCTGTCCCGCGCAGGCTACACTCCGGTAACCTATGACAACCTGATCACCGGCTGGCAGGACGCGGTGAAATTCGGACCGTTTGAACGGGGCGACCTGCTGGATCGGGCACGGCTGGATGAGGTGTTTGCCACATACCAACCCGCCGCCGTGATGCATTTCGCCGCCCTCAGCCAGGTCGGGGACGCGATGTCTCAGCCTGGCACATACTGGTCCAATAACGTGACCGGCTCCCTGACACTGATCGAGGCCGCCGTCAACGCCGGTTGCCTGAATTTCGTGTTCTCATCAACCTGCGCCACTTATGGCGAACATGACAATGTGGTGCTGGACGAAAACACAGCGCAAGAGCCGCTGAATGCCTATGGCGCCTCAAAACGCGCCATCGAGGATATCCTGCACAATTTCGAGGCCGCGCATGGGCTGAACCATGTGATCTTTCGTTATTTCAACGTGGCCGGTGCCGACCCCGACGGCGATGTAGGTGAGTTCCACCGCCCCGAGACCCATCTAGTGCCGCTGATGCTGGACGCGATTGACGGCAAGCGCGACGGGCTGACCGTTTTTGGCACCGATTACGACACGCCTGACGGCACCTGCATTCGCGACTATGTGCATGTCTGCGATCTGGTCGACGCCCATGTTCTGGGGCTGAATTGGCTGGAACAGGGCAAGGGCAGCCGGGTCTTCAACCTGGGCACCGGCAGCGGGTTTTCGGTGATGGAGGTGATCGGCCATTCCAAAGCCGTCACCAATCGCGAGGTGCCCTATTCCATCGGCGCGCGCCGCGCCGGGGATTGCACCAAGCTGGTCTCAGGCTCGGTCCGCGCAGGAGAGGAGCTGGGTTGGACCCCGAAAAGATCAACGTTAGAGACGATGATCGGCGATGCATGGCGCTGGCATCAGAACGGTCACTACGATAAATGAGCGGTAGGTGACAGGCACGGCAACCGATAAGCTCCCACCCATCGGATGGGCACAGAAGTACCGGTTGCGGCTGAAACGCAAACGGCTGTTGTGGCGATCCTTTCGCAGCCGCCGTCAACTGCGCAGCCTCAGCGATCGGACCGGGCGGATTGGGTCAGGCGATATTCTTGCGTTTACCACGTTGCGTAACGAAGTCACCCGCCTGCCCTGGTTTCTGCGCCACTATCGCGCGCTGGGGGTGGATCAGTTTATGATTGTCGATAATGGCAGCAACGATGGCTCTGTCGAATATCTGCTGGACCAGCCGGATGTGTCGCTGTGGCAAACCGGTGCCAGCTATCGCGATGCCCGCTATGGCCTGGACTGGCTGACCTGGCTGCAGATGCGCCATGGGCACGGCCACTGGACCCTGATGGTGGATGCGGATGAGCTGCTGATCTACCCAAATCACGACCGCAAATCCCTGCATGATCTGACCGCGGCGCTGGACTATCAGGGCCGCACCGCCTTTGGCGCGTTGCTGCTGGACCTCTATCCCAAAGGCCCGCTAGGTGCGCAAGATTACGACCCTTTAACCGACCCTGCCGAGGTTCTAACCTGGTTCGATTCCGGTCCTTTTCGGGTGCAACGGCAAAGCCCGCTGGGCAATCTTTGGGTTCAGGGCGGGGTTCGGGAACGTATGTTCTTTGCTGACAGAAAACGGCATTCGCCGACGTTGAACAAAATCCCATTGGTGCACTGGTCACGACGCTTTGCCTACGTAAACTCGTGCCATTCCGCAGTGCCCCGGTACCTGAACGCGGCGTATGACGGGCCGGGCAGCAATGCGCCCTCGGGTGTATTGCTGCACACCAAATTCCTGCCCGAAGTGGTGGACAGGTCAAAAACCGAAAAACTGCGCCGTCAGCATTTTCATGATCCCGACCTATTTGGGACATACTATGATGCCATTGGGGACCGGCCCGACATGTGGCATGCAAGCTCGGTTCGCTATGAGGGTTGGGCGCAGTTACAGCAACTGGGGTTGATGGGACAGATCAGCTGGAAACAACACGAAAGCAACGCATCCGGCTAACGGTTTTTAAAGTCGTTGCTTTGAAAGATGTAAAAATGGCATAAGTCAGCAATTGTCCGGCACCACTCTGGATTGTCCAGACCCCGGGCATGCTCGCGTAGACAAGAAGGTTGAACAGCCGCGTGAGTCTGTTGGATTCATACCGGATGAGGTTGCGGCGCAAGCGTCGCCTGATGCGCTGCCTGCGCAAACGTCGGGATCTGAAGTCCGTCTCCGACAACACTGCCAAGATCAAACGCGGTGATATCCTATTGATGAGTGTGGTGCGGAACGAAAAAATCCGCCTGCCGTATTTTCTGGACTATTACCGCAAGCTGGGCATCAACCATTTTCTGTTCATCGACAATGACAGCGACGACGGCACTGGCGACTATCTGAGCGATCAGCCGGATGTGTCGATCTGGCATACCAACGCCAGTTACAAGCGCGCCACGTTTGGCACTGACTGGTCAAACTATCTGCTGCGCAAATATGCCCACGACCATTGGGTTCTGACCGTCGACCCTGATGAATTCTTTATCTATCCGTTCTGCGATACCCGCCCTATCCGCGCCCTGACGGACTGGTTGAACGGCTGCGCCGTACGCAGTTTCGGCACCATGCTGATCGACATGTACCCGCAAGGTCCGGTGGATGCCGAAACCTATCACGAAGGACAGGATCCGTTTCAAATCGCCCGGTGGTTCGATGCGGGGAACTACATGATCACCAAAAACCCCGATTACGGGAATCTTTGGATACAGGGCGGCCCACGGGCTCGGGTGTTCTTTCGGGACAACCCGGCCAAGGCGCCGGCACTGAACAAGATCCCGCTGGTGAAGTGGGACCGGCGATATGTTTACGTCAGCTCGACCCATTCGCTGCTGCCGCGCGGCCTGAACCAGGTGTATGATGAATGGGGCGGGGAAAAGGCCAGTGGCGCGTTGCTGCATGCCAAGCTGATCAACACCCTGGGTGACAAAGCCCAAGAGGAACTGCAGCGCGGCCAGCACTATCGCCGCTCGGGCGAATACCGCGCCTATGCTGAACAACTGGCCGACAAGCCCGTATTCTGGTGCGACCGGTCCGAGAAATACATCAACTGGCGACAACTTGAGATTCTGGGCCTGATGTCAAAAGGCAACTGGGCATGAGCAGTCTTGGCATCCTCATGCTGGTCCACACCGCGCTGCACCGGGCCGAACAGGTCGCACGTCACTGGACCGCGTCGGGCTGCCCTGTGGTAATCCATGTGGATCAAAAAGTGTCCGACAAGGTTTATTCCGATTTCGTCACCGCCTGCGCGGATGAGCCACTGATCCGTTTTTCAGACCGCCACGTCTGTGAATGGGGCGGATGGGGCATCGTCGCGGCGTCACAGTCCGCGGCTGAGCTGATGCTCGAGGCGTTTCCGGATGTGCATCACGTCTATCTTTCCTCGGGCGCCTGCCTGCCACTGCGCCCGGTGGACGAGTTGATCGACTATCTTCTGGACCGGCCCCGCGTCGATTTCATCGAAAGCGCCACCACCGCGGATGTCAGCTGGACCATCGGTGGGCTGGATCAGGAAAGATTCACCCTGCGCTTCCCGTTTTCGTGGCGCAAAAACCGTAAACTGTTCGACGCCTATGTTAAGTTTCAGCGCGCCACCGGGATGCGCCGTCGCATCCCCGACGGGATCATGCCGCATATGGGCAGCCAATGGTGGTGCCTGACCCGCCAAACTCTTTCGGCGGTTCTGCAGGACCCGAGGCGGCAGACCTATGACCGCTATTTCCGGCGAGTGTGGATTCCGGATGAAAGCTATTTCCAGACTTTATCGCGGCTCTATTCAACACATATCGAAAGCCGGTCTCTGACCCTGTCCAAGTTCGACTATCAGGGGCGTCCACATATCTACTATGACGACCATCTGCAGCTCTTGCGCCGGTCCGACTGCTTTGTGGCCCGCAAGGCGTGGTCCCATGCGGACCGCCTGTATCAGGCCTTTCTGACCGATCAGGCCGGGGCGATGAGACCGACCGAACCCAATCCCGGCAAGATCGACCGGGTGTTTTCCAATGCAGTCGAGCGGCGCACGCGGGGGCGCGACGGGCTGTATATGCAAAGCCGCTTTCCTCGTCACGGCAGCGAAAACGGCCTGACCTCCTTCCCCTATTCAGTTTTTCAGGGCTTTGCTGAGCTATTTGAGGATTTTGAGCAGTGGCTGACCGAAACCACCGGCACCCGCGTTCACGGCCATCTTTTCGGTCCCGAGCGTGCCGAGTTTTCGGGTGGTGAGACGATCATCAACGGCGCGCTCAGCGATTGCGCGGTGTTGCGGGACTATAACCCAACGGCCTTTCTCTCAAATCTGGTGTGGAACACTCGGGGCGAACGGCAGTGTTTTCAGTTCGGCCCGGGGGATACCCAGAAAATCAACTGGTTCCTTGCGCGCGACAAGAATGCGCAGATTTCGGTCATTACCGGCGCCTGGGCTATCCCGCTGTTTCGGTCAAACCTGAATTTTGCCGATATCCGGACTGCGGCGGCCCACCTGCAACAGGTCGAAGCCAAACAGATTGAGGTGCTGCGTTCAGTCTGGGCCAAAGCGCGGATACGCAGCTGGTCGCTGGCCGATTTTGTGGAATCTCCGATGGAACCGCTGCAATCGGTGATCGAAGAGATAGGAACCGTTCACGCCAGCCACCTGACCGAAGCGCCGACCATGGTGGACCTGTCCGGGTTTGGAAAGTTCCTGCAAAACCTCAAGAACCAGGGGATGCACCCCTATATGATGGGTGACTTTCCCACAGACGATGTGTTTGGCACGCGGATCCGGCCTTACCGAAAACCCTATCTGGTGCAATAGTCCGTTATGACACCCAATTTCGATTACTTTGTCGTTCTCGCGGCCATGCGGACCGGTTCGAACCTGCTTGAGGCCAACTTGAATGCGCTGGACGGTGTCACCTGCCATGGTGAGGCGTTCAACCCGCATTTCATCGGGCGACTCAAGTCGGACAGCCTGCTGGATATCTCGCTTGAGGATCGCGACAGTGACCCGCAAAGACTGATCGGGGCAATAAAGTCCGCCCCGGGTGCATTGAACGGGTTTCGCTTTTTCCAGGGCCATGATCCACGTGTGTTAGAGCCTGTTTTGTCTGACCCCCGCTGCGCCAAGATCATCCTGACGCGCAATCCGTTGGACAGCTATATCTCGCTGAAAATCGCGCGCGAAACCAAACAGTGGCAGCTGAAAAACATCAAACGCCGCCGCGACGCGCGGATCGAATTTGACCCGAAAGAGTTCGAGAGTTATCTCGATCAACAACAGGGGTTTCAACTGACGATTCTGCACCAGTTGCAGGACACCGGGCAGACCGGGTTTTACATCGCTTACGACGATCTTAACCGTCTGGACGCCCTGAATGGTCTGGCCGCGTGGCTTGGCATCACGGCCCGGTTGACGGCCATTGACGATACTCTCAAGCCGCAGAACCCCGATCCTACCCTGTCCAAGGTGACAAACCCGGATCAGACCGAGGGCGCGCTGGCCCGGATCGACAGTTTCAACCTGCACCGCACACCGAATTTCGAACCAAGGCGCGGTCCGGCGGTTGGCAATTACGTGATCGCACCCAAAACACCGCTGATGTATCTGCCAGTGCGCTGCGGCATCGAAGGGCTCGTTGCCCAATGGCTGGCTGATCTGGATGGGGTCGGCACCGATAAGCTGATCACCAATCAGAACAGAAAGCAGACAAGACGTTGGATGCAAGCCCATCCCGAGCATCGAAAGTTCACCGTGCTGCGACACCCTCTGGCGCGGGCGCATTCCGCGTTCTGCTCATACATCCTGAGTACTGAACCCGGAGCATATCTGAAAATCCGCAACGTGTTACGCAACCGGTTCAAGATTCCGATCCCCGGCCAACTGCGCGGGGACAACTATTCGCGCGATCAGCACCACGAGGCGTTCTCGGCCTTTCTGACATTCCTGCGTCAGAACCTGTCGGGGCAAACACCGGTGCGGGTGGACGGGGTGTGGTGCAGCCAGTCACAGGTGATCGAAGGGATAACCGCCTTTGCCCAGCCCGACTTCATTCTGCGCGAGGATGAGATCGCCACTGCCCTGCCCAATCTGGGCCGACAAATGGGGCAGGTCACCGCGCCTTCACCCGGTCTAAGCGCAGCGGATATGCCCTTTGCTCTAAGCGAGGTCTATGACGACGCGCTGGAAACGCTGGCGGCCGAGGCCTACCAGCGCGACTATTTGCAATTTGGGTTTGGGGGTTGGAAGCCGCTTACGCCCGCAGAGTGATCAGCGTGCCGCGGTTCACCATCGCGTAGATCTCTTCAATCTCTTCATTCTTGACGGCGATGCAGCCCGCTGTCCAATCCGGTGTCTTTTTGGCACGCTTGAGTTCCGAACGACGTTTGGGCTGACCGTGGATAAATATGTCACCGCCGGGATCAACCCCGGCCGCCTTGGCCTGCGCAATGTCGCTTGAGTTCGGATATGAAATCCCCAGCGACAAGTGATAGCGGCTGTTTGGGTTGCGCCGGTCGATCAGATAGCTGCCCTCGGGCGTACGGCCATCCCCGCGCTTGGTTTTGGTGCCATTGGGCGCAAAACCCAGATCGACCTTGTATTCCTTGAGGACGTGTTCGTTGTGCAGAAGATACATCTTCCGCGCGCCCTTGTTGATAACCAAAGAGGTCACCTGAGGCCCATCATAAGCTAAAAACCGTGGGCCTGCCGAGGCACAGGCCGAAAGGCCCAGCGTTGCCATAGCACCCAATCCAAATACGCGACGATCCATGTTCACTGCCTGCTACTGCTCTTTTTTTCAGGTATTATGCCAGAAAACTGAAAAACTGAAATCACTTTTTGCTGTGGGCCTGTTCCGTCAACCGCCGTTCGATACTTTCCAGCCGTTCCAGCACTTCGTCGCGATAGGCGTCGGTTTTCACCTCATCTTCGGCATGGTGCGCGTCCTGCATTGAGTTCACGATCAGGCCCACTAGCAAGTTCACCACTGCAAAGGTGGTGACCATGATGAAAGGGACAAAGAACAGCCAGGCATAGGGATAGACCTCCATCACCGGGCGCACGATGCCCATCGACCAGCTTTCCAGCGTCATGATCTGGAACAGGGTGTAGGCCGACAGGCCCAGATCGCCAAACCACACAGGGAACGAGGCTGAGAACAGTTTGGTTGATATGACCGCGCCGATGTAAAACAGGATCGCCATCAACAGGAACACGCTGGCCATGCCCGGCAAGGCCGAGATGAACCCCTCGACCACCCGCCGCAGCCGCGGCGCCACCGAGATGACGCGCAAGACCCGCAAAATACGCAGCGCCCGCAGGACCGACAGGCCCGCACCGCCGGGCACCAATGCGATGCCAACAATCAGGAAATCGAAGATATTCCACCCGCTGGTGAAAAACCGCCGCCCGGTGGCAATCAGCTTCATTCCGATCTCGGTCACGAAAATCGCAAGACAGATACTGTCGAGCGTGACAATCAACGGGCCGGCTGCCTGCATCAGGGTGGGTGACGTCTCCATACCCAACAGCACGGCATTAAAGATAATGACACCAGTGATGAACCGCCCAAAGGCCGGGGCTTCGATGATGCTCAGCAAGCGGTGGGTGAACCCCATTCGGCGGTCTCCTATCAGGTTTTGGGGCTCAGGCTGAACCGCGCGGCAAGTTCCGTGTGTGACGACCATCGAAATTGGTCAACCACTTGTACCCATTCAAGGGTGTAGCCCGCATTAACCAGAATTTTTGCGTCCCGCGCGAATGTGACCGGGTTGCACGAGACATAGGCGATCACCGGTCGTTTGGCCTGTGCCAGTTCGTTTACCTGCGCTTCGGCCCCTGCCCGAGGCGGATCCAACACAACGGCATCTATTTTGGTCAACTCGTCTGGCATCAGAGGACGACGGAACAGATCGCGCGCCTCGGTCGTGATCTGCTTAAGCCCCTGCGCCCGGCGCCATCCCTGATCCAATGCCTGTGTCATCGCCGCTTCACCTTCGACGGCATGCACTTCTGCCGATTGGGCCAAAGGCAAAGAGAATGTGCCACTGCCCGCAAACAGGTCCACAACGCGCTTGGCACCCTCAGTCGCCCGCAAAACAGCCCGTAATAGAGCCTGTTCTCCGTCTTTCGTGGCCTGCAAAAACGCCCCGGGCGGCGGGACAACATTTGCAGGGCCGAACCGTTGAACCGGGGCATGGCGCATCGCGATCACCTCACCGTCCCAGCTGAGCCGCGCCAATCCGTGTTTTTCTGTGGCCTGTGCCAGTATCGACACCAAGGGGCCGTCCATTGGTTTGCCGCCCCTTACGGCTACATCCAAACCACCCTCGGACAGGGCCAGTGTCACGGCCAGAACGCTTTTGCGACTGCCGCCCAAAAGCGCCAGCGCCTCGGCCACCGGAATAGCAGCGATCAGGGCGGGGTCCAGCAGATGGCAATCGGGGATTTCGGTGATCGTGTCCGAGGCGCGACCGTGGAACCCGGCCAGAGTACCCTTTTTCGTCCGCCGCACGGCAATTGTTGCCCGCCTGCGGGAGCGTTCGGGTGATGTGTGGATCGGGCGCATTACCGCCTCCAACCCCTGTGCAGCCAGCGCGGTCCGCACAACTTCCACCTTCCAGTCGGCCACGAACCCGTCCGCAGCATGCTGCAACTGACACCCGCCGCAGGATTTGTAATGCCTGCACGGCGGCTTAACCCGCTGATCTGACGGTGTTTCGACCCGGATATCGGTCAGAACCTGGTCAACCAAGGTGCCGCTGACCACCTCACCCGGCAGGGTACGGGGCGCATAAACAGGGCCATCTGCAATACCATCGCCCTGATGGCCAAGGCGGGCTATAGTGAATTGCTGCGTCATAAGGGGCCTGATACCGGGGCTTAGCGCGCAACAAAAGCCTTATTCCGCAGCTTCCGCCTGAATGAAGCCACCCGACTGACGATGCCAGAACCGCGCATACAGACCGCCCTGTTCCAGCAACGCGTCATGGGTGCCGGTTTCCACGATCCGCCCTTGATCCAGAACGATAATCCGGTCCATTTCGCTGAGCGTCGACAGCCGATGCGCAATCGCCAGCACGGTCTTGCCTTGCATCACCCGGTGCAATGCCGTTTGGATCGAGGCCTCAACTTCGGAATCCAGGGCCGAAGTCGCCTCATCCAGCACCAAAATCGGCGCATCCTTAAGGATGGCGCGGGCCAAAGCGATACGCTGGCGCTGCCCGCCGCTGAGTTTAACGCCCCGCTCACCCAGATGCGCATCATAGCCGGTGCGCCCATGCGCATCCTGCAGGCTGAGAATGAATTCATGCGCTTCGGCTTTTTGGGCAGCCTCGATCATATCGGCTTCCGAGGCATCGGGACGACCATACAGGATGTTGTCCCGGGCCGAGCGGTTAAACATCGCCGTTTCCTGCGTCACCATACCGATCTGACGGCGCAGGCTGTCCTGTGTCACCCGCGACACATCCTGTCCGTCGATGCAAATTGCGCCATTTTCCCCGTCATAGAGCCTTAGAAGCAAAGACACCAAGGTCGACTTGCCCGCACCCGAGGCCCCGACAATGCCCAGCTTTTCGCCAGGACGCGCGGTCATGGTGACGTCGGATATACCACCAACATTACGGCCATAGGCAAAGCTGACGTGATCGAAATCGATCTGCCCCTGGGTCACGTCCAGTTCAACTGCGCCCGGCGGATCTTCCACCCGGTCGCGCTTGGCCAGTGTTTTCATGCCGTTTTCGACCTCACCGACATTGGCGTAGAGACCCATAAGCGTGAAACTGACCCAGCCGGTCATTTGCGAGATTCGGACCGAGACCGCCCCGGCTGCCACGATATCACCCGTCGTTGCCGACCCCCCCTGCCATAACAGTAAGGTTGCACCCAGCAACAGAACCGGCAGCACACCGGCCAGCACCATCAGGATAAAGCGAAAGCTTGCGGACAGCTTGCCAAAGGCCAGCATCTTTTCGCGCAGATCAACCATGGACGTCTGCGCGGCCTGATCCTCGAATTTGGAATGGGCGAACAGCTTGACGGTTTTTATGTTGGTGATCGTGTCGACCACCTGCCCTGACACCATCGCCCGCGCCCCGGCCCGCGCTGCAGAACGCGCGCGGATACGCGGTAGATACCAGCGGATCAGCAGCGAATACACCACCAGCCAGGCAACAAAAGGCAACATGACCAGAGGATGAATAGACCCTAATAAAAGCAAAGATCCCGCCAGCGAGGCCAGCGCAAAGACAATCGCGCTGATCGTCTCGGACACGACCGAGGCCATCGCGTTCGAGGTTTGCATTTGTTTCTGCGCAATACGACCCGCAAAATCGTCGTCGAAATAGGTTACCGACTGGCCCAGCGTCCAGCGGTTCAGCTTGGCCAGAACCAGCGGCGGAATGTTGGGCATAACGACATAGTTGTTCGAAAATGCCGACAGGCCAAAGAACACCGGGCGCAGCAACATGAAAAACGCCGCCACGCCAAGGATCATCCCAAGATTGGCGGGGGACAAGAAGTTCTGTGGCCCGCTTTCGGTCGCCAGATCAATCACCAGCCCCAGCATCCACGCGGTTCCGGCCTCCATCGCGCCGGCCATTGCCGAAAAGGCGGCGGCGATGAAGATCATTGGCCAGGCGCCCGACAGACACCAGCGGATAAACGCCCCCAGCGTTTGCGGTGGGGGCGTTCCGATGTTTTTGAACGGGTCTATGAGGTCGGCAACCCTCATTCTGCGGCCTCCGTGTTCAGGAAGCCGCCAGATTGCCGTGCCCAGAACTGGGCGTAAAGCCCGCCCTGTACCATCAGTTCAGCATGGTCGCCTTGTTCGACGATCCGACCACCATCCATCACCAGAATCCGATCCATCTGGGCAATGGTGCTCAGCCGGTGGGCAATGGCAATCACGGTTTTGCCCTGCATCATGCCATAGAGCGTTTCCTGAATGGACGCTTCGACCTCGGAATCCAGCGCCGATGTTGCCTCATCCAGTAACAGGATCGGCGCATTCTTCAGGATCACCCGCGCCAGCGTCACCCGCTGTCGCTGACCACCGCTGAGCTTTACGCCTCGTTCCCCTACATGCGCGTCATAACCGGTCCGGCCTTGCGGGTCCTGCAGGTTCAGAATGAACTCATGCGCTTCGGCTTGTTTGGCGGCGGCGATCATCTGCTCTTCGGTCGCCTCGGGCCGACCATACAACAGGTTGTCGCGGACCGAGCGATGCAGCAATGCGCTGTCCTGTTGCACCATCCCGATATGGCTGCGCAGACTGTCCTGGGTCACACCCGCAATGTTCTGATCGTCAATCAGGATCGCCCCCTGTTCGACGTCATAAAACCGCAAAAGCAGCTTTACCAGAGTCGATTTCCCGGCACCCGACCGACCGATCAGACCGATCTTTTCGCCCGGCTGGATCGTCAGATTGACGTGATCCAGACCCCCGGTTCTGCGCCCATAGTGGTGCGACAGGTCGCGGATCTCGATTTGACCATCGGTCAGTTGCAACGGTTTTGCATCCGGCGCATCCAGGAGGTCGATGGGTTGGGCAATCGTTTCCATCCCCTCGGCCACTACGCCGAGCTGGCGGAAGAAACTGGTCAGCGCCCACATGATCCAGCCGGTCATCGCGTTCAGCCGCAGGGTCAATGCAGTTGCCGCCGCAACGACGCCGACGGATGCGCTGCCCTGCATCCACAGGGCAATGGCCCAGCCAACAACGCCGACGATCAGCAAGCCATTCAGCGTGACCAGAACCACGTCCATAACGGTGAAGATCCGCATCTCGACCATGAAGGTGCGACGGGTTTCTTCGATGGCTTCGCGGGCATATTCCAGCTCTTGCGAACCGTGAGCGAACATCTTGACCGAGTGGATGTTGGTATAGCTGTCCACCACCCGCCCCGTCACAGCCGAGCGCGCATCGGATGCCGCTTGCGATGCTGGGCCAACCCGCTGAACCGTCCAATGCACCAGAAGACCGTACAGCGCGAACCAGATCAGCAACGGCAACAGCAGCCGTGGATCAGCCGCCATCAACAATATCGCCGCCCCGATCAGATAAGCCAGCGAGAACGAGATGGCGTCAAAGACCTGAAACACCGCCTCGCCTGCAGCGGGCGGGGTCTGCATGATCCGGTTGGCGATACGTCCGGCAAAGTCATTCTCGAACCAACCTACAGACTGGCGCAGCACATGTTTATGCGCCCGCCACCGGATCAGCGTGCCAAAGTTCGGCAGGATCGTGTTGTTCAGCAACAGCACATCCACAACATGCAGAATTGGGCGCAACAGCAATACAAACACAGCCACCAGAATCAGCTCTGTGCCGTGAGTTTGCCAAACCTCGGTCGGCGCGCCGGACAGCAGGTCAACCACCCGACCCATATAATAAATCAGGCCGACCTCAACCGTGGCGACAACGATGGAAATCAGCCCGGCCCAGAAAAACACCCGCATGAAAGGGCGGGAGTATTCCAGCATGAACGGCCACAACCGTGTCGGCGGCGTGTCGGATTCTTTATAGGCGACAAAAGGGTCTACAAGGTTTTCGAAATAGCGAAACATGGAGAGTGCTCCGGTTTGAGCAGAAAAATGGTCATGCGAAGAAAGATGGCGCCAGAACACCACCCTTACGGGTAAAAGTGTTCCAGCGTTAGCTGTCCCAGATCCCGTAATACATACGCATGCCTCCCTCCAATTCATGTAACAGGCGCACGTAACCACAATATTTTTTGTTTGTCATCCCTTTTTGAGACTTCATTCTAGCCGCCCAGCAGATCGTCGCGCGTCAGGGTAAAGCCGGATGCAATCCAACGGGATTCGAGCTCGGCCAGTTTCTTGCCCAGCGCAGGGCCGGTGAAAGTCGGGATAAGGTCGGTAGCCTGTATGGGAAAATCCGCAGCCGCCCCAGAGTGCAGCGCATGGCGCATGTTTTCGGACCATGGCTGTTCCAGAAATGCGCAGCGCAGCAAGGTTTCGTGCATCCCGCCCTCATCGCCATAACGAAAGCCCAATTCGGCAATGCTGGCTGTGCCTGACGCCTCATCCCGCATGCGGGTCAGCCGCTGCAGCTGCGCTTTGCTCAGGCGCAGGGACTTTGCGATTTCCGGTGCGGCGATGGCAGCCAACCGGCGGATCGGCTCGGGATCGGCCCCGGCCTGGTGTTCCAGCGCGATCAAAGGGGCCAGCGCCCGGTCATCCGCCCCGGGCAACAGCTGTGCAAGAACACCCGCCTGACGCATTGCCGCAATCGAGGGCGCTGGATCGGGGGCACCCAGCAGTTTCAGCAGCTCGGCCCCTACCCGTTCGCGGGACAACCCGGCCAGCCCATCCAGATGGGCGGCGATGGCAGCCAGAGCGTCCGGGTCAAACCCAGCCTCGGCATCGCCGTACCAGGCATGAAACCGGAAATAGCGCAGCGAGCGCAGATAATCCTCGCGGATGCGGTTCTCGGCCGTTCCGATAAAGCGCACATGGCGTGCTAGCAAATCGGGCAGCCCGTTCAGAGGGTCTAACACAGTGCCATCAGGCTGCGCATAAAGCGCGTTCATGGTGAAATCGCGCCGTGCGGCGTCCTCTTCGACGGTGTCGGAAAAGGCCACAACAGCGCGGCGGCCATCGGTTTCTACATCGCGGCGGAAAGTGGTTATTTCATGCGGGATGCCACCGCTGACCACTGTGATCGTGCCGTGCTCAATCCCTGTGGGAATGGCCTTGAGACCCGCTGCCTGCGCCAATTCCACCACCTGCTCTGGGCGTGCATCGGTGGCGATATCGATATCGGCGACCGGCGCACCCAGCAGCGCGTTGCGCACGCAGCCGCCCACAAACAAGGCCTGCGACCCGCCAGCGGTCAGGGCCGCACACACCTTTTGCGTCGCCGGGACAGACACCCAGCCTTCTGTGATTTGCGTCATTCCCCCACCTGCGCAGCCAATCCCCGCAACATTCGGGCCGTCGCCCCCCAAATGTAATAGGGGCCTAGCGGCACCGTGAAATAATACCGTTTCTGACCGCGCCACCGGCGCGATTCAACGATATAATTCGCAGGGTTCAGCACATGTGCAAGCGGAACCGAAAACACTTCGTCCACTTCGCCGGGCTCTGGGACAGGCTGGAACGGCGCCCGCAGGATCGCAACAACAGGCGTCACCGAGAAAGAAGTCACCGTTTCATGGGTCGGCAAATGACCCAGAACCTCGGGCAGATCCGTCGGCAGGCCGATTTCCTCTTGTGCTTCACGCAAGGCAGTCGCGGTCACATCGGCGTCGCCGTCATCCTGTTTGCCGCCCGGAAAGGCGATCTGGCCCGGATGATGTTGCAGGGCCGAAGACCGCTTCGTCAGGATCAACCGCGGCGTATCACCCACAACCGAGATCGGAACCAACACGCCCGCGGGGCGCAGTTTGCGCCCTTCGGGCAGACTAGCATCGGGGTTCAGATCAAAATCGCTGGACCCGGTACCCGGGCGGCGCAAGGCCGCCCGCAGCAGATCTGTTGGATCAGGCGTCGTCGGCATCAAAGCCAACCGTGCCGGGTTGCAGCACATAATGGGCACCACAGAACTGGCAATCGGCCGTGACCAAACCTTCGGGCGTGGTCATTTTTTCGATATCCTTGGCCGAGTAGATCGACAGGCTTTGCCGCACACGATCCTCGGAACAGGTACAGCCGAATTGCACGGATTGCGCGTCATAGACCCGCGGCTGTTCCTCGTGAAACAGCCGAACCAGCAGATCAGTGGGCGCAATCGACGGTCCGATCAACTCCAGCTCGTCGACCGTATCGAGCAGGATATTGACGCGGCCCCAGTTCTCGCCTTCTTCGCCGTCTACCAGATCATTGGCCGACAGGATTTCTCCTTCGCCTTCGCTTGCGGCGACAAAGGGCGAGGCCTTGGGCATGTGCTGCAGCATGATCCCGCCCGCACGCCAGTGTTCTTCAACGTCCTGCTCGGTTGATTTACCAAAGCTCAGCGAGAACCGCGTCGGCAGCTGTTCGGATTGCGCAAAATATGCCTCAGCACAGGCACTGATCGAGTCACCGGCCAGCGGAGTGATGCCCTGATAAGGCTGTGTTCCTTCGCCCTGATCGATCATGATAGCGAAATACCCTTCGCCCACCTGATCGAACGGCGCGCCATCGGTCAGGCGATCGCGGTCGAAACTGGCATAGGCGCGGATGCGGGCCGGTTCACCCTCTTGCTGCGGGGCGTAGTAATCGGTGGCAATCATGCGCACTGCGCCCTTGGACTGGACCTGCAGCGACAGCTTCCAGCGCAGCGCGACGGTCTGACCGATCAGCGCAGTCAGCAGGGCCATCTCAGCCACCAGAGCTTCGATCTTTTCCGGATAGTCGTGCTGTTTCAGGATGCCGTCGAGCACGCCATCCAGACGGGCTATACGGCCGCGCATATCCGATACATCAAGTTGAAAAGGCAGGACTGTATCGTCCCACGCGATTTTAGTTCCAAGAGACATGGGGTTTCCTTACACGCCACAGGTTGGCATACCGCCAGCATATAGGTCGAACATTTCGGGTTTTAAGGGGCCATACATGATCAGACGGCTCGGTGAAACCCCTCAAGCGGGGCGCAAATATACAAGACGCGTGGGTGTTTATGGAATTTTGCCGCGCGGTAGACATTTGCTGCTGACCTGCCAGTTGGAGCCCGGTCCGGATCTGCAATTGCCCGGTGGCGGGATCGATCCGGGCGAATCGCCAATTACAGCGCTGCATCGCGAAGTGTACGAGGAAACCGGCTGGCTGGTAGCAGCCCCGCGCCGGATCGGAGCGTTTCGCAGGTTCACCTATATGCCCGAGTATGACCTGTGGGCCGAAAAGATATGCCTGATCTATCGGGCCCGCCCAGTGCGCCAGATCGGGCCCCCGACCGAGCCATTTCACGACGCCCTGTGGATGGACACGGCGGATGCGGCCCAGATGCTGGGTAATGGCGGGGATCGCCATTTCGCCACCCTGCATCTACAGCGGCTTTAAACCTTATCATATTCAAAGAACACGGCAGACACGTCGTCATCCATACCGTTTCCAGGCGCCATGGCTTGCGTCAGGTGCCAGAACATATCGTCCAGAAACTCGGTCCCGCTGCGGTCAGGCGCACAATCCAACGCCATGGCGCGCAACCCGTCTTCCTCCAACAAAGTGCCGTCTGCAAGGCTGCATTCAGTAAACCCGTCTGAGTAAAGCAGCAATTTGTCGCCGGGTTTCATATAGGTTTCGGTCCGCTGAAACGTGACATCCGGCAACAGCCCGATCGGCAGCCCCCCCTGGCCCAGAAACTGGGTACCGCCGTCCCCGCGCAGCAACAGGGGGTGCGGGTGCCCCGCCTGCACCATCTTCAGATGCCCGTTGCGCAGGTCGATGATGGCATAAACCATAGTGAAGTATTCTTCGACGCCCGCATCCGCCATCAGCCGGGAATTCAGGGTTTCGGCCACCTGTTCAGGCGGCAGCAGCGCATAAAATTTGTCAAAGCGCTTTTCCATCGCCAGGTTCTGATCGAAATGGCTGCTGGACAAATACCCGCCTAACCTTGCCGTCATCATCGCCGAGGTGATGCCGTGCCCCGACACATCAATGCTGTAGAAACCCAGCCGATTGACCCCGGGCGAGAACATTCCCACCAGATCGCCGCCGATATGACCACAGGGCTTTAGCAACATACTGACCCGAGAGCTGCCGAAATCCCGCGTCAGTTCCGGCACCAGCGATTCCTGGATCTTACGCGCCTGCATCAGGTCTTTGTCGATCGCATCATGGGCCAGCTTCTGCTCATCCAGCGCGGTTTCGATCATGCGGTTCTTTTCGGACAGCTCGCGCTGCATATCCAGAATCCGCGCCCCAGCCGAGATCCGCGCGCGCAATTCGTCTGCCTCAAGCGGTTTGATCAAAAAGTCGTCCGCCCCCGCATCAAGCCCCCGCGCCACCTCCTGCTTTTCACTTTTTGAAGTCAGCAGAATGAAATAGCTGTACTGATCGCTGTCCATCGCCCGAAAAGACCGGCAAAATTCCAGCCCGCTCATCCCTGGCATGATCCAGTCGCTGACGACAAGGTCCGGCGGATCGGTTGTGCACATGTCCAGGGCGGCTTCACCGCTGTCGGCCTCAAGCACTTTGAATCCCCATTTCTTGAGAGACGCGACAAGAATCCTCCGTTGCAGGCGGCTGTCGTCAACAACCAGCACCTTTCGGATCGCACCAAAATCCAACTCTGCTCGGGCGTTTACCTGACTGACCTCTGCCACCTGAACCCTCTGCCCTGCGACGTTACACGGAGTGATGCGACCGTAACGCGCAGCGGTTTAACATCCCGTGAAGGCCGCAGGGTTACGTGGCTTAACCTGTCCTTTACCCTCAGCCCGCAAACATAGACGGATTACTATGCCATGCGGGGAACGGTCGTGATCAACTGGACCAGAGTCATACAGCTGCGCGATGAGGTTGGTGCCAGTGAATTCGATGAAGTGGTGCAGATTTTCTTTGATGAAGTTCAGGAAGCCATCGAGCGCCTGAACAATGATACCGCCCGGCGTGACCTTGAGCAAAACCTGCATTTCCTCAAGGGCAGCGCGCTTAGCCTCGGGTTCGACCGGTTTTCCAGATTATGCCAGGACGGAGAGCGCAATGCAGCAGCCGGCAACCCGGCAGAGGTCGATCTACCTGCCATTCTAACGGCTTATGACGAATCCCGCAGAGCGTTTCAGGCCGAGCTGACGGCCAATCTGGCCTAGATCACGAACTGCGCCAGGGTCTCATCCTCGGTGATGTCGGTATAGGTGAACCCGGCCTCGTCCAGATGGGCAAACAGGCGGGCAAAGTTTTCGGGCTTTCGGGTTTCGATCCCGATCAGAACAGAACCGAAATTTCGAGCCGACTTTTTCATGTATTCGAACCGGGCAATATCGTCTTCGGGTCCAAGAATACCCAGAAACTCTTTCAACGCACCGGGGCGCTGTGGCAGGCGCAGGATGAAGTACTTTTTGACGCCGGAATAGCGCTGCGCGCGTTCTTTCACTTCGGGCAGGCGTTCGAAATCGAAATTGCCGCCCGACGTGACACAGACCACAGTCTTGCCGCGGATAAAGCTCTGCACATCGCCTATCGCTTCTATCGCCAGCGCACCGGCCGGCTCCAGAACGATGCCTTCGACATTCAGCATCTCGATCATCGTGGTGCAGATGCGGTCCTCAGACAGGACCAGCACATCCGACAGGTGACGGTCTTTCAGCAGTTCAAACGGCTTTTCACCAATTCGCCCCACCGCCGCACCATCGACAAAATTGTCGACGCGGTCCAACGCAACCGGATGCCCTGCCGCCATCGCGGCGTGCAGGCAGGCCCCGCCTTTGGGTTCGACAAACAGGCAATGGGTGCGATCACCAAACCAAGTTGCCACGCCCGAGGACATGCCACCCCCACCCACCGGCAGGATGACATGATCAGGCACAGAGCCCAACTGCGCCTCAATCTCAACCGCCAACGAGGCCTGCCCTTCGATCACATCCTCATCATCAAACGGCGACAGGAAATGCCCGCCCTGCTGCGTGCACCATGATTGCGCTGCGGCAAGCGTGTCGTCGAAGTAGTCTCCGATCAGGTGGATTTCGATATTGTCGCCACCAAAGATGCGGGTCTTCTGGATTTTCTGCTGCGGCGTTGTCACCGGCATGAAGATCACGCCCTTCACACCCAGGTGCTTGCACATAAAGGCCACGCCTTGTGCGTGATTGCCGGCGCTGGCGCATACAAACAGCTCTTGCCCTTGCTGTTTGCGCATGGCGTTGAACGCACCGCGGATCTTGTAGGACCGCACCGGGCTGAGATCTTCGCGTTTCAGCAAGATATCGGCCCCGAAACGATCAGACAAATGGGGATTGCGCTGCAACGGCGTGGCCGGAAACACAGCGCGCATCGCCTGTTCGGCTGTGCGGGCGCGGGTCTTGAAGTCAGTCATGACCGTTTCAGTGCCGCATCACTGCGACAAGGGCAAGGAATACATATGTGTACGCAAGTCAGGTGAGTTCGCGTTTCTCGATGAAAATGCCGTACATTGTGGTCAAAATGCTGACGTTAATGAGCGGCAAAACCAGCATCACGACGAAAACTACGATGATCAAGCCAATGACGGGGATGAACATCAGCAAACCAACCAGAAACTGAATCAATAGCTGGAATATAAGAGACAGAAGCACAAGCAATAGAATTTGCCCGTTTGCGCCCGCAGTCGCATACCACGCGTCATAAAATGTCACAGGCTTGCCAATAGCGGTTCCGGGAAGAACTGGTGAAAAGCGGTAAAACCCGACCCACAAGCACCCCATCATAAGTATCCAAGCAGCGATCCCAAACGGAATGGACGCCTGCATTGCCGCGCCTACAATGAACATTCCAGGCAGCATCAATCCAAATGCAAACAAGCCCAGAAGCAGAACCCGCCCGAGATAGGCCAAAATCCGATCAAAGCGGAATGGCGGCAGAACGCCACGTGGATACTCTTCCAGCAATACAAAGCGATGCCAGGACACTACGATCCAAAAAACGACAGTTACAAAGACAGCTGCCATACAAAGGAAAAACGCGGTAAATGAACCCATTGTCACGCCTTCCGGAAAGCCGGTCGTACGACTGTCGAATTGTTCGAACGGAATATCGAACACAAAGATCAGACCAATTGCCAGTGCCCCGCCAATCAACGCTGGCACGAAGGAAATCTGCATTGCCTGTGTGAGGTTCCTCAGAACCATTTTTATCGAATGTACGAAAATCTCGAGTCCCAACATCTGAAAACCGCCCTTTCAACCAATCCTTGTTCTTGTTGCGCCCGTATCACCCCATTTACTGTGCCGCGTCAACGCACATAACTTGCCCCCGGTTGCAAAACCCGTTAGGGGCCAATCGTCTTACGAATAAGGGGAAGTCAGATGTCCGCGCCCAAGAAAGTTGTTCTGGCCTATTCCGGTGGCCTTGATACCTCGATCATCCTGAAATGGTTGCAGACCGAGTATGGTTGTGAGGTCGTGACCTTCACCGCCGATCTGGGTCAGGGAGAAGAACTTGAGCCCGCCCGCCAAAAGGCCGAGCTGCTGGGGATCAAGCCCGAGAACATCTATATCGAAGATATCCGCGAAGAGTTCGTCCGCGATTTCGTCTTCCCCATGTTCCGCGCCAATGCGGTTTATGAAGGGTTGTATCTTCTGGGCACCTCAATTGCCCGCCCACTGATCTCAAAGCGTCTGGTCGAGATTGCCAAGGCCACCGGCGCTGATGCCGTCGCCCATGGTGCAACCGGCAAAGGCAACGATCAGGTGCGGTTCGAACTGGCTGCATACGCGCTGAACCCAGACATCAAAGTAATTGCGCCGTGGCGCGAGTGGGATCTGACCAGCCGCACCCGACTGCTGGAATTTGCCGAAGCCAACCAGATTCCGATTGCCAAGGACAAACGCGGCGAAGCGCCGTTTTCGGTTGATGCCAACCTGCTGCACACCTCGTCCGAGGGCAAGGTTCTGGAAGACCCCGCCGATATGGCACCTGATTACGTCTATCAGCGCACGGTCCACCCTGAGGACGCACCGAACGAGCCCGAATTCATCGAGATCGGCTTTGAAAAAGGTGACGCGGTCAGCATCAATGGTGAGGCGATGAGCCCGGCCACCATCCTGACCAAGCTAAACGAATATGGCGGCAAGCACGGTATTGGCCGCCTCGATCTGGTCGAAGGCCGCTTTGTCGGTATGAAGTCACGCGGCATCTATGAAACGCCTGGTGGCACAGTGCTGCTCGAGGCGCATCGCGGCATCGAATCCATCACCATGGACCGTGGCGCAATGCACCTGAAAGATCAGCTGATGCCGCAATACGCCGAGATCATCTATAACGGCTTCTGGTACTCGCCCGAGCGTGAGATGCTGCAGGCCGCCATCGACAAGTCACAGGAACATGTCACCGGCACCGTGCGGCTGAAGTTGTACAAGGGTCTGGCGTCAACCGTGGGCCGCTGGTCGGATCACTCGCTTTATTCTGAAGAGCACGTGACCTTTGAGGACGACGCTGGTGCCTATGATCAAAAAGACGCGGCCGGATTTATCCAGCTGAACGCTCTGCGCCTGAAACTGCTGGCGGCACGCGACAAACGGCTGTCAAAGTAACCAAGTCTCTGCATTCCCGTAAAAAAGCCCCGGCCATAACGCGCTGGGGCTTTTTTGTTTGCGCTGCCTCAGGTCCCGTGGGGTCAATCTTGCCCATCGCCTGGACCCGCTTTACGCAGAGGTCAATTGGGGAAGGGGATTTCATGCTTCAGGACATCGCAGACGGGATTCAAAAAGGTCTGAAAGGTCAGAGCTTTGACGGCTCGCTCAAATTCGATTGTGGCGATGCCGGTGTGATCGTTTTGGCCGGCAATCAGGCCAGCACACAGGATCAGGACACCGATTGCACGATCCGCATTTCGCAGGAAAACCTGACCAAACTACTGACCGGTAAGCTGAACCCTATGACTGGCGTGGCGCTGGGAAAGCTCAAGATTTCGGGCAATATGGGTGTGGCGATGAAACTGGGGCAGTTGCTGGGCTGAGGGTCGATAAACTCGTCTCACCACCCCGTGACAAACGATGTCAGACGATTGCGCAATTGGTGATCACAGGGCAGCTTGATCCCTGAAGGAGACTTGCCATGACCCGCATCGCTTATCTGGACTACGCTAAACCAGCGCTTTTGTTTGCTGTGATTACGCTGATTGCCATGTTGCGCGCCTTGCCCGCACACGCTGCGGGGACGGATACCCTGACCGTGGCTGGCGGGTGTTTCTGGTGCGTCGAGTCCGATTTCGAATCCGTACCGGGTGTGGTCGGCGCTGTTTCAGGATTTGCTGGCGGTAAAACCGCCGATCCGACCTATGATCAGGTTACCAAAGGCGGCACAGGACATTACGAGACCGTCCAGATCACCTTTGACCCGGCCCGCGTTTCCCGTGAAACACTGCTGAACATGTTCTTCCGCTCAGTCGATCCAACTGATGCGGGTGGGCAGTTCTGTGACCGCGGTGACAGCTATCGCACAGCCATTTTCGTCTCTAATGCTGGGGAAAAGGCGCTGGCGGAACAAGCCAAAGCAGACGCACAGCGCGCGTTGGGACAAACAGTGGTGACCCCGATCCTGCAGGAAGGCGCGTTTTACCCTGCCGAGGCGTATCATCAGGATTACTACAAAGGCAGCAAGCTGGTGTTCACCCGTTTTGGCCCCAAACGTCAGCTCAATGCCTATAAAGCGTATCGCAAGGCCTGTGGGCGCGACGCCCGTGTAAAGCAATTATGGGGCAATGACGCGCCGTTTGCCGGGTCTTAATCGAACCGCGCCTCGCGCACCTCTTTCAGATCCGGAATGACATCCGCCGTTCCGTGCCGCGTAACCATCAGGGCTGCGGCACGGTTCGCTTGAGTAATCGCCTGTGCCATTGGCATTCCGTGGTCCATTCCGGCCAGAACATAGCCCGTGAATGTATCCCCCGCGCCTGTGGTATCCACCGCCTGCACCTTATGGGCCGGGAAATCCGATGCCGTGCCCCGCAGGTAATACCGCGCGCCTTTTGATCCCAAAGTCACGATCACATGCTCGATGTTCAGATCAGTCACCGACTTTCCAGTCGCCGCACGCAGCTGTTCTGCTTCGACCTCGTTCAGGATGAGGAAATCCAGATAGGGCAGCACGGCCAGAACCGCATCGGCCTGAAACGGCGCAGCGGCATAGCAGATCGTCAAGCCCAGCTTCCGGCCCATTTCTGCAGCCTCGACTTGAAGGCTGGTTTCATTCTGCATCACCAGCAGATCACCTTTTGCGGCAGATGACAGCGCCTGCCCCAACTGATCCTGCGAAATCGCATAATTTGCGCCGGGAAACAGAATGATATTGTTCTCGCCCAGCGCATCCACCGCAATTATGGCGTGGCCCGTGGGCACCTTGGCCTGCTCAATATGGCGGGTATCAACGCCGTACTCGGTCAGGCGATCCAGCGCCCAGCGCCCGTCTGGCCCGATGGCACCGATATGTGCTGTCCGTGCCCCGGCGCGTGCGGCCGCCACCGACATGTTCGCACCCTTGCCGCCCAAAAACCGATCCAGACGATTGGCCGACAGGGTTTCCCCCGGTCCGGGCAGATGCGGTACGTCATAGATCATATCCGCGTTGATCGAGCCGAGGTTCCAGATCGTCATGTCTCACTGTTCCTTTCGAATCGAAGAAAGAACATTAGTTGAACTTGGCCAAACACAGGTCAAGGCCAAAGATTCCAATTATGGCAAAAAAATGCCGTTGACCACCTATGGCGGACTACGTGATATTGTATGTACCTCTTTCGTGACTCCTAGAACTTGTTCCCAAACTTAAAGAATTCGGAAGCATGGTGCTTTCAATTGGGCCAAGACAGACCTGGAAACACAGAAAAGAGGAGAATGCCATGAAGGTTACTGTTAGACAGTATCCCCGCATTCGCTTTGGCAGGCAGGAGTGCGTACACGCGCACACCCGCCGTTGGCCAAAGCCACGGCAGCTAAAGCTGCCTCTATAAAAGTTAGTTGGACGCTAACTTAAGAGGGTCGCCTTACGGCGGCCCTCACTTTTTATAGTGATAGAACTTAACAAATTGCAAACACAAATAGTTTAAAAACTACCCCTCGGAATCCATGGATTCCAAAGGGTTATTCAATTCAGTTACTTATCCGATATCACAGGAGGCCAGAATGGCCATGTTCAGAATGTCATTTGCGGTCGACACGGTCGAACAGATTTGAATCGGCTTGTCGATGCCCGACAGGATCGGGCCGATCACAGTTGCGCCGCCCATTTCCTGCATCAACTTGGTCGAGATTGATGCTGAGTGCCGAGCCGGAACAATCAGGATATTCGCCGGGCCGGTCAGGCGCTGGAACGGATAGCCAGCCTGCTGATCGACGTTCAGGGCCACATCCACGGTCATTTCACCTTCGTATTCGAAATCGACACCGCGCTGGTCCAGAACAGCCGGCGCGCGGTGCATCTTTTCGGCCCGCTCCGAGACCGGATAGCCAAAGGTCGAGAAACTGACAAACGCGACACGCGGCTCCAGCCCCATATGGCGGGCTACGGCAGCTGAGCGTTCGGCAATATTCGCCAGATCGTTTTCATCCGGCCATTCATGCACCAGCGTATCGCCAATCAGCACGATCCGTCCCTTGTGCAGCAGGGCTGTCACACCTGCCGCGCCATAGGTCGCGTCGGCATCAAACACATGGTTGATGCGGTCCAGCACATGCGCCGATTTTCGTGTGGCACCAGTGACCAGACCATCGCCATGCCCATGCGCCAGCATCAGGGACGAGAAAACATGCCGGTCCCGCGCCGCCAGACGGTAGATATCCTTGCGATCGAACCCCTTACGCTGCAGGCGTTCGTAGAGGAAATCCGTATATGCCTCGAGATGCGTGGTGTTGGCGGCATTGACCACCTCCAGCTCGCGCACCGCGTCGCCCAGTCCGGCCTGTTCCAGCTTTTGTTTGACGTCATCGGGACGACCAACAACCAGCGCCTTGCCAAAGCCAGACCGCTGATAGGTCACGGCAGCGCGCAACACGCGCGGATCGTCGCCCTCGGCAAAGATCATCCGGCTTTGGGCTGCACGGGCACGTGCGTTCAGACCGCGCAGAATACTGGCGGTTGGGTCCATCCGGGATTTCAGGCTCAGCTCATAAGCGTCCATGTCGATAATTGGACGCCGGGCCGCACCGGTATCCATCCCGGCCTTGGCAACCGCAGGCGGGATACGGTGGATCAGGCGCGGATCAAATGGCGTCGGGATGATGTAGTCGCGGCCAAAGGCCAGCGTTTTTCCATAGGCCATCGCGACCTCATCCGGCACATCCTCGCGTGCTAGATTGGCCAATGCATGGGCGCAGGCGATCTTCATCTCGTCATTGATGGCACGGGCGTGAATGTCCAGCGCACCGCGGAACAGATAGGGAAAGCCCAAAACGTTGTTGACCTGATTGGGATAGTCACTGCGACCCGTGGCGACGATGGCGTCCACACGCACCTCATGTGCCTCTTCCGGAGTGATTTCCGGGTCTGGGTTGGCCATGGCAAAAATCACCGGATTGTCGGCCATGCTGGCAACCATATCCTGCGTCACGGCCCCTTTGACCGACACGCCCAGGAACACATCCGCACCCTTCATTGCGTCTTCCAGACTGCGCAGATCGGTGGTGATGGCGTGGGCCGATTTCCACTGGTTCATCCCCTCGGTCCGGCCCTGGTAGATCACGCCCTTGGTGTCACAAACGATGCAATTGTCGTGCCGTGCGCCCATGGCCTTGAGCAGCTCGATACAGGCGATCCCAGCGGCCCCCGCGCCGTTCAGGACGATCTTGACGTCTTCGATCTTTTTGCCCGAGATGTGCAGCGCGTTCAGCAGCCCCGCCGCACAGATCACCGCCGTGCCATGCTGATCATCGTGAAAGACCGGGATATCCATCTCTTCTTTCAGGCGTTGTTCGATGATGAAACACTCGGGCGCTTTGATGTCCTCAAGGTTGATACCACCAAAGGTCGGCCCCATCAGGCGCACGGCGCGGCAAAACTCGTCCGGGTCCTCGGTGTCCAGCTCAATATCGATCGAGTTCACATCGGCGAACCGTTTGAACAGCACCGACTTGCCCTCCATCACCGGTTTTGACCCCAGCGCGCCCAGATTGCCAAGGCCCAGAACAGCCGTCCCGTTTGAGATCACGGCAACCAGATTGCCCTTGTTTGTATAGTCATAAGCGGTTTCCGGATTTTCCGCGATGGCCTCGCAGGGAACAGCCACGCCCGGGCTATAAGCCAGCGACAAATCGCGCTGCGTGGTCATGGGGACGGTGGCCTGCACCTCCCATTTGCCGGGGGTGGGGTCCAGGTGAAAGGCCAGCGCCTCTTCTTTGGTGATCTTCGCTTTAGGCATTTTCGGGGTCGTTTCCATGACTTCGGGGCTGATGCGTCATAGCGCAGGCGGGGCTGCGTCTCAACGACAATACGTTTTCACCTTTCGTCACGGGTGGGGGATTTGTAAGGTCGCGCCCGGAATACGCCAAAAGGGGGCCGCCTTTGTCCACAGTCACGCCAATGATGGCGCAATACCTTGAGATCAAAGAGGCCCATGCCGACGCTCTGCTGTTCTATCGGATGGGCGACTTTTACGAGATGTTCTTCCAAGACGCGGTCAACGCCGCCGAGGCGCTGGATATCGCCCTGACCAAACGCGGCAAGCACAATGGCGAAGACATCCCGATGTGTGGCGTACCGGTCCATGCCGCCGAAGGGTATCTGTTGTCGCTGATCCGCAAAGGGTTTCGCGTCGCCGTTTGTGAACAGATGGAAAGCCCGGCTGAGGCGAAGAAAAGAGGCTCTAAATCAGTCGTAAAGCGCGATGTTGTCCGTTTGGTCACCCCGGGAACGCTGACCGAAGACGCGCTGCTTGAGGCCCGCCGCCACAATTTTCTGGCCGCATACGCCGAGGTGCGGGATGAGGCCGCGCTGGCCTGGGCCGATATCTCAACCGGTGCGTTTCATGTGATGCCTGTAACATCCGTGCGCCTCAGCCCGGAGCTGGCGCGGCTGGCCCCGTCCGAGTTGATCGTGGCCGACGGCACCGAACAGGCATTGCACGAACCCGCCAGTGATCTGGGCATTTCGCTGACCCCTATCGGGCGCGCCAGCTTTGACAGCACCGCTGCCGAAAAGCGTATCTGCGCGCTGTTTCACGTCGGCGCATTGGATGCGTTTGGCAGTTTCGGGCGCGCTGAAGTGTCCGCGATGGGCGCGCTGATCGACTATTTGGAGATCACGCAAAAGGGCAAACTGCCGCTGCTGCAAACACCCCAGACCGAATCCGGGGACCGCGTGGTGCAGATCGACGCCGCAACACGCCGCAATCTGGAGCTGACCCGGTCCCTGTCGGGGGGACGCCCGGGATCGTTGCTGTCGGTTGTTGATCGCACTGTGACACCGGGTGGCGCGCGGCTGTTGGAGCAGCGCTTGTCCAGCCCGTCGCGCACATTGGACGTCATACACGCCCGTCTGGATGCGGTGAGTTTCGCGACCAAAGACAGCCTGATCGCACAGGATATCCGCGATGCGTTGCGCAAAACCCCCGATCTTGACCGCGCCCTGTCGCGCTTGTCATTGGAACGCGGCGGCCCCCGCGATTTGACCGCTATCCGAAACGGGCTGACCCAGGCTGAGGCAATTGCCGAGCTGGGTAGTAAACACGACCTGCCGGTTTTACTGGCCACCGCCGCGCAAGATCTGGTTGGTTTCGACGATCTTCTGACCCTGTTGGATGAGGCACTGGTCGCCGAACCGCCGCTTCTGATGCGAGACGGCGGATTTATCGCGCCCGGATTCGACAGCGAGCTGGATGAGGCCCGCACCCTGCGCGACGAGGGCCGCTCGGTCATTGCCGGGTTTCAGCAAAAATACGCAACCGACACCGGCATCACCTCGTTGAAGATCAAGCACAACAACGTTCTGGGCTATTTCATCGAAACCACCGCGACCCATGCCCAGAAAATGCTGAGCCCACCGTTCAGCGAAACATATATTCACCGCCAGACCACCGCCAATCAGGTCCGGTTCACAACGGTTGAGCTGTCGGAAATTGAAACGCGCATCCTGAACGCGGGAAATCTGGCGATGGAAATCGAAAAACGGCTCTATCAAAGGCTTACTGGCGAAATATTGGAGCATGCCGCGCGTCTGAACCAAGCCGCCCGAGGGCTGGCTGAACTGGATCTGACAACCGCCCTGGGTGATTTGGCACGCGCCGAGAATTGGTGCCGCCCAAAAGTAGATACCTCGCGTTCGTTTGACATTCAGGGCGGGCGTCACCCGGTTGTCGAACACGCGTTGCGTCAACAAGGCGGTGATGCCTTCGTGGCCAATGATTGTGACCTGAGCGCTGAGACCGGCGCTGCCATCTGGCTGCTGACTGGGCCCAACATGGCTGGTAAATCGACTTTCCTGCGCCAGAATGCCTTGATCGCCCTATTGGCCCAGATGGGCAGCTTTGTTCCGGCGGAACACGCGCATGTCGGCGTAGTCAGCCAGCTGTTCAGCCGTGTAGGTGCGTCGGATGATCTGGCACGGGGACGGTCAACCTTCATGGTCGAAATGGTGGAAACCGCCGCGATCCTGAACCAGGCAGATGACCGGGCCCTCGTTATTCTGGATGAAATCGGTCGCGGAACGGCCACCTATGACGGGCTATCCATCGCCTGGGCGACGCTGGAACATCTGCACGCCTCAAATCAATGCCGCGCCCTGTTTGCCACCCATTATCATGAGCTCACCGCGTTGGCCGGAAAACTGGAAGGGGTCGAAAACGCCACTGTTACGGTTAAGGAATGGGAAGGCGAAGTGATCTTTTTGCACGAGGTCCACAAGGGTGCCGCCGACCGGTCTTATGGCGTACAGGTCGCGCAACTTGCCGGGCTGCCCGCATCTGTGGTTGACCGTGCGCGGGTTGTTCTGGATCAGCTGGAAAAGACCGAACGGGAAGGTGGCAAGCAAAAAGCGCTGATCGATGATCTGCCGTTGTTTTCCGCCGCTCCTCCGCCGCCGCCGGCGCCAAAAGCGTCGCCGGTCACAGGAATTCTGGACGAGGTTTTGCCGGACGAGCTGAGCCCGCGTGAGGCGTTGGACCTGATCTATAAACTGAAAGAGGCGGCCAGAACCTGACCGCCTCAACAATTCCTGTTCCGTAACCGGCTTAGCTTGCGGGGGTCGACGAGACGCCCACCTGCGCCGGGCGCAGCAGGCGGTCATACAGCATAAAGCCTTCGGCCGAGACCTGAATTATGTCGCCAGCGCGGGTTCCGGGAACCGGCGCTTCGAACATCGCCTCATGCACATTGGGATCGAACCGGTCGCCGACCTCGGGGGTGATAACTTCGATCCCGTGTTTCTGAAACACGTCCTTGAGGGCGCGCATGGTCAGCTCAACGCCTTCCAACAGCGGTCCCGCGACCTCTTTTTGTTCGTCGGTCGCGGCCTCTAGCGCGCGCTTCATGTTGTCGTACACCGGCAGCATGTCCCGCGCCAGTTTTGACCCACCGTATTGCTCTGCGTCACGGCGGGCCTTATCGCCGCGCTTGCGCGCGTTCTCGGCATCCGCCAACGCGCGCATGAACTTGTCTTTGTAATCGTCCCGCTGAGCGCGCAACTCATCAAGTTCCAGCGCTTCATCGCTGATCTCAGCAAATTCTTCAGCCAGCTCTTCAGCTTCCGCGGACATGATATCGTCCAGAAATTCTTCGTTCTTGGGCTCTGCCATCTCTTACCCTCTAGCTCCGGTCGGAAATCAATTTGCCAACCAGTTGCGCCGTATAATCCACGATCGGCACGATCCGTCCATAGTTCAGACGCGTGGGCCCAATGACCCCAACCGCACCAATTATCTTTCGATCAGCGTTCATATATGGAGACACCACCAAAGAGGAACCCGAAAGTGAGAAAAGTTTGTTCTCAGAGCCGATAAAAATGCGCACACCCTCGCCTTCTTCGGTCAACTCAAGGAATTCGGCGATATCGCGCTTGCGTTCCAGATCGTCAAATAGTGTCCGGATGCGGTCCAGTTCCTCGGCCTCACCCGGTTCACCCAGCAGATTCGCCCGTCCACGCACGATCAAACGGGCCGAGTCGCCGTCATCCCCGTCCCATGCAGCCATGCCGCTATCGACCATTTGCCGCGCCAGAACGTCAATTTCCTGTTTGCGGGCATCGATCTGTGACAGCATCTGACGCCGCACTTCGCTGATCGTACGGCCCTCGATCAGGGCATTCAGAAAATTGGCGGCTTCGCGCATCGAACTTGGCGTTTGCCCAGGCGGTGGTGTGAACAGACGGTTTTCGACATGACCATCCCCAAATACCAGAACAACCAATGCCCGATCATGCGCCAGTGAGACAAACTCGATGTGTTTGATCTCGGATTCCTGCTTGGGGGTCAGAACCAGGGATGCACCATGTGTCACGTGTGACAGGGCCGATCCCACGCGGTCCAGCATGCCGCCCACATCGCCTGCGTTAGAACCTAATGTCTCATCCAGTTTTTGCCGATCGTCCTTGCCCAGATCACCGACCTCAAGCAATCCGTCCACAAACATGCGCAGCCCCTGCTGGGTTGGTATCCGCCCCGCGCTGATATGAGGGCTGTCGAGTAGGCCCAGAAACTCAAGATCCTGCATCACATTGCGCACCGTCGCGGCGCTGACTTTTTCTGACAAAGTACGGGTCAGGGTGCGGCTGCCGACCGGCTCACCACTGTCCAAATAGCTCTCGACGATCAACCGAAACACCTCTCGCGACCGGTCATTCATCTCATCCAGAATCTTGCTTGCTTCGCTCATCTGCCATCCCTTGCTGGATTGTCATTAAATAGCAGGCCTATGAAAGGTCAATCGGGGTTGCATCGTAACGCCACGGGGCGGTATCCCCAAGCCAGCAAACAAAGGATTTCCCATGCGCCCTTCTGGACGAGATTTAAGCGAAATGCGCCCGGTTTCAATTGAGACTGGATTCACCAAACATGCCGAAGGTTCCTGCCTGATCAAAATCGGCGACACCCATGTATTGTGTACCGCCACGATCGAGGACCGCGTGCCGCCCTTCATCAAGGGTTCTGGGCTGGGTTGGGTCACCGCAGAATACGGTATGCTACCGCGTGCAACCAATACCCGGATGCGGCGCGAAGCAGCCAGCGGCAAGCAAGGCGGCCGTACCGTGGAAATTCAGCGCCTGATCGGGCGTTCCCTGCGGGCCGGCGTCGACCGCGTTGCCCTGGGTGAGCGTCAGATCACCGTCGATTGTGACGTGATCCAGGCCGACGGCGGCACCCGCTGCGCCTCGATCACCGGGGGATGGGTTGCGCTGCGTCTTGCGGTGAACAAGCTGATGAAAACGGGTGACGTGATTTCCGATCCACTGGTCGATCCGGTTGCTGCTGTGTCCTGCGGTATCTATGCTGGTCAGCCAGTTCTGGATCTGGATTACCCAGAAGACAGCGAAGCGGGCGTGGATGGCAATTTCATCATGACCGGATCAGGCAAACTGATCGAAGTCCAGATGTCGGCAGAGGGGTCCGTCTTTAGCCGCGATCAAATGAACCAGCTGATGGATCTGGCGGAAAAAGGCGTGGGCGAGCTGGTTGCCGCGCAGAAGGCCGCCACCGCATGACCCGTAAGTTCGACGGCGACAGGTTGCTGGTGGCGACCCACAACAAAGGCAAGCTTGAAGAGATGGCGCATCTCCTCAGCCCTTTTGGAGTGAGCGTCGTGGGCGCGGGTGAAATGAACCTGCCCGAACCGGAAGAAACCGAGGATACATTCGTCGGCAACGCCCGGATCAAAGCCCATGCTGCTGCCAAGGCCACCGGCCTGCCTGCCCTGTCGGACAATTCGGGAATTACAATCGACGCGCTGGATGGCGCACCAGGTGTTTACACCGCGGATTGGGCAGAAACCGGAAATGGGCGCGATTTCCTGATGGCGATGACACGGGCCCATACAGAGCTTGAGGCCAAAGGCGCCGCGCATCCACGTACAGCGCAATTCCGCAGCACGCTGGTTCTGGCCTGGCCTGATGGGCATGACGAAGTGTTCGAAGGCATCGCCCCCGGTCATCTGGTCTGGCCCATCCGTGGCGAGGGTGGCTTTGGCTATGACCCAATGTTTGTCCCCGAGGGTCACGACATTACCTTTGCCGAAATGGATCGCTGGGAAAAGAACAAGATCAGCCATCGCGGCCGTGCGGTGGACATGTTCGTGAAGGGCTGTTTTGACGGATGATTGGCGCAACGGGGGCTTTGGCCTGTACGTGCACTGGCCGTTTTGCGAGGCCAAGTGCCCCTATTGCGACTTCAACAGCCATGTTTCGAAGAATATAAACCAAAAACAATGGCTTACTTCTTATCTGAGCGAACTTTATCGCGCGGCTGCTGAAACCCCTCACCGCGTTTTGAATACGATCTTCTTTGGCGGGGGGACGCCTTCACTGATGGAGCCTGAAACGGTTGCTGCGGTCATCGACACGGCCCGTGCCTTGTGGCGACCTGCCAATGACATGGAAATCACGCTTGAGGCCAATCCCGGCTCGGTCGAGGCCGGGCGGTTTGCGGCGTATCGCGATGCCGGTGTCAATCGGATTTCGATGGGGATTCAGGCCCTGAATGACGATGACCTGCGTCGACTGGGACGGATCCACACGGTGGCCGAGGCCCGCGCCGCCTTTGATGTCGCGCGCAATTGCTTTGACCGTGTCAGTTTTGATCTGATCTATGCCCGTCAGCACCAAACGCTGAACGCCTGGCGCGCTGAACTGACCGAAGCCCTGTCGATGGCAGTGGATCACTTGTCACTGTACCAACTGACCATCGAAGACGGCACCGCCTTTGGTGATCGCTATGCTATCGGCAAACTGCGCGGACTGCCCGAGGATGACAGTGCAGCAGACATGTATCTGGCCACGCAAGAGATCTGCGAGGCGCATGGGCTGCCTGCCTACGAGGTCTCAAACCATGCGCCCCCCGGCGCGGAATCACAGCATAACCTGATCTATTGGCGCTATGGCGATTATGTGGGCATTGGCCCCGGGGCGCATGGGCGCATCACGCTGGACGGCCAAAAACTGGCGACTGAAACCTATCTGTCCCCCAACGCATGGCTTACTGCTGTCAAAAACGGGTCAGGTGAGAAAGAACGCACAGAGCTTTCGCGACAGGATCAGGCCAATGAATACCTCATGATGGGGATGCGTATTACAGATGGACTAGATATAGATCGATTTGAGATCTTATCGGGGCAGCCACTGCGCCAGGACAAGCTGTCTGACCTGATCGAATACGGTATGGTTACCCATACAGACGAGCACCTTGTTGCAACCAAAAATGGACGTGCAGTGCTGAACGCTGTGATCCGAGAACTGTTGGGATAGATGATGCACTACATCTGGGCCACGTTGGGCTTGATCTGCGTCGGGCTGGCGGTGGTTGGCATTGCCCTGCCCTTGCTGCCAACTGTTCCGTTCTTGCTTCTGGCGACGTTCTTCTTCGCCCGCTCCTCAGCCCGCCTGCATACCTGGCTGATCACCCATCGTACATTTGGGCCGATGATTCTGGATTGGCAGAATTCGGGCGCGATCCGACCAGCTGCAAAAAAAGCGGCCACCCTGTCGGTCGCCGCTGTCTTTGGTCTGTCGATTCTGGTTTCCGTTCCAACGCAGGTTCTGATCATTCAGGCCGTTGTTCTGGGGGCGGTAATGACCTTTATCTGGACCCGCCCTAACGACTGAGCTTTGCGCACAGATCATCCAGTTGATCTAGGTTTTCGTAAGTCAGAAGCACCTGACCCGATTCCGTTCCAGCTTTGTGATTGATCACCACTTTCATCGCCAAAATGGCCGACAGGTCTTTTTCCAGCGCCCGTGTGTCCGCATCTTTGCCCGCATCCAGATTTCTGGCGCGCGGCGCAGGATTTTCCGGGTCCGCCTGTTGCTTCTTCACCAGTGCTTCGGTTGCACGCACCGACAACCCGTTTTTGACAACCAATTTGGCCAGTTCTGACGGATTCTCTGCGGTAATCAGCGCCCGCGCATGACCCGCAGACAGTTTCCCTTCGATTACAAGGGCTTGTACATCCATGGGCAATGACAGCAACCGCAGCAGGTTCGCAATATGGCTGCGACTTTTTCCCAATGCTTCGGCCAGTTTTTCCTGGGTATGGCCGAAACGATCCATCAACTGCTTGTATCCGGCTGCCTCTTCCACCGCATTCAGATCAGCGCGCTGAATGTTCTCGATGATAGCGACTTCCAGAACTTCGGTATCGTCAAATTCGCGCACGATAACAGGTATGTCATGCAACTGGGCCATCTGAGCCGCACGCCAGCGGCGTTCGCCGGCCACGATTTCATAATCACCGCCGCTGGTTTCCCGCACGATCAGCGGTTGGATGATGCCCTTTTCCTTGACCGAGGCGGCAAGCTCATCCAATTGCGCCGCCGCAAATGTGCGACGCGGCTGGTTCGGGTTCGCACGCAGTTTTTCAATCGGAACCGTCAGATCGGGACGACGCGATTTAGACGTGGTCAGACCTTCTGTTTCCTGTGTCACATCCGCCATCAAAGCAGATAGTCCGCGGCCCAAACCTCTGGGTTTTGTTTTCTTGGCAACCACAGCGCCCTCCTCACTGCCGCTCAGGCGGCGACATTCTTATTCTTGTGAATGACTTCTCGCGCCAGATGCCGATACGCCATCGCTCCCAACGACCCGGAATCATATTGCAGAACCGGTAAGGCGTAAGACGGCGCCTCGCTGACCCGCACATTTCTGGGTATTTTGGTCTTAAATACCATCTCACCCAGATTGTCACGCGCGTCCTTTTCGACCTGACGGGACAAGTTGTTGCGGTTGTCATACATGGTCAACACAACACCTTCGATTCTGAGGTCGGGATTCGCAGTCTGGCGAACCTCTCGAATTGTCAACATCAGCTGGGACAGCCCTTCCAGCGCAAAGAACTCACTTTGCAGGGGAACAAGAACGGAATGCGCCGCAACCATGGCGTTGACAGTCAACAAATTAAGCGATGGTGGGCAGTCGATCAGCACAAAATCAAGATCAAACTTGTCAATTGCGGTCTGACGCAATGCGTCATGCAGCAAGTAGCTGCGCTTTTCGTTGGAAATCAGCTCGATATCAGCCGAGCTCAGATCCACAGTCGCAGGAACCACAAACAAGCCTTCGATCTCGGATTCCTGAACCACTGCCTCTAGCGGTGCATCATCCAGGATCAGGTCGTAGGTCGTCCAATCCCTGTCCTCAATACCCAATCCGGTTGACGCATTTCCTTGCGGATCGAGGTCGACAACCAGAACCCGGCACCCAGCTTCAGCCAAACCGGCGGCCAAGTTAATGGCTGTCGTCGTTTTTCCAACCCCGCCCTTTTGATTGGCAACCGCAATTATCCGGGGCCCTGAAGGACGAGACAGATCAACCACGCGAAACTCCTTTGATCCTTAGGATAACAGCTTGGGGTTCAGTTAAACTTGTAATCGGCTCGAACTGGAAACTCCATTGCTCACGCGCGTCTTCCAGCTCTTTTTTCCAGCTTGCGCCTTTCGGCAACAGAGCAGTACCTGTTTGGCTTAAATGTCTGTCACAAAAGGACATTAGCGTCTTCAAGTCGGCCAAAGCCCGGGCTGAAAGAATATCGGCGCTCATGGGATCAACCATTTCGATTCGTTTTGAGATAACCCGGCAGTTCGCACCGCACTCCCGCGCCACATTACGTAAAAAGGCAGCCTTGCGCTGATCACTCTCAACAAACGAGAACTGAGCCTGCGGAGCCTCTTCAATGGCAATGATTGCGCAGACCATTCCGGGAAACCCACCACCGCTACCCAAATCACACCAATGCTGGAATGAATCGGCACAACGATACACTTGCACGGAATCCAGGATATGCCGGGTCCAGATATCGGCCAGGCTGTTTCGTGACACCAGATTGATCTTCGGATTCCAGCGCCGAACAAGCTCGACATAAGCATTCAGACGGTCAAATGTTTCACGTGAAACATTCATTTCCTCAAAAATAGCCGGATTCATGCCTTGCGCAGCCTTTGCCCGCGCCGAAGCCTGGCAAGCAGTAAGGTCAGCGCAGCAGGTGTCACGCCTTCAACCCTTCCAGCTTGCGCAATATTGGCAGGTCGTGCTTGCGAGAGCTTCTGCTTCATCTCAGATGACAGACCCTCGAGCGTAAAATAGTCAAAGTCCTGCGGAATCTCATAAGATTCATCGCGTTTCATCGCCTCAACGTCCTTTTTCTGCCTTGCGATGTAGTTGGCGTAAAGTGCATCCCGTTCGACCTGTTGACGGATATCTAGGTCGACGGTAGCCAAATTCGGTATCAATGGAACCAGGTCATCAAAGGACACATCCGGAAAAGCCAGGATCGCCATTCCATTGCGGCGATTTCCATCTTGGTTGATCGTAATTCCAATCGACCGAACCTCTTTTGGTGTATAAGTTTTCTCGGATAAAGTAGATTTCGCGGCCGTGAGTTTTTCCATTTTTTTGCAAAAGCTGGATTTCCGGTTTTCGCTTACACATCCGATGTCGATACCCAATGGCGTTAGGCGTTGATCCGCATTGTCCGCGCGCAATGAAAGACGAAATTCAGCGCGTGATGTAAACATGCGATATGGTTCCACGACCCCTCGAGTGGTCAGATCATCAATCATCACACCGATATAGCTGTCAGCACGGGTAAAATGGATAGGTTCACGCCCCGAAACGGCTAGTGCAGCATTGAGGCCCGCCACCATGCCTTGAGCTGCGGCTTCCTCATATCCTGTTGTTCCGTTGATCTGACCCGCTAGATATAGTCCCGGCGCCTCTGGCAATGACAAAGAAGATGTCAAAACTCGGGGGTCGACATAGTCATATTCAATAGCATAGCCCGGCTGCAGGATTTCAGCCGCTTCGAGGCCTTTGATGGACCGCACATATTTCTGCTGAACATCTTGAGGAAGTGAAGTTGAAATGCCGTTCGGGTAGATCGTGTAGTCGTTGACTCCTTCAGGCTCCAGAAAGATCTGGTGGGAGTCCTTTTCGGCGAATCGAACAATTTTATCTTCGATAGACGGGCAATACCTGGGACCCACCCCGTCAATATGCCCACCATACATCGCAGACCGGGAAAGGTTTTTCTCGATAATCTCATGCGTACGGGCATTTGTATGTGTGATTCCGCAGGAAATCTGAGGCGCAACTACAGACGTGGACAGGAATGAAAACAGGGTTGGGTCTTCATCACCATCCTGCCGCTCCAGATCAGACCAACCAATTGTGCGTCCGTCCAGCCTTGGCGGCGTCCCTGTTTTCAGACGTCCCAACGGCAGATTGAAGCCGTCCAACCGCTCTGCCAGTTTGACGGAAGGCCGATCTCCCATCCGACCGCCCGGACGCGATACGTCGCCTATATGTATGACTCCACGCAAAAATGTGCCCGATGTCAGAATAACCGCGCTGGCATGAAGTTCTGATTTGTCCACCAGCTTGATCCCGCAGACACGGGATCCGTCCATCAAAAAATCGACGACTTCGCCGATCACTACAGACAGCTTTTCCTGTTCGTGCGTTTCCCGTTGCATCTCTGCGCGGTACAAGGCGCGGTCCGCCTGTGTTCTGGGCCCCTGAACGGCCGGGCCTTTGCGTCGGTTCAAAAGACGGAATTGTATACCGGCCCGATCTGCAACACGTCCCATGACACCATCCAAGGCATCAATTTCACGAACCAAATGACCTTTACCCAAACCGCCTATCGCCGGGTTACAGGACATTACCCCAATATCTGAGGCCGACAATGTTACCAAAGCCGTCTCGGCCCCCATTCGGGCTGCAGCATGCGCAGCCTCGGTTCCGGCGTGACCAGCCCCAATAACGATAACGTCAAACTTCGAATGTTTCACGTGAAACACTCCTTACTTACCCAAACAGAAGCTTGAGAATATTTCATCAAGCAGGTCTTCCACCCCTATACGACCAACCAGCGCTTCTAATGCTCGGATGGCCGTTCGCATTTCTTCTGCTGCTATATCATACAGGTCTGGCCCCGATTCCAGAACAGCCAGTGCAGAAGCCAGCGACGTGTTGGCATTGTTCAGCGCAACACGGTGTCGTTCGCGTGTCGCTATACCATGACTGGTAGATCTATCCCCCAAGACACGCGATATGTGGTTTATCAAGTGATCAATGCCCTGACCTGTTTTTCCAGAAATTCCACTTTCTGTATCTTCTCGTAGATCGGATTTCGGTAGGACTTGTATATCCTCAGACAGCATGGACACACCCAATTCGCTTGGATCTTCGGTCAAAAACACGCGCAGATCCGCATCTTCTGCCCGCTTCTTAGCCAGCTCAATCCCAAGGTTTTCGACATAATCTTCGGTTTCGCGCAGCCCAGCTGTGTCCAGCAAGGTAACCGGAAGCCCGGCAAGGTCCATTCGCACTTCGATCACATCCCGGGTTGTGCCCGCATATTCCGATGTGATTGCGGCCTTTCGCCCTGCCAATGCATTCAACAGAGTGGACTTGCCTGCGTTGGGTAAACCGACAATGGCAACTTCGAACCCGGTTCTGATGCGTTCTGCAATCTGCACACCTTCGGCCTCACGCTGCAAGTCCTGCATCACGCCGGTCACCAAGTCGCGCACTTCGGAAGTCACGTCCGTGGGTACCTCTTCGTCCGCGAAATCTATAACTGCCTCCAGCAATGAGGCCGCGCGGATCAGATCGCGTCGCCAACGCTCGGCCAAGGTGCCCAACTCGCCGGCCAGTATCGTCTGGGCCTGCTTGCGCTGCGCCTCGGTTTCTGCGTCGATCAGGTCAGCCAGGCCCTCGACTTGCGTCAGGTCCATCTTGCCGTTTTCCAAAGCTCGGCGGGTGAACTCGCCAGGTTCTGCCAGACGCAACCCATCGGCTTCCGACAGGCACTGCATCACGACATTGACTGCGGCAGTGCTGCCATGGATTTGCAGCTCGGCCACATCCTCGCCGGTAAAACTGGCCGGAGCCCGGAAAGTCAGTACCAGGCCATCATCCAAACGTGACCCGTCACCAGCATGTAGTGTGCGCACCCGCATTCCACGAGGCGGCAATGCACCACCTGTCAGATTAGCCGCAGCTGAATGGGCCAATGGGCCAGAAAGACGGATGACCGCCACGCCTGCTTTGCCTTGCGCGCTGGCCAAGGCGAATATCGTATCCATTCGAAGGCCTCGCGTTGTTTAAGACCTGTGTCAGGTGTTCATGGAATTGAAGAAATCACCGTTCGACTTGGTCTGTTTCAACTTGGACAACAGGAACTCAATTGCGTCGGTGGTGCCCATCGGGTTGAGGATGCGACGCAGAACGAAGGTTTTCGCCAAATCGCCTTTGTCGACCAGCAGGTCCTCTTTCCTTGTGCCGGATTTGAGGATGTCGATGGCCGGGAACACACGCTTATCTGCGATCTTACGATCCAGAACGATTTCCGAGTTACCGGTGCCTTTGAATTCTTCGAAGATCACTTCGTCCATCCGGCTGCCGGTATCGATTAGCGCGGTGGCGATGATGGTCAGCGAACCGCCCTCTTCGATGTTCCGTGCAGCACCAAAGAACCGCTTGGGCCGTTGTAGCGCGTTTGCATCCACACCACCGGTCAGAACTTTACCCGAAGATGGCACCACAGTGTTAAACGCCCTACCAAGTCTTGTGATCGAGTCGAGAAGGATAACAACATCTCGTTTATGCTCGACCAGACGCTTGGCTTTTTCGATAACCATTTCGGACACGGCCACGTGGCGTGTCGCGGGCTCATCAAATGTCGAGGATACAACCTCACCCTTCACGGACCGCTGCATGTCCGTCACCTCTTCGGGGCGTTCATCAATCAGCAGAACGATCAGATAACACTCTGGATGGTTCTGTTCGATCGAATGCGCAATGTTCTGCAAGATGACCGTCTTACCGGTCCGAGGAGGCGCGACGATCAGCGACCGCTGGCCTTTCCCGATGGGTGAGACCAGATCGATCACACGGGCCGATTTGTCCTTGATGGTAGGATCTTCGATCTCCATCTTCAGGCGCTCATCAGGGTACAGCGGTGTTAGGTTGTCGAAGGCAACTTTGTGCTTGGCCTTCTCAGGCTCTTCAAAGTTGATCTTGGTGACCTTGGTCAACGCGAAATAGCGCTCGTTTTCATCAGGAGCTTTGATATCGCCCTCAACCGTATCGCCCGTGCGCAACGAGTGCAGGCGGATCATATCCGGCGAGACATAGATATCGTCTGGACCCGGCAGATAGTTCGCCTCGGGCGAGCGCAAAAACCCGAACCCGTCCTGCAGGACCTCAAGCACACCATCGCCGCCGACGACCCAGCCCTCATCTGCGCGTTCGCGCAGGATCTGGAACATCATCTCGCCTTTGCGCATGGTCGAGGCGTTTTCGATCTCCAGCTCTTCAGCCATGGCCAGAAGGTCTTTGGGGCTTTTGGCTTTCAGGTCAGCCAGATTCAGGGATTCAGTTGTCATGATGATACGGACCTCGGCCGCAGGGTTCGCGGCACCAGAATGGAATTTCAACTTGGAAGATACGCCGCCCGGACGGGCGTGTTGCGACCTACATAAGCGCGACAGCCATCAGAGTCAAACAGGCCCTCAGAACTTCACCACAACCGCCAGAACGATGATAACCATCAAAACGGTCGGTACCTCATTCATCAGGCGGTACTGGCGCCCTGTGAGCGTGTTACGCCCCTCGACGAAGTCCTTGCGCCGCGCCATCAGCCAATGATGGAACCAGGTCATGCCAATCACGGCTGCGCCCTTGACCCAAGGCCACGTCCAGTCCCATCCGACGATACCGGGTGTAAACACCATGATCAGCCCACACACCCAGGCCACGATCATCGCTGGGCCCATGATCACCCGCAAAAGCTTGTCTTCCATTTCAAAGAAAATGTCCTGCGCCCCGTCGACGGCCTGCGCTTTTTCAACGTGATACACAAACAATCTGGGCAAATAGAACAACCCGGCCATCCATGAGATCACGGCCATGATATGCAGAGCCTTCACCCACGGGTACAACGTGAAAAGAAGATCAGTCATTCTGGCTCCGGTGTTTGCTTGGATCCCTCCCTAATAAAAAAATAAGAAAAGAAAAAGGATGATGGTTTTGTAGGGAGGCCGAATTCCGTGGATTACTTTTTTACGCAAGTGTTTTCCCCAGGTGGATTGAATTCGATCATATTCCGGCGATTTTGTTGATTTTGTGATTTAGTTGAATGATTACAGAATGTTACGCGTAAGCATTATGCTAGTAATTGGGGATAACCCTTTGGGTAAGGTGGGACATCTGCGTTTTCCCGTGCCTGACACTTATCCTTGTCCCGATTGGACAGAACTTGGGCGACTCGGGTGAGAATTCTGCCAAAACCCCGGGGTTGCGTGTCAACCGGAAAACCATACAAACCATCCCAGAACATTCATCGACTTGCTCAGGGGTTTTCCACATGTCTGTCCCCATCATCCTGGCCTCGGGGTCCGCTATTCGCGCAGAGCTGTTGCGGCAGACAGGTGTTCCGTTTTCGGTACAAACCGCGCGCGTCGATGAAGACGGTGCCAAGCGCGCCTTGCTGGCCGAAGGCGCATCACCTCGGGATATTGCCGACACGCTGGCCGAGATGAAAGCCCGTAAGGTCAGTGACAAGACCCAAGGCGCCATGGTTCTGGGCTGCGATCAGGTGCTGGACTTCGACGGGCAGCTTCTATCCAAGCCGCACACGCCCGAAGAGGCGCTGGCCCAGCTCAAGGCGATGCGGGGCAAGCGGCATACGCTGTTGTCTGCAGCCGTGATCTATCAGGATGGTGAACCTGTCTGGCGGCATGTGGGGCAGGTCCGTCTGCGGATGCGGATGAGCTCTGACGCCTATCTGCGCGACTATATCGACCGAAACTGGGACAGCATTCAGCACGCGGTTGGTGCCTATAAGCTTGAGGAAGAAGGTGCGCGCCTGTTCGCCACCATTGACGGCGACTATTTTAATGTCTTGGGTATGCCCCTGTTAGAGGTGCTGAACTTTCTTGCGGTCAAAGGGGTGATTGATCAATGACGAACAAGCGTATCCCGTTGGCTGGGGTGATCGGACACCCGATTGCGCATTCAAAGTCGCCTCAGCTGCATGGGTATTGGTTGAAAGCCTATGGTTTGGCCGGGCATTACGTGCCGATGGATGTAGCGCCCGAGGATCTAGAGACCGTATTGCGGACTTTGCCCAAAGCCGGGTTTGCCGGCACCAATGTGACCGTCCCGCATAAAGAGGCGGCGTTGCGTCTGGCTGATCACGTCTCGGATCGGGCGGCTTTGATCGGGGCGGCGAACACGTTGGTGTTTCAGGATGACGGGTCGATTCATGCGGACAATACCGATGGCTACGGGTTCATGCAAAACCTGCGCAGCGGCGCGCCGGATTGGATCCCTGCTGATGGTCCGGCGGTGGTTTTTGGGGCTGGGGGGGCGGCCCGCGCGGTTCTGCAGGCTTTGGCACAGGCCGGAGTGCCCGAAATTGTGCTGACAAACCGCACCCGTGCCCGGGCAGAGCAACTGAAAGACGAATTTGGCCCGCGCATCACTGTGGTTGATTGGGTCAAGGCCGGCAATGTCATCGAAAACGCCGAACTTGTGGTCAACAGCTCTTCGCTTGGGATGCAGGGCCAGCCTGAGTTGCGGGTGCCGTTGGATGGGTTGCAACCCGGCGCGGTGGTGACTGATCTGGTTTATACCCCGTTGAAAACAAACCTTTTGCAACAGGCCGAGGAGGCCGGATGCACCACGGTTGACGGCCTTGGAATGCTGCTGCATCAGGCAGTTCCGGGGTTTGAGCGCTGGTTCGGCGTCAAACCCGAAGTGACCCCCGATCTGCGCGCGGCCGTGTTGGGATGAGCTTTGCGCTTGGACTGACAGGCTCAATCGGGATGGGCAAAAGCACCACGGCGCAGATGTTCGTGGACGAAGGCTGCGCACTTTGGGATGCGGATGCGGCAGTGCATCGGCTTTACTCTGTGGGCGGTGCCGCCGTTGACCTGATGCGTTCGGCCTTTCCTAAGGCGGTACAGGACGGGATGGTCTGCCGCGAAGCGCTGAAACAGATCATTTCGACTGATCCTGACGCGTTGAATGTGATCGAAGGTATCGTTCACCCTCTGGTCGCTGCGGACAGGGCCGCGTTCCGCGAAGCTGCCATGGCGGATATTCTAGTGTTTGACATCCCCCTGCTGTTTGAAACCGGGGGTGATGCGACAATGGATGCGGTGGCCTGCGTTTCAGTTTCCGCCGAAGAGCAAAAGCGCCGCGTGATGGACCGCGGCACGATGACTAAAGCCCAGTTTGATCACATTCGCGCTAAACAGATGCCGAATGACGAAAAATGCGAACGGTCGAATTATGTGATTGTCACCGACACGCTGGACCACGCGCGCGCTCAGGTGCAGGATGTGATCAGGCAGATACGGGCGGGGATGGCTGATGCGTGAAATTGTACTCGATACCGAAACCACAGGGTTCGATCCCGAAAGCGGCGACCGGATTGTTGAAATTGGTGCGGTCGAGCTGTGGAACCATGTGGCCACCGGCGAAACCTATCACGTCTATATCAATCCCGAACGTTCGATGCCCGAAGAGGCGTTTGGCGTGCACGGTATCGGCCCCGACCTGTTGGAACCCCCGCGCTCGGTGGAAAAAGGTCAGATCACGCTGCGGGACAAGCCGGTCTTTGCCAAGGTTGGCCAGGGGTTCCGGGATTTCGTTGGGGACGCAAAACTGGTGATCCATAACGCATCTTTCGACATGAAATTCCTAAACGCTGAACTGGGCTGGATGGGCCTCCCGCTGCTTCCGATGGATCAGGCGCTGGACACACTGGCCATTGCACGCAAGCGGTTTCCGGGCTCGCCCGCGTCGTTGGACGCGCTGTGCCGGCGGTTCAATATCGACAACTCGAACCGGGTTCTGCACGGAGCTTTGTTGGACTTTGAGATTCTGGCCGAGGTATATCTTGAACTGATCGGCGGTCGGCAGCCTGACTTTGGCCTGTCGACATCTGCCTCATCCGGATCCGGAGGTGTAGACGATTGGCGCCCAACGACGCGCGCCACGCCCCTGCCGTCCAAGATCACTGACGAAGAACGGGCGGCCCATGAGGCATTTGTGGAAAAACTGGGCGAAAACGCCCTGTGGACCCGCGCCTGAGGCATTCCTCGGCGCGGGTCAGACCGATCAGGCGTCGGTTTTCTGAGTTTCAGCCTGGCGGCGCATCAGCTCGTTGCGATACAGGGCCACAAAGTCGATATTGTCCAGGTTGACCGGCGGATAACCACCGTCGCGGGTGATGTCGCTGACGATCCGGCGCAGGAACGGGAACAGCATGCGCGGGCATTCGATCATTAGGAACGGATGCAGTTGATCCTCGGCCACACCTTCGATGTGGAACAACCCGCAATAGTCCAGCTCGCACAGGAACAGGATGTCTTCCAGACCTTTGGCCTTGGATTTGAGGTTCAGCTTGACCGAAACCTCATACTGATGCTCGGTCGGGCGCTTTTTCGCGTCCAGATTAACCTGCACAGCGATTTCAGGCTGAACGTCGCCGGACACGCCTTTTTGTGCCATTACGTTTTCAAAAGACAGGTCGCGAATGAATTGTCCCAGAACGCGCATCTGAATTTGCGGGGCGGCCTGGGCCGCGGTGTTTTCTGCAGGGCTTTCGTCAGCCATGGATCTACTCCGAAAATGAAATTCGCCACTGCTTAACAAGTTGGGCGCTGCACCTCAATGCTGGTGCGGTCCTTCGACCCATTTCGATGGCTTTGACGACGTCTTGCGGGGGCGAACCTCGGTGAATTCGCCGTCGATTACGTCATCTTGATCAAACGAAGCGGGTCCGGTGTGGTTTTGTGAACCCGTGCCCATCTGGAAATGCGTGATGGTGGCCTTTGACCTGAGATAGTGAAACACCGCCACTCGTATGCCCGGTATAAGCAGCGCAAAGCCAACGGCGTCGGTGAAAAACCCCGGCGTCAGCAATAAAACACCCGACAACAGGATCATCGCGCCATGTGCCAGCGGTTCGGTTGGGTCATCCAGCTCGGCAAAGGATCGCTGCAGGTTGGCCAGTGCCATGCGACCTTGTGTCCTGACCAGCGCGGTGCCCAAAATGGCTGTCAAAACCACAATAGCAAGCGTTGGCCAAAGGCCGATCAGACCGCCAACCTGTATGAACAGGGCGATCTCGATGATCGGAACCAACAAAAATGCCAAGAACAGATACATTTGCGTTATCCTTTACCAGAGGTCGGGCGGTGGACTTGCCACGAACTGTCACCTACATAGTGGCATGAGGCTGCGTATACAAAGTCGCAGTCTGAAAAGAGGATGAAATGAACGAACCGATGATCCAGTTGCTGGTCCTGGCCGGAATTGCCGTTTTCCTGATCTTGCGCTTGAAAAGCGTGCTGGGCACACGTGAAGGTTTTGAAAAGCCACCTGTGCAACAGCAGCCCGACTCTCAGAGCGCGCGCCGGGAGTTTGAAGTGATCGATGGCGGCCCGGATCACGACATCACCGACCATGTCGCTGAAGACAGCGAACAAGCACAAACGTTGGCTGCGATGAAGCGGGTTGAACCCGCCTTTTCGGTAACCGAGTTCGTGCAGGGCGCACGCGGCGCCTATGAGATGATCGTTATGGGGTTCGAAAAGGGAAACCTGGACGAGATTCAGCCCTTTTTGTCCGAAGAGGTGTTTGACACTTTCGTTTCCGTTGTTGCGGATCGGGAAGACAAGGGTCTGACCATCGAAGCCGAATTTGTCGGTGTGCGTGAGACAACACTAGCGAATGCCAAGTTTGACAAAGACACCAATGAGGCTGAGATCACCATGCGGTTTGTCGGCGAGTTGACATCGGTCGTGCGTGATCGTGGTGGGGACATCATCGAAGGCAGCCCCAATACCGTCAAACGCCAAAAGGACAGCTGGACCTTTGCCCGCGTCATGGGCGCGGATGATCCGAACTGGCTGCTTGTCGCCACGGACGCATGATTGCTGCACTCCGGTCGCTTTTCCTGTTGGCCGTCATGACCAGCGCCGCCGGAGCTGAAGCGACACGCTCGATCCTGTCGTTCGATGAGCTTGAGGGCTGGGCCGCCGATGATCACGGGGCGGCCCTTTCGGTTTTTCTAAACACCTGCGGCGATTTGGATGATCCGGACTGGCGTGCTTTGTGCGGTGTGGCGCGCACCTATGACGCCGCTGCCGCGCGGGCTTTCTTTGAGCTGTTCTTTCGCCCGGTTTTGGTCGAAGACGGAAAGGACGCCCTGTTCACCGGGTATTTTGAGCCAGAGCTGGACGGGTCCAGAACCCGGTCCGACCGGTTTAGATACCCGATCTACAAAATGCCGCCCGAGGCGCGCGCCGACAATCCCTGGTTAAGCCGCCGAGAAATCCTGTCCGGTGATGCCATGCAGGGACGCGGGCTTGAAATTGCCTGGGTCGATGACCCGGTTGAGCTGTTCTTTCTGCAGATTCAGGGCTCGGGCCGTATCCGTCTGCCAGATGGCGGCGCGTTGCGGGTCGGCTATAGCGGTGCAAACGGGCACCCCTACCGTTCGATCGGAACGGAACTGGTCCGCAAGGGTGCGCTGGGTGCGCATCAAGTTAGTGCCCAGATGATCCGCGCATGGGTGCGCAAAAACCCAGAGGCCGGCGCCGAGTTGCTGTTTCACAACCCCTCATATGTATTCTTCCGCGAGGTGACACGCGTGGCACCCGAGTTTGGCCCGTTGGGTGCGATGAACCGGTCGGTCACCACCATGCGCAGCATTGCTGCAGATCCGGTCTATACGCCGTTGGGGGCGCCTGTCTGGGTCGAAAAGGATGGCAAGACCCCTTTGCGACGATTGATGATTGCACAGGATACCGGATCGGCGATCAAGGGCGCGCAGCGGGCGGATATTTTTTTTGGTACCGGGGACGCGGCCGGTCAAGAGGCCGGGCGGTTGAGGGACCCGGGACGTATGGTGGTTCTGCTGCCGATCCAGCGGGCCTATGCCATGACACCGGATGAAATCTGATGCCTCGCCGCAAACTGACAGCCGAAGAGATCGACCTGTGGCGCAAGGTCACCCAGCAAGCCGAACGCCTGCATCCCGAGCTGCCCGAGTCGGTGCATCCCACCACACTGCCCAAGCCCAAGCCCTCGAAAGCACCGAAACCCCGGATCGAAGGGTTCGAGCTTGGTCAGAGCGCGGTGCCTAAACCCACGTACATGGCGCTGAAACCATCTGTATCTGATGGTCTGCGCGCCAAACCGGTGCAGATGGACACCAAGGCCTTTGGCCGGATGAAACGCGGCAAGCTAAAGCCCGAAGGCAAGCTGGATCTGCACGGCATGCGCGTTGATACGGCCCATCCGGCGCTGATCCGGTTTGTGTTGACGGCGCAGGCCTCGGGCAAGCGTCTGGTTTTGGTGGTCACTGGCAAGGGCAAGGACAGGGACGAGCCCGGGCCCATTCCTACACCGCGCGGGGTGTTGCGCAATCATGTGCCGCAATGGCTGTCGCTGCAGCCTTTGGCGCAGGCAGTGCTGCAAGTCACACCGGCCCATATCAGCCATGGCGGGGATGGTGCGTTTTACGTCTATTTGCGGCGCAATCGCTAAAGCGTACGCGCCGCGCGGGTGACGCCGACCCAGGTCATCGCGCAGACCAGAATGAAAAACGCCCCGATCCACAGGAACTGCGTGTTCAAGGGCACTCCCTGATCAATCAACACCCCCGTCAGCCCGGGGCCGATGGCGGACCCAAGCACCATGACGGCCGTTGCCATCGCTTTGATCCCACCGATATGCCGGGTGCCGTAGAACTCGGCCCAGAACGCGCTGGGCAGGGTGCTGTTGGCCCCGACCGTCAGGCCCAGAAAGACCATCGCGATCATCGCTCCGCCGATCGAGCTGATGACCGACACGATGATAAACCCCACCGCCATCGGCAGTTGATAATAGGGCATCATCCGCGCCGTGCCCCACTTGTCCAACGCCCAACCCGCCGCAAACATCGAAAGCAGCGACACACCGGTATAGACCGGGAACAGGGCCACCAGTTCGATATGTTGCCAGCCCTTGACCTGGGCCAAATGCACCTGGTGAAAGAAAAACGCGGTGATAAAGGCCGAAGGCCCAAGCAAGGCTGGAGCCATAAACCAGAACAGCGGATGAAACAGTGTTTCCTTGCGTGTCCAATGCCGCCCCTGCATCCCGGTGGCCGAGTATTCGGCGGCCAGACTTTGTGGTGTTCGTTCCTGTCGCAACAGGCGCATCAGGACGGGGATGCCCAACAGGGTCACTATTGCGGCTACCACCCACAGCCAGCGCCAATCCAGAAACGCCAGGGCGGCCACGAAAATCAACGGTAGCAGTGCTTCGCCCACCGCATAGCCGGCCGTTGCAATCGAAAGCGCTTTGCCGCGGGTCGCGGTAAACCAGCGCGCCATGGCGACCTGGGCCAGATGGGTGCTCATCCCCTGGCCAAACAGGCGCAGCAGGAAGATCACTGGCGCTAAAAGGATCAGCCATATGTTAAGCGACATCGCCACCGCGGCAAGCGCCAATCCGATCAGGACCACCGGCCCCAGAACCCGTACGCGGAATGTATCGGTCAGACCACCGGCCCAGATCATCACGACCGCCGCAAGGGTAGTGCCCAGTGAATAAAGGCTGCCCCAGGCGCCATGGCTCAGCCCGAAACCAGCGCGGATTTCACCGGAAAAGATCGAGATGAAAAAGGTCTGCCCAAAGCTGGACAGGAAAGTCAGTAGGACACCGGCGCCTAGCCATGTTGCGTTGTCTTGCAGATAGCGACCCAGACGGAACCGCGTCACGGAGCCGTAACCTGCGCCTGCCCCGTTTCTGTCAGAACGATTTCAGTTGCCCCGGTGGGGTTGCGAACCTCTGCTGGTGCGATCACGTCCAGACCCCGCCGGTCGTTACCGAAGGTCCGGCCGACGCGGCTTGCCGAATTGATGATCGCCAGCAATGCCGGAGAGGTGGCCGCGATAAAATGAGAGGATTCGGCATCTTTGGTAAAGGCCGTCGTGTCCAGAATGCTGATCTTGTATTCGGACAATTGTTCAGCCGAACTGATATTGCCCAGCCGTTCGCCCTTGGTCGTTCCACGCAAACGGGCCGAGATGCCCAACAGTTTGTCCTTTTGCGAAACCATGATGACAAAGGGGTCGGGCGGTGTTCCGATACTGTCCATTTGCGACCGGAACAGATCGACATCCAGATCCGGTGAGATCAGGATGACGCCCTCGATGTTCTTGCTGGCCCAACCGGGCTCACGCAGTTCGGCTTGTCGCATCATCTCCATCGTCAGGGCGCTGCCCATCGAATGGGCGACGATAACCACCCGCTTCACACCCATGGATTTCAGCTGCCGTATGGTTTGTTCCAGCCCATCGCGGGCAAACAACATGCTGTCCAGATCATAAGCATATCCGTATCCCGTGGCCTGACTGGGCCAGGAATACACCATGGTTGCGCCCGGAATACCGATGTCGCGGCTCAACTGGGCTGCCCGAAATGCAGTTTCCGATTGGGTGGTGTTGTAGCCATGGACAAAAATCGACACCTCTTCGACACGGCCCAGCCGGTTTTTCAGATCCTGAGGGCCCTGCAATTCGTCGACGCTAGCCATGACAAACTGAGTCTTGGGGTCTGGGTTTGCATAAGAAAAATCCAGCGTCCCCGGCGTGTGGTTTGGGGGCACGGACACGGTCATTTCCAGAAACTTCAGCCCGTCCCCACGGCGATACCCATACGAGCCATCCAGCTCCCGCGCACGTGTCGTAGTGGCGTACACAGTTTCGGGCGAGCCAACGTTCAAGGCCGTAGGCACGGTCTCAGAAATTGTTCTGTCAACACATGCGGTCAGTGAGACCGCAGTCAGGATCAGGTAAACGTAGCGCAGCACAATCGGCCCCCGGGGAGTTACGCGCTCACGCTATCGGATTCTCGGCCCGCGTCCAGCGGATCAAAGAGGTATTTGCGGCAAAAACCGGCTGGCTGTGTTACAAAACGTAACGGCTGAGGTCAGAAGATTTAGTCAACTCACCCAGATTGTCGCTTACAAATTTCGCGTCGACCGTGATTTCGGTTCCCGCCTGATCGGGGGCAGTGAACGACAGCTCTTCGAATACGCGTTCCATGACTGTGTAAAGCCGCCGCGCACCGATGTTTTCGACACTTTGGTTTACATCCGCTGCTATACGCGCCAATGCGGCGATGCCGTCTTTGGTAAAGCCGACGGTGACCTCTTCGGTGCCCATCAGCGCAGTGTACTGAAGGGTCAGGGCGTTGTCGGTTTCGGTCAGGATGCGCACGAAATCCTCTTCGGTCAGGGCGCGCAGCTCCACACGGATCGGCAGGCGGCCCTGAAGCTCTGGCAACAAGTCCGACGGTTTGGCGATGTGAAAAGCGCCCGAGGCGATGAACAGGATGTGGTCAGTCTTGACCGGTCCGTGTTTGGTGGACACGGTGGTGCCTTCGATCAGTGGCAGCAGGTCGCGCTGTACCCCTTCGCGGCTTACATCACCACCGCGCGCGTCCGAGCGGGCGCAGACCTTGTCGATCTCATCCAGAAAGACGATGCCGTTCTGTTCGACCGATTCCAACGCCACCCGGTTGACGATTTCATCATCCAGCAGCTTGTCGGCCTCTTCACTGATCAGCGCCTCATAGCTATCGCTGATGGTCATCTTGCGTTTCACGGTCCGACCGCCAAAGGCTTTGCCGAAGATATCGCCCAGATTCATCATCCCCATCTGGCCGCCGGGCTGGCCGGGAATGTCGAACATCGGCATCGGGTTTGAGCTATCGGCCAGCTCCAGCTCAATCTCGGTGTCGTCCAACTCACCTGCCTTAAGCTTTTTGCGGAACATTTCGCGCGTGCCTTCGCGCGCATCCGTCCCGGCAATGGCTTCGATCACGCGGTCTTCGGCAGCCTGATGCGCCTTGGCTTTAACGTCCTCGCGCATAAATTCGCGGGTTTGCAGGATCGCCGCATCGGCCAGATCGCGCACGATCTGTTCCACGTCACGCCCGACATAACCGACCTCGGTGAATTTGGTAGCCTCGACTTTGATGAACGGCGCGCGGGCCAGTTTTGCCAGACGCCGGCTGATCTCGGTCTTGCCGACACCGGTGGGGCCAATCATCAGGATGTTCTTTGGATAGACCTCATCGCGGATGTCGTCGGCCAGCTGCTTGCGCCGCCAGCGGTTGCGCAACGCCACAGCCACCGCACGTTTGGCGTCCTTCTGGCCGATGATAAAACGATCCAGTTCCGAGACAATCTCGCGCGGGGTCAGGTCAGTCACGGGGGCGGTCCTTTCGGTCGGCGTGTTGATCATCCGGCTTAGGTAGTCACAGCATTTGCGAAAACAACCAAGCCTATTTGTTTCGATGTCGTGGTTAACAACCGCCCTTTCGGTTTGCAATGCCTCGGCTTTAGGCGAAACGCGGCCTTTCTGTTACAATGATTTCAAAGCGTTGAGGGCCAGGAGCGCGAGATGTCGAAAATTGCCAAGATCACCCTGCTGTTTGTGGTTTTTGTAGACCTGATCGGACAGGGGTTGGTGTTTCCCATCATCAACTCGCTGATTATGGAAACGAAATCCGGATTTTTGCCGGCCAGTACCGCCGCGGGAACCCGGCATTTGTATTATGGGCTGGTAATCGGCTGTTTCTTTCTGTCCTGGTTTCTGGGCGTGGTTTACGTGTCCAAAGTGTCGGATTCCATTGGGCGCAAGAATGCGCTGCTGGTCTGTCTGAGCGGGGCACTTGTGGGCTACGCGCTGACGATTGCCGCGCTGTATCTCAACAGTCTGCTGCTGCTGATCATAGGCCGGTCCATCACCGGTTTTACCGCCGGAAACCAGCCAATCGCGCAGGCGGCGATGATTGATGGCAGCACAGATGCCGCAGACCGCGACCGCAATATGGGCTATATCATCACCGGTGTCAGTTTTGGCCTGGTTGGCGGGCCGATCATTGGTGCGGTTCTTTCGGATACGGCCCTGCTGGGCAGCTTCGCGACCCTGAAAACGCCGTTCTACGGGGCCTTTGTTCTGGTGTTGATCGCCATTTTCCTTGTGACTTTCTTTTTCAAAGACCTGCGGACCGAGCGCACCGCCTTTGTCTTTCGCCCGCGCGATGTCACCGACAGTCTGATTGCAGTACGCGAACACCCGTTGGTTTTGAAAATCCTGCCTGTCTATGCGTTATTCATGATCGCCAACGTCACGTTTTACGTTTTCGTCGACAATTTCCTGACCAGTGCCTGGGGCTATGGGGTGATCGGCGGCAGCATGGCGATGGTGGTGATCGGCATCGCGCTGGCGTTCTCAAGCACCTTCCTTGTCAAACCCGCGCAGGAGAGGTTCAGCAAACACCAGATCATCTATACTTCGCTGGTGGTCATGGTGATCTGCGGTCTTGGCTTTGCGTTCAGCCCCAGCGGCATTCTCAGCTATATCCCCGTCTTTTTCTTTTATTTCTTCTTCGGGGTCTCATACCCAACTTTGCTGGGCCTGTTTTCCTCAGCCGTCAGCGAGACCGATCAGGGCTGGGTCATGGGTGTTACCACCGCTGTGTTCTGTCTGGCGGGGGGTGTCATGTCCCTGATCGGCGGCGGATTGATGAGCTTTGATATCCGTCTGCCCTATTACATCGTCATCGCAACGGCGCTGCTGGGCCTGATCGGGATGCACATGCGGTGGAAAGGCAAAGAGATCAAGGCGCTGTTAGCCTGAGATCGTTTCAACTGTCAGCTTGCCGTTGGTATAGACACAGATATCAGCGGCAATCGCCATCGCTTCGCGCGCAACTTCTTCGGCCGTTTTGTCGCTGCCCATCATCGCGCGCGCTGCTGCCAGGGCAAAGTTCCCACCCGATCCGATGGCCGCTACGTTGTGTTCCGGCTCAAGCACGTCGCCTGCCCCGGTGATCACCAACAGATCCTTGCCATCGGTGACGATCAGCATCGCCTCAAGTTTTTGCAGGTATTTATCAGTACGCCAGTCCTTGGCCAGCTCGACCGAGGCACGGGCCAGCTGACCCGGTGTGGCTTCAAGTTTGGCCTCCAGCCGTTCCAGCAAGGTGAATGCGTCGGCCGTTGATCCGGCAAAACCTGCCACAACCTCGAATCCACCGGGCGACAGGCGGCGCACCTTGCGGGCCGTGCCCTTGATCACGGTTTGGCCCAGGCTGACCTGCCCGTCCCCGGCAATCACCACATGGCCGCCTTTTTTGACGCCAATGATCGTTGTACCGTGCCAACCGGGAAAATCGCTGTCTGCCATGAATGCCTCCGAATACGTCTGGCGTCCTATATGGGCCGGACCCGCCCGCAGCGCAACAGTTCACGAACCGCCCAAAAGATATGCACTGAATGCAATCCGGGACTGTTGAACCAGCAATTGTAGGACTCTGGGGAACATCCTAAATGAGGCTCACAACCGACACGAGGTCGGCTGTTTCAGTTAAAAGGAATGCGCAAATGGCAACCACCGCAAATATCCATGCGCCGCTCGGAGCAGCTACCATCCTGCATGTAGTGGACGCGTTTCTTGGCGCTTATGAAAAAGCCGCCGAGTGGAACGAAACCCGCAAGACCCGCAAGGCGCTGTTGGTGCTTAGCGATGCACAGCTGGACGATATCGGTCTGTGCCGCGCGGATATCAAAGACCTCTGATCAGCGTTCTGATCAAAACAATTGCTTAAGCCGCCCGAACTTTGGGGCGGCTTTTCTTTTTCGGCACGCCATTGGGCGCTTGCCCACGGCTTGTAAACAGCATCTTTGCGTGACAAGACAAGGTGAACAGACAGAAATCACCTTCGGCGGAGTTTCCATGCTGCCCACGCCCGAACCTGACATGACAACCGCAGACCGGCGGGCTTTTCTGGCTGATGTGGTCAGACCGTTTGATCTGGGGCACAAGCTTATTCGCATCGGCGAATTTGGCGATGGTGGCTATCTTCTGCCCAATGATCTGGACGACATAGTCGCCTGTTTCTCGCCCGGTGTATCGGTGCAATCCAGTTTTGAAATGGATTTGGCGAAGCACGATATTCCATCCTTTATGGCGGACGGTTCCGTTGATGAGCCTATGTTGACCGTTCCAAACTCGGTGTTCATCAAAAAGCACCTGGCGGCCAAATCAGGCGATGACGTCATCTCGCTTGAGGATTGGATGGCGGAGCTTGCACCGCCTGAAGGTGATATGATCCTGCAGATGGATATCGAGGCGGCCGAATACCCCGTTCTTTCGACCCTGCCCGCGGCCCTTTTGCACCGGTTTCGGATCATCGTTCTTGAACTGCACCGCATCCCGTCAATCCTGATAAAACCCGGTGCTTTCCAACGCGCTTACCCTGCCCTGTCTGCGTTGAAGGATGGGTTTGTTTGCGCCCATATCCATCCAAACAACGCGTCTGGCACGGTCGAGATCGAAGATGAGACCTTTCCCCGCGTGATCGAGGCTACATTCCTGCGGCGGGACCGCGTGAAACAAGCGGTGCCCTCAACCCAGTTTCCGCATCCCCTGGACAGGCGCCACCGGCCGGGCGGGCCGGTGCTTTCGTTGCCTCGGGAATGGATCGGCCCGGCATCGGGCGGGCAATAGGCAAAGAAAAACGGGCACCGACCAGCGATGCCCGTTGATCACAAAACGCTCTGATCAGATGGATTCGTCGATCCAGCTTTGCAGCGCCGCTTTGGGTGCGGCCCCTGCGCGGTTCGATACAACCTGACCATCCTTGAAGATGAACAGCGCCGGAATACCGCGCACGCCCATCGCGGCGGCGGCGTTCGGGTTGTTGTCCACGTCCACCTTGGCAATCTTCACTTTGCCACCGTATTCAGAGGCCAGCTCTTCCAGAGCGGGGCCGATCTGCTTACAGGGGCCGCACCATTCGGCCCAGAAATCGACAACCACGGGGATGTCAGAGTTCTTGACTTCGGCGTCAAAGGTATCGTCGGTAACGGCAACGGTCGACATAATCTGTCTCCTGAATGGGGAATGCTTGGTCACTGAACCTAGGTGTCGGGTATTCCAACGTCAAGATATCTAGGTGAGGGCCAATGCGTCTGTTACAAGATCGTGTGGCAGCCACATTAACTCGGCCGTGCGGGTCCACAGGATCGCGGTTTGGATGTCGCGATCGGGATAGACCAATGACAGCGCGTGCGCATAGGCCCCCATCTGACGCAGCAGACCCTCGGGGACCGTGAGCGGGGTATCCGGGACTGTAGTATTGGATTTGAAATCAATCACCTGTACCTGATCATCATGAACAATCAACCGGTCGATGACCCCGTGCAAACGCCGCCCGTTCAGGTCAGCTGTCACCGGAACTTCGGCCAATGCATCAGCTGCAAAAACCGATTGCAGATGGGGCGCTTTCAGCACCTGGCAGACCTCGTCCAGCAACTCTTGCCGTTCAGTTTCCTGCATATCAGGTAGAACCCTGGCGCAGAGCTGCGGCCATTTTTCCTGAGTGACGGATGGCAGATGTTCCAACAACAGGTGCAGATGCGTTCCGCGGCGTTTCGCGGCGTCTTCATCCTGACCGGAATCGCCGGGCAGTGCTTTTGCACCCCCCAAATCAGACGGGCTGAGCGTGTCTGGGCCCGGGTCTGGCGGCGTGGCCGGTGATCGGAAGCATAGCGGCAAACCTGTGTCCGGCACCACGGTTTCGGTGCGCTCAGTCATCGGCAATTCATCCCAGGACCCATGGGAAAGCCGCATGGTTTCCGAACCCGGTAACCGCGTGGCCCCGACACCGGTCATTGCGGCCTCAACCATCTGGTACCAACTGGTTCCGTCCTTGCCGACATCCCCTGCCGCCGCGACGATCAACCACTTTTCGGCCCGTGTTAGGGCCACATACAACAATCTGAGGCGTTCGTTCTCTTCCCGCGACCGCGCCTCTTGCCGCGCCTGCGCAATCAGGGCCGGAGAGGCATCTGCGGGCACCTTCCACAGCGGTGTGTCCGCGCCCACCATGATCTCGGCATCACGCGGGGCCTGTCGTTTGCCGGTGTCTGGCAGGATCACGATCGGAGCTTCTAACCCCTTTGAGCCATGTACCGTCATCACCCGGATCATGTTGCCAACACCGCTCATCTGTCGTTTGATTTCCAGATCGTCGGTTTGCATCCAGACCAGGAATCCGGTCAGGCTGGGAATATCAGTACGTTCATAGGCCAACGCCTGAGACAGCAATGCGTTGATCCCGTCTTCGGCCTCGGCCCCCAAACGCCCCAACAGTTTCCGCCGCCCATCATGGCGAGTCAGTATGCGTTCGATCAGGTCGTAGGGGCGAAGAAAGTCGATCCGGCCGCGCAGATCGTTCAATATATCCAGCGTTTCAGGAAAATCCTCAGCCCGATGGCGCAGCGCGGCCCACAGGAACTGTTCGTCCCGGCGATGGGCGAGATCAAACAGCTGCTGCTCGCTCCAACCAAACAGAGGGGATTTCAACACCGTGGCCAGCGACAGGCTGTCTTCGGGCGTGGCCAAAAAGCTGAGCAGTGCGGCCAAGTCCTTGACGGCAAGTTCCGCACCCACTTTTAACCGGTCAGCCCCGGCGATGGGCAACCCTTCTGCCTTGCAGGCGCGGATGATCTCGGCAAACAGATCCGACCGACGCTGCACGAGGATCAGGAAGTCCCCCGGCTCAACTTTGCGCCGCACAATGGCGCCCGGCGTTTGGCCATCTTCAGGGATGGTTTCCCCGGCTTCGATCATGGCCTTGATTGACCGGGCCACCTGTTCTGCCAGAATGACGGTGTGGTGGCGTGCGCCGGGGCGATCGACCGGGTCGGTCCAAACGCCATCCTCCTGATCCTCGACCTTTTCGACCACAGGCCACAAATCCACCCGTCCCGGCAGATCGGCCTTAAACGCGCGGTGCTGGCTTTCTTTGTGGAACCCGGCTTCAGTGCGGTTCTCAAACAGTACGTCGACCAAAGACAGAATCGCGCTGGAGGACCGGAATGAATATTCCAGCGTGGAATCCCACAGTTTAGAGCCTGATTCCGCCAGCTTCTGTCCAAACTCGGCCTGCATCCGGTCAAAGGCTTGCGGGTCAGCGCCCTGGAAAGAATAGATCGACTGTTTCTTGTCCCCGACCACAAAAATCGTGCGCTCAACCCCTGATCGGGCCCCTTCCCCGCTGGTGAATTCCTGTGCCAGTTTCTCGACCACATCCCACTGATCCGGGCTGGTATCCTGCGCCTCATCGACCAGAATGTGGTCGATGCCGCCGTCAAGACGGTACAAGACCCACTCAGCCACCGCGGGGTCGTTCAGAACCTGTCGTGCACGCAGGATCAGATCGTCGAAATCCAACCAGCCGTGCAGCTGCTTGCGCCGCTCATATTCCGGTAGGAACGCAGCAGCAAAGCGGTGCAGGACATGGGTTTTACGCGCGGCCACCAACGCCAGCCGTTGCTCGCGCGCGGCTTCGATCCGCAGCATGAAGGCTTCCAGCTGCGGCATCTGCCCGGCCAGCGCCCCGTCTCGCAGGGCCTTGGTGGGAAAGCTGTTGATCTTGGCGGTAAACGGGTCTTTGGCTGACTTTCCGGTCAGAAACACGCTTTCCAACATAGGTAAGTAGCCAATCCGGCCCTCAGTAAACATGTCGAGCTTACCGGCCGCCTTGGCATTGTTGCCGCCACTTTCGGTCAACGCTGGCAGGATCGAGCGGATCAGGTCAATCTCTCCGCCCAGAAACACCCGCGCCAGCAGTTTGTCCTCGTCGAACCCCTCGGGCAAGCCAAACCGCTGTAGAAGGTCAGGCCACGTCAAAGCTTGCGCAAACAAATTTCGTTTTTGTGTGACTGCCGTGGTCAACTTGTCGAACCCGGTGTCGGTGACAAACCGGGCGACATCTTCGATCAACGCAGCCTGGGGTCCATCGGCAAAATCCTCGACGATCTCGTCACGCAACAGGGCTGCGGCGCGGTCCTCCATTTCGGAAAACTGCGGGCTGACCCCAGCTTCCAACGGAAAGCGCCGCAGCAGCGAGGCGCAGAAAGAGTGGATGGTCTGAATCTTCAACCCGCCGGGCGTTTCTATCGCGCGAGCAAAAAGGGTGCGAGCTTGCGCCAGCCTGCCCGGATCGATGGTGCCCGGTACGCCCAGTTCGGTCAGTTGCGTCAGTAGGCTTGCGTCTTCTCGCATGGCCCATTCACCAAGGCGGTCGAACAGCCGGTTTTGCATCTCGCTGGCCGCGGCCTTGGTATAGGTCAGGCACAGGATGTGTTGCGGCTGCACGCCGTCCAGCAGCAAACGCGCCACCCGGTCTGTCAGCACTCTTGTCTTGCCCGACCCCGCATTGGCCGCCAACCAGGTCGAGGCATCGGGCCGCGCCGCCTGCACCTGCCGCTCGGTTGCGTCGTTGCGGGCGCTCATTTCAGATCCTCGGGGGTTGTTTCACCAGTGCGGTCCCATTCTCCGAACCGGGCCAGATGGTCATAGTCGCCAATATCGGTGTCCTTGTGCAGCATCCGGCGGGACGTAAAACCCTGATTAGGCTCTAAATAAGCTGAAACTAGCTCTTTCAACTCAGCCAGAACCTTGTCAGGCGGTTCCTTGGTCAGGGGGGCTGCGACTTCCTTGTAGGTGCCACCCATGCCGATGAAGACAGCTTCGGCCACGGACATGGGGTCCATCCCATCGATACCGCCTTGTTCGGCCATCGCTGCCTCGATCAACAGCTGTTTGTCAAACTTGCTCTGCTGGCTTTCAGTTGGTGGTGCGCCCGTTTTGTAATCCACAATCCGCAACGCGCCGCGACTGTTGCGGTCAATCCGGTCAGCGCGACCTGCAATGGTGAAATCCAGCGGGGTCAGAACCAGCTTCATCGCGGCCTCAAATGCCACTGGCCCACCGTCACCGCGCCGAGCTGCCTCGGCGTGTAGAAAGTCATCGGCGATCCGTTCCAGACGTGCCAGCCACAACTTGCGAGCCGTGGGCCAGGCAACATGTTGATCCAAAAGGGTTTCAGCGCGCTTCAGAAAATTTTCTCGGGTCAACAACGCAGTGTCAAGAACGCTGTCTTTGACGAAGTGTTCAAGGATCTCGTGGATGACAATGCCGCGCAGCAAGGCGTCGGGGGCCTGTACCAACGGGTCCAGCGGCCTCAGACGCAGCACATGCTTGGCATAGATCGCATAGGGATCGCGGATCAGACGCTTGATCTCGGTCACGCTCAGGCGGCGCGGGCGCGCAGCAACCGGAGGGCGCGGTGACGGTCGCGGTGCGGCAGTGATCTTGGGCGCGGCTTCCAGCTGTTCGGACCAGCGTAGCCATTGATCGCCGCGCGTGCTCATGTCTGTCAAAGCCGCGGGGCCACCCTGCCCCGGCAAGCCCAGCAAAAGGTTCGTTAGCCGGTTCAGCCAGCGCGATGGCACGGTTTCAGCATCGTCAGAGCGGGTTGCACGGGTCAGCCAGACCTCGGGCGCGCCAACGGCCTGCTGAAAATCATGCGCCGACAGCCCGATCCGACGTTCGGGCAGCAACAACCCAGCCTTGTCGCGCATCTGGCGGTTCAGCCAGGGGTCCGGTGCTGCGGCCTCGGGCCAGCTGCCTTCGTTCAGGCCGCCAAGGATCAGCAGATCGGCCCCTTGAACACGGGCCTCAAGTGTGCCCCAGATCATGATATACGGGTGTGGCGCGTCCCGATCGCGGACCTCTTCACCCGCCAAAAGCGCACCCAGAAGATCGGCGAAGTCATGGGCAGTCATCGACCCGCCATGTTGTGCTTCCATTTCTAGAGCGGTCAGAACCGCCAGCGCCTTTTGACCGGCGTTCTTATCCCACAGCGTTCCAGTTTCACCTGTATTTCCTGCTGAAATAGCCTCGGCCAGGTTGCGCAGGCGTGCGACCCAGTCAGACAGGTGCAATTCGCCTGTCACCTGCTGATCGCAGAACTGCGCGGCAAGCCAGTTCATCCAAGCCTCGGGCACTTCTTTGCGGATGGCAAAACCCGTCAGGCTGGGCCTGTCCGGAAACGGTGGGCCATGTCGCCGCAAATCCAACTCCAGATCGCGGGTGTGCAACAGGTGCGCGCCGCGATCACCACCATCATGACAGAGCGGATGCTTGAGCAGTGTCAACAGCGCCTCGCCCTCTAGCCGCCGTGCGAACAGGCCCGCCACATGACGCAGAAATCGTCCGGGCGGAGACAGTTGCAACGGTAAGCCGGCGCTGTCATCGGGCAGGATGTCCCATCGATCCAGTGCAGCGCTGACCTGACGGGTCAGCATCCTGTCGGGTGTGATCAGCGCCGCTGTCTGGCCGGTTTCGGCGGCCTGACGCAAGCGCAGAGCTATCGCCAGTGCTTCGGCCCGGGGGGATTGTGCCTCGACCAGTGTCAGGTCTTTGGTTGCCGCGTCCAGATCGGTCAGTTGCGGACCTTCGGACATCCAGGCGTCGGTGATAGGGGCAGGGCGTAAGGTTAGGGAAATCAAACGATTACGGGCGGGCGAGGGCGGTTCGTCGTCGGTCCAGCGCTTGATTTGGTCCGGCTGTATCTCAAGCTCGGTCATCAGCTTGCGGAACCGGAATTGCGGATGATCCTCGGATGTCAAAGCGTCATCCAGCCTGTGCCAAACATGGTCCGGTTGGTCGAAATCATAGCCGGGCAGGATTAACGCGCCTTGCGGCAGACGGGCCACGGCCTTCATCAGCATCAAGGTTGTTCCGCGAGATCCCGTGGATCCGGCCAGGATTACCGGATGCTGCGGCGGTGCGATCTGCCAGCGTGCAATCAAAGTCTTAACCACCTGCCGTTGCCGGACTTGGGCGTCCAGCGTATCGGCGCCAGCATCGATGAATTGATCGGCAATACCGATGAAGTCCTGCGCCCGCGCCCAGTGGCCGGACATGTCGCTGACATCCAGGTGCCGGATCGCATCCGGTGAAACGCCTTCTCCTTGCATTTCGTCAATCAGTGCCGCCAGACTGTCGGACAGATCAAACAGCGAAGACCGTGCGGCCAAATCCGGCTGCTGCTCTAACAGTTTGGCGACCAACTGCGTCAGTTCCAGTCTGCGGCGCAGCGGAGGAATGGCAGGTGGGACCTGCGCCAGATCAGCGCTCTCGCCTAAATCGGTGACTAGCGAAAGCCGCGGCAACAGGCAGGCTGGGCCCTGATCAAAAAGTTCGCGCACACGGCGGTCCATGCGGCGAGTATTGACGACCAGCTGGACCCGCGCCAGTGCCTCGGGTGGAAAAGCAGCGTTGCGGGCCCTTAGCCCCTCTACCAGCGCTTTGGGGAAATCCGCGCCGGGGGGAACAGCAAAGACGCGAGGCGTGGGGCTGGGGTCAAACATCGGCAATCAACCCTTCGGCCAGAGCAATACCTTCCGGGCGGCCAACATCGCACCAGCGACCGGGATACGACAGCGCATATAGCCGGTCCTGCTTGTGCATCTGATCCCATAACAGGTTCAGGGAAAACGCTCTTTCCGGAAACGCATTTAACCCCTCGGTTTTCACAATTTGCGCGCCGCCATAGACCAGACCGGGCCCGCGGGAGATCCGGCCCTCTGCACCAGCAGTGAAATCGCCGGGACCGCCATGCCCAATTGTCTGGGCGGTTGGAACACACATCAACAGCGCATCCATCCGCGTGGGGTCCCACGCGTCGCGCAAAAGGGTCAGGGGGTTTGGTCCCGACCAAATCGCATCGGTATTCAGGGTAAACACCGGACTCGACCCCAGCAGAGGCAGTGCCGCCCGCAATCCGCCGCCAGTTTCCAGAATCTCTGGCTGTTCTTTCGAAAACAGGACATCTCTGGGGGTCAGATGTAACTCAAGCTGATCGGGCAGATAGTGCAGATTGGCCACCACACAGTCAGGGCGCAGATCGTCAACCAGATCTAGCGCGTGGTCAATCAAGGCACGGCCCGCGACCTGGATCAAAGGCTTGGGCCGGTCTTTGGTAAGATCGCCCATGCGGGTGCCAAACCCGGCGGCAAACAACATGACAGCGTAAGGGTCCTGGGTCATGCCTGTCTGAGCCTGTCCAAATTTTCCGTTGTGGGCGCGGGCAGGGATTGCCGCACCAGATCAGCGATGGTGGCCAGGGCCGGGTGTTCTAGATCACGCATCAGATGTGCCCATGTGGCGGGGATCAGATCGACATAGTGCGGCTTGCCGTATTCGGTGGCCAAACGGGCGAAGACACCCAGAATTCGCAGATTCCTCTGCGCGCCCAACACGGCATAGGCGGTGCGGAAATCGTGGTCATTCACACCTGTCTCAGTGATGTACCGGTTGACCATCCGCATTTCGGTTCCCGGGGCCACGTCACGGCGGACATCCTGCAGCATCGAAACAAGATCATAGGCGGGGTGGCCCAGCATCGCCGTTTGAAAATCCAGCAGACCGACCCGTTGAACTCCCTGGCGATCTGGCAGCCAGATCATGTTTTCGGCGTGGTAATCCCGCTGGATCACCACCTTGGTACCGGATGTTTCCCGATGCAAAATGTCCGAGAACCGATGTTCGAACCGCTCGCAGGCATCCGGATCATGCTGGCCCAGAACACCGTGCGCGTATTTGGAAAAAGCCAGCGCCGCCAGCTCGGTCATCAGGGTAGGGTCATAGGATTGCAGCGACAGGGTTGGCGCATTGTAAAGCGTGATCAAAACGTCCGTTGCGGCCTCGTACAGGTCGCGCTCCATCTCGGGGGTTTGCGTCAGGATGCGGGCGAACAGATCGTCGCCCAGATCTTCGAGCAGAAGGAAGCCATAATGCGTATCCTCGGCGTAGATTTCAGGCGCGCTAAGGCCAAGGGACCGCAAATAGTTGGCCATCCGCACAAACGCCTCAACCGGTTCTGCCTTGCCCGGAGGGGAATCCATCAACACCGCCGTGCGTCCTGTATCCGGATCGGTCAGCCGTTCGTACCGGCGGTTCGAAGCGTCCCCCGCCAGCGACGCGCGGGTAGCGTTGGACCATTGTGTGTGTGCGATCAGCGCTTCGGCCAGCACAGCCCGGTTAGTCATGCGGCGCTCTCCAGTCGTGCGGGCCATTTTGGGTCGGACCAGGATAAGGTCAATTGCCTCGTATCCTCATTATTAGAGTCTGTTTCCACGGTAACCTGCAGGGCGGTATCAGGCGTCAGGGGGCCCAACTTATCAGGCCATTCGACCAGACAAATGGCGGTGTCGAACGCCTCGATCAGGCCCAGTTCCTCAATTTCCTCCACGGCGCTCAGGCGGTAGAGGTCGCAATGCCAGATCTCACCGACCTTTGTGTCATAAGCCTGCACCAGGGTGAAGGTGGGTGAGGGGACATCCTCGGGGGTATTCATCACAGACTGGATCAGGCTGCGGGCAAAATGGGTTTTGCCGCTGCCGATCTGACCTTCCAGCAACAATATGTCACCGGGACGCAGACTTGCACCCAGCCGGGCGGCAAAAGCGGCTGTTTCTTCCGGTGAATTCAAGGTGATCGAGTGGGCATTCAACGTCATGGCGCCACAATGACTGCGCGCTTGGTCGGCTGCAACCCGGTTCAGGCGCTGATTTGGTGCAACGGTTGTTGTGCCAACATATGTTCATCCACCGCAAAACGTACAATCGTTGCACCGTTTTGCATTGGGCTGACGGTGCAGGTCAGATCGGCGCTGTTTCGCATCCGCAGCTTACCCGACCATTCGGCACGATTGTCGCGCGTTTTCACAAAGTCGCGGATTTCGCCCAGAATTGGCGTGGCTGCACAATGTTCCTGCCACGACCGCGTCACATCCAGAACGGAATCCTGTTCAAACCCGGCCTCACCCGTATCGCCCCACAGCTTTTGGTAGGCCAGATTGGTGAGGGCCAGCGTGCCGTCATCGCCAAAGACCGCAATCGCATCGGCCAGCTTGTCCAGAACCGATTGCATCAGGTCCATTTCCGAGCGGAAGCGGCGGGTCAGCGTAATCTCGGCTGTGATGTCTTCGAACAGATAGGCGACGGCCCCGTCCGGGTGCGGGCGACCGCTGACCGAATAGACCGAGCCAGAAGGCAGCGACCATGTTTCCTGATAATTGCCGTCTTCGGCCGCCTCAAGCAGATCGTTCATCTGACTGCGCCAGCTGCGGTAATTCTTGGGTTCCGGCATCATGTGCTGATCGCGTAAGCGGTCAAAAAAACTGGACAGGCTGGGGCGACAGCTCAGGAAATCCGGCGGCAGGGTGGTCAGGTCGATCAAGGCTGGGTTGAACAGCGCCAACTGCCGGTTGCGGTCAAAGATGGCCAGTCCGATGGACAGCTGGGCAAAGGTCTTTGTCATGGTCTGAACGAATTTACGCTGGGCGGTTTCCGCCGCGACGATGGCATGAATATCTACCGCATAACACAGATGCCCTTCGGGGTGATCAACCACGGTCAGGTCAAACCAGAGCCTGTTGTCGCTGCCGTCAGAGGAAATCGACACGCGGGTTTTTGCACTCAGCCGCGTGTCGTCATCCGCAACGGGAAACAGCGGTGCAGTCAGATCGGTATCCTGATCCCGGACCTTGCGCACCAGCGAGACATAGGCGGCATTGCACCAGCGCACTTCGTTTTGGTGATCCAGCAGCCAAACAGGATAGGGCGCCTGTTCCATCGCCAGGCGGATCGGGTCGTTGGCGTCGCGCTGGCCTTGAGGCGGGCAATCCGTGCTTTCGCGCAGTTGTACCCGCACGATCCCGTCGATCCATTCACACAGAACATCGCGTTCAACGGTGCAGTCGATGGCGGGAATGACCAGATACCCTTCGCTACGAATACGCTCGGGTGTTTCGGGAAAGGTCGGGAAATCGCGGTGCAAAAGGCGGTGCAGATCCTGCCAGTCGCGGACAGATTCAAACCCTTCCAGCGCGATATCCGAATGGCTGATCAGACGGTCGCCATCAAACAGAAACACCGCATCGAACAGGGATGCGGGTGAGGACAATCCGAAATTGTCGCCACGCTGCCTTTGACGGGGTAAAAGCCATTGCACTGCCAGGCTGGCGGACACCAGGCTTATAGCGGTCAAAATGATCCAGTCGACCATGTGTTCTCCGGTACTGAAACCACAAAGACGGACTATGGGCCGGAATGGTTAACGGGGTCTTAATTCAGATCTGGATCCGCTGATTTGCACCGGAGAGAACCGCGGTGTCGCCGAGTTGCGCATCCACCAGGTTGCGCGGCCACGACACCTGCACAATTGCGCCGAGGCGATCCTGATGGCTGGACAGGGTTTGGTACGGGTCCGAGCCATTTGCAAAGTTCAGTTCGGCACCGCTGCGTTCCAGCAAGGTCTTGGCGATGAACAGGCCCAGACCCATACCCTCATATTCTGGGCGTGTCCGCCGTTCGGTTTCCACCCGCCGATGCCGCATGAACGGATCCCCGATCCGGCCAATCATCTGCGACGGATACCCGCGCCCGTCATCCATGATGAAGATGGTAATTACTTCAGGGGTCCATTCGGCCTCGACCCAGACATTGGCACGGGCAAAATCCACCGCGTTCTGGATCAGGTTGCGCAGGCCGTGGATGATCTCGGGTTTTCGCAGGATCGAGGGTTGCTGCACATCGCCGTCAACTGCCGGACCTTCCGCAAAATGCACGGATTTGCCGCGATGGATGTGCGGCTCGGCGGCCTCATGCACGACCGAGGACAGCGGGGCCTGCCGCAAGTGCAGATCGTCTTTGCCGGCCCGACCCATGTCGCGCAGAATATCGCGGCACCGGTTGGCTTGCTCGCGGATCAAGGCGGCGTCTTCTTTCAGATCGGGCCAGTCATCCAGTTCCTCGATCAGCTCGGCGCTGGTCAGCTTGATCGTGGCCAACGGGGTGCCCAATTCATGTGCGGCCGCGGCCACAACGCCGCCCAGATCAGTCAGCTTCTGTTCGCGCGCCAGCGCCATGTGAGTAGCTGCCAGCGCTTCGGACATGGATCGGACTTCGGAACTGACACGGTGAGAGTAGGCACCGATGAAAATGATGGCGATGACAACCGCGGCCCAGTTACCGAACACCAGCAATTCCGGGGTCTGCAGGATCAGGCCGGATTCGGTGCGCAGCGGCAAGTGAAACTTCGCCAGCAATGAGGTCAGAATAACCGCGACGCCCCCCACAATCAGGGTCGAACGTGTGCTCATCACATTGGCCGAGATTGTCACTGGCCCCAAAAGCAACAAAGCAAACGGGTTGTTCAGGCCGCCGGTCAGGTACAACAGGATGGCCAGTTGCAGCAGGTCAAACAACACCATCAGGAAGTTCTCAAACTCGGTCAGGCGTTTGTTGCGCGGAAACAGAAGGATCGCGGTCAGGTTGCCCATGACCGACACACCAATTGCCAGATAGCACAGCGTGGCATCCAGCTGAATGTGATAGGTCTGCTGCGCGACGGTGATGGCGGTGATCTGGCCGATGATGGCCACCCAACGCAACAAAATCAGCGTGCGCAGCCGGATCCAGCTGCTGTGTTCCTGACTGCGCCATAATGTGACGTTGGAATCTGCCATCGTTCGACTATGTCCTGTTGCATCGGCTGATCATCTTGATAGGTGTCCCGGCCGAAACGATCAACAACCCCTCTTATCGCAGGATAGATGTCATGATCCGCCTTTACGCCGTCCTTGCAACTGTTGTTCTGGCCATCGGCCTTGGGGCCATGTGGCTGCTGACACGCGGTGCGGGCTCGGACGATCAGTTCGCGCAGTGCCGCTCTAGCACGATCGCGGGGGGCACCGCCGCAATTGGCGGGCCGTTCGAACTGATCAATGGCGCGGGTGAGACTGTGACGGACACCGATGTGATCACCGAACCGACGCTGGTATACTTCGGATATTCCTTCTGTCCCGATGTCTGCCCCTTTGACATGTCCCGCAATGCCGAGGCGGTGGATATTCTGGCGGAGCGTGGCCAATCAGTGACGCCTCTGTTCATCTCGATCGACCCCAAACGCGACACGCCCGAGGTGATGGCTGACTATGCTTTCAATCTCGGTGGCAAGACCATCGCGCTGACCGGCTCGCCCGCGCAGGTCAAGGCCGCCAGCCAGGCTTACAAGACCTATTACAAAGCCCATGACAGCAACGACGAATTCTATCTGGTCGACCATTCGACCTTTACTTATCTGGTGACGCCGCAAGAGGGGTTCATTGAATTCTTTGACCGCAATGACACCTCGGAACAGATGGCGGACAAGGTCGGGTGTTTCCTGGACAAGATCTAGGCGCGATCACATCGGTTTGACGTTTGAAATGGCGCTGCTATTACTCATGTTTAAGCCAAAGGCATGAAATAGCGGAAAGACCTAACTATGGCAGACAGTTCTCAGCTTGATATCGGACCTGATAAATCCCTGCTTTTGGTGGATGACGACGAGCCGTTTCTGAGACGTTTGGCCAAGGCCATGGAGAAACGCGGGTTCGAGGTTGAAACCGCAGGATCTGTCGCTGCAGGCCGCGCTATCTCCACCGCCCGCCCGCCCGCTTTTGCGGTTGTGGATCTGCGGCTTGAGGACGGCAACGGCCTGGATGTGGTCGAAGTGCTGCGCGAAAAGCGCCCCGACAGCCGGGTTGTGGTTCTAACCGGATACGGTGCCATTGCCACGGCCGTGGCTGCAGTCAAGATCGGCGCGACCGACTACCTGTCCAAACCCGCGGATGCCACTGACATCACCAACGCCCTGCTGGCCAAAGGCGACGAACTGCCCCCACCGCCGGAAAACCCCATGAGCGCGGATCGCGTACGTTGGGAACATATCCAGCGGATTTATGAGCTGTGCGACCGCAACGTGTCCGAGACTGCACGGCGTCTGAACATGCACCGCCGGACGTTGCAGCGGATACTGGCGAAACGCAGCCCGCGATAGCGAAATTTTATTGGGTTTTGTTCAGAACTCTGATTGCCTTTAGAAGACACATCCTATGTCGGCTTTGCGAACAAAGCGGACACTGTATCGGGCGTCTCCAAAGGCAGTTTTATTGCTCCGGGGTTAAATCGCGGACGACACGAAACCCAACCGCTGGCGCCCAGTAATCACTTGATATGGCAACGCGTCGGGCGGGTCTTGCTAACTCTGCATGTCCGGCATACGCACCTCCCTTTATCGAACGCTTACAATCGGGACGGTCTGTATCTACTGCCAAGTATTGACTGGACGTTTCTAAACCGCGATGCGGTCCTTCTCCGCAAGAACTTGTGAATTCACCGGCGTTACCGGACATATGCCGGAGCCCCCAATCATTTGCAGCATTGAGATTGTCTACCGGCAAAAGTTCTCTGGCACTTCCAAAATCAAGTTTCCAAACACGTTCACCATCCACATCTTCGAAGCGGTAGTTTAGAAAGTTGGCCTGTTCTAATGTCAGAGTGTCGCCTTGCGCATACCTAGTTGTTGTGCCAGCCCGTGCTGCGTATTCCCATTCCGCTTCGGTCGGAACCCTGTAGACATTTGCCCCCACCTTTTTGTTGAGCCACGACGTGTAATCAAGCATCTCACAATAAGTCATGCCAGTCATTGGGCTGCGTGGATGGGTTGCATGTGGTCCCTTGGGAAGGCGAAACCTAACGCGTGTATCTGGATTTAGAGTACAATCCACGGCGCTCTCACACGAAGAGTATTTATAGCGCGGAAGGTCCTTTTGTCCCATCTCGCAGCCACCGTCTTCAACGCAAGCAGCCCATTCTTCGCGCGTAACTTCGTTGCGTCCCATAGCGATAGGCAGATCAATAGTAACCAGATGGCGGGGTACTTCGTGCAGAAACGGATTGACAGAATACTGGGGGTCATCCTGTTGGACGACGTTTCCACTTGCATAATATTGTCTTAGACCCTCTTCAGGTCGATCTGGATCGATGCCAAGGTTGGTAAAGGACTGTCTGAGCTTCAATTCGTAGTCAGATGGGTCGAGTTTCGTGGTTAAATAGGTATTTATGGTTAAATATCCGCTTAACTGCGCAGCATTCGCCTCTCGGACCGTTGTGCCCATTTGAATCTCACCCAGCGGTAGAACGATCATTTCTGGGCAAACATCACAGTCTTGAAAAACGTCGAGGGCGTTCACCCTTTCGCCGTTCGCGGTGACATATACTTCTTCAGCAGATGCAACGTCTCCAAACACTAAAAGAATTATCAGCCCCAAGAGAGCAAGTGCGTTACACATCAAATGTTCCAAAAATTAGGTCAGGTTGTTCTGCGCATACGAAAATTGGGGTGCGCTTAAAAGCCGACATTCTCTTTTTTGAAGTATATGTTGCTATGGGCTCTTACCTCCAACCGATGCCCTCCGCAGTGAAGGTCTGCTGTGAGCCCAGAGTGGTCTCTTCTTATCCTCTAGATTTCTGTTTCTTAAGTATTCTGGTCTTCGCGTCGGCAATTCGATAAGCAGAGACAAGTTAATACTATATGGCAAAAGATATGGTGCTGGCCAAATGACCGAACGTTCTCAACCGCTATTGGCTACACTGATTGATGCCGATAACGTGCCAGCCAAATTTGCGGAAGCAATCCTCAAGGAGGTCGCTTCAATCGGTGAGCCCGCACTTAGACGAGTTTATGGCGACTGGACTAGCGGTCGGCTGAAAAGCTGGTCGGAGAAAATCCTGACACTGGGCCTTGTTGCACACCAGCAGACCGCAAATATCTCAGGTAAGAACGCTTCCGATATTGGTCTAGTGATTGATGCGATGGACATCTTACATGGAGGTCGGTTCGACGGCTTTGTTTTGGTATCTTCTGACAGTGATTTTACCAGTTTAGCCAATCGTCTCAGAGAGGATGGCTTAATGGTAATTGGCATTGGAGAGAAAAAAACTCCGGAACCACTTAGGAACGTGTGTAACCGATTTATTTTTATCGAAAACCTTTTAGCGGATGAAGATGAAGCTAAGAAATCGGCTTCGGCAAAGGAGCAGCCGCAAAAAGCTGCAAAGTTACTCCTAGATGCTATGGCTCGCATCCAACAGGATGACGAGTGGTTTCACCTAGGACAACTAGGGCAGTCTGTAGTCGCTGCGCATCCCGATTTCGACGCTCGGACTTACGGAAAGTCGAAACTGAGCGATCTTGTAGCCGCGATCAAAGACTTCGAAACAAAGAGACAGGGCAACAGCCTCTTCATTCGCTACGTCCAGCCAAAACCGAAGCCCTGAGAAAATTTCGCTTCAATGTGACCGACCGCATTTTCCGCTCATCAGCCATTTTCAATCCGGTGCTGAATGTCCTATTTTCGCAGATCTCGACATGCTGCACGAGCGAAGCCTCAAAGTGCGGTGAAGGACCGGTTTGGGCTCAGAACGGACATTGGATCAACACCAATTGCTAAAGTAAGCCTATCAGCGCCACGTGTCGATCCATAGGCGCCCGCCCTACAAAAACCGGTGGTTTAAGTCTGATCTCTGACCCCTCTATCACCGCCTTGTCCAGGTTGCCAATGATGGAATCGGTTAGTGGCTGGCCTTAGTTTTCGTTGGTGGTCCTACACCTGCCCAGCCTAACAGTTTAGTGACTTGATACTTGCCAGGGTATGCCTGAGTGTCGGGGTCAAATCTAAACCCACTAAAAAACAGGATAGACCCATGATCGGATATGTGACGATCGGCGTTTCAGATTTGAAGCGTGCGACAGATTTTTATACAAACCTGTTCTCTGACAAGGGTGCCAAAGTTGTGATCAATGCCGGGCGCATTGTCTTTATCGGCAATGATCCTGCGGCACCGATGTTGGCTGTTTGCACACCGTATGACGGAGATGAGTGCGCGGTTGGGAACGGCAATATGATTGCCTTTTCGGCGGCCTCGAAGGATGAAGCTAAGGCCCTGTACGACAAGGCCATCAGCCTTGGTGCCACCGACGAGGGCGAGCCCGGCCAACGTGTCCCGGATCGCTTTTACGGGGCCTATGCCCGCGATCTGGATGGCAACAAGCTGTGCTTTTACGTGTTTGGTTAGAGCTGGGCTAATAGCACCTGATGCCGGTCGGTAAACGCCCGCCGCACCTCAACCGGCGGGCGTAACCGGATCTCCAGCCCTTCCATCACCGACATGTCCGGGCGGCCAAAGAACTTGGTGGCCTCACCGTCGGAAAACCCGGCAATCTGTGTGGCCTCCATCCAGGCGCTGATCTTGTCGGCCTTTTTGATCTGTCGTTTTACTGTCGCAGGAACCGCTGCGGGCAGGCCGAACCGGATGTGGATTGCAGCCGTCAGCCGGTCATCCAGCGCGCCGTAACCGGGGCCGACGGCGGATTTTACCGGAGAGATCATATCTCCGATCACATATTCGGGGGCGTCGTGTAACAGGGCCGCCAGCCGCCATTTCATCGGTGCTTTGGGCGCGATGCGGCCAAAAAGCTCTTCGACCAGCAGGGAATGCTCGGCCACGGAATAGGCGAAATCGCCCGCCGTCTGGCCGTTCCAGCGCGCCACAAAGGCCAGTCCGTGGGCGATATCTTCGATTTCGATGTCCACCGGAGTCGGGTCCAGCAAGTCCAGCCTGCGCCCCGACAGCATCCTCTGCCATGCTCTTGCTTGTGTTGCCATTATGCCATGCCTTGTGAAGTCGAACACGTAAGTTTCGCGTTTTTGTGCTATGATGTACCTGTCGATATCAACAGCTGCCAACTTTTTCTTGAGCATTCGTGCTTTGCATCGACACCTGTTGATACCGACATTTGTGCTGAGGGGGGCGCATGCTCCTCCCAGTGTGCCCCTCTCGGAACGTAACCCGTATCGAAAGGAGCCCGCTATGTTTAAGCGACTGTTTGGAATTTCTCTGGCCTTTGGAATGGCCGCCACCGCCCCCCCCGCTTTTGCCCAAAGTTGTGCTGAGCGCGAAGATGTGATCGCCAAGCTACAAGGCAGCTATTCAGAAGAGCTGGTCTTTGGCGGATTGCAGAAAACGCGTGGGGCACAGGCTGTCATGGAGGTTTGGACCTCGAAGGAAACCGGAAGCTATACTGTTCTGGTGACCCGCGCGAACGGCATTAGTTGTATTGTCGCCGTTGGCACAGATTTTTTTGAAGCGATCCCGAAGATTGAACCAAAGGGTCAACCCAGCTGATTTAAGTGGCGGAACATCTGTTTACGGTCATCCAAGTTGCTACCGACCCCAAGTGATGCTAGGGGCAGCCGGGACTGTGATTTACCGGAATGGAGCACCTGATGGCCGGGGACTATATCGTCAAAGACATTTCGCTGGCCGGGTTTGGCCGCAAGGAACTGGATATCGCCGACACCGAAATGCCGGGCCTTATGGCGCTGCGCACCGAATACGGTGCAAGCAAGCCGCTGAGCGGTGCCCGCATCGTCGGCTCGTTGCATATGACCATCCAGACTGCCGTGCTGATCGAAACGCTGGTCGCACTGGGCGCAGATGTGCGCTGGGCGTCGTGCAACATTTTCTCGACCCAGGACCATGCTGCGGCGGCGATTGCCGAAGCGGGTGTTCCGGTCTTTGCCATCAAAGGTCAGACGCTGGAAGAGCATTGGGACTACCTGGACAAGTCCTTTATGTTTGCGGACGGCCCCAACTTGATCCTGGACGATGGCGGCGACGCGACCTTGTATATCCTGCTGGGCGCGCGCGCCGAAGCGGGTGAAGATATCATCCCTGTGCCGGGCTCGGAAGAGGAAGAGGTGATCAAGAAGCAGATCGCCAAGCGTCTGGCGGCCTCGCCCGGCTGGTTCACCAAGATGCGCGACCAGATTCAGGGCGTGTCCGAGGAAACAACGACGGGCGTGAACCGCCTGTATCAGCTGGTGAATGACGGCCAACTGCCGTTCCCGGCAATCAACGTCAACGACAGCGTCACCAAGTCGAAATTCGACAACAAATACGGCTGTAAGGAATTGCTGGTCGACGGCATCCGCCGCGCCACCGACACCATGATGGCCGGTAAGGTTGCCGTGGTCTGCGGCTATGGCGACGTGGGCAAAGGTTCGGCCGCGTCCCTGCGCGGGGCAGGTGCCCGCGTGAAGGTGACCGAGGTCGACCCGATCTGCGCGCTTCAGGCGGCAATGGACGGGTTTGAAGTGACGCTGCTGGAAGACGAAGTTGCTAGCGCGGATATCTTCATCACCACCACCGGCAACAAGGACGTGATCCGGATCGAGCATATGCGCGCGATGAAGGACATGGCCATCGTCGGCAATATCGGTCACTTCGACAACGAAATCCAAGTGGCCAGCCTGAAGAACCACAAATGGACCAACATCAAGGAACAGGTCGATATGATCGAGCTGCCCTCGGGCAATCGCATCATCCTGTTGTCCGAAGGTCGTCTGCTGAACCTCGGCAATGCCACCGGCCACCCGTCGTTTGTGATGTCGGCATCCTTCACCAACCAGGTGCTGGCGCAGATCGAGCTGTTTACCAAGGGTGACCAGTACGAGAACAAGGTCTACATCCTGCCCAAGCATCTGGACGAGAAAGTGGCCCGCCTGCATCTGGACCGGATCGGCGTGAAGCTGACCAAGATGGACAATGACCAGGCCGCCTATATCGGTGTAGCACCGGAAGGTCCTTACAAGCCCGAGCATTACCGGTACTGAGGTGTTCCACCTCAAATCAGAAACGGCGGCCCATCCGGCCGCCGTTTTCATTTTAGGTTCAGCGCAGTGTTGGGAAAAAGTCGCCACGGCCCTGCGGTGTCAGGTCCAGAATATTCCACAGGGGCCAAGCGGCATCCACATGCCGGGGGTGCCAGTCACTGGGTTCAAAGAACAGTTCGGACGCCCAGAAATGGTGGATGCCGCCCTGATCGCGCCGGAATACATTGAGGATAGGTAACTGATCGCCACCCTCAGACTGCGCAAGGTAGTCGCTTTGATACCCGGTGCCGAGCGCCGAAAAAAGCGGCAGATCCGACCAGCCCATTTGTCGTTTCAACTGTGCCAGCTTTTCGGGCGTATTCTCGGCGACAACGGCAATCGAGATCTTTTGACCGATATGCGCGACCTGACCGTTCATACCATCCAAAAAAGCGGAACACATCGGGCAGGGCTGGGTCGCGTCTGGACCATACATCAAAGAATAGATCGCCAATGTGTCATGGGACCCAAACAGTGAGGAAATAGGGTAAATCTCATTCTCGGGGCTGCGGAACGCATAATCCTGCGGCACCTTGCCACCATTGGGCAGTGTCCGGCGCAGTGCTGCCACCTGTTCTACTCGGGATCTCAGATCGGCTTCGGCCGCCAGCAGCGCGTTGCGGGCCGTGCGGTATTCTGCGGATTCGTTGGGCAGGGATACGGGCATGGGAACCTCCTTGTGTCATTATTTAACCCACATGTTAAATATAAAATCAACAAAAAACAATTTATCCGGGATACTGCAGAGGTGTGTTTACGGGGAATGGATTCGATTTTTCCCTTTGTGCATCGCCTTCACATCGCTACCGTTTGCGATGCATGGGGACATCTAAAAAACCAACGAGGAGATGACTATGGGAAAACGCGACGAGTTGATCGCCAAATACGCAGAAGATCTGAAGTCCAAATGCGGCATGGATGCCGATATGGATCTGTTGACCAAAGTGACCATCGGCTGTGGTCCGGCTATTTATGACGCCGACGCCTCAACTGTGGCGGCCAGCCAGGATGGTGAGATTGAGACGGTCAAGAACAACTTCCTGATCAAGAAACTGGGCCTGTCGGATGGTCCGGAGCTTTCGGAAGCGATCAACAAGGTGCTGGAAACCTATGGCATGTCCGAGCGTAACAAATACCGCGCAGTGGTCTATTACATGCTGACCAAACATTTCGGCAAAGAGTCGATTTACGGCTGAGCCGGGCCAAATCCAATTTGCGGCGCCCGTCAGTCCTCTGGCGGGCGTATCCAATTTTAAGCAATTGGTGTTTGTGCCGGGTGCGGGAAATGGGCTAATGTCCCAGTGTGACCAGGACGGTCAGAGCCAAAGATATCCAGACGCGTGTGGTGAGTAGGGAGCACGCGGGGGTAGGGAAGGTTCTGAATTCGTCAGGGCCTTCCCTTTTTTCCGATAAGTCCGAGTTACTGAAGCTCTTTCAGCAGGCGTTCGACGAACTGATCAAACTGGGTTTGTTCCACCCTTGCTTCGCTGGCTACGCGACCACCTCTTCCTGCCAGGTAAACCTCAATACGACCTGGTCTGGTTTTGCGACCTGCGTTGGTAAAATCCCTTGAAATGCCGCCTAGGGCGCCGGCCACGGAAATGGCCATTTCAGCATCATTTGGATGATAGTAGCGTACCTGAGTTTCCCTGACCGAATACCCGACTCGGGCTGTCGCCGAAACATTTGCTTTGCCATCAGTCAAAACCTGCATCGCCTTTTCGCTGGTTTCGACTGAAACCTGAACGGGCACAAACAGCGATACATCAATGGCCGCTTTGGTCTTTGGTGCAGTCGGGGCCTCTTCATTGGTTGGTCTAATCGAATCTGTTGCATTGTCCGGTAGGTACGGGCCGAAAAAATGTGCCGGATTCTGTGACTTATCGTAAAGCTGCGACGCTGACTGCGTGATGCTATCCGGAGTCAGGACCAGCTCTTCCAACGGCAGTGAAATCGCGTGTAGCACTGGCGGCTGAACAGGTGATTGGTATTTCGGTGGGTGCATGAGGGGTAAGCCTGTCGGGGTCACGGATAACGTTGGGGCCTGTATGTCTTCTGGCGGATTGAAAATGTCGGGCCTATTGGGCGTCATGGCCATGGTGAGATCGGTCGCCAGATCAGTTTGGTCTATGGCTGGCACCGGGACCTGCGACAGCTCGGTTTCAGCCGGTTGAGGGTCTTCATTCTCGATCACAACTACCGCGGCAAGCGCGCTCTGATCCGCCCAAGTTGAATCATCGGCAGTTTTCCAGTTCGAGATGACGCTGGATCCTCCCCAATACAGAAAGCCACCGGCAAGCATTGACGCCAAAACAACAGCGAATAGACGGCGCCCGTTTTGGTCGGTCCGGTGTTTGTTCTGGCTTTTGAACAGAGGTGGTTTCGCCACCAGCGGCGTGGGTTCAACGTCAGTCTTTACAGGGTCGTCCTGAACGGCGACGGATGCGCGATCTGAGGGCTCTTCTTGCTTGGCGGGCTGCGTGTTTTGAGCGAGGGCTAAAGCCCGTTGATTGCGCGCCTCTTCCAGCCGCGCCTCCCAGCTTTTGGATATCTGCGCAGAGACACCTTTGTCGAAATTCCCAGTGCTGCCTTTTTCGTCAGACATGGGCTCAAACTCTCAAACAGAAACGATCAATAATCCGACAACACCAAAAGAACGACGGGATCACAAAACTCGTAATCTAAAGTATCCCGCCGGGCGAAGCGCGCCTTGTATAGCATTTTACCGCAGGATTGAGAAGGATTGGGGTCGCAACAGGTTTGTGCGTCAGTCTGCCTGTGTCTGACCGAGGGCGCACACCAGCTGCCATTCCACATCGCTGACTGGCTGAACCGACAGGCGCGAGTTCTTCACCAGAACCATCTGATCCAGACGTTCCTCGGCCTTGATCTGTTCCAGGGTGACCGGCGTCGTAAAAGGTCGTATCGCCCTGATATCCACGCATTCCCAACGCTCATCATCGGTGGTGCTGTCAGGATGGGCCAGGGCGCAGACCTCGACTATGCCGACAATCGCCTTGTCCTTTTGTGAATGGTAAAAGAACCCCCGGTCACCGACTTGCATCTGGCGCATGAAGTTGCGTGCCTGATAATTGCGCACACCATCCCATTCTTCGCCCAGCTCGCCCTTGGCGACCTGGTGATCCCAGCTCCAGGTTGAGGGTTCGGATTTGAACAGCCAATACGCCATCAGCCGATGACCTTCTTCCAGGCAATCAGATCGACCGACTGAAACAGCCCGGCCTTGGCATAGGGGTCATTGTCGGCCCAGGCCTGTGCGCCAGTCATATCTTCGACCTCGAGGATGATCAGCGATCCGATCATGGCGTCACCGTCCAGCAGGGGACCGGCCTGCGCCACGACGCCGGTTTCCTCGATATACGCAAGATGGGCCGCGCGATTGTCCATCCGGGTTTGCAGGGCGCCGTCCTTGTCACGAGCGATGAGGGCGATCAGCATTCTATTCCTCCTTGAGGGGTCGGTTGAGCAGCCAGCGCATGGCTTCGGCCACACTGTATGCGCCGCTGCTGAGTTCCGCCACCGTTGTACTGATGGGCATGTCCAGGTTTTCGGCGGCCGCAATCTCGGTCAGGGCGTGTGCTGTTGCAACGCCCTCGACGGTGGTGTTTGTGTCAAAGTCATCCTGCCGCCCCAGTGCCAGACCATAGCGATAGTTTCTGGACAGCGCGGATGAACAGGTCAGAACCAGATCGCCCATCCCCGAAAGCCCCATCAGAGTGTCAGGCCGGGCACCGCGCATCAGGGCAAAGCGTTGCATCTCGGCAAAGCCTCGTGTCATCAGTGCAGCGCGGGCGCTTTCGCCCATGCCTTCACCGATACAGGCACCGCAACCGATGGCCATGACATTTTTCAATGCACCGCCCAGTTCGGCCCCGATCACATCAGTTGTGCGATACAGGCGCAAATTGGCTGTGCTCAGGTCGTGCTGCAGCTTTTGGTTCAGCACATCATCTTTGCAGGCCAGCGTCAGGGCGGTGGGAAGCCCACGCGCGATGTCGTCGGCAAAGCTCGGCCCGGTCAGAAGGGCGGGGTGCACATCCGGGACCGTCTTGCGGATCACCGAGATGGGCCCAAGGCCGGTCGACAGTTCAATCCCTTTGCAGCATGCGACCAGCGTCTTTCCGGCCAGCACAGCGGAGTAGTCCCGCAAGGCACCGCGCAGTTTTTGCATCGGTACGGAAACCAGCAGGATGTCGCTTTGTGCGGCCAGCGTGATATCTGACGTCACCGCTATTCTGTCCGGTAGGCCTATGTTTGGCAGACGTGCCGCATTCTCGCGGTTTTCCTGCATCAATTGCGCCTGTTTCGTATCCCGCGACCACAGAGTCACCGGTCCGTTTCCGGCCAGCGAGATCGCCAATGCGGTGCCAAACGCGCCTGATCCCAATACCGAAATACTCATGCTTTGGCGCCTTTCTTGCCGCTGCCCAGCATGGCAGGGCTGGTCTGGTCCAGCGGCCAGCGGGGGCGCGCGGTCAGGTCCAGCCCAGCCCTTGCGCCGGTCCGAAACCGTTCGATCCCGGCATACGCGATCATGGCGGCATTGTCGGTACACAAGCCAAGTGGAGGCGCAGTGAAACGTGCGCCGTTTTCCTCACAAACAGTCTCTAACGCGGCGCGTATAGCGGAATTTGCGGCCACACCACCAGCGACGGCAATGACCGGGTCCGAGGGCTCTTCCGACAGGTACAGGTCAATCGCACGGCGGGTTTTCTCGGCCAATGTGTCGACAATGGCCTGCTGAAACCCGGCGCAAAGATCAGCGCGGTCCTGACGGGTCAGGCCGCCTTTTTCAGCGACAATCTGATCACGCATACGCATCAAAGCGGTCTTGAGCCCCGAAAAGGACAAATCACACCCCGGCCGATCCAGGAGAGGCCGGGGAAAGCGGAACCGTTTGGGATCGCCCAGCCGCGCCTCGGCCTCGACCGAGGGGCCGCCGGGTTGCGGCAGACCCAACAGGCGGGCGGTCTTGTCGAAGGCCTCGCCCGGGGCGTCGTCAATTGTACCGCCAAGGCGGGTGAATTTTTCAGGCCCGTGCACGATCAGGTATTGGCAATGCCCGCCCGACACCAGCAGCATCAGGTAAGGAAAGGCGATCCCGTCGGTCAGGCGTGGCGTTAGCGCGTGCCCGGCCAGATGGTTGACCCCGATCAGGGGCAGGCCGGTTGCGGCGCTTAGCCCTTTGGCGCACATTACTCCCGACAGGACGCCGCCAATCAGGCCCGGACCGGCGGTCACGGCAATAGCGTCCATATCGGACAGGTTCAGGCCCGCGTCGTCAAGCGCCTGAACGACGCAGATATCCAGTTTCTCGGCATGGGCCCGCGCCGCGATTTCCGGGACAACCCCGCCAAAGGCGCTGTGCAATTCAGTCTGACCATGCACGATTGATGACAGAATCCTTGCCTGTTCGCCGTCGGGCTGGCGCACGACTGCGGCGGCGGTGTCGTCACAGCTGCTTTCCAACCCGAGTACTGTAAGTGTTTGCACCATTGGCCTGATCCGTTGCATCATGATGTCCAAGCGGGGTATCACCCTGCGCAGATGCAAACAATCCCAAGGCCGAAGGCGCCGCCTGTTGTATTTGTTGATGACCCGCCCTCGCGCCGCCTCTGAGAGGTTTGTCGCGCAGCTGCCGACCCGCATCAGGTCCCGGGTTCAGGTCATCTATTCCCCGATTCTGGAAATCAGACCGCTGTCCGTTCAGGTGGATACTGCAGGGGTGCGTGGTCTGATCTTTACTTCTGCAAATGCAGTGAATGCCGCAGCCTCTCTGGATGTGGCGCGGGATTTGCCGGCGTTCTGCGTGGGGCCTGCCACCACCGGTACGGCCAAGGGGGTAGGGTGGAACGCGCAGATGGTAGGGGCCACAGCCGAAGAGCTGGTGGCGTTTCTTCTCAAGGACAGGCCCGATAGCCCACTGTTGCACCTGCGGGGCGAACACAGCCGGGGTAATATCGCTGAACGATTGACCGAGTCGGGGCTGACGACCCGCGAACAGCCCGTTTATCAACAGCACCTGTTACCGCTGACATCCGAGGCAACGGTGGCAGCAGGTGGCGAAACATCGATAATTGCGCCTTTGTTTTCACCTCGAACGGCGCGACATTTTGCCGACATCTGGGTTGGTTCTGCGCCCCTATGGTTGGCCGCTATCAGCGATGCCACAGCCGAATCCCTTTATTCCATAGACTATGTACGCCTGAAGATTACCAAAGCGCCGACACCCAAGAAAATGCGGAAAGCCGTTAAAAAGCTTGTGAAACATGCGATGCGGGTTGAGGGCGACGAGGCCACCGACTAACTTGGTCTAGTCTGTTATTCTTGTGTTTTTGGATTCGATAAGGGGAACGTTGCGTTGGCTGGCAAAAAGAAAACCGATCAAAAGCCGGTGGAAGACCCCAAGTCAGAGGGCGAGATCGACCCTGTTTCCACTGCAGAAGATGCGCTGCTTGACCTGCCCGAGCAGGTAGAAGAGGTGCTTTCCGAAGCCGAAGCCGAAGCCGAAGCCGAAGCCGAAGCCGAAGCCGAAGCCGAAGCCGAAGCCGAAGCCGAAGCCGAAGCCGAAGCCGAAGCCGAAGCCGAAGCCGAAGCCGAAGCCGAAGCCGAAGCCGAAGCCGAAGCCGAAGCCGAAGCCGAAGCCGAAGCCGAAGCCGAAGCCGAAGCCGAAGCCGAAGCCGAAGCCGAAGCCGAAGCCGAAGCCGAAGCCGAAGCCGAAGCCGAAGCCGAAGCCGAAGCCGAAGCCGAAGCCGAAGCCGAAGCCGAAGCCGAAGCCGAAGCCGAAGCCGAAGCCGAAGCCGAAGCCGAAGCCGAAGCCGAAGCCGAAGCCGAAGCCGAAGCCGAAGCCGCCCCGGTTCCCGTCGAAGACAAGCCCGCCGAACCCCGACAAGAAAAACGGGGCGGGTTCGTACCCGCTTTGATCGGCGGTGCAATTGCCGCAGCAATCGGATTTGCGGCGGGCAACGCGGGTCTGTTCACCAAGGGCGAAACGGATACGCTGGCGGCGCTAGAGACGAAACTCAATGATCAATCCACTCAAATTGAAAGCCTGAAGAATTCGCTGTCGGACACCACGGATCTGAATACAAAGCTTTCGGCGCTGTCGGATCAGGTCGCGCCGCTCACCTCGGAATTGGAGACGGTCAAATCCAGCCTCGATGGGCTGGCAGGCAAGGTCGACCCTCTGGCCAGCCGCGTCAACGATCTGGAAAGCGGTGCGTTGACCCAAGGGGCGACACCCGAAGTATCCGCCGCCTTTGAGGCCGAGCTGAAGAAACTGCAGGACTCACTGGCCGCGCAGCGGGCTGAGGTCGAAAAAATGGTCTCGGACGCGCAGGCGCTGGAATCTCAAGCAGCGGCCAAGGCACAGGCTGCAACCAATGCAGCGATCCTGTCTCAGGTCCATGGCCAGCTGGATTCAGGCCAGCCCTATAACGATTTGGTAGGTGAGCTTACAGCTGGCGGTGTGACTGTGCCCGAGGCTCTGTCAGCTCCTGCGGAAAAGGGCGTTGAAACCCTTGCCGCTTTACGGGCGTCCTTTGCGCCCGCAGCCCGTACTGCGCTGGCGGATGCGCGTGACGCGGACAAGAGTACCGGGCTTGTGGCCTTTTTACAGCGCCAGACCGGCGCACGCTCGGTCACGCCGCAGGACGGCGATAGCCCGGACGCGGTCCTGTCCCGCGCGCAGGCTGCTTTGGCGGATGGCAAAGTGTCGGCGGCGCTGAGTGAACTCAAATCCCTGCCCGATGCGGCGCAGGCTGCTCTGGCCGATTGGGAGCAGGCGGCTCAGACGCGTGTGGCTGCCGTCGATGCTGCTAATACGCTTCAATCCAGCGTAAACTCGAACTGAAGGACCTGCCATGCTGTGGTCATTGTTTAAGATTCTTGTTTTTGTAGCGATTATCGGCCTGCTGGCCATGGGCGCCATGTTCCTGATGGAAACCAGCGGGGGCGTGCAGATCACCGTTGGGGGCGTGGAATACACGCTTGGACCACTGCAATCGGTGATCGCGCTGGGTGTGATGGTTGTGGCGATCTGGGTACTCTTCAAGCTGCTGACCCTGCTGATTGCTACGCTGAAGTTTCTCAACGGCGATGAAACGGCCCTGTCGCGCTATTTCGACCGCAGCCGCGAACAGCGCGGTTATCAAGCGCTGGCCGATGGGATCATGGCGCTGGCCTCGGGCGAGGGGCGTGTGGCAATGACCAAGGCTACCAAGGCCGAGAAACTGTTGAACAAGCCAGAACTGACCAACTTGCTGGTGGCTCAGGCGGCTGAGATGAATGGCGACACCAAAAAGGCGTCTGATACCTACAAGAAACTGGTCACGAACAATGCCACCCGCTTTGTCGGCGTGCGCGGTATCATGAAACAGAAACTGGCCGAGGGCGATGACGACACCGCCCGTAAACTGGCTGAAAAAGCTTTGGCGATCAAACCGCGCCATGCCGAAACGCAGGATATTTTGCTGGGTCTGCAGACCAAGGCGCAGGATTGGGTTGGCGCGCGCTCGACCCTGACGGCCAAGCTGAAGGCCGGTCATCTGCCACGCGATGTATTCAAACGACGCGACGCGGTTCTGGCCCTGTCCGAAGCCAAGGATATTCTGGATGAAAGCGCCACGGTCGAACAGCAGGAACACGCGATTGAGGCCAACCGCCTGTCCCCCGATCTTGTCCCCGCCGCTGCGATGGCCGCGCGGGCCTATATCGAAAAAGGCAAACCGCGCGCCGCGACCAAGATCCTGAAAAAAGCGTGGGAGGTTCAACCCCACCCTGATCTGGCCCACGCCTTTGCCGAGATTGCGCCGGATGAAACCCCCGTCGAGCGCATCAAGCGCTTTACCGCGTTGACTCGTATTCATCCCGAAAACCCGGAAACTAGGTTGATTTTGGCCGAACTGAGCATCGTTGCCGAAGACTTTCCCGAAGCGCGTCGCGCGCTGGGTGATGTTGTTGAAAAGCAGGCGGATGCCCGGGCTTACACCTTGATGGCTGCAATTGAACGCGGCGAGGGGTCGACGGACGCGGTGGTTCAAGGCTGGCTGGCTAAGGCGCTGAATGCACCACGCGGGCCGCAATGGGTCTGCGACAATTGCCACGATATCCAGGCCGAATGGGGCCCGGTCTGTCAGAATTGCCACAGCTTTGATACGCTCAGTTGGCAAACACCGCAAACGCCCGAGATTGCCTCGGCCACTGGTGTTCACATGCTGCCGTTGATCGTGGGTGCGCTGGAAGACAAGGCTGATCCAGCCCCTGAGCCTGACATGGAAGAGGTCGCGGAAACGGTGGACTCCGAGGTCATCGAATTGGAGGTTGAGCCTGTTCGCCCCGATGTCGAGCCCGTGGTCGAAAAACAAGCCTAGCGAAGTTAAAGCCGGGGCGCTGTCGTATCGAAAAGGCTAGTGCTGGTCGGCATCCGGCTTGTAAGTCCAGCGGTATTTGGGTGGGGTCGGCCCCTTGTTGCGCCCGCCCTGCTGCATCTGTTCCCAGGCATGGGCGAGTATTCCGACGGACCGGGACAGACAGAACAAACCGCGCGCGAGCGGTGCAGCAAATCCCAGTTCGGCGTAAATCACCGCGGTCGCTCCGTCGATGTTCATCGGAACCGGTTTGCCCACCCGGTGCGCCAGCTCTGTCTCGATCCTTTGCGCGATGGTCGCGAAACGGCCATCGCACGCACCCTGTGCGACAGCGGTGTCAACCAATTCCATAAGGCGCGGTGCCCTTGGATCGGTCGGGGTATGAAACCTGTGCCCAAAGCCCGGCAGGATTTTTCCGTGAACCGTGACCCATTGGTTCAGCGCAACGTCCAAACTCTCGGAATGGGAATCAACGAAATGATAGAGCGTCACCGCCTGCTGACCCGCGCCGCCATGGATGTCACCCAGCATGTTCACCGCGCTGGCCATCGCATTGTTCAAGGGTAATCCGCAGGTTACGGCCATCCGCGCAGTGGCGATGGAAGGGGCCTGCGGGCCGTGATCCACGGCTGCGACAAGGGCGGCTTCGAACAGGTGGGCCTGCGAGGGCGATGGTCTGTCTCCGCGCACCATGAACCAGATCATTTCAGCAAAGCTGAGCGCACCGATCAGGTCCTGAATGGGCTCTCCGCGCAGATCAATCCGACCGGGCTCCATGTCGATGATGGCTGTAGTCCACCAGTCGGCAACATCGCTCATATGACGCCCTCCTTTTTCAACGCATCGATTTCGACCTTGGACAGGCCAAGCTCTGACCAGATCGAGACATTGTCCGCCCCCAGATCAGGCGGTGATACCTGTGGCATTTTGCGGCTGCCGTTCACAACGACGGGGCTGCCTGCCAGGCGGAGGTCTTCGCCCCGGACCGACAGTGCTCCGATCAGGCCGCGTCCGGACAACTGTTCATCTGCCAAAGCATCGGGGACCGAAAAAACTGGTCCGGTTGGAACGCCCAGTGCGTTTAATTCCTGCACCCAAACATCGGCGGGACGCGTGCGCAGAACGGTCTCTAACTCTGCGCGCAGGACGTGGCGGTTCTGTTTGCGGGTTTCGCGGCTGGCGTAATCGGGATGGTGCAGCAGGTCAGCGCGGCCAAGGTGTCGCGCAAGGGCCTGCCATTGCTCATCCCGGTTAGCGGCGATGTTGATCGGGCTGTCGGCAGTGGCAAAGGTGCCAGATGGTGCTGATGTTGTGTTTTCATTGCCGTGGGCACCCGGTTGCACATCACCGACCAGAAAATTCGACACCACCCAGCCCATGGTGGAAATCACAGCCTCGGACATGGCCACGTCCAGAAACGCACCACGCGGGTTTGCGTTCAGCGCCGCGGCAACGGCAAAGGCTGCGGTCATACCACCGATCGTGTCCGCTGCTGGGTATCCAACCCGGTAAGGCGCGGTATCAGCCGAACCGGTGATCGACATGACGCCGCTGATCCCCTGAACGATCTGATCATAGGCCGGGTCATCCTTGCGGGGTCCGTCCTGCCCAAAGCCGCTGATGGCGCAGTAAATCAGGTTGGGGTTCTCGGCCTTCAGCGCCTGATATCCCAACCCCAGACGATCCATTACCCCGGGCCGGAAGTTTTCGACCAGAACATCGGCTGTCTGCACCAACTGTTTCAGCAGTATTTTGCCCCGTTCAGATTTCATATTTAGCGTGACAGAGCGTTTCTCGGCGTTTTGCGCCAGAAAGCTGATGCCCATACCGGCGGCGTTGCGGTCAGGATCGGCACCCAGAACGCGGGCCAGATCGCCGCCGTCCGGGCGTTCGACCTTGATGACGTCTGCGCCTATGAGGGCCAGCTGATAACAACAATACGGGCCCGCCAGAACGTTTGTCAGGTCAAGAACCCGAACGCCTGCAAGCGGGTCAGTCGCCATCAGCCACGCCTGCCGCACGCGCCCGTGCGCGCCGCGCGCGGTAGCTGGGCAACAGGATCAGCAGTGCGGCGATGACCAAAAGCCCCAATGTCATCGGACGTTCCCAGATAAAGGCGATACCATCATAGAGCTGCATCGAGCGGGAAAAGTTGTCCTCCATCATGCCGCCCAGAATGAAGCCGATCAGCAGTGGAGCCAGCGGGTAGTCGGCAAACTTCAGCGCAGTGGCGCAGATGCCGAACCCAACCAGCAACAACAACTCGGTCGCATTGTTCTGGCCGATATAGGCCCCCATCAGGGTGAAGAACAAAATGAACGGGATCAGGTAGTTCCGGGGCACTGACAAAACCTTGGCGATATAGGGGATCAGCGGCAGGTTCAGGATCAACAGAACCAGATTACCGATAAACATCGACATGATCACCGCCCAGAATATCTGTGGCTCATCCAGCATTAGCCGTGGGCCCGGTGTCACGTTCAGCGCGATCAGGGCACCCAGCAGGATGGCTGTCGTGCCCGATCCCGGAATGCCCAATGTCAGCAGCGGTACAAACGAACCGGTACAGGCCGCGTTGTTTGCAGTTTCGGGCGCGGCGAGACCTTTGATCGAGCCTTTTCCGAACTCTTCCTGCTCTTCTTTTGGGGCGATATTGCGTTCGATCGCATAGCCCAAAAAGCTGGCAATTGTCGCGCCTGCGCCGGGCAGGACGCCGATAAAGAACCCTTGGATAGATTGACGTCCGATCACTGGGGCAATGGCCCTGGCTTCGGCTCTGGTGATGCGCAGGTCTTTAATCTCACCATCGTCACCTTGCAGGTTCTTGGGCTTGAGGACCAAAAACAGAGCTTCAGGCAGGGCGAACATCGCCATGGCAAGGGTGATAAAGCCAAAGCCCGACTGTAGATCCATGATGCCCATGGTAAAGCGTGGCAGATTGAACAACGCACCCTCGCCCACCGTGGCCATGATCAACCCCAGAATGGTCATGATCATCGCCTTGGCAACCTGACCCGACCCGGCAAACGCCGCGATGGCTGACAAGCCGACCACCATAAGGGCGAAGTACTCCGCCGAATGGAACAGCAGTGCGACCGAGGACAGGGCCGGCGCAAAGACCATCAACAACACGGCCCCCAGCGTTCCGCCTGCAAAACTGGCAATTGCAGCGATGGTCAGCGCTTTGCCGGCCTTGCCTTGCCTTGCCATTGGATAGCCGTCGAAACTGGAGGCTACGGTGCCGGCGACCCCCGGCGCGTTCAACAGAATAGACGAGGTTGAGCCGCCAAAGATTGCGCCATAATACACCCCGGCCAGCAGGATCAGTGCGGCGGACGGGTCGCCCATCGAAATGGCGACCGGGATCATGATTGCGATGATCGACATCGGCCCCAGACCCGGCAACATTCCAATGAATGTGCCGATCAGGCATCCAGCGACGACCATCAGCAGGTTTTGAATGGAAAATGCAGTTTGCAGGCCGATCAGAAGTCCTTCGAGCATATCAGCCTCCGAAAATGCCCGGCAGGGGGCGCATGTAAATTCCAAGAACTTCCTGGACAAGGTACCAGACAGAGCCCGTCGCGATGAGGGCGACAGGCAGCATGATGTGCCATTTCCGTTCGCCCAGGATAAACGAACCCAGAACAAGGAAGGCGGTTGTTGAGATCAGGAACCCGACGGGCCGCAGACACAGAGCGTAGATGACCATCAGCGCCAACAGCATAAGCGCCTGGCCAAGGTGGTACTCGCCGAGGCGGCGATAATCGATATCGGCCTCTTTGATTTCAGATTTCTCAAACCCCAGCAGGATGATCGTTGTGGCGATAATCCCGAGGATGGACAGCACTTTGGGGAAGGTGCTGGGCCAGATTGGGTTGCGTTGCATGAAGGGGGGCAGGCTGCCATCCATCGTAAACCATGCGGCGTAGCCATATGCCAGGCAAACACCCAGCATGATGAGCGCGATCCAGCGGTCAAGCGCCATAAGTCGCCCTCCTTTTTTGAATTCAGTTTGGACTGGCAGAGCGGCGCACCGCTCTGCCGGACAGGGATTACAGGAAACCCAGCTTTTTCATCAGGTCGCTGATCTGCTGTTCCTGCTGTTCCAGGAAGGTCGAGAAGTCGTCACCCGAGTTGTGGATGTTTACCCAACCATTGCGCGCGCGTACTTCTTCCCACTCGGGCGTGTCGTACATTTTGGCGATCGCCGCCTGATAGGTCGCCAGTTTGTCCTCGGGCAGGCCGGGGGCTGCAAAGAAACCGCGCCAGTTCACAAAGGTGGTGTCGATCCCTTGCTCTTTCATGGTCATGGCGTCTGGTGCCGCGTCAACACGTTCGTCCGAGGTAACGCCAATGATCTTGACCTCGCCCGCGTTGGACAGATCAACCGCTTCTGAAAAACCCGTCGACAAGGCCGCGATCTCACCGGACAGCAACGCCGCCATGGCTTTGCCGCCTGCGTCATAAGGGATGTACTTGACGCCAAGCGCGTCCTTACCAGCAGCTTCCATGACCATGGCCGCAACCAGATGGTCCATGCCACCGGGAACCGAGCCGCCGCCAATGGCGGTAGCGGATGGGTCCGCGTCAAAGGCGGCCAGAAGATCATCCATCGAATTAATGGGGCTGTCTTTGCCCACGACAATCGCGGCGTAATCTCCAATCGTGCCTGATACCAGCGTCAGGTCGCGGAAGTTATGCGGGAACACACCGGTAAGCGAGCGGATGACGATTGGTGTCGAATTCACCATCAAAGTACCATGATTGCTGTCGGCGTTTTCGATCAGGAACCCGATGGCCTTGCCGCCGCCGCCACCCGACATGTTTTCGTAGGATGCGGTGCCAACCAGACCGGCATTGGTCAGGGCCTCGCCCGTGCCGCGGGCTGTGCCGTCCCAGCCGCCGCCAGCGCCGCCCGGGATCAGAAAGTGGATGCTGTCTACAACCTGGTCTTCGGCCAAGGCAGGCCCGGTCAGACCAATTGCAGCCACGGCTGCGATCAGGGCACGGCGGCCCAGTTTCAATGTTGTCATTATGTCCTCCCATTTGACAACTGGCCGCAGGGCGGCTCAGATTATTCTGGACCTAAACACATCAACCTGACATCAACCTGTCATGCGCGAAAATACTGTCTGCTGCCCATGAAGTTTCTGCTTGTAGAAGACAATCTGGACCTCGCGAACGCGGTCAGTTCCCGTATGCGCCTGGACGGCCATGTGGTTGATCATGCAGCAAATCTGGAAGACGCAACCGCCTTTGTCGAAACCGAAGATTATGACCTTATCCTGCTGGATATCATGCTGCCCGACGGGGACGGTCGTAAATTCCTAAAACGTCACCGTGCGGGGGGTTTGGACACGCCCGTCATCGTTTTGACCGCCCGCAGCCAGGTATCGGACCGAATCGGTTCGCTGGATCTGGGCGCGGATGATTACGTCACAAAACCCTTTGACCACGCTGAGCTGGAGGCCCGCTGCCGCGCTGTATTGCGCCGCAAGTCGGGCAGTTCGAAATCAACCATCGAGATTGGCGGCATCGTTTTTGATCCGGTGGCCGGGCATCTGACCGTGGGTGGCGATACCGTTTCCTTGCGCAATCGGGAATTACGGATGATCGAGCTGTTCATCAACGCTCCGGGTCAGGTGTTTTCGAAACAAAAGCTGGCGGACAGGCTGTTTTCCTATGACGACAATGTCTCGGACAACGCGATCGAGGTCTATGTCGGCCGCTTGCGCAAGCATTTGGAAAAGTCCGATCTGAAAATCACAACGTTGCGCGGGCTGGGGTACAGGTTGGACCATGGTACCTAGTCCGACAGTATCAGGGTCTTTGCGCAACCGTCTGGTTCTGGCCCTGATCGGCGGCGCGGCTGTCCTTGCCATCCTGTTGTTTTTCACCGTCCGCAGCTATGCGGCAAAGGTGGCCCAGCAAGGGCAGGACAATATTCTGGTGGCCTCGGTTGCTTCGATCCTGGACGCGGCCGCGCTGCGGGAAGGCGTGTTAGAGGTTGATATACCCTATGCCGCCTTTTCGATGCTCAGCACACCGTCAGACGACCGAGTGTTTTATGCCATCTTTCAGGACGGGGCGTTTATGTCCGGCTATGACGACCTGCAGCTTTCAGACGGCCCCGAGGAAGAGCAATGGACCTTCCACACTGGCGAGGTCCGAGGCGAACGTATCCGGCAAGTCAGCGCAAGGCGCACCCTTGTCGGGCTGGGAAAACAGACCGAGATCGCGGTGGCTTTGGGTCAAACACAGGATGCACTGTCGGACACGCTAGACCAAATCTCGCGCAATGCGGCCTATCTGGGGTTGGGCTTTTTTCTTCTGACCGCAGCGTTGTCGTTCTGGGTCGCGTCGACGACGTTCGGGCAACTCAACCGGTTGACCATGTCGGTCACGCGCCGGGGGCCGCAGGACCTGAGCCCGTTCAAAAAGCCAGTGCCCAAGGAAATGGCACCGCTGGTGTTGTCGCTGAATTCACTGATGGGGCGGCTGGACCAGTCGCTCAGCCAGTCCGAGGATTTTATTGCTGAAGCGGCCCACCGGGTGCGCACACCATTGGCGACGGTCCGGTCATATGCCGAGACGACCCTGCACCGGGTTGAACGCAAGGAAAACCGCGAGGCGCTGCGTGCCATGGTGCGCGCTATTGACGAAAGCTCGCGCGCGGCGGGGCAGTTGCTGGACCATGCTATGATCACCTTTCGGGCCGATCATCTGGAACGCGAAGAGATCGACCTGGTGGACTTGACCCGCGAACTGGTGCAGCGCCTGACGCCAATTGCCGAGATGAAAGAGCTGTCTCTGTCGCTGACCGGTGAGCCATCGGTTCCTTATTCAGGGGACCCAATCCTGATTCAAAACGCTGTGCGCAACATGATAGACAATGCGCTGAAATACGCTCCGGCGGACAGCACGGTTGAGATTGACGTTAACACCACGCCAGGCATTCAGATCACGGTCAGCGACTCGGGTCCTGGATTTCCGCCGGACGAGATTGATATGCTGACACGCCGCTTTGAACGGGGCCAAAACGCAACCGGTACCATTGGGTCGGGTCTGGGGCTGACGATCGCTCAGGATGTCGCAACGGCGCATGGCGGATCCCTTGTCCTGACCAATCAGCAAAAGGGCGGCGCATGCGTTATCTTATCGCTTTGATCCTGATCCTGTTCCCGCTGGTCGGAGCAGCGGATGACTGGGAGGACCGGTTGATCTTTAACGAAGGGGCCGAAGGCGCGCATCTGCGTGTGATCTCGAGCACCGATACGGTGTTGTTTGCCCCCCTGATCGAAAGCTTTGTTGCCCAATACCCCAGTATCGGTATCGAATACCTCGTCTCGGGTACCGCCGACATAAACCGACGCGTCCGTGCCACGCCCAAGGCGTTTGACGTCGTCATCTCCAGCGCGATGGACCTACAGCTGAAGCTGGCCAATGATGGGTTTGCGTTGCCGGTAGAGGATGTTCAGGTGCCAAGCTGGGCCCAGTGGCACCATAGCCTGTTTGCCTTCACGTTTGAGCCCGCAACCATCGTGATCAACCGCGCTGCGTTTGAAGGACAGCCGATCCCACAGACCCGGCAGGGATTGATCGAAGCGTTACGCAAGCGTCCGGAAGAGTTTCGCGGCAAGATTGGAACCTATGACGTGCGCCAATCCGGCCTGGGGTATCTGTTTGCCACGCAGGACGCGCGCGCCTCGGAAACCTATTGGCGACTAATGGAGGTGATAGGCGGTCTAGATGTCCGGCTCTATTGCTGTTCGGGTGAAATGATCAACGACCTTGCGGATGGGACGATCTATGTCGCCTATAACGTGCTGGGCAGCTATGCGGAGGTTCGGACCGAGGGCAAAGACGCGTTGGAGGTGATCTTTCCCTCCGATTTTCAAACCATCATGATGCGCACAGCCATGATCTCTAAGGTGACACAAGCGCCTGAGGCGGCGGAACAGTTCATTCGGTTTCTGGTCTCGCAAAACCCTGCGACGCCGGAAGGCCATTCACCGCTGCCCTTTTTGCGGTCCGACACCGATATGACCGAGAGAGAGACGATTGGCCTGAACCCAGCCCTCCTGACCTTCTTGGACGGGCTGAAACGCCAAAAGTTTCTGTCGGCCTGGGAAAACGCCGTTATTCAATAGGGAACTGCCAGCCAAACCGGATCTGTGATCGCTGGCCAATTGTCCCAATCAAATCCGTTTGCTAACGTCGCCCTCGCGTCGGGGAGGGCGCGAAAACCGAAATGCTGGACTATTCGCATAACGCCTGGCTGGTGGCGGCGTCTTTGGCCGTTGCGCTGATGGCGGGCTTTACCGGTCTTTATCTGACGCATGGTGCCTCCAAGCTTGGGCCGCAGCGGCGCAAATCTGTTGTGGCTCTGGCGGCGGTCATTCTGGGCGGTGGTATCTGGTCGATGCATTTCGTGGCCATGTTGGGCCTGCAACTGCCGATCCTGTTTTACTACGACGCGCTGATTACACTGATTTCGGCTCTGGTTGCGATTCTGATGGTGGGTTTGGCGCTGCTCTTGCTCCATTTCCGCCCCCGCACAATGCAGACCATTGTTGGCGCGGGTGTGATCGTCGGTCTGGGGATCGTGGTGATGCACTATGTCGGCATGGCGGGGATGGAGCTGTGCCGGCCCGTCTACAACGCCTGGGATGTGGTAATTGCAACGCTGGCCTCGGTCGCTTTGTCCGTGCTGGCGATCTGGGTTGCCTATGACAATCGCACTCAGCGCAACATTCTTCTGGGAACGGCGTGTTTCGGCCTTGCGGTCTTTACCATGCATTTTGTGGCCACCGGCCTGACTGATTTCGTCGCCAGCGACAATGCTGCAGGGACCGGGCCCGCGCTGAACAATCAGGTGCTGGCGATGGGCGTCACCGTGTCGGTGTTCCTGATCTGCGGCGCCTTCCTTTTGACCGGGATCACCTTTATCGAACCAGAACACCCAACGGTGCGTGATGCGTCGGACCCAACCCCTGAACCCGCCGTCCTGCGCGCCGGTGTCCCGTTTGAGCGCGAAGGCCAGACGTTTTTTACCGAACCCGCCCGAGTGGCCGCGATCCGGGCCGAGGGGCACTACACCGTCCTTTACATGGGCGCGGAAAAGCTGTTTTGCCCTTGGTCGATCACCGAGGCTGAATCCCGCCTGGCAGCAGACGGTTTTTTGCGGGCGCATCGCAGCTATCTGGTGAACCCCAAACACATCTCAAGCTTTGAGCGGCACAAGGACAACGGCACTTGCTATTTCGACGGGGTCGAGGCGTTGAAAAAGATCCCCGTCAGCCGATCCCGCCTGAATGATATTCGCGACGCGCTGGGCCTGTGATCGCATCTCGTGCAGCTTATTCGCATCTCGTGAAACAAGCCGCGCGCCCCGTTTCCGTTAACTGGAACGCATAAGGCCGCAGCCGCTTTTCTGTCCCCAGGTCCCCCAAGGCATAACGTCCGGACCCAGGGAGGAAAACATGATACCAGCCGGTTTTGAGTATCACCGGCCGGGCGATATCGCCTCGGCCATTGGCATTTTACAGCAACACGGAGACGAGGCGCGCGTGATTGCGGGCGGGCACAGCCTGATCCCGATGATGAAGTTGCGCATGGCCGAGATGGGCCATCTCGTAGATCTACAGGCGATTGATGAGCTCAAGGGCATCGAAGTTGGTGCTGACACAGTCTCGCTGGGCGCGATGGTCACGCAACACGAACTGATTACACATGATGGGCTGGCGTCTGCTGTTCCTCTGATCCGCGAGGCCGCCTTGCAGATCGCGGACCCTCAGGTGCGCTATATGGGAACTGTTGGTGGCAACGTGGCCAATGGGGATCCGGGCAATGACATGCCGGGGTTGATGCAGTGCCTGAACGCGACGTTTGATTTGTCCGGCCCGGACGGCAACCGCAACGTCGCCGCGCGCGACTTTTACGAAGCCGCGTATTTCACCGCCCGTGATGATGAGGAAATTCTGACGCGCATCTCGATCCCGGTGCCCGGCGCAGGTGTGGGTCAGGCCTATGAAAAGCAAAAACGCAAGATCGGCGATTATGCCACCGCTGCGGCGGCGGTGATGGTCGGCAATGGGCAGGCCTCCGTTGCGATGACCAATCTGGCGGATACGCCCATCTGGTCTGATGCGGCCAGCGCCGCACTGGCGGCAGGGAATGTCGACGCCTGTGTTGCAGCTATGCTCGACGCGATCGACCCGGTCGAAGACAACCGTGGCCCCGTCGAGTTCAAGAAGCACGTGGCAGCCGTGATGTTGCGCCGCGCCATTGCCCGCGCGCAAAGCCGCGCGAGCTGAGGGGGAGGATCAACCATGTCAAAAATGCACGTAAAACTCACCGTGAACGGCAAACAGGTCGAAGGTCTGGCCGAGCCGCGCACATTGCTTATTCACTTTCTGCGAGAAGATCTGAAGATCACCGGGCCGCATATCGGGTGTGAAACCAGTCATTGCGGCGCCTGCACGGTCGATATCGATGGCAAGTCGGTGAAATCCTGTACCACCTTTGTGGCGCAGGTGAACGGCGCGGATGTTACCACCGTCGAAGGGTTGACCAATGACGATGGCAGTCTGGGTGTGCTGCAGGAAATGTTCCGTGAACATCATGGGTTGCAATGTGGCTTCTGCACGCCAGGTATGATCACCCGCGCGCACAGGTTGCTGCAGGAAAACCCAAATCCGTCTGAAGAAGACATTCGCTTTGGCATGGCCGGAAATCTGTGCCGCTGCACCGGGTATCAGAACATCGTCAAAGCGATCTCAGCCTCGGCTGACATGCTGAACGCCCAAAATCAGCCCTCAAGTCGCGAAGCGGTAGGGCAAACAAAAGTGGAGGCGGCGGAATGAACGACCAGACTCTTACCCCCGAAGAACGCGCCGCCAACCTCAAGGGTATGGGCAGCTCGCGCAAACGCGTCGAGGATGTGCGCTTTACCCAAGGCAAGGGCAATTACGTTGACGACATCAAGTTGGATGGGATGCTGTTTGGTGCTTTTGTCCGCTCGCCCTATGCCCATGCGCGCGTCGTTAATGTGAACAAAGACGCGGCGCTTGCCGTGCCCGGTGTTGTAGCAGTGCTGACCGCCGAAGACTTATCACCACTGGGCCTGCACTGGATGCCCACGTTGGCTGGTGACAAACAGATGGTACTGGCCGACGGCAAGGTCCTGTTCCAGGGCCAGGAAGTGGCCTATGTCGTTGCCGAAGACCGGTACATCGCAGCGGATGCGGCGGAACTGGTCGAGGTCGATTATGAGGAACTGCCGGTTCTGACTGACCCGTTTGAGGCATTGAAATCGGATGTCGTCCTGCGCGAAGATCTGGAAGGTCAGACCGAAGGTGCGCACGGCCCGCGCAAGCATCACAATCACATCTTCACCTGGGAACAGGGCGATAAGGATGCGACCGAAGCCATTTTGGCAGAGGCCGATGTCGTGGCCGAAGAGATGATTTATTACCACCGCACCCATCCCTGCCCGTTGGAAACCTGCGGCTGTGTCGCGTCAATGGACAAGGTGACCGGCAAGTTGACGCTGCATGGCACATTCCAGGCCCCGCATGCGATCCGAACAGTTGTCTCGCTGATCTCGGGCATTGCCGAGCATAATATCCGTGTCATCAGCCCCGATATTGGCGGTGGGTTCGGCAATAAGGTTGGAGCTTACGCGGGCTATGTCTGCTCGGTTGTGGCCTCAATTGTAACCGGACGGCCGGTGAAATGGGTCGAGAACCGGATGGAGAACCTGATGTCCACCGCCTTTGCCCGCGACTACTGGATGCAAGGCAAAATCGCCGCCACCAAGGATGGCAAGATCACCGGACTGTGGTGTCACACGACGGCGGATCACGGCGGCTTCGACGCGTGTGCCGACCCGACCAAGTTCCCGGCGGGCTTCATGAATATCTGCACCGGCTCTTATGACATCCCCACCGCTTATCTGGCAGTTGACGGTGTCTATACCAACAAGGCGCCGGGTGGGGTGGCCTATCGCTGTTCCTTCCGGGTGACCGAAGCCGCGTATTTCATAGAACGGATGATCGAGGTTCTGGCCATCAAGCTGAACATGGATGCGGCCGAGCTGCGCCGGATCAACTTTATCAAGGCGGATCAATTTCCCTATCAGTCGGCGCTAGGCTGGGAGTATGACTCGGGCGATTATCATACAGCCTGGGACAAGGCGCTGAAGGCTGTGGACTATGAAGGTTTGCGCGCGGAACAGGCACAGCAGATCGAGGATTTCAAGGCTGGTAAAACACGCAAGTTGCTGGGTATCGGTCTGACGCATTTCACCGAAATCGTCGGTGCCGGGCCCGTAAAAAACTGCGATATCCTTGGGCTGGGTATGTTTGATAGCTGCGAAATCCGCATTCATCCGACCGGATCGGCCATCGCCCGGCTGGGCACGATCAGCCAGGGTCAGGGCCATGCCACGACCTTTGCCCAGATCATCGCCAGCGAGATCGGTCTGCCCGCCGACGACATCACGCTGGAGGAGGGCGACACCGACACCGCGCCGTACGGTCTCGGGACCTATGGGTCGCGGTCTACTCCGGTCGCGGGGGCTGCTACAGCAATGGCTGCGCGGAAAATCCGCGCCAAGGCGCAGATGATTGCGGCCTATCTGTTGGAGGTGCACGACGACGATGTCGAATGGGACGTGGATCGCTTTGCTGTCAAAGGCGCGCCGGAGCGGTTCAAGACCATGAAGGAGATTGCCTTCGCCGCCTATAATCAGGCGATACCGGGGTTGGAGCCCGGATTGGAGGCCGTCAGCTATTATGATCCACCAAATATGACTTATCCGTTTGGGGCCTATATCTGTGTCATGGAGATCGACGTGGATACCGGCGAATGGGACGTTCGCAAGTTCTATGCGCTGGATGATTGTGGCACGCGGATCAACCCGATGATCATCGAAGGGCAAGTCCACGGTGGCGTGACCGAGGCACTGGCCATCGCGATGGGTCAGGAGATTGCCTATGACGAGATGGGCAACGTCAAGACCGCAACGCTGATGGATTTCTTCATACCCACCGCGTGGGAGACGCCGAATTACATCACAGATCACACGGTGACGCCGTCTCCGCATCATCCGATTGGTGCCAAGGGAGTTGGTGAAAGCCCGAATGTGGGGGGCGTGCCAGCGTTTTCCAACGCGGTTCATGATGCGTTTCGGCCCTTTGGGTTGGTTCAGAGCCACATGCCACATGATCATTGGCGGATTTGGAGGATTGCAAACGGCCTGGGGATGCACGGGTAATCGGTTTCGAACCGGCTGACGCCGGTCCGACCGAACGGAGGGGGCGCTGCCCCCTCCGAACCTCCCCCGGGATACTTTTAGCCAGATGAAGATGGGATCCTGGTTTTGACTTTGAGTGATGTGCACAAAGGACTGGCTGCGCAGGGCTATGTTGCCGATGACCGGTTGGCGATGGCCTTGCATTTGGCACAGGAGCTGGGGCGTCCCTTGCTGCTTGAGGGCCCGGCGGGCGTGGGTAAGACCGAGGTTGCCAAGGCTGTGGCTGCTTGGCGCGAAACGCGGCTGATCCGGCTGCAATGTTATGAGGGGCTGGATGCCAGCCACGCCATATATGAGTGGAACTATCAGCGGCAGTTGCTGGCCATTCGGGCCAGCGAAGCGCAGGGAGGGACCCGCGAGGCGCAGCTGTTTACGGATGAGTATCTGCTGAAACGGCCATTGTTAGAGGCTATTTCAGCTGAGGATCCACCTGTTCTGTTGATCGATGAGATTGATCGTGCGGATGAGGAGTTTGAGGCCTATCTGCTGGAAATCTTGTCTGACTTTCAGATCACAATCCCTGAACTGGGAACCATAAAAGCGCGCGTGCGTCCAATTGTGATCCTGACGGCAAACGGAACGCGAGATTTGTCGGACGCCTTGCGCCGGCGGTGTTTGTACAGTTTCCTTGACTATCCGTCGCAAGAGACGGAGTTGATCATTCTACGAGCCCGGATGCCGGGGCTAGAGGAACAGTTGGCCCGGCAGATTGTTGGTGTGGTTCAAGCTCTGCGCAAGGAAGAGCTTGAGAAAACTCCGGGTATTGCCGAGATGCTGGATTGGGCGGCGGCGTTGTCCGGTCTGGGGGTGAACGATCTGGCCAAATCCCGCAACGAGGTGCAGGCGACGCTGGTATGCCTGTTGAAAACCGCCGCGGATCATGATGCCGCCCCGCCCGAAGTGATGGACCGGTTGATTGGGAAGGTGGCGTGATGCAGGTTACCCGATTCCCTTCTCGTGCGACAGGCATTGCGGACCGCATGTCGGGGTTTATTGCGCATCTGCGGATGAATGGCATGCGTGTGGGACCACGGGAAACCGGGGATGCTCTGGCCGCTATGTCGGCGGTTGAGGCGACGGAAGCGCAGCAGGTGCGGCGAGCATTATGTGCGGTGTTGGCCGGAGATGCCGAAGATTGGCGCCGCTTTGATGCGTTGTTCGACGCCTATTGGTTCAACGCGGGCAAGCAGCGCTCTGGCATGGCACAGACCGCGCATGTGCGGGTGCAATCCGCCAAACCCATGATCTGGCAACAGCAAGATCGGGGCATAGACGACACGCAACCCGGAACAGATCAGGCCACCACTTCTGATCCCAGCGACGGGGAGGCCGAAGGGATGGACGGGCAGCTGATTGCAACCCGTACGGCCAACCTGTCGCGCCGAGATCTGCGGGAATTGATGGATGAAGAGGCTCTGAAACAGGCGGAAGCGGCTGCATCGAAATTGGCACGGGCCATTCGGGATCGCCGGTCGCGGCGGCGGAAACAGGCGCTGCGCGGCCCGGCGCTGGACATGCGACGGATACAGAGGGCCAGCCTTGCGCGCGGGGGCGAGCCGATGGATCTGTATCGACGGGCGCGTCCGCCGCGTCCGATGCGGATCGTGGCTTTGTGTGATGTTAGCGGCTCGATGACCGTCTATTCCCGGGTGTTTCTGGCCTTCCTCAAAGGTCTGATCGGCAGCGGAACCGAGGCGGATGCTTATTTGTTTCACACCCGGTTGATGCGGGTAACCGATGCGCTGCGTGATCATGACAGTTTGCGGGCTGCAGGTCGGTTGTCGCTGATGGCCGAGGGGTTTGGGGGCGGCACAGATATCTCGGGCAGCCTGAACACTTTCGTAAACGGATACGGTACGCGAGCGCTGAATGGGCGGACCATCGTGCTGATCCTGTCGGATGGCTATTGCAGCCAGGGCCCGCAGGCGCTGGGCGAGGTGTTGGGGCGCATTCGTCGCAAGGCACGGCGCATCGTTTGGCTGAACCCGCTGAAGGGATGGCGCGACTATCAACCTATTGCGGCCGCTATGCAGGCGGCTGAACCCTATCTGGATGCGCATCTGCCCGCCAACACGTTGGACGCGCTGGCGGCGTTGGAACCGCAGTTCCGAAGGCTGTGACAGGAGCTCGATATGGCAAGTTTTGATATTTTCGACACCATCGAACAACTGCGCAGCACCGGAGAGGCGTTCTGTGTCGCCACGGTGTTGCGCACGGCGGATGCCACCTCGGCCAAGGCGGGGGGCAAGGCTGCGATCACAAAAGACGGGCGCATTCTGGGGCATCTCGGCGGCGCGTGCGTACAGCGCGCCGTGCAGCGCTCAGCCCAAGAGGCGCTGGCCATAGGGGCGCCTCGGATGATCCGGGTCAAACCTTCGGAAAAGGTGGTGAACATGACCGATCCTGACGGTGTACAAACCTTCAAAAGCGGATGCCCCTCGGGCGGTACGGTTGATCTGTTGGTCGAGCCTTATCAACACGCCCCTCGGTTGGTGATCTTTGGTGAGTTGCAGATTGCGATCGCTTTGGCGGCGCATGGCGTATTGGCCGGGTTTCGGGTTTGCGTGACTAAAGGCGCTGAGATCGACGCGGATGTCCGGCGATTTACCCCCGAAACCATCGCCGAAATCGGGATCGATATGCGGGATTTTGTCGTCGTCGCCTCGCAGGGTAGCGGGGACGCCACAGCGCTGAAAGCCGCCCTGGAAACGGATGCAATGCGTGTTTCCATGGTAGCCAGTCGGCGAAAGGCTGATATGCTGACGGATAAACTTGTTGCGCAGGGGATGGATCCGGCGCGTGCGGCGCAGCTTAAATCTCCGGCGGGTCTGGATATCCAAGCGATTGACCCGCACGAAATCGCCCTGTCGATCATGGCGGAAATCGTGCAGTGGCGAAATAGGGACAAGACGAGGGAGGCTTCTGATGATGAGAAACGTGCTTAACCGCCTGAAGGCCCTTTGGCCCGCGCGACCGGCTCAAACCCCGGAAGAGGCAGCAGAAACTGCGCTTTTGGTCTATCCAAGATGTTGTTGAACAAAGGAATCATGAATGGAACTCAGTGACGAAATCCGCATTACGGCGCCCCGCGCTGTCGTATACGAGGCCCTGAACAACCCTGAAATCCTGCAGGAGTGTATTCCGGGCTGTGAGGAGCTGATCCAGAATTCTCCTGAAGATCTTGAAGCCAAGGTTGTTCTGAAAATCGGCCCGGTCAAAGCCAAATTCGCTGGTGAAGTCACGCTGGACAAATCAAACGCGCCAGGTGGGTTTTCCCTGACCGGCGAAGGCAAGGGCGGCGCGGCTGGTTTCGCAAAAGGCGGGGCTGAGGTTACGCTGACCGAAGACGGGGACGAAACGGTTCTGGCCTATACAGCCAAGGTCGATGTTGGTGGTAAGATCGCGCAATTGGGCAGCCGCCTGATCGCGGGGACAGCGAAAAAGCTGTCGGGCAAGTTTTTCACCCGCTTTGGTGAAATCGTATCGGAACAATCAGTGTCCTGACCAGAAAAAGGTCGGGCAGCTTGCCCGGCCTGCTGATCGCGGCGCAATCGAGTTGACGTCGCCCGAAATCAGCGCGATCACACTCGCATCCTATAGCAGGAGGCCAGGGTGAAAAACCAAGTTCAGTTGGAAAAACTCGAAGGTTGGTTGGCGATCAAGCCGGATGATCTGGCGTCCATCCGGCGTTTGGTCACGCTGTTGGACCTATCCGGACCACCGGGCAAACCCCTTGGTGCTTTTGGGACGGCGCAGGCCAAAATCGGCGCGTCGCTGCCCGTCGATTGGCAGTCCCTGTATTTGAACACAGGCAAAAACGCTGCCGCCTATGTGCAGTGGCTGTCGATCCTGAAATCCGCGCGGATCGGACAGGCCGTGCCGATTGGGCAGGTGTTTTCCGGCCAAGTCATGACCATCAATGGGCAGCCGACCTATTGCGGCGAGAAGTTGAAGTTCTTCAAGGAAACCAGCGTCATACCGGGCCTGTGCTACGATTGTTATAAGGTCCAAATCCTGCCCGAGAATCTTGAGGCGATGTTTCAGACCTATTTCCTGCTACTCGCGCTGGATCTGCCTGGCGACAATGCACGCAAGTGCATGATCGAGCTGCGCGATGGCATCAAGTTTCCGTACAAAGCCTATATCTATTGCGAAAGCCTGCCCGAGGCAAAGACCTGTCTTGCCGCGTTTCAGCAGAACCTGGCTGAGGCGGGGATAACGGGCGTCCACTCAACGATTTCGCACGGATGTTCGGAATACGGGATGGAGTATCCCGAGTTCAAATACACCGAGGGCGAGGATCAATCAGCGCTTACCCCAACGGCCGAATGGCAAGAGGTTGAGCAGACCTATTTTGATCGCCTGAAGCTGCCACCGCCGCAAACCCAAAGCAATACCAAGCCGCGGATCAGCCTGCGCGATGTTTTTGCCTTTCGGACCTGGGCTAAATACGCCCAGCTGATCGGAGATGACACCTGTGGCACCTATCAGGCTGCGAAAGGGCCTGCCCTGCCGCCCGCATTTGTCAAACGGGTGAAAGCGCAGGCGGCTCTTCGGCATCAGGAAATGACCGAACTGGCCACGCGGTCGTGATTTGCTGCGGATAAGGGACTGCTCAGCTCAGGATGCTTCAATCCCGGTTGTACGCGCCAGAATATCGACCCCCTGTTGGCGCCAGAAATGCAGCAAGTCGATGAAAATCCAGTTCTCGGCCAGCTTGTCACCCGCACGGCGATAGATGTCGATCACCCGGAACTCACCTGGCTTGCCGGTGGCGGGCATCCCCATGAACCCACCGGTCGGGACGGCAGTGAAATTTGGCCAGCCGAAGAACCCGCCATACTGCCCCTCGGCCAGACGGCAGATATGGCTGGTCCCCGAGCGTTCGGCGAAGGCCGCGCGAAACGGGCCAGAGTGCTGTTGGGCATATCGGTCGATCGTGTAGGTTGCGCCGATCCCCTCTGGGCCCCACCAGATCATGTCGTCATGCCAGGTGCGGGCCAACTCATCCTCTAACGGCAGGTCGCTGTTCCACTGCCCAAGGTCAGAGATCATGGCATTGATCGTGCTGAGTGTTTTGCGACCCTCTTCTATCGGTTGGTCTTTGGTCAGAATGCCGTCATGGGTGCGCGGCCCGGGTTGCACCAGATGGGCAGCGGTTTGGGGTGGAAAGGGGTTTTGCCCGGCCTGCACCATCAAATGCGGAATATCGAAATACATTGCGGTCTCGGCGATCTTGCCCTGTGAGACCCGATGGAACTCGCAATAGCGCAGAAAGGCCATCTTGCCAGTGGGGCGGATGCCAAGCCACGGATGGTCGAACAACCCCATCAGATGCCCCATCGACACCACCCAGACATCCGCGACCGGGTCCAGAGAATTGGTTCCGGCGAAAAAGATATCCTGCCGACGCTTCATACGGGTCAGGCTGTTTTTCAGCGGCTGCCAGAACCTGTCTGCCACTGCGCGGGTGCCGGTAATCTCGTTGAACGGATGGAACCCACGCCAGTGTAAATCCTGCGCGCAGAATTGCCGCAGGACGTCTGGCAAGTCCGAATCGGACGTTGCATCAAGGGCCTCAAAGAACGAGGACACCAGCGTTTTTTCTTTCTGAAAGTTCACTATCTTACTGCTTTTCTGAATGGTTGTGTCGGATTCTAACGATTGAAAATCGCGGGTTACGGTGTTTTTTTGCATACGTATGCAAAAAAGTCTTGCCAGAAATGATAACTGGAGAATACAGTTTTGCAAACGTATGCAAAGCGAATCCTTTCAGGGGGCATCATGGCGGAAATTCAATTGCGCAATGTCGGTAAACGATGGGGTTCCTTTGTCGGGGTCCACAATTTCGACCTGACCATCGCGGACCGGGAATTTCTGGTTCTGTTAGGTCCGTCGGGCTGCGGCAAGACCACCACGATGCGCATGATTGCCGGTCTGGAAGACGCGACCGAGGGCAATATTCTGATTGACGGCAAGGTGGTCAACGATCTGGAGCCCAAGGACCGGGACGTGGCGATGGTCTTCCAAAGCTATGCGCTCTACCCCAACATGAATGTCTATGAAAACATCCGCTTCCCGCTGAAAGTGCGCGGTATTGACCCCGATACCCATGACGAAAAGGTGCGCCGCGCCAGCGCTATGGTTGAGCTGGACGATTTCCTGCACCGCAAACCGGCGGAACTGTCGGGTGGTCAGCGGCAGCGTGTGGCATTGGCCCGCGCCATCGTGCGCGAGCCGAACGTGTTCTTGATGGATGAACCGCTGTCGAATCTGGATGCGAAACTGCGGGTTTCGACCCGGGCGCAGATCAAGAACCTCAGCCATGAACTGGCGGTGACCACGATCTATGTGACGCATGACCAGATCGAAGCCATGACCCTGGCGGATCGCGTTGTCGTCATGAAACAAGGCGTGGTGCAGCAGGTCGGAAGCCCGACTGAAATCTACGACTGTCCCGCGAATACCTTTGTGGCGGGCTTTATCGGCTCGCCTGCGATGAACCTGATGGAAGGTGAAGTCAGCGGAGGCGTGTTCCGCGCCGACCATGCCGAGATTCCGGTTGATGCAGCTGACGGGCCAATGACGCTGGGCTTTCGGGCCGAAGATGCCAGCCTTGCGGATGCCGGCGGCCAGATCACCGCACCGATCTACACGCTGGAACTGCTGGGCGATGCAACCATGATCTCGGTCCGGGTGGGTGGTGCGCTGGTTTCGGTCAAGGCCGACAAAACGTTCCGAGCCGAAATTGGCGAGCCGGTCTCGTTCTCAGTGCCAAAAGACATCTGTCATCTCTTCGAAGCTGGAAGTGGTGCACGGATCGGGGGCTGACCCCACAACAGCCCATAAGGGCATAACACCGGTCCGGATGTCGACGACGGACCGATCCTGACAGGGAGAAACCTATGAAACTTAGATCAATCCTCATGGCTGGCGCCATGTCCATCGCTGCCAGTGGCGCATGGGCAGCCTGTTCCTTTGAAAACGACGTCCCGTTGAAATCGCTGTCTGCGGGTTTCGAGGCCTGGAAGGCCGTCACGGACGCGATGGCTGAATGCGGCAATTTCAGCGCGTCGCTGGATCAGGAATTCCGCGAAAAGCAGCCCGAGGCTTTTGCGGCCGATCCGGCCCTGTATCAGATCGGCGGCGTGTCGAACGCCACGCTGGTGCCCTTGTTGAATGCCGGCTCCGTCCGTCCTCTGGACGATCTGGTCGAGAAGTACGGCCAGAACCTGCTGCCAAACCAACTGATCAAGGTGGACGGCAAGGTTATGGCCGTCGCCATGATGGTGAATGCCCAGCACCTGATGTACCGCAACGATGTACTGGCTGATCTGGGGATCGACGAACCCAAAACCTATGGCGACGTTCTGGCAGCCGCAGCTCAGATCAAAGAGGCTGGCGTCATGGACTACCCGATCGGCGGCACGTTCAAGACCGGCTGGAACCTGGGTCAGGAATTCATCAACATGTATCTGGGCGAAGGCGGGTCCTTCTTTGGTGACGGAAACATGCCTGCGATCAACAATGATCAGGGCGTCGCTGCGCTTGAGATGATGAAAGCCATGACCGAATTTATGGATCCGGAATATCTGGTCTCGGATTCCACTTATGTTCAGCAACAGTTCCAGCAAGGCAAGATCGCTATGGCGAACCTGTGGGCCAGCCGTGCGGCCGCAATGAATGATGAGGCCGAAAGCCAGGTGGTCGGCAAGGTCACCATGGCCGCGGCCCCGATGGGGTCAGCCGTACCCGCAACCACAATCTGGTGGGATGGCATCGTTTTGGCCACGAACATGAGCGATGAAGAGGCCGTTGCCGCCTTCCGTGTAGCACTGGAAGGCATGGATGCCGACACCATCAGCGCGAATAACGATGTCGCTGTTTGGCTAAGCACGGCCTACACGCCGGGCGATCTGGCTGCAGGGGCCGCGGCCTCGGCTGAAGGGGGCGCCAAGGCGTATCCCGCCTCGGGTCCGATGGGCATCATGCATACCGCGCTGGGCAACGGGCTGGCCGATTACCTGACCGGTGCCAAGGATGCACAAACCACGCTGGCTGATATCGAGGCGGATTACATCACCGCCGCGAAAGAAGCTGGCCTGATCAGCAACTGATCCAATTGCGAGAGGGTTCCGGCCCTCTCGCCCCTATTCCTCGAGAACCATGAGAAAGGCAGAGCCATGAATTTCCGGACATTTGCCACCTTTGTTGGCCCCTCTGTCTTTATGATGCTTCTCTTTATCGCGTTTCCACTGGTCAGCGTGTTCAAGCAAAGCTTCTACATCACGCAGCCGATCTATGAGACGGTCGAAATTGAGACCTGCACCCCCGGCTTTCTGACCCAGACTTGCGTGACCGAACAGGTGTCACAACCGAAGCTGGATGACGATGGCAAGATCATCACCCGGACCGAATATGTCGGTTTGCAAAGCTATCGCAACGTGCTGGAACCCGAGCGCGCATGGCGGGCGATCAGCGACGGCAGCTGGAATGTGCTGTCCACCATCAACTTCTGGAAGGCGCTGCGGTTCACACTGACCTTCACACTTATCACGCTGCCTCTGGTTATCGGATGTGGGCTTGGGATTGCGGTTCTGATCAACAATGCCACGCAAAGGATCAAGGGTCCTGTCATCTTTATCTCGCTCTTGCCGTTTATCATCACGCCCCTGATCGGTGTGTTGTCGATCAACTGGCTGTTTCGGGGCGATGGCATCCTGACCGCCACGCTGGAATGGTGGCTGCAACGCGACATCGCGCTATTTGCGCAGGCCTGGACAATCGAGGTTCTGATGATGCTGTATCGCGTGTGGCATGTGGCCCCTTTTGCGGCCATCGTGTTCTATGCCGGGTTGCAAACAGTCAATCAGGACAGCCTGGAAAGCGCCGTGATTGATGGCGCAACCCGTTGGCAGCGATTGAAGTATATTGTCATCCCCCATCTGATGCCGCTGATCATCTTTGTGTCGATGATTCACCTGATGGACGCGTTCCGTACTTTCGAAGAGATTGTCGGTTTCTCAAGCCAGGGCTACGTCATCTCACTGCAATGGCTGACCTATGATTTCCTCGTGCCGGATCAGGCCGGAAACCGCTCGATCAGCCGGGCCTCGGCCAGCGCCATGCTGACCATGATCGGCATCATCGCCTTGCTTATCTTCCCGCTGCGCCGGACCTGGCGTGATCATAAAGGAGGTCACTGACATGTCCTCACGCGCGCTTCGCCAACCGTTCAGCCTGCGGCTGACCTCGAACATCTTTCTCGCCTTCTGGTGCCTGGTCGCGGCCTTCCCGATCTTCTGGATCGTGGTGATGAGCTTTAAATCTCCGGTCGACGCTTATGACAGTAACGCGCTGAGCGTGATCTTTGGCCCTGCAACGCTGGCAACTGGTAATGGGCTGTCGCTGCTGGATATCATTCTGGGCATCGTGGTGATTTGGGCTGCGGCAATGCTGGTCACCAAAAAGCTGCCCACGATGATCCGTTCCTATACAAAACCAGGGCAGCAATGGTTTGGCTGGATCATTGGTCTGCTGGCAGCGTTTGTTGGGTTCCTGCTGGTGTTCTTTGTAATTCTGCCCGCCGTTTTGGGCGTGCTGAACCCGATCGCAGGCCCGCTGGGCCGCGATGTGCTGGGCCTGACGACCGAGCATTACAAGACGGTCTGGATCGACCGCGGGTTCTCGAACAACTTCAAGAACTCGCTGATTGTGACCGCCGGGGTTGTGACAGTGTCTCTGACCGTGGGCACGTTGGCAGGGTACGGGTTGGCACGGTCGGGATCGACACTGGCATTCTGGATTCTGATCGTGGCGCTGGTCTTTCGCGCGCTGCCGCATTCGGTGCTGGTGGCCGGGTATCTGCCGGTTTTCATCAGCTCAGCCGAATGGCTGCGCCCGATACTGGGAGACAATGCGCCGACGCTGTATGGCAAGCCGTTCGCTGTGATCGCCGTTCTTGTGGCCATCAACCAGCCATTCACGATCTGGATGCTACGCTCGTTCTTCCAGAACATCCCGGCCGAACTGGATGAGGCTGCCCGCGTTGATGGGTGCAACCATTTTCAGGCCTTCCGGCGCGTGATCATGCCGGTGATGTGGCCTGGAGTGATCACCACCGGGCTTTTCAGTTTTCTGCTGGCCTATAATGACATCCTCGTCACTTCGTTACTGCTGGATGCGCAGAACCAGACCATGGTTCCAGCCATCGTCGGCATGTTCAACCGTGAAACCACGACAACTGACCAGGTGGTCGCAGTGGCCGCTGCGGTGTCCATCACCGCTCCGCTGTTCTTTCTTGTGATGATCTTCCAACGCCAAATCGTCAGCGGCCTGACCGCAGGTGCAGTAAAAGGATAATGAAATGAAGGGTTCCCGCCCGGAACAAGCGGTTCTGACCCGCGACACGGACATTTCCAAAACGGACGACACACGCCGCGTGATTGAAACCATGGTCGACGGTCTGAACGACCACCGCATTGATGACATCGGCGAGTTCTTCTCGGACGGGTTCCGGTGGCTGGGCAATCAGGGCTGCGGCACCAAGACCGGCCTGAAAGAGTTTCAAGAGAACTGGCAGCGCCCGTTTCAGGCTGCGTTCTCTGACAAGACCTGCATCGATGAGGCACGTCTGTATATGGGCGAGTGGGCCGCCGCCTTTGGCCGGCAGGAGGCCACGCATTCAGGTGAGTTTCTGGGTATCGCACCCACAGGCAAGCGGGTCGAGATCCGCTATATGGATTTTTGGAAAGTGGTCGATGGCAAGATCGTCGACAATTGGGTGAATGTCGATTTCGCCCAAGTTGCCGCTCAGCTGGGCGTCGATCTGTTCAACGGAGAAGGCTGGGAAACCTATGACCGGGGTGAGAAAACGCCGCCCCATCCGCAAACTGAGGGTTAAGACAATGGCTATTGAGTATCTCAAACGCGGCAAATCCGACGCGGACCGGGCGCAAGACGACGCCAAAACCCGCGCTGTGGTAGAAGATGCGCTGAAAGATATCGAAACCCGCGGAGACGCCGCGGTGCGAGCGATGAGCGAAAATTTCGACAAGTATTCACCGGCGTCTTTCCGGCTGTCGCAGGTTGAGATTGACGATCTGATCAGCCAGCTTACCGACCGCGAACTGGCCGACATCAAATTCGCCCAGGAACAGGTGCGCAATTTTGCACAGGCCCAGCGGGATTCGATGCTGGATATTGAGGTCGAGACCTTGCCGGGCGTGATCCTGGGCCACAAGAACATCCCGGTTCAGTCCGTAGGCTGCTATGTCCCCGGTGGTAAGTTCCCGATGGTGGCCTCGGCGCATATGTCGGTGGCGACAGCCTCGGTCGCCGGGGTTCCGCGCATCATCGCCTGTACGCCGCCGTTTAACGGCAAACCCAATGCAGCGGTGATTGCTGCCATGCATCTGGGTGGCGCGCATGAGATCTATGTGATGGGCGGCATTCAGGCCATCGGTGCCATGGCGCTGGGGACTGAAACGATTGATCCGGTGCACATGTTGGTGGGTCCGGGCAACGCCTTTGTTGCCGAAGCCAAGCGCCAGCTGTTTGGACGTGTGGGTATCGACCTTTTTGCCGGCCCGACCGAGACCATGGTGATCGCCGATGAAACCGCCGCCGATGCCGAGCTGTGTGCAACCGATCTGCTGGGTCAGGCCGAGCATGGCTATAACAGCCCCTGCGTGCTGTTGACCAACTCGCGCAAGTTGGCCGAAGACACATTGTCCGAGGTCGACCGGCTGCTGGGTATTCTGCCAACCGCGGGCACCGCGAAAGTCTCTTGGGACGAATATGGTGAGGTGATTGTCTGCGACACCTACGACGAGATGCTGCAGATGGCCGATGACATCGCATCCGAGCATGTCCAGGTGATGACTGATCGCGACGACTGGTTCCTTGAGAACATGACTTGCTATGGCGCTCTGTTCCTTGGTGCGCGGACCAACGTGTCAAACGGCGACAAGGTGATCGGCACCAACCACACCTTGCCGACGAAGAAAGCGGGTCGCTATACCGGTGGGCTTTGGGTCGGTAAGTATCTGAAGACGCACAGCTATCAGAAGGTGTTGACCGATGAGGCGGCGACGCTGATTGGTGAATACGGATCACGCCTGTGTCTGCTGGAAGGCTTCGTCGGCCATGCCGAGCAGTGCAATATCCGGGTTCGTCGCTATGGCGGGATCAATGTGCCCTACGGCGCACCGGCACCCTATCGGGACGCCGCTGAATGACCGACAGGCACACCCATCACAAGTCTCTGATGGTGCCGCTTCGGGCTGCGATGTATGACTTTGATAAGGATAGTGTGTGCGCAGCATTGGCAGAGATCAGCGCCCCGGATGCCGTGTTTCGCCTGTGTTACCCGTTTGGGGACAGCGTCGGCAGTAAGATGCATTTTGACACCGCTTACGCAGGGTTGCTGACCGCTTGGCCGGATCTTGAGCGCCGGGATTATATCGTGATGGCCGGCCCCGATGAACACGGGGCCGATTGGGTCGGGTGCGGTGGCTATTACACCGGCACCTTCACCGGTCCCTGGTTGGATATCCCGCCGACCGGCCATCAGGTTACCATGCGGTTTCACGAATTCTACCGGTTCGAAAATGACCAGGTGGTTGAGATGCAGGCCCTATGGGACATCCCAGAGGTGATGATGCAGGCGGGTGCGTGGCCGATGGCACCAAGTCTTGGGCGGGAATGGCATGTGCCAGGCCCGGCGACGCAAGACGGGCTGGTGCTGGGTCCTTATGATGCGGCCCGGGGGCAGGCAACCTGTCAGCACATTATCGACATGCTTGAGCATTTGAAAAAGCACCCCGCGCAAGGGGGGCCAAAGGTGATGGAACTAGAGCGGTTCTGGCACCCCCGGATGAATTGGTACGGCCCCTCGGGAATCGGCACCGGGCGTGGCATTTCGGGATTTCGCAACTGGCATCAGATTCCGTTCCTGAACGGAATGCCGGATCGGGGGCAATATGTCGAAGACATCACCTATCACTTCTTTGGCGACGGCGATTATGCGGGCGTGACTGGCTGGCCGGACATGATCCAGTCCGTCACCCATGATGGGTGGATGGGTATCGCGCCATCGGGCAAGCGTATCACCATGCGCAGTCTTGATTTCTGGCGGGTGGAAAGCGGCAAAATCCGCGAGAACTGGGTGCTGGTTGATCTTCTGGATGCCTATGCGCAACTGGGCGTTGACGTTTTCGCCCGTCTGCGAGAATTCAATAAGGCCCGCAACATGGGCCGTATTGAAATACCGGATGGAATGAGCTGATGACTGACCTACCCCGCACCCCTTCGTTTTCCCTGACCGGCAAAACCGCGCTGGTTACCGGCGCGTCTTCGGGCATCGGGCAGGGTTGCGCCGTAGCTCTGGCCGAGGCCGGGGCCCATGTCGTTTGCATGGCACGTGGGGCGGATCGGCTGCAGGAAACGGTTGCTGCGCTGCAGGCGCAGGGCTGGTCGACCGAGGCGCAGGTCGTTGATCAGGGCGATCTTGGGGCAATGCGTTCTCTGTTCGACGGGCGCGTCTTTGACGTTGTGGTGAATTCCGCGGGCACCGCGCGCCACAGCCCCGCCATTGAAACCAAGCCCGAAGATTTCGACGCGGTTACAGATATCAACCTGCGCGCGGCCTACTTTCTGTCCGCCTATGCGGCCAAGGCTCTGATCATGGCGGGCAAGCGCGGCTCGATCATTCATATCTCAAGCCAGATGGGCCATGTGGGTGGGGTCGACCGGGCGCTTTATTGCGCGACCAAACACGGGCTGGAAGGCATGGTGAAAGCCATGGCGATCGAATGGGGCAAACAGGGGATCCGCATCAACACGGTTTGCCCGACTTTCATCCGCACCCCTTTGACCCAGTCCACGTTCGACAACCCGGAACGGGCCGCCTGGATCATGGACAAGATCAAGCTGGACCGCGTGGGCGAGGTCGAAGACATCATGGGTGCGGTCCGCTATCTGGCCTCGGATGCCTCGGCGCTTGTGACCGGCACCTCGATGTTGATTGACGGGGGGTGGACGGCAGACTGATGGCCGAGAAAGTCACATCCCTTCAGGTTGCACAGCTGGCGGGTGTCAGCCAATCGGCAGTCAGCCGGGTGTTTACCCCGGGCGCATCGGTCAGCAAAAAGACCGAAGACAAGGTGCGCAAAGCCGCTACCCAGCTGGGCTATCGCCCAAATGTTCTGGCCCGCGCGATGGTGTCGGGCAAAAGCCGGATAATTGGTCTGGTGGTCGGATATCTGGACAATTACTTTTATCCCGAAGCGCTTGAGAAACTGTCCAACGCCCTGCAGGAACAGGGCTATCACGTGCTGATCTTCATGGCCTCGCGGTCGGCCGGAAATATCGACGACGTGATGGAGGAAATCCTCGACTACCAAGTAGACGGCGTCATTCTGGCTTCGGTGCCGATGTCGTCGGACATTGCGATGCGCTGTCAGCAGGCGGGTGTTCCTGTCGTTCTTTTCAACCGCAGCCAGGATATGGACGGCATCACCACGGTCACGTCCGACAACTATGCTGGGGGCCGAAAAGTGGCCGAGTTCTTGGTGGCCGGTGGGCATCGACAGATCGCCTATATCGCCGGCTGGCAGGGGGCATCGACCCAGCGCGACCGCGAGGCCGGGTTCCGGGCTGCACTGGGCGAGGCTGGCCAGGACCTGTTCCGTCACGATGTTGGCGAGTTTCACACCGAAGACACCCGTGCCGCTGCGCGCCGGGTGTTTGATGTAACCCCGGATGACAGGCCCGATGCGGTGTTTGTCGCCAATGACCACATGGCATTTGCGGTCATGGATGTGATCCGGTTCGAGCTGGGCCTGCGCATCCCCGAGGATGTTTCGGTAGTGGGTTATGACGACGTACCGCCCGCCGGGTGGCCGGCCTATAACCTGACAACGATCCGGCAACGGGCGAACCTGATGGTGGCCGAAACCGTTGCCGCGCTTTTTGAACATATCGATACCCCGGCCACGGCCAAACCGCGGAAAGTAGCCATTGATGGGCCGCTGGTCGTGCGGACTTCGGCCCGGTTGCCCAAGGGGTGGACACCACAAAGGACAAACACATGAAGGGCTTTGATCCTAAATTCCGGGATTTTCCCGACTATATAATCGGGATCACCAAAGAGATCTGGGAAGACCGGGGAATTTCAACTCTGCATGAATACTATGCGCCCGACATCGTTGTGCGGATGCCGGGCAGCGTCTCGACCGGAAACCAGGGTGTGATCGGGGCCACGATGGCAACACTGGCCGAGTTTCCCGACCGAACCCTGCTGGGCGAGGATGTGATCTGGTCCGGCACGCCCGAGGACGGGATGTTGTCCAGCCACCGCATCATGTCGACCGCCACCCATCTTGGTGATGGTCTGTTCGGCAAAGCCACGGGCGCAAAGCTTTGTTATCGTATTCTGGCCGACTGCCATGCCCGCAATAACGCCATTGATGACGAATGGCTGATCCGAGACAACAGCGCCGTGGTCCGTCAAATGGGCTGGGATCCAAAAGAATTCACCCGCGATCTGATAGCCCGCGAAGGCGGTCCGGACCACTGCGTTAAGCCGCTGACCCCCGACAATGACCTACCCGGGCCTTATGTTGGGCGCGGCAATGACAATGAATGGGGACAGCGCCACGCTGATCTGCTGACCAGAATGATGGGCGCGGATATGGGTGCGGTCGAGCGCGCATATGATCGCGCGGTTCAGACCGAATACCCCGGCGGCGCGTCCGGTCATGGTCGCGATCCGGTTGACCGGTTCTGGATGTCGCTGCGTGCGGCAATGCCCAGCGCCACCTTCACCATCCATCACCAGATCGGGCGCGATGATCCGAACATGCCGCCCCGATCTGCCATTCGCTGGAGCCTGCACGGAACCCATGACGGTTGGGGGGCGTTTGGCGTGCCAACAGGGGCCGAGCTTTATGTTCTGGGCATCAGCCACGCCGAATGGGGTGAGCTGATCGGCGGCGATATCAGGTTGCGCCGGGAATGGACCCTGTTTGATGAAACCGCGATCTGGAAACAGCTAATTCTGAAAGCCGGGGATGTGTGATGCCTCAGGTGCCTGAACACCTTAATTCCAGCGAGGGCGCGCGGCGATATCATTGTCACCGCGCCTCCTTGCGGGCTAGGCGGCTGAACAACAGGCCTCCAGGGGCAACGGGTTGATACCCCCTGTTGCACCATCAACCCGTAAGGAGATTTCCATGAGCACCATTCAACAACGCATTGTCCGCTACGGCGAACTTAGACCTTGCAAGACCGCCTTTATCGACGCCCATACGCCGGGCAGTGACCAGAAAGAGAACTTTACCATCATTGGCGGCGGGGTGTCTGAATCACCCGACCAGCACGTCCATATCACCGACAAGATCGGCTTTAACATTGGCGCCGCAGGCCAGCCGCCGAATTGCCGCAACTCATTGCACAGCCACACCACGGCCGAGGTGTTCTTTGTCGCCAAGGGCCGCTGGCGGTTCTTCTGGGGCCGCTATGGCACGGCGGGTGAGTTCATTGCCGAGGAAGGCGATATCTTCAACATTCCCACCGGTATCTTCCGCGGGTTCGAAAACGTGGGCCAGGACTATGGGATGATCATGGCGATCCTGGGCGGCGACGATGCCGGCGGTGGCGTGACATGGGCGCCTCAGGTCATCGAGGACGCGCAGGCGCATGGGCTGATGCTGGGTGACAATGGCGTGCTGTACAATTCGAAAAAAGGACAGGAGCTGCCGCATAACGTGCGTCCGATGCCTGTGCTGACTGAAGAAGAGCTGAAGACCTTCCCCGAAGTTCCGGTCGAAAGCGTCGTTGGAAAATACGTGGCCCGTTACTGGGACCTGATGGCGCTGGGCGCGACTAAACCTGCGCAAGTGATCGGAGAGGCAGGCGTGATCCGCGACAAACCGGGATTCGAAGTTGATTTCCTGACCCGCGGTTCCGCCGTGGTGGACCCAATCGGTGCCGAAAAACCTGTGGTTCTGATGCCAGCCAGCGGATATTGGCGCATCTCTGTCGATGGTTACGAGGCGATCTTGTCCGGTGGCGACACCGCTCTGGTTCTGCCGGGCGAGACCTACAGCGTCGCGCCGTCGATGACGGGTCAGGCTGGGCTGTACCGGATCATCGCCACTGATGACGCGGCTGGGGCGACCTGGGCCGGATGACCGTCGATCCCGACGATACCCGCGCTGTTTATGAACGGCAGGCTGCTGCCTATGACGCACAGCGCTCTCGGGTCCTGTTCGAAGCGCGCTGGCTGGCGCGCTTCACGGCCAGCCTGAAACCCGGTGATCACCTTCTGGATTTGGGGTGCGGGACAGGCGAACCCATTGCTCGATGGTTCAAGGCCGAAGGGTTTATCGTCACCGGTGTCGATTTCTCCGAAGCCATGCTCAATATCGCGCGGACCCGCTGGCCAGACGGCGATTGGCGTCAGGCGGATATGCGCGAATTCGATCTGGATCAGACCTTCGACGGGATCATCGCCTGGAACAGCTTTTTCCACCTGACGGCGGATGAACAAAAAGCCTGCATCGCCCGAATTGCGCGCCACTTGCGGCAGGGCGGCATGCTGATGTTGACCGTAGGCCCAAGCGCGGGTGTGGAACAAGGCACCGTCGGTGACGAGCAGGTGTATCACGCCTCTCTCTCACCTGCGGCCTACGCCGCCTGCCTGGAAGAAAACGGGATGATCATGACGGGATTTCTGGCCCAGGATCCCGAAACACAAAGCCATACTGTTCTGATGGCACGAAAGACTTAAGGAGGCACCATGCCCGTAAAGACAACACATGTAGGGTCTCTGCCGCGCACGCAGGACGTGGTGGATTTCATCTTTGCCCGTGAACGGGACGAGCCCTTTGACCAAGCGGCTTTCGACACCTGTATGACAACAGCCGTGTCCGAGACCGTTCGCAAACAGGTCGCAGCGGGCATTGATATCGTCAGCGATGGCGAGACCTCGAAGATTTCTTATGCCACCTACGTCAAGGACCGCTATACTGGTTTTTCGGGGGACAGCCCGCGCAATGCCCCTGCCGATCTGAAGATGTTCCCTGGCTTTTTGAAACGTCTGGCCGACGAAGGCGGCACGCCGCAATATGCGCGCCCGCAATGCACCGGCGAAGTTCGCCCAAAAGGTCAGGGTGAACTTGAGTCCGACATAGCCAACCTCAAGGCGGCAATGGCGGAACATGGGGCCACGCGCGGGTTCATGAATGCGGCGTCGCCTGGCGTGATTTCCCTGTTCCTGCAGAACGCATTTTATCCAACCCGCGAGGCCTATCTGGCTGCGCTGGCCGACGCGATGAAGGCGGAATACGAGGCGATCGTAGCAGCCGGGCTGGACCTGCAACTGGATTGCCCCGATCTTGCCCTGTCGCGACATATGTTATTTTCCGATCTGTCCGACGAAGAATTTCTGCGCGTTGCCAACATGCATGTCGAGGCTCTGAACCACGCGCTGCAGAATGTGCCACAAGACCGGGTTCGGGTGCATATCTGCTGGGGCAACTATGAAGGGCCCCATTGCTGCGATATCGCCATGGACAAGGTGTTCAGCACGCTGATGGCAACAAATTCCCGCTATGTACTGTTTGAAACATCAAACCCGCGCCATGCCCATGAATGGGCGGTCTTCCGGGACCGCAAGCACGAGATCCCGGAGGACAAAGTTCTGGTTCCAGGCGTTGTCGACACCACGACCAATTTCGTTGAACACCCCGAACTTGTTGCACAGCGGATCACCCGGTTCACCGATATCGTCGGCGCCGACCGGGTGATAGCGGGCAGCGATTGTGGCTTTGGCACTTTTGCGGGCTTTGGTGCGGTCGACCCGGATATTGCCTATGCCAAACTGTCCTCGCTGGCTGAGGGCGCGCAACTGGCTGCCCAATGACGCCTCTGGTTCTTCTGCCCGGAATGATGTGTGATGCCCGGCTGTTCGGGCCGCAGATTGATGCCTTGTCGGGTGCCCGCCCGATCATGACCTTCCCTTTGTCAGGCCCTGACAATGTTCAGGAAATGGCCTCTGATTTGCTGCAAACGGCGCCTCCGGTCTTTGCGTTGGCCGGATTGTCGATGGGCGGGATTGTGGCGATGGAGGTCGTTCGGCAAGCACCCAACCGTGTCGAGAGGCTGGCCCTGATGGACACCAATCCGCTGGCTGAACGGGCGGAAGTCAAAGCGCGGCGCGCGCCGCAGATGGCGGCCGTACGCGCGGGGGGGCTGCGTCAGGTGATGCGGGATGAGATGAAGCCGAACTATCTGGCGGATGGCCCACATCTTGGGGCTATTCTGGATCTGTGCATGCAAATGGCGACAGATCTTGGTGCCGAAGTATTCCTGCGCCAATCCCAGGCCCTGATGGAACGCCCCGATCAGACGCAAACGCTTGCTGCTTATGCTGGTCCCACTTTGGTTCTGTGCGGCCGCGAAGACACGTTATGTCCGGTCGAACGACACGAGCTTATACACGGCCTTCTGCCCCACAGCGTGCTCAGCATCATTGACCATGCCGGGCACCTGCCCACCCTGGAACAACCCAACACAACAAACGCGGCATTGATCCGCTGGCTGGAGGTCTCATGACACCGTCCCTTCTGACCCTGTTGCGCAAGGTCGACACGCCCACGATCTGCAACGCCATTGAGGTTGCGCAAGGCAAACGCGGGTTCAATGCTTTTACGCGCGGCACAATGCTGTGCTCTGCCCCGTCCGAGCCCGCCATCGTCGGGTATGCCCGCACCGCAAAGATTGCTGCGGTTCACCCCCCGGCCGAGCCACCCGAGATCATCAAGGCGCGTCGCATGGCCTATTACAAGTATATGGCAGACGGTCCCGCGCCCTCGGTTGCGGTGATCGAAGATGTCGATTTCCCCAATTGCATCGGCGCCTATTGGGGCGAGATCAACACAACCGTTCACAAGGGGTTTGGCATGGCGGGCGCATTGACCAACGGTGTCATGCGCGATCTGGGCGACCTGCCGCAGGGCTTTCCGGTTGTCGCCGGGTCCGTCGGACCCAGCCATGGCTTTGTCCATGTGCGCGAGATTGATACGCCGGTTTCGGTCTTTGGCCTGACGGTAAACCCGGGCGATCTGATCCACGCGGACCGACATGGGGCGCTGGTGATACCCAAAGACCTCATCAACCAGCTGGAGGCAGCGATTCAAAAACTGCTGAGCACAGAGCGCATCGTTTTGGACGCGGCGTCGCAGCCCGGTTTTGATTTTGCGGCCTTTGAGGAGGCTTGGGAGATGTTTGAAAAATCGCGGGTCTGAATGCTCACTTTCAGGTTCCCGCGTGTCTAGGGTTACTTGCGTCGTACCGGATGGTCGTCGCGTTTTTCCTCAAGAACGGTTTGAAACAGGGCAGTCAGTTCCGCTTTTTCGATCATCGGACCTTTGCGTCCCGTGGACGTCTTTTGATTACCGGCTGCAAAACGGCGGTCAGCTTTGGTCGCCTTGAAGCGATTGAGAATTGATTTGATTGGCATCGTCAATTTCCTTCAACACTATAGCTTCCATCAATGTGTCACTGCGGGCCCGATCCGAACTCTTTGGGAGAGGGCTCCAGGATCAGTCATCCGTGAGTGGTGGCCCGCAGCGACATGGCGCATTTAGGCAAGACGAACGGTGTGGTTAGGGGGAAGAATCCGGCAATTCGCGTCATTTTTAACCGGTCAGTCAAAAAAATGTTACCCAGCTGACGTTTACGTAAACTTCCTGACGTGTCATTTGCTTTTTCGCGACGTAGCGTCACTATCCCGGGCCAGCCGAATGGAGCTAGGCGGGCGGAAATCGCAAAGTCAAAAAGCCGTTCTGCCGCAGGATGGTCTTGATCCGACGCACCCCCTGACACAGTTGCACAGGAAACGCAGACAACCGATATCAATCGCTGATACCGTAAGTGTAGAAAATCTTGTCGGGGATTTGGTGCCAGGAGAGGACTCAATTTTTTTACGTACTAAATTGATAACAATCCCTAAAATGCTATGTGGTTTTTCCTGATACTCCAAACGATACCCCCAGGCACACATTTATTAGGAGGTTCGAGTGCAGAACGATGACCCAAATTCGGGCCATTTCGGGTCCTGAAGAAACATACAAGAACCTCGTCAGATCGGCAATCTATAGCTATTCTTGATGAACCTGGAACCGGGCAACCGCAACCGGGGCATCGCGATGCTCCTTATCAAAGGAGTTATCGTGATGAGGATACTATCGAAGAAGGCGCTCAAAGAGTTGGTTTTGTATTCGCCCCAACACATCGCCAGACTGGAGAAAGAAGGCAAATTCCCCAAGCGGGTACAGCTGGGCTCAAACCGGGTGGGATGGGTTGAAGGTGAAGTGCTGGATTGGCTTGAAGAGCGCTTACTCGCTCGAGAGTAACCACTGATGCTCCATTTGGAACTTGGCGGCTCGGACGTGCACAGTTCGGGTCGCCGTCGGTCTTCACCCACCGTTGACAAAGGCTATCCGCTATGCACTGGGTCGCCTGCCCAAAGCCCGTGCCTATTCGCAACCATGTCGAGCGTCCTCGGTTCATCATGACGGTTGCAGCCTGGCACAGCGCTCGCCTCATCATATGGATTGTCGGCGGATCAGAACGTTATGGTGTTTGATGCTGGGGATCATGCTAATGCAACTGCAAGTCCAAGGTTTGGCTCTAAGTCTTCCAAATCAGATATCAGGAATTTGCGTAACTCTTCTTTCTGCGCGCTAGATTGTAGTTGCTGATTAAACTCTTCAAGACTGTTGAAGAAGGCGCCGACTTCGGCGATCAGCAATTCGGCATCCCCAAAAGTGCGCCACAGAAGTAACTGCCCAGAAACATCTGACCAATTTGTCCTGTTCGATCTACACGCATTTAGTAAAAGTGCTGGAACAGGCGATGTAAAGTCAGAAGCGTTTTGGATTAAGGCGGATGTTGCAGTCCAGATCAGCTTCGGCATCTCGAGGTATTCTGGCGGTAGGTTATCCTTAGCCGCAGCGCCTTCTATCCACTTCTGAAGAAATTCGAAGCGGCTAGTTGTATTTGACGTACCACGACTTCTAGCAAACTCTCTTATTGTCAAAAGACTGAACGCCAGAGCGATCCCGGAAAATACCACGGGTATTAGTTTCGGGTGTTGCCGCACCTCGAGATACGACATGCTAAAAGCCGCTTGATCCGTATATCTCTCTTCTTCGACTTCTTTTTGAATATCGTCCAAGTCCCATGTACCTGTGCCTTTTCCATATCTCTCTTCTAAAAAAGTGAGCAATCTCGTGGTACAAAATGAAACGCAACGCAAAGTTATCGACCTCCGTTGGAGGCCCGCCTCCAAGGGTATCAGTTGGCATGTAACCAGTTGCAGCTTATTCCCAACACATCGTATGGAAGTAGGCTAATCCCTCGCGTAGTGAGCTGTGCGTAATGCTCATGTTGCCTTGCCTTTCGGGAGCAGGGCTGGGTACTGCCACAACGTTCTGCAGAGCTCGAACTTGCTGCAGCAAATTTCCAGTATTCGCGGCGAGAAAAACGCATGTCTGTTCTTGGCCATCGATGTCGACGGAGCAGGTACTCGCCAAATCAAGTGAGTGGTCCAAGGTTGCAACAAATGCGTACTTGATCTCGTCTGGCCATCCAGATGCGGAAAAGTTGCGATGAAATTGTCTTGCCCAGTCTTCTTCAGATTGGAGTTGAGTTGTGTGCCAGTCAGGTAGAAGCCCTCTTTCAGCGAGGGTGCTTATGAATTTTCGGGGCGGCTTGAAGCTATCTACTAAATCACTTTGCCACTGCTCCATTACGCGAAGACCTCGCATGGATCCACTTCCTCTACTTCAATTCTCTCCCCAGATTTATTCCCCTCAAAGAATTTGGCGGTGCGGATCCCGCCCTTGGAATAAGGAATCAAAGGTGCCTTCACATAGCCCAACTTCATGGCAAAATTACCGGACGAACCAACGAAATTGACTGGAAAGTCGGAGCTGGACTCCCAATGACCACCAGCTAGGATTTCTGCTATGTTGTTTGTGATTGGAAAAGTGCTCGCATCCAGTGAGGCGACCACTCTTGCAGTCTTTTGATTTCCAACTAGAACAGTAAATTCTTTGGCCTTTTCAATCTGATAGACAAAGCGAAAACTACGCTTCCAATCTTGATGATCCGAAAGATGCGCTCCAAGCTTTCTCAAGTTTGTCAGCGTGGTTGTTTTTGTGTCTGCAGCATATAGATAGAGATTGCCCTTGGAACTAAACTGGATCTCGAGCTCAATTCTATTACCTGCTGCTTCACCGCTCGCCTGCGCATGTTGCGCCTTTGAGACTACTCCTCCGACTTCTACCAGATCCCGCTTTGCGACTGAGGTTTTTAAGAGATCACCAGTTGGGAGGCCCAAGTCATCAAACACGTTCCCCTTGCGAACCCATTCCTTCTTCTGAATTTCACCATAGTCACCCAGCTTGACTGCGCCTCCGGGCCACCAAACACTTTCATCTCATCAGATAGTGCCTTCATGTACTTAAAATAATTGATCATGTCCCCACCCAATGAAAGAAATGGAGTTCAAAGAACAAAGGTCTTGCATCACATTGTTGAAGAAATTGCACCCAAGGCGATCCGAGAAGCATAGGCACTAGCGGTGCCAGGGCCACAGGCGCGGACGTTCAATCCTCGTGCAGCATCGGCTCTAAGGGCTCTTACTCCTATCGATGCCCACCGCAGAGAATAGCGGCAGGAGCCCAGACCTACCACGCAGTGTTAAGGGTGTGCTGAACACGTGTTCGACTGGTCTCAGCCCGAAGCGGACATTCAAAACTAAGCTTTACCGTTTCCGAGATGCGGGCTTTGCTGCCGGTGGCCGCTGCGCCTCCAACAACGGCTTTGGAATTTACTGCAACTCAGCCGTTCGTGACTTTTGTTGCGACTATTAACAGCTTCCGGAAGCGCGAGCACTCAAAGTGATCTTCATAAGGGCAGTCCGCGACATGGCGCAGCATCTTCGCGAGATTGACCAGCCTCTTAGCCTGTTCTTCTAGACTTCCCGCCTTCTCGACCAGTGCGTCGCGTGGAATGACCGTCGCTCCGGGTCGGCGTAATACCGAACCTATCTCATCAAGAGAGTAGCCTGCCGATTTCGCCAAGTTGATGAGCGCCAGCTCCTGAAGGACTGCTGGCTCATATTGGCGACGTAGTCCATTGCGGGCAACCGCGACGATTAGCTTCCTTTTTTCGTAGTACCTCAGGCCAGACGGACTTACGCCGGATCGATCTGACACCTCGGCGATATCCAGAAGTCTTTCCATTCAAACCCCATTGACTTTAAGTTGACTTCAAGTCGTAGAGTTCTTGCTCCGATATTGCAAGGGAGCAGTTAAGTTGAGCGATTCTTCTATACCCACCGGTCAAAACAGTACGTTGACGGTTCTGTCTGGTCCTAGTTTGTCAATAATTCTCGCGGCCCTGGGGATAAGCTCTGCTGCCGTCACTTTACCGGCGGTCTCTGTGAGTTTTCAGGGACGAAGCTTGGACCCGACATTGGTGGTGGCTGTCTACATCCTTGCAATCACGGCACTTATCGTACCGGTAGGACGCGCAGGCGATCTCTATGGTAAGCGCGCTGTGCTTGTTTCAGGTTTGTCCCTATTTAGCCTCGGCGCATTCCTTGCGTTCGTGGCACCAACTCTACCAGTTCTGATCGCCAGCCGTTTTGTCCAAGGCGCAGGCGCTGCTGCAATGATGGCAATGCCCCTGGCATCGGTACGCGATTTAGTTCCGTCCGGACAGATTGGGCGTTGGATGGGGGTGATGGGAACCATGTCGGCAATCGGGACAGCCTCAGGCCCTGCAATTGGCGGTGCTGTTGTGGCCAGCTTTGGCTGGCGCGCCGTTTATCTGCTGCAAATACCAATAGCGCTTGTCGCACTTATGCTCTGTCTCATGTGCCTCCAAAATAGTAAGCGCCTTGATAAACAGGAAGCAATCGATCTTCCCGGCGCAGGCGCTTTGGCCATTTGTTTCGCTGCATTCACCCTTCTCCTGTCTGATATGGCCAATGGTTTTGACACTTCCGTAGTTACTCTGGCAGCTTTGGCAGGCGTTTCATTCGTGGCGTTCCTTGCGATTGAGGCGAACACCAACTCACCGATCATCCCGCCTTCTTTGCTGCGTTCCCAGCATTTGCTTGCCTGTTTAGCAATGAATGCCATCGTGTCTCTCGTCATGATGGGAATACTGCTGGTGGGGCCGTTCTTCCTGGTGGAAGGGCTTGGTTTGACGACAGCTCAGATGGGACTGGTGTTGTCAGTCGGCCCAATCTCGTCTGCCCTGAGCGGTATTCCGGCCGGGCGGTTCACAGAGCGGATGGGGGCTGGCCGCGCGATGATAGCTGGCGCGTTGGCAATGGTTGTAGCATGTGCAGCCATGGCGGCGCTGCCGTTTTTCTTCGGGCTTGGCGGATTCATCTTAGCTTTTGTTCTACTTGCGCCCAGCTACCAGGTTATCCTAGCAGCACTGAACACCGCGGTGATGGAGAATGCCTCAGAACAAGATCGAGGCGTAACGTCGGGTGTACTCAATCTCAGCCGTAACTTCGGTTTTATCCTTGGGGCTACATCAGTCAGCACAGTTTTTTGGTCGTTAGCATCCTTTGGAACAGGCATCGCAGACGGTGCACGGATCATAAGTTTTGCTTTGGCAGGAACGTTTGCGATGTGTTTTGTTCTAGCCGTTGGTGTCGTTTTGCTCGCAGTGTTTTCGCATCGAAACAACCTGACCAGAATTGAAACCGGACATTCATAAAAATTCAGCATCCGTCACTTTGGGATCTGCTACGCCGTTCTCTGCAATCTGTTCGATTGGCTGGTCGCCGCCTAAAGCGGACCCTCACGACCAAGCTTTGCAGCTTTCGAGATGCGCAACAAACCTGTCACTAGCAGATCGACAAGAGTTTGTAGGTTGGGTTGTTTGCGGACATTCACTCTGCCCGCAAATTCCAGTCATACTCTTCGGAAGTTTAGGCACCTTCTTTCGAAAAACTGGACTTCATGAAGTCTTCTTTCATCATGTGCGCTTTCATGGCTGGTAAGCCAATGGCTTTCAATCCGATGATTGCTGCATAGATTAAGGTTGCCGAGGCCAAGGCATCCAATGTCCATCCAATAGGTATTGCAGTGACGCCAAGGTACTTCGGCAAAGTAGCAAGTTTCGGTATGGTCCAAAACCCTGTCAGCCCATGCAGCATAAGCGCGATCCAGAACCCGGCACAGTACGGGCAATGCCACTGTTCATAGAGTGAACTTAGCGGCCGAGGCAGCGCCGCAATGAAGCGGTTGAACCAAGTTCCCCATTCAGGGAGTTTCTCCCAAATCAAGATGTGGATGGCCGTCACCATTAGTACAAGTTCGAGCGTCATATTTTAGTTTCCCTATTATGTTAGTTAGATTGACTAACTTTTAGTTGCAAAATACTTGTCAGACCGGTTTCCGATGCTGCCCTACTGCGATTTCAATCTCTCTGACGTCATCTTCGGACAGTTCCTCAAGCAACTCCTTCGCTGCCGCTTCATAGATCTGCTCACTAGAAGACAGTAGGTTTTGACCCTGTTCTGTTAGCATTATGTGTTGAGCGCGGGCGTCGTACTGACAAGGGAAACGCACGACTAACCCACGCTCCTCAAGCTTCAAGACCATCGCACTGGCTGATGCTTTTCGAACACCCATATCATCAACAACATTTTGAAGATGTTGCCCATGATTGTCTTTGTCCGTTTTAGTGGCTTCCTGATCCTTTATCGCGCGAAGATACTCGTATTCGCTGTGGGTCATCCCCAGTTTCCCACTCGCTTTCGCCCACTGTCTGTGGCCTTGTCTGTGCGCCAGTTCGATCAGCCTTGCCAATTTCATGCTACTACCCTATTTAGTCAGTCTCACTAACTAACCTGTATGAACGCGAAGTCAATAGTGCTTCCGCAACTTTGCAAGCAATCAAATCGAGGTAGACGCTTTGGAACAAACAAGGAAATTTGAGACCGCGCGTTTGCGAGTTCAAAGCTGGTCAGAGAAAGTGAGCAATGGTGAACAACGACGCCAATTGATCGATGAACTTAAGGACGTTCTAACACCTGCTGTTTTACAACATCTGCCTGAACCGTTGCAGATTCATGATACCGGTTCCTCGATAAAGGACTGGATAAACGAGCGGGCTGCCGAGAGCGAGGTATTGACGGTTCGAGATCGAGCTGATGATAGCATTTTGGGTCTTCTGATCTTAGCTGAATTTTTAGAACCCGAAACGCTTAAGACAGTTCATCTGGGGTATCTTTTTTGCGAACGCGCCTGGGGGAAAGGCCATGCGACCGAACTGATTTCGGGTCTCATCACATCGTACAGGGCCGACGGCCAATCGGTGCAGCTTTATGGCGGTGTTGAATCGGGCAACCCAGCTTCTGCCAGAGTATTGAAGAAAAACGGATTTGAGCTGGAAGAAGGGTTGTCAAATTCAACAACCGAGATGTTTGGCCTGTATATACCGTACAACTTCGACAAGCTCTATCGGTCAACGCGCAATGCACTTGGAGAACCCACTCAAGTCTTTGTCGGCTTTTTCAAACAATACTCTGGCAAACCACTGCGCGTGTTGGACATTGGCTGCGGTCAAGGCCGTGACGCGTTGTTCATTGCACGGTTGGGTCACAGCGTTGTAGGTGTTGACATCTCTCCCAATGGCATTCGTGATTTTCGTGAAGCAGCACGTCACGAGAATTCAAGTGTTGAGGGTATCGTCGAAGACATAAGGACCTTTGTTCCCGAAGATAAGTTCGACGTATTGCTCATAGATCGCACCTTGCACATGTTGTTGGAAAAAGATCGGCTGGAGGTGCTTAACCGGTTGATCGGTAGCGTGTCCGATGAAGGTTGGGTCCTGATCTCGGACGAGCCGTCGAATATGCAGGGATTCAAAGACGTGTTCACGTCGAGCAACGACGCTTGGGAAGTAGAGATGGACAAACCTGAAACCCTGTTTGTTCGACGGTCTAGTTGAAAAGCGAATTCCTGATGGCTTCTTATTCAAGGAAGTCGACATTCGCTGCGATGGTTGAAAAGCTATGAGGGCTCAGAATTGACACTCTCAGCAATCGGTTCGATGGGCTGGTGGCAGCCCAAAACGGACGTTAAACTGGTGTTTATAGGCCAGTAGTTTTAGGGTAAAGTCGGCATCTGAATTCTGTCTCAGTTTTTGGCAAGTACTGATCCAACAAAGCGTCGACTAACCCCTCTTGCAGTTGGTTGCCGGTAGCTTCGTCCACACGCAAGATGTCTTCGAGAATAACAAGTTGTTCCATGCCCGTCGTCATAGACAATCGCTTGGCCAGATCGTCAATTTCCTTTGCCTCCATCAATGTGTGAACTGGTGCAAGAGCATCGGCAAAAGCCGCCACTCGTCTGGCACCACGCATTTTGACCGTTGCATTCTCCAGTGATGCCTTTAGCGATTCAGCCAGAAACTGCCGGAAGTGCGCCTCATGAACCCGAGAAAAATCCAGATAGTAGCGCGCGACGACATGTACACGGTTCCTAGCGTCATCCAGTCCCTCGAGAAGCACTGACGTTGGGATGCCATCAAGATCAAGCGTCGCGTCCAGAGCCAAAACACTTGGGTCAGAAAAGTAACGATAGACCGTCGCGCGGCTGGTTTTGGCGCGTTCAGCGACTTTTGCCAGTGTGACTTCCTTGCCTTCAGACATCAAGTCACGTGCCGCCGAAAGAAGTGCTTCTCGTGTTCGGTTGATTTGATTTGTACGAGGCGCCAATTTCAAACCTTTTGTGATACGTTTGTCTCATAAGTAGATATATGTATTATAAGGGCAGTGTGTTTTGAGTAAAGGGAGTCGCAGTAATGACTGAACCTCGCCCGCGAATTTATCATCTTCTTGGGAACCTTTTGACTTTTCACGCCTTTCCAAGTGAGACAGGAGATCGTTGCGCAATTGTTGAGATAAAGACGGCGCCGGGTGCCGGTGCACCGCCCAATCATCATGCCGGCGAAGACGAGAGTTTTTATGTGCTCGATGGTGAATTCGAGTTTTTTCGAATGGGGAGACAGTCAACGTCAAAGGTGGTGACTTCGTCAAAGTCCCGGACGGCGCAGTGCTCGCTTTTACTTGTACCGGGGAACAGCCTGGCCGGTTACTTTGCATAAACGCCCCCGGTGCTATGCATGATACTTTCTTTACTGAAGCTGGTGAAGCAATGCCTGACGGCACGACAGGCATTCCGGCGCCAGATGGACCGCCAGATATTCCGGCAATCATGGCCGTTGCAGGTCGAGTAGGAATGACAATACTGGTGCCTGCGGATGCTCCTAGCTGACGAAGGCGCTTCATTCCGCGCGCGTTGCGCTGTAATCCTCGTCTGAGACGAGCTCCATCCAATCCGCAGTCTTGCCCTCGACAGCCGTCTGCACAGCCAGATGGGTCATCGCGCAGTCTGGCGACGCGCCGTGCCAATGCCGCTCTCCTGGCGCGAACCACACCGTATCGCCAGGGCGCAACACCTGCACTGGCTGCCCCTCGGACGCAGCTAGGCCCAAGCCCGACAAAACATGGAGCGTTTGACCGGCAGGGTGCGTGTGCCAAGCTGTCCGTGCGCCAGGCTCAAAAGTCACTGTAAGGATCTTGACCGGCGAGGGATCGTTCCCTGTCACAACGGGATCAAAGCGGACCGTGCCGGTGAAATACTCATTGCCGGGAAATTGAGAGGGCCGGCCCCCGGCGCGGTGAATTTCCATGATATGCTCCCTTGCTGCCTTTGGGGACTTAGCAGAGTTCTGATTTCGAACCCAGAGGGTCGCCGTGTCAGAGCGGTCATCTGAGCAACATTGTCGATTGCCCAATAGAGACTGGACCGGTCATTGGTTTGAACAGGGCCTACGTCCGAGTTGCGGACAAGGCGGACATTAACTGGTTTGATCTGTCATAGGTAGAAGTTGCACTCACTGGCAATTGCTTCGGTATGAATTCAAGTAGCTGCGAAAAGGAGTGAAAAAGTGTTTCGCGCAAACAACTGTCTTTTCGTGTTTCTTTTCTTGTCGTTCACCACAAGTGCCGCTGCTGCCGATGTGCGACCGAACATCTTGTTGGTCATGGCTGACGATTTGGGGTGGAGCGATATTGGGTCGTATGGTGGAGAGATTGACACGCCTCGCCTAGACCAATTGGCTGCGCAGGGAATGCTCTTCACTGACTTCCACGCGTCCGTGTCTTGCTCGCCCACTCGCGCTATGTTGATGTCTGGTAATGACAATCACATTGCCGGACTGGGAACGATGAGCGAGATGCTCGTTGATAACCAGCGCGGCCAGCCGGGATATGAGGGTTACCTGAACGACCGCGTCGCGGCATTGCCTGAAATCCTGCAAGCTGCCGGATACAACACCTACATGGCTGGCAAATGGCATCTGGGACACTCCAAGGAACGCCTGCCGTTCAATCGTGGATTCGACACAACGTTGACCATGCTGGTTGGCGGTGCCAGCCACTGGGCGGACAGACTCGGAATATTGCCCGAAGATGACCCAGCAAAGTATGCTTCGAATGGCGGTTATCTCGATGTTCTTCCTGCAGATTTCTATTCAAGCCGGAGTTACGCGGATTTTCTGATTGATGCGATCAGGGCAAACCGAGACGACGGCAAACCGTTTTTCGGCTATCTCGCGTTCACAGCACCGCACGATCCTGTTCACGTGCCCGAACCCTGGATGTCAAAATACGCGGGCCAGTACGACGAAGGCTACGATGTTCTGAAACAGAGACGTTGGAAGGCGGCAAAGTCTCTTGGCCTCATTGCGGGAGAAGCGCAATTGCCGGGTTCTCAGCCCCTAGTGACACCTTGGGAAGAACTGCAGCTGTATGAGCGCCGAACTGAAGCCCGCGGGATGGAAGTTTATGCTGGCATGGTGGAGGCAATGGACTATCATTATGGCCGTGTGGTTGATTTCCTGCAGGACATTGATGAGTTAGATAACACGATTGTGGTGTTCCTGTCGGACAACGGGTCCAACCCATTTTATTCCGTGGACTATCCCGGCGCCGACGATCCCGATTTTGTCGCTCAATTCGATCACAGTTTCGAAAACCTTGGGCATCCTGGTTCAAATTATGCGTACGGCCCTGGGTTTGCAGCCGGTTCCAGCGGACCTCTCGGCCTATACAAGCAGACCGTGGGTGAGGGGGGAATCCGAGTTCCTCTGATTGTGTCGGGACCAGGCATTTCAAAGGGCGAGACCACAAGAGCTTTTGCATATGTTTGGGATATCCTTCCAACGCTGCTTGATGCTGCCGGGGTACAGTATCCTGAGACGTTCAATGGGCATCAGGTTGAGCCACCACGAGGCCGTTCGATGATGGCGTTGCTAAGCGGCGACGATGATACGCTGTATGATCCCGAGGAAGTTGTCTCAGGTGAAATGGCTGGGGGCAAATGGGTTCGCAAGGGAGATTTCAAAGCGATTCAAGTACCCGCACCTTACGGCGGCGGTGAATGGCGTCTGTTCAATCTTTCTGTCGATCCCGGCGAAACAAGCGATCTTTCAAAAGAAATGCCAGGCCTGCTGACTGAATTGATCGCGGCGTGGGATGCCTATGCGGAAGAAGTGGGCATCGTCCCGGCTGAACAATAGGCAACCGCACAAAACGTTCGACCCAGAGCAAATGAATGTCTGCTTTGGGCTCAAAGCGGTCATCTGACAACTTCTGTCAGCCATCAAAGAACTCCCAGCGCAACAGAGGTTGGCAGTGCGGACTTTGTTACCAAAGGTATATGAAACAATAGGTTCAGCCAGTTCCGTGTTCTTGCCGGTCAATCGCTCTTGTAAACGAGTCTGCTCCATTGCCATCGACAACTTTGACGACACGGATCTCTGTGCCTTTGTAGGTCTTTCTTGGTGAACGTGTTTCCACGCTGAACACTAGCCCTCGATAGACGTTGACGTTGCAAATCTGTTTCTTACCGTTGACCAGCATATGAACCCGAATCCATCTGTCTTCGAAATCGGTTCCTTGAACCCTCAGGTCTTCATGTGCTTCGTAGAACCGCAAAACGCTGATCCTATTGTTAGTTCTTTCGACAAAAAAGTCCTGGTGAAGCTGCTGACGCAACAATTCTCGTTCATCCGGAACAAGGTTCTCAATTGCCGCCATCAATATTAGCTTTTCATGAGCAAGGAGTTTCCAGCTGCCTTCACCGGATAAATAATAGATAACCTCGAATGCTTGAGTGAGCCATTTCTTGATGGAGTTTGAATTCAACAAATTCCGGCAACTCCTTATTTCTGCAGCTATGAGCGGCATGATGGTGCAGTCACACGATTTGGTCAATTTGGGCTCGAACCGGATGTTCGAAGGCCCACAATAGTCAACGTTCATTCCGTACATATCTGCATGGTTTCTCTCAACGGTGGCGCATATTCCTCAGGCGGCGCGCCCACATTCACCGGTTTCCACCGTGAAACAACGGCCCGTTCAGCAAATCCCTGGCCCTGTTAATACAGGGGAAAACAGGGGCGGCAGAAGGTCTCCCCAGAAATGGGGGAACCCGCAATCATTCCCATGTAGCAGAAGTAACAGATGTAGCAGGGGGTGGGGGACGATATGCAATTCTGCACAACAAACTCCGGACCCGATAACTCAGATGGGAAGGGAAATCTGGGAGCATGGCTCCTGACCTGATATAATTGCCTGCAAGTCTCCAAAGGAGGATGCGCAATTGCCGTCAGTTCACTGCAACAGGATCAAAATCATTGGAAGCCTGGTTGCGTTTCTTGTGGCATTGCTGCCGTCATCACCTGTCTTTTCGCAGGATCACGGCCTACACAATAGTTCGAAGGTATTCTCAGCCCCTGCGGATCTCTCTTGGATGGATTGGGACGATCCGGACGAATTGGAACGAACATGGCGAGCCGCCATCGTTCGAGTTCCTGTCGAAAACGGCCAATCCAAACAGGTGACAACCGATGACCTGCGGGAGCAGAAATCCGGCGTCGAACGAAAGCTACCAACAATTGTCTACTTGCACGGTTGTAGCGGCATTTGGCCGGGTACTCATAGACGAGCTAAGTTTCTCTCCGAAAACGGTTACCTTGTAATTGCACCAGCCAGTCTAGCGCGAGAAACGTACCCCCGGTCCTGCAATGTGGAAACACGCGAGGGCGACCTGTTCCGTGGCACATTGGTGCTACGTCGAAATGATGCAGGATACGCAATTGAAATGGCACGTAAGCTCCCCATTGTCGATGGAAACAACATTGTCCTGATGGGATTTAGCGAAGGTGCCGTAGCCACTGTGAACTTTGAAGCCCAAAACGAACAGCAGCGAGTGAAGGCCAGGGTCGCGGAAGGCTGGACATGTCATACGCCATTTTCGGAAGCCAGAGGGGTTAATGCACCGGAAAGTGAACCCGTTCTAACCCTCGTTGGCGCGGGCGACCCTTGGTATCAAAACAAGTGGTCCGAAGGAGACTGCTCAAAGTTTTTGAATTCCCAAAATGGCAGTAGATCCATTGTGTACAGCGATGGTGATTTAGCTGGCAAACACGGACTGCTGGAATTCGAACGGGCTCAGCGGGACGTACTCGACTTCCTCAAAGAGAATTTGGATTTCTGAAAGCGCTCAACGAAAACCTCATGCGGTCTGAACTGACGCCGACGCAGTTGTCCGAGCATCTTGTTAAGCGCAAAGAGCTTTGTGAGGCGCGAAGGAATAGTGAAACAAATAGTTCCGAAACTCGCGGGCGGGGCAGACCGGCGGAATTCCCTGGTGAAACAGCCGACCTCACAGGAACCACACGCCAACAGGTCAGTCGCGCCGTATCCCGCGCTGATGGGTCACACAGGAAGCTAGGGACACCATCAGGGGCAACTAAAAGGGCGCGCCTATTTCTGACGCGCCCTAGTGAACAGGGAGAACTATGAAAAACCAGACGCTCGAAAAAAAAGAAGCGCCAACTCACTACAACTTCAGAATGTAGCATTCGAGTGCATTGGTCTGTGAAGCGGGTCACACGCCTAAAGTTTGTTTTGATTGGGGAATGAGCCGCTTTCGTTGTAAAAACAGGCAAGGTAGGAGGATTTTCATGCAAAAGCCGGGAAGCTTCGAAAAGTTCTATTTCGCCAAGGTTGGCATGGGAGAAGCCTGTGGTTGCGCGGAGCGAGTTATTGATGTGTTTGAGTTCAACCGAAAGGGCGGTGCAGAGTCGAAACAGCCTCTGAAACAAGGCAAGCGCAAGCGGCGGTCCTTTCGGTCATGGGCCGTCAAATACGGTTTGCTGAGCCGAAAGCGTGGCTGATACCTGAAAATAGGCACAGCACTGGCTACTTATCGGCGGACCCTACCAAAACAACCCCAACCCCATTGGCTGTGTCGCCCTCGTCCAGGAACTGGATTCCTTGGGCTTCGAGAGTCGTTTGGATTGCTCCTATCGCACTCGAAGATGCGGAGTGTTTGCCCGCGCCCTCTGCGCGTTTGACTGTCGGAACGGACACTCCAGCAGCGTCTGCTACCCGCGCTTGTGACCAGCCAATTAGCGTTCTGGCTGCCTGCAATTGATTGCCTGTCATTTTGCCCATTGATCCCTTCGGATCATTCGATACATTGATCCCTAAGGATCATACCACAATGGAGAACCAAGGCAATGGAAGAACAACGCGCCAGCGCGAATGGAGAAGTTTTATCTTATCCTAGAAAGAGCTGCACCCGCGTTGAGTTGCAGCATGAGGCGTTAATCGTCAAATGCCTGCTTGACGCCGCCACTTCGCTTATCGGTGGCAATGACAGTCAAGAACACTTGGTTGAAGTTATGGCTATGGCTCAGGAGCGGGCACAAAAGCTCAACATCGCCTTGGACTCTGTCAGCGAACCGGAGATGACGTCATGAATGCCGAGACCAAAACAACTGACTTCGACGCAAACTCAGAAATCTTTGTTGCAGACTTTTCTGACTTGATAACTTGCCAGCAGCGCGTAACGGCGTTTTGCCGGTGGTTCGACCTGCCAGACCCTGGCCTGCGGTACGACGAGGACGGCGACATTCTGGTCGACGATGTGTTTCTGCGTTGGTGCAAGGACGAAGGTATTTCCATCGACTGGTTGGTGTGTGGCGATCCAAAAGGCATGGCCGCTGTGTTCCGCGAACGCCAGAGGGGTCGTAATCAGATGGAGTCGGACATCGCCGAGCTTGATGAAGACGAAGTGGAAATGTTCGCCTTCGCAATCAGAGCCTACGTAAAAAACACCGTCCCCTTGGATCAGGCAAAGGAAGTCCTGAAAAAGTGTATTGAAGAATACCGAGAGGAGACCAAGGCTGCTTGAGCCTGTTCATAAACAGTTCGGGCGCGGAATTAACCGCGCTCTTTTTTTGGTGGTATTTGATATGAGTTTTTACAGCGTCAACCGGCATTGGTCGGATCAGTTCTTGCCCGAGATTGAGAGCATCATTGGTTCGCAGATCCTACAGGCTGCCCCAGATCCGCTGGATCACTTTCAGGCCACGGACCTGCTGATGCTGGACGCCAAGGATATGCGCATTGCAGCCAGGGTGAGGCGGTACGGTTACGCCAACCGATACCCAAATCAGTTCACAATCAGGGCCAAGCTACCTACCGGTGCTGAAACCGAATTGTCCAAGATTGTGAACGGCTAAGCCTGACACTGCATCGTCATTTCAACCGGGATTTAGAGGTTGCGTTTCTCTGGAACTCTTCAACCACTCTAACAGTCCAATTGAATTGGTGGTAGGCAGCCGCTTGGTGCAGGCGAGATTCTTTGGAGTTCAAAGCGGTCAAGGATACTTGGGTGCTTCAGAGCGACGAAAAAACATTGGGCATGTTCGACCTACCACTTCACGCGCCGCAGAAGATAGTGACTTACACATCCTTAGCGAAACATCCAACGCCACCAGAACGGCGTAAGCTCAGGACCGTTAGGTGGATTCGAGGGTGGACTAAGCGAAGAAAAATATTCGCATCCATTTGTTTTTATTGTATAAACGTTGAATGAATGGTGCCCAGGAGAGGACTCGAACCTCCACGTCCATACGGACACTAGCACCTGAAGCTAGCGCGTCTACCAATTCCGCCACCTGGGCAGGTGTCGTGGAGCGGCGTTTAAGCCGACTGGCCGAGGGCGTCAACCAGATTCGGAAAGTTTCCTGAAAGTTTTTTGTTCCCCACCCGGCAGCCCTTTCAGTGCGCGGCTTTTTTCGCAGGCGCGCGGCGTTATTGCGCCTTGTTTGCCGGGGCTTTGAGCGGTAAATCGGATCAGGACCCATCAGCAGGAGCCCTCGCATGTCCAAAATGGTCACGATTTACGGCGGATCGGGATTTGTCGGCCGGTATATCGCGCGGCGAATGGCGAAGGCAGGGTGGCGTGTGCGGGTCGCGGTGCGGCGCCCGAACGAGGCGATGTTCGTCAAACCATACGGTGTTGTCGGTCAGGTCGAACCCATTCTGTGCAACATCCGCGATGACGCGTCCGTCGCGGCAGCCATGCGCGGAGCGGATGCAGTGGTCAACTGCGTTGGTGTTCTGAACGAGCTTGGCAAAAACGCGTTTGATGCGGTGCAGGCCGACGGGGCCGAGCGAATTGCGCGGCTTGCGGCGGATCAGAAAATAGCACGTATGGTTCATATCTCGGCCATTGGTGCCGATGCAGAGTCTGACAGTGCGTATTCCCGGACAAAGGCACAGGGTGAGGCCGGTGTTCTGGCCCATATGCCGGATGCGGTGATCCTTCGCCCTTCGGTCATTTTCGGGACCGAGGATCAGTTCTTTAACCGATTTGCCGGGATGACCCGGATGGGGCCGTTCCTGCCTCTGGTTGGGGCGGACACCAGGTTTCAACCGGTCTATGTAGATGACGTGGCCAAGGCTGCCGTTCAGGGCGCCCTGGGTAAGGCTGAGACCGGCACTTATGAACTGGGCGGGCCCGAAGTTAAGACGTTCCGTGCGTTGATGGATCAGATGCTAGAGGTGATTTATCGCCGCCGCGTCATCATCGGGATTCCCTTCTTTGTAGCCCGGATCATGGCCGGGATGCTGGACATTGCGAAATTCGCCAGTTTTCAGCTGTTTCCGAACCACATTCTTACGCGGGACCAACTGAAGAACCTGCGCCGCGACAATGTAGTGTCTGAGGGCGCAAAAGGGTTTGACGATCTGGGGATCGAGCCTGCGACTTTGGAATCCATCTTGCCCGACTATCTGTGGAAATTCCGCCCCTCGGGTCAGTATGACGACATCCAGAATTCAGCCAACAATCTGCGGACCTGATCAGGTGTAGGCGATCCCCAGCAGGATCGCGCCCAATATCACACGATAGATAACATAGGGCGTAAAACTGACGCTGCGCAGCAGGCGCATCATCAGATGCAAGGCCAGCAGCGCAGAGAGAAAGGCGAACAGCGCGGCGATGGCGCCATCAATGGCCAGCTGTGCGTTTGCCTCGTGGATCACTTCGGCCGACAGCAGCACTCCGGACGCCAAAATCGTCGGGATGGACATTAGCATCGCAATCCGGGCCCCGTCTTCGCGCGTATATCCAAGCTGCCGCGCTCCGGTGATGGTAATGCCGGACCGGGATGTGCCCGGTATCAGCGCCAGAACCTGCCACAAACCCATGATCAGCGCATCGCGCGGCCCCCAGTCGTCGGCCTCTTTGGTCTGGGCGCCTTTTTGGTCCATCCAGTACAACAGCAGCCCAAATCCCAGCATTGTCCAGCCGATTACGGTCATGGATCGCAGAGATTGGCTTAGCCCGGATTTGAACAGGATGGTCCCGACAATCACCGTGGGGATTGTCGCAATGATCAGCCCCATCGCCAAACGCGCCTGCGGTGTATCGGTTTTCCCGATCAAGGCCTGCGGCAGGCCCGCAATCGCCAGTTTCACGTCCGACCAGAAATACAGGACCACCGCGCCCAGCGTGCCGACATGCACTGCCACATCGATGGCCAGCCCCTGGTCGTCCAACCCGGTCAGGGCGGGCAGTAGGATCAGATGACCGGATGAGGAAATCGGCAAAAACTCAGTGATACCCTGAATGACCGCCGCAAGAATCAACTGGAGAAAACTCATATCACTGCCCGTGCTGCCGTCACGTGTTCTTTGTGTTCAATGGGTATAAGTGTGGTGCCGAAAAGGAAAGCGCACATATAGGTCCGATTCGGTACTAAAAACGTCGATATTTTCCGTATGGTTGGTCGTGTGACCCAAAGTTTTTGAAATTAGGTCAGTATATTTGACTTTTCATTCGACTATTCATCCCTTAAAGAAACGCGACCAAGCCAATTCATGGAGTCCGACCCGTGGCCAAGCAACCGATGCTGAAATTTGTGCAGATCGACCGCGTCATGCCGGAAAAGCGTGCCGCCGGTGACCGCAAGGAAGACTTTGACGAAATCTATGCCGAATACGCGGCAGAAAAAGCAGCTGAGCAAGCCAGTCGCTGCAGCCAGTGCGGCGTGCCCTATTGCCAATCGCATTGCCCATTGCACAATAATATCCCTGATTGGCTTAACCTGACGGCGACCGGTCGCCTGGAAGAGGCCTATCAGACCAGCCAGGCAACCAACACGTTCCCCGAGATCTGTGGCCGCATCTGCCCGCAGGACCGCCTGTGCGAAGGCAACTGCGTAATCGAACAATCTGGTCATGGCACGGTCACAATCGGCTCGATTGAGAAATACATCACCGATACCGCCTGGGACAAAGGCTGGGTCAAACCCGTCTCGCCCGGAGCGGAACGGCCGGAAAGCGTTGGCATCATCGGCGGCGGACCCGGTGGTCTGGCCGCGGCGGATTTGTTGCGTCGTGCAGGCATTCAGGTCACCGTCTATGACCGCCACGACCGCGCAGGTGGTCTGTTGATGTACGGCATTCCGGGATTCAAACTGGAAAAAGATGTCGTGCAGCGCCGCAATGACCTGCTGGCGGATGGCGGCGTCACGTTTGAGCTGAACTGCGATGTCGATGCCGCCAGGTTCGCGGATATTCGTGCCAAGCATGACGCCGTGATCATTGCGACGGGTGTGTATAAATCGCGCGATCTGTCCATGCCGGGCAGCGGCTTGAGCGGAATTGAGAAAGCGATCGACTTCCTGACCGCCTCGAACCGCAAGAGCTTTGGTGATGAGGTTGAAGATTTTGACAATGGTCGTTTGAACGCCGAAGGCAAAAAGGTGGTTGTGATCGGTGGCGGTGATACCGCGATGGACTGTGTGCGCACCTCGATCCGTCAGGGCGCGACTTCGGTCAAATGCCTGTATCGCCGCGACCGCGCCAACATGCCCGGCTCGCAACGCGAAACGCAAAACGCCGAGGAAGAAGGCGTGGTGTTCGAATGGCTCAGCACACCCAAGGGTTTCACAGGTGACGGCACGGTTGCAGGTGTGATGGTGCAGAAGATGCGTCTGGGTCAACCTGATGCGTCTGGCCGACAGGCCCCCGAAGTGATCGAGGGCGCGGATTATGTAGAGGACGCCGATCTGGTGATCAAAGCGCTGGGTTTCGAGCCCGAGGACCTGCCCACCCTGTTCGGCCAGCCCGACCTGCCCGTGACCCGCTGGGGCACCGTCAAGGCTGCGTTCGAGACAGGTGAGACCGAGATGGACGGCGTCTACGCCATTGGTGACATCGTGCGCGGTGCCTCACTGGTGGTTTGGGCCATTCGCGACGGCCGCGATTGTGCCGACGCGATCATCGATCGGTTCAACAGCAAGGCTGCTGTCGCAGCCGAATAACCCAACGCCCAGCGACCAGGAGGGTCAGGAATGCCCGAATTGCAAGGCCAATGCATGTGCGGCGCGGTCACGGTGACCGCAACCCCAGCGAAGGATTCGCTGGGTGCGTGCCATTGTGACCAGTGCCGCCGCTGGACCAGTTCAATGCTGATGACCTTTCCGGCGCAGGAAGGATACGCCGCGTTGGGTCCGGTCAAGACGTTCACCTCTTCCGATTGGGCGGAACGCGCGTTCTGTTCCGAATGCGGGTCCTCCCTTTGGTATCGGATCACCCTACCGGGCGAACGGCACGGAAGCACACAAATGGCCGCGGGCCTGTTTCAGGACACAGGCAACCCGCTGCGACTGGAACTTTTCATCGATAAAAAACCCGACGGGTATGCGTTCGAAGGCGAGCGCCGGCAGATGACCGAAGCTGAGGTCTTTGCAATGTTTGCCCCGTCGGAAGAAGGAGACAGCCAATGACCAAATATGATGCCGATTGGGTGCGGGCCGAAGAAGCCAAACGTCAGTTCATGGCCGAAAACAGTCTCTATTCCGAGGAAGAAGAACATTCTTCGTGCGGGGTTGGCCTTGTTGTGTCTGTTGATGGCAAGGCCTCGCGCAAGGTGGTCAATGCCGGGATCGACGCGCTGAAGGCGATCTGGCATCGCGGTGCCGTGGATGCGGATGGCAAAACCGGCGATGGGGCGGGTATCCACGTTCAGATCCCGGTGCCGTTCTTCTATGACCAGATCCGCCGCACCGGGCACGAGCCCAACATGGACGAACTGATCGCCGTGGGCCAGGTGTTCCTGCCCCGCACCGATTTCGGTGCGCAGGAACAGTGCCGGACGATCGTGGAAACCGAAGTTCTGCGCATGGGCTATTACATCTATGGCTGGCGGCACGTACCGGTCGATGTGACCTGCCTGGGTGAAAAGGCCAACGCGACCCGGCCCGAGATCGAACAGATTCTGATCTCGAACTCCAAGGGTGTGGACGAAGAAACCTTTGAGCGCGAGCTTTACGTCATTCGCCGCCGTATTGAAAAAGCCGCTGCGGCTGCCGGGATTTCGGGGCTGTACCTGGCATCGCTGTCTTGTCGGTCGATCATCTACAAGGGCATGATGCTGGCGGAACAGGTGGCGGTATTCTACCCCGACCTGATGGACGAACGGTTTGAATCCGCGTTCGCGATTTATCACCAGCGCTATTCCACGAATACCTTCCCACAATGGTGGTTGGCACAGCCGTTCCGCATGTTGGCCCATAACGGTGAGATCAATACGCTCAAAGGCAACACCAACTGGATGAAGAGCCATGAGATCCGCATGGCCAGCGCAACCTTTGGCGATCATGCCGAGGATATCAAACCGATCATCGCCGGGGGATCTTCAGATTCGGCCGCATTAGACTCGGTTTTTGAGGTTCTGGTGCGCGCAGGGCGGTCTGCGCCGATGGCAAAAACCATGCTGGTGCCTGAAAGCTGGTCAAAGCAGGCGGTGGAATTGCCGCAGGCCTGGCGCGATATGTACTCCTATTGCAACTCGGTGATGGAGCCATGGGATGGCCCCGCAGCGCTGGCGATGACCGATGGACGCTGGGTTTGCGCGGGTCTGGACCGGAACGGGTTGCGCCCGATGCGGTACGTAGTGACCGGCGATGGTTTGGTGATCGCCGGATCCGAGGCGGGAATGGTGCCGATTGATGAGGCCAGCGTAACGGAAAAAGGCGCTCTGGGTCCCGGTCAGATGCTGGCCGTGGACATGAAAAAGGGCAAACTGTTCCGCGACAAGCAGATCAAGAACAAACTGGCGCGCGCCCTGCCCTTTGGCGAATGGGTCGGCAAGATCAACGATCTGGACAATTCGCTTGCGGGCGTGACCGAAACGCCGAAATTCACCGGCGAAGAGTTGCGCAAGCGTCAGATTGCGGCGGGTTATTCGATTGAAGAGCTAGAACAGATTCTGGCCCCAATGGCAGAGGACGGCAAGGAGTCCCTGGCCTCAATGGGTGATGATACGCCCTCGGCGGTTTTGTCGAAACAGTACCGCCCGCTCAGCCATTTCTTCCGCCAAAACTTTAGCCAAGTGACCAACCCTCCCATCGACAGCCTGCGGGAATACCGCGTGATGTCGTTGAAAACGCGGTTCGGGAACCTGAAAAACGTGCTGGACGAAGACAGCAGTCAGACTGAGATCATCGTGTTGGGCAGCCCTTTTGTGGGCAACGCACAGTGGGACAAGCTGGTCGAAACGTTTGGTTCACCCTTGGCCGAAATTGACTGTAGTTTTGAAGCCGGTCGGGGTGCCCTGAGCGCTGCTTTGGCCCGTATTAGAGCCGAAGCAGAAGAGGCAGTGCGATCTGGTGCCGGGCATCTGGTGCTGTCCGACATGAACTCAGGTGAAGGGCGGGTGGCGATACCGATGATCCTGGCGACCAGCGCGGTGCATTCGCATCTGACCCGTCAGGGTTTGCGGACGTTCTGTTCGCTGAACGTGCGGTCGGCTGAATGTGTGGACCCGCATTACTTTGCCGTGCTGATCGGTTGTGGCGCCACCGTTGTGAACGCTTATCTGGCCGAGGATTCGCTGGCCGATCGCATTGATCGTGGGTTGCTGGACGGCACCCTGACGGAAAATGTCGCGCGGTACCGCGATGCCATCGATCAAGGCTTGCTGAAGATTATGGCCAAGATGGGGATTTCGGTGATCTCGTCTTATCGCGGCGGCTTGAACTTTGAGGCCGTTGGCCTCAGCCGTGCCATGGTGGCTGAGTATTTTCCTGGTATGACCAGCCGGATTTCCGGCATCGGAGTCACTGGTATTCAGACCAAGGTCGAGGAAATTCATGCCAAGGGCTGGGACAGCGGTCTGGACGTCCTGCCTATTGGTGGCTTCTACAAGGCACGGAAATCGGGTGAGACCCACGCGTGGGAAGCGACCTCGATGCATATGATGCAAATGGCCTGTAACAGAGCCTCATATGAACTGTGGAAGCAGTATTCGGCCAAGATGCAATCGAACCCACCGATCCATCTGCGCGATCTGATGGATTTCAAACCGCTGGGCAAGCCAGTGCCGATCGAAGAGGTCGAATCGATCACCTCGATCCGCAAACGCTTTGTCACCCCCGGCATGAGCCTGGGCGCTCTGAGCCCAGAGGCGCATAAGACGCTGAACGTGGCAATGAACCGGATCGGGGCAAAGTCCGACAGTGGAGAAGGCGGCGAAGACCCGGCGCATTTTGTGCCTGAACCCAATGGTGATAATCCTTCGGCAAAGATCAAACAGGTGGCTTCGGGCCGGTTTGGTGTGACCGCCGAATATCTGAACCAGTGTGAAGAGCTGGAGATCAAGGTCGCCCAGGGTGCAAAACCCGGTGAGGGCGGTCAATTGCCGGGCATGAAGGTCACCGACCTGATCGCGCGTTTGCGTCATTCGACCAAGGGTGTGACGTTGATTTCACCGCCGCCGCACCATGATATCTATTCGATCGAGGATCTGGCCCAGCTGATCTACGATCTGAAACAGATCAACCCACGCTGCAAGGTGACGGTCAAACTGGTGGCGTCATCGGGCGTCGGAACGATTGCCGCGGGCGTTGCCAAGGCCAAGGCAGATGTAATCCTGATTTCAGGCCACAATGGCGGCACCGGCGCATCGCCTGCGACCAGCATCAAATACGCTGGTCTGCCATGGGAAATGGGCCTGACCGAGGCGCATCAGGTTCTGGCGATGAACAACCTGCGCGATCGCGTGACCCTGCGGACCGATGGCGGGCTTCGCACTGGTCGTGACATCGTCATGGCCGCGATGATGGGGGCCGAGGAATACGGCATCGGCACTGCCGCATTGATCGCGATGGGTTGCATCATGGTGCGTCAGTGCCAGTCGAACACCTGCCCGGTTGGTGTTTGTACGCAGGATGAAAGCCTGCGTGCCAAGTTCACGGGCAATGCGGACAAGGTGGTCAACCTGATCACGTTCTACGCACAGGAAGTTCGCGAACTGTTGGCCAGCCTTGGCGCGCGGTCTATTGACGACATCATCGGGCGGGCCGATCTGCTGGCGCAGGTCAGCCGGGGTTCGGCACATCTGGACGACCTCGACCTCAATCCGCTGCTGATCACCGTCGATGGCGCGCATAACATTGTCTATAACCGCGACAAGGGCCGGAATGCGGTGCCGGATACGCTGGACGCTGAGATTGTCCGCGATGCGGCCCGGTTCCTGCGGGATGGCGAAAAGATGCAGCTGTCCTACGCGATCCAGAACACGCACCGGTCTGTGGGGACACGTGTCTCCAGCCATATCGTGCAGAATTTCGGGATGCGGAACACGTTCCAATCGGATCACCTGCATGTAAAACTGCAGGGCTCTGCCGGTCAGTCGCTGGGCGCTTTCGCTGCCCCGGGGCTAAAGCTGGAAGTGTCAGGCGATGCCAACGATTATGTCGGCAAGGGCCTGTCGGGCGGCATGATCGTTGTGCGACCGCCGCAGGTCAGCCCGTTGAAGGCGGATGACAACACCATCATTGGCAATACCGTTCTGTATGGTGCTACAGATGGCCACCTGTTTGCAGCCGGTCGCGCCGGCGAGCGGTTTGCGGTGCGCAACTCGGGCGCGAAGGTGGTGATTGAGGGCTGCGGCTCGAACGGATGTGAATACATGACCGGCGGTGTGGCTGTGATTCTGGGCAGTATCGGTGCCAATTTTGGTGCGGGAATGACGGGCGGTATGGCTTATCTGTACGACCCCGAAGGCAAGGCGCAGGCGCTGATGAACATGGAAACGCTGGTAACCTGCCCGGTGACCGTCGACCATTGGGAATCCCAGCTGAAGTCACTGGTCGAAATCCATCAGGCGGAAACCTTCAGCCGCAAGGCGGCAGACATTCTGCAGCATTGGGAGGTTGAGAAATCCCACTTCCTGCAGGTCTGCCCGAAAGAAATGCTGAACAAGCTCAGCCATCCGCTGTCAAACGAAGCAACAGCAATTCCAGCTGAATAAACCGGCATTTCACCGATGATTCTAAAACCCGCGTGTCACAAAAAACACGCGGGTTTTAATGATTTTCTGCCAGTTTGGTTAGATTTCTTGCGTTTTTTCACGGATCGCGCCTAGCTATGGCCACAGTTTGTTCGGGATTGGCAGCCATACTGCATCCCAGTTTTATGAGTTCGCAGGAGCAGGTGTATGCCGACGACCCATACAGATCAGTTCTTCATTCTGGACCCTGCAAACCCTGGTGCCAATGGCACGGCCCCGGGAACGGCCCTGACGTTTCAAAAGCTTGATATCATCGACCAGAATGATGACGACCTGATCAACCGGCTCGACAACGACTCGGTAGATGGGTCCGACATCACGGCCTCGTACTTCAACGACATGGTGACGATTCAGCTGTCTGACGGATCGCAGGTCACTTACACCGGCGTGACCTTCTATCTGGCCGATGGGCGCGAGGTGTTTACACCGACTGATGGCCAGGTTCTGCAAAACGGTGATTTTGTCAGTTCTAGTGCTACGGATTTCAGTGATACCGGCGGGTCCTTCGGGTCGGTTGATATCATCAACGACGACCTTGGCCCGCCCTGTTTCACGCCCGGAACACTGATCGACACGCCAGAAGGGTCCCGCCGCGTCGAAGATTTGAAACCCGGGGATATGATCACCACCTCTGATCACGGTGCGCAGCCTTTGCTGTGGGTGGGTCGCACTCGGGTCCAGGCTGAGGGCAAACTGGCGCCGATCCGGTTTGAGGCTGATGTGCTGGGGTTGCAGCAGCCGCTGACAGTGTCACCGCAGCATCGCATGTTGGTTGAGGATTGGCGCGCGCCCTATCTGTTTGGGCATTCCGAAGTGCTGATCGCCGCGCATTGTCTGGTCAACGGCGTCACTGTTACCCGGGTTGAGGGTGGCGAAGTTGACTATATTCACCTGCTGTTCTCGCGGCATGAAATTGTCATCGCCAACGGGGCCAAAAGCGAAAGCTATTATCCTGGCCATGCGGTGTCCCAATCGGACAAAGATACCAGGGCAGAAGTGCTGCGCCTGTTCCCCGAGCTGAATGCCCGCAATCCGGTTCTGCCCGAAACCGCACGCCCCGTTGTGCGCCCGCGTGAGGCGCGCGCTTTGGCGATTTAGACCGTTCCAAACTCGGGCGTCGCATCGTATAGCAACCGCATGGCAAAAAAAGCAGCGCGCAAATCGAGCAATAAAAAAAGCAAAGCGTCAAAAGCAAAGAAACAAACATCAATGCGGATTCGCCGTTGGTTGAGCCGCACTGCGTTGGGTGTGGTTGTCTTTGTGGTGGGTCTGGTGGCGCTTTTTTCAGTGGTAAACCCCCCTGTGACCCATACGATCTGGTCGGAATGGCGACGGTTGGGCAAGGTCGAACGCGATTGGGTTCCCATTGAGGAAATTTCTCCGATCATGGCGCGCGCGGTGGTTGCAGCCGAAGATGCGAATTTCTGCCTGCATTGGGGGTTTGACGTCGAAGCGATCCGTGACGCCCTGGAAGATGGCGGGTCGCGCGGCGCGTCGACCATTACGCAGCAAGTGGTCAAAAACGTGTTTCTTTGGCAAGGGCGCAGCTGGATCCGTAAGGCACTGGAAACCTCAATCACGCCAGTGGTTGAGATTGTCTGGAGCAAACAGCGGATTCTTGAGGTTTATCTGAACGTTGCCGAGACCGGGCAGGGCATGTTTGGTGTCGAAGCTGCGGCGCAAGGAAATTTCAATGTATCCGCCGCTCAGCTGTCGCAGGTTCAGGCCGCTCGGATTGCGGCGATCCTGCCGTCCCCGCGTAACAGATCGGTCACCGATCCCTCGGTTCGGACCCGCAGACGCGCGGCTGCGATCCTGGATGGGGCGGCCACCATCCGCGCAGATGGCCGCGCGGATTGTTTCGAGGATTGAAACTGGTGCCCTCACAAGGCTAAAGCTGGGGGGTATCACTGGTTCGATTGGAAGCTCATGGCGCGTTTGTTTCACGTTCCCCTGTCCCCGTATTGCCGCAAGGTCCGTTTGTCGCTGGCGGAAAAGAAAATCGAAGTTGAGCTGGTCGAGGAGCGATACTGGGAAAAAGACCCCGATTTTTTGCGCCGGAACCCGGCGGGCAAGGTGCCGGTGCTGCGTCTGGACGGGCAAACCATGTCGGAAAGCGCCGCCATCTGTGAATACATCGAGGAAACGCGCCCGGATCCGTCGCTGATGCCCAAATCCCCAGAGGCTCGGTACGAAGTGCGACGTCTGGTGGGTTGGTTTGATGACAAATTTCACCACGAGGTCACAGCGAAACTGCTGTATGAGAGGGTCAATAAAAAGGTCACCGGCGAGGGCTATCCTGACAGCAAGAACGTCAAACAAGGCGCGCGCGCGATCAAATACCATCTGGATTACATGACTTGGTTGCTGGATCACCGCCGCTGGCTGGCCGGGGATCAGATGACATTGGCCGATTTTGCCGCCGCCGCGCATCTGTCGGCGCTTGATTACATCTCGGACGTGGATTGGAACCGCAGCCAGGCGGTCAAGGACTGGTATGCAAAGATCAAGTCGCGGCCAGCCTTCAGGTCAATTCTGGCAGATCAGGTGCCTGGGTTTCGACCACCGGCCCATTACGCTGATCTGGATTTCTGATAGGCTGGGTCAGGAGGCTGTCTGCCCCCTCTTGGCCCGGTGGGCCAATTCACCCCCGAGGATATTTTTGGCCAGATGAAGAGCGGACCGGGTTTCAAAGAACAACTGGTGGCGCAGGCGCTGAACGAAGGGTTCGTGTCATGCCGTGTGTGCAGGCCTTGGGATGTACCCGAAGTTCCTGAGCGGTTGGAGGCGTTTTTGCAGGCCGGTTATCACGGGCAGATGGGGTGGATGGCCGAGCGGACCCATTGGCGGGGCGACCCGGCTGCATTATGGCCCGAGGCACGATCGGTGATCATGCTTGCCGAAAGCTACACGCCCGAGCATGATCCCATCGAAGTTCTGGGCCACCGCGAGCGCGGTGCGATTTCCGTCTATGCGCAAAACAAGGATTACCATGATCTGGTGAAGAAGCGCCTGAAACGTCTGGCGCGCTGGCTGATTGCCGAGGGCGGCGGAGAGGTAAAAGTTTTTGTCGACACAGCACCGGTTCCTGAGAAAGCGCTGGGCCATGCTGCCGGGTTGGGATGGCAGGGAAAACATACCAATTTGGTCAGTCGGGATTGGGGCAGCTGGGCTTTTATCGGCTCTGTTTTTACCACTTTGGAATTGCCGTCCGACATGGCAGAGGTAGATCATTGCGGGTCATGTCGGGAGTGTCTGGATGCCTGTCCGACGGATGCTTTCCCAGCACCGTATCAGCTCGACGCGCGGCGGTGCATTTCCTATCTGACCATCGAGCACAAAGGTCCGGTCGACGAAGACCTGCGCGCGAAGCTCGGCAATCGTATTTATGGATGCGATGATTGCCTGGCGGCGTGTCCGTGGAACAAGTTTGCTGTCGCGGCCAGCGATCTGCGTTACGCCGCGCGTGACGACCTGAAAGCGCCCGCGCTGGCTGAACTGGCCGCGTTGGATGATGCCGCGTTTCGGGCCAAGTTTTCCGGATCGCCCATCAAACGCATTGGGCGGGACCGGTTTGTGCGCAATGTGCTCTATGCCATCGGTAATTCTGGCGCGCAGGGGTTGAAACCTGTAGCGCAAGGCTTGGCCGAGGATGCCGATCCGACGGTGGTCGATGCCGCCTGTTGGGCGGTGAAACAACTGTCGTAGGTGCCGCAAACAGGCTGGACGTGTCGGTCCAAACCGCTACACCCGTTTGCAGCGAACAGTAAGGAGATCCCGATGGCGCTGGCTTTGGGGGTAGATACGGGCGGAACCTATACGGATGCGGTGTTGATCCGGGATGAGAGCGATGTGATTGCCTCAGCCAAGGCGCTGACAACGCGCGCGGATCTGGCGATTGGTGTGGGTCAGGCAATTCAGGCGGTGCTGGATCAGGCGCTGGTCTCTCCGGATCAGATCTCGATGGCGTCACTGTCGACCACATTGGCCACCAATGCACTGGTCGAGGGGCAGGGTGGGCGCGTTGCGCTGATCTATATCGGGTTTAAAGACAGTGATCTGGAAAAGCACGGTCTGCAGGACGCCTTGAAAGGCGATCCGGCGCTGGTGCTCTCTGGCGGTCACAGCCATGCCGGGGGTGAATCTGCGCCGCTGAACAGGGCTGCGCTTGAGGCGTTTTTAGACTCTCATAAAGGGATTTCGGGGTATGCAGTGGCGGCGCAGTTTGCCACGCGGAACCCGGCGCATGAGCTTGAAGCGGCGCGAGTCATCGCCGAAAGAACCGGTGCGCCGGTGACCTGTTCACACCATCTGTCGGCCAAGTTGAACGGTCCGAAGCGCGCAGTGACAGCTGTTTTGAACGCCCGGTTGATCGGGATGATCGACGGTTTGATCGGACGTGCGCAGGTTCGCCTGCAAGAACTGGGCATCACCGCGCCGATGATGGTGGTGCGCGGTGATGGTGCGCTGATGAGCGCGGACCAAGCGCGAGAGCGGCCGATTGAGACCATTCTCAGCGGACCAGCGGCGTCGATCGTTGGAGCCAGCTGGTTGACCGGGGCCGAGAACGCTCTGGTATCGGATATTGGTGGGACGACGACGGATGTGGCGCTGATCCGGGACGGCAAGCCCGCGATTGACCCCGCAGGTGCGCGGGTTGGAGGGTTCCGGACCATGGTCGAGGCCGTGGCGATGCGCACGCATGGTCTGGGCGGCGACAGTCAAGTGCATGTGGTCACCGAAGGGCTGCGTGGCGGCGTGTTTCTGGGGCCACGGCGTGTCCTGCCAGTGTCGCTGATCGCGTCAGAGGCACCCAAGGCGGTCCATGCCGTTCTGGACGCACAACTGCGGGCCACGACGGTGGGTGAGCATGACACACGGTTTGCTCGCCGCATTCCCGGAATCCACGCAGATGGGTTGGGCGCACGCGAAGAAGCGTTGTTGGAGCGGTTGGGAGACCAGGTTCTGCCTCTGAGCGACCTGCTGCGCACACGAATGGAAAACGGTGCACTGACGCGGCTGGTAGATCGCGGGATCGTTCAGGTGTCGGGTGTGACGCCGTCGGATGCCAGCCACGTTCTGGGGCGGTTAGATTCGTGGGATGCAGAGGCCGCGCGTAAAGCACTGGAACTGATGGCGCGCAAACGGATCGGGACGGGTGATATGTTGGCCTCGGCACCGGAGGTTCTGGCGCACATGATTGTGGATCAGCTGACGGAACAAACCGCTTTGACCTTATTAGAGACTGCTTTTGCCGAAGAAGCGCAGGAATTTGGGGTTCCGTCCTCTGATCTTGCGCGCCACGTTTTGACGCAAAAAGGGTTGGCCCGGCATCGCGGTTTGCTGGCTTTGGATACGTCGATTAATGTTGATGTTGTGGGTCTGGGAGCCTCTGCCCCTAGCTATTACCCAGCGGTTGGGGACCGGCTGCATTGCCGCATGATCCTGCCAGAACATGCCGGGGTTGCCAATGCCATCGGCGCGGTGGTTGGACGGCTGACATTGCGCCGGTCGGGCACGGTGACTTCACCGTCCGAGGGTCGCTACCGGGTGCATCTTGAAGATGGCCCGCAGGATTTCAATGATTCTGACGCAGCACTGGCCCTGTTGGAATCCGTGTTGCGGCAAGAGGCCGAAAGTGCAGTCCGCCAGGCCGGGGCCGAGGATATCCGTGTGGTCGTCGACCGGGATATCCGCACTGCCCGGATTGAAGCGCAGGAGGTGTTTGTCGAGGCGATGGTGACGGTTGAGGCCAGCGGACGACCTCGAGTGGCGTCGGGTTAGCCCCCGCAAGGAGGGCAAACCCGTTTATTCAGCCGCGTCGCGTTTCGGCAGTACCCAATCGGGGCGGGGGAAATGGCAGGTATAGCCGTTGGGAAGACGCTCAAGGTAATCCTGATGCTCGGGCTCGGCCTCCCAGAACGCGCCGACGGGCTCCACCTCGGTCACGACTTTACCGGGCCAGAGGCCGCTGGCATTCACATCCGCAATCGTATCCTCGGCCACCTGTTTTTGCCCGTCATCCACATAGTAGATGGCCGAGCGATAACTCATCCCCCGGTCATTGCCCTGACGGTTGGCGGTGGTGGGATCGTGGATTTGGAAAAAGAACTCCAGCAAGTCGCGATAGGTGGTCTTCGCGGGGTCAAACCAGATCTCAATCCCCTCGGCATGGGTACCATGGTTGCGATAGGTGGCGTTGGGAACGTCACCGCCGGTGTATCCGACGCAGGTACGCGAAACGCCGGGCAGTTTGCGGATCAGGTCCTGCATGCCCCAAAAGCAGCCTCCGGCAAGAACGGCGCGGTGTTCGGTCATTGGATGTCCTCCACATGGATCAGGAATTCGCCATAGCCTTCGGCCTCCATCTCGTCGCGATGGATGAACCGCAGCGCGGCAGAGTTGATGCAATAGCGCAGCCCGCCGTGTTCGCGCGGGCCATCGGGGAACACGTGTCCCAGATGGCTATCCCCGTGTTTCGAGCGGACCTCGGTGCGGATCATGCCCAGAGTGCTGTCTTTGAACTCATCAACATGTGCGTGCACGATAGGTTTGGTAAAACTGGGCCAGCCGCAGCCGGATTCGTATTTGTGGGTCGAAGCGAACAATGGCTCGCCCGACACGATATCGACGTAAATCCCAGGTTCTTTGTTGTTCAGGTGTTTGCCTGTGCCCGGTCGTTCGGTCCCGCTGCGTTGCGTGACGTGAAACTCTTCGGGTGAGAGGGCGGCTATGGCCTCAGGGTCTTTGGTGTAGCGGGTCATGGCTCCTCCGGAGGGTTTTGCGTGTTGTACACTATTTGGGCGTGGTGTCGGGGAAATCAAAGCCATGTTTCAACCGCCTCGCGACCTCGTGCGGGTGATCCCTAGGGCCCGGTTGTGGCATCTTATGGGCCAGGCACCAGATCTGATTTCTTAAAGTTTCCGAGTCAGGCCGAGTCTTTGCTGCCCCGAACCGGTTGCCGCGACACCTGAACCGCCAGAATTCCCAGCGTCGTCACCAGTACGCCAATCGCGTCCAGCGGACCCAACTTTTCACCCAGCAACAGTGCGGCAATGGTCACCCCGAAGACAGGGTTGAGGAAATGGAACGTGGCCGCACGGGTGGCTCCGATTCGGTCCAGTAGCAGAAACCAGATCAATGTGGCCAGCAGTCCGGGGAACAGGGTCGTATAGGTGAATGCCAGTGCCAGAGGCACAGTGGGATGGATGTAGATCGTCTCAAACAGGGGGGCGGCAACGAACAGGACACCCGATCCGACCAGCATCTGCAGGCCAACCACCATCATGAAATTGCCGCCCGATGTCGCGCCGCGCACCGCGAGCGTGGCAAAGGTCAGCGCCAGCGCCCCGATCCCACACAGCATCACGCCGAACATATCCACGCCTGCACCGACCCGGCTGCTCATGATCACGGCAACGCCTGCAAAACCGGCAAACAGCCCGGCCACCCCGACGGGCCGCAGCCTTTCCCCCAGAAACAGCCAGCCTGCCAGTGCCACCAACAGTGGCATGGTCGAAGCGATGATCGCGGCTACAGAGGCCTCGATCGTTTGCATCGCATAGAAGTTCAGGCCCAAATACAGGGCATTCTGGCAGATTCCGAACAGGATCGTCGCATACCATTGTGACGGTGACAGGCGCCAGCTTTGTCCCATCGCGCGCGCGATCGCGACTCCAATCAGCCCCGAGATCAGAAACCGCAGCGCCAGGGAAAACAGCGGCGATGCATCGGCCACAATGATCCGGGCCGAGGTAAAGGCCGAGGACCAGATCAACGCAAATGTCAGCCCCATGGCCGTGGCGCGCAGATCCATTGCATCCCCCTTTTGAAATCTTCGGGACTGTTCCCGATTTTGCAGCACGCCACAAGCACCAGTAATAGTGAACACCAATAAAAGCAGAGAAAATGAGCAAAACGGGAAATAGATTCGTTTTTATTGATTGATTGGCCAGTAAATAATAAAAGCCCAGAGTGTATGCCGCATCAAAGGGGGTTTGCCGGTGTTTCTGGAGTTCATTCTGTCGTTTGGCGTCCTGCTGGCTTTGGGACTGGTCGCCTTCTTTGTGGTGAAGTGGTGGAACCTGCGATGTGTAGGCGTCACTCCCGTTCATCTGTTCACGTTCATTGCCATTCTGTTCACATCCGGTCTGGACGTCGGTCTGATCATGTTTCCCCTGACTGAATTCGGCGGCTATGCCGAAGAACCGGCTTATGCCTTTGCCAACCCACTGGCGATCGAGTTCGGATTCTGGGGCTTTCTGATCTGGGCCTTCTACTTCCTGACGGCCTTCTATTTTTGCGTGATCGAGCCGCGGGTAAAGTTCTTTGAGATCCCAGTGGTCAAGCTGATCAACAACGTAGTCATCATTGGGACCTGCGCTTTCACCGCCAGCCTGTTCCTGATCTACCTGCCCGGCTACCTGCCCGAGATTGGCGACGGTGAATCCGTGGTCACCACTTTCTACGTGATCGTGTTTGTGGTCATTCTGGCGGCGGCGTATTCCTCGACCGACTTGAAATACGTACGCATCCTGTCGGTGGGCTCGACCTTTTTGTTCCTGTCGCTAATCCTGGGTATGTGGATCGCTGCGGGAATGGGCATCGGCGGGTTTGTCGAAACCGGCAGCAACATCAGCGCCTATTTCGGCAATCTGCACAAATTTGTCCTGCCGCTGACCGACTATCACGCCTTCTACCTGTTCTGGTGGTTCGCATGGTCGATCATGATCGGTCAGTTCACTTCACGCTTTGTGGGTGGGTTGAAGACTTGGCAGCTTCTGGCGGCGCTGTTGATCTTCCCGTCAATCCCGCTGGGGATCTGGTTCACCGTTCTATATTACTATCACCTAAACGATCTCAGCACTGCGGGCATTACCAATATCGCCATGGTGATCGTGGGCGTGACCTTTGTGATCAATTCGCTTGATTCCCTTATTAGGCTCTATACAGACAACCTGAATATGACGGTCGAGCGGTTCGGTAAGACGCCTTACGTGGCTGGCAATGTTGCGCTGCTATTTGCTCTTACCTTGTTGTTCCAGAGCCAGTGGCTGCAGATTCAGTGGATCGGTGCCGTGGTCGTCGGTCTCTATCTGGCCTGCGTGGTCTTTATCCTGATCACCAAGCGCAAAGAGGTCTTGAGCATCAATTCAATGCCTGAAGATCGCGATCTGGACTTCCACAAGGTCGAGACGGTTCACTAATCAGTCGCGATCAAAACCTGAAACGGGCACTCATGTGGTGCCCATTTTCCTTTGGGAGCACCCACTTTTGCGGATGTTCGCTATGCGGACAAAGCTGCTGTTCGCGCAGCTTTGTTACCGTCTGCCTTGGGTGAAACAGCAAACCTGAACAAAGTTAAAGTGTAAACGGGGGCCATGAGAAGCGGGACAATGGTTCTTTCGTTTGATCCGTGCAACAGGACCCATCAAAGTTCTGGCCAACAAAGAATAAACTGAATTAGGGAACAATGCCTATTCGTCTGAGGCTTGGTAACAATTGGGGCGGGTTTAGGCAAATTCGACAACGCACTTCGAAGAGGCAACTTTGGTTTTGTGCTTATGTTTTGATTGGAGCGTTTTCTCTTGCAGTCTTGATCTCAACTGCCGCCAGCGCTCAGGAGGTGGAAGCCCCATCAAACACCCAGCCCGCAGTTGACGGGGCAAATGGCGAACTGTTATTCGGCGGGCTTTTCGGAGACGGCGATGCCTACGGTGCAACGGGTTCTTTCGCGGTACCGCTGGGTTACCAATACGGGCTCCAACTGGACGGGGTTGCTGTAAAACTCAACAGTAGCAACTCCGACAACGTTGATATTCTTGGGACCGGGTTCCATTTCTCTTGGCGTGATCCGTCAAAGGATCTGCTTGGCATTGTTGCAGGTTACGTAAATCTTGGAAATGGACTGAACGCAGACTTCTATCAAGGCGGAGTCGAGGGCGCGCTCTATCTTGGACGAATGCCTATAGATGCCATCGCAGGTGTTACAGGTGGGGATGTGATCGACAACGATTTCTTTGTTCGGACGATGGTGTCTCACTACCCGACCGATGACATCAGCTTACAACTTGGATACGCCTACCAAAACGAAAACGGCTCACTTCTATATGGAGGGGCGTTTGCGTTTAACACGCAAAGCGGTATTGCGCCGTCACTCTACTTGTCCGGAAAATTGAGAGAAGGTGGTGACAACTTTGTCTAAACCGGTCGGTGAATTGACGAAGATAGACAAACATTCATACGCCGTGACCCCATATGCCCTAAGCGTCCGCCTACGACGACTTAGTGTAAGGACTCACAACCAATAGATTACGATTGCTGCGAGAGTGATTGCGGAGAGGAATACCTTTGGGCAGCGATCGTAACGTGTCGCGACGCGTGTCCAATCCTTGAGCCTGCCGAACATGATCTCGATGCGACTACTGCGTTTGTAGCGGCGCTTGTCGTACTTGACGGTTACCTTGCGCTGCTTGCGACCCAGGATGCAGGGGCGTATCCCTTTGTCTTTCAACGCTTCTCTGGACCAGTCAGCGTCATAGCCACAATCCCCAAGCAACCAGTCGACGTTTGGAAGACTGCTCAGCAATGCCCGGTCGCCAATCCGCGCAATCATTGCGTCGACCCGTCCGAATTCGACCAGACTGCGTCCCCCTTTTTCACGCCCATACTGGTCGCCGTTCGGTGCGCTTTCAGTAATGTGGCGTCAATCATCACGGTTTTCTCTTCGCCATGACGAACCGCCAACCCGACCATCATCTGGGCAAAATGCCCTTGTCGCTCCAGCGCTTCCACCGGTTGTACAGCGTCTTAAGTGGGTCGTAATCCCTGGGCGCATCACGCCAACTCAAGCTATTGCGACTAATGAATATAATCCCACTCAGAACGCGTCGATCATCGACGCGGCTTGCCGTGGGACTTTGGAGAATCGGGCTCAAGACGCGCCATCTGTGCGTCGCTCAACCAGTAAAGATCAAACATGTCACCGCTCCGTTTCGAGCGGTGAAGCACGCCGCTCGACGGAAATCAATGGGACCTGACCCTAGCGTAGAACCTATGGCAGTAACGAACCGCTGTGAATTTCCACAGGGCAGGATTTCAGTTATGCCGTGTTGGGAATGATCAGCGTAGGTATGGAAGAGCGTCGTAATACCCGTTTGACCACAGTTCCGATAAAGGTATGGCCGGTACCCTGCTCGTGCGTTCCCATGACGATCAACTGGCAGTTCAATTCAGAAGCCCTCTGTAGGATCACTTCTGCGGAATGCCCGTCAACCAGCTCAACCGATTTCACTACTGAATAGTCTTGTTTTTCGCTTTCGGGCAGCAATTGCACAAAATCCTGCTGATTTTTCCTGAGCATTTCCTTTACTGATGCGTGCCGATCGCCAATGGCTTTTTTCCGGGATTCGTCATCTTGCAGAAACATCTGAAGTGTGACGATTGCATCCTGGGACAAGGGTTCAGTCACATGAAGGACGTGAACCCCCGCGCCATAGGCACGCGCCGTAGATAAAGCGTATCTCAGCGCATTGTCCGAGTTCTTGGACAAATCCGTCGCGAACAGAATGTCATTGATTTCAGGTAGCATTCGAAAATCCTTTCTGTTCGGTGGGTCAGTAACCCATCACGCGCGGCAGCCACAGTGCTATTTCAGGGAAGAACGCGATGATAAAGATCGCAACTGTGTTGATGAACGCGAAAGGTAAGGCGGCGACGGAAATCCGTTCTATCGAAATGTTCGATATACCCGATGCGATAAACAGGTTTTCACCCAATGGCGGAGTCTGAAAACCGATACCAAGTGTACAGACCATGACAACGCCAAAGTGGATCGGGTCGATCCCCATGCTGTATGCGACAGGCAACATTACCGGCACCAAGATAAGGATAGTCGCCAGTGTCTCCATGAACATACCCACGAAGAGCAAGAAGAATATCACCAGTGTCCAAATGACATAGATGTTGTCTGTGATAGACAGCATACCATCAGCAATCACCGCCGGGATCTGGTTTTCCACTAAAAGGCGCCCAAAAACCGTCGCGGTGAACATGATCAGCAGTACTCGCCCAGTCAACCATGTGGTCGTCTCTAGCGAAGTGAACAACTTTTCCCATGTCAGTTCGCGGTAGATGAACGCACCAACAACCAATGTATAAAAGATCGCTACAATGGCGGCCTCGGTTGGTGTGAAGAATCCTGAATAGATGCCTCCCAAAATTACGACAGGCGCCATAAGTGCCCAGAAACCACGGTACATTTCGCACCAGATTTCTCTTGCTGACCAGCCTTCTGCCGAGCCTTTGTAGCCATTCTTTCTGGCGAGAATATAGTTCATCACCAGCAGGCTGCCTGCGATAAGGAAAGCAGGCATGAAACCAGCGATAAACAGTTTCGGAATCGACACAGTTTGGAACTGGCCGTGTTCCGCAACCGCGTCTGGGGGGGCTGGCATGCCAAGGGCGGCAATGCCGAAGATGATCAGTGGGATTGACGGAGGGATCACAATGCCCAATCCACCCGAAGATGCTGTTATGGCGGATGAATAACTGCGGCCGTAGCCCCGTTCTATCATTGCCGGGATCATCAGCATGCCAACCGCGGCCGTCGTTGCCGGACCGGACCCCGATATAGCGCCGAAGAAAAGGCAGGCGAAAACTGTGGCAGCAGACATGCCTCCGGTGAAGGGACCTGCGAAACTTTCAGCCACATTGATGAGCCGTCTGGATAATCCCGAAGCCTCCATCAACGCGCCTGCCAGAATAAATGCGGGCAGTGCCATCAAAGGAAACGAACCGACTGAAGTGAAGGCTATCTGGACAAACTTGATCGGGTTCTCATCCAGGTAAATAAAGGTGAGAAGCGTTGAGACGCCCAGTGCAACTGTGATCGGGGCACCGATAAACAGCAGTAGCAGGAACGCTCCAAACAAGATGAGTACGATTTCGGATCCCATCAGTTCTTCTCCTGATCTTGAGTAATTGAGTCGATGTCGATCGGGTCCGCGCCAGTTTCAGCGCGCACTTCTTCAAGGTCGATGGCATCGGGGTCGACGAGATCTTCGTCCAGAATGATCTTCTTATAGTTCACCTGAAGAATCCGAATGGTCATCAGCGTGAATGCTATAGGCAAAACGATATAGACCCAGCTGAGATGAAAACCCAACGTCTGTGAAGATTGGAATCTGTTCATTTTGTTAAAGATGAAATCAATGGCCAGATAGATGAAGTAGACATTGAAAAACAGCCAGAACAGGTCTGCAAATGCCTCAATGTACTTGATCGCGCGCGGAGGCAGGAACTTGAACTGGAAGGTGACCCGGTTATGCGCGTTCATTTTGGCTGCGTAGCTTGCGCCAAAGAAAACGAACCAAACGAACATGTATACCGAAAGCTCCTCTACCCATGAAAATGAGAAGTTGAACAGGGTTCGCACGATGACTTGCAGGAACAAGAGGCAAACAAAAACCGCGAGTAATGTGCGGCAAATGTAGCTTTCTATGTTGTTGAGAATTCCCCAGAACTTTGTCATTGGTCCCTCACCTTTGTTGGGAGAGCGCCGAAAGGCGCTCTCCGACATATATTATGGTAGGATTATTCCGAGACGGGGTCGCGACCGATCTCGACCAAAACAGCGTTCAGCTTTTCAACGCCACCGATGCTCTCGTAAAACTTCGGCCATACAGCTGCCGTCGCAAGATCAATGAACTCTTGCTCGTTGTTTTCCGGATCATCAATCTGCATGCCCTTATCAAGAAGGATCTGTTTGATTTCTGCTTCTTTGTCACGCAGAAACTGTGCAGATGCAGCGGTCGCAGCCTTGCCGGCTTCCAGAACGATTTCCTGGTCTTCAGGGGAAAGTTCCTGGAATACTTGCTCGGAAATGATCAGTGGCTCGATTGAGAAGATGTAGCGAATGTTCGTGACGTACTTTTGCACTTCGTAGAACTTCATCGCGTTGATGGTGGTATAAGGGTTATCCTGCCCATCGACCACTTTGGTCTGCAATCCCGCAAAGGTTTCGGACCAGGCCATCGGTGTTGGGCTAATGCCCCAGGCCTTATAGGTGTCGATCATAATTTCGTTCTTGGGAACGCGAATGACAAGCCCTTCAAGGTCTGCAACTGATTTTACCGGTTTCTTTGAGTTGGTCAGAACCCGGAAGCCGGTGTAGGTCCAAGCGATGATGCGTACACCAGCGTCGTTGATTGTGTTTTCGGTCAATTCCTGGCCGATAGGGCCCTGGGTCAGCTTTTCTGCATCTTCCAGACTCAGAATGACGTAGGGCAGTGTGAACACACCAACGGTTGGCGAGAATGGTGTGATGTTGTTGATCGCCAACAGCGACATATCCAGCGTGCCGATAGCCGCCTCGTTTACGGTATCCTGTTCCGAACCCAGCTGTCCGTTCAAGAAAAGGGTGGCGGTATGCTTGCCGCCAGAAAGCTCTTCAAGTGCTTTGACAAAGCCCAGACCGGTGGCTTCCTGGCTGCTGCCGCCGCTGTCGCCAACCGCAATTTTGAAGTTCTTTGCAGAGGCCGGGGCGGTAAGTGTCAGCACGGCTACGGATGCGGCTGCCGCTGCTGCGGATAATGATTTTATCATATTCATAAGCTCTTTCTCCCTTTTTTATTGTCACGATCTTAGCAGAAATGTACCGCAATGGTCCTTTTTTCGCGGGCGGTCATTGCGCGGACTATAGAAAGGCTTAACCGGGTCGTTAATACAAACTTGTTGAATTAAAGGTCGATAAATAGGAAACTTTTGTATGGCCAAAAAAATTGCGATAAATCGGGTTACGGATGTCGACATCAGGTTGCTGGACGTATTTAAAACAGTTGTTGCTTGCGGCGGGTTCACCGCAGCCGAATTTGAACTGAACATCGGCCGATCAACGATCAGTAAACACATCTCCGACCTAGAGACTCGCGTGGGCCTTAAGCTTTGCCATCGCGGTCCGGCCGGGTTCTCGGTAACGTCAGACGGCGAGCAAGTTCTGAAGTCTTCGGAAGATCTGTTTATATCCATCGATCGGTTTCAGGAACAAATTGACGAAGCACGTGCAGATTTAACCGGCAAGCTGAAGATCGCATTTTTCGATCACGCTTCATCAAACCCCGAGGCCAATGTCTTTGGTGCGATACAGATGTTTCGCGACAAAGCACCAGGTGTCACGCTCGACATTTCAATGGAGCCGCCGAACATAATTGAGGAAGGCGTCATCAACGGCAAGTTCAACCTGGGCATAGTGCCCCTGCATCGCCAATCACCAATGTTGAGTTACACCGACCTTTACACTGAAGAAATGCATCTGTTTTGTGGTCGAAGTCACGAACTTTTTGATCGCCAGAAAACAGAGTTTACCGTAGCTGAACTTCGGAAGTATTCGTTTGCGGGGCTCAGTTTCAACTCACCAAACATGGCTGTGCATCAGAAACTCAAACTACGCAAATCTGCGTTTGTTCAAAACGAAGAAGCTCTCGCGCTTCTTGTTTTGTCGGGACGATACCTCGGCTTCCTGCCGAGCCATACGGCAACACCATTTCTGGACGCAGGCAAAGTCCGGAAAATTGACTGTAAGCCTGCAAGTTTTGTCTCGAAAATGTCCGCGATAGTGAGAAAGAGCAGATCCAAAGGGCGACGACTGAATTTATTCCTTGAATGCTTATTCGATGCTCACAAATCCCAGGCACAGGATTCGTAACCAGTAGGTGACGATTGCAGCGAATGCGGTTGCGGACAGGAAGACTTTGGGACAGCGTTCATATTGGGTTGTGACACTTCTCCAGCCCTTCAGGCGCTCGAACATGATCTCGATGCGGTATGGCCGCGATCCCTGAGCAGCCAAGTTACTATTGGAAGGCTGCCAAGCAAACCCCGAGCACGGTGATGTCACGTTAGTCGCCTTAGTAAAGACAACTCGCGATGCTCTGATTTCATGCTGCTCGAGCGGCCGCCTTCCGGGCGTCAAACGCTCCGAGACAGAGATACCGGTTTGTTAAGGCGGAGCGACGACGTGCAGGGACACAAAAGCAGTTCTGAACGGTCGAATCGGTGCCACGAACCGCTGGAGATCTCCCAGAGATCGAACCCCTGCATCGTCCGTTCTTGCTTTCGAAGCGGCAGATGGCTGTTTCTGCGCAATCTCGTATGACAACTGACCTCGCGCTTCAGGCCCTGTTGATGGCCGTCTGGCGGCGCAAGCCAGCTTAGCGAATTGATTGAAGGGACCGATCTCGGGCGTGTGTTGGCCCTAACGGATCATGTATGCGACGTCGCTGCCTGCCAGCGTGGCCTCTGCTGAAGCGAAGGCTTTGAACCTCTGTATAGCTCGAGTGTAGCGCTTGATGCAGTCCGGACGTTGGAATTCAAGTTGCTTATGTACTATCACGCGCTCGGCGTAAGCCGGGGCGTGTGCAAGCGGTCATAGTAAGCCCGCAGGTTCGGTAAATCGGGTCGATCAAGCTGGACAGTAAAGTAGCAAACAGCTGTGTGCCGAAAGTAATATCGGCAAGAGACATCTGTGATCCTGCCATCCACCCGCGTTTAGCAATTTAGATCTCAGCGATCGGCATCAGGGCCTCTAGGTCCTCGGTTGAGCTGTCCCATTAGAGCGGTCCAGGCGTGTCGTGATTTCAGACAGGCGTGACCATGATTGTAAGGTCACCGGCAGTGCCAGCGCGGCTTCGGCAAACTCCCAAGAATAGCTGACAATCGAAAAGATGGCCCCCGGCGTCACACTCAGGTGTTGCGTCGCAAACCAAAGGTTGAACAGAACCAGACCGATCAGCAGAACAAAGATCGTACCGTAAAGAACGGCTTCTGTATCCGAGAGTTTTACTTCGAACTGGCGCAGTCTGTTAAAGTGTACGTGTGCAGGTCGGTCGCTGCGTTGTTCCAATATGCGAACTTGCTGCTCTACCTGCTCGTTCAGCGCCCTGTTCCAGCGCCAGAATGTTGAATGAAACAACGTATAGACGGATATCATTCCAAAGAGCACTACACAGGCCGAAAGGGCTAGCGTAGGAGAAAAGTAGAATAACAGGATACCCGAGGCAACAAACTGTACAACTCCGGCGATTGCCGAAGGCAGTGTTTCTTCCATGAAATCTGCCAATTCGCGGCCCATTCCGATCCGGGCGTTGAGTGACGATATCGGTAAGTTTGAAAAGCGAAATGCAAGCGCCTTACCCAACTCAACACGGATGTTCCCATAAACCCGAGTGTCATAGATTCGACGGATTACGCCGATCAGTATGAGGGCGATCAAAAGTGCCCCCAGATAGAAGAAGGGCTGAAATACTTCGGTCAGCAACCCGTCGATAGCAAAGCCGATGAACAGCGGGATCAAAACAGTGAGTGCAGTTTCAGACAGGATCAGTGCCCACGTAAGTCCGACACGCCAGCGAAACACACTCAGAAGCGTGCCAACCGTTAAGTCTCGATCCGTCAGCATAGCGGGTTACTGATCATAGTGGATCCGAACACTAACATCACCTGGCCAGACCGAAGCGGCATTGAAATCAGGTTCATCCTGAGGATTTGGAGCTCCTGTCGAACCAACGCCCTCCAGCAGTTTCGTCGCCGTCATGTTCAGGTCTTCGTCGCTGTTTTCGTCGTGGAACAACAGAACCGCGTAAGGACCCGTGGTTAGGTTCTCAAACTCGTGACGGACATTGCCTTTCCTTGACGGGATCTGAACATAGTCAACGGCACTCCAGACGTCGAAGTTGTCAAAGGCGCGCGCATCATCAAAAATGAGGATCACGATATTTCCTTTGGAATTCCGGATACCAACGACGGTCACATTAAGACCGTCAGCTACAGCAGGCATTGTCAGTGCCAAGGTGGCAAATGCAGAGTGTATGAGCGTTCTGATCATACTGATGTCCCTTGGGCGGCAGGGTGCAGGGGAGTGGTTTTGAAGAGACCGATAACGTCTTCGGCGATGGCAATCAGCGCAGGGACTAACACCAGCATCAGAGCAGTGCCAAAAAGCTCACCGTAGGCCAAAGAGATTGCGGCTGGGATCAGGTACTGGGCTTGCTCTGATGTCTCGGTCAGTAAAGGTAGCAGGCCGATTACAGTGGTTGCGGTGGTGAGAAAAATTGCCTTAAACCGCCCGACTCCAGCCGAGTGCAATGCAGCGTCGACAGGTTGACCTTCGTCGCGCGCCTGATTGTACCGGGTGATCATAACAAGGCTGTCGTTCACGATGACACCGGTCAGTGCAAGCATACCGAAAAAGGAAAACAGAGAGAGCGAAAAACCCATGATCAGATGACCAACAGCGGCTGCGACAAAGCCAAAGGGGACGATCGCCAGAATGACAAAGGGTTGCCAGTAGCTTTTCAATGGCACGGCCATCAGTACATAGATCAAAACCGCGGCCAAAAGCAGGGCGCGCTTCAAGCCGCCACTGATATCAGACATTTCCTCCAGCTCGCCTGCGGCCAGGACGGTCACGCTGGGGTATTTTGCGCGCAGCTCAGGAACCAAAGTCTCAAACACGGCCTGTCCGACCTCTTCAGGGGCGACAAGCGTGCGATCGATGGAAGCGGCAACAATGTTCATGCGTTTGCCGTCCCGACGGTTGACGACACCTGATGCATAGGAGCCTTCGATTTCGGCAACGGTCTCCAACGGCACCCAGGCACCCGACGCGCTGCGCAATTGTGTCTGCATCAGATCGGCCAGTGTATCGCTGTCTTCACGCGCGTTCTGGACAACGACCTTTATTTCGGACCCTTCGCGCCTGACCTTTGTCACTTCTGCGCCGCCAAATCCGTATCCGATCTGAGTGGCAAGGGTTTCCGAGTTGAACCCAAGGTTCCGCGCGTCCGGGCGCAGTCGCAGTTTCAGCTCAGGCTGACCTCCGACAAGACCATCCCGAACGTTCGTCACACCTTCAATCTTTGACAGAAATGTTTTTATCTCGGCACTGGCCTGTTCAAGCAAATCTTCATCCTTGGACATCAAGCGAATACGAAAGCCACCGGCGAGCGCCTCTGACCCGGTGAATTCCAATTCCGTTGCCCCTTCGACATCGCCCACCCGATCTCGCCAGTCGCGCACGACTCTCAGGATCGGCACATTTGGGCGTTCGCCTACCGGGATCATTTCGGCATAGATTTGCGCCTCGCCAGCACCGCTGATAATGGTGAACACAGACCGAACGGGCAGAATGCTCATGCCCGCATCGTTGGCAAGTTCGGTGTTCAGGTCGTTCAGTGCGCTCTCAATTCTGTCTACATTGGCGCGTGTCAGCGAAAAGGGCGCACGAGCATCCATTTCAACATTCATCGTGATGATCTGTCCCGGGACTTCGGGGAAGAACACGGTTCTGACCTTGCCTTTGTACATCAGTCCAAGCCCCAGGGTCGCTGCGGCAATGAACAGGATCAACACGGCGTAGCGCTGGCGTACTGCAGCGACAAGCATTGGCTGGTAGATGCGATCCCGAACCCAATGCAGCCCCCCTTGAGCGGCATCCTGCACCTGGCCCCAAAGCCGGGTTAGCAGATAGCGGCGCCCACGTCCCATTGGAACGTGCGCCAAATGGGCTGGCAGGATGAATTTGCTTTCGATGAGCGAGAAGATCAGTGTCAGGATTACGACGCCCGAAAATCCGGCTAGTACCTTACCCAACGGGTTGTCGATCAATAGCATCGGAAAGAAAGCGGCGATTGTAGTCAGCACGCCAAATACAGTTGCGACCGCTACGCGTTTCACGCCGCGTTCTGTATCCTTGATGGCGTCCTTGCCTTTCTGACGCTCTTCAAAAACACTCTCACCAACGACAACGGCGTCATCGACCAAGATCCCCAACGCGATGATCAGGCCAAACGTGGTGACATCGTTCAGTGAATAATCCACCCATTTTGAGCCTGAGACCGCGATCGCGCCCATGACTGAAACCGGAATGCCCATTGCAACCCAAAAGGCCAATCGCACGTTCAGGAACAGGGACAGCATAAGCGTTACAAGTATCAGCCCCTGCACTCCGTTCGACCGTAAAAGGGCGAGGCGGTCAGCGATGTATCCGGAGCTATCACCCCAGACGTCGACTTGAATTGCACCTGGCAACTGACGACTGAATTCTTCAACGGTGCTGCGTACTACATCGCTGATTTCCAACAGGTTTTCTTTCTGCCCGACCAGAACTTCCATACCAACCGTCGGATGGCCGTTCAGGCGAAACAGATATTCACCGTCCTGAAACCCGTCTTCGATGGTCGCGATATCCCCGAGCGAGACAAAAGAGCCATCACTGCGTTCAATGATTGGTAGCAACGCGTATTCCGGGCGATATTTTGCTCGGTTGTCGGCGCGCAGAAAAATGGTGCCGCCTTCGGTGCGAAGGCGTCCGGCCTGAAACGAGAGCGAGTTCTGGTCAATGGCGCGCGTGACATCCGAAACTGTCAGGCCATAATAGCGCAACCGCACCGGGTCGATCTCGATCCGCATTTCACGCGGGATCAACCCCCAGATTTGCAAACGCGAGAGCTCTGGTTGTGCCAACAACTCTTCTTTGAGCCGTTGTGCCAACGTCTGCAATGTGGCCGGGTCTGTTTGCCCGTAAAGGTTCAGATACAGTGCAGGAAAGTCAAAGCCAGACGCTTCGATGACAGGGCGGCGGGCCGTGTCCGGAAGATCGGTTAATCCGTCGATCCGAATGCGAACCCGGTCCAAAACCGCCTGCAGCTTCTCTCCGCCCGCCCGCCGCACGGTGACAGTGCTGAATTCGTTTTCTGATTGTGATGTGACACTGCGCACGCCCTCCAGCCCCTCAAGGGCTTGTTCGACCTTCTGAGTGACAAGCTCGTCCACCTGCTCTGCTGTCGCGTCGGGGTATTCGATCACAATTGTAACGCTTTCCGGCGGAATACGGGGGAAACCCTCGATGCGGATATTCAGTAGCGTTTGCACCCCAAGAATAAGGATCAATGCCATCATAAGGTTGGCGGCGACGGGGTTGCGTATGAACCAGGATGTCAGCACATGCATGGCTCAGCCCTCATCCAATTGCGATGTCACCCGCTGACCCGGCAGAAAAGAAGCCAGTGGGGTCTTTGCAACCCGCCAAGTGCCCACCGCTTCTGGCGCGAGGACTGTGATTGTGCCCTCGCTGCGGAACAAAATCTCTGGTGTTACGCGCTGCAGCTGATCGTCATCGCCAACCAGCCAGACATGGCCCGCGCGTGTCAGCGCACTTTCCGGCAAAGTGAAGGTATCGGCGATCGTGCGACCTGTGATCTGAACCTGAAGAAAGTCACCGGCGAGTATTCGTTCATCCGGTTTGGTGATATCGAGAAAGACGCGCACTTGTCGCGTGTCTTGATCCAGAAAACCGCCTCCGTGGCGCACGCGCGCCTGTCCCAATGGCTCACCGTTGCGATGCAGCAACTTCGCGTAGGTGTTGGAAATCGGGTGCTTCAACAGCGACCAGTCATCCTGACTGAACTCTGCGACCAGTTCAAACTGGCGATTGTCCGAAATGTGAACCAATGCGTCTCCCGGAGCCACCGTTTGGCCCAAGCTGGCAAAGCGGCGAGTCACAAAGCCCGAAAATGGCGCAATTACATCAGTATCCGATAACTCACTTTGCGCTGCGCTCAACCTCGAGCGAGCCGCGGCCACTGATTTTTCCGCAATTATTAGTTGGGGTAGTCGCAATGCCAGTTCTGTTGGCGGTTCAGTGCCATCTCTTTCGAACTGCCTGCGGGCCACCGTCACATTGTTCTGCGCGCGCAGTAACGCAAGCTTGGCCTCTTCCAATTCCATTTCAGCGGCGGCGACCGCGCTTTCGTAAGGGGCCTTTTCGATTGAAAATAGAGGGTCTCCATCAACCACTTTTGCGCCGGCAAGGGCGGCGTCGTGGACTGCGATAATTCGCCCGGAAATAGCTGACCTTAATTCGGCATCCCAAAGCGGGTTAACCTCGGCATAGGCAGACAACTGGGTCGTTGCGGGTGCCGCACTGACCTTGACCACTGAGATTATAGGGGGGGAAGGCGCGGTTTGCGATGCCTGCACGTCAATCGTGTCTTCTTCGCCGAACAGCAGGACGACGACTACCATCAAGACCAATAGCGAGAGCCCGATCCACACCCATGGGCGCGCAGGTCTATGCGCAACTTTATCGGGATTAGCTTCCACTCCGCAACCATCCTCTCAGTATCTATTAACACACGCCTTGTGGCGGTTGATTGATTGTCATATACTATGAACGATCGTTCGTTCAATAGTGAAACTGAAAATGACTGAAACTGAAAAGAAACCTGCGTCCAAGCGGGACAAAGCTTCGGCACAGCGCCGGAATCAGATACTTGAGGCGGCCGTAATGTGCTTTCTTGAGCGCGGCTATCACCAGACCGGCGTGCGTGACATTGCAAACCGGGCGCAGGTTAGTCTTGGAAATCTCTACAACCACTTTCCCGGCAAGCACGATGTGCTGGTCGAAATTGCGATGTTGGAACGAAAGGAAATGGACCCTTTTCTAAAGATTCTAGCAATGCGGTCGCCCACTCCAAAAGTGTTGGATAAGTTCATTCGCGCTTACTCAAAGTACTTGGCCGCGCCGGAAAATGTCATTCTCACTCTGGAAATCTCCAGTGAAGCAATCCGTCAGCCAGACATTGCGCAACTATTTGTCGATAACCACGCCGAGTTGACCCACGCGCTTACCGCTGTTGTGAAAAGGGGAATTGATGACAAAGATTTTCGTGCAGTCCCCGACCCGGAACAAGCGTCACAGATAATAATCGAGGTTCTGGAAGGCAGCGCTTATCGTAGCGTGCTATCAGAAGTGCCGATGCGCAAGCTTATGGGGAGTGTAAAGGACTTCATTCTCACCTCCTTGCTTCCGCGACAGGGTTGAAAGTGCAGTATACCTGTATTCCAGCTGACCTGAGTTCCTGTGTCTTCTCCATCTTTTGTAGAGCCCACCCTACCAAAGGACGGACAAATGAAGACGAGATTCACCAACGAACAAACCAGCCAATCGATCAAGAAACAGAAAGCTGGCGAGCAGGCAGCCGATGTGGGTTATGTCGCAAATTTCCGGAAAGGTTGGGTTTAGCCTTCGTATTGACGCACCTGTCCAGCGGTTATTGCCAAATTGTTCGCTGGACTTGACCGGGCTATCTGCGGGCCATGAACACTCCGACCAACATGCCGCGCCTGTAGGGATTCCGGTTTCCATGTGAGATCATTGCCTGGCTCGTCTCGGCGTACCCCCGCTTCGCGCTGAGTACGGCTGATGTGGGAGGCTTTTTGGCTGCGCGACGCGTGATTGTCACTTAAAAAACGATGCGGCTGTGGGTCAATCGTATTACTCGGCATTTTGCAGATTGCACCCGGCGGGATCGACCTCAAACGAACGACAAGTGGCACATGGACGAAGTCGCAATCATGATCCGCGGTAAGATACGCGGGCTGTGGTGTGCGATCGGCACCACGGAGGCGTTTTTGATATTCTCATGAAATCGCGCCAAAATGCCAGCGCTGCAGCTTCATACCGCCACACCTGTTCCGACGCATTCAGCTTCTGTGCCGGTTGCACCGCTGAAATGGCGGCATGATCCAGCTTCTGCCAATGAAGCATAATCAGAGTTGTAACCAAAATGAACAGAACGGCGGCATCGAATGCCTGGGGCAGCACTAACCTCACGGGCTCAAAGAAAAAGACTAAAGCCCGGCACATAATCACAAAAACGAAGATCGCGGACATAAGTTCAACGCCCGCGCGGCCTATGGCGCGCCATTGCTTGGAACACGGTTAATTCGGAGTCAGGCGCGACCCAAAGCCGAGCCTGATTACGAGTTCGGAGTGCTGCGGCACGGCCTGTCAAAAGATACATTCACCGCGACTGAAAAAACGAAATGCCAGTAAATTCACACAAAACGAGACAAGGCCGACTTTTGGCGGCACTTCAGCCTCAAAATTGGAGCATTCGATCAATGTTCGGCGAATCGTGTTAGGGTGCGCTTTTCAAGAGGGGGTATTTCTTGTGACCGGTTACTTTGATTTGGGATGTTACAGCCGCCCTGTAAGTACTGTGCCTGCAGCACAGACATGGTTTGATCGAGGCCTTGTTTGGGTGTTCGCTTACAATCACGATGAGGCAATCGTCTGCTTTGAGAAGGCTGTCGAAGCCGATCCCAACTGCGCGCTGGCCTATTGGGGTATAGCCTACGCCATTGGTCCGAATTACAATAAACCTTGGGAGGTATTCACTCCCGATGAGAAGGCGCCTGCGCTGGCGAAGGCTCACGCAGCACTCAAAGCCGGGCTCGCAATTGAAAACGCCAAACCAACGGAGCGTGCATTAATTGAGGCACTGGCTTCGCGCTATCCTACTGATCCAGAAATCGAGGACTATCAACCCTTCAACGATGGGTTTGCGGAGGTGATGAAACCCGTCTACGAGGCCAATAAGGACGATCTGGACATTGCATGCATCTACGCAGAAGCGATGATGAACCGGACGCCATGGCAGCTCTGGGATTTTAGCAACGGAATTCCAAACCCCGAAGCTTCGACCCTCGAGGCCATGTCAGTTCTCGAACGAGCCTTTGACCAACTCCCAGGTGCGTGGGACCATCCGGGTTTGTTGCATATGTATATACACCTGATGGAAATGTCGCCGCACCCAGAAAAGGCGTTGCGTCATGGCGATAAGCTTACAGATCTTGTGCCCGATGCTGGTCACCTAGTTCATATGGCCACACATATCGACGTTCTCTGCGGTGAGTATCAGAACGTGCTTTACCGCAACCTCGCTGCGGCCAAGGTGGATGAGGCGTTCAAAGAATATGCTGGGGCGGCGAATTTCTACGCTCTTTACCGCATTCACAATCTGCACTTTGCTTTTTACGGCGCGATGTTCCTTGGCCAAAAGGCTGCTGCCGTGGAATCGGTTACCCGCCTGCGCGATGAAGTGCCAGACGAGGTGGTGCGCTCTTACCCTGACATATTCGAGACCTTCGTGGCGGCGGCACCTCATGTCTATATCCGGTTCGGAATGTGGGCTGAGATTCTCGAACTTCCACAACCAGAGGATAAGGAGCTCTACGTAACCACCAACGCACTCATCTACTATGCCAAGGCTATTGCTCTCGCCAATCTCGGGCGTCACGAAGAGGCGCAGTCCGAAATGGGTAATTTCACTGCCGCCTATGCCGAAGTGCCGGATAGTCGAATGCTATTTAACAATAAGGCACGCGATGTTCTCGCCATAGCAGAAGAGATGATGAAAGGTGAAGTTAAGTTCAAAGCCGGCAATCTGGAATCCGGTCTCGATCACCTTCGCAAGGCAGTCAAATTGGACGATGGATTAGAATATGAAGAACCATGGTCCTGGCCTCAACCAACGCGCCATGCGCTGGGTGCGTTGCTGATGGAGGCTGGCGAACATAACGAGGCTGAAGCAGTATACCGCGCCGATCTAGGGCTCGATGGCAAGCTCCCGCGGCCAAGCCAGAATCCCCGCAATGTGTGGGGGCTACATGGCCTTCACGAATGTCTCCAACGCAGAGGTGAGACCGTTGAACTCCCACATGTTAAACTGCTTCTTGATCAAGCCGCGGCACGTGCGGACATTCCGATCCGCGCGAGTTGTCTGTGTCGGTCGTCAGCGGCTTGACGCTTCTTAGAACAGGCCAATCACCGCCCACAATGTGGCACGTTGCGAGAGCAGGTTTTGAGGTCTATCAAATATCCTCTTAGGGCTCAAAGCTGGCCTAAACTTTTTCAGCTGAGCACATGAACTCAATCACTGCAAAGAAACTCAAACTACTTCAAAGAAAAAGGGCCCCCAAACGGCGGCCCTCAATCGCTTATCCGTAAAGGCTGGGATTAGCCGTTCACGCTGTCCTTCAGAGCTTTCGCAATGGTCATCTTGACCACTTTGTCAGCTTCTTTCTTGAACTGTTCGCCAGTGGCGGGGTTGCGCACCATGCGCTCGGGGCGTTCGCGGCAGTAGATTTTGCCAACGCCGGGCAGGGTCACCGCACCGCCGGCCGAAACTTCGCGGGTGATCAGGCCAGTCATGGCCTCCAGCGCAGAGTTCGCAGCTTTCTTGTCGGTTCCCATTTCCTCAGCGAGAGCAGCAACCAGCTGAGTCTTTGTCATAGGCTTTGCCATTTCTTGGTCTCCTTAACGTGCCCGATAATTTGGGCCTCACCGCGTAACTTTAACGGGATATTGTGGGTGAACACAACGAATAGTAGCGTCGAAAACCCTAAAAATAGGGGGAATTCGTTGCTTTTTTGCTTCAGAGGAAGGCGGTTTCGTCGAAAGATCGCAATTTCCGGCTGTGCAGGCGCTCTAACGGCATGCCGCGCAGGTGTTCCATCGCTCGTATTCCGATCGCCAGATGGCGGCTGACTTGTGTTGTATAGAAGGATGACGCCATGCCGGGAAGCTTTAACTCTCCATGCAAGGGCTTATCAGACACACACAGCAAGGTGCCATAAGGTACTCGGAACCGATAGCCATTTGCAGCGATGGTCGCGCTTTCCATATCCAGCGCAATCGCACGCGACTGGCTGAGCCGCTGAACTGGGCCGGACTGATCGCGCAGCTCCCAATTGCGGTTATCTACCGAGGCGACGGTGCCGGTGCGCATGATCCGCTTCAGCTCGTATCCCTGAAGTTCGGTCACCTCGGCCACGGCATGTTCCAAGGCCACCTGAACCTCGGCCAGCGGTGGAATCGGCACCCAGACAGGCAGGTCGTCATCCAGCACTTTGTCTTCGCGCAAATAGGCGTGGGCCAGTACAAAATCCCCAAGCGCCTGTGTGTTGCGCAGCCCGGCGCAGTGGCCGACCATCAGCCACGCATGGGGACGCAATACAGCGATATGATCGGTGGCCGTCTTTGCGTTTGACGGGCCCACGCCGATATTGACAAGCGTAATCCCCGACCCATCCGCGCGTTTCAGGTGGTATGTCGGCATCTGAGGCAACTTCAGTGGCTGGTCCAAAGCAGCATCCGGGGCGGTGATCTGGATATTGCCGGTCGAAACAAAGCTGGTATAGCCGCTGTCGCGGTCGGCCAGCTGTTCGCGCGCGTAGTTTTCGAACTCGGACACATAGAACTGGTAGTTCGTGAACAAGACATGGTTCTGGAAATGGCTGGGGTCGGTCGCGGTATAATGCGCCAGGCGGGCCAGCGAATAATCCACCCTTTGAGCGGTGAACAGTGACAGCGGTCCGGCCGTATCTTCGTGGTCATGCACCCCGTTGACGATGTCATCGTTGGTGGTGGTTAGATCCGGAACGTCAAAAACATCTCGCAGGGTGAACCCCGCAGCGCCCTGATGCGGGACGACCAGATCAGGATTGTTGGCCACGGCGAAATGCACCGGGATCGGCGTATCCGATGCTCCGATTGTAACTGGCTGGTCGTGGTTTTTGATCAGCAGCGCAATTTGTTGCGTCAGATATGACCGGAACAGGTCGGGGCGCGTTACCGTTGTGGCATGGGTGCCAGGTTCGGATACATGACCAAAGCTCAGGCGACTGTCGACCTGAGCGTAAGACGAGGTCTTGATGCGAACTTCCGGGTAATAGGCTCTGAATCGTTCAGAGGGAGTTCCCTGCTTCATCGCATAGGCAAAGCTGTCGCACAGGAAACGCGTCGCCTGTTCATACAGCTCTTCCAGCCGCGCTACGGCGGCAGCGGGGTCTGTGAATTTCTCGGGGGTCGGGACGTCAGGTGTCTTTATTATTGTCATGCCAGAGGTTCCAAAAGCTCGATCTTTTCAAAGGTGCGCACATCCACCAGCCCAAGGTCGGATATCCGAAGTTCCGGGATCACGACCAAGGCCAGCAGCGAGTGCTGCATATACGCATTGTTCAACTGGCAGCCGCAGGCTTGCATCGCCTCGACCATCTGATCTGCCTTGGCGGCGACCTCGGTGGCGGGGCTGTCCGACATCAATCCGGCAATCGGCAACTCCACCAGTGCCAGTTCCCGGCCATCGCGGAAAAGGGTGATACCGCCGCCGACCTCGGCCAGTCGGTTCGCCGCCAGCGCCATCTGGTCACGGTCGGTGCCCACGACGATCATATGATGGCTGTCATGCGCCACGGTCGAAGCCATGGCCATCTTGCCCTCATACCCGAACCCCGAGACAAAGGCGTTTGTTACCCCACCAGTCGCGCGATGGCGTTCCACCAAAGCGATCTGGCACACGCCATCTTCGCCTTCGACCAGCCCGCCGATGATCGGCAGTTCAGCCTTCAGCGCTTTGGTGGGGGCCTGGTTTTCGACGACGCCGATCACATTGGCCTGCACCCGGTTGGCTCCGGCGGGTGCGGCGATCTCAAAATCGGTGGCGGTCAGCGCGTGGCCCAGATGAACGGTGTTGCGCGCCGTGCCCGGCCATTTCAGGTGGGGGCACTCCACCGAGATTGCGCCATCCTCGGCCACGATCTGACCACGCGCGACGACCAGTTCGACAGGCAACTCGGTCAGGTCCGAGCTTAGAATCACATCTGCCCGCCGCCCCGGCGTGATCGAGCCGATCTCGCGCTCCAGCCCGAAATGGGAGGCCGTGTTGATCGTCGCCATCTGCAGCGCAATCAGTGGGTCGCATCCACAGGCAATTGCGTGCCGCACGACGCGATTCATATGCCCATCATTGACCAGCGTGCCCGAATGGCAGTCATCCGTGCACAGGATGAAGTTCCGCGGGTCCAACCCTTTTTCCGTGACGGCGGTGATCTGGCTTTCGACGTCATACCAGGCCGAGCCCAGTCGCATCATCGAGCGCATCCCCTGCCGCACCCGCGCAATGGCGTCCGCCTCGCAGGTGCCTTCGTGATCATCTGCCGGTCCGCCCGCCACATAGGCCGCGAAATCAGGCCCTAAATAAGGCGAAGCATAATGTCCGCCCACCGTTTTTCCGGCCCTCTGCGTCACCGCAATCTCAGCCAGCATCTTGGGATCGCCATGGATTACGCCGGGAAAATTCATCATTTCCCCTAGACCGATGATGCCGGGCCAGTTCATTGCTTCGGCCACGTCTTCGGGTGTGATTTCATAGCCCGTGGTTTCCAAGCCCGGAGCAGAAGGTGCGCAGGAAGGCATCTGGGTAAAAATATTCACCGGCTGCATCAGGGCCTCGTCATGCATCATGCGCACGCCGTCCAGGCCCAGGACATTCGCAATCTCATGTGGGTCGGTGAACATTGATGTGGTGCCATGGGGAATCACTGCGCGGGCAAATTCGGCAGGTGTCAGCATGCCTGATTCGATGTGCATATGCGCATCGCACAGGCCGGGCAGCATATAGCGTCCGCGTGCCTCAATGATCTGCGTGCCGGGGCCTACGCAATGCGCGGCATCGGGCCCGACAAATGCAATGCGTCCGGCGGCGATGGCGATGTCGTGATCAGGCAGGGTTTCACGACTGTGCACATTCACCCAGATGCCGCCGCGGATCACCATATCTGCGGCTTCGCGTCCTGCGGCAACGGCGATCAAACGGGGGGCAACTTCGGGCCAGCTGGGGAGGGGTGTGTATTCCATGGCCCACCTTTCCCAAATGCGCCGGAAGGTGCAACCCCTGCCAGACCGCTATCATGAAACCGTCACACAGCGCGCCAGCGCTGCGTGGCCCAACCAGAGGAACAACCCCGAAGGGGCAGGGACGATGGGCGGGAGAATCCCTGGGGATCAGTGCAAAGTATCTGCCGCCATCTCGTGCCGCAGCCAGTCGGCAAAGGCCAGCGCACCCGGTGTTTCCTCGGCCTGAGGGGACAGCAATAGGTAATAGGCCTCTGGCATCACCGCGCGATGCGGGAAGGGGGCCACAAGGCGCCCCTGTTCGATCAGGCCCCGCGCGATGGTGTCATGGGCCAAACACAGCCCCCCTCCGGCCATCGCAACAGACAGGCTGACCAGATAGGTCGTCGAATAGGTAATGGGTGGATTTCTCCAATTTAGAGCCTGATCTTCTGCCCAATTCGCCCAATTCGACAGCAGGTTTGAGCAGTCAAAAAGCGGTTGATCCTCTAGCGTATCCAGCGTCACGTCATAGCCTGGTGCGCAGACGGGGTAATAGTCTTCGGTCCGCAATACTTCGGTCCGCACCGTATCCGAGGGCCGCAGCGAATATCGGATTTCGATGGATGCGCCTTCTGCCATTTCACGGGGCTCCCAAAGCTCGGTAGAGATGGTGAGTTGAACGTCAGGATGCTCGGTGCGAAACCGGGGTAGCCGGGGGGCCAGCCAGTTGACTGCAAAGCTGATATTGCTTTGGACCTGAACCGCGTGCTGCTGCGCGCCCGTGATGGCCTGGGTGCCGCGGAGCAGCGTTCGAAACGCCTCGCGCACCACCGGCAGATAGGTGATGCCCGCTTCGGTCAGTTCCAGCGCGCGGGGACGGCGCTGAAACAGCGGCTGGCCCAGATACCCTTCCAGCGACTTAATCTGCTGGCTGACGGCGCTTTGGGTCATGTTCAGATCGCGGGCGGCACCGGTAAAGGACAGGTGGCGGGCTGCCGCCTCGAACGTGCGCAGCCAACCCAGCGGCGGAAGCGATTTCTGCATGCGCATAACCTTGCCATAAGTCCAGCTTATGAAATAGCTGCGATTTTTTCGTTGGTCAAATCTGGTCAGCGCAGTCACGGTTTTCCCAAACCCAGCCATCCGACAGGAGTCCGGAATGAGTGTTGCCAACTTGCGCCCCAATATCGACCATTGGCCTGAACGCGTGGACCTTGCCGCCACCTTCCGCTGGACCGAGCGATTGAATATGCATGAGGGCGTTGCCAATCATTTCAGCCTGGCGGTGAATGAAGAGGGCACGCAATTCCTGATGAACGCCAACCAGATGCATTTCGCGCGTATCACGGCGTCAAACCTGTTGTTTCTGGACGCAAATGACCCAGATGTCATGTCCCAGCCCGGCGCGCCGGACCCGACAGCCTGGGGCCTGCATGGCTCGATTCATCGCCGTTGCCCCCATGCGCGCTGTGTCATGCATGTGCATTCGATCTTTGCCACTGTTTTGGCGTCTTTGGCGGACAGTACTCTGCCACCGATCGATCAGAACACGGCCACGTTTTTCAACCGCTATGTTGTCGATCAGGAGTTTGGCGGCTTGGCCTTTGAAAGCGAAGGCGAGCGCTGTGCGTCGATGCTGTCGGACCCGAAAAAGAAGGTCATGATCATGGGCAATCACGGCGTGTTGATTATCGGCAGCAACCCGGCGGATGCCTTTAACAGGCTTTATTATTTTGAGCGCGCGGCCGAAACCTACATCCGCGCCTTGCAAACCGGTCAGCCTTTGCGCGTGTTGTCCGACGAGATCGCCGAAAAAACGGCACAGGAACTGGACGACTATCCCGATCAGTCCGGTGCTCACCTGCGTGAGATCAAGGCCTTGCTAGATGCCGACGGGTCTGACTATGCCACGTGATCAAAGGGCTGCCGAAACAACCGGCGCGACCCCGGACCCTGAATCCGCCCGCTGGAATTACTGCCCCGAGGGGCCGGTGAGTTTGAACCCTCTGTTCCGCTGGCCGCTGCGCCCGGTTGCGGTGCTGAAATGGTACAGCGGTGCGTGGTTGCAGATCACCGCCCTGACGCTGTGTCTGGTGCTGGCGGTCGGGGCCTATGCGTTGTTTTTCCCTGCGTTAGAGTCAATGCACAGCTTTGCACCCGGCTGGATGTTTCGCATCTGGCTGCTGAACATGGTGCCGCAGATCCTGGTCGCGGGCGGCCTGCATTGGTGGCTGTACATGCGCAAGGGACAGGGCATGTACAAAAAGTTTGACCGCCGCGACCTGACCCGCGACAACGGCACGTTTACGTTCCGCAATCAGGTCTGGGACAATATCTGGTGGACATTGGGCAGCGCGATGACAGTAGCAACTATCTACCAGTGGGGAATCTACTGGGCGATGGCAAACGGGTACGTACCCACCGTGACGTGGGCCAGTGCGCCGGTCTGGTGTGTGGTTTGGCTAGCGTTCATCCCGATGTGGTCCGGGCTGCATTTCTATTGGGTACATCGGCTGGAGCATCACCCGAAACTTTATAAGCATGTGCATGCGGTGCATCACCGAAACGTCAATATCGGGCCGTGGTCGGGGATCTCAAACCACTGGTATGAAAACCTGTTCTATTTCACCACGTATTTCATCCACCTGATCGTGCCGTCACATCCGCTGCACTTGCTGTTCCACAGCTATTTCCAGCAGGTCAGCCCGGTTTTGTCCCATTCCGGGTTTGAAAAGCTAAAGGTAGGTGATGCGGATGCCGCCCGGGCCGGTGACTTTTTTCATCAGCTGCATCACCGGTATTTTGAGTGCAACTATGGCACGTCCGAGATCCCTTTCGACAAGTGGTTTGGCACGTATCACGACGGATCTGCCGAGGCGACGACCCGGACCCGCGCGTATAAGAAACAGATGTATACTTGAGCGTCTCCGGCTGTCAGGTCCGTTCAAACATCGTGATCAGGGCGGTGTCATCCCTGTTGGGGCCTGCTGCGAGATCGCCGTAGATCCGGACCTCGGACAGGGTCAGATTTTGTATCTGGCCCTGCGCCAGCTTGTGTAGCGCATCGGCAAAGCCCAGCTTTTCATAGTGCTGTGCATTGATGGACAGGGCGAACTGCGCCCCGGGCCGCGCCACGCGCAGCAAGGCCGAAAGCGCTTCGGGACCGAGATGGCCATGGGTGAAGGTGCCGGACGAGACGATGCCGGAGTAACTGCCTTGTGGTACCGGGATGCCCTGATTCAGATCGGCCACAATCGCATCACGGTAGATATCCTTGCGCATGGCCTGATCCAGCATTTCGGCGCTGATATCGGTGGCATCGATGGGCCCGACTCCAAGTCCGGCCAGAACCGCACCGCATAAACCGGTGCCTGCACCAACATCCAGCACCGGGCCTTGCCCGCCAGCGGCCACAAAGGCGCGGGCCGTTTGTATGTGGAGCTGGTAATCCTCGCGTGCGGCAAAGGTATCATCATAGTCGCCGGCCCATTCCGCATAAAGCTGCTTGTGGTCTTCAGGCGAATCCAGCGCGTAGGCAGAGTGCAGGTCGGGTGTTTTTTGGCTCATGCTTAGAAGAAAGGCGCATTGAGGGATTCGAATCAAGTATTCCGGAGCGGACGCTTGCATTGGCAGGAATTGCAGATCATCAAAGGTATCATGACAGGTACTCTTTTCTCCTTTGGTCACGGGTATTCGGCACAAGCCTTATCCCGTGTGTTGCACCCTCAGGGCTGGCGCATCTGCGGCACCACGCGGGACCCGGCCCAATCCGCCACGATCCGAGCCTCGGGCGCGGATCCTGTGGTCTGGCCGGGGCAGGTGCCGAATCTGGACGGGGTGACACATATACTGATCTCAACCGCGCCAAAGGCCGACGGTGATCCGGTGCTTGCGGCACTGCACGACGAGATCGCTGCGCGCGCGGATCAGTTTGAATGGGTCGGGTATTTGTCGACGACGGCTGTTTATGGCGATCACCAAGGCGGCTGGGTGGATGAGACCACACAGGCTACACCAACGGCCGAACGCGGCAAATGGCGGGTGAAGGCCGAGCAGCAATGGCTGGCGGTTCCCGGTTTGCCAACGCATATCTTCCGGTTGGCCGGTATCTATGGCCCGGGGCGCGGCCCGTTTTCCAAGCTCAAGCGGGTCGGCATGCGGCGCATTGTCAAACCTGGTCAGGTGTTCTCGCGTATCCATGTTGCCGACATTGCGCAGGTTCTTGCGGCTTCGATGGCGGCGCCAAATCCCGGCGCGGTCTACAACGTGTGTGATGACGAACCCGTCCCGCCGCAGGATGTGATCGCTTATGCGGCCGAGTTACAGGGCCTGCCTCTGCCTCCGGCCGTGCCGTTTGATCAGGCTGACCTGACCCCGATGGCGCGCAGCTTTTACAATGAAAACAAGCGGGTCAGAAATGATCGGATCAAGGAAGAACTGGGTGTATCCCTGCTGTACCCGAATTACCGGGTTGGTCTGGAAGCGCTGATGCGCGACACATAGCGTGCAGTTGTCCTTTGATTGATAGGTTTTGATTATCACAATGATCGATAAACAAAACTTTTTCGCATGATTTAAATTTGCTAGGAGTGGCGCGACAAGACAAAAGAGGTGCCGATACTCAATGCCTTGAACAGGTGGTTTCAGCCGCACTTTCGGGCAGAGTAAAAGTGTCATCTGTTTGTGGTCTTGATTGACCGAGTTTTGACCGTGCGAACAAGCCGGAAATTAGCCAGGATTGGAGATCGATATGGACGGAAGTGACAACCCCAAAACGGGCGGATGCCCTGTCATGCATGGTGCAGGCACAAGGTCGAACCGGGACTGGTGGCCCAACCAACTGAACCTGTCCATCCTGCATCAGCACGCGCCCGCATCGAATCCGATGGGCGAGGATTTCAACTATGCGGAAGAGTTTCAAAAGCTGGACATGAAAGCGCTGAAGGAAGACCTGTACGCGCTGATGACGGATTCGCAAGATTGGTGGCCGGCAGACTATGGTCATTACGGTGGCCTTTTCATCCGTATGGCCTGGCACAGCGCCGGAACATATCGGACGGCCGATGGCCGCGGTGGTGCCTCGACCGGGAACCAACGGTTCGCGCCGCTCAACAGCTGGCCGGATAACGGCAACCTGGACAAGGCGCGCCGCCTGCTGTGGCCGATCAAACAGAAATACGGCAATCAGATTTCCTGGGCTGACTTGATCATCCTGGCTGGTAACTGTGCCATCGAGTCCATGGGCGGCGAGACCTTTGGATTCGCCGGTGGCCGTGAAGATATCTGGGCACCCGAAGAAGACGTCTATTGGGGCACTGAAACCGAATGGCTGGCCCCGACTGATAATCCGCACAGCCGTTACTCGGGCGAACGCGATCTGGAAAACCCGCTGGCCGCTGTGCAGATGGGCCTGATCTATGTGAATCCCGAAGGCCCGGACGGGCAACCGGATGCGTTGGCCTCAGGTCGTGACATTCGCGACACGTTTGGTCGGATGGCAATGAATGATGAGGAAACCGTCGCTCTGGTCGCTGGCGGTCACACTTTTGGTAAGGCACATGGTGCAGGCGACCCCGATCTGGTTGGGCCGGAACCCGAGGCCGCCCCGATCGAGGAAATGGGCCTTGGCTGGATCAACAAGTTCGGCTCCGGCAAAGGCGACGACACTACTACCAGTGGTATCGAAGGGGCGTGGACCGCGAACCCGATCCAATGGGACAACGGCTATTTCGACCTGCTGTTTGGCTATGACTGGAACCTGACCAAAAGCCCCTCGGGCGCGTGGATCTGGGAACCTGTCGGCGTGAAAGAAGAAGACATGGCCCCTGCGGCGCATGATCCGTCGAAAAAGGTCAAAACCATGATGACCACCGCCGATATGGCGATGCGCATGGATCCGATCTATGGGCCGATCTCAAAGCGGTTCCACGAGAACCCCGCAGAGTTCGCCGACGCCTTTGCCCGTGCCTGGTTTAAACTGACCCACCGCGATATGGGGCCGCGCTCGAACTATATCGGTGACGAAGCTCCGGCTGAGGAACTGCTGTGGCAGGACAATGTCCCATCTGTGGATCACGACCTGATCGATGACGCGGATGTGGCCGATCTGAAGGGCAAGATCGCAGCCGCTGGCCTGTCGGTGCCTGAATTGGTGTCGACTGCTTGGGCTTCAGCCTCGACCTTCCGCGGGTCGGACAAGCGTGGCGGGGCCAATGGCGCCCGTCTCCGCCTTGCGCCGCAGAAAGACTGGGACGTGAACGAGCCGATGAAGCTATCCAAAGCGCTGGATGCGCTGGAAGGCGTTCAGACGGCGTTCAACGATGCGCAGCCCGGCAGCAAACAGGTCTCTTTGGCCGATGTGATTGTTCTGGCCGGTGCGGTCGGGGTCGAACAGGCCGCCACGGCGGCGGGTCACGACGTCCAGGTGCCATTTACTCCGGGCCGCACGGACGCGACGCAGGATCAGACGGATGTGGACTCCTTCTCGGTGATGGAGCCGATTGCAGATGGATTCCGGAACTACCAGAAATCGGATTACAGCATTTCTCCAGAAGAGCTGTTGGTCGACAGGGCGCAGCTGCTGATGCTGTCGGCACCGGAAATGACGGCGCTGGTCGGCGGTCTCCGGGTTATGGGTGCAACCTTCGGCGACACGAAATTCGGAGAGTTCACGGACCGGGTCGGCGCGCTCAGCACCGATTTCTTCACCAACCTGCTGGACATGGGCACCGAATGGAAGCCCGCGGGCAACGGCGTCTATGAAGGCCGCGACCGCGCCAGCGGTGCTGTCAAATGGACCGGCACGCGGGTTGATCTGGTCTTTGGATCAAATTCGCAACTTCGAGCGCTGGCCGAGGTCTATGGTCAGGCAGGTGCAGACGGCAAATTCGTCT
>NZ_JAXHBT010000001.1:2655000-2877500 GCF_042768335.1 Ruegeria meonggei | reverse complement strand
CAAAAACTTTTGGGGCCTTAGCTCAGCTGGGAGAGCGCCTGATTTGCATTCAGGAGGTCAGGAGTTCGATCCTCCTAGGCTCCACCATTTGCCTTCGATTTGACCGTTAAGCACCATTTTGGTTCTTCACCGTCCAATCGGACGTCGCTTCTTCGGAAGCTTTGACATCGTTTAGAGAGAAATCAATCAACACTGTTTGATCGTGCCGAGTGTGGCACTGATCTCGGTCGTTTCTGCCATTTGGCAGACGGCGCAGTTTGGGTCTAGCCGGCCTGGAATGCGTATCACGACTGAAACGAACAGAGTTGTCCAAGTCTAATATACTAACCCGAGCGACCTGCGTTGATCAGCTGCACGGCTGAGAGACCATATGGGGTTGCTCAATTGTCCTCGTCCAAGTGGCGGGGGCGGGAAATGTATGTTTTTGGTTCAGAAGAACAGATGACCTTTAGTTACCAGCTGGGTCATCGTGATTGATCTGATCGAACTCTGCAGGCCGCAAGGCCGAAAGAGTTCATGTGCTCAAGTAGCCGAATAGGCGGTAGCACAAGTATCAAGTCTTTCTTTTTCTGGATCAAATCAAGCGCGAGAAGGGCGTTTGGTGAATGCCTTGGCAGCAAGAGGCGATGAAAGACGTGATACTCTGCGATAAGCCATGGGGAGCTGAGAATAAGCTTTGATCCATGGATTTCTGAATGGGGCAACCCACCTGAAAGTTTGTTATTGTTGGCACTGCCAGTCAATAATGGGCTTAACCAGGTATTTATGACCTGAATACATAGGGTTATAAAGGCAAACCCGGGGAACTGAAACATCTAAGTACCCGGAGGAAAGGAAATCAATTGATACTCCCCTAGTAGCGGCGAGCGAACGGGGACCAGCCGAGCCTTGAGAGTGAGAAGAACATGTTGGGAAGCATGGCCATAGCGGGTGACAGCCCCGTATTCTAAGCTCAATGGGACGTATTAAGTAGGGCGGAACACGTGAAATTCTGTCTGAAGATCGGAGGACCACCTTCGAAGGCTAAGTACTCCTTGCTGACCGATAGTGAACCAGTACCGTGAGGGAAAGGTGAAAAGCACCCCGACGAGGGGAGTGAAACAGTACCTGAAACCGAACGCCTACAATCAGTCGGAGCCTCCTTGCGGGGTGACGGCGTACCTTTTGTATAATGGGTCATCGACTTGGTCTCACGAGCAAGCTTAAGCCGTTAGGTGTAGGCGTAGCGAAAGCGAGTCTTAATAGGGCGCATGAGTTCGTGGGATCAGACCCGAAACCGAGTGATCTAGGCATGGCCAGGTTGAAGGTAAGGTAACACTTACTGGAGGACCGAACCCACATCCGTTGAAAAGGATCGGGATGAGCTGTGCCTAGGGGTGAAAGGCCAATCAAACTCGGAGATAGCTGGTTCTCTGCGAAATCTATTTAGGTAGAGCGTCATCCGAATACCCCGGGGGGTAGAGCACTGGATGGGTAATGGGGCCCCACAGGCTTACTGATCCTAACCAAACTCCGAATACCCGGGAGTACTAGATGGCAGACACACTGCGGATGCTAACGTCCGTAGTGGAGAGGGAAACAACCCTGACCTACAGCTAAGGCCCCCAATTCATGGCTAAGTGGGAAAGCAGGTGGGACGACCAAAACAACCAGGAGGTTGGCTTAGAAGCAGCCATCCTTTAAAGATAGCGTAACAGCTCACTGGTCTAAATAAGTTGTCCTGCGGCGAAGATGTAACGGGGCTCAAGCCATGAGCCGAAGCTTAGGATGCCGTAAGGCATGGTAGCAGAGCGTAGTGTGACATAAGACTTATCCTCTTTAGTGTCCTTCGGGGCACCTTGGAGGATCGAGTCTTTTCGATGAAGCCGGCGCGTGAGCGATCCGGTGGAGAGATCACTAGTGAGAATGATGACATGAGTAGCGACAAAGAGTGTGAGAGACACTCTCGCCGAAAGTCCAAGGGTTCCTGCTTAAAGCTAATCTGAGCAGGGTAAGCCGGCCCCTAAGCCGAGGCCGAAAGGCGTAGGCGATGGGAACTAGGTTAATATTCCTAGGCCGTGGAGTGGTGACGGATCTCAGAGGTAGTTCATCCTTATCGGATTGAATGGGCTGCTGAGAGGTTCCTGGAAATAGCCCTCCTATAAGACCGTACCCTAAACCGACACAGGTGGACTGGTAGAGAATACCAAGGCGCTTGAGAGAACGATGTTGAAGGAACTCGGCAAAATACCTCCGTAAGTTCGCGAGAAGGAGGCCCGGTTCCTAGGCAACTAGGGGCTGGGGGCACAAACCAGGGGGTGGCGACTGTTTATTAAAAACACAGGGCTCTGCGAAGTCGCAAGACGACGTATAGGGTCTGACGCCTGCCCGGTGCCTGAAGGTTAAAAGGAGAGGTGAGAGCCTTGAATTGAAGCCCAGGTAAACGGCGGCCGTAACTATAACGGTCCTAAGGTAGCGAAATTCCTTGTCGGGTAAGTTCCGACCTGCACGAATGGCGTAACGACTTCCCCGCTGTCTCCAACATCGACTCAGCGAAATTGAATTGCCTGTCAAGATGCAGGCTTCCCGCGGTTAGACGGAAAGACCCCGTGCACCTTTACTACAGCTTCGCACTGGCATCAGGATTGTGATGTGCAGGATAGGTGGTGGGCTTTGAAGCCGTGACGCAAGTCGCGGTGGAGCCTCCCTTGAGATACCACCCTTCGCACTCTTGATGTCTAACCGCGGTCCGTTATCCGGATCCGGGACCCTGCGTGGCGGGTAGTTTGACTGGGGCGGTCGCCTCCTAAAGCGTAACGGAGGCGCGCGAAGGTTGGCTCAGAGCGGTCGGAAATCGCTCGTTGAGTGCAATGGCAGAAGCCAGCCTGACTGCGAGACTGACAAGTCGAGCAGAGTTGAAAGACGGCCATAGTGATCCGGTGGTCCCGAGTGGAAGGGCCATCGCTCAACGGATAAAAGGTACGCCGGGGATAACAGGCTGATACTGCCCAAGAGTCCATATCGACGGCAGTGTTTGGCACCTCGATGTCGGCTCATCTCATCCTGGGGCTGGAGCAGGTCCCAAGGGTACGGCTGTTCGCCGTTTAAAGAGGTACGTGAGCTGGGTTTAGAACGTCGTGAGACAGTTCGGTCCCTATCTGCCGTGGGTGTAGGAGACTTGAGAGGAGTTGCCCCTAGTACGAGAGGACCGGGGTGAACGATCCACTGGTGGACCTGTTGTTGCGCCAGCAGCAGTGCAGGGTAGCTATGATCGGACAGGATAACCGCTGAAGGCATCTAAGCGGGAAGCCCCCCTCAAAACAAGGTCTCCCTGAGGGCCGTGGAAGACCACCACGTCAATAGGCCGGAGATGTAAGCGCAGTAATGCGTTCAGTTGACCGGTACTAATCGCCCGATAGGCTTGATTTGATCCAGTAATGGAAAGACAACCCACCGCCTCAAGTAGCGAAGCGGTAGGCGAACAAATAAGCCAAAAACATACACCTCATTAAACATGGATGGCTGTGTCGCGCCAAGCGGCACTGTTGATTGACATAACAACCGAGTGGCAACGCGCATTTGCACGCAAATACGCCGCCTGCCACTCGTCGCGCTTTGCAAAGCAAAGCCGCGACGGGGATTTTCCTCGGTTTGGTGGTCATAGCGCAAGCAAAACACCCGGTCCCATCCCGAACCCGGAAGTTAAGTGCTGCCGCGCCAATGGTACTTGGGCTTAAGCCCCGGGAGAGTAGGTCACCGCCAAACCTAGAAAAATCCCCCTCTCTCAAAACGATCAATAAAACGACCCGGCCTCAAGCAAACATGCATCAGGCCAACAAACGGTCTCAAGCAGCCGAATAGGCGGTAGACCAACCAAAGACCTCAAGTAGCGCAAGCATCAGGTCTCAAAAAGTGTCGCGGGATGGAGCAGCCCGGTAGCTCGTCAGGCTCATAACCTGAAGGTCGTAGGTTCAAATCCTACTCCCGCAACCAAAATAAAACACATCATCACAGATGCTTACGCACCGCCCCCGGGCGGTGTTTCTATTTGTGCCAAACCAACTGGAAGCACTGTGGAAGAAAACGGACGCGAATTGGGAGTGTCGCGAAGCCGCAACAGAGATTGCTCGCACAAACCCCGCAAATAAGTCGCGATGAGCCCTAAGCTGCCGTTTCCCCAGTCTCATGTTATTGCAAACGCACCATGGTGGTCGCGGCTTTGAACCGACCTTATTCGCAACCGCAGCGAATAGCAGTTGTGTGGCCTTCTAAGAGGTGACCATCTGGGTTGTCCGTAAATCCGGCCTTACTGAGTTGAAGTATCAACGGCCCCCATGCGCGGTATAGCTATACATAGGAAATGACCCTCCCCGTACGAAACATATAGGTAGGGGCTATTACTACCAGTTGAAATGCTTCGCAGAGAATGGCGGCAGAGAGCCCAAAACGACCGATCCCGCGGTCTGCGCGAATGTCCGTTCTGTTCAGTTGAAGGCCAAAACGTTCCAAAATTAAAACAGTCCTTTCAAAGTGTGTGGCTCGCTGCGTCTAGACGGTTTTCTCGGGCATGTGAAACTGCCGCGGTAGGCGTGTGTGTTTCACAGGGTAAGAACAAACATGGTCGGCAAAGAAATGCAGGACGAGCTTTGCATTCCTTCGGAATTGCTGGAGGCGTTGAACTGGCCGAAGGCTCCAACTGAAATCTGGCAAGAACCGTTCGATTACATTCGCGGTCACTGTGAGCGGATTGCCGAAACCGACAAACCTACCGATCTCTTCGACTTTTGCGATTTCTTTCTCGATTACCAATACATGACGGTTCAGGAAGACCTGCTCGCATTCGCCCTCCCGAAGGCACTGGAAGCTTGGGCGAGGCAAGAGCTCAAAACCCCTGCGCCCGAGCGCTTCAAGGGTGAATGGCATTTTGAGGGTATGTGGGATGCCTTGGCTGACCGGCCGATACACCCCGAGTTCTTCAATGCGGCCCAGGCTAACGCGATGTCGGAGTTTTTGGTTCGCGTGTTGCTAGCGCGTATGAACGAAGAGAAAATGCTTTCGTTTCAAGGGAGCCACGCCAGCCCATACGACTGGATAGGTTTACATGCCACTCTGATCTGGTTGTTCCCGGTCGCTGAGAAAATCTGGAAACGATGGTGGAGCTTCGAAACACCTGAGCTGGCTGTATGTGCCGTCCAATGGCTTTCGGCGTTCATCTACGACAAAGACGATAATCCATACTTCAGATCGTGGACCAGAAGAGATGGAGGTGGCCCGCCGACAGTGTTCGAAACCCATCACATGCGTACTAATGCGGCACCGTTGGCAAATACAGATTTTATTTGTTCAATCTTGACCAAAGAGGCGGTTGAAGAAGCGTTACTTCGTGCCACCAAGGTATTGTCAAATCACGAACGCGCCGATCAGGTATATGAAACTTGGCTTGATCTCTCACGGCGATCCGACGAGTTTGAAGTTCGCGCCAAGAAGTTTATCGCCCTCATGCAACGAGAGAAACAAGAGATGGTGATCTCGTGGGATGATATCTAGACGGTTTGACTCTGGGAAACTTAAATCTCACACGCTTCTGTCACCTGCGGTAACCCGCAGTTTTTGGCCAACTCATGGTTCCGAGAGCGGGCATTGGCGCAACTGCGGCGAATGGCAGTTTTGTCCGCGTTGCTGACCTTGATGCCGTCTGACCCGACCCGATGACCTATTGAAACCGTCAGATGACCGGTTTGAGCCCATTTTGCCGGATGCTGCGGCTTGCATGAACGTCGACTTTCAGATTCCCATGGGGACGCCACCGGCGACAGGCAGGTTAATACCGGTGACATACTGTCCAGCCGGACCAGCCAAGTATGCAACGGCATTTGCAACATCATCCGGTAGGCCGGCAGAACGGAGCGCAACACTTGCATACCGGCGTTTTCGTATCGCCTCTAAACTTTCCCCTGCTTCTGCCGCTAGCCGTTCATTTGCCGCCTCGTGCATGTCGGTTGCTATGTAGCCGGGGCAAACGGTGTTGCAGAGAATGCCATCCGGACCGAACTCTGCCGCAAGCGTCTTTGTAAACCCCACGAGCGCGTGTTTCGTCGCCGTATATGCTCCGAAGCCCGGCTCTGCTCCCAAGCTCCCAGTTGAACCAATACTAATGATCCGACCACCGCCATGCTTTTGCATATGAGGTATGACCGCTTGTGACAGCATCATAGGCCCCAGCACGTTCACGCGGTAGCTCATTTCCCATTCGTTCGGGGTGGTTGTCAAAAAATCCGCTGAGCCTGCAAGGGAACCTGCATTGTTAACGAGAATGTCCAAGCTGCCAAAGTCGGAGATACAACGGTCAACTGCCGAGGATATCTGATCCGAATCGGTCACGTCGAGCGGCAGTGCCAACGCGTCCGTCCCGGCATTCCGAATGTTCTGTGCAATCTCTTCGAGCCGCGCGAATGCATTGTCTACGGTGGTTGGGGCGAGGCGATCCGTCACAACAACTTTTGCGCCATCGGCAGCCAATCTCATCGCTATTGCGCGACCGATCCCCTGTAGGGCGGATGCGCCAGTAACCAGCGCGACTTTTCCATTCAATTGGTTCATCAGCATAAAAGGGAACGAAACATCATCTGTGTCAAACGCTTAAGATGGTTTCAGAGTAATTTCCGTGTTGGCCAAACGAAATATCTGGATGAAGCAGCCTTTGGTGAAGCCGCAGCGAACGGCAAGTTTGTCCCGCTCACCTACCATTTGCCGACTGGTTCTGAACGTCCGGAATGTGCCGCTTGCGGTCTACTGCATAGGCGAAAGGCAGAAGCGGGAATAAGGGCAGCTTCGGGCGCAGAGCTACCTTTGCCCCCATTCCCTTGTCGTCGCGTTTAAAAGCCAAGTCGCTTGAGATTATACGCCATGCGGGACACAGCCGCCCTGGCTTCATCTGGCTCAATGACCTCATAACCGCACTGTCGAAAGGTGCCTTTCGGATGTTCTCTTCCAGTTTTTCTAAGATCGAGCTTTGACACACACTTTGCATTATTTGAATTTTCTCAAAACAACGATAGTTTGGCAAAGGCCAAATCCAGCTCCCTCAATCAAAATAAAACGTATAATATCAGTATTTTACACACAACCATCGGGTGGTTCTTTGCGTTGGCGCTGATGGCGCTGGAAGCAATAGGAGCGAATTGGGCTTGTGGCCACGGCGGCGGTAACGGACAACCATACGGGACGGGGTGAAATGACACTCTAAGGGTTTCGGCAAAGCCGCCGTTCGCATACAGCATGTGCAAGGCGCAACCCATACGCGCATTTGAACGTTTCTGATCCTGAAGGGGATGCTGCCTTTCAGGAGCGATGCGAGGATGCATTGGAGAAGAAACTATCCGAACATCCTGAGTATGTATTTTGAGGTACTACGATAGCCCAATGAAGAAAGAGAACTTACCTAAATTTTTTGTGAGATGGCTTTGATCTTTCTATCTGACGTAAAGCGCGATCTGCACCTATGCGCACGCTTTTCAAGTTAGTGCTTCGGAAGCACATGTGAAACAACACGAACTGCAAGAGGAAACACATCGCTTACGTTTGCCAATATCCTTCAACAGCACCTTATCTACAAGGCTTCGATTTGCCTGGTTGGGAGGAAAAATATGACGCAGGAAAGATCGCGAAGGATGTTCCGACCGTTTTTCATCAAGGCAATCGTCGTTTAGAACCAGGTGAGGCGCCAGAACACGTGTTGTTTTCCAAGAAAGCCGAAAAAACTGCCGGACATTTTTTCGGCCAGAAACGGGGTGCGCATCATCACAGACAGGGTGCGACAGATCTTGGAGGACTTTGATCCGGGCGTGCATCAGATCATCCCGATCGAAGCCGTATACAAGGATGGGTCGAAACCCGATGCCCTATATTTTTTTTGAACGTGACCAAGCATCTCGATACGGTCAACGATGAATTGTCCAGCGTTGGGATGGCCTGGCAGTTTTCAGGAGCGAAAACGTCAGAGCGAATGGAGCTTGATCCGCCATCGTCGCGAAATTTGATCTTAAGAAGAGAAGCTGCAGAGGGGCACCATTTTTGGCGAGAGAAAAGGTATCTTTCCTTGCCGCTTTTAATGTCGACGAAATGCACGCTGAGTTCAAAGCTCAAAAGATCAAAGGTTACAAATTTTGGCGCGCCGAAGAGCACTGAAACCTCAATATTCTCAAAAATAGCATCAAGATCTTACTGACGGGGCTGCTGACCGATGACTTCCTCTGTGCAAATACATCACATCATTCCGACCGCCGTTTACGCCGAATTCGCTACACGAATAGCTGGCTGGACAAACGGTCAGTTCAATCAAGAAGCGATCTATAACAAGTTACCTGCAGCAACGACGGCCCAAGGCGCCACGGCAAATGATGGTTTGAGGAAGAGGTGCTCCGCGTCATTTCGAATGTTCGCAAGCGACGTCAATCGCGCCCAATCCAACTCCAAGTCCAAAGATTTGAACCGTTCCTCAATCTGGCGACGGTCAATTGTGTTGCGATGCGCCTTCTTCGGCTTCATCAGCACTGACCCGTTTTCCTGTTTTTCTGGGACCAGATCCTTGTATATCAAAGACCCTTCAGAACCTTCCGGCGAAGCGTTCCACAGGACTTGCTTGCACAGCAAGAGAACGCCGGCATAGAGATTTCGAATGGCCGAGAGTAGGCGGCGCTCATCATCCGCTATGAAGTCCTCTAACCCGAACCTCGACCCAAAAGAAATTCCAAAACATAGTCGTCGATCGCACTGTCACCGACATATAGCGCCAATAGGATGACTGGCGCAGAAGTGGTGCAAACGAAGTTTTCACATTGGTCCATTTAGTAAAATTACGATTTAAAACATCGGTTTAAGACCAAATTTTCCCCATGCCGCGCTTAGCGCAGGCATGCCGTTTCTTTAGCCCTGATCCAGAACCACTGGAATCGGAGTTAAAGAGATGCAGGCCAGGGATGAGGTGTATTCGGTCAATTGCCCGAGGATCCCCCGGCGGTTGGTGATGTACCTGCTGGCCGTTGCGGCAATGATGTATTCGACAAATATTGGGGCACAGACCCCACGGTATCTCGTGGTCGGCAATGACAGGGGTGGATATTTACATGACCGTCTGTTGGAGCTTGAAAACCTGGAACGCAACGGTGTGCAGGTCCGGATTCAAGGACGGGTGCGCTTTTCAACCTGTACGATGTTTCTCGGACTGCCAGGTACATGTGTGGACCCGAATACGATATTTGGATTTCACGGACCGTCCCGCGGCGGGCGACGACTGTCTCAGAAAGACTTTGACTATTTCAGCCGGGTTATGGCGGACTACTACCCGGAACCCCTTAAATCATGGTTCATGGACAAAGGGCGCAATCGGGTCACAGGAGTCTACCGGATCAAAGGGTCTGAGATCATCCAAATGGGCGTACCAGCCTGCCAAACAGCCTGAAGACAGGCTTGCCCGGACCAACCGTCACAGGTATCACTCTGTGATCCATTTCGATAGCGACTTCGGGAAAATCACTCGGAAGGTCATTGCAGCGTGCTGCCATCTCTCCCTAACCTCTTCGGACGCCGTTCTGTTTTTTTGACGCCTGCCCCGGATAATCCCATCTGTGTGATTGGTGACGTGCACGGCTGTATAGCTCAGCTTGAGATGCTGTTGGTCCAAGTGCCAGAGGATCATCAAGTTATTCTGGTTGGTGATTGCGTTGATCGCGGCGAACACAGCGCAGAGGTGCTGCGCTTGATCAGTGCGCGTCCGGAATTCACCTGTTTGAGGGGCAACCATGAGGAGATGCTGTTGCGGTTCCTCGAAAGCCCCGAGGCCTACGGACCGCGATGGCTGCGCTATGGCGGGCTGCAAACTTTGGCCTCATTTGGTGTGCGGAGCGCCAGGGCAGAGATGAGCAAATCAGAATTGCGAGGCTGCCGGGATGCATTGCTGGACGCGATGGGGGACGTTCTATGTCAATGGGTGCAGGGGCTGAAGACGTCCTGGTCTTCTGGCAATGTGCTGGTCACCCATGCGGGCGCGGATCCTAATTCAGATCCAGCCCAGCAATCCGATACATCGCTGGTTTGGGGACACCCGTCATTTCAAAAAGTCGATCGGCGCGATGGAGTTTGGGTGGTTTACGGGCATACCATCGTTGGTCAGGCAGGTGCCACAAGGGGGCGCATCGCGGTGGATACAGGTGCTTATGCGACAGGTGTGCTGAGTGCGGTATGTCTTGACGGAAACGAGCCGAGGTTTCTGACGGCACGCCCGTGATTTTGGACTGTTGCCATTCTCTCAAGCCCCAAGTTTCTGTTATTTAGTTATTTTTCACACCCTCGGGACGCATTCTGCCCCGCACGAAAAGAAACATTTATCCTGCTGAGGTAGCAGCAAAAAAGCTCTTTTTCTGGTTGATTTCAGTCTTGGACTTGTCACTGTAACTCACATTCAATAGGACCAAGTTAAAGTTGAACAGATTTCGAGCCCAATATGTTGATCACTCCAGTTCTCCTCTGCGGAGGTTCCGGTACGCGCCTTTGGCCTTTGTCCCGCAAAAGCTATCCCAAGCAATTCGTGCCATTGGTAGGGGAAGAAACTCTGTTTCAGGCATCCGCACGACGGCTGTCGGGCAAAACCGGAGATCTGAGTTTTGCCGCGCCGGTTGTGCTGACCAACTCGGATTTTCGGTTCATCGTTGTGGAACAGCTTCAGGCTATTGGGATTGATCCGGGGACGATCATCATTGAACCCGAAGGGCGCAATACGGCTCCGGCCGTTCTGGCCGCTGCGCTGCGTGCGTATCACGAGGACAAGGATGCCGTTCTTTTGATTGCGCCGTCGGACCACGTTGTTCCGGATGCCGCTGCGTTTCAAGCGGCAGTAGCGCGTGGTCTGGACGCGGTTGCACAGGGGCAACTGGTGACGTTTGGGATCATGCCAACCCATGCCGAGACCGCCTATGGGTATCTTGAGCTCGCAAATACGCCGGATGAAAACGGCTCGCCTGTTCCACTAAAGCAATTTGTCGAAAAGCCAGACCTGCCCCGCGCGACCGAGATGCTGGCGGCCGGAACCTTTAAATGGAATGCGGGGATCTTCCTGTTCCGCGCCAGTGAAATCATCGCGGCCTTTAAGACACATGCGCCCGAACTGATTGAGCCGGTCACCGCAGCGGTTGAAACCGCAACCGCGGACCTTGGGTTCCTGCGCCTGAACCCCGAACCTTGGGGGCAGGCCGAGGATATCTCGATCGATTACGCCGTCATGGAGAAAGCCACAAATCTGTCGGTGGTTCCGTTTGATGCCGCATGGTCAGATCTGGGCGGCTGGGATGCGGTCTGGCGCGAAAGTGAGCCGGACGCGCAGGGCGTGGTGACCAGCGGTGGCGCGACCGCAATTGACTGCCACAACACGCTCTTGCGGTCGGATAGCGACCAACTGGAAGTAGTTGGTATCGGTTTGGACAACATCATTGCCGTGGCGATGAACGACGCGGTTCTGGTTGCCGATACATCGCGGGCCCAGGACGTTAAGAAAGCTGTTTCCGCATTGAAGGAAAAGGGCGCGGCTCAAGCGACGACTTTCCCCAAGGACCACCGCCCGTGGGGCTGGTTTGAAAGCCTTGTGGTCGGTGACAGGTTCCAGGTGAAACGGATTGTGGTTCACCCCGGTGCGTCGCTGAGCTTGCAGAGCCATTTCCACCGGTCTGAACATTGGATCGTTGTTGAAGGCACCGCCAGTGTGACGATTGACGACACGCAGCAGTTGGTGACCGAAAATCAGTCGGTATACATCCCGCTGGGCGCGGTCCACCGGATGGAAAACCCGGGTAAGGTTCCAATGGTCCTGATCGAAGTGCAGACCGGTGCTTATGTCGGCGAAGATGATATCGTTCGCTATGAAGACATATATGCGCGGGGCCAGGGGGCAAAAGGCTAAGCGTCGTGAAGATCGCAATTGTTCACTATTGGTTGGTGGGCATGCGCGGTGGAGAAAAGGTGCTTGAGGCCTTTCTGGATCTTTATCCGGATGCTGTGATTGTCACCCATGTCTACGACCCCGGCTATGTAAGTGACAAAATCTGGCAACACGAGGTGCGGCAAACCTTTATTGGTCGGCTGCCTGGTGCCAAGGCGTACTTTAATAAGTATCTGCCATTGATGCCGATGGTGGAACTCGCGGGTTTTCACAGGGTTGTTGTGTCCTAAGGCTTGCTCAAAAAGCGGCTGAGGCCCTCTTGGACGCCATCGCCGTGGATCAAAAAATTTGACTAAATAGTAAAAAAATGCTCGCATCCTGCAAAACAGGAGAGAGTGATGACCCAAAACAGATTAACACGTCGAGTGCTGCTGGCTGCGGTTGCTGCCGCCTCAACACTATACTCCGCCGGGCTGGCTGCTGCCGAAACGGTCAAGGTTGCTGCGATTTACACATTGCCGGTGGAACAGCAATGGATCAGCCGCATCCATTTGGCGCTGAACACTGCGGCCGATCGCGGAGACATCGAATATGTGTTCTCGGAAAACGTGGCCAACACGGATTATGAACGGGTGATGCGCGAATATGCCGAACAAGGCGCGCAGTTGGTCGTAGGTGAGGTTTTTGGTCTGGAGCGCGCCGCGCGCAAAGTGGCGAAAGACTATCCCGACACCGCCTTTCTGATGGGCTCGTCCTTTGGTCCGGTCGGACCCAATTTCTCGGTTTTTGACAACTGGATTCATGAACCGTCCTACCTGACCGGCATGGTGGCTGGTGCAGCCACCGAATCCAACGTGATCGGTATGGTCGGTGGCTATGCGATCCCTGAAGTGAACCGGTTGATGAACGCGTTCATGGAAGGTGCGCGCGAAGTGAACCCGGATGTCACCTTTCTGGTGACCTTCATCGACAGCTGGTACGACCCGCCAAAGGCCAAGGAAAGCGCCATCGCGATGATGGATGCGGGTGCAGACATTATGTATGCCGAACGCTTTGGCGTCTCGGACGCGGCGGTTGAGCGTGGTGTGAAGGCCGTGGGCAACGTGATCGACACGTCCGGCGATTACCCAGGCACTATCATGGCCTCGGCCCTTTGGCATATGGAGCCTACGATCGACAAGGCCATCTCGAACGTGGCCGACGGATCGTTTGAGGCGTCTGATTACGGCCAGTACAGCTTTATGGGCTATGGCGGTGGATCGATGGTTCTGGACGAAGCGCTGGTTCCGGCCGAGGTTCTTGAGGCGGTCAATGCCCGGCAAACCGAAATCCTTGAAGGTCTGTACCGGGTTAACGTAAATGACGACCGCCCGGTCTCGGACAATTGATTGCAATCGGGTCGGCTCCTGTGCCGGCCCGCTTTTCCCATGACTGATTCCATAGTTCTCAAGCTCAATGGGCTGAGCAAGCGTTTCGGCTCGGTCGTAGCCAATGACGACGTCAGCCTGACCCTGAACCGGGGTGAGGTGCTGGCGCTGCTAGGCGAAAACGGCGCGGGCAAGACTACGCTGATGAATATGCTATTTGGGCACTACCTGCCCGATGCGGGCACCATCGAAGTGGCGGATGAGGCTGGCGAGCTGCAACCGCTGCCGCTGGGCCAGCCGCAAGTGGCGCTGGGTGCGGGCGTTGGCATGGTGCACCAGCATTTTACGCTGGCCGAGAATATTTCGGCCCTGGACAATATCACGTTGGGGTCGGAACCTTTGTTTGCGTTGCGCCGGAACCGGCGTGAGGCCCGCAAGAAGATCGAGGCGATCATAGCCCAAAGCGGATTGAACGCGCCGCTGGATACACCTGTTGGGCGGTTGTCTGTTGGCGAACGTCAGCGGGTTGAGATTCTCAAGGCGCTGTATCGGCGGGCTCGTATTCTGGTGCTGGACGAACCCACGGCGGTGCTGACCCCGCAAGAGGCTGACACGCTGTTCGAGAACATTCGGATGATGACGAATGAAGGGCTGTCGGTCATCTTCATCAGCCACAAACTGCGTGAGGTCCTGGCCTTTTCCGACCGCATCGCAGTGCTGCGCCATGGGCACCTTGTCGGTGAAATGGCGACATCTGAGGCGGACGAAACATCCATAGCGCGGATGATGGTTGGTGCGGAAACGCCCGAACTTGCGAGCACCAGAATCGCGCCGGGCTCACCGGTTCTGACCCTGTCTGGGGTCTCGGTCTCGGGTCGGTCCAAACGGGATACGCTGAGCGCGGTTGATCTGACCGTTCACGCGCATGAAATTCTGGGGATCGCCGGGGTTTCGGGCAACGGGCAGAGCGGGCTGGCCAACGTGATCTCGGGGTTGGCGCAAGCTGAACGGGGTCTGATTAAGGTCAATGAGGTGGAAATTGACGCGCCGACCCCAGCCGCGATGGTGCACGCAGGTGTGGGTCGTATTCCCGAAGATCGCCACCACGAAGGTATTGTCGGCGCGATGAGCGTGGCCGAAAACATGGTTATCGAATATCTGGATGACCCGGGCGTGCAATCGCGCGGTCTGTTGCGGCATGAGGCGATTCAGTCCAACGCCGAACGTCTGGCCAAAGGCTATGATGTCCGCGGCCCGGGTGTGGACGCCCCGGCACGGCTGCTGTCGGGTGGTAATATTCAGAAACTCATTCTGGCGCGCGTATTCGACCGCGCCCCCCGTCTGATCCTGGCCAATCAACCAACACGCGGGCTGGACATGGGCGCGGCGGCCGAGGTCGGGCGGCGCTTGCTTGAGGCGCGTGAACGCGGGGCTGGTGTTGTGTTGATCTCGGAAGATCTGGACGAGATTCTGGGCCTTGCCGACCGGATCGTCGTGATCCGCGACGGAGAACTGCACGAAGCCCCTGGCCGCGATCGGGAACAGATCGGACTGATGATGGCAGGAGAACCGGCATGATCCGTATTGAACCGCGCGAGACGCAATCGCGGACCTTCGCGCTGGGTGTTCCGATCCTGTCAGCAGTGATTGCGCTGGCCTTGGCCGCCATCCCGTTGCTGGCCGCCGGGGCTAACCCAATCGTGGCTTATGCCGAGATGTTTCGCGGTGTGTTTGGCTCTGTTTTTGCGTTTTCCGAAGTGTTGACCCGTGCCACGCCGCTGATCTTTACCGGTCTGGCTGCCGCTTTGGCGTTCCAGGCAAAGCTGTGGAATATAGGGGCAGAGGGGCAGCTATATCTGGGGGCAATGGCTGCCGTAGCCATCGGGTCCGGGGTGCTGGATGTGCCCGGTATTCTCCTGTTGCCGCTGATCGTGATTCTGGGCGCGGCCGCTGGCGCTGCGGGGATGGTCGCCCCTACCTATCTGAAAACGCGGTTCGGCGCGGATGAGGTTGTAACCACGCTGCTGCTGAACTTTATCATTCTGATCTTTGTGCAGATGATGCTGGAAGGGCCTTTGCAGGACCCGATGAGCTTGGGCTGGCCACAATCGGCGCCGGTTCTGGATCAAGGCATGCTGCCCCCGTTGATGGAGCGGCTGCGGGTGCATTCCGGGCTGATTTTGGCTCTGATACTGGCCGGATTGGCTCAGTTTATGCTGGCGCGCTCGGTCTGGGGGTTTCGGTTGCGGGCGGTAGGTGAAAACGCCGCCGCTGCGCGCCATGCCGGGATCAACGTGAAGCGGTCCCTGTTTGGTGTCGCCATCCTGTCGGGTGGTCTGGCCGGTCTGGCGGGGGTCAGCGAAGTGGCGGGGCTCAAAGGCTATTTGACCGCCGATCTGTCGCCCGGATTTGGCTATACCGGCATCGTTGTGGCCATGCTGGCGGGCTTGTCGCCGGTGGGTGTGGTGATTGCCGCGCTGTTCATCGCTTCGGTCTTTGTGGGCGCGGACAGCATGAGCCGCGCCATGGGCGTGTCGTCCTTTCTGGCCGATCTGGTGGTTTCAATGTCTTTGCTGTGCGTGCTGGTCGGCGGCTTTGTCGCCCGTTACCGGATCGTTCGGTCCAGTACCACGAGGGCCGCCTCATGATGGACATACTCAACATCCTGTTGTCCGAGAGTTTCTGGGCTGCGTCCCTGCGTATCGCCACGCCACTGATCTTTGGCGTGCTGGGCGCGTTGATCTGCGAGCGGGCGGGGGTGTTGAACCTGGGGATCGAGGGGATCTTTGTCGTCGGCGCCATGTGCGGCTGGATGGCGGTCTGGCTGGGCGCTGGGCTGTGGGGTGGCGTGTTGGTGGCGGCACTTGCGGGTGCGTTTTTCGGCCTGTTACATGCGATCCTGACCGTGCCGCTGGGCCTGTCGCAGCACGTCTCGGGGCTGGGGATCACGCTGTTTGCAACCTCGGTCAGCTATTTCACCTATCGCACGGCGTTGCCAAACGTATCCTCGCCGCCGCGGATCGAGCCGTTTCAGCCACTGGACCTGCCGATCCTGTCAGATTTGCCATTTTTAGGGTCTGTTTTGTTCCAGCAAACCGCATTGACCTGGCTGGCCCTGCTGCTGGTCGCGGTGGTGTGGTATGTGATGAACCGAACAGCGCTAGGCGTGGCGATAAAGGCTGTCGGCGACAATCCCGACAGTGTCGATGCGCAGGGCCTGTCGGTCTATGCACTGCGGATGGGCGCGATCACCGTGGGATCAGCGCTGATGGCGCTGGGCGGGGCATTCCTGACCATGAGCGCCTTTGATGCGTTTTTCTTCGGCATGGTCAATGGGCGTGGCTGGGTCTGTATTGCGCTGGTGATCTTTGCCAGCTGGCGGCCGGGCAAGGCCTTGCTGGGTGCGTTGCTGTTTGGGGCCTTCGACGCCCTGCAAGTGCGTCTACAGACCGAGATCGGTGCGCTGGTGCCAGGGCAGGTGTTCCTGATGGCGCCCTATATTCTGTCGATCATCGCCCTTGTGATTGCGGCGCGCTCGGCAGACTATCCGCGTGCATTGCTCACCCCTTGGTTCAAAGGCCAACGCTAATCATGCTTGATCTGCTCATCAAAAATGCCACTCTGCCCGACGGCCAGACCAAAGCGGACATCGCCTGCAAGGATGGCAAGATCACTGCGGTCGAGGCCGGGATCACAGCCGAAGCCGCCGAGGTCATCGATGCTGAGGGCCAACTGGTATCCCCGCCCTTCGTTGATCCGCATTTCCACATGGATGCCACCCTGTCGCTGGGGACGCCACGCATGAATGTCTCTGGCACCTTGCTGGAAGGCATCGCCTTGTGGGGCGAGCTAAAGCCGATCCAGTCAGTAGATGACATCGTCGCCCGCGCGCTGCGTTACTGTGAGTTGGCCGTTGCCAAGGGGATCGGCGCGATCCGCAGCCATGTGGACACCTGCGATGATGAACTCAAGGGCGTGCAGGCTCTGCTGCAGGTACGCAATCAGGTGAAAGACTACCTGGACCTGCAATTGGTCGCCTTCCCGCAGGACGGTGTTCTGCGTGATCCGACCGCGATGCAGAACACGATTCGGGCACTAGATATGGGTGTCGACGTGGTGGGCGGTATTCCGCATTTCGAACGCACCATGGATGATGGGGCAGAATCCGTGCGTCTGTTATGTGAAATAGCCGCTGAGCGTGGTCTGATGGTCGATATGCATTGCGATGAAAGCGACGACCCGCTGAGCCGCCATATCGAAACGCTGGCCTATGAGACGCAGCGTCTTGGACTGCAGGGCCGGGTGGCCGGATCGCACCTGACCTCGATGCATTCGATGGACAACTATTACGTCTCGAAATTGATTCCGCTGATGGTCGAGGCCGGGGTGCACGCCATCCCCAACCCGCTGATCAACATCATGCTGCAGGGCCGACACGACAGCTATCCCAAACGCCGTGGCCAGACCCGTGTGCGCGAGTTGCGCGATGCAGGGATCACGGTCGGCTTCGGCTCGGATTGCGTGATGGATCCGTGGTATTCGCTGGGCAACGCCGACATGCTGGACGTGGCCTTTATGGGGTTGCATGTTGGGCAACTGTCCAGCCGCGCCGATATGGCCTGGTGTTTCGATGCCGTGACCGAAAACTCGGCCCGGATCATGGGGCTGCAGGGCTATGGCGTGGCCAAAGGGTGTGACGCGAATTTTGTGCTGTTGCAGGCGACCGACAGGATCGAGGCGATCCGGTTGCGTGCCCATCGTCTGGCCGTGGTGCGCAAAGGCCGGATCATCGCCCGGTCAAACCCGGTGACGCATGCGCTGAACCTGCCCACTGGCCCGGCCATTCTGGACGAGGCGCGGGTGCCGTCTGACCAATGACCGCAGCCGATTGCTGACAGCGCCTCCCCGGATTGATACTCTGGAGGTATCCAGTGCCTCATTTTCAGCCCGGAGATTTCACATGCTTTTCATCACCAACCGATTTCCAACCCAAAGCATCCGCACGCGCCGCGGGCGCCGGTTTACCTTTGATCTGAACAACAACGCGCCGTCCAATTCGGTCTTTTATTGCGAAAAAGGTCCGGACGAGCACCATACCGAAATTACCAGCAAGGAACTGCTGCGCCGGGTGCGTGACAGCCAACGCCGGCAGATTCTGCTGTATCTGCACGGGTTCAACAATCTGCCCGAGGACGTGTTCGAAACCACGGCCGAGCTGCAAAGGCTGTGTGATGCGGCCAATCCAAACGAAGTTCTGGTGCTGCCCCTGATTTGGCCCAGTGACGCCGAAGAGGGCATCGTGCAGAAATACTGGGACGATCAGAAATCCGCAGACCAAAGCGGGTTTTCCTTTGCCCGGGTGCTGGAGCGGTTCATGGAGTGGCGTAACAGCGCCGATAACGAGCCCGATGTTGCGCCCTGTCTGAAACGGATCAACCTTCTGGCCCATTCGATGGGCAACCGGGTGCTGCGGCAGACTCTGATCGCCTGGGACCGGTATGATCTGGCCTCCGGTGTGCCGCTGCTGTTCCGCAATACATTCATGGTGGCCGCGGACGTGGTAAATGAGACCGTGCACGAGGACGAGCCGGGTGTTCTGGTCAGCCATGCCTCGCGCAATGTGGTGGTTTATTACGCTTCTGACGATCTGGCGTTGCGGGCCAGCAAGGCGGCGAACCTCAGGAACAAGGTGGCCTCACGCCGGTTGGGGCATACGGGGCCGGAAAACATCGACCGCACCCCGCGTAACGTGTTTCAGGTCGATTGCGATGACGTCAACACACGCTATGACACGCCGACCGGGCACAAGTATTTTGGCGCCAAAAAACGCGGCGGAGACGCCGGCAAGGTGTTCGTGCATATTATGCAATGCGTGCAATCGGGTCGCGTCTTTCCGCAGGATCCGCATCAGCGCTCGGTCATACTGGATTAACGTCTTTACCCGTCTGATATGTGACGTTTCCAGCCGACTTTCCCTTGGGTCGGGGCGGGTGAGCACAATCTAATGTTGCAACTGGCAAAATGATCTGGATGATCAGGTTCACCATGGCCGCAAAAAGCGGCCCGCCGTCCAAAACCGACGGTGCATACAAAAAACAGGGGAGACTATAATGATCCTAAGAAACTTGATGATGGCTGCCAGCGCCACCGCGTTGATGGCCACGGGTGCATCTGCTGAAACTCTGCGCTGGGCGCGTGCGGGCAACTCGCTGACGCTGGACCCGCATGCTCAGAACGAAGGTCCGACATCGGCGCTGGCGCACCAGATCATGGAAACGCTGGTGATGCGCGACCATTCCGGCGCGCTTGTGCCCTCGCTGGCCACCGAATGGGCCCCGTCCGAGGAAAACCCGAACATTTGGGTGTTCAAGTTGCGTGAAGGCGTGACCTTCCATGACGGTGCCGAGTTTGACAGCGAAGACGTTGTGTTCTCGCTGAACCGGGCGATGACGCCGGACAGCGACTACAAGGAACTGCTGGCCTCGGTCAAAGAGGTGCGCGCACCGGACAAATACACGGTTGAGATCGAAACCGATGGTCCGAACCCGATCATGCCCAACAACCTGACCAACATGTTCATGATGGATAAAGGCTGGGCCGAAGCGAACAACGCCGTCAAGGTGCAGGATTATGAGGGTGGCGAAGATACATTCGCAGCCAAGAACGCCAATGGCACCGGCCCCTACAAGCTGGTTAGCCGCGAACCGGACGTGAAAACTGTTCTGGCGGCCAATGAAAACTATTGGGGACAGGGTGAGTTCCCGCTGCAGGTGACCGAGGTGATCTACACCCCGATCCAGAACGCCGCCACCCGCGTTGCGGCACTGTTGTCAGGCGAGGTCGACTTTATTCAGGACGTGCCCGTACAAGACCTCGAGCGGGTTGCGGGTTCCGACGGTCTGGACGTGCGCACCGCGCCGCAGAACCGGGTCATCTTCTTTGGCATGAACATGGGCGATGCGGATTTGGCCAATGACAATGTCGACGGCAAGAACCCGTTGTCAGATGTGCGTGTGCGTCAAGCCATGTCCAAGGCGATCAATCGCGATGCGATTAAACAGGTTGTGATGCGCGGCCAGTCGGCCCCGGCAGGCATGATCGCGCCGCCTTTTGTGAATGGTTGGGACGAAGGCATGGACAGCTCGTCCAGCACCGATATCGAAGGGGCCAAGGCGCTGATGGCTGAGGCGGGGTATCCGGATGGGTTCTCGATCCAGCTTGATTGCCCGAACGACCGTTATGTCAACGATGAGGCGATCTGTCAGGCTGCCGTCGGTATGCTGGCGCAGATCGGCATCACCGTTAATCTGGATGCCAAACCCAAGGCGCAGCATTTCCCGCTGATCAACAACCTGGAAACCGATTTCTACATGCTGGGCTGGGGTGTTCCGACCTACGACTCGGAATACATCTTCAACTTCCTGACTCACACCAAAGGTGAGAAATATGGATCATGGAACGGCACACGCTATTCCAACCCGGATCTGGATGCGAAGATCGTGGCGCTGGCCTCGGAAACCAACCTGCCTGAGCGCGATAAGCAGATCGCCGAAATCTGGCAGGTGGTGCAGGACGAACAGCTGTATATTCCGATCCACCATCAGGTGCTGAACTGGGGTATGAAGTCGAACGTCGGCACCGTGGTCGAGCCCGAGGATTTGCCCAAGATCAAGTACTTCACTCTGAATTAAGTCATTCAGATCGGTGATTTGGCAGGGCGCGTGTATAGCGCCCTGCCTTTTGCGCTATGGTTTGGTGCACCACCCGTTGCGGGACATACAGGGAGATTTCGCCATGATTCTCAGGAACAGTGCCTTTGCTCTGGCCGTGCTGGCCGCCACCAGCGTCCAGGCCGCTGAATTCAAATGGGCCTCGACCACCGACCCGCAAACGATGGACCCGCACGCCGTCAACTCGGCCCCTGTTCTGGGGTTCTTGAACAACGTCTACGAAGGTCTGGTGCGCCGCGACAAAAACATGAGTGTTGAACCCGCGCTGGCTGTCAGCTGGGAGACGATTGGTGACGGCGAAGGCTGGCGGTTCAAGCTGCGCGAGGGTGTGACGTTCCACGACGGCAGCAGCTTTGATGCGCAGGACGTGTTGTTCAGCTATCAGCGCGCCTCGGGCGAGGCGGCGGATACCCGTAGCTGGTTTGCACCCATCAGCGAGGTGATCGTGGTCGACGACTATACTGTCGATTTCATGACCACCGCCCCGAACCCGTTGTTCCCGTCCTCGATCGCCAACTGGATGATCATGGATCAGGGCTGGACCGAGGCCAACGATGCCGTTGTACCCGACAAGGAAACCGGGAACTACGCGACGCTGAACGCCAATGGCACCGGTGCCTTCAAGGTCACCGCCCGCGAGCCCGGTTTGCGCACGGTGCTAGAACCCTTTGACGGCTGGTGGGATCAGGCCGAGCACAACATCACCAGCGCCGAGTTCACTCCGATCCAGAACCCAGCCACCGCCGTGGCGGCGCTGTTGTCGGGCGATGTCGATATGATCAACCCGGTGCCCATTCAGGATGTGGCGCGCCTGCAGCAAAGCGGTGATGTCGAGGTCATTCAAGGTATCGAGGCCCGCGTGATCATGCTGGGGTTCGATCATCAGGCCGAGGTTTTGAAATACACCGACGATGCGGGTAAGCCGAACCCGTTCCGTGACCCGCGCGTGCGAAAAGCCGTGGCGCAGGCGGTCAATGTAGACGCTATTCTGGCCACCATCATGCGCGGCAATGCCGAGTCTGCCTCGCAACTGGTCAGCCCAGCGATGAGCGGCTATTCTCAGGCCAATGCAGACCGCCCCGCTTTTGACGTCGAGGTCGCCAAGGCGCTGTTGGCCGAGGCCGGGTATGCGGATGGGTTTTCCTTCGGGCTGAAATGCCCCAATGACCGCTATCTGAATGACGAAGCGGTCTGTCAGGCGGTTGTCAGCATGCTGGCGCAGATCGGGATCACGGCAGAGCTGGACGCCATGCCCGTGCGCAACTACTGGCCCGAGCTGCGCGAGGACAAGTACGATATGTACCTGCTGGGCTGGAGCCCGGGCACTTTTGATGCCGAACACCCTGTGCGCTTTCTGGTTGCCACTCCGAATGAGGAAAAGAAGCTGGGCAGCTGGAACTTCGGTGGCTTCTCGAACGCGCGGGTGGATGAATTGCTGCCGGTGATCCAGTCGGAACTGGATGCGGGTAACCGGCAGGCCATGCTGGATGAGGTCGCGCAGATCATTCAGGACGAACAAGTCTATGTTCCGATGTATGTGCAGCCTTTGGTCTGGGGTACGCGCAGCACGGTTGATCTGACGCAGCGCCCGGATAACTTCTTTTTGCTGCGCTGGGTGACTGTGAACTAAAGGCCAGAGTGTTAGCGATACCTTGACCATCTGATCACGCGCGGCCTAGAGAGGCCGATCAACGAGGAAAACGAATGTTCGCTTATATTGTCCGAAGGATGTTCCAATCCGTGATCGTGCTTTTGGTCGTGGGTTTGGTTGCCTTTTCGATGTTCCGCTTTGTCGGTGATCCGATCGACAACATGCTGGGCCAGGAACGGACGCAGGCCGATATCGACCGCCTGCGGACAGAGCTTGGCCTGGATCAACCATTCCCGGTGCAGTATTTCAAGTTCCTCAAGGGCGCTGTGCAGGGCGACTTTGGCGTCTCGTACCGACAGGGGCGTCCGGTCTCGACGATCCTGATCGAACGGGCTCCCGCCACGCTTGAGCTGGCTTTTGTCTCGGGCTTTCTGGCCATCACCATGGGCATTGCGCTGGGCGTCTTTACGGCGATCCGACGACAAGGGGTGGCTGCGAATGTCATCATGACCGTGTCCCTGCTTGGAGTGTCCCTGCCGACCTTCCTGATCGGGATATTGCTGATTTACGTCTTCTCGATTGAGCTTGGCGTTCTCCCCAGCTTTGGGAGGGGCGAGACCGTTATGATTGGCAGTTGGTCTACGGGGTTCCTGACAACCTCGGGGCTGAAGGCGCTGATCCTTCCGGCGATTACGCTGGGCCTGTATCAGATGACGCTGATCATGCGACTGGTGCGGTCGGAAATGCTTGAGGTCATGCGGGCCGATTACGTGCGTTTTGCCCGCGCCCGTGGGCTGTCCGACCGGGTGATCAACTTTCGCCATGCGCTGAAGAACACATTGGTTCCGGTGATCACCATTACCGGACTGCAGCTGGGCTCGATCATCGCCTTTGCCATCATCACCGAGACGGTGTTCCAGTGGCCGGGCGTAGGTCTGCTGTTCATCAACGCGATCCAGTTTGTCGATATCCCCGTCATGGCTGCGTATCTGATGTTGATCTCGGTCATGTTCGTGTCGATCAATCTGATTGTCGATCTTCTTTATTATGCCATTGACCCGCGCCTGCGCGTCGACGCGAGGGCCACATGACTGACACCATCGAATCCCCCAAGACCCCCGAGCAATCACGCTTTGCCAAATTCTGGGACAGCGATTTTGCGTGGTCGTTCCGCCATTCGCCGGTGGCAATTGTGGCCTCAGCCGTTGTTGTGCTTTTGGTATTGGCAGCGATCTTTGCACCGCTGATTGCTCCGCATAACCCGTTTGATCCGGTAACCCTGAACCTGATGAACGGGTTTACGCCCCCGGGTACGCCAAATGCCTTCACACAAGAGAGCTTCCTGCTGGGCACCGACGATCAGGGGCGCGATGTGTTTTCGACCATCCTGTATGGGATGCGTATTTCGCTGTTTGTTGGCGCCTCGGCGGTGCTTTTGGCGATGATCATCGGTGTGATCCTGGGGCTGGTTGCAGCCTATTTCGGCGGTTGGGTCGAGACCCTGATCATGCGGATCGCCGATGTGCAGTTGACCTTTCCCGCCATTCTGGTCGCCATGCTGATCTTTGGTATCGCCAAAGGCGTAACCCCGCCCGAATACCGCAATGAGATGGCGATCTATGTGCTGATCATCGCCATTGCCCTGTCGGACTGGGTGCAGTTTGCACGCGTCGTGCGCGGCGCGGCACTGGTGGAAAAGAACAAGGAATACGTGCAAGCCGCGCGTCTGATCGGGCGCGGGTCGATCCCGATCATGTTCCGTCACATCCTGCCCAATGTACTCAGCCCGGTTCTGGTGATCGCCACGATCTCGCTGGCGCTGGCCATTATTGCCGAGGCGACGCTTAGTTTTCTGGGCGTCGGGGCGCCGCCAACCCAGCCGTCTCTGGGTACGCTGATCCGGATCGGGCAGGGGTTTTTGTTCTCGGGGGAATGGTGGATTCTGTTCTTCCCGTCCTGCACGCTTTTGGCGCTGGCCTTGTCTGTTAACCTGCTGGGCGACTGGCTGCGCGATGCGCTGAACCCCAAGCTGCGGTGATCTCATGAGCCTTCTGACAATCAACGACCTGACGGTCGAATTTCCCACGCGCCGCCAGTTGTTTACGGCCGTGGATCATGTCGACCTGTCGGTTGAACCCGGTGAAATCCACGGTCTGGTGGGCGAATCCGGTGCTGGCAAGTCGACCATCGGCGCCGCGATCATGGGTCTGCTGGACCGGCCCGGGCGCATAGCCAGCGGCATGATCCGGCTGAGCGGAGACCAGATCAGCGGGTTGGACGCCGAGGCGATGCGCGGATTGCGAGGCAAGAAGATCTCGATGATCTTTCAGGACCCGCTGACCTCTCTGAACCCATTGTTCACGGTACGCGAGCAGTTGACCGAGACCATTCAGGCCCATCTGGGAGGCTCTGACGCCGAGGCGAACCAACGGGCTCGTGACCTGATTGACCGGGTTGGTATTCCCGACCCGGATACCCGGCTGGATCAATACCCGCACCAGTTCTCGGGCGGGATGCGGCAGCGTGTGGTGATTGCGCTGGCGCTGTGTACCGAACCCGATGTGATCATCGCGGATGAGCCGACCACCGCGCTGGATGTCTCAGTTCAGGCGCAGATTCTGGACCTGATCAAGGAACTGGCGCAGGAACGGCAGGTTGGGGTCATCCTGATCACCCACGACATGGGTGTGATTGCAGATACCACCGACAAGGTAACGGTGATGTATGCTGGCAAGGTGGTCGAAACCGGCCCAACCGCGCAGGTGATGGGCCAGCCCAGCCACGAATACACCAAATCGCTGATCGCCGCCGTGCCCCGTCCGACGCTGAAACTGCACCGCTTTCCGCAGATCAGCTATGGCGGGCGCGAGACCCGCTTTGCCATCGAAGACATGGCGCGCCATTGGCCCAAGGTGGACAATGACACTTCAAAACCGGTGTTTGAGATCCGCAACCTGACAAAGAAATTCCTGCAACGTCGCGGATTGCTGCCCTGGGACCGGACCTATTTCACCGCCGTGGACGAAGTCAGCTTTGATATTCGGGCAGGCGAAGTTTTTGGCGTCGTGGGCGAATCCGGCTCGGGGAAATCCACCATCGCGCGGATGATTGCGGGGCTGTATCCGGTGGATGGTGGCACCATCACGTTTGAAGGCCAGGTGGTCAGCGATCTGACCAACCGCGCCGCGCTGGATGCGTATCGCAAGAACATTCAGATGATCTTTCAGGACCCGTTTTCTTCGCTCAACCCCCGGATGCGGGTGGACGATATTGTGGCCGAGCCGATCCGCCATCACCGGCTGATGGACGGGGCTGATATCAAGCGCCGCGTTGATGAGTTGCTGGATCAGGTCGGGCTGGGCCACGTTGCCGGAACAAAGTACCCGCATGAGTTTTCAGGCGGGCAGCGGCAGCGGATCTCAATCGCGCGCGCCCTGGCCACGCAGCCGCGGTTCCTGATCTGCGACGAACCGACCAGCGCACTGGACGTGTCCATTCAGGCGCAGATTCTGAACATCCTGAAGGATTTGCAGGAACATCTGGGCCTGACCCTTTTGTTCATCAGCCACGACCTGCCGGTGGTGCGTCAGATGTGCGACCGGGTGGCGGTGATGAAGCAGGGCAAAGTGGTCGAACTTCAGGCCACCAACGACCTGTTTGCCAATCCGCAGACGGATTACGCAAGCGAGTTGCTGCGCCTGATGCCCAAGCTGGATGATCTGTCGACCGAAGGCCTAACCGCCGAGACTTGATCCATTGGTACATGCTGGGCGGGGCAACCTGACATTGCCCGCGCTGTGCGGCCTGCGGTCCGGCCTTGATCACAGGTTTCTGACAGGGCTCGGGCAATTTCGCGGTTGAGGCGCTGGTGTCCTCGGTCAACGAATTCATCGAAGGTGAGCCTGGATCTGCATGCGCAGTGGGACGCGATGCAGAAAACCAGCCAGTGGCGCTTTACCCCTCCGACCCGTGTGGTTGCGCCGCCGGGCGCGGAGCCCGCATACTGAGAACCGCGATGTCATGGTTTCCGGGATGCGGACACTGGGTTTGGAACCCTGCTATCGAATGAATGGCTGTCACCCATCATTGTGACGTGCTTCTGCCCGGCAGATCCGAATTTCAACTTTGGCCAGTTCCACGATGTGATGAAGGATCAGGGGTTTATCATCTATCCGGGCAAGCTGACGAACGTTGAGAGTTTTCGCATCGGTTGTATCGGTCGGATGGATGCGATGGTTATGCGGGCGGTGGTTGCCACGGCGAAACAAGCGCAGGATCAGATGCAGGTCACCAGCGCCGCACCCAGGTCCGAGGCGGTGGCCGACGCATGGTGCAGATCACTTGATCTGACTATTTGACAACTATTTCGTCAACATGACGGAAAAATCGGTGATTTCGTCAAGATTGCCCCTGCGGTTCGAACAGGCGCGGCCTCATACTTTTTGAAAGGAAAGAGGAGACCTGTTTTGAGCTGGAACATTTGTGTCATTGGCGCAGGCAAGATCGGTCAGATGATCGCCAGCCTGTTGCATGCATCATCGAACTATTCGGTCACGGTTGCCGACCGAGATTTGCAGGCTTTGTCGGTGTTGAACAGGCAAGGGATTGCGACCCGCCAGATCGACGTGAGTGACGACCATGAAATGGCACAGGGGATGGCTGGCTTTGACGCGGTCATTTCGGCGGCTCCGTTCTTTCTGACACCGAACATCGCCAGGGCCGCCAAAATCGCTGGCGCGCATTACTTTGACCTGACCGAAGACGTTGCGGCCACGAACGCCGTGCGCGAACTGGCAGCAGACAGTAAAACCGCCTTTATGCCGCAATGCGGTCTGGCGCCTGGGTTTGTTGGTATCGCCGGCGCGTCGCTGGCGGCCGAGTTTGATGAGCTCGACAGCCTGCATATGCGGGTCGGCGCGCTGCCGCTCTATCCGACCAACGCATTGAAATACAACCTGACCTGGTCGACTGATGGGCTGATCAACGAATACTGCAACCCCTGTGATGCCATTGTGAACGGCCAGCGTGTAAAGACCGCGCCGCTGGAGGATTACGAGGTACTTGGCCATGACGGGGTCGAGTATGAGTGTTTCAACACCTCCGGTGGCTTGGGTACGCTGCCCGAAACTCTTGAGGGCAAAGCGCAGGCAGTGTCCTACCGCTCGATCCGGTATCCGGGTCATTGCGATATCCTGAAACTGCTGCTCAAGGATCTTGGGCTGGAACATCGCCGTGATCTGCTGAAGGACATCTTTGAAGCCGCCCTGCCGCGCACGGATCAGGATGTGGTTCTGGTCTATTGCACCGCCAAGGGCAGGATCGACGGCGCGCTGCGCGAGAAATCCCTGATCAACAAGTCCTTCGCCCGCACGCTCAACGGTCAGGTCTGGAGCGCCATTCAGGTCACCACCGCCGCTGGCGTTCTGGGTGTGGTCGATCTGATGCGGACCGGTGGTCTGCCCAGCACAGGGTTTGTCCGGCAGGAACAGGTGACGCTTGCGGATTTCCTGAATACCGAATTTGGCCGGCTCTATCGTGCTGGCGACGTAACCGAACAGAACAAGGCGGCCTGAGATATGAAAGACATCGTGATGACTGCACAAACCACACTTGCAAATCTAGACCTGACATCGCCCGAACTGACCGGCGGTACACTGGCCGTGCATTCGCCCATCGATGGCAGCCTGCTGGCCGAGGTGCATGAATCACCGGTATCTGAGATGGACGCCATCTTTGTTCGGGCCAAAGCGGCGTTCAAAGCCTGGCGCGTTGTGCCCGCCCCGCGTCGGGGTGAGTTGATCCGCCTGTTGGGCGAAGAACTGCGCGCCGCCAAGGACGATCTGGGTGCGCTGGTCAGTTGGGAGGCTGGCAAAATCACATCCGAAGGTCTGGGCGAAGTGCAGGAGATGATCGACATCTGCGATTTCGCCGTCGGCCTGTCACGCCAGCTATATGGTCTGACCATTGCGTCCGAACGTCCCGGCCATCGGATGATGGAAACCTGGCACCCGGCTGGTCCGGTCGGCGTGATCTCGGCTTTTAACTTTCCGGTCGCTGTCTGGTCGTGGAACGCGGCGATTGCGCTGGTCTGCGGTGATCCGGTGATCTGGAAACCGTCCGAGAAATCGCCCCTGACCGCGATGGCTTGCCAGAAGATTTTTGAACGCGCGCTGGCCCGGTTCGGGGACGCGCCTGACAATCTGTTGCAGACCCTGATCGGCGGTGCCGCGCTGGGCGAGGCGCTGGTGGCCAGCGAGGACGTGCCGGTGATCTCGGCCACCGGATCAACCCGCATGGGCCGCGCTGTGGCCCCTATTGTGGCCCAGCGTTTCGGCAAATGCATTCTTGAGCTGGGCGGCAACAATGCGATGATCGTTGGCCCCTCGGCTGATCTGGAAATGGCCGTGCGCGCCATCGTCTTTTCCGCCGTCGGCACCGCCGGTCAGCGCTGTACCACGCTGCGTCGCCTGATAGTGCACAACTCGATCCGGTCAGAGTTGGTTAGCCGTCTGAAAAAAGCATATGCTGGTCTGCCCATCGGTAACCCGCTGACCGAGGGTACGCTGATCGGCCCGCTGGTGGATGAGGCCTCGGGCACAGCGATGACCGCAGCGCTGGAGGCCGCAAAGGCCGAAGGCGGCACCGTGTCCGGTGGTGACCGGGTGACCGAGGGCGTGCCCGCCGGTGTCTACATGCAGCCCGCCATTGTGGAAATGCCCGGTCAGACTGCCACGGTAAAGACCGAGACCTTTGCTCCGATCCTGTATGTCATGGGCTATGACACCTTCGACGACGCGCTTGAGTTGCAGAACGACGTGCCTCAGGGCCTGTCATCCTGCGTGTTCACCCTGAATATGCGCGAGGCGGAACAATTCCTGACCGCAGCCGGATCGGATTGCGGCATCGCCAATGTGAATATCGGACCTTCGGGGGCCGAAATCGGGGGCGCCTTTGGCGGTGAAAAGGAAACCGGTGGCGGGCGTGAAAGCGGATCGGATGCGTGGAAAGCCTATATGCGCCGTCAGACCAATACGGTGAACTATTCCGCTGAGCTGCCGCTGGCGCAGGGCGTTAAGTTCGATATCTGACCGATCGGCCCGGCGGCGCACCAGGTCGCCGGGTCAATCCGCAAACAGATACTCCAGTCGCATTATTGCCTGCGCCTGGTCTTGTGAGATGCCCAGAAACTCGGCCACGGCCGCTTCGTTTTCGATGCGCGGGCTGGATTCGCGGATGCGCAGATACCCGTCAAACCCGGCCCCCCGGATTAGTTCGGATTCATAGGCCATCGAATTGCGTAATGTTGGGATCAGATGGGCCACGGCCTCAGCCGGGTTGTGTGCCCCGGCCAGCCCAACCCGCCGGGCATGTCCGATCAGGTAGTCGTCTGAATAGTCACACTCGATCTCAAGAATATGGGTTTTGGCCTGATCGGCGCAGAAATCCTGAATGACCTCCAGATCAGAAGGATCGACGCAGATTACCAACTTGTCGGTGTCAAAGCTGTCAAACAGCATCCGCACCACCGCGCGCCTGTGCCGGGACCGTTTCAGCAAGGTCGTCTCGATCCCGCCCAAATCGGGCAGAGCCGTTTCCTCTTCGTTGAACAGGTATTCGACACACGGAATATCCGTCTCAGAGACGATCTGATCCACCAGCCGTTTGGCGACGTGCCATTTCTTACAGACGATCAGATAGACCTCACGTTCCGGGCCCAGCGTATTCCCGGCCTCCCAGAAGCGCTGGCCGAAACGGCGACCAACCCGTCCTCGCCCGGTCAGGAATCCAAACAGGTTGCGTCCCTCATCCGAGATTTTGAACGCGACCCCTTCACTGGCATAAAGCTTGCCAAGCCGCTCCTTCAACTCATGCGCCTCGGGGCTGATCTTGCGGGCAAACAGGTAATCCTGACCCAGCAGCAGGTCGTAGTGGTCGTTGTAAAACGAAACCGGCATCCCGTAATCCGAGAACATCAGGAATGTGGGCGTCCGATTTTCAATCTCTTGCTTTGGGATCAGGTGCCGGACGAGGGTTTGAAAGAACGTCTCGTCCGGAATCCATGTGGTCGAAAAAAACCGCACCACATCCGGACGTTGTTGCAGGAAATCCAGGATCATTTCGACCGTACGGCGGCGCAGGCACCACCATTGACTGCCGATCATGATCTGAAGATCGGCCGGTATGTCACGTGTAAGGCCAAAACGCTTCTGCATTTCGAACGCGGTGTAGAACAGTTTGCTTTGGGTGCGTTCATTGAAGAAATGACGATAGATCAGCCGGTCTTTCTTCATGCCGGTCTTGATCCAGTTGCTGGCGAAAAAATCGTGACTTTCGACAAAATCCTTGTCGTTTTCGTCCAGAAACCAATGGGCATATTCGGCGGTCTTGATCGCCATGCAATCGCCCGACAGCATGTAGAAATGCGTCGCGCGTGGAAACGCGTCAACGGCTGCTTGTACGGCGTTCAGGGTGGCCTGCACCAAAGACCACTCTCCCCAACCGCACTTGATACGCTTGGCTGCAAAGGTGACGTTGGGGTTGTCCTTCAATGCGTGGCGCATGCGGTCATAGGCCTTCGCATCAGCGCGTGCATCAAAGTGAATGGCCATGCAGTCCCCGGCGGCAGTCAGTTGCTCGGCCTGAGCAATGATGGCGTCGGGGTCTTTGTGACATAACAGAATATAGGCAATCCTTGCCATAATGCCCCTGTAAGGTTTGTTTTAGCTCGTTTCCATCCGTGATACTGAGGATGAGCGATTGAATAAACAGAATATTTTTGGTTCTTTGGGTACAAAAGCAGGCGTGTTTATTAAGTACCGACCGGTAAGGAGGCACAGCAGATGGGTTTTCCCGGCACATGGATGACCGAAAGTGAAAGCATGGTGTACCGTGTTGTGCCAAAATGTGCCTGCTCGACCATCGGGCAGATCATGTATTATTCGGACCATGGACAGTTCTTCGAGGGCGACATTCACGACGCCAAGGACGGGATGCACAAATGGGCCTTTGACGGCAGTCAGGGCAAAATCTCGAACAATGTCCGTGATCATGCATCTTTTACGTTTACCTGCGTGCGCAACCCGTACACGCGGATCCTCAGTTCGTTCTTCGACAAGATTTGCGGCATTCAGCGCAACGGCAAACGCTATCGCGGCAATCTGGTACCAACACTGATCTATAATTATGGGATTGATGTGGGCGGGGACGATGGCAGGGGCGAATTCGACCAGATTGCCAGCTTTCGGCGGTTTTTGTTGTTTGCGCGCGATACGATCCGCTGGCGCAGGCCGATGGATCCCGACATTCACTGGTCGGCGATGTCAGGCCATGTGTCGACCTTCATTGTCAACGGTGGTCGGTATGATCGGATTTTCTGGACCGAGAAATTCAATGACGGGATGCAGGGCGTTCTGGACAGCCTTCAGACGCAGCACGCGGTCAACCTGACCGAGATTCCGCGCTTCAACGAATCCGAAGGTCATGGCCCTAAACGCGCCCATCCGGTCGAGGATTATTTCGACGATCTGTCGATGCATCTTGTGTACGAAATCTACAAACAGGATTTTGAGCTGTTTAAATACGATTTCGAGAATCCGGGGAACAAGATGCCAATTGGCGAGATCGATCTGGACGAGGTCCAGGCTAAACTCGGCGACTAAGACACACAACAGCCACTCCCGCCCATCCTCGCTGTCTCAAACGAGACATCTCCTATGGTTGGGCCCGGCGCCGCGCAAAGCGCGGCGCCGGGCCCAAGGCCGAACGTGGCATCTGCGCAGCAGATGGTGCGTTTCGGGGGCGGGAGGGGTTGGGTATGATCAGACCTCGCGTACTGCCCCTTTTGCCGCGCTGGTTGTCAGCTTGGCATAGGCCTTGAGCGCCGTAGACACTTTGCGCTTGCGCGGTGCAGCGGGTACCCAGCCTTTTTCGTCTTGCTCTGCGCGGCGTGCCGCCAATTCTTCGTCAGATACGGCCAGATGGATCGAGCGGTTCGGGATGTCGATCTCGATCCGGTCACCCTGACGCACCAACCCGATCACACCGCCTTCGGCTGCTTCGGGTGAGACGTGGCCGATCGACAGGCCGGAGGTTCCACCTGAGAACCGTCCGTCCGTCAGCAAAGCGCAGGCTTTTCCCAGACCTTTGGATTTCAGGTAAGACGTCGGGTACAGCATTTCCTGCATCCCCGGCCCACCGCGCGGACCTTCATAGCGGATCACCACCACGTCGCCGGCCTGAACCTTGCCGGTCAGGATATCGTTGACGGCCTGATCCTGGCTTTCGCAGACATAGGCCGATCCGGTGAAGGTCAGGCTGTTGGCATCGACCCCTGCGGTTTTCACGATACAGCCGTCGCGGGCGATATTGCCGAACAGCACGGCCAGACCACCATCCTGGCTGAACGCGTGTTCTTTGGACCGGATCACGCCGCCTTCGCGGTCGATGTCCAAGTCTTTGTACCGGTTCGACTGGCTGAAGGCCTGCGTGGTGCGGACACCGCCCGGCGCGGCCTTGAACAGGTCCTGTGCCTTGGGGTTGTTGGCTACCTTGATGTCCCAATTGGCAATTGCCTCGCCAATCGTTCCGGAATGTACGGTGCTGCATTCATTGTGAAACAGCCCCGCGCGGCTGAGTTCACCCAGGATCGAGAAGATGCCACCAGCACGGTGGACGTCTTCCATGTGAACATTCTCGGTATTGGGCGCGACCTTGCACAGGCAAGGCACTTTCCGGCTGAGGCGGTCCATATCGGTCATGGTGAAATCAACCTCACCCTCGTGGGCGATGGCCAGCAGGTGCAGTACCGTATTGGTGGACCCGCCCATTGCGATATCCAGGCTCATCGCGTTCTCGAACGCTTCAAACGTGGCGATCTCTCGTGGCAGAAAACCTTTTTCGTTTAGGTCGTAGTGGCGTTTGGTAATCTCGACGATCCGGCGACCGGCTTCAAGAAACAGCTCTTTCCGATCCGAATGCGTGGCCAGGGTTGAGCCGTTGCCCGGCAGTGCCAGACCCAGCGCCTCGGCCAGACAGTTCATCGAATTGGCAGTGAACATGCCTGAACACGAGCCACAAGTGGGGCAGGCGTTTTCTTCGATATGCTGGACCTGCTCATCGGTGAACTTGTCATCAGCAGCGGCCACCATCGCATCTACCAGGTCGATCTTTTTGGCGTCCAGATCGGCGATGTCGATCTTGCCCGCCTCCATCGGCCCGCCCGAGACAAAGATGGCCGGAATGTTCAGGCGCATCGCGGCCATCAGCATTCCGGGGGTAATCTTGTCGCAGTTCGAGATGCAAACCATCGCATCAGCACAGTGCGCGTTGACCATGTATTCCACCGAATCCGCGATCACCTCACGCGAGGGCAGGGAATACAGCATTCCGTCATGACCCATGGCAATGCCGTCATCCACCGCGATGGTGTTGAACTCTTTGGCGACACCGCCTGCGGCTTCGACCTCGCGGGCGACCATCTGGCCCAGATCCTTCAGGTGCACGTGGCCTGGCACGAACTGGGTGAACGAGTTGACGATGGCGATGATCGGCTTGCCGAAATCGTCGTCACCCATACCGGTGGCACGCCACAGGCCGCGGGCACCGGCCATGTTGCGGCCATGGGTTGAGGTTCTGGATCGGTACAATGGCATGATGCTGTTTCCCTTTTGCCTCGGGTTGCATATCTTCGGGTTTGTGCGTTATAGCGCACGTATCACATGTGCGCTATAACGCACAAGAGGATTTGCAAGGTGGGACCATGGCACCGGACGACATAACGCTGAAACTACGGGATGTGCGGGCGGCCTCGGGGCTGAGCCTGTCCAAAGTGGCTGAGATGACCGGCGTCAGCAAAGCCATGCTGGGCCAGATCGAACGGGGCGAATCCAGCCCGACCATTGCGACGCTGTGGAAGATCGCCAAAGGGTTTCAACTGCCGCTGAGCGCGCTGATCGGATCGTCTGCCCTGCGTGATACCGCAACGCCGGATGTGTTTCGCACGGTGACCTTTCCCGGCAGTATCGAGGTCAAGATCGTCTTTCCGTTTGACCCTGCGCTTGGGGCCGAGACCTTTCACGTTAACCTCGCCCCGAACCAGAGCCACGAGTCCGCCGCCCATGCCACAGGCGTAACCGAAGAAGTGTTCATCCTGACCGGCGCATTAGAAATTCTGCGCGACGGCGAGTGGGTGCCGTTACAGGCCGGGCAGGGGCTGCGCTTTGCCGCCGACCTGCCGCACGGATACCGCGCTGGACCTGAAGGCGCGGCGTTTCTGAACATGCACCATTATGCACAGCTTGACGCCTAAGCCTGGTCCGGCGCTGCCTCATAGTGGTCCGGCGACCTCGCCTAAAGGCAAAGTGAATCCGCATTCCGCGCATAGATTAGCCTCCGCGGTACGAAAGGGTTTGCTGCATTGCGGGCAAAGGCTGTCAAAATCCGAACGTCTCGTGCACCAAATCTCGTCCGGGTGCTCAAGCGTTGCTCCTGTGATCTTGTGGTAATTCGTCAAAGCAGCCTGACCGATTGGTTCGAGGCGTCGCGCCTTCTCCAACGAGCAACCGGTCTTCCTGTGGTATTCTATGACAGATGCCACGCGGCCGCGCAGCATGTCTGTTAAACTTGCCCGGTCAGCATCCCCAAGCAGTGGCACGGATTTGCGCAATTTGTAAACATATACTGCTTTTGGCATTTTCGGCCCCGATTTTTCTTTGATCATAGTGGAACTATGTCCGGCTGTTGATTGTAATTGCCCCCATCCAGACTTGAACCCAAATCCAGCCGCGTATAGGGAAAACCCAAGCGCGCTTAGGGGAGGCTTTGATGAAGGACGATCCGAAAACCCTCGTTTCCACTGAATGGCTTGCCGCCCATCTCAAGGATCCGGACCTGCGGGTTCTGGATGGGTCGTGGTACTTGCCGCAGCACGGGCGCGACGCGAAGGCTGAATATGACGCAGGTCATATCCCCGGTGCGCGGTTCTTTGATATCGATGACATTGCCGATCACCGGTCGGACCTGCCGCATATGGCACCTCCGGTCGAGAAGTTTATGTCGCGCCTGCGGGCGATGGGCGTGGGCGATGGCCATCAGGTTGTTGTTTATGACGGATCGGGCCTGTCCTCTGCCGCGCGGGTTTGGTGGATGTTCCGCCTGATGGGACAGGACAACATCGCCGTGTTGGACGGTGGATTTCCGAAATGGCAGTCTGAGGGGCGCGAGGTTGAGGATCTGCCCCCCGTGATCCGTGATCGGCACATGACCGTGCGGGTTCAGAACCATCTTGTCCGCGATGTTACCCAGGTTTCCGCGGCTGCGAAACTGGGCGATCACGAAATCATCGACGCGCGCGCGGCGGGCCGGTTCGTAGGGACAGACCCCGAGCCGCGCGAAGGCCTGCGTTCGGGCCGCATCCCCGGATCCAGCAATGTGCCCTTTGGCACATTGCTGAACAAAAACCACACGATGAAATCGCCCGACGAATGCCGCGCCATCTTCGAGGCCGCAGGTGTCGATCTGTCGAAACCGGCGATCACCTCGTGCGGGTCGGGCGTGACTGCCGCGATCCTCAGCCTGGCGCTTGAGCGCATCGGCAAGAAAGATCATTCGCTTTATGACGGCTCCTGGGCTGAATGGGGTGCCTTCCCAACCCTGCCCGTCGCTACCGGAGAGAACTGATGTTCGAAAACCTGAAACCGCAACCCGCCGACAAGATTCTGGCGCTGATGCAGGCGTACCGTGAAGATCCCCGCGATCAGAAGATCGATCTGGGTGTGGGCGTCTACAAGAATGCCGACGGGATCACCCCGGTCATGCGCGCGGTGAAAGCAGCCGAAAAGCGCATTTTGGAAGAGCAGCAGAGCAAGGCCTATACCGGTCTGGCCGGTGATCCGGCCTATGCGGATGCGATGATCGACCTGATCCTTGGCACATCCGTTCCGCGCGGCAACATCGCCGCCGTGGCAACCCCCGGCGGCACCGGGGCCTGCCGCCAGGCGTTTGAGATGATCCGCATGGCCAACCCCTCGGCGCGTGTGTTTGTGTCGAACCCGACCTGGCCGAACCACCTGTCGATCCTGAACTATCTGGGGATGGAGACGGTCCAGTATCGCTACTTCGACGGCGAAACCCGCGGCGTTGATTTCGACGGTATGATCGCCGACCTGAAAACCGCCAAGGCGGGCGACGTTGTGCTGTTGCATGGCTGTTGCCACAACCCAACAGGTGCCAACCTGAACCTGGTGCAGTGGCAAGAGATCGTGAACATCATCAACGAACTTGGCCTGGTGGCGATGATCGACATTGCCTATCAGGGCTTTGGCGATGGTCTGGAAGAGGATGCGCAGGCGACCCGTTTGGTGGCCTCATCGGTCAAACGCTGTCTGATCGCGGCGTCCTGTTCCAAGAATTTCGGCGTTTACCGCGAACGCACCGGTCTACTGATGGCGATCAGTGATGATGCGGCGCAGACTGCCCTGAATCAGAGCACATTGGCGTTTTTGAACCGCCAGAACTATTCCTTCCCGCCCGATCACGGCGCACGCGTGGTGACTACGATTCTGACCGACCCCACCCTGCGGGCCGACTGGGAGGCTGAGCTGGAGGAGATCCGCCTGTCGATGCTGGGCTTGCGGCAACAGCTGGCTGATGAGCTCCAACGCCACAGCGGCTCGGACCGGTTCGGGTTTGTCGCGCAACATCGCGGCATGTTCTCGCGCCTTGGCGCAGCCCCGGAACTGGTAGAACAACTGCGCGCTGATCACGGCATCTATATGGTCGGCGACAGCCGTCTGAACATTGCCGGGCTGAATGCCAACACGGTTCCGATTCTGGCCAAGGCGATTGTCGACGTCGGAGTTTAAATCTGCGGAAAAAAAGAAACCCGGGCGAAACCGCCCGGGTTTTTTGTTGGTTTGGGTTGGATATCAGCCCTTTGAGAACTCTGGGTACGCTTCCATGCCCAGTTCAGCCATGTCCAGGCCGTTGATCTCATCCTCTTCGCTGACGCGAATGCCGACGGTGGCCTTCAGGATCGACCACAGGGTCAAAGCGCCGACAAAGGTGAACAGACCGTAGGCGAGGATACCCAGCAGCTGCATACCCAGGCTGGCTTCGCCGTAAAAAATCACGGCGACGGTGCCCCAGATCCCGGCGAACAGGTGAACCGGGATGGCACCAACCACGTCGTCGATCTTGAACTTGTCCAGCATCGGAACCGCAAAGACCACGATGACACCGCCAACGGCACCGATCCACAGCGCGCCGAACAGGGTCGGGGCCAGCGGCTCCGCAGTGATCGACACCAGGCCGGCCAGCGCGCCGTTTAGCACCATGGTCAGGTCAGGTTTTTTGTACAGCAGCTGTGTCAGGATCAGGGCTGCCACTGCACCTGCGGCTGCGGCCATGTTGGTGTTGGCAAAGATGCGCGACACGTCGGATACGTCACCCACGGTGCCCATCGCCAGCTGCGACCCGCCGTTGAAACCGAACCACCCCAGCCACAGGATGAATGTCCCCAAAGTGGCCAGCGCCAGGTTCGAACCAGGCATCGGATGAACCTTGCCGTCTTTGTACTTGCCAATCCGCGGACCCAGGATCAGGGCACCTGCCAGAGCCGCCCAGCCGCCAACCGAATGCACGATGGTCGAGCCAGCAAAATCCGAGAAACCAGCCTCGGACAACCAGCCACCGCCCCACTGCCACGAGCCAGAGATCGGGTACATGACGCCGGTCAGAACAATCACGAAAACCAGGAAGGGCCACAGCTTGATACGTTCAGCTACAGCACCCGATACGATCGACGCGGTTGCGGCCACAAACACGAGCTGGAAGAAGAAGTCCGAACCAACCGAAGCATAATCCAATGCCGCGGCGTCAGCACCCACGCCCACCGGATCCAGGACCGTGGTTTTGAAGAACGGTCCAACCCACCCCGCGATGGTCCAGCCGTCGCCGGGGTACATCAGGTTGAAGCCGATCAGCCAGTACATGATCGCGGCAAAGGAAAACAGCGCCACGTTCTTGATCATCTGCATGGCCACGTTTTTCGACCGCACCAGCCCGCCTTCGAGCATGGCAAAGCCGGCGGCCATGAAAAACACCAGGAACCCTGCCATCAGAAACAGCAGCGTGGTGAAGATGTATTGTGTGTGCAGGGCGGCTTCGCCGGTGGCGGCCTCCTGCGCTAGGCCCATCTGCGGCAGCGCGACGATCGCGGCGGCAGGGATGAGAGATTTCATCAGGTTCATTGTCAGTCCTCGAATAGTGTTGAGTGGGGGCGCTTACAGCGCCTCTTCGTTCGTTTCCCCGGTCCGCACGCGCAGGGCCTGCTCGACATCAAGGACGAAAATCTTGCCGTCGCCGATCTTGCCGGTCTTGGCGGATTTGGTGATGGTTTCTACGATCTGGTCGCCCATCGTGGCGGGCACCACGATCTCCAGTTTGATCTTGGGTACAAAGTTCACAGCGTATTCTGCGCCGCGATAAATCTCGGTGTGACCCGATTGCGAGCCGAAGCCCTTGATTTCGGTCACCATCATGCCGCGAACGCCCGCTTCGGTCAGTGCTTCGCGCACCTCCTCGAGCTTGAACGGCTTGATTGTCGCAATGATCAGTTTCACGTTAATCCCCTCTGCTTCCCCGGTCTGTCCGGTTTGTTTGCACCTGCAGAAAAAGAACGCGCCTGAACGCTGTTAGGAACGGTGTTGCGGGTAAATCGCCGGGGAAAATACAGGCAAGGTGCACATTTTTTGCACAGAATCTGCTGTTTGATTAAATTATAGGCGTGTTGAGGAGGCTGCCTTCCGGAATTTCATACCTCTACTTCGCGGGTATGGCAGGGTATGGTGCCCCAAAACGATAACGGGCAGAGTTTGAGCATGACTGAGTCCAGGCGCCGCAAGGCTCCGCTTGTCGCGGACAAGAGATACCCGTCGAAAGGGCGCAAACCCACGGCGACCAAGCGGGCTGCAAAGCCCGCGGGCAAGAAAGCGACGGCGCGCAAGACGACGACGCGGCGCACCACCCGCAAGAAAACACGCAAGAAGTCCGGCGGCGGCGGCGGATTTTTCCGCCGGTTGTTCCGTTGGGTCTGGCGGTTGATCTGGGGCGTGACCTGGCGTGTCGGAGCGATTGCGGCGCTGTTGCTGGCGCTGGCGGTCGGGATTGTCTACACCTCGCTACCCGATGTGGACGCGTTGCTGGACGGTCGGGCGCGCGGGTCGGTGACCCTGTTGGATCGCAACGGCAAGGTCTTTGCCTGGCGCGGTGATCAGTTTGGCGGGGTAATTACTGCCGACACCGTGTCGCCCTATCTGAAGAACGCCGTTGTCGCGACCGAAGACAAGCGATTCTACCGTCACTTCGGTGTCAGCCCCCGGGGTGTTGCCAGCGCGGTGCGCATCAACCTGAGCGAGGGGCGCGGGCCGCTGTCAGGCCATGGCGGGTCGACCATCACCCAGCAGACGGCCAAACTGCTGTGTTTGGGTGTGCCTTATGTGCCCAGCGAATGGGAGTCTGAGAAAGCCTACGAATCCGATTGCCGTCAGGGATCGCTGTGGCGCAAGGCCAAGGAAGCGGTCTATGCGATGGCGATGGAGGTCAAATACTCCAAGGATGAAGTTCTGACCATCTACCTGAACCGCGCCTTTCTGGGCTCTGGCGCTCGCGGGTTCGAAGCCGCCAGTCAGCGCTATTTCGGGATTTCAGCGGCAGAAGTGAACCCATCTCAGGCTGCGATGCTGGCTGGTTTGCTTGTTGCGCCCACGCGATACGCGCCCACAAACAACCTGCAACGGTCGCAGGATCGGGCCCAACTGGTGATTGGGCTGATGGAGGCGCAGGAGTACCTGACTGCCTCACAGGCCAGCAAGGCGCGCAGCAATCCGGCTCAGCTGTCCGAGGCCGCCGCAGCGCGCGCTGGCGGTTATTTCGCTGATTGGGTCATCACCGAGCTGCCCAGTTTCTTTGGCACCGACACCACCGATGACGTTGTGATCCGCACCACGCTGGATCAGCGCTTGCAGAAATCGGCAGAAGAGGCGCTGAAATACATCTTTGAGGAAAAGGTGCGCGAAGGATCGAAAGCGCAGGCCGCGATTGTGGTGATGTCAGCAGACGGAGCCGTGCGGGCCATGGTCGGCGGGCGCAAGACGCGGGTGTCGGGGGCGTTTAACCGCGCCACACAGGCGCTGCGTCAGACCGGGTCATCCTTTAAGCCCTTCGTCTATGCCACGGCGCTGGAGCTGGGCTATTCGCCGCTGGATACGGTGATGGATGAGCCGACGTGTTGGAACATCGCTGGATCGGGCCAATGGTGCCCCAAGAACTACACGAATAAATACTATGGGCGCGTCTCACTGGCCGACGCGCTGAAAAACTCGCTGAACATTCCGGCGGTGAAAGTGGCCGAAATCTCAGGGCTGGACAATGTCCGCACCGTTGCCAGCGAGTTTGGTATTGAAAGCAATTTGGCCGAAGGACCCGCACTGGCATTGGGCGCGTCAGAAAGCACTTTGATCGAGATGACCGGCGCTTACGCCGGTATCCTGAACGGGGGCTCATCCGTTGAACCCTATGGCCTGTCCGAGCTGAAACTTCTGGGCGACAGCGCGCCCATGATGGTGACCACAACGGGCATCGGCGAACGGGTGATCAACGACAAAGCTGCCAAGCAACTGACCTGGATGATGGAGCGTGTAGTCTCTGAGGGTACTGGCGGGCGCGCCAAGCTGCCCGGATGGCAAGTGGCGGGCAAGACCGGCACGACGCAGGCCGCGCGGGATGCCTGGTTCATCGGGTTCACGGCGGATTACGTGACGGGCGTCTGGATGGGCTATGACGACAACACGCCCCTGTCGGGTGTGACCGGCGGGGGCCTGCCTGCGGAAATCTGGAGAGAGACGATGGTGCGCGTGACCGAGGGGATGACCCCGACACCGCTGCCAATGTTGGCCCCGGACCCGCCTGTTCGGACAGCACAACCGCAACAACAGCGCCGTAAGGGCAAAGGCTTCGAAGATACGATAAACAATCTATTGAAGAATATCTTCGGAAACTGAGAAGCAAAAGAGAAAGGCGGCGCCCAGTGCGCCGCCTTTTTTTCGAATATGGACCTAGATCAGAGGCTTTCGTCCAAAGCGGCAAGAATAGCGTCGCCCATTTCGGTGGTGGAAACCGGCTGAACCCCTTCGTCGGCCAGCAGGTCACCGGTGCGGACACCATCGGCCAGAACTTTTTCAATCGCGGCTTCCAGACGACCAGCCTCGTCACCTTGATCAAAGCTATAGCGCAGCGCCATGGCAAAGCTGAGGATACAGGCGATCGGGTTGGCCTTGCCCTGACCCGCGATATCCGGGGCCGATCCATGGACCGGTTCGTACATCGCCTTGGGGCGGCCATTGGCCATCGGTGCACCCAGAGACGCCGAGGGCAGCATGCCCAGTGAACCGGTCAACATCGCGGCACAGTCCGACAGGATATCGCCAAACAGGTTATCGGTCACGATGACGTCGAACTGTTTGGGCGCGCGCACCAACTGCATCGCACCATTGTCGGCATACATGTGCGACAGCTCGACCTCGGGGTATTCCTTGGCCACACGGTCGACGACCTCGCGCCACAGGATGCCGGATTCCATCACGTTGGCCTTCTCCATCGAGCAGACCTTTTTGTTCCGGCGCATCGCCAGTTCAAAGGCCGACCGCGCGGCGCGTTCGATCTCGGATTCGGTATAACGCTGGGTGTTGATGCCCACACGTTCATTGCCTTCTTCAAAAATTCCGCGGGGCTCGCCGAAATAGACGCCCGAGGTCAACTCGCGGACGATCATGATGTCGAGGCCAGCGACGATGTCTTTCTTTAGCGAAGAGAAGTCCGCCAGCGCGTCAAAGCATTGTGCCGGGCGCAGGTTGGAATACAGGTCCATCTCTTTGCGCAGGCGCAGCAAACCGCGTTCGGGCTTGAGGCTGAAGTCCAGATCGTCGTATTTCGGGCCGCCTACAGCGCCCAGCAATACCGCGTCTGCCTCTTGCGCCTTGACCATGGTCTCGTCCGACAGGGGCTTGCCATGGGCGTCATACGCGGCACCGCCGACCAGATCCTCGCTCACGTCGAATTCCAGGCCTCGGTTCGCACCGAACCAAGTGATGATTCTGCGTACTTCGGCCATGACTTCGGGGCCAATTCCGTCTCCGGGCAGGATGAGGAGCGAGGGGTTGGACATGAAGGATCTCCTTGCGTTTCGTCGAAAAGGCCCTAGCGCCTGTGCTGCATCGGGTCAATGAGACGAACAGGCTTAAACGTCGGAACAGTGCGGGAAATCGGGTTTCTGTGCCCTGCAGGCCGCCTGCGGCGGTGATTACGCTTTCAGACCGGACCTTAGCCCCTCGGCCAGCAAGTCCCAGACGCGGCGGATTCGCGGTGTCTGGCGCATCGCCTGTGGCGCGGCCAGCCAAACCGGAAGCACGGGGATCGCAACGTCCAATGGCAGCACTTCGACCAGCGGATCAGCTTCGGCGACCTGCACCTGGCTGAACCCGATGCCGCATCCGGCGCGGATCAGCTCCCAATAGGCGCTTTGCAAATCGCAGCGGGTGGCAAAGCTGCCCCGGTTCGCGGGCCAGCCCTTTTCCTGCATTTTGGTGATGATCTGTTCATTGGCGTCGAACCCGACCAGATCGTGATCAAACAGATCTTCGGGTTTTTCAGGCCTGCCGACGCGGTCCAGATAGGATCGTGCGGCGCAGAAACACAACGGTACGTCCCCCAGATAACGCGAGATGAGGTCCACCTGTTCCGGTCGGTACATGCGCACGGCAATGTCGGCCTCGCGGTACAGCAGGTTTTCGGTGGCATCCGTGGCGACCAGATCCAGCTGTATGGCGGGTTCTTCCACCCGGATATGCGCCAGGATCGCGGGCAATAGATGGTGCGAGGCAAAGACCGAGGCCGTGATGCGCACCGAGCCTTCCAGTTGTTGCGATTGACCGGCGGCGGTCAAACTGAACGTATTCATGGCCAGGTGCATCTGCTGGGCCATCGGCAACAATTGCGCGCCAACATCGCTCAGCTTGAGGCCGCGCGCATGGCGGTCGAACAGAGACACGCCAAGCTCGTCCTCAAGCGCATGAATCTGGCGGCCCAGCGTCGGCTGGCTGCGATCCAGTCGCCGCGCCGCCGCAGATAATGAGCCGGTTTCAGCCACGGCCAGAAAGCTCTGAATCAACGACCAGTCAGAATGGGTTAGAGATTTGTCCATTCAAAAATGAATACACGTTCTGTGCTTTTCGGCAATTCCCTGAATGAACTGAATGGCCCAAACTGAAGGGGAAACAGGAGGTGACCATGACAAAGAACGTTCTTATCTTGGGCGCGACTGGCCGGTTCGGCCGCAATGCAGCCGAGGCATTCCGCGTTGCAGGCTGGTCGGTGCGCAGCTTTGATCGACAGACTCAGGACTTGCGACAGCAGGCCGATGGCGTCGACGTGATCGTGAATGCCTGGAACCCACCCTATCCGGACTGGGCCCGCCTTGTGCCCAGGCTGCATGGCGAGGTTATTGCGGTGGCCGCAGACACCGGAGCGACTGTGATTATTCCCGGAAACGTCTATGTGTTTGGGGCGCAGATGCCCGGTCCCTGGTCAGGTGCCACGCCGCACATGGCCCAAAACCCTTTGGGGCGGATTCGAATTGAGATGGAGGAGGCCTATCGCAAATCTTCGGTCAGAACGATCATTCTGAGGGCCGGGGACTTTATTGATACCACGGCGTCGGGCAATTGGTTCGATATGATTCTGACCAAAGGTCTTGCGCGCGGCGAACTGGTCTATCCGGGCCGACCGGATGTTTCCCACGCCTGGGCATACTTGCCGGATCTTGCCCGCGCAGCCGTGGCGCTGGCCGAGCAGCGGGGCAGCCTGCCGCGGTTCTGCGACGTGCCCTATACGGGCTACACCCTGACTGGTTCCGAGCTGGCACAGGCCCTGTCGCGCGTGACCGGTGACACCGTGCGGCTAAAGCAGATGCGCTGGTGGCCCCTTTGGCTGGCCCGCCCGTTCTGGCGCATGGCGCCGTTTCTGCTGGAGATGCGGTATCTTTGGAACCTGCCAAACAGCCTGGATGGGACGTTCTTTGATCAGTTGGTCGCAGGGTTTGAGCCCACGGAACCGGATGTCGCGCTGCGTCATGCGATACCAGACCCAACCGCGCGGCCGTCGGTGCTGGCGCAGGCCTGACAACTGCTATGGCGCGGCGATATCGACCCAGATCAATCGGTGCCGGCTGGCCGTTACGGCGGCCTCCCGCAGTAGTGTGCCGTCTGCGGGCCAGAACACGCCAGACCCCGTCACGCGCAGATCGGCTGAGGGCAGGATGTAATCGACACGCAATTGCCCCACGGCTTTCCATTCTACCGTGGTCAGTGCCCCCGAAGGGTCACGGGGTTTTGGGTCCTGCAAGCGGCGATCAGCCAATAGGCCGTGTATCGCCTCTTTGCGGCCCTCGCCCAGTGTGGGATCCTGATTGGCGTCTCCGGCGACCACAAAGGCCCCTTCGGGCCTGCGCCCCAACTCACCGTTCAGCAGCACGGACCACAGTCGGATTTCGTCGCGGTTGCGCAATCCGTTGCGATCCTCTGGCCCGTCAAAGACCGGCGGCGCGGCGTGAAACGTCATCAACTCCAGCGGTCCAATCGGAGTGTTCACCGGCACGACCCAATGGGCCATCGAAGACAGGCGCTGAATTTCTTGCGCCGCCTCCGAGGGAAAGGGCCCGGTCTCGGTCTGCGGCAGTTGCGCCCCGGGCAGGTCGCGCCACAGCAAGTCGGTAAAGTCCTGCGCCGTGTCTGTATCGATGGCGAACCGCGACAAGACTGCAAGCCCACCCTGACCGGTGAAACGTCCCCAGCCTTGCGCGTCGGCGGGGCCGGCCGTGCGTCCATCGCCATTCAGATCGAAGGGTGTTTCTCGCCCCGCATTTGGTTGGGGCGCAAAATGATAGGGGTAATCCAACCCTGCAGAGCGCAATTCGTCTGCCAGCGCGCTGAGGGCCTGGCCCCGCAAATCCCAGTCGATGCCCTGAAGGGTCACGATATCCGGCTGTGTCGCGACCAGCACATCCACCACCGCTTGCACCTGCGGTTCGCCGCGTTGGATATCGCGCAGCAGCAGCCCTGGACCTTTGCGACCAAGCTCGGTGTTGTACGTGGCTATGCGCACCGTTTCTGCCTGCGCCATCATCGGCAGCAGCAGCAGAATAAGGGTGCGGATCATGCTGCCTGTGTGGACTCGGCTGTGGAATAGGCGCGGCGCTTTTCGACGATCAGGCCCGCGATGCGCAACGTTGCCATGCCGCGCATGATCATGCTGGCTGGCAGGAAGGCCCAGGCGCTCATTGTCCAGATCAGGGTCTGAGGGTTGCTCAGCGAGATCGGATTGGCAAAATCGGTCAGCATTTTGATCAGAGCCGGGATCAGGAATGGCAGCAATACCCCGATCGAGATGTTCAGACGTCCGTCGCGCTGCAAGCGGGTGACCACGTCACCGCCTTTGGTCGGGTCGAACAGCGGCAGATTGGTCCAGACGTTGAATGCGCCGTTACCGGTCGGCCAGCCTTTCAGCTTCACGGCATAGGCAAAGCTGCCGATGGTGACCAACGCGGCCACGTAGGCGACACTTGCGGATATGCGAACCAGCTCGAGCAGGGGCGAGCTGGCATCCGCGGGCAGCATCAGGACGATCAGGCGCACGGGCGAATAAGGGAAGTCGACGACGTTGGCGACACCCAGACCGATTGCATAGGCAGAGGTGGTCAAATCAGTCGGCGCATAGGCATTTTTGCAGATCAGCGTCAGAAAAGTGACCATCGACATCAGGCCGACGAAACGCAGGCGGTTCACCGGCGGTGCGTCCCGGAATTCGATAAAGCTGGGAAAGGCCGAGTTGTATTCGGCAAAGGTCAGAAAAAAGGCTAGAATCGCGAGAAAGACAACAATCTCGGTGCCATTCGTTGACGATACGGGCAAGTACAACGCGGGGGTCAGCACCATGAGCGCGACCAATATTCCCCGAATTGCCGCCCCTGTTGTGCGTGCAATCACTATCCGAACCCTTTCACACTGGATTAGTCGATTCTTCGCCGACTTCATTCCAACTTGTGCCTGCCGTGTTCCGTCACAGCAGATGCCAAATCTCACCAACGTTTTTGTCTGGTGGGTGCCTGTCTCCACCAACATTGACGATAAGCGGCATTTCGCTCAAGCCGAGGTGCAGATAACATGTCATTTCGGGCAAAATGATGGCGCAACTGGTGCGCGATTGCATCATTTTTGACGCAAACGCGACGTGTGTATCGAATTGAGACCTAGATGTTGTGGCGGACTTGATTTCAACCCCAAGAATGCGAATGGGACCGCCTTGGCGATCCCATAAAGTTGAGTGTCCACAGATTCGTCCCCAGAATCATACCCAGGGGCGGGCTTGACTCGCGTGGTCTTCGAACTTGTCGATGTGATGGTCTTTTTCCATCGTCAGGCCGATATCGTCCAAACCATTCAGCAGGCAGTGCTTGCGGTGGGGGTCGACTTCGAATGCGATCACAATGCCGTCGGACGTGGTGATCTGCTGATCTTCCAGATGCACGGTCATGCGAGCGTTTTCGCCCTTATGCGCATCTTCCATCAGTACGGCATGATGTTCTTCTTCGACTACGATGGGCAGGATGCCGTTCTTGAAGCAGTTGTTAAAGAAGATGTCGGCAAAGCTAGTCGAGATCACAACCTTGATGCCGAAATCCTTGATTGCCCAGGGCGCGTGTTCTCGCGACGAGCCGCAGCCGAAATTGTCGCCGGCAACCAGAATCTCGGTGGCGCGATAGGCGGGCTTGTTGAGAACAAATTCTTCGTTCTCCCCACCATGGTCGTGATAACGCATCTCATCAAACAGGACGACGCCAAGGCCGGACCGTTTGATGGTTTTCAGATGCACTTTCGGAATGATCATATCGGTGTCGATATTGATCAGAGGCATTGGGGCGGCCACCCCGTGGACTTTTTCAAACTTTTCCATGTCTACACTCCTGCAGGAGAGGGCCGCGCCCAAGTCCCGCTGTTAAGCTTCTTTCGCTTCGTTTGTTTCGCCTTTGGGTGCGTCTTTGATGAAGAACGCCATGAAGACCAACCCGAGTCCGTTGAACAGCATCTCGATGCCCAGCAGAATCCCCAGCAGTTGCAGCAGCACGGCCGGATCAGTGGCGGCGAACCGCCAGATGATGATCGCCAGAACAATCGACATGATGCCGGAAATCAGCGTGGCCCAGAAATACTGCGTTCCCTTCATTTGGAACGACAGGATTACCCGGGCAATGCCGCCTGCCATGAACAGGATCAGGCAGACCGTGGCCAGCGTAACGGTGCCCTGCAGCGGGTGATCCAGAAAGGACCAGCCCAGAAACAGCATCACCGCACCCATAATGAGCGACAGAGCCTTGTTGCCGGTGCCTTCTACTGTAAACCCGCCAACAACCTGCAATGCGCCGGAAACCAGCAGCAATATGCCGGTCACCACTGTCACCGCAATCGACGCCACCGCCGGCGCGCCCAGCACGAAAATGCCGAACACTATGGACAGAAGCCCCAGCAGGAGCCATTTGATCCAGTCACTCATGTCTTCAATCCCTCAAATATCTAGATATGAGAGCTTCTTACATCAATTCACGGACGTCTGTCAGCCGTCCAGTGATTGCCGCAGCGGCAGCCATGGCCGGGCTCAGCAGATGGGTGCGTCCACCGCGGCCCTGACGGCCTTCAAAATTGCGGTTCGAGGTTGCGGCACAGCGCTCGCCCGGCTGCAACTGATCGGGGTTCATGGCCAGGCACATCGAACATCCCGCCAGACGCCATTCAAACCCGGCCTCTTTGAAAATCTCCGCCAGACCTTCTTCCTCGGCCTGTGCGCGAACAAGGCCCGAGCCGGGCACAACCATCGCCCGCATACCGTCCTTGACCTTCTTGCCCTTCAAAATCTCGGCTGCGGCGCGCAGGTCTTCGATCCGACCATTGGTGCACGAGCCGATAAAGACGGTGTCGACTTCGACATCGCTGAGTTTCTGACCAGCTTCCAGTCCCATATACTCGATGGACCGGCGGGCCGCGTCGACCTTGCCGCCCTCAAAGTCTTCGGGGTGTGGCACGGTTGCGGTGATCGGCAGCACGTCCTCGGGGCTGGTGCCCCAGGTGACTACAGGGGCGATGTCTTCGCCGCGCAGGGTGATGACCTTGTCGAAATGTGCGTCATCGTCGGTATAGAGCGTTTTCCACCAGTTCAAGGCAGCTTCCCACTGCGCGCCCTTCGGGGCGTGTGGGCGGCCTTTGACGTAGTCATAGGTGGTTTCATCCGGAGCAATGAGACCGGCGCGCGCGCCGCCTTCGATCGCCATGTTGCAGACGGTCATGCGGCCTTCCATCGACAAATCGCGAATCGCTTCACCGCAATATTCGATCACATAGCCGGTGCCCCCGGCGGTCCCGGTCTCGCCAATCACAGCAAGAGTGATATCCTTGGCGGTCACGCCCGGCTGCAATTTGCCGGTGATCTCGACCTTCATGTTCTTGGATTTCTTCTGGATCAGGGTCTGCGTGGCCAGAACGTGCTCAACCTCGGACGTACCAATGCCATGGGCCAGCGCGCCAAAGGCACCGTGCGTTGCGGTGTGGCTGTCGCCGCAAACCACGGTCATACCGGGAAGGGTCCATCCCTGTTCCGGGCCGACAATGTGGACGATGCCCTGACGCACGTCATGAACTGGATAATAGTGAATGCCAAAATCCTTGGCGTTTTTGTCCAGCGCTTCGACCTGAATGCGTGATTCGGGGTTTTCGATCCCGTTCACACGATCGGCGGTGGTCGGAACGTTGTGGTCCGGTACCGCAATGGTCTTTTCCGGTGCTCGCACCGGGCGGCCGGCCATGCGCAGCCCTTCGAAGGCCTGCGGGCTGGTTACTTCGTGAACCAGATGGCGGTCGATATACAGCAAACAGGTGCCATCATCGGCTTCGTGCGCGACATGGGCATCCCAGATCTTGTCATAGAGTGTTTTGGGGGACATTGGTCCTCTCCCGTATGTAATGAGAAATAGCTGGCGAGTGGCTGGGTGCCGCCTATAGGCAGGCCAGAACCGTGCGGGCGGCCCCAAAGAACCGTTCACGCAGGCGCGTGCGGTCTTGCAGTGTCGGAGCAGGGGCCAAGTTGAGTCTCATGCGCACCAGATATATCGGGCCTTGCCGTCAATCAAGGTTCAATCCGGCATCAGGCTTGCATCACAACAAAACGCTGTTCAAGCTGCGGGTCAGGAGACCTGCATGAACCAAGACCTGATCCCCAGTTCGCTGGCTGACCTTTATGACACCATGGTCGCGGGCTTTACCGTACAATTTGAGAACCTTGCCGAATTGGTCGTCACGCCGGGCTGGCGGCAGTACCAGCTTGTGATTATTCTGGGTCTGTGGGCACTTGCCGTTGTGCTGAAACTGACGACGCAAACCCGGTGGGACGCCTGGGCCCGCGCCCGCATCGGATGGCCAAAATGGCGACTGCGCACGTTGATTCAGCTGAAGCAGCGCCTGACCCTGGTCTATTTCGTGCTGATTTCCTGGGCGCTGTATACGGTGATGCAGCAGATCACCTGGCCCTCACGCAGCTATATTATCGGAGTGGTCGCGACGCTGGCCGCCGCCTGGCTGGCTATCGCGCTGGTGGCCCGGTTGGTGCGCAACCGGACGCTGCGGCGGATATTCAAATGGGCAATGTGGGTCTATGCAACGCTGATTGCGCTGAATCTGACCGACGATGTGGCTGGTTTTCTGGACGGGGTGGCGATTTCGATTGGCGATCTGCATATCTCGGCACTGGGTATCCTCAAGGCGATTTTGCTGATTGGTGTCTTGCTGACTTTGGCGCGCATTGGCACCCGCGCTGCTGAACGGGGGCTGCAAAACAACGATGACATCACCCCGTCCATGCAGGTTCTGTTGTCCAAAGGAATTCAGGTGCTGTTGTATGGTGCCGTCTTTCTGGCTGCCATTCGCACGTTGGGGTTCGATCTGACCGGCATTGCGCTATTGTCGGGGGCAATTGGCGTGGGGATCGGGTTTGGCCTGCAAAAGGTGGTGTCCAACCTGATTTCAGGGATCATCATCCTGATGGACCGGTCAATCAAACCGGGCGATGTGATCTCGCTGGGCGATACGTTCGGATGGATCAACGCGCTGGGTGCGCGCTATGTGTCGGTGGTGACGCGCGACGGGCGCGAATACCTGATCCCAAATGAGGACTTGATCACCAATCAGGTGGTGAACTGGTCGCATTCGGACCGGTTTGTGCGTTTGGATCTGGAGTTTGGCACCAGCTATGACGACGATCCGCATAAAGTGCGCGCAACGGCCAAAGATACGGTGAAAACTGTCCCGCGCGTGCTAAGCGGAAGTGGCCATGAACCGGTCTGCCATATCACCGGCTTTGGTGACAGCAGTGTGGACTATTTGCTACGTTTCTGGATTAGCGACCCGACCAAGGGGCTGACCAATATCCGGGGCAATGTCTACCTTGCGCTGTGGGATGCGTTCAAGGATCAGGGCATCTCAATCCCCTTCCCCCAGCGCGAAGTTCGGCTGCTATCCGACGACGCAGCTGCGCAACAGGTCGCCAAAGAGTGAGCCGCCGTGCGCCCGCCTACGCGGCCCTTCATTGAAATGTTGCATTCCCCTTGCTACCTTATTAGTACCTCTGCGCCGGGGTTTCACGGCGCGCAACAAAGGAGGACTATGTCCTGTCTCTACATACCCAGGCGGGTTTGCCTGCCGATGAAGGGGCCAAGATGATGGCCCACTCTCAGTCAATCAGCGACAAGCTGCTTGAGCGTATCCTTTCCTCACTTTCCGATGACAAGGCCGAAGACGTCGTGCAGATTAACCTGCAGGGCAAGTCGTCCGTCGCGGATCACATGGTCATTGCCTCGGGTCGTTCGACCCGACAGGTCTCGGCCATGGCGGAAAAACTGACGGATCGCATCAAGCAGGAATTCGGTTTCACCTCAAAGGTCGAAGGCAAGGATGCCGGCGATTGGGTGCTGATCGATACGGGCGACGTGATCGTCCATATCTTCCGCCCCGAAGTGCGTGAATTCTATCAGCTGGAAAAGATGTGGTTGCCCCAGGGCGGCAGCGCCTCGGCGAACTGAGGCGCTATCCCGGCCTGTATTGAAAGGCCGGAGACGAGAGAGACATGCGTATCAGCATAGTTGCGGTCGGGCGATTGCGCGCCGGACCGGAGAAGACCCTGCTTGACGACTACCTGACCCGTTTCGACCGGACCGGGCGTGGCTTGGGCCTTGGGCCTGCCCGCTTGATCGAGGTTGAGGACAAGAAAAACGCTGGGATGGGGGCCGAGGCCGCGTTGCTGCGGAAGGCGCTGCCGAAGGGCGCGGTGATCTGCACGCTGGACGAACGCGGGCGGGTGATGACCTCACCAGATTTTGCCAACAAACTGGGCGGCTGGCGCGATGCGGGGCGGCAAGATCTGGTGCTGATCATTGGCGGGGCCGACGGAATAAACCCTGAATTGCGGGCCGAGGCTGATTTTTCCATCTCCTTCGGGTCGATGGTTTGGCCGCATATGCTGGTTCGTGTGATGTTGGCCGAGCAACTTTACCGGGCCGCAACCATCCTGTCGGGCGGTCCCTATCACCGGGTCTGATATGGCGCAGCTTCTGATCGTTTACCACTCGCGTACCGGCGGAGCCCGGCAAATGGCCGAGGCTGCGGCAGACGCTGCACGGGATGAGGCCGAAACCATCCTGAAACCCGCCGATCAGGCAGGGCCCGAAGATTTGCTGCGCGCCGATGGTTACATCTTTTGTGCACCTGAGAATCTGGCGGCGATTTCGGGTCTGATGAAAGAATTCTTTGACCGATGCTATTACCCGGTGCTGGGGCAGATCGAAGGCCGCCCCTATGCCCAGATGGTCTGTGCCGGATCAGATGGCGAAAACGCCGCGCGTCAGACCGCCCGTATCGCCACCGGCTGGCGGCTAAAAGAGGTTCAGCCGCCGCTGATCCTGTGTACGCACGCGCAGACCCAGCAGGCCATTCTGGCCGAAAAGACTATCGCAAAAGAAGAATTGGATCGTTGCCGCGAGATCGGTGCGGCGCTGGCCGCAGGCCTTAGCCTGGGTGTGTTCTGAGGTTCAGTTCAGCGGGACCAGCGTGGCGTCGGCATTCCAACCATCGACATTGCACCGGGCCTGTATCTGCACTTGGCTTACCCCGTCAGGGATAACAACGCCGCCAAGCGAGCGGGTGAAGGGCTGTTCGGTCTCATGCGGGTGATGCAGCACCCGCATCCCCAGTTCCTGCCCGTTCATATCCAAAACCCGCCATCCGTCCGCGTAGTGATCCCAACCGGTATCCGGGTGCCGGATGGTCACGTCGAATCGCCATGTCTCACCAGTCTGACGGGCCGATACGTTCTCGATCACGGAAGGGTCGGCAAAGGCGGGTGTGGCCAGAAGGGCGCTGAGAATCAGATATCGCATAGCGCGAATATAGAAGCAGGGTGGATGCATGGGGATCACGTCTCTGTGTTGGGTGGAAGGGTCAACAGGATCGACCGTGATTGCGAGGCAAACTCGCGTCTGTACAATACGCCAAGGGTGATTAGTGCTCCCAAAATCAAAGCAATTGGCCCCAGTATCCACGCCAGCGACGCCAGTGCGAAATAGGTGCCCCGCAGGCCCCGGTTAAAGCTGCGCGCGGCTGTGACACTGATTTCCGCCGCCTGCGCCGCGCGCGGATAGGCCAGCGGATCGTCAGGATCGTTTGGGACCGCAGCCATGATGACGGCGCAATAGCCAAACAGGCGATGCGCCCAGACATATTTCAGAAACGCATTGGCCAGGAACAGGATGACAACCAGGATCTTGATCTCCCACACCAGTGCCGGGGCGCTGCCGATGGCCAGATCGCTGGCCACCCCGGCCAGCCGTTCGGTATTGCCCAACAGCGCAAGCCCGCCCCCAATGGCGATCATCGTGGTTGAGGCAAAGAACGTGCTGCCCTGCCGCATCGCCGCAACAACCTGTGCGTCGAACATCCGGGGCTGCCGTGTGACCATTTCCTGCATCCAGCAACGGCGGAAATCGTCCATCATCATCGACACAGACTGCCTGTCCGGCGATGGATGCTCGATCCGCCAGCCGATCCACTGCCAGGCGCATAACAGCAGCACTACAGCGGCGTAATCCAACGTTGAAAACAGCAGGGCGCGGTCAATCCAGGTCATGGGTGCGACAGTAGGGGCAGAGATAGGAACTTGCCAGATGGGTAAATTGGTAATATTATTTTACCAAACGGAGGATCAGCGATGGAAATGCCCCGGCCAAATCCCGAAGTTCTGGCGCGCAAGCAGATCGTGGTATCGCGTCTGCTGCGAGTCTTGCCGCAGGACGCGGTCATTCACGACCCGGCCGAGACGCGCGCCTATGAATGCGACGCGCTGACGGCCTATCGCTGCCCGCCGATGCTGGCGGTTTTGCCATCATCGACGGCAGAGGTCGCGGATGTGCTGCGCATCTGCAATGAAGAGGGCGTGCCGGTGGTCCCGCGCGGCTCGGGCACCTCGCTGGCTGGTGGGGCGCTGCCCACGGCGGATTGCGTGATTCTGGGCATCGCACGGATGAATGAGGTGCTGGAGGTCGACTACGACAACCGCTTCATCCGCGTGCAAACCGGTCGCACCAATCTGAGCGTCACCGGGGCCGTGGAAGAGGAAGACTTCTTTTACGCCCCCGACCCGTCATCGCAACTGGCCTGTGCGATTGCGGGCAATATCGCGATGAACTCGGGCGGTGCACATTGCCTGAAATACGGCGTGACCACCAACAACCTGCTGGGCGTGACGATGGTGATGATGGATGGCAGCGTGGTCGAGATTGGCGGCGCCCATCTGGATGCGGGCGGGCTGGACTTGCTGGGGGTAATCTGTGGCTCCGAAGGTCAGCTGGGCGTTGTGACCGAAGCCACCCTACGCATTCTGCACAAACCCGAAGGCGCAAGGCCTGTTCTGATGGGGTTCGACGATAATGAGGTCGCCGGGCAGTGTGTGTCAGACATCATCAAGTCAGGCATCCTGCCTGTCGCGATCGAGTTCATGGACACGCTGTGCATCAAGGCCTGCGAAAACTTTGCCCATGCAGGATACCCGGACTGCACCGCGCTGCTGATCGTTGAGGTTGAGGGCTCTGAGGCTGAAATCGACTATCAACTGTCCAAGATCATCGAGATCGCCAAACGCCACAACCCCGTCGAGCTGCGCGAAAGTCAGTCGGCCGAGGAAAGTGCGAAAATCTGGTTGGGCCGTAAATCCGCCTTTGGCGCGATGGGGCAGATGAACGACTACATGTGTCTGGATGGCACGATTCCGGTGTCCTCGCTGCCCGAGGTGCTGCGCCGGATCGGTGAGCTGAGCGAAGACTATGGTCTGCCTGTGGGCAACGTGTTCCACGCCGGTGATGGCAATATGCACCCGCTGATCCTGTTTGATGCCAACAAACCCGGTGATCTTGAAAAATGCGAGGCATTTGGCGCCGATATCCTGCGGCTCTGCGTGGATGTGGGCGGGTGTCTGACTGGCGAACACGGGGTGGGGATCGAAAAGCGGGATCTGATGACCCACCAATACGCCCCTGCAGACCTAGAGGCGCAGATGGCTGTCAAGGATGTGTTCGATCCGAACTGGTTGCTGAACCCAGCCAAAGTCTTCCCGCTGGATGTGTCCGAGGCTCGCCGCGATGCGCAGATCGCTGCAGAATAACGGCTCTAACAAAGAAGAATTGAAATGAAACCTGAGACAGAAGCCGAGCTGGCCGAGATGGTGGCCGGGTTGACCGAGCCGGTAAACATTGTTGGTGGCGGCACCCGTGGCATAACCGGACCCGCAGCCACAATCGAAACCGTAGGCTTAAGCGGCATTGCGCTGTACGAACCCGGCGCTCTGACCATCGTGGCACAGGTCGGAACGCCGCTGGCTCGGATTGAGGCCGCGCTAGAGGCGGAAGGGCAACAACTGGCGTTTGAGCCCATGGATCACCGGGGCTTACTGGGCACCGGAGGAACGCCGACTATCGGCGGTGTCGTGGCCACCAATATATCGGGTCCGCGCCGGATTCAGGCTGGGGCCTGTCGCGATTTCCTGCTGGGCGTGCGCTTTGTCGATGGCGCCGGGCAGGTGGTTAAGAACGGCGGCAGAGTGATGAAGAACGTGACCGGCTATGATCTGGTCAAGTTGATGGCGGGGTCCTGGGGCACATTGGGTGTACTGACCGAGGTGTCGCTGAAGGTTCTGCCCAAGCCCGAGGTCTCGGCAACGCTGGCCATCCAGGTTCCGGACACCACAACCGCCATCCGTGCGCTGTCAGCGGCGTTGAAATCCCCGTTCGAGGTCAGCGGCGCAGCCTATGACCCGCAGGACGGCCAAGCCCTGCTGCGGGTCGAAGGGTTTGCAGAGTCAGTGGCCTATCGCGTCGAACAGTTGAAGTCCGTGTTGGCGGGTATCGGCGAGATCGCCGAGGTCTCGAATTCCGCTGCTCTGTGGCGGGCGCTGCGGGACGTCGCCGCGTTTCACGGCAAGGACGGCGATGTCTGGCGCATTTCAGTCAAGCCCTCGGACGCGCCTGACCTCGCCGCGCGTCTTGAGGCAGAGCAGACACTGTTTGACTGGGGTGGGGGGCTGATCTGGGCTTTGGTTCCCAAAGGCACCGACCTGCGCGCCCGGTTGGGTGCTTTTGAAGGTCACGCAACGCTGGTCCGGGCAGAGGCCTCTACAGCTGAAACCCTAGGGCGGTTTCAGCCTGAAGCTGCAGCCGTTGAGGCTCTAAACAGGGGAATTCGGCACAAATTTGATCCACGCGGTTTGTTGAATCCGGGGCTGATGGGGTAAGCACATGCAAACGACGTTTACCGAACAGCAGTTGCAGGACCCGGCGATCAAACGCTCGAACGAGATCTTGCGCAGCTGCGTGCATTGCGGCTTTTGCACCGCTACCTGCCCGACCTATCAGGTGCTGGGCGACGAATTGGACAGCCCGCGCGGGCGCATCTACCTGATCAAGGACATGCTTGAGAATGAGCGGATCCCTGACGCGAAAACGGTCAAACATATCGATCGCTGTCTGTCTTGCCTGGCTTGCATGACCACCTGCCCGTCGGGTGTGCACTACATGCATCTGGTAGACCACGCGCGGGAATACATCGAAGAGAACTACAAACGCCCCTTCACGGATCGGGCACTGCGGTGGGTATTGGCACAGATCCTGCCCTACCCGATGCGGTTCCGCTGGGCGCTGATCGGGGCAAAGCTGGGCCGCCCGTTGCGGCATTTGATGCCGGATGCGCGATTGCGGGCGATGTTGGACATGGCGCCGAAACATATCCCGCCCGTCAGCCGCAATGACGACCCGCAAAGCTTTGCACCCGATGGACCGCGCATCAAACGCGTGGCACTAATGACGGGTTGCGCGCAAAAGGCGCTGAACACCGATATCAACGACGCCACAATCCGCCTGTTGACACGGACGGGGTGCGAGGTCGTGGTGGCGGACGGAGCAGGGTGCTGTGGCGCGCTGACCCATCATATGGGCAAGTCGAATGAAAGCCATAAGGCTGCAATAGCCAATATTAGAGCCTGGATAAATGAGTTGGACGGTGACGGTCTGGACGCCATCGTCATCAACACCTCAGGCTGTGGCACCACTGTGAAAGACTATGGCCATATGTTCCGCGATGGCCCTTTGGCCGAAGACGCCGCGCGGGTGTCCGCCCTTGCCATGGATATCAGCGAGTTGCTGGTGCAGCTGGACCTGCCTGAAGGCGCGGACAAGGGCATGACTGTTGCCTATCACGCGGCCTGTTCCCTGCAGCACGGGCAGCAGATCAAAACCCATCCCAAGGACCTGCTGAAACAGGCCGGATTCACAGTGGCTGAACCCGCCGACAGCCATTTGTGCTGCGGCAGTGCCGGGACTTACAACCTGATGCAGCCCGAAATCTCGGGCCAGTTGAAACAGCGCAAGGTCAAAACGTTAGAGGCTAAGAACCCTGATGTGATTGCGGCTGGCAATATCGGCTGCATGATGCAGATCGGGTCAGCCACGGATGTTCCGATTGTGCACACGGTCGAGTTGCTGGACTGGGCCACTGGTGGCCCCAAACCCCGGGCAATGCAGCAGAATAGCACTGTCGCATCGAATGTCCCGATCCTCAGGTAAAACCGGCTGATGCGGCGCTGCATCAGTTACCGCATGAAACCATTTCCGGCACACGCGCCCTATTTTCGCCCTACCCGACGCATAGGAGAATAGGTCAACAAAAACGCCGGAGATTTGCGTGCGAAACTGGATCAGGGCTTTAGCGCTGGCTTTAACGCCGATGGCCGCCATGGCGCAGGACAGCGGGCTGAAAAGCCTGGACACCACCGATGCCGGACGGGCATGGATGGCGGTTGGCCGTCTGAACATAAACGGGTCAGGGTTTTGCACCGGCACACTTGTGTCGCCGACACTTGTTCTGACCGCAGCCCATTGTCTGTACGACAAGGTGACGGGCCAGCACATCGACTTGTCGCAGGTCGAGTTTCTGGCCGCGTGGCGTCTGGGTCGTGCCTCGGCCTACCGGGCGGCGCGACAGGCCGTCATCCATCCGGATTACCAGTATGACACCAAGACCCCGAACGCAGGTTTGCGCAGTGATATCGCGCTGATCGAGCTGTGGCAGCCGATTCGAAATACAGCGATCATTCCGTTTGAAACCGGCACCCGACCACGTCGGGGCGAAGAGGTCGGCGTCGTCTCATACGCGCATGACCGGGCCGAAGCCCCTGCGCTGCAAGAGGTTTGCTCGGTCATTACCCGCCGGACAGAGGTTCTGGTGATGTCCTGCGATGTCGAGCTCGGCTCGTCTGGTGCCCCGGTCTTTTCCTTTGACGGCGACCGCCCGCGCATCGTGTCGGTTGTTGCAGCCAAAGCTGAATATAAGGGGCAGCGCGTCTCCGTGGGAACCGCAGTAGAAGGTTCGCTGGAATTGCTAGAGGCAGAACTGCTCGCTGGTCGCGGATTTTCTGCGGCGGCCCCGCCAGGTGGAACAAGCCGAAACATCGGCGCTCGGTTTATCAAGCCATGATGCGGTTTGTGTTAAGCCTTTTGCTGTGCCTGACGGTCTTGCCACTTGGGTCACACGCGCAAAGTGACAAGCGGAAACTGACGGACCGGGATGATCTCTATGGCTGGGAAGCGGTTGGTCGCCTGGATATCGGTGACCAGGGCTTTTGTACCGGCACCTTGATTGCGCAGGATCTGGTTCTGACGGCGGCTCATTGCGCGGTGGATCGCGCGACGGGGAACCCCTATGCGCCTGAAACTGTGACATTCCGGGCTGGCCTGAGTGACGGAACTTCCCTGGCCGATCGCAAGGTTACTCAGATCGCGGTCTATCCCGGGTATACCAACCGCCCGGAATTGACGGTCGAGTCTGTTCAGGCAGATGTCGCTCTGATGCGGTTGGACCAGCCGATACCGTATACCGTGGCGAACCCGTTCGCGTTGTACAGCGGCCGCGTGACAGGAGCCGAGGTCAGTCTGGCCTCGTACGGGCGCGGTCGGTCCGAGGCGATCATGCGTGAGCGGTCCTGTCATATCCTGGACCGTCAACAAGACCTGATCGTCTTTAATTGTGATATTACTTATGGCTCATCCGGATCGGCGCTGTTGGCCAAAAAGGGCTCGCGCTGGCAAATACTGTCGGTCGTATCCGCCGTCGGCGCCTATCGCGGCCGGAAAGCCGGATTTGGCATGGAACTGTCTGGAATCGTGTCTGAACTCAAGGCGATTTTACGTCGCGCTGCCCCCCAACCCAAGGCCACTATTCGCCGCTTGCAGGTGGGATCGGGTAAATCGAATACGGGCGCGAAATTCATCAATTCCGGCGGGTCTTGAACTCGGCCAAAAGCTACCCATGTGAAATGTATCGGGTCGCCACAAACGGGGCCCGGCTACATCACCGCCCGTCCAAACGGAGGGCAAAACCGTACATCGCTCTGATATGAGGATATGACACATGCGTACATTTGATTTTGCACCGCTGCACCGCGCCACAGTTGGCTTTGACCAGATCGCCGACATGATGGATCGGGTTTTGACCAATGACGTGGCACAACCCAGCTATCCGCCTTACAACATCGAAAAAACCGATGCCGACACCTATCGCATCTCGGTTGCTGTCGCCGGGTTTTCGGAAAGCGACCTGTCGGTCGAAATGAAGGAAAACGCACTGATCGTGGCTGGCAAGAAAGCCGCCGAGGACGCAGAGCGCAGCTATTTGCACCGTGGCATCGCCACCCGCGCGTTCGAGCGCCGCTTTGCCTTGGCCGACCACGTCCGCGTCACTGGCGCGAGCCACGAAAACGGTATGTTGAACATTGACCTCAAGCGCGAGGTCCCCGAGGCCCTGAAACCGCGCCGGATCGAGATTTCCTCGTCCAAGGCCATTGAAAAGGATGTGGTTGACGCCAAAGCCGTGAACTAAGGCGGTCGATCACCACGCCGCGATAGTCTTCTCCTCTCTGGGCTATCGCACCACACGCCCCGCGTTCCTCCAGACGCGGGGCGTTGTTTTTAGAGCAGGTGAGCGGCGGGCAAAAAAATAGCGCCCGCACTATTGCGAACGCCTTTTTTCAGAACCATTTTTCACGCAGGTGAAAGCGGTTGAACTACCCAGAGCGTATCAAGCTGCGGCTTTTCTTCTGCGATGGGTTACGAAACCCAAGCTAAACAATGCCCCCCCCAACAGTAAAATCGACGGAGGCAAGGGAACAGCGGCCACTTGTATCGCGTCGATCGAGAAGCCGTCATTCCGACGGGCGACATCACCACCCAACGCGGTATAGTTGGCCAGCGATATTCCGGCAGTCTTTGTCGGAGCCCCGAAATTAATTGTAACCAACCTAACGTTGCCATCCGACAATCTGCGATCAGTACGGAGTTCATGGCTCTCGCCACCTGCGGTTATGCGAAGGAAGCCACCAGCATCGCTGCCGTCGCTCAGAGCAAACGTCAGTTTATCAAACGCTTTTCCACCAGCAAGCGCCACATCCCAGCTCAATCCCCAGGTGTCATTGCTGTCCAAAAACCACGAGCCGTTAGGAGAAAGGTTTTCACGTCCAAAAACGTTTCCCTCTCGCAAGGCCAGCATACTTCCACTGTTGCCCGGCAATCCGGAAACCGTGCCACCCGAGCCGATGCCACCCAGAGTCGAGAAGGTTCCAACCGAAGTAGAGAAACCGTTGGCAACTTCACCTTGTCCGTAGGTGGCGCCATGCGTTTCAAACCCTTCTAAAATCCCAGAGCCCGATCCGTAGATTGAGTTGTAAGAAGCCTCGGAATACTCGACCACGTCGATTGTTAACGCGTGGGCGCTGAAAGCCCCACAGGCCGAAACACTGGCCGCAATGAGTACTCTTGATAAGTTCACCGAAATTTCCCCCACAACTAACAGAAGAACGATAGCTCAATAATCTGTTTTCGCAAAACGTTCTGTTTAAACACGCGGTTCCCCACTGTTCTGGGGAGATTTTAATTTGAAACTATTCAGTTAGTTTGCTTTGTGAATGTGTATAAGTCGCCTTTTGGAATGGCCGCGGGGAAACTGAACGACCCCACGCATGATTCGCGCGGGGCCGATCACAGTTTGGAACGCTGATCAATTCCCGGCCGTCACCGACCCGATGGACCAGAACATCGTCTCGCCCGAGGCATCGTCGACGCCGTCATTGTCGGTCATCACAAAGGCTTCGCCCGAGGGCAGGATGGCCAGACCTTCGATTTTGTCCAGAACGTAACCGCCGGTCGAGGACAGGTCGGGCAGCAGGTCGCGGACTTCTTCCTTGCTGACCACGGGCAGATCGCCGCCCAGCGGCGCGGGCGTCATGTCCGACAGCGGAATGCGATAGACCTTTTTGGTCACAACGCGGTGGTCATGCTGGTTGTCACGCTCGATGACATAGACATAGTCGCCAAAGGCCACGATTTCCGACAGGCCGATCCAGCCCTTGGCGGGTTCTTCCTTGGGGTAATGCACGGCGCCCCATTCCTTGGTGTCCAGATTAAAGGCGACCAGCTTTACGTGGTTCTTGGGATCGTCCTTCCATTCGCGCTGCACCGCCATCCACAGGGTGTCGCCGACGCGGGTGATGCCCTCAAAACCAAAGCGTTTCTCGACGGCCATCAGTTCCGGTGGCAGGCCGATCTCACCTTTGCGGTCCTTGATCTTGCCGTCTGCAGCGACGTGATAGATCGCATGTGGGATCAGACGATCCGTGCGCCCTTCGGAGGCGACATAGAACCCGCCCTTACCATCCAGCGTGATGCCCTCCAGATCCAGCTTCTGCGCCGGGTTGCCGTCCTGACGGTGGACGCGGATCACATCCACAATGCGGGCGGGTTTCTGGCTGGGGTCGATCTTGAAGATCGAAGGCTGGAAGCCGTAGAAGCTGTCGTTCACCGCATAGATCATGCCGTCCTCATCAGCCACCAGACCGGACAGGGCACCCCATCCGATCAGCTCATCCGCGCCTTCCGATGTCAGGTGCGGATAGGTGGCGGGGGCGTCCTGGTATTCATAGATCATGACATGCGCACGCGGACCGCCATCTTCGATCAGGTCTTTTTCGTTAGCCGAAATCAGCAGGTTGCGGTCCGGGATCGCAACATAGCCTTCCGGGCCAACACCAGACGGCAGAAGCTGTTTCAGAACCGGGTGGGCCAGATCGGTGGCGTCATAAACACCCACGACCGAGGCACGTTCAGCCCCCACAAAGATCATCGGCGTGTCGCCGAAGGTCGCGGCGGTCACACTTTCTGGCTCAACGCCTTTACTGTCCGAGCGCTTGTCGGGGTAGTGGCCGATCTGAATGATGGCTTTTTCAAACGCGGTGCCGTTTTCGTAAACAACTGTGCCGTCCTTGTGGAAGATCGTCCAGCCACGCGAACCGCCCTCGTAATCGCCTTCGTTGGCGGTGGCAAAGTGATCATCGTCGATCCACTTGACCGCGTCCGGTTCGCGCAAGCGGCCCTGCTGGCTTTCGGTAAAGATCAGCGCTCCGCGTTCGTCCGTGGCGTCGATGCCGTCCAGATCAACAGCTCCGGCTGAGAAATGGCTGATCACGGTGCCATCCTTGTCGACAACCGCGATGTGGTTGTTTTCCTGCAGCGTGATGACGGTTTCACCCAGGCCGTTGATGTCGACGAACTCGGGCTCTGGGTCGGTGGGGGCAACCTGGGCCAGGCCGGTCAGGCTGGTCATTTTCATCGCTGAACAGTCCAGCGCGCCGTCTTTCAGCGGCACCAGTGCAAGCGATCCGGCGGGCAGCTGAGGGATGAGCCCGCCGTTCAGGTCTTCGTCCCGTTCGTTTTCAATAGCCACGGCGACAAAGCTGCTGTCGGGGGCAATGGCGACGCTGTCGGGCTGGCCGCCCAGATCACAGGCGCCGGTTTCCGCCCTGTCTGCGATATCGACCGAGATCAGCTTGCCAGAAGGCGCGGTGTAGCTGTCAGAAGTGTTCACACTGACAAATGCCGTCGTGCCGATGATACCAACGGATGTCGGCTCACCGCCCACATCCATCGTGCCCAGCGGGGCCGGGTTCGCGGGGTCGGTGATGTCCACCTTACCGATCGCACCCAGCGGGCTGTCGGTATATACCAGCGTCATGCCATCCGCTGTGGCGGCAATGATCTCGGGCGAGGTTTCGCGGTTGGTATCGGCCCCCTCGACCATGTTTTCGACCACGAGGAAGGACGCAATTCGGTTGAAGTTCATCTCTGCTACGGCCTGACCGGCGGTCAGGGCAAGGGCAGATGTCAGGCAGGCAAAGCGCAATGACATCGGTAGTTATCCTCTCTCACTTGGATGCAAGGGGGATGGACCGGGTTCATTACGCAGTTGTGACAGTTTGACTGCAGTTTTGTGACAAGCGTGAGGACAAGACCGGCCACCGCGCTTTGGCGATGGCCGCAATGGATCAGACCGACAGGCAGACGTATTTCATTTCCAGATAATCTTCCATCCCGTGATGGCTGCCTTCGCGGCCCAGACCGGATTGCTTGACGCCGCCAAACGGACCCAGCTCGGTCGAGATGATGCCGGTGTTCACGCCGACGATGCCATATTCCAACGCCTCGGCCACCTTGTAGACGCGGCTCAGGTCCTTGGCATAGAAATACGAGGCCAGTCCAAAGATCGTGTCATTGGCCATTGCAATCACGTCGTCCTCATCGTCGAACTTGAACAGCGGGGCCAGCGGGCCAAAGGTCTCGTCCTGGGCGACCAGCATGTCCTGAGTCACTCCGGTGACAATGGTGGGCTGAAAGAAGGTGCCGCCCAGATCATGCGGCAGACCGCCGGTCAGAACTGCGCCACCCTTTGCGGTGACGTCCTGAATGTGTTCCTGCACCTTGGTGACAGCGTCGTCATTGATCAGCGGGCCGGTTGTGATGCCTTGGGTCAGGCCATCACCGACTTGCAGCGCCTCAACGGCTGCTTTCAACTTGGCTGCGAATTCATCGTAGACACCGGCTTGTACATAAATCCGGTTGGCGCAGACGCAGGTCTGGCCGTTGTTGCGGAACTTGCACATCATCGCGCCTTCGACGGCTGCGTCCAGGTCGGCGTCGTCAAACACGATGAACGGCGCATTGCCGCCCAGCTCCATCGAGCACTTCATCACCTGTTCCGACGCCTGTCGCAGCAGGATGCGCCCCACCTCGGTCGAGCCGGTAAAGGTCAGCTTGCGCACGCCGGGGTTTTCACAGAATTCCTTGCCAATCTCACTGGAGCGTGAAGACGGCACCACGTTGAAGACACCTGCCGGGATCCCGGCCTGCTCGGCCAAAGCGCCCAAGACCAAGGCCGACAAGGGTGTTTCCGCAGCCGGGCGGGCAACAAAGGCACAACCCGCTGCAAGCGCAGGTCCGGCCTTGCGGGTAATCATCGCATTGGGGAAGTTCCACGGCGTGATCGAGGCTGCCACCCCGATGGGCTGTTTCAGCACCATGATCCGCTTGTCGCGCTGATGGCCCGGAATGGTCTCGCCATAGATCCGCTTGGCCTCTTCTCCGAAGAACTCGATGAAAGACGCGCCATAGCCGATTTCACCAACGGCCTCGGCCAGCGGCTTGCCCTGCTCGGCGGTCAGGATTTTGCCCAGATCTTCGGCGTTTTCCATCATCAGATCGTACCAGCGGCGCAGGATTACAGCGCGTTCTTTGCCGGTCAGCTTGGCCCATTCCTTTTGCGCAGCCTCGGCCTGTGCAATCACGCCGGCGACCTGCGCGCGGCTCAGGTCTGCGACCTCGGCCACCACATCACCCCGCGCTGGGTTGGTCACTGCGAAAGTGCCGTTGTCGCCGTCGACCCACTGCCCGCCGACATAGGCTTTGGTCACCAGCAGATCAGGGTTTTTCAGGATGGATTTCAGGTCTGTTGTTGCGTCCAGCATGGGTCGCCCTCCGGCAGAAATGATGTCCCGCGCACACAATCAGGTGGCGCCCGGATTGTCTATGTCCACTGTGCTGCGCGGATCGCTCCAGATTTGATCAAATGTCGCCTGTGCATCCGGCCAACACTTCGCCATTCGCTTGTGCAAACGCGCTTTCATTTTGCTGATGAGTTTGCCAGAGTCCGCAGGAATTTTGAGCCCAAGGGGATGTAAATGGACGTAACATTCCCTATCTTATTGGGTAAATAACGAAAAAGGGGACAGCAGAGATGTCGAACCAGCAATTTGAAGCGCTGATTGAAGAAACTCAGACCAAAGTGCGCGAAAGCCAGTCGCAGATTGAGGGGCTGACCAGCCGGATCGAAGCTGCGCGCGCCAAGATCGGTACCGCCGAGGCCGATATCGACATCGAAAACGCCACGCTCGAAGACGTGCATGCCCATACCGAGGTGATGAACGCCAACATCGCCGAGTTGATCATGGGGCTGGACGACGTCACCAACGCGTTTTCCAAGGATTTCGACGAAATGCGCTCAAAGTCCGGGTGGGAAAGCTTTGTTGGCATCTTTTCCAAAGGCAAATCTGAGTCGATGCGGCAGGAGCGTATGCGCACCGCCAATATCGACGACAAATTGCAGGACCTGATCGCCAAATCCGACGTGATCGTGCAATTGCTGCAAGGGCAGCTGTCCGTGCTGGAAGAACAGCGCGTGAAGGTCGAGGATAACCTGACCGGCACGCTGGACGACCGTGAGGCCACGGTGGCCGAACTGGAGGCACTGCGCGCCGAAATTCAGGGCATGGACCCGGCCATTATTACGCTGGAAAACAAGATCAGTGTCGAACAGGATGCCGCCGCGCGCACCCAGTTGGAAACCGAACTGGCAGAGCTGAACAAGCAATACAATGCCAAGGTTCAGGAAGAGCAGGTCAAGCTGGCCAAATCCCAAACGCTGGAGCGCTATATCGAAAAGGGCAAGACCTGGGTCGACTCCCTACAGAACCAGGCGGCGACACAGATGGTGCTGATCAACAAACTGCAGACAGACACACAACAACGCGTGGTGCTGTATGATGCCCTGACCAAATCGCTGAAAACCGCACAGCAGCAGGACGTCGCCCACCGCATCAACGAGATCGGCGTGCAGACGGACCAAGAGGCGCAAACGGCGATGGCCGCCATCGGCACCGCGACCAACCAGAAGATGGCCGACATGCTCGAGGCGCATGAGGACCACATGGTCTTTGCCCGCGACGTGCTGGAGAAAAAGGCCAAGGCGGATGAACGCTTTGCCCGCCGGTTTGCCTCGATTGTCGAGAAGCATGATAAGAATTTGTATGGGGGCTAAGGTAAGTGAACTGGTTTCGCACAAAGTGGAAAACCGTACTTGCCTTAGTTACCTCCGGCGTTTTGGCTTTCCTGACGTGGCAGGGCAATAACACCGACAATAAGTTGCTGTTTGTGGTGGTTATTTGGATTGCGGTTGCTGTCTATATTATGGGCGCAAGACTGATGCCCCCTGCAATAGGTACACCAGAGGACGAGCTTCACCATATGACATTATTCGAAGCAATTCGTACCAAAGACGTTTGGTTACAAATCCTTAGGCATCGCTGGCTGGAAGTCTGTCTTTTGGTTCTGTTCCTGATATTGAGTACAGGGTGGGGCTTGCTTTGGATGGGCGCACTTGGTGTCAGTCTTTTGACTTTCGTTCAGCTGTTTGAAACAGCAAAAGTTCAAGTGGAGCGTAATCGAACTCGGCGATGACAAACCCCACCCAAGACCATGTCGGCCTGACCGACACCTTCGCCTCGCGCCGCTATTTTCGCAAATTCGAGGTGATCACCGTTCACCTCCTGCGCGTGGCCGCGACGATGGAGGCTGAGGGCGCGATCAGCAAGCAAGAGGTGCGGATTGTGTCGCGCTACCTCTCGGGGCTGCTCTACACCTTCCGGGCGCTCTCCATGAAATACCTGCTGGTCGGGCGCGATACGGGGCGGTTCTTTGGCAGCCTCGCCATGGACAAGCGCGACAGCGGGTTTCCGGTGGCGGCTGAGTTGTTGACCATGGCCAATGACGCGCAGCAGGCGCAGGTGCATCTGGCGAATATGCCCTCGGAAGATGATCTGAAAACCGACATGGTGCGGACCATCATTGGCGATCAGGACATCCCCACCAAGCTGCAATTCGCGCTTTCTCAAAGGCTCTATTACGAGGAATTGTTGAAGGGTGAGCTGTTCTGGGCCCGCAACGATCCCGAATGCCACTGGATTGGCAACGAAGGCGAGCGGCGCAAGTTTCTGATCCACTGGGCGGTTTATGACAGCCAGATCAACCTGCCGGTCATTTACTTGATGCAGTTGGAAGATAGCGGCAAAACCGCCCTGCCGAAGGATCAGCGCCGCTGGCCCGAAGTACAGGCTCATCTGATGGCGCAATCATTGGGCGGGCTGAAACTGGTGACGATCGCGAAAGGGTTTGATCAGGATTTCGACGACCTGCACCCCAAACACCTGCGCCGCATCCATGTGGGGCCGATGTATTCCTCGGCCTATACCGAGCAATCCGGACCACTGCGGCAAGTGCTGGAAGACGCCCAGGCCCCACAAGGTCAGGACTGGGCTCTGGCCTGGACCATGGAGGAATTGGACAGCGCCAAGGTTGTCGAAGAACGCGCCGGCTGGTTCTCGACCGTCGAGCGCGAGGTCTTCGCACTGGACCCGTTCGGCGGGCAAGGGGCAGAAACCGGGGCAACGCGGACCCAAAGGTCGATCATCCTGCCCCAACGCCCGTTTCAGGTGCTGGCTGAACGAAATCCGCCGGGCTTTGGTGATGTGCAAAAGTTTGTCGTCAGCAAAACCGGGCAGGTGCTGCGATATTGAATAAAGAAAAGGCGATTTTGAGATGAGCTTGACGTCAGATCAGATGGAATTGCGCGAAGGCGACATTCGCAAGCACTACCCGGCGGCCACTGCTCTGCTAAACGGGTTCGATCATGCACCGCGGATTGCCAAGGCCGTTGCGGTGACGACAGAACGGTCCCCCGGTGTATCGACAGGACGGCGGTTCCGGTCGACGACGCCGGGGTTGGTGACGCGACGCACCGTGCGCGCCGACGGGGTGCATCTGGTGGAACGGATCGAAGCCTCGGATGATGGCGATACTCTGGTGTCGCCACCGCAGGCGACCGCGCAGCAGGCCATTCGACGAGCAATTTCCATCGCGCTGGCTGTGGCCGAGGCTTATGCGGAACAGACCCCGCTGGCCGACCTGAAACGCGCCAATCTGGCAGGCGACTTGCCTGCAGCGCGAAAAACTGAGTTTTCGGAACTGCTGACGGCCGAGGCCCTGATCACCTCTCATACCTTCGGGAATGCGCTGGCGTATCTGATGTCCTCGCATCTGGGCGAAACCACCGTTGATGTCGGGGACATCGAAGAGGTCCTGACCGACAATGGCCAACTCGCCCTGCACGGCGCATTGTGGGAGTTGGACCAAACGCTGGCCAAACACGCCCCCGACGATGCGCATCTGATCGCCGCCACCAGCGCCTATGCGGAACAACTGATGGACAAGGCCGCCCTGCGCGCCCAGTCCGCAGGCCATCTGGCCCCGTTCCAGAACGCCGCCTGGCATATTGAGGCTGACGACCTGACAATCCGGGGTTTTGAGCCCGCATCCAAAGCCAAATCCACCACCCTCACCATGACGTTCAAGAAACCGAACGAGGTGGTCGGCAACCATATCGCCAAATATCAGGCGATGAAGCTGGCCAAAATGGTGATGGCCTATGATTTCGACCGCCGCCTGAACCCGTTCGCCGAACTTGGCGGGTTCATCTTTACCTTCATGGGCGACGGCAAACCGGGCACCGGCAAAACCACCCTGATCCAGATGATGGCCGGGCTGATCAACGACTATTGCCACAACGCGGGTTATCCGTTCCGCTATCAGAACCTGAGCACCGACAATATCGACAGCTATCAGGGCAAGTCCGGCCAAAACGCCAAGGCGTTTATCAACACGATCCTCGACCCTTCGGTCATCGGCTTTGGCACCATTGACGACATTGACCAATTGGCGGGCAAGCGCGGTGACCGGCAATCGTCAGCCGGGCAACTGGAAATCACCGCCGTACTGATGGAGAGTTTTGCCGGCGCCAACACCGTCGTGCGCGGCAACTGCACCTTTGGTATGTTCTCGAACTACCCCGAGAATGTGGACGACGCCCTGCGTCAGCGGGCCGGTGCTCGGTTCCTGGTGGACGGGCCGCAAACGCGCGAGGATTACATCGACATCCTGCACCTGCTGATGGGCCGCAACCACGACATTCCGCTGGGCGAGCACGAGGCCTATGCCGCGCAAGAGATCAAGAAGGCCGTCGCCGCCAGTTTCGAAAGCCATTCCCGCCCGCATGAGGACGCTTTGCTGCAGGTCTATGACCGGGTGTCCGGCGATATCGGCCAGATGGATACGATTGCCAAGATGGGCACCTACCTCAAGGCGATCCAAGCCGCGGATGAGCGCTTCACCGGCCGCGCAATCAAGAACATCACCGACGCGGTCAAGGTCCGCGCGATGGACTTTGAGCTGCCCGACGAATGGATGGAAAACCCCGACCTGTTCCTGACCCGCGACTACGACACCAAGAAGGCCATGATCGAGGACCTGCGCCAGCCGATCACGGTGGAAATGGTAATCCAAGAGATCAACCGCTACGCCGACAGCGAGTTCCGCTATGCCGACAAGAGCGACGAGGTCGCTATCGAAAATGCCGTCCGCGAGATGGGCCGGATGGAAGAGGCCAAGCGGCGGTATCTGGAGGGGAAGGGGTGAACCGCAGGGAAGTCGAGAGTTTCTGGCGAAGCAATAACCCGGTTATGTGGGGGGTAATTACGACAGCAGTCGTAGGTGCGGTGGGTGCATTTGTTTTCTTGCAACCGGTTTGCGAGCCAAGTTTTTGGGGTGGTCAGATTTGCAATAACGGAAAGTGGGCGAGCTTCTTGGACAACTCACCGAATGAAGTTGGAGATACGCTGGCAGGATTTGCTGGAACTCTAGCTTTTGTTTGGATTATCGTCACCGTCGGCCTTCAGAGCCAAGAATTGGCAGAGCAAAGAGAGAAATTACGCCTTACAAGGCTCGAAATGAAAGAGCAACGCGAAGCCACGCAGGACATGGCACGTTCAATGTCCGCTCAAGCTAGAATATTTGAAGCTGAAGCTCGTCAGCGAGACGAAGATCGGGCGGAGGCGTTGTTTAATGAGAACTTGAGATCATTTATCGTAGCAATCAATGAAGCCAGCGCTAAGGGTTTAGCTTGGCATTTTTCGAATGATGTCTTTTATGAGGATTTTATCACCAATGGTGACGTTCATAGTTATTACCTTGGGGACCAACGGAGCGCGGACAAAACTATAGATGACGCTATCTCTCACCTGCGCAGACGACTGTGCAATACGCATGAGCATCTTTGGGAATTGCTGCATACTTCTGTTGACTACAAACTTCCAGCGAGAACCAATTTAGTTCCTGATCTCATTCAGAAAATTGAAACTATTCTCGCAATGGAAGATACACTTTCGTCACCACAACGGGAGCGGTTATCTAGGATGCGGCTTCACGAAATTAAGTCTGATCTCGGCAAGCTGGTAGAAACCAGAAAACTTTGGGCGGAGGCTGCTTAATGATCCGCCTCATCAAAAAAGGCCTGATGTTCGGCAATCTCGTCCACATCTCCAGCCCGGCTCTGGTCGAGCGGTATAACCGCGCGCTGCAGCATCTGGCGGGCAAGACCACGGCACTGACGGATTTCCATGTCGATATCTCGGGCTATTCGCCGGAGGTGGGGATTGAGTTGGAGGATGAGCTCTACCTCAACCCCAACGGGGTCAACCGGCAGTTCATCCTGCTGACGACCGAACAGAAACGCGCGCCTTTGCTGAACGTCAAATTCTCGACCTCGCGCGATATCCTGCGCGAGTTCATCGAGATGAACGAGGCGCAGCTGTTTGCCCTGACCGCCACCGATGCGGTGGCCGGAGAGCTGGTGAACTCGGTCATCAAACTCACCACACCGCGCGATCTGCTGAACCTGCGCAAGATCGAGGTTGAGGTCGACACCGCAGGCGGCACCCTGCGCAAGGCTCAACAATTGGCGGGCATGGTCGAACAGTTCAAGACCGAAGAAGACGCGTGGTTTGATGATGTGCTGATCGCCAAAATGATCGAAACGGCCAAAGAAACCGGCGACGTAACGCGCAACCCGGTGCGTCCGCACCACACCGCCTTCGAGCAGCGCAACTTCTGGACGGCGCATTTTGGCGGGCTGTATCTGTTCCCGGACATGGACCACCCGGCTGCGATCTGCATGGGTGAAAAGCTCGATGATCTGCTGATCAAATACACCTTCGATCCGTCGCAGAGGAACAAGATTGCCAAGTTCCTGGATTACAACGATCTGGTCGAACCAATCGTCAAAGCGCCCGGTGTGGATGCCGCTGCAATCCTGCGGCAAAAGATGGATTTCCTGACTATCGACGCTGCCGCAAATGCCGATGTCGACCTCAGCGCTTTGGATCGCAGCGACATGCGGCGTCTGGCCCGCAGCCACGCTGAGCATCTGCCCGAGGCCTATCACGGATTGGCGCAGCTGCTGCGCTGGGCGACTGATGGCGGGCAGTGGCCTCGGATCACCTCGGCTCATCCGGCCTATTTCTATACGCTGCGCGCCGCGGACACGCCGGACCGCGATCTGGTGAACATGCTGCTGGCCGAGCTTGCACCCTTGGACCCGCGCCAGATGTTCATTTGCCATAAAGAACTGTTCTACCGCACCTATGCGACATGGCCCGAGGCCAAAAAAGCCTATGTTGCCGACTTCCTTGCGCGCGAGTATCAGGTGGATAAGGCTGGCGCCCGGGCCGCACTATTCGGCCACGAACCGGACATGAGCGGCAATGACCGGATCAGCGAAGACATCATCGCACGCGTCGGCCCCTGGGGCGCAGTAGGGAGAAGTTAAATGTTCGTCGCACTGCGCTTTTTGATCCCGTTGCTGGTCGTTCTGACGGTCATGTATGTGGGCGTATCAATCTATTCTCGCTGGGTGCGGCGCAGTAAGCTGATCGCCCATTGGGAGAAAAAGGGTCTGACCGGCGACCGCGATGCATTTGTCCAGCGCGGGCTAAAAAAATACGACGGATCGTTTCGCCGCAAACTGATCCTTGGGATTTACGTCGTGCCGCTGGGCCTGATCGCAATCCTGATTTATGTTACGAATTTCATGTGAGGGTTTCGCTGATGCGTTACGTCAAATGGGCTATCATCATCCTGTTCTGGGGCACGATTGCGGCGGTGTTGAATTACACCCTTCCGCAGCACGATGTGGTTCGGATTTCGGATACCTATGAGAAACGGATCGACCCCGGTGAGAACAGCATCTTCTGGTCGGTTCATGATGTCGGCAGTGATGCGACAACGCCAAACCGCGATGTGTTTTTCATTCAGACTCGCAAGACCAACGGCAAGGTCATGGTGTATCGGAACGAAGACACGGGCTGGGGCTGGCCGCCCTATTTCAAGCTGAATTCGTCGAACCTGCAAGCCGAAGCAGCGGACCAGAAATCGACGACTGAGGCGCCCCGTTGGGTTGTCGTGCGCCATTATGGCTGGCGCAGTGAGTTCCTGTCGATTTTCCCGAATGCAGTGAAGATCTGGGCAGTCGACAGTCCTGACGTTCGGATTATTCCCTGGTTCAATATCATTTTCCTGACCGTATTCTTCGCGATAGTTTGGGCCCTTTGGGTCCGCTGGCGCCGGTTTCGTGAGGCGCGGGTCGATCCCGTGATCGAGAATATGGAAGATGGCCTTTATGCCGCCGGCGACGCAATAGAAGAGCAGGGCAGCAGGTTCCGAAAATGGCTGAACAGTTGGAAATCCAAATAAGTTTTGGTGGGGCCGTTTGGCCCCTCCGCCAGTCTTGGCAGTGACCTGCTGATCGGAGTTCCTCAGCGTACGATAAATTCGGCGTGCAACGCCCCGGCGGCTTTGATCGTCTTCAGGATGTCGATCATGTCCCGGGGCGACACCCCAAGCGCGTTTAGGCCTGCCACAACTTCGGACAGGGTTGCCGCTTCGGGTATTTCAGCCAGCCCGGTTCCTTCCTCTTCTTCTATTCCGGCGATTGTTCTGGGCACCAAAACAGTTTCGCCACGCGCGAAGGGGTTGGGTTGAACCGCAATCGGCGCCTCTTCGACCGTGAGCGTAAGGTTGCCCTGGGAGACAGCCACGCGGGATATCCGCACTTCCTGCCCCATCACAATCGTGCCCGAACGCTGATCGATCACGACGCGGGCCTTGGTTTCGGGTTCGACCAGAATGTTCTCGATCCGCCCAAGCGCGTGGGCGGTCGAAATTGCCTGCGTTGCCTCGATGTTCAGCTCAACCGTCCCGGAATCGCGCATGATGGCCACTGCGCTGTTGAACTCGGTATTGATGGCAAGCTCGATCCTGCCTGCCGTAGTAAAATCAGGCTCTCGCAAAGCAAGGCGCATCTGGGTTAGCGCCGATAGTTCGAAATCGATTTCTCGTTCCACCCTTGCTCCGGAGGGGATCACGCCGGAAGTGGGAACGCCCTGCACCACCGATTCAGCCTCTCCCTCAGCCGACACGCCGCCTGCCAAAACGGTGCCTTGCGCAACAGCGTAAATCTGCCCGTCAGCAGCGTTCAATGGCGTCATGATCAGCGTACCGCCCAGCAGACTTTTGGAATCTCCGATGGCAGAGACCGTCACGTCGATCTGCCCCCCAACGCGCGAAAAAGGCGGCAGGCTTGCAGTCACCAGAACGGCGGCCACGTTTTTGGGGCGGAAATCCTCGCCGTTGACGTTGACGCCCAACCTTTCGAGAATGTTGGACATGATCTCTTCGGTAAAGGGCGAATTCCTGAGCCCGTCACCGGTTCCATTCAGCCCTACTACCAGACCGTAACCGACCAGATCGTTTCCGCGGACTCCGTCGAAGTCCACCAGATCTTTCAGTCGGATAGCGCCGGCGGAGGCCAGGCCAGGAAGCAACATCAGAAGAAAAACAAGAACTCTCATCTCAGGAAATTCACCAGCGACAGGTTCGCGTTGCGAACGGTGACCGAATACAGGCTTTCCAGTTGGAACTGCACGGTTTGCAACTGAGCGGCGGTTTGGTAGGGGTCCGCAGCCAACAGTTCATTCCGGCTGAATTCCAGGCTTGTGCGCGCGGCGCTGTTGCGCGTAGCGGCTTGTTCTATCCGGGCCTCGGCTGATCCCACAAAAGCACGCAGGTTCACGGTGTCGTTTTGGGTGTTGGCCAGGTCAACACCCAGTTGAGTGAACAACGCTGTGCGTTGATCTGACGGCACGGCCAGAGCCGTGTCCGACACCACGGCCGCGACGGCGATATCCCGTAAGGCCGCTTTCAAAGCGGGATCCGTGGCGGTAAGGGGGATGGTGACGCTTTCATTTTCGGATATCTGCATCGGTGCAAGCGACGTGCCCGATCCCTGGTAGATCACTGCGTCAAAACCGGCCGGGTCATTGAACCAGGCTTCCGCCGCCTGCCTGATATCTGTCACGGTGGTCAAACCGGCTAATTCGACCTGCAGCGCGGTCAGCAATGTGTCTGCTGGCGGCAGCGGAGAGACATCCGTAGACACTCCGGAAAACAGGCTGCGCCCCCCGGCCCGCGTGTTCAGCGCAGACATGATCGTATCTAGTTCGTTCCGGGCCTGAACGGACGCATTTTCATGCGAAACAGCCTGATTCGATGTGCCAAAAGACAACAGGGATGCGGCAATTTCGGACACTGAGTCGCTGACCGTTGTCAGGCTCAGCTGCATGGCGTCTGCGAACAACCCCGCCTCTGCCGTCGCGACCTGAAACGCATCCAGCCGGGACAGGCTGCGATCCAGATCCAGCAGGTGAGAATAGTCGCCGTCCAGCCGCCCGGACACATCCTGAACCTTGCCGGTGGACATTTCGTAGGACAGGGTTTCGATCTGGCTTTTGATTTCGGTGGCGCGGGTGCGCAACGTCAAGCCCCGCGCCAGATCGCCGATAGATGTCAGTGTCATGTTCATAACCTCAGCAGAGTTTCCATCAGTTCATCCACGACCGAGACGAGCCTCGCATTTGCCGCGTATATTTGCTCGATCTGCATCAGCCGCTGCAATTCCTGATCCGTGTCCACACCTTGTTCGGCCTCGATCCTGGACATTTCAAGCTGCGCGCCGCTGGCAAAAGCTTTGCGCTGACTGGCGGTATGCGCATTGCTGCCAACCTGTGACAGCAGCGCCTCGGTTAGGTCGGCCGCGCGCATGTTGCCGGTGCCAAAACTTGAACTTGCAACCGGTCGCGCGTCACTTAGTACGGCACCAAAGGCCCTCAGTTGCATGGCGTTGCCCGGGTCTCCGGGGGCGAGTGCCCCTAGCCCGGCCCGCAGTTTCCAGCTGTCGCCGCCATTATCCGGGTCAACAACCGTGTTCAGACTGATACGAGACGCCAGCCCGGCCGGCGCGGTCACGTCAAAGCGGTTGCCGTCATCCGTGAACACCCCCGGGTCGGTTGCCAGTGCCGTCGGGTCCAGACCGGGGGTTTCAAAACGCTCAATCAGGTCACGGGCTACAGTGTCCAGATGGGTTTGGGCCTCGACCCCCAGCTCATCCCGGATCTGGAACTGTGCCATCAGCGAGCCGCCCCTGATCTGGGCACTGTCGCCGCTGGTGCGTACAGGGTTGCCATTCATTTCCAGCCCCGAGAGCAACCCGTTTGCCACAGTCATATGCGGTTTGGTGTCGCCGGTTGTCGTAAACGAGAATTCCGCGGCGGTGCCTTCCAACAGGATCAAGCCGCCGTGTGAATAGAGTGAAACCTGATCATTCGCGCGGGGCACGGCGTTCACCGGCACCAGTTCGTTAACCTGATCGATCAGCACCTGTCGCTGGTCCAGCAACGCGTTGATATCGCCGCCCGAATATTTGATCGCTGGCAGCCTGGCATTCAGTTCCTCAATATCCTTGAGGGTCTGGTTCAGGCGATCCACCTGCTTGCCGATCGCGCGATCCGCGTCTGATCGCACCTGCCGCAGCCCCTCGGACGCGGCGTTCAGGCCCGTTGCCAAATCCCGGCCTGTGCGGGCGACCTGATCCAACCGCTCGGCCGAGTTGGGCAGGCTTGCGGCCGTAATCAGGCTGCCATCAAAATCCGCCAGACGCGTGGCCAGCGAAGTCGCATCATCCGCAGATCCAACAAGGCCTTCCAGCCGGGTATGAAAATCGGACAGCGCGGTTTGATGGGCCAGATCAGCATCGGTGGTGCGGCGATTTGCGGCCAGAACCGGATTCTGGTGTCTGACCACACCGGCCGCACGCACGCCATTGCCTGTGATCGCGTTTGTTGTCAGTTCCAGAGACCTGCGCGCATAGCCGGGCGTCAGTGCGTTGGCGATATTGTCCGACACAACCGATGCACCGCGGCTGGCAGCAGTCAATCCGCTGAGAGCGTTGTTCAATGCTGTCGACATATTCATGAGGCAGGTCCCCTTCCTGGGTCAGATCTCAAATCAGCGTTTGATATTGGTTGTTTCCTGAAGCATCTCATCCACGGTTTGGATCACCTTGGCGCTGGAAGAGTAAGCGCGTTGAGTCTGAATCATCGAGGTCAGCTCAGTAGCCACATCGGTGGTGGATTCCTCGCGCGCAAAGGAAATCAAATCCCCCGTCGGACCTTCGCCTGCGTTCCACAGGAAGAACGTGCCGCTTTCCCGCGATGGCGCATAGGTCTGGCTGTCCAGTGCTGTCAGGCCATTGGGGTTTGGCACATCAGCCAGAGGAATCTGGAACATACGGCGACTGACGCCAGTATCATAAAACGCGTAGACATAGCCGTTTTCGTCGACCTGAACACTGGTCATGGTTCCGACGGCCGAGCCGTCGCGCGTAATCGACACCGGCGCGAACGTGTCGGACAATTGCGTGATTCCGTCCTTGTCGCCGATCTGACCGATATTGATCTCCATCGGGCCGCCAGCAACAGTTACGACAACACTACCGGTGGCCGGATCAAACGCCCCGCCAGAAACCGTAGCGACGCTGGCCAAGGTGCCTCCCGCTGTGCGGCTATCGGTGAAGGTGAGCGTGTACTCTCCGATCACCGCCCCGCCCGAGGCCGAGTCGCGCAGGATCATGGTCCACTCATTGCTGGACCCGGTTGCGGGAACAGTTGGCACAAGCTCGATATCGACGCTTTCGGATTTGCCCAGATTGTCAAAATACTCGACCGAAAGCGGTTGCGTGTTCCCTGATGCCCCGGCATCGGTGGCTGTCGCAGGCAGGTTCATGCGCAGGTTCATCTGCGTGGTCGGGGCGCCTGACAGCTGGTTTACACTCAGCTGAATGGCTTCCAGGGCTGCGGGCGTGTCGCGCGGAACCGGTGGAAATGACCCGTCCGAGTTGGCGCGCCATCCCAGCAGGACAAGCCCCAATTCTGTGACCAGGTATCCTTCTTCATTCGTGCGAAACGACCCCGTGGTGGTCAGCAGCATTTCGTTCGAGCCGCCAGCGATTTGCGAGCTGGGGCGTACGGGAAGCATACCCCGGCCGCGCACGGCCAGATCGGTTGAATTGTTGGTGGTGACCAGGGACCCGCGCTGGTCTATCAGACGCTGACTGGTGGTTCTGACGCCACCTGCCGAATAGCTGCCGCCCTGGCCGGACGTCACCATGGAATGAAAATCCGTCTCAACCCGTTTGTAGCCAAAGGTGGACGAATTGGCGATGTTGTCTGAAATGGTGGCCAGTCGGTTGGCGTTGGCCTTCAATGCGGCCACACCGGCTTTCAGCGAAGAAGAAATAGTCATTGGCACGCCCTTCTGTTGCGTCAATCGTTGATGCAACAGCTAACGTGCCGGGCCTTAACAGCGCGCTAACAGGTAAAATGCGTTCTAACCTTTCGCCGTCACGAGTTGCGCAGGAAGATAATCTCGATCCTGTTGTTCCGGGCAGCCATCGGGTTTTCACTGGACAGTTTCCGGTCGGCATGGCCGGTGACACGGTCCAACCGAGGCTTGGCGACGCCCTTGTCCTGCAGCATCTGGCGCACCACTTGCGCACGCGCTGTCGACAGATCCCAGGACGGGTCGCGGACCAGCACGACCGGTGATGCGCGGACATGTCCTTCTACGGCTACGGCATTTGTCACCAGATCCGAGGACCGTGCCACCAGTAGCGCCAGCGCCCGCATCATTGGGGTCGGATCACCCGTGCCCGATTCGAACAGGGGTTGATCGTCGGTATCGAACAGCTCGACCACCAGACCTTCGTCGGTGACGCGCGTGACGATATGTTTGAGGACCTTGTCTGAAACCATGCTCTCGCCGGTGCGTCCCAGAAGCTGCGCCTCAAGCGTGGAAAAATCCGCGGACTTTTTCTTGCCACCATCCGGGTTTACGCCAACCGAGCCCCGCGCCCGTCTGGCGATCATCGGATGCCGTTTCGCGGCGCCCGAGCCGTCCATCACCATGGTCTGTTCGGAAAACATGTTGTTGCCGCCAAAAGCGCCCTCCCCGCCGCCTGAAACCGGGTTCACCGGAATCGTCGGCGAGAAGTAATCCGCCAACCCTTTGCGCTGCGTTTCCGTCGTTGCATTCAATAGCCACATCAACATGAAGAACGCCATCATGGCCGTGACAAAGTCTGCATATGCGACTTTCCACGCGCCACCGTGGTGACCATCACCACCCGACACACGTTTCCTCTTGATGATGATTGGCGCCGCATTGGTTTGCGCACCCATCTCCACCACCTTTTTATCACCCAACTACCGGGATAGCCGCGCAGGTCTTAAGGTGGGTTTAACACTTAAAACTGTCCGGACTTCTCTAATGGGGCTGGTGGGCGTTTATCCGCCGTAAAATCAGTTTCAGGTGGTTGAAACTGTTTTTTACCCCGTCCGGTTCGACCTTACCGAAGAACGCGTCCAGGTCCTCATGGACACGTACCGCCTGATCCAGCAGCGGGTCCGCGCCTTCGGAATACAGGCCCGCCTTGATCATTACCTCGGATTGCTCATAGCTGCCCACCAGCCTGCGCGCCTCGGCAATCATCTGGTTTTCCTCGTCCGACGCCGCAGCCGGCAAGCTGCGAGAGACGGACCGGCTGAGGTCGATGGCCGGGAACCGCCCGCGTTCGGCGATCTCGCGGTTCAGCACGATGTGGCCGTCCAGAACACCGCGCAGGATATCGGCGACAGGTTCGTCCATGTCAGACCCAGCCACCAACACGCTGAACACGGCGGTGATATCGCCCTGATCTGCGGTTCCGGGGCCTGCCCGTTCGCACAGACCGGCAATCAGAGGCGTGACCGACGGTGGAAACCCCCGAAGCGAGGATGTCTCGCCCATGGCAACGGCGATTTCGCGATGCGCTTCGGCAAAGCGTGTGACCGAATCCGCAAGGTAGAGGACGTTCAACCCCTGATCGCGCAGATACTCTGCCACCGACATTGCCGACCACGCGCAACGCCGGCGCGCCAGGGCCGACTGGTCCGAGGTGGCGGCCACAACAACCGCGCGCTTCATGCCATCAGCCCCCAGCGCGTGTTCGACGAACTCATTCACCTCGCGCCCTCGTTCCCCGACCAGCGCGACGACCACCGCATCTGCCTGCATGGACCGCGCCAATGTCGCCAACAAGGTGGATTTGCCAACGCCCGAGCCGGCAAACAGTCCGATCCGCTGCCCTTGTACCACGGGCAACATGGTGTTGAGCATCGCCAGCCCGGTCTCCATCCGCGCGCCCAGTGGTTTGCGCGCGACAGCGGCGGGTGGCGCCTGCATGATATCCCGTGCCTGCGCCCCGGCCAGCAGGGGTTTGCCATCCAACGGTTTGCCAAACGGATCAAATACGCGCCCCATCCAGTGCGGGCCTGGCGCAAAGGCGGGCGTTTGGTTCAGAATCACCCGATCGCCCAGACAGACGCCATCGGGGGCCGCTGTCGGCATCATGTGAACCATCTCTGCCTCGACATGCAGTACCTCACCCGGCAATTCCGGCCCGCTGCGCCGCCGCAGGGTCAGGTGATCACCGATGCGCGCCTGCCCCGCAAGCCCCTGTATTTCAATGACACCACGCGCCACGCCCGCAACACGGCCCATGTGACGCGTGGCGGACAGACGGTCGAATTCGCATTTCAGAAGCAACGGGTCGAGATCGGACATGATGGGGTCTCCAACAGGTTTCTGCAAACGCTTTCTAAAGGAATCGGGGTTAAGCCTTGATTGAAATTGATCGAGGGAGAAGCCCCGATGTTCGATGACCTGAACGTCTTTAAGACCGCGTACGCAATGGCAACCCACGCTGGACAACGGCAGGCTGTCATCTCGCGCAACATGGCCAATGCAGATACTCCGGGCTACCAGCCCCGCGATATCGAGGCCTTTCAGAAAGCTCTCGAAAATTCCGGACGTGAGGTCGCGATGACCGCCACGCGGCAGGGCCATCTGTTCGGCGGGTCCGGCGCGCAGCCCTGGGCCGAGGTTGAGGTGAAACCCGCAGGCGATCCCAATGGCAACGGCGTTTCTATCGAAGAAGAAATGCTCAGGGCGGTTGAGGCTAAACGCCAGCATGATCGGGCGTTGGCCATCTACAAATCCTCGATGAACGTGCTGCGCAGCAGTCTGGGCCGGGCTTAAGGAGACCAAATAGATGAGCGATTTTTCCCATTCCCTTGCCGCCTCGGCCAGCGCGTTGCAGGCGCAATCTGCGCGGCTTCGACATGTGTCCGAGAATATCTCGAACGCCGACACACCCGGCTATCGCCGCAAGACCGTACCGTTTGAAGCCGTTGAGAAAGGCGGGCGCGAGACAGTGCAGGCCGGGCAGGTCAAGCTCGACCGCCGCGCGTTATCGCGCATTCATGACCCCAGCCATCCTATGGCCGATGACAGCGGTCATTACCCTGGCTCGAATGTCGATCTGATGATCGAAATTGCCGACGCGCGCGAAGCGCAGCGCAGCTACGAAGCCAACCTCAAGATGTTCGACCAGACACGTCAGATGTCGTCGAGCCTGATGGAACTCCTCCGGAAATAAAGGACACCAGAATGGATATCCGATCATTGAATGCCGCGCAGAATTACGCGTTTGCCCGCCCTGCAACGCAGGCCGATCCTGATCACGCCGAAATGGCGCAGGGGCTGCGATCCGGTTTTCAGGACTTTGCCGCAACGTTGAAACACAGCGAGCAGATATCGCAGGCCGCCATGATCGGGCAGGCGGACCCGCACGCGCTGGTACAGGCATTGGCACAGACCGAACTGGCCGTGGAAACGGCGGTGATTGTCCGCAACAAGGTGGTCGAGGCTTATCAGGAAATCCTGCGGATGCCGGTCTGACCCCATGCTGAGCGAAGGTCTCTTCTATGACATCGTGCGTCAGGCGCTGTGGGTCGCGGTCATCACCTCGGTTCCGATACTGGCGGTGGCGCTGGTGTCGGGCCTGGTTGTCGGCCTGTTCCAGGCGCTGACCTCGGTGCAGGAAATGACGCTGACCTTCGTGCCCAAGCTGATCGCCATCGTCGTCGTGTTCTGGGTTTCCATGGGCTTCATGACCCAGACGTTGGTGACGTTCTTCACCACAACCCTCATCCCACTGATCGCAGGAGGTCGTTGATGGATACCGCCTATGTCACCCTGTCCCGTCAATCCGGACTGATGAATGAAATGCGGCTGGTGGCGAATAACATCGCCAATGCCAACACCACCGGATATCGCCAGCAAGGGTTGGTGTTTTCCGAGTTTGTTCGCGACATGCCGGGCAATCCGTCCCTGTCGATGAGCCGGGCCGAGGCGAGGAATACCTCGTTGCAGCAAGGCCTGTTGACCGAAACGGGCGGCCAATTCGACTTTGCCATCGAGGGTGACGGGTTTTTCATGGTCGAGACCCCTACGGGCAATCGGCTGACACGTGCGGGTGCCTTTTCCCCCAGTGCCGAGGGCGATCTGGTCACAATGGACGGGCACCGGGTGCTGGATGTGAACGGGGCGCCGGTGTTCATCCCACCGGATGCGGCTTCGATCGATGTGGGTGGCGACGGTACGCTCAGCATTGAGGGGCAATTGCTGGGCCAGATCGGTATCTATCACGTGGCGGATCCCAAGACCTTGGTGCGCGAAGGCAGCACGCAGTTTAGGGCCGACGGCGACGTGGCTCCGGTGGATAACCCGGTGGTCCTGCACCGATTTCTCGAAGGTTCGAACGTCAATGCCATTGGACAGGTGACGCGGCTGGTCGAAATCCAGCGCGCCTATGAGCTGGGTCAGAGCTTTCTGGAGACCGAAGATCAACGCGTGCGCGAAGCGCTCAAGGCGCTGTTGCGCTGAACTATTGAAGGAGATTTTGACATGCGGGCATTGAAAATCGCAGCGACGGGCATGATCGCGCAACAGATGCGGGTTGAGACGATCTCGAACAACCTGGCGAACATGAACACCACTGGCTACAACGCGCGTCGGGCCGAGTTTGTGGACCTGCATTATCAGCAGATGGCGCGGGCCGGGACGGTGAATGCCAATGATGGGACGGTGCTGCCTACGGGTATCCAGCTGGGCTTGGGGGTGCGGCCGGCAGCGGTGACCGTACAACTGGCACAAGGCGCTTTGTCGGCCACCGGCAGCGATCTGGATGTGGCCATCGACGGGCGTGGATATCTTGAGGTGACCTTGCCCAATGGCCAGTCTGGCTTTACCCGTGACGGCAGTTTGAAACGATCCGCCGAAGGTTTGATCGTGACCTCTGACGGCTTTGCCGTAGCCCCGGAAATCACCATCCCCGACGATGCGCGTTCGATTTCGATCAATGCCTCAGGCGAGGTATACGCTTATTTCGATGACAGCGCCGAAGCGCAGTTGCTGGGCGAGTTTACCCTGGCCAGCTTTTCCAATGCCAAGGGGCTGGAAGCCATGGGCAGCAACTTGTTCAAAGAGACCGAGGCCTCGGGTGCGCCGGTTGTCGGGACACCCGGCGAAGACGGGCTGGGCACGTTGCGGCAGGGCTATCTTGAGGACAGTTCGGTCGACGCTGTCCGCGAGGTGACCGAGCTGATCGAAGCGCAGCGCGGCTACGAGATGAATGCCAAGGTCATATCCGCCGTCGACCAGATGATGGGCGCGACAACGCAGGTGCGGTGATGCGGGTCTTGTTTATGTCGCTGGCTTTGCTGGCACCGCTGTCCGTTCAGGCCGATATTGTCGTGCCCACGCGCACCATTCGCGCCAAAGAAGTCATTACGGCCGCCGATCTGGGCATAAAACCCCAGCAAGTGCCAGGCGCCGTGGCCAACCCCGAAACTCTGATCGGCCAGGAGGCCCGCGTGGCTCTCTATCCCGGTCGCCCTATTCGTCAGGGCGACATAGGCCCTCCGGCGCTGGTGGATCGCAACGATTTGGTTGTTCTAGTTTTTGACCGCCGCCCTTTGTCGATCACAGCCGAAGGCCGAGCTCTGGGTCGCGGCGCGGTTGGGGATCGCATTCGGGTCATGAACTTGTCGTCGCGCACAACCGTCTCAGGTTTTGTTCGGCCAGACGGCCAAATCGAGGTAAAATGATGTCAGGATTATCAAAATCGCTACTGCTTACGGCTCTTGGTTTGTCCGCCTGTGGCCGTGTGGATCACCTGGGCAAACCACCCAGCTTTACTCCGAACGAGGATTCGCCGGAACATGTCGCCATGCTGTGGCCCGGCCTGCCGTTGCACACACAACCCCAACGCAATGTCGACAGGTCCTCACTCTGGAGTGGGGGGCAGCATTCGTTGCTGGGCGATCAGCGGGCCATCAAGAAGGGCGATATCATGACCGTGGTGATCGAGCTGGACGAAAAGGCCGAGATATCGAATGACACCGAACGTTCCCGATCCGGTTCGGAAAGCCTGGGCATTGTGGGGCTTTTCGGCTTGCCGCAACGCGCCGCTGAACGATTGCCAGATGGCGCGACACTGGATGAGGCTGTGGCGATCAATTCCTCGTCCGAAAGCAAGGGCGAAGGATCGGTGAAGCGGAAGGAAAAACTGACCCTGAGAGTTGCTGCGACAGTGATCGATGTGTTGCCCAACGGCGTGCTCTCGATCTCGGGCTCGCAGGAGTTGCGCGTCAATTTCGAACTGCGAGAGCTGTTGGTCACGGGCTATGTGCGGCCGCAGGATATTTCGCGCCAGAATGAGATTACCTATGACAAAATCGCTTCGGCGCGGGTGTCATACGGGGGACGCGGCCAGATCACGGACGTGCAGCAGCCGCGCTACGGCCAGCAGGTCCTGGATGCAGTTTTACCGTTCTGAGGAGTAGAGATGATCAAGAAACTGATACCTGTCATTTTCCTGCTGATCGGCCTTGGGGGCGGCATCGGGGCCGGAGTTTTTCTGGCCCCTAAGGGTGAGCCGAAAGAGAAATCTGCCGCCGCGGCTGATCCGGACAAGGCAAAGAAAAAGCCTGCTAAATCGAAGTCAGACAAGGTCGCAAAAAAAGATGGGCAGAGCGAGTACGAGTATCTGAAGCTGACCAAGCAATTTGTGGTTCCGGTCGTGGATTCCGACCGGATCGAAGCTCTGGTCACCATGTCCCTGAGCCTGGAGATAACCCCAGGCATGACCGAAGCGTTTTATGCGATTGAACCCAAGCTGAGGGATGGGTTCTTGCAGGTCATGTTCGATCACGCCAACACGGGCGGTTTTGACGGCGCCTTCACCGAGTCCGACACCCTGAAGATGCTGCGCAAGGCTTTGCTGGAAACGGCGCGCAAGGATCTGGGAGATGACGTGTCCGAGGTTTTGATCATGAGTGTCAATCGCCAAGACGTTTAACATCCTCGATCCTGCAAAAGGTCCGCTTAAAAGGAAGAGAATCTCTTGTGTAGCATGCGCTTGCGCGCTGCTTTTTGGTCGGCCGACAGGGTCGTAACTGCTTGTTTTCGGCCAAATGCCTCGCGCAATGCGTCCATCGCAGACAGTTTTTGCGCTCTCAATTGGGCGAGCTCCGTGTTCAATTGGCGGCGCGTGGCGGACTCCCGTCCGTTCCACAGGACGTCGGTCCCGGTAACACGGTAGCCATCGGCGGCAGCGCTGTCCTGACGGCACTGACGGGCCTGTGCATCCAGACGGGCCAGCTGTTGCTGAACCCGGGCTTCGGCCTCAAGTAGCGGGCGCAACGTGTCGTATTCCTTTTGGAACGCAGCCTCGGTGATCTTTTCAAGATCTGAAAATCGGACCTTTTTCATCTGATCTGCCCCTTTGCCCGTTTCCGCATTGCTTCCGCAAAGCGGATCGCGGCTGCGACGGGGCGATAGTGTTCCTCGGCCACCTCTTGTCCAATCTCGACCGCCGCGTGTAGGGCGCGGGCTGTTGGCGGGTCGGAGTGGATCGGAACGCCGGCCTCGGACGCGCTGGCGCGGATCGCCGCTGCAACCTCGTCGACACCCTTGGCGACACAAACAGGGGCAGAGCCCGCGGTCCTGGCCCATTTCAGGGCCACTGCGAAATGTGTCGGGTTGACGATGACGACATCAGCTTTGGGAACGTCCGCCATCATCTGATTGGTCGCGATATCCTGTGCGCGGGCACGCCGTTGTTGCTTCACATGGGGATCGCCCTCAGCATCTTTGGTTTCGTCCTGAATTTCCTTGCGCGACATCCGATTCTTGCGGATGTGCTCGGCATGTTGCCAAAGGTAGTCTACCGCTCCGATTGCCAGTGCCACGGCAATGACAATGAACAGGAAGCGAAACAACAGGTTCATCATCAACAGGATTGAGGATCGCGCCGGTGCTGCACTGGCCGAAAGGATTTCGTTGAGGTTGGATCGCAGAAACAGCGTCAGGCAGGTGCCATAGATCGCCAGTTTGACAAAGCTTTTGGCGAACTCGAACAGCCCGCCGCGGCCGAACTTGTTTTTTGCATTCGAAGGGATCGAGATACGCGACGCCTTGGGTTTCAGTTTGCTTGGCGCAAATATCAGCGCGCGTTGAGCAATCAGGCTGAGCAAGACGGCGGCGGCTGGCAAAGCAAACAGAACCGCGACAGACAGAAGCGCCGCCTTCAGCATCCCCCCCAATGGGCTGGCGGCCGGACCATTGGTCAACAGATGACCGATCTCGTCCGACTGGTCGATCAAAACCACAAACAGAGTTCCCAATTGCTGTACGCCGAATTGTCCGGCAGCCAGCAGGGCCAGCAGAAACCCCGCATAGTCCGCGACGACAGACAGGTCGGTGGATTTTGCAACCTCGCCCTTTTCCCGCGCTTTCAGGAGCTTTTGGGGCGTCGGCTCATAGGACTTGTCACTGTCGTCGTCCGACCCGCTCATCTTGGATCCTCAAGTGGGTTCAGCATGAAGCCGAACAGGGCGTCCGACCAGACCGACAGGATCAGGGGCGTGCCAGCAAATAGTAAAAACAGGCCTGCAAAGGTGATGGCCGGGGCACCGACAAAGGCCACCATCAGCTGTGGCATCGCCCGGTTGATCACCCCAAGCGCAAGATTGTAGATCAGCGAGGCGATGACGAAAGGCATAGCCAGCGCGAAGGCCAGATAAAAGCTGTGCGCGATCTGCTGTACCCCCCATTGCGAGAGGTTCGGCGTCAGCGGGGCCGCGCCCATCGGAAATAGCGCATAGCTGTGGATCAGAAATTGCGCGACCCGGATATGCAGGCCAAGCAGGACGGCCAGCGTAAGGCCTGCAAGGGTCAGGAGGTACCCCATGGCAGGCACCGGATCCGCAGCAGCGCCGCCCAGAATTTGTGACAGCGATGTCGCCTGCGCTGCGATGGACCCGGCGGTTTGCAGCGCCAGTACAAACAGCCGCAACCCCATGCCAAGGACCATGCCGATCAGAACTTCGGTTAATACCATCCGCGCCATCGGAAGCAGGCCAGGGCCCATGCCCAAAGGTTGCACCGCTGGCGTCACGACCAGCGTAAAGGCAAAAGCGATGCCAAGTTTGACGCAGGTCGGAACGCTGCGTTCGCCAAAAGCAGGCAACAGTGACACTAGGGCCGAGATGCGCAGGAACACGGCAAAGAGATGCCACAGACCTTCGCCCAACTGGGGCAAAAGCTCGGGTGGCAGAGCGATCATGCGGGCACTGTTCCAACCAGTGCCGGGCGCGCCTCAAGCCCGATTTCCTCAAACGACAGCACAGGGTTGGACACACCGCGCGCATGCATGATCGTGCGCAGCAGCCTGCGCCGTCGGGTCGAGGTGACGACCGCCGGAAACAGCCCGTGATCGGCGGATTGTGCGACACTGTCGACAACCCCGTCGGCCAGCTTGTTGAACAGATTTGGTGGCAGCGCAACGTCTAGCCCGGCGCTGGGCGCATCGATCTGATAGGTGACAAACGTGTCTTCCCACTCCGGGGCCAACTGGATCAGGGGGATCGAGCCGTCCTCACGCTTCATGTCGGCCACCAGCTGGAAGCCCAGCCGCTGGCGGACCAGCTCACAAATACCTTCGGGTTGAGTTGTGGTCAGGCGCGCCTCGGCCACGCTTTCCAGGATCAGCGCCATGTTGCGGATCGAGACGCGTTCGTCCAGCAGCAGGCGCAGCACCGCATGCAGCGTGTCAATCGGCACTTTGTCGGGGACCAGCTCATCCAGCAGCTTGCGGTTTGCCTCAGCCCGGATAGAATCGCTGAGGCGGGTCATCTCGGACAGCAGGCGACGCAGGGATTTCAGCGTCAGCAGGCGGGAGAAGTTCTGTTTGATGATCTCCAGCAAATGCGTGGCCAGAATTTCGGGCGGAGAAACTATGGTGGCACCGCTCAGCGCCGCCTCTTCCTGATGTTTGGGCAGGATCCAGCGGGCAGGGGCGCCATAAACCGGTTCGGTTACGTCGTTGCCCTCTGGCAGCATGTCATCGCCATCCTGTACCAGTGCCAGCACCAGATCTGGGTTCAGAACGCCGCGCGCCTGTTCAACCCCCTGCACCTTGACCACATAGGTGCCCATAGGCAGATCGGCCCGGTCAGTCAGGCGGATATCCGGCAGGATCAAACCAAAGCTGGAGGCGACATAGGTCCGCATATTGGCGATGCGTGCGTCCAGTCCGGTGCCGGGGTTCAGGACCATGCTGACCAGATCGGGGGCGAACTCCAGATGCACGTCGTCCAGATCCAGAATGTCCCCGATTGCCTGGCTGACTGGGCTGTCGTCCTGAGGGGGCTGGGTGAGGGCCTCGACCTCTTCTGCCTTTTGTTTGCGCTGCACCGTGTAAGCGGCATAGCCCAGCACAGCCGCACCCAGAATGAAGGGCAGGAAAGGCAGTCCGGGAACCAGTGCGAACAGCACCATCAGCATGGCCACAGTTCCCAGCGCTGCCGGATGCCGTCCCAGCTGCGAGAAGATGGCGCTGTCGGTCGCCCCTTGCGTGCCGCCACGCGCCAGCAACAGCGCAGAAGCAATCGAGATGATGACGGCTGGGATCTGCGACACCAGCCCATCGCCAACGGTCAGGATGGCATAGGTCTCAAACGCCGCGGAAATCGGCAACCCGTGCACGATCACTCCCATGATCAGACCCATCACAAGATTCAGCAGTGTGATCAGCAAGCCGGCCACTGCATCTCCTTTGACGAACTTCGATGCCCCGTCCAGCGAACCGAAGAAGGTCGTCTCTTGCTGTTCCCGTTCGCGCCGTTCCTTGGCTTGCTGGTGGTCGATGGCCCCGGCGGACATGTCGCTGTCGATGGCCAGCTGCTTGCCGGGCATCCCGTCCAACGCAAAGCGCGCGCCGACTTCGGCCATACGCGCAGCACCTTTGGTGATGACCATGAAGTTCACGATCAGCAGCACGCCAAACACAACCAGCCCCAGAAAGACGCTGCCGCCCATGACAAACTCTGCAAAGCCTTCGATCACATCCCCGGCGGCGTTAGGGCCGGTATGCCCCTGTCCGATGATCAGCTTGGTCGACGAGACATTCAGCGACAGCCGCAACATCAGCGAGGCCAGCAGGATCGTCGGAAAGGACGAAAAATCCAGCGGCCGTTCGATGAACAGCGTCAGCGTGAAGATCAGGATCGCCAGCGCAAAGGATGTGGCAAGGCCCATATCCAGCACCCAAGCGGGCATCGGCAGGATCATCATCACGATGACCGTCATCAGCGCCAACGCCAGCAAAACAGTAGGAGAGAAAAGGGAACGGGCGTCAATCTTGGGCACGCAGAGCTCCTAGTTGAACGAGATAAAGGCGGTGGCCGCGCCCGCGGGCGGAACCAGCGACCCCAACACACTGGTGCCGGTGAGCGGGGCGATGACCGGGATCAGAGGTGTAGAGGCCGCAGTGAACGGATCGCGGGTCATAGGCTGGGTCGCAGCAAGTAGATTATGGTCCAGCTGGGCCAGCACAGCCTGAAACCGGCCGGAATAGGCGTGGGCCAGTTCAGGGGTGCGGGAATGATAGGCGCCCACGGCAGCAGGCCACGATCCCAGTTCCGCATACAGCTCGGTCAGAAACCGGGCGGCATAGGTCGCGTTCTCGTCTGGGTCGAACATGGCGTCGATGGATCGAAACGCCTTGCCATGCCAGCGGTAATTGATCTGAAAGCAGCCGATATCAAAGCTGCGTTTGCCCGCTTTGAAGATGTTGAAGACATAGTTTTTTGCCTCGAACTCTGAGGTGAACCAATATCCCTGCCCTTCGACATTGATTGTCCAGGGCCAGGGTTCCAGACGCCCGTCACGGGCGCGCCCGGTTTCCACCCGCGCAATCGCGCGCAATACATTCAGCGGAACGCCCTCGGCCGAAGCGGCGTGTTGCGCGGCTGCGTCGCAAATACTCACCACGCGGGCGTCGGGCATGGCGAAGCCCTGTTGCGCATTCAGCAGCGCAAGGAATGTCATTCCAAAGATCGTGCGATGTGGCATTCTGCCGGTCCGGGGTTCTGATCAGTCCCGGCCACGCTAGGGGCAGTTGGGTTTACAGAGGGTTAGCGGCGGTTCAGATTCGATCAATCCGCCGACCAAACACCACGCTTGTATTGGTGCGCAGCACGCCGGGGACCTTGGCCAGCTCGTCGACCAGAATATCCAGATCCTCGATCCTGGGGGCCTCGGCTGACAGCAGCAGGTCGAACTCACCATTGATCGACAGGCACAGCTTGACCTCCGGATAGGCCTCGAGCCGTTTGATGATGCGCGTTGTTTCCTTTTGCTGCACTTCCAGCAGAACAACGACCTGCACGCGCGGTGCATCTTCTGGGCTGCTCAGAACCACCGAATACCCCGCGATCACACCGCGTTCCTCCATCCGGTGGATGCGCTCATGCACGGTTGTGCGCGCCACGCCCAGTTTCGCCGCGATCTTCGAGGTCGACTCGCGGGCGTTGTGTTGAAGGGCGGCGATGATACGGCGGTCTAATTGATCCATGGTAGCCAAGGTGTAGAGCAGACAGGCCCGGGGGCTCAAGAGATGTCGGGATGTTCTTTGGAAACTGTTTTGTGGTCAGTGCCTGGCGCGATCAGCGTCGCTGCGACAAGGCCAGGTACGGCGGCCAAAGTCATCCAGGCCAGTGTCTGCGCCGTGCCGGTTTGTGTCAGGATCCAGCCCGCCAGCGGATAAAGCACCAGCCAGCAGGCATGGGACAGAGTAAACTGTGCTGCAAAAACCGCAGGGCGATCCTCGGGGCGGGCCGAGCGGGTCAGCAATCGGCCCGAAGGCGTCAGCGTTGCGGAATAGCCAAACCCGACACAGGCCCAGAGCAATGTCAGCCCGGTCAGTGAGACCGACGTAAGCGCAAAGGCCGTGGCCGACATGGCCATGGACGCGGTGCCGAAGATCGCACCACTCAGCATAACGCGCCGGTCTTTGTACTTGCCCAACAGGCGGGGCAGGATCAGGGCCGCCAGCATTGAACCGCCACCAAACCCGGCCAGCGCAATGGCAACTGCGCTTGCCGAAAGGCCCAGATCGGTGCGCACGATGACCACGGTGTTTACGATGACCATCGCGCTGAGCGCCGCCGCTGCCCAGCTGAGCGCCAGCAACCCGCGCAGGCGCGGCGTGGCCAGATACAGGCGAACACCGCGGGTAGTGCGCTGATAGATGCCCCGACGCTTTGTGGACTGGGGTGAAGGCAGCGCCACTGACACCACAAGCAGGGCCGAGGCGACAAAACCCAGGCTGGTGCCCCAAAACAGGTTGTCAAAACTGACAAACAGCAAAAGTGCGGCGGCCAGCATCGGGCTGAGCAGGCTTTCCATGTCGTAGGCAAGCCGCGACAGGGACAGTGCCTTGGTATAATCCTGCTCGTCGGTCAGAACGTCCGGGATCGTCGCCTGAAACGCCGGGGTAAATCCGGCAGAGGCAGATTGCAGCACAAAGATCAGCGCATAGATCTGCCAGGTCTCGGTCACAAACGGCAGGCACATTGCCACCAACGCGCGCACCACATCCAGCGCCACCAGCATCCGACGCCGGTCGGCACGCTCGGCCAGTGCGGCCGCAATGGGCGCAATGATCACATAAGCCACCATCTTGATCGTCAGCGCGGTGCCCAGAACCAGCCCAGCGGCGTCTCCGGCTAGCTGATAGGCCAACAGTCCCAGCGCAACCGTGGCGAGGCCAGTGCCAGTCAGCGCCACGACCTGAGCCGCCAGCAAATGGCAATACGTGCGGTTCTGTAAAACGCTCAGCATCCGGTGTGGGTTTCCTTTGACCAATCCGGCACGGGTTCTGTACCGGGGGCAATCCTGTGACCCTACGGCGCGGTGCCTGCATTTCCTATTGTCCCGTCAATGGCTTCGGGGTCAAGAAATCCGCGCATCTTGGCCGCATTCTATTGATAGCGTTGAGTTTACGGATCAAACCTCCTATCTCGGGGGCGATATCGCATAAAGGAAGACCCCCGTGGCGAACCATCTCTATCAAAACGACCTGCCGGACGGGTTGGATATGGGCCCTGTTGTGGCCATTGACTGCGAAACCATGGGGCTGAACCCGCATCGTGACCGCCTGTGCGTGATCCAGATGTCAGGGGGCGATGGCAACAGCCATATTGTGCAGGTTGAGATCGGCCAGACCAAGGCTCCGAATCTGTGCGCCATGCTGGAAGATCCGGATGTGCTGAAACTGTTCCATTTTGGCCGGTTCGATATCGCCGCCATGTATCACGCCTTTGGCGCGCTGGCGGCACCGGTCTATTGCACCAAAATCGCCAGCCGTCTGGTGCGCACCTATACCGACCGCCACGGGTTGAAAAACCTGTGTCAGGAACTGATCGGCGTCGATATCTCAAAGCAACAGCAGATGAGCGACTGGGGCGCTGAAAAACTGACCACCGCACAGCTGGATTATGCGGCCTCGGATGTTTTGTACCTGCACCAACTGCGCGACGCGCTGGACGGGCGTCTGGCCCGCGAAGGCCGGACCGAGATGGCGCAGGCCTGTTTTGATTTCCTGCCGATGCGTGCGAAGCTGGACCTTGCCGGTTGGCCCGAAACGGATATTTTTGCGCACTCATGACCGATACCGAAGCATTCCTGAAAACCGCCCGACAGGTTGTCACCGACGAGGCCCGCGCGCTGGACGTGCTGGCCGAGAGTTTGGATGAGCACTTTGCCGAGGCGGTGCAACTGATCCTGCAGGCCCCTAGCCGGATTATCATTAGCGGCATCGGTAAGTCGGGCCATATCGGCCACAAGATTGCCGCCACGTTGGCCAGCACTGGCACGCCCGCTTATTTCGTGCACCCGGCCGAGGCCAGCCATGGCGATCTGGGCATGGTGTCAAAAGGTGACGTTGTGTTGGCGATCTCGAACTCGGGCGAGGCACCGGAACTGGTGAATATGCTGGCCTTTACCCGCCGCTTTGGCATTCCGCTGATCGGCCTGTCCAGCAAGCCGGAAAGCACGCTGATGACACAGGCGGATGTGCATCTGCTGATCCCGTCCATGGGCGAGGCCTGCGGGTTTGGTATGGTGCCGTCGATCTCGACCACACTGACACTGGCCATGGGTGATGCGCTGGCGATTGCGTTGATGAAACATCGCGATTTCAAGCCCGAGGATTTCCGCGCCTTCCACCCCGGTGGCAAGCTGGGTGCGCGGCTCAGCACGGTGCGCGATCTGATGCATACCGGATCCGCCCTGCCGTTGGTGGCGGCGGAAACCCCTATGAGCGACGCATTGATCGAGATCAGCCAAAAGGGCTTTGGCGTGGCGGGGGTGACCGACGAACAGGGTCAACTGGCCGGGATCATCACCGATGGTGACCTGCGCCGCCATATGGACGGGCTTTTGGACAAGACCACCCGGCAGGTGATGACGGCAAACCCAACCACAATCGGCCCGGACGCCCTGGCGGAAGAGGCGGTCTCGATCATGAATGACCGCAAGATCACCTCGCTTTTTGTGGTGGGTCCCGGCGCAGAGGCTCAGCCTGAAGGGGTGCTGCACATCCACGATTGCCTGCGCGTCGGCCTGGGTTAGACAGGGGGCAGGGCGGTGGACGGTCACTCACGCATGGTTCAGTTCTTCAAAGTGGTGCTGCCTCTGGTGGCCATTTTGATGCTGTCTACCGTGTTTTTATTGTCACGCAGTATCGAAACCAACGTGACTGTTCCTTTCACTCAGCAGGATATCGACAAACGATTGGCCGATCAGGTGGTGACCCAGCCCAACTACCGCGGCACCACGCGTAAAGGCGAAGAGGTTCAGATCGAGGCGATCCGGGCCACGCAGGGAACCGAAGGGGCAATCCCCACTGCGGCTGAATTTCGCGGCCGTCTGGGCCTGTCTGACGGCGGTGTCATCACGCTGGATTCCAATTCTGGCCTGATCCGCCCCGACAAGAATACCGCAACATTTGTCGGCGACGTGGTCATCACCTCTGCCGACGGGACCGAAATCACCACCGATTTGCTGAACACCTCATTGGACGAAATACGCGGCGATACCCCCGGTCAGGTCAACGGAACCGGGATTATCGGCAATTTCACTGCGGGGCGCATGACCTTTGGCACAGAAAAAAAAGACGGTCCGGTCCATATTATTTTTACAGACGGCGTGAAGCTGGTATACGAGCCTGAAAAAACAGAAAGATAACCTGTGTACGATTTTCGTTTTGTCCTTGTGTGTTGTGCCCTTTTAGCCGGTGCAGTTTCTGCGTCTGCGCAAGAGACTCAGGTGGCGTTCGGAGCGGTTAAAGCCGATCCCAGCCTACCTGTTGAGGTGACCTCGGAGAAACTGAACGTCAACCAGGAGGACGGCTCGGCCGAGTTTCTGGGCAATGTGATCGTCATTCAGGGCGAAATGCGCCTGACGGCGGAACGTGTGCTGGTGATCTACAAAGAAGACCGCTCGGGCATTGAACGGATGGAGGCGACCGAGGATGTGGTCCTGATCAGCCCCCCCGATGCAGCCGAAGGCGATTGGGCAGAGTACACCATCGATTCAGGTGTGATCGTCATGAAGGGCAATGTGCTGCTGACACAGGGACCCAGCACGATCACTGGCGATCAGATGGATGCCGACCTGACCGCCGGCACGGCGACGATGATCGGCAACGTGAAAACCATTCTGCAGCAAGGGCAAAACTGATGGCACGGCCAAGTCTGACCGTGGCTGAGGGCAACTCCGGTCTCAGGATCGAAAAGCTGCGGAAATCCTATCGCAAGAAAACAGTGATCCGGGACGTCTCGATGACGCTGGACCGGTCCGAGGTTGTAGCCCTTCTTGGGCCAAACGGGTCGGGCAAGACCACGACGTTCTATTCCGTGGCCGGACTGGTATTCCCTGAGGCCGGCTCAGTCACGATTGACGGGCAGACGGTAACCACGCTGCCGATGTATCGCCGTGCGCGACTGGGTATCGGGTATTTGCCCCAAGAAATGTCGATTTTTCGCGGCATGAGCGTCGAAGACAATATCTCGGCCGTTCTGGACATCACCGTCAGCCACGCGCACCGCCGCAAAGAGCGGCTGGAAGAACTGCTGTCGGATTTCTCGATTGAGCACCTGCGCCGGGCACCTGCGCTGGCCTTGTCAGGCGGTGAGCGTCGCCGGGTCGAGATCGCACGCTGTCTGGCAGCTGATCCGAAATACCTGCTGTTGGACGAACCATTTGCCGGTGTCGACCCAATCAGCGTGGGCGATATCCGCCACCTTGTCGCTGACCTGAAAAAACGCGGCATCGGCGTTCTGATCACCGATCACAATGTGCGTGAAACCCTAGAGATCGTGGACCGCGCCTACATCCTGCACGACGGGCAGGTGCTTATGTCCGGCACCCCGGATGAAGTAGTGGAAAATGAAAATGTGCGCCGTGTCTATCTTGGTGAAAATTTCAGGATTTCATGAGCTTGCGCGGAAATGCGCCGGGCGCATGGCGGAAATCACGTATATACACACCTGTTTTGATTGACTCTCCCGCCGTCTCTTGCCTCAATTGGGTCATGGCATTTCTTCGGTTCCCGTCTGGATCACGATGCTCCTTCTTTGAAGGGCGTACATTTCGGTTACCGCAAGATATGCCGATGTCCCCCACCCGATAAAAACAACTACGTCATATTGCATGACGTCAGAATGGGTGTGAATAGTGAAGGAGATCACATGCGTTACCAAATCAGCGGAAAACAGATCGACATTGGCGAAGCACTACAGAATCATGTGCAGACCGAGCTAGGCGAGGTTGTTGGCAAATATGCCCAGCGTCCGACCGACGCCAATGTCGTCTTTTCCCGTTCTGCGCATGAATATGTATGCGAAACCACTGTGCATCTTTCCACCGGCCTGACGGCGCAGGCCAAAGCGCATGCCATCGAAATCTACGCAGCGTTTGAGGCTTGCTGCGACAAGATGGAAACCCAATTGCGCCGGTACAAACGCCGCCTGAAGGACCACCACAAGGATCGCGCCGAGCCGGTTGAACTCTTTGGAGCTTCCTCTTATATCCTCGCCTCTGACGAATCGGAATCGGCTGATGAACCCGACTCTTTGCAGCCGATGATTGTGGCCGAGATGGAAACCAAGATTCCATCGTTGAGTGTTGGTGAAGCCGTTATGCAGATGGAACTCGCTGGTGCCCCGGTGCTGGTGTTCCGGAATGAAAACAAGGACGGATTGAATGTCGTGTATCGTCGTGAAGACGGGAATATCGGCTGGATCGATCCGTAACAGGCAAGAATAGCAAAGGCACGCCCCTGCTACCTGCAGGGGCCTCGCCATGGAGCGTGATCATGGAGCTTTCGAGCATACTGAAGCCCGAAGCAGTACGTGTATTATCCGCCGCTTCCAGCAAGAAGCGGTTGTTTCAGGAAATAGCTGATGTCGCTGAGGCGGCACTGGCCCTGGACGCACAGATTGTTGTTGATGGCCTGCTGGAACGCGAAAGCCTGGGGCCAACCGGCGTTGGCCACGGAGTAGCCCTGCCGCACGCCCGTATGGCAGAGCTGTCAACAGTGTCCGGCGTGTTCGTGATGCTGGAAAAGCCGATCGATTTTGGCTCGGTCGACCGGCAGCCGGTCGATATTGCGTTTGCGCTGTTTGCCCCGGAAGAAGCAGGAGTGGATCACCTGAAAGCCTTGGCGCTGGTGTCCCGCACCCTGCGCGACACATCCGTGTGCGTAAAGCTTCGCGCCAACCCCGATCCGGTCAAACTGTATGCCATATTGACCGAAGCGCAGTCGATGCAAGCGGCTTAATCCCCGCAGAATCCAAATTGGCAAATAAAAAAGCTCCCGAAGATCGGGAGCTTTATTCATTTAGGGGGGTGAAGATCAGCCGCCGGATCCCATTTCCAGCGTCCACCAGATTTTGCCGCCACTTTCCTGATGCCAGGCAAACCCCATCTGTGTGGCTTTCGAGTCCATAATTACCGACCGGGGGCCGGGTTCCTGCATCCAGGCGGCCAGTGTTTCAGTCTCAGTCTCGTAGGTTTCTGCAATCGCTTCACCCAGGTAGGTGCCGAAATACCCAACGCGCTGCGCGCGATCCAATGGCGACGACCCGTCCGAGCCAAAGTGCCAGGGACGGTTCTGGCGGGCCATGTCCTTGGAATGCGTGGCCGCGGCTGCGTTCAGCTGTGAATTCAACTGCACAGATTGCAGACCTTGCGCCTGTCGCAATGCGTTGACCGAATCAAGCATGCGGAATTGGAGCTTTTCGGGGTTGCCCCGGATTTTGTAGACCGAGGGCAAGGGCTGGCCATCCGACCCATAGGTTGGGGTGCTGCTAGTGGTACATGCGCTCAGCGCGACAAGGCAAACGAACAGAAAAGAAAGGATACGCGTCATGATTGACCTGATTATTGTGCTATCCTAGGGCATAGCGCGACCAGACGCCTTGAGCAAACGGACAATGGCGTTGTTTTGCGTGATTCTGCCGGTTTGATTTGCGACTGAAGCATTCTGGCAATAATATGGGCCAGATTTTTAGTTCAGCCTTAGCAAAGGACCGTTCGACATGGTCAAAAAACACATTCGCTTTTCAACCCGCCGTGGTTTCATGGCCGGGGCGTCGGCTTTGCTGGCTTCGCCCGCTATCGCCCAGTATACGCCGGGCGATCCGCTGCGCCCCGCGCCCGAGGCAGAACCACAGGTGCGCCGCAATATTTCGGGGTTCCGGGCGCTGGACTGGCAGCCCTACTTCTCGAACACCAATAACGGGGCCATTCTGGTCGATACCGTGTCACGCGCGCTGCATTATTGGTCAGATGATCAAACCGTGTACAAACTCTATCCGTCATCAGTTCCCCTGACCGAAGAGCTGACACGTCGCGGTCGCACCAGTGTGATCCGCAAAGTCGAAGGCCCAAGTTGGTCGCCGACCCCGTCAATGAAAAAGCGAAATCCGGAATGGCCGGATCATATTCCGGCAGGTCCTGATAACCCATTGGGAACACATGCTTTGTATCTGAGCTGGAAGTATTACCGAATCCATGGGACCCATGATACGCGCAAGATCGGGCGCAGATCTTCAAACGGCTGTATCGGTCTGTTCAACGACGATATCGCCGAGCTGTTCTCGATGGCGAAGGTCGGCACGCAAGTGTTGCTTATTTGACGACATTTTCGCGCACGAACCTGCTTGCGGCGCAAGTTGCAATTGCATTCCAGTCAGATAGCTGGTTAGAAAAAAAGCACGAGGTAAGTCTTGGGTGTGCGGTTTCACTATTCGGAGCCGCGCAAATTCTGGAGGTTAATATGAAGAAACTCGTTCTCGCCGCGGCTCTGACTGCTGCTGCATCGACGGCTTATGCCGGCAACCTGGAAGAGCCGATTGTTGAGGCACCGGTTGTAGTTGAAGAAACACAGGGTTCGTCGCAGGGTATCCTCCTGCCGCTGATCCTGCTGGTCGTAGTTGCCGCTGCTGTTGCAGCAAGCTAATTCGACAAGCATCAACTAGAGAAAAGGCGGTGGATCGCTCCACCGCCTTTTTTCATGCCTGATTGTAGCGGGCCGGTCAGTCCAGCCACCCTTTCAGATTATCTTCGATCACCTTGCCCAGCGCCGCGATATGCGAATCATCGTCGTTCAGGCAGGGGATATAGGTAAAACTCTCGCCACCGGCCTCTTCGAAGCTTTCCTTGATCTCTTCGTTGATCTCTTCCAGCGTTTCGATGCAATCGGCGGAAAAAGCCGGTGCAATGACGGCGATGTTCTTCTTACCCTGGCGCGCCAACTCGGCCACATGTTCGACCGTATACGGTTGCAGCCATTCCTCGGGTCCGAATCGCGATTGGAAGGTGGAAACCAGTTGCTCGTCCGACCAACCCAGCCGTTCTTTCAGCAGTCGGCTCGTTTTCGCGCATTGGCAGTGATAGGGATCACCCTGCTGCAGATAACGCAGTGGCATACCGTGATACGAGCAAACAAGGATGTCGGGCTTCGTCTCCATCGCTGCATAGGCTCTTTCAACCGACCCTGCCAGCCCGTCGATATAGGCTGGCTCGTCGAAATAGGCGGGTACGGTACGGCTGGCCGGTTGCCAGGTTTCATCCATCAGGGCGCGAAAGAACTGATCGTTGGCGGTGGCGGTCGTGGCGCCCGCATATTGCGGATACAGCGGGAAGAAGAGGATGCGATTGCAACCCGCGGCCACCATTTCCTGTACTTTGGATTTGGTCGACGGATTGCCATAGCGCATGCAGAAATCCACCATCACCTGATCGCCATAGCGGGCCTGCATCGCATCACGCATCTTGGCGGTCTGGTCCTTGGTGATTGTCATCAGCGGGCTTTCGCCCTTGTCATGGTTCCAGATCGACTTGTACGCCTCGCCCGAGCTGAAGGGCCGTTTAGTCAGGATGATCCCCTGCAGAATCGGTTGCCATTTCCACTTGGGGTAGTCGATCACCCGCTGGTCTGACAGAAACTCATTCAGATAGCGACGCATCGGCCAATAGCTGTAATCGTCCGGTGTTCCCAGATTGGCCAGCAGGATGCCAACACGGCCCATTTTGACCTCGGGGTGGTCGGCCGGTGCGTGATCGGGGCGAGTGGCGTCAAACATGTTTCACTTCCTGAGATTTCCTTGCTTTGGGCTGAGATAACCGGAATTGTCTAATCGTCAATCGGACAGATTGCCTTCTTTTGTGCCCAAAGCATCCGCAAGGCGCATCTGAGCCGATCCCGGACGCATCGGTTTTTGCTGACTGTCATCAGGCGCCCAACCAGTCAGGCAGGTCAGTTCGAACGTGGCTTTCAAGCGCCCATCTGGTGTGGCGAAATGGTCGGCATAAATCTGCTGGGCTTTGCCGAAAACCTGCCGCCGGGTCACGTGTTTCAGGCGGTCGGCAAGGCTGTTGGCCTCACCCATCGCGCGCAGATCGTGCATCAGATGAGTAAGATCGCGGTATTCTGCCGTCAGCCTGGCGGTATCCGCCACTGGCAGAGCCAGGCCCGCCCGTTGCAGCAACCCACCCAGATCGCGGAGCTCGGCCATGGGCGCAACGCGGGGACTGAGTCCACCGGTCACTTCGATCTCGGCCTGCCCCAAAGCCGTGCGCAGCTCATGCAGGGTTTCTCCACCTAGGCAGATCACCAGGAGCAATCCGTCAGGGCGCAGAGCGCGGTGGCATTGAATCAGCTGACCCACAGGATCATTGGCCCAGTGCAGTGCCATGGCGTGAATTACCAGATCGTATGCGCCAGGGGTCAGATTCAGCACCTCATCGTCGGCAACGATCTGCGCCTTGGGTAAATCCGCCTGCCAGATATGTGCAAACGGCGTCACGATCGCCGGGGCCGTAAAGGTTTTGTTAACCATGGACAGTCGATCCTGCACCTCGTCCACGGCGGCACGGTGCAGAAACAGAGCCTCGTCCCGCGCGCGGGCGCGATGCCGGGTCACGGCCGGGCGGTCAAACAATGAGGGTGCGTTGGACTCAGGCAGTTTCATAAGGCGCAACTATCGCATGTGGCAGCGGATTCAAACCGCTGTTGAGCTGATCTATCCGCCACGCTGTCTGGGATGCGGAGATCTGACCGAAGCCGATTTTGGCCTGTGTGGTTGTTGTTGGCGTGACACGCTCTTTATCGGAGGGGTGATTTGCGAAAGCTGCGGCGTACCTTTGCCGGGTGAGACGGACGGCCATCGGATCGAGTGTGATGATTGCATGAAAACGCCGCGCCCGTGGCGGGACGGCCGTGCAGCGCTGTTGTATGACGGCAAGGCGCGGTCGCTGATCCTGGCCCTGAAACACGGGGGCCGGCCCGAACTGGCCCGTCCGGCGGCCCGTTGGATGGCGCAGGCAGGGCGGGATCTGCTGCGCGAGGATATGCTGATCGCACCGGTGCCGCTGCATTGGTCGCGGCTATTGAAACGGCGGTACAACCAGTCGGCCCTGCTGGCCCAGCATCTGGGGCGACAGACGAGGCTTGAGGTTTGTCCGGACCTGCTGGTGCGCCGAAGCCGCACGCCGGTTCTGGATGGAAAGACCGCGTCACAGCGCGCAGAAATCCTGTCACGGGCGATTATTGCCCATCCGAAACGCACCCGGTTGATGCAGGGCCGGGGTGTTTTGTTGGTGGATGACGTCATGACATCGGGCGCGACGCTGGCGGCCTGTGCGCGTGTCTGCCTTGCATCCGGAGCAAATCATATTTCCGTGTTGGCTCTGGCGCGCGTTGCCAAGGATACCTAATTCGCTCAAGATTATGCGAAACCCGAGGGAACGGAATATGAAACCGGTTGAAATCTATACCTCGCCGCTATGCGGCTTTTGCCACGCGGCGAAACGTCTGTTGAAACAGAAAGGCGTCGAATTCAAAGAGGTCGACGTGCTGATGCACCCAAAACGCAAGCCCGAGATGATCCAGCGTACAGGCGGCAAGCGGACCGTGCCGCAGATCTTTGTCGGAACCACGCATGTGGGCGGTTGTGACGAGCTGTATGAGCTGGAGCGTCAGGGCAAGCTGGATACCCTGCTGGCAGCCTGATGAAAACCGCGCTGCTGCAGATCACCTCGTCAGACGATCCGGCCGATAATCTAAGGACGGTTCACGCCATGATGGCCGAGGCTACAGCGCAGGGCGCGCAGTTCATCCTCACGCCAGAGGTAACGAATTGCGTGTCCACCAGCACGACGCGGCAGCGCGAAGTTTTGCAGCACGAAGAAAACGATGCCTCACTGGCTGGCCTGCGCGCATTGGCCGCTGAGTTTGGAGTGTGGTTGCTGATCGGCTCGCTGGCCATCAAGATCCACGATGCCGATGGGCGTTTTGCCAACCGGTCCTTCATGATCGGCCCGCAGGGGCAGATCGTGGCGCGGTACGACAAAATTCATATGTTCGATGTGGCGGTCACCGAATCCGAGACCTTCCGCGAGTTCAAGAACTACCGACCTGGCAGCAGTGCGGTGATGGCTAAGACAGAGTTCGGCATAGTCGGCATGACCATCTGCTATGACATTCGCTTTCCTCCCTTATACGCGGCGCTGGCGCAGGCGGGTGCGCGCATCCTGACGGTTCCGGCGGCGTTTTCGCCAGTGACCGGCGCGGCCCATTGGGAATCCCTGCTGCGGGCGCGGGCGATTGAAAACACCTGCTGGGTCCTCGCCCCGGCCCAGACCGGCACGCATCCCAAAACCCGCGGAAAGACGCGGTATACCCATGGTCACAGCATGGTTGTGGCCCCGTGGGGAGAGGTCGTCATCGACGCAGGCACCGATCCGGGCATTCACATTTTCGATTTGGATGATAGTTCTGTGACAGAGGCGCGCCGCCGTGTGCCCTCATTGACGCATGCCCGTTCCTTTGATGGGCCCTGATTCAGAACCGGACGATGACAGAAGATACCAATGCCCTAGCGGTCACGCTGTTCAGCGAGATCCTGACCGCCGATCAGCTATTGCGGAACCGGCTTAGCCGGGTGCTGCCCAAGGGCATGGAAATCTCGCATTTTTCGGTGCTGAACCATCTGGTCTTCGTGGGAGACGAGCGCAGCCCGGCGCAACTGGCCAGCACCTTTCATGTCACGCGTGGCGCCATGACCAACACATTGGCCAAACTGGAATGGGCCGGATACATTCATATCCGTCCCGATTGGGACGATGCGCGGCGCAAAATGGTGGCGATCAGCCCCGCGGGTCGCAGGGCGCGTGATCAGGCGATTTCTGCGATCGCACCGCTAATCAATCGCGTTGTTGATGAATTGGGGCAGGAGCGGGTGCGCAGCACACTGCCGGTGCTGCGGGATTTACGGTTGCAGTTGGAGGGGGAGTAACATCAGACCGGCTTCACACTCGCCGTCACATAATTCACGCTCAGATCGCGGTCCGAGATCGACCAGCTCCACAGGATCGGGTTGAACACGAAACCCTTGCGGTCTACTGGCTCCAGCCCTGCCTGGCGTAGCAGGTCGAACAGCTCGTCGGGGGTGATGAACTTGTTCCACTCGTGCGTGCCGCGCGGCAGCCAGCGCATGACGACCTCGGCCCCGAAAATGGCCATCGCGTAGGATTTCGGGTTGCGGTTGATGGTTGAACAGACCTGCAACCCGCCAGGTTTCAACAGGTCCTGCGCTGCAGTCAGGAAACTGAGAGGATCGGCGACGTGTTCGACCACCTCCATGTTCAGAATCACATCAAACTGTTCACCTGCGGCCGCCATGGCCTCGGCCGTGGTGTGACGATAGTCGATCTCAAGACCCGACTGTTCGGCGTGGATACGCGCAACTGGCAGGTTGCCCTCGGCGGCATCGGCACCCACGACCTCGGCCCCCAGTCGGGCCATAGGCTCGCTCAGCAATCCGCCGCCGCAGCCGATATCCAGCAGGCGCAGGCCCTCGAACGGCTTCGGCGCCTTCAGATCGCGGTCAAACTCACCCGCGATCTGCTGCGTGATGTAATCCAGACGACAGGGGTTCAGCATGTGCAAAGGTTTGAATTTTCCGTGAGGATCCCACCATTCCGCAGCCATCGCCTCGAATTTTGCGATCTCGGACGGGTCGACCGTGTTCGGATGCGCTTGCATTCCTGTCTCCGTGTGCTCTTTTAGTTGTAAGGACTATATAGGGCCATAATGGACAAGTACCCGGACCAAAAGCGCGCAGTTCAATATCTGTATCCGCCGATCGACCCGTTCGATCAGCGCATGGTGGATGTGGGCGACGGGCACCGTATTTATATGGAGCAATGCGGCAATCCCAATGGGGTGCCGGTTGTTGTTCTGCATGGCGGTCCGGGCGGCGGATGCAGCCCGGCGATGCGGCGTTACTTTGATCCAAGCATATTTCGGGTGATTCTTTTTGATCAGAGAGGCTGTGGACGCTCGCGTCCGCACGCATCGGTCACAGACAACACAACCTGGCATCTGGTGGCCGATATCGAACGGCTGCGCACCCTGTTGGATATCGACGACTGGGCCGTGTTTGGCGGCAGCTGGGGTGCGACCCTGGCGTTGATTTATGCGCAGGCCCATCCCGATCGCGTGAATCGTCTGGTGCTTCGTGGCGTGTTTCTGGCGACCCAGTCCGAGCTGGACTGGTTTTATGGCGGCGGGGCAGGCAAGTTCTGGCCCGAGCAATGGGCCAAGTTCACAGCGCTGCTGACCAAAGCCGAACTGTCTGACACGATCGGTGCGTATAACAAGCGTCTGTTCTCAGGCGACCGTGCGACGGAAATCCTGTACGCGCGGGCTTGGTCGGCATGGGAAAACGCGCTGGCGTCGATCCATTCGCATGGCGCGACAGGCGAAAGCCCTGGTGAATATGCCCGGGCTTTTGCGCGGCTTGAGAATCACTATTTCATCAACGCTGCTTTTCTTGAAAAAGACGGTCAGATTCTGGATCAGATGGACAAGATTGCCCATATCCCCGGCCATATCGTGCAAGGGCGTTATGACATGATCTGCCCGCCGCAGGCCGCGTGGAAACTGGCCGAACGCTGGCCCAATGCCGAAGTCAAAATGATCCGTCAGGCCGGGCACGCCCTGTCTGAACCCGGAATAAGCGCCGAACTGGTCCGCACCATGGATCGTGTGGCCGAGGGGGTGGCATGACCCGGATTGACCGCCGTGCCTTGTTCGCCTCGGGTGCTGCTGCTGCGTTGCTGGCGGCCACGGGGGCCTCATTGGCGGATACGCCGAAATCGGGCGGCGTCCTGCGGCTGGCCGTTCCGCGCGATGACAGTCTGGAATTGGTGGCGCGCGGCGCCGTGTTCGACACCCTGACCGAGATCGCCCCGGATGGCACCTTGCGTAGCGAATTGGCAACCGGCTGGCATACGGACAGCGATGCGCAGGTCTGGCACTTCGATCTGCGCGAAGGCGTATCTTTTCACGACGGCGCACTGCTCGAGGTCAGCGATGTTCTGGCGGTTCTGAACGAAGTCGGCCGGGCCGAGGCGCTGTCGCATGGCGCAGTGCGGCTGGATCTGGCCGAGGCCAATCCGGGCCTGCCGTTCCTGCTGGCCGACAGCCGGTTTGTCATCCCGCGTGCCGGACAGGGGGTCACCCCGCTGCACACAGCCAACGGCACCGGGTGTTACCGGGTCGAGCGGGCCGAGGATGACCGGCATTTCCTGGCCCGCAAGGTGGCGGGGCATTACAAACAAGGCCAGTCGGGCTGGGCCGAGGCGTTCGAGATCATCGTCATCCCCGATGCCCGTGTCAGGGCCGAAGCCCTGCGGGACGGCTATGTCGATATTGCAGCCCTGCCTGAATCCGATGATCTGAAAGGACAACGTGGCCTGCGGTTTCACCCCGGCGAATCGGATATGGCCCTGGCCGTGGCCCCGCATGTGGGAATGCCGCGTCAGATCGGCGCGGGCCGCGCGCTGGATGATGGGCGCATGGCTGAACGGTGGTGGCGGGCGTAATTCTGATCACGTTTCCTGCTAGGGGTTGCAAACTCGGGAAACCCTGCGTATATGCAGTTTCAACAGCGGCGTGTCGGACTTCTTGTCCGGGGCTCCACCGGAAATTTCGACGGGCCGCGCGCCCGTTTTTTTGTGCCCGACTGACAGGGTAGAGACCCAGATGACAAACGACTTGATAGCCAAAGCAGCCCTCGACCGGCGACTGGCCGAGATCCTGATCCCCGTGATCGAGGATTTGGGATATGAACTCGTCCGTATTCGCCTGATGAGCGGCAAGCTGACCACATTGCAGATCATGGCCGACAAGCCCGATGGCGGGATTGAGGTGGATGATTGCGCCGAAATCTCGAACGCGGTCAGCGCCACGCTGGACGTCGAGGACCCGATCCTGGACGCCTACACGCTGGAAGTGTCCAGCCCGGGCATCGACCGCCCTCTGACTCGTCTCAAGGATTTTGAGATGTTCGAAGGCTATGAGGCCAAGATTGAAACCGCCGAGCTGATCGACGGCCGCCGCCGCTTCAAAGGCGAACTGGCTGGGATCGAAGGCGATGAGGTCCTGATCAACATCGCCGAAGGGGAAGAGACGATCACAATCGGCCTTCAATTCGACTGGCTGAGTGACGCCAAACTGGTCCTGACCGATGATCTGATCAAAGAAATGCTGCGCCAGCGCAAAGACGCCGGTGCCCTGAACGAAAACGCTTTCGACGAGATTGAGACCGAAGGGTCCGAAGAGGAGACGAACTGATGGCAATCACCTCAGCCAACCAGCTGGAGCTGCTGCAGACCGCCGAGGCCGTGGCCCGCGAAAAGATGATCGACCCCGGTCTGGTTGTCGAGGCGATGGAGGAATCGCTCGCCCGTGCCGCCAAGAGCCGCTATGGCGCTGAGATGGACATCCGCGTGTCGATCGACCGCAAAACCGGCAAGGCAACCTTTACCCGCGTCCGCACCGTGGTCGAGGATGAAGAGCTGGAGAACTACCAGGCCGAGATGACCGTCGAGCAGGCCAAGCAGTACATGGAAGCGCCCGAAGTCGGTAACGTCTATGTCGAAGAAGTTCCCCCGGTCGAAATGGGCCGGATTGCCGCTCAGTCGGCCAAGCAGGTCATTCTGCAGAAGGTCCGTGAAGCCGAGCGGGATCGTCAGTACGAAGAATTCAAGGACCGCGCCGGCACCATCATCAACGGGGCCGTCAAACGCGAAGAGTTTGGCAATATCATCGTCGATCTGGGCGGTGCTGAGGCCGTTCTGCGCCGCAACGACAAGATCGGCCGCGAAAGCTATCGCCCCAACGACCGTGTGCGCGCCTATATCAAGGAGGTCCGCCGCGAGGTGCGTGGCCACCAGATCTTCCTGTCGCGCACCGCGCCGGAATTCATGGCTGAACTGTTCAAGATGGAAGTGCCGGAAATCTATGACGGCATCATCGAGGTCAAAGCTGTGGCCCGTGACCCCGGTTCGCGTGCCAAGATCGCTGTGATCTCGTATGACGGATCCATCGACCCCGTCGGTGCCTGCGTTGGTATGCGCGGCAGCCGCGTGCAGGCCGTTGTGAACGAGCTGCAGGGCGAAAAGATCGACATCATTCCGTGGAACGAAGATCAGCCGACCTTCCTGGTGAACGCGTTGCAACCCGCCGAGGTCTCAAAGGTGGTCCTAGACGAAGAAGCTGGCAAGATCGAAGTTGTGGTTCCTGAAGAACAGCTGAGCCTTGCCATCGGTCGTCGTGGTCAAAACGTGCGTCTGGCCAGCCAGCTGACCAATCTGGACATCGACATCATGACCGAGGCCGAGGAATCAGCCCGCCGTCAGAAGGAATTCGAAGCCCGGACCGGTCTGTTCATGGAAAGCTTGGATCTGGACGAATTCTTCGCTCAGCTGCTGGTGTCGGAAGGGTTCACCAACCTCGAAGAGGTCGCGTATGTCGAACTTGACGAGTTGCTGGTGATCGACGGTGTCGACGAAGGCACTGCGCAAGAATTGCAGACCCGTGCCCGTGAACACCTGGAAGCACAGGCCAAGGCGGCACTGGATGCAGCGCGCGCGCTGGGTGTCGAGGATAGCCTTATTGAATTTGAAGGCCTGACACCCCAAATGGTGGAGGCATTGGCAAAAGACGACGTGAAAACGCTGGAAGACTTTGCCACCTGTGCTGACTGGGAACTGGCAGGCGGCTGGACCACGGTCGATGGTGAACGCATCAAGGATGACGGTGTTCTGGAGCCTTTCGGCATAGCGCTGGAAGAGGCGCAGGATATGGTCATGACCGCGCGCATCATGCTGGGTTGGGTTGATCCGGCTGAACTGGAACAAGCCGAAGAAGACGGCGAAGTTGCTGAAGAGGAAGCCGAGGCCTGATCTCAGGTCTCGGGTGACGAGCATGGGTCGCGGTGGCGTCCATAAGGATCGGTCTGACGGACCCGAACGCAAGTGCATTGCCACGGGCGAGGTTCAGCCCAGATATGGGCTGATCCGCTTTGTGGCCGGGCCGGACGGTCAGGTCTATCCGGATGTCGCGGCAAAACTGCCGGGGCGCGGGGTTTATGTGGCAGCAGAACGCGCTGCGCTGGACAAGGCGGTGAGCAAGAAGCTGTTCGCACGCGGGTTCAAAGCGCAAGTAACGGTGCCCGCGGATCTGGCCGATGAAGTCGAAAAGCAAATCGCGCGCCGTGTGGTTGAACTGCTTAGCCTGGCGCGCAAGTCCGGCGATGCGGTCGCGGGCTATGAAAAGGTCAAGACGTGGCTGGACCGGGAAGAAGCTCAGGTCTTGCTTCAGGCTGTTGATGGATCAGGGCGCGGCAAGTCGAAGTTAAGCACGCCGCACTTTGGAAAATACATCGGCTGGTTGACCGCGGATGAACTGGGGGCGGCATTTGGGCGCCAAACCGTGATTCATGCGGCGCTGGCCTCTGGCGGACTCGCCAAACGTGTTGTAGAGGAAGCGCAGCGCCTGCGTGGCTTGCGCGAAACGGATGACGGCGGCAGGGGCCGCACGGAAGGGTAAAAAGCTTTATGAGCGATAATGACGGCAAAAAGACATTGGGTCTTCGTGGCGGGGCACGCCCCGGAAATGTGAAACAGAGTTTCAGCCACGGGCGCACCAAGAATGTCGTGGTGGAAACCAAACGCAAGCGCGTGGTGGTCCCCAAGCCGGGTGCCAGCAAACCGGGTGGCGGTGCTACGCCTTCGGGTGATCCGTCGCGTCGCCCAGCGGGCATCTCTGACGCTGAAATGGCGCGCCGCATGAAAGCCTTGCAGGCCGCCAAAGCGCGTGAGACCGAAGAGGCCGCCCAGCGTGAAGCAGCGGAAAAGGCGCGTGAAGAAGAACGCGCCCGTCGCCGCGCGGAACAAGAGGCCAAGGAACGCGAACAGCGCGAAGCTGAAGAACGTGCCCGTGCCAAGGCCGAGGAAGAAGACCGCAAGCGCAAAGAGGCCGAAATTGCGGCCCAACGCGCTGCCGCTCCGGCTGCACCGGCAGAACCCAAGGCCGCTGCTCCGCGCAGCCCGGCCAACAAACCTGCGCCGGCTGCAACACCGCGGAAAAACGATCGCGAGCGTGAACAGCGCGGCAATCGTGGCAAAGGCCGTGATGACAACCGCCGGTCCGGTAAGCTGACACTGGGTCAGGCCACGGGCGGCGAAGGCAATCGCCATCGCTCGATGGCGGCGATGAAGCGCAAGCAGGAACGTGCCCGTCAAAAGGCGATGGGTGGCACGGTCGAGCGCGAAAAGGTGATCCGCGATGTGCAACTGCCTGAGGCGATCCTGGTGTCCGAACTGGCCAACCGTATGGCCGAGCGCGTGTCAGATGTCGTCAAGTCGCTGATGAACATGGGCATGATGGTCACGCAGAACCAGACCATTGATGCCGATACGGCCGAGCTGATCATCGAAGAATTCGGTCACAAGGTGACCCGTGTCTCTGATTCGGATGTCGAGGACGTCATCAAAGAAGCAGAAGACGACGACAAAGACCTGCAGCCGCGTCCGCCGGTCATTACCATCATGGGTCACGTCGACCATGGTAAGACCTCGTTGCTGGATGCGATCCGTGACGCGCGGGTTGTGGCAGGCGAGGCCGGGGGTATCACCCAGCATATCGGTGCCTATCAGGTGAAAACCGATAGTGGCACCACGCTGTCCTTCCTGGACACTCCGGGCCACGCGGCCTTTACCTCGATGCGCTCGCGCGGGGCTCAGGTCACGGATATCGTGGTTCTGGTTGTGGCTGCCGATGACGCAGTGATGCCGCAGACGATCGAGGCGATCAACCACGCCAAGGCGGCCGAAGTGCCGATGATTGTGGCGATCAACAAGGTCGACAAGCCGGGCGCAGACCCGGACAAGGTCCGTACCGATCTGCTGCAGCATGAAGTGATCGTCGAGAAAATGTCGGGTGAAGTTCAGGACGTCGAAGTCTCTGCAATCACCGGTCAGGGTCTGGGCGAGCTGCTGGAAGCCATCGCGCTGCAATCCGAGATTCTGGAGCTGAAAGCCAACCCGAATCGCGCCGCCCAAGGTGCCGTGATCGAAGCGCAGCTGGATGTGGGCCGTGGCCCCGTCGCCACCGTTCTGGTTCAGAACGGCACGCTGCGTCAGGGTGATATCTTCGTTGTGGGTGAGCAGTACGGTAAGGTTCGTGCGCTGATCAACGACAAGGGCGAACGCGTCAAGGAAGCTGGCCCCTCGGTCCCGGTCGAGGTTCTGGGTCTGAACGGCACGCCCGAGGCCGGGGACGTGCTGAACGTCACCGAGACCGAAGCGCAGGCCCGCGAGATCGCGGAATACCGCGAACAGGCCGCCAAGGACAAACGCGCTGCCGCTGGTGCCGCAACCACCCTTGAGCAGCTGATGCAGAAGGCCAAGGAAGACGAGAACGTCAACGAACTGCCAATTCTGATGAAAGCAGACGTTCAGGGCTCGGCTGAGGCCATCGTTCAGGCGATGGAGAAGATCGGCAACGACGAGGTGCGCGTGCGCGTGCTGCATTCGGGCGTTGGTGCGATTACCGAAACGGATGTCGGCCTGGCCGAAGCATCCGGCGCGCCGATCCTGGGCTTTAACGTGCGTGCCAATGCGTCGGCGCGGAACACGGCCAACCAGAAGGGCGTGGAAATCCGTTACTACTCGGTGATCTACGATCTGGTCGACGACGTAAAAGCCGCCGCATCGGGCCTGCTGAGCGCCGAGATCCGCGAAAAGTTCATCGGCTACGCCGAGATCCGCGAAGTCTTCAAAGTTACCGGCGTCGGCAAGGTTGCTGGCTGTTTGGTCACCGAAGGCGTGGCGCGTCGTTCCGCAGGTGTCCGCCTGCTGCGCGACAACGTGGTGATCCACGAAGGCACGCTGAAGACACTCAAACGCTTCAAGGACGAAGTGGCCGAGGTTCAGTCAGGTCAGGAATGCGGTATGGCGTTCGAGAACTACGATGATATCCGCGCAGGCGATGTGATCGAAATCTTCGAGCGCGAAGAGGTAACCCGTACGCTGGATTGATCCGGTTCGGAATGAGAGTTTGGAAACAGCGGCTCAATTGGGCCGCTGTTTTTTTATGGAATGCAGTGATCAGTCGATTGAATACCGGGGTATCTCTGTGTCGACAAAGTTCTTGCTGGATTTTCAGTGCTTTCTTGCACTTAATCGATGAAATCAATTGTGCCTTTGTCAATCATATTCTTGATGCTCAATCACTACCCTCTTCAGATTCGATTTGGTCAAAGTAGTCGCAGCGTTCCAAAAGATAGCCGCGCCGAAAGGGTGGTTCCTGCGGCAGCTCTGACAGGAATCGCCGGTCCTGATCGCTGCACATGAATCGCCCAATTCCTAAGATCTTCAGGTAATGTGTCAAAAAAAACCCGTAGTATTGTGAAATGCTGTCCAAGCTTTCGTCACCACGCCATTTCCTGCTGGTTTCGAAGTTGGGAAAAAACTGAAGCGAACAATTTCCACCCAAAATGCCATCTCCATCGTACAAAACTGTACAACCCACCTCTCGGCCAAGTACAGAGAAGCTAAGTAGCTTGGGATCTACTTCGTACCCCCATTGACGAACCGAAATGATCGTTTGATTGCCTTCGCCAGACGGGTGCAACAGCATGACACCGTTAGATCTGACTCCAATCACAGTTCCGGTTACCTGAGGAAGCTGTTTTCCACTCGCTTCCAGCTCAGGTGTTACCGAAATCGCTGTAGACGGCAGGCTGAGCAAACAAGTCAGAAGTGGCAAAATCGCTCGCATGTAATAACTGTGCAAAAGCATATCACTACTACCTATTGTTATCGCTCTTTGATTGAAATCATGATGCACGCTCAATCAAAGGGGGCAAGCGAAAATCATCGACTTTGGATGCAACCCTCATGGCATCGCGCTGGGTTCATGCTTAAGAAGCCAGCCGTGTCAACATTCAGCCCGATAGCAAATTTACCTGACTTGCAGCATGAATTTAAATTATCCCGCCGTCCAATACTCTTAGCTAGTTGGACCCGGGCAAAAACGTCCCACGATGCATGATGATATCGAAGTGCTGCATGCCCTTTAGCAAATCGAAACTGACCGAATGCCCGCCTTTGCGTAGGGCTTCTGCATAATCACGGCTTTGGCGGATGAATTCCGGCGTGTCCCGTTCTGCCACTGTCACGTGATAGCGTGGACCGGGGGGTGGCAGGTGCAGGATCGGGGACAGATCATGTACCTCGACCGGGGTCAACTGCAGCGGGTCGTTCACCGAGGTCAGGCTGATCGGTTCCAGATCATAGACGCCGCTGATCAGGATCACATCGCGCACCCGCAGCCCGGCACGGGCCAGTTCGTCAGCTGAGGTGGCCATGACCATGGCGACCAGATGCGCACCGGCACTGTGCCCCGACAGGGTGATCCGTGACGGATCGAACCTCAGATTGAAGGCGTTCGCTGCCAACCAAAGCAAGGCGTCGCGGCATTCGTTGACCATCTGATCCAGCCGCGCATCCGGGGCGAGTGTGTAATTCAACGTGGCAAAGGACTGCTCGGCCTCGATCAGTGTGGAGGCCATCATCGCCGATTCGCGCTGGCTGAGCGCTTGCCAATATCCGCCGTGAACAAAGACGTGCAGCGGTGCGCCTGCTCCCTTCGCGGGAAAGAAATCCAGCACTTGTGTCGGCGATTCGCCATAGGCAAGGTTTTCCCGCACTTCCATCCTCGCCCGCGCCTGCGCGCTGAGTGCGGTGTAGCTGTCCAGATAAGGTGTCAAATCGCCACCGACCATCGAACCGGGCGAATATTCCTGATCCAGTTCTTCCTGTGAAAACCCGCGATACAGCATTGCCTACTCCTGCCCGCTATACATCAGTTCCGTGCGCATGTCGTAGAGGTCATGAAAGAACCGCAGCTCCAGCGCTTTGCGCAGGAACGCCACACCGCTGGACCCGCCGGTACCTGGCTGCATGCCGATAACCCTCTCGACCGCAGTGGCATGGTCAAAGCGCCAGCGTTGGAACAGAGATTCCACATCCATCAGCTTTTCCGCCAATGCATACAGATCCCAGTGTTTTTCCGTGTTGCGGAACACATTGCACCAAATTTTCACCACGCGCGGATCGCCGGAATAGGGCAGCGCATAGTCGCGGCTCAGCAAGTCGGCGGGCACGTCGAACCCTTGTCGCGCCAGCATGTGCAGCACTTCGTCGTAAAGCGAGGGTTTGGTCAGGGCGGCATTCAGCATCTCCATAACTTCAGCGTCATGTTCGTGCACTTTCAGGGTCGAGGCGTCCTTATTGCCCAGAATGAATTCGATCTGGCGATAGCCATAGCTTTGAAATCCGGACGAGCTGCCCAGTGCCTGCCGGAATGTCATGTAGTCAGCAGGCGTCATGGTCAGCAGAGTCTCCCACGCGGTGATCAACTGCCGCTGGATCGCTTTGATCCGGTCAAGGTTCTTCATCGCCGGGCCAAAATCGTCCTGTTGCAGGAACCGGCGCACTTCGACCAGTTGGTGGTGCATCAGTTTCAACCACAGCTCGCTGACCTGATGGATGATGATGAACAGCATCTCATCCGGTTGGGCCGGGTCCTGAAAGGTCTTTTGCAGGTTCAGGAGCGTTTTAAGCTGCAGGAAATCGCCATAGCTATTGCGATGCGTATCCGCGAAATCGGTGACCAGCGAGTCCTCGATTCCGCGCTCCAGATACCTGTTATCCTTGTCGCCCATCTGCTCCTCCAAACGTCCAGGGGTTACCCCTGTGAATATCAGAGCGTCAGGTCCAGTCCAGAACCACCTTGCCCGACTGCCCCGATTTCATCGCGGCGAATCCTTCCGCAAAGTCGTCGACGCCAAAACGGTGAGTGATCACGCGGCTGACATCCAGACCGTTTTGCAACATGGCGATCATCTTGTACCAGGTCTCGAACATCTCGCGCCCGTAAACGCCTTTGATGGTGATGGCCTTGAACACGATACGGGACCAATCGACCGGGGACTTGCCGGGTGGAATGCCCAGCAGAGCGATCTTGCCGCCCATCACCAACGCCTCGACCATCTGGTCCAGAGCAGCTTGAGAGCCTGACATCTCAAGGCCCACGTCAAAGCCTTCTTTCATGCCCAGCTCAGAGATGACGTCCTGAAGGTCCTCTTTGGTGACATTGACAGGGCGCAAGGTTGGCACCACATGTTCGGCCAGTTTCAGACGGTCGGGATTGATGTCGGTGATCACCACATGTCGTGCGCCTGCGTGGCGGGCGACAGCGGCGGCCATGATGCCGATGGGGCCAGCGCCGGTAATCAGAACATCCTCACCCAGCAGATCGAAACTCAGCGCGGTGTGAACGGCATTGCCCAGCGGGTCGAGAATGGCGCCGATTTCATCAGGCACATCATCGGGCAGGGGCACGACGTTAAAGGCGGGCAGTTTCAGATATTGGGCAAAAGCCCCTTGTTCGTTCACCCCGATCCCGCGCGTGCCGGGGTCCAGATGGAACTTGCCCGCGCGGCTTTGGCGGCTGTCGGTGGTGATCAGATGGCCTTCGCCGGAACAGCGCTGGCCGATTTCCAGGCCGGTCACGTTTCGGCCCAGTTCAACGATCTCACCGGCGAACTCATGCCCGGTGATCATGGGCACCGGAACCGTGGCGGCGGCCCAGTCATCCCAGTTCCAGATATGGATATCGGTTCCGCAAATGCCGGTCTTGTTGACCCGGATCAACACCTCTTCGGGGCCAATTTCGGGCACTGGGGCCTGCACCATCCACAGCCCTTCCTCGGGTTTGGATTTTTCCAGCGCTTTCATCGTGTTGGGTCGCATCAGATGATCCCCAGTTCTTTGCCGACCTTGCCAAAGGCGGCCAATGCACGGTCCAGCTCGTCACGGGTCAGGGCCGCATTCATCTGCGTTCTGATCCGCGCCTGGCCGCGCGGGACGACCGGGAAGAAAAAGCCCGAGACATAGACGCCTTCGTCAAACAGCCGCGATGCCATGTCCTGCGCCAGCTGTGCTTCGCCTAGCATCACTGGGATGATCGGGTGTTCACCGGGCAGCAGGTCAAAGCCCAGTTTTTCCAGCCCCGCGCGCCAGTATTTGGCGTTGCCGAACAGTTGCGCGCGCAGCATGTCGCCCTGTTCGACCAGCCGGATCGCCTCGATCCCGGCGGCGACGATGGATGGCGGCAGCGAGTTCGAGAACAGATAGGGCCGCGCCCGCTGCCGCAACAGGTCGATCACCGGCTGCGGCCCGGCGATATAGCCGCCGATTGCCCCTCCAAGTGCCTTGCCCAGGGTTCCCGTCAGAATGTCCACATCGACGCCAAAATGATCCGGTGTTCCGGCCCCGTATGGCCCCATGAAGCCGGTGGCGTGGCAGTCATCGACCATGACAATGGCCTCGTATTTGTCGGCCAGTTCGCGGATTTTCGGCAGGTTGGCCAGATAGCCATCCATCGAGAACACGCCATCGGTCGCAATCATGATATGGCGCGCGCCGTCGTCACGGGCCTGTTTCAGCCAGGCCTCCAGATCGTTCATGTCGTTGTTCAGATAGCGATAGCGTTTCGCCTTGCACAGCCGCACCCCGTCGATGATCGAGGCATGGTTCAGACTGTCCGAGATGATGGCGTCTTCGGGGCCTAGCAGGGGTTCGAACAGGCCTCCATTGGCGTCGAAGCAAGCAGCGAACAGGATCGCGTCGTCCTTGTTCAGGAACTGCGCCAGCTTCTGTTCGAGTTCGCGGTGAATGTCCTGCGTGCCGCAGATGAACCGGACCGAGGCCATGCCGAAGCCTTTGGGTTCCATCGCGCCCTTGGCGGCCTCGATCAGCGCCGGGTGATCGGCCAGACCCAGATAGTTGTTGGCGCACAGGTTGATGACCTGTTTGTCGCCCACCGTAATCTCACCGCCCTGAGGCGAGGTGATCATGCGTTCACGTTTGTACAACCCCTCAGATTCGATCTGCGCGAGAGTGTCCGTGATATGGGACAGGAATGCATCAGCCATGGCGATCTCCGTTCATCTGAGTCGCATGTCTAACATAACGGATACAATTCCCAAATAGGGGAATTTCAGGATTGCGGAAAAAAATCCGTGAAGGCGGATAAATGCCGGATCAGGCGTTTTTGACGATCAGAAACACGCGGGCCGGTCCATCTGACGCCATGATCGCATGCGGTACATCGGCGGCATAGCGGGCCGTGTCCCCCTGGCTGAGGTCCATTGTGGCCGCGCCGGACGTCACGCGAACCGATCCTTCCAGAACGGTCAGCTGTTCCTGCGCGCCGCGCGTATGCGGCTGGCTGGCCAATGCGCCGTGCTGATCGAACTGAATGTCATAGACCTCATGTCCGCCGGCCTCTTCGGGCGGGGAGAGGATGCGTATCCGGCATTTCTCGCCCATATTGTCGATGCTGGGCACTTCGGAATTGCGCAGCACTTCGATCTGGTCACTGTTGTCTGCGTCCTCCAACAATCCTGCGAAATCGACCTGCAGCGCACGGGTCAGGTTCCACAGGGTCGAGATGGTCGGGCTGCTTTCGCCCCGCTCGATCTGGCTGACCATCGAACGGGACACGCCGCTGAGGTTGGCCACGGCTTCCAAGGACAGACCTTTTGCGCGGCGGGCCTCTTTCAGGCGGGCGGGCAGGCGTGTCAGGATATCGTCTGGGTTTTCCGTCATGACGGAATCTCATGCGCGTTTGCGGGTGCTATGTCAATTCCGCTTGTGACGGTACGTCCCATGGGACAGCCCCACATGACAGGGGCATAGTGCCGCCAAACCCACGAGGAGTAGAGACATGAAAGATATCGTCATTCTTGATGGTGCCCGCACCGCAATCGGAACCTTTGGTGGGGCGCTAGCCTCGACCGCGCCGATTGACCTGGCAACCGTAGTGACCGAAGCGGCGATGGAGAAATCCGGGGTTGAGGCAAACCAGATCGGCAATGTGGTGTTTGGTCATGTCATCAACACCGAACCGCGCGACATGTACCTGTCGCGCGCAGCCGCCAAACAGGCGGGCATTCCGGTTGAAACGCCAGCGATGAACGTGAACCGCCTGTGTGGATCGGGTGCGCAGGCCATCGTTTCGGCGGTGCAGTCCCTGATGCTGGGAGATGCGGAATTCGCTGTTGCGGGCGGCGCTGAGAGCATGTCGCGCAGCCCGTACATCGTACCTCAGGCGCGCTGGGGGGCGAAGATGGGTGATGTCACGTCGATGGATATGATGCTGGGCGCGCTAAACTGCCCGTTTGGCACCGGTCACATGGGCATTACGGCCGAAAACGTGGCGGATGAGCACCAAATCACCCGCGAGCAGATGGACGGTTTTGCCATGACCAGCCAGACCCGCGCGGCAGCAGCCCTGGAGGCAGGCTATTTCCAAAGCCAGATCGCGCCGGTTCAGGTCAAGGTCAAGCGTGACATGGTCGATTTCATGGTCGACGAGCATCCCAAGGCGACCTCGGCCGAGGCGCTGGCCGGTTTGCGCCCTGCCTTCCGGAAAGACGGGCGTGTCACGGCGGGCAACGCGTCAGGCATCAATGACGGCGCAGCAGCGATGGTACTGGCCACCGCCGAGGCCGCCGAGAAAGCGGGCCTGAAGCCCAAAGCGCGTATCCTGGGATATGGTCACGCCGGCGTGCGCCCTGAGGTGATGGGGATCGGTCCGGTGCCTGCAGTGCAGAACCTGATGGCCCGCACCGGTCTGTCAATTGACGATTTCGATGTAATCGAAAGCAACGAAGCGTTTGCATCGCAGGCGCTGGCCGTCAACAAAGAGCTGGGCCTGGACGCGGCAAAAGTGAACCCAAATGGTGGCGCGATTGCATTGGGTCATCCGGTGGGTGCGACAGGTGCCATTATCACTTTGAAGGCACTGTACGAGCTGGAGCGCACGGGCGGGTCCAAGGGGCTGGTCACCATGTGCATCGGCGGCGGTCAAGGTATCGCCATTGCCTTTGAGCTGCTCTGATCACAAACCAGGCAGGGGGGCTGTCTGCCCCCCATCGCACCTTTGGTGCGATTCCCCCCGAGGATATTTTTGGCCAGATGAAGCGGGCGAGCTCGGGTTAGCCGAATGTCGTCAGCAGAAGAACCAGAGCGGCACCTGCGGCGGCCCCGATGGTGGCGGGCAAGGCCACGGACCAAAGGCGCGAAGAGGTTGGTTCGTCCTTTTGGGTCTGTGCGATCAGCGCGTTTTCCACCAGTGCAGGCAGACGCGGTCCGAACCGAGCCAGGACCATCGCCGTTTTGCCAAAATCCCGCAGTGCGGCGCGGGGGCCGATGGATTTTTTGATGTAATCCTCGACCACAGGGCGGGCGACTTCCCAGATGTTCATATGAGGATCGAGCGAGCGCGCCACACCTTCGACCACCACCATGGTGCGTTGCAGCAAGATCAGCTCGGTCCGGGTTTCCATGCCGAACCGTTCAGTGACTTCGAACAGATAGTTCAGCAGTCGGCCCATTGAAATATGGGTGGCATCCATGCCGAAGATCGGTTCGCCGACGGCGCGCAGAGCCCGGGCGAATTCGTCGACATCTTGGTGGGCGGGGACATAGCCTGCCTCGAAATGGACCTCGGCCACGCGTTTATAGTCGCGGCGAATGAAGCCGAACAGAATCTCGGCATAGACCCGGCGGGTGTATTCGTTGATATGGCCCATGATGCCAAAATCATAGGCGATGATGTCGCCATTGGCTGCGACCTTCAGGTTGCCCTGATGCATGTCAGCGTGGAAAAACCCATCCCTCAGGGCGTGCAGCAGGAACATCCGCAACACCCGTTCAGCCAGATCGGGGCGGTTATGGCCTGCGGCGTCCAACGCGGCGTTGTCGCCCAGTGCAATGCCATCTGCCCAGCTGAGCGTCATCACACGGCGCGCGGACAGCGACCACACCACGGGCGGCAGCCAGAAACCCGCGTCGTCCTTGATATTGGCGGCGTATTCCGAGGCCGCAGCGCTTTCCAGACGCAGGTCCAGCTCTCCGCGAACCACACCGTCGAAATGTTCGATCACCTCCATCGGGCGCAGGCGGCGCGCACCGGGGGCAAAGAGCTGAACGATCCGGGCCGCGAAATAGAACGCGTCGACGTCTTTGCGGAAGGCGCGTTCGATGCCGGGGCGCAGCACTTTGACAGCGACATCCTCGCCGGTGCTGGTCAGCTTGGCCTTGTGCACCTGCGCGATCGAGGCTGCCGCAATGGGTTCGCTGAACTCCGAGAACATCTCGGAGACCGGTTGCCCCAGCTCTTTTTCCACTTCGGCCATGGCCTCATCGCGGGAAAAGGGCGGCAGCTTGTCCTGCAACACGCGCAGCTGATCGGCAAGTTCGTCGCCAACCACGTCGGGACGGGTCGAGAGCACCTGGCCGAATTTAATGTAAGCCGGTCCCAATGCCGTCAGCGCACGGGTGGCGGGGGGCATGTTCGGGTCGCCCTTGTATCCCAGCCATTGGAACGGTTTGCCCAGCGTATGGGCCACGATGCGCAAGGCGCGCGGGGCTTCGAACGCGTCCAGGACGACATTCATGGCGCCTGTGCGCTCTAACGTGGCGCCTGTGCGGATCAGGCGGATGATGTTATGGGGTCCTCGCATGCGTCAGATCTTCCAGCCGGAATGTAGCGCGGCGATGCCCAGGCTCAGGTTGCGGTACTTGGCATTTTCGAACCCGGCGGCGCGGATCATCTCCAGAAACGTGTCCTGGTCAGGGAAATTGCGGATTGATTCCACCAGGTACTGATAGCTGTCGTAATCATTGGCGATCAGCTTGCCCATGCGCGGGATGACGTTGAAGCTGTAAAGGTCATAGAGCTTTTGCAGCCCGTCATGGGGCAGTTGGCTGAATTCCAGCACCATAAGGCGGCCACCGGGTTTCAGCACGCGGAAGGCTTCGTTCAGCGCCTCTTGCGGGCGGGTGACGTTTCGGATGCCGAACGAGATTGTGTAGACGTCAAAGGTGTTGTCGTCGAAGGGCAGGGCCATCGCATCGCCCACCACCCAGTTCAGGCTGTCAGACATCTGGTCAGCTTCGGCCCGCTGGCGACCTTCGACCAACATGGGTTCCGTCAGGTCCAGTACGGTGGCATGGCCAAAGCCCGCACGTTTCAGAAAGCGGAACGAGATATCGCCGGTGCCCCCTGCCACATCCAACAGGCGCTGCCCAGGGCGCGGTGCAAGCCAGTCCATCATTGCGTCCTTCCAGACCCGATGGATGCCCATCGACATGACATCGTTCATCACATCGTATTTTGAGGCGACCGAGTTGAACACGCCCTGCACACGCCCGGCTTTGTCAGCCTCGCGCACGGTTTCGAACCCGAAATGGGTGGTCTTGTCGCTGTTGTCGGACATAAGCCTTGCCGTTTGTCGAATTTCGCCTCTGTTATAGGGCGATACGAACCGGGCACAATGCGGCCCTTTGGAATAGGAGCCGTGTAATGCCGGAATTGCCCGAGGTTGAGACAGTACGACGCGGCCTTTCCCCCGCAATGGAAGGGGTGGTGATCGAAAAGGCGGATGTGAACCGGCCCGATCTGCGCTGGCCCTTTCCCGACCGCATGGTCGAGCGGCTTACAGGTCAGCGAGTTGACCGGTTGCGGCGCCGGTCGAAATACATCCTGGCGGATCTCAGCAGTGGTGAAACCCTGTTGATCCATCTGGGCATGTCCGGACGCATGACCGTGTCGGGTGATCCGCTGGGTCAGTTTGCGCATACGCACCCGATGCCGGAGAAACACGACCATGTGGTCTTTCACATGGCAAACGGCGCGCGCATCACCTTTAACGATCCGCGCCGTTTTGGTGCGATGGATTTGTTGCCAACCGCAACGGCCGAAGATCACAAGCTGTTGTCCGTTCTGGGGCCAGAACCTTTGGGCAATGATTTTTACGAGCAACATTTGGTCGACGCGTTCCGAAGCAAGAACACTCCGGTCAAATCTGCGCTTCTGGATCAGGGAATTGTTGCCGGATTGGGCAATATCTATGTGTGCGAGGCGCTTTATCGCGGCCGCGTGTCGCCACGTCGCAAGGCGGGACAGATTTCTGTGGCCCGTGTTGCGGCCCTTGTTCCGATCATCCGTCAAGTGCTGCAGGACGCCATCGACGCAGGCGGCTCATCGTTGCGGGATTTCCGGCAAGCCGATGGAGAACTTGGATATTTTCAGCACAGCTTTGATGTCTACGGGCGTGAAGGCGCGCCCTGCAAGACCCCAGGTTGTGGGGGTGAAATCAAGAGAATCACCCAGTCTGGTCGCTCATCCTTCTACTGTGCGCAATGCCAAAGATAGCTTGATCCAGGTTTTTCGCGTGATAATGAATCGTATCTGAACGGAACAACCGAAAGCTCAAACCTCATGGCTTTTGAGACGATCATCGTCGAAATCGAAGACCACGTCGCCCTTATCAAACTCGACAGGCCGGACGCTCTGAACGCGCTGAACACTCAATTGCTGGGTGAAGTGTGTACTGCGCTGGAAGAGGCCGACGGCAATGACAAGGTGCGCTGCATCGTCATCACCGGCTCAGACAAGGCCTTTGCCGCCGGTGCGGATATCAAACAGATGTCCGAGATGAGCTTTGTGGACGTCTACAGCCAGAACCTGTTTGGTGACGTCAATGACCGCATCTGTGCGATCCGCAAGCCGATCATCGCGGCCGTTGGCGGCTATGCGCTGGGTGGCGGGTGCGAGCTGGCCATGCTGTGCGATTTCATCATCGCCGCAGACACCGCCAAGTTCGGCCAGCCCGAGATCAACCTGGGGGTCATCGCCGGCTTGGGTGGCAGCCAGCGCCTGACCCGCTTTGTCGGCAAATCCAAGTCGATGGACATGAACCTGACCGGCCGCTTCATGGATGCGGAAGAGGCCGAGCGCGCGGGTCTGGTTAGCCGGGTTGTGCCGGCCAAAAAGTTGATGGAAGAAGCCATCGGTGTTGCCCAGAAGATAGCCGAGAAATCGCAGCTGTCTGCAATGGCTGCAAAAGAGGCGGTCAACCGCAGCTATGAGCTGCCGCTGAGCGAAGGCATGTTGTTCGAACGCCGGGTGTTTCATTCGATGTTCGCGACCGACGACCAGAAAGAAGGCATGGCAGCCTTCCTTGAAAAGCGCGCAGCGCAGTTCCGGGATAAGTAGGCACATTGCATCGCTGACGGGGATCAGGCGGGCCAGGCCCGCCTTTTTCATTCCCATCCTGCAAATACGAAGAATCGGCTTGGCAAACCCGACAAACTTGGGTAGAGACCGCCGCTATACATGCGCGTGCGGCCCGCTCTGGCCCGACTCACACTCGTGATCGACGATCCGGTGCGGAATTTTCCGTGGCGCGCAAACCCAGATAACCGCACCGAACAAAGGTCACACACACATGGCAAATTCGCCCCAGGCAAAGAAGCGCGCACGTCAGAACGAAAAGCGTTTCGCAGTCAACAAAGCGCGCCGTTCGCGCATCCGCACCTATCTGCGCAAAGTCGAAGAAGCGATCGCATCTGGCGACAAAGACGCGGCAACCGCTGCTCTGCGCGCCGCTCAGCCCGAGCTGATGCGCGGCGTCACCAAAGGCGTTTTCCACAAGAACACAGCATCGCGTAAAATGTCGCGCCTGTCGTCTCGCGTGAAGGCGCTGGGCTAAGCCGCTACTTGACCCATGGTCACGTAAGTAAAGCTGATATATTTTGAAAGGCGTCGCTTCATGCGGCGCCTTTCTTGCTGTTGCCAGAATACCGCGCCTTCACGAAACCGAGAGATTCTTTCGGCCAAGAATCCGAGTCAATATCAGAGTTTCGTTGCCGTAAGCGTCAGCCTCTTGTTACCACTGATACAGCGATTCACTCGCTTGGGGGGACAGGCTGTTTCACCGATCAGACTGACGGGCATCAGGACGATTGTGAAACGAATGTTGGCAAACGGTTACGACTGATTTGCTGATCTGCTGTAGGTCTTGGGACAACCAAAGATCTGCGCCCTGTCGAAAAATTAGATTGCGACGCGCAACCCGGATTCCGGGACGTTCTTCTGTTGGACGTCGACTGACCAGGCAGCGCTGACTTTCGGGGACAAACCCGCCAGACTCCTTGAGTTTGGCGCAGGGCATCCTTTTGCGTGTGAAAGCTTTTCCGGGCAACCGGAGCGTAGCAAAAAGGCCGACAGGCCAATAAAGAACGGGATGCGTGAGGCGCTTGATGACACAAGAGAAATGGGGACTACTGCGTAACAAATTGCTCAAGGCAGTTGGCAAGAACAACTACACGACCTGGATTGAACCTCTTGAATTCCAAGAGCTTCAGGATGGCGTGGCCGTGTTTTCTGTGCCGACGAACTTTATGGGCAATTATGTCAGTCAAAATTTTGCGGATCTCATATTGTACGAGATGAACACCGCAGGTGAATCTGTGGAACGCTTGGCGTTTCGCGTTGCCGCCAACTTGCCGGCGCGTCCGTCGACCGACGCGGCGCCAGAACCGGCACCAGAGCAGTCGTTGTCGCAACAGGCTCAGGTTGGCAATGACGCGCTGGGTTCGTTGCAGGCCGCACCGCTGGATTCACGATTTACCTTTGACAGCTTTGTCGTTGGCAAGCCCAATGAGCTGGCCCATGCTGCTGCGCGACGGGTATCAGAAGGTGGTCCTGTGACATTCAATCCGCTGGTTTTGTATGGCGGTGTTGGTCTGGGTAAAACCCACCTGATGCACGCCATCGCGTGGGAACTGAAAACCAAGTGCCCTGACCTCAACGTACTTTACCTGTCGGCGGAACAATTCATGTACCGCTTTGTGCAAGCGCTGCGGGAACGTCGGATGATGGATTTCAAGCACCTGTTCCGCTCGGTTGACGTGCTGATGGTTGATGATGTGCAGTTCATCGCTGGCAAGGATTCGACTCAGGAAGAGTTCTTTCACACGTTCAATGCACTGGTGGATCAAAACAAGCAGATCATCATCTCGGCTGATCGTGCCCCGGGTGAAATCAAGGATCTTGAGGACCGCGTGAAATCGCGCCTGCAATGCGGTCTGGTTGTCGACTTGCATCCCACCGATTATGAGCTGCGTCTGGGCATTCTGCAGACCAAGGTACAGCAATACAGCAGCACTTATCCCGACCTGACCATTGCCGATGGCGTGCTGGAGTTTCTGGCGCAGCGCATCTCGACCAATGTGCGCGTGCTTGAAGGGGCTTTGACTCGTCTGTTCGCCTTTGCTTCGCTGGTCGGGCGCGAGATTGACATGGATCTGACGCAGGATTGTCTGGCCGACGTGTTGCGCGCATCCGAGCGCAAGATCACCGTCGAAGAGATTCAGCGCAAAGTCTCGGACTATTACAATATCCGACTGTCGGACATCATCGGCCCCAAGCGTCTGCGGTCTTACGCCCGCCCGCGTCAGGTTGCGATGTATCTGTGCAAACAGCTGACCAGCCGCTCGTTGCCCGAGATTGGCCGCCGCTTTGGCGGGCGTGACCACACCACGGTCATGCACGGTGTCAAACGGATCGAAGAGTTGAAAACAACCGACGGCCAGATTGCCGAAGATGTCGAAATGCTGCGCCGGTCTTTGGAGGCCTAGGCTTTATCACTGACTAAAAGGAAAACGCCCCGGACCCTCACGCCCGGGGCGTTTTCTTGTGCGCTTTAATCCACGGTTGAAAAGGAACTGTGCCCAAGGGATCACGCGCCCCTTGACGCCTTGGGCATTCCGACCCAGAAATCCATAAAAAATCCTTGTGCATCAGGGCGGAACCGCTAACGTGCCAGTCCCGCCCATTTCGGCACGCAAGTCAGAGGAATTGAGGGTATGAAGATCAGCATCGAACGCGGCACCCTTCTGAAGGCCGTTTCCCAGGCCCAATCCGTTGTCGAACGGCGTAACACAATCCCCATACTTGCCAATGTTCTGATCGAGGCCGAAGGCGATCAGGCGCAGTTTCGCGCCACCGATCTGGATATCGAGGTGGTCGACAAAGCTCCGGCGCAGGTGGAAAAAGCCGGTGCAACCACGGTGGCAGCCACCACCCTGCATGAGATTGTGCGCAAGCTGCCCGATGGTGCCTTGGTGACCCTGACCGCCGACAGTGCCGCAGGCCGTCTGACGGTTGAGGCCGGGCGGTCGAACTTCTCGCTGGCGACGTTACCGAAAGAGGATTTCCCGGTGATGGCGTCCTCGGAATATCAATCGAATTTTACAGCCTCGGCTGCCCTGCTGCGCCGGCTGTTCGACAAGTCGAAATTCGCCATTTCAACCGAAGAGACCCGGTACTATCTGAACGGCGTCTACATGCATGTCTCGGATGGCTCTGAAGGTGGCAAGGTGCTGCGCTGTGTGGCCACGGACGGTCACCGCCTGGCACGTATCGATGCAGACTTGCCAGAAGGTGCAGCGGATATGCCGGGCGTGATCGTGCCGCGCAAAACCGTGGGCGAGCTGCGCAAGCTGCTGGATGATGATGAGATGGACATCGCCGTGTCGGTCAGCGAAACCAAAGTGCGGTTTGCGACGCCGGATATTACCCTTACATCCAAAGTGATCGACGGCACTTTCCCCGACTATACGCGCGTGATCCCGCAGGGCAACACGCGCCAGCTGGAAGTGGACGCAGCCGAGTTTGCACAGGCTGTGGATCGCGTTGCAACGGTGTCCTCAGAGCGATCGCGCGCGGTGAAGCTGCAGTTGGACGCCGACAAGCTGGTATTGTCTGTTAATGCCCCTGACAGTGGCGCCGCCGAGGAAGAGCTGGCTGTAGCCTACGCGGACGAGCGGCTTGAGATCGGATTCAACGCCAAATACCTGCTGGAAATTGCCTCGCAGGTCGATCGCGAGAACGCAGTGTTTCTGTTCAACTCGGCCGGTGACCCGACCCTGATGCGCGAAGGCAATGACCTGAGCGCGGTTTACGTGGTCATGCCGATGCGCGTCTGATGACCCTGCGGGGTGATCTCTGACAAAGGGAACGGCCATGGCCAAGGGCTATGAGCATACAAACCCCAGAGCCCGCAAGCCGGATGAGTTTAAGGGCACATGGAAAGGACGGATGTACCGTCGTGGAGTCCTGCGGGCCTTGGGACTTAACTTCGTTTTGTTTGGAGTGATATTGTCCTCTGTTCTGTATGTGGCTCATGTAATACAGCAGACCAGAGACAATCCGAGAGTTTGGACGCTGGGTTCACAATAAGGAGGGGTCATGGGGTTGGCCCTGACCGAACTTACGGTCTCGCATTTTCGCTCGCACAAGCTGGCGCGTCTGGCGCTGGATGGACGGCCTGTGACCATTCATGGGCCAAACGGGGCGGGCAAAACCAACATTCTGGAAGCGGTGTCTTTGTTTTCCCCCGGTCGCGGAATGCGGCGGGCAAGTGCGGCCGACATGACCCGACGCCCCGAAGCGTTGGGCTGGAAACTGTCCGGGCTGCTGAATGCCCAGGGCCAAAAGTATGAGATCGAAACCTGGTCCGAAGGCGGCACGGCGCGGCAGGTTCGGATAGATGGCAAGGCCTCCAGCCAGATTGATCTCGGGAAACTGGCCCGCGTCGTATGGCTGATCCCTTCGATGGACCGGCTATGGATCGAGGGGTCCGAAGGAAGGCGTCGGTTTCTGGACCGCATCGCGCTAAGCTTTGATCCCGCCCATGCCGAGGCGTCGTTGATCTATGAGAAATCCATGCGGGAACGGAACCGCCTGCTGAAAGAGCAGGTCCGGGACGCCCATTGGTATGCTGCCCTCGAAGGGCAGATGGCCGAGACGGGGTATCGGATACATGCGACGCGTCTGGCAGCGCTAGAGCATTTACGCACAGCACAAGAGCAAGCGGAAACGGCTTTCCCTTCGGCCACGCTGGAATTGGTGCAGACCGAAGGGGCGATGCCCGAAACAGCAGATGATCTACGCGAGGCGCTGAATGAAAGCCGGTTTCGCGATCTGGCCGCAGGCCGCACTTTGGTCGGGCCGCACCGATCTGACCTGTATGGTGTTTTCGCTGCCAAGGGTGTTCCTGCCAAGGATTGTTCAACCGGAGAGCAGAAGGCGCTGTTGGTCTCGCTGATCCTGTCCAATGCGCGCGCGTTGGCCGGGCAGGTCGGGGCACCGCCGATTGTTTTGCTGGACGAGGTGGCCGCCCATCTGGACGCACAGCGGCGCGCGGCGCTGTATGAAGAGATTTGCGCCTTGGGGGCTCAGGCCTGGATGACGGGCACCGGGCCTGAGCTGTTTGCTGAACTGGGTGACCGGGCCCAGACCCTCGTGGTGACCGAAGGCGATGAGGGCTCGGTCGTCAATTCTTAGGCAGGTTCGCCGACTTTACGTTCCCACAAAAAGCCGCGCATGACCTCGTCGACCGGAGTTTGCGCAATGTGGTTCACATAGTTTGACATGGTTTTCTGTGCCAGCCCCAGAACCACGTCCAGAACCGCGCGGTGCGAATAGCCTGCGTCAAAGAACGCCTGCAATTGCACGTCAGTCACGTTGCCCTTCTGATCCATCATCTGCAGCGTAAAAGTGCGCAGCGCCTCAAGCTTGGCGTTGGGCAGGGAGGTTTCGTTGCGCAGCGCTTCGGTGATGTCGTCCGAGACCTTCATCATCTTGGCGATACCAGTATGGGCGGGCACACAATAGTGGCATTCATTGGCGACATTGATGGTCTGCCAGACAACGGTTTTTTCGTCATTGTCGAAATCGGTCTGCAAGAACAGGTGATGCAGAACCTGGTAGCCTTCCAGATGCTGCGGGCTTTCCGACATCACTTTGTGCAGGCCGGGCAGGCGACCAAACGCGGCCTGAGATTTCTCGAGCAGCGGTTTTGATCCTTCTGGGGCGGTGGTCAGGTCGTGGGAGGGGAAGCTGGCCATGTTGGAACTCCTTTTTTGGCGTCTGAGCTGGAAATAGTCTTTATTGAGCGATCACTCAAGTATATATTTGAGCAAGTGTTCAAGAATTGGTGAAGACGATGCCCCGCAAACCCTCATACGACCGAGACGCGCTGATCGCGCAGGCTAGGGATATCTTTTGGCGTCAGGGCTGGGCCGGGACGTCGCTCAAGGACCTTGAGCGAGAGTTGAAGCTGAAGCCCGGCAGCTTTTATGCGGCGTTCGGCTCAAAAGACGCGCTGTATGCTCTGACACTGGAGCGTTACGCGCAGGACGGTGTTGCCCGCTTGACCGCGCTGGCCGAAGAGCTGGGGCCATTGGCGGCGCTCAAGACGCAACCGCGCATCGTGATCGATTCCAGCCAGATGCCCGCCCGGGCCTGCATGTTGGCCAAGACCTATGCCGAATTGCAGGCGAAAGATCACGACCTGGCAGATAAGGCAGGCCAGCATATGGCCGAGATGAAGCATTGCTTTGCAACGTTGTTCCGCCGCGCTCAGAGCGTGGGTGAAATAGGCCCCGATCATGATCCGGATCGTCTGGCAGCCCGCTATCAATCCGACCTGCTGGGTCTGCGGTTGTCGGCTGAACGTGAAGACGTGAACGCCGCGGAAATCGCGGCGGATATCGCCGCAGACCTCGATCGCCTTTGATCTTCTGGCCAAGGCGATCTTTGACACAAAATGTTGGGGGATCGCGTGACATTCCCCCCCAGTAAACGTATAAGTTACCAAAATAATATAGGTACTAACGGCATGTCCGAAGACGCACAGGCACCACAAGAATACGGCGCAGATTCCATCAAAGTTCTCAAAGGTTTAGAGGCGGTTCGCAAACGTCCCGGCATGTATATCGGCGACACGGACGATGGCTCGGGTCTGCACCATATGGTGTATGAGGTGGTCGACAATGGAATTGACGAGGCTCTGGCTGGTCACGCCGACCATGTGACTGTCAAAATCCATGCCGATTCCAGCGTTTCGGTCAGCGACAATGGCCGGGGTATTCCGGTGGATATTCACCCCGAAGAAGGTGTGTCCGCCGCCGAGGTCATCATGACCCAGCTGCACGCGGGCGGTAAGTTCGACAGCAATTCGTACAAAGTGTCGGGCGGTCTGCACGGCGTCGGTGTTTCGGTTGTGAACGCGCTGTCCAACTGGCTGGAGCTGCGTGTCTGGCGCAACGGCAAGGAACACGTGGCCCGGTTTGAGGGTGGTGAGACCACCGAGCACCTGAAGACACTCGAAGAGTGTGGCGATCGCACTGGAACCGAGGTGCGGTTCCTGGCCTCAACCGATACGTTCTCGAACCTTGAATATTCGTTTGAAACACTGGAAAAACGCCTGCGCGAATTGGCCTTTCTGAATTCGGGCGTGCGGATCATCTTGATCGACGAACGCCCTGCAGAACGGCTTGAGACCGAGCTGTTCTACGAAGGCGGCGTCAAGGAGTTCGTCAAATACCTCGACCGGTCAAAGACGTCGGCCATGCCCGAACCGATCTATATCAAGGGTGAGCGGGATGATATCGGCGTTGAGATCGCGATGTGGTGGAATGACAGCTACCATGAATCGGTGCTGCCTTTTACCAACAACATTCCTCAGAGGGATGGTGGTGCCCATGTAGCCGGGTTCCGGGGTGCTTTGACGCGGACCATCAATAACTATGCGCAATCCAGTGGGATCGCGAAAAAAGAGAAGGTCAGCTTTACCGGTGATGACGCCCGCGAAGGTTTGACATGCGTTTTGTCGGTGAAAGTGCCTGATCCGAAATTCTCCTCTCAGACCAAAGACAAACTGGTCAGCTCGGAAGTGCGCCCGGCGGTCGAAGGCATGGTGAACGAGAAGCTGGCCGAATGGTTTGAAGAAAACCCAAACGAAGCCAAGATCATTGTCGGCAAGATCATCGAGGCCGCACTGGCCCGCGAGGCTGCGCGTAAAGCCCGTGAACTGACCCGCCGCAAGACGGCGATGGATGTGAATTACCTTGCTGGCAAGCTGAAAGACTGCTCGGAAAAAGACCCCTCCAAGACCGAGGTTTTTCTGGTCGAGGGGGATTCGGCCGGCGGTTCGGCCCAGACAGGTCGCGACCGGCTGACCCAAGCCGTACTGCCTCTGCGCGGTAAGATCCTGAACGTGGAACGCGCCCGGTTCGATCGGATGCTGGGCAGTCAGGAAATCGGCAACCTTGTCATGGCGCTGGGCACTGGTATTGGCCGTGATGAGTTCAACATCGAAAAGCTGCGCTACCACAAGATCGTCATCATGACCGATGCGGACGTCGACGGCGCGCATATCCGGACATTGTTGTTGACCTTCTTCTACCGACAGATGCCGGAACTGATCGAGGGCGGGTACCTCTATATTGCGCAACCGCCGCTTTACAAGGTGTCGCGCGGCAAGTCCGAGGTGTATCTCAAGGATCAGGCCGCACTGGACGACTACCTGATCAATCAGGGGGTTGAGGGCGCGATTCTGAAGCTCGGATCAGGTGAAGAGATTATCGGTCAGGACCTGACCCGCGTTGTCGATGAGGCGCGCCAGCTAAAACGCGTGCTGGACGCCTTCCCGACCCACTATCCGCGCCACATTTTGGAACAAGCCGCGGTCGCCGGAGCATTTGTACCCGGTGCCGTCGATGCTGACCTGCAAGGCGTGGCCGACAAAGTTGCCGCACGGCTGGACCTGATTGCACAGGAATACGAGCGCGGCTGGCAGGGCCGGATCACGCAGGATCACGGCATCCGTCTGGCCCGCATCCTGCGCGGTGTTGAAGAAGTCCGCACGCTGGATGGCCCCATGTTGCGCTCGGGCGAGGCCCGCAAAACCGGCAGCTTCACCCAAAGCCTTCAAGAGATCTATAACAGCCCGGCCACGCTGATCCGCCGCGATCGGTCGCAGGCGATCCACGGCCCGCTGGAACTGCTGCGCGCCGTCCTGGAAGAGGGCGAAAAAGGTTTGTCTCTGCAGCGCTACAAAGGCCTGGGTGAGATGAACCCCGATCAGCTGTGGGAAACCACTCTGGACCCGGATGCGCGGACACTGTTGCAGGTACGCGTGGATGATATGGTCGAGGCTGATGACCTGTTCACCAAGCTCATGGGCGATGTGGTCGAACCCCGCCGCGAGTTCATTCAACAAAACGCACTGAGCGTGGAGAACCTGGATTTCTAGTATTTTGAAGCTGTTTCAAAAAATCTTCGATGGCGAAATCAAAGCAACCAGAACGGATATGGAAGCGCCGCTCGCGGAGTTTCAATTCTCACGATCAGACGTCGAAGAGGTCCTGCGTTCTGAACGGCACTCATTGGATTGGACTGCAAACGATGTTGCCAATCTCACTGGTTGGAAGGCGCAGTCAGTTGCTCACTGGTGTAAGGAGGGCTTGCTGGAAGCTCGAACCGTTCCGCACGGAAACGGCATTAGTTACCTGATCAGTCCAACAAATCTGGCGACGTTTCAGAGCTTGTATGTGCCGGTTGTGACATTAGCTAAGGCTCAGGGCACGGCCTCCCGTAAGCTGCTTGGAGACTTCGCCAATCGAAACATCCCGACATACGGTGCAGAGCGGGAAGGTGAAACGAGCCGGGGCCACCTAATAAAGCTGACGGATCTCCTTTCTGTCGAACGATCGTCCAGCATTGCTGCCTAGCTGTTACCAGTCGTCGTGGGAACAAGGGTCTATGGGGTCGAGCGCTGGCGGTCCTGCCTGCCTCGCCGGACAGGCAGGACAACGCGTCTTCGCGAGCTGTGTTCGAAACCTCAAAGTGAGCCTTTACGGTACGGAACAAATGCTCGAAATCTCCTGCGACCGCGTCTTCGAGGAAGTCTTGTATTCTGGTTTGCTCGGCGTTGGCCTGTTCGGCAGCCGTCTGGCAAAGCGCCAGAATCTCGAACGCGTTGGCCTTGTCAGCAGGCAGCTCAATGGCAGCAAGTTTTTGCATGTAAATTCCTTTCATAAAATGCCCGTCGACCATTGCAGAGCGAGATTAAACTGGCACTAAAACAGTCGGTTGCCGACAACATCAGGTATTGAGAAGAAATTTAATATAATTCGCAATTATGGGGTTCAATACTCGGCTCATGCGAATGAACGCGAGTTCGCGATCCGGCGAAATTCGACCTATGACTTCATAGTTTGTTGAACCGGCGCCATCCGTTTGGTACACATGCGTTCCGGAAACCCTGATTCAGGAGAGATCAGAAATGCTGAATTGTCAGACTTCAATGCTTCGCGCGGTAGGCGCAGTAATCCGTTAACGCGGTCTGACAGGTTTCTAATCTGAAGGCCGCCTCATGAGCGGCCTTTTTTGTGTTTTCCTCATGTGGCGGCTTTCCATCAATTCATGGAGAGAACAATGCCAAGCTTATCCCTTTACATCCCCCTCAGTCGGTCGCACGGTCTCTTGCTGCGATTGGTAGAAAGTCTAGTGCGGCGGCTCGGCGGGGAGCGTCCCGTCCAGTTCAGGCGTGCGGAGTTGCCGGACTATCTGAGGAAGGACGTTGGCCTCCCGCCAGAGGTTGAACGCCCGCCACCACTTCGCCATAGGTTCCCTTTCTGAACAGCCCATCGAACAGGGGCAGCTTGCTGCCTCTGTTCGCAACAAACGCATTAGTGAAACTACAGTTAGCGGCTCGGTGGAACCATAGCGGCCAGATATCATGGGTCAGTCAAAGGCTCGCCATGCGGGACAAAACCGCCGTTCGAGTTGCCCATCTAAATATCCGCTTGAGGTCGATGGCTACACATCAACTCTACGTAAACCGTCAAACCACCCGCTCCAGCCTCAAGTGCGATGCGGCCCAATTTCACCACGTCGGGCCACGCATGATCGCGCCTGTTTCGCAACAGAGCAGCTACGTTCATGTTCACCGATAGCATTGTCATGATGACCTCCTGTTGTCTTTTGGCATTTCTCAGTCGCTACTCATCATGGCGACAACTATTCTATCCTGCCGCCATCGGACATAGGCTAGACTGCCTTCAGCGCAGCTCAACAGTGCTGCGATTATCAGAAGTGTTGGGATACCTGCGGTCGTGATCACCACGCCCGCGACAAAAGGGAACCCGAAAACGCCCACGAAATAGGACAGTCCGAACATCTGGAGGGTCGCCGCGGTCAGTTCTGGGCACGCATCATTGGCGGCCATGGCTTTTACAATCGGGTATGCAACACCGTAGCCGATTCCGAACAAGATCGAAGCAGCCACATAGACGATCATGTTGGAGGATTGGATCAAAAGTACCAGAACCGCTGCGGTCATAACCACCATCAAAAAAGCGATCACACCGTAAGGCGCATGAGTGCCGATAAATCGCGCCATGACGAGGCGACCAATGATGACCGTGACGGTATAAGCTAGAAAAAACGCAGCGTAGCTTAGCCCGTTAGCATCCGCATAAACCGTTTGGAAATTTGAGACCGCGGCAAATACGGAGGCGCCAAGGCCCACCATCACAATGGGCCGCCACGCGCATGAGGTCATAACCTGTGTGGCGCTGCGAAACGATAGGTCGTTTTCCACATCCGCCTGTGTCACGCGCAAATTAGTGTGATGGTGTGTGAGCGTTGCAAAGGCGGCAGCACAAGCCAGGCAAGCGACGGCGACTACAGAAAACCCTAGCTCCGCCCCGACCAAATACCCGATGATCGGCCCCACTCCGATGCCCGCCATCACAAAGGTGGACAACCATGTAAATTGCGTGACGCGTTGATCCGGCTTCAACACTTGTGCCAGCGCAATCGGCCCCAACACGTAGAACAACCCCCATCCAAGACCAAGCATCCCTCCCGCAAAATAAACCATTGCGTCAATCGATGCGGCCCGTGCAAAGAGGATCAAGCTTAGTGCGCAAATAAGGCCTGACGCCGCCAATGGGGGCATGATGCCTATTCGCTTAGTGGCTTCACCCAATAACAACACAACGGCCAACGTAGTGAGCGCGGTCACACCAAGAACAGAGCCAACGTCCGCCGTGGTTCCGCCGATCTGTGCAAACAGTTCCGGCAACAAAAACGTCAGGCCATAGGTGATAGATTGCAACCCACAGGCCGTCATGAAGACACGGGTGAACGTGGTATATGTCATCGTTTGCGCTTTCGGCTCTGTAATGGTCTCGCACTTTCTAAACTCAAAAGTGGACTGCACAAAGGGACAGTTGTATTAGAAAGCATGGGGCCACTAGAATTGTCCAAACTACTGAATGAAGACGCCGCGCCGAACGATGGGCGGGCGAAACGTCTGCGTGCAGCGATCCGTAGCGCTGTGGCAACTGGCAAGTTGACAGCAGGTGAAGTGCTCCCCTCAACTCGTTCGGCAGCAGCAGGTCTGGGAATGTCGCGCAACAGTGTTCAAGACACCTATGAGGCGCTTGTGGCTGAGGGCGTGATCAAAACCGCTCGAGGTCGACCGCCAATCGTTTTGAGTGTACCGCAAGTGCCCCAAATTGCTCAGCCCACATCGTGTATTCGTGTTTCGGCACGCGGCGAAGAATTAGCTGACAACTTGGTTGGCCACGGGACTAAGTCTGTTAACGCCTTATCGCCGGGGTTGCCTGATCCAAACCTTTTTCCACACGATCAATGGGCACGCATACTACGCCGTGCCGCACGAACCCGCTACGACGAAGCCGAGAACTACGCGGAGTATCACGGCCACGCGTCGTTGCGAAATGCATTGGCGAAGCATCTGTTGCAAACGCGCGGTGTGCGCGTTTCGCCAGACAACATTCTGATTACCACCGGCACGCAGACTGCTGCGAGACTTGTTACCTCATTGATCACAGATGTCGGCGATACCGCACTTGTCGAAGATCCGGGATATGGCGGCGCACGGGCTGTGTTGCGGTCAATGGGGGTACAATTACGCCCGTTGAATGATGCAGACTTGCCGAGCGCACGGTTGGCTTACGTCACGCCGTCGACGCAATACCCGACAGGAACGCGGATGCCGATGCAGCACCGGCAATCCCTTTTGGCGTGGGCCCTGCGGGAGAATGCAGTAATCTTAGAGGACGACTACGACAGCGATTTTGTCTGGCAGCATCGCGATATCCCACCACTTTTTGCGCTGGATCAGAACCAATGCGTTTTCATGCTGGGAACAGCCTCAAAGTCGCTTCTGCCCAGCCTGCGAATAGGCTGGCTGGTTTTGCCAGACAGCATGCGCGACATTGCAATACGGGCGCATCGCACGCTCGGGCTTGCGGCGAACTTGCACGTTCAAGCGGCGCTCGCTCAGTTCATGTATGAGGGCTTGTACGCGCGGCATGTCCGACGCACGGCGGAGGTTTACCGCGAGCGCAAAGACGTATTGGCTGCAAGTTTAAAAGCAACTCTCGGAGACCGGATCAACGTATCGGAACCGGAAGGTGGGCTGCAACTTATGGTGACGTTTCACGAAGCTATTGACGACAGTCGGATCGTTAACGCCATGCGCCCAGAAGGTTATCATCCACTGCCGCTGTCATCGCTGTCTCTGGATACCAAGATGGCTGGCCTCGTTGTGGGATTTGCAGGCGTGACAAGCGAACGTGCGCGAGGCTTTAGTACACTCCTGGCCAACTTAATGAAAACAAGCCCGGTATGATTTCTTGAGACTGCTCGAAATCAGGGCAACGTCAATTGCGGGCATTCATACGTTTTGCAGCACCGGTCAAAATAGGCTCGCTTCCGACATTCTCTGCAACTCGCGTCAGCGACGAGTCACACCCTCGGCCCGAGCCGGACATTACGAAACGAGCTTTGAAATCAATCGTTGCGGGACGAAGCGCCAATTCACTGCGCTCACGCTAACGGCTGCTTAGTATTTTTTCACCTCGAAGTTAACACGTCGCCATCGAATGCGGTGCAATGGTTTTGGATGGAAAAAGAGACATTGCGTCAATTTGTGATAGCGTCAGCCAACACTCATTAGTTTGACTGAACCGAACAGCCGAAAGCGAATTTTCATGTCTGAGCCTACGCAGGTCCGAGAAGAGATATCCAGTTATTGCGCGCTTTGTGTGTCTCGGTGCGGTGCGATAGCTACCGTTGAAGATGCGCGGCTGACATCGTTGTCGGCGGATCCTTCACATCCGACAGGGCGGGCGCTCTGTATCAAGGGCAAGGTTGCCCCTGAATTGGTTTACCATCCGAACAGGCTTGAATACCCGATACAGCGCACACAGCCTAAAGGCGCGGCCGATCCTGGGTGGCAACGGATCAGTTGGGACGAAGCATTGCGCACAATCTCTGACAACCTAAAGCGCCTGTCCGATCAACATGGCCCCGAGACTGTAGCCTTCAATACTGCGTCCCCGTCGACGTCTGCCATGTCTGATTCCGTCGAATGGGTCCGACGGATACGGCGAGCTTTCGGCAGCCCGAACCAATCAATATCAATGGAACTCTGCGGTTGGGGTCGGTATTTAGCCAACCTTTACTCCTTTGGGTCCGCGTTACCTGCGGGAGTAATGCCGGACCTGGAAAACGCCGGTTGTATTTTGTTCTGGGGTTACAATCCGACGGTTTCGCGGATTGCACATGCGACTGCAACCAGTGCGGCCAAAAAGCGTGGCGCGCAATTGATCGTTGTAGATCCGCGAAACGCGGGGTTGGCGCGGCAGGCTGACGCTTGGTTGCAGGTGCGACCCGGTACAGACGGAGCATTGGCGTTGGGATTGTCGAATGTCATGATCCGAGAGGGTTGGTTCGATCATGCGTTTTTGCGCAGTTGGTCCAATGCGCCGATGTTGGTTCGGGATGATACCAAAAGGTTGTTACGCGCTTCTGATTTGTCGGTTGGCAAGTCGTCTGACAGCTACATGGTCTGGTCTGAAGCAACCAAGGAACCAGTGCCCTGCGAACACGGTGCCGATACCGGCAGCTATGCCCTATCTGGTTCTTTCGAAGTCACAACTTTGGATGGGCCTATGACCTGCCGCCCGGTCTTTGAGATTTGGTCGCAAATCTGTGCCCGCTATACCCCCGATACCGTAGAGGAAATCACGGGCGTCGCCGCATCGGATATCACGCGCACGGCCAAGATGATGTGGCAATCGCGACCTGTTGCCTACATGGCCTGGTCAGGACTTGAGCAGCAATCCAATGCGACCCAGAGCGCGCGGTCCATTGGGCTGTTGTACGCGTTGACCGGCAACTACGACACCAAAGGGGGCAATGTAGAATTTCCCGCCGTTCCGACAAACAATATCCAAGGGGACGAGTTTCTGTCTGCGACGCAACGTGAAAAGACTTTGGGACGGGTTAAAAGGCCGCTTGGTCCGGCAAAGTATGATTTTGTCGCCTCGGCCGATGTTTACGACGCCATTCTGGACGAGAAACCCTACAAAGTACGAGCGATGATTAACTTTGGCTCGAACCTGCTACTGGCCCATGCAGATGGCGCGCGTGGTTACGAGGCGCTGAAGGCGCTTGAGTTCAATGTCCATATCGATCTGTTCATGAACCCCAGTGCCGAGCTCGCTGATATCGTTTTGCCTACGACCAGCCCGTTCGAGTCTGAAGGGTTGAAGATTGGATTTGAGGTTAGCCAAGACGCATGTTCCCTTGTTCAGTTACGCCAGCAGCTGGTCGAAGCACGAGGCGAGGCACGGTCGGACATCCAGATTGTTTTTGACCTGGCCTGCGAGCTTGGGTTGGGAGATCTGTTCTGGGACGGTGATATTAACGCGGCCTACCGCCACCAGCTGTCGCCCAGCGGATTGACACCCGAGGACTTACGCGCAACTCCTGAAGGCATTCGTGTGCCGTTGCGGACGTCCTATCAGAAGTATCAGGGCGTCAAAGACGGCGTGCCGCGCGGATTCGATACACCTTCGAAGAAAGTAGAATTCTATTCTGAAACCTTGATGGATCATGGCTATCCGCCACTGCCTGATTATGAGGAGCCACTTATTGGGCATAAGGCGCAGCCTAAACTTGCAGCGCGCTATCCATTGATCCTGACCTGCACCAAAGATTCACTCTACTGCGAAAGCCAGCATCGTGGATTGCCAAGCCTGCGTCGTCGCGCACCGGAGCCACAAGTTGACATGCATCCAGAAGCTGCTGAAGCGCGAAACATCAGCGCCGGAGATTGGGTGCGTATACAGACACCACATGGACACGCCCGAGCTCGGGCGCGGCTGGACGAAAACCTTGATCCGAAGGTGATCTGTGGCCAGCACGGATGGTGGCAAGCTTGCCCTGAACTTGACGCGCCGGGCTATGACGTACTTGGCGAAAACACAGCGAACTTCAATCAGATGATCAGTCAGGATGTGGTGGACCCTGTAAGTGGTTCAGTTCCTTTGCGCGCATATGTCTGTGAGATTGAAGCGCTTTAGTAAAAATGACACTTATCGACAAGGGGTGCCGCTCGATGCCGGAGACAGTTTTGCGGATCGCACTTCTTCAAAGTAGCAACATGGTGATTAGCTTGGACAGGTTCGCTGTTAATGATGTCAATGGCTGCCTGTTTTGATCCGCGGTTATTCGTCCCTGCTGCGGCATCAGTGGGTTTGGGCTCATTCATTGAATCCACTGCGCCACGCGCAAACGGCCGCTTTGTCGAAAACTCTGAGAGTGACATTTCGCTCTGTGCTGCAATGGACCCCTATCATGGGGCTGCCCTATGTCAGACTGTGAACAATCACCTTCCCGGTGGGTCTCACGTCAATGTCAAAGTGACGCGCCTGAGTTACATCTAAGATCGCTGGCGGCACAAAACACACCCAATTGTCGTGACCGGGGCGCCTGACGCTTTGGTAGCGAATGCCAATCACGCCATGATCGTCACCATTTGTTCGAACATGAGAACTGAACTTCTGCGGTTCTGGATATGTGCTGTCGTCTGGATCGTGAAATTCCGGATGGATAAGGCTGAACTCACAGCCGCCTCCAACGGAAGCGGCAGGAAACTCATTTTGGGTCGATGCGAAAGCCATTTAATTGAGTTCAACAAATCCATCCGCCTTGGCGCGAATTTCTGATCGTCAGCCTCGTAGTCGATCTCCGTGAGCCAACGTTACGACTTGTCGGCGCCGGGGTGCTTGTCACTGGGCCGATCCATGACCCTATCGAGCTGAGACCAGTCGGTGGTTCGCATCAGCTCTTCAACGGCCTCTGGGTCTACTATCCTGTCTTGACCGGCATGTTTCACAACATGGCGGACCAGCCAACAGCATAGGCCGCTAAGCACAAGGGATATTGTAAGGCTGATCAGGGTTTCAGTGCTCATAGTCAACTTTACCACATAGTGTCTTTGTCGTCTGATCAGATGATCGATAACACGATCTCTCGTGATCTGATGAGGAATGAAGGGGTCACCGACCGGCCTCAATCAGAACTGTTGGCCGCAATCGACGGTGTATCTCCTTGCGCTGCGGTGGCTTTAGTATGCTCACCGACAGCCATCTCCGCGATTTTTTCGAACAAGGTGCCAGACACTCGTCCGCCGTGGATGATCTTTTACCCAACCCGTTACATCGTTGGCTGGGATGTCGAGTTTGGGCGCGGCGTGCTCGACGGCTCTCACCTCGTAATTGCTAACGTCGGCCAACATAGACATGTTGCCCGCCCAAGCCTCTGCGATTGGAGTCTGATTTGCATAAACCACAATTCTAAGCATCTTAGCTCTCTCTCAGTTATCTGTGTTCATAGGTGTAGGGCCCTTAACCCAATCGCTCAGGTTCCCTCTTGGAGGCGCATTGCGCGGTTCAATTCCATTTCCGACGCTTTGATTTCTGATGAAGGAGCCCACGTACAAACCGGTGCAGAACCCGTACCGATTTGTGCTGTTTGAAAGTCTCGACCAGAGCTTCCACATCTCCCAAATCAAGCGCAAAGAACTCATTGCGCAGTCCGAACTCAGCAGCGTATTCATTCACCATGCTTTTGATGATCGCCGGCAGTTGCTTCGGTGTTGGTTCCGGGACCTCATAGATGATGCAGCGGCTGCGCAATGGAGCAGGAATGCACCACAGATCGTTTGCCGTCAGGATCCAACTCACAAGCGCGGCATTCACATCAGCAGCGAGATATTTTTCCCGATATCTCCGAGCCTCCATCGGTTCCAACCTGCCAAGGAGTTCACCAGTGATGTCCCCGTTGCGGCCGGCATGCGTTTTGTCGATCTCATCCAGAATGATGACAGGGTTCAATACACGTGCCGTGGCGACGGCCTCCGTGACGATGCCCGCATGTGCGCTGCTCCAGCCAGCGCTGAGGCCAAACAGATGGTTCTCTGACTTACCCCCCACATTGGCGATCTGCGCATGTAGCCCAAGTGTCTTGCAGACCTCCCGGGCCAGAGCCGTTTTGCGAAGGCCCGCCTCGACGACGAGCAATGTTGGTTGAATGTGAATGATGTTCGAACCCATGTCCCAGGTTCGCTCGATCCCCTCGGCAATCCCTTCGATGACGTGATCGCAATGCGGGAACCGGTCGGAGAGCGAACGAAGCTCGTCGAGATCCACCAGCGCCCTTAGGCGAGCAAACTGGTCGCTCCATTCTGTGAGCTTTTGGATGTGTTTTGGCATCTCCTTCCGGAGGTTGGGCGGCAAGTAGTTGAAGTCGGTTTTGTCGATGAGATAACGAGCGGGCTTTATGTTCTTGCTAGCCTTGGTTTCGGATGAGCTTGCCTTTGCATGGGCTTCAGCGATAACGTGCATGACATCCAGCCAGATATCCCGGCTCAGCATCTGGTTTACCGCGTCAGCGGCAAAGAGTGCCAGGGTTGGTTCAATTTCCCCCAACCGCGCAATCTCACGCTGTCGCCAGTCTTCGGACTCGTCGCAGTAGGCCGCAGCTTCCTTGAATCGTTTGCGCAGCACGTCCCCAAGATCGTCGGCACTGGCATTCTGTAGAACCATCTGCTTGACGCACAGCCATTCGTCGCCGGACTCCACAAAGTTTAGAATACGGCGCAACACGTCCGCCTTGTCGTGGTTAAAACCCGCCAGAGCTAAGACCTCACTGTCTGCCCATGTTGTATCACTTCCCATCTCACCAGCCCTTTGACACACAGGCAGGGCATCTGTGGCCGGACACATCCCAGGCAATTTGTCCGTGATAACCGCAGCTGCGGCACTGAAGGGCGGCACTTTTCGACCGCAGGTTCAGCCCGACTTTGGGGAACTTCTCCGAGCGCTCGACTGCGACTTCATGGGCGTGCCAACAGCACAGGTTGGCATACCAGGCGCCGATGCACTGAGGCCTAGAGACGTTGCCGCAGCGCTCGCAGCTCCTGTCAGCTTTCTGAACGGCCTCCTCCAAGCTGGACTGGATGAACGGGTCTTCAATTGCGCAACCCAGGTAAATTCGAAGCGCGCCATATTTCTGTTTGATCTGGCTGACCGAGGGGTATGTTTTTTCCTCGCTGTCACAACGAGCTTTGATGTCTTCAAAGCATTCCGTGACAATCTGAATCCAGCCCAGTTTGTCTTTTGCGAGATGTTTCTCCACGGAGCCGCGGATGTCGCCATAGTCGAACCTGTCAGTCATCGGTGTGCTCCACTTCCGCACTGACCTCGGGTTTTACGTCTGAATCACTGTCGCGCAGCGAGGCGACGAACCGGCGCAAGCCTTCTTTCGTTTCCGCTGCCACGGCAGCCCTAAGGTCTTCAGAGTTATTGAGTTTCAATGACATGCTTTGCCTCCAAGGGATGGTAGGAGGCGTCGGGATCGAACCGACTCGTGCACTCTAATCTGGAGCAATTACAAGGATATAAACCTCGCCCGCATACCAATGCCGCCTCCCACAGGTTTCGTGTGGGGTATCGACCTCAGGCCGATATTCGTTGGCAGATGTTGCGTGCTTAAGTCATGAGCTAAGGCTGCGGGAAACTGATGCTCGGCGTCAAGACCATGAATGAAGTTTTTGGATTTCCACCGCGTAGTTCCGAGACCCTTCTGCCAAAACGTGTGTGAATTGGCGTCACTCAACCTTTCGATAAAGCCGTCATGAGCCAATTCGGCCTGTTTCGAGCACATTGATTCGCGATCCTTTGCGGCCTGGTTGCAGTCCAAATCGCGCGAGCTATGAGCGTACGAACGTCTGAATTGGTAGCGTCAATAGATGCCCAGTCTCAAAGCCAACGCCAGAAATTTGAAGACATGGTATGTAAATAATATTTGACTCAGAGTATGGTAAAGCATGCATCGTGTAATAGATACTGGACACTCGCAGATTGAATGCTGCACTCTGGAGACCTCGGATATGACCTACCAAGATCGCAACACTGTCGTCTCAATCTTCGTGAATCTTGCTGTCAGTGCCTTTGTCGTTTTTCGGCTTCTGGACATGAATGCCTCTGGGATGTTCGATGGTCCTGATGCTGTGAATAACTGGGCCCGCATGGTGATCTGGTTAATCCCCCTGGGCATTGTCGCCACCATAATTGGCACGATTCTGTTCAATATCGGTTTTGCAATTGTCACACGCGAACCCAAACCCAGTTTCGTCGTCGATGAACGTGACAAGCTGTTCGAACGCCGCGGTAGCCTTGCGATCATTGTCTTCGCAGGTGCAGGCTTTGTCTCTGCCGTCCTGGCCCTGGCCTTCAACGCATCAGCTTTGATTGGGTTTAACATTATCTATTTCGGCATGGCATTCGGGTCTTTTGCGGCAGATATCGTCAAGTTTGTTAGCTATCGGCGCGGGTATTGAACGATGGGAAAGCTCAAGATCACCAACAACATCAGACGGCTAAGGTTTGACGCAGACGAAATGACCCAGAAAGAACTCGCCGAAAGAGTTGGTGTCACCCGGCAAACAATCGTTGCCATCGAAAATGCAAAATATTCACCAACGCTTGAATTGGCGATCCTGATTTCCCGCGTCTTCGACAAGCCCCTCGAAAAAGTCTTCGACATCCAAGACGCCAGTTAAGTCTTCGCGACTGCAACACATTATTCCAAGGAACAGATATGCTCATCCATCCACCACGATTTTGGAACATGATGGCACGTTCATATGCGCGCCGCCCCGTTGGAAACCAAGCTGCCTACGAATACAAGCTCGACTTTACCGCGAGACATCTTTCTCCTCAGGATCACCTCCTGGAAATCGGTTGCGGCACGGGAACGACGGCACTTATTCACGCTCCAAACGTCGCTCATATCGACGCCATCGATTACTCTTCAGAAATGATCTCAATTGCTCGGGAAAAAGCCGAAGAACAGGGTGTTGAGAACGTGAACTTCGAAGTAAGCGCGTTCGACAACTGGCCCATCCCTGCAAAGGATCAGCAGTATGATGCGGTATTGGCTATGTCGGTACTGCACCTGGTGCTGGATCTTGACGAAGCCTTGGAGCGGGTTCGAGGCTCATTGAAAGAAGGTGGCCTGCTCTTCAGCTCGACAGTTTGCCTGGAAGGCATGGAAAAATACGCCATACCGACCCTCGGGGCCATTGGTTTGTTGCCCAAAATCCGTGTGCTTAGCCAAGAAATCCTTGTTGAGCGAATGCAGGCTCACGGGTTCAGCATCGAACACAAATGGCGTCCAGAGAACGGTTCGGCCGCATTCATCGTCGCGAGGAACGGGGTTAGGCGCAGGTAGCACTCAATCGTGCCCTTCGCTGTCTTCCAAAATAGAACTCAGTTCGAACGCCAAACCAAAAAACCTTTGCCTGACCTCTTTTGCGTAGGGGTTCGCGTTCTCAATAGCCTCAAAAACCTCCGGCGCGTCATGTTGTACCATCGAGATAGCTTCTGAGATAAGATCAAAACTCTTGGTCGTCATACGAGACGGTAAAGGCCCCATATTCAGCAACACTTTAGCAATCAAATGGGTAATGCCTTGAACAGTTGCCGCATCCCTGTCGTGCTGGTCTGGTGTCGTCATTATGACGTGAAGGCCCAGGTGTTTTCGTAGAAAAGCCGCAACGTGGATATGGTGATGTCCGCGTATTGGACAAATAGCGATCTTTCGACCTCTGACACCATTGCGGGCGCTTTGCGGGCCAAATAGTGGATGAGTTGCGACAATACTGACGTAATCTGGAAGAAACCTATCCATAATCTCAGAGGGCTCAACTTTTACCGAACCAACATCAACTATGATCGCACCAGGGCGACAGATTGGGGCAATGGACCTCACGACACTCTCAAAGCTTGAAACAGGTGAAGCGACTACAATCACGTCGCACTTTGCAACTTGATCAAGAGAAGTAAGTGACACGCCGAGTTTCGATGCGTCTTCTTTTAGGTTTGGTGATGGATCATAAGCAATCAGCTTGAATTGCTCGTTCAGGTGCCTTGCAATCAGCTGCCCGAATGCGCCGAAACCGATGATCCCGACAGATGTAGCGGCTTTTTCAACTCTAGAGTTTTTCATCTCATGACCTCAAAAAACTGCCGCCCGGCAGGAGATCATTTCGTGTTTAGACCGCTGTCAGGGCAGCGGAAAATTCACAGTGAAGCGTCCGCAGCTATGCAAGCTGAGGATAATACCCTTTGGAAATGTCAAACGCTTTCATCATGTGTATCGAACTAGTTCACCATACAGGTTGAAGTCAACCATTTGCCTGGGAACGCTCCAAAACTGATGGTGTCTGCCGACGGTGTATCGAACTTCAACTCGCGCAAGCCGCGCAAAAGCGGTGTTGACTGCGGTTACGTATTCGACGAGTTAAATTAACCAGTTGTTTAATTAACTAACTGGTATAATATGTCGCCATGACAGGTGATGAACAACTTGATGCAGCTTTTTCAGCACTGGCCCACCCTACGAGGCGCGCAATTCTGGCACGATTGGCCAAAGGCACAGCGACTGTGAACGAGCTTGCAGAACCCTTCGATGCGACCTTACCCGCGATTTCCAAACATATCCGGGTACTGGAGGCTGCTGGCTTGGTCTTACGTGGCAAGAGTGCTCAGTTCCGCCCTTGTGCTTTGGACACAAAACCGCTGGAGGCCGTTGCAAGCTGGACCGACCAATACCGTTTCATCTGGGAAGCTCGGTTCGACGCAATGGACAGAATTCTGAATGGAATGAAGGAAACACCAGATGAATGACGAGAAGAAATGGGTAAAGATCGAGCGAGAATTTGACGCCCCGATTGGCACCATCTGGGACATGTGGACTGACCCGGCCCTGTTTAGTGCATGGTATGGACCCCGCGGCATGTCGGTTCCAGTAGCCGAAATGGACGTGGTTGTTGGCGGCACGCGTAAGGTTTGCATGGAAATGAATTCGGCTGAGCGACCCATGAAAATGTGGTTCACAGGCGTGTACAAAGAAGTCACCCGACCGCATCGCCTCGTCTATACGGAGAGTATGTGTGATGAGGATGGCACCCTTATCACACCTCAGTCCATGGGCATGCCTGGTGACTTTCCTGACATCACCGAGATCATTGTTGAACTCTCTGAAGCGAACGGGAAAACCTTTTTGACCATGGTCCACATTGGTGTTGAGGCGGGCACAGCAGGTGCCGGTGGGTGGAACCAGGCCTTTGACAAGCTCGTCGAGTATCTTTCCGCAAAAAAATTTGGCTGACAGCTCGGACACATGCGACAGCTTGCCATTCTGACATTCGTGACGCTCGATGGCGTGATGCAATCCCCGAGTATGCCAGAAGAAGATCCGTCGGAAGGGCTTGAACACGGTGGCTGGGCAGCGCCATATTGGGAGGGCGTGATGGAGCAAGTCGAGCGTCACGCCATTTCCGAGCCATATGACATGGTATTTGGTCGGAAGACCTACGACATCTTCGCGGGCCATCCCGATGCGAACATTCCACCGTCATCCTACCTCGGATAAAACAGACGTTCCTCCAAGGATCAGAGTTGGTGGAGTGGCCACCAAGCGGACATTCGCTGCAGGTGCGACAAACCAACTTCGCACACGTGAGAGCGGACATTGATTTATCGAAGGCGAATGTGATGTTTCTATAGCCGTAGTCGTCTGACCTCTGCATCTCCCCATAGTCATTTATTCCAAGGATGAGTCCCGATGAGTGGTTTTAGTTTCCGGTCTTTACTCAGTTTGAAATACCGAAATCACCAGCTGGCCGAGATATACTGAGTTTCCATAAACTCGAGCATACCTTCATGTCCGCCCTCTCGCCCTAGGCCGGATTGTTTAACACCACCAAATGGCGCCGCCGGGTCGCTTACTAACCCGCGATTGAGGCCGACCATGCCGTATTCCAATCGCTCGCAAACCTGTAGCGCGCGCTTGAAATCATCTGAGAAGACGTAAGCCACAAGACCGTATTCGGTGGCGTTGGCGCGGCGGAGGACATCTTCTTGGTTGGTGAAGGTCTGAATGGCAGCGACGGGTCCGAAAATCTCATCATTCACACACTCGGCACTTTCCGGAACATTAGAAAGAACGGTTGGAGGATAAAAGAATCCAGGCCCATCAGGCGTGGTACCCCCACACTCGATACGGGCCCCTTTCGCAACTGCGTCAGCAACAAACCCGGCCACTTTGTTGCGGGTATCGGCATTGACCAGTGGACCAACGTCGACGGAGGGATCGGTGCCGTCCCCGACCTTCAACGCGGACATTTCTTCCGATAGGCGCCTCGTAAACTCCTCGGCGAGGTTTGCATGCACGTATATCCGGTTGGCCGCCGTACAAGCTTCGCCCAGATTGCGCATCTTGGCTAGCATGGTGCCCTCGATTGCCGTTTCCATGTTGGCATCTTCCAGAACAATAACGGGTGCATTTCCCCCAAGCTCCATCGCTGGTTTCAACACCTGATCAGCGGCACCCTTCAGAAGTTTCCGTCCAACAACCGTTGATCCGGTAAAGCTGACCACACGCACGCGCGGGTCGTGCATCATGTGATCAACCAAGGCACCCGTGCGCCGCGATGGTAGAACATTAACCAATCCCGGTGGCGCGCCAGCCTCTTCCAGAAGGGGCATCAGCGCCAGCATGGTCAGAGGGGTCTCTGACGCGGGCTTGATGATTACCGCGCAACCTGCGGCCAGGGCCGGCGCGATCTTGCGGGTGCCCATGGCAGCCGGATAATTCCAAGGGGTCACCAGCACCGCTAGGCCCGCGGGCTTATGTTGCACAATGATCCGGGTACCGGAACTGGGGGCATGAGTTATCATTCCATCCGCCCGCACGGCTTCTTCAGCGAACCAACGGAAGAATTCTGCGGCGTAGATGGCCTCGCCAATCGCATCTGCCCTGGCTTTGCCATTCTCCAGCGTGATCAGATGCGCAAACTCTTCCAACCGGTCTGACATGAGCTCCCAAGCTTTGCGCAAGACCTCGGACCGCGCCCGGGGTGTGCGGGCAGACCAATCGGCCATGGCAGTCTCGGCAGCATCCAGCGCGCTGTCCGCATCCGCGATTTCGGCGGAGGCGACCGAGGCCAAGACTTCTTCTGTGGCCGGGTTGATCACATCAAATCGCTGACCTTCGGATCCTGGTTGCCATTGGCCGTTGATATAGAGATCGGTGTTTTTCATGAGGGGTCCCTTTAGGTCAAAGCAGGTGGAGCAAAGGATTGGCCAGCCGTTCGGAAAAACCTGAGATAAGGGCTATCGCGGCGGCGTCGTCCATCAGGTCAGCTGTGAATTCAAGGCTGAGGCGCAAGGTGTCGTTGTCGCTTGCGATACTCAGGATTGGAGCCGCAACCGGGCCAAGCCGCAGCCCGGTTATCGGGCTGTCAGTCAAGTCCCTCAAAACCAAATCCGCCTTCTCGTCGGGGCTTTCCAACTGATTAAGAAGGCGGGTTTTGTCAGGGTTCCTGTAAGTGGTCGCGGTACCGGTCAAGTCCGAAACGGCAATCGCCAAATCCAAGCGCTCGGGTTGGGCGGAGCGCAGTGCCCCGGCGGCAATGCTGACCCAAAGCGCCGATGGAGCAATGGTTATTCCGCCGTCTTCCAGCATCCAGCTGAGGAAATCATCCGTGCCGGACCGGGGAACGCTGGCGGTGATCTGCATCAGATGGCTTGTGGGCGGCGAATTGCGGTTGCTCTCGGGCAGGTTTCGAAGGATTTCAATATCGGCAACATGATAGGGTTGCGGATGTCCGGCCGATACTAGCCGGTTCAAATCCAACCCTTCAGCAAAGGCAACGCGGCGCGCTTTGGGCGAGGCCAGAATGCGCCCGCTCTCTGTCATCGTCGTTTGATTTGGTTCAGCGGATCGCTTGTCATCGAATGGTGAAGGAATTGCCGAGACGATCTCATTGGCGACAGTAGGCTGCACGGGGGCATCCACCGGATCGCTGGACGCTGGCAGCGGGCCGCTGTCGTCGGCCGTGTCCGATATATGCGCGATGACCTGCCCTACCGGCACCTCTGCTCCGGCTTCGGCGGTAATGTTTGTCAGATAGCCATCGACGGGCGCTTCGACCTCCATGGTCGATTTATCAGTCTCCACCTCGAACAGCGGATCACCGGCGCTGACCGCCTCGCCCGGCGCTTTCAGCCAATTCACCAAAAGACCGGTGTCCTGCGCCATGCCTAAGGCTGGCATGATCACCTCATGTGGCATGGAACATTTCCCCTGACATAAGTTTGCGCGCGCTTTCGGCGACGCCTTCCGGGGTTGGAACGGTTATGTCTTCCAAGGCGGGCGAGAACGGAACAGGCACATCCATGGCCCCCATCCTCAGCACTGGCGCATCCAAGTGGTAGAATGCTTTTTCGTTGATACGGCTGGCGATTTCGCCCGTGACGCCATAGCTTTGATGCCCCTCATCAACCACGATTACACGGCTGGTCTTGCGAGCAGACGTCAGCAGTGTTTCTTCATCCAACGGGACGATTGTGCGCGGGTCGATCACCTCAGCTGAAATCCCTTCGGATGACAATATGTCGGCGGCGTTTTCGCAGACCTGGACCATCGAAGACGTCCCAATCAGGGTTATGTCGGTGCCCGAACGTTTCACGTTGGCTTCACCGAAGGGGATAAGGAATTCCTCTTCCGGTACTGGCGCTTTGTCGTTGTACATTAGCTTGTCTTCGAAGATCACAACCGGGTTGTTGTCGCGAATGGCGGTTTTCAGCAGCCCTTTGGCCTCGTAGGCCGAAGACGGCAAAGCTACTTTCAAGCCTGGTATATGGGCCACAAGGGCGTGCAGTGATTGCGAATGTTGGGCAGCGGAGCGCCGGGTCGCCCCCAGATTGGTACGCAGGACCAAAGGCGCGTTCATCTTGCCGCCAGACATATAGTGTGTCTTTGCGGCCTGATTACACAGCTGATCCATCACCAGAAAGAGAAAGTCGCCAAACATCAAATCGACAATGGGGCGGGTCCCGGTCATCGCGGCACCGACAGCCAGCCCCATGAAACCCGGCTCTGCGATTGGCGTGTCCACCACACGATCTGTTCCAAATTCTTCAACCAGGCCAGACAGGATCTTGAACGGTGTTCCCGCCTCGGCAACATCTTCACCAATTATGAAGGTCGTGGGGTCGCGACGCATTTCTTCGGCCAACGCTTCGTTAACAGCCTGAGACAGGGTTATCTCTCGCATAATCTTCTCCTCAGGCTAGTGCGTGTTTGACGTCAGTAAAGACATGCATGTCGACCTCGGATACGTCCGGGTAGTCTGCGTTCAATGCATAGTCGACGGCCGCTACAGCTTCGGATTTGATTTCGGCATTCATCGCCTCAATTTCTTCTTCCGAGGTGATACCCTCGGCGACCAGCCAGGACCGGAACCGTGTTATCGGATCACGGTTTTCCTTCCAGTCCTTTTCTTCTTCTTTGGAACGGTAGTACTCGCGGTTGATATCGCCCACATGGTGGCCGTGATACCGATAGGTCATCAGTTCGATAAAGAACGGTCCTTCGCCCCGACGCGTGCTTTCCACCAGTTTCTGCGTCAGCTCATTCACCGCCAAGACATCCTGCCCATCGACCTGATGGGCCTCGATCCCAAAGGCTTCGGCCCGCGCCGTGATCGAGCCTGCAGCGATTTCCTCGGTGCGTGTGTATTCTGAATACCCGTTGTTTTCGCATGCATAAATGACCGGCAACTTCCACAGCGCGGCCATATTCATGACCTCGTACATCAAGCCCTGCGCCGTAGCGCCATCGCCAAAGAAACAGACGGTGACGTCATCCTTGCCCAGCAGCTTGGCGGAAAAGGCGGCCCCGGTAGCGATGCCCATCGACCCGCCGACAATCGCGTTTGCACCAAGGTTCCCATTGGATTGATCCGCGATATGCATGGACCCGCCCTTGCCACGGCAATAGCCTTCTTCTTTGCCCAACAATTCGCAGAACATCTCTTTGAAATTCGCGCCCTTGGCTACGCAATGGCCGTGACCACGGTGGGTCGAGGTGATCTTGTCGGTTACCCGCAACGCCTCGCAAATTCCAACCGCAACGGCCTCTTCGCCGGAATACATATGGGTTAGCCCCGGCATTTTGGCTGACAGATACAGTTGGTTGGCATTGTCTTCGAATGTCCGGATGCGAACCATCTGGGCGTACATGCGCAGATAGTCCTCGGTGTTAGTTCTTGCGACGCTCATGGCGAACTTTCCTAATGGGTAAAACCGGCCCTTGTCGGGGCCGTATCGATCCGCGTCAGTAGCGGTTGGCGATTGGCAATTCTTCGGCCGGGAACAGGCTGATCACCTCGCAACCGGTTTCTGTCACCACGACCTCTTCCTCGATCCGCGCGGCAGAGTAACCGTCGGCGGCCGGGCAATAGGTCTCAAGCGCAAACACCATCCCGGTCTTGATCTCCATCGGGTGATCAAGGCTGACCGCGCGACTTATGATGGGCCGCTCATGCAGCGCCAGCCCAAGCCCGTGACCGAATTGCAGGCCAAACGCAGACGCTTCATCCGGGAATCCGAACTCTTCCGCCTTGGGCCAGACGGCAGCAACCTTGTCAGTACTGACACCCGGCTTGATCATCGAAATCGACGCATCGATCCATTCGCGCGCTTTCACATAGGCGTCGTTTTGGGCGGGCGTTGAGCGACCAATGTTGAACGTTCGATAATAACAAGTGCGATATCCCTGATAAGATTGTAGAATATCAAAAAACGCCTGATCGCCGGGACGGAACAACCGGTCTGTGAAATTATGAGGATGCGGGTTGCAGCGTTCGCCGGAAATGGCGTTGATCGCCTCGACGTCGTCGCTGCCCATCTCATAAAGCATCTTGTTGGACAGGGCGACGATGTCGTTTTCGCGCACGCCTGGCTTCAGCTCTTCATAGATCATGTGATAGACGCCATCGACCATCGATGCCGCCTGCGTCAAAAGCTGGATTTCATCCCAGTTCTTGATCTCACGTGCAGCCAGCATGATCTGCTGGCCGTCAACCACGTTGATGCCTTCAGCCTTTAGCGCCTCGAACATCGCTGTTTCCGCATAGTCCACTCCGACAGGCATATCGGCCATCCCGGCATCCCGGATCAACCCGGCGATCTCTTTGGCGTATTTGCGCATCAATCCGAACTCTGGCGGGATGGTCCCGCGCATGCCCACGACGCCGGCACGGCAATGATCCGGCACCAGCCAATCCGAATATTTCTTGTGATGCATCGCGGCGGACCCGAAGTCCCAGACATATGGGGCGTCATCACCGGTCAGCAGGCAAAAGCGGCACATCTTGTCGCGTTCCCATTCACCTATCTTGGTGGATGACACGTAGCGGATGTTATTCACATCAAAGAGGAGAAGCGTACCGGCATTCGAAGCGATCAATGCCTCACGCGTACGAGCCAGGCGATAGCGACGCAGTCGGTCATGATCGATCCTGCGTTCAAAATCGACCGATGTATGGCCCCAGGCAGGCAGTCGCCCCTCCCATTGCCAGTTGGGTTCAAGATCCTGCGGGGTCAGCAGGTTGGGCATTAATGCTCTGGACATATCGGCTCCTCAAGGCGGTCGAGCCACCTGTGTTTCATTTGGATTTTCTGCAAAATTGCGGCGCTACTGAATGCACCAGCCGCCGTCGATATGGATCATCTGACCGGTCATATAGTCGCTGTCATCGCTCGCCAGGAACGACGCGGTGCCAACAATGTCATCGGGATATGACACGCGCTTAACCTGAAGGGCATCGCGGACGATGTCTTCGTAGGCTTGCCCTTCACGTTCCTTGAACCCGATATCGACAAGGTCCTTGTCGAGTTGTTCCCACAGCGGAGTAACGACCACCCCCGGCGCATATCCGTTGACGGTGATGCTGTGCTCGGACAATGCGACGGCACCGCAATGCGTCAGTGCCAGGCAGCCGTATTTCGACGTGCAATATACCGTCACATCCACAAGCGGTTTACGCGAGGCAATCGACCCCACGTTGATGATCTTGTAAGGATGGCCCTCCATCGGGCCTTGTTTGATCATCTGGCGCGCAGTTTCCTGCATGCCCAGCCACATCGCCTTGGTGTTGACGTTCATGATCATGTCCCAGTTGTCTTCATCGATATCCATGAAGAACCGGGGCTTGTTGAGACCTGCGTTAAACAGGCCCACATTGATGCTGCCAAAGGCATCGACTGTCGCGGCAACGGCTGCGGCGTTGTCCTCGCGTTTGGTCACATCCATTTTTACCGCAATCGCCTTGCCGTTGCCGCTGGCATTGATGCCATCCGCGACTTTTTCCGCCTCAATATGGTCAAGGTCCCCGATACAGACATTGGCACCCTGAGAGGCAAAACTTTCGGCATTGGCCTGACCCATGCCGCGGGCGGCACCAGTAATCAGAATATTTTTACCTTTCAGGCGATTGAGGTCCATGATCTTCTCCTTGGAGTTCTAACTTCGTCGCTTGTTTTCAAGCGTTGCGTCGGCTCGGGTCTGCGCGCGGTACATGGCCTCTTTCGGGGGGACCATTCCACGCAGCATGTCGTGCAGTTCTTCGCCGCAGATGCGGATAACGTCGCTGATCTCGGGCACTGGTGGGCGTGGCCAAAACTGCAGTTCATCCCGCCAGGACATCGCGTCCACCGCCTCAAAGATTGGTGAGGATCGCCGCACCTCGGGGTCGGCCCCGACCGAGTAGCGCGGGTTGGTCCGGCTCCCGTTCTGGACGTAGAGCTTTTGTGCCTCGGGAGAGGTGAAGACCCGCAGCGCTTCTGCGGCCGCCGCGCGGCGTTCTGGTGGCAGGTTGGACGGGATGCCCATCACATAGCCACCAACCGGGGCCACCTGAGTGGCGCCGAGACCGGCGGGATGCGGAAGCAGACCGGTTTGCCCGAACGCGGGCGAGGACGGATCGCTTTCAAAATATGGCGCCAGCAGAGTGTAGCCATAGGCCATCGCCACCTTGCCCGCCGCATAGGGACGGATCCGTTCATACCACGACATCGACAGGATATCGGGTGGCGAGTATTTCAGAAGCTCCATCAGATACTCAGCGGCGTACAGACCGGCGGCTGTGTCGATGGTGAATTTGTAGGTGTCGTGATGCAGGTTTTCAGTGTCAAAACCGCCGGCAATTTCGTCCAGATCAACGATCGGTTGCCCGAAATCCGAAAGCGTCGTTAAGAATGTATGCCCAAGAGCAGTTCCGCGCGCCGCGTTCCAGGCGATGCCATATCGCCCATGTTGCGGGTCGTGCAGTGCCTGCGCGGCCGTCAGCAGTTCATCCGTGGTCGCAGGGGGTTCCAGCCCTGCTTCGGCGAACTGATCGCGTCGATAAAACAAAAGCTCTGGCGTGGTCTGGGCGGGGACACCATATGCTTTGCCAGCCCAATGCGCCGCTTTCCAGCCAGCAGTATGGAAGTCGGCCGGATCTAGTACGTCCAGATCCATCACCTCTTCCAACGGCTGCAATACGCCCTTCTCGACGAACTCACCGATCCAGGGCAGATCAACGGCGATGATGTCATAGCGGCTGGTCGGGCGTTCTGCGTTCTTCAGGGCTTCTTCATGCAGACGGTCGATCGAAAACGCACGTTGCTGAATGGGTGATCCAATCACCTGTTCAAACTGACGCTTAAGCGTTTCCATCACCATGAAAGTCGGATCGCCATGGACAAGAACACGAACGCCACCGGCAAGTTTCAGGGGCTCTCCGAGCACTTGCAGCGGTGGGATCGACTTAGTCGCCATATAGGATCCACCAAAATAGTAGTCGGTGGATTCGGGGCGTTTTTCACTCGCTCCGAATTTAAGCTCGGCCAGACGCCGAATGCGCGTCGAGAGCTGCATCCATCCATCAAGAAGATGCTCGCTGGGATGAAGAGAGAAGCTTTTGCCCGAGCTGGTGCGCGGGCGCTGTTCGATCAGACCCTTCTCGATCATCTCCTTAACTCTGCGCGACGCAGTGGCATAGGGAATATGAGAGGCCGAGATGAGTGACGTCGGCGTGACGGTTTTTCCCTCGAAATGGTTGCGGATCAGAAACAGGGACATCAGGAAGAACGGGTTCGGGGCAAACGCCTCGATCACGTCTTCCAACTCTTCGCAAAAACTCTCAAGGAACGAGACAACCTGAAGCATTTCAGTCTTGTCCTGATGAAAACCTTGCTGAAATGTCGAAGCTGAGCCGTCCATGGGTTTGTACCGCTTTGCACCCTTTTCAGGAGTTGGCGCCGGGTTCGACGCTTGATTGTTCGATTTGGACAAATTCGATTCGCTCATATTGCCCTCCCCCTCAAAATGTTCAGAATGATCGTGGTGCAGTATTGCTTAGATATCCGTTCTGGATACCATGATTCTCAATCTGGATATTTTCGAGGACTGTTAGCTTTGCGGATTTCGCCATCCTGTCGGGGCTAATCCGCTCAGAGGATAATGATTCCCGCAGAGGAAAGACGGGAGTTGGCAAGACAAAGAAGTTACCCGGGAGGAAACCGAATGAATATCCGCAAAACTCTTGTTGCGACCACCGCCCTGACCCTGACTGCCTTCGGCGGGGCCGCACTGGCCGAGACAAAGACAATTGGCATTACGCAGAACAATGTAGGCGTCGACAGCTACCAGACCACTTACGAAAAAGCCTTTATTGCCGCAGCCGAAGCAAACAGCGATGTTAATGTCGTTGTCCTGGACGCGGGCGGCGACGTTGCGCGTCAGATCGCCCAAATGGAAGACCTGATCCAACAGGAAGTCGACGCCATCATTATCTGGCCAACCAATGGCGAGGCCGTGATCCCTGCGGTGCGCAAGGCCCACAAAGCCGGTATTCCTGTCATCGTCACCAATTCGAACATCGCCGAAGCTGGCTTTCCGTTCGTCTCATCCTTCTCGGGGCCTGACAACATCACACAGGGTTCGCGTTCCGCAGAAATCATATGCGACAAGTTCAAGGATATGGGCATCGAGAATGAGGCGCGCGTCGTTCAGATCTCAGGTCAGCCCGGATACACAACGGCCATCGAGCGCCAAAAGGGCTTTGATGACCGCCTGCCGGAAGTCTGCCCCAATGTAACGCTGGTGGAAACGCAGCCGGGCGACTGGAATCGTGAGAAATCCCAGAAAGTCATGGAAGCCTTCCTTGTTAAATACGATGACATTGATGGCGTCTATTCCGGTGATGACAACATGGGTGTTGGTGCACTGAACGCAGCAAAAGCGGCAGGTCGCGAAGGCATTATCTTTGTCGGCGCAACCAACTTTGCCGTTGGGTATGAGGCAATGGGCCGTGGCGAATACTGGGGATCTATCTACCAGTCGCCTGTTGACGATGCCGAGGCCGCGTTAAAGACAGCAATAGAAACGCTTGATGGCAAGGAATTGCCATTCCTGAACTACTTCGACACGCCGAAGATCACTCAGGACAACATGGGCGATTATACCAAGCCCGTATTCTAAAGCCTCTCCTCAGATGCGTTGAGCCCCGGTGGGCTCTGCGCATTTTTTATCACTTTAAGAGAATAGGGAGGAACCCATGGGGCGGGTCTCTGGACGTTCCTGTATTGTCACAGGGGCAGCTCAAGGTATCGGACGCGCCATCGGTGAGGCGCTGTTGGAAGACGGCGCAGATGTCTGCTTTGCCGACATAAACGCAGACAAGGTGGCCGAGGTCGCCGCCGAGAACCAGCATCGCGCCAAACGTCATGGTGGCCAGGTCACCCATGCAGCGGTCGACGTGACCGACCGCCAGCAAGTCCGCGCGATGATTGATCACACCGTGGGAATGTTTGGAAAACTGGATGTGAAATTCAACAACGCGGGTGTCAACAAGCCGATGAATTTCCTCGATGTGACTGATGAGAACTGGCATTTCATCATGGGAGTAAACGGGTTGGGATGCATGATCGGTATGCAAGAGGCCGCGCGGCAAATGATTGCGCAAGGCACCGCTGGAAAGATCATCAACACCGCCTCCATTGCCAGTCGGCAAGGTTTTGACAATGTGGCACCCTATTGTGCCTCGAAATGGGCTGTTGTTTCGCTGACCCAGTCTGGTGCTCGGGATTTGGCAAAGCATGGTATCACGGTGACGGGATTTGCGCCGGGTGTGGTCGCGACGGAAATGTGGGAAGAGGTCGACCGCGACCTGATGGAGATCGGGGCAGCCGAACGGCCAGGGCAGGCAATGGAAGAGTTTTCGGCAGAGATATTGCGCGGACGTGTTGCGCAGCCCGAGGATATCACCGGAACGACGACCTTCCTTGCGTCATCAGACAGTGACTACATGACCGGCCAGATCGTGATGATCGATGGTGGAATGACGCTGGTTTGACAACCGCGTGCGCTGCAGGCGCAAGAATACGCTCCGGCATGACGGAGACAGGGAGAACGGGATGGTGCAACTAAGGAAATCCGACATCGGAGGCATATTGGCCCGACAGGGCATTCTTGTGGCCTTCGCAGTGTTTATCATCGGATTTACGTTGGCGAATCCAAGGTTTCTGGATCCAGACAACATCATGGGCGTCATCCGTTCATCTGCCATTCTGGGCGTGATGGCGCTGGGTGTGACCTTCGTTGTGATCAGCGGCAATCTTGATCTGTCGGTTGGCTCGATGATGTCTTTCTCGACCATTGTTGTGCTGGATCTTCACGACAAGATCGGGCCAGCCCTGGCGATCCCTTCAATGTTTGCCATGACGATGTGCCTGGGGGCGCTGATCGGGTTTCTTGTCGGTTACCTCAAGCTGAATTCTTTGATTGTGACGCTTGGTATGTTGTCCGCCATCCATGGGCTGACGCTCACGTATTCCGGCGGCAAAAACATGGATATCGCCGATAAGGAAGGGACCTGGTTCAGCGTGTTTGGTCAAGGCGAGGCGCTGGGTATTCCTGTGCCAATTCTGCTGTTCGTATTGCTTGCTTCATTCTTGGGAATTGTGCTGGCCAAAACGCCCTTTGGCCGCAAGGTCTATGCTGTGGGCGGCAATGGCGTTGCCGCGACCTTTTCAGGCATCCGCCGGGCGCGGGTCGTGTTCGCCTGCTATCTGGCTTCGTCATTTTGTGTGGCGACAGCTGGCCTTATTCAGGCAAGCCGTTCAATGGGCAGCCAGAACACTGTGGGGCAAGGGCTAGAGCTTGAGGTGCTGGCGGCAGTGATCCTTGGCGGGGCATCTTTGTTGGGCGGGTCCGGAACAATCTTCAAGACCGTCATCGGAGTCCTGATGCTTGGGTTTATCCAGAACGGGCTGTTGCTCGTCGGTCTTCAATTCTACGTCCAATACGTCGTGACCTGGGTGATCATCATTCTGGCAGTCTGGCTCGATATTGCGGCCAAACGCGGCAAGCTTTGGTCACCGATCGCGTAAGGGAAACGGATACATGCAAGCTGGTACTCTGAGCACATTCCTGAAGCGCGGCGCCATATGGGGTTTTATCCTGTTCGAGCTGATCTTTTTCAGCATCGCGGGTGAATTCATGTCGCTCAGCGACAAGGCCTTCATGGATCTCGACAACATGCTGTTGCTGTTCAAACAATCCGCCCCAATTGGGATCATTGCGATGGGTATGACCATCGTCATGATTAACGGCAATATTGACCTCAGCGTCGGGGCAACCTTTGCACTATGTGCCATCGTCCTGCTGGACAGTCTGACCTGGCCGGTATTCGCAGGTTTAGGCGATTGGGTTATCCCAATCTCGTGGTGTCTAGCCTTGCTTACCGGGATTGTTCTGGGCGCCATCAACGGTGTGATCGTCTGGAAGACCGGGGTAGATGCATTCATCGTGACCTTGGGTTCGATGCTTGGCTATCGCGGCTTGGTTTTCATGTACAACGGCGAGCAACCGACAAGTCAGCTGAACTGGACATTGGTCGATTTTGCCGAAGCCCAGTTTCTTGGCCTGCACACCGCCACGTGGTTCCTGCTGGCCGTGACCTTGGTGATCTGGTTCATCATGACCCGCACCATCCACGGGCGCAACGCTTATGCCATCGGCGACAACCGCGAAGCGGCGGTGAATGCGGGTATCCGGGTCGGAGCCCATATGATGATCAATTTCATGATCATCGGGTTTTTGGCGGCCCTGTCAGCTGTTGTGTTCTATTCCGAAAGCGGGTCAGTCAATCCAAATGACGGCGAGCTGTACGAGCTGTGGATCATCACGGCTGTTGTCCTGGGTGGCACCAAGCTAACGGGCGGCGCGGGGTCTGTTGTGTCGACCTTTGGCGGCGTGTTGGCAATCCAGCTGTTGCGCAAAGGACTTGGCCATATCGGGGCCGATACGTCGACCGTCAATTTGGTGATCGGCCTCATCCTGATTGCGGTGCTGTATCTGGATAAGCAGCTAAACCGCAAAGGTGCCGAGGAGTTGAAGATATGACCGAACACACACCGGCCCTGCGTCTTGAGGGGATCGTGAAAACCTTCCCCGGGGTTCGTGCGCTTGATGGGGTCTCATTTGCGGTCATGCCGGGCGAGGTCCATGCGCTGATGGGTGAAAACGGCGCTGGAAAGTCAACGCTGATGAAAGTTCTGGGGGGCATTTATCAACCAGACGACGGCCAGATCCTGATTGCGGAAACACCTACGATCATGGCGTCCCCATTGGAGGCTAAGGCCATGGGTGTTGTATTCATTCATCAAGAACTCAGCCTCGCAGATGAACTGTCCGTGGCTGAGAATGTGTATCTGGGAGAGCTGCCTCGCAAATCTTACGGGCGGGTCGATTGGGAGGCGCTCTATGCCAATACCGCGAAAATTCTGGATCGGCTAAAAGTCGGGTTCACGCCCAAAACCCTTGTCGGAGAGCTGTCGATTGCGAACAAGCAAATGGTCGAAATTGCCCGTGCTCTGACGGTTGATGCAAAGGTTGTGATATTCGACGAACCCACCGCGTCACTGACAGACACCGAAAAAGACGTGCTGTTCGAGGTGATCGCGGACCTCAAAGCGCGGAATGTGGGCATCATTTATATCTCCCATCGGATGGAGGAAATTTTCCGAATTACAGACCGGGTCAGCGTTCTGCGCGATGGGCAACATACTGGTACCGCGATCACTGCTGACACAGATGAAGAAGCCGTCACCCAAATGATGATCGGGCGTAAGCTGGACCTGTCCCGCAACGTCTCGCACCACGAACTTGGGGACGTGGCCCTGGAAGTGCGCGATCTGAGTTGCGGCGACCTTTATCGAAACGTGAGTTTTCAGATCCGACGCGGGGAAGTTGTCGGGTTTTATGGCCTCGTCGGAGCGGGCCGCACCGAGATCGCCGAAACCCTGTTTGGCCTGCGCGATCCGTCTGCCGGGCAAATCTTGATTGATGGTCAGGCGATACGCATTCAATCGCCCTCGGATGCGATTGAGAAGGGCATTTCACTGGTACCCGAAGATCGAAAAGGCCAGGGGTTGGTGCTGGGCATGAACTGCCGGGATAACATGTCTCTGCCGCAAGTGGATGATTTGAAGACGGGGCCATTTGTGGCCGAAGGGGCCGAAATCGCGATATTTGACCAATACCGTGATCGTCTGGATATCAGAACCCCGGGGTGGAAGCAGCTTGTAGGCAATTTATCAGGCGGCAATCAGCAAAAGATCGTCATTGGCAAATGGCTGTCCATGCACCCCAATGTCCTGATCGTTGACGAGCCAACACGCGGCATTGACGTCGGTAGCAAAGCCGAGATTCACAACCTGATCCGCGACCTCGCCGCGCAGGGTTATGCGGTGATTGTGATCAGTTCAGAAATGCCGGAAGTCCTGCATGTTTCGGATCGGATCTACGCCATGTTCCAGGGGAAAATCACGCAAGAATTCACTTCTGAGGCAGTAACCGAAGACAGCCTGGTGCGCGCGATCTCGGGCCTTGCTGATACCGGCTCGCCGCAGGTCGCGTGATGAAGGTTGGTTTTGCAGGACTGGGACGCATGGGGCGGAGGATGGCGGCAAATTGCACCCAAGCGGGTCATGACCTGACCGTCTGGAACCGAAGCAAAGGTCCAGCACAAGCGTTTGTCCAAACCGTTGGCGGTCGCATTGCGGCCACTCCGGCAAAGTTGTCGGGCCTTTCCGAGGTCGTAATATCCATGCTGGCCGACGATACAGCCGCCCGGGCAGTCTATTTGGGGGATGACGGGCTGATCACCGCCTCGGGTGCACCAGTTCTGGTCGAGATGGGCACCATGAGCCCTACCTTGGTCGCAGAGATCGCCGAGGCCGCCGAGGCGGCAGGAAAACGCTTTATTGACGCACCGGTTTCCGGGGCCACCAACGCCGCTGAAGAGGCCGCTCTTTTGATCATGGCTGGCGCTGACGCTTCTGCAGGCGCGCTGCTGTGCCCGCTCTTTGATGCAATGGGGCGCAAGACAATTTGGCTGGATCAGGTCGGCGCGGGTGCCGCCATGAAGCTGGCCGTGAATTTGCTGATCCACGGGATGAATCAGACAGTCTCAGAGGCGCTCTGTCTGGCCGAGAATGCAGGTATCGCAACCGAACGCGCATTCGACGTGATTGAAAACTCGGCCGCTGCTGCGCCAATGTTGAAATTCCGCCGCCCGATTTACCTGGACGAAACAAACCAGGACGTGACCTTTACGGTTGCCCTGGCGCGTAAGGATGTCGGTCTGGCATTGGATCTAGCTGAGCAAGTCGGCGTACCGATGCCGCAGTCCGAGATCACCTTTCAGGTTTTGAAAGACGCCGAAGCGCAGGGCTTCGATATCCGCGACATGGCGTCCATCTTCAACTACATGCGAGGAAAATCCGAATGAAAGCCGCACTATTTGTTGGTGGATGGGAAGGCCATGCCCCCACGCAATTCAGCGATTGGTACGAAGCTCTATTGAAGGAAAACGGGTTCGAAGTCGATGTCTACGACACGCTGGAACCGCTGGAGAACCCAGACGTGCTGGCTGATCTGGATCTGATCACACCAATCTGGTCTTCGGCCCGGTCGGGTCACAAAGACAAATACGGGAATATGACCAAACCGCAGGAAGATGGGCTTTTGAAGCTGATCGGTGATGGGTGCGGGCTGGCCGGATGGCACGGCCATATGGGAGATGCATTCCGCGACCGCCCGACCTATCATTTCCTGATCGGCGGCCAGTTCGTCGCCCACCCACCAGGGTGGCCGGACAACCTGCAACCGCGTGAGGACTACATTGATTATGATGTTACTATCTGCAAACCGGATGACCCGATCGTCAATGGGATCAGGAGTTTTCGACTAACAACCGAGCAATACTATATGCTTATCGACCCTTCCAATGATGTATTGGCCACGACGACCTTCTCAGGTGACCATCTGTGGTGGATCGAAGGAACGGTCATACCGGTGGTCTGGAAGCGCCGCTGGGATAACGGCCGTGTGTTTTATTGCTCAATTGGGCATGAATTGGACGACTTGAAACACCCTCAGGTTACCGAGATTATTCGTCGGGGTGCCATTTGGGCAGCTAAAGAAAAATAAATCCTAATTGAGATTTGTTCACTAAGCCAAGACTGCAGCTGTTGTTGCCAATTTAACGATTTTCCGTATCCGAGACGCCTCAACGTTGCGACATCGACCAACGCCTGCTTTGGGGATACGACAACGCAGAGGCGGATCTGATTGTGAAAGTCAGCTTTGGTCTGTGACCTGCCGAATGCACCCACAGCGGCAAAGTCACTCGGCAATGGCTGGTAAGGGCTCATAAAAATCCTTGTTCAGTCTCACTGCAGAGAAAGTCAGCAGCAAGCCCAATTTACAGAGTGCTGCGCCCTGCGCGAAAGTCGGCTTTGCCGGAGCGCAGAATGCATATGAAGAAGCAGTCACCGATCTGTTCTCGGCGCTGGACACGGTTGAGGCGCGGTTAGAAGGCAACGCCTATCTGGTGGGTGGTCAGTTGACCGAAGCCGACTGACGGTTGTTCACAACGCTGATCCGCTTCGATCAGGTCTATGTCGCGCTTTTCAGATGCAATATTCGACGGATTGCGGATTACCCAAATCTCTCGGCTCTGCGCAAGAAACTCTATCAGCATGGCGATGTCGCCGACACGGTGAAGTTCGATCAGATCAAGACCCATTATTGGGCGAGCCTGCGCGGTGTAAATCCAAGCGGCATTGTGCCTGCTGGACCGGAGCTGGTGCTATGAGCGATTCAGTAACATTGGCGGTAACGGACCATGTCCCAATGGAGGCCAAGGCTCGCTACGAGGCGCTTGTCGAAGAACTGCACCGATTGTTCGAAGCCCAGAACGGCTTCTTGTCAGTCGATACCGTGCGGCACAGCCGCCCGCATCAGGTCGCGTACACAGTGTTGTCGCGGTGGTCTGATGAAGCCGCTGTGACGCAGTGGCGGGAAAACCCAGCCATTCGCGAGAAGTTGACGCAGATCGAAGCCATCACCGGCGGTCCCGCGCAGCATGTGCAGGCCATTGGTTTAGGGATGTGGGTGGATCATGCGGAGGGATCGGCCCCACATTTGCCACCAGCATGGAAGCGCACTGCCATGAGCGCCGCTGCCGTCTACCCGATGTTGATGCTTTTGATGGCGCTGAGTTCACCCATCATTGGTGGCCTGCCGCAGTTTCTGCAGGTCTTGATCATCGTGATCGTTCTGTCTGCGCTCTTAACGTGGCCCATCATGCCGTGGCTCAGCAATTTGCTGCGTCCCTGGCTCATGGCAAAGTGATTCAGAAAGCTACGATAATGCTCCTCGACTATGATCTGCCGGAATACCACGTCAGCAAACGAAAAGGGCTTCCATCCTCGGTCAAAGAAACGTTGCTAGAAAGCACGCGATCTGAATGGAAAGATCATCCGCGTTTTGGTGGCAAAGCGAGCTTCTTTAGGTCGATCCATCGCAACTTGCTGGATGGTGCTGTACAGCTTTCGCGCGGTACTGAACAGCTGCTAGACGTGCCTGCCAGCGATGTTAGCCAGGCCGTCATGCAGATGAACTTGCTGCCATTTGCCAAGAACCTGATCGGATTTGCACATCATCATCACGAGATCGAAGATCACGGATACTTCCCTCAATTTGGATTGATGTACCCCGAACTAAACCTTGGGTTCTCTTTGTTGGATGACGACCACAAGGTATTGGATGCGGCACTGGATGGCACGCAAGCAGCGCTGAACCAGCTAAACGATCCCGTGGTCACACGCGACCAACTGGCAGGCTTGCATGAAGGTGGCCAAGCATTGGAAAATATTCTCAATCGCCATATCTGGGATGAGGAAGAAGTCATCATTCCGATCTTCTTGCGTCATGGATAATCGGTCATTGAATTCGCATGACTGAAGGTCGGTTTTGTCCCGCTGCCCTGCCATCTGCGAAGCGCCTGGGAATGTCCGGTTTGCGACCTGCTGCACGTGCGAAAGCGGAAATGGGACCAAGGGCAGCTCCGGGCTCGTCGCTCCAGTTGGGCCACAACGTCCGGTTTGCGGCAAATTGGATCGGTTGGAGGTGTTTATGGCCGCCAGGTCCAAGCCTCAGAGATTCTTTGAACGATCCGCCTCCCTTTGGTGTTCTTAAAGAACACTGAGAAAAACTGTACTGCCATCACCAACGAGAGCATGCTTAGAAGCATTCTATTAGGACTTTGGGTTAAGTGGCTCAGTTGTCGCGCCTGCTGATACGCAGTCAAGTGGTTGGAACTTTCAGTCCTATGATTTTCCAAGAACGTCTTAACTTCCGAAGCCAACAACTCAGCTTCGTGGCTTCTACTTGCATCAATGTACCAATAAAACGCGGCAAAAGAGACCATTGCCAACCCAATGATAAGCGGTGAAAACCCTTGTTTCATTCGGATAATTTGCTCCAATGACCTAACTCAAAACTCTCATAGCAGCGCAAGCTGGTTATGTGAAACGTGTAAAGCAGGTCTTGGCGCAGCCGCAGCGAAAGGCTGTAAATCCCGCTTAGCGGACGCATGCACGCGCAGAGATCAAGTAGCTTGTGAACGGCGGCTCTGGGCTCTTACCGATATTCTATGCCAAGGCCGGTCAGTTGGTACTCAAGTCACACTGAAGCACCAAGATACATTCCCCTACGTCGTCTTTTCTCATTGATCTGGTACTGGCTTCGACAGATAGAGAGGTCTGCGGTGGCTGTCTTCCTTCGCAAGTGGCGCATGTCAAAGCGCTGCCGGAGGATCTCCGCTGGCCTTTATTCACGGCTTACGCACCTGCCACAGGCCCTATCAGAGGACGTCATGCCCCTTTCACCTGACGGTCAAGACCGCGCTGCTCGCGCCATTGACCCATTGCCAATACGCCTTATCAAGCGCGCTATACTGGTTCTTATCGGCCTGTTTTATTTCCTCTTCGTGGCCTTTGCCCCTCTTCTTTGCGTTCGGCGCAGAGGGTTTCGGGGTTGGTATTGGCGCCTGGTGAAACGGTCATGTTCACGCCTGCTGTGGCTCCTCAGCATCCGCGTCGAGATGTGTCCTGAGGAAAAGAATGCCCTCGCCGCCGACACCAACAGCATCATCGTGGTTAACCACCGTAGCCATCTCGATGGCTTCAGTCTCATGCACGTGGTGCCCGACACCAAATGGTTCACTTTCGCGGCGAAGTCAGAGTTCTGGAACAGCAAACTCCTGCGCACTGGTTTTGATGGAGCGGGTCTCGTCCCTATCAACCGGGACTCCGGCTCAACTGCCATGGATACGCTGATAAAGGCTGTCAAGGAAATGCCCGCCCGCTGTTCCATCGTGCTATTCCCAGAAGGCACCCGAGCCAAAACAGAATCGCTAGGGGACTTTAAAGCGGGTGCAGTCTTAGTCGCCCGAGAAACCGGTCGCACGATCACCCCTATTGTCATCCACGACAGCGATAGTCTACTTCCACGCGGCAAACATTTACCGCGCAGCGGGACGATCCGTGTGGAGGCATTGCCAGCATTCGCGTGCGATCCTACCGCTAGTGTGGATGAGGATCTGGCGCGATTGCGCAGGCAGATGATGGCTGTGTTTGAGCGGTGAAGTCTGTTTGACAGAAATATACAGAAACCGAGTTTGTAGAGATTCGGCTACACGTAGCGGCAGATAACAGATTTGCGGAACAGTTGTACTTGTCGGTGGGTTTTTCTCCAACGGGTATCGATATGCGAAGAACTAGTTAGGACCCGTATTGCAGTATGCTCTTAGCCAGTCTTATCTATGGTTGGACTGCTTGGTATTGTCTCTGAACCCTCAGCAGAGAACGGACATTTGAGTGCCCTGTTCTCGCTATTCTTGCCGGAGGCAGAAACAGCAGGGGAGACACGAACTTGCCAGATTCTGTACGACGTATGAGTGACCAAAAGCTAACACTAAGCTGCCATCAAACCACCAGCTTCGCCTGCGATATCTACTATGCTGTCATCGCCGGTCTGAATGCGAACTGCCGGGCTTTCCCCTCCGAGTTCCAATTTGGGTGAGGTTAACCAGAACGCGGATTGCCACGGGGTCATTTCACGTGGCAGGGCTTCCAACACTTTTTCCATCAAAGGAAGCGGGGTTCCATCCTCAGGAAACTGGAAAGATGGATAGGCGTTGGCCCCATTGTAAGGCAACGAAAGTACCTTCCCGGTTCGTGTCCAGATGTCGGCTATCCGCGTGATCTGCCAGGAGCCCTTCTGCCATTGTGCGTGCACGCCGACATCGTCCAGCAACGGATACTCACGCGCAAAATCATCCATCCGGATGTCATTGACCGCGCAACAATGCCCCTCGAATTTATGTAAATACATCTACTTACTCACTGAACTCACTAACAACTCATGAAACGATACTGCCAAAAAATCGTTCTAGCCAAAGTTAAGAAGTTCACATTGGGCAAACTTAACTTCAGCTAACCTCGCTATTTTAACCTAGCGCGCTGAAATTATTGTTGGTTTTCTTACAATTGCCCGCCGTACTGATGCTCGTAAAACCAGTTCTGAATTCGTGGCTTTGTTACTCATTGGAGTAGTAATCCTCACAAGCTGAGGGCATTGGCCATGGATCTACCGAACCAATCTCTGGTTTGTGAGTGATCAACATCAACGCATTGGACAAAGCCACCAGTCAATCTGTCCAGTGTTGGAATTTAGTACCGAGGGTGAACTCTCTTTTCTACGATCACGATCACGATCCTCTTCGTCTGACACTCCCGCAAAAAGAAAAACAGTCCTGATCCTAAGATTAGCGTGACACCAAGCGCGACGGGGAGGTTTTGTATTTCTACCGACCTAAATTCCTTTCTCTGATCACAATACGGACTGACCATTCCAAAAATTTCTCACCGCCGCCTTGAATTTCTGGACCAATCATTCCAAATCATGCGCATGAGCAAAAAAACTCCCCCAAATGGCGACATCAAATCACCCGCAGGTCCGGGTAGACCTCGTGCCTTTGACGAGGCTGAGGCTTTGGAAAAAGCCTTGTGCGTATTCTGGCACAAGGGCTACGAGACCGCGTCCGTGGATGATCTGACCAAGGCCATGGATTTGAGCCGGTCCAGCTTCTATGGAACGTTCGGCAACAAGCAGGCTTTGTTTTTTAAAGCCCTCAGCCACTATTCAAGGCGTGGTTTGAAAACTCTGCGTGACGTCGCGGACGCGGGTGGAGATGACCCCGTTGGCGCGATAATGGAAGCTTTGGCGAACCCGCAAGGAGGTCGTGACGGCTGCATGCTGATCAATTGCCTTACGGAGCTTGCCCCGCATGATGATGAAGTCACTGATCTCGGGCGACACCATTTGGAGAGTATTGACGAAATTATTGCAGGAGCGCTCGAGCCTTCAGATCCGGGCCAGGCACTCGACAAAGCGCGTGCCTATGCCTCTCTTGCAATCGGCACGCTGGCTTTACGCAAGGCAGGCGTTCCCGCAGAGCGGATATCGCAAACCCTGAAACAAGCCCGGTTGGTGATTTCGCCTTAAGTCCTCCCCTAAAAATAAGGGCATGAAACGTAACAAAAGTTCCAACAAGAAATCGCGACCTTAAATTTGGACTAAATAGTCCAAAATTTTCTGAACGAAGTAAACCAAAGAAGGAAGCAGCAATGGCTGATGAAAAACTGTTCTCCGGCATCAAGGCTGGTGCAATCGAGCTGAAAAACCGCGTTATCATGGCGCCACTGACCCGCAACCGGGCGAGAGCCGAGGATGACAGCGTCCATGAATTGCAGGCCAAGTACTACGCGCAACGGGCGGGTGCTGGTCTGATCATCACGGAAGCTTCGCAAATCTCGCCCCAAGGCAAAGGCTATGCCTGGACCCCGGGCATTTATTCACAAGCACAGGTTGACGGCTGGAAAAAAGTGACTGAGGCCGTCCATGCCGAGGGCGGTAAGATCGTAATCCAACTTTGGCACGTGGGCCGGATTTCGCATACCAGCTTGCAGCAGGATGGTGGCGCCCCTGTTGCACCATCCGCAATTGGAGCCAAGGCCAAGACGTTTGATGGTGAGCAGTTTGTTGAAACTTCTGAACCGCGGGCTCTGGCCATCGAAGAAATTGCTGGCATCGTTGCGGACTACCGGAGGGCCGCGGAAAACGCCAAAGAGGCCGGTTTCGACGGTGTCGAGGTCCACGCAGCCAACGGGTACCTCATCGATCAATTCCTGCGGGACGAATCCAACAAGCGTGAAGACGAATACGGCGGTCCTGTCGAGAATAGAGCACGGTTCCTGAAAGAGGTCATGGACGTGGTTGTCGATGTCTGGGGCGCCGACCGTGTTGGTGTCCGCCTCAGCCCATTCTCGGACGCCAACAACATCTCCGACAGCGACCCACAGTCGACATTCTCTCATGCGGTCAAATTGCTGAATGGCTATGGGCTGGCCTATCTCCATCTCGTAGAAGGACAGACCGGTGGCCCGCGCGATATTCCGGAAGGTGGCGATCTGAAGGCGCTCTATGAATTGTTTGACGGTGCGAAAATGGGCAACAACGCTTATGACCGGGAAATGGCGGTTGAAGCGGTCGAAACCGGAGCCGTCGATCTGGTGGCCTTTGGCCGGCCGTTTATTTCCAACCCTGATCTTGTCAACCGGTTGGAGAAAGGCGCCGCTCTGAATGAGCTCGATCCAACTACCCTCTACGGTGGCAATGAAAAAGGGTACACCGATTACCCGGCACTGGCAGAGGAAGCGGTTGCCGCAGAGTAATACATCGCTCTTAACTCCGTCGTGATAGGCAATACCAAGCAAAGTGAGCGCGCCGGTTTGCATGCGCTCACCTAGCGGTTACGGCAATATCCATTCTTGAAGCGGGGAAGTTTGATATACAATTCGTCAACTCAGTTGACATAAAGCAATTCCATCCATATATGCCGAGTATAAGACATTCTTTGGAGGAAGCTCCATGTGGTGGCGAACACTGATCGAGAACCAGATCCACAAAGCACAAGCGGGAGGGCAGTTGGACAACCTCAAGGGTGAGGGGAAACCTTTGTCACTGCGCGACGACGGTAACATCGTTTCAGCTGGTTTCGGGATCATGGCGGAAGCGGGTGTATTGCCAAGCGAAATCGTTTTGAAGAAAGCAGTGGAGGAGCAACGGAAGGTCTTTCAAGAAACCACGGATCTTACTGCAAGGAAAAAAGAAATGTGCAAATTGGCAGACTTGCAGATGCGCCTGTCAATCGAACAAGAAGCCCGTCAAAATTTCTACAAAACGACGTAACTGGCGGGAACCTAGATCGTATTGCACCCAAAATAACATTAGCTGTCATATTAAGCCCATATAACCCCAGGGATAGAACGCAGGCCAGGTATTACCCAGATGAATTCAGCAGACCTCGGATTTTCGTTCAAACAATCCAAGAACGGTGACGTGTCCATAACTCACAATGGCAAGCGGGCGGCGACGCTCCGAAAAGAAAAGGCTGAGTGGTTTCTTGAGGACATGAGCAACCTGAACTTCGAGGGTCAGCAACAGGAAATGGCTCGCTTGACAGGAAACTACCGGAGGGGAAATGAGCGAACCGCCAAGCAGCATCCACGCAATCGATAGCGCGTTTGTGGCGCTGCATTTGAATATCGACCCCACCAAGCTCGTAGGGTCGGTATGAAATCCCCTAGGTCTGTCAATTGATGAAAAAGCTCACGTCTCGCATACTTGCTTCACTGTTGGTTGCAGGGACTATTTCTGTTGCTGCGTCCTGGTTCATCAATATGCCTCCCAAGGAAATGTTGGGAACCTGGGTTGCTCCTGGCTACGGCCAAGTCATGCGCATTACGAGACTGCGTGCCGAAGTGTATAGAACAACAGCTGTCAGTTGCTTTCGAGAGTATGCCTTTCCAGCGCATTTGGGTCTGGTGAAACTTATTGCGGGCGCCTCAATAGAGCGCCGAAATGACATGCTGGAACTTAGCGTTGATGGCGTCGTAGAGCCAATCCGACACACTCGTTCCGAGTTCCCCTCTGAATGTGCCGAACCTGATCATACCGAACGTGGCGCGATCCATACATTTGACGTCTTTTGGTCTGCGATGGATGAGCATTATCCATTTTTTGATCTTCACAATGTTGACTGGGACACACGCAGGGAACTGGCACCGTCATCTGATGACCTCAGTGATGTTGAGCTTTCTTTTCTGCTCAAGCAGGCGACGCTTGGCCTCGATGATGGGCACGTTCAGTTATCGATGGGGAATCAGGGGTATTTTTCGCCAGAGGAAGATCCGAGCTGGCTGAAAGCCAATCCATCGCTGACCCGCAAGCTCCTCTGGCAGACCGCTTTGAGCCAGGCAGAGATTCCAGTTCAAGGCCTGGACGGTTTCTCAATCCGCTACGGTATGCGCTCCGATGGCATTGGATACATCGCGATCAAGGAAATGGAAGTGCAGAAGCCTATTGGGCAATCGTCACACGAAGCCGCATCTAGAGCGTTCCAGCAAGTTGTAATGGACCTTCAGGATGCCAAGCGGATTGTTGTCGATGTGCGCTATAACCCTGGTGGTTCAGACAGCGTAGCGGTGGCGATTGCAGAGTATTTCCTGCAAAACCCAGTAACCGCATTCAGCAAGAGTTCGTGGCAACAGGAAGGGTTTTCCGAACCATATCAAGTCACAGTTCACCCGGCTCAAGGCCCCAATCTCGCGCAACCAAATGTTGTTCTGATTAGCGATATGACGGGAAGTGCTGCTGAGATATTCACATTGATCATGCGAGAGCGGCCGGAAACCACGATCATGGGGACAAGGTCGTCTGGCGGATTGTCCGATGTGCTGGAGTTCACGCTGCCGAACGGTTGGTTGCTTGGACTGCCCTACCAGGAGTATTTATCAGCGCAAGGTGAGGCGTTTGAGGGTATCGGCATCCCACCCGGTATTTTTGTTGAATTTGATGCTGACGGCATAATCGCAGGCACAGACGCTTTGGTTGAGACGGCAGTGCACCTTTTAGGATCGAACTAGCGTGTTTGGTAATTTGCGATATGGCTACATCGTTCTGTTCGGCGATCACCGCTCCTACGGAAAGGATAATGCTTGCAATCAACCAACTCAGCTATCGAGCATGCCCGTCTTCGACCTTTTTGATCCGTTTCGAATTCTTGCTATTGAGAGCATCGGCGATGCGCGCAAGGCCGGAGTAAATTGCTCCACTCAATACGCAAGCACTGATAATAAGTCCGGAAAATAGAATAATCGAACTTGGTTCCACAGCGAAATTCCTTCAGGCCGCGAGTATCGCACTTGCATTGCCGGTGGCCGGCCAGAGGAGATGCCTGCAAAAGAATGATCTCCATTGCAGGCACCAACATCCGAATTGGTATTGGTCTCAAAGGCCCTAAAAGGCTCAAGATTAGAATTGATATGACACGCCAAGAAGGAGCGTGGTTACGTCTACATCTACGTCCGCACCCGATGACTCAAAATCAAAGCTGTCGCGGAGAAGTTCGGCGTTAAGAACAATACTCTCTGTCGCTTTGTAGCCCACCCCAAGCCCGTAAGTAGCACCGCTTTCGTTCTTGCCATCAAGATCGATGTGGGAGTAGCCCAGAACACCATAGAACATGGCTGCGCCCACGGCGTATCCTGCTTTGAGTTTCAAGCGCGTTGTGTCCATGTCTTTTGATGGACCAAAGGCAGAAAATTCAGCGGTGCTATAACTAAGTTCACTTCCGACAATCCAGTTGTTTGCCAGGCTATAGTTGTAGCCGAGTTGCAACCCGTAGACGGCTGAATGGTCACTTAACTTGGCTGAGCCACTTGAAAGGTCACCATCGGCAGCGCCAAAATGAATGCCCGCGTATACCCCGGCCCAATCGTCATCCGCCGTCGCGATACCGGGCGCGATCATTGCAGCTACAACAGATGCGATCATTACTGGTCTATTTTTCATTTCTTCTACTTTCTTGTCTTGGCACTACGTGTCTTAGTGCGCTTTTGGTGATCAAAATGTTTGTGAGGGTTGTTGGCGCAAGCGCCATTGGGATTGGCCCAGCTTCAGGCAACACTGATCTGTTACGGGCCGAAACCCGCAAGAATGCAGAACCATTTCTGCGTTGTGGAACTGGAGTTCTAGTACCTGAGTTGAGCCGTAGAGGTTTCTACTCTAAAGCCCTATCTTCTATGCATCCTGCCAGAGCAGGAACATCGCCCTGCTCGATCAAATGCAGGTTTTTTACGATCTTCTCCGGAGTCCAAAACCACCAGGCGATCTCAAGGAGTTTGGAAATTTCCGAGGTTTCAAACCTCATCCGAACAACCTTTGCCGGGTTTCCAGCGACGACTGTAAAGTCTGGAATTTTTCCGCGAACCACGGCTCTTGCAGCAACGATTACACCACATCCAAGTTCTGTACCGGGCATCAACACAGCTTCTCTGCCTATCCAACAATCGTGACCAACTTTGGTGTCTCGACCCCTTGGCAATGAATCCCGGTAACCTCCTATCCGTTCACGATCAAAGACGGCGAATGGATATGTTGAGATACCTGCCATTGGGTGATTGGCGGTCGCCGTTATGAATTGCACACCCTGAGCAATTTGACAGAAACGACCAAGACTCAACCGCTCCGGCGCCCCTGGAAACAGATAAGGTGCCAAGGTTTCAGCGTAGTCGTCCGGTAGACTGCGATCATTGTAGTATGTCCAGTCACCGACATCGATATTTGGGTGATCTATGACCTCCGACAAAAACACTGTCGCGGGATCATTAGTGCCATCCGGAAACACAAGCGGGTTCCGGGATCTTGGATCTGGCAGTGTTACACGCTTATCATCAGGCATCAGTTGGTTCCGCCGCTGGAGTTTTGGGGCCGTGTCGGGTACATAGGTCGCTAGAATAATATTGTCAATTCAGTTGACAAATAACTTGAAGGACGCCCGAAAATGGCTACCGACACCGATAACATGTCGCCTGCTGAGATGCTGTATGCCGGGATACAGTTGACGAGGCCCTTGCTGCGCAACATCACCGCACGCGTCGAAGCGGACCTTGATGGCACAGGCATTAGTGTTGGAGAACGTGCCATTCTCGAAGTTTTGCTATCGGCGCAACAAGCAACGGCGCCTGAAATCACTCAAATCTTGCAGGTGAAGCGACAACTGGTTGGGCGACTTCTTAAGGACCTTGTTGATCGAAAACTCTTGAATGTCCTTCCAAACCCTCAGCACCGGACTTCGAATTTCTATTGCCTCACAGAACAGAGCAAAGCGGTAACCGAAGGGATACGCGCGACCGAGATGACGCGGATGAAGCAGTTTGTAGAGCGTTTCACAGATGAGGAAATCCGCGCCTACTTCGAGATTCAGAGCACGATAAACGACGTCATGATTTCGGGCTATGGCGAAAACGACGCATCGGATTGACCTGATCCAACAGATGCCAGGACTAAACATCTGGCAACGGCGAGTTTTCGCGATGTAGTTTTCGGATTGAATTCCGGGCAACTCTCGGATGAAGTTGCTATGCAATGTTATCGCTGATGAGTGTGTAAGTTTGCGTCGGAAAAATAAGGCAGTTCCGTCCAAAATTTCGAGTAAAGCTGTCAACGCTCATCAGGGTAACTTCCAGGACATGTGTCTCCGTCCTGGCGCCAATTTAGAGGTATTCGGTACGGCGCCAAGTGCGTTCGTCATTTCCAACCACACGTTTAGAGATATTGGAGTGTTCAAGCGTAGGGCAGATGATCAGACGCACAGATGGTTGTATTGACGTGTTCAGTGCGACCAAAAGCACACCTGCGGAAATCACAAACTTAAGCCTGCTTTTATCAAGTCGGCGCATGCTTGCGGGGATGTATTTGCGGTGTTGATAGACAGATCATAAGTCATACCTTCATGGACGCGCTCGAATTGCCATCTGGATAACCCGATCTTTCGGTCTCCGCGATTTCGTTCCCTTTCCTCAAGGGTTTCCAGCGGTGCAAAAATTCCAACCATGTAAAAATCATATGGCTCCAGTAAGGTCCGATATTCAGACACTGCGCTCGCTGACCCAGACTCCGTGTTTCCAAATAACACTTCGTCCACGATCAGGTTGTTCCCGACACTTGCCATCGCGGCAACTGACCGGCGCATTCCGGATAGTGCACGCTTAGCAACGGGCCCGGTTTTGGCAAAGGTTGTCACCCTCCCTGCATCGACACTCTCTTCAAAGCTCAACCCGTCTGGATGGCCCTCAAGCCGACTTGGCAGCATCGCTAGGAATGCATCCATTTCAACATGCAAAAACGCTTGCGTGGATATGTTCTGAAGTGCTTTTGAAATGGAGCCTTTACCAACGCTCCCAACGCCATTCAGAAGAATTACTGTTGCCATGGGTCTGGTGCCTGTCTGGTCAATTTATGAGCTGCATCAATTGGACGAAGGAGGCAGTGGAGGCTGAGTTGCCATTGTAACGTCTACCGCTTCCGGCCAACCGAAATCCGTTGTCCCATCCGGCAATCCCAGAATGCGGTCGAGTGTGAGAAACTGCATGTCGATTGCCGCCCGCAATTTCTCTGCGGCATGATCGGCTGTGTCAGATCCCCGTGCCTCAATCGCGCGCAACAGCGCTAGATCAATAAAGGTGCTTAGGAACAAAATGAGTTCTGCGGCAGTATCAACATCTGCGACAATAAACGTGCCCTCATCACGACCTTTCTGAATGATCCCGGTCAGGACGGGCATAGCACCGGTTCTGACCCTGCGCTTGAACTGTTCAAGCAGAACCATGTTTTTGTCCTGATTCATGACCCGGAAAAATTCAACCTGACCAGGGTAGTCATGTTCACGTAAGTAGTTGGCTCGCAGGTGGACAAAGCTGTGCAACAGGTCGAGTGCAGAGGAGGTCTCATCAGAGGCAACAACAGCCATCTGCGAAAATACACCCTCTGCCATTCCGTCCAATACGCCGAACAACAACTCGTCTTTAGATTTGAAGTGATGATAAAACCCGCCCTTTGAGACGCTCGCCATATCCAGCACATCTTGTATGGTTGTATCCTCGAAGCCTTTGGAAAAGAACAATATCTGCGCGCACCCCAGCAGCTGAGCACGCCGTTCTGCGGGTGGCAAATTCTTTCGCTTCGTAGATTTCATACACTTTCCTCTTGCAAACCGACCGGCGGTCTGCAAATACAGACCCGTGGTCGGTTTGTACCCCGACTCACCTGGCAGAGCAATGTAATTCACCTGCCAACCCGAATTTAACGATGCGTTTACGCAGCCCAATTCCGCAAGCGGTAGTGCTTTGCGGACCCGGTTGAGTTGCGCTCACTATGCAGGATTGAATGCCATGAACACTCTTGTCTGTGGGAATGTTTCACCACCCGAGTTGCGTCGAATGTCTCGCCTGGCGGGTATTCGCGAACTGCTCGGGGTTCTGATCACAAACTGCTTGAAGCAGAAGCCCCCAAAGCAACGCAAAATTCAAACGGGATATGGAAAGGCTATGAAAAACCGCCTTAAATCTCTGGGGCCGGAGAACCCGGCATCTATTGAAGCAAGTCGAAATCGAGGATTTTCAATACGACGCATTGACAACTCCAGTCAGTTTGTACGTTCAGTGTTCGTCGCGTTCGTCTGTGGTGCCGCTCTGAGCGGATGTGCCGCCAACATGGCAGCGACGGGCAGTGATGGCCCTGACCTGAGCGTCGTTAGCCAGAAGGCCACCCGGTTCAATGTTGAACGCCAATTGGGCGCGCCCGAAAAATTGCAGCAACAAGCCAATGGCGATTGGGTAGCCGTCTATGATGTTGAGCCCAGGACAAAACCAAACCTGGCGCGAGCAGCAGGTCATGGAACACTGGATCTTTTTACCTTTGGGCTTTGGGAAGTAGTTGGTGGCCCGCTGGAGGTGGCACATGCGCGCCGGGTGCTGGTCACTGCCCGATATGACCAATCAGGGAAACTGCTTCAAATGACCAGCAAGCCCAAACCCATCCTCTAATCCAAGTTCTGGATCACGGCTGGACGGAAACCCGAAAGCAATAATTCCAATACCCCCTCTAACGTAAAATCACTCCCACTGCGCTTCACGCATGCCCAGTGTCCGGATGGTCTTTCGACACAACCAAGAGAACGGACCTATTAAATGAAAACTATCACGATGATCACACTGGCAGCCGTGATGCCGAATTTGTCCTTGGCAAATGAAAGCTGGACCGGTTTCAATGCGGGCTTGCAGCTATCCACAATCGATGTCTCCGAGGGCAACAACAACAATGGAAATGCAACTCTGGGTCTCCATGCCGGTTATCTACACGATTTTGACGGTTACGTAATTGGTGGTGAACTTACTTATGACGCGGGCGCTGAGGTTGAGTCGGGAGGGAAAGCCGAAAAAGTCGATACTGTACGCCTGAAGTTCAAAGGTGGCCATGTATTTGGCCGGACATACCTCTATGGCGTGATTGGCTATGCAAACATTGATGGCGGATCCAAGAACGAAGACGGCTATTCCGCCGGTGTTGGCGTGACGTATCGCGCGACGGACAGGGTTCTGGTTGGTCTTGAATACCTGCGAGACACATATGACACGTCGGGTGATGATATCACTGCTGACTCCGTTGCGCTTCGGGTGTCCTACAAGTTCTAGCCGAAGCCTTTCGAGATTTCGAAAATGACGGGGGACTTCAAACGGTTCCCCATTTTTCTACCACCTTCAAATTCCGGAGAGGCGCCAGGTGACTAACGTGCCAACTCTAAAGACCGAGCGGCTAAACTTAATACCACCTAAAGTAAAAGCTTGGCTCGACTATCTTACTTTTATGGTCCCGAAACGCCCAGCGTTTATGGGCGGTCCTGTTTTCCCGCGTTTACCCAAACATGGCGAGCTGGCATTCCTATCTAATCACATGCGTCGCGATGTTGGCCTCCCAGAATATCACGAGCGCGAGCCCAATCTCAACCTGAGGTATTGAGTTCAGGTCGCAACAGATTCGAGACGCAACCACAATGCTTTAATTCAAAGGATAGCGAACAATGTACTCACTCAAACGTCAACGCCGTCTCTTACTACTGACATTCTGTGCTGCCATCGTTGCTGGATGGTCTTTTGCCCAGGATCGTCAAGAAGTTACCGTGACGCGCAGCGGCGAAGATGTTGCAGCCAAAGAGTGTTTCGGAAGCTTCGTTTCACAGGAAATAATTGTTCTTGGCGGGATTGAGCAAACGATACTTATTCGCACTTGTGATTTGTCCCAACCGGTCCTGCTGTTTTTGCACGGGGGTCCTGGTGGTGCCGTGATGCCCTGGGTCGATCTGTTCCACACGCCCTTGCTGGAAGAAAGCTTTGTCGTTGTCCACTGGGATCAACGCGGAGCCGGAAGTTCATTCAACGAAGATCTCACGGTAGAAGACATCACGCCATCCAATTTGGTGGTGGATACGCTTCAACTCACCAACCTCCTACGCGACCGCTTTGGGCAAGAAAAAATATTCCTGACCGGCCAGTCCTGGGGCAGCGCGCTAGGGTTCATGACTATCGCAGAGGATAGTTCCCCCTATCACACGTTCGTCCCAACGTCAGAGCGTGTCGCGTGGGTACGCAGTATGAACATGGGTTTTGAGTGGGCAATGGTTCAGGCTGAAGTTCGTGGCGATGTTGAAACTCAGCAGAAACTCAAGGCGATTGAACCTTTCGATGCACTTGATGAAGCAGATCTCACCGTTCAGCGCGAAGTTTTGGCAGAATATGGAGCTGGAGACTTTCACACCAAAGGGCTATGGGATCGCTATCTCTCCTATGTGCTAGAAGGGCGGAGCCCCTACTACACGGACGCACAGGTTAAGAACTATCTCCGCGGTCTTGAGCTATCGAGCACAGCAATTGAACAGCCTGAGATTGTTGGCGCATACGACCTCTTCACCTCGCACCCAGTCCTGGATCTACCGGTCCACTTCATAACCGGAGCAGAAGACCAGAACACCCCGGCAGATCTGGTACATGAGTATTACGAACACCTTAAGGCTCCAGCGAAGAGTTTTACCCGTATCGATGGCGCCGCCCATATGGTGATGTACGACCAACCCATTGCCTGGGCTGAAGCCCTGGTTCAAATAAGAAACCAGACGCCTACCAACTAACGAGCGGGGCGGCGTCTCCTCATCCACATAAATAAATCCTATCCCTCCCATTTGCGGAGAGGTGGATCTAGGAGTTGCAAAGATGGACATAGCTCGATTTTCCGAACGCCTCATGGGCATGAAGGACGAGGTTTGGCTGCGGCATGCGAACTCTTGGTCCGTTTGGACCCGTGTGTTGACACCCCTGCCGCTTCTGGCGTTGGCAATCTGGAGCAGAGCATGGATTGGTTATTGGGCGTGGCTTGCGGTCGGCATCGTTCTTGTCTGGATATGGATCAACCCACGCGCTTTTTCGCGGCCGGAGTCTTTCGACAGTTGGTCCGCACAGGGTGTTCTTGGCGAGCGTGTCTGGCTGCGGCACCGCGAAAAAGTTGCGGAACATCATAAGCGCGTCGCAAATACGGTCGCCATTGCCAGCGGCGTTGGTCTCTTGCCGTTTGCCTATGGTCTGTGGGCATTCGACTTAGGGTTCACTTGCCTCGGCATAGTTGTGATCTCGGGCGGCAAGATGTGGTTTGTAGACCGCATGGCCTGGGTTTGGGGCGACTTCCTGCGCGACGGCGGAACTATTGAAGATCTGACGGTTGGCAGTTGATCTGTGGCGCCACATTTAAACCACTCGGGAATACGATCATGAAGAAAGTAGTGTTTTGCCACGGTATGCCTGGCAGCCCATCAGATGCGGAGCTACTAAGTAAGGCCAATCCTGGTATTGAAGCCATTGCTCTGAATTTGCTGAACTTTGATCCGAAGGCCATCGACGCAGATCTTTGTGATGCCATAGATGCAGCGTTGGGGGAAACCGACGGCGAGTGTGTGCATGTGGTTGGCTTTTCCATCGGCGCCATGGCGGCAATAAAAGTTGCGGCGTCCAGGCCAAACCTGGTTGGCCGACTAACATTGATATCGCCCGCTGCCCCACTTTTCATAGGTGATTTTCTACCCAAGATGGCGGGAAAACCTGTTTTTGAATTGGCCATGAAGCGTCCAAGGATACTCCGGTTTCTGACGCGCCTTCAAAGTTTGCTGACCCGGTTTTTTCCAGAAACTATGGTCAAAGTATTGTTCGCAAAGTGCGGCCCTTCGGAAAGAGTTCTTTTAGAAGACGAGACCTTCGTCAGCGTTATGAAAAAGGCGCTATCGGAGAGCTTCGTACAGAGGCCAGCGGCCTATCTTGCATTTATCAGCGCCTATGTCGCAGATTGGAGCGAAACTATGTCAGCGGTGCAGTGCGACGTCGTCCTTTGGCACGGGACTAATGACACTTGGTCGCCGGTTGAAATGTCTCACTCGCTAAAGGGTGTGTTTGGTGAAAAAGCCACAATAAACTTGGTTCAAGGCGCTGAACACTATTCAACCCTAGTACAAGCTGAACTGTAGTTCACACTCAAGATTGACGCTTTTGGAGTTGTACAGATTCTGGATAATATACTGATTTCGTTTAGAATAGGCACTCGAAGGAAGAGGCGTCTTTGGCTCGGTCACCTCGGCTGGAGGCAGTCGAATGTTCGACCGGATTCATCAAGAAAATGCATGCGGCATCGCCCCGAAATTCGACGTATTAAATTCATATGCGGCAAGATCCGTTGTTTCGGTCAATCGATGGCTAGTGGGTCTGGACAGACTTTGTTCGAACTTGGCGGACTTCTACAGAGATTTAGTATCAACCACATCCATAATGCGGAGGGAGATATCATGGGTTATCAAGATTGACGTGGGTGCGGAAACCCAGGAAGTTCTGAGTTCCTAGTATCACAAATGAGTACGTTAAGTGGTACGGTAAGGATCAATCTCAACAGACTTCCCCCAAGAGAACTTTCTGAGCGAACAGGTTACACACATGATTATCGAAGTTCGTCGCTACACACTAAAACCCGGACGTCGCGAGGAGTTTATCGAGTTCTTTGAGCAGAAGAACCGTGTTGCACTGCGCGACGCCGGGATGCTGGTCTTTGGACCTCTGCGGGATCTGGACAATCCTGACAAAGTCCACTGGATGCGGGCATTCTCGTCGCTCGAGGAACGAGACAGGATCAAAGATAGTTTCTACAAAGGACCTGTATGGAACAAGCATATCGAGCCCTTGGTAATGCCCTTGATCGCCCACTTCGAGGCGGATGTAACCGAAACAACAAATGGGTTTGAGAGTTTCGGCGGTGGCGTATCTCTCTGAATTCCGGGACCCACAAGCCGAAGGGCTGACAGAAGAGAACAAGACCCGCTCCGCAACACCGATTGTTGTCATTGGCCAGTGCGCAGTAATTGGCAATAACAAGAAGCGGGTCTTGATCGGTTGGCTAATTAACGACGCCAGTACATCCCCAACTAATCACAAGCAACTTGTCGTCCGACGAGTGGGCGGAAACATTCGGGTTGCCGTGCGAGTGACTTTGCTATTGCGGCGAACGTCATGAACAGCGAGCCGCCCCGGTAGATGTTGAAGGGGCCCTGCCACAATTTCAAAAATGAGTTTCGTCCTTCAGATAAGGGTTGAATTTTACCACTTAGACTGCACTTATGATTGAGGTACAATACTTCAAAGTTGAAGAAGTGGCGCAGAAACTGCCATCAATTGAGCGACTATGTAGAACCGCGCAAAGTTATGGGAAAATCGTGCAAGCTTATGCGCAAATGCCGCGCAAGATTATGGGCGAGAATGGGCGAAATTTCTAAACAAAATCAATGAAGGCAATGCAGCGTAATGCGCACCCCTACATATTTTTGTAGGTTGGCGCATAACACTTCGCGCACGCCATAAGTTTGCGTAGTTTTCCCATAGTTTTGCGCACTTGATCGAAACGTGGGATTGCGTTCATTCGAGTTAGACAACCTGTAAACACAGATCAATTGTGCCGAAACAGCGGGTCGTTTTGGTTCACCTCCTTTCGAATGTCCGATACGCGCAGATAAGCGGACTTTGCAAAGTTCTGGGGACGGCCCAGAGCCGGCCTTGGCTACCCGGCATCAATGACGGCGAATCCGATCACAATGACCATGAACAAAGACATCACCCGAACCACGTGTCGTATAAGACGGTTGCAGCTTCTGACGATCAGGTCTTCATGATCGGGATCAAGCTCGACATGCGCTTGCCCGTGGGTTGCATCTGTTCGACCATCAAGACCTACCTAATTTCCGAATTTGGTAAGCAAAGCCTGTGCCAACGGTCAGCGCCTTCTGGGTAAGACGACCTGGGCCTGCAAGCGTAGTCTAAGGCCATCTGCACCGACCTCGGGTGTCTCCAGCCAATAGCCGACCCCGGCTTGCAGATTGACCGGCACCGCCCCCCATTGCACCAGCCGTGACACCGATGCGTTAACTGGCACGGCCCAGGCTTCAGCCTCCCAGTCATAAGTGCTTTCGCTTTGAAGCGAATAGGTCCAGGCACCTTCAGTGGAATAAGCAAGAAAAGGCTGGAGAAAACTCACATTCGTGGGGGTTTCGGGATTGCTCTCCAGATCCCACAGATGATTGGCAAGCGCACCATAGGTCCACGGCCCGGTCTGACGCAGGGCAATGCCGGTGATCCCGGCTGCCCATGTGTCGCTTGACACGTCGCTAAAGGTTGGTAACCGCACGACCGGACCAATGCCCCATGTCAGATCCCCTGTTCCTGCGGGAGAAAACCACGCGGAGAACAGAATATCGCCGACCCCTTCCTGACGCGTCCCCGGCACAACGTCCTCCTGCCAGATGTAAGGAATGATCGTACGGGTGATCAAGTTAAGGTCATTGTTAAGTTCAAAGGGCACGACCGGCTGAAAGTTCAACGTGGTGCGCGACCCCTGATCAGAGACACCCAGGTTATCATCATAGTTCAACTGAAACGGAACCGAGATGATGGCAGCAAGTGGGTTGGCCAGTTCCTGGGCCAAATCGGCGGCCTCGTCTGCAACGGTTGAGGTTCCTACGCTGGCTGCAAAAATAGCCCCAAAAGTGCATGGGATCGACGCATGGCCATGTACTCCTTTTGAAGGGCGGGATGGACGAGTGGCCTAGTTGATCGGTTCCACCGTCGGGAAAGACCACCTACCGCTCAGGATTGCATCCTCTGGCTCGTAAAGGCGGACCGCGTAGTTCCACCCCGGAGTGATCGGAAGGCAGTTCACGCGGCCGTCCTCGCACCCACCGAAATGGAGCGTAACTGATCCGTCATCCGCGGCTTCGGCCGTGTAGCCGTTGTAGCTGTTAACACCCAGATCATTAGCAGCCAGGAAACCCTCGCCATTATAGACGGTCACCGACCAGAACGCCCGAACCGGGACATCCTTAACTGTAACCGCGTGTGGCGTTTCTCCGTCATTCTTATCGACCGCGCTTAGCAGGTAAATTGCTGCCTCAGGCGGTAGGCCGCCCCAACCCGAAAGCGCCCCAACCAGAAACTGAACCGGGTCAACGTCCTCTTTGGTTCTACCAAAGGCACGCGACGTATCGATGCCCAGCAAGGACAAATCGCTGATTGCCTGACGTGCTACGGCGAGTTGTTCGGTATTCCAGCTGGGCGCATCAAACGGACCAGTTCCACCGCCACTGACGACAATCTGATCCTGCGCCACCCGTGCTGCGGCGATGTCCTCTGGGTCGGTTACGTCTGCAAAAGTGCGGAAGGCGATGAATCCGAATGGCGTACCAAGGTCTTCTTTGGTGATCAGGAAAGAGCCGGGCGTTGCCTCGGCATACATGAAATGATCCTGGTTGATGACATGCATCGAGATGTAACGGCCATCCGCTTCGGGAAGCGTCACTTCGACTGGTTCGCTCAAATCCAATAGAACGGCGGAATAGAGCGTGTCCTGGTTCATGCGGATCACTGGCTGATTGTCAGGTGTGGTGGCTTCGCGCATATGCCCTAACTCGCCAACGGCCAAGCCGAGGTTATTCATGTTGGTGCGGAACATATGGTCCGTTTCAGCGCCCACGAGATTGTCCACGTTCACATCGACAACATCCTCAGCCCAGACCCCTGTCGGGAGTGTAAGAGCGACTGTCAGAAATAGTATCTTCATCTCAGCATCCTGTTTTTCAGTTCACGGGTTGCACGTTCGGGAAGGCCCAGTTTCCGTCGATTACGTCGGGGCCGGGCTGATAAAGGCGTACCGCATAGTTCCAGCCATCCATGATCGGAAGGCAGTTGGCGCGACCGTCGTCGCAGCCACCGAAATGCACGGTCACGCTGCCGTCGTCATTCCTGGTGCCCGAGACCGAATTGATCACGTAGGCGTCAAGGGAATTGAGTTCAAAGAACCCGTCTGCATTGTACAGGCTCACGGACCAGAATGCGTTTACGGGCACATCCGCCGGCACCTGGATACTGTATTCGCCGAGCGGCAGGCCGGGCTCGATATTGAGATAGAAGGCTTCCTCTTCCGGTAGACCTCCAAAGCCGACTGCGGTGCCCAGGAAATGGCGCAACGGGTCGACGTGATCTGCCGTGCCAAAGGTCCGAACGCTATCTGTGGCGAACCTGCCCAACTCAATCGCGGCCTGACGCACGGCCGCGAAGCTTTCGGTGTCATAATTGGGCATCTCAAAGGGCGTTGCCGAGGCAGCTTCGATAGTGAACCCGTCCTGAATTGTGTTGACTGCCGCGATGTCCTCCGGACTCTCAGCATCCACCAGTATTCTCATAAATACAAGTACGTAGGGGGTGTCGAATGTGTCCATGTCGAGCTGAAACACACCACCACCGTCAAACACTTCATTGATGAAATGGTTCTGATTGACCACCATCGTCGTCATGTACCGGTCGCCCACATCGGGCAGTGTCAAGGTTGCGCCTTTGCTGATGTCGATAACCGCAACGCTATAGAGCGTGTCCCGGTTCATCCGGATAGTGGGCTGATTGTCGATTGGCGTGGGTTCTTTGAAGTGGAAGAACTGGTTTACGCCTCCGGCCAACCTGTCATACGTTTTCAATTCGTTATCAGTCGCAGCCCGAACAAAGTTACTTATTGTGACCGGCATCTCGTATGTCTCGGCAAGTGCATCGACCGTCGTATCAAAGCTCTGAGCCGTCGCGGAGCTGCCTAACGCTGCAGCCAAGGCCACCAGCTTCCAGCGTTTGTGCGTGTGATTGATCATTTGCCTCTCCACTAACCAACTAAAAAAATGCATTGCTTGATGGCCCCGGCACCTGATCAGGCGCGCATACTCACGCCTCTCACTTTGCGGTGTGCAGAAATTCTACTATTGGAACCGTGGTCATTGCTTTTCAACAAAACACAGAACTCGAATGTATGCCCTGACAGATTGGAACAACCGCGTCGGAAAACTGGTTCAAAATGACAGGGTGTGAAAACGCTTTAACCAGCCTGTCAGAATTTCTTCTTCTTTGCGGTCATGCGGCTGACCGATAATTCCAGTTAGAAAAAAATTCCTTAAACTGCAATCATCGGGTGGTGAGATTTAACTCGCGCATGCCCCATCCAGCGGGAACTGACTTATTTCTTCAAAAAGTGTGTTTGGCTTTGACACAGGTCAGGGACACCGAGCTGCGCCGGACTATGTTTGGAGTGCTCAAAATTTTTATTGCAGTTCGTGTAGGATGTAGGATGACGGGCCAGGACGGGAACGCTCAGCACAGGACACCGCCACTTGCGCGCGGGCGGGTTCTCTTACCGCTGTTGGTCGCTTATCGGGAATCCGGTCGATCCGTAGAAGATCTCCTTGCGGGTTTCGATCTTTCGTTTTCAGAGTTAAGCGCACCAAATTGCTTCATTCCACACGATACGATCTACGCCGTGTTCGAAGCGGTCGCGCAAAACACATCACCAGATTTTCCCGCACTTGTTGGCCAGACTTCAGATCCGACCGTTTCATCCCCATTCGGGCAAGCCTTTCGGACCGCCAATTCCCTGGCTGATTTCATCGGCAAGTTCTGCGTTCATGCGGGAAACAACACAAATGCGGTCACGATGACACTCGATGTATCCGGAGATTACGCCGTGCTTTCTGCTAAACGCAGGTTCACGCCGCGCTGCTCTCCTGCCTATATGGATGCGTTCCAGATCAGCCGGTGGGCCACGTTACTACATGAAACCGCTGGTCAGAATTGGGAAGCAAACAGGGTCCTTGTTCGGGTGAACCGTCCTGATCTGTTCCCATCATACTTCTACGGTATCAGGGCAGTCGGTGCGGGCCCAGATGGGTATTCCATCCGGTTCCCAAGTGCCTGGCTTCTGCACGATTTGGTTAACCGAACCGCCGCCGAAGGCATTCCGGCAGGTCAGGACGCCAAAAATCCAGTACCGACAGACTTACTGAGTTCGATCCAGAGCGTTGCCAACTCAATGGTAGGGCGAAGTGACTTTTCAGTTACGACGCTTGCAAGAGCATGCGGTGCTCGTGGTGCTGTTCTCAATCGCCGACTTGCGGCTTATGGGACATCTCTTTCGCGCATAGTCATCGAAGCCAAATGCGACCGTGCCAAACACCTGCTTTCCGGGTCTGCGACGTCAGTCGGCGATATCGCTGATCAGCTAGGGTACTCTGACGCAACCGCCATGACACGGGCATTCAAGAAATGGACCGGTCAAACACCTTCTGATTTTCGCGCACACGAAGTGAAGCGCCACGCGGCGTCTGTGCCGATACTCGACCCAGTCGAATGCGAGTGTGAAACGTAACAGGACTACGGCGCGGTCCACCTTTTGCCGCGCTTCCAATTCTGGATAGGCAAAACGGGGAAGCGGGTCATGGAGCGCTTAAGAATATGCCGTATCGCAGCTAACTCGCTAGTTGCAGCGATGACGCTGCTTGGCGGATCCGCAGCAGTGGCACAGGATACCGGCTGGAGCTTTTACGGCAGCTTCTACATCTACGGCGCAGACACCAAGACAACAATTGGCTCGTTGGAGTCGGAGCTGAGCTTCAGTGATGCGGTTGAAAACCTTGATCTGGCCTTCATGGGGACGCTTGAAGCGCGAAATGGCCGATGGTCACTGATCGCGGACTACATGTGCACAGACCTGTCCTTTGACGGTGATACTCCCGGCCCGGTGTTCAGCGGCGATGAAACCAGTCTGAAGACGCAGTTCTTCAGTGGCTATGCCGCCTACACGGCCTATCAGAACCAAGATCTGACCGTGGATGTTGGGGGTGGATTTCGTTGGTTTGAGACAAGCAACACAACCACTCTGGTCGGCGGCCCCACCCCGGCGCCAAGTGCTAAGACCAGCGACGATTGGATAGACCCTCTGATCGCAGCCCGTATCCGGTATCAGATCAATGACCGATGGTCGGCCGTTGCCTTGGCCGACTATGGCGGGTTTCGCTCAGACCGCGAGATGGCGCAGTTCTTAGCGACTGTAGGTTATGCCATCACCACTAAGTGGAATCTGCGGGCAGGCTATCGCTATATCATGGTTGACAAAGGTGAAGGTCAAGACAGGTTCAAGCTTTCGCAATCCGGGCCTGTGTTGGGCGTGACCTACAGCTTCTGAGTACCTGCATAATGCGAAAGATGGCGCCGCCAAACACAAACAGATCTGGGATCCCTGAATTGCACCGGGACGTAAGCGGTGATGCCTACAGGCGTGCGGCCGACAATAAGGGCCGAGGTCGAACACTCTGGCGCGGGCAATTGGCGAAAGGAACACGCAGGCGACTGATTGCTCAGGCTCTGCACGTGGCAACCGCGTGTTCTTGCTGTGTGCTCGCCGCTTGCGGGTCAAACGTCTATGACGAAGTTGAGTTGATGCCCTCGCCAACGGTCTACGCTGAAGCCGCAATTGACCCTTTCGTTGATATTACTGCCGACAATTTCCATCAGCGCTCGCAGCTGTTCTATGCGACAGATCGATTACCCGCAGGTCCCGTCGACCCACAAGCCTTCTATAACAATGAACGCGGTCACATTTTGCGCACTGGTGTTGCCGATGTGCAGATCGACCCGCCATTGGAGTCTTGGGAAGATCTTCGTCGCATCACCATGACAAGCCAGCGAGCAAAGGACTTTTTTCTCAGCGTCTCTCAGGTCCAAGAGAGTGGCGTCATGCCATTCAGTGTCACGCGGTATCTTGAAGACCCTCCGTCACAACAAGATATGGAGGCGGTCGGTCGTCGTTTTGCCAAGAAGATTGAGGATCAACTTGCATCCTCTCGCAACAAAGACATCTTCATCTACATCCATGGCTACAACGTCGATTTTGATTACTCGACGCTTGTTTCCAAAGAGTTGCAGCACTTTCTGGGCTAACAGGGCGCATTCATAAGCTACAATTGGCCCGCAACACCCCATCGGTTCGCATATTTTCGTGATCAGGAATCCGCGTTGTCGACGCGCCGCAACCTCCGATCCCTTATCGAATACCTGTCAAAGCATACAAGCGCGCGCCGCATTCATCTCATAGGATACAGCGCAGGTTCGCGGCTCGCATTTGAAGCGACTTACCAAATTGCGCTCCGGTCGAACCCAAAGCCGCGGCTGGGGCATTTGATCCTGATCAGCAGCGACCTTGATCGCAGCTACTTTTTGCAGGCGATTGAAGACGGTCTGCTGGATGCGGTTACAGATTTGACGCTCTATCAGTCGCAGACCGATTCAGCGCTCGCCATGTCGCGGTTCGTTTTCGGACGGGACCGTCTGGGTCAGGTTTCTGACGAAGCAATAAACGCATCGATCTTCCAGAGTCGACTGTCAGAGATCGGTTCCCTGCACATCATCGATGTGACCAGGGCTGAAGAGGCCAGTGCAGGAAATGGTCATTGGTATTTCCGGTCTTCACCGTGGGCCAGCAGTGACTTGTTCCTTACTCTGCTTACAGACCGAGACCCTCAAGCGCGTGGGCTTGTACGCGCGACGGGCGATGAAGTCTGGAGTTTTCCGCCAAATTATCCGCAGGTACTAAAACATTATCGTATGAGCAATTGAACTCGACCAACGCAAGTTCAAAGTCGATCACGGAGTCCTCACAGGGCACAAACGTTGGACGGAAACCTGACTACTTTGATTCTATACAGGTCGAGTCACAGCTTGGCGGAAGACGCAGACCTAGTCGAACTGCTGCGATCAGCGGAACTGAGATTTGCACAGACTTCCCTAGGAGCTTTGCCGATGGTGACAAGCGGGCCCTGTTCAAATCAAGACCAGTCACTTAGCTTGAGCAGGCACCACACTGAGGATGCACTATGACGGACAAATATGACTTCGAAAATAGCTGGCAACCCTCTCAGCGGTATCCAGACCCCTCCGTTGTGACGCTGGATCCGCGCTTCGATAAATACAGGCTGCCGTTGGCCGGTGTAGAACGATTGGCAACTGGTTGTCGCTGGTGTGAAGGGCCAGTGTGGTTCGGTGACGGGCGATATCTGCTATGGAGTGATATTCCAAATAACCGGATTATGCGCTGGGACGAGGTTACCGGACAGTCATCAGCGTTTCGTCAGCCCTCGAACTTCGCCAACGGTCAGACCCGGGACAGACAAGGCCGCCTGATAACCTGCGAGCACGGTGGAAGACGGGTTACGCGTACAGAATATGATGGCTCAATCACCGTGCTAGCCGAGAGCCTTGACGGAAAGCGACTTAACTCGCCCAATGACGTGATTGTCAAATCCGACGGCAGTGTCTGGTTCACCGATCCACCGTTTGGCATCTCAGGCAACTACGAAGGTCATCGCGCCGAACCAGAGTTGGGCCAGAACGTATACCGACGGGGCCCCGACACCGGAAAACTGAAAGTGGTAGCCGATGACATTCTGGGACCAAACGGCTTGGCCTTCAGCCCCGATGAGACCGCGCTCTACATTGTTGAATCGCGTGGTGAACCGTCTCGAAAGATACTGGCTTATGACGTGAACACAGATGGCTCCTCGATCCGGAACAAACGCGTGCTAATCGATGCAGGTTCTGGCACGCCAGATGGATTCCGCGTGGATGTAGACGGTAATCTCTGGTGCGGATGGGGCATGGGTGATGCCGAACTGGACGGAGTGATGGTCTTTGCCCCTGATGGAACTCCTATAGGTCGCATCGCTTTGCCTGAACGATGTGCCAATCTCTGCTTTGGAGGCCGTGCCAACAGCCAGCTTTTCATGGCAGCAAGCCATTCTGTGTACGCCCTTTATGTCAACGTCGCTGGCATGGCGGGAGGATAACACTGCTCTCTGGAGGGCTTCTGCGCGATTAAGAAACGGTTTCCCTAATGGGCTCTCATATCTCCGGCCCCCCTTTTTATGTGATAACTTTGGGCTCACAAGAGACCTCGGAGGTGGCGCAGCATAGCCCCCTGTCCCTCTGATGACGGATCTCGATTTCGGCCCATTCCGGACTCTCAGCGCTGCTACCGGATGCTGCGGTCGCAGCACGCATAGCCGACATTCGTCACGCTGCCACACCGTGGGTCAGTTCGAACTCACATTTGAAGGTCTACGTGGCCATTCGTTGCCCAGCAAAGATACCGTGTACTTGAACGACGGAGCTTGCCTTCAATAGGCTCGATCACGCAGTACCGACACTCGCCCCTCGAAGCAGGAACCTTTGAATTTTGCCGCTGGGTGTCTTCGGAAGTTCCTTGACGAATTCGATAAGCCGAGGATAGGCGTGTGCAGAAAGGCGCTGTTTGACATAATCCTTCAGCTCTGCAGCCAACGCCTCACTACCTTCTGTGCCCTCCGCCAGTACGACTACCGCTTTCACTATTTCGGTCCGTTCCTTGTCCGGCACACCTACCACTGCCGCCTCGGTCACAGAGGGATGTTCAATCAGAACGCTTTCAACGTCAAACGGTCCGATGCGATAACCCGAAGAGGTGATAACGTCGTCGTTCCGGCCCACGAAGGTGATACATCCGTGTTCATCCCGCTCCACGGTGTCCCCAGTCAGATAGTATCCGTTCTCGATCGACTTGTTGCCCTTGTTCAGGTAGCCGCTAAAGAACAAGAGAGGTGAATCCGCAATATTGACCGCCAATTGACCGGGCTCATTGAGATCCGCAATGCTGCCATCCTCAGCCAGAACCTCGACCCTGTATCCCGGCATAACATAGCCGGCCGATCCCGGGCGTACCGGATGTTCTAGCCCGTGATGGTTATTCACCAGCATACCCGTTTCGGTCTGCCCATAGTGATCTTTGATCGTCGCATTCAGTTCGGTTTCAAACCAGCGGATGACTTCGGGATTCAGTGGCTCGCCTGCGCTGCTTATACAGCGGATCTGATCACGCAGCCGTGACGCGTGTTCGGTCCCAGAGGCGATAATCAGTCGAAACGCAGTGGGCGCGCCTGCAAAGTTAGTCACGCTCAGTCTCGAAATCACGTCATATGTACTGTCCACTGTGAATGGCCCCTCGACCAGAGTGGTTGCATGTCCCAATAGTAGCGGGCCGACCAATGCATAGTAGAGACCATAGGCCCAGCCTGGATCGGCAATGTTCCAGAATACATCCTCATGCCGCAGGCCAATCCCTTCGACCATGTACGATCGAAAGGCAGGCAGAGCCTTTAGGGGCACGGGAACTCCTTTGGAAGGACCTGTAGTTCCAGAAGTCGCCATCATGAACATCAGATCATCGCCGTTCCGCAAAACAGGGACGAACTCAGGCGACTGCGCGGCCGTTGTCCGGCGAAAATCAATGTCTCCCCCAACAACACCTTGTTGTGTATCCACTATCGTCGCGACAGGCGGGCAACCTTCCACTCCATTGAGTTTTTTGCGGTTCGCGGCGTCGGTCACAACCAGCTTCGCGCCGCTCATGGTCAAACGATCCTGAATGGCCTTGGGCCCAAAAGCTGTAAACAAAGGCTGATAGGCCGCACCGGCCCGGAGGGCGCCGAGAACAACTGTCACAAGATCCGGGGTGCGCGGCAACAGACCCGCCACGATGTCGCCGGGTTGGATACCTTGCTCTTTCAGCAAGTTGGCGAAGCGTGCAGCTTCATCGCGCAACTGTCTAAAGTCGCGGGTCTCATGGTGCCCGTCCAATGCAATCCAGTTCAAAGCCAGGGGATTGCCCTGCAAATGGGCATCACAACATTCTACGCATGCATTGATCCCCTCGCTGAAATTACCGAAAAAGACAGACTTCGCGACGTCCAGATCAAATTTCTCCACCGCTTTGGAGTATTCTGGGGAAGTCCCAGAGTCAGAACTCATTTCCATCAAAACGTATTCCTCCAAATGCAGCCCTAAATTACCTTGCACTCAGATAGGTCGAATTTCCACGTTGGAGATTACGCGAACATCAGCGCGCCACGAGTGGTCCGTTGGTCCCGAACCAAAGCTCGGTTTGGGTTCACAGCCGCCATCGGGTGTTGCGCGGCATCAGCACAATTTCAGCTTTAGTTGGCGACACCAGCGGCTCATACTAACCGTTCATTTACCGCGCTGGTGTCGCACTGCGGTCCGTCGTTCCTGACATTCGCTGCAACTGCACATTCTGGTCAAATGTAAGTTCACACATTGATTCCACGTGGTCGATCCGGGTTTAAGAGTGGATTCCACTAATTCGAGTTCTCAGGTAATACGTAACTATGGATATCGTCGTCATTACGACCATCATCACTTCTCTTTTTGTTGTAATCGGCGTGGCGGAACCATTGGCTGCACGGCTGCGCCTGCCTTACAGCGTTATCCTGGCCGTCCTGGGTATTGTGATCGGGCTTGGCGCGACGTTCTTTCTCAATACTGACTTGACGGATGCGCTGAACCCCGGAGCGCGGGCGATTATTGATTTGCCGATCCGATCAGACGTCTTCCTCTATGTTTTCCTGCCAACGTTGCTCTTTCAGGCCACACTAGGCATGAACCTGCGCAGGATGCTGGATGACTGGATGCCCATCCTGATGATGGCCGTTGTGGCAGTGATTGTGGCGACATTCTCCATTGGCTATGCGCTGAGTTGGGTAAGCACGCTGCCACTGGCCGCCTGCCTGCTGGTTGGCGCCATTGTGTCAACGACTGATCCCTCGGCGGTTGTCAGCATTTTCCGGTCGATCTCGGCACCGCGCAGGCTGTCGCGAATAATCGAGGGCGAAAGCCTTCTTAACGATGCAGCTGCGGTTGCTCTTTTCGGGCTATTCATGAGCTTTGTCATGCTCGGGAGACCCAATCCATTACTAAGTGAAGCCGCGGGGCAATTTCCGCTATTAATCGCAGGCGGAGTACTCACCGGTTGGCTCATGGCGCGCCTAGCAGTTTGGCTGATGGCCTTTGTAGATCGCTGGGAGATGGCGCAGATTTCAATTTCCATTGCGCTGCCATACCTCGCCTACATCGTTGCAGAACAAAGCATCGGGGCTTCGGGTGTCATCGCGGTGGTGGCCGCTGGTCTAACCCTCAACCTTACAGGCCCCGGTCGTTTGTCACCGGTCGCCTGGACAAATCTGCAAGAAGTTTGGGATCTTCTGGCACATTGGGCAGGCGCGCTGATCTTTATTCTGGCAGCATTACTGATACCGCGATTGCTGGAAGAGGTGCGGCCGTCTGACTTCGGCCTGCTGGTTGTGGTGGTTCTGGCTGCCATGTTCGCGAGAGCGGCAATTCTGTTCGGGTTGCTGCCATTGCTTACGGCAATCGGTCTGTCGCCAGCTGTTGAACGTCCCTATCGCACCGCAATACTGTGGGGTGGGCTGCGTGGTGCCGTGACGCTGGCGCTGGCTCTGGCAGTCACCGAAAGCACGCATATCCCGCTTGAGACCAAGCGCCTGGTCGGCATTCTGGCCACTGGCTTTACGCTGTTTACACTGATTGTTCAGGGTACAACCTTGCGCACGGTGATCACAAAACTGGGGCTCGACAAGCTTTCTCCGCTTGATACGGCACTTTCACGACAAGTGGTCGCTGTCGCTTTGCAATCGGTTCGCGAGGACGTGTCCCGCACCGCAGAAAACTATAACCTGACGCACGATATCGTCAGAAACGAAGCCAAACAGTTTAGCGAACGCCTGGACGAGGCCGTAAAGGCCGCCGAAGACAGTGCGCAGATCCTGGATCGTGACCGGGTCACTCTTGGTCTTATTGCACTGGCCGGTGCAGAGCGGGATTCCGTCTTGGCTCGGATGCGGGAACGCACTATGTCATCGGTTCTGAGTGAGAAGATTCTGTCCGATGCGGATCGGCTCATTGAAGGCGCACGGACTGGCGGGCGGATCGGCTATCAGCGCGCATCAAATCGGTCGGTCGTTTACGGCAGATCTTTTCGGATCGCCGTGTTTCTGCACAACCGGCTTCGAATTTCGTTCCCGCTCACGCGTATCACAACGGATAGGTTCGAAAGATTGCTCATGCAACGTCTGATCCTGCAGGACCTCGATGGATTCGTCCGCGGCCGCATCCGCCGGATCCATGGCCGCCGGGTTGCCGAATTGCTGGATGAAGTGTTGGCGCGTCGATCCGAGGCGGTTGAGACGGCGCTGGACGGTCTGCGGCTGCAATTTCCCGGTTACGCCGAAAAGTTAGAGCGACGATTCATCCAGCGAACCGCGCTGCGCCTTGAAGAACGTGAATATGCGGTCATGCGCGAAGACGGCCTTGTGGGCGAAGAACTTTATTCTGTGTTGATGCAGGAAGTGGCGACGCGACGTACGTTATCTGAAGGACGTCCGAAGTTGGACATCACTCTTAAAGGACGGGATCTAGTCAGGCAATTCCCACTATTTTCCGATCTCGACAAGTCTTCGCTCAGGAAACTCAGCCGGGTACTGCGTGCCCGATATGCCAACTCAGGTGATACCATCATATCCAAAGACGAGTTCGCCCAAAGTGTATTCTTTATTGCTTCCGGGGCGGTGGAAGTGGAACTCGGCAGGAACACCACTCGGCTGGGTCGTGGTGAAATGTTCGGGCAATTGGCCATGTTATTGAAACGGCCCCGTCGCCTAAACGTGAAGGCATTGGCACCTTCGACTCTACTTGAGCTCGACGAGGCAAGTTTCCGACGCTTGCTGCGGCGAAGCAAAGCCATGCGAAACTCTGTCAAGATGAGCGCTGATAAGCGCATGATCGACCCTGCGGCGTTGGACCTGAATGAGCCCGCAGGTTCCTCTGGAAATGGGGCCATTTCTTGAGAGATCATCAATTGGAACGAAGCCGCGAAAACAACAGTGTTGTTTCACGGGTACCAGTCGAGTTCGGTTTCGTTGAATGTCTGCTCCTATTAGACGGTTGGTCACTCGAAAAACCGTCAATACCCTCAACATCTCGGACAATCGCCCCAATATCCGATCTCCCATTTTTAGAGCGTCAGTCAAGAAGTGCAGCTGTATGAGACGGCAGGGCACGTGATCTTCGACATATCACGGCCCAAACCGGACTCTCAGCCTGTCTTACCAATACTGCGGAGCAGCCCGCTTAGCGGCCATTCAGCGCTGATGATCTCTGTGGTGAGCGTGACTGGCCGCTTGCTTGTCTTAAACAATATCTAATTGGCGAAATGGTCGAGACAGAGTCTGGCTGAACGTCCCAGTGCTCCAGTTACCCAGTGACAACTGCCTCCGCGGCACAGTTTCGGTCAGTTTGCCTCCAGAGCAGCCGCAAAGGCCTCATTGTTTTCTAAGTGTTTTGATGACTGCTGCGGTTTCTTGTTTTCCGAAACCTGCATTTTGCGCCCTCTTCACCCATTCACGCATCAGTGATGGAAGCTCACTATTTATACCTATTGAAATCGCATGGTCATATAGGCCAGTGACTGCCTCTGCGGCTACGTCGACCGATGCGCCGCCTTTGGAAATCTGATCGAATGAACCGGCGTGTATTGTTTCTGTCAGCGGAATAGCTCTGTCTCCTGGAGGTAAGATGGACGTGAATTCCGATACGGGCACGCCTTCGGCTTCGCAGACCAAAGCGCCGTGGATTGACCCGAAAATAATGCCAAGGAGGCGCGACAGAAACGCAAGTTCCAAAGTCGCAGCCGAACGGACATTTGGACCCAGGTGACGCATATCACCAGCGAGTATTTTCAAGTCAGTTTCGCACTCATCAAAGGCGGCTTTGTCCCCCGCGACCGCGATCCGGCCCGAGGGAGTTCCGATGTTTCCGGGCCAACACATAATGGTCCCGTCAAGGTAAGCGGCGCCCCAGTCATTGAATTGAGTTTTACTGTTCTCGGATTCCTGAGGAGATGACGTGCCAAGCTGAACGATGCTGCGACCGGAAACGGCTTTCGAGACCTGCGGTGTTCCAAACAAGGCATTCGTGGTCGAATAGTTTAATAGGCAGATGACCGTCTTCGGACTTGAGGAAATTGCTTCACCCAAGTCGGAGGTGCCCCGTGCGCCGAGCTCCACCAAAGGCTTCAATTTGTCTGGCGAACGGTTCCAGACAGTCACGCCTCGCCCGGCGTCCAAAAGGGTTGCCGCCAACGCAGATCCCATGGCACCCAAGCCTACAACCGTAACATCGCTCGTCATCACATAATCCCCCAAATCCTATCTCTGCATCAATCGTAGGTAATTGAACGATAGCACAGGTTACCGACGACCCGTTCTGAAACTAGTATGCCGCATTGGGTCTCTGTGAACGTTAGATATTGCTGATCCTCGCTACAACAATTGCTGCCGTCGTCGTTGAAGCGACCCAAACCGGAAACTCTGCACACTTAACGTATGCTGCCGTCGCGCCCGCTTTGCGATCATACGCTGCGTTTGCGTACGCAGGTGCCGGACGAGCACTCTCAACGAGCACAAAGCCTCCGCTCAATAGATGTGACCATTCAGTTACGGATGGCCTAATACCACACCAGTCGTTATGCAGAGCGAGGGAGGCAAATTTGGAGCGACAGCTTGCAGCAATTCTGGTTGCCGATATGGTCGGCTATACTCGTCGCATGGAGCGAGACGAAGCTGGCACGTTTGCTGCGTTGTCCGCTCACTTAACTGGAACAGTTGCACCTCTGATCAATCGTCACCACGGACGGATTGTTAAACTTATGGGTGATGGCCTTTTGGCTAGCTTCAATAGTGCTGCAGACGCGGTTTCTTGCGCCGTTGAATGGCAACAAGCTCCCTTGGAAGAGCCAGACCCGTTGCTTTTCCGCATTGGCATCAATCTTGGTGATATCCTTATGCAAGAAGATGATGTCTTCGGCTCTGGTGTCAATCTTGCCTCGCGTTTAGAGCAACTTGCCCCGCCAGGAGGTGTGCTCGTCTCGGACGCTGTCTATCGCGTGGTAGGCAACCGTGTTTCGGTCGTGTGGGAAGATGCAGGCACACATACCATCAAGAACATCGCAGAGCCTGTTAGGGCCTGGCGCATTGGAGGAGCGGAGCATGCACAGCCTGACGCGAAACCAGCAGCTACACCCCGCAAAGCTACCATCGCGGTCTTACCTTTGCACAGTTTGAGTGACGAACCGGAGCAGGCATTCTTCAGCGATGGCATCGCGGAAGACATTATCACCGGGTTGTCTCGATTTCGTACGCTTCAGGTTGTCTCCAGAAACGCATCTTTCCGTTTCAGAACACAGGAAGCCGATCCGGCAGAGATCGCAGCAGAATTGGGAGCCGATTATCTCGTAGTAGGCAGCGTTCGAAAGGCCGGTAGCCGGGTAAGGATTTCTGTACAGCTCGCGGAAGCTAGTACGGGCTCGCAGCTATGGTCAGAACGATATGATCGCGAGTTGGAAGACGTCCTGTCCGTTCAGGACGAGGTGGCCAGCAACATCGTTGCGGTCCTTCCGGGACGTGTTCAACACAACGTTGTTGACCGATCATCGCAAAAACCAGCAGATGAGATGAAGGCCTATGAGCTGATGCTACGAAGCAAAGCACTTCGAGATGGCCTAAATTCCAGGGACACGGCCAAAGCACGAGCTTTGCTGGAACGGGCCATTGCGCTCGATCCGTCCATCGCTCGGTCTTACATGTACCTCTCAGACACCTATGTTATCGATCTTTGGCTCGGATTGGCGGACTCTGACGCACCAGATCACATCCTGCATATCGCACGAAAAGGCGCCGCACTGGACAACCGGGACGTCTACATTCAAGACCAACTGGGGTTTGCTTATCTCTGCGCAGGACTCTGGGACGAAGCAGAAGCACAGTTCGAAAAGACTTTGTCGCAGATAGAAAACGAAGCGGAGTCCATGGCGTGGTGTGGTTATGCTTTTCTGTTGCTGGGGAGGCACGAGAAGGCGAGAGATGTCGTATCGGAAGCGATGCGATTAGATCCGTTTCATCCCCCGTCCATCGATTGGATTATGGGGCAGATAGAATTCTTCTGCGGAAACTACGAGGAAGCAATCGGCTTTTTGATTGGCGAGGCGCGGCTCAACTCGTTAGCTACAGCATTCGTGGCAGCTTCTTACGCGCATCGTGGCCGGCAATCTGAGGCGGCGGCTGCCTTGCAGGAATTTATCGCGGAACGTCATGACGAATTTGGGAGTCGAGGCATCGAAGTGACCGAAGATAATCTCTCCTCTCTTGCGCATGGTTATGAATCCATGTGGCGGCGTCTGGACGATTTCGAAGTTTTGGCGACCGGTCTGCGTAAAGCTGGTTTGCCTGCCTGACTTATTTAATCAAAGGTCCGTGTAAGGCGTTATGCCAATCAGTCTCAGCTTAGGAGATTCCGGAATCTTGCCGTTCAACCCTGCTCATTCTCGCCGGATCATTTCGCTTTGCTAACAGCGAACGGAGCGACTCTTTGACTTTTTCATACAAGGCGTACGAACTTTTGACTCCTGAGATGGGGGTTTGACGATGTGATACAAAATCACGAGATTCGGCATATTTCATTTGGCCCTCCTGTTTTTGGTGTCCACCTACATTCATAAAAAATTTGGTATCCCACAAACGCCGTTTCTTGACATTAATTGTTCCAAAAAGTCACAATCTATCATGCCAAGAAACTGACCTCCCCTAAATCCGCTGCGTGCATTTGAGGCTGCTGGAAGGTTGGGTAGCTTTACCCATGCAGCTGAGGAATTGAGCGTATCGCACTCTGCAATTTCCCGTCACGTTCGCGGGTTGGAAAAACGGCTAAACGTGCATCTCTTCCGGACGCAAAAATCCGGTGTTGCCCTCACAGAACAAGGGCAAATCTACTTGGGTCAGATCACACCCGCTCTTGATCAAATTGCAATCGCAACTGACGCTCTGATCTCTGCGCCCAAAGGTGTCGTTACCATGACGACTGAGAGTGCCGTCGCGCAAAAATGGCTGGTGCCGCGCCTACCGCGACTGAAAGATGCGCATCCAGAGATAGACCTGCGACTTTCAATCACAACTGAGGTCATGGATATTGAAGCGCATGACTTCGATCTGGGCTTAAGATATCTTCGCACCCATCCAGACGAAGGATACGACCTGTTGTTCCCATCTCTGGTCAGAGCATTTGCCGCCCCAAGCTTTGCGCCAAATGCCAGCTCTAAGGCTGATCTTGAGGCTCTGGCATCCGGCCCATTGATTGAAGAGGCAACCTTCCGCCTTTGGCCAGAATGGTTCTCAAAATCTGGTTTGAAAGAGGTTCCTACTCTTGATCTGCCTCATCCATTAGGAGCGCTGCTATCAATCCAGTCAGCCGTGGCAGGCTTGGGGGCGGTTCTGATGGATCAGCACCTTTGTCAAACAGAGGTTGAGACGGGTGAGTTGGTGCGCCTCAACGACGTTGAAATTCGTTTTGGTGGATATTACCTCGCCACCAACCAACGCGCAGGAAGGCGGCGAGCCGTCAGTGTTGTGCGAAAGTGGCTGCAGCAGGAGGCGCGATGCGGTCAAGGGGTCGCTACTGCATAGTTCCTAGCAGTTGGCAGTATGTAATCAAACACAACAGATTGTCCGACTTCTGGGCTCGAAGTCGCGTTGAATGAAATCGCTGCCAAATGTGACGACGGGAATGTTGACTTGACCGGTGATGTCGCGGTTACCAAGATTGAGGAAGAGTACTTTGGCACGACATTCGCTGACTACCTGACGCTGATTAAACCCGAATACCGCTGGCAAGCCGGGATGAAAACGTGCTTTGGTCCTGCAAACTTCTCGTATTTGCGTGACCTCAGTGGCATTTCCCGTCGCCTTGATGAAGTTGGTTTCCATGCGCTAACTTCGCTGAAACGCAGTTGCTGCTTTCTGGGGGATATTTTGATACCTGATTTTGAGACTGCTCAAAGAATGGCGAAAGCGCATTGCGACGCTTGGACCGAACGAAATCCAGAGGCCGTGGCAAGCAGATACGCAAATGACACGACCATGGGTATGAACCGCGGCGACCCGATGACAAGCCAAGCCGAAATCGCCGAAATGGCTGCGGGTTTTATGGCCGACTTTCCTAATCTCGCCCTCAAGCTCGACAGTGTTTTAGTTGCCGATCACCATATGGTCTACGCGTGGACCTTTGAGGGACACCACAAAGAAACGGGCAGCCATGTGAAGTTCTCTGGTTGGGAGGAATGGGATCTGGACGACGATCTCAAGGTGATCAAGTCGCTGGGTTGGTATGACAACGCCGACTATGAACGCCAGGTTGCGGGTGAATGACGGTCGCTAACAAGAACTCACGGCCAGTGCGGGAGATCGTTTACGGTGTCGGAGAAATGGGCTCGGTCGTTTACCCGGCTTCTTGTGGAACGTGGTTTAGATATCATCGGAGCGATCGGACGCAGCGAAAGCAAGGTGGCTGTGATCTGGGAGATTTAGCAGGTCTTGGAACATCACTGGGAGTTAAGGCTGAGGCAGATGCAAAAGCGGTTCTGGCTCGCGGCGCCGACATCGCCATCGTCTGCGTCGGGAGTTACCTCGAGACCATGCAGCGGCATTTCGCGGTGTGCCTGGAGAACGAAGTGAATGCTGTCACAATTGAGGAGAAAACCGTCTACCCTTGGATAAGTGCGCCGGATTTGGCACAGGAGCTTGACGTGTTGGCCAGGGCGAACGGTGTTACGCTCGCGGCATCCGGCACCCAGGATGTCTTCTGGCTGAACCTGATCACCACTCTTTTGGGCGCATCGCACAGGATAGACCGGGTCGAAGGACACTCTGTTTGAAATGTCGACAACTACGGGCCTGAAGTCGCGCGACACCTGTGCATCGATATGCTTCGTGCCGAGTTCGAACGACATGTTGCTGAAGACGGATGGCCTGAATTCGTAGCGCGGCAAACCTTGGAAGCGATGGTGTCGCGGCTGGACCTGTCCGTCGCAATTATCAGTTCAACGGTACTACCAATCGTGGCCGACGCCCCAGTTGCTTGTCGCGCGCTTGGGACTGAGGTCGCGGTAGGTTCTCTGATCGGAACCATAGACACGACGACAGTCACTACCGTGGAAAGGCCTCAGTTCGAGTTCAGAATGGAAGGCCGCATTCACCAAGAAGGTGAAACCGATAGCAACACCTGGCGGGTCTACGGCAAGCCCGACTTGCACCTGCGGAATGACAATGTGCCGACGCGCTTTGTTACCTGTTCAACGATGATGAACCGGATTGTCGAAGTCATCAAAGCCGCTCCGGGCCTGGTGTCTTTGGACATGTTAGCTACGCCGTCTCATCAATCGCATCTAATGATCTGAGGGGCTGGTAGCGGGACACGCAGTCTTATCCGACGGCGCCTCTCCCGTCTTCACCGGCCCAAACCGGCCATTGGCCGATGCGTCACGATGCTGCGGTTGCAGCCCGCGTAGCGGACCTTCGCCCAAGCACTAAATCGGAAGATAGCTCGGCGACTGCAACGCGGACAAAGCGCTATTTCGCCGCAGCTGCGCCAATGTCTGATCCTGGGACTTTGCAGAGCGGCCATAGGGTTTCTCGTTCACTACTTTTCCCAATGAGGTATCCAGTCTCCTTCCATGCGCAGTGACACTCCCGCGGCATCTTCTTCCAGCTTGACCACATGCAGCTCGCCTTTGTCGCCGCCGTAAGTTTGTCGCGCTTCTTCAAATTGCGCGCACACCAGTCGCGTTGCTGGCGCTGCTGTCCCGGCATCATCGCAGGCCTCGACAATGAGCCCCAGATCTTTTTGACACAGGTCCAACGTGAAGGATGGATCGTAGTGCCCGGCAAAGACCGAGGGGGCATCATGGTGCATGCACCAGCTTTCGCTAGCCCCTATTTTCAGGGCCTCCCAGGCGCGGGACAATTCAACGCCGGACTTTACGGCCATGACCAGTGCTTCACCCATCGCTGTGGCGTGAATTGCCCAGAGTTGGTTGCTGGCCAGTTTGGTGATTGATCCGCTGCCGCTTTGCCCCATGTAATGCATCGGCCCCATGAGCTCCATTACAGGGCGGATGCGTTCGATGGTCTCCTCGCTGCCGCCTGCGAACTGTGGCATGTTGCCTGTACGGGCACCATCAACCGCTCCAGACACTGGCGCATCAACCGCCTGCGCGCCTTTGGCAGCAAGTTCGAGGCCAAGTTCCCGCGCAAGATTGGGCTGATTGGTCGTCATATCGACCCAGATCTGACCCTCCTCCATCGCTGAAAGAAGCCCGTTCTCACCGCGCACCACTTGTTCGATCTGCTTTGGGCCAAACACCATGGTAAAGACGATGTCGGCTCCTTTGGCGGCCATGGCAGGCGTGTCAGCCCAAGATGCTCCAAGTTCGAGATGCTGATTGGCGCGGTCAGGGTCCAGATCACAAACGGCCAGCTGATGGCCGCCCTTGATCAAGTTCAGGGCCGCAGCTCCACCCATCGTGCCAAGCCCGATAAAGCCAATGCGCATGTGTTCGTCTCCTAAGGTTGGTAACTATGCAGCGGCTAGGATTTCATCGGTCGATTGAACCGTACCAAATTCGCCGTGAAGGTTGGCAAGCGTGACTGAGTGAATTTGCTCGGCGGTATGGGTCACCCCATCCGGCCCCGTCGAGTTGTAGGCCCAAACTGCGTCAGACGCATAGACCATATCAAAACCAAGGCTGCTGGCCGAACGTGCAGCCGATTCCGCACAATGATTGGCGGTGGCACCACAGATGATCACCCGTTCAATACCCGCAGCTCGCAAATCCGACAGAAGTGTCGTTCCGCCAAACGCGCTGGAGACGTGCTTGATGATCACCTGCTCATCATTCTGAGGGGCTGCAAATGGCTGAACAGCAGCGCCTGGAACGTCTGGACGAAACGGATCATCCGCATCAGTGCCATGGTGATGGACATGGATGATCTTGTCGCCGGACCCGCGAAACTGTGACAGCAATCGTGCGATATTTTCGGAAGCTTCCGGGCACGATCGCTCGGCACCGGCGGCGTCTTCATGAGCGAGTGCCATTTGCACATCAATAACGAGAAGAGCAGTTTTCATTCGAGTTTTCCTTATTGTGCCTGTGTCATCGCGGCTTTGCGATCGCCAAGAATTTTTTCGACACGTTTGCCATAAATGCGCACATTGATGTCGTCGCTGATGACACGGCCCATCTGTTCATCATAGGTCATAATTGCCGTAATTCTGGGATGTGCGCCAAACACTTCGGTAACACCATGCAAGGAATATCCACCGCGAAACAGCGTGAACGTTCCAGCCCCACGATCGAACTTTTGCGTATGCGACATGTCTCCGGCCAACAAACGGTCGACAGCGGCGCGGTCTTCGGTCTCGTCGGTGCGGGAATTTGGAAGGAAAGCAAAGTCGCCACCACTTTCCGCAGCTTTCAAAAGCAACGTCACCGTGCATTCAGTCGTGTCGTAATGCCATGCGTGCCAACTGCCGGGGTATAGTGCGACAACATTCAATGCCTGGAATTCATCAGCGCAGCGATACAGCACAGGTTTCTTTTGTACTCGACGGACAAAATCAGTAAGAATTTCTGACTGATAAAGCTGCTGGATCAGCGTATCTGCGGGCAATTGGTCGTCGGCCAATTGGGTCGCAACATGGGTATATTCGCGACGTCGGGGGTCATCAGCAGGCAGCGTAGGATCAACTGCACCCTGATAAATGTTCCGCTTGATGGTCAGAACCTCGGCTCCGGGCAAAAAGTTGGTCGCTTCGTCTTCGAGGGCGGCAAGAGCGTCAGGGCGGATGAACCCATCCAGATTGCACCAGCCATGCGTTTCCATATGGTCCTGACACGCTTTGAGAAACTCCGCGCCTTCGCCTGTTTCCAGATCAGCAATGGGGTAGCGCGCTAGATCGACAAGGTTCAGGGCCATGTCTGCATCGGTTCCCAGATCGGTTTTTGACATCATGCTCTCCTCTGAATTCGAGTCCTTACAGGGCCGTTACGTTTTGGTAGTTCGGTTAATGCCAGAAGTTAAACGAAACTAATTGCCCTCAAGCACATAAATAACTTATGCCATGCGGATGAAGCAGAACCTCAACCTGAATTGGCTGCGCACATTTGATGCCGCCGCTCGCCATCTAAGCTTTACGGCCGCAAGCCATGAATTGGGCCTGACGCAAACAGCCGTCAGCCAACATATCAAGGCGCTAGAGACCAAGCTTGGGCAAAAACTATTCATCCGCCGCGCCAAAAGCCTGCAGCTTACGGACATCGGTCAAGCCTATTTGGTTTCGGTGCGTGATGCGCTTGAACACATCGCGTTTTCAACAAGCGGGCTTTTCGGGCCTGAGTTAGACACAACCATCATTCTGCGCGCCTCGGCGGCGATGATCATCTGGCTCTCGCCGAAACTGCCTGCCTTCCAGGAGGCACATCCCAACATCGGGATCAAGCTAGTAACGTCGTTGTGGCAAAACGAGTTAGAAAAACACCCCGTAGACGTCGAGATTTTGTTGGCCGCGCAGAACCAATTTGACCCACACATGGTCAAGCTGTCGGACGAGCGGATCGTACCCGTTTGCGGGATGCAAACATCAACGAAGATCCAAAGGCTCGCAGATCTGACTAAGCTCGACGCGATTCACGTCTTGGGCTTTGACGACCATTGGGCGCGTTATCTTTCCGCCAATGGCCTGCCAACTGACAACATTTCCCCGCGAATTGTCGTCGATACCTCTGTAGCTGCCTGTGAAATAGCAGCATCCGAGAACGGATGTGCCATTATGTTTGAGCGGTTTGCACGGCAAGCCATCGCGACGGGTCGACCAATCAAAATTGTCGGCGATCCGGTCGCAAACGGTCAGTCACATTATGTCGTCCAACGAAATACCACCCCAATCGAGAAACGCGCATCAACAGCATTTTGTGAATGGGTGGCAACCTGCTTTTGAGGATTGCTTCGCAGCCACCAGGGTAAACCCATAAACTTTTTGGGACATCTCGAGAAGTGCCTTCAGGCAATCTGCCCGAGATAGCCGCAACTCCGGCACTGAAGGGTCGCGCTTTTTGACGACAGGTTCAGCCCGATTGTGGGGAACTTCTCCGAGCGTTCGCCGACGGCCTCATGCGCGTGCCAACAGCACAGGTTGGCATACCAGAAGCCGATACATTGAATTCAAGAAACGTTTCCCAGCGCTCACAACTTCTGCCCGCTTTAGCGCCTTCAATCGATCTTTCTCCATCAACATATGCAAGGTGCGATCTATCATCAGCATGTTGAATTGGCCTTCTAGGCTCAGGCTGCATAAACGAGAACTTGGGGCGGCATCAAACCGTGACAGGTCCACCTAAACTAATGGCAGAGACTGAACCATGACCCAGTCATGTTAAGCTTGTGGCTGGCAGGAAAAGCTTCCCCCTTCGTGCCAATTCGCAAGAAACGGGTCGCCTGTTCCGCGAGGCGCGAGATAACTTAGTGGTCGCAAGTTTACCGTTGGATACGCAAGACATGGCTCAAACTCCGATGACATCGATTGATCTGAAGGCTGCGATCATGTTGCTGCTGCTCGCTGCGGTGTGGGGCGGATCGTTCTTTTTCGCCGAAGTAGCGTTGTCGGAAGTGCCGCCCCTCACGATCACTCTTCACAGGGTTTTCTGGGCTGTTCCTCTGCTTGCCCTGATCGTCGGCCTGAAAGGATTGCGGTTTCCAACGTCTTTAAGAGTTTGGGGCGCTTTTCTTGTTATGGGGGCGCTCAACAACGCCATTCCCTTTTCGCTGATCTTTTGGGGGCAGACGCAGATCAACAGTGGGCTTGCCTCGATACTGAATGCGACGACAGCGATGTTTGCGGCTGTTGTAGCGGGTGTACTTCTCAAAGACGAACCCCTGACACCGAAGAAAATTGTGGGTGCCGCTTTGGGTATCGCCGGGGTGGCCTTCATCATGGGGCCAAGCGCGTTGACGGAATTCAACCCCAGCAATCTGGCGCAGCTCGCAATCCTCGGCGCGACGCTGTCGTATGCCTTCGCCGGTGTTTGGGGACGGACTGCGCTGTCCGATCAACCCCCACTGGTAAACGCGTTTGGCATGTTGGTTGGCAGCACAATTCTCATGGTCCCGGTTGTCTATGTCGTCGATGGTCCCCCGAGTTTTGCGCTATCCCCAAGTGTTTGGGCTGCGCTGTTGGGTTTGGTGGCCCTCTCTACTGTGCTGGCCTATATTCTTTACTTTGCAATCCTGGCCCGGGCGGGCGCTGCAAATCTGCTTTTGGTCACCTTGCTAATCCCGCCTTTCGCAATTGCGCTTGGTGTGATGTTCCTGGGCGAGCGGATGGAGCCGGAAGCATGGATCGGATTTGGCATAATTGCTCTGGGTTTCGCGGTCACGGACGGGCGGTTGTTCTCGCGATTGCTACGTCGCAAGCCGCGCCATGCAAAATGATGAAACCGCGGACAAAACCCTTTCCCGAGTGAGGATTTCTGTCACAACTCGACCCGGTCCTGCGCGGGTTCAACGTGAGCCATCATGTCGGCACAGCGCAACTTTGCAGGCATTGCTCTGATCCGGACAGATGACGGCCTATCGACCAAGCTTAACATGCAGTAATATTGCTGCATATCGGCAATCGATGACAGATGCTCAACTCGATCTCATTTTCAAAGCCCTTGCTGACAGCACGCGCCGTCGCATCATCGTCCGTCTGAGCAAGCAACCGGCTCAGTCCTTGTTCGAGGTCTGTGCGTCATCGGTTGCCAAGGATGGCGTTGCATTGTCCCGTCAGACGGTTTCCCAGCACCTTGCTGTTTTAGAGAAAGCTGGCTTGATCGAGACATCCTGGAAAGGGCGCACAAAAGCACATTCGTTGTCTATCGGCGATGATCATGTCGCGGCGGCTTTATGGATCAAAAAATACAAACAGAATGGAGAAAAACCATGAAAATCTATGTGACGAACGTCTTTGTCGATGACCAAGACAAAGCAGAGAAATTCTACACTGATGTCCTCGGTTTCACGGTGAAGAACAACATCCCCTTAGGTGCAAGTCGTTGGTTGACGGTTGTATCCTGCGAAGATCCAGATGGGCCGGAATTGCTCCTTGAGCCAAGTGAACATCCGGCTGTGAAGCCCTACAAGGACGCGCTGGTTGCCGATGGTATTCCCGCGCATTCCTTTCAGGTTGTGAACCTTGATGCGGAACGAAAAAGACTGGACGAGCTGGACGTAGAGTTTGTTGTTGAGCCTATGGATGCAGGACCGGTTCGCATGGCGGTTTTCGATGACACGTGCGGCAATCTCATTCAACTGATCGAGATGACAGACACCGCTGCCGCGTGATCACCGCGGTATTTCGACCCTGCCTACGCCTGGCTGGCCCCGGTATGGGCTTCACGACAAGCAAACCTCTTTTTCCAGGTCGCTGCTCGCTGCTCGTCGCGTTTTTCATATTCGGCTACAGCCTGGGCGATATCGCGATCCGCCAGGCCTTCCCGATCGTACCCCAGATCTGCCATTCGCATCGTGAACCATGCCGTCATGCCACCTGGTGGCAGAGTGGAGAAGCGCGGGAAGGTGGGATCTCCGTTTCCCGCCTGCCATGTCTTGGGCAAAGCGGGATCAAGGATGAAGCCCCGTGCTATACCCACCGCATCCACATCCCCTGAAACGACGGCGGCCTCTGCCTCTTTGCGATGTTTGAACCCGCCGGTGACCATGAGCGGCATCGCAGTCACCGCCCGTGCCGCCCGGGCAAAATCCAGAAAATACGGGCCGCTGGTCGCACGTTCGGAACTTGAGGGCGCGCCGGGGAAATAGGTTCCACCGCTGATGTCCAGCAGATCAACGCCCTTACCTTCAAGAGCTGCAACCACCCTGAGCGCGTCTTCTTCTGTCAGCCCGCCGGCAAGTTGGTCAGTGGCGTTCAATTTGACCGCCACTGTAAAATCAGACGGCACCGCTTCGCGGACGGCTTCAACTGTCTCGATCAAAAGGCGCATCCGCGCATGGATCTGACCGCCGTATTCATCCGTCCGGTGGTTGAAAAGTGGAGAGAGGAACTGGCTCAGTAGAAATCCGTGTGCGGCATGAACCTGAACACCACCAAATCCCAGTTCGGCCGCATAACGGGCTGTGCGGGCAAAACACTCTGGAATAGCCTTGATCTCAACCAGAGACATTGCTTCGCTATGGAAATCTGGAAAGTCTATGGCGCTCGGGCCCTTGGGAAGGCTGATCGGCCGATGCGCCAAAGCTCCGGCATGACCAAGCTGCAGCCAGAGCTGCGCACCGTTGGCCGATCCGCGCTGGGCAAGGTCACTGAAGGCCGCTGTGTCAGATTGACTATCGAGCACAAGATTACCTGGTTTTTCGGGGTAACGCGGATCACCCTGCACCTCACCGATGATCGACGCCGCCGTGCCACCAGCAGCCCAGCGTTCATAGAGACGCATCTGTGCAGCGGTCGGGTTGCCCCGGCCATCACCCAGTGAATCCGACATCGCCGATTTGATGATCCGGTTCTTCAACACACGCCCATTCGGCAGAGTGAGCGGTGAAAAGAGAGAGGTGTTCGAAGCGGAGGTCAAGGCAAATCCCCTTGGTTTATTGATCCACTCCTGAGATAACTTGGAAAAAGTACACTGATAATCTGGTTTTTTGGATCAACATTTGATAGTTTTTGGATCAAATGACACTAAAAACCGAACTGGAAATATTGTTGGCTGTCGTTGACCACGGCAACTTTTCGGCTGCTGCCCGCGTGTTGGGATACACCCCATCGGCTGTCGGAAAGCGGATGTATCAACTAGAGCAGAAGTTGCGGGTGCCGCTTCTTGTCCGCTCGACCCGGCGAATGACGTTGACCGAGGCGGGGCAGCGATATGTGGGGGAAGCAAGGGATATTCTTGCCCGTCTGACGGCCTTGGAAGAAGATATCGCCGATGACACCGGCAACCTGCGCGGCCCAATCCGCCTGACGAGTTCGGCGGCGCTTGGCCAGTTACATGTGGTCCCTTTGGTGATCGAATTCATGGAACTCAATACGGAGGTCGATATCGAATTGCTGCTGACAGACAAGATCGTCGACTTGGTAGGAGAGGGCTTCGATATCGCGGTCCGCAGCGGCGTCTTGCCAGATTCATCTCTTATTTCGCGAAAGCTGACGAACAATCGGCGGGTTCCCTGCGCCGCGCTTGCCTATCTCGAACAGCATGGTGTTCCTCAGCGGCCAGTGGACCTCACCACGCACAAATGTCTGCGCCTCGGTCAGGAAAAGCAGCTTTCGGATTGGGGATTCATACGAACAGCGGGGGGCGTATCGCGGCTTGGGCCAGGATTCTCCTGCAACAGTCTCGACGCGCTTCACGCAGCGTGCCGCGCTGGGCGCGGCATAGCATGGCTACCGGAGTTTCTCATCTCTCATGACTTGCAAACAGGGCGCTTGCACTCGGTTTTGCCCGATCACACGGAGCCGAGCGCAGGTGGTGGGATCTTCATTTTACGCCCGGAAATGCCTTACCTGCCGCGACGCGTTCGGGCCTTATCCGACTATCTCGCTGATCGTTTCACTGAAAAGGCCACTGGGAGTTTCGCTTAACACCAACGAATGATCTGTGGGCCGCGCAAAAGCCCAATTGCGTGGATTGCCAACCATTCCGGAAGCCTTGATCGTGTCGTTTATGCAGAGGCAATACCGGCCAGAAGACAGTTAGTCGCTTCTTTTCCGTGATCGTCGGTTTCTTCCTTCATTTGCCATCTGTTGCCCACCAAAGCACCGTTTCGAAATACCAGCAGCATTGCCGTCCACATTCGTATTGCCTTGTCCGGCGCGCCTCCTCGCAGGTGTTTAGAGCAGAATTTCGAAGGCCTTGCACCTGTTTCAGTCGGCCCGAAATCATACCGACTGGTGCGATTTCTGTGAGATGAACATCGCCGATCCCTCATTTGCCTCCGTCGCACTCAAGCGATTGCGCCTGCTAGGGTTCTCATCGCACTCCTCGGCGCCCTACTGATGAGCTTTGATCCCATCTTCATTCGCTTCTTGCGTGTTGGCGGGTTTGACGCATTCTTTCTGTTTTGTTTTTTCACCGTGATTTCGATGCGGTAAGGGTTCGGTGTAGGTTCAAGGGTGTTGGGAGGGCTGTGGTCAAGGATCTCAATCGAAAGCTGTGACAAAACTGGGCGGGCAAGAACTGGTCGGTTGGCCTTGGTGGATCAACGCGTCAACTGGAAACAGCTTGACTGAACCGTCCCCGTTGCCGAGTTCCAAAGCCTACTGCAGATCTTTGAACATATAGGTTGTGGGCTCCAACCGGTTTTCGAACGGGTTGCGGCAATAGTTTGGAATCTCTCCGGCGATCTGAAACCCAAGGCTTTGATACAAATTCTGCGAGGGGTCGGAGCTGCGGGTGTCCAGTACCAGCAGCGTTCGCCCCTGCTGCGCCGCGCGAGTTTCCAACGCGTTCATCAATGCGCGTCCCAGACCTTTGCGCCTGGAATCGGGGTGAACCAACAGCTTGGCCACGTCCGCCCGGTGGGGCTGATTTGGCATGACAGCGGGTATCAGTTGCACCGTGCCCACAACCCGCTGCGCATCACGGGCAACGAACAAATCCACCGCGCCAGAGCTCAAATCCGGCCGAATGCGATCCGCCCAGTATTGCCGGGCCTGTTCCGGTGAAAACGGCAGGATAAACCCAATGCTGGCCCCGGCATGCACGCAACTGTGCAGAATGTCGGTCAGATCCTCCAGCGCCGCGCCAAATTCGACCCCTGTCAGGCGCGCAATCATATCAGCACCAGCAGGTACCGCGCACCGCGGGTGGGCGGGGTTTCAAACCGGGTTGGGCCGGACAAGTGATAGCGCAGGCAATCGCCACCACTCAGGTCATGGGCAACGTCATCCACGGTCAGGGTCAAAGCACCGTCCAGCAGGATCAGATGATGTTCCTGCCCCGGCTTCGGCGGCGTCTCGTAAGAGATCACGGTGCCCGGTGGCAGATGCCCTTCCATCACCTCGCCGCTTAACCCCGTTGCCGGGGGTGAAACGGACCGACGCGTAAATCCGGTTTCGGGATCGCTCCATTCCGGTTGTCGTTCAAACGGGACACGAGGGTCAAAGCTGTCTTCGACCATCATCAAAAGGCGTGACATCGGCAAGCCGTACGCAGCGCATAATCGCCCCAGCGTTTCTGCGGTTGGGCTGACATCACCCTTCTCCATTCGGGACAGGGTGGCGCGGCTGATGCCGCTGTGTTCGGCCAGTTGGTCCAGGGACCACCCGCGACCTTGCCGCAGCTCGCTCAACCGGTTTGCGAGTCGGTTTGCGAGATCATCTAACACGCTTCAAATATGGAAAAATGTTTCATATATGGAAATATCGCTCAGCAATAAACGATACGCAAGAAGAAAAGGCGCAGAATGCTCTGCGCCCCTTCAACTGCTCAATTGATTTTGGGAGGATTACTTCCAGCCAACCTCGTTAAAGGTTTTCTGCGCCGCAGGGATGTTTTTGGCCACGTCTGACAGGTCTACGTCATCTGCCTTGAACTCTCCCAGAGCTTTGACGGAGTCCGCGAGGGCGACGTTTTCAACTGCCGGAAACTCGTCATTGCCACCCGAAAAATACTGCTGTGCCGAGTCGCTGGCCAGGTATTCGAGAAACAGGATCGCGTTGTCCTTGTTCGGAGCGTTGGCCGCGACACCGGCGCCGGACAGGTTCATGTGGGCACCATAGCTGTCCTGATTGGGAAAGACCCAGCCGATCGCGTCGATATCTGCAGACACACCTTTGACGTCTTTACGGATGGCGCGGGCGTAGTAATAGGTGTTCGATACGGCAATGTCGCACTCGCCTGACACGATGCCGCGCAGCTGGTCGGTGTCACCGCCCTGTGGGTCACGGGCCATATTCGCCACGACGCCCTCGGCCCATGCTTTGGCCGCCTCTGGTCCTTCATGGGTGATGATCGAGGCCAGCAAAGTCTGGTTGTACGTGTTGCTGGACGACCGGATGCAAACCAGCCCCTCGTATTCAGGCTTGGCCAGATCGGCGTAAGTGGCCGGAGGGTTGGCTACGTTTTCCGTGTCGAAAAAGATGATGCGTCCGCGCTGGGAAAAACCGAACCATTGATTGTCGCTGTCCTGCAGGTTGGCGGGAATGCGGTCTTCCAGAACGGCGCTGTCAACTGTTTGCAGAATGCCCGCGTTTTTGGCCCGCTCCAGACGAGAGGTGTCGACGGTCAGCAGAATGTCAGCTGGTGAGTTCGCGCCCTCGGCCTCCATCCGGGCAATCAGCTCGTCGGCTTTGCCTTCGATACGATTAATTTTGATCCCTGTAGCCTCTTCGAAATCTGAGTACAGGCGTTCGTCGGTGTCGTAGTGGCGCGACGAATACAGGTTCAGCTCGCCTTCGGCAGCGGCGGAAGTTGCGATCAGGGCCGTCAAGGCGGCAGCAACGCAGGTAGAGGATTTCAGCATCATATGTTCCAACATTGAAAATCGTGGCCGGCTTAACCCGACTGATTTGGTCAATTAAACGATTCTGGGAGGGATGCAAGTAAAACTGACAAATTTAGTCGGTTAAGTGGTCACTGGTGTGACACATTAGGTAAGACGACTGGCATGGTCAGGCTAGGGACTGAAGAGAACGACTGCTCAGAACCCAGTTTGACCAATGCTGCGATCTGCACCAAGGTTTGCTTTATAGATTGAGGCCCACCTTCAAGAGGAAATTATGGAAAGCAAAACCCCACAAGAGGATTTTCCAACAATTGGTACTAATGAAAACCCGGCCATTTTTTTCGATGGATCTGATCTGCTGCTTAGTTACGACATCGCACCTGTAGCAGGAGGTGGTATTGCCATTCTCAAGTTTTTTGATGTGATCCATTTCGAAAAAAACCCAATCAATGTGGAAGGGTTGCGTGACGCAAAGTATCCTACGAATGCATGGGACTTTACGGAGGTTTGTGACAGCGACCGCACAGCAAAATGGAAAGCTCTCTCGCCGCGCTTTTGGACGATATCGTTCAATGATGTCACCGTAGAGATCATCTTTTCCGAAGTGCAAATTGTATATGAGACGCGGCGGACTGAAAGCCCATCAGAAGCGTTGGTTCGTCTCCTTACCACGTAGTCGATGACGGAAAGAACCGTCTGGATCGCGTCGGGAAGCAGACGTTGCTTGCGATAGATCGAAGGTCGGCTTTGTCCGCAAAGCCGACATTGCCCTAAGGCACCCCAAACAAAAAAACCGCGCTGGCAAGCGCGGTTCTTTCAAATCTATAAGTGCAGTTCTCAGCCCTGGCGAGCTTTGAACTTGCGCTGCGTCTTGTTGATCACATAGACGCGGCCTTTGCGACGCACAATGCGGCAATCACGGTGCCGGTTCTTGAGCGAGCGGAGCGAGTTCTTGACCTTCATGGTCTGTCTCCAATCTGCGGCGCCTTCATCAAGGACGTGGCCAGCGCCTGGGTTTGCGGGTGCCCCGGGTCAGACCCGAAACAGTGATACGATGGTGGGCGGTACAAGGATCGAACTTGTGACCCCTTCGATGTCAACGAAGTGCTCTACCGCTGAGCTAACCGCCCACGAACCTTTGCAAGACCTGCCCCAAAACGAAATGGGGCGCGGATACCCGCGCCGGTAGCGGGGTCTATAAAAGGAGTCGCAAACGGGTTCAAGGGGTTTGGTTGAACTATTTTCCGGTCTATGTTCAGTCCGAACAAGGAGACGTCATGCTCAACGCGCCCTATGATCTGGATATGCCTGCCAAGCGCACGTCTTGTGTGGTCTTTTCCTCGCCTCATAGCGGTCGGAACTATCCTGAATCAATGCTCAACCGCACTGTTTTGAACCAGAATGTGATTCGATCTTCGGAAGATGCGTTTGTCGACCAGTTGTTTTCGGCGGCCGCAGACTATGGCGCGCCGATGATCGCGGCGACGGTGCCGCGTGCCTATCTGGACCTGAACCGCAGTGCCGAGGAACTGGATCCGGCTTTGATTCAGGGTGCACGCCGTCATGGGCACAATCCGCGCGTGGCCTCGGGGCTGGGTGTGATTCCCCGCGTGGTCGCCAATGGGCGCGCAATCTATCGTGGCAAGCTGACAATGGACGAGGCGCGCCTGCGCATCGACACCTGCTGGCGTCCCTACCATGCGCGCATCAAATCCTTGCTGGCTGAATCTCATGAGGCGTTTGGGCAGGCGGTATTGGTCGATTGTCATTCGATGCCGCATGAGGCGGTTGCGATGGCCAGTACCGCCAAATCCAAACGGCCCGAGGTTGTGCTGGGCGACAGGTTCGGCGCATCTGCTTCGGCCAAGGTGGTCGATCGGATCGAAGCGGCTTTTGTCGCGGCCGGGCTGAACGTTGCGCGCAATGCGCCTTTTGCCGGGGCCTACGTGACCCAGACCTATGGCCGTCCCATCCGCCACCAGCATGCGGTTCAGGTCGAGATTGACCGATCTCTCTATATGGATGAGGCCCGGATCGAACCAAATGAGAACTTCGCTGCGTTTCAGGAGATTCTGCGCGAGATCATCCAGGATATTGCCCGCGTCGGCGAGGAGCCGTTGCGACTGGCGGCCGAATAGACTCAGCGCAGGGCGCGACCTTTTACAATCGCATCGGTGCCGAATCTGCGCCGGATCTCATCTGTTGCACGTTCGGCCTGTGAGCGGCGCGCGGCCCCCGGGTCCAGCAGATCGCCAGAGATATCTGCCTGATCCTCGGAACACAGATCAGACAAGCCACAGCCCAGCAGACGATAGGGCCCTTGATCGCCCACCTGATCGAACAAGCCCCGCGCGGTGCGATAAATCCGGTCGGCGATCTGTGTGGCGTCGCGCAGCGACACGCGGCGGGTGATAACCTTGTGATCGGCTTTTTTCAGCTTTAGCGTCACCACTCGTCCGGCCAGCTCTTTGGCCTTGGCACGGTCAGCGACCTTTTCGGCCATACGCCACAAATGCCCGTCCAGAATATCCAGACTGGCCGTGTCCTCGAAAAACGTGGTCTCATTGCTGATCGACTTCATCGGCTCATGGGCTGAGACACGCCGTTTGTCTTGCCCGCGCGCCAGATGCCAAAGCCTGTATCCCATTGATCCGAACCGAGCTGTCAGTGCTTCTTGATCCCAGCGCAGTAGGTCCGAGAATATCCGGATCCCCGCACGGTCCAGCAATTCCTGTGCGGCAGGTCCGATACCCCAGATCAATCGCACCGGCTTGTCATGTAGAAATTCGGCGGTTTCTTCCTTGCCAATAACCGAGAACCCGCGCGGTTTGTCCAGGTCCGAGGCCACCTTGGCCAGAAACTTGTTATGCGACAAACCGATTGAGCCGGTGACGCCCAACTCGTCCTTCATCCGCTTCACCAGCCGTGCCAGCATCACCGCGGGCGGTGCGCCATGCAGGCGTTGGGTTCCGGACAGATCCATGAATGCTTCGTCCAGGGACAAGGGTTCAACAATGGGTGTCATCTCGTCCATCATCTTCCGAATCTCGCGCGAGACCTCGGCATAGACCGACATGCGCGGCTTTAGCACCACCGCGTCGGGGCAAAGCTGCAAAGCCTTGAACATCGGCATGGCCGAACGCACGCCACGAATGCGGGCGACATAGCAGGCGGTCGACACCACGCCGCGTTTTCCACCACCGATGATAAGCGGCTTGTCGGCCAACTCGGGGTTGTCGCGCTTTTCGACCGAGGCGTAGAAGGCATCGCAATCCATATGGGCGATGGACAGATCAAACAATTCCGCATGCCTTTTGATCCGCGGGCTGCCGCAGGACGGGCAACGGGGCTCCTGTTCCAGTATCGTCAGGCAATCGCGGCATAAGGCGGGCATGTGGCTCATCTCTCTTATGCGCATTGGCGCGTCTGAGGAATTGTCAGAAATCTACCTTGTCTGCACACAAAGAGAAAGCCGCCCCTGGGCTTTAGCAACGCAAAGGCTGCGCTGTGTCCGACGTCGAAGCTGCTGGTAATCGTGAACTGCGCAACCTGCTTATAAGACGACCCGCCCGAAACAGGAGGGCTGCGCAGGGATGGGAATGTCTGACAAGAAGACCCCCCGCAAGTGGGCGGGGGGAGGTGACGGACCTCAGGAAGAGATGGTCCGCGGGGAGTATCACGGGTTTAGAATCGCCCAAAACCATGGATTTCGATAGGAACTAGATCACACAAGCTAAACTCGTGTTTTGCATGTGTGTTTTGAGGCACAGGGGCAATTTGGCGCGGCTTTGGAGGAAAGTGACGCAAGGTCAACTGGTTGGCGGTGGATTTCAGCCCAAATCCACAGAATTTCTCAGGCCTCGATTAGGACCCTGCCAAAGAATTTAACTCGGCAAGAACCGCCTCAGCGGCCGCCTTTGGGTCCTCTGCCTGATAGATCGGGCGGCCGACAACGATGTGATCGGCCCCGTCGGCAATTGCGCTGGCCGGGGTGGCCACGCGTTTCTGATCGCCCAGGGCTGCCCCTGCAGGACGCACGCCGGGGGTGACAATCAGGCGACCTTCGGCCTGGGGCAGGGCGCGGATCAGCGCGGCCTCTTGCGGGCTGGCAATGACGCCATCGGCGCCAGCCTCCAGTGCTTTGGCTGCGCGTTCGACGACCAGATCCTGTACGTCGCCCTGTTTCAGCAGACTGGCATCCAGATCGTCGCGGTTCAGTGAGGTCAGGATAGTGACGGCCAGGATTTTCAGGTCTTTGCCTGCGGCACCCTCTTTTGCCGCGCGCACTACGTGTGGGTCGCCATGCACGGTCAGGAAATCCAGATCGAACTGCGCCAGCCCGCGAACCGCATTCTCGACGGTGTTGCCGATGTCGAACAGTTTCATGTCCAGAAAAATGCGTTTGCCGTGTTCTTGTTTCAGCTCATTGGCCAGAGCCAACCCGCCTCCGGTCAGCATACCCAGTCCGATCTTGTAGAAGGATACCGCGTCCCCCAACCGCTGGGCCATTTCCAGACCCTTCAGGGCGTTCGGAACGTCAAGGGCTACGATCAGGCGATCATCGGACATGGCTGCGGCTCCTTTTTGGCAAACGTCTGCGTCCTAGCGGGTTCGGGCGCTTGTGTCCATGCGAGATGGTCGGGTGACCAGAGACATTTGCCATCGCCCAGATTGTGCTATGGTTCGGATCATTCAAAAACAGATTGGAAAAGGTGGGACAATGAAACATCTGATCGGTATTGGCCTTATTGTGACGTTGGGCGCATGTCAGGACATGCCTTTGGAAAACGAAGCCTCGGATATGGTCATCAAGTCACCCACCAATGACAATCTGCGGCTGGTTGGCGGGTACCGCTCGACTGATGACGACTGCCAGCTTACCGGCGAAACCGCGTTTACAATCGATTTTCTGGACGATGCGGCCGATCTGGTCTCGTGCCCGACGGGCAGCGATGCGTCGCAATCCCTTGTGGATATGTACGGCGCGCGGCAAGTTGCGGAAACCGGCGGGTACAGTGTCTATACCGTGCAGCGCCGCTGAGCCTGAATTTCCGGTTTAGCCTCTTGAACAAACGCAAATATTTCCCAAATTGAATGTGAGGCCCAGACCGATGCGTGCCGCCAGGCGGGCGCAGCAGACCTAGGGCGCTTGGAAAAAGGAGAGAGCTATGGACTTGAACAAGTTCACCGAGCGGGCACGGGGATTCGTGCAGGCAGCCCAAACTATTGCACTGCGCGAGGGGCACCAGAGGTTGGCCCCCGAACATATACTGAAAGCATTAATGGATGACGATCAGGGGCTGGCCAGCAACCTGATCACCCGCGCTGGCGGCGCGCCGAGCCGGGTGGTTGAGGCACTGGATGCGACAATGGCCAAGATTCCGAAAGTCAGTGGTGACGCAAGCCAGGTCTATATGGATGGTCAGACCGCCAAAGTTCTGGATGAGGCTGGCAAGATCGCCACCAAGGCAGGCGACAGTTTTGTTCCGGTCGAGCGCGTTCTGATGGCGCTGTGCATGGTGAAATCCAAAGCCAAAGAGGCGTTGGATGCCGGAGCGGTGTCCGCGCAGAAACTGAATGAGGCGATCAACGACATCCGCAAAGGTCGCACTGCTGACACCGCGTCAGCGGAAGAGGGTTATGACGCGCTCAAGAAATACGCGCGCGACCTGACCGAGGCTGCGGCCGAGGGCAAGATCGACCCGATCATCGGGCGGGATGAGGAAATCCGCCGCTCGATGCAGGTTCTGTCGCGCCGCACCAAGAACAATCCGGTCCTGATCGGTGAGCCCGGCGTCGGTAAGACAGCGATTGCCGAGGGCATGGCTCTGCGCATCATCAACGGTGACGTGCCAGAATCGCTCAAGGACAAAAAGCTGCTGGCGCTTGATATGGGCGCACTGATTGCCGGGGCGAAGTATCGTGGCGAATTCGAAGAACGTCTCAAGGCAGTTCTGACCGAGGTCACCGAGGCCGCCGGTGAAATCATCCTGTTCATTGATGAGATGCACACTTTGGTAGGCGCAGGGAAATCCGACGGCGCGATGGATGCCGCCAACCTGATCAAGCCTGCGCTTGCCCGGGGTGAACTGCATTGTATCGGTGCGACCACGTTGGATGAATACCGCAAATACGTGGAAAAAGACGCAGCCCTTGCGCGCCGGTTCCAGCCGGTTTTGGTGGCTGAACCAACGGTCGAGGACACGATCAGCATCCTGCGCGGCATCAAGGAAAAATACGAATTGCACCACGGTGTGCGCATCTCGGATTCGGCGCTGGTGTCGGCGGCGACCCTGTCGCATCGCTATATCACCGACCGGTTCCTGCCCGACAAAGCCATCGACCTTGTCGATGAGGCCGCGTCGCGCCTGCGGATGGAGGTGGACTCAAAACCCGAAGAGTTGGATCAGCTGGACCGTCAGATCCTGCAGTTGCAGATCGAGGAAGAGGCGCTGAAGCTTGAGGATGACGCTGCCTCCAAGGACCGCCTGGACACCTTGCAAAAGGATCTGGCCGATCTGCAGGAGAAATCCGCCGAGATGACGGCACAATGGCAGGCCGAACGCGACAAGTTGGCCGGAGCCCGCGATCTGAAAGAACAGCTGGACAAGGCGCGCGCTGATCTTGAGATCGCAAAGCGCGAAGGTAACTTGGCCAAGGCCGGAGAGCTGTCTTACGGCGTCATCCCCGAGCTTGAGAAACAGTTGACCGAGGCAGAGAATGCCGAAAGCAGCCAGATGATGGCCGAGGAAACTGTGCGCCCGGAACAGATCGCATCGGTTGTCGAGCGTTGGACCGGTATCCCAACCTCGAAAATGCTGGAAGGTGAGCGTGAAAAGCTGCTGCGGATGGAAGATGATCTGCACGGGCGTGTCATCGGTCAGGATGCTGCGGTCACTGCTGTATCCAATGCTGTGCGCCGTGCGCGCGCTGGTCTGAACGACGAAGGCCGCCCGCTGGGGTCGTTCCTGTTCCTGGGGCCGACCGGCGTCGGCAAGACCGAGCTGACCAAAGCCGTGGCCAATTTCCTGTTTGACGACGACAACGCGATGGTGCGCATCGACATGTCCGAGTTCATGGAAAAACACGCGGTTGCTCGTTTGATCGGTGCCCCTCCAGGCTATGTCGGGTATGACGAAGGTGGTGTGCTGACCGAGGCCGTGCGGCGCCGGCCCTATCAGGTCGTGCTGTTTGATGAGGTCGAAAAGGCACATCCGGATGTGTTCAACGTTTTGTTGCAGGTTCTCGATGACGGCGTTCTGACCGATGGCCAGGGCCGCACCGTGGACTTCAAGCAAACGCTGATCATCCTGACGTCGAACCTTGGGTCTCAGGCGCTGAGCCAGTTGCCCGAGGGTGCGGACAGCGCGCAGGCGCGGCGGGATGTGATGGATGCGGTCCGGGCGCATTTCCGGCCGGAATTCCTGAACCGTCTGGATGAGACGATCATCTTTGACCGGCTCAAGCGCGGCGATATGGACGGGATCGTCGATATCCAGATGGCGCGTCTGCAAAAACGTCTGGCCGCCCGCAAGATCGAGCTGGTGATGGACGACGATGCAAAGGAATGGCTGGCTAACGAAGGCTATGATCCGGTCTTTGGGGCCCGTCCGCTGAAACGGGTGATCCAGCGCGCCTTGCAGAACCCACTGGCCGAGGCTTTGCTTGCCGGTGAGATCATGGATGGCGACACCGTTCCGGTCACTGCCGGGGCCGATGGCTTGATCATCGGTGATCGGTTGGGGACGTCAGAACGCCCCCGCCCGGATGATGCCGTGGTGCATTGACTTCGTGGTGATACCAAAAAGGCTGGCCAAACTGGCGGGCCTTTTTGGCCCAACAGTTTACTCAATCCCAATTTCACCCAGTAAACCGAACCGGAGCGCGTGTGGCCAGCAAATGCTGGCGTAGCAAAGGTGAATGATCAGTTTGCTTGAGCCTGGAGATTCTTCCTCACCGACACACGCTTTGCGCTGCCTTTTGCGGCATCAACCAGGTGGGAAACAGTTCCGATGGTTTCGAGAAATTCGGTTCCCGCGCGTACCAGACGGGATCTTAAATCCAGAATGATGGTGCCGTCTTCTGATACGGCGTTCCGGAAAAAATCTGCATAGGTCTGAACCGGGTAGTGGAATCCGCAAGAAATGAAACTCATGGCCAGATCGAACTTTGCAGCCGGAGGCAATTCATCCCGTTCCGGATTGAGACAGGTGATTTTGTTGTGACTGACTCCATTCTCCGTCAAGAACGAATGCGCCACAGCCAGATTTGAATATGCGGCGCCGGTCTCCTCGTACCCAAAGTGGCGTTTGTCCGAGGTTTCCAGATCAATGAGTGTGAGGTCGCATCTGTGATCCTTCCAGAGGAACAAATCGAACATCGCATATCCACAACCAATATCAGCGACTGACGATGGTGCGATGGTATCAATCGTATCCCGAATTTCTTGGTACTCCAGATAAATTATGGCGGCGGCACGGCGTGCCAGCTCGGTTCCATGCTTTTCCACAAGGAATTTGGCAGGACCTGCATTTCCCGAGCTCCAAGCACGAATGATACGACCCGATCTGGGTTGATCGTGGAGGATTTCTGATCTTTGCATTATCAGATTAATAAGGTCGTCTTGGGAAAACGCCTCAAAGGAAAGCTCAGCCACATTTGGCAGCTCTATCGCTTCCATCATTTGTTCATTCGTGATCATTTGGATTTCTATATTTGTTCTGAAAGAAATACCAGACGATGAGGTCAACATGCTAGGCAAAATGTCTGATTCCAAGGCTGAAGCAGTCACTTGATCCTCGGATTGCTCGTTCAGTTTTAAGACAACGCGTCTAAACCATCGCAAAAATCCGCGCTGGACCGCCGGTACCACCGGCATGTTTGGGTGCGCCGATCACCAGTGTCGCCCCTGCGGCAGGGACACGGTCCAGCCCGGCGAGGTTTTCGATCCCAAACCGACCCGTGGGCAGCCACGCGTAATGGGTGGCGAAACTAGCCGAAATACCGTGATCCAGCGACAGCGTATCTGATGCGATCGAGCGAGCTCCGGTGTCTTCGATCAGCATCTGGGCGGCCTCGACATGAAAACCGGGATAATGCTGTGCCTGACCGTCAAAGCCGCGATAGGCGTCGCTGTCCGCTTTTGCCGCCCAGCCGGAATAGAGCGCAACGCAGGCACCATCCGGAATGTCGCCATTGGCAGACATCCAAGCCTTCAGATCATCGGGGGTCAGCAGGGTGTCGGCATCCTCGGCGGCGCGGGCTGCAATGTCGACAACACAAAGTGGGGCAACCAGATCCGAGACCGGGATCTCATCCACTGACGCGCCATCCGCCGAGAAATGCAACGGCGCATCGATATGTGTGCCGGTGTGTTCGTTCACAGTCAGGCGCTGCAGGTTGAACCCGTGCTCACCGAAATTGAACAGTTGTTCCGAAGTATATCCGGGTTCGCCAAAATAGGTTGGAAAATCGGGGCTGATCGTATGGGTCATATCCTCAACCTTGCCATGGCCCGCAGCCATCGCCATTGGCGCAGAGACCCCCGTTGCAGCGACCGCAACGCCTGAGGCTGCGGCGGCTTTGAAGAATCCGCGTCTTGACAGCATACGCTCCTTGACCGAGTTCATCACACAGATGTCACACATTTGCATTCTCCTTTGTTGCTGTTTTTGCTGGCGGGACAGGGTATCCATCCGGTCAACGACTTACCTAACATAGTGTGCAGCCTGCCTTTTTCCCGCAGGGGTTGTAAAGGTCGCAGGGCCGAGGGATGGCGTTATCCGCCGAAGCCCGTCAACTCAGTGTGAAACTGTCATGAAGTGCCTGGTCAGGTCGCGCCCTAGTGATTGCCCTGCTCGCGGCTTTTGCGCAATGCGCGCAAATCTTCGGCGTTCATCAGTGGCCCTGATTGTGACGTGGCTTTTGATGTGTTGCGTGGATTAGGCTGCACGGCTGCGGGATGCGCCGGAGCAGTGTCTCGCAGGCGCAGATACACCAGAACTCCGCCTGCGCATTGCACGCTCAGTGCCCAAAAGCCGATCACTATGTACAATGCAATCACCGCGATTACAGGCCAAATGGCACGCCACGGGGCGGTGCCCTCAATCATCTCTGCCAATTCGATCAGACCATCGGCGATCACCGTGCCGAAACTGCTGAACGCCAGAGCCAGTGAGATAACGGTGTAGATGACCGCTATTCCCACATAGCTGAGCAGGACTAACGCAAACAAAGACCAGAACGATTCCCCGAAATGCCGGAAAGGCGTATAGGCCCGGTCATCCGGATCGCGCCCCAGCGAAGCCGAGGCGATGGGCACCAGGATACTGGCCCGGATCGCACAGATCGCAACAACGGCGACGATAGAGAGCCCGCTTAAAGACGCGCCAAAGGAACCGTTCAGCAAATCGGCAACCCCTTCTCCGGTCAGGTCAGTGACATCGGGCATAACGGTGATTGCCAACAGACCTGTGGTCGGTACAAGAAGCACCGCAACAGCCAGGGCCTCGGTTGCGCCATAGACGATAGACGGCAGGATCAGTTTCTTGTATCCGGCGCTGGGCATGATCTGCTGGGACGCAAAGCCAAACCGGGTCCCAACCATCACTGGAATGATGCCGGACGACGCACTGATCGCAATCATGAGAATGACAGAGGCGGCCGGAATGATCAGCCCGATCACAAAGCCCAGAAGGCCCCCCAGAAACCCATAAAGGAACAGGCCGATCACGAGGACCGGAAACACCATCACATAACGCCACAGGATGGATAGGGATAAAGGAATAGCTTGTATAGCGAGCACGGCTTCAATCTCTGATCAACTAATGGGTGTGTCCCGCATACCCAAAAGACGTGGACGCCGCCAGTTCCCGAGCTGTCAGATTTTCCGGGTTGTTGCTGCGATGATTCACCCCGGACCGGTTTGCCTGGAACCCGATACGTTACAATCCCGTCTCTCAATCGTTACGCGTGTTTCCTTGGTGACGTGCTATTAGCGACTTATCTCATACCCGAGGTTAATAGCTACGGAGACCCAGATGGCGCATCGCTGGACCAACACATTGACACATGCCGACGTCACGCCACAGGCGGCGTTTTTGAACCGGCGCCAGATCATGGCCGGGCTGGCAGGTGTCGGGCTGGCGGGAATGGCACTGGGGGCTGCGGCGCAAGAGGCGCTTGAGCCAAACTCCTGGGAAGAAATCACGTCGTACAACAATTATTATGAGTTTGGGACCCGCAAGGAAGATCCGGCAAAATACGCCCATACGCTGGTGACCGAGCCCTGGAGCGTAAAGATTGATGGTCTGGTCGACAAACCAGGCGAGTATGACTTTCAGGACATCATGTCCGAGATGACGGTCGAAGAGCGGATCTATCGCTTTCGTTGTGTCGAGGCCTGG
>NZ_JAXHBT010000001.1:2302500-2650000 GCF_042768335.1 Ruegeria meonggei | reverse complement strand
AGGCTTACTGATCCTAACCAAACTCCGAATACCCGGGAGTACTAGATGGCAGACACACTGCGGATGCTAACGTCCGTAGTGGAGAGGGAAACAACCCTGACCTACAGCTAAGGCCCCCAATTCATGGCTAAGTGGGAAAGCAGGTGGGACGACCAAAACAACCAGGAGGTTGGCTTAGAAGCAGCCATCCTTTAAAGATAGCGTAACAGCTCACTGGTCTAAATAAGTTGTCCTGCGGCGAAGATGTAACGGGGCTCAAGCCATGAGCCGAAGCTTAGGATGCCGTAAGGCATGGTAGCAGAGCGTAGTGTGACATAAGACTTATCCTCTTTAGTGTCCTTCGGGGCACCTTGGAGGATCGAGTCTTTTCGATGAAGCCGGCGCGTGAGCGATCCGGTGGAGAGATCACTAGTGAGAATGATGACATGAGTAGCGACAAAGAGTGTGAGAGACACTCTCGCCGAAAGTCCAAGGGTTCCTGCTTAAAGCTAATCTGAGCAGGGTAAGCCGGCCCCTAAGCCGAGGCCGAAAGGCGTAGGCGATGGGAACTAGGTTAATATTCCTAGGCCGTGGAGTGGTGACGGATCTCAGAGGTAGTTCATCCTTATCGGATTGAATGGGCTGCTGAGAGGTTCCTGGAAATAGCCCTCCTATAAGACCGTACCCTAAACCGACACAGGTGGACTGGTAGAGAATACCAAGGCGCTTGAGAGAACGATGTTGAAGGAACTCGGCAAAATACCTCCGTAAGTTCGCGAGAAGGAGGCCCGGTTCCTAGGCAACTAGGGGCTGGGGGCACAAACCAGGGGGTGGCGACTGTTTATTAAAAACACAGGGCTCTGCGAAGTCGCAAGACGACGTATAGGGTCTGACGCCTGCCCGGTGCCTGAAGGTTAAAAGGAGAGGTGAGAGCCTTGAATTGAAGCCCAGGTAAACGGCGGCCGTAACTATAACGGTCCTAAGGTAGCGAAATTCCTTGTCGGGTAAGTTCCGACCTGCACGAATGGCGTAACGACTTCCCCGCTGTCTCCAACATCAACTCAGCGAAATTGAATTGCCTGTCAAGATGCAGGCTTCCCGCGGTTAGACGGAAAGACCCCGTGCACCTTTACTACAGCTTCGCACTGGCATCAGGATTGTGATGTGCAGGATAGGTGGTGGGCTTTGAAGCCGTGACGCAAGTCGCGGTGGAGCCTCCCTTGAGATACCACCCTTCGCACTCTTGATGTCTAACCGCGGTCCGTTATCCGGATCCGGGACCCTGCGTGGCGGGTAGTTTGACTGGGGCGGTCGCCTCCTAAAGCGTAACGGAGGCGCGCGAAGGTTGGCTCAGAGCGGTCGGAAATCGCTCGTTGAGTGCAATGGCAGAAGCCAGCCTGACTGCGAGACTGACAAGTCGAGCAGAGTCGAAAGACGGCCATAGTGATCCGGTGGTCCCGAGTGGAAGGGCCATCGCTCAACGGATAAAAGGTACGCCGGGGATAACAGGCTGATACTGCCCAAGAGTCCATATCGACGGCAGTGTTTGGCACCTCGATGTCGGCTCATCTCATCCTGGGGCTGGAGCAGGTCCCAAGGGTACGGCTGTTCGCCGTTTAAAGAGGTACGTGAGCTGGGTTTAGAACGTCGTGAGACAGTTCGGTCCCTATCTGCCGTGGGTGTAGGAGACTTGAGAGGAGTTGCCCCTAGTACGAGAGGACCGGGGTGAACGATCCACTGGTGGACCTGTTGTTGCGCCAGCAGCAGTGCAGGGTAGCTATGATCGGACAGGATAACCGCTGAAGGCATCTAAGCGGGAAGCCCCCCTCAAAACAAGGTCTCCCTGAGGGCCGTGGAAGACCACCACGTCAATAGGCCGGAGATGTAAGCGCAGTAATGCGTTCAGTTGACCGGTACTAATCGCCCGATAGGCTTGATTTGATCCAGTAATGGAAAGACAACCCACCGCCTCAAGTAGCGAAGCGGTAGGCGAACAAATAAGCCAAAAACATACACCTCATTAAACATGGATGGCTGTGTCGCGCCAAGCGGCACTGTTGATTGACATAACAACCGAGTGGCAACGCGCATTTGCACGCAAATACGCCGCCTGCCACTCGTCGCGCTTTGCAAAGCAAAGCCGCGACGGGGATTTTCCTCGGTTTGGTGGTCATAGCGCAAGCAAAACACCCGGTCCCATCCCGAACCCGGAAGTTAAGTGCTGCCGCGCCAATGGTACTTGGGCTTAAGCCCCGGGAGAGTAGGTCACCGCCAAACCTAGAAAAATCCCCCTCTCTCAAAACGATCAATAAACACCTGGCGCGGGGTGGAGCAGTCCGGTAGCTCGTCAGGCTCATAACCTGAAGGTCAGAGGTTCAAATCCTCTCCCCGCAACCAAAATCCAAACAGCCCGTTCGATCTACAAACAGTCCACTGGACTGTTTGCTTCACGATCAAACCTCGTCAGGCTCATAACCTGAAGGTCGTAGGTTCAAATCCTACTCCCGCAACCAAAATAAAACACATAAATACAACGCACTAGCGCCCCAAGGGGCGCTTCTTGCGTTTGGTGCGCCAGCGCCCGGTGCTACAGCAGTGCTACGCTAGAGAGCAAAGTTAAGCAGCGTAGCAGACCCTAGCCGACAGCATCGCAGAATCTCCCCCCAAAAGAAAAACCAACCCGGCTTCACCGTCAGAACTGTCAGCACCGTCAGCCAAATAGAATACGAGCGGTCGGAGGTGCTTGATCCAACCCTTCCCATATGTGTTGCCTTTGGTGCCAAAACGGCACCATGAAAAAAGGGACCACGTTTCGGCGTGACCCCCCTGTCCTTTTTGCAGTCTGGTTGTGTTAGCCAGTTACGCCGACCTGCGGGCAGTTCTTTGTCTGCATGGCTTGCGTGATGGCGTCGTAGTTCCCCTTGGCCGCCGCCAACTGGTCGGCATGATCCTGAGTCGCAGCCATTGCTAATGCGGCAGGCCAGAACAGAACCAGTGTCACGCCCGTGAGGACTGCGTCATTCGTGGCCGATTTCTTCTGGTCTGCCGTCAATTTGTTGACGTTGCTTGCAATCTGGTTGCGCTCGGCGTGCAACTGCTGGCACGAACGCCCATCGAAGATTGACGGGCTTACATACGTGGCCCCGACCTTATCCGGCGACTGCGCACAGGCAGTAACAAGAGGCAAAAGGGCGACGGCAGTGATAAACCTGCGCATGAAATACTCCTATAGATACACGCGATAATGGTGCGGATTGACCACGGGAATGAGGCTTCACTATGGCAACCTCATTCCTTGTTGATGAAAGTGTCGGAGTCGCCCGAGGGCAGTGAGCACCTACCTCACGCACTCAGTTCAACCACCCGCATGCCTGCTTTGCCTTCGCGGCTGAATGTGATGTTTAAGCCCCGACGCCGCAATACCGGCTGAACCCTGCGTAGCGCTGCGCCAAACCTCGCCTCCGACCGGGGAAAGCTGTGGCTGTCCTCTGTCAGCGCAGGGAAACGATCCCGCAAGGTTTGCTTCAATTCGGTTGCTGTGCCGCTCCAATGCTGTCGTCCATCCATCAGCGACAGGATTGCCAGCGCAACAGGGTTGGCCTCAACGGCGGCTTGATCGCTTTTTGCACGATTGGCCGCGTAGGAGTCCAGAAACGCGCCCTGAGTCCAGCCAAGTGAGTCTTCGGCGGCTACCACCCATTTTGCGAAGTCCGCCATTCTGGGGGCTTCTGAGAGGTTCACAGAGTCGATCCGCCCCAAGGCACAAGACACGGCGTCCAGCAGAGCGCCCAGAATGTAGGGCTTGGCATGGGCAAAGTCGCGATTGAACGCCCCAAGGGTTTTGCGCTTGCCGGGCGGGATCACTGGCAGATGAATGCCAATAGCACGATCCGCCAGATCAGGCCGGGCTGCCAGATCGGGAATACCGTTCAGCAGGCAGGGCCGGGTGGCGTTGAACAGAACCTCGTCGCTGTCGGTGTGTAGCTTGCGAGTGCCAAACCCTCCGCCGGTGGCAATGCGGCAGAACGCATCCGCCATCATCGGGCGGATGGTTGAGAGATTATCAAAGCTCAGAACATGGTTGTGCATCGCGGCAATCACTAAATCCTGTTCAGAATTGGGCGTGCTGCGGGTGCTTGGCTGTGCCGGGTCGATCAGATCACGCAGGGTTTGTGCCGTGGTGCTTTTGGCACTGCCCTGTTCGCCCGACAGGATCAGAATAGGATAGGGGCCTTTTGGGTGGAAACATCCCAGAACCCACGCCACCAACATGCGGAAATCATCTTCGCTGTCCACATTTACAAAATCCCGCAACAGGTCGATACCGTCAGCGTGTCGTTCTGGTACAGGCAGTGCCTGCATAGCTGGTGAGCGCCGAAATCGTGCGGGCGGGTGGCTGACCACCTGCCAACCCTCGGAGGTGATCGCCACAGCCTGCCAGTCCGTGTTGCCAAGGTCGAGATAGACCGTCCGCCCGATTAAGGCGATGCGGCTGGATACGGGATAGGTCTCGCCTTCAAACCGCGCGACGCCTTCCAGCATCCGGCGCTTGTCATCCAGCGCGGCATTGGACGGGGCTTTGCCTTCGGCCTTGTAATGGGCATAGGCGAGATAGTTGCGGAAGGTAGATGATCCGATAGGCCAGTGCTCAAAGTGTCCTTTGGTCCGTATCGTTACATAAGGCTCACCCTGCGGCGTGTTCCAAAGTTCAAGCCCATCCACCAGCGCCGCGCTTTCATCCCTACGTATAGGTGCAGTCTCGTCCCTACGTATAGGTATCGTATACGGGTCGGGGTTTTCCCTACGATACGTGGGGGGATGCGGGTCATTTGCGGCAGGTTCAACGCTATGCGTTAGGTAAGCGGCAGTTGCCTCCGGCAGGTCACAAGCGACACTGTTTATCAGGGCATCTATCTGACCGTTTCCCCAACCTGCTGCAATGGCATCGGCCACGTCCCACCCCCTATGTATAGGTTTATGGATCAGACCCGCTGAATCATGCGCCTGAACCAGAGCGTCGCTGATCGGCAGGATCAGCGGTGTTGCCCTATGTACCGAAACGAGCTTCTCGGCCAGATTGGCGGCGTAGTCCCGCCCCGGTTCATCGTGATCGGGCCAGATAATGACAATGCGCCCTGCCAGTGGCGACAGGTCGGTTTTTGCCAGTGCTTTGCTGCCGCCAAAGCTGGTGGAGGCCAGATAGCCCAATGCGACCAGCGCATCGGCACACTTCTCGCCCTCAACCCAGATCACCGGCTGATCCGGGTCCGCCTGGGCGATCCGGTCCAGGTGATAGATCGGGCGCGACTGAGGTGCTTTCCATGTCTCTTTGGTGACGTCATAGGGCAGGAAGAACTTGCCCTTGCCGTTGCCTTCGTAGCGATTGGCAACAAGTACAGGCGTGCCCGTTTTGCTGCGGTAGAAATGCTGGGTGTCAGCCATACCGGCTGTTGGGTGGCGGAGGTCTTGCAGGGCATTCATGATTGCACCCCCAAACGCAACGCCAGCGCCCGCGCGGCCTGTCCTTGCTGCACCCCGTTCAGATAGGCAAAGAGGCTGATAGCATCGCCGCCTTTATCATCCGTGGCGAAGTCTGCCCACAGACCGCTGTCGAGATTGATCCGAAACGAGCCGCGCGAGTGATCTGCGCGGGTCGGGTTCAGCGCCACCCATTCGCGTCCGATGACCCGGCCATCAGGCAACCATTCGGCCAGAAGGTTCTGCAAGTTGATCCGGGCCAGTTCAGCAATTGCTGCAAATTCGATGGGCTTCCAGTTACCAGTCATTTGCAACCACCTCCTGAAGGCGCGCGATCTCGAACGCTTCAACATCTCCAGCGCGATAGCGGACCAAGCGGCCAACTTTGACATAGGCCAGCGGGTAGCGCTTAGTGCAGCGCCATGTGGCAAGGGTGGTTGTGGACACGCCGAGGCGTTCCGCGACTTGCTCGGGTTTGAGCAGCGTGTTTGCTTGTTTTGGCATCGTGATTTTCTCCATCAAGTTAGATCGATGAAGAGAAACCTAGAGAGAGATTGGACACGCTTGAACGCGTGAAGCAGGCAGTAAAAAAACACTTCCTACCTAGGAAAATGGGCCCGCTAATTGCCACGCAATGTGGCGAAAATGTGGCTAAATTTCCCGCATGACAGTGACAACACGGGCGCGGGGCAGGTCTGGATCAAGCTTTTGGCCGATCAGATGAATCGCATCGACGGCGACAGCTTTGTTCTGCTTGGTGGATGGATCGTAGCGGCCCGCATTGAAGGGGCGCATAGCGTTGCATTCCCAATAGGGGCGAAAGGCGCGGGCCATGGCAAAAATCGGCTGGCTTTCGGTTTTCTTTGGCCTGCAAGACCAGCGGTCCAGATCGTCCCCGTAGTAGCTGCTTGGGCTGTCATTCTCACCGAGTGCAACCGTTTGCGCAGCGGCCTTTTGCAACAGGTCCAGAAACGCTGCGATGTGACCGACAGGATCGCCGGGGCCAAACGCGCCCTCAATCAAGTTTGCTATTTTGGCGGCGCTCGGCTCAGCGGATTGGGTCTGTGTTTCCAGCGCGTCTACGAACTTCCCTGAACAGTTGGGCGAGGCCTGAATGCGGGCTAGCTCCACGGAAACCGCTTCCAGCTTCTCGGACAACGCGGACAGGCGGCGGTATTCCATTGCCCCCGGTTTGCGTTGGCGCATTCTGCGGCGTTCGCGGATATACGCACGGGCTGCGGCTTCAACACCTTTGCGCAGGTCTGCAACATCAGCCTTGGGACCAATCAGCATTTCTAGCTCAAGCATAAATCGGGCGTCGTAGATCTGTTGTAACTCAAATAGGAAACTTTGCCCTGCCATAAGGCGCTGCCAAGGGACTAGTGAAGCCGCGTTGGTGTCGATGAGAGTGTTGTCAGCCGGTTCCATAATGCCGCTTGTTCAGTAAAATCGAGGCAAACGCCAGAGGCTGACAGCGCTGACAGTGCAGACGGTGAAACTTGGTTTGACCTGCCTGAAGCGATCTTTCTGAAATTAGTTGGCCATTGGTGACATCGGACATCCCAGCCTTAGTTGTTTCTGGCACGAAGGCCACTGAGTTGCCATTCGCTGCAAGCGCGTGATCTGTGCAGCGGGAGCGAGAGACTCGAAAGACTTCAGGTAAAGGAGACTTTCGCTACAGTTGCTTGGCCATCATCAAATGAAGATAAAAGCGGCCATCGAAGTGTGTTAGGTAACGTCCTCGCTCAGGGCAGTCATTCCAACCATCGGCAACGAGCTTCGAGCGCAAAGGGCGAGATCAATGCTCAAGTACGGAAGCCGCTTCGATACGCTCCATCAACTGACGCCAGCGGCTAACTCACGTCCTTCAGTCCACGCACTGAGAAGCATCGACGAGCAAGTTGATACGCCCTAGGTATCGCTGCTTATCCACGACACCTGAGCTTCTGGCCAGCCGCATAGTACCGTTCAAGTGGGTCTTGAAGCATACGCAGGCCAACAGCAGAACTGAACTCAGATCACATATCAGGATCTTCATTGCGTTCGTCAGAACCCAGGAAACCGGTGGCTGTTCTGCGTCTTTTACGAGTAGTGAGTGATGGCCGTTGCTGCTGGCTGCGATCCCTCATTCGACCGATTGCCATGTCCAAAATCACAGGTAGTTCTTCTGCTATCTTTATCCCTTCTTTCGAGTCATACGAAAGCTCTAGCATAGTCGGGTGATGAATCAGTTTCGTAACCACAGATTGCAATCTGTGGAAAGCCATCTCGCGCTCTTCTATGTCTAAAACGCGAATTTCACGATAAGATTCCGTCAATACTTCAGCTAGCCAAGGAAAGTCGTCTCTCAGAAATCCAGCCAGCACCAATAAGGAAGTCGGGGCATCGTCGAGATCGCTGGTCATCATAGCAAACTCGACCATCATATTCAGGTGGTAGCGTCGTTTCCGTGGGCGGCTAACGCTCTCCCTTTCGGAAACCTCATCGCCTAGACGACTCACTCGAGAGTTGAGGCCTCGAACATCAGTTACGATTTCTTCAAGGATTTCGTTCTGGGGTCTTCTGTGTTTCTCAGCCGGAGCGATGTCCGGAATCGATTCCAACGCGGTTTCGAGTTGGGGCCAAAGAGCAGGAACGGTTCGATCAATGATCTTATCATCTGCTTTGCCTTCAGCGACGCTGTTGATCGCCTTCACAACTTCCATAATCCCAGCTTCTTCAACCTTTTGAGCTTGAAACTGCTTCAGCGGTCCGCTTAGGTCGCTCATTTCGAGGCCGAATAGAAGAGGGATGACCTTACCATCAAGCATAGATTTCGACAGGGCGCCTGACTCGAATAAAACCCATTCGGAAGTCAGGTTCTCGGGCGTGATACAGATAATCCCGAAATTGGCTGCTTCCAGTTCAGATGCAATTGTCTGAGCCCATCTATCACCAGCTGAAATGTCCTTGTCAGATACAAAAGGCTCGACATATTGGAGCACCATCGGAAGCCAATCTCTCAGCGCATTAGCCATGTCTTTGCTGCGGGGGCCGCTCCAGCTGATGAACACCTTCATTTATATAATCCTATAGAATGTTTTTCTTTTCCTAGAGCTGTTATCAGAAGCCCTGCAGGTTGAAAATCATCAAACAGGTGCGTGTTGGGCGAATGTCTGATCTAGGGAAGCGGCGAGATCAAGTTTTGAACGACACGAAGGTCGGTTCTGGGCCGACCATCATGCTGCGTCTGCAAACACGTGAATCTGGTGCAACGACCGGTTGGGGCTCTCCTTCGCGACCTTGCTTCGTAAATCGCCGCGACATTGATGTCCTGCCAGCTTAGTTTTGGTAGGTAAGCCTAATCGGCTGACTCAATTCAAAGCAAAGGAGTCCTTGGCATGACCGGCATAATCCAGTTTTCCACACCTCCAAATACCATGAATCCAATCGGGCCATACAGTCACATTGCGAAAGTAGGCCATTTCATAACTATCGGAGCGGTGGCTGGCGTCGATCCTGTTACAGGCCGCCTTGCAGGGCCAAGTGCTGCCGCGCAAACTCTCCAGATCCTTGATGCTTTTGAGATTATGTTGAATTCAGTCGGCTCCGATCTTGCTCACGTCGTCCACATCAATGTCTTTTTGAAGGATATGAGAGATTTTGACGAGATGAACACAGCCTACGTTAGCAAAATGGGCGCAAGGAAACCTGCCCGCACCGCAATTTCTGTTGTTGATCTGCCAAAATCAGGCGCTCTGCTTACGATGAACTTAACTGCGGTGTCAGAAGGTTAAGGCTACGTGCTCGAAGAGGATCGTCACTCAGGTCCGGGTTGTGCGCTTAACTCTAGTTCTTCAATTCGAGACCGAATGTCTGAACTTGACCAGCCTGACGAATTCAGACACAGCACTCAAATCTCTCGGCAACGGCAGCTCGGGGCTTTTCACGTCCTAGGTTGCCTTCGAAAACATCAACTCGGTCGCCTTGTCCACACTCTCTCGAACCGGGTCTAGGTTCAGCCTTGCGTAGATGGCGGTGGACTGCTGTGACCGATGCCCAAGTGACTTACCGATAATGTATCCGTTGGCACCCGTTGCTGCCTGATAGCTACCCAAGGTACGGCGCAGGTCGTGAATGCGCAGGTTTTCAATCCCTGCCTCTTTCAAGATGCGGCTCCAAGCTTTCTTGGGGTCGGCAAGGTGGCCGCTCTTGCCCGTGCCTTCAAACACATAAGGGCCGTCTGACTTCAGTTTCCGTTCAATCAGTAGCTCAACTGCCTGTTGAGGCAGATGAACAGTCAGCGGGTCGGCGTTCTTGGTTTCTTCAATCCGCCATGTGGCCGACTGAAAGTTGATATCCCTCCACATCATCGCCAGCGTGTTTGACTTTCGCGCCCCTGTCAGGAGGGAAATCATAAAGAAATCGCGCGCGGCGTCGTTGGGTTCATTTGCCAGAGCCTCGAAGAACCGAGGCAATTCGTCAGGCTGCAAGAACCTGTCGCGACTCTGTTCCCGGAACTTCTTAATGCCGATTGCGGGGTTTGCGCCCTTCCAGCCCCATTCAATTGCCTTGTTGAAGATAGACCGGATGCGCTCAAGCAGGCGGTTGGCCTGATAAAGTCCGTTTTCCTTGCCGATCTTTGCGTGAAGCCGTTCCACTTCAGCCCGATCAATGCTGGATATCTTGCGGCGGAACCAGTGCGACAGGTACTTGTTCACCTCCCGTTCGTCATATTCCCACGACTTTTTGTGAACTTTGGAATACTTGGCCATGTATTCCCCAAAAAGCGCGGCAAAGGTCATTTCATCCCGAATGGCCCTCTTTTCTTTCTGAGGGTTCGCCCCCGACGCGATGCCGCCTTTGGCCTTGGCTGCCGCCTTGCGGGCTTGTTCCACAGTCATGTCAGGGAATTTGCCCAGCAACAGCCGTTCGGGGCGCCCTTCAATCCGTTTGTAGAGGTAAAAGCTTTTCGATCCTGCGCCCGTTACGGCCAGTATGAGACCTGCTTCGCGTTCGTCGTAATAGTAATCCCGCGATCCTTTCTTGGCGGAAGGAGCTTTCAATAAGGCGGCTTTGGTGAAGTTCAAACGGTGACTGGCCACGGTGTATTCCTGAGTTGTCTTGGTGCTACTGAAAATCGACGGTGCTACGGTGGTGCTACATCAGAGAGCAAAAATGAGCAATCTGGAGATATCGAGGAATTAACAATCTTCCACTTAACATATTGAAAAGTATGTACAGAAATATCTTCAACAAACTACATCTATAAACAGCCCGTTAGGCTCATAACCTGAAGGTCGTAGGTTCAAATCCTACTCCCGCAACCAAAATAAAACACATCATCACACCGCACTAGCGCCCCAAGGGACGCTTTCCGCGTCTAGAGACCCCGCGTCCGCTGCTGCACCTGTGCTACGCTGAGCAAACTACAGAAACGTAGCAGAGACCTACCTAGCCGTCTGCGAGGCCGGTAGCCACTTTCTTCTGGTCTGCCGTCAACTTGCTTACGTTGTTTGCAATCTTGTTGCGCTCGGCGTGCAGCTGCTGGAAAGAACGCCCGTCGAAAATCGCCGGGCTAACATATGTGACTCCGACATTACGTATGCCCCAAAACTTTCCGCGCGGCGCGAAAACACTCCAGAGCTTGTGGCACACCACAATAGATCCCGATCACATGAATGATGGCACGGATTTCTTCCGGAGTGACGCCGTTATTGATTGCCCCTTTGCAGTGCAATTCCCATTCGTGCATTTTCCCCAGCGCACCGATCATCGACAGGTTCATCATCGACCGGGTTTTGGCGTTGATCACGTCGTCGCCCCAACCAAAACCCCAACACCACGCTGTCATCGCCTCTTGAAACGGACGGGTGAAGTCATCCGCAGCGGCCAGGTTCTTTTCCACATATTCCGCGCCCAGCGTGTTCTTGCGTTGCTCCAGCCCTTTCAGAAAAAGGTCTTCGTCAAAAAGGTCTGCCATTTGAGTCTCCGGTGGTTAGTGCCTGTCTGGTATTGTGTAAAAGCTTCATCGACGTTGGTGTTTTGATCAAGGATCAACTGCGTCGCGCATCCATTGCTGCAAACGGGCGATCGAGTGTTCCGACATCACGCCACAGCCCGGATCCAGCACCAGCGGGCCGGGGCGGTAACCTCGGGACTTGAGGCCGCGGTGGACCAATTCTACAAGATGGATGTCTTCTTCGACTGTGGTTTCACGGTCCTGCCGGGCCAGCTGACGTATCACCGCACTTTCGGATCCGCCGTCGGTGTACCAACCACGCCAGACGGTGCAGTGATCGGCGTCATGCGCACGCCAATGGTAGGTGTTCAACACGTTGCCCGGGTAGCACTGGAACGAGACCATGGGCCACAGGAACCACGACTGATAGTCGCCCGCATGGGGCACGGACATGTCGATAGGGTAGGTCATCTTGTCTAGGCTTTGGCACTCCGTCGTGTGGCGCAGGACGTAACCGCCCGCCGCATCGGGTTGGATGTCATAGGTTTCGGGCTTGACCACGCCTTCGGCAAAAGTCTGGTGGTTCAAAGGGCAATGATAGCATTCCGAGTAATTCTCGATACTGACTTTCCAGTTGCAGTTCTCACTGATCTCAACCCATTCCAATGGTTCCAATTCGTCGATCTGCGGGACAAAAGAGCGGATTTCTTGGCGGACGCCAGGGTACCAATCGTCCATTGGGGCTGCGTCATCGTCCAGATTGACGAAAATGAAGCCGTTGAAGATTTCAGTGCGCACGGATGTCAGGCAAATCGTACTGCGGTCGAATCCGGGGACGGATTTGATGTTGGGCCCGGCGCGCAGCTGGCCGGACAACTCATAGGTCCAGGCGTGGTAAGGGCAGACCACAACGCGGGTGTTGCCTGCGCCAGTGACCATCTCATGCGCGCGGTGTTGGCAGACATTGTAGAAGGTGCGAACCTCACCATCACGACCGCGAATGCAAAACAGGTTCTGACCCGCGATTTCGAAGGCAAAGTAATCGCCTGTCTCTCGCACCTGCGCCACATGGCCTGCAAATTGCCAGGTTCTGGCCAGAAGACCCTGCATTTCCTGCTGAAAGATTGCGGGATCGGTGTAATAGCGTGCGTCCAGCGACCGGGTCAGGGGGGCGTTCATTCGGGCTCCTCCGCGTAAAGGCCAAGCTGGTGACGGCGTTGGTGAAACCGATCCACCCTCTCGACGATCTCATCGCTGGAGACGGCGACCACAAAGGACAGAAGCGTTTCCAGCAGCGCGATGGTTGACACGGAAGACGGGAAGAATTGCGGCGTGTCCGCGGCCACGACAAATCCGTGATGCGCATTCAGGATCACCGGGCTGGCTGGGCTGTCGGAAATGCCGATTACAGTCAGCCCCTGTTGCCGGGCCAGTTTGATCGCGTCGATTACTTCCGTGCGATACGGGTGGCAGGTGATGGCGATCAGCACATCCTGTTCGTCGGCCCAGGCTAGATCATCCACCGGTGTCGATCCGGGGCGGGGAATCGCGTGAAACTGCTTCATCCCTGTTGAGGCCAGATAGGTAAAATTACGCGCGTTCGAGTTGTTGACGCCAACACCCAGTGTGAAAATCTGGCGGCAATTCCAGATATCGTCGGCCGCCGCTTTCAGACGCTCGGCATCGATCCCGGCAAAGGTGTCTTCGATGTTGCGGATCGCGGCACCGATCATGTCGGCGTAAAGCCCGCCCAGCTCACCCGACTTGCCGATGGTTTGCAACCAGCGGGCGCGGTCGGGAAAGGACACGGTGCCTTGGCGAATCGCATCGCGGAACGGGGCGCGGAAATCTTCGTACCCTTCGAACCCGACCTGCCGGGCCATCCGGACAAACGTGTTGGGTTTGACCATGGCGGCCTCGGCAATCTCGCGGACGGTCGAAACCCCAACATCCGTTGGGTTTTCCAACACGTAACGCGCGGCCTTCTGTGCCTCGGGCGTCAAGGCGTCCCATTCTTCGGTCAGGCGGTTCAGAACGATTGATGATACATTTGTGTCATTCATGATTGACGATGGTACAAATGTGGAATTAGCCTGTCGAGCAGAAAAGCGACTCGGGAAAAGGAAAATCCATGTCCGGGAAAAATCTGCCGTCACAGGCCCGCGTGGTCATCGTCGGAGGCGGTGTCATGGGGGTGGGTCTAGCCTATCACCTTGCGCATGAGGGCTGGGGTGACGATGCCGTTCTGCTGGAAAAGGCGGAACTGACCAGCGGCAGCACTTGGCACGCGGCTGGGCAGATCACGCATTCGACCTCTAGCTTTGGGTTGGGCAAATGTGTGGACTACAATATCGGGCTCTATTCCGGCGCGTTAGAGGCTGAAACCGGTCAACCTGTTACCTGGCATGGCTGCGGCTCGTTCCGGCTGGCTTATACCGAGGATGAGATGGACTGGCTGCGCCATACCCTGTCCGTGGGCCGCTCGCTGGGGTTCAATATCGAACTGGTCGGTCCCGAGAAAGTGGCCGAGCTGCATCCGTTCTACAATCTCGATGGTGTTCTGGGCGCGCTCTATACGCCGGATGACGGCCATGTCGACCCAACCAATGTGACCATGGCCATGGCCACGGGCGCGCGCCAAAAAGGTGTTCGCATCTTTCGCAATTGCAGCGCCACCAACATCACGCAGGCCGCGAACGGTGAATGGAGGGTTGAGACCGAGCAGGGCACCATCACCTGCGAGCATGTGGTGAATGCAGGCGGCACCTATGCCCGTCAGATGGGGGAATGGTCAGGGCTGCAACTGCCGATGACGTCGATGACGCACCATTACTTCGTGACCGAGCCGGTGCCGGAATTCCAGAATCTGGACAAGGAACTGCCTGTGATCCGCGATGACCGCAAGGTGTCAGGCTATATCCGGATGGAGCAGAACTGCGGGCTGATCGGGATCTATGAGAAAGAGAACCCGAACTCGGTCTGGCATGATCACTGCCCCTGGGAATACGAGAACTGGCTGTTTGACGCGGATTACGACCGGGTGATGCCGTGGCTTGAGGAAAGCTTGAACCGGATGCCGATCTTTGCCGAGCTGGGCATTCAGCGTGACGTGCATGGGGCAATCTCACATCCCCCTGACGGTAATCCTTTGATTGGGCCTGCACCGGGGGTTCGGAACTATTGGTGTTGTTGCGGAACTCAGATTGGCATTGGCTGGGGCCCGGGCCTGACCCGCGAACTGGCGCGCTGGATGGTGCATGGGGCGGCTGATATCTCGATGCGTGAGTATGACCCGCGGCGTTTCGGCAATTACGCTACCAAAGACTGGCAGGTGATCAAGGCCGAGGAAGACTACTGCCTGCGCCACGAAATCCCCTTCCCGCATTTCAATCGGTTGGCCGGGCGTCCGGTCAAGCCATCACCCTTACACGACCTGCTGATTTCCAAAGGCGCGGTCCATGAAGAGGTCTATGGGTTTGAGCGCCCCCGCTGGTTCGCCCGGCACGGTGTCGCGCAACGCGACCATTACTCATTCCGCCGCACACCCGCTGACGACATGGTTGCGGCTGAGGTCAAAGCCGTCCGCGAACGAGTCGGCATCATGGATGTCACCGCCTTTACCAAGGTCGAGGTCTCGGGCCCCGACGCCTATGCTTTGTTGGACCGGTTGACCGCAAACCGGATGCCGCAGAAAACCGGCTCGATCACCCTGACCCATATGCTGAACCGGCGCGGGCGGATCGAGCTGGAAACAACAATTGTTCGGATGGCCGAGGATCGGTTTTATCTGGTCTGTGCCGCCTTCTTTGAACAGCGTCTGCTGGATCACTTGACACAACAGCGAGCGGACGAAGACGTGCAGATCACCGCCCTGTCCGCTGACTGGTCAGCCCTGTCGCTGAACGGCCCCCGGTCGCGGGATGTGCTAAGTCGCTGTACCGGTGCCGATCTAAGCAATGCCGGGTTCCGCTGGCTGTCGGCGCAACAGATCACTGTCGCCGGTCACCCTGTCTGGGCTTTCCGCATGTCTTATGCGGGCGAACTGGGCTGGGAGCTGCATATGCCCAACGCCGCTTGTCTTGACGTCTACACTGCGCTTTGGGCAGCGGGGGAACCATATGGCATTGCTGACTACGGCAGCTTTGCCATGAATGTGATGCGGATGGAGAAGGGCTTCAAGGGCGCCGGCGAGTTGACCAATGAGGTCACCCTGGCCGAAGCCGACGTGCTGCGTTTTGCGCGGACGGACAAGGACTATCTGGGCAAGGACAAGACCTTGAATACCGTTCTACCCTGGATTTGCGCTAATCTAGAGATTGACCCAGACGGAGAGATTGACGGTCATGGCGGCGAGGCGGTTCTGCTGGACGGGCGGGTGATTGGGTCCACGGCCTCGGTGGTCTATGGACACACGGTCGGCAACATTCTGGCCTTTGCTTACATCAAGCCCGAGGCCGCGACCCCCGGCACCGCCCTGCAGGTTGTGATCCACGGTGCCCCGCGCGCCGCCCGTGTTTTGGGCGAACCTGCCTATGACCCTGACAGCAAACTGCCCCGAACCGATACCGTATTGGAGATCGCGTGATGAAACTGCCCCACACAATGAAGGCCATGGTCACGATGGGCCATGGCGGTCTTGAGCAAATGGTCCTGCACACAGACTGGCCGCGCCCGAACCCGGCAGCCAGAGAGGTGTTGATCCGCGTTGCCGCCTGCGGCCTGAACAACACCGACGTCAATACCCGCTCGGGCTGGTATTCAAAAACCGTCTCTGACGCGACCACCGGCGGCGCGTTTGAAGAGGTGGGCGAGGACGACCCGACATGGGGCGGTGCGCCGATTACCTTCCCGCGCATTCAGGGGGCTGATATCTGCGGCGAAATTGTTGCCGTGGGCGAAGGCGTGGACAGCGCCCGCATCGGCCAGCGCGTGATCACAGATGGATGGTTGCGCGATCCCGACGATCCCCAGAACATGGACAAGACCGGCTACTATGGCTCGGAACGGGATGGTGGGTTTGCGGAATACGCCACGACCTTGGCGGTGAATGCGGTGGCGATCACCTCGGACTTGTCAGATGCGGAACTGGCGACGTTTTCCTGTTCCTACTCTACCGCCGAGGGCATGCTGACCCGCGCCAATGTCACCGCGCAAGATACGGTTCTGGTGCCTGGCGCATCGGGCGGGGTTGGCGGGGCTTTGGTGCAACTGGCCAAACGCCGCGGCGCGCGAGTAATCGCCTTGGCGTCCGAGGCGAAACACCCCGACGTCGCACATCTTGGCCCTGACGTGATCCTGCCCCGCGCACCCAGTGATCTGCTCACAGCCTTGGGCACAGAGAAGATCACTGTCGTTGCCGATGTGGTGGGCGGCCCCTACTGGCCGATGCTGATCGACATCCTGGAACGCGGTGGGCGTTATACCTGCTCGGGTGCGATTGCCGGGCCTATGGTTGAATTTGACCTGCGGACTTTTTATCTGCGCGATCTGACTTTCACCGGCTCGACTGTGATTGACCCGCAGGTGATGCAGAACCTCGTCAAGTACATCGAGGCCGGGGATATCAAACCCGCCCTTGCCGCAACCTATCCGCTTGAGGAATTGCGCGACGCTCAGGCCGCCTTTATCGCCAAACGGCACACCGGGAACATCGTGGTGATCCCATGACGTTGGATGATGTGTTAGAGGCGGCCCGACAGTTGCATCAGATTCACCCCGACCTGGCGGCTTTTGGGGAATGGCCAACAGACCTGACCGCTGTGGCGCTACATCCGAACGAAGTTCCCGCCACCTGCCAAGTCGCTGAGATGGACTGGGGTATTGTCGCTCAGACCAAAGGCCTGACGGAGGCGATCAAGGCGACCGCACATCTGGCCGCGTGGAAACTCACGTATACCAAGGAAGAAGTGGGCGCGGATTTTCTGAACCGCTACGGGTACTATGAGCTGTTTGGCCCGACCGGCCATTTCCATTCTACCCAGCTGCGTGGATACGTGGCCTATTGGGGAAGCGGCCTGAACTATGACTGGCACAGTCATCAAGCTGAAGAGTTGTATTTGGCACTGGCCGGACGCGCCTTGTTTAAGGTCGATGGCGAAGACGCCTGCATCGGTCCAAACCAGACCCGGCAACACCAAAGCTGGCAGCGCCACGCGATGAACACGACCACCCAACCAATTCTGACTTTCGTCCTTTGGCGAGGCGAGGGTATCGGCGACATACCCAGGATGGACGCAGCATGATGAACAGGCGCATCTGTATCAACCAACCCGAGCTGCCCCATGTCCGTGATGGGGACAACGAAACGCAAACCTCGACCGACACAACGGGGTTGGGAGTGGTGCCGGATTTTGGCAGTCTGGGCAGACCGATAGAGGAGTTCAGCCCATGAGACCGCAGGCCGTAGCAACCCAGATGATTGACGATGCCCGCGTACGCGTAACACGGTTCGATTTTGAACCTGATGCGGAAACCGGGTGGCACCGTCACGCGATGGATTACGTCATTACCGCCATCACTGATTGTCAGATGCGCCTGGAATTGCCGGACGGCACGACCAGCAACGTTACCGTGCCCGCAGGTACCGCCTATCGTCGCGACGAAGGGGTCGAACACAATGTGATCAACGCCGGGGATGTCGCGATGTCCTTTGTGGAAGTGGAACTGAAATGAAAATCTCCCGTCTGTCGGTCTATCACGTGGATCTGCCGCTGGAGCATCCCTATTGGCTCTCCGGCGGCCGTCTGAAATTTGACGTGCTGGATGCAACATTGGTCAAGGTCGAAACGGATGGCGGTCTGACCGGTTGGGGCGAAGGCACGCCTTGGGGTCATACCTATGTACCTGCCCACGGGCCGGGCATCCGCGCCGGGATTCAGACCATGGCGCCTTTTGTATTGGGTCTTGATCCGCGCCGGATGCTTGAGGTTGAGCGGGCGATGGATACGGCCTTGCCCGGCCACCTTTATGCCAAAAGCCCCATCGACATGGCCTGTTGGGACATTGCCGGGCAGGCGGCAGGGGTGCCCATTGCCGACCTGATGGGCGGAGGATCGCGGACACCGCGCCCGATTGCATCTTCGGTCGGGGCCAAGACGGTCGAGGAAACCCGCGCGGTGATCGAGCGCTATCGCAACCGCGGCTATGTTGCCCACTCGGTCAAAATCGGTGGCGATGTTGAACGCGATATTGCCCGGGTTCGCGACGTGGAAAGCATCCGGCGGCCCGGTGAGATTGTCCTCTATGACGTTAACCGGGGCTGGACCCGGCAACAGGCTTTGCGGGTGATGACCGCCTGTGCGGATCTGGGCGTGATGTTCGAACAGCCCTGTGAATCGCTGGATGACATCGCTGCGATTGCGCCGCGTCATGCCGCGCCCGTGTCGGTCGACGAGAGCCTGGTGACTGTGCAGGACGCCGCCCGTATCGCCCGCGATGGGCTGGCCGAAGTGTTCGGGATCAAGCTGAACCGCGTTGGTGGGTTGACCAAGGCGGCGCGGATGCGGGATATCGCGCTGGCCCATGGGATCGACATGTTTGTGATGGCCACCGGCGGTTCGGTTCTGGCCGATACCGAAGCGCTGCATCTGGCGGCTACCATTCCCGATCCCAATTGCCATGCGGTCTGGGCCTGTCAGGACATGATCACCGTTGACATCGCCAGTGGGCGCGGCCCTCGCAACCGTGACGGTCACCTGCACCTGCCCGAAACGCCGGGACTGGGTGTGCATCCTGACGAAGACGCGCTGGGTGATCCGGTAGGGGTATATTCGGCATGATAGGCGATAATTGTATACAATCGTATGCAGAAATCTTGAAACTGAAAGAATTTCCCCTTATATGTTTGACAACAAACGATAAAAAATGGGTGAGACATGGATCTTTCATATGTGATTGTCGGTGTGATTGCGCTGGGCGTCGGCGTAGCAATTGGTCAGAGACGCAAGCGAAGCGGTGTGGATTCGGTGTATGGCACCCAAACCCCGGCAACGCACCAAACCGGCATGGATCAAGACAAAAGCGAGGGCGACATGTCCCCCGGGATGCGGGTGTTCATGACGGTATTTCTCGGCGGTTGGTTGATCGCATGGTCCGCGGGCATCTTGATGGCCTTTTCAACCTTTTTGTCCTTAGGAGGCGGTGGCTCGCTGTTCGTCGGAGGTTGGCTGATTGCAGCGACCGCTGGCTGGGGCTGGGCCGTGTACACGCTGTGGAAACTGGTAACAGGACGGCCCGTCAATTTGCGACGCTGGCACTAGCCCGACCAGAGCCCCGTGATTTAAGGGTATTGCGATGAAAATCACCGCGATAACCCTCTGGTCCGTCGACCTGACCAGCCATGAGACTTACCACATGGCCGAAGGTAAAACCTGCGCGACGGTGAAAACCCACGTCCTGTGCCTAGAGACCGACACTGGCCTGAAAGGCTGGGGTGAGGTTTGTCCAATCCCGCACTACCTGCCCGCTTATGCCGATGGAGTACCGGCAGCCTTGGCTGAGATGGGGCCGGAGATTCTGGGCATCTCGCCATTTGGGGTCGACGCGCCCATGCGTAAGCTGGACGGGTTTCTGCACGGTCACCGCTATGCCAAATCCATCGTTGATATCGCGCTGTGGGACCTGTTCGGGCAGGCCACGGGCCAGCCGGTCTATGCGCTGTTGGGCGGGCGCACACGCAAGGACATGCCGCTCTATCACTCGATCACATGCATCGCGCCGGATGACATGGCGCGCATTGCCACCACAGCCTACCAAACCGGCATTCGCCAGTTTCAGGTCAAGCTGGGCGTTGAAGGCGACTGGCAGGCCGACGCCGAACGGTTGACCAAAGTGCGTGAGGCCGTCGGGCAAGGACCTGTTGTTTATGGCGACTGGAACTGTGGCGCGTCGCGCCTGCAGGCCACGCGGACGGGCCGCGCGGTTGCCCATCTGGACATCATGTTGGAACAGCCTTGCAAAACGCTTGAGGATTGCGCCGCTGTCCGGCAGGCAACCGGCTTGCCGATGAAGCTGGACGAAAACGCCCATAACCTGGCCTCGCTTTTGCGGGCGCATGCGCTGGGCTGCATGGATGCAGTGGCACTGAAACTGTCTAAGTTCGGCGGGTTGTCGGCGATGCGCCGCGCCCGCGATCTGACCGTGCATCTGGGGGCTGAGATCTGTGCCGAATGCACCTGGGGGTCGGATATCGTCACCGCCGCTGCGCTGCATTTTGCGGCCTCGACCCCTCATGGATCGCTGCTGAACACCTGTGATCTGTCGTCTTATGTGTCGCCGCGTGTGTGCCCGGATGCACCGACGCGTGACACGGGCCGGATTGCCCCGCCCGAAGGTCCGGGCCTGGGTGTTACGCCTGACCTGGACGTCCTTGGTTCCCCGATATTGGAGATCGTTTGAGATGCTGAAGATAAACACTCAATCCGAATGGATCACCCGCGCGAATGAGGTCCTGCCCGCCGGAGGGTTTGGCAATTTCGATCCCGGTATCATCATCGCCCGCGGCGATGGCAGCCATGTCTGGGACGAGGATGGCAATGAGTACATCGACTACCTGGTTGGCTCGGGCCCGATGCTGTTGGGGCATGGTCACCCCGAGGTGATGGAGGCGGTGTTGCAGCAATTGCCCAAAGGCATGACCTTTTTTGCCAATAACGCCCGAGGCATTGAATTGGCCGAGGCCATTTTGGATGCGGTGCCTTGCTGCGAACAAGTGCGCTTTGTCGCCTCGGGCGGTGAGGCAGACATGTATGCGATCCGGCTGGCCCGCGCTTACACCGGGCGTACGAAGATCCTGAAATTTGAGGGGGGCTATCACGGCATGAGCGCCGAGGCGCAGATGAGCCTTGCCCCCAGCCGCCGGGTCAATTTCCCACAAGCGGTGCCAGACAGCGGGGGCATCCCCGACAGCGTGGCCGAGCAGATGCTGATCGCGCCGTTCAACGATCTTGAGGCTGTGGCGGCCCTGTTGACCGAACATGATGACATCGCTGCTATAATGGTCGAGCCGCTGCAGCGGATCATAGTGCCGTTGCCCGGCTATTTGCAGGGGCTGCGCGATCTGTGCGACAGGCACAATGTTCTGTTGATCTTCGATGAAATCGTCACCGGTTTCCGTCTGGCCTATGGTGGTGCGCAAGAAAAGTACGGCGTCACGCCGGATATCTGCACTTTGGGCAAGATCATCGGTGGTGGGTTTCCTCTGGCTGCACTGGGCGCCAGCGCCGACATCATGAAGCATTTCGACAAAGCACAGGTCGGCGCAGAGGGATGGCTGATGCAACTGGGCACCTTGTCTGGCAATCCGGTCGCGTCGGCTGCCGGTCTGAAGACGATGGAAGTGCTGCGGCGCGACGGGGTGTATGACCAGTTGCGTGCAACCGGGTTAGCGTTACAGCAGATGCAGGTGGACGCGCTGACCAGCGCCGGAATTGCGCACCAGATTTGTGGCGATGAAACGTTGTTTGACATCTTCTTTACGGAGGCTGCTTGCCGGGACTATCGCAGTGCCACACATGACGAGCCCCAACGCAATGTGATCTACAACGAAAAGTTGCGCGATCATGGGGTCTTTAAGTCCCCCGGCAAGCTGTATCCATCCCTTGCCATCACACAAGCCGACCTGGACCAGACCCGGGATGCGGTCGAAAAGGCGGTGCAGGCAATCTGCTTAAACTAAGGGGTCGAATGGGAAAGAAAATGGGCCGCTGTCATAATGTGACAGCGGCCCGTACTGATTGGAGATCAGGGTTAGTCTCGCCCCCTCGAATACCACTTAAACAAAAAAAAGACCTAATCTTTCGACTTATTCGAGACCAACCCGACTTCTCAATCGGTATGACACTGTAATGCCAGATGGTCGGGCCCTCAGCAGTGAAGTAGTTCACATTGCGATAATTTTTATTAATTTTTCCAATCAAAGAATCCGGGACCGGCTTTTTTCAGCAGGGTTCCCGCCAAATCGAGACCCATTTGCGGGCCATCGGCAATCGGGCCGTCCAGCTCTTCGGCGATGGATTCGGATCCATCAGGGCGCAGCACTTCGCCCCGCAGGCGCAACTGGCCATCCTGTATCTGCGCCAATCCGGCGATCGGTGTTTCGCAGGACCCATCCAGCGCCGCCAGCAGCGCCCGTTCGGCCGCCAGTCTCTGGCCGGTTTCGGCGTGGTGAATGGCCTCGAGCATTCCACCGGCGCGGGAATTGTCGCTGCGGCGCTCAATACCAATTGTGCCCTGCGCGATGGCGGGCAGCATGTCCTCAGGTTCGATCGCGGTTGCGGGGACCTCGTCCATGTTCAGGCGTCGGATGCCAGCCATGGCAAGAAAGGTACAATCGGCCACGCCATCGCCCAGTTTTTTCAGGCGGGTTTGCACGTTGCCCCGAAACTCAACCACGTTCAGGTCCGGTCGGCGGTTCAGCAACTGCGCGCGGCGGCGCAGGGATGAGGTGCCGACCACTGCGCCCTCAGGCAGCTCGTGGATCGAGCTTAGGCTGGGTGAGATAAAAGCGTCGCGCACATCTTCACGCGGCAGGAACGTGTCCAGCACCAGGCCGTCAGGCTGTTCGACCGGCATATCCTTGGTGGAATGCACGGCGATGTCGATATCGCCCCGCAGCATCGCTTCTTCTATCTCTTTGGTGAACAGGCCCTTGTTGCCGATCTCTTTCAGCGGACGGTCCGCGTCGATCATGGCGCGGTTATCGCCGGTGGTCTTGATAACCACGATCTCGAACGCGTCTTCGGGCAAGTCAAAGGCAGCACCCAGCCGTTGTCGGGTTTCATAGGCTTGCGCCAGCGCCAGAGGCGAACCACGGGTGCCGATCTTGAACGGTGAGGCGGGGGAGGGCAGGGTCAGTGTCATGGTGACAGCTTTAGTCGCGTCACATTGCCCTGACAATGGGGGCAGCGCTTGACAAATTGCCGCCGAAGGATGACCCGTTGCCACAAACCAGACGATTGGGGGCAAGGATGGCCGAGACGAAAAAACTGCTGCGGGCGCTGGCCGGTGAGGTACAGGACGTGCCGCCGATCTGGATGATGCGTCAAGCTGGGCGGTATTTGCCGGAATACCGGGCGACCCGCGCACAGGCCGGGGACTTCCTGTCGCTGTGTTACAACCCCGAACTTGCGGCCGAAGTCACGTTGCAGCCCATTCGCCGCTATGGGTTCGACGCGGCGATTCTGTTCGCCGATATCCTGCTGGTGCCGCAGGCGCTGGGCGCGGATCTGTGGTTTGTCACCGGCGAAGGGCCGCGTCTGTCGACCATCACGCAGCAATCCGAGTTTGATGCGCTGAAGCCGATCGCGGATATCCATGAGACCCTGTCGCCGGTCTATGAAACCGTCCGTATCCTGTCGCGCGAGCTGCCATCGGATACCACACTGATCGGGTTTGCAGGCGCACCATGGACCGTCGCCACTTATATGATTGCAGGCCGCGGCACCCCGGATCAGGGGCCGGCGCATGCACTGCGTGAGGGCAATACGGCTTTGTTCGAGGCCCTGCTTGACCGGATCACACTGGCGACCATCGAATACCTATCGGCCCAGATTGAGGCCGGGGCCGAGGTCGTCAAGATCTTCGACAGCTGGGCCGGATCGCTCAAGGGGGATGCGTTTCAGAAATACGCGGTCGAGCCCTGTCGGGTGATCACGCAGGCCATCAAGGCACGCCATCCCGGCATCCCTGTCATCGGCTTCCCGCGTGAGGCAGGCGACGGGTATATCGGTTTTGCCAAGGCAACGGGTGTGGACTGCGTTGCGCTGGACAATTCGGTATCGCCCAATTGGGGGGCCGAGCATGTGCAGGTGGATGGGTGTGTTCAGGGCAATCTGGCCTCGTCCCATATGGTGACCGGTGGGCAGGCGTTGGTGGATGAGACGCGGCGCATTGTCGAGGCATTCTCGAATGGCCCGCATATTTTCAACCTAGGTCACGGCATCACGCCGGATGCAGATCCTGCGAATGTGCAACTGATGATCGACGCGGTGCGGGATCGGTAACCGGTAAGGGGCCAGCCCCTTTCTTGGGATATTTCTAGCCAGATGAAGAGGCGGGTGGCGTGATGGCGTTGAGCTCGTCAAGGATTTCCTGCTTGTGCTCGCCACGTTTTGGGCTGGGTTTAGGGCGCCAATTGGTAGTGGAAAACCGCGGGGCGGCGGCAGCTTGCAGGGTGTCACCTGGGTTTTGCCAGGTTTGGCGCGCGGTGTTCATTGGGTGTGCTTGCGCCTCGGACGGGGTAAGAACAGGTGCGACGCAGGCATCGCTGCCTTCGAACATAGCTGTCCAGTGATCGCGAGGTTTTCTTGCGAACATACGGCTGAGGCGTTTGGTCAGGGCGGGCCAGGCATCTGACTGATATTGCTGTTGGAAGTCCGGATCGTCCGCCAGCCCCATCTTTTGCAGAAACAGCGCGTAGAATTTGGGCTCAAGGCATTGCACCGTGACAAACCCGCCATCGGCGCAGGTGTAGGTACCGCTCCAATGGGGGCCGTCCAGCAGGCTTTGGCCACGTGTGTCTGACAGGTTCCCGGTCTGACCCATACTCATCAGCAGGTTCATCATATGGGCTGAGCCGTCATAGATCGCAGCATCCACGATTGTGCCCTGACCGGTTTTATGCGCGTTGAGCAGACCAGCCAGAATCCCCGCAACCAGATACATCGCGCCACCACCAATATCCCCAACCAGCGTCGCCGGCGTTTGCGGTGGTTGATCTGCCTGGGACGAGTACCAGAGCGCCCCGGACAGGGCGATGTAGTTCAGATCATGTCCGGCTGTGTCGGACAGCGGGCTGTCCTGCCCCCATCCGGTCATGCGGCCATAGATCAGTTTAGGGTTCAGGGCGTGGCAGGTGTCAGGGCCGAGGCCGAGCTTTTCCATCACACCGGGGCGAAAGCCCTCGATCAGCGCGTCAGCTGAGGTGACAAGACCTTTGGCGACGTTCAGATCGGCGGGGTCTTTGAGGTCCAGATCGATCGAACGTTTGCCGCGATCCAGAACGGATTGTTCCGGCATGCCCGGCACAGCAGCCTGACCTTTGCGGTGGATGGTGATGACGTCGGCACCCAAATCCGCCAGCAGCATTGCCGCAAAGGGGCCGGGGCCCAACCCCTCGATCTCGATGATCCGTGTCCCGTTCAGCATTGTTCCCCCCGTGTTTTGCGCAGGTTTTCGGGAACACTCGCAAATAGCAAGACCTGAGTTTGGTGCCTTGTCAGATGGTTGCAGGCCCCTTAGCGTTCTGCCCGGGATGGAAAGCGAGGCGCGCTATGCGGTTGTGGATCCTTTTGGGAAGCGCAGTGGCCCTGGCGGTGGTGGTGGGTGTGCTGGCCCGCCTGCATCCGCCCAGTCGTCTGGTTCTGGCAGCAGGGCCTGCAGGCGGCGCCTATGAGACAGTTGCGCAGGACTATGCGGCGGTCCTTGCACGCGATGATATTCAGCTGGAAATTCTGGAAACCGCCGGGTCGGTTGAAAACGCCGGGTTGTTGGAACGGGGGGCGGTAGATGCGGCCTTTTTGCAAGGTGGAATTCAAATGGATATCTCCCTTGGCGAAGCTGTCGGGGCCGTGTTCTTTGAACCGATTGTCTTTCTGGTCAATGAGGCAGCGACCATTCCCCAGAATCCGGCCCTGTGGTCGGGGCTGAGGATAAACAGCGGCGCTCCGGGGTCGGGGACTGCGGCGGCCTTTCGTGATTTTGAACGGGCGGTGGGTCTGTCTGAGGCCGCCAATACGCATCTGCACATTCCTTATGCAGATGCCGCCGCAGCCTTACTGGACGGGCAATTGGATATCGCCGTCTATGTTGCGCCGATCGAAGCGCCCTACCTGAAGGCCGCTTATGAGGAACAGGGATTGCGAGTTCTGGATCTGGTTCATGCCGAGGCGATCTCGCGCCGGCTGGAATATGCGTCAGTAGTGACGGTTCCGGCGGGTGGTATGTCGCTGGACCCGGTGCTGCCACCCCGGCCCGTCGACCTTGTTGCAATCGAAGCCCGGTTGGTTGTACGACCCGACCTGCATCCGGCGTTGATAAACCGCCTGACGATGGCGGCCATCGAATTGCACAGAACACGCGGAATCATCACCGACCCGGGTGTTTTTCCCAGCCTCGAAGGGACCGGTCTGACCGTCAGCAACACCGCCCGGCAGTTGATCCTTGAAGGCCCATCGACCTGGCACAACTGGTTGCCCTATTGGATCGCCGCACAGATCAACCGGGTGCTGTTGCTGTTGCTGCCTTTCTTTTTCATCGTCGTCCCGATGATGCGGCTGGTGCCCCTTGCCTATGCTTATGCGATGCGTTGGCGGGTCTGGCAGCACTACCCCGAGATCCGTGAGATTGAGCTGGATCTGGCCAATAATCCAGATGGGAACGCGCTGCGCGAGATGCAGGCACATCTGAGCGAATTGGATGACCGCCTGGCAGCATTACGCTTGCCTGCAGCCTTTCGGCAGGGGCAGTATGATGCCCGGCTGCATGTTGAACTGGTGCAAAAACGCATTGCCGAAATGCGGGAAAACGCTCGGGCCTGAGCCGTTTTCGCTCTGCAAAAAAGCGAGGGGAGATGTGCGAAATTGACCTGTTCTACGACGGTCGCGCGGGGTAGGGTCCCCGGCAGAACAGGGAACTTGCATGACGACCATCCTCTCAATCAAGAATCTACGTAAATCCTATGCCGATGGGTTTGAAGCGCTCAAGGGCGTGTCACTGGATATCGAGCAGGGGGAAATTCTGGCGCTGCTGGGGCCGAACGGGGCGGGTAAGACGACCTTGATCTCCACCGTTTGCGGCATCACTACACCGACATCAGGCACGGTGACGGTTGGGGGCCACGACATTCAGGCCGAGTTTCGCGCCGCGCGACGGCTGATCGGTCTGGTGCCGCAGGAAATCGCGCTGGAGCCGTTCGAGAAGGTTTGGAATACGGTGCGTTTGTCGCGCGGCCTCTTTGGTCATAGGCGCAATGATGCCCTGATCGAAGAGATTCTGCGCAAATTATCCCTGTGGGACAAACGTAAGAACGCGATCAAGGAACTCTCTGGGGGTATGAAGCGCCGGGTGCTGATTGCCAAGGCGTTGGCGCATGAGCCGCGCGTGCTGTTTCTGGACGAGCCTACCGCCGGTGTTGATGTCGAGCTGCGCAAGGACATGTGGGAGATCGTGGCCGAGCTGAAGCAGGCCGGTGTCACCATCATCCTGACCACCCATTACATCGAAGAGGCCGAAGCCATTGCCGATCGCGTCGGCGTCATCGACAAAGGTGAGCTGCTGTTGGTGCAGGACAAAGACACACTGATGGCACAGATGGGGAAAAAGCAGATCGAAGTGATGCTGACCGAACCCATTGCAACCATCCCAGACACTCTGGCCGCGCATAACCTTGCACTTAACGGAAACGGCGACGCTCTGGTCTATACCTACGATACCAATGCCGACCGTACTGGAATTACCACGCTGTTGAACGACGTGGCGCAAGCAGGTCTGGTGTTGCGTGATGTGCAAACCCGGCAGTCGAGCCTGGAAGAGATCTTTGTCAACCTGGTGTCCGGAGAACCCGCATGAACTGGTCCGCAATCGCCGCCATATACCGGTTCGAAATGGCCCGGTTCTTTCGCACATTGGCGCAGAGCTTTTTCTCTCCGGTTCTGTCGACATCGCTGTATTTCGTAGTTTTCGGCACCGCCATCGGCAGCCGCATTCAGGAGGTCGAGGGTGTGTCTTACGGGGCCTTCATCGTGCCGGGGCTGATCATGCTGTCGGTGGTGATGCTGGCCATATCCAACGCGTCCTTCGGCATCTATTTCCCGAAATTTCTGGGCACGATCTATGAGCTGCTATCCGCCCCGGTCAACTTTATCGAGATCGTGATTGGCTATGTTGGCGCTGCGGCGACCAAAGCCTTGTTCGTAGGCTTCGTGATTCTGATTACCGCCAGTTTCTTTGTGGATTTGCAGATCGAACACCCCGTAGCCATGGTCGCTTTCCTGGTGCTGACCTGTCTTAGTTTTTCACTGTTGGGGTTCATCATCGGCATCTGGGCCAGCAATTTTGAACAGATGTCGCTGGTGCCGCAACTGGTGGTGACGCCGCTGATCTTTCTGGGTGGTACTTTCTATTCGATCTCTATGCTGCCACCTGTGTGGCAAGCCATCACGCTGTTCAATCCGGTGGTCTATCTGATCTCGGGCTTCCGGTGGTCGTTTTATGGGCTGGCGGATGTGCCGATCGGGTACAGCCTGCTGGCAATAGTGGTTTTTACCGGGGCCTGTCTGGGCTTTATCTGGTGGATTTTCAAAACCGGCTGGCGCATTCGCAGCTAGGGTGTATCGGGCGTTGCATTTTTGCCCGTTGCCCTCAGGAAATGTGTTCACGTTGCATCTAACGGTCAGTCGGTCCCTTGTTTACAAGTCTGGCGCACTCTACATCGGCACCCATGAAGCTCAGCCTACCGTTTCTTAAAAAGCAACCTTGCGTGGCCGTTGTGCGCCTGTCCGGTGCCATCGGAATGGCAGGGCGCGGGTCCCTGTCGGACACCGCGCTTGCCCCCGTTCTCGAGAAAGCCTTTCGCAAGGGAAAACCAGCCGCTGTCGCGCTGGAGATCAACTCACCCGGCGGATCGCCGGTGCAAAGCTCTCTGATCGGGGCGCGTATCCGGCGTTTGTCGGATGAGCTGAATGTCCCGGTGATCGGATTTGTCGAGGATGTCGCGGCTTCGGGCGGGTATTGGTTGGCTGCCGCAGCAGACGAGATTTATGCGGATGACAGCTCGGTTCTGGGATCGATCGGAGTGATTTCTTCGGGGTTTGGCGCGCATGTCCTGCTGAAACGGCAGGGAATTGAGCGGCGTGTGCATACGGCGGGGCAATCGAAATCCATGTTGGACCCCTTCTCGCCGGAAAAGAAAGAGGATGTCGTGCGGCTGGAAAGCCTGCTGGCGGATATCCACGACAATTTTATTGCTTATGTTAAAACCCGGCGCGGCACCAAGCTGGACGACAGCCAGGACCTGTTCACAGGTGAGATATGGCTGGCCCGCCGCGCACAGGAACTGGGCCTGATTGACGGTATCGGACATCTGAAACCAGAGATGCAGAAGCGATTTGGCGACAAGGTCAAATTCCGCCGCTACGGGCTGCGCAAACCCTTCTGGTCGCGGTTTGGGGCCGCGATGGCGCAGGACGCTATTGTCGGGCTTGAAGAACGCGCCGCCTATGCGCGTTTCGGTTTGTGACGTGATTATCAAGATTGTAACCCTCTTCCTTGTTGCCATAGGCGTATTGGCGATGTTTGGAAAACTGCGCTATCCGGGACAGAAGCGGTTACAATCGGCAAGATGTCCGCGCTGCGGGCGGTTCAGGATCGGCAAAGGCCCCTGCGCCTGCGAAAAAGGAGGCCGTACATGACGGCATGGCTGTTATCCGGCCTTGGATTGCTGATCCTGTTGCTGGCGGGCGATGCACTTGTGCGCGGAGCGGTGAACCTGAGCTTGCGTCTGGGCGTGCCTGCCCTGATTGTCAGCCTGACGATTGTGGCGTTTGGGACCTCGGCCCCGGAATTGCTGATTGCCATCAGCGCGATTAAGGAAAACGCGCCGGGGATTGCTCTGGGAAACGTAGTGGGATCGAATACGGCAAACATCCTGCTGGTTTTGGGGTTGCCCGCCTTGTTGGCGACACTGCACACCAGCGAATGTGACAGCCGCAAAAACTATGTCTTTATGCTGCTGGCGACAGTTCTGTTTATCGGGCTGGCCTTTTGTGGCGTCTTCAACCTGTTCAGCGGTGCCATATTGCTGGCCGCGCTCAGCCTGGTTTTGTGGAATGCGTTCCGTGAAGCCCGCGCCCATCGCAAAGCCTGTGGTGCCGCTTGCGCCGAGGATGACGAGCTGGACGGCCTGGAAGAGGCCGATCCCGACATGCCCTATTGGAAGATATCGATCTATCTGGTGTTGGGATTGATCGGCCTGCCGATGGGGGCGCATCTGTTGGTTGAGAATGCGACAGAGATTGCTCGCACCTATGGGGTGACTGAGACGGTGATTGGCTTGACCCTTGTTGCAGTCGGAACGTCCCTGCCGGAGCTGGCAACTACCGTGATGGCAGCATTGCGTCGTCAGGCCGATGTTGCGCTGGGCAACGTGATCGGGTCGAACATGTTCAACCTGCTGGCTGTCGTTGGTATCGCCACCCTGTTTGGACGCATTCCTGTTGACCCGGAATTCTTGCGGTTTGACCTTTGGGTCATGCTGGTCGCGTCGCTGTTGCTGATTCCGTTTGTGTTTCTCAAAAAGGATATCACGCGCGGCTGGGGCCTGCTGTTGACACTTCTGTATGCGGTCTACGTCATCTCTCTGTTGGCGTAATGTGACGGAGAGAGGATTGCCATGACCCGAGCCCTAGTGACCGGAGCCGGAATTCGCCTTGGCCAGGCCATGGCACTGTATCTGGCGCGCCGTGGATATGATGTGGCGGTGCACTACGCCACCTCTGAGGAGCCAGCGCAGGACACCGTGGCCGAGGTTCAGGCTCTGGGCTGCACTTCGGTGGCACTGCAAGCCGATCTTCTGGATGAGGCACAGGTCGAAATCCTGCTGCCCCGCGCAGCTAAGGCGCTGGGCGGGCCGATCACCTGCCTGGTCAACAACGCCTCAATCTTTGAATATGACAACATTCATACCGCCACGCGCCAAAGCTGGGACCGTCACCTGGACAGCAATCTGCGTGCGCCTTTCGTTCTGACGCAGGCCATGGCCACGCAAGGGCTTGAGCCCGACACCGATGACGCGGGTGAACCGGTGGCTACCGGGCTGATTGTCAACATGGTCGACATGCGGGTGCGCAAGCTGACGCCCGAGTTTATGTCTTACACCATTGCCAAAATGGGCCTGTGGGCACTGACCCGCACCGCAGCACAGGCACTGACCCCTGCGATCCGCGTCAATGCCATCGGTCCGGGGCCGACAATGCAGGGCCACCGCCAGAGCGAAGATCACTTCAAAGCGCAGCGTGCCAGCACCGTATTGGAGCGGGGCGCAAACCCGTCGGATATCACCGCCGCGCTGGGATATTTTCTGGACGCCCATGCGGTGACCGGACAGCTGTTATGCGTGGATGGCGGACAGCATCTGGGGTGGCAGACACCGGACGTTCTGGGCGTAGAATAAATAAAACCGGTGCAAGTTTTGCACCGCTCTCAGATCCGTTACATGCGCGTTACAAAATTGTCTTTTTTTTCATATACTTGTCCTGTGTACGAAATAATATATAATAAAATCAGCACCTTAATATTGTGCCTATTTTTTGTGCAAACCGGGGAATGGGTAAAGAAACAAGGGAAATTCGCGATGCTACAAAACTTATCTTCACAGTTATCCACAGAAACAGTGGATTTGTTTTCTCTTGATTTGGGAGCTTCAAGATTGCAGCGATTGACAGAGAATCATATTTCGGACCGATGAGCTCTCAGAACGATACCGAAGCGGACGCGCAACCCACCGGATTTGCCTGTATCCAGCGTTATGTGAAAACGCTGGACAGCTCTCCGGGTGTTTACCGGATGCTGGATAGCGATAGCCGGGTTCTATACGTGGGCAAGGCGCGCAATCTGAAGGCACGGGTGTCGAATTACACCCGCCCCGGGCATTCTGGACGGATTGAGCGGATGATTGCCGCGACGGCCTCGATGATGTTCCTGACCACACGGACCGAAACCGAGGCGCTGCTGCTGGAGCAAAACCTGATCAAGCAGCTGAAGCCGAAGTACAACGTGCTGCTGCGCGACGACAAAAGTTTCCCCAATATTTTGGTCGCCAAAGACCGCGACTTTCCGCAGATCAAAAAGCACCGTGGCGCGAAGAAGGAAAAGGGCGCCTATTTTGGACCCTTTGCTAGTGCAGGCGCAGTGAACCGGACTCTGAACCAGCTGCAAAAAGCGTTTCTGCTGCGCAACTGCTCGGATTCGATGTTCGACAGCCGCACACGGCCTTGCCTGCTGTATCAGATCAAACGGTGTTCAGGGCCGTGCGTCGGCCTGATCTCTCAGGAGGAGTACCGAGAAAGCGTGATGGACGCCGAACGGTTTCTGTCAGGTCGGTCGACCAAAGTGCAGGAAGAGCTGGCCGAACAGATGATGACCGCGTCCGAGGCGATGGAGTTCGAACGCGCCGCTGGTCTGCGCGACCGCATCCGGGCGCTGACGCAGGTGCAGTCCTCCCAGGGCATCAACCCGCGCGGCGTGGCCGAGGCGGATGTGATCGGTCTGTATATGGACAGTGGTCAGGCCTGTGTTCAGGTGTTTTTCATCCGCGCCAATCAGAACTGGGGCAACAAGGACTTCTTTCCGCGCGTCGGGCCGGATGTCTCTGCCGCCGAGGTGATGGAGGCGTTTCTGGGTCAGTTCTACGACAACAAGGAACCGCCTCGGCAGTTGATCCTGTCAGACGCTATAGAAAACGCCGATCTGATGCAGGAAGCCCTGAGCGAAAAGGCCGGTCGCAAGGTTGAAATCCTGGTGCCGCAACGGGGTGAAAAACAGGAGCTGGTCGCCGGTGCCCTACGTAACGCTCGCGAATCCCTGGCCCGGCGCATGTCGGAAAGTGCCACGCAGGCCAAGCTGCTGCGCGGCGTGGCCGAGGCGTTTGATCTGGATGCGCCTCCGGCACGGATCGAGGTTTACGACAACTCGCATATTCAAGGCACCAATGCGGTGGGTGGTATGATCGTGGCTGGCCCTGAAGGGTACATGAAAAACGCCTATCGCAAGTTCAACATCCGTGGGGATGATCTGACCCCCGGCGATGACTTTGGCATGATGAAAGAGGTTCTGACCCGTCGCTTCACCCGGTTGCAGAAAGAAGACCCGGATCGCGACAAGGGGCTGTGGCCCGATCTGCTGTTGATCGATGGCGGTGCGGGACAGGTAAGTGCGGTGCATGAGATCATGGCCCAACACGGCGTTGAAGATATCCCGATGATCGGCGTTGCCAAGGGCGTTGACCGAGATCACGGAAAGGAAGAATTCCACCGAACAGGCCAGCGGCCTTTTGCACTGAAACGCAATGACCCCGTGTTGTATTTCATTCAGCGCCTGAGGGACGAGGCACATCGGTTTGCCATCGGCACCCACCGCGCCAAACGCGCTAAGGCCATCGGGGCCACGCCGCTGGATGAAATCGCAGGAGTGGGAGCGGCCCGCAAACGCGCCCTGTTGGCTCATTTCGGCAGCGCCAAGGCCGTCAGCCGCGCCAATCTGGCGGATCTCAAAGCGGTCGAGGGGATCTCAGCCGGGCTGGCGCAAAAGGTCTATGACTTTTTTCATGACAAGGGTTAATCCCGCCGCCCGCGCCACAGGATATAGAGGCCCGAGACCACGATCAGCGCACTTCCGATCCACATGGTCTGGTCCAGTCGCTCGCCAAATATCACCACGCCCAGCCCCACGCCAAACAACAGCCGCGAGTAGCGGAACGGGGTTACAGCCGAAACTTCACCGGTCCGCATCGCTTTCATCAGTGACGCATAGGCCAGGGTTCCCATCACAATGGCCCCGGTGACGTGCAGCCCGGCATGCAGAGTCAACGGTTGCAGGGGCACGCCTTCCCAATACCGATAGGCCAGCCCGGCGATGATGATGCACAGAAATCCGTAGAACCCCAGAACTTCGGTACTGAGGGTCGCGGGTGCCGCGCGGCTGGCCAGATCACGCCCGGCAAACCCCAGCATTCCCAAAACCGCCAATATGGACAGGGCCGCGAAACTGTCACCGGTCGGTTGGATGATCACCACCACGCCGATCAGGCCGATCAGAATAGCGCTCCACCGTCGCCAGCCTACGGTTTCGCCGAAAAACAGAGCGGCCCCTGCAACAACGACCAAGGGTGTGGCCTGCAGAATTACCGTAGCCGAGGACAACGGCGTCAGAGTGATTGCCAGCACATAGAACAGCCGCCCGAAAATCTCGAACAGAACCCGAATTTTCATCGGGCGTGATAGCACGTCCGGGTGAAACAGGTTTCCCCCGCGCAGCAGGGCAACAGCGGCAAAGATCACCGTTCCACCCGCGCCGAACAGCACCAGAATTTGCCAGATTGGCAACACGGCCGAAGCGCCCTTCAGCAACGCATCCTCCAGCGCGAACAGCGCCATTGCGGCGATCATCCACGCGCTGCCGATCAGGTTGGATCGCGGGTCGGTCTGTATATGTGCTGTCATTGGGTGCAGTCGCCTTTCGGGCCGGGCCGTCCGCCAATCTGACCGCAAAGCGTTCCCGCGCCAAGATGTATCTGTCTGAGAGTTCCCGGTTGCGACCCTTTGACCGCTCGGTCCTCAACCTCCTGTGAACGGGTCAGTTTTTTGCAAGGCCGCCTTTTCTGTCCCGGACCGGCGATGTAGGGTTGGGATATGAAATGGAACCTGCCCAATATCCTGACCGTTCTGCGCCTGGTGGCAGCCCCAGGTCTGGCCGTGATGTTTCTGTACTTCACCCGCCCCTATGCCGATTGGTTCGCCCTGATCCTATTTCTGTCGGCCGCCATTACCGATTGGTTTGACGGATATCTGGCGCGTGCCTGGGGGCAAGAGACCAAGATCGGCGCAATGTTGGACCCCATTGCTGACAAGGCGATGGTGGTGGTCGCGTTGATGATCCTTGTGGGCTATTCCACCGAACACTGGACACCCTGGCTGGTGCTGCCCGCGACCGTGATCCTGTTCCGCGAGGTTTTTGTCTCAGGCCTGCGGGAGTATCTGGGGGATGTGGCCGGCACGCTGAAAGTGACCAAGCTGGCCAAATGGAAGACAACCGCGCAGATGGTGGCAATTGCCATCCTGTTTTCGCAAGGGATATTCGAGCATCACTTTGTAATGGGGTCTTTCGGGATGGATGCGGAAACACTGGACCAGGTCCTGACCGGCCAGATCGAGGACCTGAACGGGTTGCGCGGCAGCCTTGAGGGCATGTTCTGGTCCGGCCGGATCGGCCTGTGGCTGTTGTGGATTGCCGCAGCGCTGACATTGATCACTGGCTATGACTACCTACGTAAAGCCATGCCCCACCTGAAGGAGAGCTAAGGGATGGACGTGCTGTATTTTGCCTGGGTTCGCGAACGCATCGGCCTGCCGAAAGAGCGGATCGAAACCAATGCTGCCACAGTATCCGATCTGGTCGCCGAGCTTAGCGCCCGCGAAGAGCGTTACGCCGCAGCCTTTGCTGACCTGTCAGCGCTGCGCGTAGCCCTGGATCAAGAGCTGTCGGATTTCGACGCGCCGCTGTCCGGTGTGCGTGAAGTGGCCTTTTTCCCGCCCATGACCGGCGGCTGAGCCGATGCGGATCGCGGTTCAGGAACAAGAGTTCGATCTGGGCGCCGAGGCCAACGCGTTTGCCGCCGGAGACAATGCCAACGGGGCCATTGTGACCTTTACCGGCGTTGTGCGCGATCTGGCCTCGGGTGATCTGGATGTGATGGAGATTGAGCATTATCCGGGCATGACCGAACGGGCGCTGACCAAGATCGCGCAAGAGGCGCAGATGCGTTGGTCGCTTGGGGATGTGCTTGTGATTCACCGCCATGGCCGTCTGGCGCCGGGGGATCGGATCATGATGGTGGCCACGGCCTCGCCCCATCGCAAAGACGCGTTTGAGGCGGCGGAATACCTGATGGATTACTTGAAATCCCGCGCGCCGTTCTGGAAAAAAGAGATCACGACATCCGGCGCTGACTGGGTTGCTGCCAAGGACGAGGACGAAGACGCGCTGACCCGCTGGTAGGCCCCTTAGTCCGCGTTATTGATACGCCCGCGCATTTCTTCGGCGTCTTGCCGTGCGGCGCGCAGACCGTCCATCGCCGCGGCCAGTTCTGCCTCGGTCTGGGTCAGTTGATTGGTCAGTTCCGCCTCGCGTTGCTGCAGGTAGGTGATGGCCTGATCGCGGGTTTCTTCCGCTTCGTGCAACTCCTGGCTCATTCGGTCCAGATCGGCCACGTCGCTTTGACGCACACGCGACAGACGGTGGGCCAGCCAATTGGCGAACCAGCCCATGCAAAAGGCCGCGAACAGGATGACGGCGGTGGCGATGATAAACTCGATTCTGTTCAACTTACTGGTCCCCTGCTTCCGCATCCGTTGCGGTCGTGTCCGTTTCTTCAACCTCTGTTGGGTCTGACGGCGCTTCCAAAGCCTCCAGCCCGGTTTCTGTGTTGGTCACCGATTCAGGCCGGATCAGACGGAATTCGATGCGACGGTTTTCCTCGCGGCCTGTCTCGCTGTCATTGTCGGCGATGGGCTGCGTTTCGCCATATCCGACCGCAGTATAGCTGGCGGTCGGGATTCGCCGCCCACGCAGTTCGTTCAGAATGGACTGTGCTCGCGCTTGGCTGAGCTGCTGATTCATTTCTTCGCGACCCTGGCTATCGGTGTGACCCTGAATTTCCAGCCGGATCGGGCCGCATTCCCGCAGGATGTCGGCGATCTGGTTGACCGTGTCCCGTGAGTTTGAGGCGATCGTGGCCGAGCCCGGTTCGAACGCAATCTTGGTGCCGGCTTGGACCTCGGCGATGCGTTCTTCGCAAACTTCGGGATCAGGCAGTTTGTCGGCGGGTTCCGGTGGTTCCTGATGGGTGATCGACAGGCTGAATTCCTGCGCATCACCCAGTTTATCGGATAATAGACCCGCAACGTAAGCTCGGGTCTTGGGGTCATGGGTGATGCCGCTCAGCGTGACGTTGTCCGGTGTGACGATCAGGGCACCGTTATGCAGCTGTGACAACGCCTCAAGCCCCGCCAGGATTCGCACAGGCCAATCACCAGGCAGTTCGGGGGCGATGCGGGTTGCGGTGTGAACCTGTTCGGACCCAAAGGCTGCACGGGCGTAGCTGTCGACCATGTCCCGCAGGGTTTCGTCACCCACACGGCCGCGCATTTGCACCAGCCCTTCGGGGCTGCGTGTGGCGGAAAACTCGGGCGGACCGGCCTGGTCTTCCGTTTCGGGCGGGGGCAGGATGGCGTGCAGGGCAAAGACGTCGGGCAGGGCAGCCTCAAGCTCACCGACCACGCGGTCAAAGGTCCCGGCGTTTGTGCCTTCGGCTGCGACCAGCGTGATGTCCGCATCCGAAAGGGTCACGGATCCGCCGCCGATTTCGGCTAGGGCACGAATGCTGAGCGCGGCCGCTTCGGGCCAACGCGGCGAAGGCACCCCCAACCCGATAGTGCACGTGTACGAGGCCGCCAGGCCGGCATCCTGCGCTGCGGCAATAATTGTCTCGCGGGCCTGTTCGTCCTGCGCGGAACAGGCGTCAAACTGCCCGCCCTCTTCGTCAATAAGATAGCGCAGGGTAAAGGGCGTAATCACCGGGCGCGGGGCCGAGATCGACAGGCCGATCCGCAGGCTGGGCGGCGCGGCGCGCGTCAGCTCTTGTTCCAGCTGCTCTTTCTCTTGCTGACTGTCGGCAATGGCAGTGATCTTGACCAGCCCGGGGCTGGCCGAGATTTTGGCGCGCGGCAGGCGGGTCAGGGCCTCGACTGCATAGGTGACGGCATCGTCCCAACCTTTAGGTTTGGGGTAGTCGGCGGTTTCCATCAGGTCGGACACAGGCACGCTGCCGTCCAGCCTGTTCAATCGATCCATCAGCGCCGCACGATTCTCGCTGGCCGGGATCAGGCCGATGACGGAAATCCCGCTGTCATTGCGCAGGATTTCGGCTGAAAACCGGGGCGCTGCCAGTTGTGTCGTGGGAGCGACCTGCATTTCATCGATCACGCGCGAGGTGTCGACCTCGGTGCCCGCAGCCGTCAAGGCGTTGAACCGTGTGGCCTCGTCTGTGGCGGTTCCGGTCAAAACAACGCGCAACCCGTCCGAATGGACCTCAGCCCAGTCATGGCCTTTCAGGTCTAGCGCGCGCCGGACCGTAAATTCAGAGGTCTCTTCGACCTTTGTTACCGCAAAGCTGGCGGCCACAAGACAAACTCCGGCCGATACAAGGAATATGAGGGAAACAGCAAGGAAATAGGGCAAGCGCATGTGCGGGCAATCAACTCCTCAGACGGTTGGCAAAACTCTTACAGAGGCCTGCGCCGAGGTGCAATCAGAGCCACAGCGCAGCGCACAGGAAGATCAGCGGAATAAGGCCAGTGTCCCGGTTGACGCGGAACAGTTGCAGCAGTTTGGCGTTGTCTTCAAGATCCAGTCCACGAAGCTGCCAAGCCATATGCCAGCCCATGGCCCAGGGCCCCGCAAGGGCCACAACCAGCGCCATGATCGACGCCTGGGCCGTTGTGGCGTCGATAATGGCCATCCCCATCAGGGCGACCGTGGCCACAAGGAAGTATTTCAGCCATCGCGCGGTATCGGTGCCGAACAGACGGGCGGTGGATTTGATCCCGATCAGCTCATCATCCTCGGCGTCCTGATGGGCATAGATGGTATCGTAAAACAGCGTCCAACTGATACCGGCGAGGTACAAAATGATTGCCGGAAGGCCCACGGTTCCGGTATGGGCCGCCCAGGTCAGCAGGATGCCCCAGTTGAAGGCCAACCCCAGAAAAACCTGCGGCCACCAGGTAAATCGTTTGGCATATGGGTAGACGACCACGGGCAGCAACGACAATACACCCATTGCAATGGCGGCCCTGTTGAAGGTCAGCAGAATCACCAGCGCCAACAGGCATTGCAGCCCCATCCAGATCACCGCCTGCCGCACGCTGACCTGACCCGACGGAATTGGGCGCGACCGGGTGCGTTCGACCTGCCCGTCAAACTTGCGATCGGTGATATCGTTCCAGGTGCAACCCGCGCCGCGCATCAAAAAAGCCCCGATGGCACAGCCTATGGCGATCCACAGGTCTTCCCACCGCGGGGTGCCATCACTGAGGATCGCCAGCGTCAGACCCCACCAGCAGGGAATCAGCAACAGCCACGTCCCGATGGGCCGGTCTGCGCGGCTCAGGCGCAGGTAGGGGCGGCTAAAGGCAGGCGCGTGGGTATCGACCCAGTTGCCGCTGACGGCATCGGCAACTTGACCGTCTGGTGTTGGGGCATTGCCTTGCATATGTAGGGTCTCATGAGTGCAAAGATCAGACTGTATGTAGATCACCTTTTGGGTCCGGGGCAATCGGTTGAATTGACGCGCGAGCAGGCCCACTACCTGTTCGGCGTCATGCGGCTGGCCGTGGGCGGCCATGTGGCTCTGTTTAATGGCAAGGACGGAGAGTGGCTGGCCAAGGTTGCAGAGGCCGGGAAAAAAGGCGGTAAACTGACCTGTCAGACGCAGAGCAAACCGCTGCACATGCCGCCCGATCTGTGGTTCCTGTTTGCGCCGATCAAAAAGGCCCGCACCGATTTCATTGTCGAAAAGGCGGCGGAAATGGGCGCGGCACGGATCATGCCGGTGCAGACCCAGTTCACCAATTCCGAACGCATCCGTCAGGACCGCCTGCAGGCTCACGCGGTCGAAGCCGCTGAGCAATGTGGCGGCACTTTTGTGCCTGAGGTTGCAGATCTGCAGCGCCTTGATCGTGTGCTGGACGACTGGCCGGAAACCCGTCAGATGATGTTCTGCGATGAGGCCGAAGTCGGCTCGGCCCTGCGTTTGGCGGCGCAGGAAAAGGGTCAGCCATGGGCCATCCTGATTGGCCCTGAGGGTGGATTCTCTGACCGTGAACGCGCCCGATTGTCCGGACTGCCCTATGCGCATGTGGTCAGCCTCGGCCCGCGTATCCTGAGGGCGGATACGGCTGCGGTGGCGGCGCTGACGATGTGGCAACAGGCACTGGGGGATTGGTCTTGAGCTGGCGGCCGGCCCGGCAGGAAGACATCAAGGCGATCGAACGGTTTTTGTATCGCCATGTGCAAACCTCGATGTTTCCACTGGCCAACCTGCGGGACTTTGGCCTGCGCGGCTCTGACCTGCGGGCGCTGGATATCTGGATGTTGGGCGAAGGACCTAGCGCCGTCTTTGCCATCACCAACGAGGGCATGGTCCTGTCGCAATGCCCGGATTGCACCGATCAAGAGCTGCGCGATGCGATTGCCCTGATCCGTGGCCACAAGCTGTTTGGATTGGCCGCCGAGGCCTCGCAAGCCCGCCGGATCATGCAGCTTGCGGGGTGGGAGAACCGCCCGGCCACGTTAAACAGCGACGAGCCTGGATTTACGTTGGATTTGAACCAAATTGTGGTGCCAGAAGTCGCCGGAGCGGAGCTTGTGCCTTTGGGAGATCTCGATCCAAAGATCACCGAAGAATGGCGGCGAAAGTATCTGATCGAGGCAATGGATTTCGATCCCGCCCGTGCGCAAAATCAGGCGATGCAAGACATCACAACTTACGTGCAGCGCGGCTCTCACCAAGCCATGCTTATCGGCGGTCAGCCTGTAGGTATGACCGGGTTCAACGCCCGCCTGCCGGACGTCGTGCAAATTGGTGGCGTTTATACCCCGCCCGAATTTCGAGGCCGGGGCTACGCCCGTCTGGCCGTGGCATTGCACTTGTTGGAGGCGCAAAAAGCCGGAGTATCCCGCGCGGTTCTGTTTGCGGCTTCCGATGCGGCTGCGCGTGCCTATATTGCAATTGGATTCAAACCGGCGGGGCAGTTCTCGCTGATCCTGTTCAAAAACCCAAAGGACCCGGCATGAGTTTCATTCGACCCGAAGCCAAACTAGCCCTATGGCGCTGGCGCGAAGTATTGGTGGCGGGGTTTGTTCTGATCCTTGGCCTCAGTTGGATCGGCGGTCCGGGCGGGTTGCTGGGATGGCTGGGCTGGGTGTTGGTGGTCATGTCTGTTGCGCTGGCCGTGATTGGCATCCAACGCGCCCGGTTCCGCACAGGGGCGGGTGGTCCCGGCGTTGTGACGATCGACGAAGGTCAGATCACCTATCTGGGACCGCTGGACGGTGGTATGATCGCCAGCCGCGAAATCGAACGGCTGGCACTGGATCCAACCTCGAATCCGGCGCATTGGGTGCTGGATCAGCCGGGGCAGCCCACGCTTCACATTCCTGTGAATGCCGAAGGGGCCGAGGCCTTGTTCGACGTATTCGCGGCCTTGCCGGGGCTGAAAACCGAACAAATGCTGGCGGAATTGAACGGTCGCGGGGTCCATCCGGTAGTGATCTGGGAGCGCACTTCAATGCGCCCAGCCCATTTGCGCCTGCATTGACACTGGCCGCATTTGCGCCCACGACTGACGAAAAGACAGACACACCAGGATCGGAGTACGGTTCATGTCCATCCCCCAATCCGGCGGCGGGCCGATCGAACGCCACGCGCAACTGGCCGAATATCTTGAATCGGGTTGCAAGCCCAAACAGGATTGGCGCATCGGGACCGAGCATGAAAAGTTCGGCTACTGCAAAGACACCCTGAAACCGCTGCCGTTTGAGGGCACCCGCTCGATCGTGGCCGTGTTGGAAGGGCTGCGTGACCGCCATGACTGGGGCGAAGTCCGTGAGGCCGGCAAGCTGATCGGTCTGGAAAAAGACGGCGCCAATGTCAGTCTGGAGCCAGGCGGCGCGTTGGAGCTGTCCGGTGCTCCGCTGGAAACCATCCACGAGACCTGTGACGAGGTGAACACCCATCTGCGCGAAGTGAAGGATATCGCCGATGAGATCGGCGTGGGCTTCATCGGTCTGGGTGCCGCCCCGATCTGGTCCCATGACCAGATGCCGCTGATGCCCAAGGGGCGCTATCGGCTGATGAACGACTATATGGAAAAAGTCGGAACCATGGGCCGCGCCATGATGCGGCGCACTTGCACCGTTCAGGTCAATATCGACTTTGGGTCCGAGGCCGACATGGTGCAGAAACTGCGCGTGGCGCTGGCCTTGCAGCCGGTGGCGACGGCGCTGTTTGCCAATTCGCCGTTCTTTGAAGGCAAGCCCAACGGCCAAAAAAGCTGGCGCAGCCATATCTGGCGGCATCTGGATAACGCGCGCACAGGCATGTTGCCGTTTGTGTTCGAAGAGGGCTTTGGCTTTGAACGCTACGTGCAATACGCGCTGGATGTGCCGATGTATTTTGTCTATCGCGACGGCCAGTATATCAACGCGCTGGGCATGTCCTTCCGCGATTTCCTGCAAGGCAAACTGCCCGCGCTGCCGGGCGAAACGCCGACGCTGTCCGACTGGGCCGATCACCTTACCACAGCCTTCCCCGAGGCGCGGATCAAAAAATACATGGAGATGCGCGGTGCCGATGGTGGCCCCTGGCGGCGTCTGTGCGCGCTGCCCGCGTTCTGGGTCGGCCTGACATATGATCAGGGGGCGCTCGACGCGGCCTGGGATCTGGTCAAGGGCTGGGATGCAGAAACCCGCGAGGCCCTGCGCGTTGATGCGGCCAAGGACGGATTGCAGGCGCAGGTCGGCAACATCAACATGCACGATCTGGCGCGCGAAGTGGTGTCCATCGCCGAGGCTGGCCTGAAATCCCGCGCCTATCCGGGCGCAGGCGGTCTGGTTCCGGATGAGACGCATTTCCTGAACGCGCTGAAGGACAGTATCGAAACCGGCAAAGTTCCGGCAGATGAGCTGTTGGATCACTACAATGGCGACTGGAATGGCGATCTGACCCGGATTTACCCCGAATACAGTTACTGAACGGTTTACTTCCTGTTTGCCCGGTTCCCGGACCAGCACCGCTGCCCCGAAGGATATGGCGCCGCAGCGCGGCCGGTTCGTCAGAGCAAAACCGTGGCAATGTTGCGTTCTGCCTGATTGCGCCGCAGCGCCCCTCTTGCTTTCGCGGACTGCTGTGGTAGCAGGACTTCAACAGCAGTCAGGGGCCAAGTTCAGGAAGCGTTATGGACGATCTTAAGGCAAAATATCTGGGTCAGATCGCCGAAGCAGGCGACGAAAACGCGCTTGAGGCGATCCGCGTCGCCGCCGTTGGCAAAAAGGGCGAGGTCGCGCTGAAGATGCGCGAGCTGGGCAAGATGACGCCCGAGGAACGCCAGGTCGCAGGCCCCGCGCTGAACGCGCTGAAGGACGAAATCAACTCGGCCCTGGTCGCAAAGAAAGCAGGCCTTGCCGATGCCGCGCTGGACGAACGTCTGCGCACCGAATGGCTGGACGTCACCTTGCCGAACCGCGCGCGGGGGCAGGGGTCGATCCATCCGGTCAGCCAGGCGACCGAAGAACTGACTGCCATCTTTGCCGAGCTGGGCTTTTCCGTTGCCGAAGGGCCGCGGATCGAAAACGACTGGCACAATTTCGATGCGCTGAACATCCCGGGACACCACCCTGCGCGGGCCGAGATGGATACGTTCTATATGCACCGCGCCGAGGGTGACGACCGCCCACCGCATGTGCTGCGCACCCATACGTCACCCGTCCAGATACGCTCGATGGAAAAACAGGGCGCGCCGATCCGCATCATCTGTCCGGGCGGTGTTTACCGGGCCGATTATGACCAGACCCATACGCCTATGTTCCATCAGGTCGAGGGGCTGGCGCTGGACAAGGACATCTCGATGGCGAACCTGAAATGGGTTCTGGAAGAGTTCGTGAAGGCGTTCTTTGAGGTCGACGATGTCGAACTGCGCTTCCGCGCCTCGCACTTCCCTTTCACCGAACCGTCGGCCGAGGTTGATATCCGCTGTTCCTGGGACAACGGTCAGCTGAAGATCGGCGAGGGCGACGATTGGATGGAGATTCTGGGCTCGGGCATGGTCCACCCCAAGGTGATTGCCGCCGGTGGGATTGATCCTGAGGTTTATCAGGGCTTTGCCTTTGGCATCGGTATCGACCGTCTGGCGATGCTGAAATATGGCATTCCGGATCTGCGGGCGTTCTTTGATAGCGACCTGCGCTGGTTGCGCCACTACGGGTTTGCCGCGCTGGATATGCCGAACCTGCATGGTGGTTTGTCGCGGTGATATCCTCCGCTCCCACGACTATGGATTGGCTGCAGTTAGCCGCCCCATTTGTTGCGGCGGCATTCGGTTTGCTGCTTTACGGCAGGCAAAAGAGAATTGACCGAAAAGAGGCTCTTATCGAAGCGCGACGCCGTGTCTACAAGCACTTCCTTGATGCAGTGTTTGAGCACGCTGAAAAGCGCTCTGAAGTAAGCCGCTACGAGTATGATAAGTCGAAAACAGAGTTAATTCTGGTAGCTTCGGACGAGGTCCTAGAGGAACTGGTGATGCTCCAAGAAGCCAGCGTTATGGACGACGTCGCCCTTGGAGAATGGGATGTCCATGAGCGTATTCTTCCTGTCATCGCGTCCATGCGCGCAGACTGCTTCGAAATTACGGGCATTTCTGAGAGCAAACTCAGTTACCTAACACCGATTGGAAAGCCAACGCCGCTTCACCCGAGGCCTGAGGGTCACTTTGAGCCTGAATGAGAAAGAGTGCAAAGCTAGTTGAAGCTGTTGAGGCGCGGAGCAAAGGCCGATAGGCCGCCGCGCCATCGCCAGACCGCCCGCACGGGCTGGCGATTTGGCTGCCACCGGCGCCCTGTTTGAACGTCACAAGAATTTGGCCAGCATAAACTGCCCATCACAGCCCTTGGATCGCCATCCCACGGTCTGGCGATGGCGCTGCTATCCGCTTTGATCGGAAATAGGGTGGGCGTCAGTCAACCACACCCTTCGGCGGGTTGAAATCTGGCTACACCAATATGTTAGGTGACACAGCGCTCAGCATGGATAGGCTCCGACCTATGATCCGGATTTTGACCTGCCTGTTGTTTCTCCTCCCGCTCACAGCCGCTGCAAATGGCTGCCATGGTGATGTGGCCTGCCCGCTGGGCGACCGCTCGTATCATGTGCTGGAGCCGGACGGGTGGGATGGCGAAACGCCTCTGCCGGTGTTGCTGCATTTCCACGGTTGGGCGCGACAAGGGGATGTGGTGGTGAACCATGAACGCATCGCCGGGGCCACGAAACTGCGCGGTGTGCTGCTGGTAGCCCCCAACGGTTTGGGCAAAAGCTGGAATTTCTGGTCTGCGGACACGCGGGACGTAGGCTTTGCCGACCGCGTGCTCGAAGACGTTGCCAAACGCTATCCGATTGATCCGGACCAGATCTATGTCTCGGGCTATTCCTATGGCGGCGCGATGGCGTGGCGCTTTGTCTGCCAGTCGGGCGATGATGTCACCGCCCTGTTGGCCGTCGCAGGATCAATCCGCCAGACCGAGGATTGCCAGCAGGCCCCGGCACAAGTGCGCCATGTGCATGGGACCGATGATACGGTGATGGATTTCCCTTTTGGTCCCGGCGGGGACACGACCTTTCCAGTGGCTCTGTGGCGGCAGAAATTCCACTGCGATACTGCGATCCCGCGCGGCGATTGGAGCGTGAAGCCGTTCCTGACGCTCAGCCGGGTGGAATGGACCGATTGTGCGCAGGGGCAGGTCACGCTGGACATCCATCCCGGCGGGCATTTCATCCCGCATGGCTGGATCGGCTGGCAGTTGGATGAACTGGCGGGGCGTACACCGGTTTACCCCTGACGATCTGCGGTTTGACAAACTTTGGGCATCAAGGTCAGATCGCCGAAATCGCATCTGCCGGAGATTGAAGTCATGAAATCCCTTTTGCTATCTGCGCTGATCATTGCGGCCGCACCAGCCCTGGCCCGGGACACGTACCCGCCCGTGGACGTTCTGTTGCAGACAGAGACATCTTTCATTGGTGAACCGCTGGAGTATCCGCAAGGCACGCCCCAGATCAGCATGGCGATCGTCACCATGCAGCCGGGTCAGGAAACCGGGGAACACCGCCATGACGCGCCTTTGGCCGCCTATGTTCTAGAGGGTGAGATCACGGTCGACTACGGCGAGGCCGGGCGCAAAACCTATAAGTCAGGCGATGCGTTTGTTGAGGCATACCGCTCGCCTCATACCGGGATCAACACAGGGGCAGGTATTGCCCAAATTCTGGCGGTGTTTGCGGGTTCGGACAGTGTCTCGAACACAGTGGCCGGGGACCAGGCGCATGGGGCCTCTTCCACCTTTTGTGAATATCCGCTACACGCGGTCTGACCCAAGATTACGCGCGGAATACGATCGATGAAATTCACCCTCTCCTGGCTCAAAGACCACCTGGACACCGATGCTTCGGTTGATGAGATCGCCGAGGCCTTGACAGACCTCGGGCTTGAGGTCGAGGAGATCGTCAACCCGGCGGACCGCCTGAGTGGCTTTACGCTGGGACATGTGAAACATGCCGAGAAACACCCCGACGCCGACAAGCTGCGCGTGTGCACGGTGGAAACCGACGAGGGCGATCTGCAGATCATCTGCGGCGCCCCCAATGCGCGCGAAGGCATCACCGTCGTGGTCTGCAAGCCTGGCATGTATATCCCTGGTCTGGACCTGACCATCAGCGTCGGCAAAATCCGCGGTGTCGAGAGCTTTGGCATGATGGCCTCCGAGCGCGAACTTGAGCTGTCAGACGAGCATGACGGTATCATTGAGCTTCCCTCGGGCGCAGTGGGTGACCGGTTCGTGGACTGGCTGGCTGAAAACGAGCCTTCGAAGGTCGACCCGATGATCGAAATCGCAATCACCCCAAACCGCCCCGATGCGCTGGGCGTGGCAGGGATTGCGCGTGATCTGGCGGCGCGTGGCGTCGGGACGCTGAAAGAGCGTGATTACGTGCCTGTGCCGGGCGATTTCGACAGCCCGCTCAAAGTGACTATTGATGACGACACCCTGGATGGTTGCCCGCATTTCACCGGGCGTCTGATCAGGGGCGTCAAGAACGGCCCCAGCCCGCAATGGCTGCAGGATCAGTTGAAATCCATCGGGTTACGCCCGATCTCGGCATTGGTGGACATCACCAATTTCATGACCTTCGATCAGAACCGCCCGCTGCACGTGTTTGATGCAGACAAGGTGCAGGGAAACCTGCGCGTCCATCGCGCCAAGGGCGGTGAGACGCTGGTGGCGCTGGATGAGAAAGAATACACGCTGCAGCCCAACATGATGGTGATCTCCGACGATAAGGGTGCGGAATCGATTGCGGGCATTATGGGTGGTGCGGAAACCGGCTGTACAGAAGAGACCGTGAACGTCTTTCTTGAAAGCGCGTTCTGGGACCATGTGCAAATCGCCCTGACAGGCCGGGCGCTGAAAATCAACTCGGACGCGCGCTATCGGTTCGAACGCGGTGTTGACCCGGACTACACGCTGGAAGGGCTGGAGCAGGCCACACAGATGATCCTTGATATCTGTGGTGGCGAAGTCTCCAAAGTGGTTGAGGCGGGCAAAGCCCCGAACCACGCGCGGGCCTACAAGCTGGATTCGGCACGGGTGCAGTCTCTGGTCGGGATGGATATCCCCGAAAGCGAGCAGCGCCAGACTTTGACCCGTCTAGGATTCCGTCTTGAAGGCGAGATGGCTCACGTCCCCAGCTGGCGCCCGGACGTCATGGGCGAGGCCGATCTGGTGGAAGAGGTCGCGCGGATTGCATCCCTGACCAAGCTGCAGGGCAAGCCGCTGCCGCGCGTGACCGATGGCATCCCGAAACCGGTGATGACATCAGCGCAGCGCCGCCAGTCGATGGCGCGCCGCACCTGTGCCGCTTTGGGTTACAACGAATGCGTCAGTTATACCTTCATTGATCAGGCCTCGGCCGCGCTGTTTGATGGTGGCGATGAGGCGACGCAGCTGGAAAACCCGATCTCTTCCGAGATGAGCCACATGCGCCCCGATCTGCTGCCTGGTCTGCTACAGGCCGCGGCGCGCAATCAGGCGCGCGGGTATGCGGATGTGGCCTTGTTTGAGGTCGGCCCGGTCTTTCATGACGGAGAGCCCGGAGATCAGGAAATCCAGATCAGCGGCTTGCTGGTTGGACGCAATGGTCCCAAGGATGTGCACGGTGCCTCGCGCCCCGTCGATCTGTACGACGCCAAGGCGGACGCCGAGGCCGTGCTGGCAGCCATAGGTGCCCCCGCCAAGGTTCAGATCCTGCGCGACGGCGACGCCTGGTGGCATCCGGGGCGTCACGGCAAAATCTGTCTGGGTCCGAAAAAGGTGCTGGGCGTCTTTGGTGAGCTGCACCCCCGTGTGTTGCAGGCGATGGACATCAAAGGCCCGGCAATGGCCTTTACGATCTGGCCGGATCAGGTGCCGATGCCGCGAAAATCCGGAGCGACCCGCGCGGCGCTGGAACTGCGCGATCTGCAAGCGGTCGAGAGGGACTTTGCCTTTGTTGTCGACGAAGGTATCGAAGCGCTGACGCTGGTGAACGCCGCTGCTGGGGCTGACAAAGTGCTGATTGAAGATGTGCGCGTCTTTGACGAATTCATCGGGGGCAGCGTGGGTGAGGGCAAGAAATCTCTGGCCATCACAGTGCGCCTGCAGCCCACAGATGCGACGCTGAAGGAGAAGGACATCGAGGCCGTGGCCGAGAAGATCATCGCCAAGGTCAGCAAAGCTACGGGTGGAATTTTGCGCGGGTAACACCGCTGCAACAAGACCGGAACGACGCGCCTTCGGGCGCGTTTTTCATTTCGACAGGAACTCGGCCAGCAGATCGAACACCAGACGGATGCGACGGCTTGTGTGCAGCTCGCGATGGGTGGTCAGCCAGATCGGAAACATGATCGGTTCCATGCCTGGCAGGGCACGTTCTACACCCGGCGTTGCATCACCTACCACCTGAGACATAGGCGCGATTCCGAACCCCTGTTTGGCATATTCCCACGCCACGATGCCATTTTGCGAGCCCAGACGAAAATTCTCGTCGCTCAGATGAATGCCCAACGGCTTCAGATAGGCGATCATCTGATCTGTGTCGCCAAAGCTGATAAATTCATGCTGCGACAGGGCCCGCTTGGACTTAGGGCGACCCGCGCGGTTCAGATAGTCGGTGGTGGCATAGAAATGCCCCGACGCCTCCTGGACCAGTTTGGCAATCAGGTCGGGTTGATCGGGGCGCACATGGCGGATCGCGATATCCGCCTCGCGTCGCATCAGATCACGGATGTCGTTCGAGGCGATCACATCAATCTGCAGTCGGGGTGCCTGAGCACGCACCATATGCAACACATCTGGCAGGATATATGCGGACATCACATCGCTGGCAGTGATGCGGACCCGCCCTTCGACCGACGTTGCCTGCCCCGAGGCGGCCAGCGCGATGCGGTTTGCGGCGTCTCCCATCGTGCGGGTGTGATCCAGCAGTTCCATCCCCGCCTGCGTGATCTCGAGCGCGCGACCAACGCGTTCGAACAGCATCACGCCCAGATCAGCCTCAAGTGCTGCGATCTGACGGCTGAGCGTTGGTTGCGTTTGCCCCAGCTGGCGGGCAGCTGCTGACAGCGACCCGGTTTCCGCTGTCGCCAGGAAAGAACGGATATGGTTCCAGTCGAAATCGCCCAAATCAGTCATGCAAATACGTATAAGGCATCTACGAATTTCGGCAATTTATATTCGATCTGCGCATGAGTAACTTGCGCCGAAAGGAGACCCCAATGACCACCGCTGTGAAATTCTGGGACGGCGTGGCCGCGAAATACGCGCGTTCGCCTATCAAGGATATGGCCGCGTATGAACATACGCTTGCGCGGACGGCCACCTATCTGAAGAAAACCGACGATGTGCTGGAACTGGGCTGCGGCACCGGTATGACCGCTCTGCGCCTGTCTGGTTACGTCGATACGATCACCGCAAGCGATCTGTCCCCTGGCATGTTGGCGGTGGGTCGCAAAAACGCGGCCGAGCAGAACGTCGAAAACATCGCCTTTGTCGAAGCTGACGCGACCCGCCCTCCTGCATGGTCCTATGATGTGGCGCTGGCGTTCAATCTGCTGCACCTGGTTGAGGACCTCGACAGCGCGTTGTCCCAGGTCCATTCGGTTCTCAAACCGCGCGGATTGTTCATCTCAAAGACATTCTGCCCGCCTCAGCGCGGTGGAGGCATGCAGTATCTGGCTATCCGGCTGGCGCTGCCGGTCATGCAATTTTTCGGCAAAGCGCCATTTGTGCGCTTTCTGTCCGAAGCGGACTTGGATGCCACCATCGAACAGGCCGGTTTTGAGATCGTCGAACGCGACAGTTTTCCGGCCCGCAACGGGCGGCGGTTTCTGGTTGCCCGAAAGATTTGACAGGCACGGCGGTGTTTTCTGCACATTCCGCATTGGGCTGTGGCCAATTGCGCCCTAAATAGGTCGTAACACAGCAGCGGAGTTTACCATGGGCCTGAATGTCTATCTGTCCGGAGAAATCCACACCGATTGGCGCGAACAGATTATCGACGGTGCGCAGGGGTTGGACATCACGTTCAACAGCCCTGTCACCAACCACGAGGCCAGCGACGATTGCGGCGTGGCCGTACTGGGCGCGGAGCCGAACAAATACTGGCACGACCACAAGGGTGCGATGGTCAATGCCATCCGCACCCGCAAGGGCATCGCGGATGCGGATGTGGTCGTCGTGCGGTTTGGTGAGAAATACAAACAGTGGAACGCAGCCTTTGACGCAGGCTATGCGGCGGCGCTGGGCAAATCCCTGATCGTTTTGCACGGCCCCGATCATCAACATGCGCTGAAAGAGGTCGACGCCGCCGCGCTGGCCGTGGCCGAGCAGCCTGCGCAGGTTGTGGACGTGCTGCGCTATGTGCTGACCGGTAAACTGCCGGACTAGGCCAAGGAATTGGTGGATGCCGGGTTGGGCATCCACCTGACAGGGCTCAGTCTCGTGCGGGGGTCACAAGGCCTTTTTGAACGGCGGGTCGGTCCAGAAAGCGATCCAGATAGGCCATCACGTTGGTGTGGTCTTCCCAGCCAACAGTTTCTTTCACGCCGTAATAGTCCAGCCCGCGCAGCCAGGGTGCGATTGCCATATCCGCGATTGAATACTCCCCGGCAATCCAGTCCTGACCGCCCAGTTGCTGGTTCAGGACGTTCAGCAGGCGTTTAGCCTCGGCGATGTATCGGTCACGTGGGCGGGGGTCTTCGATCTCGCTGCCTGCGAATTTGAAGAAATAGCCCAACTGCCCGAACATCGGCCCAACACCACCCATCTGGAACATCAGCCATTGGGTGGCGCGATACTTGTCGGCCTTGGTCTTGCCCAGAAACTGACCGGTCTTCTCGGCTAGATACAACAGGATCGCGCCGCTTTCGAACAGGGCCAGGGGCTCTCCGTCAGGGCCGTTTGGATCGATAATGGCGGGGATCTTGTTGTTGGGGTTCAGCGACAAGAAGGCAGGGCTTTTGACATCCGCATCGGCCAGCGTGATTTTGTGCGCCTCATAGGGCAGGCCGGTCTCTTCCAGCATGATCGAGGCTTTGACACCGTTCGGGGTCGGAAAGGAATAGAGCTGGATCCTGTCCGGGTGGGTGGCGGGCCAGCGGGCGGTGATGGGATGGGTGGCGGTATCCAGCATAAGAGGCTCCTTTGAAGGCTACGTCTGAAAGGTAGGCGCGGCACGGCGATCCCACCACCCCAATAGATGTGCATTCTCGGTCAGGCGCTGTGTATTTGGGAACAACGGGGAAAACCCGTGCATCTCACACCTAGACCAAAAGCCGGTTATCGCTCACACTCTCGCGCATCCCGCGTTGATGACGCGGGATTGTCATGAATCGAAAAGGAGATGCGTGTGGATGAGGTCGTAACACAGGTGGGTGCCTATGCCCCCCTGATTATGAACGCGGTCAAGGCGTTGGTCGTACTGATCCTTGGCTGGATTGTTGCCGGAGCGATCGCCGGTGTAGTCCGGCGCCGGATCAATGCAACGCCGAATATTGACCAGACGCTGGGCAGTTTTGTCGCCAGCCTGGTGAAATGGGTGATCCTGGCAATGGTGCTGGTTGCCGTGCTGGGTATTTTCGGGATCGAGGCCACAAGTATCGTCGCCATTCTGGGTGCCGCGTCGCTGGCCATCGGTCTGGCGCTGCAGGGCACGCTCAGCGATCTTGCCGCTGGTGTCATGCTGGTGGTCTTCCGCCCGTATAAGCTGGGTCAATTCGTCGATATAGGCGGGACGTCGGGCACTGTGAAGGATCTGAACCTGTTCACCACAGAACTGGTAACGCCGGACAATGTGCAGATTATTGTGCCGAACGGACAGTCCTGGGGGTCGATCATCACCAACTACTCGGCTCATGACACGCGACGTGTCGATCTGGTCTTTGGCATTGATTACGGTGACAACGCCGATGAGGCGATGAAGATCATTCTGGATGTTGCCAAAGCCGATACGCGCATACTGGGAGACCCTGAGCCTTGGGTGCGGGTGACCAATCTGGGTGACAGTTCGGTCGATCTGACGGCCCGCCTGTGGTGCGCAGCGGCGGATTACTGGGATGTGAAGTTTGAGACCACCAAAGCGGTGAAAGAGGCCTTTGACGCCAATGGTGTTTCGATCCCCTATCCGCATTCTGTGGAAATCCACAAAGAGGCGTGAGGGCTCCCGCCCGTCGATCAGGCATTAAAATGCCCTCCTCCGGTTGGGGCCAGCGCCGCGCTGACGCGCGGCGCCGTTGTATTTGCGGTAACGTCGGAACAAGAACCAACAACGCCGCACCGCAGGTGCGGCGCTGGGCCCAACACTATAATACGCCCTCGTCAGAGGGCGTTTTCAGGGGCGGGAGCGCTTAGGACTTGATCACCACATTGGGGGATACCACGTCGATCCCCAGTGCTTTGCCAACCGCGTAATAGGTCAGCTGACCGGCATGAACGTTCAAACCCGCCAGCAGATGTGGGTCGTCCTGGCAGGCTTGTTTCCAGCCTTTGTCGGCCAGTGACAGCAGGAACGGCATCGTCGCATTCCCCAGCGCAATGGTCGAAGTGCGCGCAACCGCGCCGGGCATGTTGGCCACACAGTAATGCATGATGCCGTCCACCTCATAGATCGGATCGGCATGGGTGGTGGCCTTTGAGGTTTCAAAGCAGCCGCCTTGGTCGATGGCCACATCCACCAGAACCGCGCCCGGTTTCATGGTCGACAATTGCGCGCGGGTCACCAGTTTGGGGGCCGCAGCGCCTGGGATTAGCACCGCGCCGATCACCATGTCGGCCGTCTGGATCAGTTCAGCCGTTGCACCTGCCGTCGAGTACTGGTTGTTGAACGTGTTGCCAAAGACATCGTCCAGGTACCGCAGGCGCGGCAGCGAACGGTCCAGCACGGTGACATCAGCACCCATACCAGCGGCGATCTTGGCCGCATGCGTGCCCACGACACCGCCGCCGATCACAACAACTTTCGCCGGGCCAACGCCTGGTACGCCACCCATCAGAACACCACGGCCGCCATTGGCCTTTTGCAATGTCCACGAGCCGACCTGCGGTGCCAGACGGCCTGCAACCTCGGACATCGGTGCCAGCAGGGGCAGGCCTCCGGCCGCATCGGTGACGGTTTCATAAGCGATGGCCGTGCAGCCCGAGGCCAGCAGGTCATGGGTTTGATCCGGATCCGGTGCCAAGTGCAGATAGGTAAACAGCAGCTGGCCTTCGCGCAGCATCTTACGCTCGACCGCCTGGGGTTCTTTGACCTTCACGATCATGTCGGCGGTGGCAAAGACTTCTGCTGCGGTGTCGACGATCCGGGCGCCGGCGGCCATGTATGCATCGTTGTCAAAACCCGATCCCATACCGGCATCGGTTTCGATGAGGACCTCATGACCTCGCGCAACGGCCTCTTGCGCGGCGTTGGGGGTCATGCCAACGCGGAACTCCTGGGGTTTGATTTCCTTGGGGCAACCGATTTTCATTTTAGGTCTCCATTCATAAACTGCCTAAATTATGTGCAATTTGAGACGCAATTTCTGTGAAACTCTGCCCGCATTCACGCTTTTAATCGGGATATTTTCCGGTAAACTTCGAATACTCTGCAAAGGTCTTGCGTGAATGAGCCTAGATACGACCGATAAAAAGATTCTAGCCGCGCTTCAGCGAAACGGCCGCATGTCGAATGCGGAGCTGTCCGAGCAGGTAAACCTGTCCCCTTCCGCCTGTCACCGGCGGGTGCAGCGGCTTGAGGCGGATGGTTATATCAAGAACTATGTGGCACTGCTGGACGCGCGGAAAATGAACGTACCGACGACGGTGTTTGTCGAGATCACGTTGCAGGGCCAGGCCGAAGAGGTTCTGGATGCGTTCGAAAAGGCCGTGGCCCGCATCCCCGACGTGTTGGAATGCCATCTGATGGCGGGAACGGCCGATTATATTCTGAAAGTCGTCGCCGAAAATACCGAAGATTTTGCCCGCATCCACCGCCAATACCTGTCGCGATTGCCGAGGGTGGCACAGATGCAAAGTTCATTTGCATTGCGCACGGTGTTCAAGACCACAGCCTTGCCGGTGTGATGCTCAGGCCGGGGCAGGGTAGGTAAACAGGACCAGATGCAGGACGTTAAATCCGAAATGCATCAGAACCGGCACCCATAGCCGTCCGGTCGCGTAATACCCCAAACCACACGCGCCCCCGAGGATTGCAGCAAAGACAACCAGCGCGGGGCCACCGCCGAAATGGGCCAGACCGAACAGCAGGCTGGCAGCGGCAATGGCAATCGGCGCCCCGAGTTTGGAGGCAATGGCCGATTGCAGGTAGCCGCGAAAAAACGCCTCTTCGGTTAAGCATGTCAGAAACAGGTTGGCCAAAGCGAATATCAGCCACCAATGCGGCAAGCCAAATTCGGGCCGGACAGCACCCGTTGCGAGCCCAAGAAGAAACAGAACCGGCAGGATCGTGAGGCCCGCGACCAGTGGCATCACCCGGGTTGGTAGCGCATTGCGTGTCATTCCGGGCCATACCATCAGAACGGCGAACAGAACCAGCGGCTTGTCGAGGTTCAGGTGCAGCGTGAATGTGGTGCTATCGAGCCCGGCTTGGACCTGATCCAGAACCAACAAGTTGTGAAAGCCGGGCACCAGATGCGCCCCCAGCGCAAGGCTCCACAGGACCAGCGCCAGATGCCCCAGCAGTGCAACTCTCCCGGAGAGACGATGTAGCATGCCAGCGCCCAGCGGGCCAATCGCGGCGATTACAGCGGCGAGCGGTGTGACAAGGCCAAGCGCCAGTGCCACGCTGCCAAAGACCGTCAGCAAGGTCAGGCCCAGAGCCTGCCTGCCGGACACCCCACTGATCTGCGCGGCCATCAGGATAAGCCAAGGCCAGACCATCGGTAGAAGGGAAAGGAAATGGGCCACGAAAATCTCAAGGTTGTTTCGAAGCCCTTGATGCCGTCACACCGTGGCCCAAGGCAAGGCTGCAAGAGGTCAGATTACACCAAGTTGTTGGCAATGCGTCAACTCTGACGGTTGTATCTAGCGTTAAGCGGGTCCAAATAAGGAGAAAGGCCGGACACCCTTATGCATTACCTTGATCCAGCTGTTGCGCGCAACGCCGGCTTGAATAGGGTTATTCATCAATTGCTCTGATGACATCAGGTGTTTACATGCGCCTTGTACGGTCCGAACCCGACAGACGATAAGGAAATGACCTTGGCTTACGAAAACGAATACGCCCCGAAAGACTGGTTGGAAGCCGAGTTGGAAGACACGCTGGACGAAGATTTTGAGATCGAATTCAGCGAACCCATGCTCTCGATGGAAATTCGCAAGATCTATAAGGATCAGCATCCCGATATGCTGGACCGCAAGGTCTATTTCCGCAATCTGCTGCGCCTACAGGCCGAATTGATCAAAGTGCAGGATTGGGTGCAGCATACCGGGGCCAAGGTCTGCATTCTGTTCGAAGGCCGCGATAGCGCCGGCAAGGGCGGCGTGATCAAACGCATCACACAGCGTCTGAACCCGAGGGTGGCGCGCGTGGTTGCCCTTCCAGCTCCCAGCCGTCGCGAACAGAGCCAGTGGTATTTCCAACGCTATGTGCCGCACCTGCCCGCCGCCGGTGAAATCGTGCTGTTCGACCGGTCCTGGTACAACCGCGCCGGGGTCGAACGGGTAATGGGCTTTGCCAGCGATGATCAGGTGGGACAGTTCTTTCAGGACGTTCCCGAATTCGAACGGATGTTGGTTCGGTCGGGGATCATCCTACTGAAGTACTGGTTCTCGATCACCGATGAAGAACAGCAGCTGCGGTTCCTGATGCGCATCCACGATCCGATGAAACAGTGGAAATTGTCCCCGATGGATTTGGAATCCCGAATCCGCTGGGAAGCCTATACCAAGGCCAAGGAAGACATGCTGTTCCGCACCAACATCCCCGAAGCGCCGTGGTATATTGTTGAAGGCAATGACAAGAAGCGCGAGCGTCTCAATTGTATCGAGCATCTTTTAACCAAAGTTCCCTATGCAGACGTTCCGCAGGAAAAGGTCGATCTGCCAGATCGCAAATACAATCCGGAATACGAACGCCGTATCCTGCCGGACGAATTGCACGTGCCCAAGATCTATTAACTAAAAAAGCCCCCGAATCGGGGGCTTTGGGGTTCGCGAGCAAGAGTGTGGCTTAGAAAACAAAGTCGTTGTTATCGAGGCTGGAGAGCAAAGTATTCTCCAGGATCATTTCGTTTCCTTGTCCGTCATTGATGATGACGTCACTGCCGGATTGCCGGATGTGGTTGTTCATCAGGTCAGCGTAGCTGTTGATGGTCTGCGATGGTGTCAGAATAACCCGATCTCCGTCTGAAAAGTCCTTTACCCGGTCCTTGCCCGTCATGAACACAAAGTTGTCGGCGCCGCTTCCACCGATCATCACGTCGTCTCCTGCGCCGCCGAGCAATTGGTCATTTCCGCCGCCTCCGACCAGACGATCATTGCCGCCATGGCCTATCAGCAGGTCGTTGCCAGATCCTCCATGCAAAAAGTCGTTTCCAGCGCCACCAAAGAGCTGATCATGTCCTGTAGCTCCGACGAGCTTGTCGTTTTGACCTCCACCGCGGAGCACATCATTGCCATTGCCGCCGTTCAGATCGTCATCATCGCGGCCGCCATTCAGGACGTCGTTTCCATCGAGCCCTCGTAGAGTGTCTTTCCCCTGGCGACCAACCAGAACATCGTGACCGCTTTGCCCGAACAGCGTATCGTCCCCGTCAAAGCCATCCAGTCTTCCGGATTGTCCCGCTTTCAAGGCAAACCAGTCATTCGCCCCGGATCCGTTGGTTCCGGCCGCGACAAACAAAGGACCTGTTGGTGCGGGGTCCACCGGATCAGGTACGGGTGTGCCACCCTGGCCTGTTCCGCCATTGTCCAATTGCACCGGCGCGGACGTCCGGGCAAAGTTCTGTGTCACCATGATGGCATTTACGCCGTTGTAGTTCCCAACCTCGATACCGATGCCAACGACAGTCACGTTCGGATCAAGGATGTTGGCCCGGTGGCCGGAGCTGTTCATCAGACCGTTGTGCAGATCCTGTACATCGTCAGACAGACCCGGAGCACCGCGCACGCTTTGCCATGCAATATTCTCGGTCGCGCGCCAGCTGCCTGAAAAGTTGAAACCGGCACTGCCCATGCGGTCCCAGGGTTGGGAACCCCCGGCACCAGTATGGCTGAACTGATCCACGTTCAGCATCCATTTGCTGTGGTCTTCTGCCGCGTCGTTCAGCCGAAGTTCAAGCCGGACAGGAGCAAGCCCTGCTTGCGCGCGCTCTGCATTGACCAATGCAAGCATCTGCCTTTCCAGGGTGCTGGCCGTTGACATGATTCTGCCTCCAATAGAATGAGTTATTTTGGCGGGACATTAATGGCGAGAATTTGGCGGGATATAGTCGCAAACTGGACCGCCCCGCCTTTTAGGCGAATTGCCACCGTCGGGTTCGCCCTATTTGTGCAGAAAACTGCGCAAACCGCCCTTTTCCGGTGTCGCGACGCACCGTTCTGATGCGTCGCGTATCTGGCTGAGACTTTAGACAAAGTCCATCATGCACCCATCTTCCACCAAGATCGGCATGAACGAAGTCTCAAGCTGGGCCGCTCCGCCATCCGGCGTGATTTCCTCGATGGTTTTGGTGTCATCGCAGAAGTCCCCGGCCAGCATGAAATCGTCGCTTTCCATAGGGTCTGTTGTGGCCATCTCGGTGTCGGTCAGCCTGAAATCATCGACCAGAACCAGCAAGTCGTTCACGAACCCCTCGATTGCCGCCAGAAACGCTTCGACGTCGAAACAATCACCAGTGGTGGCGTCAGTGACATCTGTCCCCGGCGTCTCAGTATCCGGGCCTTCGGGATCGGTGATGCCGGTTTCAGGGGGATCGGTGTCTTCGACATCTGTCACCTCGGGATCACCGGTGGCGGGCTCGTCGACCTCAGGCGTTTCTTCTTCCGGCGCGTCAGCGTCCGTGACCTCGGCGTCAGGGGTTTCTGCGGCGGGGTCTTCGGTTTCGGTCACTTCGGGGTCGTCCGTGACATCCGTGTCGGGAAGGTCGACCTCAGGCGTCTCTTCCGCTGGCGTATCGTTGTCTGTGACCTCGGTTCCCGGCTCCTCGGTGTTCTCGTCTGACTCGGTCACGGGGGTCTCGGTGACGTCGGTTTCAGGGTCCTCCACCATATCGACCGGTGGCACTGGGGCATCGCCGGAGTCCAGAACGACCTGGCCATCGGTTGTGGCAAAGTTCTGTGTCACCATGACTGCGTCCCAGCCGTTGAAATCGCCTTCTTCGATGCCGATCCCGATGTATTCATAGTCGGGGTTCAGGATATTGGCGCGGTGGCCCGGGCTGTTCATCAGGCTTTGATGCAGTTGGTCCACGTCGTCGCTGATGCCTTCGGCGCCGCGCTCTGATTGCCAGGCAATGTTTTCGCCCGAGCGCCAGCTGCCGTCAAAGTCGAACCCGGCATCTTCCATCCGTTGGGTTGCGCTGGATCCACCTGATCCGGTGTGACTGAACGTGTCCCGGTCCAGCATCCAGGTGCTGTGATCCTCGGACGAGTCGTTCAGGCGGGTTTCAAGTTGCAGCGGGGTCAGCCCCCTGGATGTGCGCTCATTGTTGATGAGCGCCAGCATTTCTTGCTCGACGGTGTTTGCAGTAGACATGATGCCTCCATTTGGTTGGTCGTCTGATTAGACCGGGCCAGTTACAGGGGGCATCGAATGGGCGAACAGGGGGGCCGGGGAATTCAGCGCATTCCGGCAGGGCTGTGCTGCGAATGCGGGATTCGCTGCGCTGCAAAATGCCGGGCAAAACACCGCTGAGCCCGATTTGGCAGCTTGCCGCCCAGCAAGAGAGCTACTTCGGCGGATTGCAACCTGGCCTTGAAACGACAAACCCCCGGGCAATGCCGCGGGGGTCGTCAAATAGTGTCATCCAAAGCCGGACGAGTCGCGGGCCGCTCTTAGAGCAAACCTTCGCGCTGTGCTTTCTTACGTGCCAGTTTACGGGCACGGCGGATCGCTTCAGCTTTCTCGCGCGCTTTTTTCTCGGACGGTTTCTCGAAATGTTGCTTAAGCTTCATTTCGCGGAACACGCCTTCGCGCTGTAGCTTTTTCTTCAGGGCACGAAGCGCCTGATCGACGTTATTGTCGCGAACACTAACCTGCATGTGGTTGTCACCACCTTTCTAGATAGAGTTGCAAGGAAATTGCAGGAATTGGCCGTATAGCAAAGCCGGTCTATCTTGTCTAGTACTGGGTCCAGGAACCGGAGAGCCGCCATGACCACCACGTATGAAGATGCAAAACAACAGCTTTTGGACGCGATGTTGACCCATGTGCCGTTTGACGGCTGGTCGGAAACCAGCTTTCGCGCCGCTGTCACGGATTGCGGAATTGATGACGCTCTGGCGCGCGCGATCTGCCCGCGTGGTGCGGTTGATCTGGCGCTGGCGTTTCATGCACATGGCGACACGGCCATGGTCGAACGCCTGAATTCAACGGACCTGAGCGATCTGAAATTCCGTGAACGCATTGCTGCAGCGGTCCGGTTCCGGCTTGAGGCCGTACCGGACAAGGAACTGGTGCGCCGCGGAATGACCCTGTTTTCCCTGCCCACCCATGCAGCCGACGGGGCCAAGGCATTGTGGCAGACCTGTGGGCTGATCTGGGACACGCTGGGGGATACTTCGGGAGATGTGAACTGGTACACCAAACGGGCGACTTTGTCGGGGGTCTATTCCTCCACCCTGTTGTTCTGGCTGGGAGACGATTCGCCAGACCATCAGAAGACGTGGGAGTTTCTCGACCGTCGCATCGACAACGTCATGCAGTTCGAAAAAATCAAGGCGCAGGTCAACGACAACCCGCTGTTCAAACCGTTTCTGGCGGTTCCCAATTGGCTGGCCGGTCAGGTAAAGGCGCCGATGAAAATGCGGGCAGACCTGCCCGGAGTACTGAACCCGCGCAAGTAGCCCCGTTGCGGCTGGGCCTTTGGGATTTTGCCTGCTAGGCATTGGGCAAAGGAGATTTGCCCATGACCCAGATGATGCGCGCTGTTGAAATCACCACACCCGGCGGCCCGGATGTTCTGCAGTTGACCGAACGGCCCGTGCCGGAGCCCGTGACAGGGCAGGTGATTCTCAAAGTGGCGTATGCGGGGGTGAACCGCCCTGACGCGTTGCAGCGGGCCGGGGCCTATGATCCACCTCCGGGTGCCAGCGACCTGCCGGGGCTGGAGGCTTCGGGCGAGGTTGTGGCCCTGGGCGACGGTGTCGAAGGGTTAGCTGTTGGCGATCAGGTTTGCGCGTTGTTGCCGGGCGGCGGATACGCGGAATACGTAGCCACGCCCGCCGCGCATTGTCTGCCAGCGCCAGAAGGGATGGGTCTGAAAGGGGCCGCGTGCCTGCCCGAGACCTTCTTTACCGTCTGGTCCAACGTCTTCACCCGCGGTGACCTGAAAGCCGGAGAGCGGTTTCTGGTGCATGGCGGCTCCAGCGGTATTGGCACCACAGCGATTCAATTAGCCAACGCCTTTGGCGCGCGGGTGTTTGCCACCGCCGGGTCGGCCGAAAAGTGCGAGGCCTGTTTGAAATTGGGGGCAGAGAAGGCGATCAACTATCGCGATGAGGATTTCGTGGCGGCCATGCGGGCCGAGGGCGGCGCAAACCTGATCCTCGACATGGTGGGCGGCGATTACATCCCGCGCAACATCAAGGCTCTGGCCGAAGACGGGCGGCTGGTGCAGATCGCATTCCTGCAAGGGCCGGTGGTCGAGCTGAACTTTGCCCTGATGATGGTCAAGCGCCTGACCCTGACCGGCAGTACCCTGCGCCCGCAAAGCGATCTGGCCAAGGCAAACATAGCGCAAGACCTGCGCGAGGCGGTCTGGCCGCTGCTGGCCGCTGGCAAGATTGCCCCGGTCATGGACAGCGAGTTTGATCTGGGTGACGCCGCAGCGGCCCATGCGCGCATGGAAAGCTCTGGCCATATTGGCAAGATCGTCCTGAAAGTAGCGGAGTAACGGCGGCGCGGGGTCCGCCCCGCGCAGGCCCGTCAGACCACGGCGCGGCGATACAGATGCCAGGTCGCGTGGCCCAAGACCGGCATCACAACGATCAGACCCAGCAACATCGGAATCGCTCCGACTACCAGCAGCGCTGCCACGATAAAGCCCCATGCCAGGATGACACCCGGATTGTGTCGCAACACCCGAACCGAGGTGACAACCGCCACAGGCAGCCCGACCTTGCGATCCAGCAGCAGAGGAAAGCTGACGACGCTGATTGCCAAAGCGACAAGTGCAAACAGGAAGCCCACCGCGTTACCGGCCACGATCATCGTCCAGCCAGCGCTCGTGGTAAACACCTGCGTCACAAAAGCACCCAAAGAGGCCGGTAGATCAGGTCCCAGTGTGTGGACATAAATGCTCTGCGCGATCATCAGCCAGATCAGCAGCAGCATCACCAGATAAAACCCCAGCGCAAGGATGGCTCCAAAAGAAGGTGATCGGAACACACCCAATGCATCCAACCAGTGAACTTCGCCCCCCTGTTCGCGCTTGCGGCTGATTTCATACAAGCCCACCGCGGCAACCGGCCCGATCAGGGCGAACCCGGCAATCAATGGTGCCAACAGCGGCACCAAATTGCGGTTCAGCCCGAACCCGAACATCAGCAGCCCGGCGATGGGGTAAATCAGCACCACAAAGATCGCATCCGCCCGCGTTTCCAGAAAATCCTGATATCCTGCTCGCAAACAGAACCGCAGATCACTCAGGGTTAAAGTCTGTACCACCGGCAAGTGCCGGGTATCTGCGCTACCGATACGGGTGACGCTTTCTGCAATATGATCACTGGTCGCGCCGATATTCTGGGCGGCCCAACTGATCGGATTTCCAATTGTCTTGGCCATCTTCATCCCCTCCCTTTGCGTATCAGCGCAGCGGGGTAAATCCGGCATCGGTTGCCCTTGGCCGGACCAGCCGGCAACGTCTGAACCCTTAGTATACCACATTTTTCGTGTTTTGGTTGCACCACTCGAAATCGTGTCGATTGCCCTGAATCTCAGGCGTGATAGCTTGGCGGAAGGTTACAGGAGGTGAGCATGCAGCAAACGGCACGTACCGTCGTTATTCACGAACACGGCGGCCCCGAAGTTCTGAGGATTGAAGACCGCGCCATTGGCGATCCGGGCCCCGGACAGGTTCGCATTCGCCATCAGGCCTGTGGGCTGAATTTCATTGATGTTTATCAGCGCGCAGGCCTGTACCCGATGGAGATGCCGCACGCGCTGGGGATGGAAGCTGCTGGCGTGATTGAGGCCGTTGGCGAGGGTGTGACCCATCTGGAACCAGGCCAGCGCGCGGCATATGCCGCAGCGCCCGCCGGAGCGTATTGCGAAGCTCGTTTGATGCCTGCGGCACAGGTCTGCCCGCTGCCCGACAGCATATCCTTTGACGCGGCGGCAGCGATGATGCTCAAGGGGCTGACGGTTGAATACCTGTTCAATCGCACGACGCCATTGAAACGAGGAGACACTGTGCTGTTTCATGCTGCTGCCGGGGGTGTCGGGCTGATCGCCTGTCAGTGGGCCAAATCCGAAGGGATCAAACTGATCGGCACTGCGGGGACGGATGAAAAATGCAGCCTGGCCCAGTTCAACGGAGCCGCCCATTGTATCAATTACCAGACCGAGAACTTTGCCCAACGCGTGGCCGAGATCACCAAGGGCGAGGGCGTGGACGTGGTGATGGACTCGATCGGGGCGGATACGTTCGAAGGGTCGCTGGATAGCCTGAAGCCCTTGGGGATGATGATCTCGTTTGGCAATGCGTCGGGATCGGTGCCACTGATTGATATTGGTATTCTGGCCAAGAAAGGGTCGCTCAAGATCACCCGTCCGACCCTGTTCACGCATATTGCCGATCACACAGTGTGTCAGGCCATGGCGCGGCGTCTGTTTGGCAAGGTCGAAGGCGGCGAGGTCAAGATTCACATTGATCAGCGTTTTCCGTTGGATCAGGTGGCGGACGCCCATCGCGCGCTTGAGGCGCGGAAGACCACGGGCAGCACAATTCTGGAGCTGTAAAACAGGTAAACCCGGTGCTTGCGCGCCGGGCCCGTTTTGCGTGGATTCTAGCCTCAGAAACGGTAAGCCGCCCGCAGCTGAACAGTTGTTGCATCCACGTCGATCCCGGTAGAGTCGAAATCGTTGAACTCGTGGTACAGAATTTCACCACCGACGCTAATATTCGGGGCCACGATCTGTTCATAGCCCGCCCCGATGAACCAGCCATCGTCGCTGCCCAGATTGTCGGTTCCGGCCTCAGCAAACCCGCCGATACCATAGAGCAGCCCTTGGGATGTCACCTTGTATCCGGCGCGCGCCTTGATGCGCCAAACGTCCTCAACTTCGACGCCGGGGGTCAGCTCAATTCCGGTCCAGTCATAGTCAAAACCGGCCCCCACGACCCAGTCACCAAGGTCATAGTCGTACCCCAGAATGATACCTCCGATTGCGCCATCACCATTTACACCTGAGATATTGGTGTCGATATTGGCGTAGCCAAATTGCAGGCCGCCGTAAAACCCGGTCCAGTTGCCGGATGATTGCGCCATTGCCGAACCCGCAGCAAAGGTCGCGATAACAGAGGCGAGAACAATTTTACCTGTCATAATATTATCCTTTCGTCTGAAATTGGGCGCGGCAAACACCCGCTGCCCGTTCATCTGTACTGATTACTACGGCCCGGTCGGATGACCGGATCACAGCGCAACGGCACATTCCGACCCGGAAAAACGCTCCGCTTATCTGCGGACACGTGTCTTGCTAAAGATGTAGGTTTGCAAATGGGTCGTTTCAAACGACAATCGGCGGCAGAGTCCTCTGCCGCCGATCCAAGAATTTCTGTAGGCGATTTATTGCGCTTGCAGCTCTGCCGGGGTCTTTTCAGCAATGGTTTCCCAGTTGGTGCTGGCCTGTTCGATAAAGCCTGGGATATCGCCTTCCCAGCGTTCCTGGATGTCCTGCGACAGGTTCAGGTACAGCTTGTTGTCAACGATCTTCCAATATGTCGGGTCACCGTCAAATTTGAAGCCCATCGCGGCGCCGAATGCGCAGTAGCCGCCATATGCAGGCAGGTATGCTTCGGGGTTGGCTTCAAACGCGGCTTTGTTTTCTTCATTGGAAAAACGGTACATTGCATCGTCGTGCAATGTGGTGATGCGGTAATCACCTTTGGTCGGTTCACCTTCGGTAAAGTAGGCAACCGGGTCGTAACCCTGCATGGCCAAACCGGTCGAGCTTGCGTTCAGTTCAACGCCTGCAGCCAGGGCCGAGCTTGCGATTGCAACGGACAGCGCGACGCCGCCAATGAGAGATTTGAACTTGTTCATGTTGTTCACCTTTTGTGAAACGGGCGGCCGAGCGATGCTATAATTGCACCAAGGCAACCCCGGGGATTTTGAGTTGAGCGACCGTCAATTGGCCGCCACGCAACCGAGGTGGGCAGTGGCGTCTTCACGTTCAAAACAATCAATTGTGAGTGTGCGCAGATAAAGGGTTGATGTTCAAAAATGCAGAGCAGCCTTCACGGATCACTGCGCCACCCGACTACGAAATCGGTGACCTTTTGCACCGACATCTCGCAGGGGCGCAGGAGGGCGCCATTGTTGCGGGTCAGGTAAAGGTTCAGGCTGATGTAATCGCCACCGCCTAGTTCATCGGCGACCAGTTTGAGGGATTTCCCCCCGGCCAGCTCTGTGCGACTGACCGTATATCGTTTGCCATTGCTCTGCCCGGTTGACGTGCCCGCAGGTATCGCGAAGAAGGCGGTTAGAAAGGCGTCGGATGCGGTCAAGACTTGCCGATTTTGGGTTCAGTGCCTGTGCGAATACGGGCGACGTTCTCGCGGTGACGCCAATAGACCAGCAAGGTCAGGACCACGCCTAGAATAAAGGCTCTCGCGTCGGTCAAAACCATTACCCAGATGGTCGACATCGCGGCGGCAACCAGCGCGCCCAGCGATGAGATGCGCCAGATCAGCGCTGCAACCAGCCATGTCAGGCAACAGGCGACACCGACGCGCCAGTCCAGCGCCAGCCACAGGCCCAGAAAGGTGGCGACGCCTTTGCCGCCTTTGAACCGCAGCCAGACCGGAAAGCAATGGCCCAGAAAAGCCGCCAGCGCAGCGATCTGAGCGGCATCCTCGCCCGCGATAGCGCGGGCCAGCAGCACTGCGGCCGCACCTTTGGCCGCATCGAACAGAAGGGTCAGCGCAGCCGCGGCCTTGTTGCCAGTGCGCAGAACGTTGGTTGCGCCGATGTTTCCGGACCCGATCTGGCGCAGATTGCCCAGCCCCATCACCTTGGCAATGATCATGCCAAAGGGGATGGACCCCATCAGATACCCAATCGCGGCCCAGAGGATCAGCTGGGTCATGGAACTGTCAAAGGGCGGCATCAGGGTCTCCGGTATACTTCTTGTCCAGCCACGTAGGTTGCGGTGACCTTACCTTGCATCCGCTGCCCGTCAAACGGTGTGTTCTGCGATTTCGATTTTAGTGAAAACCGGTCAAGCACAAAGGGCACATTCGGGTCGAACAATACCAGATCAGCCGGTGCGCCAACAGACAGACGACCACTGTCCAGACCCAGCCGTTTTGCCGGATTCAACGCCATGGCGCGGAACAGGGTGGGCAGGTCCAACTGGCCGGCGTGATACAGGCGCAGCGCTGCTGGCAGCAACGTCTCAAGCGCGACAGCGCCCGAGGCCGCCTCTTCGAACGGCAGACGTTTGCTTTCTTCATCCTGCGGCGTGTGCATCGAGCTGATCGTGTCGATCAGGCCGGTCCGTACCGCCTCGATCACGGCCTGACGGTCATCCTCGGACCGCAGCGGCGGCTTGACCTTGAAGAAGGTGCGATAGTCGGCCACGTCCAGCTCGTTCAGCGTCAGATGGTGGATCGAGGTCCCGGCGGTGATGTCCAGGCCATTGGCCTTTGCTCGTTCCAGCGCGGGCAAGGCGCGGGCGGTGGTGACCTGATCGGCGTGATAGGCAGCACCGGTCATCTCCAGCAGGGCGATGTCGCGGTCCAGCCCCATCCGTTCCGCCATGGGTGAGACGGCGGGCAACCCGCGCAGCGCGGCGAACTTGCCGCTGGTCGCTGCCGCACCGCCGCTAAGGCCGGGGTCCTGCGGGTGCGCGATCACCAGAGCACCACAAGAGCGCGCATAGGTCAGCGCGCGGGAAAACACCTTGGTGTTGTCAATGACGTGGTCGCAATCTGTAAACGCGACCGCTCCGGCGTCTTGCAGAAAGCCGATTTCCGTCATCTCACGACCCTCGCGGCCCTTGGTCAGGGCGGCCATCGGCACCACATTCACCGGCGCATCTGCCTGCGCGCGGCGGGTGACAAATTCCAGGCTTTCGGGCGTGTCTGTGGCCGGGCTGGTATCGGGTCGTGTGACGATGGTGGTGACTCCACCCGCAGCGGCTGCAAGACCTGCGGACTTGTAGCTTTCCTTATGTCGCTCGCCCGGCTCGCACACTTTGACGCCGATATCGACGATCCCGGGGGCCAGGTATTTTCCGCCGCAGTCGATGATCGTTGCACCCTGTGCCCGAGCGTCGCCGTCACCGCGCGCCGCGATCCGGCCATTGGATACTTGCAGCCAGCCAATGCTGTCGGTGCCGGTCTCAGGGTCAATCAGGTGGGCGTTGGTGAAGATCAGGTTGCTCATGCCATGGCCCTTTCAATCGCGGCTTTGGTGGCGGCCGGATCCGCCTGGTATTTGATCAGATGCTTGTCGCCGCCCTTGGTGACGATCTGGACAAAGCTGCCCATGATATTGACCGTCGCGATCTGGGCCAGCGCCACGTTGCGCGGGCCAGGGCCGATCAGGGCCTGATCGGACAATTCCCATGTGGCGGCCAGATCTTCCGAGGCCAGATACCAGGCGCGTAGCCCGACAGCTGCCAGACCTGCTGGGGCGCCGGTCCAGACATAAGGGTTGCCGACCAGCCACAGCACAACCATCGCACCGGCCATGGCCACAGCGGCCAGCCACGCATTGGTGCGCAGATAGGCGCCCCTGTCGGGGGTGAAGGTCACAGGATCAGCCATAGGACCCCTCCGACAACAAGCAGGATCACAAGCGCCAGAACGGCCGAGCCGATGCGGCGCGGTTTGGGATCTTCGAGCAGGGTCTGCGGGGCAGAAAACGGCTTGGCGCTTTCGGTTTCGATCTTGCCGCCGGTCCAGTTGGTGGTCTCTTCGGTGTAAAGACCGACCAGGTGCACGCGGGGGTCCGGCTTCAGATCCGCGCCCTGCCCGTCAAAGGCGGCGCTGCGCAGGACCATGACCCAGCCTTCGATGGCCTCAAGCATAGTGCGGTTCAGCTGATCCGCAGAGACGCCGCACCCATCGTTCAGATAGCCAAAAAGCCCCAGATCTTCGAGGTCCGACACCGGGAAAACGTCGATCTGCGCCGGGTCCAGCCCGCTGACGCCCAAAATCTGATCCGCAGCACCGGGTTCGCGCAGGAACTTCGCTTCTTCGGTGCGCATGTCCAGCGAAAACAGGCGCAGCACGCCGCGTTCATGAGGGGCGACTGTCAGGTTGCTCATGCGGCGTCTCGCTGATTGCGGGCCAGCAGCTCCATCGCGGCCATGCGGACGGCGACGCCCATCTCAACCTGCTCCTGGATGACAGAGCGGTTGATGTCATCGGCCAGGGTGCCGTCAATCTCGACCCCGCGGTTCATCGGGCCGGGATGCATCACGATGGCATCGGGCTTGGCCAGCGCCAGCTTGGCGGCGTCCAGTCCGTAGCGGTGGTAATACTCGCGTTCCGAAGGGATAAAACCTCCATCCATCCGCTCTTTCTGAAGACGCAGCATCATCACGACATCGACGTCCTTCAGGCCTTCGTTTATATCGTCATAAATCTCGACACCAAAATCGGCAAACTGGCTGGGGACTAGTGTTGGTGGACCGATCAGGCGGATGCGGTTTTCCATTTTGCCCAACAGGATCAGGTTCGACCGCGCTACGCGGGAATGGGCGACATCGCCGCAAATGGCGATGTTGAGCCGGTGCAGACGTCCCTTGGCGCGGCGAATTGTCAGCGCGTCCAGCAGGGCCTGTGTCGGGTGTTCATGTCGCCCGTCGCCGGCGTTCAAAACCGCACAATTGACCTTTTGCGCCAGCAGATCCACAGCGCCGGAATGCGGGTGCCGCACCACCAGCAGATCGGGGTGCATCGCGTTAAGGGTCATCGCTGTGTCGATCAGCGTCTCGCCTTTTTTGATCGAGCTCGCCTGCATCGCCATATTCATCACATCCGCGCCCAGACGCTTGCCAGCGATCTCAAAGCTGGCCTGCGTGCGGGTCGAGTTTTCAAAGAACATGTTGATCTGGGTCAGCCCCGACAGCACGTCCGAATGTTTGGCGGACTGCCGGTTCAGGTCGACATATTTCTCAGCCAGATCAAGGATGCCGGTGATATCGGATTGCGACAGATGCTCAATGCCAAGAAGGTGACGATGGGCGAAACGCATGGGGCGGGCTCCTGTCTGACAATCGGCCTGCTTATAAGAAGCCCGGTGCGCCAAGGCAACCTAAGGATCAGAGCCTTCGGACAGTTTCTCGCATCCACCGTCGGGCAGGCATTGTTCACCGGGTTTGCACCATTTGCCATAGCCGCAATCGATGGCCTTGATCGGAACACAGCCCTGATGTTCGGAACACTTGAACCCGGGACGGCATTGCGAGTCGGTTTCCTCGCACATGAACCAGCCGGGGCGCGAGCATCCGCCGCCCGGCAAACAGGACGATCCGGATGCGCAGGACTGGCCGTCGTCGCATAAGGTGGGCAGGCCCTGGATGGCGGTGTTTGGGTCAAATTCAGGCCTGATCCTCTCGCATTCACCGCGCGCATTGCAGAACGTGTTGCCAGAACAATCGAGGCGCGAATTGCATTTGTTGGCCCCCGCAGGCGCGCAGCGCGTACCGCCTGCCACGCAGCGCTCAAACGCACCACAGGACCGGCCACCGCCGCAATAGGTGCCGCCCGCGAGGATGCAATAGCCGTCAAAGCTGCATCTCTGACCGGCCGAACAGCAGCGGCTGCCACATTGAAACTGCCCGCCGCGGCACTGGCTGTTGCGGTCGAAAAGCTGTGCAAATGCAGGGCTGCCGACCGTAGTCAACAACACGCCAATCAAAAGGAATCGCAATAACATCATCATGAACGGACCCATGGTCGGTGCGGCGGACCGCCCGATCAAGGCCTATTCGCTTTCCCTCGATCAAAAGCTGGTTAGATTGTGGGTTATGGAATCGGCTTTGGACTATCATACCGCGCGGGCCCTGCTGGACTGGCAGATTGAACTTGGCGCAACAGAAGCGATCGGTGATGTGCCGGTGGATCGCTATGCGCTACCGGATACCACGCCCAAGGCCAAAAAACCCTCTGCTGCGCAGGTGGCCCCTGCTAAGCCCGCAAAAGTCGACCCGGTTACGGTGGCGAAATCGGCGGCTCTGGCTGCCGGGTCGCTGGATCAGCTGCGCGCGGCGATGGACGGGTTCAACCATTGCGAACTGAAGCGCGGCGCGCGGCAACTGGTCTTTTCCGACGGCACCCCAGGTGCGCGGGTGATGATCATCGGCGAGGCTCCGGGCCGCGAGGAAGACCGCGAAGGCAAGCCCTTTGTCGGGCGCGCCGGGCAATTGCTGGATAGGATGCTGGCCGCGATTGACCTCAGCCGCTCTGATTCCGTTTATATCACTAATGTTCTGCCCTGGCGGCCACCGCAGAACCGTGACCCCAAACCTGAAGAGATCGGGATGATGAAACCGTTTCTAGAACGGCATGTGGCGCTGGCCAAGCCCGAGGTACTGGTCGTCATGGGCAATATCAGCTGTCAGGCAGTGCTGGGCAAACGCGGCATTACCCGGCTGCGCGGGCAGTGGGATCAGGCACTGGAACTGCCGGTGATCCCGATGTTCCACCCCGCCTACCTGCTGCGCCAACCGCAGATGAAGCGGCAGGCCTGGGCGGATTTGCTGGACCTCAAGGCCCGGCTGGGGGGGCAATGATGCGCATTCTGGCCTTCTCGGACTTGCATATGGCGCGCAACCGCGCGGCCGAAATAGTTGCCGCCAGTGCCGAGGCAGATCTGGTCATCGGGGCTGGCGATTACTGCAACATGCGGCAAGGGCTGGATGACGCGATGGAGATGCTGTCAAGCGTCACCGCGCCTTTGGTGTTGGTACCCGGAAACGCCGAAAGTGCCGGGGAACTGACCGACGCCGCGCCCGAAGGGGTCCATGTTCTGCACGGTGCGGGCATGACCCTGGACGGGCTGCGCCTGTTCGGGCTGGGCTATGGCGTGCCCAATACGCCGTTCGGTGACTGGTCTTGCGACCTGTCCGAGGCCGAGGCCGCCGAATTGCTGGAGCGTTGTGATGCGGTTGATATCCTGATCACGCATTCTCCGCCCAAAGGGCATGGCGATGTCACCTCACTGGGCGATGCGGTCGGGTCCGTCGCGGTGCGCGACGCGGTTGAAAGGTTGCAGCCACAACACGTCTTTTGCGGCCATATCCATGATAGCTGGGGCTATCGAGGCACCATCGGACGCGCACAAGTCGCCAATCTGGGGCCCAAGGTAAACTGGTTCGAGGTGAGTGTATGATCGAAACGGTCACGCTGCTGGCCTTCATTCCAGCGGCTCTTGCCCTGATTTTTACACCCGGTGCGGATATGTTGTTCTGTTTCGGTCAGGGCCTGCGGTCCGGAGCGCAACCTGCGCTGGCCGCCAGCGCCGGTGTGTCCACAGGATCGCTGATACATGTCTCAGTAGCCGGTCTGGGCCTTGGTGCGGCTGTGTCCAGCCTGCCGTGGCTGTTTGACGTCATCCGCTGGATGGGAGTGGCCTATCTGCTGTATCTCGCATGGGGCGCAATCCGGAATGGCGCGATGTCCGACGAAGCACCAGTCAAACCCACGCGATTTGCTTTTCGTGACGGGCTGGTGGTGAACCTGACCAATCCCAAGGTCATTCTGTTTGTGCTGGCCTTCATTCCGCAGTTTGTGAACCCGGATACCGGATCGATTCTGCTGCAATTCCTGACCTTCGGCATAATCATCGCGCTGGGCGGGTTTGTGGTGAACGGGCTGGTTGGGGTGTTTGCTGGTGGCGCAGGCCGGGCTCTGATCCAGAACCCGCGTGCCTCACATATTATGGGTTGGGTGACCGGGGGGATATTTGCTGCCCTTGCCATCCGGCTTGCCATCATGGAAAGGGCCTGAGGCCACATGTCGCGCATTGACGAAAACAAAGAGTTCATTCCCGTCCGGATCGCCGTTCTGACCGTCTCGGACACGCGTTCGCTGGACGATGACCGCTCGGGGCAGACATTGGTCGATCGGATCGAACGCGCGGGCCATTTGGTGTCAGATCGCCAGATTATCCCGGATGAGCGGACGGATATCGCAGCCCAATTGCGCCTATGGATTGCGGACCCGGCAATTGATGTCGTGATCTCAACCGGTGGCACCGGCCTGACCGGCCGCGATGTGACCGTCGAGGCGCATCGGGACGTCTATGAAAAAGAGATTGAGGCGTTCGGCACCGTTTTCACCTTCCTGTCGATGGAAAAGATCGGCACCTCGGCTGTGCAGTCCCGCGCAACAGGTGGTGTGGCTGGGGGAACGTATCTGTTTGCACTGCCCGGCAGCCCGGGTGCCTGCAAAGACGCCTGGGACGGGATTTTGGAAAAACAGTTCGATTACCGACACCGTCCCTGCAATTTCGTGGAAATAATGCCCAGATTGGACGAACATCTGCGACGGAAGTAGACTGTTCATACGTTCAACAGGTCATAACCGCTTTGTGGCTTGGCATATTTTTCCGCGCGGCTACATTTCAACTTGGCAGCCTGACGCAACCCGGGTGAGTGATAATGCGATTTTTACGGCAAAGCCTTGTCGGTGTTTTTCTGGCGTCCCTGACGCTGGCTTTGCTGTTTGTTGCCTTTCAGATGATTGCCAGCGCGGTTCAGGATGTGCTGACCCGTGATAAAGCCCAGCCAGAGGCGCGCGAACGAGTATTCGCCGTCAGCGTTCGGACCGCAGAGCTGGAATCAATCACGCCCTATCTGGAAGCGTTTGGCGAGGTTCAAAGTCGCCGTAGGCTGGAACTGCGCGCCGCGCTGGGCGGCCGTGTGGTGGCGCTGGCGGAAGATTTCGAGGATGGCGGCTCGGTCACCGCAGACGAAATTCTGGTCGAGCTTGATCCGGCAGATGCGCAATCCGCGCTGGATCGCGCCAAATCCGACTTGCTGGACGCACAGTTCGAGGAACGCGACGCCGAGCGGTCTTTGTTGTTGGCGCAAGACGAGCTGAACTCGGCCGAGGCGCAAGCGGAATTGCGGGGTCGGGCGTTGCAACGTCAGAAAGATTTGCAAACACGCGGGGTCGGGGCCGCAGCCTCGGTAGAAGAGGCCGAGCTGGCTGAAGCCGCGGCACAGCAATCGGTTCTGGCCCGCCGCATTGCACTGGCACAGGCCGAGTCGCGGGTTGATCAGGCGACGACTTTATTGGCCCGCACCCGTATCGCTCTTGAGGCCGCCGAGCGTGATTTGGATGATATGACGGTTCGCGCCCGTTTTGATGGAACTTTGACGGATGTAACGCTGGTCGAAGGGCGTTTGGTTTCGGCCAATGAAAAACTGGCTGAACTTGTCGACCCCAACGCGCTGGAGGTGGCGTTTCGTGTATCCACGGCGCAATACGTGCGCCTGTTGGATGACGAAGGCGATCTGATCAACGCATCGGTGACGGTCTCTCTTGAGGTGACGGGCACTGACCTGTCGGCGTCTGGCCGTATTAGCCGCGACAGTGGCTCGGCGGGTGAGGGACAGACGGGGCGCCTGATCTATGCCCGGCTTAACGACGCGCCCGGGTTCAAACCCGGCGATTTTGTCACTGTGTCGGTGCAGGAACAGGCGCTGGACAATGTGGTGCGACTGCCGTCATCCGCTCTGGATGCCGTTGGCAATGTGCTGGTTCTGGGCATGGACGACCGGCTTGAGGCGCTGCCTGTGCAACTGATCCGCCGTCAGGATGACGAGGTTCTGTTGCGCGGTGCGGGATTGGCCGGGCGTGAGGTTGTGATCGGCCGCACGCCGCTGCTGGGGGCTGGCGTCCGTGTGCGCCCCATCCGTACCGAGGCCAACGCCGGGGCCGAGGCGAACATGGTCGAGCTGTCGGATGAGCAGCGCGCCCAACTGGTCGCCCAAGTTGAGGCCAGTGCGCGGATGACCGAAGACGCCAAAGCCCGGGCTCTGGGTCAATTGAGCGAAGCCAAGGTGCCTGCATCGCTGGTCCGCAGTATTGAAAACCGGGCAGGGGGTTAGGCGCCATGATGCGCGATATCCCCGGCGCGGCGGGTGGGATTCTCAGTTATTTCACCCGGCACCGGACGGTCGCCAATCTGTTGTTGTTGGTGATGCTGGTTCTGGGTGCTGCGGCCATTCCGAACATGCGGGCCCAATTTTTCCCGGACGTGATCCTTGAAGAGGTTACTGTTAACGTCGAGTGGGACAGCGCTGGTCCTGAGGATGTTGACAAAGGTATCGTTCAGTTGCTTGAGCCGTCTTTGTTGGCGGTCGAGGGTGTTGCATACACTTATACAACATCGAGAGAGGGCTCGGCGCGGATAAGTCTGGAATTTGAGCCGAACTGGGACATGTCCCGAGCAGTTGAAGAAGTCAGGACAGCGATTGATGGTGTGGACAGTTTGCCTGACGATTCAGAGACGCCGACGATCCAACGCAGAGCTTGGAGGGATCGAGTCACGGATGTAGTGGTCACCGGCCCAGTAGCGCCTGACCAGTTGGCCAAATTCACTGATGAGCTAATCAACCGTCTGTTTGCGGCTGGCGTGACCCGCACGACCATCCGGGGTCTCGCTGCACCGCGCGTAGTAGTCGAGGTGCCCACCGCGCAGCTGATCGCCAATGATATCACCTTGTCCGAGATTGCCCAGGCCGTCGCCGCCGAGGTGACCGCGAACCCGGCGGGTGACGTGACCGGGGCCAATGCGCGAATTCGCACCGGTACGGAAAAGCGCTCTCCGGAACAGATTGAAGGCATCGCGCTACGCAACTTTGCCGATGGTTCCAAGCTTTTAGTTGGCGATGTGGCACGGATCCGGGTTGAAGGAGCGGACCGCAACCGCAGCTATTTCGTTGGTGAAAACCCGGCCATGTCGATCCGAGTTGACCGCTCGAACCTTGGCGACGCAATCGAAATTCAGCGCACTGTTGAGGATGTTGTCACTGAGATGCAGGCCAGCCTGCCCGAAGGCGTGACGGTTGAACTGATCCGCACCCGTGCGCAAGCAATTACTGACCGATTGGACATTCTGGTGGACAATGGGCTTGTGGGGCTGGGCCTTGTGGTTTGCCTGCTCTTTCTGTTCTTAAATGCTCGCATCGCTTTTTGGGTCGCCGCCGGTATCCCGGTGGCGATGTCGGCGGCGATTGCCTTCATGTACATCGGCGGGCTGTCGATCAATATGGTGTCGCTGTTCGGGCTGATCATCACTCTGGGCATCGTCGTGGACGATGCCATCGTGGTGGGTGAGCATGCCGATTTCCGCGCAAGGCGACTGGGTGAGGCCCCGGTGGTGGCTGCCGAGCGCGCCGCGCGCCGCATGGCGATGCCGGTTTTTGCCGCCACCCTGACCACCGTGATCGCATTTTTCGGCCTGACCGCCATTGGTGGCCGGTTCGGGGAATTGATCCGCGATATCCCCTTTACAGTGATTGCAGTGTTGATCGCCTCATTGATCGAATGTTTTCTGATTCTGCCCAATCACATGGGCCATGCCATCGCGCATTCAGCCAAAGAGCATTGGTACGACATGCCCAACCGCGTGGTGAATCGCGGTTTTCGTAGGGTGCGGGACCACCTGTTCCGGCCGCTAATCTCCTGGGTAATCTGGGCCCGATATGTGGTTGTGGCCGCAATGGTTGTGATCCTCGCCAGCCAGATCGCGCTTTTCATCAAAGGCGATGTGAACTGGCGGTTCTTCAACGCGCCTGAACGCGGATCGGTCACGGGTAATTTTATCATGGTCGAAGGTGCCACACGCACCGAAACACTTGCCATGATGCACGAGTTACAGCGCGCGACAGAGGAACTGGGCCAAATCTACGAAGAGCGCCACGGTCGCAATCCCATTGAATACGTGGTGGCTGAAATTGGTGGCAGTGCAGGCTTTGGTCTGGCTGCGGCGGACGGCAAGGATGCGGACCTGCTTGGTGGAATCTCGATCGAGTTGATCGACGCCGATCTGCGCCCCTATTCCAGCTTTGAATTTGTTGGTGAGTTGCAGGAATTTGTCCCGCGCCTTCCCAAGGTCGAGCTGGTCAGCTTTAGGGGCTGGCGGTCAGGCCCCGGCGGTGATGCGATTGATGTGGAGTTCTATGGCGCGGATGTGAACACGCTCAAATCTGCGTCCGAGGATTTGCAGGCCGAACTTTCGAAGTACCCTGAAGTCTCGGCGATGGAGGACAGTCTGGCCTATGACAAGGAAGAATACATACTGGATCTGACGGCTCGAGGTCAGGCGCTGGGGTTCCGAATCGAAACACTGGGCCGCGTGTTGCGCGACAGATTGAACGGGATCGAGGCTGCGACTTTCCCTGATGGCCCCCGTAGCGCCGAAATACGTGTAGAACTGCCCGAGGGTGAGTTGACGGCTGATTTCCTGGAGCGCACCCTGATGCGCTCCCCTGATGGCGTTTACGTGCCGCTGGCCGATATCGTCTCGGTCGAACGTAAGTCCGGTTTTTCGACCGTCCAGCGCGAAAACGGATTGCGGGTGATATCGGTAAATGGTGACATCTCTGAGGATGACCCTGTCCGTGCCACGGAAATCGATCGTGCACTGAGCGAAGAGATCCTGCCCAACATAGCCGCCGAGCGACAGGTTGAATGGCGGATGTCCGGCCTGAGCGAGCAGGAGAACGAGTTTCTGCACGAGGCCCGAACTGGTCTGATCCTCTGTCTGACCGGAATCTATCTGGTTCTGGCCTGGGTCTTCGCCAGCTGGTCGCGACCTCTGGTGGTGATGGCGATCATTCCGTTTGGGTTGGTCGGCGCGATCTGGGGTCACTATATCTGGGGCGTGCCGCTCAGCATGTTTACCGTGGTGGGTCTGCTGGGGATGACAGGGATCATCATCAACGATTCGATTGTGCTGGTGACCACGATTGATGCTTACCAACAAGAGCGCGGTCTGGTCCCGTCAATTGTCGAGGGCACCGCAGACCGGTTGCGCCCTGTGATGCTGACAACTCTGACAACGGTTCTGGGGCTGACCCCGCTGCTGTATGAGGGCTCGCAACAGGCACAGTTTCTGAAACCCACAGTGATCACACTGGTTTATGGGCTTGGGTTCGGGATGCTGCTGGTGTTGTTGCTGGTGCCTGCGCTACTGGCGATACTGAACGATCTGGCCCGCCCCATGACCGCGATGCGCCGGGCGCTGCGTGCCCCGGATCGGGTGGTGCAAGGTGCGTTGATGGCAACCGTTCTGGCGATGGCACTCTGGTTCGGCCTGACAATGGTGTGGCCGGTGATATCGGGCGCGCCGCTGGGTTTGCTGTCGGGTCTGTACGCCGGCGAAGAAGGCTTGTCGGCGCTGCAAATGGGCCTTGGGGCATTCATTGCAGGCGCTGCGCTGATCCTTGTGCTTAGCATCACGGTGTCCAGCCTGCTGTACGCGCGCCTCAGGGGTCGCGCGGCTTAACCGCGGCGCAAGGCTGTTTCCAAAAGATCGACAACCCGGTCGCTCATGTCCAACTCACCCTGGCGTATCTGCTTGATCGGAAACCAGCGGGCATCCAGCGCATCGTCCCCGGCTAGCGGCTCACCTGATCGGTACTGACACGCAACGCCCACTAACAGGTAATGCGACAGCACAATGCCCTGATCGTCACGCCGCAGCAGGTCGAGATTGTCCAGATAAACCTGTGGCTCGGCCAGGATCGAGGTTTCTTCCCACAGCTCTCTCTGGGCGGCCTGCAGAACGGTTTCGCCCCATTCCAAATGCCCGCCGGGAAACCCCCACAGCCCGGCATCGGGTTGCTTGCTGCGCTGAACCAGCAGCACACGATCCTCATGGAGGACAACGGCCAAAGCGCCGATTTTCGGGGTTTGTGCCATCGGGTCAGCCAGCGCTGCACCCTCGGATATCCACTGCGTGATTGGCACCCAACACCGTGATCCGAATCTCGGACCGATCCAGCGCAAAGGGGCCGCCTGTGGCATTGATCACCTCGGCAGTGGCCACCAGAGCGCCGCCCTGTCGCCGGGTTTCGGGCTGCGAGGCCCACAGCGCCGGATTGCCCGGTTCGATGATCGCAATTTCATTCCCTCCGGCCGAGGGCATGGTCACGCGGGCTTCGATCTGCATTCCGTCCGAGGTCGGGGTCAGATGGCAACTGGCAGCACTGACGCGGGCCTCTTTCGCAGAAAAAGGCCGCTGCGCCAGGGCGGCAGCAATGGCCGGGTTGCGTCCGGCCTCGGCGTCCAGCGTGTGGTCAAATTTCAACCGTTCCGGAATGCAGACATCCTTGCAGACCCCCAGATCCATATCGCCGCGTAACCGCACCGGCTTGGCCGGGTTGCGGGGCGTGATTTCCACCGGCAGAACCAGTTGATCCGTGTAGCCGATGGATTGCAGGCCGTCTTGTACAAAAACACTCGGCGCAGGCCAAGTGATCGCGACGTCACCCACATTGTCCGAGCCCTTCCAGTCGAACTGCGGCGGTATACCCGCATCGCCGGGTGCGCGCCAATAGGTCTTCCAGCCGTCTTTCAGGGTCAGGCGTAGTGCGCCCAAATACGTGCCATTGGCCGTCCGGCCGCCGTCAAGGATATCCAACTGAACCACCCCGTCCACGCCTTGCGCAGAGGCAGGGGCGGCCAGCGGCAGGCTGGCGGTCAGGGCGACTAAGACAGAGGAGACATAATGCTTCATCCCCTATAAATGCGCGGTCTGGCCCGCGATTCCAAGTCACGTTCCGGTCACCCGAATGAAATCTGCGGAAATATGCGCTGATCCCTTGCCAATTGCTGTACCCAAGGGTCATTGTTGCACTGTGCTTTGCAAGAGATGACGGCTCATGGACCTTACCGGAAAACTGTTGATTGCGATGCCCGGTATGGGGGATCCGCGCTTTGATCATTCGGTGGTTTTCATGTGCAGCCACGGGGATGACGGGGCGATGGGTCTCATCATCAACAAACCGTCTGATTTGCGGATCAAAACCCTGCTGGGTCAGTTGAACATTGCTTGCCGCATTCCTGTTGTCGGCGAACGTCTGGTCCATTTTGGTGGCCCGGTCGAGATGTCGCGCGGCTTTGTTCTGCACAGCGCCGATTACGAGGCCAACCTGCATTCGATGCAAATCTCAGACGATTTCAGCATGACCGCAACGCTGGACGTGCTCGAGGATTTGGCCTCGGGGCGGGGGCCATTGAATTCGACGCTGGCGCTGGGTTATTCCGGCTGGGGTCCCGGTCAGCTTGAGGACGAGATCGCCATGAACGGTTGGTTGACGACCGAGGCCACTCAGAAACTGGTGTATGACGTGCCTGATGACGAAAAGTGGGCGGCTGCGCTGGCAACGCTGGGTGTCGATCCGCTGACCCTGTCGGCCAGTGCCGGGCGCGCCTGATCAGCTGTCACGCGGCGCGGCTGCACGGCGCAGGCGGTCATTTATCGCAGCGCCCAACCCATGATCCGGAATCGGTGACACGGCAATTGGACGGCCCATGCTGTTGAGCCTGTGCAAAGCGGAAAACAGGTTGGCCGCAGCCTCGGTCAGGTTTCCGTCCTCTGAAAGGTTCAGGTCGCAGCTGACTTGGCCGAAGCCCAACAAAACCTCATCGCCCTGCGGGGTTCCCGCGTTCAATCGCACTGGTGCGTCCGGGGCATAGTGGGATTGCAGCTGCCCCGGCGCGGTCAGCATGTCGCTGGCCTGGTGGAGGTGCAGCTGTGCGTCCAGAACCGTTTCGATCTGTTCCAGCGCCACACCACCGGGGCGCAGCAGCGCGGGCTCGCCCGCCAGTCCGACGATGGTGGATTCCAACCCCACACCGCAGGGACCGTCATCCAGGATGGCGGCTATACGCCCGTCCAGACCGGCACGAACGTGCGCAGCGGTTGTCGGGCTGATCTGGCCTGATGGATTGGCCGAGGGGGCCGCCACCGGCCCGTCAAACGCCGTCAGCAGGGCACGCGCCGTCCCATGGGCGGGCACCCGAACGGCCAGCGTATCCAGCCCTGCCGTAACAAGTGGTGAGATGCCATGATTGGCCCGCAATGGCAGCACCAGGGTCAAAGGTCCGGGCCAAAAGGCTGCGGCCAGCGCCTCGGCCCGGTCGGACCATTCGACGAACCGTTGTGCTGCTTCGACCGAGGCGACATGAGCGATCAGCGGGTTAAAGCTGGGCCGACCCTTGGCGTGGTAAATCCCGGCTACCGCATCGCTGTTGCGGGCATCGCCGCCCAGGCCATAGACGGTTTCGGTGGCGAAGGCGACCAGCAGGCCCTGCCGCAGGAAATCCGCGGCCTTCGCGACTCCGCCCAGATCAGCGGCCAAATCCAAGGTGCCATTTAAGATCATCTGAGGTGACGCCGCGTTTTGATTGCTTGTACCATTGGGCTGACTAGTTAATTGAGTAATCAAGCATGCATAGAGGTGGGTATTGTATTTTCCAACCCCACCAGCGAAAAACCGAACAGACAACCCTAGGGGAACCCATGCCTTACCGTGCGCCAATTTCCGACTATGAACTTTTGTTCCGTCACGTGGTCGGCTTTGATCAGATCGCGGCGACCGAGAAATTCGCAGACGCCAGCGAAGACGTCGTCAGCGCGATCCTGAATGAGGCCGGCAAAATGTGCGAAGAGGTGATGGCCCCTTTGCAGCGCCCCGGTGATCTGGAGCCTGCACGTCTGGAAAACGGCGTACTGCGCACCTCACCCGGGTATGGCGACGGCTGGAAAGCGATTGCCGAAGGGGGCTGGATCGGGATGAGCGGCAATCCGGAATATGGCGGCATGGGTCTGCCGATGACCCTGACCACCGCCGTGAACGAGATGATGTCGGCTGCTTGTCTGTCGCTGCAATTGGCACCGCTGATGACACAAGGCCAGATCGAGGCATTGGAACATCACGCCAGCGATGAGCTGAAGGCCCTGTACCTGCCTAAGATGATGGCGGGTGAGTGGTCGGGCACCATGAACCTGACCGAACCGCAGGCCGGATCGGATGTGGGCGCGCTGACCTCAAAGGCGGAACCCAATGGCGACGGCACCTATGCGGTGTCAGGCCAAAAGATCTATATCTCGTGGGGCGACAACGATTTCGCTGAAAACATCTGCCATCTGGTACTGGCGCGCCTGCCCGGTGCGGTGCCGGGAACCAAAGGGATTTCGCTGTTTCTGGTGCCCAAGTACCTGCCGGATGAAAATGGAAATCCCGGCGTGGCCAACGATCTCAAGGTCGTCTCGCTGGAACATAAGATGGGTCTGCATGGTTCTCCGACCTGTGTGATGCAGTATGACGGGGCCAAGGGTTGGCTTGTGGGCAAGGAACATGGCGGCATGGCTGCGATGTTCACCATGATGAACAACGCCCGTCTGGGTGTGGGCGGTCAGGGCGTCGGCGCGGCCGAAGGCGCCTATCAGCACGCTTTGGCTTATGCGCTTGAGCGGAAACAGGGCAAGACGCCTTCTGGCACGATCATCGACCATGCGGATGTGCGCCGGATGCTGATGAGCATGCGCGCCGACACCTTCGCGGCCCGCGCGATCATGCTGGCAAATGCTGCGGCCATCGACATGGCGACCGCCACGGGTGACCCTGAATGGGTGGCACGTGCCGCGCTGCTGACCCCGATTGGCAAGGCGTTCGGCACCGAGACCGGCATGCGCGTGTCCGAGACCGGTGTTCAGGTCCACGGCGGCATGGGCTTTATCGAAGAAACCGGCGCGGCCCAGTATTACCGCGATGTCCGCGTGACCGCGATCTACGAAGGCACCAACGGCATTCAGGCCATGGATCTGGTGGCGCGCAAGATGATGGATGGTGGCGAAGCCGCCGCGCGTCTGCTGGACGAGATCGAGGATCACGCTGAAAAGGCTCGTGCAACCCTGCCGGATCTGGCCGGACCAGTCTGGGAAGCCACCGAAAGCCTGCGCGAAACCACCGAGTGGATTGTAGCGCAGGGCGACATGAATGTCCGTTTCGCAGGCGCTGTACCTTACCTGAATGCCTTTGCCCGCGTTCTGGGCGCGCATTTCCACCTGAAGGCGGCGTTGGCGGAAACCGACGGCCCCCGGTTCAAACTGGCGCGGTTTTACATCAACGCGCTGCTGCCGGAATATGCTGGTCTCTTGGTGCAGGCACAGAACGGGGCGGACGATGTCTATGCCCTCAGCGCCGAGGAACTGGCGGCGTAATGGACGGAGACACCCCTTTGATGATCCGCTACCCTTGGCCCGAGCCTCCGGCATCGGGTGAAGCGGTCGAGATCGCCGAAGGGGTTCTGTGGATGCGCTTGCCGTTGCCCATGGCGCTGGATCACGTCAATATCTATGCGCTGGACGACGGCGATGGGTGGACGCTGATCGATACGGGGCTGTCTTCGAACAAAACCCGGCGCATTTGGGACACGTTGTTGGCGGGTCCTCTGGCTGGGAAACCGGTCAACCGGGTGGTGGTGACCCATCACCACCCCGACCACGTCGGCAACGCGGGTTGGTTTCAGTCTGAACATGGGGCCGAGCTGGTGACATCGCGCACCGCCTGGTTGTTTTCGCGGATGCTGCAACTGGACGTGCAGGAAACCTGGCCGCAGGAAACGTTGGACTATTACCGCAGCGCCGGGATGGACGCGGCGTTTCTGGCCAAGCGCATGACCGAGCGGCCCTTCAATTTCTGCGACACGGTCTATCCAATGCCGCTGGGCTTTACCCGGATTAAGCAGGGCAGTGTTATCCGCATGGGCGGGCGCGATTGGGACGTTCATATGGGCAACGGCCACGCCCCTGAGCATGCAACTTTCTGGAGTCGCGACGACAATCTCGTGATCACAGGGGACCAGATCCTCGGTTCGATCAGTCCCAACCTGGGTGTTTATGTCACCGAACCGCTGGCCGATCCGGTCGCTGAATGGCTTGAGGCCTGTGAGCGGCTGCAAACCCTGGCCCGACCCGATCAACTGGCGCTGGGCGGGCATAAGCTGCCCTTCACTGGCCTGCCACTGCGGATGAAGCAACTGATCGACAATCACCACGGCGCGCTGGCGCGTCTGCAGGACTATCTGGAGCAACCCAAAACTGCGGCCGAATGCTTTGTGCCGCTGTTCAAACGTCAGATCGGCGACGGTGAATACGGGCTGGCTTTGGTCGAGGCGGTTGCACATCTGAACCATCTTTACCACATTGGAACTGTGACCCGAACGCGCCGCGCGGACGGGGCTTGGGAGTTTCAGCGCAAAGGGTAAAGCCATGCAGGATCAGATCGAAACATCGGCCGAGGCTGCAGAATCTGCAGCACTACCCCGGTGCTATGAAGTGCATTCCAACCCGGATGCGAAATCTGGCGCCAAAGAATTGCCCGAACCTTTGCAAAAGCCCGTTGCAACAAAAAGCCCGGCACAATGGGCGTATGAGCGGTTGATCCTTTACATCCAGAACTTCGAAAAGACGCTGGATGGCGATCAGGAAGTTGCCATGGGGTTCACCGGAGGCGATGCTGGTGTAATGCGGATCGAGGGGATGGGGTACTTCGACCCAGATATCATCACTTTTTACGGCTCGGACGCGACCGGTGCGCGGACGCAGCTGGTGCAGCATGTCAGCCAGTTGAACGTAATGTTGCGCGCGCTGCCAAAAACGGTCGAGGATAAACCCGCCAACCGTATCGGATTCCGGTTGGCGGCAGATCTGGAAGAAAGCTGATCGCCTGACTTGCAATTCACGTCTGCGCAGCCTTGAATGATTGGATCATTCAAGGGGATGCCGTGTGAGCAGTTTTTCAGCCGTTACAACAGCCTACAGGCGCGCATGGGCGCGCCGTCGTGTCTTTGTGCCGATCTACATCGCAGTACGTCTGCTGCTGGTGGCCCTGATTGCTCCAGGCGTTGCTGTCACAGTCAATCTGGCGGTCAGGCTGTCGGATCAGACCGCACTGACGGATCAGGCCATCGCAGCCTTTATTCTGTCGCCCGCAGGTTTTGTCGCAGCCATTGCCGTGCTCAGCTTGTTTCTGCTGGCCGAGGTGTTTGTCTTTTCGGTCATGGCCGGATCATTGCGGATGGGGGAACCCGATCCGTGGCGCGCGGGCAGTTCGGCGATTGGCCTGATCCTGTCGCGCTTGCCTGCGCTGTTTGGCTTTGCGGTGCGCTTTGTGTTGCGGGTTCTGCTGCTGATCCTGCCGTTTGCGGCGGTCGCGGCGCTGATCGCGTGGTGGTGCCTGACCGAATATGACATCAACTATTACCTGACCTTCCATCCGCCATCTTTCTGGATCGCCGTTGTGCTGATCGGAGCGATAGGCCTAGCCATGGCCTGGGTGCTGATCCGACGGTTGTCAGCCTGGGCGCTGTCTCTGCATCTGGTGTTGTTCGAAACGGTTCACCCGGCGCATGCGTTTGGTATCAGCACCAGCCGGATGGAGGGCAAACGCGGACGCCTCAAGATTGAACTGGCGCTCTGGCTGGGGGTGCGTTTTGTCATCGCCGCCCTGATCGCGTGGGTCGCGGGGCTATTGTTTGCGATGGTGCCGCTTCAGGGTGCCAGTCACTTGCGTCTGGCATTGACCTACAGCCTGTTGGTTGCGGCAGTGTGGTCTCTGGCCGGGTTGGTACTGGCCGCCACGGCGCTGGGCGCGCTAGCGGTGGTGCTGGACGGTTTCTTTGAGATCAGGACCGAAGAGCCACCGCATCCCGAACCGCGCAGTCTTCGCATACCGGTTTTCGCCGTCGTAAGCGCTGCAGCCGTGGCTGTGCTGGTTGGTTTGTGGTTCGGGCAAACCTTGCTGGAGCGGGTACAGGCGCCGGACCGGGCCGAGGTCATAGGTCACCGGGGGGCCGCTGCGCTGCGTCCGGAAAACACCATGGCGTCAGTGCTTAAGGCCATCGAAGACGGAGCCGATTGGGTCGAAATCGACGTACAGGAAACGGCTGATGACGTGGTGATTGTCGCCCATGACAGCGACTTCATGAAATTGGCGGGTGTGAACCTCAAGGTCTGGGACGCCACCATGGAAGACGTAGCCGGGATTGATATCGGCAGCTGGTACGGTCCTGAATATGGTGACGAACGCACCCCGACACTGCGCGACGTGTTGGCGGCGGCCAAGGGCAAGGCCAAGGTCATCATCGAGCTGAAATACTATGGCCATGACGTAGATCTGGAGAACCGCGTAATCGCGCTGGTCGAAGAGTTCGGCATGCAGGACGACATCGCCACCATGTCGCTGAAATACCCGGCGGTGCAAAAGATGAAAACGCTGCGTCCCGATTGGCGCGCCGGGGTTCTAGCCGCAACGGCGGTGGGTGATCTGTCCGGGCTGGAGGGCGACTTTGTCGCCGTCAACGCGGCAATGGTGACGCCGGGGCTGGTGCGTTCGGTTCAGGCAGCAGGCAAGGATATCTATGTCTGGACGGTGAATGATCCGCTGCAAATGTCGGCGATGGCGTCGATGGGGGTGGACGGGTTGATCACCGACCGCCCGGCAATGGCCAACGAAGTGCTGCGGGTGCGCGCCGAAATGGGCCCGGCGGAACGATTGTTGCTGTGGCTGGCGACCACCTTTGGCATGTCGATCGACACACAGGCGATGCGCGATGAAAGCCCCTGAGCTGATCCTCGCTCTGGCACTGCTGGCCACCCCGGCCACCGCGCAGGACTTTCTGCGCGGGATCGAGTTGCCCGCCCATCGCGCCCTGTTCGCACAGCGGGGGGATGCCGGGTTGATCTCTTTTGAAACAGACGGGTGTTCGGGTGGTCTGTCTTCCAGCTGGCGTTTTGTAGCCAGGACCTTCCCAAAATTCCGAGCGCTCTATGATGCCCATCCCCCGTGGGAGGGCTGCTGCGTTATCCATGACCGCGCCTATCACAACGCCGGCGGTGCAGCGCAGGCCGAGGCCAGCTATGACGCGCGCCTGTCTGCGGATGATACCTTGCGCGCTTGTGTCATGCAGCACGGCGAAACGCATGCCGAAGAATACGCCGACCGGTATGACATGACGCCCGATCAGATCCGTTCGGCGCATTCCATCACGGCTGAGGCTATGTTTGCGGCGGTGCGTCTTGGAGGTGCCCCCTGTTCCGGTCTGCCCTGGCGCTGGGGGTTTGGCTATCCGAACTGCTCGATGTTGCAGCCGCTGGCCCCTGCGCGCGAATGACGTGGTGACAGGCCGTTTGTTTTCGATTATCCAACATCTCAAACACGCGAATTAGGATTCTGACAGTCATGGCTGAACATAAGCACGGCGACATGGACATTGACGTCCAAACAAAAACCTTCAACGGTTTCGTAAAGGCCACCACCTGGTGTGTGGTTGCAATCGCCTTTTTTTGCCTGTTCCTGGCGGTTTTCGCCGCTTAATCCAGAACGGGGTCTGCCGTGATCAGGATTTTGATTGCCTGCCTGCTGGCAGCAACTGTCGCAGGCTGCACAGGTTCGCAGCGACCACAGGCGGATCAGTCTGAAATCGTGACCCGGTCCTATCGCGATCCGGGACCATCTACGCTGACGCTGTATACCATGATCAGCACCCGGACCGGCTCGGGGGCGCATACCTCGCTGATGATTGGCGGCAGTGAAAGAGTGATCTTTGACCCTGCTGGGTCGTTCCGGGCAGATGTGGTGCCGATCAAGGATGATGTGCTGTATGGCATCACCCCCAATGTCGAGCGCGCCTATCGCAGCAGCCATGCGCGCGAGACACATTATGCGCGTATCCAGACAATCGAAGTCAGCCCGCAACAGGCCGAAATCGCCCTGCAGCTGGCCAAGCAGATGGGGCCGGTTCCGGGGGCGTATTGTGCCAACTCGACAGCCAAGCTGTTGCAACAGGTGCCGGGGTTCGAGCAAATTGATGTGACCTTCTACCCGGTTAAACTGTCCGAGCAGTTCGGCCAGCTACCAGGCGTTGTCACCACTGAGTACCGCGAAAACGATGATGCCGACCTGCAAAAAGGCCTGGCCGCCAGCAACGCCCGCCTGAATCAGCAGGACGCGACCTTATCCCAATAGGTATAGCAGCCCGTACAGTGTTGCAGCGCCCGTGAAAATGGCCGCAATCACGTTCTTGGTGATGACCCCGACTGCCAGGGCAACAGCGGCCGCGGCCATGCGTGGCAGGTCCGGCTGACCGTCAGTTGCAGTTGGCCAGACCACCAGCGGCGCAATCAGGGCCGGGACGATCGCCACAGCCGTATAACGCAGATGCCGCAGCAGCCAGGGCGGCATCGGACGATCCCCGACAAAGCCGATAAAGACAAAGCGCAGGGCAAAGCTGCCGATGGCCAGCCCGATAATAACGATCCACATGGTGGTCGGGTCGATCTGGCTCATGTCTTTCTCCGCTCCAGCATCAGCTCGGCCTGAGCGCCGGCGATCATGCCGGCGGCACCGGCGATCAGCAGGCCCAGATTAAACGGCACAGCAACGGTCAGAAGGGCAACGATGATGGCGACAAATGCCGCAACCACATGCGCCATCGTGCGCATCATCGGGCCGATCATCGCCAGGAATGTAATCGGCAGGGCAAAATCCAGTGCCCAGCTTTCAGGAATTTGCGCACCCAGCACCGCCCCCAGGTAGGTCGCCAATATCCACAAGGGCGTGATCGGTGTGACTGAACCAAAGAAATAGGCCATGCGCTGTGGCACGGTCATCTTCGGTTCTTTTTCGAATTGCATGATCGAGCAGGCATAAGACTGATCCACAGTCAGATAGGCGGCAAAGGCTCTTTGCCACATCGGCGCGGCGCCCAGAAACGGTGTCAGTGAGGCAGAATACATCGCCACCCGCAGGTTCACCGCCAGTGCCGAAGCCAGCACAATCGCAGTGGGCGTATTGTCCTGCAGCAGCTGTAGCGCGGTGAATTGTGCGGCCCCCGCAAAGACAGTTGCGGAAAAGGCGATGGTCTGGACGATGTCCAGTCCGGCCTCGGTCGCGAAAACGCCGAACAAGGTGCCAAAAGGGATCGCCACAAAGATGAAAGGGGACCCGTCGCGAAAACCCTTCCAGAAGTATGACTTGGATGTGGTGTCTGCCATGGCAAATTCCTATGGTGTTGCCAGCAGCAGTAGCGATCTTGGGAAAGGGTTGCAATTGGCCACGGAACTGGATGTCACGGACTACCTCATCGCCCCCGACCCCGGTGCGGCACGGCTGACCCGAGGGGTCGATGGCGTGGACCAGAACGGTGCGGTCAGCCATATCTCGGTGGTCGAAGAACGACCGCTGACGATTTTCCTCAACTCGCAGGAAATCGTAACTGCGATGACCATCGGTGATTACCCGGAATATCTGGCGTTGGGCTTTCTGCGCAATCAGGGCATGCTGTTGGACGACGACCAGATCACCCGCGTCGATTACGACGATGATCTGGAAAGTGTTGTGGTCCGTACCGATCGCGAGACATCCTATGAGGACAAGCTCAAGAAAAAGACCCGCACCAGCGGCTGCGCCGTGGGTACCGTGTTCGGAGACATGATGGAGGGGCTTGAGGACGTGCGCCTGCCGCAGGTGCAGGTCCGAACCTCATGGCTCTATGAGCTGGCTGCCAAAATCAACCGCACCCCGTCGTTGTACCTTGAGGCTGGTGCGATCCACGGCACGGTGCTGTGCCGCGAAAACCGCCCTCTGGTCTATATGGAGGACGTGGGCCGCCACAACGCCGTCGACAAGATCGCCGGTTGGATGCTGTCCGAACGCGCGGGAGCGGAGGACAAAATCCTATATACCACCGGCCGTCTGACATCCGAGATGGTGATCAAGACCGCGATGATGGGCATCCCGGTGTTGGCATCCCGATCCGGCTTCACTGCCTGGGGCGTCGAGATCGCGCGCGAGGTTGGCCTGACCCTGATCGGCCGCATGCGTGGCCAGCGGTTTGTGTGCCTTGCGGGAGAGGACCGCCTGCTGCGCGACGTGGACCCGGCGAGTGTGGCGGTTGAGGATGAGAAACACCGACGAAAGAGCGCGGGATGATTTTTGAAATCTTCGGAGCCTTGGTTTTATTCGTCGCAGCCTGCAGCTTGCTGCCTCTGATGATCTTTGTTCTCTGGGTCCACGAGCGGTCCAAGCGCGCAGTTATTGAGGGGATGGCACAACTGGACGTCATTTTGCGCGACCGTCTGGGGTGGCAGCCAGAGGAGTACTTCAGCAGATGGAACATCGGCGCACCATTTCGCCTGGGTTGGCAGGCATGGGGGGCGTTGTTTCAACAACAAGCGCTTGCACTTCAGCGGGTTTTGGTGCGCGGCCTGCCAGAGTTTCCAGGGATACCCGACGAGGTTAGAAAAGCGGCGCGAACCTATCGTCGTTGTTTTGGTCTTGTATTAATTGTTGGGGCCGTCGTTGTGTTTTTGCCAGCTTACCACCGGCTGAGTCTCGACGTGGCCGAATATACCGGATGGCCCGAGAGTTTTTGGTTTGCAGTTTTCGGGCTGGCCGTTGGTATATTGGTTTTCCTACCCACAGAGAAATTCAGGAAATGGCCTGAGCTGGAGGCGGTTCAATGACCCGCCCTCTCGGTGTTATCCTCGCGGGCGGTCTGGCCACTCGGATGGGTGGAGGCGACAAAGGGCTGTTGCAGCTTGGCGGGCAAAGCTTGTTGACCCATGTGATCGACCGGCTGTCGCCTCAGGTGAGCGGGCTTGCGTTGAACGCCAATGGTGCCCCGGAACGGTTCGCCGATCTGGACCTGCCTATCTTACCCGACACGATCGAAGGCTTTGCCGGTCCTTTGGCGGGTGTGCTGGCCGGGCTCGATTGGGCGGCCAAGCAGGGGGCCGATAGCATCGTCACCGCCGCTGCGGACACGCCGTTTTTCCCCCGCGATTTGGTGGCGCGACTGGTCGATACTGCAAGGGGGCAGACTCATCCGCTGGTTCTGGCCACCACGCCGCGCACCGGGGAAGAGGCGCTGAAATCCGGCGGCGGTAAGCGGGTCAACCGGCACCCGACCTTTGGCCTCTGGCCGGTGGCGCTGCGCGATGATTTGCGGGCGGCATTGAATGACGGGCTGCGCAAGGTTGTGCTGTGGACCGACAGACATGACGGGCGCGAGGCGCTGTTCCCGGCCGATCCCTTCGATCCGTTCTTCAACGTCAATACACCCGACGACCTGGCGCGGGCGCAAAAGCTGTTGGAGCAGGCATGAGGGTCTACGGCGTCACCGGGTGGAAAAACGCAGGCAAGACCGGGCTGATGGAGCGGTTGGTGACCGAGATTACCGGGCGCGGCTTTACGGTTTCGACCGTGAAACACGCCCATCACAGCGTGGACGTCGACCAGCCCGGAACCGACAGTTTCCGCCACCGCGCGGCAGGCGCCTCCGAGGTGCTGTTGGCCTCGGCTCAACGCATTGCAATTATGCAAGAGCTGCGTGGCGCGCCTGAGCCATCCTTGGCTGATCTATTGGCGCGATTGTCTTCTGTTGATCTGGTGCTGATCGAAGGGTTCAAACGCGAATCCCACCCCAAGATCGAGGCGTATCGCGCCGAGGCCGGGAACGCTCTGATCGCCCCGGACAATGACACAATCCGCGCCGTGGCCAGCGATACCCTGCTGCAGATAGACCACCCGGTCTTTGATCTGAACGACACAGGCGCAATCGCGGATTTCATCCTGAGTGAGGTGGGATTATGAGCAAACCGGACATCAAACCGCCGCCACTGCGCAACGATTGTTTCGCCCTCCCGGCCGGGGTGAACTGGACGCCGGTGGATGAGGCGCTGGACCTGCTGCAACAGCGGCTAACGGTGGTAGCGGCCAGTGAAATCACGCCTCTGACCCAGGCTACAGGCCGGATTCTGGCTGCGGACATTTACGCGAACCGGTCCAACCCGCCACAGCCCAACACGGCGGTGGATGGGTATGGTTTTGCCGGAGCCGCGCTGGATGGTGCGCAGGTCCTACCTCTGCACGCGGGGCGCGCAGCGGCAGGCATTCCGTTTGACGGGGCGGTGCCGCCGGGCCATGCCCTGCGGGTTTTGACCGGAGCTACGCTGCCCGATGGCGTCGACACGGTCATTCTGGAAGAGGACGTGACTGTGCAGGACGGCCATATCGCCTTTCACGGACCCCTGAAGCAGGGTGCCAACACGCGCAACGCAGGCGAGGATGTATTGGCAGGACAACTGGTGTTGCCTGCCGGGCGCAAACTGACGCCCGCTGATCTGGCTCTGCTATCGGCCACCGGGATTGCCGAGGTTGCCGTGCGTCAGGCCCTGCGGGTGGCGGTCCTGTCCACCGGGGATGAATTGGTCGAACCCGGCGCGCCCGCTGGCCCGGGGCAGATCTTTGATGCCAACCGGCCCATGTTGCTGTCGCTGATCGAAAGAATGGGGTTTTGCCCGTTGGATATGGGGCGTGTCGCCGATGACCGGGACGTCCTGCGCGACTGTCTGAATGCCGCTGCCGGACAGGCGGATGTGATCCTGACGAGTGGCGGGGCTTCGGCCGGCGATGAAGATCATGTCTCGGCGTTACTCAGGCAGGCGGGCGCGATGCAGGAATGGCGGATTGCGCTGAAACCCGGACGCCCCCTGGCGCTGGGCATGTGGAATGGCACGCCTGTTTTTGGGCTGCCCGGCAACCCTGTGGCGGCGCTGGTCTGTACCCTGATATTCGCCCGCCCTGCATTGGGCCTGATGGCTGGTGAAGGTTGGCGGAACCCGCAGGGCTTCGACCTGCCAGCCGCTTTTGAGAAACGTAAGAAACCGGGGCGTCGCGAATACCTGCGCGCCCGCATCCGCGATGGCCAGGCCGAGGTGTTCGCCTCGGAAGGGTCGGGCCGGATCAGCGGTCTCAGCTGGGCCGAAGGCCTGGTCGAGATCGAAGACGGCGCGCGCCATATCAAACCGGGCGACAGGGTCCGGTTCATTCCTTATGGCAGTTTCGGACTTTAGTCGAACGTCCCGGCCACTCGACCCAGCAGCATGAAGGCCCGCGCGGTACGGGTGTCGCCCAGGGCTGTCAGATCGGCATCGCTGGCCTCGGGCTCGAACGTGACAATCATGTGATCGAAGCGGCGCAGGAAATGATGTGCGGCGTCGCGAAAAATCGGGTCTTGCTTCATCCGTCCCGCTGTCAGCGCCAGCGAAGACCTGTCGCGGATCCCGCCCAGTGCCGCAACGGACCGCCCGCGCGCGCCTTGTGCAAATTGGCGCCAAATCTCTGGCCGGGCCATGTCGGGGCGCAGGTCATCCATATAGATTCCTTCCTGGCTTAGCAGGGTCAGAACATCCTGCGACGCCTGCACCAGCTGCGCGGTCTTGCGGTCCTTCAGCGCCAGTCGCAAGGCGTCGAACCCTTCGGTATCGTCCTGCGTTTCGGGAAAGTTCAGCGCGCGTATGAAGATATCGGTGCCAAGGGGCGGCGCAATATCGCCGGCCTGGGTACCCAGCGCCAGCGTTGTCTGGTCGCCGGTGGCACTTGGAGCGGCGTTCCGTGCAGGTTCGGTGCGTTTGGTCGAAAACGTGGCCAGCGCGCTTTCGGTTTTCTTTGCGGCTTGCGCAATTTCATCCAGCTTTTTGCTGACCCCCGGTTCATTGGAAATGGCCGCGTGCTGCTGTTGAAGGACATAGGCCTGACGGATCGCGTCAATCGCGGTCTGCAGACGAGTGCTTTCCTCGCGCATGATACGGCTGGCACGCATGGCTGTGGCGGCAACCCAGATCATCGCCACCGGCATGAACACCGCCAGCATGGTCACCACAAACCCACCGCCCTGCGCGTTGTCGGGCAGGACAAGAAACACCACCGACACAACCAGCCAGATCAGGCTGAGCGCAATCGCGACGATCTCGATCTCGGTCACCGAAGACCGCACAGGCTTGTCGTATATCCCCAGCGAGGTTGGACGCTCGGTCTCCTGCTCAGGCGTAGGCTCGGACATTACAAACGCTCCAGTCAGGCGTACTCAATACTCAGGACTTCGTAAGAGCGCACGCCACCGGGGGTGCGCACTTCGACACTGTCCCCTTCTTCCTTGCCGATCAGGGCGCGGGCGATGGGGGATTTGATGTTCAGCAGGCCGTTTTCGATATTGGCCTCATATTCACCCACGATCTGCCAGGTCTTCTCCTCGTCGGTGTCTTCGTCGACCAGCGTGACCTTGGCACCAAACTTGATCGCACCGGACAGTTTGGCGGGATCGATCACATCGGCCAGCGACAGGATACCTTCCAGTTCCTTGATGCGACCTTCGATAAAGCCCTGCTTTTCACGGGCCGAATGATACTCGGCGTTTTCCTTCAGGTCGCCCAGTTCCCGCGCCGAGGCGATGGCCTCGATGATCGCAGGCCGCTCGACGGATTTCAGGTTTTTCAGCTCTGCCGCCAGCGCGGCATTGCCCGAAGGCGTCATGGGGATCTTTTCCATAGTCTTGTCGTCCACGCATAAATTGATGCGCCCCGCCGCATGGAACAAGCGTCGGGGCGATTTGATGGGTTGGCAAATACCTGACCCAAATGAGGCGTGAATTGCAAGAGGTCTCAGCCGTACAACGCGCGGATTACGGCCTAGTCGTAACTAATCACTTCAAACTCGATGCCATTGTCATCGTCAAAGTAGAACCGTTTACCCGGTTCGTAATCCGCGTGGGACTTGGGCGTAAACCCGGCTTTGACTACTTTCTTCTCGGTCTCATCAATATCGTCGACCAGAACACCCACATGGTTCAACCCGCCAACGATGTCATAGCTGCTTTCGCCGGACGGTTGCGGATTACCAGGGGCGTAAAGCGCCAGATAGGTATGCGCGCTGCCCACATGCACCGTGTACCCGCCCGCAATCGACGGGCCTTCCCAGCGGGTTTTCCAACCGAACACCCGTTGCATCCACGCTGCCGAGACCTTGGGATCGCTTACAGTGAAGTTGGCGTGTTCCAACGTTGCCATCATAGTATTTCCTTTCCAATTTGAGGCTTGTTTCGACTCACCGTAATTTCTAAACCTAACTTTAGGTCAAGAAAAAACTTGCGAGGAAAAGATGGCGGTATCCGAGGGGCTGGCAATTGGTGCTTTGGCGCAGCGAACCGGGTTGGCGGTTTCGGCCATCCGGTATTACGAGGCGCAGGGATTGATTGCGCCCTGGCGTAATGCGGGCGGGCAACGGCGGTATCAGCGGGCTGATATCCGGCGGTTGAGTTTTGTCATGATCGCCCAGCAATTTGGTCTGACCCTGCCCGAGATCGGGAAGGTGCTGTCCGGCCTGCCCGGCAACCGCACGCCCACACCGCAGGATTGGCAAAAGATCAGCGTTGGACTGCGCGACCATCTGGATCAGCGAATCGACACGTTGACGCGGTTGCGCGACAATCTCGACGGCTGCATCGGGTGTGGGTGCCTCAGTTTGCCCAAATGCGCCCTCTACAACCCGGATGACCGGGCAAAGTCCAAGGGAAGCGGCCCCAGATACCTGATGGGGGACACTCCAGAGGCGTGAATTGCCGCATAGCGGCATAGTTACGCCGTGTTTCGATTGACCAATGTCTTTCGGACCATGTAATCACCCGTGAAACAATATTGCGCCGACCGTACGTCGAAAGCGCCAATTCGGAAAGTTAGCTAAGGAGCCCGCGATGGCCGAGATTGAACGCGAAGCGATGGAATATGACGTGGTGATCGTGGGTGCAGGCCCCGCGGGCCTGTCAGCGGCCATCCGTCTGAAACAGCTGGATGCCGACCTGAATGTCGTTGTTCTGGAAAAAGGGTCCGAAGTTGGCGCACACATCCTGTCGGGTGCGGTATTGGACCCCTGCGGCCTGGATGCATTGATCCCCGACTGGAAGGAAAAAGGCGCGCCGCTGAACACACCGGTTAACGAAGACAATTTCTATATGCTGGGCGAGGCGGGTAAAATCCGCGTTCCCAACTTCCCGATGCCGCCGCTGATGAACAACCACGGCAACTACATCGTCTCGATGGGCAATGTCTGCCGCTGGATGGCCGAGCAGGCTGAGGAACTGGGCGTCGAAATCTTCCCTGGCATGGCCTGTTCCGAGCTGGTTTACGGCGACAATGGCGAGGTCAAAGGCGTGGTCGCTGGTGTCTTTGGTCTGGAGGCGGACGGGTCCTATGGTCCAAACACCGAGCCGGGCATGGAGCTGCACGGCAAATACGTCTTCCTGTCTGAAGGCGTCCGCGGGTCGCTGTCCAAAGAGGTTATCGCCAAATACGACCTGTCTGCCGGGAAAGAAGTGCAGAAATACGGCGTTGGCATGAAAGAGATCTGGGAGATCGACCCGGCCAAGCACAAGGAAGGCACTGTCACCCACACGATGGGTTGGCCTCTGGGCAGCAACGCGGGCGGCGGATCGTTCATCTATCACCTTGAAAACAATCAGGTCTATGTCGGCTTTGTGGTTCACCTTAACTACAAGAACCCGCACCTGTACCCGTACATGGAATTCCAGCGCTTCAAGCACCACCCGATGGTGGCCGAGCTGCTGAAAGGCGGCAAGCGCGTGGCTTATGGTGCTCGGGCGATCACTGAAGGCGGCTATCAGTCGATGCCAAAACTGGTGGCCCCCGGCGTGGCGCTGCTGGGCTGTTCGGCGGGCATGGTCAACGTGCCGCGCATCAAGGGCAACCACAACGCGATGCTGTCGGGCAAAGCCGCGGCCGAAGCCGCCTTTGACGCTATCAAGGCCGAGCGTTCGGGCGATGAGCTGACCGCATACGAAACCGATGTCCGCGACGGTGCTATCGGCAAAGACCTGAAAAAGGTGCGAAACGTCAAGCCGATGTGGTCAAAATGGGGCCTGATGCCTTCTCTGGCGCTGGGCGGTCTGGACATGTGGACCAACACGCTGGGTTTTTCACTGTTCGGCACGCTGGGCCATGGCAAGAACGATGCGGACTCCACCGAAGAAGCCAGCAAGCACAAGCCAATTGACTATCCCAAGCCTGATGGAACGCTGTCTTTTGACCGGCTGACCAACGTGTCCTTTGCGATGACCAATCACGAGGAAAGCCAGCCGTGCCATCTGCATCTGGCCGATCCAGAGATACCCGTCAAGGTCAACATGCCCAAGTTCGACGAGCCGGCGCAGCGTTATTGCCCTGCCGGTGTCTATGAGATGGTCGAGGACGAAGATGGCCCGCGATTCGTGATCAATTTCCAGAATTGCGTCCACTGCAAGACCTGCGACATCAAGGATCCAAGCCAGAATATCACCTGGACAACGCCGCAGGGCGGCGATGGTCCGAACTATCCCAATATGTAGGCGAAAACATGGGTACTGGCGGGGTCGTGAAGGCTCTGCCATTGCCTCTTCCTGCCCAAAGCCCTAGCTTGTTGCGCAGTCAACAATGGCAGGGCAGGATTTTAGTGGCTTCTCTGGTTCGTCGCGCAGCGTTGGCTGTGCTTTTCACTTCGTCATTCTCGCTTCCGGTTTATGCGGACACAGGCGCAGGCGCCTATCTGGCCGGACGTCAGGCGATCTATCAAAGCGACTATGAAGCCGCCGAAAGATACTATGCACAGGCCCTGCGTTCTGATCCCGAAAATGCAGCGCTGCTGGAAAGTGTTGTTGTGGCCCGCCTGTCATTGGGCGAGGTGCCGCGCGCTTATCCGGTTGCCCAGGTGATCGAAGACCTTGGGCTGCCGCTACAGGCTGCGAAAATGGTCATCGTTGCCAATCTGGTTGCAGAAGACAAATTGGACGAACTGCTGGCCCGTGACCCTGAAACGCAAGGTGTGGGGCCACTGGTCGATGGTCTGATGCTGGGCTGGGCTCATGTCGGTCAGGGCGCCATGACCAACGCGATGGAGCAGTTCGATCAGGTATCCACGCAGGAAGGCCTGCGAGAGTTTGCGCTGTATCACAAGGCGTTGGCCCTGGCGTCGGTTGGTGATTTTGAAGGGGCCGAGGCGATCTTTGCCGCCGATAATGGTGCCGTTGGACGATTCCTGCGCCGCGCCGCACTGGCCCGCGCCGAGGTCCTGTCTCAACTGGATCGCAACGACGACGCGCTGCAATTCCTGAATGATGTATTTACCGCCGGCAGCGACCCTTCGATCGAAGGCTATGAGGCCCGGCTGGCCGCTGGTGAAACATTGCCCTTTACCCATGTTACCTCGGCGCAGGACGGCATGGCCGAGGTGTTCTTTTCCGTAGGGGCGGCGCTCAGCAGCGAGGCTGCTCAGAACTATGTGCTGCTGTACACCCGCCTCGCGGCGTTTCTGCGCCCTGATCATGTGGACGCCATTCTGCTCAGCGCCGAGCTTCTGGAGGCGCTGGAGCAGTATGATCTGGCGGTTGAGGCCTATCGTCAGGTTCCGGCAAACAGCAGCGATTACCACGCGGCCGAGCTGGGCCGGGCTGATGTTCTCAGCCGGTCGGGCAAAAAGGACGCCGCCGCCGAAGTGTTGCAAACGCTGGCCGCACAAAATCCCGATCTGCCCAGCGTCCATGTTGCGCTGGCCGATCTGGAGCGCCAGCAAGAGGATTACGCGGCTGCCGTCCTGTCATATGACATTGCCATCGAATTGAACGAACGCAGCGCGGGTGCGAACTGGTTTTTGCACTATGCGCGCGGCATTTCGCATGAGCGGCTTAAAAACTGGGATCTGGCCGAAACCGACTTCCGCCGGGCGCTGGAACTAAACCCGGATCAACCGCAAGTGCTGAACTATCTGGGGTATTCGCTGGTCGAGCGGCAGGAAAAGCTGGACGAGGCGCTGGACATGATCGAACGTGCGGTCGCCGCACGCCCGGACAGTGGTTACATCGTCGACAGTCTGGGCTGGGTTCTGTTCCGTCTGGGTCGCTACGATGAGGCCGTCGCCCATATGGAGCGCGCGGTTGAACTGATGCCAGTCGACCCTGTGGTGAATGATCATCTGGGCGATGTCTACTGGGCCGTGGGTCGCGCGCGCGAGGCCGAGTTCCAGTGGAAACGTGCCCTGTCTTTTATCGATCCCGACGACACTGATGGCGAGGCTGACCCCGAGCGCATTCGCCGCAAGATCGAGGTCGGACTGGATGCGGTTCTGGTCGAAGAAGGCGCCGATCCCCTGAAGGTCGCCAATGAAGGTTGAGGCCTTCGCGCCTGCCAAAATCAACCTGACCTTGCACGTCACCGGCCAGCGCAACGATGGCTATCACCTGCTGGATTCGTTGGTGGTCTTTGCTGATGTCGGCGACCGGTTGGAATTCACGCCGGGTCCGAATCTGACGTTGTCAGTGACCGGCGAACATGCGACGGGCGTACCCACGGACAATCGAAATTTGGTTTGGAAAGCAGCCGAGGCTGCCGGGTGGACCGGGCAAATCGACCTGACCAAAGTGCTGCCACATGGCGGCGGAATAGGCGGGGGCTCGTCCGACGCGGCGGCAACTTTGCGGGTATTGTCAGGTCAGGGCATAACCATCCCGGACGCGCTGTTGCTGGGCGCGGATGTGCCAGTTTGTACGGCGGCCCAAGCGACACGCATGCAAGGCATCGGGGACAGGTTAACCCAGGTATCTCTGCCGCACCTGCCTGCTGTGCTGATCAATCCGGGCATTCCGGTTCCGACAGGCGCGGTCTTTAAGGCGTTGACCCTGGGAGACAATCCGCCCATGCCAGCGGAAATCCCCAAATTCGAAGCACCGCAGGGCTGCGCCGATTGGCTGCGCGATCAGCGCAATGATCTTGAGATCCCGGCAACCAGCACCGCCGGTGAGATTGGGGTTGTTCTGGATGCACTCAAGTTGACCACTCGCGCCCTGATGGCGCGCATGTCAGGCTCAGGCTCGACTTGTTTTGCGCTGTATCCAACGATGAAAGACGCCCATTTCGCGGCGTATGAAATCGGCGCGGCTCATCCCGATTGGTGGTGCCGCGCAACGCAGCTTAATTGAGGCGCGAGACCACGTAGTCGGCCAGATCGCGCAGCAGGGTGCGAATTTCATGATCGGGCAGGACGTCCAGCGAAGCTTTGGCTCTGACTGCCCAGCCCAACGCATCCGACCGGGTGGCAGCCAGCGTGCCGTATTTGGCCATCAGGTTCAGCGCGTGGTCCAGATCGCCGTCTTCTTGACGTCCCCGACCAATCGTGCGCTCCCAGAAGGCGTGTTCCTCGGGGGTGGCCTGCGCCACCGCCTTGATCACCGGCAGGGTCAGCTTGCGCTCGCGGAAGTCGTCACCGACATTCTTACCAGTTGCCGCGCTGTCTCCCTGATAATCCAGCAAGTCGTCGGCAATCTGGAACGCAATGCCCAGCGCATCGCCATAGTCAAACAGCGCCTTAACCTGATCCTCTGACGCACCGGCGATCACGCCACCCACTTCGGTCGCGGCCGAGAACAGTGCAGCGGTTTTTCCGCGCACCACCTGCAGGTAAATCGCCTCATTGGTGCTCAGATCGGTGGCTGCGGTCATTTGCAGCACCTCACCTTCGGCTATCGTGGCCGAGGCATTGGCCAGAATGTCCAGAACCCGCAAAGACCCGGTTTCAACCATCAGTTGGAAGCTGCGGGAAAACAGGTAATCGCCGACCAATACGCTGGATTTGTTGTCCCACAGCAGGTTTGCGGTGGGTCGCCCGCGCCGCTTGTCGCTCTCGTCTACCACATCGTCATGCAGCAAGGTTGCGGTGTGGATGAACTCTACCGTGGCGGCCAGACGCAGATGGTGGTCGCCCGGATAGTCAAACATCCGTGCGGCTGCCAGCGTTAGCATCGGGCGCAGGCGCTTGCCGCCAGCCTCAACCAGATGCGCGGTCACCTCGGGGATGCGGGGCGCGTGTTCCGACGCCATGCGGGTGCGGATCAACTCATTGACCGCACCCATTTCGCCAGCCAAAAGGTCCGCCAGCCGCTCATGCGGTTTTGAGATCGTGTCGGTATCCATCATACTCCTGATACAAGGCTCGACTTCCGGCGCACCTTGCCCTTACATCCATCCCCATGAAAGAACTTTTGCGCAGCACCGATCCGACGATCCTAGCCTTTGCATCCGCCCTTCTTGAGGGCGAGGATATAGACTGCTTTCAGATGGACGTAAATATGAGCATCCTCGAAGGGGGCATCGGAATCTTTCCTCGTCGCCTGATGGTGCGAACCACCGACCTGACTCTGCGCAGAGCGGGTGATGCGTGACAATGAAATCCCGTTGGGCCGATGAACCTGTTTGTGGATAGCGATTTGACCTGCAACGACTTCCTTGGGGGCCGCCGGCGCCTGTTGCAACCCCGGGCGGGCTACCGCGCCGGGGTGGATCCGGTATTGCTGGCGGCCAGCATCCCGGCGACATGTGGTCACACCGTGCTGGAACTGGGCTGTGGTGCAGGTGCTGCCATCCTGTGCCTGATGGCCCGGGTGCCAGACCTGCGGGGCGTCGGTGTTGAGTTACAGCCTGCCTATGCCGATCTGGCACGCCGGAACGCTGCGGCAAATGATGCGCAGTTGCAGGTGGTTGAAGCAGACTTGTGCGCTCTGCCATCCGAGTTGAAACAGCAGCAATTCGACCATGTGATCGCCAACCCGCCCTATTACCTGACCGGGGCCCACAGTCCGGCGTCGGACACAGGACGCAGTGTTGCGTTGGGTGAGGACACGCCGCTGGAGGCCTGGATTGATGTCGCAGCCAAACGCCTTGCGCCGCGGGGATACTTGCACATGATCCAGAAGGCCGATCGTCTGCCCGATATGCTGGCGGCCTGTGCCGGGCGTTTGGGCTCAGCCGAGGTGTTGCCACTGGCCGCCCGTATAGGGCGTCCGGCGGAACTGGTGATCTTACGCGCCAGAAAGGGCGGCAGGGCTGCATTTCGGCTGCATGCACCACTGATATTGCACGCCGGAGACCGTCATGAAAATGACGGCGAAAGCTATACGAATCAGGTCTCTGCGGTATTGCGCGACGGGGCTGCGCTGACCGGGTTCTTCAACCAATAAGCATTAACCAGCCGAATTTGTCGGATTTATTACAGATTCTGTGCGTCTGCAGCGTGACAGGCTGGAAACGATGTGGTCAACTTCTTACGTGAAACTCAGACACCAACAAAGGAGTATCGCCATGAGCGTAAGCGCACATCTGACCGAACTTAGGAAAAAGCACGAAACTCTCGGTCACGAAGTAGAACAAGCCCAACGCTCGCCAGGTATCGATGATCTCCATATTGCTCAGCTCAAAAAACAGAAACTCAGGCTAAAGGAAGAGATTGAGCGCCTGTCAGCCTAGCGACGCAAACTGGCCCGCGCGGCAAGGGCTGCGCCGCCTGTGATCAACAAGGCCGCGATCGCCAGACCCCAGGACGGGGCGGCGATCCCGGCCAACACCAAAGCAAAAGTCGACAACAGAGGTGCTGCATAAGACGCCGTGCCAAGCACCTGTATGTCGCCCTGCTTGACCCCGATATCCCAAACATAAAACGCCAATCCAACCGGCCCCAGCCCCAGCGCCAGGATCGACGCCCAGCCAAATGCACTGTCCGGCCAAACGGTGTCTTCGATCACCAGATGCAGGGCGGCTGACGCGATGGCCGTGGCAATGCAGAACACGGCGACCGAGCTGGTTGGCGTATCCGTCAGACGGCGGGACAAAACCGAATATCCCGACCATGTCAGCGCGCAGAGCAATGCCAACCCGTATCCTGGCAAGTGATAGGCCTGAAACCCTGTGCTGCCACCCCCTGCAATAATCACAGCAGCCCCGGCAAAGCCAAGGCTTGCGCCAAGCAGATGCCCAAGCCGCAAATGTTCACCCGGCAGCAGGCCAGAAAACAGCACAATCAGCAACGGCCAGAGATATGCGATCAACCCGGCCTCGGCCGCGGGCGCCATCCTCAGAGCCGAGAAATACAGCGCGTGATAGCCGAACAGGCCTACGGTGCCAAACACGTAGGTCGTCCAGGGCACGGACCGCAGCTGCCCCAACCCACCGCTGGCCCATGTCCAGATCAGCCCCAATACGCCCCCGATCGAGAAACACAATGCGTTCAGCAACAAGGGCGGTGTTGGCGTCGATCCTACGGTGAACAGGGCCAGCAAAGCCCACAACAGGATGGCCACAAACCCAACAGCTGTCGCGCGTGGGCGGGTCATGGGGCGGAAAGGTCTTCTACAGGGATGATCTCGAACTCGTCCGACAGATGTGCAGTCTTTTCGATCTCGGCCATGAACCAGTCGCGGAACGCCGCAATCTGAGGTCTTTTCTCGGCACCGGGCAGGCAGAGGAACCGAAACCGCCCACGGGTCTCGATAGCAACTTTGAAAGGCGCGACCAGGCGACCTTCAGCCAAATCTTTGATGATCATCGCCCGCCGACCCAAAACTGCGCCAACACCTGCCACAGCCGCGTCAATGGCGTGATCCGCGTTTGAAAAATGCGCGCCGTGGGACGGAGTGAAATCCATACCTACGGCCCGGAACCATGCGGGCCAGTCGCTGGGCGGCTGCAGGAACGCAATCGAATCGTCAAAGATCAGGGGGGCTTCCCTTAGGCTGTCAGGGGTCGGAAATTGCTCCGCCAACTCTGGCGTCATGACCGGGGTCAGCCATTCCTTGCGTACAGGCAGGGAATACAGCCCCTCATCCCCGCCATAGCCGAACCGGATCGCAACATCGACGTCATCACGCTCCAGATCCATGTTGCGCAATGTAGCCGAGAATTTGAGGTCAATCTCAGGATGCGCCCGCGCGAAGTCGTACAGGCGTGGGGCCAGCCATTTGGCCGTCAGTGCCGGGCCTGCGGTTACAGTCAGGCTGGTATCATTGCCTTGCCGTCGCGCCGCCTGCCATGCGGCTTGCAAAGCGGCAAACCCCTCGGCCGCGCCGGGGGCCAATATGCGCCCGGCTTCTGTCAGATCCACTGCACGGTTCAGGCGGTGAAACAGGGGGCGGCCCAGATGTTGCTCAAGCGACTTGATCTGAAAGGACAGGGCGGCCGGCGTGACATGCAACTCATCCGCCGCCTTGGCGAAGGACATGTGCCGCGCGGCAGCATCAAACGCCCGGAGCGCGGTCAGAGGGGGAAGGTAATCGCTCATCTATACTCAAGAATTTCTTAACTGATTGTTCCAAAAAGCTCGTTTGATAGCCTCAGTGATAGGGCGCATATTGGGTTCAAGTCAAACAAAGCTGAACTGAAAGGATGATTGCCATGATCGAGATGACGACAAATCCAGCAGCGGCCCGCGCCTTTCGTCGGGCTCATGCCGAACGCAGCAAAGCAATAGCGCTGGCCTTTAGCTGGCTTTTCGGTTCCCGCTGAACGCAGCGCGCGTGTTCTTACGGGATAAAAAAGGGCCGGTCTGAAAAGACCGGCCCGATTGCGTCTCTTGTGCCGGGATCAGCTAAAGAACTGCGCCCCGTTTGCCGAGATGGTCGAGCCGTTGATGAACTGGGAATCGTCCGAGGCCAAGAACGCCACGCAGCGCGCGATTTCCTCGGGCTCGCCCAGTCGGCCGGCGGGGATCTGCGCGACGATGGAATCGCGCACTTTTTCCGGAACCGCCATGACCATTTCTGTGGCGATATAGCCGGGGCAGATCGCGTTGGCGGTGATGCCCGCGCGTGCGCCCTCTTGCGCCAGCGACTTCACGATACCCAGGTCGCCCGCCTTGGTTGCGGCATAGTTGACCTGCGCGAATTGACCTTTCTGACCGTTGATCGAGCTGATGACGATCACGCGGCCGAACTTACGCTCGCGCATGCCGGGCCAAACGGGGTGCACTGTGTTGAACACGCCGGTCAGGTTGGTGTCGATCACCTGATGCCACTGCTCGGGCGTCATCTTGTGGAACGGCGCGTCCTTGGTGATGCCTGCATTGGCGACCACGATGTCGATTGGGCCAACCTCGGCCTCAACCTTTTCAATGCCCGCTTTGGATTCGTCGTAATCGGCCACGTTCCACTTATAGGTGGCGATGCCGGTTTCTGCGGTGAAATTTGCGGCGGCTTCGTCGTTACCGGCATAGGTGGCCGCAACATTGTATCCTTCGGCCTTAAGCGCCTTGGAAATTGCTGCGCCGATGCCGCGGGATCCGCCGGTGACGAGTGCTGTACGTGCCATTTATGACTCCTTCAATTTTAGTCGTCTTGGTAATGCTGTTACTTTGTGAGGCAATCTAGCGCAATATTGTTTCGCTAGGAATTTTGATTTTTGAAAGGCAATATCGTCGCATCCAAGGGGTGGACCCCCTATGTAACAAAAAAGGGCGCCTCGGGGGCGCCCTTTTTATTGCCGTGTCTAACCGCTTAGTCGCGCTCCACGCATAGGGCGACGCCCATGCCGCCGCCAATGCAAAGAGTCGCCAGACCCTTTTTCGCGTCACGCCGTTTCATTTCGAACAGCAGCGTGTTCAGAACGCGGCAGCCGGATGCGCCGATCGGATGACCGATTGCGATCGCTCCGCCGTTAACGTTCACGATTGACGGGTCCCAACCCATGTCCTTGTTCACTGCACAGGCCTGCGCGGCAAAGGCTTCGTTGGCTTCGACCAGATCCAGGTCATCAACCGACCAGCCAGCCTTTTCCAGCGCCTTGCGCGAAGCGTAGATCGGGCCAACGCCCATGATCGACGGGTCCAGACCGGCGGTGGCATAAGATGCGATGCGGGCCAAAGGCTCGATTCCGCGTTTTTCGGCATTCTCGGCTGACATCAGCAGAGTGGCGGCCGCGCCGTCGTTCAGGCCCGATGCATTGGCGGCTGTGACCGAGCCGTCCTTGGCAAAAGCCGGGCGCAATTTGGCCATCGCTTCCATGGTCGCGCCGTGACGGACGTATTCATCCTTGTCCATCACGATGTCGCCCTTGCGGGTCTTAATGGTGAAGGCTGCAATCTCGTCGGCGAACTTTCCGGCCTTTTGGGCGGCTTCGGCCTTGTTCTGCGAGGCCACAGCGAATTCGTCCTGCATGTCGCGGCTGATCTGCCACTTCTCGGCGACGTTTTCGGCCGTCTGGCCCATGTGATAGCCGTTGAACGCATCCCACAGGCCGTCGCGGATCATCGTGTCGATGTATTTCATGTCGCCCATTTTTTGACCGGCGCGTAGGGCGGCGGCATGGGGGGACAGGGTCATGTTTTCCTGACCGCCTGCGGCGACGATTTCAGCATCGCCCAGTTGGATGTGTTGCGCACCCAAGGCCACGGCGCGCAGGCCCGAGCCACAAACCTGGTTTATACTCCAGGCCGCGCTTTCCTGCGGCAGACCAGCATTGATATGCGCCTGGCGCGCGGGGTTCTGACCCTGAGCGGCCGTCAGAACCTGACCCAGGATGGTTTCGCTTACCTCGCCTTTTTCCACTCCGGCGCGCTCGACGACGGCCTCAAGAACGGCGGCACCCAGGTCATGCGCCGGTGTGTTCGCGAACGAGCCGCCAAAACTGCCGACACCGGTTCGTGCTGCGGATGCGATTACTACATTGGTCATTTAGACAATCCTCTACCGTCAAGGTCCTGTGGGAACCGTAACGGCGCAGATCGCAGAAGCAATGCTCCTGTGAACAAGAGCGCCCCGTGATCCCCGCTCCAGCTGTTCATGGCATAGCGTAACGCTGCAGTTGCAGCAACGGTCAGCTTGTCTCAGGTGTGGGGCATGCGGAGTTATTCCAGCTAGCCTGCTGTTTTTCTGAGTTTTTCGTCCCTCCACGGGGCCGAGACTGTGGGTGCCCCGAACAAATAGCCCTGCAGGCAGTCGACGCCGTTGGCCACAAGAAATTCGGCATCCGCCTTGGTTTCCACCAATTCGGCGGTCACCAGAATCTCGAATTCGCGGGCAACGGCGACCAAAGCGCGGACCAGCGCCTGATTGTCGGGGTTTTCAGCAACGCCGCGGACGAACTGCCCGTCGATCTTGGCGGCGTCAAAGAGGAACTCCCGAAAATGGCGGAAACTGAAATTGCTGGCACCAAAATCATCCAGTGCAAACGCGATGCCACGTGGTTGCAGCCGGTCCATGAAATCCACCACCAACTCGGGCACAGTCATGGCAGAGCTTTCCGAGATTTCCAGTATCAACCTTTCGCCCACGCTGGCGTCTTTTATCAGAAATCGATCCAGAACGCGCGACCAGCGTGCATAACCGATCGACCGTGCGGACATATTGATAGACAGGCGGATTTCCGGGTTTCTGGACAGTGTGCGCAGCCCCATTTCCAGGGCAACGCAATCCAATTCTCGGCCTATTGGGGTGTTTTCAAGTTGCGGCATGAACTCGCGCGCGGGAATGACCCGGCCGGTTTCGTCCAGCACCCTGATAAAGCCTTCGTAAAAGGCCACGCCGAGTGGGGGATGCGCTTGCATCACCGGTTGAAAGGCCAGCTTGCATTGCTTGTGCTTAACCGCCTCGGTCGCCATTTGGACAGTCGAAGTATCGCGAGAGGTGACAGCCGCGTTCAGCGGGCTTTCCGCACCTTCGGGCAAGTCTGCCAGGTTCCTGTCCCGCATAGTTGTGCCACTTCCCTTCACGTCGCCGGTCCGGGTCTGATTTCAGAGCAAACTTATGAATCTGCGGTTAAGAAAAGTAAGATTGATCGCGTTTAGCGTATGGTTTCCAAAACACGGCCCAACGCTGCCGCTGCGCCAAACACAGCCCCCATGAAGCCAAGCGCCATCAGGGCGAACCCCAGTACCACGATGGTTGCGGCACCTCCGGCCAGTGCCGTCAGCATCGCAAGCATCAGACCCGTCAATCCCAAAGCGGTAGATAGGGTTGTCAGTCTGGTCATGTCGGCCTCCGGGTCACTCATACGCTACACATCGCTTCAATATGGAACGTGCGGGCGCGCATTCAAGGAGCCGCGGGTGTGGTTCGGCAGGTTTAAGCTTGTTTTGCCTCAGTATTCGGCGTTTCAGCCTCGGATTGTTCGAATCCGGGCGTTCCGCGATCTTCGGGGTGGCGTGCGAGGTGCTTGGCTTTGATCTGATCCGAGCTGTCCCGGCTGCCGTCATGGCTGTATCCCGGTGGGGCAAAGCAATAAGCCAGCCGTTGGCGCAAGGTCAGCCCCGGTTGGGTGGCATCCTGCCAGATGCCGACCCATTCGTGAAAGGCCACGCGCAGCGGGTTGAACGTGCCGATATTGTGGACCAGCCCGTAATCGACCCGGTCGCTTTCCTGCTCGGGCACGAACGTGCCGAACATCTTGTCCCAGATGATGAAAACACCGGCGTAATTGCAATCCAGATATCGCGCGTTTCGGCCGTGGTGTGCGCGGTGGTGGCTGGGCGTGTTCATCACCGCCTCGAACCAGCGGGGCATTTTTCCGATAGCCTCGGTGTGAATCCAGAACTGGTAGATCAGGTTCAGACCGCCGACGAACAGAACCATGGCCGGGTGGAACCCCAACAGGATCAGGGGTGCTCGTACAACCATCATGAAGGTGAAAGTATAGGTCCAGGTCTGCCGCAATGCGGTGGTCAGGTTATAGTGCTGCGAACTGTGGTGGTTGACGTGGCTGGCCCAGACCCAGCGGACGCGGTGGCCGAACCGGTGCACCCAATAGTATCGTAGGTCATCCAGCACAAAACACAGCAGGATCACCGGAATCGACGTGCCCAGATTCAGCGGCGTGATCTGCCATAGCCACATGAAAAACGCATAAGCGATGAACCCAAGCGCAAAGCCGGATGCAATGTTCCCGGCCCCCATGATCAACGAGGTCACGGCATCGCGCGTCTCATACCGCCCGCCTTTGTCTTTGACGGCGATCCACAGGAACTCGGCCAGGATGGCGGCAATGAAGAACGGAACCGCCCATTGTACGGCATCGGGAAAGGTAATCTGGTCGGTCATACGGGCTCCAACAGGTGCCGCCAGTGACGGCGTTCAAAGTCGTCGAGGTGGACAATTACTTTGGGAGTGCCGAAGTCGTGGAACTGAATCTCGAACCCGTCCGGGTGTTCCAGCCAGTCGAAATCCAACAGATGCCGGGCCACAGTGTCGGCGCCGAAAGACCACAGCAGGCCATTGCCGGTCTGCGTCCGGATCAGGGCCGAATGCCCGTCATGGGCGACGGTGACATCGATGATCGTATCGTCCGGTGCATGGCGCAGCCATTCCGACTGCGCAAGCTCGGGTGTCAGCGCGCGAAGCTCTGATTTCCCGCTTAGGTGCAGCAACACCGTCACCCCGACGATGCCACCGGCCACAAGTATCAGCAGTATTTCCAGCGGCATTCCGTCCTCCCGCTTGGCAGGGTGCAAAGCGGCAATCAATCTGTCAAAGGTGGCGTCGCGTCAGCCTCTTTCCAAAGCTTCCAGAATCTCGTGCTGCACGACCCGTTGGACAAACGGCACAAGGCCATCGGGACCAGAGGTCCTGTCCTTGAGGTGGATGCAGATGTCGGGCCTGCGTGCGGCGATGATTGCCACCATTTCTCCACGTACCTTGTCGTCCAGACCTGCACCCATGATCGCACAGGCAATCCTGGGTTCGGCGTCCAGCTGCCGACGGAGTTCATCCTGATCATGCGCACCCAGCCACTGGATCGGTAGATGATCAAGCTGCCGCGCCACGTCGCCAATTACGTTGGGCAATTTACCAATCAGCAGTACTACTGGTTTCATCGTGGCCTCCTTTTGCTGGTAACCAACAGAAAAACCGGTCCCAAAGAACCGGCTTCACGTTAACACAATGTACGCAGTGCTGCCGTCTAGTTGGCGATAGTGTATACTATGGCATCGCCTTTGCCCTTTTTTCTCACAAATTTCACTTGATTGCCGTCAATCGACACTTCCAAGCAGTCTTCAGGGAACTTCTTTTGGCCTGCAACAACATTCCGGCACCAGAATTTCTTGTTCCAAACCCAAGCCCCTTTGATTTTGACGTCGTTTCGGCCTACGCCTTCTATTTTTCCGTCTGGTGTAATAACAAGCCAAGTACCACCGCTCTCGAGCTTCTTTCCAGCAACAGACTCTAGAAACTGGCTCTCTTTACGGATGTCTTTGGCGTTTGCCGTAGTCGCCGCAATACACAGAACAATGGCCGCCACTGCCTGGATGGTCATTGATTTCATAGCTAATCCCTCACCAATTAAAGCTGAGAGAATAGCACGATTCGTTGTTTTTTAAGTGTCTTACTTAGCTTTCGCCACCAACCAGCGCTGATACAATCGCTTTGGCGCTGTCCGAATTCCATTCGGCATCCCCGATCAGGCGGGCAATCTCGTTGCCGTCGGGGTCCAGAATGACAGTGATTGGCAGGGCGATCACGCCCATTTTGCGTGCAACTGCCGATTGGGGATCCTGATGACGTGGCAGGTTGTCGATGTCGTTTTCCTCGAAGAACTTTTTGATCCCAGCTGGCGAATTGCGCCCGGTGGCTAGCGTCACGACCTCGAACTTGTCGCCGCCGAATTCTTCTTGCAGCTCTGCGATCTGGGGCATTTCCTTGCGGCACGGCGCACACCAGGTGGCCCAGAAGTTGAGCAGAACATACTTGCCCTTGTAATCCGCAAGCGTCGCGGTGCCGCCGTCATCCTCAAGCTGAAATTCAACTGCTTCGACTGGTTTTGGCTCTTTGTGCAGGATCAGCCGTTTCAGGGAGTCCTCCCGGAGCGGTGCCAGAGTTTCGGCATCCGTGGCCAAAGCCGCGTTTGCACCCAACGCAAGGGCCATATAAAGGGGGATCAGACGAAATAGGCGCATATCAACTCCGGGTTTTCTTACATGACCGATCAATCTTCGAACCAGATGTGGGGCGGCCGCTTTGCCGCCGGTCCAGACGCGATCATGGAGGCGATCAACGCCTCGATCGGGTTCGATCAGCGGATGGCAGCCCAAGACATTGCAGGCTCGCGTGCCCATGCCGCCATGCTGGCTGCCACAGGTGTTATAACTGATAGTGATGCGCAGGCTATTCGGGAAGGGCTGCTCACCGTTTTGTCAGAAATCCAGAACGGAGAATTTCAGTTCTCGACCGCGCTGGAAGACATCCACATGAATGTCGAGGCGCGCCTGAAAGAGGTGATTGGCGAACCCGCAGGCCGTTTGCACACAGGCCGGTCGCGCAATGATCAGGTGGCGACCGATTTCAAACTTTGGGTCCGAGATCAGTTTGATGCGGCTGAATCCGGCCTGCTGGCCCTGATCCGCGCGCTTTTGGCGCAGGCTGAGGCTGGCGCTGATTGGGTCATGCCCGGCTTTACCCATCTGCAGGTGGCGCAGCCCGTCACATGGGGCCATCACATGATGGCCTATGTCGAGATGTTTGGCCGCGATCTGTCCCGTGTTCGCGATGCACGCGCCCGGATGAATGAATCGCCGCTGGGGGCGGCGGCGCTGGCTGGAACCTCATTTCCAATTGATCGGGTTATGACCGCCGAGGCGCTGGGCTTTGACCGTCCCGCTGCCAATTCGCTGGACGCCGTCAGCGACCGCGATTTTGCGCTGGAGTTCCTGTCGACTGCCTCGATCTGCGCCATGCACCTGTCGCGTTTTGCCGAGGAGCTGGTGATCTGGTCTTCGGCCCAGTTCCGGTTTGTAACGCTGTCGGATCGGTTCTCGACCGGGTCGTCCATCATGCCGCAAAAGAAAAACCCCGATGCGGCTGAGCTGATCCGCGCCAAGGTCGGGCGCATCTATGGTGCCAATACCGGTCTGATGATGGTGATGAAGGGGCTGCCGCTGACCTATTCCAAGGATATGCAGGAAGACAAGGAGCAGGTGTTTGACGCCGCTGACAGCCTGATGCTGGCGCTGGCGGCGATGGAAGGTATGGTCAAGGACATGACCGCCAACCGCGACAGCCTGGCCGCTGCGGCGGGGTCTGGTTTCTCGACCGCGACCGATCTGGCCGACTGGCTGGTGCGGGTGCTGGGCCTGCCGTTCCGCGATGCCCATCATGTTACCGGATCGCTGGTGGCCATGGCCGAGAGCAAAGGCTGTGACCTGCCCGATCTGTCACTGGACGATATGCAATCGGTGCACGCGGATATCACCGATGATGTCTTTTCTGTCCTTACGGTCGAAAATTCGGTAAACTCGCGCCAGTCCTACGGCGGCACGGCACCGGATCAGGTCCGTGCCCAGATCAAACGATGGAAGGCGCTGGTGTGATGCAGATACTACGTATGGTCCTTCTGGTTACAGTGGGATTTGTTTTGGCCGCTTGTGGCGCGGACGGTGAACCAATCCAACCGACGATGAGCGCCAATATCGGCGTCGGCAGCAGCGGCACCCATGTCGGTGGCGGCGTTGGGCTGCGCAGCGGCGGTTTCGGTGTTTATCTGGGTCTGTGACGCATTTGTAATTCACCTGCCGCGGTCCCATTTGCACTGTATGACTGGCCCTGTGCCGACACTCTGAACATAAGACGACAAAATGAAATTCATCGGCCTGATCCTGTCCTTTGCCCTTCTCGCGGCTTGCGATCCTTCTTACAAACCGCGCCCTGAACCGGCTGCCGAAAGCGGCGGCAGTGGTATCTCAATTTCGGGCTATGGCCGGGTTGGCGTTTCAACACGAAAGTGAAGGAACGAAGAAGACGGTACAGAATCCATTGATCCGCGCCGCGGTTTTGGTCTAAGCGCGCTGTATGGATCACTTTCTTTACCGCGACGGCGCGCTTTACGCCGAGGATGTACCAATCTCCGAAATCGCTGCTGCGGTCGGAACGCCGTTCTATGTGTATTCCACCGCCACGTTGCTGCGGCATTTTCAGCTGTTTGATGACGCCTTGGAGGGCACGGACCACCTTGTTTGTTACGCGATGAAGGCCGCCAGCAATCAGGCGATTCTGAAAACATTGGCGCAGGCAGGTGCCGGGATGGATGTCGTCTCGGGTGGTGAATACATGCGCGCCAAAGCAGCCGGTGTGTCTGGCGACAAAATCGTCTTTTCAGGTGTTGGAAAAACAGCGGATGAAATCCGTACCGCGCTGACCGGTGGCATCCGCCAGTTCAACGTGGAATCGGAACCCGAGATGGAAGTGATCAACGCCGTCGCGTTGGAACTTGGCGTGGTGGCCCCAATCACTGTGCGGGTGAACCCGGACGTTGACGCCAAGACGCACGCAAAGATCGCGACCGGCAAGTCCGAGAACAAGTTCGGCATCCCCATCGCCCGCGCATCTGAGGTTTATGCCCATGCGGCCAGCCTGCCGGGGCTGGAGGTGATCGGGATCGACGTCCACATTGGCTCGCAACTGACCGAGCTGGAGCCGTTTGAGCTGGCCTATAACAAGGTTGCTGAACTGACCGAGCGTCTGCGGGCAGAGGGTCACAATATCCGACGCCTCGATTTGGGCGGTGGTCTGGGCATTCCTTATGCCCGCTCGAATGACGCACCGCCGCTGCCGGTGGAATACGGCGCCATGATCAAGAAAACGCTGGGCCATCTGGGCTGCGAGATCGAAATTGAGCCGGGCCGCCTGATCGCGGGTAATGCGGGCTTGATGGTCAGCAAGGTCATCTATGTAAAATCCGGTGAAGACCGCGATTTCCTGATCCTTGACGGAGCGATGAACGATCTGATCCGTCCTGCGATGTATGAGGCATATCACGATATCATCGCCGTGCAGGAACCTGCGCCGGGCGTGGAACAGCAGCCCTATGACATTGTTGGTCCGGTTTGCGAATCCGGTGACACCTTCGCCAAGCAACGCAACATGCCGCCGCTGGTGCCGGGAGATCTGGTCGCCTTCCGCAGCGCCGGAGCCTATGGCGCAGTGATGTCCAGCGAATACAATACCCGACCTCTGATTCCCGAAGTTCTGGTGCATGGGGATCAATTTGCAGTTATTCGTGAACGGCCTACCTTTGACGAAATGATAAACCGCGATACCATACCCGAGTGGCTCTGACGCGATAGGCGCGCGGATCCGCCACGGAGGCCCGCCTTGACCGCAAGACAGACCCTGCCGATCCCAAGACTGTCCCTGCTGCTGACGCATGCAGGAATGCTTGCCGAGCAGGTTTTGCGTGCATTTTGGCCGTTTTTCTCGGTTTTCATGGCGATTCTGGCCGCTTTGATGCTGGGGTTGCAGGATCATGTCGGGGTTGAAACCGTCTGGACTGTGGGCGGTGTGGCGCTTGTGGGTTTGCTGGTGACCTTGATACTGGGCGCAAGGCGATTCCATGCGCCATCGCGGGCCGAAGCACTGATGCGGCTGGACGAATCTCTGCCTGGGCGACCGATTCAGGCGTTGATGGATGATCAGGCCATCGGTTCGATGGATACGGATTCGGTTGCCCTGTGGCACGCACACCAGACCCGCATGGCGCAACAAGCGGCACAGGCAGAGCCGGTCAAACCCGATCTGCGCCTGGCTGACAGGGACCCTTATGCGCTGCGTTATTCCGCCTTGCTGGCGCTGGTGATTGCGGGCCTGTTCGGCTCGTTCTGGCGCATCGGGTCTGTGGCCGATATGGCCCCCGGCGCGGCGGTGGCCGGGCAAGGACCCAGCTGGGAAGGCTGGGTCGAACCGCCCCGCTATACCGGGCTTCCGACATTGTATCTGGCGGATCAATCCGGCCCGAAACTGTCTGTCCCGCAAGGCAGCCGCATAACGCTGCGCTTTTACGGCGAGGTTGGCGCGCATACGCTGACCGAAACCACCACGCCGTTGGGCACAGTCGAGGCAACGGACTCCGAACAGGATATCGTTGTAAACCGTTCGGGCCAGCTTAGGATCGTGGGACCGGCCGGGCGTGATTGGTCGCTGGACGTCCTTCAGGACATCGCCCCCCGGATTGGTGTGGCAGACGCAGCCGAGGCCGAGGCGGGCGGGCAGATGAGATTGCCCTTTGCCGCTGGTGATGACTACGGCGTTGTGTCCGGAACCGCCACGATCGAGCTTGACCTGGCTGCGCTTGACCGTCGCTATGGCCTGACCGTAGCCCCGGAAGAGCGCGAGGTGATCGAGGTCGAACTGCCGATGCCGATCACCGGGGACCGCGCCGATTTCACCGAAGATTTGATTGAGGATTTCTCGCAGCACCCCTGGGCGCATTTGCCGGTCAGGATCACGTTAACCGCACGGGACGCGGCAGATCAGGAAACCAGCTCGGAACCTTATGTGACGGCGCTACCGGCGCGGCGCTTCTTTGATCCGCTGGCGGCAGCGGTGATGGAACAGCGTCGGGATCTGCTGTGGTCGCGGGACAACGCACCCCGTGTTGCACAGCTGTTGCGGGCGGTGTCGCACCTGCCCGAAGACTTCTTCCGGTCGGATACCGCATATCTGCGCCTGCGTGTTACCCTGCGCCGATTGGAAACATTTACCCGATACGACCTAAAGCCGGAACAACAGGAAGAGATTGCGCAGGCCCTGTGGGATCTGGCTGTTCTGATCGAAGAGGGCACGCTGGCTGATGCGCTGGAACGAATGCGCCGCGCGCAGGAACGCCTGACCGAGGCGATGCAGAACGGCGCCAGCGACGAGGAAATCGCTGAGCTGATGCAGGAACTACGCGACGCCACGCAGGATTATATGCGCCAGCTTCAGCGTCTGGCGCAAGAAAACGGCGAGGACGGCGAAAACCCACAGGGTCAGAACGGTGAAACCCTGCAGATGACTCAGGACGATCTACAACGGATGATGGATCGCATTCAGGAGTTGATGGAACAGGGCCGCATGGCCGAGGCGCAGCAGGCGCTGGAAGAGTTCCAGCAGATGATGGAGAACATGCGCGTCACCCAAGGGCAAGGTCAGGGCCAGCAATCCGAAGGCCAGCAGGCTATGGAAGGGTTGGCAGAAACTTTGCGCGACCAACAGGGCCTGAGCGACCGGGCCTTCCGCGATCTTCAGGAACAATTCAACCCGGGTACGCAATCCGGCCAAAGCCAGAACAACGAGGGCCGCAATGGCGGTCAGGGTCGGGGTGAAAGCCACGAAGGACAAGGCGGTCGCGGTCAGGAAGGCTCGGATCAGGCTGATGGCGGTGGTCAGCAGGGGCAGGAAGGGTCTCTGGCAGACCGTCAGCAGGCCCTGCGGGATGAACTGGGCCGCCAGCAGCAAAACCTGCCTGGTGGCGGAACACCCGAGGGCGAGGCTGCGCGCGATGCGCTGGATCGCGCGGGTCGCGCCATGGATGATGCCGAACAGGCCCTGCGTAGCGACGATTTGGCCGAAGCGATTGACCGCCAGTCCGAGGCGATGGAAGCCCTTCGTGAAGGCATGCGGTCACTGGGCGAGGCGCTGGCCGAGAACCAGCAAAACCAGCCTGGTCAGGGCGCGCAGGAAGGCGATATGCAAGCCAATAACCGCGATCCGTTGGGGCGCACACCGGGCGCGAACGGGTCTATTTCGACCGATGACAACCTGTTGCAGGGCGAAGACGTCTATCGCCGGGCGCGCGAGTTGCTGGACGAAATCCGCCGACGCACCGGCGACACGGACCGACCACAAATCGAACTGGAATACCTTAAACGGCTGTTAGAGCGGTTCTGATCAAACCGGTCAGTTCTGCGATGTGCCCGAGGTTTGCGCCTCGAGCCACACGCGCGCCTGATCCACGAACGACACATAAGACTGCAGGATCGGGTCGGCCTGAGGCACGGCCTCACTGATCTGACGTGCGTTGCTGTAAACCAGCAGCAAGACGATGCCGATGATCACGATCAGCGCTAAACCGCGCAAAAAGCCGCCTGATTTGCGTGGCGCGGGCTGAGACGCGTCAGACTGCACCGGGGCATCGTCACCACGTAGACTGGAATTGATCGCCTCGACATCCGGCAGCGCGTCGCCCTGACCGGCATCGGCCGAGGTTTCGGAGGCCCTCAGATCCTCGACCGGGGGTTTTGGGTCGGGTTCGGGTGGTGTATCCAACGCCAGATCGGGCTGGCTTTCCAGACTGCCACCTTCCTGCGCGCGCAGCTCGGATTCTCTGGCGGCTTCTTCGCGCAGGATGCCGGCCACTGCCGGATCAACACTTCCAGTCGCGGCAGGTTGATGCGCGGGGGCCTCCGGCTCGGATTCCGGCTCAGGCGCAGCCTCTGGGGTCGGCTCGGGCTCGGCGCTGACCTCTGGTGTCGGCTCGGGTGGGGTCTCTGGTATTGGATCAGGCTCTGCCGGGGTTTCTTCGGCGACCGGCGCTGCGGGTTGGGCTTCCGCTGCATCCGGGTATTTGGCCTGGAACCAGGTTTTCTCGCAGTTCGAACACTGGACGTCGCGGCCTTCCTCTGGGATGACCTCGTCTGGAACCTCATACTGAGCGCTGCAATTCGGACAAGTAAGACGCATGCTGCCTCCCGGTCGGGAAGCCGACCTGATAATTGTTTTTTCAGGGATGATATTCGGTTAAGACCCGACAGCAAAGGGTGTTTTCGGTTTCACGGTCCAAGTGTCGCCAATTCGACCCGGTGCAGGCATTGAAACCACAACCGCGCTCGGGCAAGAAGGGCGGCAACAAGAACGGGGGCCCCTGTGATCGAGCTGGAAAACGTCAGCTACACCTATGGCGGTGGAGAGTTGCTGAGCAATGTGTCGCTGCAACTGCAACCGGGGTCGTTCCACTTTCTGACCGGCCCGTCGGGGGCGGGAAAGACGACATTGCTCAAACTGTGCTACGGCGCACTTTTGCCGACCTCAGGACGGATCAGCGCGTTTGAGGAAGATATCGCCCGTCTGGACCGCGATCAAATGGCCTTGCTGCGCCGTCGGATCGGTGTGGTGCATCAGGATTGTCAGTTTCTGGACCACATGACGCTGGCAGAAAACGTATCCTTGCCGATGATGGTGTCCGGGCGCGGGGAAACAGCCCAGAAAGACGATTTGACTGAATTGCTTGGTTGGGTCGGGCTGGGGACGCGGCTGGATGCACTCCCGCCGGAATTGTCGGGGGGCGAGCGTCAGCGTGCCGCTTTGGCCCGTGCGGTGATCCTGTCGCCCGATGTGGTGCTGGCGGATGAACCCACTGGCAATGTGGATTGGGAAATGTCCCAACGTCTGTTGCGCCTGTTGGTCGAGCTGAACCGCATGGGCAAGACCGTGTTGATCGCCACCCATGACCTCAGCCTGATCCGCGCGGCCAAAAGCCAGGTGCAGGCCCGGGTCCTACGCATCTCGCAGCGTCAGATACAATTGGCGGGGGCGGATTTATGAGCCAGGGCACAATCCGAGGCCTTCTGAAACGTGACGCGCGCGCCGACCGGGTTGTGCCGCCCACCGGCTATACCGCGCATCTGACCCTGTTCGTGTCCGGTGCAATGGCATTTCTGGCCGTGTTTGCGTTGGCGCTGTCGCTGGCCTCGGGGCGGTTGGCGGATCGCTGGGGCACCGAATTGGCCGGGGCTGCCACCCTGCGCATCAACGCTCCTGCGGAACAGCTTGCTGCGCAGACCGAGGCGGCCCTGACGGTGCTGGGGCAAACCCCTGGTGTCGCGTCGGCCCGAGCGTTGACGCGTGAAGAACAAGCTGCCCTGCTGTCCCCCTGGTTCGGTTCGGATCTGCCGCTGGACACGTTGCCCATCCCGCAACTGATTGAAATCATCGAAGGCGACCCCGGTCTTGACGCTGCCGGGCTACGCCTGCGGCTCGGGGCCGAGGTGCCCGGCGCGGTGCTGGACGACCACACCCGGTGGCGCGAGCCCTTGGTCGAGGCCGCAATGTCCTTGCGACGGCTGGGGTGGATCTCGATCCTGCTGATCGGTGGGGCGACGGCGGCAATGATTACTCTGGCCGCCAATGCTTCGCTGGCGGCCAACGCGCAGATCATCGAAGTCCTGCGTCTGGTCGGCGCCCGTGACCGTTTTATTGCCCGCGCCTTTGTGCGTCGCTTTACCTACCGTGCCTTTTTTGGCGCGGTTGTTGGAGTTCTGTTGGGCATGACCAGCGTTCTGCTATTGCCCGAAGCCTCGGACGAGGGCGGCTTCCTGACCGGATTGGGCTTTCAGGGGATTGGCTGGCTATTACCTGTGCTGATTCCATTTCTGGGCGCGGCGGTGGCCTTTCTGGCCACATGGACTGCCGCAAGCCGTAAGTTAAAGGAGCTGTCCTGATGGCCACAGCGATTCAATGGGTTCGCTCACTGATCTTCATGATTGTGATCTATGCGTGGATGCTGATCCTTGGTGTTCTATTTGCTCCATACGCTCTGCTCACGAAACGAGGGGCCCTGCACGCGTGCAAGACCTATGCGCGGACCACGATGTGGCTGGCCAGCTGGATGGTCGGTATCCGCTGTGAGGTGCGCGGCGCGGTTCCGGTTGATGAGGTTGTGATCGGCGCCAAGCACCAGTCCTTTCTGGACATCATCATGATCTTTGACGCCATCCCCCACGGCAAGTTCATCATGAAGCGAGAGCTTCTGTGGACCCCGGTCATCGGAATGTATGCCCGTCGTCTGGGATGTATCCCGGTTGATCGCGGCAAGCGAGGCGCTGCGGTTGCCAAGATGGTCAAGGACGTGGCCAAAGAGTTCACGGAACCCGGCCAGCTGGTTATCTATCCGCAGGGCACCCGCGTCGCACCGGGTGTGCGCAAACCCTACAAGATCGGCACCGCCGTTTTGTATGAAGGGCTAGGGTTTCCCTGTGTGCCGGTGGCCACAAATGCCGGGGTGTTCTGGCCGCGCACAGGTGTCTTGCGCAAACCCGGTCTGGCGATTGTCGATTTTCTGGGCCCGATTGAATCGGGTGTCGGGCGTGATGCGTTTCTGGCACGGCTGGAGAATGCGATCGAAACCCGGTCTGATGCCTTGATGAAAGAAGTGGGGTTTGATCCGGATGGAGTTCATTGAAGACATCGATACGCTCGAGGCCTTGTACGGCACACCCGGCGCACCCTCTTTGCGCAAGGTGGCGCATGGGCTGACCCCGCTTTATCGCAAGTGGATCATGGCCTCGCGGCTGTGTATCCTCAGCACCGTGGGGCCTGAAGGCGTCGATGGCAGCCCGCGCGGCGATGATGGCCCGGTGGTGCTGGAGCTTGACGCCAAGACGCTGGCATTGCCCGATTGGCGCGGTAATAACCGGTTGGATTCTCTGCGTAATATCGTTCGCGACCCGCGCGTGTCCTTGATGTTCATGGTGTCGGGATCAAACACGGTGGTGCGGGTGAACGGAACCGCCCGGCTGACTGCAGATGAAGACTTGCGTGCCCGGTTCGTAAAACAGGGCAAGCAGCCTGCGACCGTGATTTTGATCGACATTGCCGAGGTCTATAGCCAATGCGCCCGCGCCCTGATGCGCGCCCGGACATGGACCAGCGGAGATGAATCCGCGCTGCTTCCGACCGTCGGCGAGATACTGGCCGAAGCGTCGGATGGGGAAGAAGGCGGCGCGCGCTATGACCGGGATTGGGGCCCGCGCGCCGAAAAGACGATGTGGTAGGTCAGGCGATTAAACCGCTGCAGCACCGATCTTGGCCACCCGGGATATCCAGCGCTCGACACTGCCGGGTTTTGGATAGCTGGCACCTGCAAAATAGGTGAACCGCGTTGGCTTGAAGCCGACAAACCCCAAAATCTGATCCCGTACCTGGCGGATTAGGGCCTGCCGATAAATCAGTCGCATGAACCACCCCGGCGTGTCGGAAGTCAGAATGACGCGCGCCGTACGTCCGGTCAGCATTGGGGCTGGCAGGCCGATCTTTGTTGTGTTTCTCGTGTCGAAAGTGCGTCCGGGGATGAACATCCGATCGATCAGGCCTTTCAACTTGGCCGGAAGGCCGCCCCACCACATCGGCGTTGTCAAGACCAGATGGTCGCTCCATTCGATGTCCTGCAGCACGGTTTCCAGAGCCGGTTCAAGCGGTTTGAAGTCGTGATAGTTGCCTTGACCAAAATCATGATCGAACTGCAAATCACTGAGGTGAACCAGCCGGACGTCGTGTCCGTTTGCGCGGGCTGCATCGCCATAGGTCTGGGCAAACACCCGGGACAGGCTGCTTTCGGCCGGGTGGCCGTCGAGGATGAGGATTTTCTTGGGTTGCATCGGGATTCTCCAAAAATGACCGTGGTCAGTTTATAGAATAAATAAATGACCACGGTCAATAAAAATTTGACCACGGTCAAAAAGCATGCGAATTAGCCTTATGGAAAAGACGGTTCAAAAGCGCACACTAAAAACCCGGGCTCGACTGATTGCAGCGTCCGAGGAGGTCATCCAAAGGGGCGGATACAGCGCCCTGCGGGTCGAAGATGTCGTACAGGTCGCGGGCGTTGCCAAAGGGACATTCTTTGCGCATTTCCACGACAAAGATGCGCTGATGGAAATTCTGATGGCCGAGAAACTGAATGCCTGCTTTGATCAGGCACAGGCGGGGGACGCACCAAAAACCGTGGCGCAGATCATCGCGGCGATGGAACCTGTCCACAGCTTCATGACCTCCGAGCGCTATGTTTTTGATCTTCTAATTCGATATTCAGGTGCAGCTGCCGTCGCAGAAATCGGTCCGATTGCCTATTGTTTCGAAAGGTACTTTCGCGTCTTGATGAAATGGCTTGAGACGGCCGATGTCCGTCAGGACGTGGCACCCGAGCTGCTTGCCGAAGGGGTGCAGGCCTTTGCTATACAGGCTATGTCGCTGAAATTCTGTGCATTGCACAGCTCGCAGAGCTTTCAGGGCCGGTTGGAGGTTTACCTGCAAGCCTGGTTGACCCCGACGGCTTAATCCCCAGGGCAACAACTTGGTTGTGGATCCGACAGCACCCTACCTGACGTGAAAAAGACAACTATAGGATGGGCTAGGCAACGGTGATGCCACATTTTAACTATCTGGAAACCATCTCGTAGGACAAATGTCGCGCGGTGGTTAGGATAGACGAAAAAAAACGGAGATATTGACGCAAAAGTTGAAGTCCTTTGTGGACTCATTTCTCGACCATGTGATGCGGGTGATCGCATACCCGGTGGACCCCAACAACCGGATTTTTGCCCTCTATTTTCTGAGCTCGCTGGTGATTGTGTTTGCGATCTATTTGGTCAAGCGTCGCAAGTCCGATGAGGCAGACGGCGAAAGCAGTTTTGTCGGCTTTCTGTTCCCAAAAAAAGTTTGGAGCCACCCATCAGCCTGGCTGGATGTTCGTTATTTCTTTTTTCACCAGTTTATTGGGCATTTCCTGAAGCTTGGTCTGTTCGCCGGGTCAGCAGCTCGCCTACAGCTGGACAATTGGGGATGTCAGTGCCCACGACCCGTCTGCAGCGCAGCCACGGGTCGGGTGGAAAGGTACCGTCGTTGCCTTCGCCTATATGACAGTGTGTTTCTTGATTTTGGATTTTATTGGGTTCAACATCCATTATCTGCAGCACATGATTCCTGTTTTGTGGCAGTTCCACAAAGTTCACAACAGCGCTGAGGTGATGCACCCGTTGTCGAATTTCCGTGAGCATCCGGTAGATAACTTTGTCTACAATGTTGGCATCGGAATGGGATCCGGTGCGGTCGCTGGCCTCTTCTTCAATATGATGGGCTACGCGCCCAGCTTGCCGTCCCTGTTAGGGGTTCCGATCTTGATGCTCCTGTTCAACGTCGTTGGATACAACTTGCGTCATTCCCATGTTTGGCTGCGATGGCCCGGTGTTTGGTCCAAGGTGTTCCCGTCACCCGCGCACCACCACGTTCATCACAGTTTCCATCCCGATCATCTTGATAAGAATTTTGCCTTCATGTTTCCGCTTTGGGACGTGCTGTTTGGCACTTACATCATGCCTGAGGACAATAAAGACGTGAAATTTGGCGTGACCGAGAAAGATCGCGGCAATGAATTGGACACCTGCGCAAAGCTGTATGTTAATCCGTTCAAGGCTGCTTGGCGCTTGTATCGGCCTAAAAGACAATCGACTGTAGAAACGCACGCAGAAGAAGAAATCAACCACCATCCTGCGGAATAATCAGAGGATTCACGGGCGACACAGGTGAAAACCTGGCCGCCCGGTGTTACTCAGCTGTGGATCGGACCGTCGCCGCAGGCCAGCGCGGCCTCGCGCACGGCCTCGGAATAGGTCGGGTGGGCGTGACAGGTCAGGGCCAAATCCTCGGCCGAGGCACCAAATTCCATCGCCACGCAGACTTCGTGGATCAGATCACCCGCTGCTGGGCCGATGATATGCGCGCCCAGAATACGGTCAGTCTCTTTGTCGGCGAGGATTTTGACGAACCCGTCAGCTGCAAAATTTGCCTTGGCCCGACCATTGCCCATGAACATGAACTTGCCGACCTTATAGGCTCGACCCTGTTCCTTGAGCGTCGTCTCGGTTTCACCCACATTGGCAACCTCGGGCCATGTGTAGATCACACCCGGAATGACCCCATAGTTCACGTGACCATGTTTCCCGGCGACCTGTTCGGCCGCGGCCATGCCCTCATCCTCGGCTTTGTGGGCCAGCATCGGGCCTTCCGTGACATCACCGATGGCGTAGATGCCCGGCACGTTGGTCTGCCAGTCGGCACCCACCTTGATCTGACCGCGCGGTGTCATTTCGACACCCAGAGCGTCCAGACCCAAACCGTCTGAGAAAGGCTTGCGCCCGGTCGCAACCAGCACCGTATCGGCGTCGATCACGTGTTCACTGTCATCCTTGAGCAGCTTGTAGGTGACCTTGGCTTTGGTTTTGGTTGCCTCGGTCTTTTGCACCGCAGCGCCCATGACGAATTTCAAACCCTGTTTCTTGAGGATGCGTTGGAACGTCTTTTGCACCTCGGGGTCCATGCCTGGCGTGATTTCCTTGAGGAATTCGATCACAGTGACCTCTGTCCCCAGACGCTGATAGACCGAGCCCAGTTCCAGTCCGATCACACCCGCGCCGATGACGACCATCTTTTTGGGGATTTTGCCCAGAGACAACGCGCCGGTCGAGGTGACAACAACCTTTTCATCCACTTCAACACCGGGCAACGCAGCAGGTTCAGATCCGGAGGCGATGATGATGTTCTTGGCTTCGTGCACGTCGTCGCCGACCTTGACCTGACCGGCAGCCGGGATTGATCCCCAACCTTTCAGCCAGTCGATCTTGTTTTTCTTGAACAGAAACTCGATGCCCTTGGTGTTGCCTTCGATTGTTTCTTCTTTGTAGGCCTGCATCTGCTTCCAATCGACCGAGGGACTTTTGCCCTTAAGGCCCATCTTGGCAAAGTTGTGCTCGGCCTCGTGCAGTTGATGGCTGGCATGCAAAAGCGCCTTGGAGGGGATGCAGCCCACGTTCAGGCAGGTTCCGCCCAACGTCTCGCGCCCTTCGACAACGGCAGTTTTCAGTCCCAGCTGGGCACAACGGATGGCGCAGACATAGCCGCCCGGGCCTGCTCCGATTACGATGACGTCATAATTTGCCATTTCAGTCTCCTAAACCCCGAGGAGTTAAACATATGCGGGCGGCCGACAAAAACAGGTCGCCCAAAATTTCGGTTAAGCCGGTTTCAACAGCTTGATTTCGACATGAGCGACACCGCCGCGCTCGTGATAAAGCGCCATAGCCTCAGATTCCAAAAAGGTCTCGGCCTTACCCAGATCGGTGATCTCGAACATGGCTACGGCGTGATTGGCGCGATCGGGATCGCGCCAGACGTGAAGATCCTTGATACCCGCCGCCTTTCGCAAGGTCTGATCCTCGCGAAACACTTTCAGCCAGACATCAAAATCGGCCACATCGGCCTGCCAGAGTACATGTGTTGCCATGGTCACAAGTCCATCAGCAGGCGGCGTGGATCTTCCAGCGCCTCTTTCACGCGGACAAGGAAGGTCACCGCGCCTTTGCCATCCACGATCCGGTGGTCATAGGACAGGGCCAGATACATCATCGGGCGGATGACAACCTGACCGTTGATCGCCATTGGTCGGTCCTGAATCTTGTGCATCCCCAGAATGCCCGATTGCGGAGGGTTCAAGATCGGCGACGACATCAACGAGCCGTAGACACCACCGTTCGAGATGGTGAAGGTGCCGCCCTGCATTTCGTCCATGCTCAGCTTGCCGTCGCGGGCGCGTTTGCCTTTCTCGGCGATGGCTTTTTCAATTTCGGCAAAGGACATACTGTCGGCATCGCGGATCACTGGCACCACAAGGCCAGTGGGGGTACCAGCGGCGACACCCATGTGAACGAAGTTCTTGTAGACGATGTCGGTGCCGTCAATCTCGGCGTTGACCTCGGGAACCTCTTTCAGTGCGTGACAGCAAGCCTTGGTGAAAAAGGACATAAAGCCCAGTCGCACGCCATGCTTCTTTTCAAACTGGTCCTTGTACTGGTTACGAAGGGCCATCACCTCGGTCATATCCACCTCGTTGTAGGTGGTCAGCATGGCCGCGGTGTTCTGGCTGTCTTTCAGACGCTTGGCGATGGTCTGGCGCAACCGGGTCATCTTGACCCGCTCCTCGCGCGCCGCATCCTGAGCGGCAACTGGTGCGCGCGGGACTTGGGCTGCGGGGGCAGGCGCTGCTGGTGCAGATGCCGGAGCAGAGGCGGTTGCTGCCGCCTTGGCCACGTCTTCTTTCATGATCCGACCGTCGCGGCCGGTGCCGGTGACCTGATCAGCTGACAGCCCGGCCTCGGCCATGGCCTTCTCGGCTGAGGGGGCGTTTGCCACGTCTTTGCCACCGACCGAGTCGCCACCGTTTGCCGGTGCAGCGACTGCTGCCGGGGCGGTAACCGACCCTGCCGCCGCGCTCGAGATCACGGCCAGTTTGGCTGTCGCGTCCACCGTTGCGCCTTCTGGTGCCATGATTTCCGCCAGAACACCCCCGGCCGGGGCCGGAACCTCGACCGAGACCTTGTCTGTCTCCAACTCACAGAGCATCTCGTCCTGCGCGACGCTGTCGCCGACTTGTTTAAACCAGGTCGATACGGTTGCCTCGGTCACGGATTCACCCAAAGTGGGCACCATGACGTCAACGCTGCCGCCGGACGCTGCCGCCTGGGCAGGGGCAGGTGCCGCTGCGGCCGGCGCCGGAGCAGCCCCTTCGCCCGCCGCGATCGTCGCCAGCAACGCATCAACCCCAACGGTTTCACCTTCGGCGGCGATAATTTCACCCATCACACCAGCTGAAGGTGCGGGCACTTCAACGGTGACTTTGTCGGTCTCAAGCTCACACAGCATCTCATCTACAGCGACCGCATCGCCGGGCTTTTTGAACCAGGTTGCAACTGTGGCTTCGGTAACGGACTCGCCCAGCGTGGGAACACGAACTTCAATGGACATCATTACTTTCCTTCAATGCTCAGCGCTTCGTTCACCAGCGCTTCTTGTTGGGCTTTGTGTTGGCTGGCCAGACCCGTCGCGGGCGAGGCCGAAGTGGCGCGACCGACATAGCGGGGCCTTGTGTGTTTGGCCTTAATGCGGGTCAGAACCCATTCGATATTCGGTTCGATGAACGACCAGGCCCCCTGGTTCTTGGGCTCTTCCTGACACCAGATGATCTCAGCACCCTTAAAGCGCTCAAGCTCGTTGATCAGCGAATGCGCGGGGAAGGGGTAATACTGTTCGATCCGCATCAGGTAGACATCGTCGATACCCCGGGCATCGCGTTCTTCCAGCAGGTCGAAATAGACTTTGCCGGAACACATCACGACCCGTTTGACCTTGTCGTCCTTAACCAGTTTGGTGTCCGAATTGCCTTGCTGTGCATCATCCCACAGCACCCGGTGGAAGCTTGACCCGGTGGTGAATTCCTCGGTCTTGCTGACGGCCAGTTTGTGGCGCAGCAGTGATTTCGGGGTCACCAGGATCAGCGGCTTGCGGAAGGTGCGGTGCAGCTGACGGCGCAGGATGTGGAAGTAGTTCGCAGGCGTCGTGCAGTTGGCCACGATCCAGTTATCCTGACCGCACATCTGCAGGAACCGCTCCAGACGCGCGGACGAGTGTTCAGGACCTTGCCCTTCAAACCCGTGCGGAAGCAGGCAGACCAGACCGGACATGCGCAGCCATTTGCTTTCGCCCGAGCTGATGAACTGGTCGAACATGATCTGCGCACCGTTGGCAAAGTCACCAAACTGCGCCTCCCATAGGGTCAGGGCGTTGGGTTCAGCCAGCGAGAACCCGTATTCAAAGCCCAGTACCGCATATTCGGACAGCATCGAGTCGATCACTTCGTATTTCGACTGCCCTTCGCGGATGTTGTTCAGCGGATAATACCGCTCTTCGGTTTCCTGGTGGATAAAGCCTGAATGACGCTGGCTAAAGGTTCCCCGCGTCGCATCCTGCCCGGACAGACGCACAGGGTACCCTTCTGTCAGCAGCGCGCCGAAGGCCAGTGCCTCACCCGTTGCCCAGTCGAATCCGGTGCCATTGTCGAACATCTGTTTCTTATGATCCAAAAGCCGCGCGACAGTCTTGTGAACCGTAATGTCTTTGGGCGCGTGGGTCAGGGCATTGCCGATCTGGGCCAGGGTCTCGGGCGTGATCGCGGTATCACCGCGCACGTAGTCATCCTTGTTCTTGTCCAGATGCGACCAGCGCCCGTCCAGCCAGTCGGCCTTGTTGGGTTTGTAATCCTTGCCGGCCTCAAACTCATCATTCAGATGGGCCTGGAAGGCGGCCTTCATATCCTCGATCTCGCCCTCGGGGATCAGACCATCTTTGACCAGCCGGGCGGTGTACAAAGACAGCGTGGTCTTATGGGTCTTGATCTTCTTGTACATGATAGGGTTGGTGAACATGGGCTCATCGCCCTCGTTATGCCCGAACCTGCGATAGCAGAAGATATCCAGTACCACATCCTTGTGGAACTTCTGCCGGAACTCGGTTGCCACCTTGGCGGCGTGAACCACCGCTTCGGGATCGTCGCCGTTTACGTGGAAGATCGGCGCTTCGACCATCAGAGCGATATCGGTGGGGTAGGGGCTGGAGCGGCTGAAATGCGGCGCGGTGGTGAACCCGATCTGGTTGTTCACCACGATATGCATGGTGCCGCCGGTCCGATGACCTTTCAGCCCGGACAGACCGAACCCCTCGGCTACAACTCCCTGACCGGCAAAGGCTGCGTCGCCATGCAGCAGGATGCCCATGACCTTGGTGCGGTCTGTATCACCGATCTGATCCTGCTTGGCGCGCACTTTACCGATGACTACAGGGTTTACGGCCTCAAGGTGGCTGGGGTTTGCCGTCAAAGACAAGTGAACCGAATTGCCATCAAACTCGCGGTCACTGGAGGCGCCGAGGTGGTATTTAACATCGCCCGATCCATCGACATCCTCGGGTTTGAAACTGCCGCCCTGGAATTCGTTGAAAATGGCCCGGTATGGCTTTCGCATCACATTGGCCAGGATGTTCAGACGGCCCCGGTGCGGCATGCCGATGACGATGTCGCGAACCCCCAGCGCGCCACCGCGCTTGATGATCTGCTCCATCGCGGGGATCAAAGCCTCACCCCCGTCCAGGCCAAACCGCTTGGTGCCCATGTATTTGACGTGCAGGAACTTCTCGAACCCTTCAGCCTCGACCATCTTGTTCAGGATCGCCTTGCGGCCTTCCTTAGTGAACGCGATTTCCTTGCCATACCCTTCGATCCTCTCCTTCAGCCAGGCGGCTTCTTCGGGGTTCGAGATATGCATGTATTGCAGCGCAAAGGTGCCGCAATAGGTGCGTTTTACGATGTCGACGATCTGCCGCATCGAGGCCATCTGCAGGCCCAGAACATTGTCGATAAAGATCGGGCGATCCATATCCGCGTCAGAAAAGCCGTAGGTCTTAGGGTCCAGTTCCGGATGATTGCTGGCAGCCCGCATCCCCAGCGGGTCCAGATTGGCGGCCAGATGGCCCCGAATACGATAGGCCCGGATCAGCATCAGCGCTCGCAGGCTGTCCAGCACGGCGCGTTTGATCTGGTCCTCGCTGACTGCAACGCCCTTGTCGGCCGCCTTGTCCTTGATCTTTTTGCCTGCTGCCTTGGCGTCGATCTCGGCCCATTCGCCAGTCAGCGCACCGGTCAGATCATCGGATGGCATCGGCGGCCAGTCGGTGCGCGCCCAGGACGGCCCTTCGGCCTCACGCTGAACGTCCGGCGTGGCATCGCCCATCGCCCGGAAGAACTCGGCCCAGGCCGCATCTACAGCGTTCGGGTCCTTGGCGTACTGGGCATAAAGCTGCTCCAGATATTCAGCATTATGCCCCTGCATAAAGCTTGAGGCATGAAAGGCAGAGTTGGGCGTATGTTCGGTCATTGGGCTACCTCTGTTGGGTTGGGACCGTATTGGTTGGTGCCTGGCTGGCTGGGGCGGGTCAGCCACCACAGGACCAGGAGGGGCGAGATCATCAGGATTAAGAGGGTCGGTATAACAATCAATAAAGTCGCGCGGGTGAACAGGATGTTCAAACCCCCGCCATGCTGGAACTGGTCCGACAGTCCGATGCCAAAGATCAGCACAACAAAGGCACCGACAATCAACAGGATCGGCAACAAAGCAAAAAGCCCACTGCGCCCGGTATCATGCATCCGCCGCCACGCGACGGCCAAATGCGGGAAGAACACGATCAGGCTGACGATGCTTTGCACCGGCTGGTTTGACGTTGCGGTGACTTGTTTGACTTCATCGGTCTGAGTTGTTGCGACCTGTGTGAAGAACTGCCAATCGATGACCCCGGCGATAAAGCTCCAGATCACGATGAACAGGAAAAAGAACCAGTATTCGGGCCGCGAGGCGCGACCCGAGAAGGTGAAGAACTTGGCGAAACAGGTGCGGATGGCGTCAGAGAAGGTCATCATCTTCATCACCCGCAAACTATGCTGGCGCGTTGACGGTCGCGCAACCTGTCATAGAACGTCGGCTCCAACTCTGACACAACCGGAGTGTAGCCACAAAGCTGCCTGCCAAAGGTGAACAACTCATCCGCAGAAATCAGACTCGGATCAAAGGTCACGATGTTTGGATCGCTTGGGAAATCGACCAAGACCACCTTGATCCCATCCGGCGCCTTTTCTTGAGCCAAGCGTTCCGGAAACGACAGACCCCAATAGGATAAAGTCAGAAAGCCGCCTACTAGAAAGGATAGAAGACCTATGATCTTAAGAATTTTCATGATGCATGTTCTGCCCGGCGGGCAACGCTGGGCAGCGCCCGACCCGCCCGGCCCGAGGGCGGGCGCTCCTCGCCCACCCTCGGGCCGGGCGCTGCCCTAAGTGCATATGCCCGGTCTTTGGTCACTTACCCAATCGCCTCCAGCACAGCTTCACCCAGCTGCGCCGGGCTTTCGGCCACGACGATGCCGGCTGCGCGCATGGCTTCGATTTTGTCCTCGGCACCACCTTTGCCACCGGCGACAATCGCGCCCGCGTGGCCCATGCGGCGGCCCGGAGGGGCCGTGCGGCCTGCGATGAAACCGGCGGTCGGCTTCTTGCGGCCTTTCTTGGCCTCATCCGCCAGGAACTGCGCGGCTTCTTCCTCGGCTGAACCACCGATCTCACCGATCATGATGATCGAATGGGTTTCATCATCCGCCAGGAACCATTCCAGCACGTCGATATGCTCGGTGCCTTTGATCGGGTCGCCGCCGATGCCCACACAGGTGGACTGGCCCAGACCCACATCGGTGGTCTGCTTGACGGCCTCATAGGTCAGCGTACCCGAACGTGACACCACGCCGACCGAGCCGCGCTTGTGGATGTGGCCGGGCATGATGCCGATCTTGCAGGCGTCTGGCGTGATGACACCGGGGCAGTTCGGCCCGATCAGGCGCGAGCTTGAGCCTTCCAGCGCACGTTTCACCTTCATCATGTCCAGAACCGGGATGCCTTCGGTGATGCAGACGATCACTTCCATCTCGGCATCAATCGCTTCGAGGATCGAGTCAGCCGCAAACGGCGGCGGAACATAGATCACCGATGCGTTGGCTTCGGTCACATGCTTAGCTTCGTGGACCGAGTTGAACACGGGCAGGTCAAGGTGGGTCATCCCGCCTTTGCCCGGGGTCACGCCGCCAACCATTTTGGTGCCATAGGCGATGGCCTGTTCAGAGTGGAATGTGCCCTGCGAGCCGGTAAAGCCCTGACAGATCACTTTGGTATTTTCGTCGATGAGGACTGCCATTTTGTGTGGCTCCTGTAATTAGCGTTACTTCGTTGCGAGCTCGTAGAACTCCAAATCAGTGATACGGCCGGCCCTTTGTGCAGACTGCGCTGCAATCAGTAAAAAGTACCGACCGCGGTTTTGATAGACGCCAGACAATTTCGATATCTGGAAATCTTGTTCCTGTGCTTGTGCGAAGTTCTCGACGTATTTGAAACCATCCTCAGAAAGCGCATTTGAAATCGGTTGTTGCGCGTCATTCATCCAAAGACCGCGAATACGGACCACACAATATGACTCGTGCTCTCCCAAACGGCTTTTAAGGTAGTGTTCAATTCCTCTTGGTCCGACTTCTTTTGCATAAGCCTGATCGATGAATTCACCACCTGGGAAAGTTCCGTTCGCAGAGTTCCGTACTGTCCTGAAGATGTTGAAATTGTCAAAAACACGACGTGCACTTTCGCGAGTTGCGTCGGTCTTAATGCACGCACTTGTAAACGCTTCTATGCCGTCGTCTGGCCGCTGTTGTTCTCTAGCGATAGAGTTTCCTTCCAATGTGCTTTGGCACGCTGCAAGAAACATAATTCCGGCAATAATAGGCTTACGTAGCACTGGAGCTTAACCCTTAACCGCTTTCACGATCTTCTCGGCACCGTCTTTCAGGTTGTCTGCAGCGATCACGTCTAAGCCAGAGGTGTTGATGATCTCTTTGCCTTTCTCGACATTCGTGCCTTCCAGACGCACGACCAGCGGAACCTGCAGGCCGACCTCTTTCACCGCGGCGACAACGCCCTCGGCGATGACGTCACAGCGCATGATGCCGCCGAAGATATTGACCAGAATGCCTTTGACCTGCGGGTCCGAGGTGATGATCTTGAACGCTTCGGTCACTTTTTCTTTGGTCGCGCCACCGCCCACGTCGAGGAAGTTGGCAGGCTCGGCCCCATAGAGCTTGATGATGTCCATCGTCGCCATCGCCAGACCGGCACCGTTGACCATGCAGCCGATCTCACCATCCAGCGCGATGTAGTTCAGGTCGTATTTCGAGGCTTCCAGTTCCTTGGAATCTTCTTCGGTGGTGTCGCGCAGTTCTGAAATATCCGGGTGGCGGTACATCGCGTTGCCGTCAAAACTGACTTTGGCGTCCAACACCTTGAGGTCGCCACTGTCGGACACGATCAGCGGGTTGATCTCCAGCATCTCCATATCCTTCTCGACGAAGGCGGCATAAAGCTGGCTCATCAGTTTGACGCATTGCTTGACCTGCGCGCCCTGCAGGCCCAGCGAGAATGCGATGCGGCGGCCGTGATAGGCCTGATAGCCCGTCGCAGGGTCCACCGAGAAGGACAGGATTTTCTCAGGCGTGGCCGCAGCCACCTCTTCGATGTCCATGCCGCCTTCGGTCGAGCAGACAAAAGAAATGCGGCTGGTCTGGCGATCCACCAGCAGAGCCAGGTACAATTCGGTTTCGATGCCAGACCCGGCCTCGATATAGATGCGGTTGACCTGTTTGCCTGCGGGGCCGGTTTGATGGGTGACCAACGTGCGGCCCAGCATCTTCTTGGCTTCCTCAGACGCTTCCTCGACCGATTTGGTCAGACGGACACCGCCTTTTTCACCAGCGTCGGCTTCTTTGAATGACCCCTTGCCGCGCCCACCCGCATGGATTTGTGCCTTAACGACCCAAAGGGGCCCGTCCAGTTCACCGGCTGCGGTTTTGGCTTCTTCGGCGCGCAGCACTGCGCGTCCTTCAGAAACCGGAGCGCCATAGCTGCGAAGAAGCGCTTTGGCCTGATATTCGTGAATGTTCATCGAAACTGTCCCGTTTGACTACGATTAGACCGATATAGAGGTGTCTACGGGGCAATAATAAAGGCTTTTTTGACGCAAAAGCAGTTTTTCACGAAGATTTTCACTATTTGTGATCACAGGTTTTTTTGGTGTGATCACAAAGCGAAGCGGGAATGCTGATTGATTCGACTTTTGGCGAAGGGGCGGTCGAAAACACATTCATAAAAGGCATTTGCGACGTTTGCGCCAACATCTCCGACCAGGTGCATCTGCAATATCGGGATGGGACAAAAGAAAAACCGGCCCGCATTGGGGCCGGTTTCATGTGTCAGATCTGAAGAGATCAGGCCAGCGAGTTGTCGATGCCTTTGCAGGCCTCGATCAGGCCCTTCACGGCGTTAACCGAATTGTCGAAACCGGTTTGTTCTTCTTCGTTCAGGGTGATGTTGACGATCCGCTCGATCCCGCCGGCACCGATCACGGTGGGTACGCCGACATACATGCCTTCGACACCCAGTTCGCCGTTACAATAGGCGGCACAGGGCAGGACGCGCTTTTGGTCCTTCAGATAGGCTTCAGCCATTTCGATCGCCGAAGTGGCAGGTGCATAGAAGGCCGAGCCGGTTTTCAGCAGGCCAACGATCTCAGCGCCGCCGTCCCGGGTGCGCTGTACGATAGCGTCCAGCTTCTCCTGCGTGGTCCAGCCCATTTCGACCAGATCGGGCAGCGGGATGCCTGCAACGGTCGAATAGCGCACCGACGGCACCATGGTGTCGCCGTGGCCGCCCAGAACAAAGGCGGTGACGTCGCGCATGGAGACGTTGAACTCTTCCGACAGGAAATGCGCGAACCGGCCCGAGTTTAGAACGCCTGCCATGCCGCAGACCTTGTTGTGGGGCAAGCCAGAAAATTCGCGCAGCGCCCAGACCATCGCGTCCAGCGGATTGGTGATGCAGATGACAAATGCGTCCGGCGCGTTGGCGGCGATGCCTTCGCCGACCGACTTCATGACTTTCAGGTTGATGCCCAGCAGGTCGTCGCGGCTCATGCCGGGTTTACGCGGAACACCGGCGGTAACGATACAAACGTCGGCGCCTGCGATGTCTGCGTAGGATTGCGTGCCCTTCAGAGATGCGTCAAACCCTTCGGAGGGACCGGATTCGGCGATATCCAGCGCTTTGCCTTCCGGTGTGCCTTCGGCGATGTCGAACAGAACGACGTCCCCAAGTTCTTTCATTGCTGCGAGGTGGGCGAGCGTGCCGCCGATCTGACCTGCGCCGATCAGCGCGATCTTGGGTCTGGCCATTTGGAATATCTCCGGTCGGTTTTGAAATCGCGGTTTTGCTAGTCGCTAAATGGCCGTGGCGCAAGGGTCCAGCGGCGCGGCATGCAACCGCATACCGTTTGCGCTGATCCCGCTGATTGCGCTAAACCGCTTGTGAGACAGGCCTATTCATGGGACGCCGCATGTTCGAACTGACCCCGATGTTTTTTGTTGTGGCGATCCCTGCAGTGATCTTTGCCGGTATCTCGAAGGGTGGGTTCGGCTCGGGAGTGGCGTTTGCGTCTTCGTCGATTCTGGCGCTGATCCTCACACCGGGACAGGCTTTGGCGCTGATGCTGCCGATTCTGATGGTGATCGATGTGGCCACGCTGGGCCCCTATTGGAAGCGTTGGAGCTGGCCGGATGCACGCCTGCTGATGCTTGGGGCTGTGCCGGGCGTAGTCTTGGGGGCGTGGCTGTATCGTGTGACCGATGATGACTTGCTGCGCCTATTGATCGGGGGAATCTCTGTCGGATTCGTGATCTGGCACTTTGCGCAAAGCAACGGGTGGATTCGCGGTTTCGCCAAAAGATTGCCACCGCCTGCGGGATTGTTTGCGGGGCTGGTCGCAGGGTTCACCAGCTTTGTCAGCCATGCCGGAGGCCCGCCCGCAGCAGTTTACCTGCTGTCACAACGCCTGTCGAAGACCGAGTTTCAGGCCACCACGGTGCTGGTTTTCTGGGTCATCAATGCCGCGAAATTTGTTCCCTACGCCTATCTGGGGCTGTTTACATGGCAAACCGCTTGGGCCGATCTGCTGCTGACCCCGTTTGCAATCCTAGGCGCGTGGCTGGGCGTCCGGGCGCATTTCATGCTGTCCGAACGCCTGTTCTTTGCGATCGCTTATGTGTTGCTTACGCTGTCGGGTAGCAAGCTGATCTGGGACGCCTTGACTTAGGTGTTGGGCGGCAGAGTCTCTGTCATCGTCTCATAAGTCTGACCCGAGGCCACAAGACAGGTCATCCCGTCCGGCAGCGTCACAGTAATTGTCCAGCTTCCGGTCCGGTCCGAGGTGAAAACCTCTATCACAGCGCCTTGCCGGGCTATGCCGATGCCCCGGCGTGTCTCGCCGTAGGTTTCGGCCAGCCTGTTGACTACATCACTGCGCGGTGCGCAGTTTTGGGCGTGAACCTGTTGCGCGGCCAGAACCATGATTCCAAGGCCCATCGTCATCTTGAACAGCGTGTTTTTCATCTGCGACCCTTTATCGATTCCATCTGGCAAACAGGGTGCGGGTCCCGGACCGATATCCGGTTAAGGCAACGCACGTTGCGTCGCAAAGAGCCTAAATGCTGCAGTGCGGCGATTTTGCGCTTGAACTTTCCAACAAAAAATGCCCCATTCCGCGCAACATTATTTCAACGAGAGTAGCCAATGGATCCCCGTCAGCGCCCTTATCGCTCCGTTCTCTATATCCCGGGCTCCCGTGACCGGGCACTGGACAAGGCACGTACCTTGCCGGTGGACGCCATCATCTTTGACCTCGAAGACGCGGTCTCTGCGGATGAAAAGGACAACGCCCGCGAAACACTGAAATCCGCGCTGGCCACCGGTGGCTACGGCTCACGGGTCAAGATCGTGCGCATCAACGGGCTGGATACAAAATGGGGTCGCGCTGACGCCGAGGCGGTGCGCGACATGGACGCTGATGTGGTCCTGCTGCCCAAGGTGAACTCTGCCGCGGACGTTGATGCGCTGGCCGAAATCACGGGCGACATTCCGATCTGGGCGATGATGGAAACGCCTCGCGGGATGCTGAACGCCGCCGAAATTGCCGCGCATCCGCTGATGGCGGGCTTTGTCATGGGCACCAACGATCTGGCCAAGGAATTGCAGACCCGGTTCCGCCCAGATCGCCTGCCGTTGCAAACCTCGCTGGGGCTGTGTTTGCTGGCCGCCAAGGCCGAGGGGCTGATCATTGTCGACGGCGTCTACAACGCCTTCAAGGACAGCGAAGGCCTGGCGGCCGAATGCGCGCAGGGCCGCGATATGGGTTTTGACGGCAAAACCTTGATCCACCCGGCACAGGTTGACGTGACCAACGACGCCTTCGCGCCTTCGGATGCGGAAATCGATCTGGCCCGCCGCCAGATCACCGCGTTTGAAGAGACCGAAGCGCAGGGACAGGGTGTCGCTGTCGTCGATGGCAAGATCGTGGAAAACCTGCACGTTGCAACCGCCCGTGAAATTCTGGCAAAAGCAGAGGCAATTACAGCTTTGCAAGCGGGGTAAGCCAGCATGGGCTTTTTTCTTCTGATTCTTGGTGTGGCGCTATGGTGGGCCGCACATCTGTTCAAACGCCTGATGCCAGCGCAGCGCGCGGCAATGGGCAATGGCGGCAAGGGTGCGGTTGCGCTGGTGCTGGTCACGGCCATTTTGCTGATGATCTTCGGCTACCGCATGACCGACACAATCTTTGTCTGGGCGCCACCCACCTTCATGGTGCATATCAACAACCTACTGGTGCTGATCGCCATCTACATGATGAGCCCGGCAGGTCAAAAAGGTCGCCTGCTGAACAAGATGCGTCATCCGATGCTGGGCGGGATGAAGCTTTGGGCTTTTGCACATTTGCTGGTGAACGGTGATCTGGCCTCGATCGTCCTGTTTGGCGGATTGCTGGCCTGGGCCGTAGTTGAAGTGATCGTGATCAACAGATCCGAACCTGACTGGACCCCGGGCGAGCCTGGGACCTATGGCAAAGATGCGATGTTCTTTGTCGCGTCAATCGTGCTGCTGGGCATCATCGGCTATATTCACGGGCTGGTTGGTCCGTCGCCGTTTGGGTCGTAAGAGGCGGATATCGTGGCAAAACTCTATCGACTTCTGACCGAAGAAGACACCTCGGCCTTCTGCCACAAAGTGTCAGATGCGCTGGCAAAAGGATGGGAACTGCATGGCGACCCGTCTTACGCATACGACGCAGCAAACAGCGTGATGCGCTGTGCGCAGGCCGTGACCAAAGACGTCGCGGCCGATTACTCCCCCGACATGAAACTGGGACAGCAATAATGGCAAAAACCAATCCGGGCCGCTTTTTCGAGGATTATTCCATCGGTCAGGTCCTGCACCATGCGGTGCCGCGCACTGTGACTGATGGCGAGCGGGCGTTGTATCACGCGCTTTATCCGGCGCGGCATGCGCTTTATTCCTCGGATGAATTTGCCCGGAATTGTGGCCTGCCAAAAAGCCCGATTGACGATCTGGCGGCCTTTCACGTGGTGTTTGGCAAGACCGTGCCGGATATCTCGCTGAATGCGGTGGCCAACTTGGGTTATGCCGAGGGGCGCTGGCTGAAACCGGTATATCCCGGTGACACGTTGCGGTCGGAATCCGAGGTGATTGGCCTCAAGCAGAACTCGAATGGCAAGACCGGTGTGGTCTGGGTGCGGACCCGAGGTCTGAACCAACGCGACGAGGTGGTGATCGAATATGTGCGCTGGGTTATGGTGCGCAAGGCAAATCCGGACGCCGCTGCACCTGAAACCGTGCTGCCTGATCTTAAAAAGGTACTGGAACCAGGCGATCTGGTGGTGCCTCAGGGCCTTGATTTCTCGGCTTACAGCTTTAGCCAGTCGGGTGAGGCGCATCGCTGGGGCGACTACCAGATCGGGGAAACCATTGACCACGTCGACGGTGTGACAGTGGAAGAGGCCGAGCACATGCTGGCCACGCGTTTGTGGCAAAACACCGCCAAAGTGCATTTCGACCTGACCTTCCGCCCTGAGGGGCGGTTAATTTACGGCGGGCACGTGATCTCGATGGCAAGGGCGCTGTCCTTCAACGGGCTTGCCAATGCCCAGATGATCGTTGGCCTGAACGGTGGCGCGCATGCCAACCCCTGTTTCGCGGGCGATACGATCAAGGCCTGGTCCGAAGTTTTGGACAAAGCCGAAACCGACGTGCCGGGTGTCGGCGCCGTACGCTTGCGGCTGGTGGCCACCAAAGGTGGCGAACCTTTTGAGCTGAAAAACACCGAAGGCCGATACATGTCCAACGTCCTGCTGGATCTGGATTATTGGGCACTGATGCCAGTCTGAGGCGTCCGCCCCACATTCATGTGATCGCGGCCCGTGACATTCGTGCTAGGCTGCGATCATGGTCTTGTTCCGTTCCATTGCTGCCTGCCTTTGCCTGACCCCGCCCGCTATGGCCTGCGACCTTGCGCTGGCGCTGGCGGTGGATGTGTCGGGCTCGGTTGATTCAACTGAATACAGAATTCAAATGGACGGTCTGGCCGCAGGGCTGCGCGATCCCATCGTGTCCGAGGCGCTGCTGCGCGGCGAGGCGCGGCTGATGCTGGTGCAATGGACGGGCTCTTCGCGTCAAAAGATCACTGTCCCCTGGACCCATATTGACAGTTTTGAAACGCTTGACCGGTTTGCCGATCAGGTTGCCAGGGACCCCAGGGTTTGGCGCAATTTCTCAACCGCAATCGGTGAAGCGCTGGAGATGACGATGTCCAGTTTTGACAGCGTGAAGAACTGCAAACGTCATCTGATCGATATTTCCGGCGATGGGGTTTCCAACGAAGGGGTTGAGCCCTCGGAATTGCACGCGACACTGCGCACCAAGGGCGTGACAGTGAACGCAATTGCCATTGAGGAAAGCGAACCGGACCTGACTGCCTATTTCTTTGAAAACGTTATCGTGGGCGAGGGCGCATTCGTGGTTTCAGCCACTGGTTTCGCGGATTACCCGGAACGAATTCGTAAAAAGTTGTTGCGCGAGGTCACACAGCAGACTGCCGGTCTTGACTAGGCCGATCACAGATTCGCCGTGTAGGCGCTAACATCTGACGAACTCAGTTTTATTTGTGATCACGGGGTGATTTTGTGTGATCACAATCGTGCAATATCCGTGATTTTGCAGCAATTATCGGCTTTTTTGCATCTGCAGCACGTGACAGAGAGGCAAAAAACAGTAAAACCTTCGGAAGCCAACCGAAAAGGAGCCGCCATGGCCGATGTCAATCGGGGCAACCGCCCGTTATCGCCGCATCTGTCGATCTATCGTCCTCAGCTGACCTCGATCACATCCATCCTGACGCGCATTACCGGAAACGCCCTGCTTGTGGCGGCATTGTTGATTGTCTGGTGGTTTCTGGCTGCGGCCACCTCGCCCGAGGCTTTTGAACGCGCAAACTGGTGGCTTACTTCGGTTCTGGGTGATCTGGTTATGGCGCTGTCGCTTTGGGGGCTGTGGTATCACACCCTGGCTGGTGTCCGGCACTTGATCTGGGACAACGGGTACGGGCTGGACCTGCCCATTGCGGAAAAGCTGGGTTGGGCGGTTGTGATCGGTTCGGTCGTTCTGACCGCGATCACCTTGCTGATCGTCGCGTAAGGGAGGGCTGACATGCGTTATTTGACAGACCGTAAACGTGCGACCGGGTTGGGCTCTGCAAAATCCGGAACAGCACATTTCTGGCGGATGAAAGTCACCTCGGTGGCTTTGCTGATCCTTGTTCCGCTGTTCATCTTCACATTCGGTCCGGTGCTAGGGCAGCCCTTTGACTTGGTGCTGGACTATTATTCGCGCCCCTTCCCGGCGATTGTCGCCGCGCTGACGCTGCTTATCGGTTTCAAACACTTTGCCGAAGGTGCGCAGGTGATGCTTGAGGACTATGTCCATGGCACCATGGAAAAGGTTCTGATCATCCTTGTCACCTGCTTGTCTTACGGCGCTGCTGCCGCCGGACTGTTCGCCATCGCGCGCATTGCCCTCTAATTCCCGGAGCTGAAAGAAATGGCTGCATACGAATACGAAACACACGAATATGACGTGGTCGTTGTCGGCGCCGGTGGGGCAGGTCTGCGGGCCACCCTGGGCATGGCGGAACAAGGGTTGCGCACAGCTTGTGTGACCAAGGTTTTCCCGACACGTTCGCACACTGTTGCGGCGCAAGGCGGCATTGCCGCGTCCTTGTCGAACATGGGCCCGGACCACTGGCAGTGGCACATGTACGATACCGTCAAGGGTTCGGACTGGTTGGGTGACACCGATGCGATGGAGTATCTGGCGCGTGAGGCCCCTAAGGCCGTGTACGAGCTGGAACATTACGGTGTGCCCTTCAGCCGGACCGAAGAAGGCAAGATCTATCAGCGTCCTTTCGGTGGCCATACCACCGAGTTCGGTGAAGGCCCAGCGGTGCAGCGCACCTGTGCCGCCGCTGACCGGACCGGCCACGCGATCCTGCATACGCTCTATGGCCAGTCGCTGAAAAACAACGCCGAGTTCTATATCGAGTATTTTGCCATCGACCTGATCATGTCCGAGGACGGGCAATGTCAGGGTGTCGTGTGCTGGAAGCTGGACGACGGCACCATGCATGTCTTCAACGCCAAGATGGTGGTGCTGGCAACCGGCGGTTATGGCCGTGCCTATTTCAGCGCCACCTCAGCCCACACTTGCACTGGCGACGGTGGTGGTATGGTGGCCCGTGCCGGTCTGGCCCTGCAGGACATGGAGTTTGTGCAGTTCCACCCAACCGGCATTTACGGCTCGGGTTGTTTGATCACCGAGGGCGCACGTGGTGAGGGCGGTTATCTGACCAACTCGGAAGGTGAGCGGTTCATGGAGCGTTATGCGCCCCAATACAAGGATCTTGCGCCACGTGACTATGTCTCGCGTTCGATGACCATGGAGATCCGAGAAGGCCGAGGTCACGGAGACGGTGGCGATCATATTCACTTGAACCTCAGCCACCTGCCGTCTGAGGCTCTGGCGGAGCGTCTGCCAGGGATTTCGGAATCCGCGCGCGTGTTTGCGGGTGTGGACGTGACCAGGGAACCAATCCCGGTTTTACCGACTGTACATTACAACATGGGCGGTATCCCAACCAACTATTGGGGTGAGGTCCTGAATCCGACCGCTGACAATCCGACCGGCGTAGTTCCTGGCCTGATGGCCGTGGGTGAGGCCGGTTGTGCTTCTGTCCATGGCGCAAACCGTCTGGGTTCAAATTCGCTGATCGACCTTGTGGTCTTTGGCCGAGCGGCTGCAATCCGGGCCGGTAAGGTTGTCGATGCCGAGGCCTCGAACCCGGTTCTGAACCAGACATCGGTCGATGCTGCGTTTGATCGGTTTGATGCCGTGCGCAACGCCAGCGGATCGGTCCCGACTGCGGACCTGCGGCTTGAGATGCAAAAGACCATGCAAGAAGACGCGGCCGTGTTCCGAACCGCCAAAACCATGGCCGAAGGTGTCGAGAAGATGACGGCGATTGCCGCCAAGATGGACGACATCAAAGTCTCGGACCGGTCAATGGTCTGGAACAGCGACCTGATGGAGACGCTGGAGCTGACCAACCTGATGCCAAGCGCATTGGCCACTATCGTTGGTGCTGAGGCACGCAAAGAATCTCGCGGCGCCCACGCGCACGAGGATTTTGCCGAACGCGACGACGAGAACTGGCGCGTCCACACCGTGTCACGGGTCGAGGGCAACAAGGTTGACCTCAGCTATCGCCCGGTGATCGTCGATCCGCTCAGCACCGAAGCCGAAGGCGGCATCAGCCTCAAGAAAATCGCGCCCAAAGCACGGACTTTCTAATTGGACGCAACACTTAGTATGAGTGCAGTATTGCGCCATTGGAGTGACAGCAAAACGAAGGAGGGCGGAAATGGCTGAATTGGCACAAGACGGTTTCCGCCTTGCGGACGGGCTGCATTATCTTGAGTTTCTCAAGCGTTTGCATCTGACGCTAAAGCCTGAATGGTATTTTGAAATCGGCACGCAGACCGGAGCCAGTCTGAGGCTAAGCCACTCAAAGTCGATATCAGTAGATCCTGTTTTCGCAGTCCGGCATGAGGTGATTGGACCAAAACCCGAGCTTCATCTGTTTCAATGTGAAAGCGACGAGTTCTTTGCCTCAGACCATCTGACGACTTTGGGCGCAAAAATTGATCTGGCTTTCCTTGACGGCATGCATCTGATGGAGTTTCTCCTCAGGGATTTTATCAATACCGAACGCCAGTGTTCACGCGAAAGCGTGATTGTCATGCATGATTGTGTGCCCTGGAATAATGCCATCACCAAAAGACAACGGGAAACACAGAGCTGGACAGGTGATGTCTGGAAAATTGTTCCGATCCTCCAAAAGTACAGGCCAGATTTGGAGTTGGAAGTTGTCGACTGTGCGCCGACGGGCCTTGTGATTGTGACAGGGCTTGATGCCAACAACTCTGTTTTGTCCGATGCGTATGACGACATCCTCTCAGAGTTTGTTTCCATAGATCTCGATGATTACGGAAGCGCAAGGTACTTTGATGCGCTGGATATAGTTTCTGCGGTTGAAAGTAGGTGGGGTTCTTCTTGCCCCCGATTATTAGCCGAAGGCTGGGACCAAAACCCAGATATAGCGATTAAGGTCGCGGCGCCAAATCGCGAAGTTTTGGGCGATTGGGGCGACTATTATTTTGCGCTTGGTTTGGCGAAAGCGTTTTCCCGAATGGGATATCGTACTTCGATTGACCCTCAGGACGAATGGTACGCAAACAGCAATCCAGGAGGGCTGGACATTGTGCTGCGAGGGCGCGCAAATTTCAGCAAGCAACCTGGTAGAACATGCGTCTTCTGGTCGATCTCAAAAAGAATGCGGCCAACAAACTTTGCACAGGCCGATCACGTGTTTTTGGCATCAGGCAAAATGTATGAAGAAGCGCTGTCAACTGAGTACGCAGAAAAGTCATCGCTTTTGCCACAAGGATTCGATTCCGAAATAATGCGGCCACGCCAGTCTCTTCGCGGTGACGGATTGGTATTCGTTGGAAGAAACAGGTCTGGATTCGAACGCCCCTCATCTGCCTATGCAGCACGATCAGGGCGCGATTTGAAAATTTGGGGACCGGGCTGGAAAGGTACTGAATTCGAGAAGTATCTTTGCGCAGATGGGATAGACAACTCTGGTCTGTCAGAGGTGTACACCAAGGCAGACATTGTGCTGAACGACCACACGCCTCAGATGAAAGAAAACGGACAAGTCTCGAATAGAATTTTCGACACGCTAGCGTGTGGTGCGGTTCCGGTTTCCGATGATGTCGCGTGGTTGCCGGCAGATCTTCGTGAATTCGTTTACCTTTTTGAAGACGAGGAAAGCTTTAACAAGGTGGTGAAAGCGGCGTTATCGGAAACTGATGCAACGCGCAAAAAGCGTCTTGAGTTTGCCAAGCTTATGCAGGAGCGGCATTCCTTCACAGAGCGAGCAACGAAAATTTTGTGTGTCTTCCATCAATTGGCCGAGAACCGCGAACAACCAGTCGAAGTTGGAGGCGAAGTATGACTCGTCAAATGCATGTCCCGACGAAATCTGTTTTTTCAGTTTCATGCGGGTTGGTTTCTTTTTCAATCGGTCCATACCCTTCCGGAGGTTTCTAACGTGGTACAACTGACTCTCCCAAAGAATTCCCGGATCACCACCGGCAAAACCTGGCCCAAGCCCGAAGGCTCCGGCACTGTTCGCAAGTTTCAGATCTATCGCTGGAACCCCGAAGATGGGCAGAACCCGCGGGTGGACACCTATTTCGTCGATATGGACAGCTGCGGTCCGATGGTTCTGGACGCGCTGATCAAGATCAAGAATGAGATTGATCCGACCCTGACCTTTCGCCGGTCCTGCCGCGAAGGTATCTGCGGGTCTTGCGCGATGAATATCGACGGGATCAATACTCTGGCCTGTATCTACGGCATGGATGAGATCAAGGGCGATGTGAAAATCTATCCGCTGCCGCATATGCCGGTGGTCAAGGACCTGATCCCGGATCTGACACACTTCTACGCCCAGCACGCCTCGATCATGCCGTGGCTCGAGACCAAGACCAACCGTCCGGCAAAGGAATGGAAGCAGTCCATTGAAGATCGCAAGAAACTGGACGGTCTGTATGAATGTGTGATGTGCGCCAGCTGCTCGACCTCGTGTCCGAGTTACTGGTGGAACGGCGATCGATATCTCGGCCCCGCCGCCTTGTTGCATGCCTATCGCTGGATCATAGACAGCCGGGATGAAGCAACGGGTGAGCGTTTGGATGAGCTGGAAGACCCATTCAAACTGTACCGTTGCCACACGATCATGAACTGCGCCAAGACCTGTCCGAAGGGTCTGAACCCGGCCAAGGCGATTGCCGAGATCAAAAAGATGATGGTCGAACGCGCCGTCTGAACCTGGTTGCTTCGGCCGTCTTGCGGTCAGCGCATGGCAAGAATGCGAAACTATCCAATGTGATCAAACCTGTTCGAATGTATGGTTCGAACAGGGAGGAGTGATGAAACCAAGACGGAATCGCTCCGATGCAGACACAACACGCAGATACCAAAACAAAAGCAGCTGAAGCGCTGGAACTGCTGGGACAGGCTTGGGCCTATTACACCCCGGACACGCCACAAACGGATGCGCAGCGGGAACCAGAGCTGTTCGAATACGCGAACGCCGCCTGATCTTATCTTCCTGCACTTGTAAATTTTGACCAAAGCGGGCACTGCACTGGCATGCCCGTTTTGTTGCTTTTACTGCTTGTCGGAGTGTTCGCCTATTTTGCCTGGCGCGCGCGCACATCCTCTTTGACGCGGGACTGCCGGTGGCGGCAGCACCGCAAAGAAGGGTTTTGGACCTGTACCTATTGCGGCGCGCAACAGAAAGGCGAAGACGCCCCGACCCAGTGCCTGAACCGAAAGCCCTGACGGAGTAGGGCGGTCGCCCGCCCGGTCCGTGTTTGGGCTTAGCCCGGAAAGGCGGCCTGCAGTGCAATCTCGACCATATCGCCAAAGCTGCTTTCGCGTTCGGACGCGGGCAGGGCCTCACCAGTGAGAAGGTGATCGGAAACGGTCAGCACCGCCAACGCCCGGCATTTGTGACGTGCGGCAAGGATGTAAAGCTCGGCGGCCTCCATCTCGACCCCGAGGATGCCGTGCCGCACCATCTGCTCGTTCAGATCGGATCGTTCGTCATAGAACACGTCCGAGGAATAAATCCCGCCAATATGTGTTGGCGTACCCTTGGCAGCAGCGGCCGTGGCGGCGGCTTGCAGAAGACCCCAATCCGCGCAGGGCGCAAAGTTCAACTCTTTCAGGATACCGCGCGACGGGGTGCTGAGCGTTGTTGATGTCATCGCGAGAATGACATCGCGAACATTGACGCTGTCCTGCATACCCCCACAAGACCCAATTCTGATCAGGGTTTTGGCCCCGTAATCCCGGATCAGTTCGTTCACATAGATCGACAGGGACGGCATTCCCATGCCGCTGCCCTGAATTGTAACCGGATTTCCGCGCCAGGTTCCGGTAAAACCCAGCATCCCGCGCACGTTATTGACCAGCTTGACGTCATTCAAAAACGTTTCAGCTGCCCATTTCGCACGATAGGGGTCACCAGGCAATAAAACGGTTTCAGCGATTTCGCCTTTTTCAGCACCGATGTGAATTGTCATTTTGACACCAATTCCTGTCAGATTTCCAAATCTGAAATGTCGGCACCCGATTTCAGGGCGTCGTGAATCCATTGCGGTTTGCGCCCGCGACCCGACCAAGTTTGATCCGGATTGGCTGGGTTTTTGTATTTTGCGTTTGCTTTTCGACCTTTACTGGCCCCGCCGCTGACCTCTGATAACTCAGACAGTGAAAACCCAAATTCGGCCGCCGCTTTTTCGGCTGCTTTCAAGGCTTCTTTGCGTTCGCGTTTTTCGGCGTCTTTTAGCGCTTTTTCAACGTTATTACGCAATTCCAACAGGTCTTTGCGCGACATTTTTTCCAGGCTGATCGCCATCGTTATTCTCCGTTCCGATAAACCGTCATGAGTGGACGCAATAGCGCACCGTAGTTCGACGCACGGCATTTATCTATCCCTTTTGTTAAAGGAATAGATGTTGAGATATACGAAGTAGAACGATTGTTATTCAGCAGCGAGATTCTGCGGATCAACCAGCGTTACGATGTCACCCATTATGGTGTTCAATTCGAAGTTCTTGGGAGTGTAGATTTCAGCCACACCCATTGCTTTTAGCTTGGCCGCATCGTCATCCGGGATAATGCCTCCGACAATCACCGGAACATTGTCCAGCCCTTCTTCGTGCAGACGGTTCATCACGTCCTGCACCAGTGGAATATGGCTGCCCGACAGGATCGACAGGCCAATCACATGGGCCTTGTCTTCGATCGCGGCGGTAACGATTTCCTCGGGTGTCAGGCGGATGCCTTCATAATTGATGTCCATGCCACAGTCGCGGGCACGGAAGGCAATCTGCTCGGCCCCGTTTGAGTGGCCGTCCAGGCCGGGTTTGCCGACCAGGAACTTCAGGCGGCGCCCCAGCTTATCGCTGACCGTATCCACGGCAGCACGCAGATCTTCCAGCCCTTCGGTCTTGTTTGAAACCGAGCCGGACACGCCGGTCGGGCCGCGATAGGTGCCATAGACCTTGCGCATCTCTTCGGCCCATTCTCCGGTGGTCACACCAGCCTTAGCGGCGGCAATCGACGGCTCCATCACGTTGGTGCCGGTTTGCGCTGCTTCGCGAAGCGCTGCCAAAGCGGTAGCCACAGCCGCATCATCGCGCGAAGCCCGCCACTCGTTCAGGCGATCAATCTGTTCCTGCTCGACCGCCGGGTCGACGACCATGATGCCGCCATCTTCGGTTTCCAACGGCGAAGGCTCGCCCTCGGTCCATTTATTCACGCCGACAACGATGGTTTCGTTGCGTTCGATCCGGTTCAGACGTTCTGCGTTCGAATCCACCAGGCGTGACTTCATGTATTCGATCGAAGCGACAGCGCCGCCCATCGAATCCAGGTTTGCCAGCTCCGCACGCGCGCCTTCTTTCAACTCTTCAACCTTGGCATCAACAGCCGGGTTGCCATCAAACAGATCGCCATATTCCAACAGGTCGGTCTCATAGGCCAGAATCTGCTGCATCCGCATCGACCATTGCTGATCCCAGGGCCGCGGCAATCCCAGCGCCTCGTTCCAGGCGGGCAATTGCACCGCTCGGGCGCGGGCCCTTTTCGACAGTGTTACGGCCAGCATCTCAATCAGGATGCGGTAGACATTGTTTTCAGGCTGTTGCTCGGTCAGACCCAGCGAGTTTACCTGAACGCCATAGCGGAAGCGGCGGAATTTGGGATCCTCAACGCCATAGCGTTGTTGCAAAATCTCATCCCAAAGGTCGACAAAAGCCCGCATTTTGCACATTTCGGTAACAAAACGTATGCCGGCGTTCACAAAGAACGAAATCCGGCCACACAGCGCCGGAAAATCCTCGGCCGGCACCCGTGGGCGCAACTCATCCAGAACGGCAATCGCTGTGGCCAAGGCGTAGGACAGTTCCTGCTCGGGCGTCGCGCCAGCCTCTTGCAGGTGATAGGAACACACGTTCATTGGGTTCCATTTTGGCACGTTGGTATAGCAATACTCGGCCACGTCGGCGATCATCTTCAGCGACGGTTTCGGCGGGCAGACATACGTTCCGCGGCTCAGGTATTCCTTAATCAGATCGTTTTGAACGGTGCCCTGCAGGTTCGACACGTCCGCGCCCTGTTCTTCGGCCACGGCGATGTAAAGTGCCAGCAACCAAGGGGCTGTGGCGTTGATCGTCATCGAGGTGTTCATCTGTTCCAACGGAATCTGATCGAACAAAACCCGCATGTCACCTAGATGTCCGATAGGCACGCCTACCTTGCCAACCTCACCTCGGGCCAGCGTGTGGTCGCTGTCATAGCCGGTTTGAGTCGGCAAATCGAAGGCCACGGACAGCCCGGTTTGACCTTTCGCCAGGTTCCCACGATACAGCGCGTTCGAAGCTTTTGCGGTGGAATGACCGGCATAGGTTCGGATGAGCCAGGGGCGATCTTTCTGCGTCTGCGTCATAGCGAGGCCTCGTATCTGGGGTGGGCAACAAAATTACGTTCTTGGGTTCTAAAGCGCAATTTTCGGGATATGTCAATTCGCTGCGTCGCGGCATATCGGGTTCTTCAGATTGTAGGACGCAGCGTTTGGTGGCAGGGTGCGCAAATGACTCAGACCGTGGAGCTTCCGCTTTGGCTGTTTTTGCTGATCGTGGTGTTTGCCGCGGTCACTCTGGCCTCGCATTTCTTGTTCCCATCGGTGCGCTGGTTCTTTCGCCGTCGCCTTGAACGGGCGGTCAAACGGGTAAACCAACGCCTGCAACGGCCGATACAACCGTTCAAGCTGGCGCGGCGTCACGATATGATTCAGCGGTTGATCTATGACCCGCAGGTCGGGCAGGCGGTGCAGGCGCATGCGCGAGAAACAGGCATGCCCGAGGCTGTGGCTTTTGAACAGGCGCGCGGCTATGCGCGCGAGATTGTTCCGTCGTTTTCCGCGGTCGCCTATTTCAGCATCGCCATCCGCATGGCCCGGATGCTGAGCAATGCGTTCTACGACGTACGGCTTAGCCATAAAGACGAAGATGCCCTGAAAGGTATTGACCCCGAAGCGACAGTTGTCTTTGTCATGAACCACCGCAGTAACATGGACTACGTGCTGGTCACCTATCTGGCGGCGCGGCAATCGGCATTGTCTTACGCGGTGGGAGAATGGGCCAGAGTCTGGCCTCTCAGCCGTCTGATCCGGGCTATGGGAGCGTATTTCATTCGCCGCAAATCCGGCAGCGATCTATACCGGCAAGTGCTGGCCTGTTACGTGCGACACGCGACCGAGGCCGGGGTGACACAAGCCATGTTCCCCGAAGGCGGGCTTAGCCTGACCGGTGCATTGGGGCGTCCAAAGCTAGGTCTGCTGAAATACATCATTGATGGCACGTCGATCGAGGGTAGAGACGTTGTCTTTGTACCGGTTGCATTGAATTACGACCGGGTTCTTGAAGATACGATCCTGACCAAGGCCGCGCTGGGCAACCAAAGACGCTTTCGGGCCCGCATTGGTGTGATCACGTGGTGGATTCTGAAACAGATCGGTCAGCGATTAATCGGGCGATACAAGCGGTTCGGGATAGCGTCGGTCCGATATGGGCAGCCAATCTCGCTGAATACGTTTCGGGCGGATCATGATCGCAACCTCATGACGGATCTGGCGCGCGAGCTGATTGGGCGTATCGCGGCCGAAATCCCTCTGGTCCCCGGACCCGCTGCCTGCTGGCTGGTGCGAGACAAGAGGGAATGGGTCGAAGACGATTTGGTTGACCTGATTGGCAAGCTGATGCGACGTGACGGAATTTCCGCGGACCCCGGTCCGGTGCCGATACGGGCTGCCATCGATCAACTGGTTGACCGTCGCATCCTGCGGCGCGACGGTGGAAAAATAACTCTGTCTGGTCAAAGAGTTGACCTGTTGGATTATTATGCGGCGTCAGCGCCATTGAATGAAACCCTTGTGATTGCTGCGACCGCAAAGGAAATTTCTGCACCTGCTGGGTCATAAAATTACAAAATGGCGTCAAAATCAGTTGCAATATTTCTTCTCGGCCCATATTCCATCGAATAGGCAAGCGATTCTGCATCGCGGCAAACGTTTAAAACAAAGGAGGCCAATATGGCTCTGGACACCGACAGCGGCATCGCGTCGTACGAGGCACCGGAAAAAGACCTCTATGAGATGGGTGAAATCCCTCCGATGGGCTTTGTCCCGAAACAAATGTATGCGTGGGCCATCCGCAAAGAGCGCCACGGCGAGCCAAACACGGCCATGCAGCTGGAAGTGGTCGATGTACCCAAGCTGGACAGCCACGAAGTGCTGGTTCTGGTGATGGCCGCTGGCGTAAACTACAACGGCGTCTGGGCGTCGCTGGGTAAACCGATCAGCCCGTTCGACGGCCATGGACAACCGTTCCACATCGCGGGTTCTGATGCGTCCGGCATCGTTTGGGCTGTGGGTGACAAGGTCAAGCGCTGGAAAGTTGGCGACGAGGTTGTGATTCACTGCAACCAGGATGACGGCGATGATGAGGCCTGCAACGGCGGCGATCCGATGTATTCGGACAGCCAGCGCATCTGGGGTTATGAAACCCCCGATGGCTCGTTCGCGCAGTTCACTAATGTGCAGGCGCAGCAGCTGATGCCGCGCCCCAAGCACCTGACCTGGGAAGAAAGCGCCTGTTACACGCTGACACTGGCCACGGCCTACCGGATGCTGTTCGGTCACGAGCCGCATGACCTGAAGCCCGGCCAGAACGTTCTGGTCTGGGGGGCGTCGGGTGGTCTGGGCTCTTACGCGATCCAGCTGATCAATACAGCCGGTGCAAACGCCATTGGTGTGATCTCGGACGAAAGCAAACGTGACTTTGTCATGGACCTGGGTGCCAAGGGCGTTCTGAACCGCAAAGATTTCAACTGCTGGGGTCAGCTGCCGACGGTGAACACTCCGGAATATGCCGACTGGTTCAAAGAGGCCCGCAAGTTCGGCAAGGCCATCTGGGACATCACAGGCAAGGGCAACAACGTTGACATGGTGTTCGAACACCCGGGCGAAAGCACCTTCCCGGTGTCGACATTTGTGGTGAAAAAGGGCGGTATGGTTGTGATCTGTGCCGGGACCACCGGTTACAATCTGACCTTTGACGTCCGCTACATGTGGATGCACCAGAAGCGTCTTCAGGGGTCGCATTTTGCGCACCTGAAGCAGGCAGCGGCCGCAAACCAGCTGATGGTCGAGCGCCGTCTGGACCCCTGCATGTCCGAGGTGTTCTCGTGGAGCGATCTTCCCGAAGCGCATATGAAGATGCTGCGGAACGAACATAAGCCCGGCAACATGTCGGTTTTGGTTCAGGCACCGCGGACCGGAATGCGTACTTTGGAAGAGGTTCTGGAAGCGCGCAGCTAAGCAGCAATAAAAATAATTAATTGCACCCGCGAATCGACCATTCGACTCGCGGGTGTTTTCTATTTGGAAGAACATGCAGTAATTTCAGCGGCTTACGGATGTCGACCCCCCTATTTTTGGGGAGTAGAAACCAGTGAATAGTCAAAAAAACTATGTACATGTTATGGTTGTGTTAACCCTTCGTTAACCGTTTCGGAGAGACCCTGATGGCGAAAAATGAGTGGATACTGGACGTTTTGTCGGACCTCAACGCCTTCGCGGTTGAGAACGGTTTGATTGCGCTTGCCGAGCAGTTGGATGACACCAAACTGATCGCGGCGGCGGAAATCGCGTCCATGAAGACTGAGGTACGGGCGCCCGCGGATGGGAACAAAACTCGATATGAGCCAGGTCCTGGAGGACTTGGAAAGCACCAGCACGCTTGAAGAATTAAGCACTGTCGCCGTCCGGATTCGCGACAGGCTGCAAATCGAACATCTCATTTACCATTGGGTCGACGGGGCTGGCGAACAATACGGGTATACCACTTATCCCGATGCCTGGGCCGAAGCGTACCGCGAGCGAAATTACCATCGCATTGACCCTGTCATTCTAGGCTGCTTCCAGCGGTTCCATCCTGTTGACTGGAAAACGCTGGACTGGTCCGGCAAGGTGGCCAAAGCCTTTTTGCAGGATGCGCTAAGTCACGGTGTCGGCAATCAGGGTTATTCGATTCCCATCCGTGGTCCAAACGGGCAGTTCGCTTTGTTCACAGTCAATCACACCTGTGACGACGAGACCTAGCAGAGATTCATCGACTCACATGGGCGTGAATTGATTCTGATCGCACATTTCTTCAATCGCAAAGCACTGGAATTCGAACGCAGTCGACGGCCGGATGTTCCGCGGGGACTGTCGCCGCGCGAAGTGGACGCTATGACCCTACTGGCCTTGGGTTACAGCCGGGCGCAAGTGGCGCATTCGCTCTCCATTTCCGAGCACACGCTTCGGGTTTATATCGAAAGCGCGCGCGCCAAACTTGGGGCGCAGAACACCACCCATGCGATCGCCACGGCCCTGAGTAGAGGATTAATAGTGGTTTAAGGCGCGTCCGTTCTTAAAACGGGAAATTAACCATGACTTCGTACCCCCTTCGTTCTTGCACAGGACGACAAGGGGAAAAAAGTCATGTTGCGCTATTTGTTTGCCGACGAACTGCACAAGTTTCCGGATTTGGCCGAGGGGATGTTTCAGGATCGCGCAGATCAGTTCAAAACCCGGCTGGGCTGGGATGTTCACGTAAACGAGAAAGGGGAAGAGCGGGATCAATATGACGATCTGAACCCGCTCTATGTCATCTGGGAGGAAGAGGATGGCCGCCATGGGGGCTCGATGCGCATCCTGCCGACCACCGGCCCTGTAATGACAAACGAGGTGTTCGGCCACCTGACCGGCGGCCGCCCGATAAACAGCCCGCTGATCTGGGAGGTGACGCGGTTTTGCCTGTCCCGCACGGCCGGCCCTCATACCGCCGGGGCTATCATGCTCAGCGGTGGCGAGGTTATGGAGGGGTTCGGCTTGACCCATATCGCAGGCGTATTTGATGCTCGGATGATTCGGATCTATCGTCTTATCGGATCTTCGCCCGAGGTGCTGGGGGCCGAGGGCTCTGGGCGGGATCGGATTTCTGTCGGGCTCTGGCCCTATTCGGCCGCGGATTGTAACCGTGTGGCCGAACGTGCCGGCATCCCGCGAGAGCTGTCGCGGCTCTGGTTCAAAACGGCCTTTGGCACTGGTCGACAGCACAGATTCGCGCTGTCGGCGTAGAGGGCGGGAAAACTCAATTCCCTATCTGGCGATAGCTGGCGCGGCCCTGTAGGGTCGCGCTATGTCTTTGCCCCCAGTGACCTTCTCGGACGATCAGGCTGCCGCCTATGACAGCATCTCAGAGATGCTGAAAACCGCAGGTGTCGATCTGGATGATGATGCCCTCTTGAAACTGCCCGGCGCAGGCAAATCCGGCGTCATGGCAGTGATCGGCAAGGCGGGATCCGGCAAAACCTTGTTGCTGGCCGAGCTTTACAAGGCGCTGGCCGAGACCGGCGTGCAGATCGTGTCCGGTGATTTCGAAAGCCGCAAAGCACGAGATAAACGCAGCCTGGCTATCCTCGCGCCCACCAACAAGGCCGCCAGCGTTCTACGCCTAAGGGGTGTGCCCGCGACAACGATTCACCGTATTCTTTACACCCCGGTCTATGACCCCGAATATGAACGGATTGCTGACTGGCTGGCCGGGAACGATGACCGCCCCGAGATCGAAGGGCTGACCGACGAAGCCCTGGACCGCGCGGCCGCGTTTTATGCCAACAACAAGTCGATCCCCGGCGCGCTGGCGGCTGCCGGGTTGCGGGGATCGGATTTCATCACTGGCTGGAAACGCCGGGACGAGCCGCTGGATATTGGCTTTGTAGATGAGGCCTCGATGCTGGATGATCGCCAATTCGAAGACCTGCAGGAAATCTTTCCTACGCTTTTGCTGTTTGGCGATCCGGCGCAGCTGGCGCCGGTCAACCAGTCAGGCAGTATGGTGTTCGAGGCGCTGCCGGACCCGCGTAAACTGATCCTGCACCGCGTCCACCGTCAGCAGGCTGACAACCCCATTCTGGACCTCGCGCATGCGCTGGCGGACCCTCAGATGGGGTTCGAGGATTTTGAACGTCTGGTCGAGCAAACTGCACGACAGGACGATCGTGTCGTATGGGGGCAACGGGTCGAGGTCGACCTGATGGCGCGTAGCCCGGTTCTGGTCTGGCGCAACGCCACGCGCATTCGCCTGATCCAGGCGTTCCGGAACGTTCATAGCGCACCGGATACCGAACTGCTGGAGGGGGAGCCGCTGATTTGCGACGGTATCGAGCTGCCGCTGAAGCACCGCAAGAAGCGTCTCGACCTTGAGGCGCGCGGGTTGATCAAGGGCGCGCAGGTCGTTTACCTGGGACCTGGACGCAAGCCGGGGTTTTCGCGTTTGCACGTGATCGGCGCCGAGGACCCGCAGGTCAGCGCGGCGTCGATTGTCAAAATCGAAATGCCCGACGAAGAAGAGCCGTTTATTCCCTATGCTGCCCGCATGGGGGCGACTTTTCTGCATGGGGCCGCCGTTACCATCCATAAGGCGCAAGGGTCGCAATGGGACACGGTTCAGGTCTTTGCGCCGGATATCTATGCTGCCGCTCGGATGGGCAGGACAGAGGCTGGACAACCACTGTGGAAACGGCTGGCATATGTGGCCATCACCCGCGCGCAGGAGCGTTTGATCTGGGTGGTGCGGAACCGTCTGGCCAAGCCCACCTATCCGCTGCGCGTAGACGACCTGCGGGCCGCACCAGCAGCGTCTCTGACCCTTGAGGCCGAAGAAATATGACTTCCATCATCATCACAGGGGCAAGTTCGGGCATAGGTCGCGCTACGGCCGAGCTGTTTCTGACCGAAGGCTGGACAGTTGGCCTGTTGGCGCGCAGTGCGGACAGGCTGAACGAAATGGCCAAGAGCCACCCAAACGCGATTCCACTGGTGGCGGATGTGACGGACCCTGATGCGATCCTAACCGCCTTTTCAACCTTTCAGGAAACAGCCGGTCACCTGGACGTGCTGTTTAACAACGCAGGGATATTTGCGCCCGGTGGCACCATTGACGAGATCGCGTTGGAGGACTGGTACAACAGCGTCAACGTGAACCTGAACGGTATGTTCCTGTGTGCGCGCGAGGCGTTTCGGATCATGCGCCACCAAACGCCGCAGGGTGGGCGCATCATCAATAACGGCTCGATCGCTGCTTATGTGCCGCGTCCGAACTCGGTGCATTATTCGGCCACCAAACATGCCATCACCGGCCTGACGCGCAGCCTGTCCCTGGACGGGCGGGATTTCGGCATTGCATGTGGTCAGATTGACATCGGTAATGCGCGCACGCCGATTGTGCAGGGCTTGGTCGACGCCGCCAAGGCCGCTGGTCAGCAGCCCGATCCGACCATGGCAGTGGAAGACGCAGCGCGTTCGGTCTTGCATATGGCCAATTTGCCGCCTGAGGCCAACGTGCAGTTCATGACTGTGATGGCCACCACGATGCCCTACATCGGTCGCGGATAGCAGTTACTTCTCACGCAGCAGCCTGAAGGCCGTGGATGCACTCCAACCTGCCGCAATCGCAATAACCAGCGACATCAGGCCGTACCAGACGGGTTGCTGGCGGGACATGTTGTAAAGAAACCTTTCCAATCCAACCTTGCGGACGTCGATGGTGGTTTCGAACTGCGAGACAACCATCTTGCCGCGCGTCAGGTAGATGCGCGCGACGTAATCCCCTTCGGTTAGGTCAGCAGGCATCGCAATCGAGGTCCGGAACAGGGTCTGCTCGTCCACAGCGACGGTGTTTTCGCGGATCGAATAAAGACCTTCATCCTCGCGGATACGCACTACAGCGTCTGCAAAGTTCTGCGCGCCCCGGATATGCATCGCTGCCCCGACCGAGCGGATGGCACGCTCGATGGATATCCGATAGCGCAGGTCTTCGGTGCCCGACAGGATTGCCTCAAGGGGCGCGCTGGTAGCGACAGCGTAAAAACTGGGGGCAAGGTCGACAAGCACGCTGTCGGTGTTGACCCAGATGCCCAGTTTCCGCTCTTTGCGGCGTACGGTTACAGGGCTCGAAGGTCCGGCTACAGCTACAATGACCTCAAGTGGGGGACCCGGTGGGATAGGGGCTTCACGCTTGATGGCGCCAAAAATCAGAATTTCCGAGCCGTCGAAATTGGCCGTTATAGCAACCCGGTCCTGGCTGAGCCCCAGCACGACCTGTTCCTCAACCGCCAGCGCGGGAGTGCAGCACAGTGCCAGCAGGGCAATCAGGCGTTTCAGCATGATCAGTGCCCCCCGTCTCTGCCAAGCGAGTAGAGCTCGGACGGTTCAAGCAGCAAATCCAACGCCAGCTTGCCGCAGACCACAAGAACCAAGGCCGCCAGAAGCACCCGGAGCTGTTCTGCTGGCATCCTTGCTCCGATCACTGTGCCGATCTGTGCGCCAATGACGCCACCCACCAGCAGCAGAACGGCCAGAACGATGTCGACCGTATAGTTCGTGGTGGCGTGCAGCATCGTGGTGAAGGCGGTCACGAAGATGATCTGAAACAGCGAGGTCCCGACAACAACCTTGGTGGGCATACCCAACAGGTAGATCATCGCCGGCACCATGATGAACCCTCCGCCGACACCCATGATCGCGGACAGAACCCCGACACACAGCCCCACCAACATCGGTGGGATGACCGAGATATAAAGGCCTGAGGTGCGAAAGCGCATCTTGAAAGGCATCGAATGAACCCAGCCGCGCTGGCGCCGTTTTGCGGGCCCCGCCGTGCCTTTGCGGGACTTGCGCAGGGCGTTCACGCTTTCGATGAACATCAGGCCGCCGACGACGCCCAGAAAGACCACATAGCAAAGCGTCACCAGCAGATCGACCTGGCCCAGGCTTTTAAGATAATTGAACACAACCACCCCTAGGGCAGCACCTATCAACCCTCCGGTCAACAGGACCGTCCCCATCCTCAGATCCACCGTCTTTCGTCGGAAATGCGCCAGCACGCCGGAAAAGGATGAGGCAACGATCTGATTGGCCTCGGTTGCAACGGCGACGGCTGGTGGGATGCCAATGAAGAACAACAGCGGCGTCATCAGAAATCCGCCCCCGACGCCGAACATGCCCGACAGGATGCCAACCATGCCCCCCAGCCCCAACAGCAAAAAGGCGTTTACGGAAACTTCGGCGATGGGAAGGTAAATTTGCATGATGGACTATGTATTGAGGCCAGATGCATTGCGCCCTGCAATACTGCTTGCCTCAGAAAAATATGGTTTGGCTTGAGCGCGGCGAACAGCGGTGAACCCGCTGTGCCACACGGTGGAGGACTGTCGATCGTGCGATTTAAACCGCTGACCCTTGATCAGTTGGTACGGTCGAATGCGTTGTTTTGACTGAATTGCAAGGCAACACTGCGGCTCCGGCACCCCGGCAAGCTGTGTTCCGAGGCGGGCTATTGCAGGAAACATACGCATACCCCTTTAGAGCGGTTGCCGCATGCAAAATCAACTCTGCATGCGGCGGCGCAGCGAACAGGACTGAAAGGAGTTCGAAACTGGACCTATCAGCGTTCTTTCACATAAGGCTCGCCCCCCGCCCGTGGCGGGATGGCCTTGCCCACGAATCCGGCCAGAATGACAACTGTCAGGATATAGGGCAGGGCGTCCATGACCTGCACCGGAATGACCACGCCGCCCAGATCGATGTTCTGGAACCGAAGCGCCACGGCTTGAAGCAAACCAAACAGCAGGCAGGCGCCCATAGCATGCCACGGTCGCCATTTCGCAAAGATCAGCGCGGCCAGCGCGATGAACCCACGTCCGGCCGTCATTTCCTTAACGAATCCGGCCTGCAAGGCGGTGGCCAGATAGGCCCCGGCAATACCGCAGAGCACGCCGCAGATGGCAACAGCAGCGAATCTCAAGCCAACTACGGACACACCAGCCGTATCCACAGCCGCCGGATTTTCACCCACAGCGCGCAGGCGCAAGCCAAACCGGGTGCGATACAGAACCCACCAGGTGAGCGGCACCATCAGGAATGCGACATAGACCAGTATCGAGTGGCCGGACAACAGCTCGGCATAGATTGGCCCGATGATCGGCACGTTGCTCAGTGAGTTGGCAAAGGGAAAGGTGATCGGCTCGAATCGCCCCCCACCAAACAAAGAGGGCGTGCGACCTCCTTGTTTGAACCAGCTTTGGGCGATCAGTACGGTCAGGCCCGACGCAAGGAAGTTGATCGCAACCCCTGAAATCAGCTGATTTCCCCTGAAGGTGATCGAGGCCAGCCCGTGCAAACCGGACAGAACCAGCGAAGAGGCGATGCCAGCCAACAGCCCCAGCCAGACCGAGCCCGTCACCGCCGCAACAGCTGCCGAAAAGAAGGCCGCCATCAGCATCTTGCCTTCCAGTCCGATGTCGAAAATGCCAGCGCGTTCCGAATAGAGCCCAGCCAGACACGCCAGCAGCAACGGGGTGGCCAGACGAACAGTCGAGTCGAGAACCTGGATGAGTGTTATGAAAAACTCCATCACTCGGCCTCCTTCCGCAGGCTGAGAAACAGCTTTTCAAGCGGCATCCGAACCATGTTGTCCAACGCCCCGGTGAACAGGATCACCAGCGCCTGAATAACAACGATCAATTCGCGCGGGATCGACGTCCACAACGCCAGTTCGGCACCGCCCTGATAAAGGAATCCGAACAGGATCGCGGCCAGGAACACTCCGAAGGGATGTGACCGGCCCATCAGCGCAACAGCAATCCCGATGAACCCGGCCCCTTCGGTCGAATTCAGAACCAGCCGTTCGGCTTCACCCATCACGTTGTTGGTGGCCATCAACCCCGCCAGCGCGCCTGAGATCAGCATGGCGATGATGGTGATACGCACCGGCGAAATCCCTGCATAGACCGCACCGGTTTCGGAATGACCGTAGGCGCGCAGTTCATATCCCAGCCGGGTCCGCCAGATCAGAGCCCAGACAACAAAGCAGGCCAGAATGGCCACAAAGAACGAAATATTCGCAGGCGCCCCCCGAAAGACAATGTTCTCAGCAGTCGAGAACATGGACTGGAAGGTCGGCAGATGCACCGCTTCGGGGAAACGTGCTGTCGCCGGGTCTTGCGAGCCCTGAGGCCGCATCACGTTGACCAGCATGTAATTCAGAAGGGCGGCGGCGATGAAGTTGAACATGATTGTCGTAATCACGATATGACTGCCGCGCTTGGCCTGCAGATAGGCTGGGATTGCAGCCCAGGCCGCCCCAAAGATCATCGACGCGGCGCAGGCGGCCAGCAAGGCGATGCTCCAATGTGGCCAAGGCACATACAGGCAAACGATGGCAACGCCGAGCCCGCCCAGCATCGCCTGACCTTCGCCCCCGATATTGAACATGCGGGCGTGGAATGCCACCGCGACGGCTAACCCTGTGAACATGAAATTGGTCGCGTAATAGAGCGTATAGCCCCAGCCATAGGTCGATCCCAACGCGCCGGTGACCATCAGGTTCACCGCCTCAATCGGGTTTTCTCCAATGGCGAGGATCACCAGAGCGGACAGGATAGTGGCCAACAGAAGGCTGATCAGCGGGATCAGAACGACATCGGCCCATTTGGGCATTTTATCCATGTTACGCGGCCTCTCCCGCAACACCGGCCATCAGCAGGCCCAGTTCTTTTTCGTCTGTTTCATGGGGCAGGCGTTCGCCCATGACATGTCCGTCAAACATCACCGCGATCCGATCTGAAAGTGAGAAGATCTCTTCCAGCTCGACCGAAACCAGCAGGATCGCCTTACCTTGATCGCGCAGCGCGACGATCTGTTTGTGAATGAATTCGATGGCGCCGATATCGACCCCGCGGGTTGGTTGACCAACCAGCAACAGATCGGGGTTCCGCTCAATCTCGCGGGCGACGACGATCTTTTGCTGGTTACCACCCGAGAAGCTCTTGGCCGCCAGCCAGGCATCGGGGGGGCGCACGTCGAATTTTTCGATCTTGGCCTCGGTGTCGGCGCGCAGGGCGGCGTTGTCCATAAAGATGCCGCGTTGATAGGCCGGGTCGCGATGATAGCCGAAGGCCACGTTTTCCCAGGCATGGAAATCCATGATCAGACCTTCGCGCTGCCGGTCCTCGGGTACGTGGGCAATGTGCTGCGCGCGCCGCGCCTGACCGTCCGAGCCTGCACCGCTGAGCGCCAATGGCGCGCCGTTCAGCCGGATGTTGCCCTGACCCGGACGCATCCCGCCCAGAACTTCCAGAAACTCCGACTGGCCGTTGCCAGCAACGCCCGCAATGCCAAGGATCTCGCCAGCGCGGACGGTCAGGTCGATGCCTTTGACGCGTTCAACACCCGCCGAATCGAATACCCGCAGGTTTTCGACCTCGAGAATCGGTTTACCAGGCTGTGCGGGCACCTTGTCGACCTGCAGCAGAACCTTGCGACCCACCATCAGCTCGGCCAATTCCTCGGGGCTGGTTTCATTGGTTTTGACCGTTGCCGTCATCTGACCGCGCCGCATGACCGAGACAGTATCGGTGTTCTCCATGATCTCACGCAGCTTGTGGGTGATGACGATGATTGTTTTGCCCTCGGCCCGCAGACGGTCGAGGATGCGGAACAGCTGATCGGCCTCGGCCGGGGTCAGCACACCAGTGGGCTCGTCCAGAATCAGAATCTCGGCCTTGCGATACAGCGCCTTCAGGATTTCGACCCGCTGCTGCATCCCAACGCCGATCTCGTCGATGCGTTTGTCGGGGTCGACGAACAGCTCGTATTCTTCCTCAAGGTCCTTCAACTCTTTGCGGGCCTTGGACAGCGACGGGGCCAGCAAGCCGCCATCTTCGGCCCCCAGAACGATGTTTTCCAAAACGGTGAAGTTTTCAACCAGCTTGAAATGCTGGAACACCATACCGATGCCCGACGCAATCGCGGCCTGGCTGTCAGGGATATCGGTCTTGGTTCCCTTGATCCAGATTTCGCCTTTGTCGGCTTTGTAAAACCCGTAGAGAATGCTCATCAACGTGGATTTGCCCGCACCGTTTTCACCGATGATCCCGTGGATCGTGCCGGGGGCGACGCTGATGGAAATGTCTTTGTTGGCCTGAACCGGCCCAAAGGCTTTGGAAATCCCTTTGAGCTCAATGGCGGGGACGGTCATGTCTTGTCCTCAATTGCCGAAAGGGCCGCAGTTGGAAACGCGGCAAAGTGGAAACGAGGCGGGGATACCCCCGCCCCGCGTGATATCAGAACTGCAGTGCCGGGCAGCTGTCGTTCTCGTAATAGCTGACAACAGAGACGTTGCCGTCGATGATGTCCTGACGGGCTTTGTCGACCGCAGCTTTCATGTCATCGGACACGAGGGCTGCGTTGTTGTCGTCCATCGCAACGCCAACGCCATCCTGGGCCAGACCCATGGTGAACACACCGGTTTCGACGTTGTCACCAGCGCTCATTGCCTCAAAAACGGCAACGTCCACACGTTTCAGCATCGAGGTCAGAACTTTGCCGGGGTGCAGGTGGTTCTGGTTGCTGTCCACGCCGATCGACAGGATGCCTTCGTCAGCGGCAGTTTGCAGTACGCCAACGCCGGTACCGCCAGCTGCGGCATAGACAACGTCAGCGCCCTGGCTGATCTGCGCCTTGGTCAGTTCAGAACCCTTAACCGGGTCGTTCCACGCCGCAGGTGTCGTGCCGGTCATGTTGGCAACGACGTTGATGTCCGGGTTCACGGCCTTGGCGCCTTGCGCATAGCCACAGCCAAAGTGACGGATCAGTGGAACATCCATCCCACCAATAAAGCCGACAGTGCCTGACTCTGAGGCCATAGCGGCCATCATACCAACCAGATACGACCCTTCATGTTCGGCAAAACCAACCTGACGCACATTTGGTGCGTCCAGCCATGTCACGTCGATCACAACAAAGGTCGTGTCAGGGTAATCAGAGGCAACGGCGCTCAGCGGGTCGGCCATACCGAATCCCATGGTGATGATCGGGTTTGAACCTGCCTCGGCAAACCGACGCAGGGCCTGTTCGCGCTGCGCTTCGGATTGCATTTCAATCTCGCGATAGGTGCCACCGGTTTCCTCGGCCCAACGCGACGCGCCGTTATGGGCCGCTTCGTTGAACGATTTGTCGAACTTGCCACCCAGGTCAAAGATCAGTGCTGGATCAGCCAAAGCAGCGCCAGCAGTCAGCGCGACGGTGGCGGCAGCACCCATCAAGGATTTCATCAGGGTCATTTGATACTCCCGTTTGTTATTATCGGTCGGGGCCAAGATAGCCCCGTTTACCCACTGTGAGCGAGCATAACTGTTGTGATGGCGGGAATTAAGGACGTTTGCAACAGCCGCGGTCAACTGATTTTTGACCATATGGTCGAAAAATTTCAGCCAAAAGATTCAGCGCAGACTGCGCTCCATTACAATAGCATCGATTTTGCGATCGTTTTCAATCAGATAATATGCCTTGCGCCGCCCGCATGGCGCGTACCCAAAACGTTTGTACAGCGCGATTGCCGGGTGATTGTCGGCGGCAACGTCCAGGAAGGCGCGGGTGGCGCCCAACTCCTGGGCTTTTTCATGCCAGTCCTGCATAAGTAGCGACGCCAAACCCTGACACTGAACGCCGGGGTGGGTTGCGATTGTCAGCAATTCGGCCTCGTCCGCGATGACCTGAAACAGTGCGAAAGACTGTTCTTTTTCAACAAGATGAGAAAAACGATTGGACAACAGGCTTGCGAATTCATCTGCGGTCCAAGGGCGCGACTGGGTAAAGGCCGCCGCATGGATATGTGCAAGATCCTGCGGTGTCATTCGTCCAGCAATACCGGAGGTGAATCCTTGGATGGGGCGGCATCTGCAGGCCGGACATAAAGCGGGGCCGGAGGTTCGGAAACTGTCTGCCAGCCGAGCGCAGCGACCCGGGCGATAGCCCGAACCTGCGCATCAGGGTCATCGTTCAGAATCAAGGACCCGAGTGATTCTGCGTCTGCCTGCGCCATCAACACCGGTTCTTGAGCTGGCAGCGCGACATAGACGTGTTCGCGGGGTGCGCGGATCGCTGGCAGGCCGTCCTTGGCCATATTGGACAACGCGTCAAATCCGGAAACACCCACGGCGGGAATTCCAAGCCCCAGGGCCAGACCTCGCGCCGCAGAAACCGAAATACGGATGCCGGTGAAATTGCCCGGTCCGATGCCGACACCGATGGCGGTAAGGTCGTTCCAGGTGCACCCGGTATCGGTTAACAGGTCCTGGATCAGGGGCATCAGCCGCTCGGCTTGTCCGCGCGACATGTGTTCGACCCGGGATGCGGCGATGGTGTCACCCCGCAACAAAGCGGCCGCGCAATGCGCGGCCGATGTATCAAACGCCAGAATGATCGGGTCAGACGGCAACAGGGCGAACCTCTGTCACTTCGGGGATGTAGTGGCGCAGCAGGTTCTCGATCCCCATCTTCAGCGTCAGGGTCGAGGACGGGCAGCCCGCGCAGGCACCCTGCATATGCAGGTAAACAACACCTCGGTCAAAGCCGTGGAATGTGATGTCACCGCCGTCCTGGGCCACTGCCGGACGCACGCGGCTGTCCAGCAGGTCTTTGATCTGGTTGACAATTTCAGAATCCTCGCCCGTATGTTCGGCATGGCCCGAGGCGGTTTCCACACCCGCACCCATCACTGGCTGACCGGATTGGTAATGCTCCATCACCGCGCCCAGAATGGCGGGCTTGATGTGGTCCCACTGCACGTCGTCCGATTTGGTCACGGTCACGAAATCGTTGCCAAAGAATACGCCCGTGACGCCGCTGACCGCAAAGATACGCTTGGCCAGAGGTGACTTCTCTCCGGCGTCCGGTGTTGGGAAATCCGCCGTGCCCGCTTCCAGCACGGTCTGGCCGGGTAGGAATTTCAACGTTGCCGGGTTCGGCGTGGATTCGGTCTGGATGAACATGGCGCAGCTCCGTTTCAGTTGCATCTGATATGCGGGTCCGCGCCGGGGAAGTCAAGATTTGGAACCATTCTAAATAGTGGAAGCCATCATTATTGCGTCATCCAACCGGTCATCGCCCCAATAAAGCGCATCCCCGACCACAAAGCTGGGCGCGCCGAACAGGTCTTTGCTTTGGGCGGTACTCGTCTGCTCAATCAGTGCTGCCTTAATCGCGGGATCCTGAGTGCGGGCTAGCGCCTCGACGGGCAGTCCCACAGAGGACAGGCAATCACCCAGCACCGCATCATCCGAGATATTCAGGCCATTACCGAATTCAGCAGAATACACGGCGCGAACAAACGCAGCCTTTTGGACCGGGTCTTGGATCGCCAGAACCATTCGGGCGGCCTTGAGGCCATTCTGGGGAAACGGGTCTGGCCGTTTGAAGGGCAGGCCGCGCTGGGCGGAAAGACGTTCCATGTCACGCCACATGTAGCGGCCCTTGGCGGGGTACAGGTTAAATGGCGAATTGTCCCAGCCCTGTGCCGCAAAAATCGGCCCCAGCAGGAAAGGCTGCCAGTCCACCGAAACACCGTGCTGCACTGCCAGTTCTTCGATGCGCATCGCGCTCAGATAGGAGTAGGTCGAGGCAAACTCGAACCAGAATTGAATGCGCGGCATTGTTGGGCCTCAGGTGATCGCTTCCAGTTTTTCCTTGCTCAGGTCGCCGGGCACGATGGTGATCGGAATGGGCAGGCTGCCCGAGTTCTTGGTCAGTTGCGTGACCAGAGGGCCGGGGCCTTTCTTGTCGGTGCCCGCACCCAGAACCAGCACGCCTATCTCAGACTCGGACTGAACATGTTCGATGATCTGCGCCACCGGCTCTCCTTCGCGGATCGCGAGTTCAGGGTCGACTCCCTGTTTGTCCCGCATCCATTTGGCGAAAACCTCATAATGGGCGTGGATACGCTCGCGCGCTTCTTCCCGCATCACTTCGGCCACGCCGATCCAGTGGTTGAACTCATCAGGTGGGATAACCGACAGAATTGCCACGCCGCCCCCGGTATGGGCTGCGCGCATGGCGGCAAAGCGCATTGCGTTCAGGCATTCACGACTGTCATCCAGAACAACCAGGAATTTGCGCATGGGGTGTCCTCATTCATTTCGGGCGATCATGCCCGACCAAATGCGTGCTTGCAACAAGAGGGTGATCAACGCGTGGTGGCAGCCCAGTCCCAGTACAACTCGCGCGCTCGGCGCGCGACCGGGCCAACCTGATACCGCGTGTCTTCCAGCGCGGTAATCGGGGTGATCTTGCTCATGTTGCCGGTCATGAAGACCTCATCCGCTTTGTGGAAGTCTTCGAAACTGAGGATAGCTTCGTGTACAGTGACGCCGTCAGCACGCAGGTTCCGGATGTGACGGGCGCGGGTGATACCTGCCAGAAAGGTGCCGTTTGGCGTGGGTGTGAACACCTCGCCATCGCGGACCATAAAGATATTGGCGGTTGCGGTTTCAGCGACATGCCCCAACGCATCTGCCACCAGCGCGTTCGAGAACCCCTTGGCGCGCACCTCTTGCAACATCCGCGCATTGTTGGGGTAAAGACATCCTGCCTTGGCATTCACAACAGCGGACTCCAGCACTGGGCGACGGAATCGCGTGGTGCCCAGCGTGGCCGAGGCGGTCTCGGGCGCCATCGGAATTTCCTCAAGGCAGATCGCAAAGCCTGTGCTGTTTTCCTGTGGGACGATGGCGGTGGCGTCGCCGTCGATCCCCCAATACATCGGCCGGATGTAGACGGCCGATCCAATGTCGTAGGATTCTAGCCCTTCACGGATGATCTCGACCATCTGCTCGGTTGTGACGGTTGGGGTCAGCATCAGCGCCTGGGCCGATCTGTTCACGCGGGTGCAATGAGCCGCCAGGTCCGGTGCCAGGCCATCGAAAAAGCGCGCACCGTCAAAGACCGAAGAACCCAGCCATGCGCCATGATCGGCAGCCCGCATGATCGGGGCGTCCCCGCTATGCCACTGCCCTTCGAAAAAGGTGCGGATGTTTTTGCCGACTGCCATGACGCCCTCCCAAGCATTTGCGCAAACCTAGGAAGGCGTCGCGGCAAGGTCCAGAGCAATCAGCCCAGTTTTGCGCCGACCATGCCCACGATGTCGTAGGTTTGTTGCAGGATCGGGGCCGCAATCGCGCGCGCCCTTTCCGCACCACGGGCAAGTATCCTGTCAATCTCGGCCTCTTCGCCCATCAGGCGGGACATTTCAGCCGAAATAGGCGACAGTTTTGAAACCGCCAGTTCTGCCAGCATCGGCTTGAATTCACCGAACTGTTTTCCGCCGACATCGGCCAAAACCTGTTCCACCGTCTGATCGCTGAGCGCCGCAAAGATGTTCACCAGATTGCGCGCGTCGGGACGATCCTCAAGACCTTCGATCTCCGAGGGCAAGGCCTCGGGGTCGGTCTTTGCCTTGCGGATTTTCTTGGCGATCGTGTCAGCATCATCGGTCATGTTAATGCGGCTCATGTCCGATGGGTCGGACTTGGACATTTTCTTTGACCCATCCCGCAAGCTCATGACCCGAGTTGCCGCACCTTCGATCACCGGTTCGGTTAGGGGAAAGAAGTCAACGCCATAGTCATGGTTAAACTTGGTCGCGATATCACGGGTCAGTTCCAGATGTTGCTTTTGATCATCACCCACCGGAACATGCGTCGCGTGATACACGAGGATATCCGCGGCCATCAGCGCCGGGTAGGCAAACAGACCCAGCGATGCGTTCTGTGCGTTCTTGCCAGCCTTGTCCTTGAACTGGGTCATGCGCTGCATCCAGCCCAGTCGGGCGACGCAGTTGAATATCCACGCAAGTTGCGCGTGTTCAGGCACCTGGCTTTGGTTGAACAGGATCGACTTTTCCGGGTCCAGGCCAGACGCGATGTACCCTGCACACAGCTCGCGCGTGGCATGGCGTAATTCTTTTGGATCCTGCCAAACGGTGACCGCGTGTAGATCGACCATGCAATAGATCGTCTGATAATCGGACCCTTGCATCCGAACCCAGTTCCGCAAGGCACCCAAATAGTTGCCAAGGTGCAAATTGCCCGAGGGCTGCGCACCGGAAAACACGCGCGGCGTAAACTGGGTTTCGGTCATCGAAAGGAACTCCCGTCTGGAAAAATCAGCCTCCGTCGATTACCCATGGCGTCAAGGGACGTCAACAGCCGCGAAAGGCCCGCCCAATGAGCAGTGAGCATTATACACCCGCCGTGAACCCTCTGCCGCCCGTGGTGGTGGCGCTGGTTCTGTTCATAATGGGAATCGAGCTGGCTTTTACATTGGGGGCCCGAGGTCTGGTGGGCGGGCCGTCGGCGGTGGGGTGGCGACTGGATGCGTTGCAAAACTATTCCTTCTCGCCTGATATCTTCGACTGGATGGTCGAAAACGGGCGCTGGTCGTTTGAACATGTCATTCGCTTTGTAACTTACCCGTTTGTATCCGGCACATTCACGCAGGCCATCTTCGTCTGCGTTTTCCTGTTGGCCATGGGCAAGATGGTGGCCGAGGTTTTTGGCGGAGTGCAGATGCTGGCGATCTTTGTGTTGTCCGGCGTAGGCGGTGCGCTGGCTTATGCGCTTCTGCTGGACCCGAATTATCCGCTGGTTGGAGGGTTCCCGCCCGTCTACGGCCTGATCGGCGCGTTCACCTGGTTGCTATGGCGTAAACTGTCATTGATCGGTGAAAACCAATCTCGCGCATTTGGTCTGATTGCGGCTTTGATGGGGATTCAACTGGTCTTTGGCCTGCTGTTTGGCGGCACGTCCGACTGGGTGGCTGATCTTGGCGGGTTTGCTACAGGCTTTGGGTTGTCATTCTTTCTGGCACCAGGTGGCTGGGCGCGCATTGTTCGACGCATTCGCCGCGATTGATCACGACCTGCGCAGGGCACGTTTGAAATCGGACAGCTCAAAAGCACCCAGAAGGTGGCCTAGGAAGAAATAAGTGGCAGCGGCAACTTTGATCAGGATGATCAGCGCCAGATACCGCCATCCGGACAGCTCGAATGCCCAGCCAAACAGGTGAATAGCGATATAAAGGACGACGCCCATCCCCAGTGACGCCACCACGATGCGCCACGCACGGCGTTTTAATCTGTCGTCGAACCGGGCCTCTTCGCCCATACGGCGCGCGCCGAGGATCAACAGACCAACCATCGCCCATCCCGCGACCGAGGCTGCGATGGCGGGCGCGATCCAGCCTACAATCGGATAAAGTCCAAAGGCCAGCCCGGCATTTGTGATCATCGCAACCACAGCATAGTGGAACGGGGATCTTGTATCCTCGCGCGCGAAGAACAGCGGTTGCAGCAGTTTCTGCAACATAAAAGCGGGCAGACCGACGCCATAAATCGCGACGGCCATGGCGGTGGCGGCCGTGTCTTCGGCGCTGAACTGTCCCCGCTCGAACAGGACCGAGACCATGGGCAACGGTAGAACCACGAAGGCCACCGTAGACGGGATGGTCAGCAAAAGCGTGAACTCTCCGGCGCGGGAAAAGGCGTTCCGCGCACCGTCTTTGTCACCGGCACGCAGTCGCCGTGACAGGTCGGGCAGCAGGACAATGCCGACGGCGATGCCCACGACGCCCAAAGGCAGTTGGTACAGACGGTCCGCTGCAAACAGCCAGCTAACGGCTTTTTCGGTTTTCGAAGCAACAAGTTGACCGACCACAAGGTTGATCTGCGTGACCCCCATGGCCAGTGCAGCGGGAACGGCGATACGCACCATATGGCGCATCTCGGGGTTCAGCTTGGGCAGGCCGGGCCGGATGCGAATACCCGCACGTTCGGTTGCGATCCAGACCAATGCAAGCTGCGCGATACCGGCCAAAGGGATGACTGTGATCAGCCAGCGGATCACTTCACCCCCTGACACCGCGCCTGCGATCAGGGCGGTGCATGCAAAGATGTTCAAAAGCACCGGCGCGGCAGCAGCCGCTGCAAACCGGCCCGTTGCATTCAACACCCCGGAAAAAAGCGCCGCCAGCGACATAAACAGGATGTAGGGAAACACCACATAGCTGTAATCGACGGCCAGATCGAACCTTTCGTCACCATAAAACCCTTCGGCCGTAGCCCAAACCAAAGCGGGCATGAACACCATGGCCAGACCGACCAGCCCCAGAACGGCCACCGCCAGAAGGTTAAAGGCATCTTGCGCAAAACCTTCGGCGTTTTCCTCGCCTTCCAGCCGTTTCGAGAACATTGGTACAAAGGCTGCATTAAACGCGCCCTCAGCAAAGAACCGGCGGAACATGTTGGGCAGGCGGAAGGCGGCGACAAAGGCGTCCATCACCGGGCCCGGTCCGATATAGGCGGTCAGCAGGATTTCCCGCAAAAAGCCCAGAATCCGGCTGGCCAAGGTCCAGAAGCCGACCGTGAACAGGCCTGAGAACAGCCGGATCTGTTTCATGATTCCGCGCGCTCTGCGCCCTCAGTAATGGCCTTGCGCAGCTTGGCCTCAAGCGCGCGTTGCTTGCTTTCCGAGTGGTATTTCAGCCCGAACATATCCTTGACGTAGAACGTATCGACCACTTGTTCGCCATAGGTGGCAATCACCGCGTTGGCGACATAGACATTTCCGGCGGCCAGAGTACGCGCCAGATCGTACAGCAGGCCGGGCCGGTCGCGGGTGTCGACCTCAATGATCGTGTAGATCTCGGACCCTTCATTGTCGAAGATGATATGGGTCGGCACGTTAAAGGCCCGTTCGCGTTTCTTGATCTTGTCACGCGATTTCAACGCGTCGCGCGCTACCACCTCGCCTTTGAGTGTCTTGTGGATCATCTGGGTCAGGCGTGGCAGACGGCTGGCCTCGAACGGGTGGCCGTCGGCGTCCTGAATCCAAAACGCATCGGTCACGTATCCGTCCTTGGTGGTGTAACTGCGGGCATCGACCACGTTGGCGCCAACCAACGCCAGTGCGCCGGCGATGCGGGCAAAAATACCGGGATGATCGGCCATTGTGAAACAGGCTCGGGTCGCATCGCGATCTTCGTCCGGGTGCAGGCGGATTTCCATGGCTCCGGCATCGCCGCTGCGGTCCAGTTCCCGCAACATCTCGGCAAACTCAACATGGGTCGACAGGTTCAGGCCCTGCCAATAGGGGTCGTAATGCCGCCCCGTTTCAGTCTTGAGGTCTGCCTTGGACCAACCCTCCAGCTCTGTGCGCAGGGCTTTCTTGGCGCCTGCCCCGCGGTTGGCCCGGTTCAGGTCCTCCATCCCGGTTTCAAGGGCGCGCTTGGTTTCCGCATGCAAGGCACGCAGCAGGGTGGCTTTCCAGTTGTTCCACGTGTTTGGCCCCACGCCTCGAATATCGCAGACCGTCAACACTGTCAGTAGGTCCAGACGTTTGACCGTTTTCACTGCTTTGGCAAAGTCCCGCACCGTGCGTGGGTCCGAGATATCGCGCTTTTGCGCCATATCCGACATCAACAGGTGATAACGCACCAGCCATTCCACTGTTTCCGAATCCGCTTTGTTCAACCCCAGTCGAGGCGCTACCTTGCGGGCGATCTTCGCCCCCAGGATCGAGTGGTCCTCGGGTCGTCCCTTGGCGATGTCATGGATCAACAACGCGACATACAGAACCTTGCGGTTGACCCCTTCCTTCAGGATCGACGAGGCCAAAGGCAGCGATTCAACCAGCTCACCGCGCTCAATCTGGGCCAGGTTCACGATGCACTGGATGGTGTGCTCGTCCACTGTATAGCTGTGATACATGTTGAACTGCATCATCGCGACGATGTGTTCGAATTCGGGCAGGAAGGCGGACAACACACCCAGTTCGTTCATCCGACGCAGGGCGCGTTCCGGGTTGCCGTGTTTCAGCATCAGATCCAGGAAGATGCGCTGTGCCTCTTTGTTTTCGCGCATGTCATCGTCGATCAATGTCAGGTTGGCGCTGACCAGACGCATCGCGTCCGGATGGATCAGCATGCCTGTGCGCAGGCCTTCCTCGAACAGACGCAGGAGGTTCAGCTTATCAGATAGGAAGGTGTCGGGATCGGCCACATCCAGACGGCCATGCACGACCTTATAACCCGCTTTGACCCGTGGACGGCGGCGAAAGATACGCTCTAGCAACGGTGCGCCTTTCATATGAGACGCCTCAAGTTTGGTCAGGAAAATGCGGGTCAATTCCCCGACGCGGGTCGCTTCGCGGAAATAGCGTTGCATAAAGACTTCAACGGCACGGCGGCCCGCCCTGTCTTCGTAGCCCATGCGGGCCGCAACCTCGACCTGCATATCAAAGGTCAGCTGTTCGGTGGCGCGGTTGGTCACCAGATGCAGATGTGATCGCACAGCCCAGAGGAAATCCTCGGCCTCGACAAAAGTGCTGAATTCCTCGGACGTGAACAGGCCCAGTGGCACCAGTTCGGCCACGTCCTGAACGCCATAGATGTATTTCGCGATCCAATAGAGCGATTGAAGGTCGCGCAGCCCGCCTTTGCCTTCTTTGACGTTGGGCTCGACCATGTAACGCTGACCCTGTTTGTGGTGGCGTTCGTCGCGTTCCTGAAGCTTGGCTTCGATGAACTGGCGCTCGCTACCCTTGAACAGATCGGCCTTCAGGCGCGCGTCCAATTCGGCCGCGAGGTCAGTGTCACCGGCCAGATAACGCTGTTCCAGCATGGCGGTGCGGATGGTGAAGTCTTCGGCTCCTAGACGCAGGCAATCTTTAATAGTGCGCGATGAATGCCCCACCTTCAGCCGCAAATCCCACAGGATGTAGAGCATGGATTCGATCACACTCTCGGCCCAGGCGGTGATCTTGTAGGGGGTCAGAAACAGCAGGTCGACATCCGAGGCAGGCGCCATTTCACCGCGCCCATAGCCGCCCACGGCCAGCACCGCGATCTTTTCGCCCTGTGTTGGCGTGGCCAACGGGTGCAGATCCTGGCTGGCGACTTTCATTGCGGTGCAGACCAGCCCGTCTGTCAGATACGTATAGGAATGCGTCAAGGGCCGCGCTTCAAACGGTCGGTTGGCAAAAGCCGCAGCAATCGCTTGCCGCCCGGCTTTTTGGGCATCCCGCAAAATACGCACGGTTTCCCCACGCCGTGCGGCGTTGTCGGATGTGGTGTCGAAGGCCTCTGACAGTTTCGCCATGACGGCACCACCGTCAAAGATTTCATCAGCCGGGCAGATCAGCTCACCCTTGCGGGAGAGCGTCAGTACCGGTTGATCAGAATCCAGCGCCAGAGAAGCTTTGTGGGGCAGGGTCAATCACTACTACCTGTTTATTCTGGATCGTGGCGACAGCCAGACCGCGTTCATTCGTACCGTTCGACCGCAGGCGGAAGATACCGCCTACACCTTGGAAACCGGCATTCTGTGTCAAGGCAGCCGCAGTCAGCGCGTTGGACTTGCCCTGGCTCACTAACGCGGCGATGGCGGCGATACCGTCATAGGCCAGCCCGCTGATCGGATGCGGGGCTTCGCCGTAGGTGTTGTTGTATCGTTGACGATAGGCCTGTGCCTTGGAAGGGTCCGGCAAAGCGAACCAGCCGCCCTGAACGCCCGGTAGTTCCAGCGTTTGTGATGGGATATCCCATCGTGTCAGGCCAATGTATTGCGTGTTTGTGGGGGAAACCCCCGCCTCGGGCAGCAGCTGAGAATACAGCGGCAGCGCTCCGGCGGTGGTTGCTGTCAGAAACAGCGAATCCGCCCCTGCCGCATCCACGGTCGCCTTGATGGTCGGGACCGAGTTGATGACGCCTTGCTGCGATCGGTCGTAGCCGACGGTCCCGGCATTGTTTACCCGGCTGCTGCTCAGCGCAGTTGCAATTGCGGATTGCCCCAGTTGACCGGCGGCATCGTTGCTGTGGACGATTACCATGCCGTTCTTGCCTTGCGACCCGGCAAAGCTGACCAGCCGGCCGGCCGTGTTGTTGAAAGTGGGGCCCAGCACGAACACGTTGCCGCCCGCAATGCTGGTGTTGTTTGAAAAGGACAAAACGTTGACGTTGTTGTTCAATACGGCAAGACCGGCAGAGTTTGCCGCCTGTGCGTATACCGGGCCAATGATAATTTTTGCGCCGTCTGCTACCGCTTGTTGCGCTACACTTGCCGCAGTGTTTGAGCTGCCCCGCGTATCGTAGACACGCAAGTCAATCTTCACCTTCTGAAGGTCGGCCATGGCCAGACGGGCTGCATTCTCAAGGCTGCGCGCCAGGGCCGCATCGCCGGAATTCGCCGACCCGGCGGGCACCAGCAGAGCAACAGGCACAGGTTCGGAGGTGTTGATCGATGGGCCTCCGCCCAGTCCGCCCGCGTCACACGCGGCCAGAAATGCGGCGGTGGCCAGGACAGCGGCGGATTTCGCCAGCTTGCGAACGGGCTTGCAAACGGTAAACATCTAAATGAAAACTCCCTGATCCGGCGGCTTGGGATGCTGCCATTCGTTGCGCCGCGATAATAAACGTCACGCTGTGAGGGTCCAGCTTTGAATTTCCAAAACGTCAGATTGGGCGCCGGCCTGTATTTTGTTGCCACTCCGATCGGGGCCGCGCGCGATATCACACTCAGGGCATTGGACGTGCTGGCCTCGGCCGATGTGATTGCGGCCGAAGACACCCGCAGCCTGCGGCGGTTGATGGAAATTCACGGTGTCCCGTTGGAAGGGCGGCGCATTCAGGCCTATCACGACCACAGCGGCGCTGGTGCACGGGGTAAAATACTGGACGCGTTGCAACAGGGCAAATCGGTGGCCTACGCCTCCGAGGCGGGAATGCCGCTGATTGCCGATCCGGGCTATGATCTGGGGCGGCAGGCAGCAGAAGAGGGCCATATGGTGACCTGCGCGCCGGGCCCGTCTGCAGCGCTGATGGCGTTGACGTTGGCGGGGTTGCCGACAGATGCCTTCTTTTTTGCCGGCTTTCTGCCAAACGCATCCGGCGCACGTCGAACCCGGATCGAGGCGTTGCGTGACGTCCCCGGTACACTGGTTTTCTACGAATCCCCCAAGCGTGTGGCGGCTTGCCTGTCTGACCTGTCTCAGGTTTTGGGCGATGACCGCCAGGCTGCGATGTGCCGTGAGTTGACCAAGAAGTTCGAAGAAGTTCGGCGCGGGACACTGGCAGATCTGGCCGCGGACCTCCGCGGGCAGACGGTTAAAGGTGAAATTGTTCTGCTGGTGGACCGGGGACATTCGGAAACCGTTAACGAATCTGACATAGAAGAGGCGTTGACACACGCGCTGGAGACTCATTCGGTGCGGGATGCGGCTGATCTGGTGTCTCAGATGTATAAGCTGCCGCGCCGCCCGATTTACCAACTGGCACTGAAGCTGGGAAAGGGATGACATGACGCCACGATCCGTTCGCAGTTCGGTGTCTTACCACGCCGGGCAGGCTGCGGAGCATCAAGTGGCCTCAGAATACGAACGGCGCGGGTATATTATTGCGCACCGCCGTTGGCGCGGGGTGGGTGGTGAAATTGATCTGATCGCTCGCAACGATGAGGGGCTTGTGTTCATAGAGGTCAAGAAAAGCACAAGTTTCGAGAAGGCTGCAGCCCGGATCAATCGCCGCCAGATGGACCGAATTTGTGCGTCTGCGGGACAGTTTCTGGAAAATGAACCAAATGGTCAGCTGACGAATGTGCGCTTTGACGCGGCCCTGGTCGACGCCTCTGGCGCTGTTCAAATCATCGAGAACGCCTTTGATCAGGTCTGACCCCCATTGAACCCTTGGCCTCGCTGGGCCATGTATCTGGCGTGAAGCTAAGGGACACGCCATGAAAATCGCCTTTCAGATGGACCCGATCGGGGCCGTGGATATCAATGCCGACAGCTCTTTCCGTCTGGCCGAAGAGGCGCAGGCGCGCGGGCACACTCTGTTTTTCTACAGCCCCGACCAGCTGGCCTATCAGGAGGGGCGCATAACAGCCCGTGGTCACGACATGACGGTCCAGCGGGTGGTTGGAAACCCTGCGGAATTAGGCCCTGAGCGCGAAGTGGACCTGGCCGATTTTGACGTTGTCTGGCTACGTCAGGACCCGCCGTTTGACATGCACTACATCACATCGACGCACTTGCTGGACCGCCTCAAGGGGCAGGTGCTGGTGGTCAATGATCCGTTCTGGGTCAGGAACTACCCGGAAAAGCTGTTGGTGCTGGACTTCCCCGATCTGACCCCGCCGACAACAATTGCGCGCGATCTTCAGACGATCAAAGTTTTCAAGGAAAAGCACGGCGATATCATTTTAAAGCCGCTTTACGGCAATGGTGGTGCCGGTGTGTTTCGGCTGGATGCCAATGACCGCAACCTGACATCTCTACACGAGCTGTTCGTCGGGTTTTCGCGCGAGCCGCTGATTGTGCAGAAGTTTCTGCCCGATGTCAGTAACGGCGACAAACGCGTGATTCTCGTCGACGGAGAGGCGGTCGGCGCGATCAACCGGGTTCCTGCAAAAGGAGAGACGCGGTCGAACATGCATGTGGGCGGGCGGCCCGAAAAAATCGGTCTGTCAGATCGGGACCTTGAGATATGTGCCGCAATCGGGCCATTGCTGAAAGAAAAAGGCCAGGTTTTTGTCGGGATTGACGTGATCGGGGATTACCTGACCGAAATCAACGTCACCTCGCCAACCGGCATCCAAGAGCTGGAACGGTTTGATGGCGTCAACATTGCGGAGAAAATCTGGCAGGCGATTGAGGCCAAGATTTAAGACGCCGCGCTGCCGCTGATGCGAAAGCTCAGCGCTTCGGCGATATGGGGCCGCCGTACATCCGGGGCCCCCTCCAGATCAGCAATAGTGCGTGCCACCCGTAAAATGCGGTGAAAGGCACGTGCCGACAGGCCAAATTTCTCAGCAGCTTTCAACAACAGCTCTTTGCCCTCGGGGTCAGGCGCGGCAATTTCCTCTAGCACTGACCCTTCGACATCCGCGTTTTGTCGAATAGCGGGCGTTTCGCGAAACCGTGCGGCCTGAATGGCACGGGCCTGATCTACACGGTCGGCAACCATGGCCGAGCTGTCACCGGACGGTGGCAGGTCTAGATCGGTGAACCCAACAGGGGGCACCTCGATCCGTAAATCGAACCGGTCCATCAACGGGCCAGAGATGCGACTCAGATAGTCCTCACCGCATACTGGCGCGCGCGAGCAGGCCCGGGCGGGATCCGTCAGATATCCGCATTTACAAGGGTTGGCTGCAGCCACCAGCATGAACCGGCAGGGGTATTTCACATGGGCATTGGCGCGGGCAACCATGACCTCACCGCTTTCAATCGGCTGGCGCAAGGTTTCAAGCACGGTGCGCGGGAATTCCGGAAATTCGTCCATGAACAAGACCCCGTTATGGGCCAGCGAAATCTCGCCCGGCTTGGCGCCTTTACCACCGCCGACAATCGCTGCCATTGACGCCGTGTGATGCGGTTCGCGAAACGGACGACTGCGACTGATGCCGCCTTCATCCAGCAATCCACACAGGGATTGGATCATCGACGTCTCCAAGGCCTCGGCTGGCGCCAGAGGCGGCAAAATACCCGGCAAGCGCGCGGCCAGCATGGATTTGCCCGACCCTGGCGTGCCGATCATGATCAGGTGGTGGCGTCCTGCTGCGGCAATCTCCAGCGCGCGTTTGGCCCGTTCCTGCCCTTTCACCTCACGCAGGTCGCGGGTGCTGAGCGCCAGATTCACCTCACCCGGCAGTGCCGCGGGCAAGGGTGACTGACCCGAAAAATGGCGCACCACATCGCCCAGTGACCCCGCTCCGATCACCTGTGTGGCATCGACCCAGGCGGCCTCGGCGCTGGAAGCACGGGGACAGAGCAGCGCGCGATCCTCGGTCGCGGCGGTCATGGCGGCGGGCAGCGCGCCAACCACGGGCACCAGAGAGCCATCCAGTGACAACTCACCCAGTGACACCGCCCCTTCGGCAGCGTCGGCTGGGATGATCTCCAACGCGGAGAGTAGCGCGACGGCGATGGGCAGGTCGAAATGGCTGCCCTCTTTGGGCAGATCCGCGGGCGACAGGTTGATGGTGATCCGCTTTGAGGGCAGTGCGATGGCCATGGAACTGAGGGCGCTGCGGATGCGATCGCGGGCCTCGGACACGGCTTTGTCAGGCAGACCAACAATGGAAAAGGCAGGCAGGCCCGGTGAGACGGCGCATTGCACCTCAACCGGACGAGCTTCTACCCCTTGGAAAGCGACAGTATGAGCGCGAGCAACCATGAACGACCTTTTTGGTTAACAAGTCGTTGCTGCCACGGGTGCAGTTTAGGAATTGTTAACAGAGGCGCGCATAGCGGTGAATTTTGGCCACGCCTCGGGGTCTGCGACGGTTTTGTCGCGGCAAAACGGGTTGCAGAACCCCCAGATTTGTCCGTTCAGATCCAGAAAATCGGTGACCGGTTTGCCTGAATAGGGGCAAGCGGCGTTGATTGACGGCCCGGACTTCGCAGGGAAAGCTCCTGACGTTTCGCCGACGGGCCATTGGGCTGTTGGCAGTCCGGTTTCATAGGGAAACGGTTCGTATGATACGGTCAGTCCCATTGCCCGCCACTGCCGGACGGATGGATCTGATAGCAACTCCAAGCAATAATCGCGATTGGCATCCGACACGGGCAAACCGTAGCCGATGATCCGAGCTGCGATCGGGGTATAGAACACATCGGCCAGCGAGTAGACACCAAACAGCGGTCCGGACGCCGCGCCGGAAACCTTGCGCGCATGCGCCCAGAGGTGCTCGATCCGGTGCAGATCAACTTGCGTCTCGACCGAGGGCGCAAACCCCTGCCAGCAGTGCTGGAGCTGCATCGCGCATTCCCCCCGCAGCGCGGTGAACCCAGCGGCCATTTCAACGCAGAGCCAACGCGCCGTGGCGCGGGCGGAGGGGTCACCGGGCCATAGCCCGGCCTCCGGATGCCGCTCGGCCAGTGTTTCGGCCATGGCAAGGCTTTCCCCAACCACGGTGCCATCAGGCAGTCGCAAGGCCGGAACCAATCGGGCCGGGGCGAGGGGCTTCATATCGTCGGCCATCGTGCCGGAATACAGGCCGATCATGTGGCTTCGGTAAGGCAGGCCAAACTTTTCCAGCATCAGCCAACCGCGCAAGGACCAGCTGGAAAACAGGCGGTCTCCGATAAACAAATCATAAGTCATGCGCATAGGATGGCGCGGCCGGAACGGTCCGTAAATCAGTGATTTGTGCGAGGTGTGATCACGGACAGTGATTGATCCGCCCCACCGACCAGCGGTCGCCATGATGGGTGATATCGGTGACGGAGAGGTTGTCGATCCGATGGCTGAACGCCTCTTGCGCGTCCAGATTCAGCGCCCGCTGCACCTGTGTCAAAATCACACCAAAATGGGCCACAATGATCAGATCATGCCCAGCGTGGGCGGCAATCAGATCGTCGATCACAGCATCGACGCGGGTTCGAACCTGGTTCCAGCTTTCGCCGTTTGGCGGGCGCACGTCGCCCGGATTGTCCCAATAGGCAAAGGCCAACTCGGGATCTTCTGCCTCGATCTCTTTAAAGCCGCGCAGCTCCCACGTGCCAAAGCGGATTTCCCGCAAATCTGTGTGATGGGGCAGGCGAAGGCGGCTTCCCTGAAGGGCCGAGGCTGTATCTGCAGCACGGGACAAATCGGATGAGATGACGATAGCCTGCGCTGGCAGGTGATCGTGCAGGCGGGCGATGGCGGCATGATCGCTGAGATCGGCAGGCAGGTCGGACCATCCAACCATGGTTTTGGCATGGGTCGGCCCGTGACGAACAAGATGCAGCCGCGTCATGGCAGTTGCCCTTTCAGAACCAGCGGCAACCCGGCGGTGACTTGAACGGCCAGATCAGCCTGCGCCGCCAGCGCGATATTCAGCCGGCCTTGTGCTTCGCGGAAACGGCGCGACAGAGCGTTGTCCGGAACGATCCCATGACCAACTTCATTAGAGACGATGACAATAGGCGCGCGGCAGCTACGCAGCGCCTGCAACAAAGCGCTCTGCACCTGATCCAGATCGTTTTCGGCCAACATATGATTGGTCAGCCACATGGTCGCACAGTCGATCAGGCAGATGTCGTTCGGGGTCAGGCGGGCCAGGTCGGGCCCAAGATCAAGAGGGGCTTCAATCGTTGTCCAATCCGCGCCGCGTTGGGCAAGGTGGCGCTGAACCTTCTGTTCCATCTCATCATCAAACACTTGTGATGTGGCGACGTATATCTTGTTTTTTCCTTCTGAAACAACGACCTGCTCGGCAAATGCCGACTTGCCTGAGGCCGCCCCGCCCAACACAAAGGTTAAATCCGGATACACTGTTCTTACCTTTCTGGTGATCCACCCGGTGTTGTTCTGCGTATCGACCATAAGTCGGCAAGGCAAGCCCGACCCGCGCCTGTGAAAAGGGGAGATTTCCATGGCACTGGACACTGCGAAAGATTTCTCACTGTCTCGGCAGGCAATGAAAGCCGAACTGCTGGACGCTGAAACCGAACTGAAACTGGCATATGCGTGGCGTGACGACAGGGACGAGCGGGCGCTGCATCGCCTCATTACGGCCTATATGCGACTGGCGATTTCGATGGCAGCCAAGTTCAAACGCTATGGCGCGCCGATGAATGACCTGATCCAGGAGGCTGGTCTGGGACTGATGAAAGCGGCGGACAAGTTTGATCCTGATCGTGGGGTGCGCTTTTCAACCTATGCTGTCTGGTGGATCAAGGCGAGCATTCAGGACTATGTCATGCGCAACTGGTCGATGGTGCGGACCGGCTCGACCTCTTCGCAAAAATCCCTCTTCTTCAACATGCGTCGGGTTCAGGCGCGGCTGGAACGCGAGGCCGCGTCCGATGGTATGGATCTGGACCGTCACCAGTTGCACCAGATGATTGCTGCTGAGATTGGTGTACCTCTGCGGGATGTGGAAATGATGGAAGGTCGCCTGTCCGGCTCGGATTTCTCGCTGAATGCAGTGCAGTCGGCCGACGAAGACGGGCGTGAGTGGATCGATGCGCTGGAAGATGACCGCGAACAGGCTGCCGAGAGGGTGGAAAACAGCCATGACACCGAACAACTGCGCGACTGGCTGGTAACGGCCATGCAAGCGCTGAACGACCGCGAGCGGTTTATTGTGCGCGAGCGCAAGCTGCGCGAACCGGCGCGGACATTGGAAAGCCTTGGGCAAGAGCTGGGTCTGTCCAAGGAAAGGGTGCGACAGCTTGAGGCGGCAGCCTTCGGCAAAATGCGCAAGAACCTTGAAGCGCAATCGCGTGAGGTGCAACACTTCATCGCATGAAACACTTTGCGATTCTGCTTTGCGCTCTTGTGGTTATGGGCAAACCTGGCCAGGCCGATGATTTGATCCCTGATGATGTGGCAGAAGCCATGAAATCTGCTGATGTCGTGATCCTTGGGGAAATCCACGACAATCCTCAACACCATCTTGTGCAGAAAGACGCGTTGACGATTGTCTCTCCGTCCGCCGTGGTGTGGGAAATGGTGACCGAGGAAGGCGCGCAGCGACTGGCGCAAAAAGCCGCGTCCGACCCCGAAGAGCTGGCCAAAATTCTGAAATGGGCGGAAATGGGCTGGCCACCGCTGAGCATGTATTACCCGGTGTTTCAGGCCACCGATGCGCCGGTTTATGGCGCGATGGTCCCCCGCACAGCCGCTCGCGCTGCGATGGAGCGGGGTGCTGCAACTGCGCTGGGGGCCGATGCCGCCCGATATGGCCTGACCGTTCCGTTGCCCGCGGCTGAGCAATCCGCACGCGAGGCAGATCAGCTGGCCTCGCATTGCAATGCCATGCCCGAAAGCGCCTTGCCGCAACTGGTCGCTATTCAGCGCCTGCGCGATGCGGTGCTGACCCGGGCCGTTTTGCGCGCCTATGACGAGACCGGTGGACCGGTGGCGGTGATCACAGGCAATGGCCATGCCCGCAAAGACCGTGGTATCCCGACTTTTCTGTCCCGCCTGCGGCCCGGTCTGAAAGTGTTTGTGCTGGGTCAATCCGAAGATGGCATCGTCTATGGTGAGTTTGATGCCATTATCGATAGCCCCTCTGTCGAGCGTGAAGACCCCTGCCTGGCTTTTGAAACGCAGAATTAAGCGCTGGAACTGCCGGGCCTCCTTGCCTAATGTCGGGGCCGACCGGGACGAGAAGGGCACAACATGCTGGCATCGAAACGCATTCTGCTGATCATCGGCGCAGGGATCGCGGCCTACAAGTCGCTGGACCTGATCCGGCGACTCAAGGAGCGCGGCGCCGCTGTGACACCGGTTCTGACTCGTGCAGCCGAGGAATTTGCAACCCCGCTATCCGTATCAGCGCTTGCAGGCGAAAAGGTCTATCGCGATCTGTTCGATCTGACGGACGAAGCCGAGATGGGTCATATTCAGTTGTCACGCTCGGCCGATATGATTGTTGTGGCCCCGGCAACGGCTGATTTGATGGGCAAGATGGCCGGGGGCTTGGCGAATGATCTGGCCTCAACCTTGCTGATGGCCACTGATACACCGGTTCTGTGTGCGCCTGCGATGAATGTACGCATGTGGGATCACCCAGCAACCCAGCGTAATCTGCAACAGCTTCAGGCGGACGGGGTCCGTTTTGTAGGTCCCAATGAGGGCGACATGGCCTGTGGCGAATACGGCCCCGGCCGCATGTCCGAACCGCTTGAGATCGTGGCGGCAATCGAAGCGCAGATGGGCAGCGGCCCCCTTTCGGGAAAACGGGTTCTTGTGACCTCGGGCCCAACGCACGAGCCGATTGATCCTGTGCGCTATATCGCCAACCGTTCATCCGGGGCGCAGGGCACGGCCGTGGCCCGGGCGCTGGCGGCGCTGGGGGCCGAGGTTGTCTTTGTGACCGGCCCCGCCGATGTTCCCGCCCCCGAAGGGGTGCAGGTGCAGCGCGTCGAAACCGCGCAACAAATGTCTGACGCGGTCGAGGCTGCTCTGCCAGTTGATGCCGGCGTCTTTGCAGCGGCAGTAGCCGACTGGCGCATGGCAAGCGCGTCGGACAAGAAGCTGAAGAAAAGCCGCGATAGCTTGCCGGTGCTGGAATTTGCGGAAAACCCGGACATCCTGAAACGGATTGCCCATATGGGTGCGGATCGCCCTACGTTGGTGGTGGGCTTTGCCGCCGAGACAGAAAACGTGATCGAACACGCCACTGCCAAACGCGCGCGCAAGGGCTGTGACTGGATCGTGGCAAATGATGTCAGCCCGGCGACGGGCATCATGGGCGGGTCCGAAAACGCGGTGACCGTGATCTCGGATTCGGGTGCCGAGGAATGGCCGCGTATGGGCAAGGATGCGGTGGCCGAGCGGCTGGCGCAAAAGATCGCCGACGCGCTGACAGGCTAGACAAGAGGGACAATAATGGTTGCAATCCGTGTGATCCGAGAGGACGGCGCTGACCCGTTGATCCCGCTACCCTCTTATGAAACCGCAGGGGCCGCAGGCGCAGATGTCCGGGCAAATCTGCCGGGTGGCGCGCCGATCACGCTGCCCCCCGGTCAGCGCGCGCTGGTGCCCACCGGTTTGCGGATTGAAATCCCGCAAGGGTTTGAGGTTCAGGTGCGGCCGCGCTCGGGACTTGCCTTGAAACACGGGATCACCTTGCCCAATACACCGGGCACAATCGACAGCGATTACCGTGGTCCGCTGGGCGTGATCCTATTGAACGCCGGGCAAGACAGTTTTGAGATCACCCATGGCGAACGCATTGCCCAACTGGTCGTGGCTCCCGTTGTTCAGGCCAGCTTCGAGCCGGTTGACGTCCTGACCGACACGGATCGCGGCGCGGGTGGGTTCGGCTCGACCGGGCGCGGCTGATGTTGCTGGTTCTGATCCTGGCCGCGCTGCTGTGGGGTATCGGTTATGTGGCCGGGGTGACGCGAACGGCGCGCATGACTTCGGTCGCGGTGTTGCTGCTGGGCGTTATCACCGCGCAATTGGTTCTGCCCGATGGACATCCTTTGCGCGAGGCGACCGGCGGGTCTGCAGCGCTGTGGTTGATATTGGCTGGCTCGGTCGCGTTGGTTCTGGTTTACGGAAAGGGCTTGAAAGCGCTGCGAAATCGCGCGGCACCAGCCTCAACCCAGGAGCCCGCAATGCCAACCGACCGATTCTCGGAAACCGAGCTTGAGCGCTATGCCCGGCACATCGTGCTGCGCGAACTGGGCGGGCCGGGGCAGAAAAAGATGAAACAGGCCCGTGTGCTGATTATCGGCGCGGGTGGTCTGGGCGCGCCGGCCCTGCAATATCTGGCCGCCGCCGGAGTAGGCACCATCGGTGTCATTGATGATGATGAGGTCGAGAATGCCAATCTGCAGCGACAGGTGATCCACCGCGACGCGGATATCGGCATGCCCAAAGTGTTTTCGGCCCAACAGGCGATGCTGGCGCAGAACCCCAATGTGACGGTGCTGCCCTATTACCGTCGCCTGACCGATGAGATCGCCGCGGATCTGTTTGCCGATTTTGATCTGATCCTGGATGGCACCGACAATTTCGACACGCGCTATCTGGTCAATCGCACGGCTGTCGCGCTGGGCAAGCCGCTGATCTCGGGCGCATTGTCACAATGGGAAGGGCAGTTAAGCGTGTTTGACCCGGGCAATAACGCGCCCTGTTATCAGTGTATCTTCCCCGAGGCCCCGGCCCCCGGCCTGGCCCCATCCTGTTCCGAGGCGGGCGTAATTGGCCCATTGCCCGGCGTAGTCGGGTCGATGATGGCGGTTGAGGCGATAAAGGTGATCACCGGCGCGGGGCAGGCGCTGCGCGGTGAGATGCTGATTTACGATGCGCTTTATGGCGAAAGCCGCAAGATCACCCTGTCGCGCCGCGCCGACTGTCTGGTCTGTGGCGGGCAGTAAACGCCGCTGCGGCTCTGGATCATCACCGCAACCGTTCTTAGGTTGTGGTCAAAGGAGACTTCAATGACCAACCCGATCCTGTCCGACTGGACCACGCCGTTTGAAATCGCTCCCTTTGCGGACATTGCGGATAAGGATTTCCCGCCCGCGCTGGAACAGGCGATGCAGGCCCACAACTCCCAGATCGATGCGATTGCGGAAAACCAGGACATTCCCACCTTTGCCAACACAATCGAGGCGCTCGAGGCCGCGGGTGAGCAGATGGACAAGGTCTTATCAGTGTTCTTCACGGTTGCGGGCGCGGACAGCAACCCGGTGCGCGAACAGCTGCAGCGTGATTTCTCGCCCAAGCTGGCCGCGCATTTCTCGGGCATTTCGTCGAACAAGGCGCTGTTTCAGCGGGTGGCTGAGCTGTGGGCGCGGAAAGATCAACTGGGTCTAAGCGACGAACAGGCTCGTGTGTTGATGCTGACGCATCGCGGGTTCGTACGGGCAGGTGCTGCTTTGACCGGGGATGTGGATGCCCGGATGCAAGAGATCAAGGCCCGGCTGGCCTTGTTGGGTACGTCTTTTACACAGAACTTGCTGGCGGATGAACGGGACTGGTTCATGACCCTGACCGAAGATGATCTGCAAGGTCTGCCGGATTTTGTCATCGACACTGCGCGCGCAGCTGGCGAAGAAAAGGGCGCAGACGGCCCGGTTGTGACACTGTCGCGATCGCTGATCGTACCGTTCCTGCAATTCTCGCCCCGCCGTGATCTGCGGGAAAAGGCATATCGCGCCTGGACCGCGCGCGGCGCAAATGGCGGGGATACGGACAACCGCGAGATTGCCGTTGAAACCCTGAGCCTGCGTGAGGAACGCGCCAAACTGCTGGGTTATGACAGCTTTGCCGATTTCAAGCTGGAAACCGAGATGGCCCGGACACCAGATCGCGTCCGTGACCTGCTGATGCAGGTCTGGGAGCCCGCCAAAACCCGCGCCGACGCTGATGCGGCGATCCTGACGCAGATGATGCAAGAAGACGGCGTGAATGGCCCGCTTGAGGCATGGGACTGGCGCTACTATGCCGAGAAACACCGCAAGGCTGAGCATGATTTGGATGAGGCCAAATTGAAGCCGTATCTGCAATTGGATCGGATGATCGAGGCGTCCTTTGCCTGCGCCAATCGCCTGTTTGGGCTGGAATTCAAGCCGCTGGATGTGCCGCTGTACCACCCCGATTGCCGGGCGTGGGAGGTGACGCGCAATGATCAGCATATCGCGGTGTTCATTGGCGACTATTTCGCGCGCGGTTCCAAACGGTCAGGCGCATGGTGCAGTGCGATGCGGTCGCAGGCGAAGTTCCCCAAAGAACAGGCGCCGGTTGTCATCAATGTCTGCAATTTCGCCAAGGGTGATCCGGCGCTGTTGTCTTATGACGACGCCCGGACCCTGTTTCACGAATTTGGCCACGCCCTGCATCAGATGCTGTCCGATGTGACCTATGAAAGCATCTCGGGCACGTCTGTGGCGCGTGATTTCGTGGAACTGCCCAGCCAGCTGTACGAACACTGGTTGGAAGTGCCCGAGGTGCTGGCCGAGTTTGCCACCCACGCTGAAACCGGCGCGCCCATGCCACAAGAAATGCTGCAAAAGGTTTTGCAAGCCGCCAATTTTGATCAGGGGTTTCAAACGGTGGAATATGTCGCCTCGGCGCTGGTCGATCTGGCCTTTCACGACGGTGCAGCCCCGGGCGACCCGATGGCAAAACAAGCCGAAGTGCTGGATGCAATCGGAATGCCGCAAGCCATCGGCATGCGCCACGCCACGCCACATTTCGCGCATGTCTTTGCGGGTGATGGCTATAGCTCGGGCTATTACAGTTACATGTGGTCCGAGGTCATGGACGCCGACGCTTTCGCCGCCTTTGAAGAGGCGGGTGGTGCCTTTGATCCCGAACGCGCCAAGGCGCTAGAGGTCAACATTCTGTCAACCGGCGGCTCGCGCGAGGCTGAAGACCTGTATCTGGCATTCCGTGGGCGTCTGCCGGGGGTTGAGGCGTTGCTGAAAGGGCGTGGCCTGGTCACAGCCTGACCAATCAATACCCTAGATTGCGGTCGACGAGGTGCAGGAAGGGTTCGCCCGCCTCACCTCGGCGAATGTTCTCGCAGATCACCTGCGCCGCCGTGGTGGGCCGGGTTTCCGAGGCGATATGTGGGGTCACGGTCACATTAGGATGGGCCCAATAGGGATGGTCTGCCGGAAGCGGCTCTACCCGGAACACGTCCAGCGTAGCGTGACCAATATGGCCTGTGTTCAGTGCTGCCAGCAGGGCTTCGTCGTCGATCAACGGCCCGCGACCGGGGTTGATGATACACGCGCCTTTGGGCAGCAAGGCCAGCGTGTCCGTGTTTAACGTGTTTTCGGTCGCGGGCGTGTCCGGCAGCAGCAATACGACAATCTCGGCCCGCGACAAGGCATGTCGCAGCCCGTCATCGCCGTGCAGGCAGGTGATGCCGGGGATATCTTTGGCCGAACGGCTCCAACCCGTCACATTGAAACCCAGTGCTGCCAGCGCTTGCGCGGCGGCCTCACCCAAAGCGCCCAATCCCAGCACGCAGACGCGACGCTCGGTCGCCAGTGGCGGCGCGTCGGGGATCCAGACCCCGTCCTGTGCTGTGATGTGGCGATCCATCCCAAGGTGATAGCGCAGTACATGGCCGACAACCCATTCCGTCATGCCCTGTGTCAGCCCATGATCAACCATCCGCGCCAGAGGAGCAGTCAGGGTGGCGTTGCCTGCGATGGTTTCAACTCCGGCCCAGAGGCTGAGCACTGCCTTGAGGCGTGAGTAAGGGGTGAAATCCAGCAGCCCTCCGTTGGGGGCGTAAGCGGCGTAATCGACCTGATCGGGGGCGAGTTCAGTGGCAAGGTTAAAGTCCAACCCGGCCTCGGACAGTCCTTTGGTCAACAAAGGCTGATACACAGGCCACAGTTCAGGGCGCGCTGAAAACAGGATGTTCACGGGCATGCGGGGCCTTTCAACTTAGCGGGGACGGTGAATATGGGCGCTTTGGACAATACCGAACGCGGCCATCAGGACCAACATGGCCGAGCCGCCATAGCTGACCATTGGCAGCGGCACACCCACAACCGGGGCCAGCCCCATGACCATCGACATGTTGACGGCAAAGAACAGAAAGAAGTTCAGCGCAATCCCCAGAGTTACCAACGAGGAAAACCTGTCTTTCGTCGACAGCGCCGTGACCAGACAGAAGATCAGGATCAGGCCATACAGCGTCAGCAGGGTAATACCACCAACAAAACCGAACTCTTCGGCCAGCGTCGTAAAGATGAAATCAGTGTGCTTTTCAGGCAGGAAGTTCAGACGGGACTGTGTGCCCTGCATGAACCCGCGCCCGTTCCACCCGCCAGACCCCAGCGCGATCTTGGATTGGGTGATGTGATAGCCTGCCCCAAGCGGGTCGGTCGACGGGTCGAGAAACGTGTCGATCCGGCGAAACTGGTACTCTTTGAGTAGCTGCCAGTCGGTCCCGCGGCTGTTGAACACGGTGGCCACCAACCCGAACCCGGCTGCGATCACGGCGGCGAAATAGGACCAGTGGACACCGGCCAGAAACATCAGCCCACCGCCCGCGGCCAGCAAAAGGATGGATGTGCCCAGGTCGGGCTGCTTCAGAACCATGAAGGTCGGGATCAGGATCAAAGCAACCGGCAGGATCACCCACAGGGGGCGGGATGTTTTGTGCGACGGCAGCCAGTCGTAATAGGCCGCCAGCAGCATCACCAGCGTCACTTTCATCACCTCGGACGGCTGCAATCGCATGAATCCCAAGTCGATCCACCGCTGCGCGCCCATCCCGACAGTGCCAAAAAGCTCGACGAATATCAGCAGCGCGATTGAGCCCAGATAGGCTACAACCGACATGTTGCGCCAAAACCAGATCGGCACCAGCGCCACGATGAACATGACCGTCAGGCCCAGCCCAAACCGCTCCATCTGAGGTTCGGCCCACGGAGTCCAAGACCCACCTGCCACCGAGTACAGCATCAGGAAACCGGCACTGGCCGTGCTGATCAGCAACAGTGTCAGGGGCCAATTCATATAGAAGAACTTGCGAAACCCGGACGGCGTCGATTTGACGGCATATTCAAGATAGCTCATGCGCGGTCCTTTTCCGAGGGACGCGCTTTGGGGCGACGATCGCCTTCAAGCCTTTTTTGTTGTTCCTTGATGCGCTCGCGATCAGCAACCGGATAGGCCTCAAGCGGTGGGGTGCCGTTGTAAAGCGCCTGTAACATGATGTCGCGCGCCACCGGCGCGGCCGCCTTGGATCCGCCGCCGCCATGCTCGACCACAACGGCCACGGCGTATTTGGGATTGTCATAGGGCGCAAAGCTGACGAACAGCGCGTGGTCGCGGCGTTCCCAGGGCAGGTCTTTGTTGCGGATCACACCAGCGGCGCGTTCGGCCTTGGTGATGTTGCGGACCTGGCTGGTGCCGGTTTTGCCAGCCATGCGGAAGTCATCCGCGATGATGCGGCTGCGATAGGCTGTGCCGCGCCGGTCGTTCGAGACCGAGAACATCGCCTTGCGCACATATTCCAGATTGGTCCGGTTGACCGCCAGCGGTTCGCCCGCGCCTGAGGGTTGTTCGACCCCGTTCACCGAGCGCACCAAACGCGGAGAAACCGCACGTCCGGTTGCAATCCGTGCCGTCATAACTGCCAGCTGCAAGGGCGATGCCAGCATAAAGCCCTGACCGATCGAGGCGTTGGCCGTATCACCCACCAGCCATTCCTCGCCGTGGACCCGTTCCTTCCACGCTTGATTGGGGGCCAGTCCGGCGGCCACAGCGGACATTGGGATATCGTGTTTTACCCCCAGCCCAAAAATGCGACACATATCGGAAATTCTGTCGATGCCCGTGCGCAGGGCGACGTCGTAATAATACACATCGCAGCTGCGTTTCAGCGACAGCCCCAGATCCACGGTGCCATGCCCGCCACGTTTCCAGCAATGGAACCTGCGACTGCCAACTTTCAGGTGACCGGGGCAGTAAACGGTGTTTCCGGGGCCGATGACACCGGCCTCAAGCGCGGCCATTGCGGTGATCATCTTGAAGGTCGAACCGGGCGGATAGGTGCCCTGCACCGTCTTATTGGCCAGCGGGCGATAGTTGTCCTGTGTCAGCGCTCGGTAATCGGCAACGGAAATGCCGCGCACAAAGAGGTTCGGATCAAAGCTGGGGGCGGAACTTATGGCGCGGATATCGCCGGTTTCGCAATCGATCACCACCGCAGCGGCGCTTTCACCAGCCAGACGGGCCTGCGCGTATTGCTGCAGGTCCGCATCGACCGACAGTTGCAGATCAGCCCCGGTTTCACCTTCCTGCCGGTCAAGCTCGCGCATGACACGGCCTGTGGCGTTTACTTCGACCCGTTTGGCCCCGGCTTTACCGCGCAGGCTGGTTTCCTGTTTGGCCTCTAGCCCGACCTTGCCGATCTGGAACCGGGGAATGCGCAGGACGGGCTCGGGGTCTTCGATCTGGCTCAGGTCATAATCGCTGACCGGACCAACATAACCCACAACATGGGCGAAATCCTCGTACCGGGGGTATTCGCGGGTCATGCCCACTTCGGGTGTGACACCGGGCAGGGCTGGCGCGTTGACGGCAACTTTTGAGATATCCTCCCACGTGACCTGGTCGGCCAGCGTCACTGGCAGGAAGGGGGCCGAGCGGCGCATTTCAGTCTTGGCGCGTTCGATCTCATCCTCGGTCAGCGGGATCAGATCAGACAGTTTGGCGATCACCTTGTCGACGTCACCGGCATCCTCGCGCACCACGACAATGCGGTAGGACGGAGAGTTCTGGCCGATGATTTGGCCGTTTCGATCATAGATTCGACCGCGCGTCGGCGGAATCAGGCGGATGTTGATGCGGTTTTCTTCGGCCAGAAGTCGATATTCGTCGGCTTGATCCACCTGCATAAAACGCATGCGCGCAGCCAGACCGCCAATAAAGACAGTTTGCAGGCCGCCCAATATCAACGCCCGGCGCGGCAGGCGTTTATAGGCAAGGCCCTGTGATTTGGGTGTGCGCTGCTTCATGACCGAGCCCCCAACGTGCCGCTTTCCGTGGGCGACGCGCGCCGCACGCCAAATCCGTTCTGGCTGAGCAGAACGATCAGCGGGTAGACCGCAATTGTCAGAACCACTTGTATCACCACCGGTCCCAAAGCTGCCTGTTGCACAGACAGAATAGCAAGAATGACGCGGTTCAGGGCAAAAACTCCTGTGATTGCCACGGCGACGGTTGACCATTCTCCGGCAAATCCGGAATCGCGCATACCTGGCGCGGCCGAGCGCAAATAGGCGGCACCAAGCACCACCAGCGCCGCCAGCAGGCCGGGCGGGCGTTGCAGCAGCAGATCCGCCATCAACATAACAACGGCCACCAGCAAGGTGGGCACATATTCAGGGCGGCGCAAAACCCAGGCAAAGGTCAGCGCGATCAAGATATCCGGAAACGGCCAGCGATCCGGCTGCGTGTTCAGCGGCAGCAAATGCAAAAACATGATTACAGCGGCCAGAAACAGGTACAGACCACGTTTGGTCCAAAGCTGAGAGGTTGACCTATCCATCGCCAACCTCTGCCGGGGTCAGGGCCGCTTCGGGCTGTCTGGGACCAACGATATCGCCCAAATCCTGAATGTTGGGGGCTGGCTGATACCGCAGCACCCGCAAAAATTCGAGCCGTTCAAAATCCGCCGACAATCGCACCCGCAGGCGGCCACCGGGGTCAGCTGTGATTTGACCGATCAGCAAGCCACCCGGGAATACACCCCCGTCACCCGATGTCACAACGCGGTCGCCGGGGCGCACCAGCTCGCGGTTTTCCAGAAACTCCACCGCCGGCGCCGGGGTGTTGTCGCCCGTGATCAGGGCGGTCTGCCCCGAGGGCTGGATGGTCGCCGGAATTGCACTCGAAGCATCGGTCAGCAGGATCACCCGGGCTGTATCAGGTCCGACACCGGAAATCCGGCCCACCACTCCAATCCCGTCCATCGAGGCCCATCCATCCATGATGCCGTCGCGTTCACCCACATTCAGCAAGACCGACTGCCGGAACGGAGAGCCGCTGTCGGCCATGACAACGCCGGTGATATAGGTAAGGCGCGGATCCAGCCGCACGTTGTTCAGATCCAGCAGCCGGGCGTTTTCCTGCTCTAACTGCAATGCTGCCTCTTTCCAGGCCCGCATCAGGCGCAGTTCGCTGCGCAATTCCTGGTTTTGTTCGCTCAGGCGCTGATAGCTTTGGAAGTCCCGGACCAGATTGACGATGGCCGTAACCGGAACCATGGCCCATTCCATCGAAGGAACAACCCGGTCCACCACCTGTGCGCGGAACCGCTCGACACGCGGGCTATCGATGCGCCACACCAGAAAGATCGCCAGCAGGCACAGGACGACTATCCCCAACAGCAAGCGGCGTAAGGGGGTCGTGTATTCGTCGCGCTGTGATCGGTCCTTTGCCACAGGACTCCTTCCCGTGCTGCTCGCGCCCGAGTGTTCACCCCTGAAGGGTGCGCGCCTTAGCTTTCGTAGTCAATCGCGTGGCGCAGCTGTTTTTCATATTCCAGGGCCTTGCCGGTGCCCAAAGCCACACAATTCAGGCTTTCATCGGCAATCGACACGGCCAAACCTGTCTGTTCTCGCAAGGCGAGGTCCAGATCGCCCAGCAGCGCGCCGCCACCTGTCAGCATCACGCCGCGGTCGACAATGTCGGCCGCCAGATCGGGCGGCGTGGTTTCTAGGGCAGTCATAACCGCCTCGCAAATCTGTTGGACGGGCTCAGAGAGCGCCTCGGCCACCTGGGCCTGGCTGATTTCGATTTCCTTGGGCACGCCGTTCAGTAAGTCACGGCCCCGGATATGCATCGACTGGCCGCGCCCGTCATCGGGCATGCGAGCCGTACCGATGGTGGTCTTGATGCGCTCGGCAGTGGATTCACCGACCAGAAGGTTCTGCTGACGCCGCAGGTATGAGATGATGGCCTCATCCATCCGGTCTCCACCCACACGGACCGAGCGGGCATAGACAATGTCGCCCAGCGACAGTACGGCGACCTCGGTGGTGCCGCCGCCGATATCGACAACCATGTTCCCGGTGGGATCAGTGATCGGCATACCGGCCCCGATCGCCGCAGCAATCGGTTCGGCAATCAAGCCAGCGCGCCGGGCACCAGCGGACAGAACCGACTGACGAATGGCGCGCTTTTCAACTGGTGTTGCGCCGTGGGGGACGCAGACGATGATTTTGGGTTTCGAGAAGGTGGATCGTTTATGCACCTTGCGGATGAAGTGCTTGATCATTTCCTCGGCAGTGTCGAAGTCCGCAATCACGCCTTCGCGCATGGGGCGAATGGCTTCGATAGATCCTGGTGTCCGGCCCAGCATCAGCTTGGCGTCTTCGCCGACGGCCAGCACTTTTTTCACGCCGTCCTTGACGTGATACGCCACCACCGAGGGTTCAGACAGGATAACGCCGCGCCCTTTGACATATACCAGCGTGTTCGCAGTTCCGAGGTCGATGGCCATGTCCGCTGTGAACAGGCCGCCCAGATTGCCAAAGATTCCCATGTTTTTACTGATCCCGTTCGTCAGAATTTCTACTGCCCGCGACTCGACGGTTCCGGGACGGATGTCTTATAGGGTGCCATCTCGCCCGGTAAAAGGGCTGATTCCGCGTAAATCAGCACCTTTCCGCCTTATTGAAAGGGACTTTAGAAGGCAACATGCTCTCATATCAACACATTTACCACGCCGGGAATCTGGCTGATGTGCAAAAGCACGCATTGTTGGCATGGGTGCTGGATTATTTGACCCGCAAAGACAAGCCGCTGACTTATCTCGAAACCCATGCAGGGCGGGGGCTGTATCAGATGGATGCGGCCGAGGCAGTGCGCACTGGCGAAGCCGCTGCGGGCATCCAGCGCGTTCAGCGTGCGAAGTGGTTTGAAGCAGACCACCCGCTGGAGCGGGCAATCAGCGCCGTGCAAGACCGGCACGGGGCGCAGGCCTATCCGGGGTCACCTCTGATTGCCACCAGTCTGTTGCGCGATCAGGACAGTCTGCACTTTGCCGAACTGCACCCTCAGGAACACACGGCCTTGGCCATGGCACTGTCGATTTACGAAGCCAAGGCCTACCGTCAGGACGGCTACGACCTGGCACAATCCTTGCTGCCGCCAACTCCACGCCGTGGATTGATGCTTATCGACCCGAGCTATGAGGTGAAATCCGAGTATGACCGACTGCCTGGTATCATTGCCAAACTGCATCGAAAATGGAACGTGGGCGTCATCGCATTGTGGTACCCGATTTTGACAGACGACCGACACAGCGCGATGATCTCAAAGCTGAAGTCCCAGGACCTGCCGAGAACCCTGTGTCATGAGGTTCGGTTTGATCCAGTGCGAGAGGGCCATCGCATTGTGGGCTCAGGTATGTTCGCTATCAACGCGCCTTATGGCCTTGAAGATGAGGCATCGCGCTTGTCCGGCTTGTTTGCCGATCTTTGAAGGCGACCTCCTAACGAAACAAATCCTCCCGCCTCATTTGTCCGCATCAAAGATGCAGCCAAACGAGTTGGGCCTGGCAGCACGCCGGCGGCGCGCTGCCGGGCCCAATGCCGCAAGGGTGTTCGGCGAAGCCGGGCTGCCGCGGGAGCGGGAGCCCCTCTGTCAAAAGCCGCTCAGGTCAGGTCTTTGTAACTGATCTCGCGCGTGTCCGCGCCGGGGCCCGTCTTTTCGCGACGCACGATCAGCCGATTCAAGGCGTGGATATAGGCCTTGGCAGAGGATACGACCGTGTCGGTATTTGCCGACTGGCCGGTTGCGATCATGCCGTCCTCTTCCAGCCGAACTGACACGGTGGCCTGAGCGTCAGTGCCTTCGGTCACCGCGTGCACCTGATACAGCTGCAAATGCGCCTTGTTGGGATAGATCGCGCGGATTGCCTTGAAGGTGGCGTCAACCGGCCCGTCGCCATGGGCGGTTGCGATGATGTCTTTGCCGTCGACCTCCAGCTCTACCGTCGATTCCGCCTGACCCCCGGTGCCGCAGGTGACCTTCATCGACACCAATTGCAGGCGGTCATCCTCTTCATCCAGTGTCATTAAGGCGATGAGGTCGTCGTCGAACACCTCTTTCTTGCGATCGGCCAGATCCTTGAACCGAACGAAGATATCCCTGAGCTGGTTGTCCCCAAGCTCATAGCCCAGCGTCTCCAGCTTATCGCGTAACGCGGCCCGGCCCGAGTGTTTTCCCAATGGCAAAGACGTGCCGGACAGGCCGATATCCTCGGGGCGCATAATCTCAAAGTTTTCGCGGTTCTTCAGCATGCCGTCCTGATGGATGCCGCTTTCATGGGCAAAGGCATTTTTGCCGACGATGGCTTTGTTGAACTGCACGTTAAAGCCCGACACCGTCGCCACCCGGCGCGAGATATGCATGATCTTTGTGGTGTCGATCCCGGTGTTCCAGGGCATGATGTCATTGCGGGTGCGCAGGGCCATCACGACCTCTTCCAGCGCGGTGTTGCCTGCGCGCTCACCCAGCCCATTGATGGTACATTCGATCTGACGCGCCCCACCGGCCACAGCGGCCAGTGAGTTCGCGGTCGCCATGCCCAGGTCGTTATGGCAATGGGTGGCAAACACCACCTCATCCCCGCCTGGAACCGTTTCAATCAGGCGTTTGATCAGGTCCGCCGATTCCACCGGCGCGGTATAACCTACGGTGTCGGGGATGTTGATCGTGGTGGCACCGGCCTTGATCGCGATCTCGATCACACGGCACAGGTAATCCCATTCGGTCCGGGTCGCATCCATCGGCGACCATTGTACGTTTTCGCACAGGTTGCGCGCGTGGCTGACCGTTTCGTGGATCTTGTCGGCCATTTCGTCCATGGACAGGTTCGGAATGGCGCGGTGCAGCGGTGAGGTGCCGATAAAGGTGTGAATCCGGTTTTTGCCGGCGTGTTTCACCGCCTCCCAACAGCGGTCGATATCGGCAAAGTTGGCACGGGCCAACCCGCAGATGCGGCTGTTTTTCGACCGCTCGGCGATTTCGGATACGGCCTTGAAATCACCCTCTGAGGCAATGGGGAACCCGGCCTCGATGATGTCGACGCCCATATCATCCAGCAGCTCGGCAATCTCAAGCTTTTCGGCATGGGTCATAGTTGCGCCGGGGCTCTGCTCGCCGTCACGCAAAGTGGTGTCAAAGATCAAGACGCGGTCTTGGTCAGTTACGTTGGTCATGGGAATCTCTTTCTTGTCTGTCCTAAAGCCAATGGCGCGCGGGCGTCCTCCTCTGAGCGGGCGCGCCGGATGGCACGCTCAGAGGCGGATTAGGATCAGTAGGCCACGCAGCGACGCACCGCAAAGGGCGGTGTCGGCAAAATGGATATCTGCGCGGTTGATCATGGGGCAGAATGTATACAGAGCCCGTCTGGAATGAAAAGACCATTTTACGGTCTGATCTCGCCCAAAGGGCTTCTTTTGAACCCAATTGTTGACCCTTTGGGCAGGGCGGCTAACTGTTTCGGCATGAACAACGCATTGATCATCGGCGCAACTGGGGGAATCGGACAAGCGCTGAGCCACAGCCTGGACGGGCAGGGGGTTGCGGTGCGCGGCTTGTCCCGTTCAGCCGAGGGATTTGACCTGACCGACCCCGACGGCGTTGACCGGGCACTGCGGGCATTGGAGGGACCGTTTGATCTGATCCTCGTCGCATCCGGCGCATTGGAGATCGCAGGCACCGCACCGGAAAAGAGCCTGCGCGCGGTCTCGGCATCTGCGATGATGGACCAGTTCGCGTTGAACGCAGTGGGCCCGGCCTTGGTTCTGCGCCACGCCGCGCGTTTGCTGCCCCGCGATCGTCGCGCCGTGTTTGCCGTTTTGTCGGCGCGCGTTGGGTCAATTGACGACAACCGACTGGGCGGTTGGATCAGCTATCGCGCCGCAAAGGCCGCTGTGAACCAAATTGTCCGCACGGCGGCAATCGAACTGACGCGGACCCATAAGCACGCGATCTGTGTCGCCCTGCACCCCGGAACGGTCAAAACTGAATTCACCCGCAAGTATCTTGGTCGCCATCCAGCGGTTGAGCCTGAAGACGCGGCCGCAAACCTGTTAGGCGTGATACAGGACCTGTCCCCGGCGGATACGGGCGGTTTTTACGATTGGGAGGGGAAGCCGGTACCCTGGTAAGCGGCTGACCTTAACCGTCGGGGGTTTCGGCGTCAGACGGCACCGGTTCGGGGACCTCGGCAGGTTCGGTCGCGCCGGGCGTTGCCTCGGCATTGTCTGGCGCTGCGATCTTGTTGTTGTCCCAGACGCCGGTTTCCTCTTGGCCATTGGCATAACGCATGGTGCCGTTGCCTTGCCGTTTTGCATCCACAAAACTGCCTTCGTACACATCGCCACTGGGATAGGTCGCAACCCCCTGGCCGGTGATCTTGCCTTCGGTCCATTGACCGGAAAAGCTGAACCCGTTGGCCATGACGATCTCGCCCTGACCGTGGCGTTTACCTTCCTGAAAATCTCCGGAATAGACGGTCCCGTCCGGATAGGTCGCCATACCCTTGCCTTGCTTCAAACCGCCAATCCAGTCGCCTTCGTAGCTGTACCCGCTGGCAAGTGTCAGAACACCTTTTCCGTGGTTTTTGGCGTTCTTGAACTGCCCTTTGTAAACCGTACCGTTGGGATAGGTCGAAACGCCCTGACCTTCGATCACACCGGCGATCCAGTCGCCCTCATAGGTGGAGCCGTCCGTGTAAGTGATCCGGCCTTTACCTTCGGCTAGATCCGCTTGGAAATCGCCAACATAAATCGCCCCGTCCGGATAGGTCATCTCACCCAGGCCTTCGATCTGACCATTGGCCCATTCTCCGACGTAAACAAAGCCGTCAGTGCCGGTGTATACACCCTGACCATTGCGGGCATCGTCAGCAAATTCGCCTTCATAAACGTCGCCATTTGCAAAAACGATTTTGCCATTTTGGCGGCGCCCATCGACCAGGGCGCCTTCGAAAACGTCGCCATTGACAAATGACAGCCGCCCGTTGCCTGTCATGCGGTCGTCGACCCAATCGCCGACATAGGTCATGATGTCGGGCTCGGTCAGAGTGCCCTGACCGTGGCGCAGGCCGTCTTTGATGTCGCCCTCATAAACGCCACCTTCCGAGTAGGTTATTTTGCCTTTGCCTTGTTTGATGCCGCTGACCCAGTCGCCGTCATAGCTGTAACCGCTGGGAACGGTCATCACGCCCTTGCCGTGATGGCGTGCATCCTGAAACCCGCCCTCATAGCGGATTCCGTTGGCATATTGGGCAATGCCCGTGCCGTTGACCGATCCGTTGGACCATTCGCCCTCATAGGTGCTGCCATCGGCATAGATGATCTTGCCCTGCCCCTCGGGCTGACCCTTGGCGAACATCCCTTCGTATATCGCGCCGTTCGGGTAGTGGGTTACCCCCTGTCCCTGGATCTCACCATTGACCCATTCGCCTTCATACAGGAACCCGTTGGGCAGCCGGTAGCTGCCGGTTCCGTGGCGCAAGCCATTTTCGAAGGTACCTTCATAGACGCCGCCGACCTCGTCATCCTTGACGATCACCTGATCACTCTGAGCAGTGGCATACGAGGCGATCAGTGCGATCGCGGTTGCGGCAATTGAAATGCGGAATGCTGTCATGATCGTTCCTGCCTGCCCGGGGGGTCATCCTTTTGCGCAAAACTAAGGTACAGGCGGGGGCAGAGCAACGGCTTTTGCCGCATTTGCCTTTCACTCGCGCAACGATCTGCTAAATGGCAGTAAGACTGACGAGGGCAAGAGGGCAGCATGGCCGACCGTTTCCGCATCACTCTGGCGCAACTCAACCCCATTGTGGGGGATATTGACGGCAACGCAGCCATGGCCTTTGCGGCCTGGGAACAAGCGCGTGACGCCGGGGCCGATCTGGTGGCATTCCCCGAAATGTTCATCACCGGCTACAACACCCAGGATCTGGTGATGAAGCCGGTCTTTTACAGGGCTGCGATGGCCGCAGTCGAAGCCCTGGCCGCGCGATGCGCCGACGGTCCGGCCTTGGCGATTGGCGGGCCGTGGTGCGAAGACGACAGCCTGTTCAACGCCTATCTGATCCTCAAGGGGGGGCGGATTGGCAGCAAGGTCCTTAAACATCACCTGCCCAACGAGACAGTGTTTGACGAGGTGCGCCTGTACGATTCCGGCCCGCTGGGCGGCCCGTATTCTGTTGGCAATTCGCGCATCGGAAGCCCGATTTGCGAGGACAGCTGGCATCCTGACGTGGCCGAGACACTAGAGGAAACCGGGGCCGAGTTCCTGTTGATCCCCAATGGGTCACCCTATTTCCGCAATAAATACGATATCCGCCTGAACCATATGGTGGCCCGCGTGGTCGAAACCGGGTTGCCGTTGATCTACCTCAATATGGTTGGCGGGCAAGACGATCAGGTGTTTGACGGGGCCACTTTTGGTCTCAATCCGGGCGGAGAGCTGGTATTTAGGATGCCCGTTTTTGACGAGTCCGTGACTCATATCGACCTTGAGCGTGGTGATGGCGGTTGGCGCATCGTACCGGCCGAGATTGTGCCGCAACCGGACGAATGGGAACAGGACTATCGCGCGATGGTGCAATCCCTGCGCGACTATATGGGTAAGACCGGGTTCAAGAAGGCTTTGCTAGGGCTGTCAGGCGGCGTTGATTCCGCGCTTGTTGCCGCCATCGCGGTGGATGCGATCGGCGCCGAAAACGTGCGCTGTGTGATGCTGCCTTCTGAATACACCAGCCAGGCGTCGCTGGACGACGCCGAAGCCGTCGCCAAGGCGCTGGGCGTTCACTATGATTATGTGCCAATCTCGGACAGCCGGGCTGCGGTGACGCAAACTCTGGCCCCGCTTTTTGCCGGGCGCGATGCGGATCTGACCGAAGAGAATGTCCAGTCCCGGTTGCGTGGATTGTTGCTGATGGCGATCTCGAACAAATTCGGCGAGATGCTGCTGACCACCGGCAACAAGTCCGAGGTCGCGGTCGGATATGCCACAATCTATGGCGATATGAACGGGGGCTATAATCCGATCAAGGACCTGTACAAGACGCGTGTGTTCGAGACCTGCCGCTGGCGCAATGCAAATCACCGGGATTGGATGATGGGACCGTCGGCTGAAGTGATCCGGCCGTCGGTTATCGATAAACCGCCAAGTGCTGAACTGCGTGAGGATCAGAAAGACAGCGACAGCCTGCCGGATTACCCGGTTCTGGACGCCATTCTGGATATTCTGGTCGATCAAGAAGGTTCGATCGCTGATTGTGTTGCGGCCGGCTTTGACGAAACGGACGCGCGCCGTGTCGAACATCTGATCTACATCAGCGAATACAAGCGGTTTCAATCCGCCCCGGGTACGCGTCTGACCAGCCGGGCGTTCTGGCTGGATCGCAGGTATCCGATCGTGAATCGCTGGCGTGACCAAGGTTGAGCGGACCGGGAATCGCCGGAGTTTGCGATTTTCGTTTCCTCAATAGGCCCAGTGATGGCCTGAAAAAGGTCATTGTTTCCCGGCTGGGGTGTATTAACGACTTTCTTGGCTCCTGAACAACAGGCGTCTTGAAATTGCGACATTTTTTTGCCACATTTTAGCTTAATTGACGCCTCATATGGGGCGGGGCGACACATCTGAGCTGGGTTTTTTTGGTGTTCCGGCGAATGCAAGCTGGGGCTGAATGTGACGCATCCTGTGTTGAATGTCTGAGTTAACGATTTGGTGTTATTATGTATGAAGGATATGACAAGCCGCTTCACGCGCCGCTAAAATACAAGGCCATGGAATCCGAAGGGCGCGCTCTGGATGAATCCAAGCTGGATTCGGCCCTTGCCGACCTTTTCAGCGAAGACTCCGACGAAGAGCCCGCGCAACCGGTCGCTGCCGAAGTCGCAGCACGGACTGAACAGGTTTTTCCCGATCTGACTGAACAGGAAGAGATTGATCTGGACGCTGTTTCTGAAGAAAGCGGCTTGGGGGCTGCGCTTCTACAGAAATGGGCTGAATTTCGCGGCGCAGCTTGATCATTGGATTTCGAACCAGGTAACGGCGGCTTTTCAGCTGCGCGTTTGGCGCGATAGCCACATCACCTGAAAATCGTCACACGCACATCGCAAGACGTGTTGCCAGTTCGCGCATCCCGCGCCTTCATTGGGCTTTGGACAATGAAGTTAAGAGCGGTTGATGCCCGGCCCAAAACCTACCCCCGTCGAAGCAGACTATTCCCTTCCCAAAACCGTGGATGTCGTCGTCATAGGCGGTGGCATTGTCGGGGCCTCCACCGCGTTGGAATTGTCCGAACGCGGGGCATCCGTTCTGCTATGCGAAAAGGGCCAGATTGGCGCTGAGCAGAGCTCTCGCAATTGGGGGTGGGTGCGTCTGGGGCTGCGCGACCCGCGCGAGGTTCCCCTTATGGTTCAATCGCTTGGCCTTTGGCAGGGGCTGGATCAACGTATCAGTCGCAAGACCGGATATACCCGTTCCGGCATCGTGTTTGGCGCGGCAAACGAGAAAGAACGTCAGGAGCTTGAGCGCTGGACGCGCCATGTGGAAGGGTTGCAAACGGGTGCCAGGATCGTCTCTGGTTCTGAGCTGGACGCGTTGGTGCCGGACAACCGGGTTGGGCTGAATTTCGCGCTGCATATGCCACAGGACGGCCGGGCCGAACCGCAATGGGCAGCCCCCGCCATTGCCGAGGCCGCACGCGACAAGGGTGCGGTCCTGATGACCAACTGCGCGGTGCGCAGCCTTGACGTGCAAGAGAGTCGGGTGGTCGGCGTGGTCACCGAGCGTGGGCGCGTGGCTTGCGATTGGGTCGTTCTGGCCGGTGGTGCCTGGTCCCGGTTGTTTGCTGGAAATGCCGGTATCGATTTGCCGCAGCTCAAGGTTATGAACACGGTGCTGCGCACTTCGCCAGTTGATGGGCCCGAGGCGGCGTTCTGGTCCAAAGGGTTCGCTATCCGAAAACGCGTGGATGGCGGATATACCATCGCCTCGGGGCACGAGAACATTGTGGATCTTGTTCCTGACAGTTTTCGATTGGCCGCCCGGTTTCTGCCTGCCTTGGCGCACGAGTGGCGGTCGTTACGGTTTCGGTTGTCAAGCCGCTGGTCGGTCGAGGCGGGTCAGGACCGCACCTGGCTGCCGACGGATGTGACCCCGTTCGAACATTGCCGCATCCTTGATCCGGAACCTTCGCAAAAGATTCTGCGACAAGCTTGGGCGCATGCCCGGCGCGGTCTACCAGAGCTGGAACAGACAGAGATTGTGCAAAGCTGGGCTGGGATGATCGATGTCACGCCAGACGCTATCCCTGTGATTTCGGGCGTCGACCAAATTGAGGGTATGTTTATCGCAACAGGCTTTTCCGGCCACGGCTTTGGCATTGGCCCCGGCGCAGGCCGCCTGATGGCTGACCTGGTTGCCGGAACCAAACCCTGTGTCGATCCGACCGCCTTTCGCCTGTCCCGGTTCACGGATGGTTCAAAAGTGCGGCCGGATGCGGGGTTCTAACCCTCTCAGCCCATCATTTGATAGCTGACCGGCACAAAACGGAACCCGTCTCCACGGGATTCGACATATCCGGCAGCCGGGAAGGGCATATGATAGCCGATCATCGGCACTTTATCGGCGGTCAGCATGCCCAGCACATTGCGCCGCGATGCGGTTGCCGCGGCCTTGTCCATGTCAAAGCGGACCTCCCATTCGGGATGTGCAAATGACCAGACATAGTGGTTGGCCAGATCCGCCGTCAGCACCAGCCGCTGGCCGTTGCTTTCCAGATGGTAGACCGTGTGGCCCGGTGTGTGTCCATGGGCAGCTACGGCTGTCACGCCAGAGGTCACCTCTCCTCCATCGTCAAGGAAGGTCATCTTTTCAGCCAAGGGGGTGACCTTGGCAGCGACCAGATCGCCAACACGGTTGCCCGCATCCTGTGCCGCCCAGAAATCATATTCAGGCGCGGTAGTGACAAAGCGCGCGTTCGGGAAGGTCGGCGCGTCATTCGTGGTCATGCCGCCGATATGGTCGGGATGCATGTGGGTGATAACGACAACGTCGATTTGATCGGGGGTTACACCCGCATCCGCCAACGCAGCCTGAATCCCCCCTTGGCCCAGACCTGAGTCGAACAGAACCAGCTCGGACCCGGTATTGACCAGCGTCGGAGTGAAGAAGAACTGTGCCACATCGGGCGAGATGAAGTTGTCCGCAGAAACCTTGGCAAAATCCTCATCCGAGGCACCACCGCCAAAAATCTCTTGGGCGCCATCGCGGGGCAGGCTGCCATCCAGCAAGGTTGTGACGGTGAAATCTCCCAGTGCAAAAGATTTGGCGATGGGCGAGTTTGCTTTGGTTTCAGCTCCGGCCGCTAGAACCGGTGCCGCGACTGCGGCAAAGGGCAAAGCTGCGGCGGAACCCAGTGCCGCGCGGCGTGTCAGTTTGATGGTCATGTTGGTTCTCCCTGTCAGAACACCAATAGGTGAGTTAGGTCGGTAGAGGTCTCTTGCCAGTTTATACCCTGTTCAAATGGGCTGCGTGGATGAACAATACGTGTTAATTTTTGTTTATGTCGCGATCTAAAAACAAAACTGTTCCCACAGATCACAGCGTTGACCAGTTTCTGGCCGCAGTCCAACCTGAAAAGCGGGCCGAGGATGCGCAGGCGCTGAACACCCTTTTTCGATCCGTTACCGGGTTTGCACCGGTAATGTGGGGGACATCGATCGTGGGCTACGGTCGGTATCACTATCGCTATCATTCCGGGCGCGAGGGGGATTTTCTTGCAACCGGGTTTTCCCCACGCAAGGCCGCGATGTCGATTTACATCATGCCGGGTTATGCGGACTTTGGGGGCATTCTGTCCCGCTTGGGGAAACACAGGATCGGCAAGTCCTGCCTGTACGTGAACAAGTTGGCGGATATTGATCTGGACGTTCTGTCTGAATTGATCCGCGCGGGTCTGGATGATCTTGAACGGCGTTGGCCCATCGAGTCCACCTGACCCATTGTTGAATGCGGCGGCGGCTGGACAAAAACGTACCCATGTGACATGAGCCGCGCCAACAGGAGATTTCCATGACCACGACCCGTTTTGCCCCGTCGCCCACTGGTTACATCCATGTGGGCAACCTGCGCACCGCCCTGATGAACTATCTGATCGCCCGCAAAGCTGGCGGTACGTTCATCCTGCGCATCGACGACACCGATCCTGAGCGGTCGAAAGAAGAATATGTCGATGCCATCAAGCAGGATATGGAGTGGCTGGGCCTGCATTGGGATCGGGTCGAGCGTCAGTCGGACCGTCTGGACCGCTATGCCGAAGCCGCCGACAAGCTACGCGAGATGGGACGGTTCTATGAGGCGTTTGAGACGCCCACCGAGCTGGACCTCAAGCGCAAGAAGCAACTTAACATGGGCAAACCACCGGTCTACGATCGCGCTGCGCTGGCCCTGTCAGATGCCGAAAAGGAATCGCTGCGGGCCGAGCGTGGCACTGGCGTTTGGCGCTTCAAGCTTGATCACGAGCGGATCGAATGGAACGACGGCATTCTTGGCGATATCTCAATCGACGCGGCTTCGGTTTCTGATCCGGTACTGATCCGGGGGGACGGTCAGGTCTTGTATACGATTGCGTCGGTTGTGGATGATACTGAGATGGGCGTGACCGATGTGGTGCGCGGCTCGGACCATGTGACCAACACAGCGACCCAGATCCAGATCATCAGCGCGCTGGGCGGCACCTGCCCGCGCTTTGCGCATCACTCGCTGCTGACCGGACCGCAGGGCGAGGCGTTGTCGAAACGACTAGGCACGTTGGCCCTGCGCGATCTGCGGGAACAGGGTGTGCAACCGATGGCGTTGCTCAGCCTGATGGCACGGCTTGGCTCATCTGATCCGGTGGAACTGCGGTCTGATATGGCCGAGCTGATCGAAGGCTTTGATGTCGCCCGTTTTGGTGCAGCACCTACCAAGTTCGACGTGCAGGACCTGTTTCCGCTGACGGCAAAGCACTTGCAATCGTTGCCCTTGGCAGACGTGTCCGAGGCGGTGGCCGATGCCGGTGTGCCAGCAGAACTAGCCGAGCCGTTCTGGGCAATGGCCCGCGAGAACATCACCACCCTGGGTGATCTCATCGGTTGGTGGGAGCTGTGTCGCGACGGGGCAGAGCCGCTGATCGCGGATGAAGATCGCGACTTTATCGCCGAAGCGATGAGGCTGCTGCCCGAAGGCCAACTTGGTGGTGAAAGCTGGGGCACATGGACCGCAGCCGTGAAAGAGGCGACAGGTCGCAAGGGCAAGGGCCTGTTCATGCCACTGCGCAAGGCGCTGACCGGTATGGAACGTGGCCCAGAGATGGCAACCTTGCTGCCGCTGCTGCAGGTGATCCGCGCCCGCGGCTGATCGCGTCTGTTCAAAAATTCGAAAAAGGCGGGGTTCGCAGGCCTCGCCTTTTTCTATGCGGTCTGCACGATGCGCGCAGCACAGCGGCGCAAGCGATCATCAACGAACTCAGTTTCGGCCATCTTCAGCTGTTGGTGGCGTGGATAACGCGGCGCGTCGCGGTCGTTTAGAACCGGCGCGTCCCACCCATCGGTGGTGGCGAAAAAGCGGTCTGCCCCGCCTTCGCCGAAGGCCCGCAGATACCCCTGCACAACTACGTCGATATAGCTGAGCAACAGCGGGTGATGGCTGCTGGGTTCACCGTGGCGTCCCTGCGGCACGGAATAGACTGCGATTTCAATGTCATGGGTCAGGGGGTGCTTCACAGACTGAGTGGCGGGTATGCGATCATAAGCCCATTCCCGTTCATCCAGTGCGGCCCAGTCATTTCGGGGGACATGGGCAATCATCCCCTCGATCTCGGCCTGCGGGTCCGGGACTGCAGTCAAAAAGGCAACTGGGCGCAGATCGGTATGCCGCCAGGCGCGCCGCCATCCTTTCAACAGCGCCGGGCGCGGATCGGGAAAATCGTGGGTCGAAAGGTTCACAAGGCTGCCATAGCCAAAGAAATAAGGGTCTGCCATGTGCTGCTGCGTCCTTTTTGAGCGATTGATGTATGTCAAACCGCTTTTTTGCAGGACATGCAATAAGGCTGCATCGTGATTTTAGGGAGGCCCTTATGCGGATTACCAAACGGACGAACATTGCGGTGCGGCTGTTGATGTATTGCGCGGCACACCCGGACAGGCTGGTGACAAAAGCCGAGATTGCGGATGCTTGCAACATCTCGGAGAACCACCTGGCGCAGGTGATCAACCAACTGAGCCAGTTGAATTACCTCAGCACCTTGCGCGGGCGCAACGGCGGCATGACACTGGCCCGCCCTGCGGATCAGATCCGTATCGGATCGGTGTTTCGCCACGTCGAGGGCAACTTGCCCCTGGCTGAGTGTTTTGCGGATGCAGACAACACCTGCCCCCTGACGGATGCTTGCCGCTTGCGGCTGGCTCTGCAGGATGCAGCCGAAGTGTTCTATGCCTCATTGGATATGATTACGCTGGACGCGTTGGTCTGCGACAACCACCAGCTGTTGCAGATCCTTCAGCCAGTGGCCTGCGTACGCTGAGTTTAATCGCTGGCCCGCAAAATGCGGGCCGGGCGCACTGCCAGTGGGCGCAAGGCAAAAGCCAGACCTGCGCCCAAGGTCACAAGGATTCCGGCCAACACGATGCCAAGGGCCGAGGACCAGATGACCGTAAAGCTGGTGTCAAAGATATAGGTGGCAACGGCCCACCCCCCCAATATGCCGGTCAGCAACGCGACACTTCCTGCAGCCGCGCCCAGCAGCACGGCACGCAGAGCAAAGCTGAGCAGTATCCGCCGCCGGTCTGCGCCCAGCGTCTTGAGAACCGCGGCCTCATATCGGCGCGCAGGTTCCCCTGCCGCTGCCGCCCCGATCAGGACCAGAAACCCTGTCAGCAGCGAAACACCAGCGCCGTAGGACGTTGCGGCTGCCAGCCCGGCCAACAGGCCGGAAACGCGGTCGATTGCATCCCGAACACGGATCGCCGTGATGTTGGGAAACTGCCCGGCCAGATCGCGCAGGATGGCGGCCTCGGCCTGTTCCTCGGCATAGACAGTTGCGATAAAACTGTGCGGAGCCCCGGCCAACGCCGAGGGGTTCATCGACATGATAAAGCCCATGCCAGCGGTTGAGAAATCGACCTCGCGAAGAGAGGTGATCTGTGCGGTAATGTCCCGGCCCAGGATATTTACGGTCAGCTCATCGCCTAAGGCCAGGCCCATTTCCTGCGCCTCTTCCGCGGCGAAGCTGATCTGTGGCGTGCCTGCGTAACCCTCGGGCCACCATTCGCCGGAAATGATCCGCGCGTTTTCCGGAGGCAGAACGGAATAGGTCACCCCCCGGTCCCCGTCTAGAACCCAGTGATCCCCGGCCACATCGCGTGCGGGGCTTCCGTTGATCTGGGTGATGATCCCCCGCAGCATCGGCGCGCTTTCAATCCGGCTGACGGCGGGATCGTCTTGCAGCCGCGCGGTAAAGCCCGACATCTGGTCCTTTTGAATGTCGACAAAGAAATAGGAGGGTGCAACATCTGGCAGGTTACCCGAGATTGCGTTGCGCAAGGTACCGTCAATCTGCCCAACAGCGGCCAGAACCGACAACCCCAACCCCAGCGATAGCACAACCGATGCCGCGCCTTCCCGCGGGTTGGAAATGGCCGACAGGGCCCACCGCAATGCCGGGCGTCCCCTTGCGGGGGCGGCAGCGATCCGCGCCAGCTTGCGGATCGCAAGGGCACACAGTGACAACAAAACCAGGGCGCCGACCAGCCCGCCGCTTGTCCACAAGGTCAATCGGGTCGAGCCGCTGAACCAGGCCGCGGACGTGATCAGCAAGGCCAGGCCAATGCCGGTCGCCGCAACATACCGCGCGCGTGGGATGGCACGGGCCGACGACAGCGCATCGCGGAACAGGGTCGCCGCACGGACCTCCTCGGTGCGGGCCAGGGGCCAGAGCGTAAACAGGAACGCGGTAAGAATCCCATAGAGCGCAGCCTCGGCAAGGGGGCGGGGATAGAGCGAGAAAACGGCGGGAACAGGCAGGCGGGCCTCGATAAGCGGTGCCAGCAGCAGGGGCAACATCCCGCCCAAAGCGATCCCCAGCGCTGTGCCGATCCCCGACAGCACCCCGATCTGGAGCATATAGGTTTGAAAGATCGTTACCCGATCGGCCCCCAAAGTACGCAATGTCGCGATGGTTTCGGTCTTTTGGGCCAGATAGGCTCGGACGGCCGCTGAAACGCCGATGCCGCCGACCGCAAGGCCGGACAGCCCGACCAGCACCAGAAACGCGCTGAGGCGGGCGACAAACTCGGCAATCCCCGGCGCGCCGTTGCGGGCATCGGTCCAGCGCATTCCGGTGCCGTCAAAGCTCTGATCGGCCTCGGTAGACAACTGTTCCAGGTTGACACCGGGTGGCAGTGCCAGCCTGTATTTGGTGGAAAACAAGGTGCCCGGTGCCAGCAGGCCCGAAGTCTGCAAATCCGCCGTTCGCACCAATGTCCGCGGCCCCAACGCAAACCCATCCGCGGCCCCATCGGGTTCATGGATCAAAGCGGCGGTCAGGACAAACTTTTGCGAACCCAGCGCAAAGCGATCGCCGACACGCAGATTGAGCCGATCAATCAAAGATGGGTCCATCACCGCGCCCGGCAATTCCTGATCGCCGTCCAGTGCTGTGGCAAGTGATAAGTCAGGCTTCAACGTCGCCGTTCCTACCAGAGGATAGGCTGCGTCCACCGATTTCACTTGTGTCAGTGCACGTTGCGTCTGACCACCTTGCTGAACGACAGCCATCGAGCGGAAATCGACCACCTCGGACATGTCCGTCGCGGTCTGCTGCATCCAGGCGCGCTCTTCGTCATTGGCGAAACGGTAGGTGAATTCAAGCTGCGCGTCCCCGCCCAGCAGGGATGCGCCCTCTTGCGTTAACCCGGCTTGAATCGCAAAGCGGACAGAGCCGACTGCGGCGATGGCCGCGACGCCCAAGGCCAGACAGGCCAGAAACACACGAAAGCCGCGCAATCCTCCGCGCAACTCGCGACGGGCCAGCCGCCCGGCCAGTTTCAGGCTCATTCTGCGGCCTCATGCTGTGCTTCGTCCGAGATACGGCCGTCCCGCAATCGCACCACCCGATCGCATTTCTGCGCCAGGCTATGGCTGTGGGTGACCAGGACCAGCGTTGCGCCGTGCCGGTCGCGCAGACCAAACAGCAAATCGACGATGGCAGTGCCGGTCTTTTGATCCAGATTGCCGGTGGGTTCATCCGCCAACAAAATCCGCGGGCGTGGGGCCGAGGCGCGCGCGAGTGCCACGCGCTGCTGCTCTCCGCCTGACATCTGCGCCGGGTAGTGGTCCCGGCGATGCGACAGGCCAACCGAATCCAGCTCGGCCTCGGCCCGGGCGAACGTATCCTTGTGCCCGGCCAGTTCCAGCGGGGTTGCTACGTTTTCCAGGGCCGTCATAGTAGGGATCAGATGAAAGTTCTGAAACACCACACTGATCGTGTTGCGCCTGAACCGGGCCAATGCATCTTCGTCCATGTCGGTCAGGTCGCGCCCCAGAGCGGTGATTGTCCCGGCGCTCGCCTGTTCCAGCCCGCCCATCAGCATCAGTAGCGAGGATTTGCCAGACCCGGATGGACCAACCAACCCCAGCGTCTCACCTTTTGCCACGTTTAGAGAGATATCGTGCAGAATATTCACCCGGCCGGCATTGCCATCCAGAGACAAAGCGGCATTCTGGAGCGAAAGAACAGGTGTCGTCATAAGTAACTCCAAACGGGAACGGTCAATTGGGATATGGAGCAGTTCAGATGTTACGCAAGACTTTGATGTCGATGCTGTTTGTGTTCTGCGGCTTTGCAGCCACAGCCGAGCAGGTGGTGATTGCTGCGTTGGGGGATTCACTGACGCAGGGCTACGGGTTGCCGGAACAGGATGGTTTTGTGCCTCAGCTTGACCGATGGCTCAAGGAACAGGGTGCGGATGTGCATCTGATCAATGCCGGGGTGTCTGGCGATACAACGGCTGGTGGCGCGGCCCGGGTCGCGTGGACACTGACGCCGGATGTGGACGGATTGATTGTGTCGTTGGGTGGAAATGATTTGTTGCGCGGCATAGATCCGGCGGTTGCGCGTGCCAATATTGAGGCGATCGTCAAAACGGCGGCAGAGTCGGACGTGGATGTCTTGTTGGTCGGGCTACAGGCACCGGGAAATTATGGCGCGGATTACAAGACGGCCTTTGACGCGATCTATCCCGATCTAGCCGAGCTTTACCAAACCGGTTACGCCCCCAGCTTTTTCTCCGGGCTAAGCGCAGAAAACGACCCCGAAGCAGTTCGTACCTTTATGCAGCGAGACGGCATTCACCCAAATGCTGAAGGCGTGGCTCGGATCGTTGAAAACCTCGGCCCTCTTGTGTTGGATCTTGTCGCCGTTGCCGGCCAATGATCAAACGACAGTGACCACGGTGCCTATTGGTACACGCTCATATAAATCCATCACATGCGAATTCAGCATCCGGATACAGCCGTTTGACGCGGCGCGTCCGATGGTTTGCGGCTGGGTGGTACCGTGAATACGGAAATACGTATCAACACCGTTCTGAAACAGGTACAGCGCGCGTGCCCCCAAGGGATTGCCGTCGCCACCAGGCTGGACATAGTCGTTATCTTTGAACTTTGCATAGGTGATCGGCTCGCGCTCAATCATCTCGTTTGTTGGGCGCCACGTCGGCCATTCTTTTTTGACATCAATCGTGGCGGTGCCGGTGAATTCCAGCCCCGCTTTTCCGACCCCACAACCATAGCGGACCGCCTTTCGCGGTTCGGTAACGTAGTACAGGTAGAAGGATCGTGGAACCACAAGCAGCTGACCGGGCAGAAACTCTTTCTTGATACGGACAAACTGCGGTGTGGGATCGTACTCAACGGCTTTTTTCTTTGCCACGGCAACGCCGGGCACAAGGCCAGCTGCTGCTGTTACTGTCAGGAATGTACGGCGAGTGAACATGGCAGCTCTCTTCTATAACAACATAAAATCATGACCCCAGTGTCGGAATGATAACCGATCTGGTCAATTGCCGCTGAGATTTAGGCTGTGGGGGATGTTATCGCAGGGCCACACTTATCCAGAGAAACCGCGTAACCAGGATTGGTTGGAACACCAGAGATTTAGAAATACTTAATGTTATTGGGGGGTTGTAAAACTTCGGTGTAGGCGCCAGATGCGGATCGAACAAGGCTTGTGAAATGCCGTCCAGACCCATTTGGGTGATTGAGAGTTTTGGAAACCGCCATCTGCGGGTGAAAAAAGGTAGGTTCAGAAGCCCCATAGATCGAGGGCAGGCTTGAACTTAGCGTTCATGATTTCCGCAGTCTCGGGCTTCAGCTCATCTTTCCATTGACCGCTTTTTCCAGATCTTTTGTGTTCCAATACCGCGTCACCTTGCCTGAGCGGGCTGGCCATCTGCGCCAACCGTTCGACGCTTTCGGCGCTAAGATCGATCTGCAGGTAGTCAGTGACACGTTTAAGAAATAACTCGGTCTGGGTCGCAAACTCATCGTATTTCAGAACCAAAGAGGCCTCACTGCTCTGCAAAAGCCGGTTGTATTCCAAAAGCCGTGGCAAAAGCTGGCCTTCGGTCTCTTTCAACACATAGGCATCAATGCCCTGCGCCACAATTTCTTCGCGTGTCTTGAGGAACCGTATCCTCTCTTCATGGTGCAGAGGTTCCGGGTGCGTGTATCCAAATGAGTAAAACATCGAAACCAGCACGTCACGCGGATCGCGCAAGAAGAATATGTTTCGAAACTTTTCGCGGCCAGGAAAATCCAAAGGTTGTCTCAAGGGGCCGTAGATTTCCCCGAAATGAGAGAACAGCATTTCATTGTGCCGCAACATGAATTCGTGGTCAGGCGTCGTGGTTTGATCTACCTGATTTCCCAAATCCCAATAGGCGGCCTCATAGTTGATGCTTTTGTACGGGCTTTGCTTCGCTAGCTCTATCAGCAGAGTGGTCGAGAAATTGGATGCGCATTTGTGCATCGTAAAGAACAGGGCAGAGCGCAAATCGTTGGATTGGGTCTGGCAAGCCAGAATCCTGCGTTTTTCTGTTTCAAAAAGGTCAGGTTTGGGGCGCGGTTCCGCTTTTTTGAAAGCTCTCTTTGCGGAATGGACCAGTTTGTGCAGCTTGTTCATTTCAGTCGCCTTCGAATTTTGGACAAACCAGTTTCGAAAACGTCGCCCTGTCGTTCGTATTCTTGGAGGGGGATAGTATGGTCCGGCTTGCTAAAAATTGAAAGGGTGGGCAGGTCCCACCCTTTCCAAAGCTTAGGCAAGCTCGATATTGTCGGCGCTTTCGCGGCCGTCACGACCTGCGCGCAGCTCGTATGTGACTTTCTGATTGTCGGCCAGACCGGTCAAGCCCGAGCGTTCCACAGCCGAGATGTGTACGAATACGTCCTGGCCGCCCTCTTCAGGTGCGATAAAGCCAAATCCCTTGGTGGTGTTAAACCATTTTACGGTGCCTGAAGGCATTCCGGTATCTCCTGTTTTGGTGCTGCCCACGGTGATGCGGCAGCCTGGCGTCGTCGTCTGTATCGATAGACTGAGCGCCGTTGAAGGAGACAGTAGGTCGAATTAGAGAAACGTAAGCCCTTTGGATATGGCATCGGGAAATGCGTGTGACAAGGGAAATTGGGTGTTTCTTACAGGCCTCACCTTTCACGCTTAGCCACGTCGCATCAATACCTTTCACCGTTCGCGCGGTTCAAAAACCCCATTTTCCCAACACCGGTTCAAACAGTTCGTTCAGCTTGTCCGCTGTTTCCGGCTTAAGCTCATGCTTCCACTGGCCGCTTCTTCCGGACCTTTTATGCTCTAATTCTGGCGCGCCGTCCCGAACAGGGCTGGCAAACTTAGTCAATTTTGTAAGGCTTTCATCGCTAAGTTCGATATCCAAATAGTCAGCGATTTTCTTTAAGAAGGTCTCGGTTTCTGCCGAAAACTCATCGTATTTCAGGATCAGGGGGTTTTCCGCATTCTGTAATATCTCGCCATAGCCAAGGAATCTGGGAAGAAGGTTTTCTGTGGTTGTTTCTAATACAAACCAATCGATCCCTCTTTCGATCGTTCTTTCACGTCTTTCCAGGAAAATCTTTCGCGCTTGCGTGTGAATGGGTTCCGGGTGTGTGTATGCATAGGAATAGAACATCGAGACAAGCACATCCCGGGGATCACGGAAGAAGAAGATGTGTTTAAACTTCTCACGACCTGGAAAATCGAAAGGCTTTCGAAGTGGTCCATAAATCTCGCCGTGTTTGTGAAGCAGCATATCAGAGTTTCTGCCTAAGAACTCTTCGACTGGGACTTCGACAGAATTGATTTCATCACCCAGTTCCCAATACGCGCCTTCGTAATTCATATTGGTATACGGGCTTTTGGCGTCCAGTTCGTCCAAAAGCGCTGTTACAAAAGTCGATGCGCATTTGTGAGTTGTGAAAAACAGAACAGAACGAAAGGCATCTGATCCGGCATGCGCCGCGCGGACACGGTTTTTTGCGGCTACAAATGGCTCGAACACTTCAGGTTCCGGCGGCGGGATGTCAGCGGCGCCCTCCTGATCTTGTGGTGCAACGTCTGCGTCTTGTGCGGGAACATCTGAGGCTAGAGGTGCATCACCTGAATCCTGCGAAGTTAAATCAGATGCAGGTACGTTTTCTGTCGCGCTGGGTTCAACGGCGGTCGCTTGCTGGGGCGGATGGTCCAGGCGCTTTTTTCGAAACAGGGCGCGAATTTTCTTCATTTTTGCCTCCAGCGTCATTCTGGGCGAGGAAAAGTACCAGTTGTTAAGAAATCGGCAAATTGCCTACTATTTTTTCGAATTTCGCGGAAGCCCGAAAACACTTAGGCAGTTGTGCGACGACATCGTCAATCGGATCGTAGACTTTCCCTGCACTTTCCTTGAATTCGGCCGGAATTTCCTTGGGCGCACGCGCGCGTCGCGCAGGTGGCGCAAAGTCTAATCCGGTAAACCGTGAAATGGTCTTTTGATAATCCCACAGCGCATCATAGTGAACGCACAGAACAGGGATATCCTGAAAGGTGACCCATTCTCTGATCTGCCGGGCTTGTTGCAACACGTCGCGTTGAAACAGCTCATCAAAGGTGCCAGTCGCATGCATATTATAGAAATGCTCTTTGATCCAATCCGGACCATAGCCTTCCATCGCAGAATAGACTGAAAAACTGGATTCCTTGGCCGGACCGAAACAAAAGACAACTCTGGTATCTTTGGGCCAGGTGGACAAGGTTTGTGGAAAGTCGTGGGTTTTGTACAGAAACGGAGCCTGGAATTCAGCGTCATCCAGGCGCGCAATGAACCGCGCCTGACTCGCCACTTTCGGATCCAGTTTTTTAAGCGCCTCCAACAGTGCGGTGTAGGTCATCGTACTGCCTGACCGGCCGTTGCTTGCGACGATCACACAATGATCAGGTCTGAATTTCCGCCGAATACGCGTTCGTAGCGGCGCGAGGATTTTTCGCGTGCTACGTACCCATTTTTCCGAGCGTGCCTTCAGTGTTCCTGTCATCGCGCAAACTTTTTGTGCTTTAACCGCTTGGGCTCCAATGCGTCCGGACCCAAACGGCGCTTTTTGTCTTCTTCGTAGTCCTCGAAGTTACCTTCAAACCATTCCACATGGGCGTTGCCTTCGAACGCCAGCATATGCGTGCAAATCCGGTCAAGGAAGAAACGGTCGTGGCTGATGACTACGGCGCAGCCGGCAAAATCAACCAGGGCGTCTTCCAGTGCGCGCAAGGTTTCGACGTCGAGATCATTGGTTGGTTCGTCCAGCAGCAGAACGTTGCCGCCCTCTTTCAGCAGACGGGCCATGTGAACACGATTGCGTTCACCACCTGACAGCAGTGAGACCTTCTTCTGTTGATCGCCACCCTTGAAGTTGAAGGAGGAGCAATAGGCGCGGGAATTGACCTGCGCGTCCCCCAGCTGGATGATCTCGGCACCGCCTGTGATCGCTTCCCACACGGTGTCGTTGTCCTTGAGGTCGTCGCGGGACTGGTCGACATAGGACAGCTCGACCGTGTCGCCCAACGAGATGGTGCCTGCGTCGGGCTGTTCCTGACCGGTGAGCATCTTGAACAGGGTCGATTTACCGGCACCGTTGGGGCCGATGACACCGACAATGCCGCCGGGGGGCAGGGCGAAATCCAGCCCTTCGATCAGTTGCTTGTCGCCCATGTGTTTCGACAGGCCCTCGACCTCGATCACCTTGCCGCCAAGGCGCTGGCCGTTGGGGATGACGATCTGGGCGCGGGTCAGTTTCTCGCGCTCGGACTGATCTGCCAGCTCGTTATAGGCGTTGATCCGGGCTTTGGATTTGGCCTGGCGGGCCTTTTGGCCTTGCCGCATCCAGTCCAGTTCGCGCTGCAGGGTTTTCTGCTTGGACTTGTCCTCGCGGGCTTCCTGTTCCAGCCGTTTGGCCTTTTGCTCCAACCATGCGGAATAATTGCCTTCGTAGGGCAGGCCGCGACCGCGGTCCAGTTCCAGGATCCAGCCAGTGATGCTGTCCAGGAAATAGCGGTCGTGGGTGACGATCAGGATCGTGCCCTTGTAATCGATTAGGTGCTGTTGCAACCAGGCGATGGTTTCGGCGTCTAGGTGGTTGGTCGGTTCATCGAGCAGCAGCATGTCAGGCGCTTGCAGCAGCAGTTTGCAAAGCGCGACGCGGCGTTTCTCACCGCCCGAGAGGTTGGCGATGTTGGCGTCGTCAGCAGGGCAGCGCAGCGCCTCCATCGACACATCGATCTGACTGTCGAGATCCCACAGGTTTTCGGCGTCAATCGCGTCCTGCAGGGTGGTCATTTCCTCCATCAGTTCGTCCGAGTAATTCTCGGCGATCTCCATGGCGATCTCGTTGAACCGGTCGACCTTTGCCTTTTTCCCGGCGACGCCCAGCATAACGTTTTCCCGAACGCTGAGGGCCTCATCCAGTTGCGGCTCCTGCGGCAGATAGCCGACCTTGGCGCCTTCGGCGGCCCATGCCTCACCGGTGAAATCAGTGTCGAGGCCCGCCATGATCTTCATCAGCGTCGATTTACCGGCGCCGTTGACGCCGACGACGCCAATTTTCACACCCGGCAAAAAGCTCAGGTGGATGTTTTCAAAGCACTTTTTGCCACCGGGATAGGTCTTTGAGACACCCTGCATGTGGTAGACATATTGATAGGCGGCCATGTCGCGTCCTCTGGGTCGGGGAAATCAGGTTGGGCGGGGTGATAGCGGATGGTTCGATTGGGGGCAATGGATAGGATCGTCGAAGGCGTCGGTGGACTACGAGATTGAGATTGGGTAGTTCAAGCGTGGATCATTTGGCTGCAGGATTAGGTGTACAGTTTGAGCAACTCTATTGGATTAATTGAGTTTGCCGGATACCTTTTGTGGTTCGGTTTGTTTTGCTTTTCGATGTTTCGTCTGAAGAAATTCCACTGGGAGGCCGCGCGGGCGCGCTCGGAAATCTACAGCGAACCAATCCGACGCATTGACCGAATGATGCCACCTGCTCCCGCGCATAAGTCGGAAGTCAGACCGGAAGATATTCGCTATCGGAGGTATTGGAGGAAGGCATTCTGGAGAACAATTATCGATGTTGGGTTGGCCTGGGGCCTGATGTACGTAATTAAGAAACTGGTAATTTAGGTGGCCTTGAAAGATCTCATTGCTGGTTGGGCGCAGCCGGGGCGTGTCGAATGGATCGGTCTGCGGCCTGAGCGTCGTGCGGAGATGGTCGCGGTTGAGGCAGACATGATCTCCACCATTGGGCTCGAAGGCGACCGCAGCCGCGCAGGCAAACGGGCAGTCACGCTGATCCAGCAGGAGCATCTGGCTGCTATTGGGGCTTATTTGGGACAGGGGCCTGTGGCTCCTGAGTTATTGCGGCGTAACTTGGTGGTCTCGGGGATTAATCTGGCGGCACTCAAAGGGCGGCGCGTACAGGTTGGCGAAGCCGTTTTAAGGTTCACGGTCATCTGTGCTCCGTGCAGCCGGATGGAAGAGGCGCTGGGCAGGGGCGGCTATTCCGCCGTGCGCGGGCATGGCGGCTGGTGTGCCGAAGTGGTGCAGCCCGGGCGAGTCAGGTTGGGCGATCTGGTGCAACCGGTTGATTGACAAGCTGCTGTAGTTCTGAGCAACACCAGATGATGCTACGAAACGCAATACCATATGCGCGGCCCGGGCAGGTCGTCGGGCTATTGGGCGGGTCTTTTGATCCGCCGCACCAGGGACATGTGCATATCACACTTGAGGCGATGAAAGCCTTTGGGCTGGACCGGGTGTGGTGGCTTGTCTCGCCGGGCAATCCGCTGAAAGACCATGGACCAGCCCCGCTGGAACAGAGGCTCAATGCGGCGCAGACCATGATGCGACATCCTCGCGTTGAAGTGACCGATGTCGAGGCGTTGACGGGCACACGTGCGACGGCGGATACTCTGGCGGTGCTCCGCCGGCTTTACCCGCAGGTCAGGTTTGTGTGGCTGATGGGAGCGGACAATCTGGCGCAATTCCACCGCTGGAAAGATTGGCGGTTGATCATGGATAACGTGCCCGTCGGCGTGGTTGCGCGTCCGGGGGATCGGATTTCGGCCCGGATGTCCCCTGCGGCTCGGCTGTACGGGCGCTATCGCATTGACGGGCAAGCGCGGCATCTGCTCGGGCGGGCGCAGGCTCCGGCGTGGTGTTTTGTCAATGTGCCGATGGTGGACGTCAGCTCAACTCAGATACGTACCCGAGGGGATTGGGTGAATGGGGTGTTGCCTGAATAGCCACGATGCAAGCATAATCAAATTCACCGGTTGTTTGCCAGTGATCTCTGGGATTGTATTGACCCATGGTTGATCGTTATTCACGTCGCTTTTTTCTTGCAGGGCTGGGGGCCTCGGTTGTTTCCGGCACAGCGCTGGCAGATGCCCCTTTACAATCTTTGCGTCCGCAGCTTCGTGGCGTTCAGTTCAGCGGAGCCGAGCGGCTTGTTCAGGCCGCACGATTGCGGGGCGATGTGGTTTTTGCCGTGGCCGATGCCAAAACGGGTACGCCGCTAGAGGCCTTTGGTGGCGATCAGGGCCTGCCGCCTGCCAGTGTCGCCAAGGCACTGACCGCGCTTTATGCGTTGGATGTGCTGGGTGCGGATTACCGGTTCGAAACCACTTTGATGGCTGATGGGCCGATCGAAAACGGGGTATTGAACGGCGACCTGATCCTTGTGGGCGGCGGAGATCCTTTGCTGGATACGACTGTGCTGGCAACAATGGCGGCAAATCTGCGTAAAGCCGGGATAACCGAGGTGCGTGGCGCTTTCAAAGTGTATGATGGAGCCTTGCCCTATGTGTTCAGCATCGACCCCGGCCAACCGGACCATTTGGGATACAGTCCGGCCATCAGCGGCATTTCCCTGAACTTCAATCGCGTGCATTTCGAGTGGAAGCGCCAAGGCACCGGGTATGACGTGACCATGGACGCGCGAACCGCCAAGTATACGCCGTCGGTCGATATGGCCTCGATGCGGGTCGAAAGCCGCAACCTGCCGATATACACCTACCAACCGAGCGCCCGGCAAGACCGCTGGACCGTTGCCAAAGGGGCGTTGGGCAATGGGGGCGCGCGGTGGCTTCCGGTGCGCAAACCGGCGCTTTATGTGGGTGACGTGTTCCGTACGTTGGCGCGCACAAATGGTATCGTATTGGGTCGCGTGCAAGTAACCCGCGAAGCCCCATCAGGGCAGGTCCTAGTGGTTCACCAAAGCGATCCGTTGGACAGCATCCTACGTGGCATGCTGAAATATTCGACCAATCTGACCGCGGAAATGGTTGGAATGACGGCCTCGAAAGCGCGTGGAGCTGACATACAAAACCTGGCCGAGTCAGCGGCGGAAATGAACCGCTGGGCAACCGAGACCTATGGCGTGACCGGCATCGCAATGGTCGATCATTCAGGGCTTGGGGATGCATCGCGCATGGCGCCCCACGATCTGGTGACAGCGCTGGTTGCGGCGCGCAAGACTGGCGCATTGCGACCCTTGCTGAAGTCGTACAATCTGTTGGACAGCCAGGGACGTCCAGTCAAAGATCACCCGATTAAGGTGAACGCCAAAACCGGAACATTGAATTTTGTATCCGGTTTGGGCGGGTTTATTACTGCGCCGGATGGCTCGGAACTGGCTTTTGCCATCTTTACCGCTGACGTCGATCATCGGGCCACGATCCCGCGTGCGCTACGAGAGAGACCGGAGGGTGCACGAAGCTGGAACAACAGATCACGCAAACTGCAGCGCGCTCTGATTGAGCGGTGGGGAACGCTGAAAGGCAGTTGACCTCAGGTCGTATGGCGGGCCCGTGCGCCGCGTTCGATCGCAGCCGCATGCAGACGGTCGATATTCAACTCGTACCGGATTTCCTCAAGCAGGCGCAGCTCGCTTTCGGCCAGTGACCCGTCTGCGGCAGCCACATCGCAGGCCAGCGCATAGGCTGTTTCGTTCAACCGCTCGGGCAGATTGTCCCGGATCAGACCAAACAACGCATCCAACCCTTCTACCTGTTCGAAAAGGTCAAAAACAGTTTGCGAGACGCGACGCGTACGGTCGATGTCGTAATTCGCGAAAACTGGCAGCATGTTGACTGCCCCTTCGATCTTGACCAGTTCGGCAGTCCGGATGGTTTCATCCGACGCAGAGACCGCAACCATGATCGCAACAAGGCAATCCTGAGGGGACATCGGGTGAGGTACTTGATCGTTCATGGTGTTGTCCTGATTGGGCTGTACTGAACGCGCACGATAGGTGGGCTGGCGAACAGGTTCAACGAATATTGCCTGTTTCGGTCACAGAATTGGCAATGGTCCCCGCGTTTTGGTCTGACGCAGCACGAAATTGCTGCGCGTGTCGCGCACCAGGCCGGATTTCAGCAAGCGCTGCATGATGAAATGCTCAAGGGCTTCGGGTGTCTTGGCGTAGACCTTCAGGATGAAGTCATGATCCCCGGTGATTGACGCACATTCGACGATTTGGGGCTCGGTCTCGATCAGGCGCAGGAATGCGGTGATGCTATCCTCTTGGTGATCGCGCAGGGCCACGTGAACATAGGCAATGGCATCCAGGCTGACGGCTTTGGCCCGGACCTGCGCGGTATAGCCCGAGATCACCTGAGCCGCCTCAAGGTCCCGAACCCGTCGCCAGCATTGCGAGGCGGAAAGACCGGTTCGATCCGCCAGGTCTTGCATGGATAACCGACCATCTGCCTGCAGCTCTTGCAGGATGGCAATGTCGGCAGGTTGAAGGGTTTGGTTCATGGAATAAGGCCTTGCGAAATATATATGCCAACTTACTCAAAAGAACGTGGTGTTTCCAACCAAATTTTTCAGATCTTGCCGGTAAACTCCTCTTAGGAGGACCCGCAGATGCCGAATTCAACCAAATATGTTGCCAAGGTCGCCGACGCGCGCGGCCATATTGCGTACACAGCGGAAGAGGATGCCGTCTGGGCCGATCTTTACGCCGCACAGCAGGACAACGTGCGACGTTATATGGCGCGCGACTACCTTACGGGGCTGGAGCGTTTGGATCTGCCGAAAACTCGTGTGCCATCCTGCGTTGATATCTCAGAACGGTTGCTAGATTTAACCGGTTGGCGGGTGCAACCCGTGCCTGCGTTGATCGGGTTCAAGACCTTTTTCGGTATGCTGGCTGACCGAGTTTTTCCGGCGGCGTCCTTCATTCGGTCGCGCGAGGATTTCGACTATATCGAAGAACCGGACATTTTTCATGAGATTTTCGGCCATACGCCCTTGCTGAGTGATCCGCGCTTTGCCGCCTTTAGTCATGCCATTGGGCTGGCCGGGGCGCGGGCCAATGACAAAGACTATGCCTGGTTGATCCGGCTGTATTGGTTCTCGATCGAGTTCGGTCTGCGGCGTCAGGACGGACAGATTAGGGCGCTGGGATCGGGGCTTGCGTCCTCGCCGACCGAGCTTGTGTATGCTGTGGAAAGTGACATACCCGATCGGGAACCGTTCGACATCCTGGCAATCCTGCGCACGCCTTACCGGATCGATATGCACCAGATGGGGTATTTCGTGTTAAATAACCCCGAGGAATTGTTTGCCGCCGCTGATCGCGATTTGCTGGCGGATGTGCATCGGGCGCAATCCTTGGGGCTGTTGCCCAACAAATTCCCGTCAAAAGCAACAGCAGCGGAGTAAACGGATCATGACCACATCAGGACAAACTTGCAGCCTGTCGGACCGAACCTGCGTTCCCTGTTCCGGCGGCATACCGGCGCTGACCCGAGACGAGGCAAACGCCCATATGACCGAGCTGCGCCCGGATTGGAATTTGGACGCAGACGCCAAGGTGTTGGGTCGGCATTACAAGTTCAAAGGGTTTGCCAAAGCGACCTATCTGGCAAACCTCTGCGCCTGGTTGGCCGATCAGCAGGGTCACCACCCGGATATCTCATTTGGCTGGGGGTATGTGGACGTCAAGCTGACCACACATGAAATCGGCGGGCTGAGCGAGAATGACTTTATCTGGGCGGCCAAGCTGGATCAACTGACGGCCTAAGCGGGTCAGAAACGGGTATTCCGTCAGGAAAATCCGCGCGCTTTATTGACTCATGCTGCATGGGCACAATAGGAGGGATCGGTCGGTAGCATGGGGTGATCGGCACTGTTTTTCCTGATGGAGCTCATAATCAAATGTCTGAATTGCGTGAAACCGCTCTGACGTCCAAGGCCTGGCCTTTTGAAGAGGCGCGCCGGTTGCTCAAACGCTATCAGAAAGGGGCTCCGGAAAAGGGATATGTGCTGTTTGAAACGGGTTATGGCCCATCAGGCCTGCCGCATATCGGAACCTTTGGTGAGGTCGCGCGAACCACGATGGTCAAGCGCGCGTTCGAAGCGCTGTCGGACATCCCGACCAAGTTGATCTGTTTTTCGGACGATCTGGACGGTATGCGCAAAGTGCCAAGCAACGTGCCGAACCCAGAAGCGCTGTCCGAGCATCTGCAGCGCCCGCTGACCTCGGTACCGGATCCGTTCGGCGAATACCCCAGTTTTGGCGAATATAACAACGCAATGCTGCGCCGGTTCCTGGATACCTTTGGGTTCGAATATGAGTTCTATTCGGCGCGCGAGTTTTATCGCTCGGGCCAGTTCGACGAGATTCTGAAGCGAGCGGTTGAGCGGTATGATGACGTGATGGCGATCATGCTGAAAAGCTTGCGGGAAGAGCGGCAGCAGACCTATTCGATCTTTCTGCCGATCCATCCCGAAACCGGCCGCGTGTTGTATGTGCCAATGAAAAAGGTCTGTGCCGAGACGTATACCATTACCTTCGATGATGAAGCTGGCAAGGAATGGACGCTGCCTGTCACGGGTGGCAACGTCAAGCTGCAGTGGAAGCCCGATTTCGGCGCGCGCTGGGCGGCGCTGGGGGTTGATTTTGAGATGTACGGAAAGGAACACGCCACTAACGAAAAGATCTATGACGCGATCTGTCGCGCACTGGGCGGTCGTGCGCCCGAACATTTCTCGTACGAGCTGTTCTTGGATGAAAACGGTCAGAAGATTTCCAAATCTTCGGGCAATGGCGTGTCGATCGACGAATGGCTGACCTATGCTCCGACCGAGTCGCTGGCGTATTTCATGTATCAAAAGCCCAAAACCGCCAAACGGATGCATTTTGATGTGATTCCGAAAGCCTATGATGAGTATCATCAGCAGTTGCGCGCCTACCCGGGGCAGGAGTTGAAGGCGCAGCTGAATAACCCGGTTTGGCATATCCATGGTGGTGACGTTCCGGAATCCACGCTGATGGTGCCGTTTGCGATGCTGCTGAACCTGGCGTCGGTGTCTGGGGCCGAGGACAAAGAGGCGCTGTGGGGGTTCATCCGCCGCTATGCGCCAGAGGCCACGGCGGAAACCCATCCCGATCTGGACCAGGCGGCGGGTTTCGCGGTGCGTTACTTCAACGATTTCGTCAAACCGACCCGTCAGCATCGCGCACCGACCGATCAAGAGCGTGAGGCGCTGGAGGCGCTGAAAGCGGCGCTTGAGGCCTATGATGGACCGGCAGAGGACGAGGCACTGCAATCGGTGGTTTATTCCATCGGTCGAGAGCGGTTCGATCCCATGCGCGGGTGGTTCACCGCGCTGTACGAAGTGCTGCTGGGTGCGTCGCAAGGACCGCGTTTTGGCGGTTTTATCGCCCTTTACGGTGTTCCAGAAACAGTCGCGCTGATCGAAAAGGCGCTGGCTGGAGAGCTGGTCTGATTTGACCTGAAACCGTGTGAGGCTACTCTTTTATCAGGAGGTGGCCCCATGCGTCGTTTACTACTTGCTGTATGCCTCAGTGCCGGGCTGGGCACAGGTGCATTTGCCCAGAACGCCGAGATTGAGGCGAACATTGCCGCACAGATACAAGCGTTTGAGGCGGATGACTTCGTCACGGCCTTTACATTTGCTAGCCCCAATATCCAGCGCATGTTCCAAAGCCCCAAGAACTTTGGAGCAATGGTGCGCAACGGTTACCCGATGGTCTGGCGCCCGGCGGATGTACGTTTTCTGGAACTGCGCGAAGTGGCTGGAATGCTGTGGCAGAAGGTTATGATCGTAGATGGCGACGGCCGCGTACATATCCTAGATTACCAGATGGTGCAGCTAGAAAACAGATGGAAGATCAATGGCGTACAGCTTCTGGGAGCCTCGGACCCAGCAGCGTGACGCAACACCACCGTCACGGTGACATGAGCGGCGGTTAATCCCTTTTCGATACTCAGGCTTTTGCGTTCGGGTCCTGCCCGGACACTGGGTTTATGCGCGCAGTGATCTGCTGCAGCGCGATTGGGAAAGGGATTTCTATGAACAAGGCAATCACTGATGGCATCGTGTTTACACCGCCTGCTTTCACCAACGGTCTGAACGTGTGGTCCAGCGGCGACGGAACGCCGGGCTCGCCTACTTATGACGGGTCTGGCACCGGAGCGTTTGTACCCGCAGATGCGAATTTCGGCGGCTGTCTTGAAATATTGAAAGTCAACACAACCCAGCAACTGCGCTACATGGGTCAGACACCCTTATTTCCGGGGTGCTATTTGCAGATCAAGTCGCGGGTTAAGGCGATTAGTGGTCCGTTGCCGCAAGTACGCATTGCCGGCTGGGCTGGAGGTGCCGGGGACGTTCAGGTGACAGGCGTAACCGAGCAAGGCCCGGCGACCCAACTGTCCGGCTATGGCACGGTCCATGAGATCACCGCCATTGTTGGCACTGGTCAGCGTCCGGGCGTGGATATGCCTTGGGGCGTCGATGCTCTTTATGGGCATTTCGGCCTGGAAATCGATGGCGCAAACGGAGCCGTCATTCGGGTCGACGACATCAAAATCACCGACGTCACTGGTGTGTTTCTGCGTGACCTGATCAGCCTGGTCGATGTCCGTGACTTTGGGGCCGTCGGAGACGGCGTCGTGGACGATTCAGCAGCTTTTGAATCGGCGGACCAGGCCGCAAACGGGCGTCGTGTGTTTGTACCCGAAGGAACTTACCTGTTGGCACAAAACACCTCGATCTCGTCCGAAATTGAGTTCGAAGGCACTGTCACGATGCCTGATGACAAGATGTTGCTGCTGACCAAGAACTTTGATCTGCCCGCGTACATTACGGCCTTTGGTGACGAAATGCTGGCCTTTAAAAAAGCCTTTCAGGCCCTGCTGAACAATTCCGATCATGAATCTCTTGATATGGGGGGACGCAAGATTGCAGTCAGTCAACCCATTGACATGGCGGCCGCCGTTCCAAACAAACAAAGCGGGTTTTCAACGCGCCGGGTGCTGCGCAATGGCCAGTTTGATGTCCAAAGCAGCGCCGCTTGGGATACCGAGACCTTTAGTTCCCATGCGACCTACAACCCGAACAACCGAACCCGTCTGACCAACGTCGCGAAGGTTGCGAACATTCCGGTGGGTGCGCTGGTGCAGGGCAATGGCGTTGGTCGCGAAGTCTATGTCCGTTCGAAAAACGTTGGCGCCGGTGAGATTACCCTGAGCGCGCCGATCTATGACGCTGCCGGGACACAGGTATTTAACTTTAAAGCGTTCAAATATCTGTTGGATTTCAGCGGCTTCAGCACGTTGCGAAAATTCGGCATGGAAGAGATCGAGTTCCAGTGCAATGGCCGCTGCAGTGCCATCCGTCTGGCCCCGTCGGGCAGCACGTTTGCGGTTGCCAATTGTTTCATAAGCCGCCCAAAGGACCGCGGGATCACGTCGATCGGGACCGGGTGTCAGGGAATGCTGATCGACAATTGCCAGTTCCTGTCGAGCGAGGAATCCTTCAACGTCTCAAACCGCAAGTCGATCGGTCTGAACGCGACGTCCAATGACATCAAGCTGCGCCACAACCGGGCCGTGCGTTTTTTGCATTTTGCTGTCCTGGGCGGCACCAACAACATGGTTCTGGGCAACCACTTCTTTCAGGGTGATAGCATCTCGCAAGGTGTTCGCAGCGCGGGCCTGATCATGATCGGCACCTATAACAGTTCGACTATCTCTGAAAACTATGTCGACAATTGCTTTGTAGAATGGACCAACGAACGGGATGCCAATCCGGTTTATACGGCCGGGTATTCGTTCAGTTCAATGACGGTTACCGACAATATCTTTTATTCCAGCGAAGTCCCGCCTTGGTTCAGTTATATTGTAATTCGTCCACATGGGGCGGGGCATTTTCTGAACGGCGTGGTCGTCACTGGCAACAAATTCCGGTCGTCGAGTGGCAGCATTAATCGGGTAGAAAGGGTGGATTCAACTTTTGCCATTTTGAACAAGGATGCGCACCGGGATGTGATGTTCCATGATAACACCTTTCATGGGGTGAATTTCAAAGTTTCAAACCCGTTGCGGCTCCGTCATAGTCAGGCCTCTGTGTCTCAGGTCTGGACAATTCCATCGCAGGTCAGATTGCCATTTGGCGGCAAGACGCGCAGTTGTGATTCCGTCACGACCTTGGGGCCGCTGAGAAACAGTTTTGGCTCCGTCACTTATGCCGCTCCGTATGTAGATTTGGAGCAGGGCACGAACAAAAATGAAATCGGCTTGCGCTGGCCGCAGGCCGTTCGTGGAGAAGTGTCGGTCATTGTGCGGATGGAACGCTGAACGTAACTGTGGCCGCCCGGATCAGGGCGGCCTCTTTGCAATTCAGAACTCGTTCCAGATCGCGAACTTTATACCGGTATCGCTGCGCGCATCGTTGCGTTCCAGACCCAGAACCCAGGTTGTAGGACTGTTGGGACGTCGGATCATCACTGAGGGACGGGCTCTCCAGAACAAGGACTTGTCCGGGGTGTAAGACGTTTCGATCTGCAGCAGAGGGTTCAAGAGCCGTTGCGACGACAGCCCGGCGGTAAAATCCAGTTTGCGGAACATCGCGTCATGGGTGCGATACTCTAGAGCAGTATCAACCGCGATCCAGCCGTTGCCCCAGCTAGTTTCGAAGCCTTTCCCGTATGACAGCGTCATCTTGTAAAGCGCCCAGGCACGTTTGTGCCGGTGGTGGGCGCCTGCTCCGAACTCGGCGGTAAAACGCCCCCATTTGCCAAAATCCGCAACCGGAGCACGGGCGAACAAAAGGGCATGACCGTAAACGTCGCGGTGTTCCTCGAAATCGAATCCGATGGTCAGGTTTGGCCGATATCCCCATTCAGCATAAAGCGATGATTTGTAATCATACCGACCGTCAGGATCTTTGAACGCAGTCACGGCGGCTGCAACAAAGGCTGAGTCCTTTTCCCGCAGCCAGGCACCGGACCAGGCAGGTGTTGCGATCAACAACAGGGCAATATGAAGGATAACCCCTTTCATGGGCGCAGCATCCGCCAGCTTGGTTAACGGATGGTTAGGATTTTGTTCATTTTCTGGACGCCAGGGCAGTCTGATCAGACATTAAGGAAACACAAGACCTTTCGAAATCCTGTGTTAGGCTTGCGAAAGACAAGGGAGAATCCAGATGCCGAAAATTTCCAAGAATGCGAGCGTCCAGACAGTTATCACCACCTTTGAAATGACCCCTGGCACTTGCCAGGACCTTCTTGAGGCGCTGACTGATGCCTATGCCGAATTCATCTCAAAACAGCCGGGGTTTGTTGCGGCCGGGCTGCATGTGAACGACGCCCAGACCCGGATCGCCAACTACTCGCAATGGGAACGTCGTGAGGATTTCCTGGCCATGCTGCGCACGCCCGAAATGCGCGATCGCAACCGAAAGATCAACGAACTGTGCAAAAGCTTTGAGCCGGTAATGTATGACGTCGCCGAAACATTTGGCAGTTCCTGACCTGGATCAAAGCCTTGTGACGACTGGTATCGCAAACTGTCCGTGTGAAAACGGAGGTGCGCGTCATGTATCACAACATTCTTGTTCCCATTTCATTTGATTCTGAGCGGGATATTTCCGGGCCGCTTAAACTGGCCGAGATTTTGGCGACACCGGACGCTCAGGTCACGTTGCTTCACGTAGTTGAGCATATTCCAAACTATGCGATTTCCTACATGCCGCCCGAATATCTGATCGAAGCCCGCAAGGCGATTCAGTTGGAATTGGATGCGCTTGCCGCGAAGCTTCCAAAGGCCGTTGGCATTGTGGTCGAAGGGCATTCGGGCCGTACAATTCTGGATTGGGCCGAGGCGCATAAGCCGGATCTGATTGTCATCGCTTCGCATCGGCCGGGCATGCAGGACTTGCTGTTGGGCTCAACCGCGAACCACGTGGTGCGCCACGCCGCCTGCGCAGTTCATGTGGTGCGCTGATCAGGCCAGATGTCTGCCGGGGATGCGTCAACGGATCGGTCTCTGGCATAGTGCGCGGCAGCTCACGAATGTTTGAGGAGTGGGTACGTTGCCGCCATCATACCTGCGGCATGAGGCAGAGATAGTCGCTGTTTACAGTTCCATTCAGACGACAAGATCAATGCTCAGTCTCGGTTTCGCCACAAATCACGTGTATCGGGTTTGCATGTCTCCAAGGAACCTTTTGTCCACAGCGTTTTCCGGTGAACCCGCAGCCGCAAGGCGGCGCAAACGGGCCGAAACCCTGCGAAAACGCGCGTTGTCGCCGCTGCGGATTTTGACCATGGTGCTTATGTTACCGGTGACGACCATCGGGATCGCGGTGGGCGTCTATCTGCGTACGTCCGAATTTGAACGTGAAGAGGCGACCGTACATCTGATCGCCCTGGCTGGATGTTCAGCGGTAGAGTCATTTGTACGCGGCCCATTTTACGAAGGGCAGCCGGGATACCACCGGCGCAACGACCCGGATGGCGACGGTATTGCATGTGGCGCGCCGGTGCCCTCACCAGTTCAGGACACACCACCAAAACAGGCCGAGGTGCCGGCATCACGCACGGTCGGCAACGCCAAATTCCTGCGACCCTAAGCGGCAGTTTTGCCCCGATTGGTCAATTCGGGTGCCGTTTCTCTTTTGTGCTACACTGACCGAGGCGCGTTTTACGCCGATATTGGGGATTCTACCTGGAAAGGAAGACAAGACATGTTTGCACGTATTACCCAGTTCAAAATGAAGCCCGGCACCCGCGCGGCAGCGACGGACAAAATGAATCAACTAAAAGATCAGATCATGGCGATGCCAGGGATTCATAGCTTTACCAATGTGATGAACGAAGATGGCTCGGGTTATGTAATTTCGGTGGTGGAATCCGAAGAGACTTCGAACGCGAACGCACCCAAAGTGGCCGAGCTGTGGGGCCATTTCGCCGAATTCATGGAAAGCCCGCCAAACCCCGTCGGGTTTGATGTGATCGCCCATTGGGACAAGGGCTAAGGGCATAAGGGGCGGGAGATTTCCGCCCCAAATTTGTTGTGCGAAAGTGCGGCCAGCCGCACTAGGTGGTTATGTCGACATCTCAGCGGTCAGTTGCTGACGCATTATGTTCTTTTGGGTGGTGATTTTGCCAGGGATGAGGAAGGCGTCAACCAGCACCCAGATGCAAACGCCCAGCAAAATAAAGTAACCCACAATAAGAATGGCGGTCACGAAACCCAAAATGGTCAGGACCAGCATGATGATCGCAGATTTGCTTTCACCCAGATAGAAACGATGTCCGCCAAACATCCCCACGAAAAACCAAAGCAAGTAGGCTACAAAAATGTTCTTTGAATCGTTGGCGATCCGCTGTTCGATGAGTTGCTGCTTGTCTGTTGAAAGCGTCATGTTCGTCCCTTTATAATCAGTGCGCTCTGTTTTTGTGGCGCGATCTTGTTCTCTGGAATGTTTGCAAGTGATTGAAATTGTAGAAGGTTGGCCCGAATACGCCTGCCCCCGTATCACTTGGTTTCTGTTGCGCCAGTTCGCAGTCACAGAACTACAGAAGATAGGGGCAAAAAATTGTTCACAAATTGTTAAGAAATGAGACTTCCTTTTGATGCGTCCGGTGTTCGCCGGGCTTGCCCCGGATCGGGGTTCTCGTCACATTGGTTGATATGATCCGCGATGAATTCAACTCTTTCTGCGCAAGCCTCAAAGCCACCAGTCATGTGGTGCAATGGGGCAATTCGGATGTGTGGAAGGTGGGCGATAAAGTGTTTGCAATTTGCGGCTGGAATGACGGCAAGGATGCTTTCACCTTCAAAGCCACCGACCTGGCGTATGAGGTGTTGCAGCACGAGCCTGGCATCCGCCCCGCCCCCTATCTGGCGTCGCGGGGGATGAAGTGGCTGCAGGTCTATGAGGACCGAGGGATGAGCGACAGCTCACTGCGTGAACATATTGTAACGTCTTATGATCTGGTCGTAGCCAAAATGACCAGGAAAAAACGGGCGGAGTTGGGGATGTAGGATGCAGCTTACCCTGTCTTTCGAGTCAAAAGAGAAACGGCAGTAGATTTCCGTGAAACAGCAGCCTGAGACGGGGCATTGCCCCTTCTTTCATTTCACCCTGAGCGCGGTTTTCAGATCTGCGATGGCTTCGATCTGTGCACGAGACAATGCATCCCCCGCCAGCGGCATCAATATCTCTTGAAGGCGATTCCAAGAGGCCCCGCCATCGATCTTCTGCAGCCGGCGACCCAACCTGGAAATTGCACCGCCAGGGCCGTTGCATTGCGTCATCAGCCATCGTCCAAGGACCTCCATCTCGTGCGCTTCTTCTTCGGAACACCGCAGCTTTGACCGCAAAAGGACATGCAGTTGTTGACGTTGGTCCGAGGTGGGCAGGTCATCAGGCTCGATAAAGGACTGTGCAATTGCGCATATCGCAATCTGCTCATCATCGATGCCTTCGACGGGATGCGCATTGGCAACGCTGCGAAACGCGAGCTTTCTGGGGGCGTTTTTCAGCGTCGTCGCCACGTCCTGAGCGGTATTTAGGGCTTCTCTTGGGTTGTTGCGAACCCACCACCAAATTGCGCCGCCAACTGCGGTCAGGATGAGTATTAGTATAGGCAAATCAATCTACTCCGAGAAATATTCCGAAGGTGATAGTTTCTTGCATAATTGCAGATTACAACTCATGCGATAGTTTTTTGAACGCGTGTTGCTTTTTGATTGATCAGACGATTTCAGTGGTACTGGGTTGCGACCCTTCTACCCCGTTATCGCATTGCAGGGTTCGAGTAGTCGTCAAAAAGGTTGGTGTTGCGTGATGGGGTTTGATGGAAGGCGCTGACGGATTTTCCTGAGATTCGCGCCAGACCTTCGGCCAGCACCCTGCGGATACAACGCACCCGGTGAATGGCGCTTTGGACCTCATGCATACTGGGCAGGGTGTTCGGGTTTGTCATGGCAACCGTTTGGACTCACAATTTGTGATTTCAAACGTGGAGGAGGGAGCGCAGGGCTGCAAGGTTGAAGTGTAGGGTGCGGGTTACCTTTGAAGACAAACGCTCATGACTCTTTCCTTAGTGTCGCCGCCGTAACGAGTGTTGGTCGGTAACGCGATCCAGTTTCTGTGTCGGTAGCTCCAAAGATGTGGCCAATTCCCAGTATCGCAAGCAACGCCATGTGGGTCTTGGTAGCCATCGGAGCGATTCCGGACAGATTCGAACAGCGACGAACGTTCGATGATGCGTAACTCGGATGCTTCCGCATATCTTGTCATTTGCCATTGCACCTGTGCGTTCTGCAGTGCGACCGGGCCCAACACCGCAAGCGTTGCACCGACAATTACGGTCGGAGCTTTTGCTTTGCCCGGCATAATTGAAGCGACTACGCCAATCAAAGCAACCAAGATCAACGCCGCACAAATGAAAATAAAGAGTTTCGCGGCAACAGCAGATTTTAGCAAAAATAGTACTGAAATTGGCCACAAAGCTAACACCGCCAGCGGGGCCATCCCGTAGTCTGAGTTTATTCCAAGTCCCAAGATGGCTATCAGAAGAAGCAGGAACCAAAGCATTGCAAGGGCTCTGCCGGGTGAAGCTTCACGCCACCCCGCAAGCACGCTCACCCAAACCCAAGCCATTGCTAGGATGGAGAATGAGCCGAGCAATCCAACTATAATAAATATAGCCATCAAAGAATTTTCCTAAACTAATTGTTTAGGAAGTTAGATTTCCTGAATCAGGTAGGAATGCAATCATCAGTTGCGTGATATTTACCTTTTCCGCCTCTTCACATTCCCACCCCGCTGCCCCGGCCGTCCAGCCGTTGACCGTCCGCGTGATTTCACTGCGTCTTCTGAGGCTTTCTCGACCGCCCATTGGCGTGCCATGGGGTCGTCGGCGATGGCGAGATCGACCGCTTCCAGACGTTTGATCTCATCTCGGACGTTGGCGGCCTCTTCGAATTCCAGGTTCTCGGCGGCTTTGCGCATCTTGTCGCGCAGCCCGTCCAGATGCGCCTCGAGGTTGGCGCCGTGCATCGGTTTGTCGATGGTAGCGGTGACGCGGTTCATGTCGACGTCGCCTTTATAGAGACCGGCCAGAACGTCCTCGACATTTTTCTTCACCGTTGCGGGTGTGATGCCGTGTTCCTCGTTATAGGCCATCTGCTTGGCGCGGCGGCGGTTGGTCTCGTTCAGGGCGCGCTCCATGGAACCAGTGATCTTGTCGGCATACATGATCACCCGCCCGTCAGCGTTCCGCGCGGCGCGACCGATGGTTTGAACCAGAGAGGTCTCGGACCGCAGGAAGCCTTCTTTGTCGGCGTCCAGAATGGCCACCAGCCCGCATTCCGGGATGTCGAGCCCCTCGCGCAGCAGGTTGATGCCGATCAGCACGTCGAAGGCCCCCAACCGCAGGTCACGCAGAATCTCGATGCGTTCCAGCGTGTCGATGTCGGAATGCATATAGCGGACTTTGATGCCCTGTTCGTGCATGTATTCGGTCAGATCCTCGGCCATGCGTTTGGTCAGCGTTGTGACCAGCGTGCGATAGCCATCGGCGGCGACCTTGCGCACCTCGTCCAGCAGATCGTCGACTTGCATGCCGACGGGGCGGATTTCGACCTCGGGATCCAAGAGCCCGGTGGGGCGGATAACCTGTTCTGTGAAGACGCCGCCGGTCTGTTCGATCTCCCACTTGGCGGGGGTGGCCGAAACAAAGACGGACTGTGGGCGCATCGCATCCCATTCCTCGAACTTGAGGGGGCGGTTGTCCATGCAGGACGGCAAGCGGAAGCCGTGCTCGGCCAGGGTGAATTTGCGCCGATAGTCACCCCGATACATGCCGCCGATCTGCGGCACGCTGACGTGGGATTCGTCGGCGAATACGATTGCGTTGTCGGGGATGAACTCGAACAGGGTCGGGGGCGGCTCACCCGGCGCGCGACCGGTCAGATACCGCGAGTAGTTCTCGATCCCGTTGCACACGCCGGTGGCTTCGAGCATTTCTAGGTCGAAGTTGCAGCGCTGTTCCAGCCGTTGGGCCTCCAGCAGCTTGCCCTCACCAACCAACTGGTCGAGGCGCATCCGCAGCTCTTTTTTGATGCCGATGATAGCCTGTTGCATGGTGGGTTTCGGCGTCACGTAGTGGGAATTCGCATAGACCCGCACTTGCTCCATGTTCGCGGCACGTTCGCCGGTCAGCGGGTCAAATTCAGTGATCGTTTCCAGTTCCTCACCAAAGAACGAGAACTTCCAGGCCCGGTCTTCAAGGTGGGCAGGCCAGATTTCCAGGGAATCGCCGCGCACCCGGAATGACCCGCGCTGAAACGCCTGATCGTTGCGGCGGTATTGCTGGGCCACCAGATCGGCCATCACCTGCCGCTGGTCATATTCGTTCCCCACCTTCAGGTCCTGCGTCATCGCACCGTAGGTTTCGACCGAGCCGATACCATAGATACAGGACACCGAGGCCACGATGATCACGTCATCGCGTTCCAGCAACGACCGCGTGGCCGAGTGGCGCATCCGATCGATCTGTTCGTTGATCTGGCTCTCTTTTTCTATGTAGGTGTCAGACCGCGCCACGTAGGCCTCGGGCTGGTAGTAATCGTAATAGGACACGAAATACTCGACCGAGTTTTCGGGGAAGAAGCCTTTGAACTCACCATAAAGCTGGGCTGCCAACGTCTTATTGGGGGCCAGGATGATCGCCGGGCGCTGGGTTTCCTCGATCACTTTGGCCATGGTGAACGTCTTACCTGTGCCAGTCGCCCCCAACAGAACCTGATCCCGCTCGCCGTCCTGCACGCCGCCGGTCAATTCCTTGATCGCGGTCGGTTGATCTCCGGCCGGTGAGAATTCCGTATGCATGACAAATTGTTTGCCGCCTTCCAGCTTCAGGCGGGCACGGACATCTTCGGCGGACAGCTGGGTCTTGTCGGAATGAGCATAAGCCATAGGGGGAGATTCCTTTCGTGGCTGATTTTGATCTGTTTTTGTTCTTGTTCAAGGGGCAATTCAAATCCCAGGCAATGTGACAATTGCAGGCTTGTCGGCGCGGCGCGCTTGGCGCATAAACATCCTCAGCCAAGTGAGTACGGAGAGGCGACATGCGCGCACGGATTTACCAGCCTTCTAGGAATGCGATGACCTCGGGTATGGCCAAGACCCGCAAGTGGGTTCTGGAATACGCCCCCGCGTCGATGCGTGAGGTTGATCCGTTGATGGGCTGGACCTCTTCAAACGACACGCAGACGCAGGTGCGGCTGAAGTTCGACACCAAAGAAGAGGCGCTGGATTACGCCAAGGATAACGGCATCGACGCGATGGTCAGCGAGCCACACAAGCGTAAGGCCAATGTGCGTGCGGGTGGATATGGCGAAAACTTCGCCACGGGACGCCGGGTACCATGGACCCATTGACCGAGACCGTCTGAATGATCGACATCCGCGCAGCTGACCCCGGAGCAGAGGATCTGCGCCCGATCATTCAGGCGCATCTGGCTCATAGCTGGGGTGCAACGCCGCAGACCTCGAACCACACTTTGGATGTTGACGCGCTGCGAGAGCCAGGCATTCGCTTTTGGGCATTGTACGAGGCCGGCAAGGCAATGGGGTGCGGCGCGCTCAAGACACTGCCGGATGGCACCGCCGAGGTGAAGTCCGTGCATGTCGTGGCCGCCGCCCGTGGCCGTGGCCTGGCGCAGGTCATCATGACCTATCTGGCTGATCTGGCGCGGACTGAAGGGGTTTCGGCCCTTGTGCTCGAGACAGGTGCCGCCCATCTTTCCGAATATGAAGCCGCGCGCAAACTCTATGAGGCGCTGGGGTATTCCTATTGCGGACCGATCTTCGGCTATGACGACGATCCCAACAGCGCCTTCATGCGCTTGGCTCTTGAACCCCGCCCGTAAAAGCAGCAAGAAGGGCGCAGCGGTCCCTTAGCTCAACTGGATAGAGCAGCTGACTTCTAATCAGCAGGTTGAGGGTTCGAGTCCTTCAGGGATCGCCAGTTAAAACAATTACATACGTGATTATAGTGCCGTAATTTAATCTAATGATTTGTTCTGGGGGACAAAAAGGGGACAAAAGCCCTCATTAGCCCCCTGTTTTGTGAGTCGAGAGGCAAAGCAATCACCGCCTGCCTCATATGTTGCTGGCGACCATTTTTATAGCGCGGCGGCAGCTTTCGGACAATTTGGCACGATTTCCCGGACAAACTGACGTGGCCTTTAGGTGAGTTGGCCACCAAGCAGACCTTCGCTGCCTTTGCAGCACTGGGCCCCAGCGACGGCGGCAATGCACAGGAAGCGGACTTTAAATCAAAGATGCAGTGTTTTGGAGCCGTGGACAGCGGCTACGCGGGACATTGGAGCCGTTCGCCGCAATTGCGCCGATGTCCGCTCTGAAAGAACTTAGGTTTCCAATCTCATCCCCATCCGGTCAGAGCAATTCTGATCAACACGGACCTCCGTGGTTCAAGCATATTTTAATTCTACGGCTCAGTTTGCAGTTTCAGTCAACCAAGCCTCGAACGCGCGTGTAGCGGATGATTCCGGCTTGCTTGCTAGACGAGTGATCCAATATCGACCCGTCGTAACTTCCAGATGAAATGGCCGCGCCAACCGCCCCTCCGCAAGTTGTGTTTCAAACATGCCATAAGGCAGAAGGGCTACACCTAGGCCATTTGCAGCAAGTTCAGCCATGGCAATAGAGGAATCGAAGACGGGACCGTCCAGTTTTGGGGGATGGATTGCGGCTTCTTTGAACCATATGGGCCATTCGTCCGTGCGGTAGGACCGAAAAAGAAATTGCTGTGCCAATTTTTCTGGCGTTTCCAATTGTGAAGCCTGAGCGGGCGCGCAAAGGGGTGTGAGCGGTGTCTGCATCAATGGTAGTGCGGTCAGCCCGGGCCAGCGCCCTTGTCCAAAACGGATAGCAAGATCCAATCCCTCGCGTGCCATATCCACGCGGTTGTTGTTGGTGAAGAGGCGGATGCTTATCCCCGGGTGAAGCTTTTTGAACTCAGTCAAGCGTCTCATCAACCATCCAGCGGCAAAAGTGGTTACAACGCCAACATTGATCGTCTCAACATACCGACCGTCCAGAAAGCGATCCAAAACTCCACCGATTTGATCAAAGCTAGAGGTTAGGACAGGCGAGAGTGCCTCAGCTTCAGACGTCAAGATCAATCCCTTGGGCGTGCGATGGAACAGTTTAACACCAAGCTGGTCTTCAAGTCGCAATATCTGATGGCTGACAGCAGCCTGTGTCACACAAAGCTCGATCGCTGCACTGGTGAAACTGCCCTGTCGAGCTGCAACTTCAAATGTGCGCAGAGCATTCAAGGGAATATTGGGGCGATCCATTGCCATTACCTTTCCTAATGACGAGTCGTACAATTAGTCGTTTGTACACGATTCCGGACAGCTGTAGCTCTCATAGCATTACATGGCTTCATACATCGTTACAGATCAACCACATTGCACCTTTCTCGCAAGAAGAAGAGTGGCCATCTGAATTGATCAATAGAGCGGATGGGGCCCATGCCTGCCTGAAAATTTGCAAAACGGAAAAGATAAATGAAGATACAACCTTTCAACCTACTGCGCTCAGTTATGCTTGGCGGGGCTCTTATGGTCGGGACCGCTACCACGCTGTCGGCGCAGGTCATCAACGAAGACAAGATTGCGGAACTGGCTGAGCGCAGCTTCTCATCCGCAATCGCGGACTACGACATTCCGGGCCTCGTCGTTGGCGTCACCATAAAGGGCAAGCATTACTTTTACGCAACAGGCTTAGCGTCGCGCGAAGAAAACAAAGCAGTCTCGACTGATACCATCTTCGAGCTCGGCTCCATCAGCAAGGTCTTCAACGCTAGCCTTGCGGCTCTGGCAGAACAACGAAGAATTTTGAATCTCGATGAGGCGGTATCCGACCTGATCGTCAAGTTGCGGGGCTCTGCCTTTGGTGACCTCAGCCTCATGGACTTGGCGACACACACAACCGGTGGTTTACCTCTTCAGGTACCTAACTCAATAAAGGATGTTTCAGGCCTGATCGACTGGCTAGCCGATTGGAAGCCCCGTCAAGTTGGCACCCGAAGCTATTCGAACGTCAGCATCGGCCTTCTTGGTCATATCACCGCTGACGCCTTTGGTATGAGTTTTATGGACGCGTCAGAAAAGGTGTTGTTCCCAGCTATGGGACTCGAAAGTACCTGGGTGAAAGTTCCGGCTGCGGCGATGGAAAGTTACGCCTTCGGTTATGATCGCAGGACCAACGAACCAATCCGGGTCAATCCGGGAGTTTTGGATGCAGAAGCCTATGGCGTGAAATCAACTGCACGAGATATGCTTCGTCTTCTGGACCTCGAGCTGGGTAACATAGAGGGCTCACTAGAACTGACTTCTGCACTTGGGAGGACACGGCAAGGGCAAACCAAGACGCCTTATTACGTACAAGACATGATCTGGGAACAATATCCATGGCCCACCAGTGTTGAGGTTATGATAAAGGGTGCCGGATATAGCTTTGCCGGTCGGCCAAAGCCCATAGAGCGCATCGAACCACCTTTGCCTCCGCAACAAGATGTCATCTTGCACAAGACCGGGTCGACTAACGGGTTTGGTGCTTACGTGGCGTTCTTGCCCAGCGAAGATCTTGGCATTGTGGTTCTGGCCAATCGCAACTACCCGAACAAGGCTCGGATTCTCGCCACCTACGATTTGATCCAAAAGTTGTCACATGTTGGCGAGCAATAGATAGGCAAGGCCAGAAATTGATGACCAAAATCATACATCTTTTCACATAAGGTTTGCGCGGCAATGACGATACGATTCATATCTCGCACTTGCCTTAGGATTGAAAAAATGGAGCAGCATCAGATTCTGGCCACATCGTTGCGTTTACAGCTTGGATTGGGACGTTTTACAAGCAATGCTGTAGAAAATAGCGGCAAAACCGACCTTCGCGCAGGGCGCAGCATCGGTCAAAATGGGCTCACTGCCGACATTCTCTGCGACGTGCACAAGCTGGTGCGTTGAGCCCTTACCGGTCAGTGCTGAGTGAACTGGTAGCCGCAGGTGCACTAGGCTGCTTACAGCACTTTGCCGACATTGGCCGTCTATTTGCCCGTCATTTGTCTGAGTGAAGTTATCAGATGTCGGCTGCGAGCCCACACCTACCACGTTGCTGCATGGTAGCTAACGGCTGCTTTCTCAAAAACTCAGGTCAGATCACTTGACTCTTAAACTGTATATCGCGATATACCGATATATGGATATTGATAAAACTCTTTCGGCCCTCAACAACCCGGTTCGCCGCCAGATACTGGCATGGCTCAAGGATCGCTCCAATTTCCCACCAGCTCTGCCGGAACACGCTGACCTGAGCGGGGTCTGCGTCGGCTATATTCAGGAGAGGGCAAACCTCTCACAATCGACAATCTCGACCTACATGCGCCTGCTCAAAGACGCTGAGCTAGTTACATCAGAACGGCATGGGCAATGGACGTTTTACAGACGGGACGAAGACGCAATCGCAGCAGCACTGAAAATACTGGCGGAGGAACTGTAGTTATGAACATCGGTCAACAACTGAAACTGCCAAACGGTGTCACACTGAAAAACCGTATCGTGAAATCCGCAATGTCGGAAGCGCTTGCGGACGAATACAACAATCCCACGCAAGCCCAGATTGACCTCTTTGCACAATGGAGCAAAGGTGGTGCCGCGCTTTTGATCACGGGGAACACACCCGTTGATCGGATGCATCTCGAACATGCTGGCAACTTTGTATTGGACCCCAGTTCCGACATGGAGCGCGTTTCAGCACTTGCCGCAGCAGGCAAGAGTGGTGGTGCGAAAATCCTTGCTCAACTTGCCCACGCCGGACGGCAAACCCCTGAGACAATCAATGCCCACCCGACATCGATATCAGACGTCCAGCTAGACTTACCCGGTTATGGCAAGCCGACCCCAGCAGGCGAGCCCGAATTTGAAGAGATCATCTCAAAATTCGTGCGATCTGCGAGGCTTGCACAGGAGGCTGGGTTTGATGGCGTCGAGATTTATGCCGCGCATGGTTACCTGCTTAGTTCTGCGCTGTCGCCTCGGATAAACACCCGTACTGACCGCTGGGGCGGTGCATTGGAAAACAGGGCTCGGCTGTCAATCGAGGTAGTCAAAGCGGTTCGGCAAGCAGTTGATCCGGGCTTCATCGTTGCCGTCAAACTGAACTCATCCGATTTCCAGAAAGGCGGGTTCGACCACGCGGATTCAGTTCAAGTGGCTGTCATGTTGGAAGCAGAGGGTGTGGATTTCATCGAAATCTCGGGCGGCAACTTCGAAGAGCCGACAGCGTATCAACATGCGTCGAAAAGCGGATCAACTCAGATTCGCGAGGCTTACTTTCTGGATTATGCCGCTGCTATCAAAGATGCCTTGACTATTCCTCTGATGGTCACCGGTGGGTTTCGATCCGTTGGTGCAATGAATGACGCCATTGCTAGCGGCAAGACCGACCTGATCGGGATGGGTCGTCCCTTTATTGCCGATCCGAGTTTCGCCGCCAAGTTGTTGGCTGGTGAGATTGAGAAAGCACCCGCAGTTGAACAGGATTTTCCACCAGCCGACACCCTGCCACGCGGTGCAGTCCTAAATTGGTTCTGCGCCCAAATTGCACTTGCGGGACGGACAGGGGCACCGGATTTAGAAATGTCAGTTGTGGATGGGCATGAAAGCTACTTGAACCAAATCAAGTTGGCCACCGACCGGCTGCTCACTGCTAGACGCGAATGACAACAGTGTGACGGTTGTTTCTCGATTTCTGGCAAAGCGGCCATTGAATCAGTTGCGGTGAAAGGTAGCAAAGTCCCGCACAGCCGCCGTTGGTCACGTCGGGACAGGCCGCAAGCCCGACAGAAAGCGTCGGATGACCGATTTGAGCCCATACCGACCTAAGTTTGAGTTTTGAATGTTAGTTGATAAAGTTCGTTTTATCCTTGTTTACTCCCGCGCTGTCGCGTCAGGGGCGTCATGCATTTTAGAAGGAAGCGACCTATGGAAGAGCACGATGGACCTTTTAAAGGCGGGTGCGCATGTGGAAATATACGCTATGAAATGACGACCACTCCGATGATTGTACACGGCTGCCATTGCCGTTGGTGTCAGCGTGAAAGCGGCGGCGCACTTGCGGTCAATGCCCTGATCGAAGCAGATCGGGTGAACGTCACCAAGGGCGACGTGATCGAAATTCATACTCCGTCGTTAAGTGGCGTTGGGCAAAGGTTTGCGCGCTGTCCGACATGTTACGTCACTCTTTGGACCAACTATCTGGACATGAGTGGTGGGTTGGGCGAGTTTGTCCGGTTCATACGTGTTGGAACACTTGATAATCCAGACCCGTTTTCGCCTGACGTACATATTTTCACCTCAACCAAACAGCCGTGGGTTATTTTACCAACCGATGTTCCCGCCTTTGAAGAATTTTTCGCGGCCAAAATCAAAGACGTTTGGTCGCCAGAGAGTTTGGCGAGACGGGCTGTGCTTCATGGAATAGCCGGAACTCCCACGCCATAGTCGTATCTGGAGTTCGATATGTGGCTTCAAATTTCACATACTGACCAAATGACCGCTTCGTCCGCTTACCGGACGCATGCACGCGCAGAGATCAAGTAGCTTGGGAAAGGCAGCTCGGGGCTCGTTCAGCCAGTTGGTGCGTGCCGCAGAGAATGGTGGAGGAGAGCCCAATGTGTTGAATGCTTCAATTTACCTAAACGGCAGCTATGTGTAAAAGCCGGACTTTGCAAAGTTCTGCGGAAGACCCCTAAGTTAAGCATCTCAGAACGCTCCGATTCAGTGGTACAAAGTTGCCCGAGATTGTTAGTTTGATACCGGCCCAAATCAATCAGAGCTGCGCTGATTGATACTCGTCTATTCGTACATAGATTAGTCGCCCAAAGGCTGAGGGCCAGTTCTGCCATGGTAAGCTGTCAAAGATGCCCGAATTCGTCGGAGATTCTCTTTTGTTTCACTGGTCATCTCCTGCGCCACGGTCATGGCCAATGCATCGACAATGGCGAGGTGGGCATATCGCGAGGCCGTAGGCTTGTAGATGTCACTGTCCTCAGGCAGTTCCGTGAGAAGCGCAATTTGGGATATGTCGGACAGCCTTGTATTGGGCTTTGTGATGCAGATTGTGGTGGCACCATAACCATTGGCGACTTCGGCCGCACTAACGATTGCGTCGGCTTCACCACTTGCCGAAATAAGGAAGAGTACGTCTTCGGCTCCGAGCGCGGCAGCACGCATTTGTAGGACATAGCTGTCATTCACGAAGAATGATGGAATCCCAAGTCTAAAAAAGCGGTTGGAAGCTTCCTGGGCGACGAGCGAAGAGCCCCCGCCTATTCCTGAGAAAAGTATTTGTCGCCGATCTAAGCAGGCATTCCTTGCTTCTTCGAGTTTCGCCGTATCGATTTGACCGCGCATTACGTCCAAGGTCGCAAACAAAGCCCCAAGGACTTGGTCAATCGCAGTATCTGCGTCAGGGATTTCATCATTTGCGTTTCTATACAGATACTGTGCGCTGACAGCGACGTTCTGAGCCAGGCGAAGTTTGAAGTCTCGAAACCCCTCACACCCAAGGCTACGACAGAATCGAACGACAGTTGGCTTGCTGACTGAGCAACGTTGCGCGAGATCCCCGATAGTCATGGCGCTGATTTCGTTGAGGTGATCCTTGACGTAATCGGCAACCTTCTGCTCCTGAACTGCCAGTTTAGTTTCCGAGTTGTGCAACGCCGGAATTAAATCGACTGCTCCAATCCTGCCTTTATGCGGAGGGGCACTACTTTCTGATACGGGGCGAGATTCGTTCGGCAAGCCGGTAATTTCCTTATGACCAGTCATGAAACTTAGTTACATGTATTGATGTATATGGGCAAGAAGATCGTCGTGAGATCCGATTTCTGCGGCGCATGAAGAAACTAAGTTACATTTCTTCATTGATATCTCATCAAACATCACGCATTGTGTAACCAAGTTACAGATTCGGATCCTGGGGAGGAATACGAATGTCGGACTGGTTCGCCAGCGCAAGTTCAAGGATAAATTCAGTCGTTGAAGGCATTGTCGCAGCTTTGATGTTGTCTCTGGTTCTTGATGTCTGGCTTGGCGTTGTCGATCGTTATTATTTCCATTGGCAACTCCCGTGGCCAGAAGTGTTGGCCCGCTATCTGATGATCTGGGCCGCGTTGCTCGCAGTTTCATCCGGTATTGCGCGCAGGGATCACATCGGTCTCACGGCATTCGTCATGATGCTCCCAATTCGTTTGCGGCGTGCTCTTTTGATCGCGATGGACGTATTGGCGTTGGCTTTGTTTTTGTATGTTGCGTTCTTTGGGATCAGCTTCGCGGTAAGCGGAGCACCAAGGCAGGCAATGATATTCGGGGCAAGCCTTGCTCCGTTCTATGCGGCCATTCCCGTCGCAGCGGCCTTGTCATCTGTGCAGCTGATACTTGTCCTGTTTCGTGACTTGGGTTCGCACATTGACGAACCGCCTTTTGCCGTAGAGGCGGAGGAAGCGCTGTGATCGTCGCTATCGTATTTGTAACCCTCATCCTGTTTGGGATGCCGATTGGATTTGCCATTGGTCTTGCCGGAGTTGTTGGGCTGATCGAGATGGGCGGAACGCAGTTTCTTGCAATCGGCCCAAGTAAGATATTCAACGGTCTCAACATCTTTCCTTTTCTTGCTATGCCGTTCTTCATTCTGGCAGGTGAGATCATGAATGATATCGGGATCACCAGTCGTTTGGTGAAACTTGCTCAGGTTTTGGTTGGTCGGTTTCGAGGTGGGCTGGCCCATACCAACATGCTGGCCTCGGTGTTCTTTGCTGGGTTGACAGGGTCGGCGACTGCGGACGCGGCTGCCTTTGGCCGAACGCTTGTCCCTGCAATGGTGAAAGAGGGTTACAAGCGTGACTACGCTTGTGCGGTCACGGCGGCGGGATCCATCATCGGCCCGACCATTCCGCCATCGGGGCTAATGGTTGTCTATGGGTCGCTAATGGGTGTTTCCATTGCAGGCCTGTTCGCGGCCGGAGTTCTGCCAGGGCTAGTGATCTGCATCGTCTGCATGGCGGTCATTGCCATTGGCGGCAAACGGGAAAACCTGCCGAAAGCGCTGCGCGGCGCAACCCCACGCGAGATCTGGGATACGTTCATTTCCTCTCTGACCGCTCTGGCGATGCCTGTGATCATTCTGGGTGGCATCTTGGGCGGTATTGTCACCCCGACGGAAGCAGCATCAATAGCCGTGGCCTATGCCATGTTTATCGGGGTTTTTGTCTATCGTTCGCTGACCTTCAAAGGTTTCTACGCGATGCTAGTGCGTACCGCGCGCATCACCGGGGTTATCTTCGTAATAATAGCCTTTGCAGGAATCCTTGGCTGGTGGATGAGCTTTGAACGCATTCCGCAACTGATTGCCGAAACTGTACTTGGGCTTTCAGACAACCGGTATGCGGTAATCGCGATCATCATTGGTTTGCTGCTGATTGTCGGTATGGTGATGGATATCACAGCCATTCTGATCATCCTGGCCCCTGTTCTAGTGCCGCTGACAGAGCAAATTGGATTAGTGCCGATCCACGCCGGCATCATATTTGTGTTGGCTCTAAACATCTCGTTGATGACACCGCCGGTAGGGGCCTGCTTGTTCGTTCTGTCGTCCGTGACCGGTGAAAAGCTGGAGCGGATATCCATCAAGCTGTTCCCGTTTCTGATTGCCGAAATCGCGATCCTTTTCGTCTTTGCTTTCTGGGAGAACGCAGCTCTGTGGCTGCCCCGGATGTTGGGCTTTGCTCAGTAGTTTCGCCACAAAAACCAAACCAACAGGAGAAATATCATGAAAAAAATTCTGACAGGTGCGGCGCTGACCGCGACCATGCTTGCTAGCAGCGCATTGGCAGAAGGTGGGGTGATTAAATTTGGCCACGACAACAAAACTGACCCGTTTGAAAACCCAGCTCATGCCTGCACGGCTGTCTTTGCAAATCTTGTAAACTCAGGCACCAACGGCAGTGTTTCGGTTGAGGTCTTCGGGTCCAACCAATTGGGCTCCGCAGCAGAACACGTTCAACAGATGCGGGACGGGATCATTCAGGCAACCCTGACCTCAACTGGTGCGTTGGCCAGCTACTACCCGCGTATCGACGTGTTAAATCTGCCCTTTGCATTTAACGGCAACGCATCAACTTACGAGGTCTTTGATGGCGAGTTCGGTGAGGCGCTGGCCGCTGATATCGAGGCCGATTTGGGCGATGTTGTGGTTTTGGGCTTTCCGGACACCGGTGGTTTTTTTGCGGTAACTAACTCGCAACGCCCCATCGCGGAACTTAAGGATTTCGACGGGATACGCATTCGCACAATGACCCTGCCGTCGCATCAGAAGATCATTCAGGCGTTGGGTGCAGAGGCTTACCCATTGTCCTGGGGTGAAGTATATTCCGGGCTGCAAACCGGTGTGATTGATGGCCAGATGAATCCCGTGCCAATCATCTCGTTCGCTAATTTTGCCGAGGTTCAGCAATACATGACGCTGACCAATCACCTGTTTTCACCCTACACCTTCATGATAAATCGTGCCTTCTTTGAAGGCCTGTCAGAAGCTGAGCAGGCGACGATCCGCACAGCGGCCGAAAATTGCGTTACGGCCAGCCGTGGCTTGTCGCGGATCATCGAGGCGTCAGATCGTGGTCTGGCAGGCTTGATGGATCAAATCGAGGTTACCGCCCTGACCGACGAACAACGCAGCGCAATGGCGACAGCGACGCAGCCCGCGTTCGAGGCGCATGTTCAGGAAAACCTGGATGAAAAGGCGGCCGAATTGCTGACAAACTTTAAAGCTGCAGTCGAGAATGCCAACAACACGTCCTACCTCGATTGATCCTCCCTGACTGCTGGAACCAACCGGCAGCATATTTCGTCGGAGACCAACTTTTGGTCTCCGACCCAAGCAACAAATTGGAATGAGCATGCGGGTATTCTGTGCGTCCTTGGCAACCGAAACGAACACCTTTTCTCCCCTGCGTACGGACTTTTCCGATTTTGAACAGAGCTTTTATGCACCACCGGGCGAGCATCCGGTAACCCCAACGCTTTGCAGTGCCGTATTTCCTGCATTGAGGAAAAGAGCGCGGTCGAATGAGCTGGAATTGATTGAGGGAACCGCCACATGGGCAGAGCCAGGCGGGTTGTTGAATCGCGAGACATGGGCACGCTTGAAACAAGAGGTGCTGGATCAGGTGACGGCAGCACTGCCTCTGGATGGTGTCGTCTTAGGTCTGCATGGGGCGATGATCTCCGAGGATTGTCTGGATTGCGAAGGCGATTTGATCGAAGCAATTCGAGCAATTGTCGGGCCGGATTCTGTTATCGGAGCGAGCTTCGACCCTCACAGCCACCTCAGCGAAAGACGAGTAGCCAACGCGGATGTGATCACTGTGTTTAAAGAGTTTCCGCATACTGATTTTGTCGAAGCAGGAGAAGCCTGTGTCGACTTGACGTTGCGAACCATCAAAGGGGAAATCCGGCCCGTCACGTCGGTTTTTGACGTTCGCATGTTGGACATTCTGCCAACCAGCCGGGAACCTATGCGCGGATTTGTCGACCAACTGAAGCAGATGGAGTCAAAAGGCGAGGTTCTTTCGGCTTCTCTCATTCATGGTTTCATGGCCGGGGATTCTCCGGACCTTGGCGCTAAGATTGTCGTTCTGACCGACGATGACCAGCCCAAGGCGGATTGCGTGGCTCAGAAACTGGGGACTGAACTGTTTTCCTTCCGCGGGCAGACAAAGCCGAATTACCTGTCGCCCACTGAAGCACTGAGCGAAGCAAACAAAGCCACACACGGGCCAGTGGTCGTAGCGGACGTTTGGGACAATCCCGGTGGAGGCGTAGCGGGGGATTCAACGCTCATCATTGAGGAAGCTATTGCTCAAAACCTTACATCCGTAGCATTCGGCACGATCTGGGATCCTATGGCGGTTCGCCTTTGCCATGCAGCCGGTGAAGGCGCTGTGTTCGACCTTCGCTTTGGCGGCAAAACATCGGCTCTCGCTGGGAATCCAATTGATGCTACGGTTACGGTTGTTCGCAACAAGCGCGATGCGATTCAGAGTTTTGGTGCATCCGTTGTTCCGATGGGGGACTGCTCTGTCATACGTTTGGGTGGGATCGAGGTTGTTCTGAATTCAAATCGAAGTCAGGCATTTTCGCCAGACCTGTTCACCAACCTCGGCATCGACATCACTGGCAAGAAGATACTGGTCGTCAAGTCTACAAACCACTTCCACGGCGCGTTCTCGGATGTTGCCTCCGAGATTATCTATGCCGCCGTCGAAGGACCCTATCCGAATGATCCCACCAAAACACGTTACAAGAATCTGACACGCCCAATTTGGCCCATCGTCAAAAACCCTCATAAGGAGGTTGTGGAATGAATTTTTCTGATATCGACACACCGGCTGTCCTGGTCGATCTGGATATCGCCGAAGCGAACATCGACCGTTTTCAGGGGCATTGTGCGAAACACGGGCTCAGCGTTCGACCGCACATCAAAACCCACAAACTTCCCATGCTGGCGCGTCGGCAGTTAGAGGCTGGTGCAATTGGCATAACATGCCAGAAAGTTAGTGAGGCCGAAGCAATGATTGCCGAAGGCGGCATTGATGATGTGCTGATCACCTTCAATATTCTCGGCGAAGCCAAGCTGGCCCGTTTGCGTGCCCTCTCTGAAAAGGTGAGCTTGTCTGTTGTCGCGGACAACACCGAAACTGTTGACGGGTTGGCACGGTTCTTTGCGGATGCTTCGAACCCTCTCGGAGTGTTGGTTGAATGCGACACGGGCGCTGCACGATGTGGCGTAACTACGCCGGAGCAGGCAAAGGAACTCGCGCGTTACATCGATGCCCAGTCTGGCGTCTCGTTTCTCGGCCTCATGACCTACCCGCCGGTAGGACAGGAGGGGAAGGTTCAGGAATGGCTCTCTCTGGCCAAATGTGAAATCGAAGAGAGCGGGTTGTCTGTACGCGTCGTTTCTCATGGTGGTTCACCGGGCATGTGGGACGCCCAAGATGTTCCGGTTGCTACCGAATATCGGATTGGCACCTACATCTATAACGACCGTTCATTGCAGGCACGGGGTGTCTGTACCTGGGAGGACTGTGCATTGAGCGTTCTTGCCACCGTGATCTCGGTCCCCGCTGACAATCGTGCTATAATCGATGCAGGATCAAAAGTGCTGACCTCAGATTTATTGGGATTGGAAGGCCACGGGTATGTGTTAGGTCGACCGGACATTTTGGTTCAGGGCCTGTCAGAAGAACACGGTGTGCTGACAGCCGATAAAATCGATCTGAGTGTCGGTGATCGTATCCGGATCATTCCAAACCATGCCTGTGTTGTCACTAATATGGTGGATCAGATCGAATCCATTCGCGGAGACCGCGCGCTGGGGCCGGTTCACGTCGCTGCACGGGGCAAGATTCAGTAGCCAGCGAAAACGTCGCCGATAACTGGTGACGGCAACGGGTATCAATAAGGTGCAATATGACTGACCTCATATGTTTAGGGGAACCTCTATTCGAGTTGTCCGCTTGCCCGGATGGTTCGTTTAAAGGCGGGTTCGGTGGCGACGTCTCCAACGTCGCTGTCGCTGCTGCAAGACAGGGGGCGGAGGTTGCTTTGGTCACACGCATCGGTGGCGATCAATTTGGTGAAAAGCTTAGGGGATTGTGGTCCCGAGAGGATGTGAACCACGAATATGTGGAAACCGCTTCTGGCGAAGATACAGGGCTGTATTTTGTTTTCCACGACGATCACGGACACCATTTCGTCTATCGCAGGAAAGGCTCTGCTGCGAGTCGGATGCTACCGACTCAGTTTCCAGAGAATGTGATCCCCAATACCGGGATGTTTTATACTTCTGGGATCAGCCTAGGGGTAAGTCCTGAGCTACGGTCAACAACACTACATGCAATCCAAACAGCACATAGGTTCGGCACGCCAATTGCCTTCGATCCCAATTTACGCACGGCCCTTTGGCCATTGGACAAGGCGCGACAAATTACCCATGAAGCAATGCGCAAATGCAACATTACCTTGCCAGGGCTCGATGATGCCCGCCAATTAACGGGTCTTCACAGCCCAGAGGATATCATCAACTTTTACCACGATCTGGGCGCAGACATTGTGGCGCTTTCACTAGGCGCGGACGGCGTGTCCGTGTCTGAAGGGCAAGGCATACACACTATCCCCGGTGTGATGGTTCAAGCGGTTGACGCCACCGGTGCCGGGGATTGTTTCAACGGAATATTCCTGTCTGCCTACCTGAAAAGCAAAGATGTCGTGAAATCAACTGAGCTTGCGAACCGGGGAGCGGCCCGATCAACCACAGGCTATGGCGCCGTGGATACAATTCCTTACGGAAAAACCTAACAGAAGGAAAGCACTTCAATGATTGAGAAAAAGATCGCACGTTTGGGCGATGGCAGAACCGGAGCAGGCGGGCAACCGCTTCCCTTTGCACCTGCAGTAAGAGCCGGAGATTTTGTATTCATTTCTGGACAGGTTGCGATGAAAGAAAACGGCGAAATCGAAGCGGGCGGTATTGAGGCGCAAACCCGGAAAACGATGGAGAACCTGATGGCGGCTCTGGCGCTGGCTGACTGCACCTTGGATGACATCGCAAAAGTCGGTGTCTGGCTGGATGATCCCCGCGACTTTTGGACGTTCAACCGGGTCTATGCGAGCTATTTTCCCAACGGAGGTCCGGCACGCTCCACAGTCCGTTCGCAAATCATGGTAGACGCCAAGGTCGAGATCGATGCGGTCGTATACAAACCGCTTGGCTAATCCCTACGATCCTCGCACCGATTGCATTGGGCTGGCGTTCTTCGCCAGCCTATTTTCTTAAGATTGAACAGAGCAGCATTCTAGCAGGGCGTTTCTGTGGCGATCCGGCGCAATTGGGACGTTAAGAGTTGGGAAGGTTATGGCCGATTTGGGCTGTGACCAGTCATGACACCTTACAAGATGAAAGAGAGCTAAGTCCGCCTCACAGCCATTTGCTAACCACGCGGGCAATGCCCGGTTTCCGTTGTTTGAGGCTTGCTGCATGCGCGAAACTCTACATGACTGTAAAAGGCCGGTCAGGGCTCAAACCGGTCATCTGACGGTTTCAATAGGTCATCGGGTCGGGTCAGACGGCATCAAGGTCAGCAACGCGGACTTTGCCGACATTGCAGCTTGGACATGTTGCTGACGCAGCATACGCTCGCAGATGCGGTACACTCTTCGCTGCATCGCAGCCGATGTCGCCAGACCGGTCATTCACAGGCCGCGATTTCGCTCACTTTGAAACCGTTCTTTCGCTGCTACCTATCCCTACAAGCGAGACGCGGGACAAAGCTCCAATTCGCTGCCAAGCGGCATCCCGGTCTTGGAACGTAAGAAATGCGCGGTGATTTCAACTGATCGCCGCAACACATTCTGCGAACTTCCCAGCTGGTGTTTGATATTGCAAGGTTTTGCGGGGCCGCTCATTGTGCTGTCTGGCGATAGCACTGAGTATTGCTTGCGAGTGAACGGACAAGTCAGTTCCACGCGGTAGACATTGGCGCAGTAGGCGGTTGGTATTTTCATTGAAACCGCGTTGCCATGGCGAATGTGGATCGCAGAAATACACCTCAACATCGGTTGCCATCGTCAATCGCGGATGGTCCGCGAGTTCCTTTCCACGATCCCAGGTCAGGGATTAATAGAGTTCTTTTGGCAGACGTTTTGATTGTTTGATTAGCCCTGAGATTACGCTTTTGGTATCCTTGTTGGCGACCTTGATCAGCATGACATAGCGAGATTAACGTTCAACCAAAGTGGCGACATAGCTGTTTTTGGAGCCACTAATCAGGTCGCCTTCCCAATGCCCAGGAACGGCGCGATCCTCAACGCAGGCAGGTCGTTCGCTGATCGATACGGCATCTTTGACCTGGCCTAATCCGTTGCGCTTGAGGCTGGCATGCCGTGATCGACGCACCGTGCGCCTGGCGCGCAGATGATCCAGCAACTCTTTCTTCAGCACCCCACGCGCCTGGATGTACAGGCTTCGATATATCGTCTCATGCGACACTTGTTTTTGCGCCTCTCCAGGAAAGCTGCGTTTGAGCCAGCCCGCGATCTGTTCGGGTGACCATTTGCGGCGCAGCTTTGAGGATACTGCGCGGGCCAGCACCGGGTGGCAAGCCAGCTTGCATGTTTTTGGGGCGCAGGGCACGATCCCAGGCCGCCTGTTCCGAAGCTGCCGCCCGATAGGCAACGCGGCCGCCGTTGCGCCGGACCTCACGGCTGATCGTCGAAGGCGCGCGCCCCAATTGAAACGCGATGGACCGCAGAGACCTGCCTGTACTGAGCTCACGCGATATCTCTTCTCGTTCGCCAAGGACCAGAGCCCGTTTGTTCCGTGTCCGATCCGGCGGACGGATGCCACCAGTCGGGGAGATCACCGAAAACACCGAAGATGACTGTCGATCAAACACCCGACCGATTGAACTCATCGACTCCCCGTGCTGCCAACGATCCCAAATCTCAGCACGCTGTGCGGCGTTATAGTAAATGCGAAGACGATACTTCATGGCAAACACTCCATCTTTGCTCAAAGATTAAAGTGTTGCGTCCATCTGTTGAGGGCACCGCAGAAAGCTGGCATTGCGTCTAACCGCAGCACGAACTGCCTTCTTGAATTGGCGGGCACGGGACAGTTGCGTAAGAACAAAAGACGCAGCAATCGCCTTCTAACGGTTTCAAGACTGCCTTGCATAATTTGCATTCATAAAACCACTGGCACGAGTCAGTTGGCATTTTCTCGGTTTCAACGTGCCCACACTGAGGGCAGGTCAAAGTGCTATCGAGCACCACAGTTTGTATTGTCATTGTCTCACATCTGCATGATTAGATAATCGTTGATTTGAGCCTCATTGAACAGGATGACCCATGCCAACGCGGTAATCGCCGTGCTTCCAACAAGCCACCATTTCAGATTTACCAATGTCCCGGTTCGATGCGATACGAACCACGAAACCGCGACCAGCGCTGTTGAGATGGCGAGAACATAGTAGCTTGCTGCCGCTATTTTTCCGAATACCGCCAACCAACTGCCACCTAAGCCGAGCAACATCATGGCCATTGGAAGAACACAGCATGTCGCGGCCCCCAGAGCGGAAACCGATCCTAGGTAGTTGAGGGTCAAATACTTCTTCATCTTTCGCTCCCTGGGTAGGCGATTTGATTGTGTTGAGGCAGCGGCATTCTGCGCATATAACTCCTGTAGTGACTACAGGATCAAGTGGAGGCACTTCACATGATTGCGATAGGTGAGGCTTCCCGGCAATCCGGGATCGGCATAGAAACCATCCGCTATTACGAACGCGAAGGTATCGTACCAAGACCCGCACGAGCTCTGAACAATCGTCGCCTCTATTCAGCAAACGATGTGGGTAGACTTCGGTTTTTGAAGAAATGCCGCGACCTGGGGTTTCCTCTATCTGACGCAAAGGCGCTTTTGGAGCTGTCAGAAGGAAGTGCCGAAGACTGCCGGTCAGTGAAAGAACTGGCCGAGGCACACATTGCCAGCGTTCGAAGCAAGATTGATGAGCTCAGACGCCTGGAGCACGCCTTGAGCGAGCTTACGGCCAATTGTGATAGCGGAAACCTTCAATGCCCGATGCTGCAAAGACTGAGAACGATGGATGATATCTGACTCTGGCCACTGGGCTGAAGGGCAGGATCTGAGTATTAGCCAGATCACGTCAGACCAAGGTCTGTAGTGCGATAACAGATTGTAGTTCATAGTCGATTGCACGATGAGAGCAAAAGTACTTGACCTGACGATTGGCAATTGGTCGTTGTCGCGAGTCTTTCTTGCGGCCAGCATTTTCGTGATGGGCACTGCTACCGCAATTGTCGGGGTCTGGGTGTCAATTCGAATCCAGAACGCAGTTGTGCAGAACTCCGCCAATTCCGCGGCGCTATATATGGAAAGCGTGGTATCCCCGCTCAGCCAGGAATTGGCACATGGCAACCGCCTTTCTGAGCAGGCGAGCCTGGCGCTGGACGAGATTTTCATGACCCAGCCAATGCGTGACCGCATTGTCTCCTACAAATTCTGGAAGCAAGGCGGTGTGATAGCGCATGCCTCAGATACAGACATCATAGGAAACCGTTTCAATCCAACGGATGATCTGAGGCGAGCATGGGGTGGAGATATCTCCGGCTCTTTCGAAGAGCTTGATCATGCCGAGAGCGCCGCCGAGGCGGCATTGGGGATACCACTACTTGAAGTTTACAGCCCCATCCGCGAACTCTGGTCCGGCGAAATCATCGCCGTTGCGGAGTTCTACGAAAGAGCTGATCAGCTTGAGTTAGATTTAGCCAAGGCCAGGCGAACAAGTTGGTTGGTCGTCGGTTCCGCATATCTGGCAAGTACTATTTTTCTGTATTCCATCGTCGCATTTGGTGACAAAACAATTCGACGACAGGGGGCTCTTCTTAAACAGCGCCTGACAGAAAGTGAGAGGATGGCCGAGCAGAATGCCCGACTGCGCTCGCGTGTGGTCGAGGCGTCAGAAAGATATGCCACGCAAACAGATCGGTTCCTCAAGAAACTCGGTGCCGAGCTACATGACGGTCCTGCGCAGTACCTGTCGCTCGCGGCACTTAGACTGGAGGCCGCGTTTTCCAAAGAGTCCAAAAGGCCAAAAGAGGCAGAGGAAATTCAGCAGTCTTTGCAAAAATCTCTGGCTGAAATTCGTGCAATTTCGCGAGGGTTGTCCGCGCCGGATATCGACAGCCTGTCACTCGTCGATGTTGTGAAGAGAGCCGTAGAGGATCACGTCGAACACAGCCCGTTGCGACCGGAAATTTCACTTCTGGGTAGCCAGGCCCCAGAGTTGTCATTGTCCGACAAGCTGTGCGTTTTTCGGTTCCTTCAGGAGACGCTTTCCAATGCCGCGAGATATGCTCCAGCTTCCAATTGCACTGTTATCTCTGAGGCGCAGAACGACCGCATAGTTGTACAGGTCAAAGACGACGGACCTGGTTTTGACAGGTCAGAAGAAACCGCGTTGCGAGACGATGGTGGCCAGGGGCTTATGGGCTTGCGGGATCGGGTCGAGAGTATTGGTGGCAGGTTCGAAGTCGCATCGAGACCGGGTGAGGGCACCACCATTTCTATGACACTCTTTCCCAGAAAGTTAGGCACATCATGACTACATCTGTCGTAATAGCTGATGATCACCCGATATTCAGGGATGGTTTGCAACGCACGCTGGAAGAAGCTGATGGTTTTGAAGTTTTGGCTGCTGGGTCCAGCGCTGAAGATGCAGTATCGCTGGTCGTCACGCATCAGCCGGACATAGCCATTCTTGACCTCTCGATGCCCGGTGGCGGGATAAGCGCGACGCGTGAAATTGCAGCGATGGCAAATCCGCCCTTCATTGCAATCTTGACAGTCTCAGAGAACAGCAGCGATGTCGCGGACGCTTTGGAAGCGGGCGCGATTGGGTACATTGTGAAAGGAGTAACCGCGAGCGAATTGACCGCTTCCCTAAACAGCATCGCCGCAGGTGAAGGGTTCGTTTCTCCGGGCTTGGCCTCGCGGGTATTGCTTCAAATCAACGCTGACACCGGCATGTCTGTTAGCAGCAGCTTTCTCGATGACCTTACGCATCGTGAGGAAGAAATTCTTAGACGTGTGGCCAAAGGACTTAGTAATCGTGAAATCGCTGACGAGTTAGACCTTCAGGAAAAGACCGTGAAGCACTACATGACGGCAATCCTGTCCAAGCTTCATGCGCGAAATCGGGTAGAGGCCGCGCTTATTGCACATGATGTTTGGAACAGGGGAGATTAACTGCGGTCTCTTTGACGACGATGACGGCCCCTCACGAAGAGAAGCCGCCAACGGATCATCGCCTGGAGTTGCGGTTCAGTTGGCAACCGACTGTAACCTCCGGCGATCAGAAGCCGTTGCGTTTCTCTCAACAACAGTCCGGTTGTACGGGTCTTTCAACTCGTAGCGCCCAAACTCGATCTCCTCTTTCCAACCATTGGCGTAGTTCACTTCGATATTGTTGCCCTGGCGTTCGACTTTCGTGGGGCGACTTCCAGCAGTGCCTCCTTGCCCAGGAGAGCGTACATTGTCGATTGAGATGCCATTCGCCAAAGACCGAAGCCTTGATACGTCCGCACCGGTCGCGGGGCGCTCCTCGACAGTTCGGTTCTGAGCATTCTTTCTCTCATACCGCCCGTTTTCGATCTCTTCCTTGGTGCCGTCGGCGTAACGCACTTCGATGCCGCTCGCGTTTGTCTCAACCTTTGTTATCCCACCCGAACCCAACGGCTTGCCCCCAGTTTGGGACCGATCTTTTTTACCGCCGCCCCGTTTGGTGCGCTTCGAGTCGTCATCGTCATCGTCGTCATTGTCGCGGCCGCTTTTGCCTGATCCTGAATTGTCATCCCGGTCGTCGTCACGATCATCATCCTGGTCGTCATCTCTATCGTCATCCCGGTCGTCATCCCGATCATCGTCACGGTCGTCGTCCCGATCATCGTCGCGACCGTCCCCATCTTTGCCTTTACCGCTCTTGGCAAAGGCATATGACGGTTCAAAATGCAGGCGACCATCGGCGTCAAACGCTGGCACATAAGGCGTTGCCGCAATCAACGACGCCAACGCCGCTGTACTCAGAAGGTGACCCAGCTGTCTTTGAATTTTCATTTTCGCCTCCTATTCTGAGCGTCACGCTTCGTGACGTTGGAGACAGGTTACTTCTGGTTCGGCTTTCCCACATCGGGCTTAGGTCTGACGAATTTCAAGCCGAAGGTCTTAGTCAGATCAGTCAAACGAATAGTGTTTTTGCGGAGCTAAATGACAAGTTTAGTGGGAGTTAACCCCGTCACCCTTCAATTCGTCATCAGGTTCGATTGAATGACAAAGACAGAACCCGGATACTAACGCTGCAATTCTTCCTCGATGTCATTGCATATTGGACCTGTCGCGGTTTGATGCCGCTCCTTTGATAGCATTTACTGCAACAAAGGAGACTGACTATGGGACTGAAACGGACGGGCGAATTCCGAGCTGATGCGGTGCGTATCGCGCTGACAAGCGGGCTTACACGAAAGCAGGTTGCTGATTATCGGTGGAGTTCTGATCGCAACCCAGTTGCATCTTCGACCAACCGCTGCGGACCATCCGCCTCATTGATGCGCATGCTGCCAGAGACTAGGGGATTGGCATCGAATTGGATGGCGCGTTTTGAATTGAAAAACCCAGCCGCGCTGCACAAACTGCCAGAGACGATGATCAACCCGGCAAGCCAGCTTCCTGAAGATCACTGACAAACCTGTCAAGATCACGTTGTTGAAAGTTCTCGAATGCCAGGCGGACGCGCAAACATGTCATGGCGGGGTAAATCTCTTTGCTCTGACAGACTATCTTCCTTGCCTCTTCTATGCGGTGTTGTCGTATCATAATTACCGCCAATACATAGTGCCCGAATGGGCCAACGGATCTACCTTCCAATGCTGTTCTTGCGCAGGCTTCAGCTTGTTCCAGATTATCTAGGAGGTAGAGGCACATGGCTTTTGATAACAATTTGACCTTGAAGTACGGTCCGGACGGTCCAAACCGGGTTGCAGTCTCAAAATGCGACAGTGCCCGTTTCGCCTGTCCATTTACAAGCTGCGTGTACCCAAGAACCAGGTGAGCGTTTGCTGCGCTTGGGTTGAGACTGACTGCAAGTTCTGCCTCTGCGATTGCAGCATCGTATCGGTTGTACACAGTATATGCCCGGGCGAGGGTGGCATGGGCAAAACTACTGTGTTCATCCAGGGCAACAGCGCGCTCTGCGTGATAGAGTGCACGTTCCTTTGCCCCTTTGCGGTCATCAACCTGGGTGAAAAACAGCTTTCGAAGCTCGGCATTTGCCATGACGGCATGCGCAAGCGCATAGTCCGGCGTCATGTCGATAGTCTTGGATAAAATGTCATTTGCCTTTTGAGTATCTTCGTCGGTGAACTTGAACAGATGCCACAGAGCTTTTTGAACCCTATCCCATACATTGACCTCACCACGTTTCAGACGGGCTTGCTCTCGCAAGTCGAACCGCAGTTCCCAGTCGATATGCCCGACGACGGCCGCGGCGATTTCCTCTTGCAAGGAAAAGACATCCTCAATTTTGTGATCCAGGCGATCGGCCCAAAGGTCATGCCCATTCGACGTATCTACCAGATGGGCGGTAACGCGAACGCGCTGGTCGTCATGGCGCACACTACCCTCTACCAAATAATGTGCCCCGACGCGTTGCGCGATTTCTTCGCCGGAAAATGAAGCATCCTTGAGTAGTTTTGTCGAAGTAGGTGAAACCACCGACAGCCAATCCACCTTCGCAAGTTCGGTAACAAGTTCCTGGTTGATGCCAGCCACAAAGCCATTGCCATCGCCTTGTCGACTGAGGTCGTCGAACGGCAACACTGCAATTACGGGTTTTTGCGGTGCCGGAAGTTGAGTGACCATACGATCGAACAGACGTTCTTTTTCGGCTGGCAGTTCAGTCTTTGGTGCAAGCGTTTCGGTTTCAGTTTGAAAACCGGACAAAGATTCATGCGTTGTCGGGAAGTGGAACACCGGTCCGTGCCGCGGCCAATCAACATTGTTGAGCGTCATATAGTCTTTGAGATTGTGTGCTGCATATAGGAAAGCGTGGCCACGAGCACCATCGCCGATCTGCTTGTTTGCGAAGTTAAGGCCCACTGCGACGCGGGCCAACAAGTATTGGCTTTCCATAAAACTTAGCCGATGGCTTTCGTGACGTTCAACCCAGCTCATCACCCCACGCCGCAGAGTTCTGACGAACTCTACGATCCCAACGTCATCCTGCCAAAGTCCCAACGTGTGGTGTTTTGAGTGAAAGAGCCCGAGATCATCAAGGATGGCATCCCATTGAGCTGGCACGCAGTTTCCGCGTCTCGCCAACAAGTAAGCCAACTCGAAATACGCGTGATCATAAAACAGGAACTGATTATCTTCGTACAGCGCCAGATCAATCAGATAATATTCTGGGTCACTGCTTTGATGTGATCTTACCAGGACATTGTAACCGTGAAGATCTCCATGCAGTCGGCCTTTGGCCGCTCGGATGCTTAGGCGGCTTGGCAAGTCCTCGTTGCAGGCAAATGTCAATGGGTTTGGGTACCAATGTCCTTCAAACATAAGGCAACGCTCGTTCGGATCATGGCCGCAAACATCGGACAGGAACCGGTGTAATCGACTTTCCTCAGGATCCAGTCTGTAACCTAGCCAACCGGAAAGCATTTCCCGAGGCGACTGCATTCCCGGTGCCATCTGGTAGTCAGAATTCCAGTCATCAAGTAGGCTTCGCGAGAGCCGTTGGAGAACGTTCAAGGCCAGTTCGTAGCCACAGTCGTTCCAAGGAAGAGAATACTCAAGTCCTTGCGCCACGACCGTTGAAAGGATCGCGATCTTGCCTTCATGTTCCAGCGAGTTGACGATGCGAGCCAGGTGTTTGGATCCGAATGCTGGTATTGCTTCGAACGCCTCGAGGTGTCTTTGGTTTTCGGTCTTTTCTTGCCATTCTGGATCGGGAAGGGCGTCAAGTTTGAGAATGGCCTGACCACTGAAGGCATCGCATGTAATGTCTACTATAAAGACAAGAGCGCCAGACTTGCCTGCACTTAGCCGTTGGTGAAAGTAAATTTCACCTTTTACCGACCAGCGGTCAGTTATCAGTGGTAGAAGCTCTTTGTAGGCTTCCGGCCAAGAGAGATCATCGATGGCGGACATTAACAACACTCCGCAGAAGTACCGCCAAGGACTGTGTAATTCTGCGCGGCGGAACTGTTCTTTTGCATGATACACAAGCAAACGTGTGAACCAAGTTGTTTGGATCCACCGGTCAGATCTTTCTGCGCGACAGCTTGACCTTCCCAGTAAGAGCCCGAAGAACAGCAAGTTGCTTGAAGGTCCGCTTTTGAGTAGCTGCACAGCAGCCTCGACGGGTCAGTGAAGGTCTGGTTTGGGCCGAAATCGAGATCCGTCACAGAGGGGCAGGGAGCTACAGCCGCTACCTCATCTCGTGGAAGCTGTGCACAAACATGCGGGCTCAAGATGTGACCGATACGCCGGATCTGGCGTTGCAGGCTTCCGGCTGCGATCAGGTTTACGTCGTTCACAAACCGCGACTGCTGAGCGACAACGGCTCAAGTTACGTCTCTGGCGATCTAGCTGAATGGTTGGAAGACAAAGGCATGAAGCATTCTCGCGGTGCGCCATACCATCCCCAAACGCAGGGCAAGATAGAGCGTTGGCACCAACCTTTGAAGAACCGAATTTTGCTGAAAAACTACTTCTTACCGGGCGACCTCGAAGCCCAAATCGAAGCCTTCGTCGATCGTTTCAACCATCAGCGTTATCATGAGAGCCTGAGCAACGACACGCCAGCGGATGCCTACTTCGGACATGACAAAGCCATTCTGGAACAGCGAGAAAGGATCAAACAGAAGACACTCGAAGCGCGACGCTTGCATCACCGCAAACTCGCCGCATAATCAAACCAACCAGATGAGCCATACTCTCTCTTAGGTTAAGCCGCCATTGGACCCAAAAACTCTGCCGACGGACACTGCCAATTTACTTTCCCTTGTTAAACTTGATTGCTGTGGTGATAAGAGTTTTGACTACAAATGCCTCAAATTCGAAAGACTTGTGAAATACAGCTCTAGTTTTTCGCCAAAATAGTCATCATCTTGTGTAGCTCTCTTTTTGTCGAGGCTTAACCCATTCCTCAGAATTATTTCAGAAACTGCAAGGCGGGCTGAGACGCCGAATTTTTCCTCGAACACATTACATTCGCGCCTCGCGGCTTCGACTTGACCGGCCCGCGCCAAGGCTTGGCTTCGATAAAGAATCTGAATTTCTTGACCAAATTCGCCGTCCAACCCTAAAAACTGAAGGATGCGAACGATTGCCAAAGCGTCTTGACGGTTTTTCTCGTCCAGCTTTTCTGCATAGGTTTCAATAAGTTTCCGCCCTTTTTGGGGCTCTCCAGCTTCAAAGTAAACCATTGCAGGAAATATGTATTTGGTTGCCAAAGCAGGCCGCAGCTCAGCGTATTTTGAAAAAGCCTCCAGCGCTTCGGCATACTCGTCCGTATGATTGAAGAGTAAGAAACCAAGTGCACCTTGAAACCAGGGATTCTCCGGCCAACGCAATACGAAACCTCTTAAGTTCTCAATCGCTTCAGCGTATCTTTCTTGTGCGACAAGCACATTGGCAATATTGTTTGCAGCCCCCTCATAAGCAGGGTTCAACTCCAACGCTCTGGTATAATCCGCAAGCTCCAAATCCGTTTCCCCGGATCGGTGGTAGATTACTCCTCTGTGTTTGAATATTGAGGCGTTCTGCGGGTCAATCGAAATGGCGCGTGAAAGATCCTCGATTGCTTCGACATAGCGCCCAGCTTCGCTTCGCAGATAGCCTCTCAATATTAATGCATCAACATAATCTGGGTCGAAATCTAATACTTCGGCTATGTCAGAGTTAGCCTTCTGAATTTCTCCCTTATTTTTGTAGGCTTGGCCCCTCCAAATCAGGAGGTTGACTCGATCTTCGCCAGAGAGGTCGCCCCCTGAGAGAAGTGCTGTACACGCTTCCGCAGTTCTTGCAGGTGGTATTGCGTATGTTTCACAGTCCGCACGTAACGATGCCTCATCATGATCGGAAGGCTGTGACTTGTACCATGAAACCACAAACCATATTGCAGCGAGAAAAATACCAAATGTGGCAATTTTCCATACACGCATTACGATAGCCGCCCGAGTAATCAGTTCTACCTTTGGTAGTTCAACTTCTGCCAAGGACGCAACACTTGATGAACAGGGTGTAACCCCTCCTGACAATCAGACCGACCGCGCCAGTTGAGGGCTCTAGATGTTCAGTCCCGGAATCCGGTGGATCGGATTGATGATGAATCGACCTGGCTCTGAAGTCCAGATTTTGCAGATGTATTCGTATGGCGTGAGGCCGCTGAGAGTTTTGAGTTTGCGGGGCTCTGTTGCACAAATCCTATGAGGGATTCATCTCGTGAATCCAGCATGGTGGCTAGGATGCATGAGCAGACCGACACCTCCGACCTACAAAACCAAGAACTGGCCCGCCTAGCCAACGTTTGTGATATGCAATTTCGTAATCACTGTTCCAGGTACCTTGGAAGCGGTCATTGGCGCGAGCGCAGCGAATTGGTGCTTAGTCCGCGATCTGTGAGTTCGGCACGTCTTAGATTTCGCTTGCGCAGCGAATGACCGTTACGCGGGCTGCGACCGCAGCATCGCGATGAAGGAATCAAGGTCCGGTTCGGGCGGAGAGCCTTTTTGCATCAGGCATCAGTCATATGCTGGACCAGTGAGGTCAGCTGTCTGTCGCCATGGCCATCGTCCCAAGCCGTCTTGGTTCGGTCATGCATCAACCGGATGAAATCAGCGGGAGCATTAAGTGAGAGATAGGTCTTCAACGCATCCTCTTGCGCCATCGCGTAAACCTTCAGAGAGGCTTCTGCATTGTCGTAATCCTCGGTCGGAACGGTTCTGGCAAAGAGATCATGGTAGTCCTTGACCAATTTGATCGTGGCAGGAAGTTGGTCGGCATAAACTTGCATCGGGAGGCCCGCTTTCTGACAAACAAGTGCACCGTATATCATTCCGAACATAAACCCCTGCCGAACCGTGAAGAGGCCGGCGAAGAGCGCGGCAAGCGCCGCTGGGTTCTCTCCAACATGGGCGGACTTTCCACCCAAGTTTCCGATGACGCTGCCATAACGGTCCCAGGTTCCGGCACTGCCGACCGTCAGGATTGTGGTTTCGTCACCGCCAATGCCAGAAGGGTAGGCATTGATCATGCCAAGCATGTAGCCAGCCCCCTGTTTCTCCAGGATGGCGACTAGTCTATCGGCATCCGAGGTATCGCCTGTGCTCATGTCGCAGATAGTCTTACCCTCTAGCGAAACACTCAGCCCGTTGACTAGTTCAACTGTTTCCGTGTGGCTCTTGATACAAATGATGACAAAATCAGGCGCCGCGATGGCATCATTCGGTGAGGAGCAGATGGTGGCGCCAACCTCAGCGAAAACCTCTGCCTTTTCCGGCGTGCGGTTCCAAACGCTGACATCGTGACCTGACTTGAGCAGGCAATGCGCCAGCGCTGACCCCATGTTGCCCAGTCCCAATACAGCAAGTTTCATGATCTTAGCCTCCTGTGTCCGCCAATGAGTTCCAGCACCAGCATGCGCCGGCATGGGGAGACGACATAGTTGTAAATTTTTCTTTATTGTTAGATGGTCTAACTTATGGATTGGCGCACGCTTCCCTCGTTGACATCTCTCAGAGCTTTCGCCGCCGCCGCCGAGTTTCAAAATCTGACCCGGGCGGCAGAGGCACTGAACGTGACCCATTCCGCAGTCAGCCAGCAAATCCGCGGGCTAGAACAACAACTCGGCACCCGGCTTATCGCTCGTACCCGGCACGGCATTTCTCTGACATCGCAAGGCGAATTCCTGTCGGCTGGCCTGCTTGAAGCCTTCGCTGAAATGGCCTCCGTGACCGAGAGGGTGACGAGTGCAGAGTCGGTTCGACCGTTGGTGGTCAGCGCGACTCCGATGTTTTCAAGCGCGTTCCTCATGCCGCGACTGTCGACGTTCATTGACGAATTCCCCCATATCGAATTGAGGATCGATTCAACGATCCAGGCTGTCGATCTCAAGCCGGGCGGAATTGATATGGCCGTCCGATACGGAACAGGTCGCTGGCCAGGGCTTGTCTCGCAAATGCTGTTACCTGGTTGTCTGACGGTCGTCGCGTCCCGCGAACTGATCGGAAACAGGGTGCTCAAAAACCCTGTAGAATTGCTTGATTTCACACTTCTTCAGGAACAGGCGTCGGTCGAGTTTGATCTGTGGCTGGAAAAAGCCGGCATCCCGCCCGAAGCGGAACGGAGAGTGATCCGCATGCCCGGCAACATGCTGTTGGATGGCATCCGCCGAGGTGACGGTATCGGGGCGACAGTACCGGCCTTTGTCTCTGACGAGTTGAAGTCAGGACAACTCGTGGCGCTGTTTGATGATCCTATACCACGGATCGGCTATTACCTTGTCACGCTGTCTGGTCCGGTTCGGCCAGCGGCAAAACTGTTCATACAGTGGCTTTCAAAATCAATTACCGAATATGAGAAAAGCCTGTTCCGATGGCCGCCCGCTCACCTGTTGTAGACGATAAAGAGCACCGGCTAGAGTCAAATAGGGTCTGACTTACAAGGTAACGACCCGACAATGCTGCGCTACGACTGAAGGTCCGCTCTGTGGATGCCGCACCGCTGCGTTAATGGCAGGGGCGAAGGTCCGGTGTGGGCCGTTGGATAGGTCGTGGAAAAGGGGCAGGGGCTTGTGCTGCGTCTGTTCCCAGGTCTGCAACGAGCCCTCACTACTATCTTCCTGCAAGGTGGCTAAAGTCTGCTTTATTGCGCGAAGCACTTGCTGACGCGGATTATGTTTTCTAAGTTCAGCCTTGATTGTCACAATCTACAACGGGAGGGCACAAGCTGAACATGCGTATCATCCGCCGACTTCAGCATGGTCCCCGTTTCGCCCTGTAAATTCGTTTGCAGGGCGGGCCTGAGGCATAACATCTCAATCGGTCTGCCTAAAGCCGCGCTGCGGCACCATAATCTATGACCTGAGATTCCAATGACTGTTATGAACATCAACGCTTTGAGCGTAATCCTTGGTGACCCGCTATTTGAAGATCTGAACCTAACAATTTCCAAGGGCGACCGCATCGGACTGGTTGCCGCAAACGGGCGTGGTAAGACAACATTCCTGGAATGCTTGTCTGGCGAGTCCGAACCCACAAACGGGAGCATAACGCGAGCCCGCGGTTTGCGAGTTGGATATGTAACGCAATTTGTTCCGGACCACGCATCTACCCAGACGATGTACGACTGGGTTTTGAGCACGCTGCCTGCTGAGCAGGCCGAATATGAAAGCTGGCGTGTGGATGTCGTTCTGGGAGATCTCAACATTCCCTATGAACTGCAACAACGTCCGTTGAGAGAGTTAAGCGGAGGCTGGCAACGAACAGCACTTCTGGCAGCGGTCTGGGTCAAGGATCCCGATATTTTGTTGCTGGATGAACCGACCAACCATTTGGACCTACATCGTATCGGGTTGCTGCAAGACTGGCTGTCTGGCTTGCCGCGCGATGTTCCGGTTGTGATCGCATCCCATGACCGGGCTTTTCTGGATGTAACGACCAACCGAACTCTTTTTTTGCGCGCTGAATGCTCGCGTGTGTTTTCGTTACCCTTCGCAGAGGCCCGCGCGGCACTTGATGAAGCAGACGCGGCCGACCAACGGCGCTTTGCGAATGATTTGAACAAAGCCCAACAGTTGCGCAGGCAAGCTGCGAAGTTGAAGAACATCGGAGTCAACTCCGGATCTGACCTTCTAGTGACAAAAACTAAGCAGCTCAACGAGCGGGCAGCGAAGATTGAGGCTGCTGCCAGACCTGCCCATCAAGACCGCAGCGCTGGTGATATTAAACTGGCAAACAGTGGAACCCATGCCAAAGCGCTGGTGACACTGGATGACGTACCGGTTCAAACACCGGATGGTCGATTGCTCTACAAGACAGGACAGAAATGGATTCTTCCGGGGGACCGAATCGTGCTTCTCGGTGCCAACGGCACTGGAAAAACACAGCTAGTGAGGATGATTCAGCGTTCTCTGGATGGAACCGATGGGCCGGTCAAATGCGCGCCTTCTGTCGTGCCTGCTTATTCCGATCAGCATCTGAGCCAGTTTTCGGACCACCACACCCCTATGACCATAGTGACTGGAGAATTTGACATAGGCGATCAGCGAGCACGTGGTGTTCTGGCCGGGGCCGGCGTGAAAATTCAGATGCAAGACACCAAGATTGAAGCCTTATCTGGAGGACAAAAAGCGCGATTGGCGATGCTGGTTTTGCGCCTTAAGAACCCAAATTTCTATCTGCTTGATGAACCAACTAACCACCTCGATATCGAAGGACAAGAAGCTCTTGAGGATGAGTTGATAGCACACAACGCATCGTGTCTGCTTGTTAGTCACGACCGCAGTTTCCTGCGCTATGTCGGCAATCGGTTTTGGCTGATCAACGGTAAAAGGTTGGAGGAGGTTGAAAGCCCCGATACGTTCCTAATGGGTGAAATGAACGCCCAGTAAGTTCTATGGACTCGCATGGATCGTCGGCGCACGCTTTCGAAGCGGCCATTCGCGCACCGGCAGCGAAATGGGGCTTCGTCCCGCAAATTGATCCTTAATCCGCCTGTTGATGTTGCCTACGCGGCGAATGGCCGATGCTGTGTGCATGACGATTACCTCCGGCCCCACCTGCAACCGGTATGCTGTACAATCTAGGACAAGATTGCTATTTGGCGACCTTGTTGCATGGATCGTCGAGCCGGGATATCGCCGAGCCTCACTCTGACGCGAGCGGCGATACATGCCCTACAAATTCAATAATGCCCGTCGCAACAAGTTTCCCAAGGCAAAGTATCGTGTCACGAACTGCTCGGAATACAACGAAAGTCTCCGGCGTCGAGGTGATGTGACGATCTGGGTTTCTGATGATGTGGTGCGGAACTGGGCATCGCCACGCCGCAAGACACGCGGCGGTCAATCGCTTTACTCAGATCGGGCAATCGAGATCTGTCTCACTTTGCGGGTCGTGTTTCGACTTCCGCTCAGACAAACTCAGGGTTTCATGCGGTCGATTGCCAGGCTGATGAGCATTGACCTCGTGGTACCGGACTTCTCGACCTTGTCGCGACGCGGTAAGGGGATGAAGAGTGCCCAAAACTGGCGAGCCGCAAATAAGCCAATCACCCTCATTGTGGACAGCACAGGCCTGAAAGTTCGTGGCGACAAGGGCTGGCATGGGAAAAAACACGGCATCAGGAAGGCCCGCAAAACATGGCGCAAGCTCCACATCGGACTTGACCCGGAAACCGGTGATATAGCTGCAACGGAATTGACCACCGAACATGTGGGCGATGAAACGGCACTGCCAGATTTGCTAGCTGACATGGATGTTGATGTGAGCCGCTTTCTGGCGGATGGAGCATACGACGACCAAGGTGTTGCAGACTGTCTGTTGGACAAGTTCGGGTCCAGGATTGAGATCATCATACCCCCACCTAAAAACGCGGTTCGCTGCGAGAATGCACGGCGCAATCGACACATCGATGCCATCGCTGAACATGGCAGAATGAACTGGCAAAGTGAAACGGGATACAACCAGCGATCACGGGTTGAAGCCCAGATCGGCAGATGGAAACAAGTTATCGGCGATCGCCTGCAAGCGCGTGATTTCGACCGGCAAATAGTTGAAGCGAAAATTGCATCAAAAGCGCTCAACCGCATGACATCTCTCGGTCGTGCGGAGTACGAACGCGTCTTCTAACGTGATGGGGTATGGGGTAAATTCGTCTCAAACCTGATTCATGCAACACGGTCGTTGTCGCCGGCAGAAAGCTGTGATCACTGTAACTTCTGGCCTTTGCCTTGGAAACCAGAGTTTGGTCTTGGGTGGCTTCGATGTCTTTAGCCAAACCATGTTTCCGGGTAGCTGGCAACATTCATCTGACGTTCACTTTCAAATTAGGTCAGTTTCATCTCAGCCAGCCATATTGTCCTACTGGAAGTATGGGGCGCTTTTTCACCGAAGCATTCGACGGGCAAAGGATCAAATGTGTCAAAGACTGGCAGCGGAGCAGCGCAACGTGGGTCAAGGGCAACCGCCTGCGTCAAGTGCGCCCTTTTCTTGGCCTTCACATTTTTAGTTGGCCTCAGCCTGTTCAATGGAGCCGTAGCACAAACAGCTAGTTTCCGGTCTGTTGATACGAATTCGGACGGAGTTTTGAGCTTGAATGAGCTTACCGCAGCATTTGGAGAATCCGGCGCGCGGAGGCTTCTTGAGGACATTGATCGTAATGGAGACGATCGTATCACGATCATTGAGTTGCGCCGTGGTGTAGATAATGGACAAGGCGAAAAAAATGAGCGCGGCGAACGTGAAGGTCGAGAAAACAGGAGTGGCAGGTCAGGCGAACAGGATGGAGATGATCGCGATGATGATGGAGACGATCGTGGTGATGGCGGAGACGACGATAGAGACGATGACGACTAAATGAAGGCCCACTGCTATGTTTGTTCCTCTGACCGTTTGTGAGAGCAAACCGTAATTCATACTGCATGAATATACGCAGCTTAAAAACGTAGCTCCAACAGCACGTGTTCATTTGCCGTTCATTTGACCGCATGCTGACCCTTCATCCCACTTTGCAATTCTTCTCACGTCGCACTGGCAAAATGATTTCATTGAACAGCCAGTCACGGAGCAAAGCATGACACAGTTTCTTCAAACCTCCCCTGCCGCTTGCGAAATTGCAAAATGGGCATTTACAACCCGCAGAGTTGATCGGTCCGATGTGCACGGGTTTACCACGCAGGTGGGCCGCGCAAAGGCAGGAGATCTTATTCTTTGTGAGATTGCCGAAATTGGACATCACAAGAAAATTCAGTTGGCGGAGCGCCGCGCCTCGGTCAGCTACCCTGGTGACTATGTTGTCCTTTGTTTGGGCGACCGATACGCACCAGATCAGTTTCTTGCCAGCGCGGTGATTGATGACGATCTTATCGATCTGGTCGCAGGCGGTGGTGTCGCTGGCCGAGTGGACGCCGCGCACATACGTATGGATGATCCGACGCGACTCAAGCCCATCGGCCTTCTGACCAATGCCTCAGGTCATGTGATTAACGTATCAGACTACGCGTTGCCCTCGCTGCCGAACAACGAACACGTTACGGTCATTGGTGTCTTCGGGGCCTCGATGAATTCCGGAAAGACAACGGCTGCGTCAAGCCTTGGTCATGGCCTAACGCGTTCGGGTTACTCCGTTGCCGGTGTGAAAGCGACTGGGACCGGAGCCTTTGGTGACTTCAACAGTTTCGAAGACGGAGGCGCTCCGGCGCTCGACTTCACGGACGTCGGTATGGCCACGACATATCGGATGCCGCTAGAAACGATTGAAGCCGGTTTTGATACGCTGGTTGCAACCGCAGCTGAGCGTGGCGCCGAGGTTGTGGTGGTTGAGATCGCTGACGGTGTGTTCCAGCAGGAAACACGGGCTATCTTGCAGTCTTCGCGGATCCGGGATCGGTTGGACGGCATCCTATTTGCTGCACCTGACGCACTGAGTGCTCTGGGCGGTGTGACCGTTCTGAACAAGGTGGGTCTCAGCCCATTTGCGATATCCGGGATGGTCAGTTGTTCGCCATTGGCCGCAGCCGAAGCTGCTGAGGTAACCGGTCGCCCGATTTTATCACGCGAAGATCTTTGGTCGCCCGCGACCATAACCCAACATGTTGCACCGCTGATGCGACGTGAAACTGTCAACGTGGCCGCATGACCCCCCTCACGGAACTGGCCACAAAGGACCGCATCGTTGATGCGGTCCTCCTTACAATCTGCGGTATTGTGCAGGCTGTTGCACTGGCGTTCGCAGCGTTTGCGACGCGTGATGCCTTTACCGCGCTTCATGCAGGCCACGCTCTTGCAATGAGTACGGTCCTGCAACTGGCGATATCCGGAATTATCGCAGCTGCGTGCTTGTTTTTTTCAAGATACCGCGCAGAAGCTCTCGGCCAAAGTTACGCGATTTCTTTGCGCCGAGCGTTGTATAAGCAGATAGCCCGACTTCCCAAATCTCGGCACGAAAAACGCCGGGTTGGTGCACTGTCCTTGCGTTTTGTCGGGGACCTATCTGCGGCGCGCCTATGGTTTGGCCGTGGTTTACCAGACGTTTTGTCAGCAACCTTTGTTATTCCGGGTGCCGTATCCGTTCTCTACTTTCTTGATCCTGCCCTTGCGGTCTATGGCATTGCCTCACTCAGTTTCGCGCTGCTTATCATGGGAATGCTGGCCTGGCATCTGGCTCGCCGGCATAAAAAGCTGCGTCGCAAACGTGCCAATATCGCGATTTCCATGATTGAGCGCATAGCGATTGCGCCTGAACTGGACCTGATGGGTCGAACCAATCGCGAATTGCGCAAACTTGACAAACAAGGCGCATCGCTGCGACGCGACGCATTGGCACGTCGAGGCAGAACCGCGAGCCTCCAGGCAGTATTGCAACTCGGTGTGGCGCTTACCGGTCTTTTGATGCTTTGGCTGGCAAGCCAAAACGAAACAGCACCGGCGACAGTGGCTGCGAGCCTTTCTGTTTTGGCGCTACTTGCCCTTCCGTTGCAGAGCCTTGCCGGGGCGTGGGACTATTATTGCGCCTGGAGCGTTGCACGCGAAAAGGCAGCGACGCTACTTTCAGAACCGGTGTTGATGCGAGCTGGTGTAGATCATGGCGCGCCCCCTGAAATTGAAGTCACCGGGGAATTGGATGGAAACTCAATCTTTTTTGCGGTGCCGCCCGGTTCAACTTCAACATTAGTAGGGCAGCACGCAAACAGTATCGCGCGGTGTATTGCGGGCCTTGATAAGAATGAGGGCATCGCGGTTCGCTATGGTGGGCAAGATAGAGCCTCAAAAATCGCCTTTGTCGGGGGCGACCATGTCGGGCTCCAAGGCAGTTTGCGTCGTTCGGCAACACTGATGTGTTCAAAAAGACCGAATGATCAGAAAATAACAAAGGTCATGCAGACCTTTGGATTATCCGACCTGCTTCAGGCACCTGGTGGCCTGGATCAGCGGGTGGCGGAAAATGGTAACGGGCTGTCACCCTTCCAAACATTGAGTATTGATCTCGTGCGCGCAGTTCTTGGCAAAGCTGACGTCGTCGTAATCGCTTCTGTCAGGTGGGGTTCATGCAGGGATCGCCAGGCCAAATTGCTTGAAACTCTGCAGAAGTTTTCGTCGGCCACCATCATATTGGCTGAAGATGCCGCCTCGCCTAATGTGAAACAGAATTCAAAGGTCGTCTGAAATGCGTTCATCTACTCTATTTGGGATTTACGCTGCTGTTCTGGTGGCTTTCTTGGGCGGTCTTGCGGGACTCACCCTGTACAGCCTCGAAAAAACGCGATGGTGGGACGCCCGGATATCACTGGCCCAAGAATCCTATGGGCTGCATCTGCGGCTTGAGGCGGATCTATACCGTCTGTTCAAGCAACACGGCGACGCGCTTCTTATAGGAGACCGAGACGATGGCGTAAGCGAAGAAGAGCTGCAGGCGAAAATCGACCAGACATTAGATTCGATCCGAATGACTATCGCGCGTGAAATCCAGATGGTGGGTGATGAGGAGATCGAAGAGCTCGAACTTCTCGATGAGATTGAGGACGATATCGAATCCGTCAATGCAGCAATCGCGAACCTTTCAGCCAATGGAAGCCGTATCGAGACATTTGTTCGGATTGAACGCTTGGCCGCGCTGCTGGACGGCGACATTGATGATGAACTCGATCAAAAAATTCAGGCTGCCCTTGATGAAGAGGCCGAGGAAGTCGACGAGGTATTGAGCGAGGCAGCGGCCTTCAGAAAATGGAATGAACGATTGGTTTACTTGATCGTTCTTGCCGCAATTGGCGTTTTGCTTGTGGCGCTCGTGTCGTTCAACCGCCAGATCAGAAAGCCACTTACGCGACTTGCAGACGGCATTGGGCACCTGCGCGGGGCCGATTATTCCAAGCCGGTAAGTCTCGGTGGCAGCCAAGAGTTCAGAGAGTTGGAAACCGTTCTGAATAGTATGGCCGAAGGATTGGCTGCTCGCGAAGTCAGCCGCGCCGAGCAAAAGAGGCAACTAGAAGATACCGTTGCCGCCAGAACGTTCGAGCTTCAGCAACTCATCGATAAGCTTGAGACAGGCGAAGAGAACCGCAAGCGTTTGATGGCCGATATCAGCCATGAGTTACGAACGCCTTTGGCAATCATCCTCGGCGAGGCTGATGTCACTCTACGGACATCAGAAACGCTGTCAGAAGACGCTTCTGATTCACTTGCCCGTATTCGAGATTCCGCAAAGCACACAAACCAAATCGTGGATGACATGTTGACCGTCGCCCGGTTTGAGGCTGGTCAGCTCAGACTGGATCGTAAGGAAACGGATCTACGAAAAATACTGCACGATGCCGTGGCGATGTTCCCCGATCCGGTTCAGGTCGAATGCCCAGAAAGCAAGGTAATGGCGTCGGTTGACGAGGTTCGACTTCGGCAGTCCGTACTGGCATTGCTGCAAAATGCACGACGATATGGAGGCCCAACAATAAGCGCGATGTTGGAAGAAGGGCTCGCGTCTTGCAAGATCACAATCGAAGATGACGGTCCCGGCCTGAGCGCGGTGGAAAAATCCCAAGCATTCGACCGGTTCTTTCGGGGATCGAATTCATCGGGGCAGGGGATCGAAGGCAGCGGCCTCGGGCTACCGGTCGTGAAGTCGATTGTCGAGGCTCATTGTGGGACAGTTGACCTTCAAGATCGCCAGGAAGGCGGGTTAATGATCACCATAACTCTGCCCAAGTCACCTCGGATGAAAGTTGTTCAGACCGATGCCCTACGAGAAACCGGCTAATGCGTGCCAGTCTGCTTCAAAAGCAAGTTGGGCAATCGGTTAGGTCGCACACCACTGCGCATCGTCGCGGTTGTGAGCATGGAGATAATTGAGGCGTACTATGAATATTTTGCTTGTCGAGGACGAAGCCCGTGTAGCTGATTTTATACGTCGCGGATTGTCCGCTGAAGGCTGGTCTGTAGATCACGTACCAAGTGGCGAAGATGCTTTGGAGCACGTAGCTGCCAGCAACTATGACATCATCTTGTTAGATCTGATGTTACCAGGGATTCAGGGGCAAGATGTTTGTCGCAAACTGCGCGCCAGGAAATCAAAGATCCCGATTTTGATGCTGACCGCATTGGACAGCCCAGAGGAAAGAGTGGAAGGGCTAAAAATTGGCGCAGACGACTATCTTCCCAAGCCGTTCGACTTTGACGAACTGATAGCGCGGGTTGAAGCGCTGCATCGCCGTGCCAACAGCTATGCGAACGATCTTAGCGAAACTGTGATTACCTGTGGGGCGCTTACCTTTGACCGGCGTTCGCTTCAGGTTGCCGTTGAAGGTCAAGAAATCCAGTTATCCAAGAAGGAGCGCGACCTGCTTCTTCTGTTTCTGACCAATGTTGGGCGCGTGTTATCCAGAGAGCGGATTTTAAACTCGGTTTGGGGCATGAATGAAGATCCATTGACCAATGTTGTTGATGTCTATGTCGGGCGTCTCAGACGCAAAATCGGTGCGGAAGGTCAGCAGATCGTGACACTCAGGAACGTCGGTTACCGTATGACCTGAACAGGTTCTTTCGCAAACATTTACATGAAAGAACATCAGCGGAATTAGAGGGCGGTTTACCCTGCCAGTTGGGCGAACTGCTGAAACGGTCGGAGTCCGGGCGTGAATTGACCTTTGCGGATCATGTTGACCAGTTCTATGCCTGCCAGGACAGATGCGGCTGAAGCGAAAGATTTGAAGCCCAGCATGGGTCTGATCCTTCGTTTGATGAAACGGTGATCCTATTCAATGATGTTGTTGAGGTATTTCCGCCTGACCATATCGATCGAGATCGGACAACCAAAGCCTTTCAACATCTTGTTGATCGCCTTGATGCCAGCTGTATTGGCACCACTTTTGTCGATGACGATCTTGCGTGGCAATCCGTTCACCTCGAGAGCGCGGGCGAAGAACCTCGTCGCAGCGGCTTTATTCCGGCGCTCGGACAACATGAAATCCAGGGTCTTGCCGTGTTTGTCGATCGCTCGGTAAAGATAAACCCATTCACCTTTCACTTTCACATAGGTTTCATCCATGCGCCACGAACGGTCTGCGGAACGCTCTCTATACCGCGCTGTTTCAGCAATGAGACCTGCATATCGACTGACCCAACGGTTTAGCGTTGCATGATCCAGATCAACGCCACGTTCCGCCAAGATTTCTTCCAGGTCCCGGTATGAAACACCGTAGCGCAGGTAGAAGAAAACCGCGTGCAAGATCACGTCTTTCGGAAAACGCGCGCCCTTAAATGAAATTTTCACGGCTTGCTCCTGTCATGTTATCGGGCGCGCTACCAGAAATGCACTCGAACTGACAGGTAGGGGTGAAGATTGCGACAGAGCCCTCTTAAAGTCATTGCCTACGCAGTTTGGGCATACCATCGGTTTGCCTTGAGCACTTCGGATGTCGAAGATCTCTTGGCGGAACGGGGTGTCATCGTGAGCCGTGAAACCATTCGGCTCAGGGTCAATCGCTTTGGCGCGCATTTTACCGCTTGCATCCGGCGCGATCGCCCCAAGCCGAACGACAAATGGCACGTGGACGAGGTTGTCATCATGATCCGTGGCAAGAAGCACTGGTTGTGGCGGGCCATCGACGCGAACGACGACGTTCTCGATATCCTTGTTCAAACCCGGCGAAATGCAAATGCGGCCAAACGGTTTTTCAAAAGATTGGTCGCCCAGTTTGGTGAGCCAAGGGTCGTGATAACGGACAAGTTGCGCAGCTACATCAAGCCCTTCAGCGCCTTAGCACCGCAGGCTGACCACCGGGCCCACAAAGGATTGAATAATGCAATCGAAGTGTCGCACAGGCTAACCCGAAAGCGGGAGAAGTTGTTTGGCCGGTTCAAGTCACATCGGCAAGCTCAGAGGTTCCTGTCCGCGCATGACCAGATCAACCTGATATTCCGTCCCCGCCGCTATCAACTCACCACAATCTCATACCGCCACGCCCGCAACGATGCGTTCAGCCTCTGGATCGCTTACACCGCCGAAATGGCAGCATAACCCTGCCTCTTCCAATGCTTCACAATCGGTCGCCAACAGCTTGGCAATACCCCTAAGACTGATCCTCCCTGATCTTTCGCAGGTCAGGGGTGGTCGCCCGTCACAGAACTCAAACAGAACTTCGATCGGCTCAAGCGTAAACGCCAGTCCGTGTCGAACGGTGCCGCCACCGACCGGAAAGACCAATTCCTGACACTAGCTACTGGCTTCGGGCGAGCCAGATCCGATGGACACTCACGTAGAGGATACCGACCCATAGCTGACGTTCTGCAGTTTCCAGAATCTTCCTAGCAGCACACCGAAAGCGGCCATTCGGCCCTGTGCAGCATTTCAGCGGGTTTCGCTCAGCTAATTATGCATTTTTGGTCTAATACTCAGCCCGGAAGCAGAGCTTTTTGAACCGTCTCACCCCAGCCAAGAAACAACATGTCATGGTCACGTATTACCGGGCGCGCCATCACCTTGGGTTGGGCCGAAATCTGTGCCTCTGCTTCTGAATTTTTCAGCCAATCATTGAGCGCTCGGTAATCATTCGACTTTCGATCCACGAGTAAGTCCCCAAATTCCGCTATTAGCTCGGCCAGTTCAGCCTCGCTCAGAGGTTCCGCACGGACATCGCGGAAACTGACTTCTTTGCCCTCTGCCTCCAATACCTTGCGGGCCTTCTGGCAAATCGCGCAGGTGTTCAATCCATAGATCATCATGTCGCGGCCTCCTTGGCGGTCATGCCCCAACCTCACGCATCAACCCCTCCAACGCAACCATTCGATCCGGCACGGCAGCCCAGATGTTTCCCAAACTACGGACATTGTTAGTCGTTCCTTAAGGGTTCTGAATCGACCCGTCCCAGCCAAGCACTTCTCAATCGAGATACTGTGGTGCGTCCAGTCGAACCGGGCGCGGCAGTCTTCGCCATGAGGCTTAGGCAAAATCGCGCGTTTCTTTTTTGGGTTGTTCCTCTTGATGATCTGAACTGCTAAGTTGTCGCAGAGCCAACAAGCAGGATAACGCGATGCGCAGTGCAATCTTCTTTTTCCTATCGGCATTGTTCTTAGGGGCCTTCATAGACGCTGAACCTGCAGCGGCAGCCTCACTTGGACGATACGAAGTTGTTGGCGTCGAAGAGGGTGACATGCTGAAAATGCGTGGTGGGCCTGGAACAGGCTTCAATGTGATTGTTGGTCTTCCGAATGGAACTGACCTACGAGTTCACAGTTGCGAGCAGACCGGTGGCACCCGTTGGTGCCGCGTTTCTTTGGTGCGTGCGCGTGGGCTCAAGGGGTATGTCTCCTGGGCATATTTGCGAAAGATTTGATACAACGGCGATCGGCGTTACCACCTTAGCAGTACCTATGAAATGTCGATGGGAACCGCCCTTTCTGGGGTCGTTTGCGGTACGGGGCGAAATGACACTCTAAGCGTTTTCGCGATGCCGTTTGATGATACTGAGGACGGTATTCTTGCTGATCCCAAGGTCACGTGCGATCTAGCGATAGCTACGGCCTTCGTCAACAGCGGCAACGACCTTCGGCGCAAGTTTGTCTGAATTTGGACGCTGCCCTGGCTGGCGCTCTAGTTTTTCCTGCGTGCGCGGGCCGCGGCCAGGCCAGATTTTACGCGCTCGCTAATCAGGTCTCGTTCAAACTGCGCGATCCCGGCCAGCATCGTAGCCATCATACACCCGTGCGGTGTGTCCAGTTCGAAAGTCATGCCGGACATTACGACGACCGAGACTTTCCAGCCTGAGAGCTTGTTGAGGGTATCGAGCAAGTCTTGAGTGGAGCGCCCCCACCGGGATAGCTCGGTGACCAACACGGCGTCAATTTTCCGGGCTTGAGCCAAGTCCATGATTTTTGATCGTTCCGCGCGGTTCGACTTAGTGCCTGACGCAGTTTCCTTGAAAAGGCCAATCACTTCATAACCGCCACACGGTTCTGTTGCAAAGTTTTGAACCCGCCGAGCAGTTTCAGCAATCGCTCAGGAGTTAGGCCGCGAGCTCAGCGAACTGCCGAAACGGACAGAGTCCAGGCGTGAGTTGGCCTTTGCGGATTATATGAGCTACTTCAATTCCATCGAGCGTTGCCGCCGCTGAAGCGAAGGCCTTGAACCCCGGCATTGGCCGCGTGCGTCTCTTGATGAAACGGTGGCCCTTTTCCACGATGTTATTTAGGTATTTCCGCCTCACCATCTCAATTGGGATCGGGCAGCCAGAGCCTTTGAGCATTTTGTTGATGGCCTTGATGCCGGCGGTGTTGGCAACGCTCTTGTCGATCACCATCTTCCTCGGCAATCAATTGATCTTCAACATCCTGGCGAAGAACTTGGTGGCGGCTGGTTTGTTTCGACGTCGTGAAAGCATGAAATCAAGGGTCCTGCCGTGCTTGTCGACAGCTCGATAGAGGTAAACCTACGCGCCTTTAACTTTGATGTAAGTTCCGTCCATTCTCCAAGAACGATCACATGGCCCTTTGCGGCGACGCGCAGTTTCAGCGATCGCGCCGGAATATCGTGTAACCCACCGGTTCAACGTAGTGTGATCAACAGAAATGTCGCGCTCGGCCATGATTTCATCCAGGTCTCGATAGGAAACACCGTAGCGGACGTAAAAGAATATTGCGAACAGTATCACATCTTTCGGATATTGCGCACCTTTGAAAGAAATCATGGACCAACCTTCAACTGGATAATGCCGTTCGCTACACAGGCGCTACCGCCACGAAGGTCAATGGTCAAAAGTTTGCAACAAACTCGAAGGCACACCAAGTGTTTCAACGTTAAGCCACAGCCGGCGTCTAAATACTCGCAAGGTCAGTTGATGAACCCTTTGAGCCGAAGCTTCCATTTTTCATCAACGTAAAAAACTAATTCTTACAAATGTTTAAGCTTTCTGAAAGGTGGGTTAAAACTCTGAATACTCTACGGACCACTTAGTTGTTTGGTAACGAGGCGAAGGTCTGATGCTGAGTTCTGTTTTACCCGTTTTGGCTGGCGTTCTTTTCGAACTCGGACATTTATGGCCCGCATTCCTTCTTGGTTCGGAAAGTGTATTGGCTCTTACAACCAACACTGCCCAATACTTGGCCCCTGCCTGCGTTGTCGCACTGAATATATTGCAAATAGGCCAGAATAGCTCCCGGGACCCGAGCGCAACAGTTTTGAAAGTGACATCAGAACCCAAGTGTCTTCCCCATCAAAGGATAAGCGATCTCCCTTGTTTGGATGACAGATTGGTTGATCAGCTGTTTCTTCACGCCCAGGCAGTTCGAAACAACAGGCACCCAGTTCGACGTTCTACTTCCACGATCACAACGAGAATTGGATTGTAAATGTCGAGACCCAAAAGTGATGGAGAGTCTGTGCTGGCCAGATTTAGCGAGAGGTTAGGCTTGGTTCAAAAACACGTCATTACCTTCCCACCTGCAAACAACAGAACTCGTCCAATCCATCAAACGTCCGGAGCGGGTCAGATCAGCAATTCCAAGGCCAAAAAGGAGCCAAACATGTCGTTGGACATTTCTAAACTAAGCGAAATCAAAGGTCTTTTGGGGGCGTGCCTCGTGGATAGTGACACAGGCCTAGTACTAGGCACTGAGGGTGGTTCAAAATTTGATCTTGAAACGGCAGGCGCTGCGAATGTTGAAGTTGTCCGCGCGAAACTTCAGGCAATCGAAGCGCTGAAACTTAACGACACCATCGAAGACATTCTGATAACGCTGGGCAAACAGTTTCATCTGGTTCGCCCGCTGGACAAAAACCCAAACATCTTTGTGTATGTCGCACTAGACAAGAAGTCCGCCAATCTTGGTCTCGCCCGGCTTCAGGTGAAAGCCGTCGAAGAAACGTTGAGCCTCTAGTCTGCAACGATTTGCCAAATGGACTTAGCCATCTCGCTATGGCTGGGTTCATCTACGGCGCATTCCAAACTGTAGCAAGCGGATCCAGTGGCAAAATCGGAGGGATTAAGGTGAAAATACTCGTCGCAGAAGACGACAAAAAGACCGCCAACTTTGTCAATTCAGGACTAAGATCAAACGGTTTTAGTGTGGAGTGGTACGAAGATGGTCGGGATGCCCTGTCATTTTGTCTGTACAATGAATGTGACGCCATAGTCCTAGACCGCATGCTACCAGGAATGGATGGTCTTTCCGTTCTCAAGGCACTTAGGGCCGCGAAAAAAAAGACCCCGGTTCTGTTTCTTACATCAATAGGAGACGTTCAGGACAGAGTAGAAGGTTTGACCGAAGGTGCAGATGACTATCTGGTAAAGCCTTTTCATTTTTCAGAACTGTTGGCGCGCTTAAACAGCATTATTAGGCGACAACCGTCCGATGTCTCGACAACCGAGCTTCATGTCCACGATCTATCAATGGATCTACTCAGCAGAGTCGTGAAACGGCAAGATGTGACAATAGAGTTGTTGCCACGTGAATTTGCGTTGTTAGAAGTTTTGATGCGCAATACAGGCCGCGTCGTGACACGCACCATGCTTCTGGAGCAAGTTTGGGACTATAATTTTGACCCGAATTCGACCGTGATTGAAACATACATCAGTCGTCTGAGGTCGAAGATAGACAAGCCCTTCGAGACGCCGCTTTTGCACACGTCTCGAAACGTTGGATACAGCCTTCATGGGCCGCGCTAGCATTGCCTTGGGCGCTCCGTTCCAGACTGCTTGTTTCGCCGCATTGATTGTCTGGATCATCACCGCTGTTTTCGGATATGCAGCCTATCTGGCGCTGGAAGACAAGCTCCGCTCTGACCTCGAACAACAAATCCTCGATGAAGAGCTTTTGCTTCATGAGATTTTGCGGGAAGGCGGCGCCGACGCAGTTCAGCGAGCAATTGAGCATTTGAATAACCCCAATCGAACCAATCTTCACGTAATCGCGCTGTTCGATCAAAGCGGTTCAGCACTTGCCGGGTCAATCGCGAAAGTGCCCGATACGATAGGTTGGCACGAAGTCGATCCGGATTTTTGCAAATCGGTGGGACCGCCCCTGTCTATCTTCTCCATGTATCAGAGTATCTTGGGTATCGCACAGTGGTCGCCCGCAGCCTGACAACACTTAATCAGGCCTTGAAAACCCATTGGGAAGGGTTGTTGCTGCTGACGCTTTCGACAACAGCCGCTGTCCTGGGTCTTGGCTATTACTTCAGCGCTCAAGACCATCGAAAACTTCAACGGATTGAGCGAACCCTCAACCAGGCCTTTCAAGAAGATATCAGCCTTCGTCTTCCCGTGTCAGACACAAGCGACCTATGCGATCGAATTTGCCATATGATCAACCGACGTCTCGACTGGATTTCGAGCTCACTCAACTGTGCTCAATCCACTGCGGTCACAATTGCCCGCGATTTGAGGAGTCCTTTGGCGAACGGGTTCATGGCTTTACAAAAGGTATATAGCGAAGTTGAGTATGGTAGTGACCCGCGACCAAGCCTCGACGATTTAGAGAAAAACCTTAGGCACATCAGAACCGTCTTCGACACAATACTCAGAGTATCTCAGATCGAGGCAGGCGGGCATGAGATAAGCTTCCAAGCCGTCAATTTGAGTGCACTCGTTGAGAATGTGGCAGAGGCGTTTCATCCTGTTGCGGCAGAAGCAGGTAAACACATCACCGCTGACTACAACGCCGACACGATTTTGATACGGGGCGACGAAGACATGCTGAAACGGCTGCTCGTCAATCTTGTAAACAACTCACTCCGGTTTTGCCCTTCTGGATGTTGGATCAGGATTTCCCTTACGGCCACGACTGAAGCGATACAGCTGGTTGTCGAAGACAACGGACCGGGGGTTCCGGAACCACAAATCAGCCAAATTTTTGACGCGTTCTTCCGAGGTGACCACCCAAGAAACGAAGCTAGAAGTGGGCTTGGGTTATCGCTTGTGAAGGCCGTAGCGATGCGACACGGCGCAATAATCACCGCAGAAAGCAATGAACCGGGCCTGCGGGTGTGTGTAAATTTTGGGAAGCCTTCCATTGCGGCCTGAACACAAACTCAAGAACGGCACTTCTCAGAGTTCACACTGGCACCCGGAACACTCAACTCTAAAAGCACAACCCTTTGATCAGGAAATCAATGATGAAGAATTCAATATTCCTAATGGCACTCTTGCCTGCGACTGTGGCGTTGGCGGACGAAACAGAATTCCAATGCACGTCAGAAACAAACGGAGAATTAGTTCAAATTTTTCATGATACCGATCTCTCAGAAGCGCGCCTGATAGTGCAGGATACAGAAGGTATGGCCTCTGTCGCACATGGCTTGGACGGTGTGACATTCATCCACATAAAGACTGACGAAGTCTGGACCTTGGCGCTCCATTTTCCAAACATGACTTATGAGTTGTCCACGCATGGCGCTACACCGTTCGAAGATCACGGACATTGCACAAAGGGTGGGTGATCAAAGGGACAGATCGTGACAACCTATCAAAAATGTAAGGTTCACGAAAACCTGTTGGCAAGGTCACGTTGCAGAAGATGTCATCAGGTTTGGAACTGAAACCGAATACTCAACTGAGGAAGCACTCGAACCCTCCTAAAGGGTGTCACCGGTACCGTGAGGACACGGGCCACTCACTCGCAAGCAAGCTTCCCTCAGTCACAACAGCGCGCCCTTCCTCCCCCTCGGAGGGGCGCGCTGTAAGTTCATCGAGACCTGCGTTCTTTTGCTTTCTGTTTCAGACAAAGAAATCTTTGTATGTTATGGGTTGAAGGTGACCGGATGTGCTCAATCAAGTGCATTTTGCACAGAGGCTAGGGATTGACCTTTTTTCACTTTACCGGGTCTGAATCACCAGTGGTGCAGCAACTTCAGTCAAATTCCCCATTCTTGCGTCAATATTGCAGCTAAAACCCTCGGATCACACACTTGACCGGCCGAAAAAGGTTTGCTGTTAGCCAAACCAATGGGGTCGCCATATAAATCGGATGAAAGACTAATGAAACGCTCAAACATTGTATCTGGAGCAGCCTTTACCACTGCCTTGTATGCAGCAGTAGTAATACTCCTTTCAGTTACAGCATTGGCCTTTTTGACATTCGAAAGAATTCGTGGCGACTTGCAGCGTGAAATGGATTCGTTATTGATCGATGAGATGCGTTTCATTCAGGAAATTCTGGACGACAACGACAACGATTCTGATGTTGTACAAGCGATCGATGACGCAACTCTATGGTTGCCGTTCGACACCAGTTTGATTGGCCTGTTCGATAGTCAGGGGAAGCGTCTAGCGGGTAACATCGACGAATACCCCTCCTTTAGAGGTTGGGGAGAAATCGAAGACGATGGAATAAATCTGGGCGGTGAAAAACGTATCCATCGGGTAAATGTGCAAGCCTACCGTGGATTTGTTATTGTGGTTGGCCGCGATCTTGCTTTTGTAAAAAGCACACTTCGATCACTGGCATGGGCCTTGGTCGCAATTGGACTTGGAGCAACGTTATGCACGTTGTTGGTTGGCTATGTCTCCAGCATAAGAACATATCGCAAACTCGATCAAATGGCGAAGACGCTCTACAAAGTCTCAAGAGGGGAAGTAAAAGCAAGGCTTTCAGTCGGTAAGAACAACGATCAAATAGACCGGGTTGCACGGTTAATGAACGGCCACCTCGACAACCTGTCAGCATTGATGTCCACGACCCGATCAACAGCAGCATCCATTGCACATGATCTCAAGAACCCGCTCACTCATGCATACATTGCACTTCAGGAAGCGAGAGACTCACTGCAATCCGAAGGTCAATCTTTGGAGCCGATCGACAAAATTCAATCTGAACTTGATCGTCTCAAATGGACTTTTGAAACAGTTTTGCGGATCAACCGTATCGAAGAAAGTAATAGTCCCAAAGCGTTCAGCTATCTAGATTTGAATAGACTGGGTCGGGAAGCTGTTGAGACTATGAGTCCCCTTGCGGAAGTTAAGGGCCAAAATCTCAGTTTTGAGGAGAACCGTTCAGGGCGTGCACTGATCGAAGGCGATGAAGGTATGCTGAAACAACTTTGTGCAAACCTATTGCAAAACTCAATCGATCACTGTCCGCGGGACTCCAGAGTTTGCCTTCTAATTGCAAAAGAAGACAACACCTTTACACTTTCAGTAGTTGATGACGGCCCTGGCGTTCCTGAAAATACACTGGGCAAGCTTTTTGTTCCTTTCTATAAACTTGAAAGCGAACGGAATACTGTTGGGAATGGTTTAGGTCTGGCGTTGGTGAAGGTTATCGCAGATCATCATTCGGCGCTCTTAACAGCAACGAACAGTTTGCCCGGGTTGACGGTTTCAGTTCGCTTCGAAGTCGCGTAGCAACGGATCAAGTATTGTTTCAGTGCCAGGTTTTGGTGGCTTTGCACCCCCACATCTAACAGAGCAAGCGCAAGCTTAGCGGAATTATTCGAACTGGTTCGGCCCAGAGCCAACACTCATCGATCAGTTGCACGCTGCGCCGCAGCTAGACCAGGACAACCACTCGCTGCATCGGCAAACTACAAGGGCGAACTGGACATTCGAGCAAACCGCAGCATCCGCCACTTTGGGCTCGTACCGGACTTTCTCTGCGGCTTGCACCAACTGGCGGTCAGAGCCCACAATGGAGCTTTGCCATGCGAAAGCCCTCAATGGGGATAGTTGGGAAGCTCATTTCTTGATATGTCCGTTCCTAATATCGCCAGCAAAGGACGGGCCGTGACACTTCATGACCGCAAGGACGCTGCAGCCGTTTTTATCCTGCGCATCGGGTTGGTGTGGTTTATGTTTCTCTGGGCCGTCCATAAGATAATTGCGCCTAGGGTGCGTTTCCAGTTGCAGTTGATCTGTGCAACAAGGCAATTCCAAACAGTGTTCCAGACCAAGCATCAGTTGGGTCAATCCACACGAATGTACAACATGTCGACCAAAGTTTGCGACAGAGCCTGATGCGCCTGGTAATTTGCAAAACAACCAGCGTTACGATGGTTAAGATCAGCGCAGATAAAATTCGTTGCGTGTGAAACAAAGCGGACTTATAGTTTTGTATGCAACTAGATTCCTTTTTTCCCTATCGTCTCGCCGTGGCGTCTGAAGCGTTCTCACGAAAACTTACGGAAGTTTACCAGCGCGAATTCGGGCTATCACGGGAGGAATGGCGGCTGCTTTTTCTACTCGCCAATGCCAAAAGCCTGACCTCTCTTGAACTCTCGCAACGCACAACTCTGGACAAGGTTCAAGTCAGCAGGGCCGCGCAGAGGCTTGACGATAAAGGTTTGATAACCAGATCAATTTCCGAAGAAGATCGTCGGATCAGGATTTATCATTGTACGCCGGAAGGCCATCGGCGTTTCGAACAGTTGCTGCCACAAGTCGATGCTTGCGCGCAAGGGATGCTGAATTCCATGTCGGCCGAGGAACGTGCAGCGCTGGATCGAGGTGTCACTGCTCTTCTCAAGGCCGCGACGGTGACATAGATACATAAAGCCAGCCTCCGAAACTCAAGCCATCTCGAGCACAGGCTGCAACCCTTCTGTGCAAACACCGAACACTACGCGATATCCACTCCCACGGGCATGGCCACGCAACTTAAGCCGATCGCCATCTTCAAGGAAGCTGCGGGTATTCTCGGTGTCGAGAGTTTACGGATCTTTATAGCCCCAACTCAACTCAAGAAGGCTGCCGCGGTTTGACGCTGTCGACCTAGGAGAGAATTAGATTTGTTATGGTGTTTCTTTCAGGAGGCGTCGGGCTGATTTTCAGGTCGGGCGGCGTCGAAGGCGGGCAGGGTCAATGCGCGTCTTTCGATCTCAAGTAGCCGGCCGAATGGAGCCATGTCGACACCCCAACGATGTGCGTTGTAAAGCTGTGCGACAAGGCAGATATCGGCAAGGCCCGGCTTGTCACCAAAACTGAAGGTGGCGTTAGCTGGCAAAAGCGCTTGGTAGGCATGGAAGCCTTCGGTCATCCAATGCCGGAACCACGCGATCCCATCCTCGGCCGTAAGCCCGTAGCGGGACTTCAGATGCGCGGTGACCTTAAGGTTGTTAATCGGATGAATATCCATCGCGATGGTATGGGCCGCAGCCTGTACCCTCGCACGCTCGAACGGATCTTCGGGTAGGAACGGAGGTTCAGGTATAGTGGCGTCGAGATAGTCGATGATCGCAAGCGATTGGGTGAGTACACGACCATCCTCAAGGATCAGCGCAGGGACGCCCTTTCCGGGGTTCAGCGCGACGTAGTCCGGCGCGCGTTGCTCTCCGGCAACAAGGTTGACCGAAACTGTTTCATAGGAAACACCCTTGAGGTTCAGTGCGATCCGGACCCGAAAAGAGGTCGTCGAGCGCCAATAGCTGTAAAGTTTCATGACTCTTTTGTTAAACCGTCTCAGATTCAGCCAAAGGCCGGTTCTTGCGCTGGAAATCCATCCGGCGCAAGAAGCCTGTCAGGCGGATTTGTTGAGTTCCTTGGCATGTAGCCAATCGGCATGTTTAGGAGCTTTCTTGGTCTTCGACCACTCGTCCAACATGAGCCATTTCACTTCGTCCATGCGCTCTAGCATCGCTTCTTCTTCCGGATCCGGACAGGCCAGTTCGATACGATGGCCGGAAGGATCAAAGAAGTAGATGGAGTGGAAAATCGAATGGTCGGTCACGCCGAGCACTTCGACGCCATTAGCTTCCAGATGGTCCTTGAACTGAATCAGTGTTTCACGATCCTTCACCTTAAAGGCGATGTGCTGCACCCAGATCGGAGTATTGGGATCCCGACCCATTTCCGGCTTCGTGGGCAGCTCGAAGAAGGCCAGAACATTCCCATTCCCGGCGTCCAAAAACAGATGCATGTAGGGGTCTGGCTCATGCGTCGATGGGACATGATCCTCGGCGATGGCCAGGATGAAGTCCATGTTCAGCATCTTTCCATACCATTCGACCGTCTCTTTTGCGTCTTTGCAGCGGTAAGCGACGTGATGGATCTTCTCGATTTTCATCGGTTTCTCCTTTCCGAGGGTTCAGTTTTCATGGCCAAAGCGACGCACAGTCGCCCCAGCTTTTCACATCAACCCCACCAGCCAGAGTGACAGGGAGGGTATAAGGATGAGTAGGGTCAATCGAAGGATGTCTGCGATCCAGAATGGCAGCACGCCGCGAAAGATCGTTCCAAGTGAGACATCTTGCAACACGCCCTTCAGCACGAAGACATTCATACCGACGGGGGGTGTGATCAGGCTGATTTCAGTGGCCACAACAACCACAATGGCGAACCAGATCAGGGCGTTTTCGGGATCGAGCAGAAGTTCATTGGCAAACTCAAGCTCAAACATCAGTGGGTAAAAGACCGGCACTGTTAGCAAGATCATCGACAGGCTTTCAAGCACACAACCAAGCACCATGTAGGTCAGCATGATGAACACAATGACTGCCCAGACCGGCAATTCATTGTCGACAACAAAGCCTGATAGGGCATCCGGCAGTCCGGCGTAGTTTATGAAGTTGGTGAACAACTCGGCACCTATGATCACTGCAAAGATCATCGCCGTAGCCCGGATCGAATCCAGCGTAGCTGCGAAAAAGCTGCGCCAGGTCATCGTCCTGAGGGCAATGGCGATCAGGATCGCGGCACCTGCGCCCATTCCGGCCGCCTCAGTCGGTGTGAAGAACCCACCATAAATGCCAACCATGATGAAGAGGAATAGGCCCAGCACACAGATGACGCCTATGACATCAGCCCGGCTCATCGGTTCGGTGTTTTCCTCCTCCGGAGCCAGAGTAGGGTTCAATCGTACCGCTACCATGACTGCGCCAAGATAAAACAGCACACCAATGATACCTGGCACAATTCCCGCGATAAAAAGCTTGGCAATATTGGTTTCGGTCAACAGGCCGTAGATGATCAGGATCACCGACGGCGGGATCAAAATGCCTAGTGTCCCACCCGCGGCGATAGAGCCTGTCGCCAGCCGGTCATCATAACCAAAACGACGCATTGAAGGCATGGCAACTTTTGACATCGTGGCAGCAGTGGCCAGGGACGAGCCGCACACCGCGGAGAAACCGCCGCAAGAAAAGACCGAAGCCATGGCAAGTCCGCCGCGCAGCCTGCCAAAAAGCCGATCGGCACCGGCGAACAGCCCGTGTGCCACGCCTGAGCCGGCCAACACGTTGCCCATGAAGATGAACAGAGGGATGACCGAAAGGGAGTAAGACAAAGAAGTGTCAAAGGCCACTTGACCTGTCATAGCCCAGGCAGGTTCCCAACCACGCATATACGCAAACCCAAAGCCGCCTACAGCCGCCATTGCGAACGCGATGGGCACGCGCAGTAGTATAAGTCCCAGAAGGATCGCAAAGCCGATCAGAGATTCAATCATGGGGTGCCCTCTAGGTGATCTTGATCGGTGTCGTGTTCGATGGGCGGTTGTAATCCGCGCAGGAATGCGATGAACGCCGAAACCATGCAGGAGACCCCAGCCAGATAGCCGAATGGTGCCAGTGGAATCTCAAGTGCGTTGGTCACCGCGCCGTCATGGGCGGCCTTGGCCGCATGGGTGAAAAGCCGCCAAGAAAAGGTGGCTAACAGGGCTGCAGAGAACAGGCCTGCAAACGCAGACAAAAGACGTTGCGTCTTGCGTCCCAGCGCCAGATTCAGCAGGTCGACCTCGACGTGTTCACGGCGCTCTGTCGTCAGTGGTAAGGCCAGGAAAACGAGCGCTGCCAGCAGTATTTCAGTGAGTTCGAAGGCGCCGGAAAGCGGTGCGTTGAACAGGTAACGCCCAACTACATCCACACAGGTGATGAGGACGAGGCTGAACAGGATCAGTGCGGCCCCGACACCCAGAGATCTGTCGAGCAGCAGCCCGATGTCCAGCCCCTCATCAGGGGGCTGGTCGGGGAAACGATGGCGAAGCCGCTCCATGGATCAGAAGTCCACGCCAGCTTGCTTGCGCATTTCTTCCAGTGCCGCCGCGCCGTCGTAGCCGTCCGCCGAGATGGCTTCGGACCACGCTGTTTCGGCATCTGCTGCTTGGGATTTGATCGCATCAACGACTTCGGCTGGCGCTTCGTAGATTTCGATCCCGGCCTTTTCGGCCGCGGCGCTGCCTTTCTCGTCTGCACCGACCCAAGCTTCGCCAACCAGTGCGGCAAAGGCTTCACCGGAAATCGCCTCGATCGCCGCCTGATCCTCTTCAGAGATCTCGTTCCATTTGTCTTCGTTCATGACCATGAACCAAGTGGTGTTGTAGATGCCGCCGGGGACTTGCATCGTGTACTTGACGTCTTCGGTCAGCTTGAACGCAGCCAGAGCATCGTAGGGGAACGTCACGCCATCGATTACTCCGCGCGAGAGCTTTTCATACACCTCACCCGAAGACATGAAGAGCGTTGTGGAGCCGAGACCAGACATCAGGTCTGAGATGTAACCACCAGGAACGCGGATCTTGAGACCCGAGAAATCGTCTGTCGTTTCAATCTTGCGGACATTGTTGTGCAACATGCCGGGGCCGTGCACAAAGAGCCCCAGAAGCTTGGTGCCCTCATGTTCTTTCTGCGCCTCCAGCGGGCCGGAATAGACATTCCAGAATGCTTTGGAACCAGCAACGGCATCGTCACCAATGAACGAGAACTGACCGATCCGAGAGCGGGTGAAACGGTCATCTGTGGTAAAGGAATGCAAGCCATAGGTGATGTCAGCGATACCTTCGGCAGCCATGTCGTAATGTGCCGGGGGCGGGCCCATGGGCTTTGCAAGCACACGTACAGTCACGCGGCCATCGGTGACTTCCTCCACTTGCTTGGCCCAGGGTTTGATTGCCTCAACAACGATTGGATGGCGCGGCGGCAGCCAGCTCGAAAGCGCAAGCTTGGTCTCTGCCAAGGTAGTCGTTGCGAAAGACATTGCAGCGGTTGCAATGCCGGCGAGCAGCAGGGTGTTGCCCTTCAGTTTGATATTCATGGTATCCTCCCTTGGATTATGTGATGTCGGCGGCATTGAGCGCCTGGCTCAGGACGTCCCGGTCGCCGATGTGGTTGGCCAGGATCAGTATTAACCTAGCGTTGATTGTATCGCTCTCGGCTTTGGTCTTGCCTTCATGCGTTGCCAGCAGGTCGGCGTAGAAATCGTCGGTTCCGTCGATATTCGGTGTCAGGGTCAGATCGCTCATTGGCTTACTTCCTTACCAGCCGCACGGCGCAAGGCGGTGCGCATCAGGGTTTCGTTGAATTGCGCTCGGCGGGCAGCGACATGCTGATCCGGTCGGATTAGGTAGACCGCCGAACTGGCTTCGCCGAGATAGCGTTTCCTGAGCTGACCGGTCGGGTCGTCGCGGGTTGAAAGAGCCAGGCGGCGTGCCGTAATCCCGTCCTCTTCCAGAATTTCAGGTGCTTCTGCATCGATTGTCAAAAGGATGAACTCATCACCCAGCTTCGACAACAGGTATTCATCGCCCAACGGGGCATCAGGGCAGGGGGCGCCGGGCTGCGTCCGATCGGGACCGCCTGCCAGTGCGTCAGCGGAATTGAGTCCCGATCCACTGTACACGCATGGAACCGAGAGCCGACCCGAGTTGACCATCGGTCGTGCGAATTCATACGTTCCGCTCAGGCTGAGCACGGCATCGCGGAAGATCCGGCTTGTTTCTGATTTCGGTGTGATGAAATCGGTGGACCGTGTAGAATTCAGGATGTTTTCGTCCGCGCCATGAACCCGTTCGGTGTCGTAGGTATCAAGCAGGCTCTGAGGCGCTTTGCCTTGAATAACCAGACCTAGTTTCCAGCCAAGATTGTCCACGTCCTGCATGCCGGAATTGGCACCACGCGCACCAAAGGGCGAGACTTGGTGCGCCGCATCACCAGCAAAAAACACCCGCCCCGAGCGGAAACTGTCCATCCGCTTGCACTGGAAGGTGTAGATAGAGGACCAGACCATTTCATAGTCCACATCCCCCAGCATCGCATCCAATCGGCGACGGATATTCTCTTCTTTAAGTTCTTCTTTACGGTCAACATCCCAGCCGATCTGGAAGTCGATCCGCCAGACATCATCAGGTTGCTTGTGCAACAAAGCTGAGGCACCGGAGCCGTGGGTCGGTTCAAACCAGAACCAGCGCTCGGTGGGGAAGTTCAGATCGCCTTTCAGTTTGATATCAGCAATCAGGAAGCTGTCCTGAAAGACTCGACCGCTGAAATCGAGACCAAGCATCCCGCGCAGTGGTGAATTGGCGCCGTCGCAACCAATAAGCCAGTCCGCTTCAAGCGTGTAAGGCCCATCCGGTGTCATTACCGTCAGGGTGACGTGATCGTCGTGTACTTCGACGCTGTCCACACGGTTCTTGCCACGCAACTGGATCGGGGCGCCCTTGTCCTGCAGCTCGCGCAGGCGATCGATCATGTATTGCTCGAAATATGGCTGTTGTAGATTGATGAAGGCGGGGTATTTATGCCCGTCTTCCGGCAACAGGTTAAATTCGAATACCTTGTCATCGCGATGGAATACCTTACCGAGATTCCAGACAACGCCTTTTTCGAGCATCGGTTCGCCGCAGCCATAGCGGTCGGCCACTTCCAGGCAGCGCTTTGCGAAACAAATCGCCCGACTGCCCATGCCGATCCCCTCATGATCATCAAGCACAACCACCGGAACACCTTGGCGGCCGAGGTCCAGCGCTGTGGCTACTCCGATCGGCCCGCCGCCCATGACCACAACCGGGTGACGCACCGGTGCGTCAATATCCTGATCGGGCGATTTCTCGTATGGATAGCTCTTGTAGGCGAGCGTGTAACGATCATCAAACATTGGAAAATCCCCTCCCTTCAGGCGTTCAACCTTGCAGTTGCTCCCACATTTCCAGATCCCGTTCAGCCGTCCAGACACGTGGCGTGTCGATGCCGCGGGCTTCGTCATAGGCACGCGCAACATTGAACGGCAGGCAGTGTTCGTAGATCGCATAGTCGGCGAATTTCGGGTCGCACGCGTCACGAACAGCGTCCCAGGCATCTTTCAGGCTGCCGCCGCTAGCGGCGACACGAGCGGCCGGGCGATAGGTGCTTTCGACAAAATCCCGGGTGGACTCGATTGCTGCTTCAACCATGTCTTTACCGAGCAGAGCATCACCGCGGCCGGGCGCGATAGCATCGACGTCAAATGCGGCGATATTGTCCAGAGTGCCACCCCAATCGTTGAAATGGCCGTCGCCGCAATAGCAGGCCGAGTGGTACTCGACGATGTCACCGGTAAACATGACGTTCTGGTCGGGGACGTGAATGACGATGTCACCGGCAGTATGAGCGCGACCAAGATTCATAAGATCGACGCGTCGATTTCCAAGGTAGACGCTCATGCGATCCTTGAAGGTCGTGGTGGGCCAGGTCAGTCCGGGAATGCTTTCATGGCCTTCGAACAGACGTGGAAAACGCTGAAACTCACTGTCCCAATCTTCCTGACCGCGTTCGACAACCTGCGCCCGGGTCGTTTCGGACATGAGAACCTGATCTGCGCCATATGCTGAAGCGCCTAGAACGCGAACCGCGTGATAGTGAGTTAGCGCCAGATGTGTGATCGGTTTGTCGGTAACTTCTCTGACCTTCTCAATCACCTTGCCAGCCAGACGTGGCGTGGCCTGCGCCTCGACAATCATGACTCTATCATCGCCGATGATCACGCCGGAATTAGGATCACCTTCGGCAGTAAAGGCCCAAAGCCCTTCACCCACTTCGGTGAAGCTAATCGTCTTTTCACCCAAATCTCCCTGAGATGCGAATGCCTTAGCCATTGTGTTCTCCCGAGTATGTCGCTCGCGTGACTCGTTTTGTTTCATTTGCAACGAATATCGTTACAAATGAAACCAATGTCAATGCTGTTTCGTTTGGAGTAACGTGTTTGAACTATTGTCGCAGTGTGCATTCGAAGAGTTTTTTACGAAGATGTCGGCCTAGGAAAATGTTGTCTATTCCAGCTATTTTTGAAGCCAATCCTGCCGACCGGCGAAAAGAACTACTGTTCCATCAAGCGCATGATAGACCCAAGTGGAGGTTCAAGGCTTAGCGCTAGTGGCTTCTACGTTGGATAGGATCGAAATGGTCAACATGAGCCGCAAGCAGCGATTCACGTCCGGTCTCTCTCAGTTTCCACTTTGCGCCGTGTAGACGGGGCAATTTGACTATTTCTGGATTCCCAATCGTCGCGGCCAATTTCCTGCGACAGAATCTGCTGACGGCGATCCTGGTTGGGAAGCTTCTGAAAAAGAAACAACACCGGTGATGCTACATTTTTGCGCCATGTGAGCCAGAGGCTGTCTCAGTGATTCACAAGTCTACGCCCACCAGCATCCAGTACCCAGCACTGGTTTTGTTGCGAAGTTTTGAGCTCTCCGAGCTGTTCCAGTAATCGCTTGGGAGTTAGTCGGTGAGCTCAGCGAATTACCGAAACGGACAGAGTCCGGGCGTCAATTGGCCTTTACGGATCATGTGCGCAACCTCGATGCCTGCTAGAGTTGCTGAACCTGATACAAAAGACTTGAACCCCAACATGGGCCGAGTGCGTCTCTTGATGAAGCGGTGGTCCTGTTCCACAATGTTGTTCAAATATTTCCGCCTCACCATCTCGATCGGGATCGGACAACCAAAGCCTTTGAGCATCTTGTCTATCGCCTTTACCGCGTCAGCGAAGTCGTGAAAACTAATGTCGGCAAAGTCCGCGTCACTGCCATCTGCGTGCCACTCAGAGAATGTCCGGTTTACGTGGTTCGCGACCTGCTGCATGAGCGAAAGACCGAGGTGTGATCAAGGTCCGGTCAGGGCTCGGAGCGGACATTTGAGTCAACGATACTTGTCGAATGTCGGTTGAGCGGGGCAAAGCGAACCTCCGTGAAAACTTAGTCAAGCAATCCCATCAATAACTACTAGGTTTGTGGATGCCGTTTGATGTCGAATTTTAGCCAGTTCCAAATACTCAGGATCATTGTGCCAAGCCTTGGCTTTTTCTACGGAAGGGAAACGCATGATTACTGTCCGTGGCATGCCCCACGACCCTTCCAGAATTTCCGTTTCGGCGCGCGACGTTGCTAGTAGCTCTCCGCCGTGCTTTTCGAAGCTGGGCATAAAGCCAGCGAGATAGGCTTGGTAGGCCTCGGGTTCATGTATATCGAGTTGGCCAATTACGTAGGCTGGTATGATTTTACCCCTCTCGTAGCAGTTACCTCGACCACATTAACAGCTACGAAAAATGGCACAAATGCAGCGTTTGGCAGGTCGCCTATGGGCTCGAAGCGGTCATCAGACGGTTTCAATAGGTCATCGGGTCGGTTCAGATGGCAGACAACTCGGGGTAGCGGGACGAAACGGTCATAGCCTTTTGAGTGCGACAGCGCTGCTTTACGCAATGCAATGTTGTGCTAACGCACGGAATGGGTGACGGTAAAGGAAAGTCATCAAGGGGCGAAAAAATGGGAATTCGAACAACAGAAGGTCAAGGGAAATTATACTCATCGATCCTTGATACCATTGGGAATACGCCAACTGTGCGTGTTAACAACATCGCGCCAGACCATGTCGATGTTTATGTGAAATTCGAAGCTTTCAACCCAGGCGGGTCGGTAAAAGACCGCTTGGCTGTCAACATTATTGAAGCTGCTGAACGCGATGGAAGGCTAAAACCTGGGCAAACGGTCGTAGAGGCCACATCCGGAAACACCGGAATTGGTCTCGCAATGGTTTGTGCGGCCAAGGGATATCCACTGGTTGTGACCATGGCGGACAGTTTTTCCGTTGAGCGGCGTCGGTTGATGCGTTTCTTGGGTGCAAAGGTCGTTCTTACACCTCGTGCCCTAAAAGGCTTTGGGATGTATGTTAAAGCCAAGGAGCTAGCCGCGACAAACGGTTGGTTCCTTGCAAGTCAGTTTGAAACGCCAGACAACGCGGACATCCATCAGAACACCACTGCGAACGAGATACTTGCAGACTTTGAGGGAGAACGGCTGGATTACTTGGTGACTGGCTATGGTACTGGCGGCACCGTTTCCGGGATCGGTCGCGTTTTAAGAACAAGCAGGCCGGAAACTAAAATCATCCTCACGGAACCCGCCAATTCGGCCATTGTAGCGTCAGGTTACGTCAATACGAGAAACGAGGAAAACCAACCAACAGAAAGCCATCCATCGTTCGAACCTCACCCGATCCAAGGCTGGACACCGGATTTTATCCCATACGTGCTTCAAGAGGCTCTGGACGGCTCCTACTATGACGAGCTCTTACCGGTCGCCGGACCCGATGGTATCTCATGGTCTAGGCGATTGGCAGCAGAGGAAGGTATCTTCACTGGCATTTCAGGAGGATCAACTTTTGCGATAGCAATGCAAATTGCTGAAACCGCGCCAGAGGGATCGGCAATTCTTGTTATGTTGCCGGATACCGGAGAACGGTATCTTTCCACTCCCCTGTTCGAAGGTATCGCGGAAGATATGACGGACGAGGAGGCAACAATTTCGCTGTCGACGCCGAGTGCTCAGATGAGTAGCGAATAGACTACCGGCTACCCAACAGCGTCGGACTTCTCGCCCTCACCGGATAGCACGATTTGCATTTTGTCGGCGTCGAAAGGCTGTAGTAGTTCAAACGCTTCCTCAGCGCTGCCGTTCATCCATTGCTATTGCCACTTTGGCCACCGCAGGAGTTCACGTCCGTGATACCGACACCATTGTGGTCGATTGAACGCCCGTCCGACTGAACGGCGTGGATGCGCCTGAACTCGGGACCAGATCCGGACAAAACGCAAAGCGTTGGATGGTAAATTACCTTCGTGGCAAGTCCATTTCCTGCGACCTGAACGGCGAACGCACCCATGACCGATGGGTAGGGGTGTGCTATGCTGATGGACAGGACATAGGGGCGGCTGTAATCGCTGCTGGACACGCGCTAGACTGCAAAAGGTACTCAGGGCCGGTACAGGCATTTAGAGACCCCAGCGGCTAAATCACGGCTCAGACGGGCTGGTTATTGTAGTTGAGTGGAAGACAAAGCGTGACGACAATGATTAAGCCCAGATTGTCCGCCACCCGCGCCACAACCCAGTCCTTTATTCGATTTTGCACTTTTTTGGGGTTGAGTTTTTGGTTGGTGACTAGTGGCCATGCTGAAGGAGTGTTTCTGGAGTATCCACGGCAGGTGTTTCCGGATTGCGCGATTGTATGGAGGGTGGCACAGCAGGAGCCAGATTACGTTCAGTGTCTCGACAGTGACGGCATTGTGTCGGAGAGCGTAGATCGGGGTGTCCGGGTTGGTCTTGTCTCAAGTGAAAGACTAAGGCAATCGCCGGTGTTCGAAGAACCGCAATTCGTCGAAACTGTTCCCGCACCATTGGTGGGGTTGATAGACGAACTAACGCGCTGTCAGGAAAATAGCGGATGCGGTGCGGTCTTTGAAGACGAAAGAGTATCACTGCTGACGAGTATCGACCCTTCCAATGGTGTTTGGGTGTGGAAAGACCCTAGTGGCTTCACTTATGAACCGGCACGCCCGGTCGCTTATTTCTTTGAATTGGGCAACAATATTGTTGTTTTTCATGGTATCGGGAAATCTCCTTGGGAGACCGGAAAGTTTAATGTTTTTCGCTTCTTCGTCGTGGGGAAGGACCAGAAACCTTAGAGCAGTCATTCCTAGTTCTACTGTTTCCGATACGCAGCCCAACGCCGTTTCTGCGCCTTTGAAATAGCCTTGCGGCCTGCATCCGTTTTCGGCCCCGTGGACCTACCCCCGTGGAACTTGCACCGCCGTTTTGGCCCGAACAGGGTTCAGTGCGTGGGCATGAGACATGAGTGCTGGCAACATCCCCAGAAATAGCGAGTAGCCTAAAGAGAAAGGATGCGTCGAACTGAAGATCCCGCCCGAGCCAAAAACCAACACGTGCACCATCAGGAGCATATTGGTTGAAGGAAGGGTGGTTGAGGGGCTGGACGAGGGGGTAAGCGCCAGCCCCTCACTCAAGGGGGTATACGGAGTGGAAGTCATTATCCGATAACCAAAACGTACCTGTAAACTCATCTGACCGATATTGGGGAAACCCCTTAGTGCAGCACGTGCTGTCAAAAGGCTGTGGGACACACCCGAAATGGCGATTGAGGTTTGTTGTTCTGTTAATGAAACAGCCACATTTTTAACGTTTCCCCCTAATACACATCGGGCGCGGCGCGCCTTGAGGGAGTTTGCGATTTCAAAGAGGGGGTATGAGTTCGGCCCGCCGTGCCCCGGCTTCTCAGGATATTACCCGCAATTTGTCTCAAAATTTTCAACTGCCTGGGTGGGAGTGTCTGCCATTCTAGGGTGCGAGGTTTATCTACATGGAAGCCATTAAGGCGCTACACAGCACACTTTTGGGTGCGAAACGAGAGTTGGATTCAGGCACGAAACCAAAAGAGCGGCCACTTCGAACTTTACCCCCAAACTTGCCGCCATGTCCCCCTGAGCACATTCTTCTTCCAGACAGTCATGTATTGGCCGAGTTACCTTGCACGCGGTATTGGCACGAGGAAAAGAGAAAGGATGTAAACGGTCTACCCGCTCCAGGGGTTCCACATTGGTTGCGACGCTTTGATTGGCTGGTTGGTTGGGAACATGGTTGGGTACAATCTGGGTTTTTTCCGAGGCATGTTTATTGCCACCCAAATGCAATAACGGGATTGCTGAGCTATTTGAAGGATAGTTTTCAAGAGAAAAACCCAGGCTCTTTCCTCGTAATTGGAGGTGGAGATACGCCGTTAAGCAGTCAAAGCAGGAGCACTATTCGGGGCCTGAAAAAGTACTTCAGGGATATTTATTACGAAGCCTTTGATCGGTCTGTGCTTGGCGTGAAAATGATGCCCATTGGCCTGCAAGAGTTTTACATTCGCGGGTTTGAGCAGGACCTCCGTTCGGCAGTTAGGGCAAAGCCGCAAAAGACTCGCCTTGCTCTAAGCTCATTTGGAAAGTTCTGGCCAGGACTCGAAAAAACAATTCCCGATAGGACAAGTGCAAAAGAGTTCGCGGCAAGTTCTGACTTCATAACATGTGGCCCTTTTGCCCAACCTGAATACTACGAAGCGTTGGCCACGCATCATTACATGATTTGCCCACTTGGCAACGGTGTGCAGGCTCCAAAGATAATGGAAGCGTTCCTGTTTAGGTGTATCCCGATTATGACAGATAGTTTGATGGCGAGAACTTACGCTCACAAGGGCGCGCCAGTTCTTATCGTCAAAAACTGGAGCGACCTGAATCAAGAGCTTCTGGAAAATAGCTTGCCCATTCTCAGCGACCGAGCGAGCAGTTTCTTTGACGTTGCGAGTGATCCCGATAAGTGGTGGGAGTTTTCCTTTGAACGCTCGCCTACGACTGACCATTTTCAGAGCCAAAGACTAGACGCTCAAGCTGACGAGCCGCGTGCACATGGTCATTAAGGGCTTTTCTCATCAGTTGTGCCTCACGACTTCGCATTTCGAGCTTCTAAGAAGGGTTGGCTTTGCCTGGGTCTTGGCAACCACCTGCACCATGCATCCGGCAAACAGACTAGCCGCGAACCGCCGGGTTCTTGCAGGAAGGGGGCTCGAGGCCTCAATCGGGTCAGAAAGAGATGAAACAAAATGCAGAACTAGTTCTGCATGCCGTCTGACAGGCTAACACTTAATGATGGTAGCTTCACAAGGCTGCAGGGTGGCGTCGTTCGAAAAAGTTGCCGTAATAGTTCTGTCGTTCGCGCAGGACGATGTGATGGCGAAGCACTGTTGTGCGTTTTGTGCGTGTGTAGCCACAAAGTACCTGCCACTGACTACCGCTAGGCATCTCGTCAAGAAACCACACTGAGCCGATTGGTTATCATTTGGTGTGTTAGTTTTTGGATTTCCGTCCGCAAAGACCAAGGAAGCGGACAGCAAGAAAATACTTGCGCCGATGAGTTTCATCTTAAAGTTCCTCAAAAAAAATCAGAATCGAAATAATGGGCAACCATAGCACGAAAACCCCGAAAACACGAATTGGCGACAGGCAGGTGGCCACTGAAAAGTAAGGCGCTGAGACATTTCTGGCGGAGTTTATCACCTCTGACCGTTCTGGAGCCTCTAGCCTGCCACCGCGCTCAAACTCTCATCGCTCAACTTGCCCAGTTTAGTCTTTTCTAAAGCCAATTGTTCATCCGCCGCAGCCAACGCGATTTCTAGTTCCTCATCGGTCATGTCTTCAACGTGCTTTTCAGTTGCCGCCATTGCATAAACGCGTCGCGCAAAACTCTGTTCGGTCTCAGCTTCATTCCGCATGATTTTTCCGAACGTAGTCCCAGCAATAACTGCGTGATGAATACTGGCAGGGCCGCACTGCCGCCCATCCTTCGCAGGCACAATGCTTACAAAGAGGGGTTTCGTTTCCACGTCAATGAAATTTGCCAATTCCAACTTGTCCAGTCGACGTTTGATGCCCATGCGTTCACCCCAACTCGTTTGTCTGCCTTGGTTGAGCTGATAGAGTAGCCAATCACCACATTCTCAATTGGTTTTGGACGCTTGGTTGAGGGCTTGCGCAGCGTCGTGCGCCTATCCGTGAAAAATATCTTGCAACCGGTTGCAAAGAGAATCATTGTGTCCCCAATTTAGGGAATCGGGAGGACCGCATGCTGAGAGTAGGATTGCTTGGCGCTGGGCGTATTGGCCGCGTGCATGCACAGGCCATAGCCGCGCATCCCAAAAGCCAGCTTTGCGCTGTGTCTGATGCGGTTGCCGATGCGGCCGAAAGCCTTGCCTCCGAGTATGGCGCCGCAGTGCGCAGTTCCGGTGAAATCATCGCTGACCCGTCCATTGACGCGATTCTGATTGCCACCCCGACCGACACCCATTCGGATCTGATCGAGACAGCCACTCAAGCAGGTAAGGCGGTTCTGTGCGAAAAGCCGGTTGATCTTAGCCTGGAACGGGCACTTGCATGCAAATCTGTGGCCGAGGCAAGCGGGCAGCCGGTCATGGTGGGTTTCAATCGCCGCTTTGATCCCAGCTTTTCATCCCTCAAATCCGCCGTCGATAACGGTGAGATCGGCGCGCCGGAAATGCTGTCATTAACATCCTTTGATCCCGCGCCACCACCGGTCAGCTATATCATGGTGTCCGGTGGTTTGTTTCGGGACATGATGATCCATGATTTTGACATGGCCAACTATCTTATGGGGCAGCTGCCACAGCAGATTTCGGCCGTTGGTTCGTCGCTTGTCGATCCCGCGATAGGAGCGGCTGGCGACGTCGACACAGCTGTTGTTACAATGACTTATGCGGATGGACGGATTGCGGTAATCAAGAATTCGAGACGGGCGACCTATGGTTATGATCAGCGGATCGAACTGCTGGGGTCGGGTGGTTTGTTGCAGGCCAAAAACATCCTGGAAAACGCTGTAGTGAAATCGACGGCGGATGGCGTGACCGGGGCAAAGCCAACCTACTTTTTCCTGGAAAGATACATGCCCGCCTACCGCGCCGAATGGGATGCGTTTGTACAGGCAGCACTGTCCGGTGCGGCGATGCCGGTGACGTTGGACGACGGTGTGGCCGCTCTGGCCATGGCCGAGGCAGCAACGCGGTCCGCACAGTCCGGACGGCCGGTTGGGATGGACGAAGTTTTGAAACCGGTTGCAAAATGATTGGATATCCGGAAACTGGGGGCAGCTCCGTTAGTCTCCGGAGCGGAGGAGATTCGGTTCATCCGAATACAGGGGGTGAACCCTCAACAATAAGACGAACTATTCCAATGGGAGGAAACCAAATGAAGAACTTTGTTAAAGGCGCACTGGCGGCTGGCGCACTGGCACTGGCCACGCCCGCTTTTGCTCAGGAAATTGTGGTCGTGTCGCATGGCCAGGCCAATGACGCGTTCTGGAACGTGGTCAAAAACGGCGTTGAGCAAGCGGGCAAGGATGTCGGCGTAAACGTGGAATATCGCGCACCCGAGACCTTTGACATGGTGGCCATGTCCCAGCTGATCGATGCCGCTGTGAACCAGGAACCGGACGGGCTGATCGTTTCGATCCCCGATGCGGATGCGCTTGGCCCGTCAATTGAACGCGCTGTCGCAGCCGGTATCCCGGTGATCTCGATCAACTCGGGTGCTGAGGTCGCGAAAGAACTGGGTGCCCTGCTGCATGTCGGTCAGGACGAATACGATGCCGGCAAGGCTGCTGGTGAGCGGCTGGCATCCATGGGCGGGACCAACGCGATCTGCGTGAACCACGAAGTGGGCAACGTCTCGCTTGACCTGCGCTGCGAAGGGTTTGCCGAAGGCTTTGGCGGTAAAGTGACCGTTCTGCCAACGTCGAACGACCCGACCGAGATCGAATCCAAGGTCTCAGCCGCGCTGTCGTCGGATGAGTTCGTGGACACGGTGATGGCGTTGGGTGCCAGCTCGGCCGGTGAGCCGACTGTTGCCGCCGCCAAGGCGTCTGGCCGCGACGTGAATGTTGCGTCCTTCGACCTGTCGGCCAACTTCCTGCAGTCGATCGCGGATGGCGATGCAGCCTTTGCCATCGACCAACAGCAGTACCTGCAGGGTTACCTGGCGGTGAACTTCATGGGCCTGCACGCCAAATACGGCCTGATGCCAGGCGGCGATGTGCCTTCGGGCCCGAACCTGGTTACCCAGGACAAGGCCACTCAGGTGATTGACCTGTCCTCGCAGGGCATCCGTTAATCTAACGGCAAAAGAAAAACGAAACGGCGCGACTTGCGCCGTTTCTACCGAACAGGGAGGGAAACATGAGTGAGTCAGCGCCCGTTACAGCGGACGAAAGGGTCAAGAGCGAACCGTTTCTGACCAAACTAATGAAACGCCCCGAACTTGGTGCAATGGCCGGTGTCGTTCTGGTTTTCATTTTCTTTGCGATCACTGCGGACAGCTCAATGTTCACCCTTGCAGGGGTCATGAACTTTATGACACCTGCAGCACAGCTGGGCATTCTGGCCATTGGGGCCGCGCTGTTGATGATCGGCGGAGAGTTTGATCTGTCGATTGGTTCGATGGTGGCGTTTTCCGGCCTGTTCTTCGGCGTCTGCGTGGTGACGTGGCAATTGCCGCTGATCGTCGCGATCCCGATGACATTTGTTTTTGCCGCCATGGTTGGTGGGATAAACGGCAATATCGTGATCCGGTCGGGTCTGCCGTCTTTCATCGTGACGCTGGCGTTTCTGTTTATTCTGCGCGGGCTATCGCTGGTTGGTTTAAAAATGGCGACCGGGGGCTCGACCCAACTGCGCGGGGTGCGTGATGTGGTTGAAAATGACTGGCTTGCCCCGTTCTTTTCCGGCGAGGCCTTCGGAGGTCTCTTCGCGTGGATGGCCGAGGTCGGTATCATCGACACGTTCAAGAACGGTGCGCCCAAAGTGCCGGGCATCCCGGTTGAGATCCTGTGGTTCATCGTCATGGCACTGGCCGCGACATATGTGTTGCTGCGGACACCGGCAGGGAACTGGATTTTTGCCTCGGGCGGTGACAAGACTGCGGCGTCGAATTCGGGTGTGCCGGTAAACCGCGTCAAGGTCTCGCTGTTCATGCTGACGGCCTGCTGCGCCGCTCTGGTGGCGATCATCACGGTGATGGATGCGGGTTCAACCGACGCGCGCCGGGGCTTCCAGAAAGAGTTTGAGGCAATCATCGCCGCTGTGATCGGCGGCTGTTTGCTGACGGGTGGATATGGCTCGGCCATCGGTGCGTTCTTCGGCTCGATCATCTTCGGAATGGTCGTGATCGGCCTGACTTACACCGACTTCGATCAGGATTGGTTTCAGGTCTTCCTGGGCGGCATGCTTCTGATCGCTGTTTTGTTCAACAACGCAATCCGCAAACGCGTAACCGGGGAGCGCTGATATGTCTGATGACACCAAATTCCATCATGGCGACACTGCCAATGACCTGGCGCCAATCGTTCAAATGAAGGATATCGAAAAACACTTTGGCAACATCATCGCTTTGGCCGGTGTCAGCTTTGACGTGAAACCGGGTGAATGTCATTGCCTTCTGGGCGATAACGGCGCTGGCAAATCAACCTTCATCAAAACCATGTCCGGTGTGCATAAACCCACCAAGGGTGAGATCTATTTCGAAGGGAAGCCGCTGCATTTCGACACCCCTCGGGATGCGATGGAGGCGGGCATTGCGACCGTGTTTCAGGACCTTGCGATGATCCCGCTGATGAGCGTCACGCGCAACTTTTTCATGGGCCGTGAACCCACCAAAGGGAAAGGCCTGTTTAAACGGTTCGATGTGGAACAGGCCAACGATGTCTGCATGGAAGAGATGCGCAAGATGGGCATCAACCTGCGTGGCCCGGATCAGGCTGTTGGCACGTTGTCGGGTGGTGAACGGCAGACTGTGGCCATCGCGCGGGCCGTCTATTTCGGCGCGAAAATCCTGATCTTGGACGAACCGACCTCGGCCCTGGGTGTACGCCAAACATCGAACGTTCTGGCCACGATTGACCGTGTGCGCAATCAGGGCATCGGCGTGGTTTTCATCAGCCACAACGTGCGCCATGCACTTGCTGTGGGCGACCGCTTTACCGTTCTGAACCGGGGCAAGACCTTGGGCACGGCCACACGTGGCGAAATCACACCTGAAGAACTGCAGGACCTGATGGCCGGGGGGCAGGAAATGGCCCAGCTCGAAGGATCGCTGGGCGGAACGGTTTAAAACCGTTCTGTCCTGTGTGACGACCACCAGGCAGGTCTGAATCTTAAAAAACTCAAAATCGACGTAATGGCCGTTCTGGCCTTGAGTTGAAAGGGATCACAATGGGTAAGACTATCCGACTGACCGCAGCGCAAGCTCTGGTCCGCTATCTTGGCGCGCAGATGAATGAGGCCGGAGAGCCCTTTATCGCAGGTGTTTGGGCCATTTTCGGCCACGGTAATGTAGCTGGTCTGGGCGAGGCGCTGCACGGCGTTAAAGACAGCCTGCCAACCTATCGCGGCCATAACGAACAGACCATGGCGCATTGTGCGATTGCCTATACCAAACAGATGTGCCGCACCCGTGCGATGGCAGTGACGTCCTCGATTGGGCCGGGCGCGACCAACATGGTCACGGCGGCTGCGCTTGCGCATGTGAACCGGCTGCCGGTTCTGATCATTCCCGGAGACGTGTTCGCCACGCGCGGCCCGGACCCGGTGCTTCAGCAGATCGAGAGCTTTGGAGACGGCACCGTCAGCGCCAATGACTGTTTCAAACCTGTCAGTCGGTATTTCGACCGTATCTCACGGCCTGAACACCTGTTGATGGCGCTGCCGCGCGCGTTTCGAACCATGACGGATCCTGCCGATTGCGGCCCGGCGACTCTGGCCTTTTGTCAGGACGTGCAGGCCGAGGCATATGATTACCCCGAAAGCTTTTTTGAGCCGCGCGTCTGGTATCAGCGCCGCATTCGTCCGGATGAGGGCGAGCTGGCCCGCGCTGTAGCGGCCATCAAGGTTGCAAAGCGCCCTGTTATCGTGGCGGGCGGCGGGGTCCACTACTCGGGTGCAACCAATGCGCTGCAGAGCTTTGTTGAAACGCATAACATACCGATTGTTGAAACGCAGGCCGGGAAATCGGCTTTGGCCTGGGACCACCCGCTGAACCTTGGTCCTGTCGGGGTGACCGGTGGCGAACCAGCCAACGCCATTTGCGCCGAGGCCGATCTGGTGCTGGCGGTTGGTACACGTCTGCAGGACTTCACCACCGGGTCCTGGGGCCTGTTTTCCAACCCCGAACGCGAGATGGTGTGCCTGAACACCGCCGCCTATGACGCCGAGAAACACGGCGCGACGCCGTTGCAATCGGATGCGCAAGTCGGTTTGCAGGAACTGGGCGCATCTTTGGCAGGATATCGCGCCGGTGCTGTGGGCGACACGCTCAAGTCTGACTGGTACGGCAAGGTCGATAAGCTGACCAATGCACCCGGTGACGGCAATGCGTTGCCTACTGATATGCAGGTGGTGGGCGCGGTTCAGCGGATCTCGAATGACAACACGGTCGTGATGTGTGCAGCAGGCACCATGCCCGGCGAACTGCACAAACTGTGGAAGGCGCCGCGTCCGGGTGCCTATCACATGGAATACGGGTTCAGCTGTATGGGGTATGAGATCGCAGGCGCTATGGGCATCAAGATGGCCCAGCCTGATCGCGATGTGATCTGCTTTACCGGTGACGGCACCTACATGATGGCGAACTCGGAAATGGCGTCAGCCGCGATGATGGGTATTTCCTTCACCGTTGTGATTACCGACAACCGAGGCTTTGGCTGCATCAACCGACTGCAGATGGGCACCGGTGGGGCCGAGTTTAACAACCTGCTGGACCACGCGGTGCATGAAACACCCTCGGCCATCGATTTTGCCGCCCATGCGGCTGCGATGGGGGCGACTTCGGTCAAGGTAGGCTCAATTGCCGAGCTTGAGGGCGCGCTGGCCAAACGCAACGATATCAAAGGGCCTTACGTGGTGGTCATCGACACCGATCCCTACCCGTCAACAGAATATGGCGGCACATGGTGGGAAGTGGCCGTCCCCGAAGTCAGCACTCGCCCCGCAGTGAATGAAAAGCGCGCGGCCTATGAAGTCGCCATCAAGGAAAGAAACACGAAATGAGCGTGAAAATCGGGATCTCTCCGATCGCCTGGCAGAATGATGATCTGCCGGACCTGACGGCGGCGTACACCATGGAGCAAGCGCTGAAAGAGGCGCGCGAAATTGGCTATACCGGCGTTGAGCGTGGGCAGCGGATGCCTGGCGATACCGAAGGTCTGCGGGCTTATCTCGACGGCAACGACATTGCGCTGTGCGGTGGCTGGTGTTCCGGTGCGTCGCTGGTCAACGACTTTGCGACAGAGCGCGACGCAGTGCGAGAACAGGTTGAGCAGTTCGTGGCCCTGAACAGCCCTTGTATCGTTTATGCCGAATGCTCAAACACCATTCAAACACAGGCAGGAACGCCTGTGAACGACCGCCCCAAATTGTCGAAAGATGAGATTCTGGCCTATGCGGCCAAGATCAGCGAATTGGCCAAATGGATGGCGGATCAGGGCATGCCGATGGCCTATCACCATCACATGGGCACGATCATCGAAAGCGAAGATGACGTGAATTGGCTGATGGAGGGCTCGGCCCCCGAGGTCAAACTGTGCTTTGACACCGGCCACCTGCTGTTTGGTGGCGGCGATGTGATGGCAACCCTGAACCGCTGGGGCGACCGGGTGCATCACGTGCACTTCAAGGATATCCGCCCTGCGGTGGTACAGAACACGCGTGAAAACAATCTCAGTTTTCTGGATGCTGTGATTGCGGGGGCGTTCACGGTCCCCAGCGATGGGTGTATCGATTTCCAGGCCGTGGCGAATGCACTTAAGGCGATGGAATATGACGGCTGGATCGTGGTCGAGGCCGAGCAAGACCCGGCCAAGGCACCGCCCTATGAGTATTCAAATATGGGCTATGAACATATCGTCGATATCTGCGAGCAGGCGGGATTGGAGATCACCAGTTAAAGAACCGCCCCACGGGGCAACACCGAAGCCATGAAAAAGGAGAATATCATGGTACATCAACAGCTTGGATATGTCGGATACTTTGACCGGGAATCCTGTGATCTGGATGAGTTTAAGGTGTTGACCTCGCAGAGCTTGACTGCCGCGGTTGTCCCCCATGCCGCGGCGATTGAAAACAACGTTCCCGTGTACGACATGCAAGCGCTGCGGCCGGTTCTGGACGACCCGGACCAGCGGCGGGCATTGATGGCGGAATGGGCTCATGTGCTGAACGCCTCAGCGGGTGTGATTGCCCTCAAAGGGGCATATGCCGATACATCGGTGATTGACCGGGCCACCGATGTCTTTCGTCAGATCATTGACGATGAACGTCAAAGCGGGTCCGGCGAAGGCGATCATTTTGCGGCTTTGGGCGCCAATGACCGCATCTGGAACGCACTGCAGAAACACTGTCTGCGCGATCCCGAAGGTTTTGCGCTTTACTACGGAAACATCGCAATTGCCGCCGCCTGTGAGGCGTGGTTGGGCCCCAACTATCAGATGACCGCTCAGGTCAATCAGGTGCGTCCCGGCGGTCAGGCACAACAGGCGCATCGGGATTACCATCTGGGGTTCCAAAGCGCAGAAAACGCCGCCCGTTATCCCATCCACGCGCATATGGTCACGGAAACGCTGACCTTGCAGGGGGCGGTCGCCCATTGCGATATGCCGGTGGAAAGCGGGCCAACCAAGCTGTTGCCGTTTTCCCAGCTCTACGGGCCGGGATATGTGGCGTTCCATGATCCGGCGCATCGCGCGTATTTTGAGCAGGCCTATATCCAGCTGCCTCTGTCAAAAGGGGACGCGGTGTTCTTCAACCCGGCGCTGTTTCATGCCGCTGGTGAGAACAGCAGTGCGGATATCCACCGGTTGGCAAACCTGTTGCAGATATCCTCGGCCTTTGGGCGTGCGATGGAGGCGATTGACCGGCAGACCATGTCGCAGACGGTTTTGCCCGCGTTGGCGTCTTTGAAACAGGGTGGCGGGCTAAGCGTGGCCGAGCTGGATGCAGCAATTGCCGCAACAGCCGAGGGCTATCCGTTCCCGACCAACCTGGACACTGACCCGCCAAGTGGTGGCAACGCACCGGAAAGCCAGGCCGATATCCTTCACCGGGCGGTCGGTGAGGGATGGTCCGAGGCGCAGCTGAGGCAGGCTCTGTCAGCGCTGAAAACCAAACAACTGGCTTGATGCTATATCTTGGGCAGTTCTGCCCGTGAAGGAGGACACCCCATGGCAGATCTGCTCAAGAAACCATTCGGCGCGCGCGGCAAAGTGCACGACATAACGCCAACAAGTGCCGGTTGGCGGTATGTCGGGTTCGGCCTGTACCACCTGCGCGCCGGTGACACGGCCGCCGAGGCCACAGGCGACCGAGAGGTCATTCTGGTCATGGTCGAAGGCAAAGCGCGTATCTCGGGTGCGGGTCAGGATTGGGGCGTGCTGGGCGACCGGATGAACGTGTTTGAAAAGACGCCACCCCATTGCCTTTACCTGCCCAACGGCACCAATTGGGAGGCGGTGGCCGAAACGGACTGCGTCGTCGCCGTATGCTCCGCCCCCGGCCAGGGTGGGCATACCGCTCGCAAAATCGGCCCGGATGGCATCACCCTGACCGAACGCGGCAAGGGCACCAACACGCGTCATATCAACAACATTGCGATGGAGAATGAAGACTACGCTGACAGCTTGCTGGTGACCGAGGTGTTTACGCCAAACGGTCATTGGTCGTCTTACCCCAGCCATCGCCATGACGAGGATGACTACCCGCGTATCACCTATCTGGAAGAGACCTATTACCACCGTCTGAACCCGGCCAGCGGGTTTGGCATTCAGCGGGTCTATACCGATGACGGGCAGCTGGATGAGACCATGGCGGTGTCAGATGGCGATGTTGTGACCGTCCCGCGCGGCCATCACCCTTGCGGAGCCCCTTACGGGTTTGAGATGTACTACCTGAACGTCATGGCAGGCCCCTTGCGGAAATGGCGTTTTGTCCCGGCCCCCGAGGTCGAATGGATCATGGAGCGTGACAATTGACCCAGGATTTCGCCAACTATCCAAGCCTGGCGGGTAAAACCGTTTTCGTAACCGGCGGGGCCGGTGGCATTGGTGCCCTGACGGTGCGCGCGTTTGCTGCGCAGGGCGCAAAAGTCGGGTTCCTGGACCTCAACGCCGATGCGGGCACAGCGCTGTTGACCGATTTGGAAGGAGAGCACGTCTTTGCGCCCTGCGACCTGCGCGACATCGATGCCGTGCGGGACGCGCTGGACCAAATGACGGAAGAGCTGGGCCTGGCCCATGTTCTGGTCAACAACGCAGCCCATGACGACCGCCATGACTGGCGCGAAGTCACGCCGGAATACTGGGATGAGCGTATGGCCACCAATCTCCGCCATATGTTCTTTACCATTCAGCATGTCGCACCGGGCATGATCGCGCGGGGCGGCGGCTCTATCGTCAACCTCGGCTCAAATTCCTGGTGGGAATGCGGGGCTGGCTTTCCGGCCTACGCCACCGCCAAATCAGCGGTTCACGGTCTGACCCGTACTATGGCGCGGGAATTGGGCGACCACCGCATCCGGGTGAACACGGTTGTCCCCGGCTGGATCATGACAGACCGCCAAAAAGACCTGTGGGTGACGCCTGATGCGCTGGCCAAACAGGTGGATCGGCAATGTCTGCCCGATCCTATCGACCCGGTCTATGTGGCACGGATGGTGCTGTTTCTGGCCTCTGACGATTCCGCGATGTGCAGCGCAGGGAACTTCATGGTCGAAGGCGGATCGATCTGATCCAATTGAACAAATAGAGGGCTGAAATGCCGCAACTCTTCCAACTTGCAGCATGTGCCGAGATGTTGTGGCTCGACAAACCAATTGATTGGCGTGCTGCGCGACTGACTGAAATGGGATTTGGTGTTGGCCTATGGAACTGGCCAGCCTGGGATCTGGTCAAGCTTGAACGCGTTGGCGCGAACTACACGATCATGAATGGCTATCTTCAGGGCCGTCTTGCGGATGATGAAGGGGCTGACATGCTGCTGCAATCTGCGCGTGAAACAGCGCAGATCGGCAAGCGTCTGGGAGTAGATCGTCTGAACCTCCACGGCACCGGTTTGGACGATGGAGGAATTCCGATCTGGCAGCATGATGTCGTGACCGGCAACATGTGGTTGAAGGCACGGGATACGCTGCATCGCATCTGTGAACTGGCCGACGAAGAAAAAGTCGTCTTCACGCTGGAAAATTTGAACCTGGTGGATCATCCCGGTTGCCCCTTTGGATCAACCGAAGATGCTCTGGCACTTGTTTCCGCGGTTAATCACCCGCGTCTGCGCATCAATCTGGACCTTTATCACACGCAGATCGGAGAGGGTGACCTGATCCGCTGGTGTGAGAAATGCCTGCCGTGGATTGGAGAAGTTCAGTTGGCCGACAATCCTGGCCGTTGTGAGCCGGGAACCGGAGAGATCAACTTTTCTGCCATTGCACGGGCACTAAATGAAATGGGTTACCGTGGACCTGTCGGTATGGAGGCGTTCGCAGTGGGCGACTCGGAAACGGCGCTCGAGGCCTTCCGGACTGCCTTTACGATCTAAGGGTGTATCGGTGCCCTACCGCTGCAGTGGGGCGCCAAGGAGATGGATCACGGTGTGAGTAGCGGCCTTAATCGAGCCGTGCGTCCCACAGGAGAGTGCCGCGGTCAAACCGTTCGGGATCGCGATTGACGGTCTCACGCATTGCGTCGCCAAAGGCCATGCGCAGTACAGTGCCGATGTTGAATTTGCAGATTGGCATCTCGCTTCCCAATCAGGCGCTGTGTTCGACTGAAACGCAGCGCGGTTTCTGACCTTACTTTGGATCATACACATACCCGATGCCCCGCACGGTTCTGATGATCTCGGGCTTTTCCGGGTTGCTTTCCAGCTTTCGGCGCAATCGGGATATCCGGATGTCGATGCTGCGGTCGAACGGGTCCCACGACCGGTCATGTGCTTGCTCCAACAGTTGGTCCCTGTTCAAAACCCGCCCCTTGTTTTCCGAAAAAACCTTGAGCAGGCTGTATTCCATTGCGGTTAAAGGGACTTCGGAGCCGTCAGCGGCAAGCAGTTTGGCTGCGTCTTTGTCCAGGGTGAAGCTGCCAAAGGCTGTGCGGGGCTCACCGGCGTTGTCGGTGGCCGTTGTCCCTTTGATCGCTTCTCGGCGCAGAATGGCCTTTATCCGGGCTTCGAGCTCGCGCAGGTCTACGGGTTTGCCAAGATAATCATCCGCGCCCATCTCCAGCCCTATCACACGATCAATCACGTCACCGGCAGCGGTCAGCATGATGATCGGAGTTGTGTTTTCAGGACGCAGCGACCGTAGAATGGAAAGGCCATCTTCCTTGGGCATGTTGATGTCCATGATCATGACATCCACTGCGTTGACAGAGAGGATGTCCCGCAGCTGTTCTCCGCCAGAGGCCGCCGACACCTTGAACCCGCGTTTGCCCAGGTATTCCTGCAGCATTTCGCGCACGTCCACCTCATCATCACACACCAGAATGTGGGTTTTCTGATTATCCATCTTTTGGGTCCTTCTGGCCGGCAAGCAACTCTTGGACAAGGGTTCTGAGTTCCAATGGGGAAACAGGTTTTTCCAGATAGGGCAGGCCGGATTCCTCTAACAATCCCAGAGATTTCAGCCCCATCGTGTCGCCTGTGACATAGGCCGTCCGTGCCAACATGTCCGGGAAATGGGCCACCAAAGCGTCGTAAATCTTGCGCCCATCGACACCCGGCATGTTCAAATCGCTCAGGAATATGTCGTATTTCCCGGCATGAAGACGGTTCACCGCCTCTTCGCCTGAGGAGACGAAATCAACTTCGAACCCTTCTTTTCGGAGTATTTCGGCGTTCAACTCGCCGACTTCGACCTCGTCATCCACGACCAGCGCTTTCAGGTTTGCCGAGGTCGAGATCGGCTCAACCGGATCGTGTGCCTCGGGTTGCTGCGTGTCGGCGGCTGGCAACGTGATGCGAAAGCACGTGCCGGAATTGTCGGTCTGATCCAGCCGTATCTGCCCGCCATGAGACAGAATGATCCTGTGACAGAAAGCCAGTCCTATACCGGTTCCCTCGCCAACCTCTTTGGTTGTGAAAAACGGCTCAAAAATCCGATCGCGAATGGCCTTGGGTATTCCGGGTCCGTTGTCTCGGATCGTTACCTGGACCATGCTATTGTCCAGCTTTGCTTCGGCGGACAGCTCAATAAAGTCACCCTGCCCGGACGCAGTCATGGCCTGTTCGGCGTTGATGATAAGGTTGATGATGACTTGCGTGATCTGATCCGCATCGGCAGCAATTGGCGGCAAATCAGCCGGAAGCACCTGTCTGATGCTGATATCCCCCGACGTGCTGCCATACCCCACGACATCAGCGGCCGTTTCAATGACACCGGACACATCGACCTGTTCAATCCTGCTGGGTTGCTGGCGGGCCATCGCAAGGAATGTCTTGACGATCTTGGCGCAGCGTTCAGCCGCATTGCTGATCTTTTCAATCCTCACGGTCAGGTCTGGATCGGTGATTTCCTCTTTCAACATAAGCGAATGGCCCACGACCACCGAAAGGGGGTTGTTCAACTCATGGGCCACACCGGCAAGCAGCTCGCCTAGCGCAGACATCTTTTCATTCTGGAACAGCATGTCCCGTTGTTTTGAAAGTTCGTCTTCCAGCGCCAGTTCATCCGTCAGATCGCGGGTATTGGAAACGATGACTTCTTCGCCATTGAACTCGATAAGGCGCGAAGAATCCGCGCCCCAGAATTTCCGCCCATTTGCGCCGATGAATTCAATCCGCCGATCCTTGAGCGAACCCGCCTGGCGCAGGTCCTTTAAGTAACGCGCGCGCTCTGCAGGATCGGCGTAATAGGACTTTGAACTTGGGGACGGGCCAAACAGCGCGTTAATTTCAGGTGTTGCGAACAGGACTTCCCCTGTTTCGGCATGCGTCATGTTAATAGCGACAGGATAGGCCTCCATCACATGGCGGATCAGAGCATCCGCTTCTTTCTGGGCGGTGAGGTCGATAATACTGGTTACAATGACCTCTTCGCCTTTGTAGTCGATCAGCTGCGAAGATATCGTTGCAGGAAAGGTTTTGCCTTGGGCATTGCGCAGATCAAGCTTGTAATCATCAACCCGTCCGTCGGCCAAAAGATCGGTTACAAAATCGGCGCGCTCTTCCGGATTGACATAATGCTCCCGCGCCGACTTAGAGGGTCCGAACAACTGTAGGGCGGCGGGTGTTCGGTACAGAATTTGACCATCCCCAATCCGCGCCATAGTCACTACGGCTGAGCTGGCATCCAGCACCTTACGGATCAAAAGATCGCCGTCGCGCTCTTCGATTTCGGCCTGTTTTCTGTCGGTGATATCCTCACGCGTGACGACAAAGCCACCCAGTTGGGTGGGGTGGACAGACACCAGGTAGGTACGCCCGTCTGTTTCGGTCAGCTCATAATCCTGAATAAACTCGATGCCGCTGGCCAGCCTGTCGGAAACCCATTGTTCCTCATTGCCGATAGCATCGGCATAGATGCCCCTGCGCGCGGTCTCGCGCATCAGGATTTCCCAATCCAGACCGGGTTTCAGCAGATCGGCAACGCCCTTGTTCATCTCGGCATAGCGCGGGTTGAACATCACCAGGCGACGGTCATCATCATAAAGGGCAAAGCCTTCTTTAAGAGACTCGATGGCGTCGCGCAGAAGATCCCGCGCCCTTGCGATTTCTTTTAAATCGTTTGCCATTCCCATCGTCATCCTGATTTTCTAGGGCATCATTGTTTCAGTGCCATTTCAAAACCGGCCTCGTGTGTTTCAATTGTTTCATAAGGATCGATCTCGCACTAGGCCCCGCGGCAAATTCCCATGTTTTGAAGGCAGATAGCAGGCTGTGTGAAGCACTTCACACAGCTACAACTGAAACACTTTGCCCGCCTTTCAGCAATTACACTGAAACATTGAGGCTCCAGTTATTGCTCATCACAAACGCAAGTGGGTTAAGAGTAATGACTATTTCATTTCAACCAAAAGAACATACCAATGCGCCAGTTGTTGCATTGCATTCTTCTGCATCAAACAGCGGTCAATGGACCCAACTGGCAGCCGATCTCGACGGTAGGTTTTCTGTATTTGCGTTCGATCTTCCGGGCTATGGTCGCACGCCTTTGACCGGTGACCCGTCTCAGCAGGGGGCGGCGGTCTCGGCGGCTGCCGTCATCCGCGAGATCGAAGACTTCGGTCGTGCGGTTCACCTGGTCGGCCACTCGAACGGAGGCGGCGTTGCGATCAAAATCGCCCTGATGCGGCCCGATCTGGTCAAAAGTCTGACAGTTTATGAACCGGCGGCCTTTCATTTTCTCAAACACGCCGATCACACCGGTCGGCGCCTGTTCCAGCAGATCCAATTCCTCTCGGGTATGGTAACCAGTGCAGCTGCCGAAGGTGATGCAGCGGCTGGGATGGGGCGGTTTCTGGACTTCTGGAACGGCGAGGGGTTTTGGGACAACTTGCCCACCGCAGCCCGACAGCGGTTTGCTGGCATGATCTCTTCGGTCATGACGGATTTCGCCAACGTGTTCGCGGAAACCTGGGACTTAAAGGACTTGTCCGCGCTTGAGATACCAACCCTGGTTATGACCGGCCTGGACTTTCCCGAGATTGCACAGCACGTGTCTGTGGCCATTGCCAAGGCGTTGCCGAATTCGCGTATCGCGCTGCTGCCGGAACTTGGCCACATGGCACCGGTTATTCAGCCCGAGTGGGTCAATACCCGGATCTTTGAACACGTGGCCAGTGTTGAACGGCCAATCGTGAACTGCAGCTGGCCCACCCGCAAGGCGGCCTGACATGCACGCATCCAAAGACTGCTACTTTTTTCGAAACTGCTGGGAACATTCCAGCGCAACACCCAAAGGATATGAAACATGGGCATTCAAACATCTATCAACCAAACCGCCGACTTTACCGCGATCAAAGCGAAACAAAATGTCGCCTGGGGGGCAGGGGATTACGCCAAAGTAGGCATAACCCTGCAGATCACCGGTGAAGAGCTTGCCGAAGCAATGGACATGACACCAGACGCCAAGGTTCTGGACGTGGCGGCCGGGAATGGCAACGCAACATTGGCCTTTGCCAGACGCTTTTGTGACGTCACTTCGACGGATTATGTCGAGGCTCTGCTGAAATCCAGCGGCCAACGTGCCCAGGCAGAAGGCCTGTTCGTGACCTACAAGGTTGCCGACGCCGAGGACCTGCCTTTTGAGGATCAAATGTTTGATGCGGTCGTGTCCACTTTTGGGGTGATGTTCACTCCCAATCAACAGCAATCCGCCGCAGAACTTCAACGCGTTGTGAAGCCTGGCGGCAAGATCGGCATGGCCAACTGGACACCCGAAAGCTTTATTGGTCAGCTTTTCAAAACTATCGGCAAGCATGTCCCGCCACCTGCCGGCGTCAATTCTCCGGCGTTGTGGGGAAGCCGGGCGTGGGTCGATGAAACCTTCGGCACCAACTGCGACGTCTCATCTTTCCGACGCAAGAACTTCATGTTTCGCTATCGGTCTGCGGAACATTTTCTGGAGTACTTCCGGACCTTCTATGGGCCGATGCAAAAAGCATTTGAGGCGCTTGACGCGGACGGGCAGGCCGCGTTGCGGGGCGATATTCTGGCGCTGATCGAGAAGTTCGATGTCTCGACCAACGACTCTCTGTGTATTTCTTCCGAATATGCTGAGATCATTGTCGCACGTCGATAACCGCGTGTGATATGGCCGCGACGCCCTTCGACACTGGGTTCGAAGGGCGTCGCACAATTGCACCGACAGCAGATGGGCTTGAACTGAACTAACCAGAGTTTGTAGTCTGCGACTGACGGGACGCCTTTGTGATCTTGCTTAGTTTGAGAGGGTTTATTGATGACTGAACGTACGCTGTATGAGAAGTACGGAGGCTTTTCCCAAGTCAGTAAGATCGTGCTGTCGTTTTACGACACCCTGCTGGACAATGATGAGATCGGTCCGTTCTTTGACGAAGTCGACATGTCGCGGATCGTCGATCACCAGACAAAATTCATCGCCTCTTTGCTGGGTGGTCCGGCGTCTTATACGGACAAACAATTGCGCCAGTTGCATTCGCATCTCGAAATAACCGACACCCATTTCGACGAACTTGAAACCGTCCTCCGCGGCGCATTGCTGGACCACGGTATTGCCGCCGACGACGTTGAGGCGGTTGTTGCGGAATTCGGTAAACGCCGCCCTTTGATTGTCAGGTGATCCATGACCATAGAAGCCATCAATGAACAACTACTGCGCGCAATTGGGGTCGGGGTTGCTCTGCTGGACCGGAAAACGTTCCGGTTCGGGTTCCGCAATGACACCTTCGACGAGTGGTTCAGTAACGAGGATCAACCCGGGCAATTGCAGCAGCTATTTCCTGATCTGGATGTCACCGCAATGCAGACCGGTCTGGCTGAAAGCGGGCGATATACCTCGGAAATCAGGTTCAAGAAGAAACGCAGAACGCTGGTGATCGCGATGGATTTCACCGCGACAAATGACGGGGTTCTTGTGCTTGTCTGCCAGAATATCACCCGTATCAAAGAGCTGGAATCCATGATCGATTCCTACTCGATGATGGTTGAAAGGAACACGCGTGAGATTAAGCGCGAGAAAGAGCAGGTAGAGAAGCTCTTGCTCAATATCATGCCCCGGTCTGTCTACGAGGAATACAAGACCTTCGGCGTTGTCACGCCGCAGCTTTATGATCCCGTGTCTGTTCTTATGCTCGACTTTGTCGGGTTCACCGACATGGTTGCCTCACAGGATCCCAGCGTGACCGTCACCGAGCTGAACGATATCTACAGCGCGTTTGACCGGATCGGCGAGCAGTTTGGATGTGAGCGTATCAAGACCATAGGTGATGCCTATATCACCGTAGCAGGTCTGCCTGATCCGACCCCGGATCACGCCAAGGCGATTGCTAATACAGCCATTCGGTTTGTGCGTTATCTGGCACGCCGTAACCTAAGTCATCCGCATCAGTGGCAGTGTCGGATCGGTCTGTCCACGGGCTCTGTCGTGGGATCGGTCGTGGGTATCCAGAAATATGTCTACGATATCTTCGGGCCAGCCGTGAACCTTGCGTCCCGGTTGCAGGAGTTTTCTGAACCGATGAACATCACCGTTCAGGACGATGTCGCACATGTTCTGAAAGATCAGTTTGATCTTGAGAATATCGGCCAAAGGGCTATCCGAGGGTTCGGCGAACAGGACGTCTGGCGGCTGTCCGACAGCGACTAAGGCATAAAGCTGCGCCCTGGGATCATGAGTTCAGCGGGATTGCGGCGGCGCACCAAAGGCGCGAAGTACAGTGCGTGCGGCAGCCTCGACAGGGTCGTGCGTCTCTTTCAGGATTGTCACGCGATCGAACCGGTCCGGGTCGCTGTTGACCGCGGAGCGCAGGGCGTTGCCGAATGCCATGCGTAGTTCTGTTCCGATATTGAACTTGCAGATGGACGTCTGGCGCGCCAATCGTTTTCGCTGTTCGACCGGAACGCCCGAGCCGCCGTGGATCACCAAAGGCACATCCGTCACCGCGTCGATCCGGCGAATGCGCTCTTCGTCCAGACCCCCTTCTTTGTTTTGTTGCAGATGGACATTGCCGACCGAAATGGCCATCGCGTCCACACCACTGTCGCGGGCAAACAAAGCTGCCTCTTTCGGGTCGGTTCCATTGGAACCTTCGCCACCGGAATAGCCGACAAATCCGATCTCGCCCTCGCACGAAATCCCGGCCGCATGGGCCATCTCTGCAATCGCGGCGGTTTCGTCGATGTTCTGTTGCAGCGGCTTGCGCGAGCCGTCGAACATCAACGAGGTAAACCCGCTGTCCAGCGCGATTTTGCAGTCCTCGAACGTATATCCGTGATCCAGATGGGCAACAACCGGGACCGATGCGTTCTCGGCCAGATGCCGGAACATATTGCCCAGAACCGGCAGCGGTGTGTGCTCGCGACAGCTGGGTCCGGCCTGCAAGATGACCGGCGCGTTTTCAGCCTCGGCGGCGGCCACATAGGCGCGCATGTCCTCCCAACCCAGTGTGACCAGTCCGCCCACGGCGTAACCCTGCGTATAAGCGGGCCTCAAGACGTCAGAAAGTGTAACGAGGGTCATTTGAATTTCGCGATCATGTCTTTGATGCCCGGAATCGTCTCGATCTGATAGGCATGTGTCGGCTGGAAATACTGCACTAGTGAGCGCTGGCTCAGACCGCCGAGGATGGTGAAATAGTACATCTCATATCCCGGCAATACGCAGCAGGGGTGATAGCCTGTGTCGATGCAGATCGTTGAGCCATCGACGATGTGATAGGCGTCACCCGGTTCGTTGTCCTCACGCTGCAGCATCTGCAAGCCCGAGCCCCAGTTGGGTTTGAACCGGAAATTATAGGTCTCATCATGCCGGGTCTCATCCGGCAGGCGATTGGTGTCGTGCTTGTGGCTGGGAAAGCCCGACCAGCCGCCTTGCCCAACCGTGAACAGCTCGCTGACCAGCAGACGACCGACCTTGTCATGCTGTTTTTGACCTAGGATGTGCTTGATTTTGCGATGGGTCTTGGTGTCGTCGCTGCCGTATTGAACCAAATCGTGTTGACGCACGTCAAACGGGTCGAGCACCTTGTCATATCTCGCACCGGCAATGAACACTTCGGCCTCGTCCGAGGCGCAGATCAATTGAGCCTTGCCGCCAACAGGGACATAGACCCCTTCGGGGTCGCCATCCCACACGTCCTCGCCCCGCTTGCCGAGCTTGGGGAAGGGCACCCCTTCGATATCGACATCGACGCTGCCGGTCGCGGGTACGATGCAGGTTTCATACCCCGGTACCTGGTATTCAAACGCCTCGCCCCTCTTCAGCTTGACGATGTTAAAATAATTCAGCGGCACCGTCGAATCTTCGACATCGACGATGGGTTTGTTTTGATTGTCATAGGGCGCGATATGCATGGGTTTCTCCTATGTCGTCGGGCCGGGATGGGACGCCAGAAAAGCATCCAGTTCAGGTGTTGTTGGCATGGCGGGTGCGCAGCCGGGTTGAGAGACGACGATCGAGGCACAGGCCGAGCCGCGCATGACCGCATCGCGCAGCGAATGACCCGCCGCGATCGAGGCCAGTAGACCGGCCATGAAACTGTCGCCTGCACCGTTGGGTTTGACGGCGGTGACCGGGTAGATGCCGGTACGAATTTCCTCACCTTCCATCAGGGTCACAGCCCCCTGTTCGCCCATTTTGTAGATGACGATGCGGCCCGGTGCCTTAGCCAGTTCTTTGGCCTTTTCAAAGCCTTTTTCGATCCCGCCGGCCATGAACCCGAATTCCTCGTCATTGCCGACAATCAGGTCGCTTGCTTCGCCCGCGCGTGACAGAACATCGGCGGCAACTTCAGGTGAGGGCCAGCTATAGGGGCGATAATCGATGTCGAAAATCACCGGCAATCCTGCTGCCCGGGCGTTGTCAAACGCCCTGAACGTAGCGCTGCGCGATGGCTCTGCAGCAAAGACAGTTCCGGCCGAAATCGCAGCTGTGAAGGCGGAATAGTCAATCTTGTCCAAGTCTTCTTCGGTGACCTGAAAATCAACGGCGCCGTTGCGATAAATGACGTTCTGGAAGTTCTCAATCCGACTTTCATAGACCGCCAGTGACATGCGGTATTCTCCGCCCAGAACGCGGATGTACTGTGTGTCCACGCCATAATGCTGCAGCCGGTTCAGGCAGAACCGACCCACCGCATCGTCCGAGACCGACGTGATCAGCGAGGCCTGACTACCCAGCTTGACCAAACCCGCGCAAATATTGGCAGAGGACCCGCCAAGATCGGCACGAAACGTTTCGGCATCCTCGCTTTTGACTCCAACCGGATCGGCAAACATGTCCATGCCTGCACGACCGAACACGGCGAACCGGTTTCCTTTGATACCGTCCATCAGGGCGCTCACATCATGTCCTCCGGCAGAATGGGGTTGGCAAAGTTTGGACCTTGCGTTGAATTGATTCACACGATACTGATTTTGCAACCGGTTGCAAATAGTATGTTCGGAGCCGCGGCAGATGCCTGAAATCGGAATTGGAATTGTAGGTGGCGGCTATATGGGTAAGGCCCATTCCGTTGCCATGTCAGCGGTGGGGGCGGTGTTCAACACGGCGCTGCGACCACGGCTTGAGATGATCTGCGCCTCGAGCCCGGACAGCGCAGAGCGGTACCGGATGGCCTATGGTTTCCAGCGCGCGACCGAAGACTGGCGGGTACTGGTTAGTGATCCTTCGGTGCAGGCGGTTGTTATCGCCTCGCCGCAAACAACCCACCGCCAGATCGCCGAAGCTGCTTTTGCCTTGGGCAAGCCTGTGTTGTGTGAAAAACCACTGGGCGCTTCGCTGCAGGACGGTCAGGCCATGGTGACCGCGGCCGAGGCGGCAGGCGTCACCAACATGGTTGGCTTCAACTATGCCCGAACCCCCGCCACACAGTATGCGCGTCAGCTTATAGAAGCCGGAGAGCTGGGCGACATTACCTGGTTCCGTGGCGAGCATACCGAGGATTTCTATGCCGACCCCGAGGCCCCGGCCACCTGGCGCACGTCCGGAATGGCGAATGGCACCATGGGCGATCTGGCCCCGCATATGGTCAACGGTGCGTTGGCTCTGATGGGGCCGGTTGCCAAAGTTATGGCCGAGGTTGAAACCGTTCATCATACCCGTCCCGGCGGTGACGTGGACAATGACGATCATGCCCAGATCATGTGCCGGTTTGAAAGTGGCGTGATGGGCAATATCTATGTCAGCCGCATTTCGACCGGACGCAAGATGGGCTATGCCTACGAGGTGTCCGGAACCAAGGGCGCGCTTCGATTTGATCAGGAAGACCAGAATGCCCTGTGGCTGTATCGCCGCGAGGGCCCCGAAGCGCAGCGTGGCTTTACCAAGATCCTAACCGGCCCGGCGCACCCGGATTACGAGTTGTTCTGCCAGGGTCCGGGCCATGGCACCGGCTATCAGGATCAGATCATTATCGAGGCCAAGGATTTCCTGCAGGCGATCCATACGGGCAAAGCCACCTGGCCCACGTTCCGCGACGGGCACGAGGTGAATCGCATTGTCGCTGCCGCGTTGGCCTCCTCTGACCAGCAGAAATGGCAAGACATCCGCGATTTCTGAACACAAACAACGATACGATAGAGAGACAAGAACCATGGCAAAGCTGAAATGGGGCATGATCGGTGGTGGTGAAGGCAGCCAGATCGGGCCCGCGCACCGTTTGGGTGCGCTTGCGGACGGGATGTTCGCGCTGACCGCCGGAGCACTGGACCACCGCCCGGATGTCGGCCGTGCCTATGCCCAAAGCCTGGGTGTCGCCGCTGACCGCGCCTATGGCGACTGGCAAGAGATGCTGGCCGGTGAAATAGACTGCGCCGACCGGATTGATCTGGTTACGATTGCCACGCCGAACTCTACCCACTTCGAAATCGCCAAGGCGTTCCTTGAGGCGGGGTTCAATGTGCTCTGCGAAAAGCCGATGACCATGACCGTGGAAGAGGGGCAAGAGATTGTCCGCGTGGCTGAAGCCTCGGGGAAAATCTGCGCGGTCAACTATTGTTATTCTGCCTATCCAATGGTGCGACAGGCGCGCGCGATGGTGCGGGCCGGTGACATTGGCAAGGTCCGGCTGGTTGTGACCAACTTCAGCCACGGCCACCATGGTGACGCCACCGATGCCGACAATCCACGCGTCCGCTGGCGCTATGATCCCACGATGGCGGGTGTGTCCGGTCAGTTTGCTGATTGCGGCATTCACGCGCTGCACATGGCCAGTTTCATCAGCGATGATGAGGTGAAAACCCTGTCGGCCGATATGGCCTCGACCATCCCAAGCCGCGAGCTGGAAGATGATGCTATGGTTAATTTCCGCATGGAAGGCGGCGCGGTCGGGCGATTGTGGACCTCGTCCGTGGCAATTGGGCGTCAGCACGGGTTCGACATTCAGGTCTTTGGCGAAACCGGTGGTCTGCGCTGGGCATCTGAGCAGCCCAATCAACTGATCTATACGCCCGTCGGTGGTCGTACGCAGATCATCGAAAAAGGCGAGGACGGTTTGCACGATGACGCGCAGCGCCTGTCCCGCGTGGCCATTGCGCATCCCGAAGGGTTCCCGCTGGCCGTTGCCAATATCTATTGCGATCTGGCCGATGCAATTCTGGGTGAAACCCGCGACGGCCTGCCGACCCCATCCGATGGGGTTCGATCGATCGCCGCCGTTCATGCGGCGGTGGAGTCGTCAAAGAGTGGTGGTGCCTGGACAGATGCACGTCCGCCGATGTTCCGGTGATCAGGGGCGGGGCCGCAACGTGCCCCGCTCAATCACGCGGCAGGGAAAAATCCGGGCCTCGGGATAGCGTTTGGGGTCTTTCAGCATCTCTTCGACCAGATCGACAGACGAGGTAATGATCTGCTTGATCGGCTGATGAATGGTTGTCAGTGCGACGCTTTCCCAACGTGACATTTCCATATCATTCAGGCCGATAATGCCGATATCTATACCCGGTTTCAGCCCATGATCAGATAGCGCGGACAGGGCGCCAATGGACAGGATGTCATCGCCACAGAAATACCCTTCGGCAGGGGTTCCCTGCAGTAAGCGCAGCATTTCGGCGCGCCCGGCCTCGAAAGAATAATTGTCCGCGAAGGAATAGGACACGGCGACACTGGGGTGTTTTTCGACCTCTTCCATAAAACCACGATACCGGTCCCGGGCCGAGGTTGCGTCTTTGGGTCCGCCCAGATACCCGATGCGCTTGTACCCGCGCGCCAGCAATTCCCGCGCCGCCATTCGCCCGCTTTCCACGTTGTCGATGCCGACCACATGCACCTCGGGCGAGGTGGCCGAGCGTCCAAACGTATGGACCACAGGCACGCCCGCATCGTGGAACGCCTTGGCAAAGCTGGGCGGCAAGGTCGAAGAGGCCACGATCACCGCGTCCACGGAATACTGCCTGAGCATCCGAACTGAATTTGCAGGCTCGGTCTCATCGGTCAGATTGACGATCAGCGGCCGCAATCCCCGTTCCTGCAGGGCACGGGTGAACTGGTCAAAGACTTCAAGGAAGATCGGGTTGTGAAAGTTGTTCGAGATCAACCCGATCAGCTTGGTTCGGCCAGTCGTCAGCGAAGACGCCAACGCATTGGGGCTGTACCCCAGTGTCTGCGCGGCCTTTTCGACCTTGCTGCGGGTTTTGGCAGACACCGACGCGCCTTCGGTAAAGGTCCGCGACACCGCTGAACGCGACACACCAGCCAGTGCGGCGACGTCTTTCAGGGTGACACTCATGACAGGCACCAAAGATCTAAAGGAGGGCAGATATGCGGTTTCATGGCGGAAATACTATGCATCATTGCATGAAACTTGCAATCGGTTGCAAAACTTCCCGGCAACTGAGGCCACGATCGTGACAATTTCGCGAAAAGGGAATGGTGGGTGATGAGAGACTCGAACTCCCGACGCATTGTTAAAAAACAATGACTTAGATGGTGTTTTGTAACCGTGTAACCGGACCTGAAATGGGCTGGATGACGCAACGTAAGGGGGTTTGTGCGTGTGGCTTGCTGCGGGTTACAGCCACTTTACTTCAAATAGTCGTCCAGATTTTCTGGCTCAACACTTTTCAAGTTCTGCCAGATCGAGAGGCATGACTTAAACCAAGTGTCACTAGTGCCCAATGAGACATACTTAGCGGGAACGACACGCTCACGAGCGATGTCTTCCAGTGAGATTCCCTCTTTCAACTTTTCTCTGTCTTCTCTGCGATAATCCAACGGATAGATTAGTTCCATTGCGATGATCTCTGCCAAGCCTTCCGACTCCGTTTCAGGCGCGGCGTTTTCATCGAATATAATGGCCCCGTCTTTCAGTTCATGAATTGTCTTACAAGGGTCAGGTTGGAAGTCGCCGGGCTCATCAATCAATACGTGGCACATTTCCTTAACAGAAGAAAATCTCTTCCAACTCGGGTTTTCGGAAGCCATGACGTAAATTTTGCTTGTTCGCCCTTCGTCGAAGCGTTCAACGAAGGCTCTGTGAAACCTACTGTCGTGATCCAACTCGAATTTCTCAATCTTCGTGCTTGTGAGGATTTCAATAATGCGCTGAATATTCTCAATGCTCACCTGACCAAAATCGCCATCTGTGTGCATCCAGTAGTAGTGGTCTACACGTTTCGCAGCGTAGAAGGCATTGATGATTTTCTGTATTTTATCAGACATAAAAAAACCCGGGGCATAGCGTGGAATTCACTAGCTATGCCCCGGGCAAATGAGTGTCAATACGAATGTTTAGGCTGTCTTTATCAACCTATAGTCGCCAAAATCCAAAGGCTTGCCGCAGCCTTTAGAAATCGCTTCTTGGATCGAGCAAAGATCAGCTTCAACTTGGGCCGGGCTTCCTTCATCAAGGTTCTTGTGAAGAAATTTCACGTCTACCAACCCATCTTCGCACTTAGCCTGATAGAGGCGCGCAGCCCCAATCTCGGTGTAAGTTTGGTCGTTCATATCCGCCTCCAAATTTGGCCGGAAGGCCGCGTTAATACGTCGATCAACGTAGAGTTGATCTATCCTAGTGTGGTCTCTTTTTGCGTTACGCCGCTATTGCGACGATTTTGTGGCGCGTTGATCGCACTCTAAAGCGTTCGTTATATCTATCAGCGCGCCTGTATGCATTCCGGTTCGGAATTGCTAGACAGCTTCTTGGCGCTGATGGACCTTTTCCCCCGGCATCAGAATGATACCATGTCAATACTTGACCCTCTTTTGCATGACAACTCTACCACGACAAGATGATTCGCGTAGTATTTTTGCTTGAGCGTGTCTTTCAGGGTCATGCCAATAGACTTGTCAACCGCTATTTATGCAACATTCTGCTAACTTCAAGCGTAATGTAGTCCTCGTTGAGTTAACGTGGGGTTTAGGTGGTTTTATTGAGCAAAAACGTGTGTAGGCTAAGCCGCCTCCGCGATTTGAGCATCACTCAGCACCGACACCGGCCAGATATTTCCAATCTCACCCAGAGCCGTGACAACCTCGGTCTCGGGGTCAGTGCCGCATTCTTCGAACGGCTCAGATACCAGCTTTTCCAGTTTGGCTTTCAGTGCGTGGTAGATGTGATCCGGCAGATAGATTTCTTGTGTATTTGGGTGGGCCTGCACGAAACTATTCCTCTTTAAGGTGATTTGGCGCGCTCAGACTCGCATAAGTGGAATCCGGGGAGCAAGCGAAAAAGTGTCGTAACATATTGTTTTTATTGTGAGTAATGGCTTACTTACCGCTGATAGTATGAACCCCGCGCCGGTTAACATACATCGCATTGATGATCCTGCGCGGGGTTCGGAGATGCGGAACATGCTGGAACCGCATCGTTATGGTATAACATTTTTTAGTTAGCCGCCAGACCTTTTCGCTTGGCGGTTCTCGCGGCGCTTTGCTACTTCTGCCTCAACAACTTGAACTAATGCGTCACCAGTCAGGCCTTGCCCCCTAGGTCCGAACTTCTTGGTGAACCGGGCGCGGACGTTACTGTCTGCCTTCTGGTCCTTCTTGTGCCGTTTGCGCTGTTCCGGCGTCATCGCAGCCAACACCTCTTGCGGTGTCATATCGTTCGGTCTTTCACGCGACCGGCGGCTGGCGTTGTAAGTCGGGCGGCCTTCTTCTGCGCGCCAGCGGTCAGTCTCGTTCTGATTGCGGCCAACCGGATCGGCGTCGCGGCTTTCCTCAGTCTTCCGCTTGGACCGGGCCGTAGCGGCGTCAGACATAGCCTGATGGTAAGCATCCGATCCTTGTTCTGATTTCGCGGCCTGAACCAATGCTTCGGTTTCGGCACTGCGTGCCTTGTCGTAACGTGTCAGGCGGGGCTTGTGGTCGATCCGGTCATGGGATGCCTCAACAGCCCTCACAGGGGGCACTGAGGCTGTTTGTTCGTCTGTCTGGTCCAAGTCATCCAGTTTAGACAGAGCCGCCTCTATCCGGGCGCTCTGGCGCTCTGCGTGGGCTTCGTCGCTGATGCCCACTGTCAGGTCATCTTGGGGGCTCGTAGGCGCACCACCCGCAAAGAAGGCACGTAGATTTTCTGCCTTTTCCAAATCATCCCGGTCGGATTCTGCTATAAGCATGGTAGTTCCTACGATGTTGAGATTGGAGGGGGCGGCGGTGCGACGCTGCCCCTTCTTTTGATTAGGCGGTCAGCAGGTCAGCAAGGTCGCGCGCCACGTCACACGGGAAGGACTTTGTCACATTGCCGGTGAAAGGAATGGTCAGCTTCACACCATTGCCTTTGCGTTCGATCAGGTAGTTGTGCTGCATGTTGACGAGCTTCTGAGCTTTCTCATCGCCGTCAACGAAAGCGCGCAGTGTTTTCGCCAGATCGGCGGCACCGTCTTTCGAGAAAGGGATAGGGGTCTGATCGTCGAATCCGATCAGAGCGCCAGAACCATATGCGTGTAGATTCACACCTTGAATACCCGGCGGGATGGTGCCTTTGGCGATTTCACAATTCACCATGTATCCGATGGTTTCGGCGTAGGACAGACCGCCCTTTGCATCACCAATGGCTTTGACTTGGGCATGGCGTTCCGGGGAAAGTTTGATAGCGGGGTTAGACATGGGGTCTCCTGTTTCGTCTTCCTCGAAACCTAACAGTTAACCATTTCAACCTCAACCCGGAAGTTGTAATTTATGCAATAAAAGCAGCATTATAGATAGACATAACGAAACGAAGGTGCTTGCCACCCCGGAAGGTGTTTTGAGGAAAATGTAGAATTCTGCCCGTTCTTCTTATTCTTCTTTATTAGTAAGAATAGGTAAGAAGTAATATCTATATATACGAGCAAAACTCCACATTTTGAGAACGGGCAGAATTCCACATTTTGGGCAGGGCTTTGCTTCTCCGGGGCGGGCAGAACTCCACATTTTGACGGGCAGAATTCCACATCTCCGGATTAGCGCGCACCTTGCCGCCTGTTGTTGTGGAGATTTCCCGGGCGTCCCTGTCTCCGGATTTCGTCTACCACAACCCCTCTCATTGACGCCTCAAGCTGCACAGACATGCGTTCAGCCAGATCGGCGTTTTGCTGGGGTGTGCCAGCCGACCCATTAACTGTGATCGGGGAATTGATCGTGACATTGGGCGCAACATCAGCACCCACAGAGTCAGAGCGCGCCGCTGAGACGGCCTGAACGGGTGGTCGGCCGCCCACATACCCACCAGACGCATAACCACGCTTAGCGGAGCTGTGCAGCGCCTCTAGGTTGCTGACGCCAATCCGGTTCGTGGCCTCTTTGCTCATGACGTATTCGCCGCGGTGAACGACACCAGCCGGTTGGAATTTGCCGCCATCTCCGGTGTAGCCACCCTCTGCAAAGAAACCACCCATGAACGCACCCGCCGGGCCGCCGACGAGGCCGCCGATAATTGACATAAACAGTTTCTTGGCTGCCATTGCTGCCAAGTCCTTGGCTAAGGCTGCCAGCGCTTCGCGTGCGCTCATCGTGCCGGTGACGATCCCAGTGAATGCGTCTGCAGCCTGATTGGTGAAATTGGCACGCGCCGCATCGACTTCATCAAATTTCTGCGCGGTTTGCTGTGCTGATTGCGCCGCCTCAGCATAGCCACTTGCCAAAGCGCGAACTTCTTCAAGCAGCGCCGGGGTAATCTGTCTGCCGGATTCTTGCGCAGCATGTAGCAATTCGGCTTCCCGTCGAGCTGACGCAATTGCAATTGAGTATTCCCCACCGGCAGCGGCACTTGCGACAAGGGCAGTCGCCTCAAGTTCCAACATGGTGATCTCTGAGCGCAATGCAGATGCGATGCGTTCATACTCGTTAAGCCTGTTTGCGCCACCGCTCCCGGTATCCACATTCTCATGGAGCATCGGCGGCGCAGCTCTAGGCCGGGGCGAAGAGGTCGGTGCCAGATCGGATGCAGGCTGATTGCCTTCTAGCTGGCGGCGCTCAACTTCTGATTCACCATTACCCCTGCCAGATGATGTATAGCCGCCGTTTCCGGGTAGTTGTGTTTTCAGCAAAGCGGCTTTGCCAATCGCTTTATCCAGTGCATCGCCAATGCCGCCAATGGCTGAAATCACGTTTGCGAAACGGGCACCGTCAATCTCTGCCAGTTCCTTGGCGACTTCACGGGCGTCGCCAACAAGTTCGCCGATCTCGGTCTCGAATTCGCTGGCTTCGATCTGGCCGCTTTCCAGCGCATCCACCAGCCGTTTCAGGTCGCCCATGATATCAGCCAGGGCGAACCGTGCGTCGGTGTTGTCGATCTCGAAAACGCGCACGCCATCCGGGCCGGTCATGCGGTTGATCAGGTTGAACAGCTCATCATAGGTGCCGTGCAAGTCGCGTAGATCACCAGCATGAGCTGCAATGGCGGCCTTGTTGCCTTCAAGGCCCTTGGCGAGTTCTTGACCCAGCACAGCCTCAGCCCGTTCAATGTCGCCAAAGATACCTTCAAGGTTCTTCTTGGCGCTGAGGATGCCAGCCACACCTTCCGACATTGAGACGGCCAGCTTCTTACCGAATGCGCTGAGCCGGGTGTTTAGCTCATCAAACTTGCGGCTGACCTCATCTGCCGAAGCAACAACGTCATCATCCAGAACTGCACCCAGTTCGTGCGCCTTGTTGATTGTGTTGCGCAGCTCAGTATCGCTTCTTTCCATAAGCTGAACAAAGCGTTCGCCACCTGTGCCACCAAAAATCTCATCAGCGACACGAATGCGACTTGCGCGATCTAAACGGCGCGACCGTTCAAGAATTTCAAGCATTAGTTCGGACGGCTTCTGCAACTTCTTTTGAAGCTGTTCAGCGCTAAACCCTAGACGGTCGAACATCTCAGCGCCACCGCCCTTGCCGGTTTCAATGAACTCATCAGCGCGCAGATTCAGTTCCTTGAAAGAGTCGACCATCGCGTCAACTTCGATGCGGTTCTGCTGCGCGATGAAACGCCATTCCTGATGTTCTCTAAGTGACAACCCCGCACGCTTCGCTTCGTCGCCAAGTTTCGCCACGCCCTTGGTGGTGTCAGAGATTGCCCTGAGCGTCGAAGCCGATGCGATACCACCGGCCAAAGGGATTGCCATGCGTGCAAAGCTGGCGGCGACGTTTCTGCCCATCTTGGAATAGGTGGCGTCCATCCGGGTGGCGGATTGCTGCGCCCGGCGCTCCATTTGCTGTGCGCCGCGCCGTTGTGCGCGGTTCGCGCGTTGCAAACCCTTTTCAAGTTTGTCGATCCGGGCTTCGATAGGGACAATTAGGCCGGGCAGTGTTGCGTCGTTCATGCTGCTTCCTCAAGGATATCTGACAACGTTTTGTAATTCGGATCGTTGTATTTTGATTTGTTGGATTCTGCGGCGACGGCCCGTGACACAGCCATGACGGCGGCAAAGGCACCGTCGATGTGGTCGTGTTTCGGATCGGCCTTGAACATTGTGATCTTGCCGGTATCGCCGGTCACGGCAGCCACGTTAGCAAAGTGATTGCGCAAGACCGGATTGCCGTCATGCCGGATCACACGGCCATTCACGGCGCGGACAAATTCACCTGTTGCCGGTGCCATCGTTGCCGGACCCTGCCGCATCTCGATCATGGGCAGGCCGTCATCGTGAAGTTCCATGGCGGCCACGCGGAATTTCCACGGGTCATAGGCGATCTGTTCAACGGAATAGTCTGCGCATATTTCCTTGATCAGGTCTTGAACGTCTTGTTGCGGAATGACCGGCCCGTCGCTTGCTGTGATAAAACCATCATCAACCCAGCGCTGATATGGCAGACCTTCCAGCCGTTCCCGCTCTTTCAATCCTTCGCCAGCGACAAAGAACCATGGCTTGATTGCGATCTGGTCGTCAGGCAAGCGCCATGCGGCCACCACTGCGGCAAGGTCGCCAGACTGCGCATAATCCACGCCAAGGTAACAAGGCAGTTCTGCGAAGTCGGCTTCACCGTCCGGGAAACAACGTTCATCGTATGTGTCGAAGTCGAACAGCGGTTCACGGCTGTTGGCGTGCCAGACATTCAGGCGGTATTGCTGAAACTCGAAGCGCTTGGACGAATTTTGCTGCGCTTCCAGCGCCTCAGCTCGAACCCCTTTCAGGTCGCAGAACCCGTCTTTGAAGCCGGGGTTGAGTTTGTGCCAAACTTCCTCGTCCAGCCAATCGTCACCCTCTTCAGGTTCAAAGATGATCGGCAGAAACGCGGGGTTGTCGATTTCACCAAGCGCCACCTTGCGCGCATATTCGTAGCGTTCGGCAGCGAGCCCTTCGCGGCCACGGCCTGCCGTGGTGGCGACAACAGTAAGGCCGCCAATTCGCTTTGACATGCCGCTCTTAATTGCTTCCCACATTTCACGTCCGGCCTTGTTGCGCCAGACGTGGATTTCATCAGCCAGGACGAATGTTGGCGTGGTGCCGTGCACATTTTTACCATCGCTGGAAACTGCTTTTAGCCGGGAACTATCTATTTTCGATTTGATGGATTTGGGCGCGTTGCTGGGATCATAGATCGTTGCTGAGCGCTTCAAGCTCTTTTGGTAACGCACCAGTTCGGCGGCTTCTTCAAAGCCTGTTGCGGCCTGTGATCGGTCAGCGGCCGCAAAGATGATCTGGCCGCCCGGCAGTTTCTGCGGACCCAGCAGGTGAAGGATGGAAAGCGCAGCCGCCAATGATGTTTTGCGATTGCCGCGCGGGATCATCAGAAACACCTCACGCACCAGTCGTTCACCGTCTTCGTCAACCGGGCCGTAGATGCGCCGCACAATTCGTTCTTGCCATTCAGACCATTTGATTTTCTGCTTGGGTTCAGTGCTTTTCGGATGCCTAAGACCGCGAAGGAAACGAACAGCGCGTTCCCCGTGCCCAAGAGGGTCCGGGATCTCGCTGCCATCAAACAGCCAATGAGGATATGTGCTTTTCTTGGGCATCTCAGATATTGGTCAGGTCTTCATCGTCGTCATCCGAATGCACAGCACCGATCCGGGCGCGGCTTGTCGGTGTCAGGCCGTATTCGGCGGCGAACTGGCGTGCTGTCTGCATGTAGCGGATTTGAAGCCCGCCCAATTTCAGATCAGGCAATGCACCTGCGCTCATAGTGTCAGCGATCAGTTTGGATGCACCAACGGCCACGCAGTAAGCTTCTACACCCGCCATGTCTGCCTTGGTGATCACGCGCCGGGCAATGAGTTGGGGCATAATGCGTTTCCACTCACCTTTGGCATGTGCCGAAAGGTATTTCGGCACCGGGGGTGCTTTGGTCAGGGCTTCGGCATCAGGGGAAAGGGGCGGCTTCACACCGCGTGAATGCACGCTCATGACGCCACCACCGAACAACGCAGCTCAAGGCCGCGTTTCCTGCCCTGTTCCACGATCTCGTCAATGTCGTAAACCGTGCTATCGAAGGTCACGCGATCTGCCGTTGTGATCTCATTCAGATACCGAATGCGGAACACCGCGCCGCTTGCGTCACCTTCACCGAACCCGGTCAGGTATTCTTCGGCACTGAGCTGCACCAGCTCTGCCCGGATGGTTGCCACGGGTGCCCATGTCTTCGACACGGCACCAGACGCGGCCACGGTTTCAGTTTCGCGCTCAATGGTGATCTGCCGATCAAGTTTGCCAGCCCGGATCATAGTCACGGCCTCCACCGAACCACGCCGGACACCGTAGCAACGCCGTGGCAGTATGCTTTGTCGGGGTCTGGGTCGCGCATGTATTTGAAGCTGGGGCGTCCGTATGTATCGATATCAGTCTCGGTCGGAACTGGCGCATCCCAAAGCGCATGAGCAACGGCAGCGCCGATTTGCCGGGCCATGTCTGCACCGTCTTCAACCGCCCAAACATGCAGGTCCAGCCAGACACGCGTCAGCTGCCAATCACCAGACCGGCCAAGATTGGCGGTGTCAGGGTTCGCCAGAATGACACAAGGCAGCTTTTCCGGGCGCGTCGATCCAGCCCGGATATGGTCAACAGGAACAAGGTCGGTGACTGCCGAACTGGCGATCAAAGCCGATCTGATTTGCGTCTGGAACTCAATATCGGGCGTGATCATGCCTTGCCCTCCGCTGCCTTCTTGATTGCTTGACCGATAGCGCGGCTGATGCGCCGCTGTGCACGGGGTTTCGCCAGTCGAGCACCCGGACGCATGAACGGCTGTGCTTCCTGTTTGACGGTGCCGAATTCCTGCAAGTGGCCGTGCCGCACGTCTTCATTGCCGACAGTGACAAGCGCTTGGTTCGGACCAGCAGTGCGCTTGCCGCCACCCTCGGCATAGGCGGGTGTTGTCTCGCCCGGTGCGGTGACTTCAATAAACTCGATCAAATCGCCTTCATCTCTTGGCGCTAGAGCGCGCATGGTTGCGGCGTATTCTTCGGCACCTTTGACAAGAGCAGGGCGCACAGCCGTGACCACCTCTCGGGGAATGGCATTCAGGCGGGCTGCCAGTAGCTTCGATTGTTCGGTCAGGCTCTTATTCCGGGACATAGCCAGTCACCGGATTCTTGTAGGGGGAAAGCAATTCACTGACACCAAAGGGCACCGGGGCGGTGGTCATGCCAAATGATGCGGCCTCGCGCTGTTCATACCAATAGGCCGCAAGCTGCAATGCCGCTTCGGTCAGAGGTGCTTGACCGGCAACAAAGGGCGTCCCGGTGTAGTGGCCGATCCATGTTTCGGCTGCGTCCAGCTTATGTGCCAACAGCGCGTCATCAAGACTATGATCAAGGTTGAGCTGCGATTTCAGCAGCGCAACAGGTGTCAGTGCGGCCATCAGCTCGCCTCTCTTTTTGAAAAAGTTATTTTCGACGTGTCTTGTGCGGACGTCCCCACGCCGGTCCCCTCAGAGGCCCCAAAGTTCGAGACCACCCCCGGTCTGTTGCGGCTGTTCTTCGATACGGGTTCGGACAGGATGCTCGCAACCGGCCATCCTTGCTTGAGTCGATAGCGTAGGGTGGCATGCTTGATACCGGTTAGTTGCGTCCATTCATTAAGGCTGCGTTCTTTGCCGTTGAATGTGAGATAGAAGCCGGTAGGGCGGCGGCGCTTTTGCACAGGCTTCTTCGGCTTGAGCGGTTGCTTAGGCTCTTGCTTAAGTTTGGGCTTGGGTGCGGCGGCAGTCAGCCTCCGGATTGCTGTAATGATCAGCCGATCTTTCAGCCTTTCACCGGGCTCTACAGCGATAGGCTCGCCGATGGCACAGCCGACAGGCCAACAATCGTTAAGCCGCTTGATGATCGTTGCAGGGGGAATGCCGTAGTCCAGTGCCCAATCGGTGACGGATTGAGTGGTTCCTTGATAGGTGAGCTGTGTCGTGGGTGTCATCCGCCGCACTCCGAACCCAAAGCAGCTTGGCGGGTTGAAAGTCGGAATGTATCTCCGCAATAGTGCAGATGCCCGTAGCTTAATTGGTAAAGCGCTGTCCGCCTTGAAGTGGTGATCAGAACAACTGACATCGGTGAAAGACCGGTCGCGGAGATGCCGGTTCGAACCCTGCCGGGCAATGAACAGACAGACTTGCAACTAATCATCACTCACACTCCAGCCGTTGCTTGTGGCGGCTGTGACAGGACGTGCAGAGCGGTTGCCAGTTTGAGCGATCCCAGAACAGGCGCATGTCGCCACGATGAGGGATGATGTGATCAACCAGCGAGGCCTTGGCTCCACAGCCGGACCACGCACACCGATCATTGATCTTTAGGAAGGCGTCACGGGCTGTTCGCCAGTTACTGCCGTAGCCGCGCGCAGACGCAGAAGGGCGGCGTGCGTCATGGCGCTTGTTCCGGGCTCGGGTGCGCGCAACCTGACAGGCGCAGCGCTCGCCATGCGGAACGATGTTGCCGCAAGTGCAGATATGAGGCGGGCGGGGCATTAGATCATTTGCCCTTCGCGTATTGTGCTGAGTGCGCGCAGGTTCGCCAACCCAGCACGGTCGAACTCAGGATCAAGGCCGTTCTGAACATTCTCTTGGCATTGTTCTTCGATCGAGCCGTTTTGTTCTTCTTCAGGTGCGCCGTGGATAGCCATGAGCTTGCTCATGTGGGCTTCAAAGGCGTCCGTGATTTCTTGGGGAGTGGCGTTCAAAGCTATCTCAGGCGGCCAGCCCATCCAGCCGGTCGCGTAGCCGTAAAGCTGCTTGAACAGATCGGTCCAAGGTAGTGGATCGGTGTTTTCCGGTCGGGCCTTGCCATCGTCTGCACTGGTCGGAAACAGAGCCATGACAAACTCAAAGAGTTGCGCGATAGCTGCGTTTGCGAACCCGGACAGGGGTTGTGTCGCGACATAGCCGAACAGGGCATCAGTGGCTGCTTTTCCACCCCCAGCAGTGATGACGTGCCAGACAGTCAGGGTGTCAAATTCTTCCAGTTTGCGTAGCAGCACAGGAAAGCCACCGTGCAGCCGCTCAAGGTGCATGGCAGCCCGCAAAGACGGGCGCAGGAACACGGTGTGACCACCGTGTTCCAGTGCGATTGCGTCATATGCGAGCTGCGGTTTCATGGTTGGCTTAGGCCGCCATTTTCAACTTGCGGAAGGCGGCAGGCAGAACCACACCAGCACCAGTCCGGCGGCGGGCATGGTAGCGAACCAGACCGTTGATACGCTGCGTGTAAGGATCACTCAGCACAGCCAGCGACAGGCGGTCATAGATGCGGTAGCCGCGCTTGAAGTCGCCAAAGATGATCGGTTCCGCATCAGCGCCTACATCCGGCATGTCGACCGCTTCAACCACAGGGCGGCCAAGGATCGTTTCCGGCTGACCTGCCTGATAGGACGGTTGCCACAGATAGTTGCCGTGCCCGTCTTTCAGAGTGCGGATAGCGGCCAACGTTTGGGCGTTCATTACCCACGAACCCTTGTTCCGGTAAGTGGCCGGCAGGGCATACATCAGGGCAATCAGCTCATCGGGCGAGATTGCCGAATTGCTGGTCGCAACGGTGTCGGTAATGTTGGCGTCTGCCATGAAACCGGCAGGCTCAAGGGCAGTGTTGCCATTGACATAGGACAGGTTCTCTTTCTGCGCAAAGTCTTCGGCCAGAGCCAGATTAACCTCGCTCAGAACGTTGTCGCTGTCTTCGGCGAGCTGCAGCGAGATATCAACGTAGGTCGCGATTTCATTGATTGAGATTTTCGATTGTCCGAAAGTCGGTTCGCTGCCGGTCCGGGTGGTGGTTTCGTCAACCCATACAGCATTCGTGATGCCGGTCCGTTTCGGCAGGATGACGCTACCGCGTGCGGTGGTGCGAACATCAGCGATGGAGCGGACAGGGCTGAATTCGACCAGATTGCGGATGAATTCAGACTGAACGTCTTCCGGTGCCAGAATGTGGTCGGAAGAGTCGCTGGCGGTGGTCAGAGATTTCTTTTCGCCGGTGGACAGGTAAGCCGCTAATGCTTTGACTTCGGTGCCACCCATGACGGGGTTTGCCGGTCCGGTGATCTGGGGCCGGTTGCCTTTGGCTTCCAGTTTGTCCAGGCGTGCAAAGACCTTGTCGAACGACTTGGTGTCGATCTGGGGCACCTGCGGCGTATCGTTGGCCGGGGTTACGGCCTTCTGCTCGGTCTCGATTTCTTCGTTTTCCAATTTGGGGGTCTCCATAGAGGGGGTCTGAGGGTCATCCGATTTGATGGACGTGATCTGTGCGCCCGGATGACAGGGGACGGCGACAACAGAGATTTCGTGCAGGTGGGCGGCGGTGATGGTGCGGCCCTTGGCGTGGCGTTTGTGCTGCTTGGTCACAAAGCCGATGGACAGGCCGGAAATGGCTTTGCTGTGGATCATGGCGCGCACTTCACGCGCGCGCTCAACATCATCCACCAGCATGCGGCCTTTGACGGTCAGGCCTTCGTTGGTTTCGGCAATCTGATCCCAGACGCCGATCACTTGCCCCTGATCGTGGGCAAACAGCATCGGCAGGTTTTCAGGGGATGTGATTGCTCCCTTTTCGATCACATCCCCAACCCGGTCAGCAGAGCCAAACGGCCATGCAATCCCGGTGATTTCGCCTTGGTCGGTGACTGAGAAAGCAGCCTTAATCTCAATACGGTCGGTCATTCGGCAGCCTCATTCAGAGCTGCCGACATGTCGCCTGTTTTGGCTGCGTCGGTGGTGTCATGTGAGTCAACGGCACCACCCCAGCGCGCATCCAGAATGTCCAGCGCCAGCGGATACAGATCATCAATCGGAGTGTTCCGGGCGTAGGTGTCTGTGAGCTGCGCGGCGCGTTCCGGATTGGTGCCGCCACCGATAAGGCCAAGCCGGATGATCTCAATCAGGTCAGCCAGTTTGAACTGCATGTTCACGGCGCGCAGATAGAACGCACCAATGCCAAGATCGGCAACGCGCTCAAGCTCAGTGATCATGTCATCGGTAAGGGCGAACGTGTATTCGCCATCGCCGAAAAAGGCGGTGTGGGTCAGGTTCATTCAGCCTGTTCCTTTTGGGTCGTGGTGTAGGGGTTGCTCAGCTCATCACCGCCTTCACGAGGCGGCAGGTTGAGGCCAGCGCGAACGTCATTCGCAGACAGAACACCCATGCTCCGATACTGGCCGTATGCGGCAGCACGGGCTGCGGTGTCAGTGGTCAGCAGATCATCGGTGACGGCTTCGAAATAGGCGTCATCCTGTTCTTCGGGCGTCAGCAGGCATTGTGCGTATGAATCCGTCCAGTCCTTCAGCCACGGCTTGAGCGTTACGGTGTGAAACTGGCGGAACATTTCTTCTGTGTTTGACCATGTGCCGCGCGATAGTTCGAAAAGCATGGTGGGCGGCACCCGGAAGACTCGGGCGATCTCACTGATCTGCTCAAGGCGGTTTTCTGCGAACTGAGCGTCAGCCAATGTCATGGCAATCGGCTGGTATTGCCTGCCTTCGTCCAGCACCGCAACACCACCGCTGTTCATTCCGTTGTGCTGGAACACCCATTCCTTTATGAACTTTTTGATCGCTTCGATGGGCATTGTTTTGGGTGATGTAATGACACCTGAGACGCGCGCGCCATTCTTGAGCGACGTTGCTATGTGGTTTTCCAAGCTAATCGCCAGCGCGATAGCTTCACGGCCCAGAGTGATCGGAGCTACACCGCCAACAGCCTCAATGCGCAACACGTCACGATAAGAAATTCGAACTTGCCCGGCATCGGTGGAAACGCGAAAGAACGGTTCGCCGTCCGGTTCCTGATCTCGCTGGACCTTGCCCGGTTCCAGCCGGTGCAGCTCATAGGGCGTATCGTCAGAAAGGCGGACTACCTGAGCATGACCGGCACCGTGCAGCAGAGCATCAATGGTCAGTTGCTCGCGCAGCTTGGCTGCGCTTGTCCAAGGGTTCGCGCGCCCATGCACCAAGCGATAGCCTGGGTGGTCTGTCAGGGTGTCTTTCGATGCTCGGTCATACAGTTTGACCGGTAGCGCGCCGATGGTTTCCGAGATGAGCGACACCGCGCAGTTCACTGCCGGAACGCACATAGCGTTGCTGGGACCAACAGACACACCGGATGCAGTTGGCGATACTCCGAATAAGGCCAATAGGGCTGGATCAGTTAAGTTCAGCGCCTTTTCTTCGACGCCGATTCCGAGTGCTTTTTTGATCTTGGTAAGGGCCATGCGATCCACTTGAAAATGATGGTGTTGCCAAAATACCACACACGGAATCGCGATGAAAGTTAAAAGTTGCGTATGTAACTAAATGGCTGGAGAGATGCCCGGTCGCCAGAGGTTGACTAGCGTTGGGAATGACGTGAAATTCCACGCAAATTGATTGGGACACTGAATAATGATCCGCACAACTATGTTTCTAATTTCAACCACCGCATTACTCGGGTGCTCGACTGAGTTGGTCCCTGGAGCTGAGCGCGTTAGGCAAATCTCGCCCGGCATGACCAGTTCCTGCACCTTCATTGGGCCAGTAACCGGGGCGGAGAGCATGGGTATGGATGTCGCTGGGGATGTCGAAAGTGCCTACAACAAAGTTAGAAATGCGGCCTTTGATAGAGGCGGCAACGCATTCGTGGTTTCGTCTACTTCGTCGTCATCTGACATAACGGTCGTCCAAGCGGACATATATGCCTGCCGTTGAATTTCTAACTCAGATCGTATGAGGGCAGTTTGTTGATTGCGTCGATCTTGGTCTTAAGCGTCACATCGCCATAGTCATCGCCTGCCGTTTTCCCGGCGTGACCCTGAATGGCGTCTACTACGCGATCAGAGATACCAAGTTCGCGGCACTGCGTTTTGAGCCGGTGACGCCAAGCGTGGTTAGGCAGCAAGCCTTCTGGCGTCAGCCCGGAAATGCTTAGCCATGCTGCAACCTGATTTGCGATACGCTTGGCCTTGGGAGAATAGTCCTCTTTTTTTATGCCGCCATGGAACATCGGGCCGGAATTTGCAGCTTCAACAAAGTCGATAAACCCTTCGTCGATGATTTGAGGGTGCAGCGGGGCGTCACGATATCCACCTGTCTTAACCGAACCGGCGTCGGGCGTGATCCTAATGACCCATTGTCCATCGATCTTGCGCACATCTTCTTTGCGGAGCTGAGTAATCTCTGAGACGCGCGCGCCAGTGAAGGCACAAATGATAGGTGCCCAGCGTTTAGCGGCTACCAAGTGCGATTTCTCTCTGACATAGCCGCGCTCGTCTTCGTTCGGTTTGTAGCTGCGGCTGGCCTTCAAGACCTTGTTCGCTTCGGCTTCAATATAGCCGCGTTCTCGGGTGTGCTGCTTTTTGGGCTTGGCTTGTCGCACATTGGCAGCCGGGTTATCAGCCAAAAATTCATTCTCGACTGCCCATGAGAACAGTGACCGGACTGTTGAGAGATAAACATCGCTAACCGTCTTGGCGGATAAGTCGCCCATCAGGTGATCACGCCACGCAATCAGGTCTTTCTTGGTAACCCGTGTGGCGTCGCTGTGTTTCATGTATTTGACCAGCTTATCAATGACGGGTTGCTGTCGGCCAGTGCCAGACCGCATGAACCCGGCTTGCTGCCGGTGTGCGACATAGTCTTTCCAGAGCTGTTTGATGCTGACCGGAGTAGGGGCGTTTTCCGGGGGCTGTGCGTTCACAATGATTGACGCGGTGGGTGTGCCGCTGTAATCGCCTTCATCGCGCTCAGCGGAGCGCGCAAGGGCTTCCAGCTCAGCATGGCACAAGGCGCGAGCAATCTCGCGCCACTCTGTGCTGCCGGGTGTCGCATCCAGATTTCCAGCAGCCCGGAAGCGTTCGAGTTGTGCGCCCACCAGTTCACTCAGCTCAGCGTCATTGGCATTCCCAGCTATGGCAGAACGCAGACGGTCAACTAACAGGTCGTCAATGCCGACCGCCGCATAGCGGGGATCGTTGCGCAGCTCGTCATCAAAGGCGACGCGCTGGTGGTAGTGGCTATGCGCGATCTGGTCCGGAACCAGCGGGTAGCGGGCAGGGGTGTTTGGCGGCTGGTTAGGGTTGGCTTGCTGTTCAGCCAGAGCAATCTGGTGTTGAAGCTGCGCGACCGCGCCCGGCAACAATTTCAGGGCTTGGCGATAATCACCACCTAGTGGTGTTCGCAGCTCTGTCTTTCCAACGAATCTGCGTAGGTCTTTCGGCACCACAAGCCGGGCATGATACCGCCCGGAGCGGTTGACTAAATTGCGAACCTTGCCTGCCATGGGAACACCTTTTGTAACCAAAGTTGTAACCTTCAAACGGACATACGCCCTTGTTTGCAAGGCTTTTCTTTAACTTCAAAAGGTTAGGATGGTGGGTGATGAGAGACTCGAACTCCCGACATCTTCGGTGTAAACGAAGCGCTCTACCAACTGAGCTAATCACCCGTGACGGTGCATGTAGCCAAGCCTGCGCGCGGGCGCAAGAGGGTCTGGCACAATTTCTTTGCCCAAAATTGGATCAGGGCGCCATCTCGTTCACGGCTGCCAGCAACTGGGCGACTTCCTGTTCGGTATTATAGTGGCACAACGAGATTCGGATGCAGTCGCTTAGGCCCAAAGGGTTCAGCACATTGCCGCTGTAATGGTCGGCCTTTCGGATATGTGTGCGGATGCCCTGTTCGTTGAGGCGGCTCACCACCTCGGCCGAGGGTACATCGCGCACAACGATCGACACCAACCCTTCACGGGCCGGGTTATCCGCCCCAGCCAGAATGTGCACATGGTCCATGTCGCGCAACCCGGGCAGGTTGCCTGTGCCGTTGATCATGGCGTTTGTCAGATGGGTCTCATAGGTGTGGATCGCACGACCTGCGGCCTCGATCCGGGCGCGGCGGTCGGAAACCTCCGAAACCTGGGCACCTAGCCAGTCGAAATAGCCCACGACATCGGACATGGCCGCATAAGATCCGGTGTCGCGGGTGCCGAACTCCCACCCATCCGCCGGTGCGTCGATCAACTGATCATGGGGCAGGGCGGTCAGCCGGCCTGAAATCCATGCAATGCCGTATCCGTGGCGCGAAAACACCTTATAGGGCGAAATCGCATACCCATCGACGCCATAGCTGTCGATATCCACCTGACCATGCGCGGCGTGCTGGATGCCGTCGACAATGATGAAACAATCGGGTGAGACGCTACGGATCACCTTTGCAATGGCCGCCACATCCATACCCATGCCGGTCACGGGTGAGGCATGCAGGATCGTTGCGACACTGACATCCGGGGTCATCGCGGCGCGGTAGGCGTCGGCGGTGACCAAGCCGGTGTCGTCGTTATGCGGCACCTCAACGTAATCTAACCCCGCGATATCGGCCCAGCGCCGCGCTGCGCTGCGGCTGGCCGGATGCTCGATCGAGCTGCCGATGACTTTGCTGCCTTTGGGTGCATTCACGCAGGCGGTGCGGATCATGCGAAACAACAGCTCTGTCCCGCTTTCGCCTGCAAAGAACTGCCCGGTTGGGGCGTTCATGAACACAGACAGATCAGCTTTGGCAGTGTTGATGATATCGATCAACGCATGACTGGCCACGTTGTCGCGCCCCTGATTGTCCGGGATGGCGGCAAATCTGGCCGAGGTCTCGACCACGGATTTCAGCGTCAGCGCTCCGCCTGCGTTTTCGAAAAAGACGCGCGGGCCCTGAAACGGACAGGTATCGACATGGGCAAAACGGGCGCGGATCGCGTCGATCAGGCCGGGGGTCGTGTGTAGCATTTTGGTTTTCCTGTCCTTTGGCTTAAGCGCAGAATTGCGCCGCTGCGCCGAAGGTTCAACGACATTTACGACACGAGCGGGAGGGGAACTGACGAAAATGACCACGCGGCTGGGATATTCCTTTGGATTTACGCATTCTGCAACGTGTCGGCTTTGTAAAGGCGCTTGCGTGTCACCTGTTGCCTCAGATATCCCCGAAGGAACTGTAATCCTCCAGACGGGAGAGCACATGATCCTGTCCCTAGCCCGCCGGTTTCTGGTCGCGGCCTTGGTGTTGGGCACTTTGACACTGGTTCCGATCCGGGCCAGTGCATCAGAGGTTTTGGTTTTCGCGGCTGCCAGCCTGAAGAATGCTCTGGAAAAGATCGGTTCGGATTTCGAACGGCGGACCGGGCACGAGGTTACGGTGTCTTATGCGGCCTCATCCGTACTGGCCCGTCAGATTCAATTGGGCGCGCCGGCCGATGTGTTCATTTCGGCCAATGTGGATTGGATGGATGTTCTGCAAGATCAAGATCAGATTAAAGCCAACACGCGCGTTGATCTTCTGGGGAACAGGCTTGTGCTGATTGGTGGGCCTGATCAGACCGGGGTTGGAGAGATACGCGCAGATATGGACCTTTCCGCTGCGCTGGACGGGGGTCACCTGGCCATGGCACTGGTTGATGCGGTACCGGCGGGGATCTATGGCAAGGCCGCGTTGCAGAATCTTGCGCTGTGGGAAGAGGTTCAGGGTCAGATCGCGCAAACCGACAATGTCCGCGCAGCGCTGGCGCTTGTCGCGACAGGTGCCGCCCCGCTGGGGATTGTGTATCGGTCCGACGCAAAGGTGGAAAACAGGGTTCAGGTTCTGGGTACTTTTCCGTCCGATCTGCACTTGCCGATCATTTACCCGGCGGCGGTAACTGCCTGGGGCAGGCCCGAGGCGCAGGCGTTTTTGACATATCTTCAGTCAGGCCCCGCCCGTGAAGTGTTTGCGGATCAGGGCTTTGCCCTGCCGGGCAGCTGACCGCATGGGGTGGCTGGGTCCCGCAGAGCTTGAGGCGCTGAGGTTATCGCTGCGTGTGTCTTTCTGGGCCACGCTGGTGACCCTGCCATTTGGGATCTTTGTGGCTTACGCGCTGGCGCGTTGGCGGTTTCCCGGTCGCCAACTGCTGAATGGGTTGGTGCATCTGCCACTGATCCTGCCGCCGGTGGTAACGGGCTATCTGCTGTTGCTGACCTTTGGCATTCAGGGACCCCTAGGCAAGCTATTGGCCGAGCTTGGCATCGTCGTAGCCTTTCGCTGGACCGGGGCCGCGCTGGCCGCCGGGATCATGGCCTTTCCTCTGATGGTGCGGGCCATCAGGCTGTCGATCGAGGCCGTTGATCCGAAACTGGAACAGGCGGGGGCCACACTTGGTGCCTCGCGCCCCTTTGTATTTGCCACGGTCACCCTGCCCATGATCCTGCCCGGTGTGATTGCCGGAGCCATCCTGGCTTTTGCCAAAGCGATGGGAGAGTTCGGGGCGACGATCACCTTTGTGTCCAACATCCCGGGACAGACCCAGACATTGCCCTCAGCTGTTTATGCCTTTCTGCAGGTGCCGGGAGGCGAAAATGCTGCGACGCGGTTGGTGGTGGTGTCGATCATCATCGCCATGGGCGCGCTGTTGTTGTCGGAATATGTCGGCCGCCGTGCCGCCGAACGGGTGTCCGGGTCATGAGCCTGTCTGTCCGTCTGCAACATGAATTGCCTGACATGCAGCTGGACCTCAGCTTTGATGCGCCCCCGGGCGTGACGGTTCTGTTCGGGCGGTCCGGATCGGGGAAAACCACCGTGGTCAATGCGGTCGCCGGATTGCTGCGGCCTGCTGCCGGACGGGTCGCCGTTGACGGGTGGGAGCTGTTTGACACTGAACAGGGCCTGTGGTTGCCACCGCATCGTCGGCGATTGGGATACATCTTTCAGGAAGGCCGCCTGTTCCCGCACCTGACCGTTCGTCAGAACTTGTCTTACGGCCGTTGGTTTGCCCCGAAAGGCGCGCGGCGAGAAAACCCGGACAAGGTAATTGAGATGCTGGGCATCGGCCATATGCTGAATTGCCGCCCTGCCGGCCTTTCCGGCGGTGAGAAACAGCGTGTTGCCATTGGCCGCGCGCTGCTGGCCAGCCCCCGGTTGATCTTGGCGGATGAGCCCTTGGCTGCGTTGGATGACGCGCGCAAGGCCGAAATCCTGCCCTATTTCGAACGTCTGCGGGATGAGGTTTCAGTACCCATCCTCTACGTCACACATGCTGCGGCCGAAGTCGCCCGCCTGGCGACTTCGGTTGTTGCCTTGCAGGATGGCAAGGTAGTTCGGCATGGTCCGGCCTCGGACGTGCTGGCCGATCCATCGGTTGCCCCGGCTGGCGTACGGGCCGTGGGGGCGGTGTTGCAGGTCAAGGTGCGCGAACACCACGCCGACGGATTGACCGAACTGGAAGCCGGAGGGGCACGTCTGTTCTTGCCGCGCATCCCGCACCAGATCGGAGAAGACCTGCGTATCCGTATCCCCGCGCAAGAGGTTATTTTATCCAACAAAAGACCCGAGGGGCTGTCGGCCCTGAATATGCTGGAGGGCGTGGTCGACTCAATTCGCGCAGGTGAGGGGCCGGGCGCGATTGTATCGGTAAAAACCCCCGCCGGGCCCATCCTGGCCCGGGTCACCCGCCGCTCGGTCGCGGCGTTGGGGCTGGAGCCGGGGCGTGTGTGTTTTGCCGTCATTAAAACGGTGGCTTTGGCACCGCAGGATGTCGGCGGGCGTCTGAATGCCTCGTAGGCCAGTGCAGTTTGGATTCTTCCCTCCTACAGATTGAAGGGCTGCTCTTTAACGCGCTGAAAATAGCAACTTGGGCCGAAATCTGAAATTGTGAAACTCCCAGGTCCTAAGCGGTCACTGTGACCCGATCTTTACTCACCCCATATGTCCACTATGCTATGTTGCAGGTTCAGATTTTGACCAGGGATGTGCAGCCATGCGGTTATTCAGAATGTCACTTGTTGCAGCCGTGTTTGCCCTGCCAGGACTTGCGCAGACTGTTGGGTTTGGCGTGGGAATAAACCCGGGTTTTCGCACGACAGTGACGCCATTGAAGGGCGGTATTTATGAGGTGTCGAGCAGCGGAACCTCGGCGCCGGTTGCCTATTGGTGTGGGATCGGGGACTACGCTATTCGTACCCTCAGAACAAAAGCCACGCAGCGCATTTACATCGCTGGGGCCTACCAAAAGGGTATCCGGACCGTTCAATTTTCGCTGACACCGCCCGAAGGGGCGGATACTTCCTCCAGTTATTCGGTTACCGTCAAACGGGTGGGGGCGAACATGTCCGCAGGTTCTGCACAGGGCTATTGCTATGACAACCTGATGGATTTTGGGTTCTGAGGTCGATCAGACCCACTTGGCCAGCGGCGGCAAGCTCATGAGAACAGCATCCGGGTCGTGGCCGGTTTCCAACCCAAACTTGGTCCCCCGGTCGTACACCAGGTTGTACTCGGCGTAGAGCCCGCGATGCACCAGCTGCGTGTCCTTGTCCGCCTCATCAAAACTCTGTACCCGGCGTTTTTCAACCAGCGGTACAAAAGCGGGCAGAAAGGCGCGGCCGATATCCTGCGTCAGGGCGAAATCTGATGACCAGTCTCCGGTGCAGTAATCATCCATAAAGATGCCACCAACACCGCGGGCGCGTTTGCGGTGCGGGATATAGAAATACTCGTCCGCCCAATCCTTGAGCCGCGAGTAATGCGCCGGTCCGTGCGGGTCCAGATGCGCCTTTTGGGTCGCGTGGAAATGGGTGGTGTCGTCGTCATATTCGATGCACGGGTTCAAATCCGATCCGCCGCCAAACCACCAGGCGTGTGGCGTCCAGAACATGCGCGTGTTCATGTGAACGGCCGGCGCATGCGGGTTCTGCATATGGGCCACCAATGAGATACCTGAGGCCCAAAACCGAGGGTCCTCGGTCATGCCTGGAATGCCCTTGCGCGCGGCCATCGCCTGTTGTGCGCGCTCACCCAGTGTGCCGTACACGGTCGAGACGTTGACTCCGACCTTTTCAAACACACGCCCGCCGCGCATGACCGACATCAGCCCGCCGCCTGCATCCGACCCGTCCTGAGACTGGCGTGTGGTTTCCTTGACCTCGAACCGCCCGGGCGCGGCGTCCGAGAAGGGGCCGACCTCGTGGTTGTCCTCAAGGGTTTCGAATGCGGTGATGATGTCATCGCGCAATTGGCGAAACCAAGCAGAGGCGGTGTTTTTTTCAGTCTCGAACATGGGGCTCAATGTGCTGGGGCTGCGACGGGATCCAGCAAAGTGCGCCCGCCGTCAATTGTCAGAATTTGTCCGGTGATGAACCCGGCGGCGTCCGAGGCCAGAAACTGTGCGGTTTCTGTCAACTCGGTCGGGGCTGCAATCCGGGCCAGTGGGGTGTGTTTTTCGATATCGTTCCGGAAATCGCGGTTCTCTTTCAGGGTGGTTTGCAGCGATGCGCTCATTACTGATCCCAAAGCGATGGAATTGACGCGTATGCGGCTGGGCGCGAAGGCAACGGCCAGCGAACGGGTCATCTGATCCAGCGCAGCGGTCGACACCGAATAGGCCATCAGGTCGGGATGGGTGCGCCGCGCGGCAATCGAAGACAGGTTGATGATCGACCCCGCCGGGTTTTGTTCGTCGTCTCCTGCCTGTTTGATCATCCGTTTAGCCACTAGCTGGCTGAGCCGTAGGGCTGGCATCAGATTCTGGTTCAGCAGGGTACGCACCGAGTCGTCCTCGGTATCCAGGGGGTCAGACGGGATCACCTGCCGCGAGCCGTTGATCAGGATGTCGACCTGATCAAACGCGCCGATCGTGGCGGATAACAGGTTGGCAATTGTCAGCTTTTCGCGCAGGTCCCCGGCAAAGAACCGGATATTGCTGTCATCTGCCTGTTCACCCAGTTCCTCAGCCAGCCGTTTTTCATCCATGTCGGCGAACATCACATTGGCACCGGCATCGGCAAAATGGCGACCGATGGCCAGCCCGACGCCATTGGCCCCGCCGGTCACGATTGCGGTTTTGCCAGCTATGGAAAAGGACATGTGTATTCTCCTGGATTGCGGGGCAGGTTAGCCGGGATCACCGTCGAGGGCGAGAGGCGCGGAACACCTTGAACCGATTGTCGCCGGTCACTTCCTCGACTTGGGCAAAAGCACCGTTCAGGGTGGTTTCATAGGGCAGGTGGCGATTGGCAACCATCCACAGTGTGCCGTTGCGGATCAGGTTTCTGGCGGCAGATGTGATAAACCCTTGCCCCAGCGTTGGATCAGCGCTGCGCGAGGAGTGAAAGGGCGGGTTCATCACGACTGTATCCAAAGGCTCTGGCGCCCGCCATGTGACGGCATCGGCCCAGTGGAATTGCGCGCGGGGGTCCGTGACATTTGCGCGCGCGCAGGTCAGCGCCGCGTGATCCGCCTCGACCAGATGCAGGGTCTTCAAACCGGTGGCCTGCAGTAACCCGGCCGACAGAAATCCCCAACCGGCCCCTAGATCGGCAAGGCGCGCACCCGGTTTGTCGGGCAGGGCTGCCTGCAACAGCGCCGACGCAGGATCGATTCCATCCGCAGAGAACACTCCGGGCGCGGTTTGGAACCCATCCACCGTCTGGTGTTCCGGTGCGGCCCAATCCGCGAAAGCCTGGCAGTCCGCCTGGAACCAGAAGATCTTGCCATGGGCTTTCGAAATCGGGCCCTGGACCGCAACCCTATTGCGGATGTCTTTCAGCAGGCTGTCCACCCCATCGGTCTTGGCGCCGTCCACGACAACCACTCCGCCAGCGCGGGCACAGGCCTGTTGCACCCTGCTGCGGGCCAACGCCTTGGCACGCGGCAGGAAAACGATGGCGTCCTGACAGGCCTCATGTGCATCGGGCACAACTGAAAACCCCTGCGCGGCAAAATGGTCGTGGAAAGGTTTGAAGGGCTGAACAACCTGTGTCTGGGACGGTAGGGCAGACAAGTCGGCCGCATCGGTTGGCCCGATCACTGTCAGGGGATGCGACAGCACAAGGCCGCTTTGCAGGGCAAGATCAAGGCGAGGGGACATAGTTTATTCCGGTCAGAGAGGCAGAGCCTTACTCTTCCCGTTCCATGGTGCATTGCAAAGGGTGTTGATGCCGGCGGGCAAAGTCCATTACCTGCCCCACTTTGGTCTCGGCGATCTCGTGGCTGAACACACCCACGACGGCCACACCCTTTTTGTGAACGGTCAGCATGATCTCGAACGCCTCGGCGTGGGTCATGCCAAAGAACCGTTCCAGCACGTGCACGACGAACTCCATCGGAGTATAGTCGTCGTTCAGCAGCAGAACCTTGTAAAGCGGCGGACGCTTGGTCTTGGGGCGCGTCTGCACCAAAACGGACGCGTCTTCGTCGTCGTCCGGTTTGTCAGACATCATCCATTGGTGTTCAAGCATCGCGATCAACTGTCCGATTCAGGCTTCGGTTTATCTGTGCGGTTATATAACGTCGAACGGGCCAGAGAAAAGAGCCATCAGGACGTAATCGACATGGATCAAAAACTGACCACAATCGGCTTCGACGCTGATGATACCCTATGGCATAATGAGCGGTTTTTCCAGCTGACCCAGACACATTTCGCCGAGCTGCTGGCGGATCACGCCGGGCGCGACCACTTGTTGGAACGTTTGCTGGCCGCTGAAAAGCGCAACATCCGGCATTATGGATATGGAATCAAAGGCTTTACCTTGTCGATGATCGAAACCGCGATCGAGGTAACAGAGGACCGCGTTCCGGCATCGGTCATCAGGCAGTTGATTGAAGCCGGGCAAGATATGCTGGCCCATCCAATCGAGCTGTTGCCCCATGCACGCGAAGCCATCGAAACTGTGGCCGCCACTCACCGCGTGGTGTTGATCACCAAGGGCGATCTGATTGATCAGGAACGCAAGCTGGCGCAATCAGGGCTGGGAGAGTTGTTCGACGCGGTCGAGATTGTGTCTGAAAAGTCTCCCGAGACCTATCACGCGATATTCGGTCAGTACGATAAGGGACCTACTTCAGCGATGATGGTCGGGAATTCGATGCGCTCGGACGTGGTCGCTCCGATTAAAGCCGGGTGTTGGGGTGTGTATGTTCCCCACGGTCTAGTGTGGGAGATTGAGCAGGCTGAAACCCCGGCGGACAATCCGCGGTATCGGGAACTGCAGGATCTGGGTGAGTTGGCAGGCCTTGTACGGGCGTTAAGCTGATGTTGCCAATTAGCCTCAGTTCCCGAAAATCGACCATGAGCACCGGCATAATCTTTTCATCTTCATGGATTTGGTGGGGCGGGGGCAGTGATCAGCTATATGTGGTGTGCTGCTTCGCCTGACACGGAACAGCGAAAATTCAAGCTTTCGGTTTCTTTAATTGACCTGCTGTGCTAGCTTGACCTGTAATAAAACAATTAAATTGCCGACCAGGAAAACCTGGCGGCCCGAGGCAGACAGAGGCAAAGATCGTGCAGGTTCGGCGGACAGTTCCGGCCCGAATGGGCTTATTCCTTATGGCATTATTGTGGCTGCTTTCTTTTGCACCGTTGCAAGGGATGGCCGCACCTTATGCGGCAATGGTAATCGATGCGCGCACCGGCGAGGTGCTGCATTCGCGGAATGCTGACACTCGGCTGCACCCGGCCTCTTTGACCAAGATGATGACGCTGTACATCGCGTTCGAGGCGGTGCGAAATGGCGAGATCACACTGGATACACCCGTGCGTATCACCAAAAAAGCCTCATCCGAGCCGCCGTCTAAACTGGGCCTGCGATCCGGGCAGACTATTGCGTTTCGTTATCTGATCCGCGCGGCGGCCGTGAAATCGGCCAACGACGCCGCCACGGCAATCGGGATTGCGATCAGCGGGTCCGAGGCTGCCTTTGCCCGCCGCATGACGCGCACCGCCAGGGCCATGGGCATGAGCCGCACAACCTTCAAGAACGCGCACGGACTGACGGAATCAGGTCACCTATCTACGGCTCGAGACATGACAGAATTGGGTCGGCATCTGCTGTATGATTACCCGCAGTATTATAACCTGTTTTCGCGCCAATCGACCCATGCCGGGATCAAGACTGTTCCGAACACGAACCGGCGTTTGTTGGCAGCTTACAAAGGCGCAGACGGAATAAAGACCGGCTATACACGCGCGGCGGGTTTCAATCTGGTTGCTTCGGCCAAGCGCAAGGATGAACGCATCATTGCCACCGTTTTTGGCGGTAAGTCCGGCGCATCTCGCAATGCCAAAGTGGCCGAACTGCTGGATATGGGCTTCCGCCGGGCACCCTCGCGCGCGCCGATCCGAAAGCCTGCGCGCCCGGTTTATGCCGGGAATGCCGGTTTGGGTGCTACGGTCGCAAGCCTCGCAATCGCACCAACCTCCAGCCTGCGGCCTGTGTTGCGTCCGGGACGTACTGCCGCCGTCCAGGTGGCTGGCACGGTGGCCGCCACGGCTGCCAAGAACGGCGCACGTATTCAGGACGGAATCGCCGCGGCCATTGCAGCAGCTGACGTTCAACCTACGACAGATGGCGGCGGCACCCGGCCCGCGGCCCGTTCGAACGATCTGGTTCTGGCCTCGGCCGACCCGACAGTGCAACCCGAACCAGAACAAGAGATTGTCACCCGGCTATCGACATCTGGCGGCCATTTGTGGGGCGTCAATGTTGGCCGCTATACCACCCGATACGAGGCAGAAAAAGTTCTGTTGAAAACTGCCCTGTCGGAAATGACCACTCTGGAAGGCACGCTGCGCAAGGTGAACCAAAACACGCGCGGCTTTGATGCAACGTTCCAGGGCATGACCCGCGAACAGGCCGATTTGGCCTGCCGCAGGCTTCAGGCCCGGAATGTCACCTGTTTCATGATCGGGCCGTCATAAGACCCGACATACTCTCCTGGATGGATCTGGGCTGCGAGGAAACTCGCAGCCATTTTTTTACCAGCGCTTTAGTCGAAGACGTGGCCGTGCTGGTACTGCTCGTCCTGCCCGGCCGCTGCCGTCAAAGCGGCGACGTTATCCTTGGTGAAAAAGCCGTCGTACTTGTGGCACCGCTCAATGTATTCCGTGATCAGCAGGGTGTTCTTTGAATGCTTTGAGAAGATTTGCTTGAGGTTTGGGTCGTCTTTGCATTCGCCCACCACATGGGCCAGGAACGGCACGCCCTTGTCTTTGAGCGTGTTCACCACGAAATCGACGTTCTTTTCCCCGGCGCCATGATCGCCATCCTTGATCTCGATCGCCATGTGGTGCAGGCGGCGTCCGAAATTGCGAACGAAATCCTCGGTTGGCATCGGCAGTTTGGCAAAGGAATTCACGAAGGACGGGGTGTTGTTGGCCGTGAACACCTTGGCAGGGGATTTCTTGTCATCGTCGACGCTGGAATTGCGGTTCACATTGGTCGAGGAGTTCATGTCAAAGATGTTATACGCCCCCCAAAAGTAATAGGGCACCATGGTCAGAAACTCGAGGATTGCGTCCTCACGCTCACCAGCAAGGACCCGCGTGGCAAGATGGTCGACACCCAGCATCAGCGGGGCGATTTTGGTGTCGCTGCCAAGGGCGGCCGCCCGATCCAGCTGTGCCTGTTCCGTGTTGTTCAGCACCACGCGGTCACCAAGCCCCAGACTGTCAGGATCATTGAAATCCAAAGTAGAATAGCCGACCCGGTTGCAGGTGAAATCGGACGGCGTGGTAAAGCGGAACCCATCCAACGTGTAGAACGGATTTTCGGTATCGCCGCTGTATTCAAAGCGGATATTCTGATCCTCCAGCGTCTTGCTGAGGGTGTTCAGATCGGTCGCGCCATAGATCTCTCCAACATAGCGGGTCTGGGGCGTGTTCCGCGCCAGCGGGTACATGCGGTTGATGCGCGGGATAAAGTCCTCGAAACTTGGACTTAGCGGGGCCATCACGATTAGCGCGGGGTAGTCCGCGTGCGAATGCATCACCGAATACTTGTGGGTTGCACCCAGATAGGTTGCCGTGTGGCGATACGGCGTCATTACGTAAAGCTCGACCATCGTATCGAACAATGCCGTGGGCTCAACTTGCATAACGATTGCCCGCATCCCGCCGACTTGATCAGCAGTACCCGAACTGGTGCGCCGTTCATAAATCTTAGGTAGATACTCGGCGAAAAAATCCGAGTTCTTCTTGTCGCCCCGGGGTTCATAAGACATCAAATCAAAAGACATTAACTTACCTCCTTGCGCAGAACCGGCAGTCAACGGGCGCGGTCGTGCTTGGATTTGTGGTATTCAGAACATGCACTTGCAGGCATGCTAGGGGCTGAATCGCGTGCGGGCAACAGTAACAAGGTAAGGGGCCGATCTTACACCGGGGTGGTTACCGGATGAACTTTGTCACCTCGACCCCGCCTTCGATCAGGTTCTTGCGTACCGACCGGGCGATCTGCACCGCCGTGGGTCCGTCGCCATGCAGGCAGATTGTGTCGATCGAGGTCTCCAACCTCTTGCCGCTTTCGGTGAGGATGGCACCCTCGCGCACCATGTTCAGGATGCGCGGGCCTGCTACATCGGGGTCATGGATGACGGCGCCGGGCAGGCTGCGGTCGACCAGCGTGCCGTCGTCGTTATAGGCGCGATCTGCGAAAATTTCGCCGACCCACTTACAGCCAAGCGCGCGCACGGCCTCTTCCTGTTTGGTCACGGCCAGAACCATGATGATGATATCCGGGTCAACATCCAGCGCGCCCTGATAACAGGCCCGCGCCATGTCGACATCGGCCGAGCACATGTTGGCCAGCGCTCCGTGCAGCTTTAGGTGGCGCACGTCGGTGCCAACCGCCCGGGCCATGCCCTTTGCTGCGCCCAATTGATAGCGCACCAGATTGCGCAGGCTGTCATGCGGCACTTTCATATTGCGCCGGCCAAAGCCCTGAAGATCGGGGAATCCGGGATGGGCGCCGATGCCGACACCGTTTTCCGCCGCCAATGTCATCGTCTTGACCATCACATCCGGATCACCGGCATGAAATCCGCAGGCGATATTGGCCGAGGTGATGATCTTGAGCAGGCTTTCATCGTCGCCCATGTTCCAGGGACCAAAGCTTTCCCCCATATCGGCATTCAGATCGACGCTGGGCATGGGCATTTCTCCTTAATCGGTGGCCGAGATCATTCCGCTGATCAACTGGTAGGACAACAGGTCAGCAATGTCATTGGGGTCGCGCACCAGCGGCTCAACCCGAGCCCGCAGCCGGGACAATTCCGCCAGAAAGGTGGCATGAAGGGTAACGGCATCGTCCAGGGTCACGAACTTGAACCGAACCTCGGCACCTGCGGGGGTTTGCGCCGCACGGGGCAAATCACAGGGCAGGACGGTGGCGATGCGCGGATACCCTCCGGTGGTCTGGCATTCGGGTAGCAGGATAAAGGGGTTTCCTGTGCCGGTCATCTGGATATCGCCGGGTGTGATGACCTCGGACAAAATGTTCAACTGCCCCTTGGCGGCAAACCCGTCGCCATCGCAATCCAGTTGCACCCCCATCCGGTTGCCCCGCGCCCCGCGGCGAAATGTGGTCCCTGCAAATCGGTCGCGTGTATTTTGGTCAAACAACGGGGTCTGAAAGCTGGTGACGACGCGCAGCTCTCCTCCGTTAAACCGATCATCGGGGCGCAGTTTCATGCCCGCGCGCCCCGAGGCTTGACCGGCGGGCAGAAGATCACCCGCCTGCACCGCGCGCCCGACATTGGCCGTCAGATGGGTCGCGCGTGAGCCCAAAAACAGCGGAGCATCAATCCCGCCCGCGATATGTAGATAGCCATAATTTCCTTGCTTTACCGCTCCGATCACCAGCTTCTGCCCGGGCTCAAGCGGATGAGAGGCGTTCCAGGCGACCGGGCTGATATCAATGCTGGCCTGCATTGGCGCGCCGGTTAGCGCGATATTGATGGGTTGCGTGGCCTCGAACGTGCCGCCTATCCCCGCCATTTCAAGCGCAGCGCAGTCCGGGCTATGTCCCAAAAGGGCCGCTCCTTCGTGCAGGGCCAGTTGATCGGCCGCCCCGGACCGAGACAATCCCTGATCCAGTAACCCGGTTCTTCCTTGATCCTGCACCGTGCAAGCCGGGCCGATCTGATGGACGCGCAAGCTCAACCGGGGATCTCCTGACAGGTGGCGCCACCTGCGCCGTCAGGATTGCGCGCGCGGATATCTTCCAATTCTTCCCGCGAGACCGGCAGGAACTGCATCTCATCCCCGGGGCGCAGTGCGAAACTCTGCGCGGCCTCGGGGCGGAAACAGCGAAAGGCGGTTTGGCCTACATGCCGCCATCCTGTCGGCGTGGGGCCGGAAAACAGCACAAACTGGGATATCGCCAGCACCAGCGCGCCTTCGGGCACCATTGGTGTCAGTTCTTTGAGACGTGGAATGTTGAACTCTGGTCCAAGCGGCCCGAGATAGGGCTGCCCCGGCGCAAAGCCAATTGTCAAAACTCGTACACGCGTTTCACTGAGGCGGC